>NZ_CP136693.1:0-2400000 GCF_032922745.1 Marinobacter salarius
AGGCAATAAAAAACCCCCGTCGGCGAAGCCGCGGGGGTTTTTGGTATTAAGAGCCTGACGATGACCTACTCTCACATGGGCAGAAGCCACACTACCATCGGCGCTGGTCTGTTTCACGGCTGAGTTCGGGATGGGATCAGGTGGTTCCAGACCGCTATGGTCGTCAGGCAAAACGGTTGATCACTGGGTGGACGAGATGGAACGATGTGATGGTGATTTCTGTTGAGCGCGATGGCTCTTGCGTTATCCGCAATTGTCTTGGGTGTTATATAGTCAAGCCGCACGAGCAATTAGTATCGGTTAGCTCAACGCCTCGCAGCGCTTACACACCCGACCTATCAACGTCCTGGTCTTGAACGGCTCTTCAGGGACCTCAAGGGTCCAGGGAGATCTCATCTTGGAAGGGGCTTCCCGCTTAGATGCTTTCAGCGGTTATCCTATCCGAACATAGCTACCGGGCAATGCGTCTGGCGACACAACCCGAACACCAGCGGTTCGTCCACTCCGGTCCTCTCGTACTAGGAGCAGCTTTCCTCAAATCTCCAACGTCCACGGCAGATAGGGACCGAACTGTCTCACGACGTTCTAAACCCAGCTCGCGTACCACTTTAAATGGCGAACAGCCATACCCTTGGGACCGGCTTCAGCCCCAGGATGTGATGAGCCGACATCGAGGTGCCAAACACCGCCGTCGATGTGAACTCTTGGGCGGTATCAGCCTGTTATCCCCGGAGTACCTTTTATCCGTTGAGCGATGGCCCTTCCATACAGAACCACCGGATCACTATGACCTACTTTCGTACCTGCTCGACGTGTCTGTCTCGCAGTTAAGCGGGCTTGTGCCATTACACTAACCGCACGATGTCCGACCGTGCTTAGCCCACCTTTGTGCTCCTCCGTTACGCTTTGGGAGGAGACCGCCCCAGTCAAACTACCCACCACACAGTGTCCTCATCCCCGATCAGGGGACCAAGTTAGAACCTCAAACAGGTCAGGCTGGTATTTCAAGGTTGGCTCCACCAGAACTGGCGTCCTGGTTTCAAAGCCTCCCAGCTATCCTACACAAACATGCTCAAAGTTCACTGTGAAGCTATAGTAAAGGTTCACGGGGTCTTTCCGTCTAGCCGCGGATACACCGCATCTTCACGGCGATTTCAATTTCACTGAGTCTCGGGTAGAGACAGCGCCCCCATCGTTACGCCATTCGTGCAGGTCGGAACTTACCCGACAAGGAATTTCGCTACCTTAGGACCGTTATAGTTACGGCCGCCGTTTACCGGGGCTTCGATCAAGAGCTTCGCGCAAGCGCTAACCCCATCAATTAACCTTCCGGCACCGGGCAGGCGTCACACCGTATACGTCCACTTTCGTGTTAGCACAGTGCTGTGTTTTTAATAAACAGTCGCAGGGGCCTGGTATCTTCGACCGGCTTCTGCTCAACCCGCGAAGGGCGTCACATACCACCGGCGTGCCTTCTCCCGAAGTTACGGCACCATTTTGCCTAGTTCCTTTACCCGAGTTCTCTCAAGCGCCTTGGTATTCTCTACCTGACCACCTGTGTCGGTTTGGGGTACGGTCTCGAATCACCTGAAGCTTAGAAGATTTTCCTGGAAGCAGGGCATCAATGACTTCCCGCCCTAAAAGGGCAGTCGTCGTCGCGTCTCGGGATTGTGGACCCGGATTTGCCTAAGTCCACTCCCTACTCGCTTAAACCGGGACAACCGTCGCCCGGCTCACCTAGCCTTCTCCGTCTCTCCATCGCAGTGATCCAAGGTACGGGAATATTAACCCGTTTCCCATCGATTACACCTTTCGGTCTCACCTTAGGGGCCGACTCACCCTGCGCCGATTAGCGTTGCGCAGGAAACCTTGGTCTTCCGGCGTGGGGGTTTTTCACCCCCATTGTCGTTACTCATGTCAGCATTCGCACTTCTGATACCTCCAGCATGCCTCTCGACACACCTTCGCAGGCTTACAGAACGCTCCCCTACCCCGTGCACTTGCGTGCACAGCCGCAGCTTCGGTAACCAGTTTGAGCCCCGTTACATCTTCCGCGCAGGCCGACTCGACTAGTGAGCTATTACGCTTTCTTTAAAGGATGGCTGCTTCTAAGCCAACCTCCTAGCTGTCTGAGCCTTCCCACATCGTTTCCCACTTAACTGGTATTTGGGGACCTTAGCTGGCGGTCTGGGTTGTTTCCCTCTTCACGATGGACGTTAGCACCCACCGTGTGTCTCCCGGATAGTACTCACAGGTATTCGGAGTTTGCATCGGGTTGGTAAGTCGGGATGACCCCCTAGCCGAAACAGTGCTCTACCCCCTGTGGTATTCGTCCGAGGCGCTACCTAAATAGCTTTCGGGGAGAACCAGCTATCTCCGGGCTTGATTAGCCTTTCACTCCGATCCACAAGTCATCCCCTGGCTTTTCAACGACAGTGGGTTCGGTCCTCCAGTTGATGTTACTCAACCTTCAACCTGCTCATGGATAGATCGCCCGGTTTCGGGTCTATGCCCAGCGACTAAATCGCCCTATTCAGACTCGGTTTCCCTACGGCTCCCCTAAACGGTTAACCTCGCCACTGAACATAAGTCGCTGACCCATTATACAAAAGGTACGCCGTCACGGAACAAGTCCGCTCCGACTGCTTGTACGCATACGGTTTCAGGATCTATTTCACTCCCCTCACAGGGGTTCTTTTCGCCTTTCCCTCACGGTACTGGTTCACTATCGGTCAGTCAGGAGTATTTAGCCTTGGAGGATGGTCCCCCCATGTTCAGACAGGATGTCTCGTGTCCCGTCCTACTCGATTTCACTGGACTCAGGTTTCGGATACGGGGCTATCACCCACTATGGCGGCTCTTTCCAGGGCCTTCTCCTACCAGTTGTCCAGCTTAAGGGCTGGTCCCCGTTCGCTCGCCGCTACTGAGGGAATCTCGGTTGATTTCTTTTCCTTCGGGTACTTAGATGTTTCAGTTCCCCGAGTTCGCCCCGTACGGCTATGTATTCACCGTACGGTACCGGTCCGAAGACCGGTGGGTTTCCCCATTCAGAGATGCCCGGATCACAGCTTGTTTGCCAGCTCCCCGAGCCTTATCGCAGGCTTCCACGTCTTTCATCGCCTCTGACTGCCAAGGCATCCACCGTATGCGCTTAGTTGCTTGACTATATAACCCCAAGACAACTGATCCGTTTCTCACACCCAACCAGAACATCGCACCCACCGAAGTGAACACAATCTTCTCATTCAGAGATGAGATTCAGAGACAGTCGCTCGAAGCCATATACAACCACTTCAACGACAACACCGGATAACGCTTGAAATCGCTATCACATTGAATCCATTCCTCTCGGAGATAATGAGAGAAATAAATTCGTGTTCTATCTCGTCCAATTTGTTAAAGAGCAAATCTGACCCAGTGATCAGAAAGAAGAACTTCCGCTTAACAACTCTTGTCATTAAACCGAAACGCTTGTTTCTGCACACTGACCGAAGCCAGGCATTCATCGATCTGTCCAGGTATTGGTGGAGCTGAGCGGGATCGAACCGCTGACCTCCTGCGTGCAAGGCAGGCGCTCTCCCAACTGAGCTACAGCCCCTAAAAGCTATTTACAAGAATTGTGTAGATCTAGGCGTGTTCGGGCGCCGCATAGCCTGCTATGCAAGTCCGGACACAACGACGAGCTACGCAATTCTGGTGGGTCTGGGTGGACTTGAACCACCGACCTCACCCTTATCAGGGGTGCGCTCTAACCACCTGAGCTACAGACCCGGTTTTGCTTGTCCTGAAACAAGCCAAGTCGGGCCTGCATAGACCCTTTGCTCTCTTCTTAAGCTAACCAAGTAATTCGTGTGGACTCTGACCGAAGCATTCGGCTTCGTTTAAGGAGGTGATCCAGCCGCAGGTTCCCCTACGGCTACCTTGTTACGACTTCACCCCAGTCATGAACCACACCGTGGTGATCGTCCTCCCGAAGGTTAGACTAACCACTTCTGGTGCAATCCACTCCCATGGTGTGACGGGCGGTGTGTACAAGGCCCGGGAACGTATTCACCGCGACATTCTGATTCGCGATTACTAGCGATTCCGACTTCACGGAGTCGAGTTGCAGACTCCGATCCGGACTACGATGCGTTTTGTGAGATTAGCTCCCCCTCGCGGGTTTGCAGCCCTCTGTACGCACCATTGTAGCACGTGTGTAGCCCTGGCCGTAAGGGCCATGATGACCTGACGTCATCCCCACCTTCCTCCGGTTTGTCACCGGCAGTCTCCCTAGAGTTCTCAGCCGAACTGCTAGCAACTAGGGATAGGGGTTGCGCTCGTTACGGGACTTAACCCAACATCTCACGACACGAGCTGACGACGGCCATGCAGCACCTGTGTCAGAGTTCCCGAAGGCACCAATCCATCTCTGGAAAGTTCTCTGCATGTCAAGGCCAGGTAAGGTTCTTCGCGTTGCGTCGAATTAAACCACATGCTCCACCGCTTGTGCGGGCCCCCGTCAATTCATTTGAGTTTTAACCTTGCGGCCGTACTCCCCAGGCGGTCAACTTAGTGCGTTAGCTGCGCCACTAAGACTTCAAGAGTCCCAACGGCTAGTTGACATCGTTTACAGCGTGGACTACCAGGGTATCTAATCCTGTTTGCTCCCCACGCTTTCGCACCTCAGTGTCAGTATTGGTCCAGAGTGCCGCCTTCGCCACTGGTGTTCCTTCCTATATCTACGCATTTCACCGCTACACAGGAAATTCCACACTCCTCTACCATACTCTAGCCTGACAGTTCGAAATGCCGTTCCCAGGTTGAGCCCGGGGCTTTCACATCTCGCTTATCAAACCACCTACGCGCGCTTTACGCCCAGTAATTCCGATTAACGCTTGCACCCTCCGTATTACCGCGGCTGCTGGCACGGAGTTAGCCGGTGCTTCTTCTGTGAGTAACGTCAAGCCTCACGAGTATTAGTCGTAAGGTTTTCCTCCTCACTGAAAGTGCTTTACAACCCGAAAGCCTTCTTCACACACGCGGCATGGCTGGATCAGGGTTGCCCCCATTGTCCAATATTCCCCACTGCTGCCTCCCGTAGGAGTTCGGGCCGTGTCTCAGTCCCGATGTGGCTGATCATCCTCTCAGACCAGCTACGGATCGTCGCCTTGGTAGGCTCTTACCCCACCAACTAGCTAATCCGACATAGGCACATCCAATAGCGCAAGGTCCGAAGATCCCCTGCTTTCCCCCGAAGGGCGTATGCGGTATTAATCCGGGTTTCCCCGGGCTATCCCCCACTACTGGGCAGCTTCCTATGCATTACTCACCCGTCCGCCGCTCGTCAGCGGGGAGCAAGCTCCCCCTGTTACCGCTCGACTTGCATGTGTTAAGCCTGCCGCCAGCGTTCAATCTGAGCCATGATCAAACTCTTCAGTTTAAATCATACAAGAATCCGAAGATTCTCTATTCTTGCTCAAGACAAAACTCAATTTCGACGAGTCACTGTCCTGATATTTCGTATCCGAAATACCTCGGCCAGCGCCCACACGAATTACTTGGTTAACTTTTTAAAGAGCGTTCGGGGCTTGCCCGATCAAGGTGGCGTATTCTACATCGAATCGCTGCCTTGTCAACCGCTTTCTGAAGAATTTTGAAACTCGAAATCTTCAATCAATTCAAACGGTTGTCTTTCAATTTCTGGCCCGCCTTAGTGGCGTGCCCCTCGAAAGAGATGCGTATTCTACAGAGCTCACTCCGACTGTCAACGCGGTTTTCAATATTTTCTCAAAAACCTTACTTTTCGATCAATCCGTGATCACTACGCGAGCAATTTTCTTCTTACCCGCCTGCACAACGCAGTCGTCGCCCAGATTAAAGAAGCGATCACCCTCGTGCTTTTCACCATCAATAAAGACAGCGCCACGCCCAAGTACGTCTCTGGCAGCGGCCCCATTCTTCACCAACCCTGCGAGGCGAAGCACTGTAGCAACGGGCAATTGCTCCTGCCCGGAGAGGGAAACCTCGATAGTCGGCACGTTCTCGGGTATTTCACCCAGGCCCACCCGGTTACCCGCGGACTTGTGCGCTGTCGCCGCCGCTTCAGCGTCATGGAAGCGAGTGATAATTTCTTCTGCAAGCAGCTTTTTGTAGTCCTGCGGATTTGCACCTCCGGACACTGCAGCACGAAACTCATCCACTTCCGCCAACGGCCGGAAGCTCAGCAATTCAAAATAACGCCACAGGAGGTCATCCGGCATGGACAACAGCTTGGTGTACATTTCACCGGGCGAATCATTAACGCCGACATAGTTGCCCAACGACTTTGACATCTTCTGGACACCATCCAGCCCTTCCAGCAACGGCATGGTCAATACAGCCTGCGGCTTCTGACCATAGTGCTTCTGGAGAATCCGCCCCATCAAGAGGTTGAACTTCTGATCTGTCCCGCCCAGCTCCACATCAGCCTCAAGGGCGACCGAGTCATACCCCTGAACCAGTGGATACAGGAACTCATGAATGGCGATGGGCTGCTCGGCACGGTAGCGCTTGGTGAAATCATCGCGCTCGAGCATACGGGCAACCGTATACTGCCCCGCCAGACGAATCATGTCAGCCGCAGAAAGCTTGCTCATCCAGTCGGAGTTAAACACCACACGTGTCTTTTCCTTATCCAGGATCTTGAACACCTGCTCTTTATAGGTAATGGCGTTGGCAGCAACCTGCGCTTCCGTCAGAGGCGGGCGAGTTGCACTCTTGCCGGTGGGATCACCGATCATTCCGGTGAAATCCCCTATAAGGAAGATCACTTCATGCCCCAGGTCCTGGAACTGTCGCAGCTTGTTGATCAGAACCGTATGGCCCAAGTGAAGATCTGGGGCCGTAGGATCGAATCCGGCCTTTATCCTGAGAGGGCGCCCCTCCCGGAGCTTCTCAATCAACCCTTCCTCGGGGATCAACTCATCCATGCCGCGTTTGATAACGGCCAGCGCCTCATCAATAGATGCCATGTACCACACACCCTCAATTCTGATCATTTGGGCCGGACGACAGTTACAGAGATCTACAAAAGAAATCTGTGCGTTACCAGCACCCCTGTTAAAGTGTACCTGCTCAGTTTTTGAACAAAGCCGCGTATTTAAGGCCGGGTATTATAACAATCCCGGCCTCAGAAATCCGGCCAGTATGCCAGTAACGGTAATGTTTGATGCTGTCCTGAGCGCATTTTATACGGTAATCTGTTGGACTATACTTGAACAACAGCTTTAATTAGGTAGTACAACCTACCGGAATACCGATTAAAACGGATGCGACACGTGCTGAAAATGTTTCCGAAAACCCATATCACCATTGCCGCTGCGACCAGTGTTGTCGTTGCAGCCGCTATTCTGATGAGCCCCAGCGCCGATGTAGAAGCCAATAGAATGGCTTACTCGCTGGATCTCGACGAAGGCACCGTCAAGTCGTCAGGCAAGCCGACTCCCCGCATGAACGAACAGCCCGCTGCCGACAAGATGCCAGAAGAAGACGCAACAGTAGCACCTGAACTGGCATCCATCAGCGACGAGCCTCAGCTACCCGAAGCACTGGACACCGCTGCGGCCATGGCTGAGGTCAGCGAGCCAGAGCTGCAATGGCAGGAATACAAGATCAAGTCCGGCGACACACTTTCATCCCTGTTCGGCAAGGCCGGCTTCAACGACGGCATCATGCTGTCTGTGATCCACGGCTCTGGCGAAGCCGATAAGCTTCAGCGGCTCTATGCTGGCGAAACCATCGCGTTTGCAACCAATGACGCCGGCGAACTCGCTGCCATAGACCTCCAGCGCAACCTGCTGGAAACCCTTCACGTTGAAAAAACCGAAGAAGGTTTTACCGGCGAAACCGTGGTCCGCGAGCCCGACGTTAAACCAGCATTTGCCTCAGGCGTTATTGACGGCTCCCTCTATGTGGCCGCGCGCGAAGCGGGCATGAGCGACAGACTGGCCATGGAAATGGCTGGGATCTTCGGGTGGAACATCGACTTCGTATACGATGTTCGCAAGGGTGACCGGTTCGAAGTGGTGTATGAGGAACTGTATCTGGACGGTGAGAAATTCGATACCGGCAACATCCTGTCTGCCCGCTTTGTCAATCAGGGCAAGGAGGTCATTGCCCTGCAATACACCGACAGTAACGGCGATACCGACTATTACGGCCCGGACGGCAGTAGCATGCGCAAGGCGTTCCTGCGTACACCTATCAATGCCCGCGTCTCGTCTTCCTTTAACCTCCAACGCCGTCACCCGGTGCTGGACGTCGTTCGCCCGCACGAGGGCACTGACTACGCTGCGCCTCCAGGTACTCCTATAAAAGCCGCCGGGCACGGCAGGGTACAGTTTGCCGGCTGGAAAGGCGGCTACGGCCGCACGGTCATTCTCAAGCACGGCGACAACATTACAACCCTCTATGCCCACATGAGCCGACTCGGCAAAGGCATCAAGAATGGGACCAAGGTCAAGCAGGGTGACACCATTGGCCATGTCGGCTCTTCCGGCATGGTCACCGGACCCCACCTGCACTATGAATTCCGGATCAACGGCTCCCCGAGAAACTCGCGGAAGGTTAAGCTCCCTGATGCGAAACCAGTGCCCAAGTCAGAAATGGCCCGCTTCAAGGGATTTGCCGAGCAGCAAGTTGCCAAGTTCGAGCTGTTCCGCCAGAACTACCAGCATCTAGCCCTGGCCGCCGACGAGTGAACTGAATGAAAACCTGGATTGGATTGATGTCTGGCACCAGCATGGACGGCATTGACGCCATACTGGTGTCATTCAGCGGCCAAACAATCCAGGTGCATGCCACCCACACCACCACCTACCCAGACGACATACGCCGAAGACTGTATAATCTCAGCCAGAACTGGGGAACGCCGGACGACGTCGGCGAGCTTGATCACGCCGTCGGCTCACTGTTTGCCCTCGCAGCGAAGACCGTGATCGATAAATCCAGCGTCCCGGCCTCATCCATTAACGCCATCGGTAGCCACGGCCAGACCCTGCGACACCATCCTGATAGCTCAGCACCTTTCTCCCTGCAGATTGGCGACCCAACCGTTATCACTGAGCGAACGGGCATCACGACGGTGGCGGACTTCAGGCGGCGCGATCTGGCGGCAGGCGGTGAGGGCGCCCCACTGGTGCCGGCATTTCATAAAGCCTTCTTTAGTTCTGCAGGCGAGAGCCGATGCATCCTGAATCTTGGCGGCATAGCCAATATCACCCATCTTCCAGCAGACGCCGACGAGCCGATAACCGGTTTTGATACAGGCCCCGCGAATGCGCTGATGGATGCCTGGTGCATGGATCAGACTGGCCGCGCGTTTGATGAAGACGGTGCATGGGCAGAGGAAGGTGAAATCAATCAGGCGCTGCTAAGCGACCTGCTTTCGGATGCCTACTTTTCACGCCAGCCACCCAAGAGCACAGGCACCGAAAAGTTCAATCTTGAGTGGATTAAGACTCAATTACGCCGCCACCCGGACCTCTCCGGCGCCGACGTACAACGCACCCTGCTTGAGTTAACAGCCGTGTCTGTCGCACAGCAATTGCCGCAATCACCGGGAACGACGATATTTGCGTGCGGGGGCGGTGCTAAAAACAGGATTCTGATGCGGGCGCTGCAAAGAACCTGCAGCCCGGCCCGCCTTGCTTCAACAGATGACCTTGGCCTGGACCCACAATGGGTAGAACCAGCCGCCTTTGCCTGGCTTGCCAGCCAGACTCTGTCCGGCAAGCCCGGAAATGTTCCGGAAGTGACCGGAGCAGAAGGAAAAAGAATATTAGGAGCGGTGTACTACGCCTGAACACGCGCGTCAGATCGAGAAGGAGCTACCACAGCCACACGTAGAACTGGCGTTGGGGTTCTGCACGACAAACTGAGAACCCTGCAACCCTTCCTGATAATCCACGGTTGCCCCGACCAGATACTGGTAACTCATAGGATCCACAAGCAACATCACGCCATCCCTTTCGATGACGGTGTCTTCCTCATCCTGCGCTTCATCAAATGAGAAACCATACTGGAAACCGGAACAGCCGCCACCGGTGACAAACACGCGAAGCTTGAGGTCGGAGTTACCCTCCTCGTCCACCAGCTCCCGTACTTTGGATACCGCGCCGTCACTGAAAAACAGCGGTGTGATTGCTTGTTGCTGAACTACACTCAAGTCCGCCTCCGGTTACAGAAAGATCTGGTCTGATTATCATATTCCTGACTAAAACAATCAACTATTCCTTGCCGTGCACTCCCATCGATTCTTTCTCCTCCGGTTTTCCTTCCGGGACAGCGTCTCCGATAGCGTTCGGCTGTTTGTCCCTGCTCAACAAACCTACCGGCTCGTTCTGGTGAACCAGGCTTCCGTTGACAGACGCGCCCATGGCCATCTCAATCAGATTGTAGTAGACGTTGCCATGGATGGAGGCTTTTTCGGCCAGTTCAAGGTGCGTTGATGCGTACACATCACCATGAACCGTACCGTTTACGATTACATGGGGGGCAACAATGTCACCCTCCACGGAGCCCACTTCAGACAACCGCAACACCGCATCGCCGCCTTCTTCGGCAACCACCCGACCGCGAATAGTGCCATCCACATGCAGCCCACCGGAGAAATGCACATCCCCCTTAACCGTCGTGCGGGATGAAACCAGGGTATCGAAGTGCCCAGCGGGGCGCCGTGGTTTCTGTTTCTTTTTGCCAAGCATTTCAGTTCTCCGTTAATTCATCCCAATCAAAAGTTCGTTCGGCCTGAGACGATTTCCTGCCTTCAGCACGGGCAACCACCTGCAACTCTACGGGCTCGAAACCGTCCGGCACTCGTAAAAGCCCCTCTACATCCTGAAAATACCGGAAGCGGAACTTGACTCCCAAATCGTCGATATCATCGGACAGATCCCGTAGCGCGATCACTTCTTTGTCTTCGTTTCGCATGCCGATGACGTTCACCGCTACCACGCCCGATATATAACTCTTGTTGTCACCAATCTGGGTTAGTACCAACTTAAAACCGTAGGTGTCGTCCTCGCGGCCCTGCTGCATCGTGAATCGATCAACCTGCAGACCTTTGCTGGTTTCCGAGGGTGCCATGATGTTTTTATAGAAAGTCAGATCCGCTTTCAGTGACGCGATCCGGGTTTCCAGATCAACAATGCTCCTTCTCGTCTGATTCAGGGCCTGTGCATCTATAGTTCGCCCCCGCTCCAGGTTGACCAGTTGCTGGCTGGCCTCGCGGTTTTGCTCTCGAAGGTCTTCAACCTGCTCTTCCAGCAGGTCGCGGGACTCTTCGGCAGTTGAAAAACGGAATCCACCCTGTGCCATACCGGTCACATACCCCAGCACCGCAGCGAGGATGGAAAACGTCAGCAATATCAAGCTGCGGCGCAAACGATAACCCCGGCGATGCCGGATAACGACGTATTCTTCAGCGGGTTTTCTGTGTTCGCTCACCGGTCAGGCCTATGGTAGCAGCGCGGGCGCTTCCAGCCCGAGGGTTTCCTTGAGGTCAAACATGATGTTCATGTTCTGGACCGCCTGCCCTGCTGCGCCTTTTACCAGGTTATCAATGACCGATGAAACGATCACAATGTTGCTCTGTTCCTGACGGTGAAGGGCCATACGACAGTTGTTGGCACCGCGGACACTGCGGGTTTCCGGATGGCTGCCAAAAGGCATCACGTCCACGAAAGGCTCATTCTGGAAGCGGTCTTCAAACAGCGACTGGAGGCGGTCAAAGTCAGCGGGGTTCCGAAGCTCCGCGTAGAGAGTCGCCTCGATTCCCCGGACCATCGGAATCAGGTGCGGCACGAAGGTAACACCAACATCAACACCCGCCGCCTGCGACAAACCCTGGCGAATTTCCGGAAGATGACGGTGGCCGGATGCGCCATAGGCCTTGAAGCTCTCGCCCACCTCACCGTGCAGCATGCCGATCTTGCCCTGACGCCCAGCACCACTTGCGCCTGACTTGGCGTCCGCGATCAGTCGTGACGGATCGACCAGCCCGCTCTCCAGCAATGGCAGAAACCCCAACTGGACAGCTGTGGGATAACAGCCTGGGTTAGCCACAAGTTGTGCTGTACGGATCTTGTCACGCACCACTTCCGGCAGGCCATAAACCGCTTTCTCCGCCCATTCGGGACTTTCATGAGGCATGCCGTACCACTCGGCCCAGACATCCAGATCCCGGAGGCGGAAGTCCGCTGATAAATCCACAACACGGGTTCCGGCTGCCATCAGTTCCGGCATCATCCGCATGGCCACACCGTGAGGCGTGGCGAAAAAGACCAGATCACAGGCTGCCAGCGTTTTTACGTCCGGCTCGGAAAAGGCAAGGTCGTAGTGGCCGCGAAGGTTCGGATACATATCAGCGACCGGCATGCCGGCCTCCGAACGAGACGTGATGCAACTCACCGTTACGTCCGGGTGAACCGCAAGAATCCTCAGAAGCTCAACACCGGTATAACCGGTACCACCTACAATGCCTACTTTTATCACCTGTTTCTCCAGCTGAAATCGAGTTCATAAAACACACATAGTCTAACATGATAAACCAATGACTTATTGCAGCCCGACCGGCGCTGGTTACAATATCGTCAAGAAACCACTCGTCCCTGGAAAACCGGCGATCATGCGTAAACTGAGAAACAAGATCACTGAAAATCTGATCCCGGTTTTCCGACGCCGGCTGTCCGGTGTCGACGCCTTGCCGCAACTGGCTGTGCTCGGATTGCTATCCGGCCTGTTTACCGGTGGTGTGATTCTGGTGTTTCGCCTGGCCATTGAATGGCCGCTTGAGTACTTCCTGCCTGGCGACGGTTCTGAGTCGTTTGAAGAGTTGGACATTCTTACCCGCGCCATCCTGCCATTGGCGGGTGCCGTTGCGCTAGGCCTGCTGATGCACAACCTGGCAACCCACGACCGCAAGGTGGGCATCGTGCACGTTATGGAACGCCTGAACTACCATCAGGGCTATATTTCCGTTCGCAGCGCGCTTGTCCAGTTCGTCACCGGTGTCGGCACCGTCATTACCGGCCAATCCGCCGGCCGGGAAGGCCCCGCCGTGCATCTTGGCGCTGCTATCTCCAGCCTGATGGGGCAATGGATGCGGCTACCCAACAACAGCATCCGGACCCTGGTCGCCTGCGGCTGCGCGGCCGCTATTTCCGCGTCTTTCAACACCCCCATTTCAGGCGTTATTTTCGCCATGGAAGTGGTGATGATGGAATACACCATCGCCGGTTTTACCCCTATCATTTTGGCATCCGTTACCGCAGCGGTGGTCACCCAGGCCGCGTATGGCTCAGAGCCAGCGTTCAGTGTGCCGCCCCTGACCATGAACTCCCTGCTGGAAATTCCGTGGATTATCGCCATTGCGATCATTATCGGGGTCGCGGCGGCGGCCTTTATACAACTGATCGACACCACCGGCCGCCACCACCACCGTCCGGTATTACTGCGGCTCACCATCGCCGGACTTCTCATGGTGCCCTTTGCCATTGTTGTACCGGAAGTGATGGGGATCGGATACGACACGGTCCAGTTCACGATCGACAACCAACTACCCTTCTGGCTATTGCTGGGCGCCGGCATCGCCAAGTTGTTGATCACTTCGGTCACCCTCGGCCTTGGCATGCCCAGCGGCGTGATTGGCCCCACCCTGTTCATGGGAGCCACACTGGGAGGTGCCATGGGATTGATTGGCGCCCAGATACTGCCGGATATGGCATCGTCCGTGGGCTTTTACGCCATGTTAGGCATGGGCGCCATGATGGGGGCCGTGCTGCAGGCACCGCTGGCAGCTCTCATGGCATTGATGGAGCTCACAAGGAATCCTCATATCATTCTTCCTGGCATGCTGATCATTACCACCTCAAGTCTGGTAACCAGCGAGGCCTTTGGCAAAAAGTCTTTGTTCCTGACCATACTCAAAAGCCAGGGCCTGAGTTACCAGAACTCCCCGGTCATCCAGGCTTTACGACGCGTGTCCGTCGGCGCCATCATGGACAGGAGCATCCTGCGAACCGAACGCTTCCTGTCACGCAAAGAAGCCAGAAAAATCCTCAAATCCGAACCAAAATGGCTAGTGGTGGAAGGCAGTAGCGGCCCCACTGGCCTGCTGCCTGCGGTGGACCTTGCACGCTACATGGAAGACACCAAAACGTCGGCAACGGACGGCGAAGAAGACACAGCCCCAGAGCAAATTGACCTGATGGACATTCCCGCCAATCGCCGGGACATCGCACCCGTGCAGTATCAGGCGACCCTGGAAGAAGCATTGAACGAGTTTGACCAGACCAGCGTAGAAGCCCTCTACGTACAGCGTCATGTTGCCCCGATGATCCAGCGCGTCTATGGCGTGGTACTGAAATCGGATATCGAGAGCTACTACCAATACCGACGGAGTTGAGAAATGCTGTGGGTCAAAGCCCTGCATGTTGTGTCCATGGTGTGCTGGTTCGCCGGCCTTTTCTACCTGCCAAGACTGTTTGTCTATCACGCCGCCTGTGAGGACGAACCTGGCCGCCAGCGCTTCAAGATTATGGAGCGCAAGCTCTATCGCGGAATCACCACTCCGTCGATGGTGGCGACGGTTGTTTTTGGTCTCTGGCTCATCGGTTACAATGTTGAGGGCTATATGAGCCAGGGCTGGATTCACGCCAAACTGTTGTTGGTTGTCCTGCTGATCGGCTACCACTTCTACTGCGGGCATCTGGTGAAGGTGTTCCGCGATGACCAGAACACCCGTAGCCACGTGTTCTACCGCTGGTTTAACGAGATGCCCGTTCTGGCACTGGTCGCCGTCGTCATTCTCGCTGTCGTCAAACCCTTCTGAGGAGCCCGACTATCAACCTTAACAGCCGTCCTCACGTTCTGATTATTTCTGGCCTGGACCCCTCCGGCGGCGCCGGCATCCAGGCCGATATCCAGGCAGTGACCGCCCTCGGCTGTCACCCGCTGCCAGTGTTGTCCTGCCTGACCGTGCAAGACACCCGTAACGTATACAACGCCACCGCAACGGATCCGGACATCGTCCGCCAACAACTGGAATGCCTGGCCGGGGACACCCCCATTCACGCCATCAAAACCGGTGCCCTCGGCAACGCCGATGTGGTGGATGTACTGGTGGACTTTCTCGCCGACCACCCGGACATCCCGCTGATTACCGATCCGGTGATCAAGGCCGCCGGTGGCGGCGACCTCGCCGACGAAGCGCTGATTGCACGCATGAAGGAACGCCTGTTCCGACACGCCGAGATGATTACGCCCAACAGCATTGAATTGGCCCTGCTGGGCGAGGACGAAGATCCGGCGCAAGCGGCCCGCAAGCTGCTAATCGCTGGTTGCCAGTCGGTACTGGCCACCGGGGGGCACGGCGAAGGCGAGGACATCATCAACACCCTCTACCACCAGACTGAAGAACCTTCCCATTTTTACATTGAGCGGGTTGGTGGTGAGTATCACGGCACCGGGTGCACCCTGGCGGCTTCGATCGCCGCTGGCAGGGCATCAGGCCTCTCAGCCGCGGCAGCGATTGACCAGGCGCAGGACTACGTCCTCCGTGCGATCCGGCACGCTCTGCGAGTCGGCAAAGGGCAACCGGTACCCGACCGGGGCATTCCGTGGCAGAGCTAACGCCTTCCGGTACCTTCAGTGCCCAGACCACCGCCAAGGGCCTGAAACCAGGCCTCTACGCCATTACCGACAGCGAACTACTAGCGGAAGACCGACTGCTGGTCGCGGTTGAGGCGGCCCTTCGAGGCGGGGCCGTGTTGGTGCAATACCGTGAAAAGAAGGCGCCAGAGCCGGAACGGCTGAAACAGGCGCAGGACCTGGCGGCCCTTTGTCACAACGCCCGCGTGCCACTGATCATCAACGATGATCCCGAGCTGGCCCGGCGCTGCGGGGCCGCCGGCGTGCATCTGGGCCAGTCCGATGGTTCCCTGGCAATGGCCAGACGGCTACTTGGTGACCATGCCATTATTGGCGCAACCTGCCATGCCGACCTGGCACTGGCGTCCAGTGCGGACGCGGACGGCGCCGATTATCTGGCCTTTGGCCGCTTCTTTAACTCAACCACGAAGCCTGACGCGCCCGTCGCTGAGCCTTCAGTTCTGACCAAGTCACGGCAGTTTGGCAAACCCGTAACCGCCATTGGGGGCATTACTATAGATAACGGCGAAGGCCTGATCCGCGCCGGCGCCGACTTGCTGGCCGTGGTCGGCGGCCTGTTCGATGGTGACGTTGCCACCATTGAAGAGCGCGCACGCCAATTTAGCCGGCTGTTTGCGCAACATCACCCACTTTTTTCATCGTCCGCATCTCAGGAGTCCTGAACCATGACCCAGTCCGAAACCCTATTCGAACAGGCTCAAAAATACATCCCGGGAGGCGTCAACTCTCCGGTCCGGGCCTTTCGGGGAGTCGGCGGTACCCCGCTGTTTTTCAAGCATGCCGACGGCGCCTATCTGTACGACGAAGACGATCGCCGCTACATCGACTACATCGGTTCCTGGGGGCCCATGATCCTTGGCCACGGCAACCAGATCATCAAGGATGCGCTCCATGCCCAGGTCGATCAGGGCATCGGTTACGGAGCACCGACGGCGATCGAAACCGAAATGGCCAAAAAGGTCTGCGAACTGATCCCTTCCATTGACCTGGTGCGCATGGTTAATTCCGGCACCGAAGCCACCATGAGCACGGTTCGACTCGCCCGCGGCTATACCGGCCGAGACAAGATCGTGAAGTTCGAAGGCTGCTACCACGGCCACGTGGATTCACTGCTGGTGAAAGCCGGCTCCGGCGCGCTGACCCTCGGCGTCCCCAACTCCCCGGGCATTCCCGCCAGCCTCGCGGAACATACATTGACCCTGGCGTTCAACGATATTGAAAGTGTTCGGGAAACCTTCGCAAAAATGGGCGATGAGATCGCGGCCATCATTGTTGAGCCGGTGGCAGGCAATATGAACTGCATACCACCTGTACCCGGTTTCCTTGAAGCTTTGCGGGAGGTGTGCGACGAGCACGGCACGGTATTGATTTTCGATGAGGTCATGACCGGCTTTCGGGTCGCCCTCGGTGGTGCTCAGGAATTTTACGGTGTCACACCGGACCTGACTGCCCTGGGCAAAGTGATTGGCGGTGGACTGCCCGTTGGCGCGTTTGGCGGCAAACGGGAAATCATGGAACACATCTCGCCACTGGGGCCGGTCTATCAGGCCGGCACTCTGAGCGGCAACCCACTGGCCATGTGTGCCGGCCTGGCCACATTGAATGCCATTTCAGAGCCGGGATTCCATGACCGGTTAACGGAAAAGACCAATGCCGTTCGCGATGGGTTGAAAGAGGCTGCGGACAGCACCGGCGTTCCATTGGCAGTTCAAAGTGCTGGCGCCATGTTCGGCTTCTTCTTTGCCGACGCTCCCAAGATCACTCGCTTCGACCAGGTCGTGGCCTGCGACGCAGAGCGGTTCAAGAAGTTCTTCCAGGGGATGCTCAAGGAAGGTGTGTACCTGGCGCCTTCAGCCTTTGAGGCCAGCTTTACCAGCGCAGCCCTGACCGATGACGACATCCGACAGACAACGGAAGCGGCACGCCGTGTCATGAAAACGCTCTGAACGCGACCGATTGACCCCTGATCCCGAAAAGCCTGTCAGCAACAAGGACATGTCTTTCGGGGCCCCAGGGGTGACCCGCATCACACTTCTGACCGCCCAAACCGACCCGGCCCCTCCTGCCGTTGACTTCGCTCACCCTATGATCAAATTATGGTCAGATCTCGGACAAGAGATGCACTGACTGCGACCATCTAACAATCACAAGACAGAAGTCAGCCCATGGACGCGACGCAGTACTGCCTTGGACTGCCCAAAAATGCAGTAGTCGGCACAACCTGTTAGGTCGAGCCGCAGTTTGACAATAAATACAACAGCAAACTGTAGGTGCAACAATGAAACAATGGATCAAGGTATTCGCCATGCTGGTGGCACTGGCATGGTCGGCGCCATCAATGGCCTGGTGGTGGAATTCCACGCCATCCAACTACACCGATACCCGCTATCCGGTGGTATTGGTTCACGGTATGTTCGGATTCGATTCAATTGCGGGTGTAGACTATTGGTATGGTATTGCCGAAGACCTACGCAAGTACGGGGCCGATGTCTACACCACCCAGGTACCCGCTCTGGACAGTACCATCGCCAGGGGTGAGGCACTGCTACCGCAGATCGCCTCAATCGCAGCGGTGCATGGCAAAGTAAACCTGATTGGCCACAGCCATGGCGGGCCCACCGCTCGATACGTCGCACGGGTAAGGCCGGACCTGGTGGCCTCGGTAACCTCCGTGGGCTCCCCCCACAAAGGCTCACCGGTTGCAGACCTGATCCACGGATCTCCGGCGGACGGTCTTGCAGCATCACTGGGTAACGCACTGGGCAGCCTGATCGACCTGCTCTCCGGTGGCGGCTACGACCAAGACCTCCAGTCCAGCCTATACTCACTCACCACCGAAGGCAGCGCTGAGTTCAACAACTTCGCCCCCGCTGGCGTTCCTGCCAGCGCCTGTGGTGAAGGTGCCTATTCCAGCAACGGCGTGCGCTTTTATTCATGGGGTGGCACTGGCGTACTGACCAACGTGTTGGACCCATCCGACGTACTTTTGGGCACCACCAGCCTGGCGTTTACGTTCAGCCCCAACGATGGCTTGGTGGGTCGCTGTAGCAGCCATTTTGGCAAAGTGATTCGTGATAACTATTTCATGAACCACCTGGATGAGGTGAATCAGGCTCTTGGATTGCATAGCCTGTTCGAGACTGATCCAAAAACCGTCTTCCGGCAGCAGGCCAACCGCCTGAGAAATGCCGGGCTTTAAACAACTCCATACGCCGTGGCTGGAAACGGATGTCCCGCCATGGCCTCAGAATACCGTCTCCAACCCGAGCATCACTTCCCGACGGCTGTAGTCATAACGGTCAATGGTACTGCGGTTGTCCAGCATGCTCCATTCCGCCAACATCATCCATTCACCGGCCAGTCGGTATTCCGCCAGCAGAGAACCGCGCAACCGGTTATCCGTGCGCCGCTCTGAGACCAGCGTTCCGTTCGATACGAATCGTTGGTCATCCTTGTAGCGGGAGTAGCGAACATCGGCCTTGCCTCCAAACGAAAATCGGCTCGACACATAGTGACGGACTTCCGCCGACACAAGGTTGCGTATGGGAGATACACTGAAGAACTCCTGCTGTGTCGACAGATCCCTTCGATGGTTATCTTCCAGCTGATAGTGACCGCTCAGAACCCAACTTCCCAACGCTTTATCAGCGCTGGCACGGAACCGCAGCATCTCTCCATCGTAGGCGCTGTAATCGCTGCCACCATCAATTGTTGAAACCGAACCACTTACGCTGCATTCAACACCAGAGACCACAGGAGCCAAAACGCATCGATCGGGATGATAGAGCATCTCGACTCGGGCCTCGCGTTCAAGGGGATCACCTCCAAACCAGGAAGCCGACAGGCTCAGGGTTGATATAAGCTCACCGTCTCCCAGCTCTTTCGGCAACGACGCACCGGTGCTGAGATAAGTGTTGTCAAAGGCTGAGTTCCCAGGGTACTGGCGAGTGAAGGCAACCCCGTGCAAGCTGATTTCCTTCATTCCGAGCTGAACACTCCCCGCCGCCAGAGCATCCGCAAACCCGCCTTCCTTATCACTGGAAACATCATCCGGGGTTCCGGAAATATTGTCGTCGTATCCGCCAGCGACGGAGAGATAGCCACTACCATGACGCTGATTCGATGAGGGTTGCGCGGTCACGTCGGCCAATTGCTGACGTGCCAGCGTTTGGACTTCTTCAGGTGAATCCGGGCTGGCGGCTCGCTCAAACCATCGGCGGGCATCGCCAATCTTTCCCATCCTCTGCTTTACCAGACCGAGATTGTAGTAAGCCAACGGCGCATGAGGCGTTTCCAACAATGTCAGGAATACGGTTTCGGCCGACTCGAGATCGCCGAGACGGAAGTAAACAACGCCGAGATTGTAGAGTAGGGATGTAGAGTTGGTGCCAGCCGCCCGAGCTCGCTCGAAAAAAATTCGGGCCTCTTCCAGGTTTCCTTGCCGAAAAGCCTTCACACCGGCATCGAAATCCGGCTTATCTGGGACCTCCACTGCCATCGCCATGGGAGCCGAGGTCATCAGGGCAATAAACAGAATGGCTAGTCGTGGGAACCCCAAGCTTTGCTCCGATAATACGCTGTGGTGGCGCCCCTCAAACCAGACGAGTCAAGCAAGGGAGCGATAAAGGCAGGAGTATAGCAACTGACAAAGTGCTTCGTCGCAGAAGGAAAATTACGATGCCGTATAGTTAGTAAGGGAAGCTAGGGCCGGTCGGGACGATTGGAGACATCTGGCAGATCAGGCAACTCAGGGCGCCCCTTTCGCCCATTGTCATTACGAACCTCCTGAGCCCGCTCCGACGCCGCGTTGGCGGCTTCTCGCCCTCTCTCGCGTGCGTCCCGGGCGTCACGAGCCTTATCCGCGGAATTGACGGATTTGTCAACGCCACGACCTTTCGACGGTTGGCCAAGTGATACCGGTTCACGCAGGTTAATTTCACGCACGACAGACTCCGTAAGATCCTCGTCGTCTGTAACCATTCTCATGGTCACATCAAGATCATCACTCGCAAAAACCGTTGACGGTCCCACCAAAAACAGACTGAGACAGACGAGAAAAATAGTTTTCTGCCAGATTCCCGACATCATGAGGAGGGCTCCGGACGTCCATTTATTGATGGGCTGTTGAGACTGGCCCGGAACGTTTTGGTTCTTTGGCCATCGTCAAGATGAGCGACCAGTTCACCCTCACCAGAGAAAAGTATGTTTAATGGCAGATTTACCACGTTTTCGCCTTTATCCAGATCGACTCTCCAGCTCAACCTTTGGTGCCCGGGATAATCCGAAACCTCTACATGAGGCGGCAATTCCACTGTCAAAGTAACACCCTGCAGCGCTTCCCTGGAGCGAAACGCAAGCCGAACATTCCTGGCAACCGGCTTCAGTGCCGAGCGTTCATCCGTGTTTTCATCAACAACGGTTACTCGATGATCGGTTACTGAATCCGTTTCAGTCTGCGCCAACTCATCCGCCGGCTCCTGGCCTGAACGCCAGCCAAAACCAAGTGCAATACCCAGAACCAGAGCCGCTGCAATGGCACCGCCTGCCCATGAGCCACTCCAACCGTGGTCCGCAAGGCTTCTGCGGGTCCGGTGCGCTCTTCCGATAGCGACATCCAGAACCTGCTTCTCAAAACCCGGCGACGGGGGAGGTATCTCCTGGCTTTCACGCATCGCGGTGACAATTGCCAATTCGTTGTGTGCAGCCACGGAGCAGCTCTCACACTCGGCAAGATGCTGCTCAAGGCGGTTAGCCTGAGCAGCTGACAGCTCGGCCTTGGCCCAGGAACCCAGGTTGTTTTTGCACTCGTCACACATCATTGCCATCACCTCATTCTTTCACACGCTCGGCCTGCGGAAAAAGTTCCGGACGCTCAAGTAACTTTTCCCGCAGGGCGGCCCGACAACGATGGACTCTCGACTTCACCGTGCCAACCGGTATTTCAAGCACCTGAGCAATATCTTCCTGGCTCCAGCCATCCACATCGTGCAGCAGCATCAACGTGCGCCGATCCGGCGACAGAGTCTGAATAATCTCATCCATAACGGGCTTCAAGCGTTCGGAACTGATCTGTTCACTGAGGTCGGGAATATCCGCGGCGTATGAGTCTAAAAAGGAGGACTGCTGTTCCGGCTCTGCTACATCGCTAACAGGCCTGTCGGCACGACGTCCTTTGCGACGGACCTGATCAATAAAGTGCCGGTACAACACGCGATTCAACCATGGCCTCAATTGCTCCACTGATTCCAGTTCCGAGAGACGGGGATACAGCTTCAAGACCACATCCTGAACCAAATCCTCTGCGTCCTGTTGCTGCCCGGCCAAACGATACGCAAACCGGTACATAGCCTCCAAATGCGGCTGCACCAGTTTCTCAAATCGCTTGGCCCGGGAGGCGTTAAAGGAAAGTAAAGCCAAAACTGGTACTCGTCTGATTAATCGCGCAAAAAGAGGGCGCAGTTTACAACACAATCCGCACGTAAGTATTGGCCCAAAACCAAACCACCGATCAAAGTCGAATCAGCCGTACCATGAGCAACAGTATCCAGACCCCATGGAACGGCTGCAGACACTTCAGCGTTATGCACTTGTGGCCACCCAACATTTCTTCAACCGGCCCGTGTCTTTCCTAAAGGAGGTTTGCAATGAATCAGTCTCTCAAATACCTGACAGTACTTGGCTTTACCGGGGCACTGACTGCCTGTGGCGGGGGCGATGACAGTAGCAGCCTCAGTAGAGGGGAAACAGGCAGCGTAAGCGTCGGACTGACCGATGCACCGGTAGACAGCGCCCAGCAAGTAAACATTGAGGTTACCGCGCTGGTACTTCAACCTTCAGACGGCGAACGTCGCAGGTTTGAGCTGGAACTCCCCGCACCGGTCAATCTTCTCGACCTGCAGGGAGGTTCATTTGAAAGCCTCGTCACTGATGAGGAAGTTCCGGCTGGCAACTACAACTGGATGCGAATCGAACTCGGCGACGACAACACCGTCCTTCTTGATGACGGAAGCTCTCACATCCTTACCACTCCATCTGCAAGAGGCGTGCAGACATCAGGATTTACCGTTCCTGCCGGAGGTGAAGTTAGCCTTACCATCGACTTCGATGTCCGAAAGTCACTGGTTAACCCTGTCGGGCAGGACAGCTATCGACTCAAGCCGGTACTCAGGCTTGTCGACAACTCAGAGGTCGGTACTATCGAGGGAACCGTAGCTGGCGAACTGATTACTCAGGAATGCGGTGACGTAATGACCCCGGAATTTGCAGGCAACGTCTACGTTCATGAAGGTTCAGATGCCGTGCCTGACGACATTGGCAGCGAAAACGAACCGCTGGTTGTTGCTCCGGTCGACGAAAACGGAACCTATACCTACACCGCCGCTTTCATTCCGGCTGGCGAGTACACCGTGAGCTATACCTGCGGGGATGACCTGATCGAAGATGATCAGGAACAGCCTTCAGACGATGAAATCGCGTTCGTCGGTGCCCAAAACGTGACGGTAATAGCCGGTGAAACTGCAACGGCTGACTTTGAAATCCAATCACCGTAAAACTGAACAACAGGTTGGGCTCATTTCAGGAGCCCAGCTTAATGCAGACGGTGGATCAAGCCTACAAAGCGGACGCACGCGCCTCAGCCTGATCCGCCCCAGCCACATTACCCCTGGCACGCCGGATATCCGCCAGCAGCAGCCATCCCGAGCGCTGCAATGACGAATTGCTGCCCGCCAGAGACAATCCTTTCAGGGTGAACTGCTCCGCCGACCCCAGTTGATCCAGTGCCACGTAGGCTTGCGAGAGCTTGAAGTACACCTGCGCCGAGCGTGGAGCGATCCGCTGCGCACGCTCCAGTTGCGCCACGGCAGCCTGGGTCTCGCCAGACGCCATCAGGCTGTCCGCCCGCTGGATAAGGCTTCGTGCTGCCGGTGACAGAGCGTCTCCTTCATCCTGGTAGCTGGGGGCCGTGCGTTCTGGCTGTCGCACCGGTTGATCAGGCTGCTCGCTTTTACGTTCAACCCGCGGTTCGTCACGCGGCTCACTGGTTTGTGGCGGTTGGGGTGCCTCGTCAGGGGATGACCTATCACCGGCTGGCACATAAATGGAGCCACCGCCCGGGCCAGAGGCGCAACCGGCCACCGTCAGCGACAAAGCCAATAAACCAGCGTATTTAAACGTGTTCGATTTCATTGAAAGAGTCCTTCAAACCAGCCCCGTATCCGCCGCTCGATATTACCTCCGCAGGAAACCTCCATATCAGGCTCACTGCCGGTGATGAACGGTACGAGGCGTGCATTGTCACAATGTTCTTCTGTCAGGGCGACTTCGCCGGGATTGACCCAGAGGTACTCTACGCCATCCGGCACCACCGGCGAGAAGCCGTGCTGCGGCACCTGGCTCATAAACCGGGACCACACCGGTAACGCGCCGGTGGCACCGGTCAGAGACGTTGGGCCGTTGTCGTCCCGGCCGACCCAGGTCACCGCCAGCAAGTCGCCGCTGAAACCGGCAAACCAGGAATCGCGGCCATCATCGGTGGTTCCGGTCTTCCCTGCAAGCGAGAGCTCCCTGGGCACGGTGCGGTACGCGGAACGCCCGGTGCCTTCCTGCATGGTTTCCTGCATAACATACTGGACAAGATGTACCGCGGCGGGATCCGCTACCTGATCCACTTTCAGGCTATAGCGCGACAGGGCCTCGCCTTGCGCATCGGTGACCTGCCGGATGGTTCTCAGGGGCGTATTGAAACCGGAGGTAGCCAGCCCCTGATAGATCTGGGCGACCGTTACCGGCGTCATGGAGACTGAGCCCAGTAACATTGAGGGGTACTCTGAAATACCGCCGGGAACGCCAAATCCCTGCAAGGTAGACTTCACAGCGCCGATACCCACATCCAGCCCTACACGCACAGTAGGCAGGTTATACGACTGGGAGAGCGCCTTGTGCAGGGGCACCTCGCCGCGCTGTTCCTTATCGTAGTTTTCCGGCTCCCAGCGGCGTCCGTCGTCGAACACCAGGGAGAAGCCCTTGTCCTCGACAGGCGTGATCAGGGTATACCGATCCGGGTTCTGCAACGCCGCCAGGTAAACGAACGGCTTGACCAGGGAGCCAATAGGACGACTCGCATCCACGGCGCGATTGAAACCGGCGTATTTCGGGTCACGCCCACCAACCAGGGCCAACACTTCTCCACTGTCCCGCGAGGTCACTACCATGGCGGATTCCAGCGTGGTATCGGAACGCCCCTCCATTCGCCCGAGCATATCCTTGACGGCAAATTCCGCCGCATACTGGATCGCGGGGTTCAGGGTGGTGAAGATGCGAAG
Source organism: Marinobacter salarius (assembly GCF_032922745.1). Lineage (NCBI taxonomy): Bacteria > Pseudomonadati > Pseudomonadota > Gammaproteobacteria > Pseudomonadales > Marinobacteraceae > Marinobacter > Marinobacter salarius. The sequence goes on from NZ_CP136693.1 coordinate 25,014, forward strand.
CCCCTCACTCTGCAGATCTTCCTGCTTGTAATCCCTGGCCAGGTGACGGCGAACCAGATCGATGTAGGCCGGGTATCGGTTTTCAGAGTACGAGGCCTGATTCGTAACTCCCAACGGCTGGGCACGGGCCCTGGCGGCGTCCTCTTCGCTGATGAGATTGGTTTCGGCCATCACATCAATGACCAGGTTGCGACGGGACAAGGCACGCTCCGGATGGCGCCGGGGGTTATAGTAGCTCGGCCCCTTCACCAGGCCGACCAACAAGGCGATCTGATGGGCTTGAAGATCACGAATTGACTCGCCGAAATAGAACTGGCTGGCCAGCCCGAACCCGTGAATGGCTCGTGTACCTGCCTGCCCCACGTACACCTCGTTGACGTAGGTTTCCAGTATGTCGTTCTTTTCGTAATGGAGTTCCAGCAGCAGCGACATCAGGGCTTCGTTGCCCTTGCGCAACAAGGTCTGATCCCGGGTCAGGAAGAAGTTCTTTACCAACTGCTGGGTCAGTGTGCTGCCCCCCTGCACGATCTGCCCGGCCCGGATATTGGCCAGCATTGCCCTGCCAATCGATAGTGGGGCGATCCCGACATGGTCATGGAAATTGCGGTCTTCAACGGCCAACAGAGTATCGGTGAAAAGTTCAGGCACATTCGCAAGCTGCACCAACACCCGATCTTCCTTGTGGGCGGGATAGATACCGCCAATCTGGGCCGGTGCCAGGCGCACAATCGGCGAAGGATCGCCCGACAGTACCCGGAAATCCTGTACCTGGTCGCTGTATATGTTGAGCGACAGGCGCCTACGAGGTTCCAGCCCGTCAGTAAACAAAAAGCCCCGCGTGCTGATAATGAAGTGGCCGCCATTGCGGCGATAGGTACCTGCCTGGCTGCCATCCCCGGCACGGTAGCCGGACAGTTCAAGCTCCCGCTGCAGCGCGCCTGAGCTGACGCTCGCGCCGTCATACAGCTCCAGTGGTCTCGCATAGACTCGAGACGGCACTTCAAATCGACGGCCTTCAAAGCGGGAAGTGACCACCGCATCCAGGTAGACCATCCAACCGGCGAGCAGCACCACGCCGATAAAAAAGACGCGCAGAAACAGGCGCCAGAACCAGGGCCGGCGGGCAGACTTACCCTTGCGGGTGTTCTTCTTGGGCGATTTCCGGGGGGAAGCAGATTTTTTCATGCCGGGATTATAACGAATCCGGGCGTCGGTACGGCAGGTCATCCGTGTGTTATTTCTGTAATCTGCCCGTTTTGCTCGTTATGATGGGGGCGATAAAAATCAACGAGTTCAAGGAACCCAAGGAGAGAGCCGTGAGCGACGCACCTTCCGACAACCTGATTCTGGCACTGCAGAATCCGGCGCTGTATGACCACCCGGTGAAAGACTTTCAGGTTATCGAAACGCACATCTCATGGGTCATCCTGACCGGCGACTATGCCTACAAAATCAAGAAGCCGATGGACTTCGGCTTTCTCGACTTCTCGACCCTGGCGCGGCGCAAGCATTTTTGCGAAGAGGAATTGCGGCTGAATCGGCGTCTCGCCAACAATCTATACCTCGACGTAGTGCCCATCACCGGCTCGACCGAGGCTCCGGCACTCGGTGGCGAGGAGGACGCGTTCGAGTATGCCATTCGCATGCGCCAGTTCGACCAGAACGAACTGTTTGACGTGCGACAGGAAAACAGCAAACTCACGCCTGAGCTGCTCACCAGCCTCGCGCGGCAGGCCGCGGACTTCCACAACAGCCAACCACCGGTTGAATCCGGCAAACCACTGGGAACGCCGGAAGCAGTCTTCGCTGCGATGCAGGAAAACTTCGACCAGATCCGCCCGATGATTGACGATGACGTGCTCCTGCTTCAGCTCGACAACCTGGAGCAATGGACCCGCAGCACCTTTGAGCGCCAATCGGCCCTGATTTCCGAGCGCTACGAGGGCGGATTTGTACGGGAGTGCCATGGCGACCTGCATCTGGCAAATATCACAATCTATGACGGCGACGTGACAGTATTCGATTGCATCGAGTTCAGTGAGCCCTTCCGCTGGATTGACGTGATCAACGACCTGGCGTTCCTGCTGATGGACCTGGAGTCCCGCCGTGAGCCCGAGCTGGCGAACCTGGTATTGAATACCTACCTGGAATACCGGGGTGACTTCGAGGCCCTGTCGCTGCTGCCCCTCTACAAGGCCTACCGCGCCATGGTCCGCGCCAAGATTGCCCTATTCACTCTCGGCAACCCATCGCTGACCGACTCCGAGCGGGAAGGCCTGATGCAGCGCTATCGTGATTACGCCCAACTGGCGGAAGACTACAGCGCCATACCCAACCCTTATCTACTGGCCACCACCGGGCTCTCCGCCAGTGGCAAATCCTGCGTCAGTGGCTCCATGGCGGCGGAATTGGGGCTGATCCGGCTGCGCTCGGACGTGGAGCGCAAGCGACTCTTTGGCCTGGGCCCGCTGGACCAGAGCAAATCCCCGACCGGTGAGAAGCTGTACACCAAAGAAGCCAACCAGCGCACCTATGAGCGCCTGGCCGAACTGGCCGGCGCCTTGCTGACCAGCGGCCTGCCGGTCATCGTAGACTCTGCCTGCCTGAAACAGTCCGAGCGGGAGATGATGGCGGACGTGGCGGAGAGCCGGGGCATGCCGTTCGCTCTCCTGCACTGCGAAGCGCCCCTGGAAAGCCGTAAGGAATGGGCTCGCAACCGCTCAGGTGATGCCTCCGAAGCCACCGAAGAATTCCTGGAAGAACAGGAAGCCTGGCTTGAGCCTCTTACCACCGAGGAAAAAACCCACACCATTCACCTGTATACCGACCAGGAACATGTGGGGGAGGCGGTCGCAGACCGAATCCGCCAACATTTTGGCCTTCCCGGGATGTAAAGCGCCTGAAGTAACCAACTCAGGCGTCCAGAATAACCGGCACGGCCTCACCTAGCGAGATATCGCCATCCGGCCCTTGCGGGCCGGAAAGCTCCGCCCTATATGCCAGCAGCTCAACGCCGGCCGCCTTTGCCTCACGAAGCAGCACACCGTAGGCGCTGTCGATATGGTCGGCGGACCGCACGCTGTCGATGCCGGTGTGATTGACCACAAAAAACAGCACCGCACGCTCGCCTGCCCTGGCCTGCGCCATCAGTTCCCGCAGGTGTTTCTGGCCACGGGAGGTTACGGCATCGGGGAAAAAGCCCTGCCCGTCCTCACATAGGGTCACATTTTTTACCTCAACCCAGGCATCCGGATGATGCTCGTGACCTGACAGGTGTAGATCGATCCGACTTTTCTCTGTGCCGTAACGCACTTCTGCCCTGCAGGTCTGGTAGGCGGCAAGCTCCGGAACGCCCCCATTTTCAATGGCTTCACGGGCCTGCGCGTTCGGTCGCGCCGTGTTGATGCAGGCCACCTCGCCCGGAGTAGTTTCAACCAGCTCCCAGGTATACTTCAGCTTGCGCTTGGGATTGTCACTGGTACTCAGCCATACCCGGGCATCCTGGGGCTGACACCCCAGCATGGAGCCCGTGTTGGGACAATGAGCAATGACCTCACTGCCATCCGGCAACCGGACATCAGCCAGGAACCGCTTGTAGCGCCGTATTAGCCGGCCTTCGATCAATGGTGCGGGCAACTTCATTTTGGTCTCCGTGCAAAAGTAGGCATCACAAGGCTGGCACCCCTGTGACTAATCTGCTATTTTCCGCAAATTCCCGTTTCAGGACGAATGCTTTTTCCAGGGTACAACCGGCCAGTATTCGCTGGTCGCCGGAAATATAGCGTTCTTGCGAAGTACAAACATGAGGCCGGGTTCAATGGCAAATACTGCAGAACAACCACGCGAACGTTTTACCAACTTCACCCCTTATGAAATGAAGAAGGGTGAAGACTACATGAGTGCGGAAATGCTGGAGCACTTCAAAAATCTGTTGCTGCAATGGAAGCAGGAGCTGATGGAAGAAGTGGACCGCACGATGCACCATATGCAGGAAGACGCGGCAAATTACGCGGATCCCAGTGACCGCGCAACCCAGGAAGAAGAATTCAGCCTGGAGTTGAGAACACGTGATCGCGAACGCAAACTGATCAAGAAGATTGACCAGACCATCGACCGCATCGACAAGGACGACTACGGCTTCTGCGACCAGTGCGGCGTTGAGATCGGTATCCGTCGCCTCGAGGCACGGCCAACCGCGACATTGTGCATCGACTGCAAGACCCTCGCTGAAATTCGCGAGCGCCAGACTGGCATCTGATCCCAGGCCTTTGAGTATGCCGGCTCCCGAACCCGGGGCCGGTATTCGCCAGCCATGACTGATTCCCATTATCGCGGTCGATTTGCGCCGTCTCCAACCGGGCCTCTGCATTTTGGCTCCCTGGTCACCGCGGTTGCCAGCTACCTGGAGGCTCGTAGTCACAATGGTACCTGGTTGGTGCGGATTGAAGACCTTGACCCCCTACGGGAATCCCCCGAAGCCACCCAGCGGATATTGGAGAGCCTGGACGCCCACGGCCTGCACTCTGACGAACCAGTGCGCTTTCAGTCAGAACGCCACGCCCACTACCGCACATTGATCGACCAGTTACTCTATCAAGGGCTGGCCTATCGCTGTGCCTGTTCACGAAAGCAACTGCGGGAAAATGATGGGCGCCATCCGGAGCACTGTCGTGAAGGGAAGGCCGAACCGGGAGAACGTCCGTTCGCTGTCCGCTTTGCCCTTCACGACGAGCGCAGCGAGTGGCACGACCAATTACTGGGCCCGCAACTGCAGAAGGTAGACGCCGAACTGGACGATCCGGTCATCCTGCGCAAGGAAGGCTTCTACGCCTACCAACTGGCGGTGGTTGCCGACGACGTCGACCAGAAAATCAGCCACGTCGTCAGGGGTTCCGACCTGTTGGACATGACCGCACCGCAACAGCAGATCTATCGTTCACTGGGCACTCCACCACCTCACTGGATGCACATTCCGGTTATTCTCAACGCCGATGGTCAGAAGCTTAGCAAGCAAAACCACGCACCAGCCCTGGATGACCGGAAAGCGAAAGACAACCTGAAACAGGCCCTCGCCGCATTAGGACAGGATCAACGTTTGTTGGCAGGGACATCAGACATCGGTACCCTGCTTGCCCGGGCCGCTGCCAACTGGGCGCCGGAGCGGATTCACCTGACAGCCCGGTGAACGACGTGTTATAAACCTTTTCACAAGCGACAGTGCGGATATCATGCCTGATGTATATCTACCGTCTGGTCTTCCTTCTGGTTCTGGCCATCTACATATTTTCTCCCAACATTCTTGACTGGTGGACGTCGCCCGGGAATGCCTGGTACAGCCCCTACGTTATCTGGGCCGGCCTGATTGCCATCGGCTTCTGGCTGGAATGGCGACGGGATCCCAATGAGTTTTAGCGCACCCAGCCTATTACTGGCCAGCCTGTTATACCTGGTCCTGCTCTTCGGTATTGCGTGGGTGACCGAAAAAGGCGCGCTGCCCCGCAGCTGGATCAGACACCCCCTTGTCTACACGCTTAGTCTTGGCGTCTACGCCGGCATCTGGGCCGTATACGCCGCGGTGGGCATGGCCGCTGAATCGGGGTTTGGCTTCCTGGCCTACTACCTGGGCATCAGCGGTGCCTTTCTGCTGGCGCCGGTTCTGCTCAACCCGGTGATGCGGATTGGCCGCGCCTATCAGCTCACCTCTCTTGCCGATCTGTTCGCCTACCGGTATCGAAGCCAGTGGGCGGGCACGCTGGTGACCATCTGTTCAGGCACCGCCATACTGGCCTTGCTGAGCATGCAGATCCAGGCGGTATCCACGTCTGCCAGCCTGTTAGCGCCGGACACGTCGCCCCAACTCATCAGTGTGCTTTTCAGCATTATCGTAGTTTTGTTTGCCATGCTGTTTGGCACCCGTCGCAGCCAGGGTTCCGAGAATCACCAGGGCCTGGTTTTAGCCATTGCCTTTGACTCCCTGGTGAAACTCTTTTCCCTGCTAACCCTTGGTGGAGTCATCCTGTTTGGCGTATTCGATGGCATGTCGGGGCTGGAAACCTGGTTGGCGGACCAGAGCACCCCGGTGAGCACTATGACCATGAGCATTGACGACGGCAGTTGGCGTGCCTTGATGCTGATGTCTTTCGCCGGTGCCCTGGTGCTTCCCCACATGTACCACATGACGTTCAGTGAGAATCCGTCGCCCAAGGCCCTTGCAAAGGCGAGCTGGGGATTGCCCCTTTACCTGCTGCTGCTCGGCCTGCCGATTCCGCTGATTCTCTGGGGTGGCCAGGCGCTAGCCGCCACCACGGGACCGAACTTCTACGCCATCGGCACCGCCCAGGCCCTCGGCAGTCCAGCGCTGACATTGATGATGTACATTGCCGGCCTGTCCGCCGCCAGCGGCCTGATGATCGTCAGCACCCTGGCACTGGCGGGCATGGTGCTGAACCATGCGGTTCTTCCACTACGAACCCCCAAGGACCACGGTGACATCTACCACTGGCTGAAATGGGTCAAGCGCCTGCTTATCGCGGCCATCATCTTCGCTGCGCTGCTGTTCCATGAAACCCTGGGCAAAAACCTGGACCTGTCGATCCTCGGCGCCATTTCACTATCAGGCATGCTCCAGCTACTCCCCGGCGCCCTTGGTGTGATCTACTGGCCAGAAGGCAATCGCCGTGGCCTGATCGCCGGGCTGGTCTCCGGCCTGGTCATTTGGGTGATTACCCTGGTGTTGCCCTTCTCCCATACCGCCAACCTGCTGGATTTCATCGGTGCCCCGCTGGTACCGGACTACAGCAACTGGCACATCTTCACCTTCGTTAGCCTGACGGTGAATGTCACCATATTCACCCTGATTTCAGTACTGAGCACCAGTTCCGCCGAAGAAACCGGAGCTGCCCAGGCTTGTTCCCTGGGCGCACTTTCCCGCCCCCAGCGCAGGGAGTTGCTGGCAACCTCATCCGCGGACTTCACCCGCCAGCTCGCGGTTCCGTTGGGGCTGGGAGTTGCAAGACGGGAAGTCGAAAAAGCCCTTACCCAGCTCAAACTACCCAACGTTGAATATCGGCCTTATCAACTTCGGCGCTTGCGCGACCGCGTGGAAGTAAACCTTTCAGGATTGCTGGGCCCCGCCGTCGCCCGTGATCTGGTCAAACGGCACCTGGGCTACAAACCCATGGCCAGCGGCGGCACCGCACAGGATATACGCTATGTCGAACGAGCCCTGGGGGATTACCAGAACCGCCTGACCGGGCTGGCTGGGGAACTCGACAACCTGCGGCGCCATTACCGTCAAACCCTTCAGAACCTCCCCATTCCCGCCTGCTCTGTGGGTGACGACGGCGAAATACTCATGTGGAACAACGCCATGGAAGCCCTCACCGGCATCACGGCTGACGACGTGGTCGGTGCCCGACTGATGGCCCTGCCCGAGCACTGGCATCTGCTGCTGGACGACTTCAACAGCGGTGAGGACCTGCACCGGTACAAACACCGCCTGGATCTGAAAGGCCGCCCCCACTGGCTCAACCTGCACAAGGCAGCCTTGAGCGGCCCCGATCACACCGAGGGTGGCAGCATCATCCTGGTGGAAGACCAGACGGAAACCCGCCTGCTGGAAGACGAACTGATGCACAGCGAGCGGCTGGCCTCCGTAGGCCGACTGGCCGCCGGTGTCGCCCACGAAATCGGTAATCCGGTCACTGGCATCTCCTCCCTGGCCCAGAACCTGAAGCTGGAAACCGACGACCCGGACATTCTGTCCACGGCGGATCAGATACAGCAGCAAACCCGGAGGATTTCCACCATCCTGCAGTCGCTGATGAACTTTGCCCGTACCGGAAACCATGCTCACGCCAACCGCTACGAGCCGGTGGATATACAGCGCTGCGTAAACGAATCCATCAACCTGCTCTCCCTCAGTGACAAGGGCATGGGCATTCATTACCGTAATGAATGCCCGGATGAGCTGACCATCCTGGGGGATGAACAACGGCTGGTGCAGGTGTTTATCAACCTGCTGGCGAACGCCCGGGACGCCTCGCCCATTGGTGGAGAAGTGCGTATCAGTGGAAACCGCGACGGCTACTCCGCTATTATCGAGGTCACCGACGAAGGGTCCGGCATACCGAAAGATCAGTTGGACCATATCTTCGAGCCTTTTTACACCACCAAGGCCCCCAATAAGGGAACAGGCCTGGGCCTGTCACTGGTGTACAGCATCATTGAAGAACACTACGGCAACATTCAAGTGGACAGCCCAGCTGGCGATAACTCCAGCCGGGGAACCTGTGTGCGCATGAGGTTGCCGGCCTACGAGCCGGACACCGGAATCACCACCAGCCAGAACGAAGGGTCGTAAACGCGTTATGCCTCGCATTCTGATTGTAGAAGACGAAGAGATTATCCGTTCAGCGGTTCGCAAGCTGCTCCAGCACGCCGGTTATGAGGTTGCCGACGCAGGCTCCGTGGAAGAAGCCGAAGACAACCACGACCCCAGCGATTTCGACCTGATCATCTCCGACCTTCGGCTGCCCGGCGCAGCCGGGACGGAACTGATACGGCGCGCACCGGACACCCCGGTATTGATCATGACCAGCTACGCCAGTCTCCGCTCTGCCGTGGATTCAATGAAGATGGGTGCCGTGGAGTACATTGCCAAACCCTTCGACCACGATGAAATGCTGGAAGCTGTAGAGGGCATTCTCGCCAGAAAACCCCAGACTTCACCCTCTGCCCAGCCATCATCGGAGCGGGCAGATGCGGGAGCACCGGACAGCGACCCGGCCAGCATTATGTTCGGTCACTGCGATGCCATGCAGAAGGTGTTCACCCTGATACGCAAGGTGGCACCGACGGAAACCACGGTACTGATCCAGGGCGAATCCGGGACTGGCAAGGAACTGGCTGCTCGTGCGCTTCACCTGATGAGTCCCCGGGCCGCCAGACCGCTTATTTCCGTAAACTGCGCCGCCATCCCGGAAAGTCTGATCGAGTCAGAGCTGTTCGGTCATGAAAAGGGGTCATTTACCGGGGCGGTATCGGCGCGGACCGGCCTGATCGAAGCGGCCGACGGCGGCAGCCTGTTCCTGGACGAGATCGGCGAATTGCCCGCCGAGGCCCAGGCCCGTCTGCTACGAGTGTTGCAGGAAGGCGAAATTCGCAAGGTGGGCTCCACCCAGAGCCGCCAGGTGGATGTGCGAATGATTGCTGCCACTCACCGTAACCTGAAGGCTATGACACGGACGGGCGGGTTCCGCGAAGACCTGTTTTACCGACTGAACGTCATGCAGGTTCGCATACCGCCGCTGCGGGAGAGACAGTCGGATATCCTTGGCCTGGCTCAGCGATTCCTGCAACGCCAGGGCGAGAAAATGAGCAAACCCGGCCTGAACCTGACACCAGAGGCCATGCGTGCGCTGGAACGACACCGCTGGCCCGGCAACGTCAGGGAGCTGGAAAATGCCATCGAGCGCGCCACCATCCTCTGCGACAACGACCTGATCACCCCGTCACTGCTGGATCTGGACGGTGAAGGTGGCGATGTCAGCATTCCCGAAACCCTGGTGGACGGCAACAACGAGCAGGCGCCCTCCCGGGAAGCCGAGGCCACCAGTGATCTCTCCCTTGAGGATTATTTCCAACACTTTGTGCTGGAAAACCAGGATCGCATGAGTGAAACCGAGCTGGCCCAAAAGCTGGGGATCAGCCGTAAGTCGCTATGGGAGCGGCGGCAACGCCTGGGGATTCCACGAAAGAAAAGTTCGGGGAACTGATACTTTTCCGGTAACTCTCCAGCAAGCGTTGTTACCGGAAAAGTTTGAACTTGCGCTCAGTTGTTACCCTGTGTTCCTGACGGTAACACCCCAGATCTAAAAACCGCGACCTCAGTAACACTTAAGTCTTACGACTTACCTTTCCAGACGGCCCTAAAATACTAACTCATTGTTAACAAACAGTTTTCAAAAACTGGCACACGGACTGCACTCTATAGGGCGCACAACAACAAAAACAACAGTGACAACGCAGCGCCAACAACAAGAACAAAAAGCTGTAGAAGACGTTCGGTAACAAAAACAAAAACAGAACGTGAGCGAACTGAGTGTTTTGGGTACTTTGCTTTTTAGTGGTCCCACGGCACGTGTGAGTTGTAGATGTAGAGAAGAATCGTCTTCCAGGCGGCACTGCATTTACCCGATGACTCGCCCGATGTCTCTGACTGCTCTGTGTGTTCAAAGCTTTCCGTTTGCACTCCTGAAATCCCTGAGATTGGGGATTGACAGTGGGGTAGAAAAACGAAGAAAAATCCCGGTAAAAACAAAAACAATGCAGATCGTCAACGCTTTCAGGGCGGGTTCGTGAAAACGGATCCGCCTTTTGATTATCTGGCCCAGCCGTTTTTTTCGACCTGGCCAATTTTGCCCTTCCTTTGGTTGTTTTCACCAGCTTATGGCGCCAAACGTGTGCAAATCCCGCCCAAACCGTTAAACTCTCGCTTTTGCTCAGCGCAATAACGGAATTCAATGCTTAAACGACTATTGTCATACGTGTCAGGAAACGGGAAGAAGAAAGCCCGAACCTATCAACGTCAGGAAATCCCCCGGGACCAACATAACGTCTCCCGCTCGTTCATCAGCGAGCCCGCCAAGAAAGTGCTCAGTCGCCTGAATAACGCGGGCTACGAAGCTTACCTGGTGGGCGGTGGTGTTCGCGACATACTGCTTGACGGCAAACCCAAGGATTTTGACATCGCCACCAACGCCACACCGGAAGAGGTGCATGACCTGTTCCGCAACTCCAGGCTGATTGGCCGGCGCTTCCGCATTGTTCACGTCCTGTTCGGCCGGGAAGTCATTGAGGTCACCACCTTCCGCGGAAATGCCGCGGAAGCGCAGGAGGATGACGACGACGATGACCGCAGAACCAGCGAGCACGGCCTGCTGCTGCGGGACAACGTCTACGGCAACCTGGAGGAAGACGCCCTACGCAGGGACTTCACCGTGAATGCCCTCTATTACTGCATCCGCGACTTCACCGTGGTGGATTTCGCCAACGGCGTTGAAGACCTGGAAAACCGTCAGATGCGTCTGATTGGCGACCCGGAAACCCGCTACCGGGAAGACCCGGTGCGTATGCTTCGCGCCGTGCGCTTCGCCGCCAAGCTGGGCTTCGATATAGAACCCGACACTGAGGCCCCGATCCGAGAGCTTGCACCATTGCTGACGCACATCCCGCCAGCCCGACTGTTTGAGGAAGTGCTCAAGCTGTTCTCCGCCGGATATGGTGAAGCCACTTACGACCTGCTCAGCGAATACAACCTGCTGGCTCCCTTGTTCCCGGAAACGGTACAGGCCATCAACAACGGCCAGCCGGATGAGCTGATCCGCAAGGCCCTGCGCAATACCGATGCCCGCATCGCCCAAGGCAAATCAGTAACCCCCTACTTCCTGTTTGCCGCAATGCTCTGGCCTGCCCTGCAGGCGGAATGGCGAAAACGGCAGGATAACGGCGAGCCGGTCCAACCGGCACTGCACATGGCCATCGCCAAGGTGATCGGCCGCCAGGTTCAGGCTACCTCGATCCCCAAGCGATTCTCTGGCCCGATGAAGGAAATCTGGGAGCTGCAGATGCGCCTGCCCCGTCGCCAGGGTAAGCGCGCCTTCGCCACCATGTCCCACCCCCGCTTCCGGGCCGCCTATGACTTCCTGCTGGTACGTGAGACCTCCGGCGAAATCGAACCAGGGCTGGGCCAGTGGTGGACGGAATTCCAGGAAACGGACGAGCGCGGCCAGGAACGCATGTTGACACAACTGGGCAGTGACGGCCCCAAGAAACGCCGCCGCAAGAAGCCCGCGAAAAAGGCCTGACCAATGACGGCCACGGATGTTTTTATTGGGCTCGGCAGCAACCAGGCCGACCCTTCCGCCCAACTGGCCGGTGCCGTAGCCCGGCTGGCTGCTCTGCCTAAAACCGAACTGGTGGCACAGTCCCCTTTTTATCGCAGTAAGCCGGTGGGCCCGCAGGACCAGCCCGATTTCGTGAACGGCGCAGTCTGGTTACGCACGGAACTTCCCCCCCTGGAACTTCTGGACCAGTTGCACGCCATTGAACGTGCTCATGGCCGCGAACGAATACAGCATTGGGGCCCCAGAACCCTGGATCTCGACATACTCCTGTATGGCAATCAAGCCATCGCCAGCGAACGCCTGACTGTACCCCACGCCGAACTCGCCAACCGCGACTTTGTCTTGCAGCCATTGCTGGACCTGGCCCCTGGACTGGCACTGCCAGATGGGCGCACCATTGCGCAACTGCGACAGCAATGCCCCGACAACAACCTGCAGAAACTCAATCCGGTGGAACGGGCACCTTTCTCGCCCGGCTGAGGCCAACGGCTCGGCGTGCGGCTATTGCCACAAACACACCCCCGGATTACCCTAAAGGCCTGGATGCCGGCATACACCCGGCCCGGTCTGGCCCATCCACCCACAAGGCAAGGATTCTATGGCTGTTACCATCAATACTCTGCGCGATTACAAGCAGAAGGGCGAAGCTTTCTCCGTTCTGACATCCTACGATGCCACCTTTGCTCAAATCGTCAGTGAGGCCGGCGTTGATGTCATCCTGATTGGCGACTCCCTTGGCATGGTGCTTCAAGGGCATAACAGCACGCTGCCCGTTACCATGGACCAGATGGTGTACCACGTGTCATCCGTGGCCAAGGGCAACCGGGGCTCGCTGATCATGGCGGACATGCCGTTCATGACCTATGGCACCACCGAAGCCGCCCTTGAGAACGCCGCCGAACTAATGCGTGCCGGCGCCCACATGGTCAAGCTGGAAGGCACCGACTGGATGAAAGACACCATCCACGCCCTGAGCGAACGCGGCGTGCCGGTATGCGCCCATCTGGGCCTGACCCCGCAATTCGTCAACAAGTTTGGCGGCTACAAGGTCCAGGGTCGGGACGAAAAGCACGCCGAACTGATGATTGAACACGCCTGTGAACTGGTGGCCGCCGGGGCCGATGTCATCCTGCTGGAATGCGTACCTGCGCCGCTGGCGGCCAGGATCACCCAGGCCGTACAAGCGCCGGTGATCGGCATTGGTGCTGGCGCAGACACCGACGGCCAGGTACTGGTTGTCCACGATATGCTGGGCATGGTCACCGGCCGAAAAGCGCGCTTCGTAAAGGATTTCCTGGCGGAGTCCGGTTCTGTCAAAGGCGCCATCGAAGCCTATGTGGCCGCTGTTCGCGACCGCTCATTCCCCGCCGAGGAGCATACGTTCAAGGCATGAGAACCGTACATACGCTTAAAGAACTCCGTGCCATGCTGCGCAGCTATCGCCAGCAAGGAAAACGTATTGGACTGGTTCCCACCATGGGCAACCTGCATGACGGGCATATTTCATTGGTCAGAAAAGCCCGTGAAGCAGCCGACATTGTCGTGACCAGTATTTTCGTGAACCCGATGCAGTTCGGCGCCACGGAAGACCTGGACACCTATCCCCGCACACTGATTGAAGATCAGGAACGGCTTGAGGCTGCAGGCAGCACCCTGGTGTTCGCCCCTTCCAATGAAGAGATCTATCCCGAGGGACTGGCCCGGCACACCCGCATTGTTGTTCCGGAAGTCAGTGAGGGCCATTGCGGCGCCAGTCGTCCCGGACATTTCGAGGGTGTAGCCACGGTGGTTACCATGCTGTTCAACATGGTGCAGCCGGATATCGCGGTATTTGGCGAAAAGGATTACCAACAGTTGGCCGTGATTCGCAAACTGACCCAGGACCTGATGATACCGGTGGAAGTCATCGGCGGCCCGACCATTCGCGAAGAGGACGGCCTGGCGAAGAGCTCTCGCAATGGATTTCTCACCGAGGATGAACGCGCCTCTGCGCCGGCCGTCTATCAGACGCTGAAAAATACCGCAGAACAAATTCATAAAGGTCGGACCGATTTTACAATGCTGTCCCAGGAGGCCAATGATGCCCTCAGTAAAGCGGGGCTACGGCCAGATTACTTCAACATCGCCAACAGCCAGACCCTGAAACCGGCCAGCGCCGACGATTCCGAACTGACTCTACTGGTGGCAGCGTTTCTGGGCACCACACGGCTGATCGACAATCTGTCGATTACCCGCTGATCCGACACCCACTGACAGAAAGGATTCCACAATGTCCCAGGGCTCTGTACCACTCACCAGCCGGCCCGAGTGGCAGGCGCTGAAGACACATCAGGCGGAACTGGAAAGCACCCATATGAGGGAGCTTTTCAGCGGCGACCCGGACCGGGCCAGCCGTTTTTTCATTCGCGGCGGCGGCCTGTCGCTGGATTACTCCCGCAACCGCATGACCGATGACACCCTGGCAAAGCTGATGGCATTGGCCAGGGTATGTGGTGTACCGGAGCGAATCGAAGCCATGTTTCGTGGCGACCACATCAATGTCACTGAAAAGCGCCCGGCACTGCACATCGCCCTGCGGGACACCAGCGGCGCTTCCATCCACGTTGACGGCACCGACATTGCACCGGAAGTGGAACGCACGCTGAATCGCATGGCGCAGTTCGTAGACGACGTGCTTAGCGAACGCTGGCAGGGGCATACCGGCAAGGCCTTTACCGATGTGGTCAGTATTGGCATTGGCGGCTCCTTCCTCGGTCCCAAACTGGTATCGGAAGCTCTACGCCCTTACTGGCATGGCCAGTTGAAGGGCCACTACGTCGCCAACATCGACGGCACCCAGATAGCCGAGGTACTGCGCCGGGTCAACCCGGAAACCACCCTCTTCCTGATCCAGTCGAAATCCTTCCGTACCCAGGAAACCCTGGAGAACAGCAAGGTGGCCCGGGACTGGTTCCTGGACAACGGCGGTAGCGAAGACCAGATCGCGAAGCACTTCGTTGCGGTTACCGCCAATACGCCGGAAGCCGTTAACTTCGGCATCTCCGAAGACAACATCTTCCCCATGTGGGACTGGGTGGGCGGACGCTACTCACTGTGGTCCGCCATCGGCCTGCCCGTGGCACTGACCATCGGCATGGAGAACTTCCATGCCCTGCTCTCCGGCGCCAACGCCATGGACCAACATTTCCATACCGCGCCACTGGAGCAGAACCTACCTGTGGTCATGGCCATGCTGGGGGTCTGGTACAACAACTTCTGGGGCGCGGAAACCTACACTATCCTGCCCTACGACCATTACCTCCGCAGCCTGCCCGCGCACCTGCAACAACTGGACATGGAAAGTAACGGCAAGAGCGTGACCCAGAGCGGTGAGCCGCTAACCTACCAAAGTGGCCCGGTGATCTGGGGCGGCGTGGGAGCCAACGGCCAACACGCCTTCCACCAGCTACTGCATCAAGGCACGCGCCTGATTCCGGCGGACTTCATTATTCCTCTGGAGACCCACAATCCGGTCGCCAGTCACCACGTCACCCTGTTTGCCAACTGCCTGAGCCAGTCACGAGCTCTGATGTCCGGCAAGACCCTGGACGAAGCCAAGGCGGAACTGAAGGCCGAAGGCGTGAGCGTTGACGAGATCGACAAGCTGGCACCCCACAAGGTGATTCCCGGCAACAAACCCAGCAACACCCTGCTGATGGACAAATCGACGCCGGAAACCGTTGGCGCCCTGATCGCGCTCTACGAACACCGTACGTTTGTTCAGGGTATTATCTGGGATGTGGACTCGTTCGATCAGTGGGGCGTGGAACTGGGGAAACAGATGGGCAAGGGCATATTGGACCGCTTGGCCGGCGATACTGCTGAAAGCGACGAGGCCATCGACAGTTCGACGGCCAGCCTGATCCAGCTATACCGCTCGCATCACGGATCACAAAAGCCAGATTAGCGAGCGGAGGCCTGCGAGATGCGTCGGCCCTGCCAGGTAAAGTCCACCGGCCACAGTTTCTGGTCACGGTCATAGGCCTGCCACAATGCCTGGTAACACTCACCGCAGACCGGATGAACGGCGGTCGGCGCAATTTCCGCCAGCGGCAGTAGCACAAAGGCGTTTTTTAGAATCTCGCCCCGGGGCAGCTCGACTCCATCGACCCGGCCCACCTCGTGATCGTAGGTGAGAATATCCAGATCCAGTGTTCGGGGGCTGAACTTTGGCACATCCCGCCGTCGACCATTGTCCGCCTCAAGTTGCTTGAAGCGGGCCGACAGCTCGGCCACACTCAGGTCGGTATCGACGCCCACCACCAGATTGTAGAAGGGCGAGCCATCAAAACCGACGGACTCGCTCTCGTAGACAGATGAGATAAGCGGTTCATCAAACCAGCCAGCCAGTGCGTCCAGCGCCGCAGTGATATAACGCTCGCGGTCAATGTTGCTACCGATACTGATATACACCCGCGCCATCAGAGGCTCCCCCGTTCAATCCTTACACCCACGGCTGCTGCAGCCGGAACGGCGCCGGGTTTACGAAGGGTCAACCTGACCCAGCGCACGTTGAATTCACTCTGTAGCAAACCTGCAATGCCTTCCGCAGCGGTTTCCAGCAATTGGGGGCGAGCCTCGACAAGGTAGTCTGAGACCCGCTCACTGACCAAAGCGTAGTTCAGGGCATCACTGACATCATCCGACGCCGCCGGCGTCCTGTTATCCCAGGCCATCTCCAGGTCCACCAACAGCCGCTGACTGACTTCCCTCTCCCAGTCGTACACGCCGATGATTGCCTCAACGGCGAGACCTTCGATCAGTACACTATCTGTCAACGGAGGCACTCCCGGGCTTACACTCTTTGCTGATTGAATAACGCGCAGGCAGCGGATACTGTATAAAATCTGACCTGCTTCGTCGCGGGGCCGGCATTTTCTCACAAATGACCAGTACGCGTCTTTGCGTCTTTTTCACTTTGCCAATGATCGCCACCGATGAGCTATCTGAGTGACCCGGTACTGACCGTTCTACTGTGCGCCCTGGCCTACCTGGCGGGCTCAATGCTGTTTGCACTGCCGGTCTGCCGCGCCTGGCACCTGCCGGACCCGCGTGCACAGGGTTCCGGAAACCCCGGCGCCACCAACGTCTACCGTACCGGCGGATGGCCGCCGGCGGCACTGACGTTATTCCTGGATGCCGCCAAGGGCTGGCTTCCGGTATGGCTTGCCCACCAGGCAGACCTGACCATCCTTTCCCAAGCCATGGTGGCGCTGTGCGCGGTGACCGGGCACATGATTCCGTTGTTCTATCGGTTCAAGGGTGGAAAAGGCGTGGCGACGGCGCTGGGCGCCGGGCTTGCGCTGGCTCCAGCGACCACGCTTCTACTCGCCGCCATCTGGGCCCTGGTGATGTGGCGCTGGAAAATTTCGGCACTGGCTTCGATTGTGGCCATTGTCAGCGGCCCCATCATCAGTGCCCTGATCGAACCCGACACCCTGCCACTGTTCGGCCTGCTGGCCATCCTGATTGTGGTACGTCACCGCAACAATCTGATCCGTATGGCCCAGGGCCGGGAACCGGGCTTCTAGTCCACCAGCCCATTCGTCCGTGGCTCACCAACCGGTGGCAGTGTATTCATCGGCCAGCGCGGCACCGCCACGATCCGATCGCCGTCCTGCTGGCCTGCGTTCATACGCTGGCAACCCGCGTAGGCAATCATGGCGCCATTATCCGTGCAGAACTCGGGGCGGGCGTAGAACACCGCGGCACGAAGCTTCTCAGTCATTTTCTCAAGCCCGGCACGCAACCGCTTATTGGCGCTAACGCCGCCAGCAATCACCAAACGCTTGCAACCGGTCTGCTCCAGGGCACGACGGCATTTGATGGTCAGCGTATCCACCACTGCCGTCTCGAAGGCCAGGGCAATATCGGCGCGAGTCTGGTCATCCAGACCCCCAGCACGTTCCGCCGCAGTTACCGTATTGAGGGTAAACGTTTTCAAGCCACTGAAACTGAAATCCAGCCCCGGCCGGTCGGTCATCGGCCGCGGGAACCGATACCGGCCCGACGTGCCCTTTTCAGCCATCGCCGCTACCCTAGGCCCGCCAGGATAATCCAGCCCCAGCATCTTGGCGGTTTTATCGAAGGCCTCGCCGGCGGCATCGTCCACAGACTCACCCAGCATTTCATACTCGCCAATGCCCTTAACCAGCACTAACTGGGTATGGCCGCCGGAAACCAGCAAGGCGACAAAGGGGAACGCCGGAGGATTATCTTCCAGCATCGGTGCCAACAGGTGACCTTCCATGTGATGGACACCCAACACCGGCACACCCAGGGCAAATCCCAGGGCGTGGGCCACGGAGCCACCCACCATCAGTGCACCCACCAGGCCGGGACCGGCAGTGTAGGCAATGCCTTCGATATCAGCGCGAACCCTGCCGGCATCGGCAAGCACCTGATCACACAGCGGCAGCAATTTGCGAACATGGTCGCGGGAGGCCAGCTCCGGCACCACACCGCCGTAGTCCGCATGCATATCAATCTGGCTGAACAACGCATGCGCCAGCAGCCCGCGTTCGCTGTCATAGAGGGCAACGCCGGTTTCATCACAGGAAGTTTCAATACCGAGAATCAGCATAAGTAAGGGCCACAACTCCGGGCTGGTAAACGTAAACGAGGCATTTTAGCAGAAACCCGAAACCCTCCGTCAGTTTCATCGAACAAACATTGACCTTGGCCATGGGCAGGCGCTATCATTGCCGGCCTTAAATAAGCACTGGTCGAGTTTTAGCCAATCTGACCAGGGATCGAGTCGATTTGACAGACAGGTCGATCAGACAAAACAGAAACCGAATCAATCAGGTAGGTGATTTTCGAATGCCAGCTGTTAAAGTGAAAGAGAATGAACCGTTTGACGTAGCCCTTCGTCGCTTCAAGCGCTCCTGCGAGAAAGCAGGCGTTCTGTCGGAAGTACGTCGCCGTGAGCACTACGAGAAGCCGACAGCCGTGCGCAAGCGCAAGGCAGCTGCAGCCGTCAAGCGTCATCTCAAGAAGCTTCAGCGGGAACAGCGCAAGTTCGAGCGTCTGTACTAAGCTTTACCGGACGCCGCTTGACTGCAAGCCTATAATCGCCTGTATAGCCACAGGTTGCACAGAGCGATACCAAAATGCCGCCGAGGCCTGGCTTCGGCGGCATTTTTGGCTGTACTTCCAGGCCCGGCACTTCCCGCGCGACCGGAGACACCATGAGTGGACTGATCCCACAACGCTTTGTTGAAGACCTGCTCGACCGGATAGACCTGGCGGAGCTGATCGGATCACGTATCACCCTGAAAAAGGCCGGTGGCAACTACAAGGCCCGCTGCCCCTTCCATGATGAGAAGACGCCGTCTTTCAACGTTCGGCCGGACAAGGGCTTCTACCACTGCTTTGGCTGTGGCGCCCATGGCGATGCCATCAGTTTTGTCCGCGAATTCGACGGCCTGGGCTTTACCGACGCGGTAGAGGAACTGGCCCGCCGAGCCGGCATGGAAGTGCCCTACGATCAGAGCGCGCGCCAGGAAATGCAGCAGGCGCGAACACTGACGGACGCTCTGGATTACGCCAGCCGCTTCTATCAGTCTGCCCTGAAGGGCCAGCAAGGCGAATTCGCCCGGGACTACCTCAAACAGAGAGGCCTGGACGACAGCATTATTGAGCAATACCAGTTGGGCTATGCGCCCGGCACCGGTACCGCCCTGTTCGACAGTGCCAGCAAGGATTTGCAGGAACCGTTAGTCGAGACCGGCACCGTGTCCGACCGCTACGGCCGGCCGAGGGACCTGTTTCGCAACCGGGTGATGTTCCCGATCCGCAACAGTCGCGGCCGGACCATTGCGTTCGGCGGGCGCACACTGGGTGATGACAAGGCCAAGTACATCAACTCTCCGGAGTCTGATGTGTTCCATAAAAGCCGCGAAATCTACGGCCTTTATGAAGCCAAACAGTCGATCCGCCAACTCGACAGGCTTCTGGTGGTGGAAGGCTACATGGATGTCATTGCGCTCGCGCAGAACGGCATCCACTTTGCCGTGGCCACGCTGGGCACAGCCACAAACCAGGACAGCCTGTCGGCACTGCTGAAACAGGTACGGCATCTGGTGTTCTGCTTTGACGGCGACCAGGCCGGTTACCGGGCGGCCGACAAGGCTCTGGAAAATGCGCTGGAATTGCTGACCGACGGCCTGCACCTGCAGTTCCTGATGATGCCGGACGGTGAAGACCCGGACACATTGGTGCGCAAGGAAGGCCCCGACGCGTTCCAGGAACGCATCAACGGCGCCACGCCCTTGTCTCGCTACCTGTTCAACCGGCAAAGCGAAGGGCTGGATCTGACGCTGCCGGAAGACCGGGGCGAGCTGAAGGCACGGGTAGAGCCGCTACTGAAGAAAATGCCCAGGAGCACCCTCAGGGATGCCATGTGGCACGAAATGCTGCGACTGTGCGGCAACAACCGGGGCGACTGGCAGAGCCGACGCCAGCCGAACGGCAAGGGCGGATACGGCGAGCGCCGGGTGCAGGAACAACGGATTGACGTAAAACTCAGCAAGGATACCCAGCTTTGCCTGGCCCTGCTGGAAGCACCGGACATGGCCAGCGAAATGGCCGAACTGTGTCGCAGCAGCCGCCAGTACCGGCAGGCTGGCCAGTTTGCCAACTGGATTCTGGAGAACGCCATCAAAGACCGGCGCTCCCTGATCCGCGAACTGGCAACAGATAACCGTGCCAGAGAACAGTTTTACAGCCTGTTCGATGGCATTGAACACGTCCCCGCACGGGAACAGACTCTGGCTGGCGCCAGGGAAATGCTGAACCCGAATCGGGAAGTGGCACGCAAGCAACGGCTGGCGTCTCTGCTATCGGAAAAACGTAGCCTGGCAGACCTTAGCGCTGAAGAGCGGCAGGAACTGAAGGCACTGACCGGACAGAACGACGACTGACCAGCGCCAGAAAACAGCGCCGGCGGGCCAAAAAAACGCAATAACTGCCGCCGGAAACGGCACTGCACTTGAAACTTGCAGTATTGATCACCATCTAACCATCCGGTGGCAGAGCAACCGCGCGACAGCTATAATGGCTGTTTCACTTTTTTCCTTTTACCAGCGAGTTCACAGGGTGTCTATGTCAGGCAATTCGCAGAAATCACGTCTTAAAGACCTCATTGCACGAGGCAAGGAACAAGGTTACCTGACTTACGCCGAGGTAAACGACCACCTCCCGGAAGACATTGCTGACCCGGACCAGGTCGAAGACATCATTCGCATGATCAACGACATGGGCATCCAAGTGTCTGAAGTGGCACCGGACGCAGACACGCTGCTGATGACCGACGGCGACTCCACCGCTGACGAAGCTGCGGCCGCTGAAGCCGCTGCGGCACTCGCAGCCGTGGAATCCGACGCTGGCCGCACCACGGACCCGGTCCGCATGTACATGCGCGAAATGGGCACCGTGGAGCTGCTGACTCGCGAAGGCGAAATTGTCATTGCCAAGCGCATCGAGGAAGGTATCCGTGATGTCATGGCCGCCGTGGCCCACTTTCCCGGCATCACCGGTACCGTTATCCAGGCCTACGACCGCATCATCGAGAACGAAGGCCGCCTCAGCGACATCGTCTCCGGCTTCCTCGACCCCGACGGCGCCGAGCCGTTCATGGAGGAAGACACTACCCCGGACACGTCCAGCACCTCGGACGATTCATCCGACGACGATGACGATGACGACAGCGAAGAAGAAACCGAAAGCGGTCCGGATCCGGAAGAAACCCGTCTGCGTTTTGAGCTGCTGAAAGAAAAGCTCGATGCCGCCGACGCAAGCCTGGCCAAACACGGCCGCGGCCACAAGAAAACCCAGGAAGCCCTGAACGAATTGGGCCAGGTATTTGCCCCGTTCAAGCTGGGCAACAAGGCGTTTGACGAACTGGTGAACGTCGTTCGCTCCACCAACGATCTGGTGCGGGAGAACGAGCGGGCGATCATGAAAATCTGCGTACGCGAGTGCAAGATGCCGCGTAAGGATTTCATCAAGTCGTTCCCCGGTAACGAAACCAGCCTGGACTGGGCCGAGAAGATGTCCAAGGGCAAAAAGCCCTATGCACCTCTGATTGCTGAGCGCATCGACGAAATTGTCCGCCTGCAGAAGCGCATTGCCAATATCCAGACCGAAGTGGACCTGGACGTTTCCGACATCAAGGAAATCAACCGCCGCGTTTCCATCGGCGAAGCCAAGGCCCGCCGTGCCAAGAAGGAAATGGTGGAAGCCAACCTGCGTCTGGTTATCTCCATTGCCAAGAAGTACACCAACCGCGGCCTGCAGTTCCTCGATCTGATTCAGGAAGGCAACATCGGCCTGATGAAGGCGGTCGACAAATTCGAGTATCGCCGTGGCTACAAGTTCTCCACCTACGCCACATGGTGGATTCGTCAGGCCATCACCCGCTCCATCGCGGACCAGGCCCGCACCATCCGTATTCCGGTGCACATGATCGAAACCATCAACAAACTCAACCGCATCTCCCGTCAGATGCTGCAGGAGATGGGCCGCGAGCCCACGCCGGAAGAGTTGGGCGAGCGCATGGAAATGCCCGAGGACAAGATCCGCAAGGTACTGAAGATCGCCAAGGAACCGATCTCCATGGAAACCCCGATCGGTGATGACGAAGACAGCCACCTGGGCGACTTCATTGAAGATATCCAGGCCCTGTCACCTGTTGACTCCGCTACCGCTGAAGGCCTCCGCGAAGCTACCCGCTCCGTGCTCTCCGGCCTGACCGCGCGCGAGTCCAAGGTGCTGCGCATGCGCTTCGGTATCGAAATGAACACCGACCACACCCTGGAAGAAGTGGGCAAACAGTTTGACGTAACCCGCGAGCGAATCCGCCAGATCGAAGCCAAGGCCCTGCGCAAACTGCGCCATCCTTCCCGCTCCGATCACCTGCGCGGCTTCATTGACGATCAGGGCAACGGATAACACCACAACAGTAGCGGGCGCCATCCCTCACCGGTATAATGGCGCCCGCTTTGTTGCTCCCGCCCGGAAGCGACACCCCAAAAGCAAACCTTTAAGCAGCATCCGCTGAAAAAGGGCCTATAGCTCAGTTGGTTAGAGCAGAGGACTCATAATCCTTTGGTCCCTGGTTCGAGTCCAGGTGGGCCCACCATTTCCCCAGTTTTACCTTCAGATAAGCCTCTGCCCATTACTCACCTTGTGATCCGTGCTTACCAGGGTTATCGCCCCCTCATCATTCTTGATCCCAGTCACCAGGCACTCGGACATAAATTTGCCAATCTGTTTTGGCGGGAAGTTTGTTACGGCGAGCACCTGTTTACCCAATAACGTCTCAGGATCGTACAGGTCGGTAATCTGCGCACTGGATTTTCGGATGCCCACTTCCGGGCCGAAATCGACTTTCAACTTGTACGCCGGCCTGCGGGCTTCCGGAAATTCGTTTACCTCGATGATGGTGCCGATGCGCAGCTCTACGTTCTCAAAGTCTTCCCAACTGATCATGCCTGGTGAGTCCTCTGTCTGTTAAAGAAAGTGGCTATTGTCTGTGGTCCGCAAGCAAGGTGCCGACGGTGAACGCGATGTCCTCGTGTTCGGTGTCTCGCCACGGTTCCGCGAGGGATTCGGCTTCCCACTGCTGCATACTGCCTAACGCCAGAACCCTCTCAACGTAGGCAGCGGCGCCTTCGCTCAGGTCCAGCCCGTAGGTGCGAACCCGATAGACGACAGGGGCAAAGAAGGCATCCACAGCGCTAAAGCGGTCACCGGCGAGGAACGGGCCACCGAACTGCTGCAGGCCATGGGACCACAGGCTGTCGATGCGGTCGACATCCTTTTGCAGGCCCTCACTGACCGTGTTCATGCGGATACGCAGGCCCACGTTCATGCTGCAGATATCCCGTAGCGACTGGAACCCGGAATGCATTTCAGCAGCAGCACAGCGAGCCCAGGCGCGGGCCTTTGCGTCTTTGGGCCAGACGCCCTCGTGACGCTCGGCCAGATACTCAATGATGGCCAGCGAGTCCCATACGGTTGTGCTTTCATCCGTGAGGCAGGGTACCTTGCCGCTGGGGCTCAGGCGCCTGTAAGCCTGCCAGGTGGGCTCGTCACCAAACACAATGAGCTGCTCATTAAACTCAATGCCCAGCTCCTTCATCAGGACCCAAGGGCGTAACGACCATGACGAGTAGTTCTTGTTCGCAATATGAAGGGTGTACATCCCTGTCTCCATCCAGGTGGGGTGGTTTATCCGGAAATCAGTTTTGCCGAATACCGTGGCTTCGTATACAACTACACTAAGACCATTAAAAATAACACAAGGAACGCACCATGCCTTTCTCTTCCGACCACATTGATGAACTCAACCTGCTGGCGATGTTCGATCTGTCTTCCGCGCAGGAGGGCATTAAGGTTCACCAGCATTCAGCTGCACCGGAGATGGTGACCGCGGCAGAACGTTTGCACCAGAAGGGGCTGATCACTCAGAAGGATGGCGGTTACCTGACAAGTCTGGGCAGTGAAATGGCGGAGCATGCGCAGAAGGTGCTATCGGTGCTGACCAGTTGACACTGGCATCGTGACTCCGGGAATGTCAGCTTTTCTTACACTATCAAACCGAGTCGGAAACTGCGCTTTGCCTATGTATCGGTAACAACGATGATTTTGGACTGTGGCACCTTTAATGCTGTGATTCTCCCGTAGTAAGGAATATCACCGGGAGTAGCAAAAATGAACACGAGAACTAAGTTTTGGCCACTGGTGGCTGGAACGCTGACATCCGCATTACTGATGTCAGGTTATGCTGTCGCGGCACCCATCAAATGTGATGATGCCTATAACTATATGCAGATGGACGATTCGCAGGCCACAGCATGCCTGGCGTCCGGCAAGAACAACCCGAGCTTTACCGGCAACCCTGCCAATGACATTTTTCTTAACAACGCCGCAGGAACGGGTTATCAGTTTGTGGAGAAATCTGAAAACGCAGGGAACCCCACAGCACTTTACAATCTGGAGTACGGACAGACCGACAGCACCGGCACCTGGGAATTCGATAGCAGCCTTTGGGACTCATACAGCACTATTGCAATCGGCTTCAAATTTGGTGGCGGAAACAAGGCTGACAACTGGTTCGTTTATGAACTTAACTCCCTCGTCTCCTCTGGAGACTGGGCGTACTTCGGCAAGGGTAATGGCCTGTCTCACGTGAGCC
The DNA here is from genome assembly GCF_032922745.1 of Marinobacter salarius. Classification (NCBI taxonomy): domain Bacteria; kingdom Pseudomonadati; phylum Pseudomonadota; class Gammaproteobacteria; order Pseudomonadales; family Marinobacteraceae; genus Marinobacter; species Marinobacter salarius. The sequence goes on from NZ_CP136693.1 coordinate 50,160, forward strand.
TTTACGGCAAGGGCTCTGTTACCGTGCCCGAACCTGGCTCACTGGCGCTGCTGGGCATTGGCATCATCGGCCTGACACTGGTTGGTCGAAAACGCCGCGCGAACTGAAACGTCGAGTTTCAATACACATTAGCGCAGTATTCAAAGGCTCCCGGAAGGGAGCCTTTTTTATGCCCGCAGAAAACCTGAAACAGTTCACAACTCTTCGTTACAGAAATAAACACCTTCCGGCCTGATAAGGCTCTGTATTTCCTTCATTTTTAAACCATCTTTAACTAGAGGGTGGTCGTTTCGACACCAAAAGCTGTCAAAGAAGCCAACGTCCCGATAAGACAAGAGCACTACACTGCTTTTCGAACAAATGTACCAACAATAATTGCCAGCCCTGTTACCCGACTCCGGGGGCACGGCAAAGGTCCATAACAAAGACAAACAAATGGAGTGTGTTTCATGGTTTCAACCTCCCGCTTTTCCCTGCGTGCGATGACATTCGCCGTTGCAGCCGCCTCGGCCGGTTTTTCATTGAATGCCTCTGCCAGTATGGGCAATATCGGTACAACCTATGGCGTGATGCCCGTGGACGTGGCTACCGCACAGTCCCTGTCGATGTTCAACGAGCAGGTGTCAGCCACCTATTACAATCCGTCCTATCTGACCAGTGACGAGCGTGGCGAGCTGACCGGCGGCATCCTTCACGCGGAGCAGGAATTGCGCTCCAGCCGTTCCGATGCAGACGGCGATATCATTTCGGATTCGCCGAGCCAGCACGTCCTGATCGGCATGAAAACCAACCTGGCGTCCCTGACCCGCTTCGATCACCCGATTTACCTGGGCTTCATCGCAGGCGTTGAGAAGTATGGTAAGGAAATGCTGGCATTCTCCTCGGAAACCTCCGAAACCGGGCAGTACCTGCAATATGGCAAGGAACCCCTGTTCCTGAACATTGGTGGTGCCACCCCCCTCTGGCGGGGCATCTCAGGCGGTTTTTCGGTGCGTGTCACTCTGGAAGCAGCCGCTCAACTGGATGCCGTTTCAACACTTGGCGGTGAAACCAGCCGCGAGCGACTGGCGGTTAACGCCGAGCCGTCGCTGAAGTCCATCCTTGGCACCACCATCAAGTGGGGCGATACTTTCTGTCCGGACAGTGACTGTTTCCTCGACGGCTGGGAAAGCGCGATCACCTATCGCACCAAGTCATCCGCTTCGACGTCTGTAGACTCCAACATTATCGTTACACAGACCATCCCCGACCCGGGCCTGAGCCTTGCGGTGGCTACTATCGATTCCTTCCAACCGGAAACCTTTGCCATAGGTACCCAGTATAAGGGTGATGGCTGGCGCATCGGCGGCAGCATTGAGCAGCAGAACTGGTCTGAGCTGGAAGACGAGTTCGCCAGCGATACGATCAAGGACCAGGAGGGTGTCAGTGCCGCCAACCGCATCCGTTTTGATGACATTCTGGTGCCTCGCATCGGCGCTGAATACCAGCTCAGCCGTCACTTTGCCGTCCGGGGCGGGCTGGCGTATGAGGAGTCTCCCCTCAAAACCACCCGCAACCCGGAGCTGAACTATCTGGACACCGACAAGATCGTGGCCGGGCTAGGCATCAGTGCAACCTATGAACGCACCCGTGTGCTGGCCTACCCGGTACGGTTGGATATCGGTTACCAATATCAGCAGCTGCAGGACCGGGATTTCACCATCGTCGACTATGACGGTAACGAACAGCAGGCAACCGCCGACGGTGACGTTCACGTTATCAGCGGCTCCATCACCCTGAAGTTCTGAGGAGAGGTTTGCCATGAAACACAACAATACATTGGCACTGATTCCCGCGATGTTCCTGGCAGCATGCGGCGGGGGTGATGAACAGACCATCGACGAGCCCACAACTCCGGGAGAGGTGGTTTACTCCTACCCGGCGGATGGCCAGAGCAACGTTAGCCCCAAGGCCGACATGGTGCTGCGCTTCTCCCACGCGCTGTCTGACAACGATGTTGCCAGCAAAATCCGCATCACCGATGGTAGCACCGAGCTGAGCTTCACGGCCGAAAGCGTGGATGGTGGGCGCAGTCTGACATTGTCGCCACAGGGCGAACTCAGCCCGGGCGCCGACTACACCATTGAGTTTACCGAGGCATTGCAGGCAGAAGGCGGCCGTGCGATTCCGACCCCCAATGCTTTTGGCCCGGAGGGCGTGCAGTTTTCAACACGGGGTGCATTCAGCGGCATCGCCGGGCTGGACAACCTGAGCCCCGAGTTAACAGTTGCGGAAATGATTCCCTCCGGGGGCAATGTATTCCAGCCCATGAACTTCTCAACGTTCCGACTGCAAATGACCCAGACCGTACACCCGGACTGGAAGGCACTCGGTGGTGTCATTGAAATCACTGACAGCAACGCGAACGTGGTGCCGGCCACCGTTCTTGTGAAAGGCCGGGACATCACCATCGACCCCTGCCTGGCAGACTCGAAAGAGCGCTGTGGCCGCGAGGAGGACATACTCACCTCGGGTGAGACCTACACCGTGTCAGTCCGCAACCTGCCGAGTCTCCATGGCGACACGCTGGACGACTTCAGCCAAACTATCACCCCACGCGACACCGGCCCAACCGTTGTGCTGTCCCAGCAAGTGGTGGATTCCGGTCTGAACGCCGGCGAGAGCGCCGCGAACACCCGCAAGTCTCGGCTAAACGGGCAAATCATCAACGGAATTACTCTGAACTCCGTACTGCAGGGCAATGCCGGGCCGTCCCAGCAAACCGGCGATCTGTTTGCAGAGCTCGCTTACGCACCGGCATTTACGGCGGATGAGCCCCTGCCACTGCGAGTTCCGAAAGGCAGCGTGCTGACCAGCAGCAGCCTGGATGTCCGTGTCAACGGTGAGGTACCGGTTATAGATCCGGCAACCGGAAACATCCAGAAAACCGGTGACATCAAGGTGACCATGTTGTCGGACGCCACCGGTTACCTGATGCCAAACCCCTACACGGATAACATGAACGCGCCGCGCCACGTCAAACTGTTCATGGATGTTGCCATGAACACGGAAGAGGCGCAGCCCAATGCTTCGTTATCCCAGGACCTGCTTGGGGTGGAGCTGACCGGCATCGCGATCGTGGAAGACGGCGTTCTGACCATCGACGCCATCGGCATGGTGGAACCCAACCTGCTGGGCCAGGAATTCACCGATGCCACCATTGCGTTTCGCATCGAAGCCGCGACGGATTCCGAGTCCGCACTGGATGCCGCCGAACAACGGGACGAAGAACTGGCGGACAACACCGGCCCACAGTTAGTGAGCTGGATGCCAGGACCGGACGATGCCTTCCCGGGTGATCGTGATCAGATGCAGCGCCCTGGCGACCCGATCGTACTGAATTTTGACGAACCGCTGGACGCCGATACCATCGCCGATGGCATTGTGCTGGACGCGGCAGGCACACCGCTGACGGTTGGCGACAACACACTGGACGCCAAACTCGACGGAACCGCCCTGGTACTGAACCCGGTCGGAGGCCTGGAGCATGGTGTTGATTACACCGTGCAGATTGGCAACGCGTTGACCGACCTTGCAGGCAATGGTGTCACACCGCAGAACCTCAGCTTCGCCCTCCCTGACATTGGCGGCGGTTCAGTCCCACAGAGGTCACCTCTGGCGCTGACAACCTATCCCGGTTACCCATGCGTCACCACCGGGGTCAACCTAAGCCAAGATAGCCATGGGCAGTGTGTGGATAACGCACCTAATGGTCCTCGCGGGGACGAGTTGCCGGTAACTACCATGCCTACGGACCGCCCCATCGTGGTTGTGTTCTCCCAGTCCATGGATCTGGACTCCATCCGCAGCGGCGAGACGTTTGTGGTTGAGAGAGTGGACGAGAGCGGCGCTGCAATTGAAGCGGTATCCGGCCGGCTGGAGAAGAACAATCAACGGATTCGGTTTTACCCGGAAGAGCCCTGGGAAATCGATAGCCTGTATCGTTATCGCATGAAATCCACTTCCGGAGGCCAATGCCAGACCGGAACCGAGGATTTCATCTGCGGCGCCAACGGCCTTGCCCTGCAAACCGATCTCCTGGTAAACCCTGAAGATGTTGGCGGGCCAAATATGGACATTTACTTCCGAGGTGGTGAAGCGCTAGATACAGTATTCACTCCCTTACGGAACCTGCCGATTCGGGATACAAACTCGAACTATGTGGTTGACTGCGACGCGCTGGGTTCCCAAGACTGCCTGGAGCCATTCGATCATGAAGTGGATCCAAACGATGCCAGCGAGTTCCTGCCGTCCGCCAATGCCGCAAAACTGAAATCAGCAGGCAACGCAACAATACTGCTAATGTCCACTCCGGCAAGAGTCGGGTGCCCGACCAACGGTGATGAATGCCCAGAGAATAAATTCATCTATCAGACCTATGGACTGAATACAGAGGTTATCGGCCCCTACATCGATCCGGACTCAGGAGAGCAGACCGGTGTAAGGGTACTCTTATACCCAACCATGCTCGCGACAACCTCTACCTCGGTTTACCTGCGGATTGCCGGCTTGATCACGCTGGAAGAACCGACTGGGCCACAGATCCTTCGGATGCGATACAACACGGAGACTTCCGAGGACAATCCACAAGGCTTGGTGGAAGGCGTTATTGTCGAGAATGATGATGGCCAGACCGAGTTCAGAACCGAAGCCCGCCTTCAGCTCGACGCCCCGCTGCTGGAACCACCCATTGGCGGACCACACGACCTGTACAGCAAACCGTTCACTCTTGAACTGAAAGGCGACATCAACTTCTTTGATGACGGCAGGATGCAAATAGAGCAAAGAAACACCAATCGTGTGCCGCTGACAGTCAACATAGAAAGCTTGGGGAACATTCCTCTGGAAATTCCAGCTGGCGGCGTTTACCTGAACTTCCTGTCCAACCCCATCAAGGAAATTCCAGCAGAGTACTAACTTCAGGCTCCGCTACTTATGGCCAGCCCTCGGGCTGGCCTTTTTTGTGGCCGGAAAGGCCATAAACCGGTTTTCCACTCTCCTGCGTTTCCTGCTAATCTGGTTGCCTGTTGAAACCAACTCCGAAGTCCGGGGCCAAGCGGGGACGGTGTTCCGAAACCGTGCGGAGCCATGGATGGCGGAGCCCGAGCGTTACAGGGACGTATTCAAAGCGTGTTTCGGAATACCGTCCCTGCTTGGTCATGCTCAGAACAATAACAACCAGTTTGGAGAGACCCCATGGAAAACGGCACCCACTACCGTACCTGCCACCTGTGTGAAGCCATGTGTGGCGTGGCCATCGAGGTCAGGGATGGCCATGTCACCTCCATCAAGGGCGACGAGGACGACCCGTTGAGCCATGGCCACATCTGCCCCAAGGCCGTCGCCCTCCAGGACCTCCACGAAGACCCGGAGCGCCTGCGCAAACCGGTACGGCGCACCACCGACGGCTGGCAGGAAATGGAGTGGGACGAAGCCTTTGACCTGGTGGCCAGCCGACTGCACCGGGTACGCAAAGAGCACGGCCGCAACAGTATTGGCGCTTACCTCGGCAACCCCAACGTACACAATCACGGCTCGCTGGTGGCTACCATGCCATTCCTCCGGGCCCTGGGTACCCAGAACCGGTTCTCCGCCACCTCCAACGACCAATTGCCCCACATGCTGGCCAGCCTGGAAATGTTCGGGCACCAGATTCTCTTCCCGATACCGGACATCGACCGCACCGACCTGTTCATCTGCATTGGCGCCAATCCGATGGCCTCCAACGGCAGCCTGATGACCGTGCCGGACTTCCGTGGGCGACTCAAGGCACTCAAGGGCCGTGGCGGCAGGATGGTGGTCGTGGACCCACGCCGCACAGAGACCGGCAAACTCGCCGACGAATTCCATTTCATCCGCCCCGGCACCGATGCCCTGCTGTTAATGGCCATGGTGCACACCCTGTTCGAAGAGAACCTGGTCAATCTTGGCCACGCGGAACAGTGGACAAAAGACGTGGATCTGGTACGACTGGCGGCGCTAGGATTTACACCTGAAGCTGTCAGCGAAAACACCGGCATGCCGGCTGCTGATATCCGCAACCTCGCGCGGCAACTGGCCACAACACCGAGGGCTGCGCTGTACACCCGTATGGGCACGAGTACCCAGGCCTTTGGCGGCGTTGCGACCTGGCTTGCCTACGTGCTAAATATCCTGACCGGGAAGCTGGACAGCACTGGCGGCATGATGTTCACACAACCCGCGATTGATCTGATCGCACTCGGTGGCATGTCCGGCCAGAAGGGCCATTTCGGCAAGCGGTTCAGCCGGGTGAAAAAACTGCCTGAGTTTGCAGGCGAATACCCTTCAAGCACCATTGCCGATGAAATTCTCACGCCGGGCGAGGGCCAGATACGGGCGTTCGTGACGGTGGCGGGCAACCCGGTGCTTTCAAGCCCCAACGGCGGACGGCTTGACGAGGCCTTCACCGGCCTCGACTTCATGGTATCGGTGGACTACTACCTCAATGAAACCACCCGTCATGCGGATGTCATACTGCCACCCACCGCCGGGCTGGAACGTAGCCACTACGACCTGATCTTCAGCATGTTCGCGGTTCGCAATACCGCCAAGTACAGCCCCGCCCTGTTCGATGCCGGCAAGGATACCCGCCACGACTGGCAGATATTGCTGGAACTGGCACACCGTCTGGAGAAGAAGCGTAAAGGTGGCCGCCTGCCCCTGCGTTCCGAAATGGGTTGGCGCGCGTTCAAGCAGATCGGGCCCGACCCGATTCTTGATCTCATGCTGCGGGCCGGGCCCTACGGAACCAACATCGGGCCTGCACGCGGCCTGGTCCAGCCGGCCATCGATCTGGTGATGGATATACTTCCAGAGCGCCATCCCTTGCGGGGTCTGGCAAAAATGAGTCCACTGAACCGCCACTGGCAGGATTTGCCCAAGGGGTTGTCCATCAGCGCCCTGAAGGAACTGCCCAACGGCGTGGATCTCGGGCCGCTTCGCCCATGCATGCCTGGCAGGTTGTTTACCCGCGACGGCAAGGTAAACCTCGCCCCACGCCGGTACCTGCAGGATCTGGGGCGGCTTCATGCCTTACTCGCGGCACCGCCCTCCGACGATCTGTTACTGATCGGCCGTCGGCACGTTCGCAGCAATAATTCCTGGATGCACAACAGTCAGCGGTTGGTGAAAGGCAAGGACCGCTGTACCCTGATGATCCATCCCAAAGATGTCGCTCGCTGTGGCCTTCAGGCTGGCGATTCCGCCGAGATTGGCTCTACCTCCGGGCAGATTGTATTGCCGGTGGAGATCACCGAGGATGTGATGCCAGGCGTGGTTTCAGTACCCCATGGCTGGGGCCACCATCGGGAGGGTACCGGTCAGAGCGTGGCAGTTGCCCACGCTGGCGCCAGCATAAACGACGTGTTGAGTGATCAGGAAATTGATCCGCTTGTTGGCACATCCGTACTCAATGGACAGACTGTGTCCGTGAAAGTCTGGCGTGCGGACCGCCAACGCAAACAGGCCTGATATTTTCAAGGGAGATCTCTATGCCGCCGTGGCTTCAATGGACACTGATTATTGCCGGTCTGCTGGCCATCACGCTGCTTGCAGCGTTTATCAGCCGCCAGTTCCGCGCCCTGCAGGACGACAGGAGGCGACAGGAGAAAGCCGAATCTTTCCGGAGGGAGCGCCGGGACAGCATGATTGAAAGCATCCGGGTATTGGCTATGGCGGTGGAAGAGGACCAAATCGAATACTCAGAAGCCTGCCTGCGAATCAAGGGTTTGCTGGATCACGTTGCGCCGGAGTTGCTGGAACAGTCGCCTTTCCGGGTTTTCCAGGAAGTGCATGATCAGATCCAGCATATGCCGACCCACCGTGCCCGCCAGGAAACAGATGCCCGCTTTGTGGACAAGATGGACCGCGAGCGCCTGGCGGTCGAGGAGGAGCATGCCGATGCCATCCGGCGCGCCGCAACCGCCATTCGACACCACCCATTCCAGGCTTGAAGCTCACCCCGTACCGACATGATGATCCAGTATTTTGTAACAATTTGTAATTAGATTTCGTCGCTGACAATTTGATTAGCTTTACAAATCAATCCCTTCAGCAGTCGCGAAATTATGACGCCCCGCTCATTCACCAAACACCAACGTAGCCAGCTTTTATTTCCCTCCGTATTGGCTAAATTTAAAAAAGCGCGTTGCCACTACCGACCCTGCAACAGCGCTCTTTGTTTTCTCCTGAACACGTTGATTTGATTCTGCAACAAGCGGGTGAGCTTGCCGGCCTTCGGGCCGGCTTTTTTGCGGGTTTTGGGAGGTGGTCAGGCGGTGACGGAGCCCTACTGATTCATCATCCCCGCCATCGCCATGATGCTATCCTTGTTTTCGACCAACTCGTCGAACTGCGCTTCCACCTTTTCCCTGCTCAGCCCGAGAGATTCGTAGAATGCGTCCGACACCTCTTCACCCGCACCCAAGGCAACATCGCGTTTGGTCAGCAGTTGCCGGCTCAGCCAAAGCAGTTTGCTGTACACCGCATGGGGGCCGTCATAACCAGGGTTTTTCTGGTTGCGGATTGCCAGGCAGACTTCGTCTGGCATCCCCCAGTTCTGCATCAGTTCCGCCGCGATCTGCTCACGGGTCACACCCAGCAAAAAATGCTCGATCATTGAGGAATCGAGATGGGGGTTGGCTTCCAGCGACCGGCACACCAGCTTGAAATGGGGAGGAAACACCTGTGCCAGTACCAGGTAGCCAAAGTTGTGCAACAATCCCCCCAAGTACGCTAGACCGAAGATCGGACGTTCGCCACGAGGCATCATGCTCGCCAGGATCCCCGCCGACTGGGCTTGCCATATTGCCTGTTGCCAGTAATCCACATAGCCTTCAGGATGATCCTGGGGCTGTTTCAGGGCACGCCCCAGGGACAGCCCCATGGCGAGGTTCATCACCAGGTCAAACCCCAGAATCCGTGAGACAGCGTCGTGCACAGAACGCACCTGCCCCGCCGCCGCATAAAAGGACGAGGACGCCCAACTGACAACCTGAGCAGCCAGACTAGGGTCACTTTCCACAACATCCACCAGATCCCCCATTACAGCGTTGGGATTCACTCGCAGGTGAATAATGCGCTGGGCAGTTTCGGGCAGAGGGGGCAACTCCAGCGTATCTTCCAGTCGCTGCTGAATGCGCAGCGAGGTAAACCGGCGAATAGCGGAATGCAGCTGATCCCGGTCCTTCTCCGGACTGTTGAGATTCACGGCAATGGTATCCCGCGCCACCGAAAACGAATGGCGGTCGGCCGCGACGGTGATTCCCCGGAACTCGTCGCCGGGCATGACCATACAAAGATTCTGCTCACCCAGGACCAATGCCACGGACGCCAACTCATCAACTCGAACGTCCACAATCGTGGGCCAGCCGGTTAGAGACGGCAAGGCGGGGAGCTCAGTCAGGCCAGAGCGCTCACGAACCCGAACCTGCTCTCGCCGCTTCATCACCCGCAAATCCCGCCCCAATTGTTTGTTCAGGGCATTGATATCCAGCAGGTCCCCCTCGCGGCATATGGCCTGGAGATTCCCCTCGTCATCCGTGAGCAACACCATTCGTAACAGTTCGCCGCCACGGGCCTGGCTCACATCCCTAAGGGAAACGCCGGCAGCAGACTCACCCAACGCCTGCCTGACTACGACAGGTAGCTCCATAAGTTTCTCCCAAAATGTAGACGGTGCCCCGTTGGACACATTGGTTTCACTCAGTATAGGGCACAATCGGCGACCCAACTTTGACGGCAGGCGGGTTTTCACACGATTTGTTAGACCGGCGCGGTGCTTTTATACGTCGCCGTAGCGAATTCGCTCCCCCAACCAACGGCGAATCAAACCGTTCACCAACGCCGGCTGCTTCATCAGCGGCGGTGCCATTTCACGGATTGGCTCTATCCAGCCCTTGTCTCGTTCAAAATCTGCCAGCCGGAACTGCATCATACCGGTCTGGCGGGTGCCTAACACTTCTCCCGGCCCGCGTATTTCCAGATCTTTCTCGGCGATCACGAAACCGTCCTGACTGTCGCGCAAGGCCTGCAAACGGGCCTTGCCATTCAGCGATAGTGGTGGATGGTACATCAACACACAAAAACTGGCCTCTTCGCCCCGGCCCACCCTGCCGCGCAGCTGATGCAACTGCGCCAGGCCCAGGCGCTCCGGATTTTCGATGATGATCAGCGAGGCATTGGGGACGTCCACTCCCACCTCAATCACGGTGGTTGCCACCAGCAGGTCGAGTTCGCCGTTCTTGAATTGTTCCATCACCGCCGCTTTTTCAGCCGCCTTTAGGCGACCATGAACAAGCCCCACCTTCAGATCCGGCAGACGTTCCGCCAGCTCCTGCGCGGTCACTTCCGCCGCCTGGCACTGCAGCGCCTCTGATTCCTCAATCAGCGTGCACACCCAGTATGCCTGCCGGCCTTCTTTGCAGGCCCTTCGCACCCGATCGGTCACATCGTCACGCCGGCCGTCCGGAATGGCTATGGTTTCGATAGGCTTGCGGCCGGGGGGCAGCTCGTCAATTACCGAGGTGTCCAGGTCCGCATAGGCGCTCATGGCCAGCGTACGCGGAATCGGCGTCGCTGTCATAATCAACTGGTGCGGCGCCATGGTGCCGCCGACACCCTTTTCCCGCAGGGCCAATCGCTGGTGCACGCCAAAACGATGCTGTTCGTCGACAATCACCAGTGCCAGTCGGCTGAACGCGACATCGTCCTGAAACAGGGCATGGGTGCCGATCACCACGGTGGCTTCGCCACTGCCAACGGCCTCCAGGGCCTCGGTTCGCGCCTTGCCCTTTATCTTTCCCGACAGCCACGCCAACTGGATGCCAAGCGGCTCCAGCCAGCTGCGAAAATTCTGGTAGTGCTGTTCTGCCAGTATTTCAGTGGGCGCCATTAGCGCCACCTGAGCGCCAGCACCGATTGTCTGCAGCGCCGCCAGCGCTGCCACCACGGTTTTGCCGGACCCCACGTCCCCCTGCACCAACCGCAACATGGGGACCGGCTGGCTGAGATCCTGACGGATCTCGGTCATTACGTGTCGCTGTGCCCCGGTGAGGCTGAACGGAAGCAAATCAAGGAAGCGTTCCGGCAGATCACCGGTTGGCAGTAACGGCAGCGCTTCCCGGGCCTGAACCTGCTGCCGTACCTGCAAAAGGCTGAGTTGGTGGGCCAGCAGCTCTTCCATGACCAGTCGCTGTTGGGCCGGGTGCCGCCCCTCCATCAACAGATGAACCGGCGCATTGGCCGGCGGCGAATGCACCAGCTCGACCGCTTCGGTGATACCCGGCAACTGATAACTGGTGAGCAGTTCTTCCGGCAACCAGTCTCGGATCGGGTAGCGTTTGAGGTAGCCCAGAGCCTGTTGGCACAGGCTACGAACCCGCGGTTGCTGAATGCCTTCTGTCAGGGGATAAACGGGCGTTAGCGTGGCCTCACCCTGCGCGGGCATCGGCGGCGGATTGACCTGGTATTCAGGGTGGTAGAATTCGTAACCGGCCCGCCCCGGCCGAACTTCGCCGAAACAACGCACCCGCGCACCTTCCGTGAGTTGGTTCTTCTGGGCAGCATTGAAATGGAAGAAACGCATGACCAGAAAGCCGCTGTGATCCTTCAGGGTCACCTGCAGGCTGCGGCGCCGTCCCATCACCAGATCGGCCTTCATCACCTCGCCTTCCACCACGCCGACGTCGCCGATACGGAGGTTACCCATGGGAATAATGCGGGTGCGGTCCTCATACCGGTGAGGAAGATGGAACAGCAGGTCCTGCAGCGAACGGATGCCCAGTTTCGACAACTTGTCGGCCAGGGCATTACCGACGCCCTTCAGGGTGGTAACGGCAATGTCGTCCAGTGACATCATAGCCTGGCTCAGGCGGTAGCGGCCGCGGCCGGGGTGTCAATCTTCGCTTTCTCGATCACCCGGCATTGGCTGGCCGCCAGCGACAGCACATCAATCGCTTTTGGTCGTGGGAAAGTAACCCGCCAGGCCAATGCCACTGTGCGATAGGGCACCGGTGCCGCGAAAGGCCTGACAGCGAGTATGTTCTCGTCATACTGCATCGCTGTAGCGGCGGACAGCGGTAACACCGTAATACCGAGGCCGGAGGCTACCATGTGGCGAATGGTTTCCAGTGAACTGCCTTCGGTCACCAGAGAGGGCGCCGCAGCACTGGGATTACGGGTGACCGCATCCACCAGCGGGGGGCAGGACTCCAGCACTTGGTCACGGAAACAGTGGCCGGGACCGAGCAGCAGCAACTGCTCCTTCGCCAGTTCCTCCGCTGTCAGGCTCTCGCGTTTGGTCAGCGGGTGGCCTCCCGGCAGCAGCACCACAAAAGGCTCGTCGTAGAGCGGCAGAGTGACGACCTCGGGCTCTTCAAACGGCAGTGCAATGATGATGGCGTCGAGTTCTGACTGGCGCAGTTTCTGGCGCAGTGTGGCCGTGTAGTTTTCTTCGATGTAGAGCGGCATCTCAGACGCGGCGCGGCGAAGCTCCGGCAGCAGGTGCGGGAACAGATAGGGGCCGATGGTATAGATGGCGCCTACCTTAAGGGGGGCATTGAGCTGGTTCTTGCCGTCCTGTGCCATGTCACGGATAACACCCACCTGGTCCAGAACCCGCTGGGCCTGGTCGATGATACGCTTGCCCGTTTCAGTGACGCGGATACTGTTCTTGCTGCGCTCGAACAGGGGTATGCCGAGCTCGTCTTCCAGTTTCTTGACGGCCACACTCAGGGTCGGCTGGCTGACGTGGCAGCGCTCGGCAGCGCGGCCAAAATGCCTTTCCCGGGCAAGGGTAACAACGTATCTTAACTCGGTCAGAGTCATGGCGAGCTCCGGTCAGAATTCGTCCAGGTCAGGGATCGTGCAAACGTTCCGTGAATTTATTAGCCAAAGCATAAGGATTGATATTGCCTATGGCAATCACTGAGCACCAACAAACACCAAGAATACTGGTCGCCGGCTGCGGCAAGCTTGGCGGCGCCATTGCCTCACAGCTTACCGGAATGGCAAAGGTGTACGGCCTGCGACGCAATCCGGACAAGGTTCCAGAGGGTGTCCATGCGCTGGGGGCGGACCTGATGGTGCCGGAGCAGGTGCAGTCGGTACTGCCGGACAATCTCGATATTGTGGTTTATTGCCTGACGCCAGCAAGCTACGACGACAAGGGCTATCACAATGCCTACGTAAAGGGCCTGCAGAACCTGATCGACGCCCTGGACGGGCACCGACTCACCCGACTGGTGTTTATCGGTAGCAGCAGTGTCTATGCTCAGGACGATGATTCCTGGGTGGATGAGAGCAGCTCAACCGAGCCCGCCCGATACAGCGGCCAGGCGATACTCGAGGGTGAGCGGATCGCCCTGGAAAGCGGCAGTTCGGCAACCGTAATCCGTTTCAGTGGCATCTACGGCCCGTCACGGGCGCGCTTCCTCGACGCGGTGATGAGTGGCGGCATGGCTCCGACCTCTCCCGGCCCCTATAGCAACCGTATCCACGAAGCGGATGCGGCCGCGGCCACCTGCCATATCGTGGGGCGGGCACTCGCAAGCCAGCCACTTGAGGACTGCTACCTAGCCAGCGATTGCGAGCCCGTGCGGCTCGATGAAGTGGTGGCATGGGTACGGGAACAATTGCCCTGCGACAAGCCTGGCCCCGACGCCCGTAAAGGTGGCCGCGCAGGCAGTAAGCGCTGTAACAATCGGCGGCTGCTGGACTCTGGATTCCATTTCCGCTACCCGGACTTCAGGGTGGGCTACCGGGAAATGATAGCCGAAAAAACCCGGTAGGCCTGGCGATCACCCCACCAATGAAAAAGGCGGCCCGTAGGCCGCCTTGGGTGTTAGCTTGAGCGAGTATCAGCTCAGCACCATCACCGCTTCCATCTCAACCGGAACGCCCTTGGGCAACGCCGCGACACCCACAGCGGCCCGCGCCGGATACGGCTCTGGAAAATACGTGGCCATGATTTCGTTCACCGTTGCAAAGTTGCTCAAATCCGTCATGTAGATGTTGAGCTTGACGATGTCCTTGAGCTCTCCGCCACTGGCCTCGCAGACGGCTTTAAGGTTTTCGAACACCTGCCGGGTCTTGGCGGCGAAATCACCCGCGACCACCTCCATGGTTTCCGGCACCAGCGGAATCTGCCCAGACAGGTACACAGTGTCTCCGGCTTTAACTGCCTGGGAGTATGTGCCGATGGCCTGTGGCGCGTTATCAGTCTGTATTACGGATTTGTTGGTCATGACCTTGGGGCCCTCTTTATCAAAACGCCAATCCTCACCTTTGGGTGGATGGCATGTCAACAGGCCAAACGTCGCGGCCATGGCCTGTTGCATAACGGTTGCGTCACTGCCTTACACGATTAATATGAGTGACAGCGCGAATATTCCTGATCCGCCGCATCACCCTGGCAAGGTGTCGGCGCCCGTTCACATGTACCACCAGGCCGACAATGCCCAGCCTCGCATTCTGCTCTTCCACATTGATACGCTCGATGTTGCCGTCCGCCATGGCAACTGCATTGGCAAGCTCCGCAATAACCCCGCGCTGGCGTTCGAACTCCACCCGAAGCTCAACAGAGAACTCGTTGGCAATGTCCTTGGCCCACTTCAAATGAGTGAGACGCGCCCTGCCTTCATCATCTTCCGGCAACCGTGAACAGGTATCCGAGTGAATCACCATGCCGTTGCCCGAGTCCATGGCGCCGACCACCGGATCACCGGGAATCGGTTTGCAACAGCTCGCAAACCGAACCAACAGGCCTTCGGTGCCACGAATGGTAACCGGGCTGTTATCAGCTTTATCCATGATCGTCGCCGATGCCACGTTCGACGCTTCATTGTCTGTTTTGCCGCTGACCAACTGGCGGGCTACGAGGTAGGCCATACGGTTGCCCAGGCCAATGTCGCTGACCAGGTCCTCGAAACTGTCCACCTGGTTGTGACGGACCACCGCCTGGATCTGATGTTCGTTGATCTCCGGCAGGCTGGCACCAAATCCTTTGAGGGATTTTTTAAGCAGGGTTTTACCCAGATCCAGGGATTCGGCACGCTTCTGGTTTTTGAGCACATGGCGAATACTGCTGCGGGCCTTACCGGTTACCACGAAACTGAGCCAGGCGGGATTGGGCCTTGCCCCGGGCGCGGTAATGATTTCAACCGTCTGGCCACTTTGTAGCGGCTGGCTCAGGGATCCGAGGTTGCGGTTGATACGGCAGGCCACGCAGGCATTACCGATGTCCGTATGGATGGCGTAGGCAAAATCCACAGGGGTGGCTCCGCTGGGCAACTCCATGATCTTGCCCTTGGGCGTGAACACGTAAATCTCGTCCGGGAACAGATCGACCTTCACATGCTCGATGAATTCCAGGGAATCATCCGCGCGCTCACGCATCTCCATCAGGCCTTTCACCCAACGGTCTACCCGTGTCTGGTTGACACTGGTGACACTGGATGGCTCGTTCTTGTACATCCAGTGGGCCGCAATACCGTTATTGGCAATGTGCTCCATTTCCTCGGTGCGGATCTGGATTTCGATATTCACATGCATACCAAACAAAGTGGTGTGCAGAGACTGGTAGCCATTGGCCTTGGGCATGGCGATGTAGTCCTTGAAACGGCCCGGCAACGGCTTGTAGAGGCTGTGCACGGCCCCGAGGATGCGATAGCAATCGTCCTCGGTGTCGGTAATGATCCGGAAAGCGTACACATCCATGATTTCGTGGAAGGACTTCTGCTTGAACTTCATCTTGTTGTAGATGCTGTTCAGATGCTTCTCCCGACCCAGGATACGACCAGGCAAACTACGCTCTTCCAGTTTTTCCTGTAGCTTGCCACGGATATCGTCGATGATTTCCCGGTGACTGCCCCGCAACTTCGCCACGGCTTTGGAAATGTATTTCGAGCGCATCGGGTACAGCGAGGAGAACCCGAGGTCCTCCAGCTCGGTACAGATGGAATGCATGCCCAGCCGGTTGGCAATCGGGGCGTAGATATCCAGGGTTTCGTTGGCAATGCGCTGGCGCTTCTCGTAGGGCATTGGGCCCAGGGTGCGCATGTTGTGCAGGCGGTCCGCCAGCTTGACCAGAATAACGCGAATGTCCCGCGCCATGGCGAGGGTCATCTTCTGGAAGTTCTCGGCCTGGGCCTCGGCACGGGAGCGAAATTCAATCTGGGTAAGTTTGCTGACACCATCCACCAGCTCAGCCACATCCTCGCCAAACTGCTCTGAAAGCGCATCCTTGGGAATGCCGGTGTCTTCGATGACATCATGGAGCATGGCTGCCATCAGGCTTTGGTGATCCAGCTTCAGGCTGGCAAGGATTCTGGCCACCGCCAGAGGATGGGTAATATAGCGATCGCCGCTTTTGCGCATCTGCCCTTCGTGGGCCTGTTCGGCATAATAGTAGGCTCTTCGCACCTGATTGATGCGATTGGTATCAAGATACGTGCTGAGTTCATTGGCCAGCACATCAACCGTTGCCTCTGCCGACACCGCGCCTCCGTGGGGATCATAAATGTCAGGGATAAAAAAACCCGAATGCACGCATTCGGGTCCTTCCGACGTTCTTCCAGTCATGCCTATAGATACACTATAAAACCGCAAGAACAGATTTCAATGCTTTGGACGGGTAACCAGAAAATATTCCCGCCTTCGGCCACATTCAGCGACCTTGAGCCTTACTCGTCGTCATCCTCGGCGAGGAGATCGCGGGTGATTTTACCTTCGGCAATTTCACGCAGGGCGATAACGGTAGGCTTGTCGTTCTCTTCGGCGACCAGCGGCTCGAAACCTTTGGTTGCGATCTGGCGGGCACGCTTGGTGGCCAGCATAACCAGCTGGAAGCGGTTATCAACGTTTTCAAGGCAATCTTCAACGGTAACTCGTGCCATAACTTCCCCGACAATAGCAAAATGACTGATTTCAGCAGACCGCGTAGTTTACTGCGGCCGGTTCAATTTGTATACAGGCAATGTCAGCCGGTCAATGGCGCTCGGACAACCTGGTCAGCAGCCCGGAATGCCTGACCTGCTGGGCCTGCATGCGCAGACGATGGCAATGGACAATCGCCAGCAGGTCGTCCAGCGCGATGTCGAAATCATCGTTAACCACCAGATAATCGAATTCCACCGCGTGGCTGCACTCATCCGCCGCCTCATTGAGGCGACGCGCCACCACCTCCGGTGCGTCTGTGCCCCGGCCGGTCAGGCGATCCTTTAACGCCTCCGGCGATGGCGGCACGATGAAAATGCTGACACAGTCTGGCATCAGGTGGCGGACCTGCTCCGCACCCTGCCAGTCAATTTCCAGGATCACGTCCTGACCCGTGGCCAGTGTTTGTTTCACCCAGACCTGTGAGGTGCCGTAGTAGTTCCCGAACACATCCGCATGCTCCAGAAAGTCACCGCAATTGATCATCGCCTCGAAGGCTTCTCGGCTGACGAAATGGTAGTTGACGCCATCCTGCTCACCCGTTCGTATAGGCCTGGTTGTATGGGACACGGAGACACCAAGCTTTTCGTCCTGCTTCAGCATTTGAGCCACCAGGCTGGTCTTACCTGCACCCGAGGGGGCGGAAATCACATACAGCGTGCCTTGTTCTGACTCCTGGCTCATGGGACTAACAACTCCGGGCATTGACGGGCTTTCAGTTGGCGCGGAACAAACCCGGCGCCACCACAATAACGAGGGCGGGATTATACGGCGTTTGCGCCGCCCCCGCATCCAAGTGAGGTTACTCCAGGTTCTGGACCTGCTCCCGCATTTGCTCTATCAACACTTTCAGGTCAACCGCTGCCCTTGTCACCCGGGCATCGATGCTTTTGCTGCTGAGCGTATTGGCCTCGCGGTTGAGCTCCTGCATCAGGAAATCCAAACGGCGACCGATGGCATCGTCGGACTGCAGAGTGTCCGAAACCTCGGTGATATGGGCTTCCAAGCGATCCAGCTCTTCGGCGACATCGCTTTTCTGGGCCAGCATCACCATTTCCTGAGCCACGCGATCCGGGTCAAGCTCCACCTTTGCCTGCTCGAAACGGTTTTTCAGGTGCTCGTCCTGGGCGCGGATCAGTTCCGGCATCCGGGCCCGGACCTCTGCCACCAGCTTGTTCATAGTGGCCAGCCGGTCTTCAAACAGCGGCCGAAGGCGTTCACCTTCCCGCTCCCTGACTGTCACCAGCTCACTCACAGTACGCTCGAATAACTCCCCTGCCGCCTTCCGGGCTGGGCCAAAGTCCTGCTCGCTGGAGGCCAGCACTCCCGGCCAACGGAGTATATCCAGGGCGCTAATGTGGGCCGGGTTGTCCAGCATTCGGTTGATGTGGTTTGCCGCCTCGTTCACAGCGCTCGCCACATCCTCGTCGATTTCGAAACCCTGGGTCGCCGATTCATTGGCCTGAAGACGAATGGCCACGTCCACTTTGCCGCGCCGCAATTGCTTGCGCAGTTGCTCACGGAAACTGTTCTCCATCTCCCGGAGCGCTTCGGGCAAGCGAAAGGACGGCTCCAGGTACCGGTGGTTAACCGTGCGAATTTCACAGGTGAGCGTTCCCCAGTCTTCCTGGGTATCCTGGCGGGCGAAGGCCGTCATACTTCTGATCATGGTGACTCCACGTTTGCGAAGAAGCAGGTTTCAAGTTTAGCAGGCTGGCCGCCCCAACATCGAACAGACGCCGCAGACTGCGTGTTATACTCCGCAATCTTTCGACTTTGCAATCGACCGGGGATTCTCCCCGGACACTCACCACTGATACCAGGAACGATTATGAGACCGAGCGGAAGAACGCCGGAACAATCCCGAGACATTCGCATCACCCGTCAATACACCCGCCACGCCGAGGGTTCCGTGCTGGTGGAATTTGGCGACACCAAGGTGATCTGCACCGCCTCTGTTGAAAACAAGGTCCCCCCTTTCCTGCGGGGCGAAGGCAAAGGCTGGATTACGGCCGAGTATGGCATGCTGCCCCGTTCCACCGGCAGCCGCATGGGGCGGGAAGCTGCCCGCGGCAAGCAGGGCGGCCGCACCGTGGAAATCCAGCGCCTGATCGGCCGTTCCCTGCGCGCAGCGGTTGACCTGAGCGCCTTGGGCGAGCATTCCATCACCATCGACTGCGATGTCATCCAGGCCGACGGTGGTACCCGCACCGCTGCGATTACCGGTGGCTGCGTGGCGCTTGTGGATGCGCTAAACCATCTGGTGAAAGAAGGCCGGCTGAAAAAATCGCCGCTGAAGCAGATGATTGCAGCGTTTTCTGTGGGCGTTTACAAAGGCACACCGGTATTGGACCTGGATTACCCGGAGGATTCCGAGGCCGAAACCGACATGAACGTGATCATGACGGATCAGGGTGGTTTCATTGAAATTCAGGGGACGGCCGAGGGCGCGCCGTTTGAACAGGAAGAGCTGGACGGCATGTTGAAGCTGGCCAAGCTGGGTATTGGGCAGCTGTTTGAGGCACAGAAAGCGGCTTTGGCTCAGTAGCCATTAGCATTGCGGTCTGGGCGGGCTTGGGAAGATGAGCCTTCCCGAGACCGCCTACTCCAATCTTAGAAACCGATTTCGATGTCGTAATCCATGATCACCGGTGCGTGATCGGAGAAACGGGTGCCGTCATCAATCCAGCCATCCCGAATGGTCTTTCGGATACCCGGCGTCAATAGCTGATAATCCACCCGGATACCGGCATTCTTGCGAGAACCTTCAGCCTGCTCGGGCCACCAGGTGTACTGATTGCTCTGCTTGTTGATATCGCGGAATGCATCAACACAGCCCATTTCATCAAACAAACGGTCCAGCCATGCCCGCTCATGGGGCAGGAAGCCGGAAAAATCCAGCTTGTGGAACAGCGGGCTGGCGTCGGTCACGTGATGGGCGGTTTGCAGGTTGGCGCAGAATATAAACTGGCGACGCTTGCGCAGAGTTTTCTGCATATGGAGACCAAAGGCCTCCATGAAGTCGTCCTTGTGATCCAGAACCGTCAGGTCATCCTCGCCAATCGGCTCCTCTTCCCGCCCCAGAGCAGACGGGGAAAGCACGCAGGCAACGGACACTTTGTCGAAATCCGCCTGGATGAAGCGACCCTCGCGATCAGCCTGCTCGTTAGCAAAGCCGTACATGATGGCTTTTGGGAAATGACGGGTATAGATACCAACGCCCCCATCTTCGTTACGCTCGCCATCAATAAAATAGGCTTCGTAGCCCTCCGGGATCAGGTTAAAATCCTCGATCTCGTAGGCCCGCATGCGGTGGTCCTGAACGCAAACCACGTCAGCGTCCTGGCTGGCCAGCCATTCAAAGAAGCCTTTTTCAACAGCCTGGGCCAGACCGTTGACGCTGATTGTTACTACCCGCATACGTGTTCCCTGATTCGGTTTGTGTGTATGATACCGGTTTTACGCGTTAATTAAAGATCCAAACCCGCCAGAAGCCTTGTCATGCACGACTATCAGCAACAGTTCATTGAGTTCGCCATCCGCCGCAACGTGCTCCGTTTCGGAGAGTTTACGCTTAAATCCGGCCGCACCAGCCCCTATTTCTTCAATGCGGGGCTGTTCAATACCGGGGAGGATCTGCTTGAGTTAAGCAAGGCCTATGCCGCAGCACTCCAGCGTAGTGGGCTGGATTATGACATTATTTTCGGGCCTGCCTATAAGGGCATACCGTTGGCGACGGTCACCGCCATGGCCCTGGCCGCCGAGGGTAACAACAAACCATTCGCCTTCAACCGAAAAGAAAAGAAAGATCACGGCGAGGGTGGCAATATCGTGGGTGCCCCCCTGGAGGGCAAGGTACTGATTGTTGATGACGTTATTACCGCTGGCACGGCTATCCGGGAATCCATGGAGCTGATCCGCACCTCAGGGGCGGAGCCCGCAGGCGTGCTCATTGCCCTCGACCGTCAGGAGCGAGGCGCTGGTGAACTATCTGCCATCCAGGAAGTTAAACAGGAGTTCGACATTCCTGTGGTCAGTATTATCAGGCTCGAGCAGGTGCTTGCCTACCTGCAAAGCAGGCCCGGCTTCTCAGAACATGCTGACAAAGTCGCCGCATATCGGGACGAGTACGGAGTCTGAATCCAGGCATGGTTTATCGTTCAGCTTTTGGTATGCTTCCTGACATACATTGTTTCAAGCGGAGCGCCAGTCTCTCACCATGAATCGTCTGACCAGGTTTTCAATCGCTGTATCTGCTGCGGCTGCGCTGATGTCTGCCTCTATCGCAGAGGCAAGGATGTACCGCTATACCGATGAGAACGGTCAGATTGTCATCAGCAGCACCATCCCTCAGGAAGCGTCCAGGCGGGGCTACGACATTCTCAGCAAGAATGGTCGGGTGATTGAAACGATTGATCCGGAACCCACCGAAGAGGAAATTGCCGCCAGGGAAGCCGAGGAAAAACGCCAGGCCGAAGCGGAACGGCAGCGGGAGCTCGACCGCAAGCTTCTGGAGCGCTACAGCCACCCAGACGAAGCCGTGCGCGCCATGCACCGGAAAATACGTGAGTTGCAGGGGCTGAATCAGCTCAAGAGAGGCAACATTTCGGTGATCGTCAGCCAACTGGACAGCGAACAGAGCCGGGCTGCAGACCTGGAACGTTCCGGTCGCGACATCCCCGAAGCGACACTGGAAAAAATACGGCGGCTGGAAGTCCAGATTCGTGACATCGAACGTGAGATCAACTCGCAGAACGCCAATATAAAAGCCCTGCGAGAGCGGTTCGAGGCGGACATTGAACGGCTGGAAGAGATAACCGGCGAGGAAAGAACGCTTCCGCTGGACCCGGACGATCTGGAAGAGTAATAAACCACACGGCTTGACCAATCAGGCACAAAAAAGGTCACCTTGCGGTGACCTTTTTATGCTTCAAAGAACTCCGGTTGCCGTTCAGGCAGTCGCGGGGCTCTTCTTGGCAGTGCTGGTGCTTTTGCGGGCTGTGGTTTTGCGTGCAGCCGGCTTCTTGGCCTGGGCGGTAGCCTTGGTTGACTGGGCAACGCTGGTCACTTCGTCCGCTGCGTCGGCAACGGTATCTGCGCCTTCAGCCGCTTCTTTCTCGAGCTTGGCAACCAGGTCGGCCGCAAAGCTGCCGAAACGGGTGTTCAGGCTGCGCAGTTGCTCGAACAGGTTCTCACTGTAGCCATAGTAACGAGTGCGCAAGGTCTTAACACTGTATTCACGGGCTTCGGTTTCCAGCTTTTCTGCGTACTCGAACGGCTTGGAAGCCAGTTTTTTCTGCTGCTCTTCAGCCGCGTTGATACCCTTCGCTACGATGTCCTGAAGCTGTTCCTGATAGGTCTTGAGTTTACCCATGATGACTCTCCTAAGATTGTGGATGCGTGGTTTGAAAATCTGCATCGTTATCGCCGGCAAACCGATGCCGACTTCTGATCACATGTCGAAGGTTACGGTCAAAAATTAGAATGTTCATACTAAAACCATCCCCTATTCATCATCTATCAAAGGGGGGACCGGATCGTCTCGGAATTTACGGATCGTTCACTTGATGATTCTGTCAGCTTCGGCATACTCTGCGCCTTGAATTGAGAAAGCCCGTCTCCCCGTTTTATTCAGGCCTCGCTTCTGACGCACCCCGATACTGTAATAACAGCACTAACAACACGCTGCTAAACGGATTGCGAACAATACAATGCAAGGTAAAAAATTCTGCCAGAACGCTGCGGATCTCCGACAGCTAACGAAAATCGTCGTAGCCGGATTGGCCCTGGCTATCATGGCCGGATGCCAGGAAGACTCCGGGGCGTCAAGGGCCGCTTCAAGCCAAGCCAGCGAAGCATCGGAACAAAGGCTGGGGGGCGCCATTTCATCAATTCGGGGCACGCTTGGGCAACCTGAAACGGCGCAGGGTGAGCCCCCCAGTGCAGTGAATCCGACCGACTCGGAGTCGATCACCGCCCCCACACTGTACTGGGACGCTCCGCTTACCCGGGAAGACGGCTCACGCCTCTATGCCAGCGACATCAGCGGCTACCGCATCTATTATCGCCTGCGACACACGGACAATTACGAGGTCATATCACTCTCCGGTGATGACATCACCCGCTACCAGCTTGAGGGCTTCCCCCCCGGGGCCTACGAATTCAGCATTACCGCCCTTGACGACAGTGGACTGGAAAGTCAGCGTTCCGATCCAATCACTGTCGACCTGATCTAGGCGCAGGCGCTTACCACCTGAAGATGACCCAACTGGGCACCAGCATGTCGGTCTCGCTCTCACGAATCCAGCCACCACCATCTGCTGGCACCAGGTAGTATTCGGGACCGACTTCCGGCACTACTTTGATCTCCACCAATTGACCATTCACCCGGTATTCGTAGAACACCTCGTTCTCACCCGGGCGAATCACGATCTGCGCCCCGTCAGCGGATGGCTGATAATCAGACACCACCAGGGGCTCCCTGGGTGTCTGTACAACATCGACATCCTCCTGGGCCATTGAAGGCCCGCAGAGCACACCCAACACAAGACCCGAGCAAGCGATACGTTTCATTTTCATGGTACTCTTCGGTTCTGTTTAGAGACGTGCATAATCACGCTGACACACGGGAAATGCACCCCGTTTATGTCAGAGTTGCACAAGCCTATCAACGCTTCAATCAGAATCCGGATCCGTTTTGATATGACACAGCAGCAGACTCCGCCGGTAGTTCTTGTAGATGGCTCTTCCTACCTCTTCCGCGCCTATCATGCCCTGCCGCCACTGATGACCAGCAAGAGCCACCCCACGGGCGCCATAAAGGGCGTTATCAGCATGATCCGGAAGCTGGAACAGGATTTTCCAGGCTCAAAAATGGTGGTGGTGTTCGACGCCAAGGGTAAGACCTTTCGCAACGACCTGTACGAAGACTACAAGGCCACCCGCCCGCCTATGCCGGATGACCTGGCCATGCAGATCCAGCCAATCCACGACATGGTTCGGGCCATGGGCCTGCCCTTGTTGATCGTCAGTGGCGTGGAAGCCGACGATGTCATCGGCACCCTGGCCCATGAAGCCACCAGCAAGGGCATTGATGTGGTGGTGTCGACCGGCGACAAGGACATGGCGCAGCTGGTGAGCGATCACGTCACCCTGATCAACACCATGACGGATACCCGCATGGACCGCGACGGCGTGGTCGAGAAATTCGGCATTGGCCCGGAGCAGATCGTGGACTACCTGGCGCTGGTGGGCGACAAGGTGGACAACATTCCCGGAGTCAACAAGTGCGGCCCGAAAACCGCCGTTAAATGGCTACAGGCGTGGGACAACCTGGATAACATCATCGAGCACTCGGATGAGGTCAAAGGCAAAATTGGCGAATACCTTCGGGAAGCCACCGAAACCCTGCCGCTCAGTCGCCAACTGGCCACCATCAAAACCGACGTGGATCTTGAGTTCGGGCTGGAAGACCTCAAGCTGAGGACCCAGGACGACGGTCAGTTGCTGGAACTGTTCCGGGAGTATGAGCTTCGATCCTGGATTGCCGAGCTCGAAAACGGCGACTCAGCCGATGAAAAAAGCGCGGACGATGCCGTCGACAACAGCGCCAATCCGGCCAGCAAAGAGAAAACATACACAATAGTGACCGATCAGGCAGAGCTGGATACCTGGATTGATCGCCTCAACAAGGCACCGCTGTTCGCCTTTGATACCGAGACCACCAGCCTGCGTTATATGGACGCCGATGTCGTTGGTGTGTCCTTTGCCATTGAGCCCGGCGAGGCTGCCTACGTGCCATTTGGCCACGATTATATGGGCGCCCCGGAACAACTGGACCGGGAAACAGTGCTGGACCAGTTGAAACCTTTGCTGGAAGACCCGAAGAAAGCCAAGCTCGGCCAGAACCTCAAATACGACAAGAACGTGCTGGCCAACCACGGCATCCACCTGGAAGGCATTGCGGAAGACACCATGCTGGAGTCCTACGTACTCAATTCCGTAGGGTCTCGTCACGACATGGACTCGCTGGCCAGGCAATACCTGGGCGAGCAGACCATCACTTTCGAATCCATCGCCGGCAAAGGCGCCAAGCAACTGACCTTCAACCAGATTGATCTGGAGCAGGCTGGCCCCTACGCGGCAGAAGACGCCGATATCACCCTTCGACTGCACCAGGCGCTGCGACCGCAACTGGAGAAAACCGGCCGGCTGCGGGACGTCTATGAAAACATCGACCTGCCACTGGTGCCCGTACTGTCCCGTATGGAGCAACGAGGTGCGATGATCAGCGCCAGCACGCTGCGCAAGCACAGCCAGGAACTGGCAGAGCGTATGGCGGAGCTTGAGAAGGAAGCCCACGAGGAAGCCGGCGAAAGCTTCAATCTGGGCTCTCCCAAGCAACTACAGGCTATTTTCTACGACAAAATGGGGCTGCCGGTGGTAAAGAAAACCCCGAAAGGCGCGCCCTCCACGGCGGAACCGGTGCTGCAGGAACTGGCCCACGAGCATACCCTGCCCCGATTGATCCTTGAGCACCGCAGCCTGAGCAAGCTGAAATCCACCTACACCGACACCTTGCCGGAATTGATTCACCATCGCACTGGCCGGATTCACACCTCCTATCACCAGGCGGTAACGGCCACCGGCCGGCTGTCGTCCTCGGAGCCGAACCTGCAGAACATTCCCATCCGCAGCGAACAGGGCCGGCGCATTCGCCAGGCTTTCGTGGCCCCGGAGGGCTACAAGCTGATGGCGGCGGACTACTCCCAGATTGAGCTGCGCATCATGGCGCACCTGTCGGGCGACAAGGGACTGCTCAAGGCGTTCGAAAAGGGCGAGGACATTCACCGGGCGACGGCTGCCGAAGTCTTTGGCGTGGCCGTCGACGACGTCTCCGGCGACCAGCGCCGCAGCGCCAAGGCCATCAACTTCGGACTCATTTATGGCATGTCCGCCTTTGGCCTTGGCCGCCAGTTGGATGTGGGTCGCAACCAAGCACAGGAGTATATTGACCGCTATTTCGAGCGCTATCCCGGCGTGCTGAAATACATGGACAGTATTCGCAAACAGGCCCACGACGACGGATACGTGGAAACGCTCTACGGCCGTCGCCTGTACCTGCCGGAAATCAACGCCCGCAACAAGCAGCTGCAACAGGCCGCCGAGCGTACGGCCATCAATGCCCCCATGCAGGGGACTGCCGCGGACATTATCAAGCGGGCCATGGTCAGCGTTGAGGACTGGCTACAGGAACATCACCAGGACGATGCCCGAATGATCCTGCAGGTTCACGACGAACTGATTCTGGAAGTGCGTGAATCCGCCGTGGACAAGATTCGCGAAGGCCTTGAGAAGCGGATGTCTGCTGCGGCATCGCTGGATGTACCCTTACTGGTGGAGGCCGGCGTCGGTAATAACTGGGACGAAGCCCACTGAACCCTCTCGCCCAGGTTCCGTTTTGGGGCGAACAAGGTGGTTTCGCCCCAAAACACACCATTCTTTTTGCAGTCTCACCAGTATGCTCCCAGCAACGACGGCGCTGGGCTCGACAGCCGAAAACGGCACGAAATTCGCAAGCCTTGTGAGGGTCGGCCCCGCATTCGCATGAGTGAATACCGGGCCATGTTGTGACACTTTTCTACCCGAGGCACTCACCATGACTTTTCTGGCTTCCGAGCGCAGTTGGCTTATGAACCCTGGCTTACTGAAACTGGTTCACCAGTGTCGCCGCTTAATTCAGTCTGAGTTCGGGGTAAAGCTGCACCTCACGGAAGAGCACCTGGAACGGCATCTAGCGGACTATGCCAGCAAAACCCGCTCAGCCCACCTCATCCACACCTGGGAAATACTCAGACCCCAGATCCCTCACCTGGACCTGCACGACGAGACCGACAATGCGAAGCGAATGTATCGCGGACAGGAAATTGCCGAGGAAACGTCTAGGGGCGACAGTAGTGCTTCCGAAACGGAAGCAGAAAGGACGAGAAAGAAGAAGGTTATCTATCGTGGGCAGGTTATTGGTTGAGGGGCGCCGTACGCCCCTCAAGGTATTACTTAAAACTGCTTGCTGACCTGTACCCCCGCACTCCAGGCATCAAGCTCATAGGTACCACGGTAGCGAGCCGCCCCGGGCATGGGCTCGTCGTTGACGTCATAGTTCTGTTCGTTCACCTCTTCGTCGTCGAACAGCAACACCCCGGCGGCCACGTCTACCGTCCAGCCTGAACGGGCGTCGGCGTACTGTGCGCCCAGCGTGACCCAATCGCGATCCCCTGACGGGATTCGAGCCGTACGGAAATCGTCGTTCACCGGCGACTCATCCCAGGCATAGCCAGCCTTGAATGCCCACTCCGGGGTCGCCTGCCAGATGGCGCCGACATTGGCCTGCCAGGTGTCTTTCCAGTTTTCCGAAACGTGCGTCACCAGGCGCTCATCACCAAGACCGGGCCCTGCCTGAGAAGAAATTGGGCCATTGTCCTCACGGCTGACCACATCCAATGCCTCAAACCGGCTCCACTTGGCCCAGGTCGCACCTGCCAGCAGTGTTACGGTATCGGTCAATTGGTGACGGGCACCGAAGGTAATGCTCTCGGGAATATCCAGCGGGACAGTCACCCGTTCAGTGACCGTGGACTGGCTGAACGTCAGGCCACCACCGCCAAGGCTACCCTGCGGATAGTTACGAACTTCCGCGTCGCCATCCAGCTCCAGTTCTGTTCCGGTCTGGGCGGATATACCAAACTGTGTTCGCTCCGACATTTCCCAAAGCAAGCCAAAGGCAAAGGTGAGCGCCACGTCACTGCCTTCGATATCCGCATAACCGTCTTCCAGGGTCCCCGGGGGCAACCCGAAGCGGGCTTCCGTACCACTGTAGTCCTGGAATTTGGTCAGCCGGCCTTCGGCGTAGATCACATTGACGCCAGCACCCATGGAGAATCCATTACCGTCGTTAACGGCAATGGACGGGCTGAATGCAATGGCGGTCAACTCGGTCTTGTCCGCGAAAAAGCGCCCCTTGAAGTCATCCTCGTAATCCGCCGCAAGGCCATAGGGGGCGTGCAGACCGAAGCCCACGTCCAGCCAGTCATTGATTTCGTGGGTCATGTAAAAATTGGGAAGGACGGCCGGGTCGGCGATATCACCACCGTTTCCACCGGCGACGGGACGACCGTCATCGCGAACGGCACTGCCGGTGCCTTCCTTGAGCTCGGCATCAATATCCAGAACGGCGGCACCAAACGACATATTGGTGCCGGAAAGCTGACTCATGCCGGCCGGATTGAAGAAAACCGTGGTGGCATTTTCCGGATTGGCTGCGGTGCCGGCGTTGGCAACGCCCATGGCACTGGCACTTTGCTCATTGAGTGAAAAACCACCGGCCAGCGCTGCGGCGGGTGCCACCAACGCCGATACCGTCGCGACTCGGATAACAGAGCCGGGCAATACTTTGTTTTTGCGCATAAATCCCCCTGGATGATCGTCAGGTTAGAGTATACGCATCACGGGCCAATGGCCTCAAATGCCATCACTACTGATTCAGAATCCTAATCGTTTACTACTTTAGTCTAATTCCCGATCAATCGTCCTGGATCGACAACTTGTCGACACTGGAAGCCAGCTTGTCAGCGCCCTGGGAATCGGCACCCAGCTTGATCATCAGGCGCAGGTCGTTGGCTGAATCCGCGTGCGCGAGGGCATCCTCATAAGTGATGGAGCCTTCGGCATAGAGTTCATAAAGCGCCTGATCAAAGGTGCGCATGCCGCTCTCGTTGGACTTGGACATCAGTTCCTTAAGTCGGTGCACTTCGCCTTTTCGAATCAGGTCCGCGACCAACGGTGTGTTGATCAACACTTCAATGACGGCTTTGCGGCCCTGCCCGTCCGGCGTCGGGATCAACTGTTGAGCGACGATGGCCTTGAGGTTCAGGGACAGGTCCATCCAGATCTGGTTGTGCTGTTCCGGCGGGAAGAACTGGATAATCCGGTCCAGCGCCTGGTTGGCGTTGTTGGCGTGCAGGGTAGCGAGGCACAGGTGGCCGGTTTCAGCAAACTGCACAGAGTATTCCATGGTCTGGCGGGTACGCACCTCACCGATGAGGATCACGTCCGGTGCCTGGCGCAGGGTGTTCTTCAGAGCCACTTCAAAGCTATCGGTATCGATGCCCACCTCTCGCTGGGTCACGATACAGCCCTGGTGCTGGTGCACGAATTCGATGGGGTCTTCGATGGAGATGATGTGGCCCCGGCTGTTGCGGTTACGATGCCCGAGCATAGCCGCCAGCGAGGTGGACTTACCGGTACCGGTGGCACCCACGAACATGATCAGTCCACGCTTGGTCATGGCCAGATCCTTGATGATTTCCGGCAGTGCCAGGTCATCAATCTGCGGGATTTTCACCTCGATCCGCCGCAGCACCATGCCGCAGAGGTTGCGCTGGAAGAAGGCGCTGACACGGAAGCGACCGATGCCTCGGGCACTGATGGCGAAGTTACACTCGTGGCTTTCTTCGAATTCGACCCGCTGTTTGTCGTTCATGGCGCCATAGACGAACTCCCTCGTCTGCTCCGGCGTCAATGCATTCTTGGTGACAGGCAGGACCTTGCCGTTGACCTTCATGGAGGGTGGCACACCGGCAGTAATGAAAAGGTCGGAGCCGCCTTTGTCCACCATCAAACGGAGCAGTTTTTCGAATTCCATGATCTTTTTACCTGTGTTTCTGGCTTTCGGTGATTTGGGTGTCGGCCAGCGCCTGTTCCAGGGCACGCCGTGAACACGTCCATGTGCGCTCGACAAAAACATCCATGTTTTTGACGTCCCTGGAACAGGCACTGCCCGACACCCTCCGAACTTTTGCCGAACCTTCTACAAAGTTTAGAAATTATCCGGCATTTTTGCTTTCATTCTCGCGGCTTCGCGGGAAATCAGGCCTTTCTTCAAGAGTTTTTCCAAGCACTGATCCAGAGTTGTCATGCCCAGGGAACCGCCGGTCTGGATCGCCGAGTACATCTGCGCGATCTTGTCTTCACGAATCAGGTTTCGGATCGCCGAGGTGCCAATCATGATTTCGTGTGCCGCAATCCGGCCGCCGCCCATTTTCTTCATCAGGGTCTGGGAGATAACCGCCTGCAATGATTCCGACAACATGGACCGAACCATGGATTTCTCTTCCGCCGGGAACACGTCCACCACACGGTCGATGGTTTTGGCCGCCGAGGTGGTGTGCAGGGTGCCGAACACCAGGTGACCGGTTTCAGCGGCCGTCAGCGCCAGGCGGATGGTTTCCAGGTCCCGTAGCTCGCCGACCAGGATAATGTCCGGGTCTTCCCGCAGTGCGGAGCGCAGGGCTTCGTTGAAGCCCAGGGTGTCACGATGCACTTCCCGCTGGTTCAGCAGGCACTTCTTGGATTCGTGCACGAATTCGATGGGGTCCTCGATGGTGAGGATGTGCTCGTAGCGGCTGTCGTTGATGTAGTCGATCATCGCCGCCAGCGTGGTGGACTTACCCGAACCCGTTGGGCCAGTCACCAGAACCAGGCCACGTGGCACAGAGGCGATGTCCTTGAACACTTGCCCCATGCCCAGGTCTTCCATCGTCAGTACCTTTGACGGGATGGTCCGGAAGACGGCGCCGGAGCCCCGGTTCTGGTTGAACGCGTTGACACGGAAGCGGGCGACACCGGGCACCTCGAAGGAGAAGTCGGTCTCCAGGAACTCTTCGTAATCCTTGCGCTGCTTGTCGTTCATGATGTCGTAGATCAGCCCATGGACTTCTTTATGTTCCATCGGCGGAAGGTTGATACGGCGAACATCGCCATCAACACGGATCATCGGGGGAAGGCCGGCAGACAGGTGCAAGTCTGATGCGCCCTGTTTGGCCGAAAAGGCAAGCAGTTCAGTAATATCCATAGGGGTCCTCGGAAGGCTTTTTTCTTTTATCCCGGTATGCGCCGGCTCCGGTCATTGGCACTGAACGGCTTCACTTGGCATTTCAGTAACCTGCGGGTAACGTGTCAGCGTATCAGAGACTGACCGGATTCGGCGGATTCGCACTATGAGCAGCATAGCAGACAACATCGGGAGCGTAACCCGACGCATACAAAAAGCAACATTGAAGGCCGGCCATGGCCCGGGTTCCGTGCACCTGCTGGCGGTCAGTAAGACGCGCCCGGCCAACGATCTTCGCAGGGCCTATAGCGCCGGCCAGCGGGCGTTTGGTGAAAACTACGTTCAGGAAGCTCTGGACAAGATGGAGGAACTGCAGGAACTGGACGCCATCGAATGGCACTTCATCGGTCCGATCCAGTCCAACAAGACCCGCCAGATTGCCGAGGCGTTTGCCTGGGCACACAGCGTTGACCGGCTCAAGATTGCCCAGCGTCTGAACGATCAGCGCCCTCCCTCTCTTCCTCCGTTGAACATCTGCCTGCAGGTGAATATCAACAATGAGGAGAGCAAGTCCGGTTGTGCCCTGGAGGATCTCATCGATATGGCAGACGCCATCGAAGAGATGCCAAATCTCTCGCTCAGGGGGCTGATGGCGATTCCGGACCCGGATCAGCCCGAGGCGGAGTTGCGCTCAAGCTTTCGCAAGTTGGCCAATGCGCTTAAACACATGCGCCAGGAGGCCCCTCGTTGCGGCCCACTGGACACCCTCTCCATGGGCATGTCCGGCGACCTTGAGATGGCCATTGCTGAAGGGGCAACCTGGGTAAGAGTCGGTACCGCTCTATTCGGGCCTCGGTAACCGGAGGCTGACAGCCTCATATCCTGTTATCATCAGCGGCAGACTGACAACTGACCACTACTGATCCAAACGTGGAGTGAACCTTGAGCACATCACCAACGATTTCGTTTATCGGTGCCGGCAACATGGCCAGCGCCATCATCGGTGGCATGCTGGACAGCGGCTTCAAGGCCGCCAACATCTGGGTCAGCGCCCCCGATGACAACCATCTTCAATCCATCCGCAAACAATTTGGTGTCAGCGTCACCACCGACAATCGTTACTGCGCCGAGCAGGCGGACATGGTGGTTCTGGCGGTGAAGCCACAGGTTATGGCAAGTGTTTGCTCAGACATCGCCCCGGTGGTGCAGAACACCCGCCCGCTAATGGTGTCGATTGCGGCCGGGCTGGAAGCTTCCACCCTGGACGAGTGGCTCGGTGGCGGACTGC
The DNA here is from genome assembly GCF_032922745.1 of Marinobacter salarius. Taxonomy (NCBI): domain Bacteria; kingdom Pseudomonadati; phylum Pseudomonadota; class Gammaproteobacteria; order Pseudomonadales; family Marinobacteraceae; genus Marinobacter; species Marinobacter salarius. The sequence continues at coordinate 82,328 of NZ_CP136693.1, forward strand.
CGCTGGTGCGCGTGATGCCCAACACACCATCGCTGGTTGGTAAAGGGGCTGCCGGGCTCTGTGCCAATGATCAGGTCAAGGAAAAGCAGAAGACCATGGTGGAGTCGGTCTTTAACAGCATTGGCTCGGCGCTCTGGGTGGAGGACGAATCCCTCCTGCATGCAGTGACTGCACTTTCTGGCAGCGGCCCCGCCTATTTCTTCCTGATGCTGGAAGCACTGGAAGAGGCGGCCACCGATGCCGGCATTGCCGGCGAGACCGCACGCGCACTGGCAATCCAGACCATGGCCGGCGCCGCCGAAATGGCAGGACGCAGTGAACACGACCCCGGCCAGCTCAAACGCAATGTCATGTCTCCCGGTGGCACCACAGAACAGGCCATCCAGACCTTTGAAGAGGGTGGCATGAGAGATCTGGTCAAGAAGGCCTACTCAGCCGCCTACAAGCGCTCCGGGGAAATGGCCAAAGAACTCGCCAATAAACAGTAACCAATAACGGGAGACACGGCTTCATGCTGGCTGACATTCTGATCACCATTCTGCTCATTGCCTCGACGTTCTACCTGACGATCGTGCTGCTGCGCTTTTTGCTGCAACTGGCCAGGGCGGATTTCTACAATCCGATCTCGCAGTTTGTTGTGAAAGCCACCAACCCGCTGCTGCGCCCGCTTCGCCGCTTTATTCCCGGTTGGGGCGGTATCGACGGCGCAGCCCTGGTGCTGGCGGTCATCATCCAGGCGATCACCTTTTTCCTCATTCTTGTGGCCCTGAACAGCAGCATACCGGCGATCAACCCGCTCACCCTGCTCAGCTGGGCCATCCTTAACGTTCTTGATCTGATCGTTAAGATCTACTTCTGGTCCGTCATTGCAGTCGTGGTCGTCAGCTGGATTGCGCCACAAAGCGGCCACCCTGCTATCCAACTGGTTGCGCAGATCACTGAACCCGTGATGCGCCCCGTACGCAATGTGATGCCATCCATGGGCGGCCTGGATCTGTCCCCGATTATCGTGTTCCTGATCCTCAATGTGGTTTCGGTGGTGATCGACCACATGAAGGTAGCCGCCGGCATGGGCTCCATCGTCGGAATGTAGACCACCTCTCAAAAACACATTCCGTTACATATCAGGACAATAAACTACTCTCACCTGCAGCTGGTTCATCTATCTGAATCAGCTGCATTTTTTGCCTTCTACACGTCGCCCTGCTATACAGACCCGTGATCGCCGCCGCAGATTTGCCGCGCCAATGCGGTAACATTAGCTATATTTTTGGCACAACTTTAACCAACCAAGATCCAACGCAGTCGCCCGGAAGTCGCGCAGAAGGATGGTCCGATGAACAAGCAAGGAACCCTGTCGCAGCAGGTAGAGGCCTACCACGGCTGGAAAAAAGAACTGATCAGGCAGATCGGTCGCTACCGTCTGTGGCTGCAGGACAACAACCTGTTTTCAGACGATGTCAGCAACCGCATTCGTCACGGCCTTGAGCTGCTGATCGAAGACGAACTCACCATTGCTTTCGTGGGTGAGTATTCCCGTGGTAAGACGGAACTGATCAACGCCCTCTTCTTTTCAGAATACGGCCAGCGCATGCTGCCATCCCAGGCGGGCCGCACCACCATGTGCCCGACCGAGCTGTTCTTTGACCGCACGTCAAACAGCAACTACCTGTTGCTGCTCCCGATCGAAACCAGGACCGGCGAGCTCTCCCTGCAGCAACTGCGCAAACAGCCCGAACGCTGGGTCAAACACGACCTGGACGAGCGCGACCCGGAAATCATGCGGGAAGTTCTGGCGGAAGTGGCTCGCGTAAAGAGCGTCACTCCGCAGGAAGCCCGCAAACTGGGCTTCGACGAGGACATGCTGGAGCATGACCGCAACAAGCCGGGTAATGTCGTGGTGCCGGCCTGGCGCAACGCCCAGATCAGTATTCGCCATCCGTTGTTCGAGCGCGGCCTGCGCATACTGGACACCCCGGGGCTCAACGCTCTCGGCTCAGAGCCAGAACTGACCATCAGTATGTTGCCTCGCGCCCACGCCATTATCTTCCTGTTGAGCGCGGATACCGGCGTCACTGCCAGCGACATGACGATCTGGAAGGATCACATCGACACCGAGCACGCCGACCACCGCGCTGGCCGATTCGCAGTACTCAACAAGATCGACGTGCTCTGGGACGATCTCCAGGGCGAGAAGCATACCCAGGAAGCCATTGACCGGGTGCGTGGCTACACCGCTGACCACCTCGGCATGCGCCAGAACGACGTGATACCGCTGTCCGCCAAGCAAGGTCTGCTGGCTCGAGTCAAAGGCAACGAAGAACTGCTTGAACGTTCGAACCTCGCCCAACTGGAACAGTTGATCATCCAGCGCATCCTGATGCACAAGGAACAGCTGATTACACAGAGCCTGATCAACGACCTGTTGGGCATGCTGCAGAACAGTCAGGCCGCCATGCAAAACCGGCTGGACGCACTGGAAGAAGAGCTGCAGGCCTGTTCTGGCGTCACCATGGACACGGATGCACTGCGGCGCCTGGCTGACCGCGCCCAGCGGGACTATGACTTCTACTACAAGAAGCTGATTACGCTCCGGTCCAGCCGCCGGCTGATGGATTCCCAGGGCGAGATGCTCAAGGGGCTGGTCAGCGAGGATCGGTTTGAGTCCCATGCCGAGAAAGTCCGCCAGAAGATGTCGAAGAGCTGGACCACTGCCGGCATGAACCACAGCATGGATCATTTCTTCGAGCTGCTGGAAAATGATCTGAGCAACCTTCTCAGCGAAGGGCGGCTGGCCGAAAAAATGGTGGGCGCCATCTACCGCCGCTACAACGAAGACACCCGGGCCCGCCACCTGGAGCCAATTCCATTACGGGCAGGTCGTCACGTTATTGCCATTCGCGAACTGCGCAAGAAGGCAAAACGTTTCCGCATCAGCCCCAAAAATCTGTTGACGGAGCAGTCGCTGCTGGTCAGGCGCTTCTTCAACGTGATGGTGGGCGAAGCCCGAACACTGCATCTGCGCGTGCGGGCCGATGTCGAACGCTGGCCGTCGGAAGCACTACTACCAATCATGCAATACTCCATGGAACAGAAGCAGTTGCTGGAGCACCAGATCCGCCGCCTCCGGGGCATGGTTCGCAGCGACCGCGACAGTCGGGCCGAACGCGAACGACTGCAGAACACCATCAGCGATCTGACGCGCCAGCTTGAACTGGCTGATGCCATGCAGCGGCAAATCCGTAAACCGGCACCCACCCTGATCCAACAGAAGGTGGTCAACATTTCCGGCGCGGTCTGACCGGCGCCGGAAATGGCGGTTGCAGCCATGCAGGCCGGCCTTTAAACTGCTTGGCTGGCAATCGCCTGGCCATATCAATTAGGCCTGCACTTACATGCAGGTTTCCGCCCGGCCATTGCCTGAAACGTCTTCCAGATAATACGGACTGAATCAGGAACCTGTCGCGCCAATGCCCGATCCCTTGCCAACGGATTCTGTCGGGATAGTCACCCCACAGACACTGCACTTCGATACACCGATCACTCTCGCCTGCGGTCAGACGCTGGAGAGTTACGATCTGGTGATTGAGACTTACGGCAAGCTGAATGCGGATGCCACCAACGCGGTATTGATCTGTCACGCCCTCAGCGGCCACCACCATGCCGCCGGTTATCACAGCAAGGAAGACCGCAAGCCGGGATGGTGGGACAGCTGCATTGGCCCCGGCAAGCCCATCGATACCAACCGGTTTTTCGTTGTCAGCCTGAACAATCTGGGTGGCTGCCATGGCAGCACCGGACCCGGCAGCGTCAATCCGAAAACCGGCCAGCCCTACGGCCCTGATTTCCCGGTGATCACGGTACGCGACTGGGTCCACAGCCAGGCGTTACTGGCTGACCGGCTCGGCATTGAATGTTGGGCCGCCGTAGTGGGAGGCTCCCTCGGCGGGATGCAGGCGCTTCAGTGGAGCCTGGACTACCCGGACCGTTTGCGGCATGCCGTGACCATTGCTTCCACACCACGCCTGAGTGCCCAGAACATCGCCTTCAATGAAGTGGCGCGACAGGCGATCACGTCCGACCGTGAGTTCCACGACGGCCGCTACTATGAGCACGACACATTGCCGCGCCGGGGGCTGATGCTGGCACGCATGGTGGGCCACATTACCTATCTGTCCGACGCCTCCATGGGCGAGAAATTTGGCCGCGAACTGCGCGACCAGGCCTACAAGTTCGGCTATGACGCAGAGTTCCAGGTGGAGAGTTACCTGCGTTACCAGGGTGAGCGCTTCTCGGAGTCATTCGACGCCAATACCTACCTGCTGATGACCAAGGCTCTGGATTACTTTGACCCAGCCTACGAGCACGACAATGACCTGGCAAAGGCGCTGCTCCGTGCGCGCTGCGAATTCCTTGTCGTGTCGTTCAGCACCGACTGGCGGTTTACTCCGGCACGGTCCGAGGAATTAGTAAATGCCATGATCGCGGCCCGCTGCAAGGTCAGCTATGCCGAAATCGACGCACCCTGGGGGCATGACGCCTTCCTGATTCCCACACCACGTTACACCGCCATCTTCCATTCCTACATGGACCGGGTCGCACGGGAGGTAGGCGCATGAGAACAGACCTGAAAATCATCGAGCAATGGATCAGCGCCGGCAGCCATGTACTGGATCTGGGCTGCGGCGACGGCACCCTGCTGGACTACCTGCAGCGGGAAAAAAGAGCAACAGGGTTTGGCCTGGAAATCAATCCGGACCATATCACCACCTGCATGGGTCGCGGGGTGTCCGTCATTGAGCAGAACCTGGACACCCAGGGCCTGGGGAACTTCGAAGATCACTCCTTCGACACCGTGCTGATGACACAAGCCTTGCAGGCGGTCCGGCGCCCGGACATGGTCCTCGACGAGATGCTTCGCGTGGGCCGCGAGGGCATCGTAACCTTCCCCAACTTCGCTTACTGGCGATTGCGCTGGTACCTGATGCGCCGGGGTCGTATGCCTGAATCCGAAACGCTACCGTATAAATGGTACAACACCCCTAACATCCACCTGTGCACCTTCAAGGATTTTGAAGCCCTCTGCTTCCGCAAGGACGTCCGGATACTGAATCGCACGGTGGTTGACGGTGAACACCAGGATCGTTGGCTCAGCCGCCTTTGGCCCAATATGTTGGGGCAGATCGCCATTTACCGGATAACCCGGGAGGAATCATGACCATACATAGTCGCAATCACTGGCAGGCGATACTGTCGCTGGCGTGCCTGATTCTGTTCGCCAGCCAGAGCCATGCCGACTCAAAGGATTTTGGTGAATTCGAAGTACACTGGAGCGTTTTCCCAAGCACCTTCCTGGCCCCTGAAATTGCCCGCGAGAACAACCTTAATCGCAGCCGCGGCATCGGTATCGTCAACATATCCATCATGAGGGAAACCGAGGATGGCGGCCTGGAGCCGGTATCAGGCCAGGTGGAAGGCAAGGTCATGAACGATATCCAGCAGGCCCGGTTCCTGGCGTTTCGACGCATCCAGGAAGGCAACGCTGTCTATTTCATCGCCGAATACCAATACAGCAACGCCGAGTTGATGACCTTCCAGATCACCACCCGTCCCACGGGTGCCAGACAGGATCTGCCCATCCGTTTCACCCACACGCTGTTTAACGACTGATGACTGACGCCACCAACAGACTGGTCATTGCCAGCAACAACAAGGGCAAGATCGCCGAACTCACAGACTTGCTCGGCCCACTCGGGCTGACGCCCGTAGCCCAGGGTGAATTGGGGGTTGGCGAGGCGGAGGAGCCAGCGGTCACCTTCGTGGAGAACGCCATCCTCAAGGCACGCCATGCCGCCCGGATCACCGGGTTGCCGGCCCTTGCGGATGACTCTGGCCTGGCGGTGGATGCCCTTGGCGGGGCACCCGGCGTCCGTTCGGCCCGTTACGCCGGTGACACAGCCAGCGACGCAGACAACGTCCGGGCACTGCTCGACGCGCTGAAAGACGTTCCCGAGGGCCAACGCACGGCCCAGTTCCACTGCGTACTGGTCTACCTGCGCCATGCCGATGACCCCACACCGGTGATCTGTCATGGCCGCTGGCCAGGAAGCATCCTGCCAGAGCCCCGCGGTGAGGGTGGTTTCGGGTACGATCCGGTGTTCCTGGTACCGGAAACCGGCACCAGTGCCGCTGAACTGCCCCGCGCCGAAAAAGGCCGTATCAGCCACCGCGGGCGGGCACTGGCGCTGCTTCTGGACCAGTTGGGGAAAGGGCCGGGGTGACCATGACCCCGACGAACGACACAGCGGTAAGCACCCTGCCCCCGCTAAGCCTGTATATTCACGTCCCCTGGTGCGTGAAAAAGTGCCCTTACTGCGACTTCAACTCCCACGCACTGACCGGCGACATTCCCGAGAACGGCTATCTTGATGCAATCATGGAGGACCTTGCCGGTGACCTCACATTAATCCAGGGGCGCCCGATCGAAACCGTCTTCATCGGCGGCGGCACGCCTTCGTTAATGTCGCCGGAGTTCTACAACATGCTGTTCGACCGGCTGCGCACTCACCTGTCGTTTACTGACGATGCCGAGATCACACTGGAGGCCAACCCGGGCACAGTGGAACAGAGTCGCTTTAACGGCTTCCGTGGCGCCGGCATAAACCGGCTTTCACTGGGCATCCAAAGTTTCAACCCCATGCGATTGAAGGCGCTGGGGCGCATCCACGATGATAAGGCGGCCCACAGGGCCATAGAGGCCGCCCGCAATGCCGGCTTTGACAACTTCAACCTGGACCTGATGCATGGCTTGCCGGGCCAGACACCGGCAGACGCACTGGATGACCTGCGGGCGGCCATGTCGTGGCAACCCCCGCACCTGTCCTGGTACCAGCTGACCCTGGAGCCCAACACCGAGTTCTACAGCCGCCCGCCCCAACTGCCCGACGACGACCACCTCTGGGAAATCTATTGCCAGGGTGCCGACTACCTGCATCAGCAGGGGTTTACGGACTACGAGGTATCAGCCTGGAGCAGGCCTGGAATGGCGTCCCGCCACAACCTGAATTACTGGATGTTCGGGGATTATCTGGCGCTGGGCGCTGGTGCCCATGGCAAGGTTACCTTCCGCAACGGCGATATCCGGCGTTTCTGGAAAACCCGGCAACCCGAAGCCTACATGAACCGCATCGGCAGCCGCACCGCGGGCAGCCAAATGGTCGAACTGGAAGAAAGGCCGCTGGAGTTTCTGATGAATGCCTTGAGGCTGACGTCCGGTGTGCCGGAAAACCTGTTCACAGAGCGTACAGGTTTACCGTTGAGCAGAGTTGCGGTAAAACTTGAGGCGCTAAGAAAAGAAAACATGCTGGAACCGGGACGGATACAGACCACGGAACTCGGACAGCGTTATCTGAACAGTCTGCTGGAGCGCTTCCTCTGATGTCACTGCCGCGCCTTATGACCCTGTTGCCCAAACGGCTCAACCTGAGCCTGGCGGCCACCGCCGTCCTGTTGCTGGTCCTGGTTGTGGTCAATCAGCCCCTGCAGACCGGTTCGGCTCCCCAGGGCATCGTCAGCCTTCAGATGGCCGCCACGGCGGACCAGTCCATGGCCATACTGCGCAGCTGGCGACAGGACGGCATACTATGGGCACAGATATCCCTTTGGCTGGACTTCCTGTTTGTACCCGCTTACCTGGCCACGCTGATTTTCCTGACCAATCATCTGATGCGGGACCGGCCGGGCGTTCGGGAACGTAACGTGGCACGCTGGGTGAAGGCCCTGTTTGTGACCGCGGGGGCCGGCGATCTAACGGAAAACATCTTGCTACTCAATAACATGGACCCGCCCACGGATATGGTCAGCCTGTCCGCCACGCTCTGCGCATTGGTGAAATTCACCGGCCTGATGCTGGGCTGCGCCGGATTGGTGATCATTCGTGCCGCCCGGCGCCATCCGCTGGCCCACGAGTAGCAACTTCCGTCAGCGTACCGACAGCCTAGTTGGTGCGGTAAAACACCAGATCCCAGACGCCATGCCCCAACGTCTCGCCCCGTTTCTCAAACTTGGTGATCGGGCGGTCTTCCGGGCGCGGCGAATATTCGCCGATGTCCTGTGAGTTCGCAAAACCCTCGGACTCTCCCATGATCTCCATCATGTGTTCCGCGTAGTTTTCCCAATCGGTGGCCAGGTGCAGGATCCCGCCCACGCGCAGTTTATGGCGCAGGCGCTGGACGAATTCGTGCTGGATCAGCCGGCGTTTGTGGTGGCGCTTCTTGTGCCACGGATCCGGGAAAAACACCATCACCCGGTCCAGCGCTGCATCGGGCAGGCACCGGTCGATCACATCGTTGGCATCAATGGCGTAGACACGAACATTCTCCAGCCCCCGGTCTTCAATCTCTTTCAGCAGGGCGCCAACCCCGGGCAGGTGTACTTCCACGCCGATAAAGTCCTGCTCCGGTGCCGCTTCCGCCATGTCTGCCAGGGACTTGCCCATACCAAACCCGATCTCCAGGTTAAGCATGTTGTCCCGTCCAAAGATCTGGCGTGGGTCAATCATGCCCTGTTCACGGGTCAGGCCGTATTTGGGCCAACTGCGGTCGTAGGCCTTTTTCTGGCCTTCGGTCATCCGCCCCTGGCGCAGCACGAAACTGCGTACGCCACGGCGGGTCGTCACGGGTGAATCGCCGGAAACATCGTTGTGATCGGTCATCTGACGTCCTCAACCGCCCTGTGCGGTTTTCCTTCAATGGGTTATGGAGACAGTTTACCAGAGGCCGCCCAGCGGACTATACCGAAACCTGCGCATTCCGGGTCTGCTGCCGGTCCAGCTTGCGGTAACCCAACGCCTCAACCAGATGGCCATTGCCAATGTGGTCGAGGCCGTCCAGGTCCGCCAGGGTCCGTGCCACCCGCAGGATGCGATGCAATGCCCTGGCAGAGAGCCCCAGCCGCTCCATGGCGGCGGATAACATGGCCTCACCTGCTGCATCCACGCGGCAGTGCGTCTGCAGCTCACCGCCACTTAACGCGGCGTTTCCGGATCCTCGCTGCATTTGCCGCTCGCGGGCCTGATACACCCGATCCCGCACAACCGTGCTGGACTCACCCCCACCGTCACGCTTCATCAGCACTTCCCCGCTCTGAACCGGCACTTCCACATGCAAATCGAACCGGTCCAGCAGTGGCCCTGATATCTTTGCCCGATAACGGAGCACCTGCGGGGGCGTACACTGGCACTCAATCGTCGGATGCCCCAGATAGCCACACGGGCACGGGTTCATGGCCGCCACGACCTGGAAACAGGCTGGAAAAGTCACCTGCCTTGCTGCTCGACTGATGGCAATCTCGCCGGACTCCATGGGTTCCCGCAGCACTTCCAGCACCCGGCGCTCGAACTCTGGCAGTTCGTCGAGAAACAACACACCGCGGTGCGCCAGGGAGATTTCTCCGGGGCGCGGACTGCTACCGCCACCCACCATGGCAACCGACGAGGCAGTATGATGGGGCGCGCGGTAGGGCGGCCGGCACCACTCTCCGTCCCGTACGGGATGACCGGCCACGGAGTGGATGCTTGCTACCTCAAGCGCAGATTCGGTGGTTAGCGGTGGCAAAATACCCGGCAGACGGCTGGCGAGCATGCTTTTACCAGTGCCCGGTGGACCAAACATCAGCAGGTTATGCCCGCCGGCGGCGGCGATTTCCAACGCCCGCCGCGGCACGCTCTGACCATGCACGTCCGCAAGGTCCGGACCGGCGTTCACGCCCGTTTCCGGCACCGCTGGCGCTACTGGGGAAATCCTTGCCCGATCACACAGGTGTTCGCAGACCGTCAGTAAATGGCCGGCTGGCAACACATCGTCCTGACTGGCCAGTGCGGCTTCCGCGGCATTGGCCTGGGGGATCAGCAACCGACGCCCCTCGTTGCGGGCTGCCAGTATCGCCGGGAGCACACCTTTCAACGGTCTCAGCGCACCATCCAGGGAAAGCTCTCCCACGCATTCATACTGTGCGAGGCTTTCCGCCGGAATCTGTCCGGAAGCGGCAAGAATGCCCAGGGCAATGGGGAGATCGAAGCGGCCGCCCTCCTTGGGCAGGTCCGCAGGAGCCAGATTGATGGTGATTCGGCGGGCGGGGAATTCAAAGCCGGCGTTCATCAGCGCACTGCGAACACGCTCCCGGCTTTCACGAACCCCCGTTTCGGGGAGCCCGACGATGGACAGCGCCGGCAGGCCGCCTGACAGGTGGACTTCAACGGTAACGGAGGGTGCTGAAACGCCAATACTGGCGCGGGTATGGACAACGGCAAACATGACAACCTTCCATGGTTATAGGGAATAGCGGCTTGGCCGCCTGACGGGCGTCCTGCCTGTCAGCTACTCGGGAACTGCTTTTCCAGGTCAGCCACGCGCTTTTCCAGCGCTTCGACCTTTTCGCGGGTTTTCATCAGTACAGCTTGCTGGGCATCGAATTCTTCTCGGGTGACCAACTCAAGGCGCGACAGAACCGTCATCACTGTGGCGCGGGCCTGAGCTTCAAAGTCCTCACGGGCGGCACGGGCCATATCGGGAACGAACTGGCCGAACTGTCCCTGAAGCTGGGAAAAGAAATCCTGTGGACCTTTCACGAGTCACCTCTCAAAAATCACCGGTCAAAATAGCTGCGCTGGACTATATCTCGTCCTCGGCGGGCTTTTCGTCGTACCTGAACGACGGTTCGGAGTGTAACACTAATGCCTCCCCTGCCATACTGTGGCCGTCGACAGTATAATGTGGCTCAGGCACCCCTAATGCTTGCACCGAGTTCGTGCATCATTATGGTTCGCCCAAGACAGACAAGCCCCGAAATGGTGCGCCCTGACGATCCATTCTGGATCAACATACAGCCAACTGTCTGATAGTTATATTATTTTTTGCGTTGGCACACCCGATGCTAAAAGCCTTGTACGCAATCCGCACAATTGGTGTGCGAGGTGGCAGCATCCCGACCTCAACAACGGGCCGAAGAGTTCCAGATGTTGAGACGGCTTTACCAAGGAGAAAGCAATGAAACTTGTGACAGCGATCATCAAGCCTTTCAAGTTGGATGATGTCCGTGAGGCACTATCCGAGATTGGCGTACAAGGCGTAACGGTCACTGAAGTCAAAGGCTTCGGTCGCCAGAAGGGTCATACCGAACTCTACCGTGGCGCAGAATACGTGGTGGATTTCCTGCCCAAGGTCAAGGTTGAAGTTGCTATCGGCGACAACCTGCTGGATCAGGTCATCGAATCCATCACCAAGGCTGCCAACACTGGAAAGATTGGTGACGGCAAAATTTTCGTGACCGAACTGGAACAGGCGATCCGAATCCGAACCGGGGAAACCGGCGAAGAAGCGGTCTGATCAAAGCCTGATCAACCAGACAGCCAACGCAAAAAATTTATAACTTGAAAAGCCTCGTGCGGAGGGCTTCACATGGAAAGCAATCTCAATCATATTTTTGAACTCCAGTATGCGCTGGATACCTTCTACTTCCTTATTTGCGGTGCCCTGGTCATGTGGATGGCCGCAGGCTTCTCAATGCTTGAAGCAGGCCTGGTACGTGCCAAGAACACCACTGAAATCCTGACCAAGAACGTCTCCCTGTTTGCCATTGCCTGCACGATGTACCTCATCTGCGGCTACGACATCATGTACGGTGGCGGTCTCTTCCTCAGCGGCGTTACCACGGTCGCTCAAATGGACGATGCGGCGATTGCCGGAGTCCTTGCTGCTTCCAACGAAGCCGGTTTTGGTGAGATGGGTGAATACGCCGGGGCTTCTGATTTCTTCTTCCAGGTTGTCTTCGTTGCAACCGCCATGTCCATCGTTTCCGGTGCCGTGGCCGAGCGCATGAAGCTCTGGGCCTTCCTGGCTTTCGCCGTTGTCATGTGTGGCTTCATCTACCCGATGCAGGGCTCCTGGACCTGGAACGGCGATGCCGTATTCGGTATCTATGAGCTGAGCTACAGCGACTACGCAGGTTCTGGCATCGTACACATGGCGGGTGCCGCTGCGGCTCTGGCCGGTGTCCTGCTGCTGGGCGCCCGTAAAGGCAAGTACGGTGCGGATGGCCAGATCAAGGCCTTCCCTGGTGCCAACCTGCCGCTGGCGACTCTGGGCACCTTCATCCTGTGGATGGGCTGGTTCGGCTTCAACGGCGGTTCTACCCTCAAACTGGGCGGCATCGGTGTTGCCAACGAAGTGGCCAACGTGTTCCTGAACACCAACGCGGCCGCTGCCGGCGGCCTGATCGGTGCTCTGATTGTAGCCCGCATCATGTTCGGCAAGGCTGACCTGACCATGGCCCTGAACGGTGCATTGGCTGGCCTGGTTGCGATTACCGCTGAACCCGCCGATCCTTCGCCTCTGCTGGCGACCATTATCGGCGCCATCGGCGGCATTATCGTGGTGTTCTCAATCGTGACACTCGACAAGATGCGTATTGATGACCCGGTCGGTGCCATCTCCGTACACGGTGTGGTTGGTATCTGGGGTATCTTCGCGGTACTGCTGTCCGACGCGGACGCGACCTTCATGGGTCAGCTCGTGGGCATGCTCACCATCTTCATCTGGGTCTTCGTCACCAGCCTGATTGTATGGGGCATCCTCAAGGCGGTCATGGGTATTCGGGTGACCGAAGAGGAAGAGTACGAAGGTGTGGATCTGTCCGAGTGTGGTATGGAAGCCTATCCGGAGTTTGTCAGTTCCAAGTAAACCGGCCTGAAGGCCCGAAAGCAAGGGCGCCCATTGGGCGCCCTTGCTATTTCTCCTGAAAACCGTAGAATTTTGTGGCCTCAAACCGCATTGCAAAACAGCGAATCCTCGACCCGGCGCAAGTACCGTAGCAGTTCCATTTCAGCCTCCTAACTGCTTTCAAAAGGCCCCTTTAGCGCCCCTTCGCGAGTCTGGAAGTACCATGCGCCATTGATCAATTCAAATCTTTCGAATCGGAACCAGTTGCGCTCTGCTTCCCTTGTCGAACCGTCATCAGTGACCTCCTTCTCCATGCGCTTCGCAATCGGGCAACCGTTGCCCGATACCGGCAAGTGTAGTCAGAGGTATCGCGTTGTCTAATTTTCGACCTATTCTCCAACGGTAACCAATACCAACGCCACCACCGGCCAGCAGCCCTCACTTACGGTTTTAACAAACATGGGAGTCTGAAGAGGTGAATTACCAGCCTTCTTTTGGTACACCGTGTTTTTCGATGTAGTCGCTGTGTTCTTCAAGGTAGTTACGGGTGCCGACTTCGTAATTTGAAGCGTCCCCCTCCACCTCGTTAGCTTGCATTCGGCCTACTTCAATTTCATTGCCAATCTGGTTATTAATCCAAAGAACCATCTGCCCCCCGGGCGCCAAACCGATAGTCAGCATATCCCGTGGCCTGCTGAAGGTTCCCAGGCTGGTAGTATAAGTTGCGTGCTCGCGCATTTTTTCTTCCAGTCCCTCTGGCAGTGAAAACACGCGTTCGTAAAACTTTTGTTCAGCAAACGAGAACCAGCGTATACCGATATAGTCCGGGAAAGGCTGCGCTGTTCCTCCTTTGCCCCTAGGGCCACTGGGCCCTTTCCAGCAACACGCAACACTTCCCACCGGCATACGCCAGTGTCTTATGCCGGAGGCTTCAAGTTCCAGGTGCTCAACCCAGACTTCATAGTGCTTGGGTGCCCCTACACCCACATATGCCTTAAAAAGGCTATCAGGCCCAGAGGCACACCCCGATAGCATCAAACCAATGAGGAGGGCAAGCATGAATGTTATACGGCGCATATTACGTCTCCGGCTGATTGTTATAGACGATACGTTTCCGTTCAGGCGCAGGCCGGAATGGCGAGAGGAACCTGGCGTTCGAAAATGGGAGTTCGGAGCTCACGATGGTGTCCCCAATCAAAAACTCAAGCAGGTTGTAATGATCCGAATGATGCACATACCGCTGTTTTACCAGCTCCTTTTGCAGCGGCGGCAGTTCAGGCAGGTTCTTGCCCAGCGAGATATGCTCCCATAGTATCCGGTACGCTAGGTCGAGTTCTTTCGGAACTTCTGCGGCATTCTTGGCAGTACGAATGTCCTTCAATGGAACGCCTGCTCTTTTCGCCAAGTGATACATGCAGTGAAGATAAACCCGCGATAGCTCGCCGCGCACCTGCCGGTGCAGTTTCAGGTCGAGGCCCACTTCGCCATCCGGAACGGGGTGCTCGCGCACTGTTTTATGAATCCCGAGGCTGGCTGGCTCGCCCGTTGTCAGGGGTAGGCTGCGAGTCCCGATCCAGCCCTCGGCTTCGGTCACCCCTTTGAGGGTTGCGAGGTTGTCCCACTGCGGTGTCTGCTCCGGCCAGGCCGTAGCGCTGCCGCCAATGGTCAGTTTAGGCGAAAGCATCAGTTCCTCGGTCTGGCTATCATGGTAGCCGCCACCAATATCGGAGTGCGCGCCGGGCACCATGATTTCTCGGAAGTTGCGGGGAAGTGAACCATCCGGATTGCAGAGGCTGTTAAGCGCAAAATTTTCTCGACACTCGTCAACGGCCGTGAACTGTACAGCGGTGGAGACGGTGGCCGGGTCCAGGTACAGGTTCACCGGCGTGTTACGAGCATTGCTTGGAGAGAGATCGCCACCCGTGATATTTACGATGCCGGCGACGGTATCAAACAACCCCACAAAACGAATGGTAACTCGTTCCGGCCATTGAATACCCATGGCGGCCAAAGACTGTCCCAATTCGCCATCAGAGCCCTTGGCAATTTCATTCGCGGCATGGCGGGCGGCTGCGCCTCCCCTGCTAAAACCAAACAGATCAACTGTTAGCTTTGCGATAGGCCTTTCGTTAACCAGTATGGCTATGCGCTCTGCGACCTCAGTGAAACCATTTTTTACTTGCTCGGTGACACCCGTTTCACCAAGACCGGTTGTCATACCTTCCAGAGAATCCGGAGCTCCGGTTTTCGATCCTGCTCCCGGCGCATACACCGAAAAACTCTGGTTGATCATTGTTTCCGCCTCATTTTCGACCTCGGGATATAGATCCCGCAACTTGGCGACATTGCTGATCTCATTGGCGTAACTACCCCCCAGCAACAAAGCCAGCCGCCGTTCACACTCGGCATCGTCAATCTCGCCATTGCTGTGCGGCACGAGGCATGTCTCTTCCACCTGCTGCCGGTAAATCTCAATATTACCGGCATTGTTCAACGTGCCATCGGTGAAAATGCCCACTTCAAGATGAACCGGCTTTCTCTGTTCTTCTTTCTTTGCCTGACCGTTCTCGGGTGTTTGGGCTAGCGAGGCAGCGGGCACAAGGGGCGCAACCAACGCTGCTGTACCCAGCGGCAGGGTGGAGCGTCGGTCGGCTTCCTGTTTCGCCAGGTAACGCTCGTCGGCGCGGCGGTTGGTCATGGTGCAGTCAAAACCGCAGACGTTCATATGGCCGACACCGCCCGCCCCTACGTGGCTGATGATTTCAGGGGTGACTTCCCACTTGTTGAGAGACTCAATCTGGTTGCGAAGGCCCGGCCCGCCACCATCTCTCTTTAGGCGCCAGAACCCGCCGTTGGGGTGATCACTGTCCGTTTCCCAGACAACTATAGGCGATAAGGGCTTGCCTCCAATCAGAAACAGATGACCGTCCCTGAGCTCACGCTCCAGTGCTTTGACGCTCATTTCCTTTCCACTACGGTTTCGGGGCACGTCGGAGACAGGATGGTCAATCAGTTCGGCTGCATATGAGGCAGCGAAGAAAGGGCTTTCAATATAGGGCAGGTCCCGGAGTTCAAGCTCCAGGCGGGATTTTACTTTCATTGGCAGCGTTCCTTTGCGGCCGGTGTATTAGGCCCGCAAAGGTACTGACTAAAGCAGGCGCTCTCCTTGAGGGGCGGGCATGACCGCCACAAAGCCAAACTCTAATCAAAAACCGGGCGGCGAACAACGGCGCCCGTACCACCTTCAGAAATTCCTTGCCCCTGATGGCCTCCTAGCCCTCGCTCGACATCACCTCATCTTCCAATACATCCACCATGAACTGCGGCATCGCCAATGCCCCACGGTGGATGTCGGCGTTGTAATAGCGGGTCACAAACGGCCGCTGATCCGCGTCTTCCTCACGGAAGTACACCACTGGCTTTTCCTTACCCGCCATGGTGCAACTCCACCAGCCGGTGGGGTACACCGGTTGCGGGAACGGCAGGGTGCGGACGTGGTCGAAGCCGGCCTTTTTCATGTCGTCGTGAATGGTTTTGATGATGGTGTTGGTGTGCAGCAGCGGCGATTCGCTTTGCTGGACAATGATGCCACCGTCGCGCAGGGCGATCATGCAGTCCCGATAGAAGTCCAGGGCAAACAGGCCTTCGGCGGGGCCGACCGGATCGGTGCTGTCGATGATAATGACGTCGAGACTTCCGGGCACCGCATCACGTACCCACTGGATACCATCGCCAAAGAAGAAGTTGGCGCGAGGATCTGTGTTGGATTCGCAAAGTTCGGGGAAATACTGTTCCGAGAGGCGAGTGACACGTTCGTCAATTTCCACCTGCCAGGCTTCTTCCACACCGGGGTGCTTGAGGACTTCTTTCAGGGTTCCACAATCACCACCGCCAACGATGACCACTTTCTTCGGGTCTTTATGGGTGAACAGGGCCGGATGAGTCATCATTTCATGATAGAGAAAGTTGTCTCTGGTGGTCAGCATTACGCAGCCGTCGAGCACCATCAGGTTGCCGAAGGTTTCGGTTTCCCAGATTTCCAGTTTCTGGAACTCGGTTTGTTCGTCGTGCAGCTTTTTCTTTACCTGCAGGGAAAAGGCGGTTCCCTGGTCCTGGAATACTTCGGTAAACCAGCCATCGTTCAGTGCAGTCATGTCGTGTCTCCGGATGTGCGCGTTGAGCCTGTTCGTATTGAGGCTATTGTAGGTGCGTAACCAGCACACCTAAAGGACTATCAGTACCCTCGGGCCGTGTTTTTCGGGTGTTGTTCTTTTAGCGGGGCGGTGGAATCCATACAATGAGCGCCATAGGCCGGCCCGTTGCCGGCTGTGGACTCAGCACAGGAAAGCCCCATGAGTGAACCAACCCTCAGCGCCGCCCACAAGGTGTACAACATCGCCCACTGGAGCGATGGCTATATCGATGTGAATGCCCGTGGCGAGGTACTGATAAGACCCGACCGGGGGCACAGCGGCGAGGACATCAACCTGCCCGACCTTACCCGCTCCCTGGTCAGTGAGGGTGTCCAGCTTCCGGTGCTAATCCGCTTTACCGATATTCTCCATGATCGGGTCAACAAGCTGTGTGGCGCGTTTAACAAGGTCGCTCGCGAACACGGCTACCAGGGAGGCTACACCGCGGTCTACCCGATCAAGGTCAACCAGCAGCGCCGGGTGGTTGAGGAGCTGCTCTGCGCCGAACCGGCCGCCAGTGACAACCAGATTGGCCTCGAAGCAGGCAGTAAGCCGGAGTTAATGGCGGTTCTGGCACTATCGCGCCAGCAGGAGTCGGTGATTGTCTGCAATGGCTACAAGGACCGCGAATATATCCGGCTGGCGCTGATCGGGCAGAAGCTGGGGCACCGGGTGTTCATTGTGGTGGAAAAACAGTCCGAGTTGCCGCTCATTCTCGAGGAAGCCCGACGTCTGGGAGTGACACCGTTGATTGGCGTGCGCGCACGGCTGGCCACCATCGGCAAAGGCAACTGGCAGAATACCGGCGGTGAAAAGTCGAAATTCGGCCTGTCCGCAAGCCAGGTGCTGGATGTGGTTGAAACCCTGCGCCGTGCCGGGGCCCTTGAATCCCTTCAGTTGCTGCATTTTCACCTGGGGTCGCAGATTGCCAACATCCGTGACATCCAGACCGGGCTGCGCGAGTGCGCCCGTTTCTACAGTGAGTTGCGCCACATGGGGGCACCGGTAGGCACTGTCGATATTGGCGGTGGGCTCGGCGTGGACTACGAGGGCACCCGCTCACGCAGCAGTTGTTCGATGAATTACAGCGTGCACGAATACGCTTACAACGTGATTCATATCCTGCAATCGGAGTGCGATCGGGCGGGTATTCCCCACCCCACCCTGATCAGCGAATCCGGCCGTGCGCTGACGGCTCACCACTCGGTACTTGTGACCAATGTGATTGACCGGGAGATACCCGACAAGCGCCCGCCCGAACAACCGGCCAGTGATGCCCCGGCACCGCTGCAGGATCTGTGGCGCGACCTGGAAAGCCTTCAGGATGAGGCGTCGCGCCGTTCCCTGGCTGAGATCTACCACGACGTGCTCCACGCCATGGCGGATGTCCACACCCAGTTCGCCCACGGCCTGTTATCACTGGCGAACCGCGCGCGAGCGGAAACGCTCTACACCACCTGCTGCCAGGCTTTGAGAAAACAGCTGAATTCCGCCAATCGTGCGCACCGCGAGATCATCGACGAACTCAATGAAAAACTGGCGGAGAAGCTTTTCGT
Organism: Marinobacter salarius; assembly: GCF_032922745.1. Classification (NCBI taxonomy): domain Bacteria; kingdom Pseudomonadati; phylum Pseudomonadota; class Gammaproteobacteria; order Pseudomonadales; family Marinobacteraceae; genus Marinobacter; species Marinobacter salarius. The sequence continues at coordinate 100,793 of NZ_CP136693.1, forward strand.
GAATTTTTCGCTGTTCCAGTCGCTGCCGGACGTGTGGGGCATTGATCAGATTTTCCCGATCATGCCTGTGAACGGACTGAATCGCCCCCTCACCCGTCGTGCGATCATCCAGGACATTACCTGTGACTCCGACGGACGAATTGACCGGTACGTGGACGGCCAGGGCATCGAAACCACCTTCCCACTGCCTGAAGAGGCGCCGGAACAACCCATGCTGATGGGCTTTTTCATGACCGGTGCCTATCAGGAAATCCTCGGTGATATGCACAACCTGTTCGGCGACACTCATTCGGTGGATGTGCGACGCAATCCCGGCGGCGGCCATACCGTGAGTGAGCCAATCCATGGCGATACCGTCGCGAAGGTGCTGCAGTATGTGAACTTCGAACCCAGTGCGCTGCTTCGTGCCTATCAGCAGAAATTTGCCGCCAGCGGATTGCCGGAAGACATACAGACGAGCCTGCTGGAAGAACTGGAGAATGGCCTGGGCGGCTATACCTACCTGGAAGAGTAACCCGGATCAGGCGCTGATTGCGCGCCCGAGAGATCCGTCTGTCTATCGCCCCCGTATATGTCGTGACTGACAAACCCGGGGCGAGTGCATAGAATGATGAACACAACAATGCCAAATCATGCGACTGTCAAGGAGCGTCCGGTGTCCACACTGGATCAGAAACCAGCACGGGCCGAGGGCCGCAAGGACCCTTGGAGCCAGCTACTGGAGAAAGTGGGAAAGAACCAGGATCGGCAGGCCTATCATGCTTTGTTCGAGCACTTTGGCCCTCAGATCAAGTATTACGCTATGGCCAATGGCATGGCGAGTCATGCCGAGGAGCTGGTGCAAGAGGTTTTCGTATCGATTTGGCGCCGCTCCTGCCTATACGATTGGCGGAAGGCCGCCGCGTCGACCTGGATTTTCACCATCGCTCGTAACCAACGCATTGACATGCTGCGCAAGATGAAGCGCACGAGTGCGGAAATGCCCGTTGAAACGGAGGATCTGTGGCAGATTCCCGGCGAAAACGAAGATGAACCGGTTACGTCGCTGCACCGCCTGATGTCAGAACGTCGCGTGCGAGAGTCCCTCAGTCATCTCCCGGAAGAACAGATTACGGTAATCGCCAAGGTCTACATGGAAAGCAAGTCACACCAGATGGTGGCGGACGAGCTCAATATACCGTTGGGCACCGTAAAAAGCCGGGTACGCCTGGCACTGAACAAACTGAAAGTGATCTTGCAGGACCAGAACGTATGACACGGCACCATCCAGACACACTCACCCTGATGGAATTCAGTGCGGGCAACCTCAGCGAGCCCCACGCACTGTGCATTCGTCTCCATCTGGACCAGTGCCCCCATTGTCGCAGCCGTGTGGATACGCTCGACAGCCTGGGTGCCGTAATGATGGAAAATCAGCCCCAAGTCGGCGTTTCATCGGACATGTTTGACGCTATCCTGTCACGCATAGACAGCGAGCCGGACATGACGGAGACCTACATCAGCACACAAGCCAAGCGCATGAGCCCACTTCAAAAGTTGTTGGGCGACGATCTCGACGCGCTGCCCTGGAAACGACAACTCGGCGATGTCAGTGTTCTGGACATCAGTGAACGGTTTCCCGGCCAGAACGAGCAGGTGGTGCTTCAGAAGTTGGCAGCCGGTGGAAAGGCACCCGCGCATACCCACAGAGGGAACGAAACCACTATCGTGCTACAGGGTGCGTTCGCGGACCAGAAAGGTGTGTTCAACCAGTGGGACTTCGTGGTGCTCAACCAGGAAGACGAGCATAAACCCGTAGCGGTTGGTTGTGAGGACTGCATTACCCTGTCGGTACTCAGCGCACCGGTTAAACTAACCGGCACGTTCACCCGCTTATTGAACCCCTTTATACGCTGAGGCGGGTTCGAACTCGTCCGCCCCGTCGGGTTGGGCACTTGCTTACAGGCCACGCTCTTGCGTGGCCTTGTTTACGCCTGCTTATTTCACCCCGCGAATACGATAGCCGACGACTGATTAGAGACAGCCCGCAGGGCTGGGTTACAATCGTGACTTTTCTCCGGAGATGCAGCATGACGGGTGACGACTTCCATTTCCGCTTCGGCGGTATCGAACGACTCTATGGCCGCCGGGCCCTGGAGCACTTCCGTCACGCTCACATTGCCATCGTCGGACTGGGTGGCGTGGGCTCCTGGGCGGCAGAAGCCCTTGCCCGCTCCGGAGTCGGCACCTTGACGCTGATCGACATGGACGATATCTGCGTGTCCAATACCAATCGCCAGCTCCACGCGCTTACCGGACAGTATGGCCTTACCAAGACCGACGCCATGGCGGACCGTTTGCGATCGATCAACCCGGAGGGTGATATTCGGGTCCATTTCGGGTTCCTGAACACGAAAAACGTCGATGAACTGATTACCCCGGATATGTCAGGGGTGGTCGATGCCATCGACAGTGTTAAAGCCAAGGCCGCACTGATTGCTCACTGCCAGCGTCGCAAGATCCCTTTGGTATGTGCTGGCGGCGCTGGCGGTCAGATGGACCCGACCCAGATCCGCGTCAGTGACCTGAGTAAAACCACACAGGATCCATTGTTGGCCAAGGTTCGTAATACCCTGCGGCGGGAATACGGTTTCTCACGCAATCCCAAACGGCGTTTCGGGATTGAAGCCGTGTACTCACTGGAACAGCTCACGTATCCTGCAGGGGACGGTGAGGTTTGCCTCCAGAAGCCTGCCACCGAGGGCCCGGTCCGTTTGGATTGCGCCTCCGGGTTTGGTGCTGCCAGCCCTGTCACAGCCAGTTTTGGTTTCTTTGCAGCAGCGCGGTTGCTGGCCCGCCTGGCGCGCAAGGCCAATTCCGACAAGACAGCAGACTTTCCTGCGGGACTACAGAGTTAAACCCACACTTCAACGGAACTGACCCCATTATGACCGTCAGCACTGTCTTTCTCCTTGCCTGCATCGGTGTGCTCTCCCTGTTTTGCCAGTGGCTCGCCTGGCGGGTTCGCATGCCGGCCATCCTGTTCCTGCTGGCTGGCGGCATTGCCGCGGGGCCGCTGCTGGGATTTCTGGACCCCGAAGTCGTGTTTGGAGACCTGCTGTTCCCGGTCATTTCCCTGGCTGTTGCCATCATCCTGTTTGAAGGCAGCCTGACGCTCCGTTACGAGGAAATCCGCGGCCATGGCAAAATGGTCCGCAACCTGATTCCTGTCGGCTCCATTGTCACCTGCATCATTGGCACCCTGGCCGCCCGCTGGATCCTTGATGTGTCATGGGAGGTGGCGCTCCTGTTTGGCGCCATATCCATCGTCACCGGCCCTACCGTCATCGCCCCTCTGCTCCGATCCGTGCGACCGGATGCAAAACTGGCCAACATCCTGCGCTGGGAGGGCATCATCATCGACCCAGTGGGCGCCCTGCTGGCGGTACTGGTCTTCGAGGGCATTGTGTCCTGGGGCCAGGGCAACGTATTCAGCCACTCGCTGTATATTTTTGGCAAGACCCTGGCAGTGGGCTTCCTGATTGGCGCTGTCGCGGGCTGGCTGAACGGCATTGCGTTGCGCAAGCACCTGCTGCCGCAATACCTGCACAACGCCGGCACCCTGACGTTCATGCTCGGGGTCTATGCCCTGTCGAATGAAATGGCCCATGAGTCTGGCCTGCTGACGGTCACTGTGATGGGCATCTGGATGGCCAACATGAAGCAGGTCCCCATCGACAGCATCCTGGAATTCAAGGAATCCCTGAGCGTGCTGCTGATTTCCGCTCTCTTCATCATCCTGGCGGCACGGGTGGAGTTCGAAGCCATCGCTCAACTGGGCTGGGGGCTGGTGGCCGTGCTGGCGTTGCTGATGCTGGTTGCACGCCCGGCAAGCATCTTCCTGTCGGCCATTGGCACCAGTCTCAACTGGCGCGACAAACTGTTCCTGAGCTGGATCGCCCCACGAGGCATTGTAGCCGCTGCCGTATCCGCCCTGTTTGCGTTTCAGTTGCAGAAACTGGGCTACGAAAGCGCCGGGGCCCTGGTGCCACTGATATTCATGCTGATCATCGCCACCGTCACCCTGCAGAGTCTTACCGCGAGGCCTCTGGCGAGGCTTCTGAAGGTCGCCGAGCCGGCGGAATACGGGTTCCTGATTCTCGGCGCCAACCCGGTGGCCCGAAAAATCGGCCTGGCGCTGAAGAAACTGGAGGTCCCCGTTACCCTGGCGGACACCAACTGGGAGAACGTCAAACAGGCGCGCATGGAAAATCTGCAAGTGTATTTCGGCAATCCGGTGTCGGAGCATGCGTCGACTCACCTGGACCTTACCGGCATTGGTAACCTGCTGGTTATTTCTCCCTACAAGCACATGAATTCCCTGGCCACCTACCACTTCCTGGACTGGTTCGGAAAAGACTCAGTGCTAACCCTGGCCGAAGGTGATCAGGACCAGAAGGCCCGGCACCAGACCGCAGAGAAAATACAGCTTACGAGAGGACTCTTCGACGGTGTGAGCTACGCCAAGCTAGCCAGTCTGGCCAGCCAGGGGTATACGGTGAAAACCACCCAGCTCAGCGAGGAATTTACGTTCGAGGATTTCCTGGACAGGTACGATCGCCAGGCCATGGTGCTGTTCGTGGTGAACACGCGCGAACACATCACGCCGGTCAAGAGCATGGAGGCCATCAAGCCCGAGAAAGACTGGACATTGGTAAGCCTGGTGCCACCCCAGGCGCGGAAGGAACGCAAGGAGCGGGATACCGGGGAGTCACCGGAACAGTCACCGGAACCCGCTCCAACCTGAGCGTATCAGCGGGCCCCGCAGTCCAGGACCAGCTTACCCCGGACGTGCCCACCCTCCAGCAAGCGGTGGGCATCGGCAACCTGATCCAGCGAAAACGTCTTGTCGATATGGACACGGACGTCGCCGTCTTCGATCAGTTCGGCGATCTCATCGAGATGAAACACATCCGGACGGACGGTCATGCCATGGGCTCTCAGCCCAAGGGACTCCGCAGCAGTTATGATCTCATCCGCCGTCACGGTGGGAATCGTGACCAGTACGCCGTGCTCGCTCAGGGTATGCAGGGAACGCTTGCCCGTTTCACCGCCGACCAGATCCAGCACTACGTCCAGGCCATAGCACTCGTCTACAACGTCGGTGGTGTGGTAATCAATCACCTCATGGACGCCAAAAGCCGCCAGGAAATCGCGATTACTGGCTGAAGCGGTGGCGATCACATGGGCGCCCCGTTCGAGCGCAAACTGCACGGCGAAATGCCCGACTCCGCCAGCACCGGCGTGAATCAGCACTTTCTGGCCAGCCTCCAGTTCCGCCACTTCGAACAATGCCTGCCAGGCGGTCAACGCGGCCAGCGGCAAAGCGCCGGCAGTCACCAGGTCCAGTTCCTCGGGCACAATCGCCAACTCGTCGGCGCGAGCCACTGCGTATTGGGAATAACCTCCTCCGCCAGCCGGAAAGCCCACCATGCCCATCACCCGATCGCCTGGCGCCAACGTCGTCACATCAGCACCAACCGCAATCACTTCGCCCGAAACATCGTAGCCGGGAGTCCATGGCAGGTGGTCTTCAATCTGCCGGGCGGCAAATCCCAGGCCTTTCCGCGTCTTCCAGTCGATGGGGTTCAACCCTGCGCCCGCCACCCTGAGCAACACGTCCTCGCCGCTCGGTTCGGGGATGGTGGAACTTTCGATCCGCAGTACGTCAGTATCGCCGAAGTGGTCATAGACCACGTGACGCATGGCATGACCAGAATTCGGATCAACGGTGTTTTCCATGGGGCTCTCCAGACAGCTTCAGGGACAGGATCATCTGTTCAGACTAGCAGAATCCTCAAGGTGTGGTATCAAAGCCGCGACCACCGGGCACCATCGCGCCACCGAGGATGTCAGCGTATTCCGCAGGCATACGTGAGGGCCTCTGGCTCTTCATGTTGACACAGGCATGGGTGGATACCGCCCGCACCAGAGTCTTGCCATCGGATTCACGCACCAACTGGAATTGCCGCGCCGAGCGAAAGCGTCCATCGAACCCGGTCAGCCAGGTGCCCAGCACCAGCCGGTCTCCGGCATTGGCGGACGCCAGGTAATTGATTTCGGTGCGGGTAATGGCCATGGCTTTGCCGGTTTTTTCATGCAGCTCCCAGGTCATGCCCAGGCTGTCGATATGCTGCCAACTGATATCTTCAAGCCAGCGCACGTACACCACGTTGTTGGCGTGCCCGAGCCTGTCGGTATCCGCATCCCGAACGTCGATGGCCATGGTGAATGGTTGGGGAAGATCCCAGTTCACCGGATCAAACTCACTCATTGCTGCTGCCTCCAAGCTCCGGAATAGCCGACAAGGCTAGCCGGCCGATGCGGTCGTTGTGAAGTGAACCGAAGTAGAGGTAACCGTCATGGGGATTGACTGACGTGATCTCCTGAAGATGGGTACCCTTGGTATCGTGAAGGCTGGTAATCACGCTGCCGTCCTCGTCCATGGCCACTACAAGCCCGTATTCCTGGGGCTTCGGCTTGAAGTAGTCCGGCAACTTGGCCAACAGGTCCTTCAGCCATGGCTGCCGATGCAGGGTATCCACCTGGGCATTCCGGAGCGTGGGAAACGCAACCCAGAAGCGGCCTTCGTGATCGACCGCCAGGTTGTCGGGAAAACCGGGCAGGTTGTCGGCGAACACTTCCGCCTGCCCGGGATAACGACCACCAATCCAGTATTTGAGAATTCGATACTTCCAGGTTTCGTTCACCAACAGGTACTCGCCGTCCGGCGACACCGCCACGCCGTTGGCGAAATGCAGGTTGCTGAGCAACACCTCGGTTTTACGTGTGGCCGGATCATAGCGAAGCAGGCGACCGTGGGGGCGCATCTCAAGCAAATCCAGCCGATACTCGGGCTCACGGAATTGCGAACTGGCATCCGTAAAGTAGATGCGACCGTCCGGGGCAATATCCACATCGTCGGTGAACCGGAAAGGCAAGCCCTCCGCCTCTCGGGTCAGCACGGTGACGGTCTTGTCCGGTGCGATGGAGAGAAGTCCCTTCCAGGCATCCGCCACGATCAGGTTGCCGTGACGATCAAACACCATGCCCAGGGGCCGGCCTCCGGTTTCCAGCCACTTCTCCGTCTGGCCTTCCGGTTTAACCCGGACAATCCAGCCATCCTGCGTGCCGGTGTAAAGAATACCGTCGTCATCCACCGTGGTGTCTTCCGGACCGTAAACCTCTCCCCTGGCCAACAGGTCTGCCAGTCTCAGGCGTTCATTGGGAGCCAGCTTACCGGTCAACGGCTGCGGCGAAGGGGCGTTCCAGGCCTGACTGTTGATGGGAGATGGCGACAACAGGAAACCACCCAGCACCAAAAAACCAATCAGCAATGCGCCCAGAAGCCACTTCATAGAGGATGCCTGTTCCTGTCAGATACGATTCCGTAACCTTATCAGACACTCGCCGGCGGCTAAACTGGCGGGCATCCGTCGTCACCAGGCGCTATTCGGTGAGGAAACGTCGGCAAAGCGCCGCAAAGCTATCGGGCTTCTCTGCGTGCAACCAGTGCCCTGTACCATTGATGATTCGCAAGTCCGCTGCGGGAAAGCGCTGGCGGATGTCGTCGCGGTGTTTTTCCTGAATATAGGCCGAATCGGCTCCCTTGATAAACAATACCGGACCTTCAAACGGCCTCTCCCCCTCCGGTGCACGCGCAAGGCGGGGGTAACATTGCTCTATCACCGGTAGGTTCAGCCGCCAACGGTACGGTCCCGGATGCTGGTTGCGTTCGTCATCCCCCACCCGCACCAGGTTTTTCAGCAGGAACTGCCTGACACCAAGCTCCTCTACATAGCCCGCCAGCACACTGTCGGCATCCTGTCGCGTGCGGATCGAGCCCAAATCCACTGAGGTCAGCCCCTCCAGCACCGCATCGTGGCGGGGTTTATAGGTCACCGGTGCGATATCCGCCACGATAATCCGCTCAACCCGACCCGGAGCTTGCAATGCCACCTGCATCGCGGTCTTTCCGCCCATGGAGTGGCCCAGAATAGAACGCCTTTTCCAGCCCCTGAGCGTCCATGTAAGCCAACACGTCGTCGGCCATAGCCGGGTAATCCATCGCATCGGTGTGGGGGGACGCGCCGTGATTGCGCTGATCCAGAGCATGAATCTGCCACTGGTCCTGCAGGCGACGGGTGATGCCACCCAGGTTTTCCAGCGAGCCAAACAGGCCATGGAGAAGGATCAATGGCGGGCCTTCGCCGGTAATGCGGTGATTGAGTTCAACACTCATGGTCAGGACCTCCTGGAGTCGCCGGTTAGGTTCGTGTGATAACGGGCTACTATCGTTAAGGCGACTACATTACCATCGAATGTTATTGGCACAAGGGCAAACCGCAGGCTTGCCGACAACCGGCCAGATATTTCAGGCAAAAAAAAGCCGGGGTCTCCCCCGGCTCAGGTCATGAACGTTTGCTGAAACTGATTAGCAGTAGTACATGCTGTTCAGGTACTCAGCCAAAGCGGCGATATTGGAGCGCTCCAACTCGTTATGGGGTACAAAAATTTCCAGTTCCATGAAAACACCTCCAATCCAGATGTGCGGGTGAGAATCCTCAATGAGTTAATGCTATCGTTGTTAGGACAATAAACCGTTGACAGGCTGTCCCACAGGTTTGACATTTTGTATCAGCGCAGATGAATTCCTGTTAACCCTCAATCATAGGTGACCGTGAACTCGCCCCAGGCAAAAGCCACCACATCCCCAATGGTTGCAGCCTCCAGCACGCTGGCGCTGGTTCACTATCTGGACCGTCAAGGCGTGTTGGACGTCCCCGCCGTTGAGCAGATCGCCGGGTTCAACAGGAGCGAGCTGGCAGACCCGGACCTGCGCATTCCAGCCGAGTGCCACTATCGCCTGTGGGAACACGCCGAGAAGGTAACTGGAGACCCTGCCGTTGGCCTCCATGCTGGCCAGGTGGTCGATCCCGACCGAATGGGGCTGGTCGGCCATGTGTTCTTCAATTGCGACACTCTCGGCGAGGCCGTTACCCAGTATGTTCGCCTGCACCGGCTGATAAACGAATCGGTGATCCTGAGCTTTGAACGGACCGGCGAGCAGGCCATCCTGACCTGGCAGGCGGACACCCCCGGGCACTACTGTCGCCAGGATATGGACCGAACACTGGCGGCGGCTCTATGCCGCACACGGCATTTCATCCACCCTTCCATCGTTGCCGAGTGGGCCGAGATCGCCCATCCGAAACCAGGCTATGCCGACGAGTACCGGCGATTACTGGGGGGCCCGGTGTTTTTTGGCTGTGGTGCAACTCGCCTGGCCTTCAGTAGCCGCCACCTGAGCCATCCGATTCCCCATCGCAATCCCTATGTTTATTCCGCCGTGCTGAAGCAGGTCAACGCAGTGTTGGCCCGGCTGCAAAGCAGGCGCACCTTCGGCCGCAAGATCCGGCAACTGATTTCACGTCAGATGTCCACCGATCGCATTGACGCCGACACTTTGGCGAAACAGTGCCATATGAGCCGGCAAACCCTGTATCGACGGCTGAAAAAGGAAGGGCTTGGATTTCACGAGCTGGTGGAGGAAGTCCGCAAGGACAAAGCCCTCCGCTACGTGGCGTCGGATCACTACGCATTGGGCGAAATCGCTTTCCTGCTGGGCTTTTCCGAGCTCAGCGCCTTCAGCCGCGCGTTCAAACGCTGGACCGGGATGGCGCCAGCCCAGTACCGTGCCCGCCACCTGAACATCGACAATGGAGACGCGCCGGAATGAGTATCGCAGATGTGCCCTGGCTGCCCCTCGCACTCGCCCTGATCTACCTGGCTGCGGCCGCCTGCATCTATCGGATACTGATGACATACCGCGTGGCACAGGGGGCCATCGCCTGGATTCTGGCGCTGATCGGCCTGCCCTATGTTGCCGTTCCCATGTTCCTGTTGTTTGGACGCAACCGGTTCGGCGGCTATATCAGGGCCAGACGCACCGGCGACGCCGCGCTGACGGAACTGCTCAACCATTTCGAACAGCAGACTGCTGCAATCAGAAAGCGCGCCGATGAACATTTTCCAGACGAACTCCAGGTACTCTGCAAACTGGGCCGACAGCCGTTTACCACCGGGAATCGATGCGACCTCCTCAAGAATGGAGAAGCCACCTTTGAGGCGCTGTTCGATGCCATGGAAAATGCCCGACACTACATTCTCCTGGAGTTCTATATTGTTCGCTCCGACAAGGTCGGCCAACGCATCAAGTCGATCCTTAAGCGAAAGCTGGCCCAGGGCGTTCAGGTCTGGTTCCTCTACGACGACATTGGCAGTGTCTGGCTACCGCGGAAGTACCTCAGGGAACTGGCCGCCGCTGGCGCAAAGGTTGCCTCGTTTGGGGACGGCAATTTTCGCCGCATGCGCCTGCAGGTCAACTTCCGCAATCACCGAAAACTGCTGGTCTGTGATGGTGAGGTGGGATTTGTCGGAGGCATCAACCTCGGCGACGAGTATCTGGGCACTGCCATGGACGAGGAGCCCTGGCGTGACAGCCACTGCCGCATCACCGGCCCGGCGGTGACCGGGCTGCAACTGGCCTGGCTTGAGGACTGGAACTGGGCCAGTGAGGACTTCCCGACGCTCAACTGGACATCTTCCATGCCGGCACCTGGCAATCAGGAAGTCCTGATTCTGCCCACCGGCCCGGCGGATACCTACGAAACCTGCACGCTGTTTTTCCTCAATTGCATCAACAATGCCCGCACGCGGATCTGGATCGCCTCGCCCTACTTCGTGCCCGACGTCCAGATCATGAACGCCTTGCAACTGGCAGCCTTACGGGGCGTGGACGTGCGAATCATTATCCCCGAGAAATCCGACAGCCGGCTGATACGGCTGGCTGCGTACTCGTATCTGGTACAGGCATGTCGCGCCGGCATTGGCATCTATCGCTACCAGCCGGGCTTCATGCATCAGAAAGTCGTATTGGTGGACAACCGTTACGCGGCCATTGGCACCGCCAACCTGGACAACCGCTCGATGCGACTGAACTTCGAGATTACCGCCATCAGTACCGCCGTTGAGTTTGTGAACGGCATTGAACATCTTCTGGAACAGGATCTCACCACCAGTCGCCTGATGACGGAACGGGATTACCGGGACCGCTCAGTGGCCTTCCGGTTGACGTGCCGCACCATACGGTTGCTAGGCCCCCTGCTCTGAAACCGCCCACCAGGGCCTGATCAGTTTTGGTGTGCCCATTTTCCATACGCAAAGAATGTGAGAGTATTCCAGAACCATTGAGCCAGCATGCTGTAACGAAGCAGGACCATGACCACATTCAAGCCCCGCGAAACTCTGACCGAACAGGTCGCCCGTCACATCGAAAACCTCATCGCATTCGGCCAGCTTCGCTCCGGCGAACGCATCTATGAAAGCGCCATGGCAAAGCAAATGGACGTGAGCCATGGGTCGATCCGCGAAGGCTTGCTTCTGCTTGAAAAACGCCACCTGGTACAGAACGTGCCCCGCAAGGGCGCATTCGTTACGCCGCTGGACGACTATTTTGTACGCAGCCTGTACGAAGTGCTGCAACTGTACCTGACCCATACCGGGCGCAAGCTGGTGCGGCAGTGGCAGGCAACCGACATCGACAAGCTCGAATCCCTCTACCAGCGCATGAAAGGCTGCCACGACAATAACGACCTGCTGGCGTTTCTGGAGCTAGGCATAGAGTACACTCAGGCGTCGCTGGCCTATGCCGACAACTATTTCATCATTTCCGCCATTGAGGATCTGTGGCCATCGGCGAAACGTTGCGCCTTTGTGGCGTTCCAGCGCGGTGGCAACCGGGTGCTGGAAGACAATCTGGCCCATGTGCGGGAGTCGATAGGTGCCATCAAGGAACGGGACGAGGAACGTCTTGCAGCTATTCTGGCCGGGTACGCAGAACAACAGTGTCAGCAGGTGCTTGACGCTATCCACAGCGCATCGGCTACGGCTTGAGCAACGGGCAGCTCATTCGAACAGGCGGGTAAACGAAAAGCCGACGTTGAGATAGGCACTCCAGTCATCCCGGTTGTTGTAGGCCGTGGCAATCTGTACCGGCCCCAGAAAGGTTTCAATGCCGGCAAACAGACTCCCAGAGCGCAACAGGTTGTTCCAGCGAGCTTCCCCCAGCGAGGACCAGGCGTTACCAGTCTCGAACCCGGCTCCGGCAAACCAGGGCACAAACGGCCCGCCAAATTCCTGGCGGACGAAGACGCCCGCCAGGGCCGCATCCTCTCCCGCCACTTCGCCCTGACTGTATGCCGATAGCCGGTGAAAGCCGCCCAACAATACTGAATTCTCGATGCCGGCAACGCCCTTGGTGACCGCATTGGCATACAACAAGCCGGTGATACTGGCCCGTCTCCAGCTTGCGGTGCCTAGGGCCATGACGGTGACTGAATCAAAGTGACGGTCGGACCCAAGGCCCGGGCGCTCGAATCGGCCGCGAATACCAGCGAACCCGCCGGATTCCGGCAGGAAGGTATCGTCGAGGGAATCGTGAACGAGCTGGAGCCGGAGACTGCCACTCTGGATCGAACCAGAGGGCCCCATAGGCTCGCCAATCTGCTCGTCGACAGTGGCGTAGCCCCGCACATATTCAAGACGCACCTCGCCGTTCACTCCCAACTCGGTGCCCAGAGCCAGATCAACCTGGCGGTTGGTGATATCCACTTCGGTAATGCGCTCGCCTTCGCCATCGAACGCGCTCAGGCTATCACGGGAATAGGTAGCGCCCAGAGTGAGGAATCTTTCGAAGCCGTAGTCCAGTGGTTGGAACCACTCGGTTCGAACCCGGGGCTGGGTGCCTAACTGGAGCCCGGTTGTCCACTCACCACCCAGGGCATTCAGGCCGGTCATCCGCAACGATGTGGCGACATTGAACCGAGTATCGTTCTCGAAATTGTCTTCGTAGTTCAAGCCAAAGGACAGGTAGTTCGGCCCCCAGCTTTTCTCGCGCACCCGGATAACCAGATCCGTACCCGGTCCGTCGGTCGGCACCAGCGAATAGGAAACGGTTTCATAGTAACCGAGGCCGTAGATACGCTTGAGATCCTCCTCCAACGCCTGCACGTCCAGAGGCTCCCCCGTCTGCTGCCGTATACGCTCGCGAAGGAAATCTCCCGCCAGGCGTGAACGGTCATCAATGCGAATGTCGCTGATAACACCCGGGCTGAACGAGTGTGCCTTTAACCGGTTGCGAAATCGGTCCCACTCATCGTCACTGACACTCAGGTGACGAAGCTCACCGGCGTGACCACGCGCACTGCTGGCGCCCAGTTCGAACAGCGCCGGGGCCTCGTAGAAATCCGCCGAGGACAGCCCCTTCAGATCCGGCCGAACCAGGATGTCCTGATCATCCAGCAACTTGAGCTGTCGCTCGGTATTTTGCCGCGTCATCATGGTGGTCAACTGGCCAACCACAGAAAACGCCTCGCGTATATCCTCCCGCTCCAAAAGGGGATCAGTGATATCTACGGCAATGACAATATCGGCTCCAAGCTCATGAGCCACACTGATCGGCAGGTTGTTGGCCACGCCTCCGTCCACCAGCAAACGCCCATCGAGCGTGACGGGTGCATAGACGCCGGGAATGCTCATGCTGGCGCGGATGGCTTCCGACAGGTTGCCACTGCCGATGACAATTTCCTCACCGGTTTCCAGATCCGTGGCGATTGCCCTGAATGGAATGGCCAGTTCATCAAAATCCTCAACGAGGGCGGCATCGCGGGTGAGCTCATTGAGAATAAAACCCAGGTTCTGGCCGGCTATGATACCGCCACCCAAATGCAGGCCGTCCAGGCGCACACCGATACCGGGGGATACGGGATAGCGCCAGCCCTGGCGCTTGCGCCTGACGGGCTTGTAGGCACGTCCCGGGTCGTCACGGAAACTGGATACCCAGTCCATCTCAATAAAGCGCTCTTCAATCTCCTGGACTTCCATACCGGAGGCATAGAGTGCCCCAACGGCAGAGCCGGCACTGGTACCCACCACAATATCCACTGGCACCTTCAGCTCTTCCAGCACTCGCAGCACACCCACATGGGCCATGCCCTTGGCTCCACCGCCGCTTAGCACCAGGCCCACTTTCGGCCGCCCAACATCAGCTATGAGGGGCATGGCTGCGAGCATCGCGAGCAGGAGGCCAATCAATCGAGCTGGTAACATCATCCCGTCCAACTGTCAGGCATCGTCTGCGGGATCCTCGTCCGCCAGCGACAGGTGGGAGACATCTGGCACAACCGGTGGTGGAACCTCACGCTTCACACCCAGGTCGCTGCCCGGAGGCGCCAGCGACCAGTCGTCCAGGTGCTGGAACATGGGAGCGGGAGCCTCCCGGTGCTCCTCCAGCGTGACGCCAACGGGGTCAAGTGTCAGTCCGGACCCGGAAAGAATGCTGTCGACCTTGTCGCCCGCCACCGGCAAGCGGTCGCCCGGCTCAACGGCAACGGCGCTTCCTGATCTGGTATCATTGCGCGCCGGCTCCGCCGGAGGCGCTGAAGGTACTGGTTTTGGCTCTGACGGTGATTGAGCGGCGGGTGCCGTACGCGCGGCAGAGGTGACAGCGCCCTCCATGGGCTGCACATAAGCCACCATGCCGTGCTTTTGCAGCACCGAGCGGTACTTTTCCGCCTGGACTTCCTCCAGCTTGTTGCGGATAACAACTGGCTGACCGCTGAACATACGCTCAATCTGGTCCACCGTTGCCTTGAACAGGGTTCTGGCATTACTGCGAGCGGTTGCCGGGTCGGTCCCCGGTGTGCATTCACCTTTAAAGACGAGTTGGAACATCATCCTGCCTCTATGCGCTTCTGTTTTTATCCATAGTAGTTGATCCTGGCAGGCTCCGGAAATCCACACCCAGCCGACGGATCTTCTGAACATTGCAAACAATTGAAAAATGCGCGCAAAAAATGCGCAAACTCGTTCGCACTCTGCGATAATCAACAGTAACTAAACGTTACATATGTTTACACTGATCGACGAACCGATTCCAAAGGAGTGGCTCTCATGGCCATCAAACGCATCACCGGCGCTCTCAGCCTGTTACTGGCACTGGCTTCACAACCGGTCATGGCTGGCAACCTGGACGTGTTGCTCAGTGGAATCTTCCCCGATAAACAAGCCACTTACATTGGCTATGAAAGCATTGAGCGTGAAGACATTCCCGCCACATCGGCTGTCGAGCGTAAATACCTGATCGTCGATTTCCGGTTCGAGTCCGAACCGCCCCAGGAACAACTTCAGGCCAACGTGCACCGGGTCTGCATGGCTCTGCTGAAAGATCGCGAGCTGATTCGTTCGCTGTCCGACTCGGGCTACGACATGGTCGCCGTCGCCTTTGACCGCAAGTCGCAGTTCGACTGCCTCTGACACGTTCCAGTCACTGATCCCGTCCCAGAAGGCGCGGAAAGGATTCGAGAGCACTGTTCACGGAATCCAGATTAAACGCCTCCACGTCCGCCAGCAGTTTCTCTCCATATCGTGTAACCGAGGGCGAACGGAACCGCTTACCCCATACCAGCACCCGGTTGGCAAAATCCTTCATCTGTTCCGGATCGCCGCTTTCCCGCACCGTCTCCCACTCGTCGCCAAAATCTCGTGCAAGCTGTTCCTGCAGCCATCCGCGTTCCTGCATACTGAGTGTCTGGGCCAGCAGACGCTCCGATTCCTCGGGTGTGCCATCGTCTTCGGCCTGGGCGCCCGTTGCCTCAACCCGAGGAAGCTTGACCGTAAAGGTGGAGCCCGACCCAGGCTCACTTTCAACCTGTAGTTCACCACCCATCATCCGCACCAGCTTGCGGCTGATGGCCAGGCCCAGCCCCGTACCCCCATAACGCCGCGTGTTCTGCCCTTCCTGCTGTTCAAAGGCGTCAAAGATCTGCTCCTGCTGGTCAGGAGGAATACCGATGCCGGTATCAGACACTGTCACAACCAAACGGTAAAAGCAGCGACGATCAGCCTCACTGTCCGCCTCCTCGACCGGCTTCTCCGATGACTTTCGCGGTGTGGCCGTGGCACGGACTGTCACACCACCTTCATGGGTAAACTTGATGGCATTGCCAACAAGATTGAAAAGCACCTGCCTCAGTCGCGTTTCATCCAGCATCATTGCCGCCGGCATCTTGGAATCAACGCTGACTTCCAACGAGATACCCTGCTCGGTGGCGCGCAGGTCGAATATGTGGCGTACGTCACTGAGCAGCCGTCGCACCGATACCGCCGAATACTCCAGCCGCATTTTTCCTGCTTCGATGCGGGACAGATCCAGGATGTCGTTGATCAGCATCAACAGGCTGCGGCTGCCCGCGCGAATGGCATCCAGGTAATTGCGTTGCTGGGGATCCTTGACGGTATTACTGAGCAAGTCGCTGTAGCCAATCACCGCGTTCATCGGCGTGCGGATCTCATGGGACATATTGGCGAGGAATTCGCTTTTCGTCAGGCTGGCCGCCTCAGCTTCCCGCGCCAGGCGCTCCGCCTCCAGTTTGGCCGCCCGAAGCTCGTCTTCGCTGCGGCGTAGTGCGTTTTCAGATCGGATTCGCTCGTCTACCTCCCGCGACAGTTTACGGTTCCAGTACAGGAAGATCAGTACCACCACGAGGGCGATAAGCACAATACGACGCACCACGGTGTAGTCCGTTTCCTGTTCGATATCCAGGTGGATCCAGCGATTGTAGATCGACTCGGTCTCGGTGGCATCCAGACTGCCCAGCGCTTTATTGAGGATGCGCTGTAATTCAGGCCGCTCCTTACTGACGGCGAACCTTAGCTCATACTGGTAAGGCGTGATGCTTGTTATCCGAAGGTTGGACAACCCCAGGCGGGCAACGGTATAGCTGACTGCCGGAATATGAGTCACCATGACATCGAGGTCGCCGTTGGACAGGGCCAACAGGCCTTCCTCGATGGACGTCATCGGGTACAGGTCGAGGTTGGGGTGGTTGATCAATAGGTAGTCATGCCCCGCCTGGCGGTTAACCACACCCACCTTTTCGTCTCTCAGCTCCCTCAATTCGCCGATAAAGCGACCGTCGTCACGGATGGCAAGGGCAATGGGAACGGTCAAATAGGCACGGCTGAACAGGAAAGATTCCTCGACCCTTGGGGTTCGGGACATTGCGGGCAGTATATCCACCTCCCCCGAACGCAAAGCGTTTTCCTCATCGGCGCTGTTGTCCATCACCTGACGGCTAAAGCGAATGTTCAGTTGTTCTTCCAGGCGTTTGACCAAATCCGGCACGAGCCCGGCAGACTGACCATTCTGGGTATACTCGAACGGCGGCCAGTCCGGTCGAAAGGCCACTCGAAGATTCGGGTTTTGATTGAGAAATGCCCTCTCGTCAACCGAGAGGGAAATGGCGGAGGGATCCAGTTCCGGCAACTCGGTCTGCAACCACGACTGGCGGATCGACCGGTGCTCACCGTGGTCAATCGCCAGAACTGCCTGGTTGAGCACCCGATACAACTGGTCGCGCTCCTGGTCATTCTCCTGGTGACTCTCCGCTGCCATTTCCAGCACCACGTCGACCGATTGCTGGTTCAGCAGCGTGGCCACCCCAACCCCATTGACCATGGCAGACTGCAGATAGTCCGACACCACCGGAACCGGGCCCAGAAACGCATCCGCCTGTCCTGACAACACCCTGCCAACGGCTTCGCTGATACTGGAAACCGGCACGGGTGAAAAGCTATCGACAGGGTCAAGCAATGCGAACTGGTTGGGATCGTTGGTGATCAGGGCAATGTTCGCGTCCTCAAGGTCCGAGAGCGTGCGAATGCCTGCATCATCGGCACCAACGAATATGCCATAGGTCAAACTCATCAGCGGCGAGGAAAGCACTACATTGGAAGGAGGGGAACGATGGGCCAGATGGGTACTCAACCGGGCATCCAGGGTCCCATCCTGCAACCATTCACCGAGTTGTTCTTCCGGAGCCGACACCGGCTCAATAGGCACACCAAGCTTCTCTGACAGCCGATTGAGGTAATCAATGAAGATGCCCGCCAGCTCCCCCTCGCCGGTATCAAACACCAGCGGCACCTGACCACTTCGCACCCCGACCCGGAACGATTCTCTCTCCGCCAGCCAGCGCAGATCCTCGCTACCCAGCACCGGCGCCGGAGAGGGTTGCGGCGGCTCAGCAGCGGGCACGCCGGGCACCAGAATAGCGGTCAGCAACAGCACAAAATGAAAAACGGACCTCACTGGATATCCTCACCGGTTCGGCTACAGTTCAGGGAACCATACCCGTAAATTCTTCCGATTGCATTCAGCGGGTTACCCGATCTACTCTGATCGTGCCCACAGCGTTTTAAAGCACCGGCTACCTTGGGGAGAACCATAACCATGGATACCAGCAAACACGATTTCAGCGCGCTCTTTGAACAACTCGGCATGCCATCCGACAGCGTCAGCATTGAGGATTTTATCGCCAAACACTCGCCACTTCCCTCGGAAATTGCCCTGCAGGATGCCCCTTTCTGGTCGGAAAGCCAGTCACATTTCCTCGAAGAAGGCCTCGAGGACGACTCTGACTGGGCGGAAATTATCGATGAACTCGATGCCCTGATGAGACACTGAGTCAGACATCGCGCCCTGCAATAAGTACCTGGTCGCGGCCGGAGTCCTTGGCGAGGTACAGAGCCTTGTCGGCCCGGTCGAACACATCATCCTCGTCGTCGTCGCCATCGAATTCCGCCAGCCCGGCTGAAAACGTCACCGTCACCGGCTCTCCCCGGAAATGAAATGGCAATGCCGCAATATGCCCACGCATGCTGTCCAATACCACCCGGGCGTTGTCCACATTGGTTTCCGGCAGCAGGATCACAAACTCTTCCCCGCCGAAACGGGCGATGAAGTCGGTTGCTCTCAGCCGCTCACGGAGGGCACGCGCAACCAGTTGCAACACGCGATCACCCGCCTTGTGCCCATAGGAATCGTTCACACGCTTGAAAAAATCGATATCAAGCACGCAGACCGACAGTGAATGACGATAACGCTGCCATCGCTGGTACTCGAACGACAGTCGCTCCTGCCAGGCTTCCCGATTGGGCAATTGAGTCAGGAAATCGGTAAGGGCTTTCTCGCGTTCCTCCCTGAGTTTTTCCCGGACCTGTTCCGACTGGGTCTCCATCGTCACCAGCTTCTCCTGCATGAGCTCCAGTTCCAGCGACAGGTTACGCTCGCGCTCGGACTCCTGCTCCCGAAACCGCTCTACGGCACCACTGATCGACTCCAGGTGCTGGCTAACCGAGTCTTTCAGCTCGTCGAAGTCGACGCTGCTTTCCACTTGCTGGCCGAACGACCTTAGTTCCTGGCGAATATCGCGATCCAACTCCTGCGAGGCATCCAGTCGCCCGGCCTGCGCATTCGCCTGCTCCGTGAAACACTGGCGCAACGCGTCCAGCCGTTCATCGAGACGACGGAGAAAAGCCTCGAACTCCCTTTGCCCCCGGGTAACCGCGGCGATCACCAGTTCCGCCACGCCGCTCAGCCCTTCGCGCAGTTCCTCCCAGTTATCGCTGCTCAACAGCGACTCCTGTAGCCGTCGGGCTCTTGCCTCCGACGCAGCCTCCAGCGTCACCTGATCGAGCATGTGACCCAGCAGCTCACCAACCCGACGCGCAATCTTCAGGCGTTCTCTGTCTTCGGTGCCAGGAGTTGCCAGCTCAACGGCGGACGGTGCGGGCAGGTTCTCGGCGGCTTCCGCCAATATTGGCTGATCGGACGACTCCTGGTTTCCCCGGCTTCCAAACAGCCGACCAAACCGACTTCGCTTGCGATCCCGCCCGTCACCACTGCCCAGCCCTGTTTCCAACACCCATGCCAGATCGACCAACCATTCGGTAGCATCCAGTTGGAGGGTTTCCGGTTTCCGGAGTCGTTTCTCCAGTTCACGAATACGGTCTTTGCCGGATTTGAACAAAGGGTGGGAGCGCAGTTCCGACAGCAACTGCTCGAATGTCGTTCTCAGCCGGTCCGTGGATTCAGATTTGCGGTCGTCCAGGGATGCCACCTGACGGTCAATTCTCTCCTGCAAATCCCGCCAGCTGTCTGCGTTGAGAGGGGGCTTTCGTAGCTCGTCACGAACCCGTTCCAGCAAACGGTCCAGTTCCGCAGTCTGCCCTTCGGACGCCAGACTGGTACGCACGAGCATCCGCTGAAGCAGATTTCTTTCAGCTTCCCAATGCGATTCACGTTGATCTGAGCATTCAAGTGCCTGGAGATACTTATCCTTCCAGGATGAATCCGATGACATTTAGCGCTCCTGGCCCTTTACTGGACACCTATTCCGTGACTGATGCCTCAACGATGCTATATTTCCTGCCTGTTACGACGCCGGCGAGCCCTGGGATGACTCTGATCGTAGACCTTTGCCAGGTGCTGGAAGTCCAGATGAGTATAGACCTGGGTCGTCGCTATGTCCGCATGGCCCAGCAACTCCTGCACCGCTCGCAGGTCGCCACTGGACTCCAGCATATGGCTGGCGAAGGAATGCCGAAGCAGGTGGGGATGCAGTCTTTGGTCCGCCCCTTTCGACATTCCCCACTTGCTAAGGCGGGACTGGATACTGCGGGTACTGAGCCGATCACCTCGTCGACTCACATACAGGGCATTCTCTCCGTCTGGCGCCATCGCTCCGCGCACGTCAAGCCACTGAGCCAGCGCCTCCAACGCCCTTCGCCCAACCGGCAGGAGTCGTTCCTTGCGGCCCTTACCCAGCACCCGGACCTCCCCGCCTCGGACGTCCACGGATTGGAGATCCAGCCCTGCCAGTTCCGACAACCGCAGCCCGGAGGAATACATCAGCTCGAACATGCTCAGGTCGCGAATTTCCAGCGGGTCATCGGGTGTGGCGTCCAGCAGATGGTTAAGCTGGTCCACATCCGCCACCCGCGGTAGACGCTTACCGGACTTCGGAGCCCGGATGTCCAGCGCGGGATTGTCCACCACCAGGTGTTCCCGTAACAGGTATTCGTAAAACCGGCGAATGGCAGACAGGTGACGGGCAATACTTCGACCGCCCAAGCCTTCACGGCTGAGCTGGGCAACGTATCGTCGCAAGTCGTGGCTGGTGATCGACCGCCAGGCCGGTGTCGGTTGATGTTCAACCCACACAGCAAAGCGGTTCAGATCATCGCGATAACTGCCGCAGGTGCGAGGTGAGTGTCGCTTCTCCGACGCCAGATAACGCAGGAACGCGACCACAGGCTCTGCCAGTGTGGCAGCCGGACCGGTTTCCCCGTCAGCCGGCGACATGGTCAGCGGGACTCCGCGACCACATCGGTGACAGGTAACGTGGCGGCATGCCTTTGCAGGATAGGCGGCAACAGACGGCTCAGGGTGTCGCTGATGTAGGTCAGGAAGAGTGAGCCCATACTCTGGTCGAAGTACCCGGGCTCGCAGCTGCCCACGGCAAACACCCCGACCAGTTCGTTGTTACGCAGCGGCACCAGCGCCACGGAGGCAATGGGTTCCTCCCGGTCCGGGAACAGGAAACTGCGCTCGCTCTCACGGAACTGGCCACAAACCGCGCGGTCCCCTTCCAGCAAGCCGCCCAGGCGCGCCTTCGCCACGTCCGGCGACACCACGTGCAGGGCGCCTTGCGCCGCTGCCGGCAACTCACTGTCGGTAAAGAGAATCACCGAGGCCGCGTCCAGACCGAAATCACCACGGATACTGTCATCAATCGCGGCGGCCATATCATTCAGGTTGCGAGCCTCGATCACCTGCATCAGCAGGCGCTTGCTCTTTTCGAACAGGCGGTCGTTGTGGCGGGCAATGGACACCAGCTCTACCAGCTCGCGGCGCAACGTGTCGCGCTGTTCGCGGAACAGGTGCACCTGGCGCTCTACCAGCGAGATCGCCCGGCCGCTGTCGTGGGGCAGGGTCAGGCTGCGCAGGAGCTCGTCCTGATCGATAAAGAAATCGGGGTTATTCCGCAGATAATCTGCGACGGCTTCCCGGGTGAGCCCTTCGGCCTTCTTGTGGGCCGTTTGTTCTGTCATGCTGCTCTCCTGATGGTCAGGGCCTTGATGTGGCCGGCTGGCGATGGCGATTGTTCTGTCGGTTGGTGCCGGATTTTGCATCGCTGTGCCGCGTGCTCTTACGTCGTCTCGGGGGCTGGTCTGCCGGCAGGCGAAGCTGACCCTCGAAAACGCTGGCCGTCGGGCCTTCCATCATAACAGGGGCCCCCTCACCCTGCCATTCGATAACCAGGCGCCCGCCTTTCAGCTCAACATCCACCCGGTTGTCCAGCAGCCCTCGCAGGCAGCCGGTAACCACCGCCGCACAGGCACCACTGCCGCAGGCCATGGTTTCGCCGGACCCACGCTCGAACACCCTAAGGCGAACGTGGGTCCGGTCAATAATCTGCAAGAACCCGATGTTGGCCCGCGCAGGAAACCGCGGATGATTCTCAAGCCTGGGGCCAAACTCGCCTACCGGGGCGGTATCCACGTCGTCCACCAGTAGCACCCCATGGGGATTACCCATGGAGACGGCAGTGAGTTCCACGGTATCACCGCCGAGTTCCACTGTGTAGACGTCCTTGCGGCGATCGGCGGCGAACGGTATCGCCGGAGGATTGAGTTCCGGCACCCCCATATCGACGGTCACCATGCCTGCACGCCCGACTCTCAGCTCGATAACGCCCTTGGCGGTCTGAACCCGAATCACCTTCTTGTTGGTCAGTCGCTGATCGCGGACAAAGCGGGCAAAACAGCGGGCCCCATTGCCGCACTGCTCCACTTCCGAGCCGTCGCTGTTGAATATCCGGTAGCGGAAGTCCACATCGGGCAGCCCCGGAGGCTCAACCACCAGCAACTGATCAAAGCCAATACCGAAATTCCGGTCGGCCAGTTCGCGGATCATCTCCGGGCGCAGACGAAAGGGCTGACTGATGGCGTCCACCACCATGAAGTCGTTTCCAAGACCGTGCATCTTGGTGAAGTTAAGCATTGGGCCCTGACTGCGCCGTGACTGACTCATCTCCGCCTCCCCACTCATTCCGGCAAACAGCTTTCTGGGCCAAGCTGTTCTTCCAGGGTTTCCCGCCGACGCACAATGTGCACCTGTTCACCATCGACCATCAGTTCCGGTGGGCGGTTACGGGTGTTGTAGTTGGAACTCATGACAAAACCATAGGCTCCGGCGGAGCGAACCGCCAGCAAATCGCCCGCCTGAAGTCTCAGCTTGCGATCCTTGCCGAGAAAATCACCGGTCTCACACACCGGCCCGACCAGATCCCAATCTTTCTCGTCGCCGTCGTTACGGGGCGTTACCGGAACAATGGATTGCCACGCGCTGTAGAGCGCGGGACGAATCAGGTCGTTCATAGCCGCATCAATGATGGCGAAGTTTCGATGTTCAGTGCACTTGAGGAATTCCACCCGCGTCAGCAGGATACCGGCATTGGCGGCAATGGACCGCCCCGGCTCCATGATCAGCTCCAGCGAACGGTCGCCCAGGCGCTCCGCCAGCGCGGTCACGTAATCCGACGGTTGCGGTGGCTGTTCCTGATCGTAGGTGACCCCCAGGCCGCCGCCCATGTCCAAGTGTCGGATATTAATGTTCTTTTGTGCCAGGGTGTCGATCAGTTCCAACACCCGGTCCAGTGCATCGAGGAAAGGCGACACCGACGTGAGCTGCGAGCCGATGTGACAATCCACACCCTGTATGTCCAGGTTCTGCATGGCGGCGGCACGCTCGTAGACGGCTGGCGCTTCCGCAATGTCGATGCCGAACTTGTTCTCTTTCAGCCCGGTGGAGATATAGGGATGGGTACCGGCGTCCACGTCTGGGTTCACACGCAGGGAAACCGGCGCCCTGACACCGAGTTCACCCGCCACTTCGTTCAGGCGATCCAGTTCGGTGTCGGACTCCACATTGAAACAGCGAACACCGGCCTCGAGGGCGCGGCGCATTTCCCAGCGCTGTTTGCCGACCCCGGAAAAGACGGTTTTCGCAGGATCCCCGCCAGCACGGATCACCCGCTCCAGTTCTCCGGCAGACACAATATCAAAACCGGCGCCGAGCCTTGCCAACACGTTCAGCACGGCGATATTACTGTTGGCCTTGACGGCGTAGCACACCAGGTGTGGCCGACCGGCAAGCGCATCATCATAGGCGCGGTAATGGCGCTCGAGGGTGGCGCGGGAATAGACATAGGCTGGCGTACCAAAACGCCGGGCAATGTCCTCAACCGCCACGTTCTCAGCGAACAATTCACCGCTGCGGTAATTGAAGTGATCCATGGATTTCCTGAGCCTGTTATCGGGGCAGCCTGCCGAACCTAGTGGTCTTCAGCCGGTTCGCTGCTGTCGTGTTCGCTGGATTTCTGACTGGGTGCGGCCTGCTCGGTTGCGGCATCGTCACTGGCAGGTGCCTGACGATACAACGGCCCCTTCTGGCCACACCCAACCAGAAACACGACCATCACCAGCAGGAACGTAAGTGTCTGTCCTGGCTTCATGGGTAGCTGCCCCCGTTGTCTGTATGCACGCAGTATACCTGAGTGAGGCCGCGCCCGGCGAGATGCTACCACCCACGATTCCGGATACTACAGATGCCGGTTCAGCAAATCTTCCAACTCGGTACGGTAGTAGAGATACTGGATGGTCTGGATATGCTGCTGGTATATCTGTGGATCCAGGTCATGGGGTAGGTGAACATCCGTCAGGTAGACCGGGTAGCGTTCGTCACTTTGGCGGAGGGAGTGAATATAGTGGGCCACCGCGGGTATCAGCTGATCTCCATACTCCTGGACGGTAAATTCCTGATCGCCGCAGAAAATGTCGAAACGCACCCGGGAATCGCCCTCCTGAATGCCGATGGCCTGCACATCCAGTCCCGGCAGAGGCACGTTGCTGTCGGCGTCTGGCCGCCTTTCCACACGCCACTGGCTATCGCGAAGCACCATCTCATAGCAGTGGACACCGGAAACATCGGTCACGGCGTCCAGTTGTCGCAACTGCCGGCGTTCAATCAAGTTCTCCAGGAATCGCAGCAAGGGCACCAGCAGGAAGCGACGGTTGGTGTAGCCTTGCTGCCAGCTGAATACCGACCCCAGTTCATCCACAACCCACACCGTCGCGGTCTCTCCGGTGACCCGGTAGAACACCTGGATATTATCCGGTTCGCTGGCATGGCACACGGCGCGCAATGACCTATCATCCAGCAAGGCGTATTGGTCAAATACCACCGGTACGTAGGATTCCTGGGGCTTGGACAGATACACCATCAGTGTTTCTTTGCTGTCCAGAGCCACAAATCCGGGCTCGGTGCCACTGAATTGAAGCAGGAAGAATCGCCGATCCATCTCGATGACATAGCGCAGCGGATGGGGGCCGACACCACCGGCGAAGAAATAACGAATCACGTCCTTGAACAGCTCACGTACCCGGCGGGCAATGGCGGCTCCGTGGCCCGTGCTGTGGCTATGAACCATGATGTCCGGCAACCGGTCCGGAGCGGTAGCCACCGACGCCAGCACGTTTTTAAGGCACTGAACCAGCGTGTCTCCGGCAGCATAGTGCTGCAAACTCACCTCGTGCCAGCTATTGAAGGTGACCTGATCAATAGTGCTCACCAGGTTTTCCCGTCCTCCGCTGAAACCCAGTGAGTCGTGACGGGCGCTAAGCTTGTGCAGCCCCCGCTCGGTCAGATAGGCCTGCGGGTCAACCCCCACATTGACAAACAGCAGGTTGCGCAGCGGGTGTATGCCCCGGGACAGGGACTCCCGATCGGCGGGCTCAACCGGAAATGGCAGGAACGCACCGAGCGCATCCAGCATTTCCCGCAGTTCCGCCACCGAGGCAACGCTGCTACCAGATCTCACATTCAATCGTGTGGACCGGGTCAGCAAGCCATTGCAATAGCTCCACACCAGCAGTTCAGCAAGGTTGCCCGAACGGCGGATGACCGGTTGCCAGAGCGCATCGGACGGGTCTTCAAGATCACGGTATAATAACCAGCCATCATGACCGGCCGACCCGCCCTGCTCCGACTGATGGTGGAACGCAAGATTTTCTTCCACCAGCGAGGGGGCAAGCCCCGGGTTGATCTGCTCAACCTTGCCCGCCTTACGCTGGAAGGCGGCATACAGCTTCCGTCCCAGCAGGTTCATGTCATTGCTGCTGATGGCCGCGCCGGTGTCGTGGTCCCGCGCCAGCCGAGACAGTAGCCGGTAGCTGTGGGTCAACTCGGCCACCACGACCCGACGAAGCGTGACCACGTCCTCTGCACGCCAACGGATACGGTTGTCCAGGTCTTTCAACTCCGTCGCCGACCAGCCCCAGGATTCCACCAGGGCCCGCAGAAGCGTGGCTCTCCAACCGGAGAGGGCCTGTGCCGAACGGGTCAGCGGCAGTCCTGCCTTGAGATAAAGACTCTGACGCACCAGGGCCAGGCGCTGAGGGGCATCTTCTTCGAGCAGCCACTGCTCCAGGCGTTCATACAGCAGTATGTAGGGGTCAAGCCGATCAGGGTTAGTTTCGCCGGAGTACACCGCCGATTTGAAGACCTGAGACAACAGTGGTTTCTCGTTGCTCTCGTTACTCCCATTAATCTCATTACTACGGGCATAGCATTCAATCAGCAGCAGCTTAAGGATCGACTTCCAGGGCATGTCGATGCCTTTGTACAACTGCCAGACTCCAGCTCCCAGAAATTCTTCCTGCGGTATTGAGGACACGGGGCCGAAATCAATGTATTCATCGCTCCGGATAAAACGGCAGTCAATCAGCTGTCGGGCGCACTCGTCATAGCGCTGCTCATCCTCCACGGGGACCAGCCACCACAATGGATAACGCCCCCCCAGGTGAATGCTCGTGCGGTAGAACTCATCCAGGAGCAGATAGTGCTGCGAACTGCCGCAGTTTTCTCCGGTCACTTCCGCCCGCTGCCTTCCGGCACGCCAGTCGGCGGCGGAAAACACAAACACATGGAGCTCAACCCCCAGGCTCTCGGCCCAGATTGACAGACTCTGCGCCTTACGCTCCAGGCATTGCACGCCCCGCTCCGAGAGATCCGGACGATGACACAGCCAGATGTCCAGATCACTGGCCACCGAATGGCCCAGGGTACCGGGACTGCCCATCAGGAAGAGGGCTTCCAGGTCTGGCTTTCTGCGCCCCTCGTCCTTGAGTGAAAAGGTTCTTGCCAGGCGCCGGGCAGCGTTCAGCGTGGATTCAGGGGGTCGATAGTGGCTCAGTCCGTAGGGGCAGTCGCTGTCGAGATAACCGGGCAGAGCCGGGTGATTAAGATGAAACACCAGTGGCAACACTTCCAGGACCGCCTGCTGCCGGTAGGTCAGGGCCGAATGGGCACGATCCCAGCGCTGCCCGTTGACAGCCATGAACCGGTCCCGCAGCCGGCGCAGCGTTTTTCGGTCTATACCCTCGTCAAAGTCCAGGGCAATAGGGGCGGTTTGGATGGTCAAGGCGACTCCGCGGGAGAGGTTCTTTCCGATACCATTATCAGTATGATGACCGAATCGTGGCAAAATCGGCAAAAAAATAAAAGCGGGATTACATTAGCACGCTCCCGCCACAACTTGGCTGAGGCTTTTCCGTCGTGAAAGAGTTCTTTATCCGTCGAGACCGTTCCGACGCCCCTCAGGGTGCCGAACGTCGAACCCTGATCCGCATCAACGACGACGGCGTGATCCTGTTCGCTGATCATCACGCCGAGGCAGTGCTGGGCTACGATGCCAGCGAACTGGAGGGGCGCAAGGTTCAGTGCATCCTGGCCGCACGCCAGGACGATCCCTTTGCGCCGGCCCACCGTCACCGCATTGAAAATGGTGAATCGATACTGATCACCTTCCGCCATAAAGAAGGCTTTTTCTTCACGGCGGGTCTCAGCCTGCGCATGGACATTCGCGATTCCGACCAGGCCGCCAGTGCGTTTATAAGCCAGCGGGACCATTCCCCCATCGACCACCGCCTGATCCGGCTGACCGAAACCTCCGCGGGCGTTGGCATCTGGGAACTGGACCTCCACAGCAATGAGCTGATCTGGACAGACGGCATGTATCACCTGCTGGAGTTAAGACCCGGCAGCGAAATCACACCCGAACAGGCACTTTTCTACTGCCAGTCCAGCCAGGGCAGGATACGCGCCCTGTTCCGTCGCTGTATCCGCACCGGGCAGCCCTTCTCCCTGACGCTGGATCTGATAACCGCGCGGCAGAACGTTCGTCAAGTAACGTTGACGGGCCGGGCCCTGAAAGCCGGCGAACGGATACAACGGCTGGGGGGAACCCTGGTTGACCGCACGCCTGAGCGTAATCATACCCTCGCCCGCCAGCAGGCGGAGCAGATGCTGGGCGCCACTATCAACGCCACCAACGACCTGGTGGTCGCCGTTGATCACCAGCTCAACCTGCTGCATTTCAACCGCGCCTTCAGTCGCCAGTTCGAGCTCACCTTCGGCTTTCGGCCGCAATCCGGGAGCAATCTGAGTGCAGCCTTGCAGGGTTTTCCCAATGAACGACGGCTTATCGAACGACTCTGGCACCGCGCTTTCGAGCGCGACAGCTTCGTGGTGGAAATGCCCATGGCGCAGCAGCACCGGGAGCTGCCGCTGTACGAAATCCACTATCAACGCCTGACCAATGATCAGGGCGACGTGATTGGCGCCGTTCATGTGGCCCGGGACATCAGCGACCGCCTGCAGAATTCCTCCAGCAGCAAATACCGCGTCCAGCATGATCCGGTGACCGGCCTGATGAACCGAAAAGCGTTCCTGGGCCGCCTGCAGCGAACACTGGAGCACAAGCCTCGGCGGGAGAGCAGTGACAGTCTGCTCTATCTCGACCTGGATGGGTTTGACCACTTCAATGAGATTGCTGGCAGCGGCACCTGCGACCGCTACCTGCGTGAACTGGCTGGCAATCTTGGGGTCAAGATCCGACAGCGGGATGCGCTGGCGCGACTGGCCGGCGACACCTTTGCCCTGCTGATCGAAAACTGCCCCGAAGCGCGCGCCCGCAAGATCGCTGACAGCATCCTCGAGCTGATCAGCAGCTTTGTGTTCCACTGGCAGGACAAGCAGTTGCAGACAACGGCCAGTGGCGGCCTGCTGTTTCTGGACGACGACGCACCCACCGATTCCGAACAACTGCTGACCCAGGCCGCTGACCTGTGCCACACCGCAAAAACCTCCGGCCGCAACCGCGTCCATGCCGCCCGAGCCATGTCCCTGTCACTGGACGAGGGCAATGCCAATGAGGTGCTGACACAGATCCAGCAGGCGCTCGACAGCGGCTACCTCAAGCTTGAATACCAATCAATGCGCCCCGTCGCCAGCGTTACCTGGGGCGACCACATCGAAATACTGACCCGGATTCCCGGTGAGACGCCGGACAGCCCTCCGCTGACCCCGGACGCTTTCCTGCCCGTTGCCGAACGGTTTGATCTGGCCAAACGTCTGGATCGCCAGGTGATCCTTCAGACCCTGGCCTGGCTCGAACAGCACCGTCTGCTGGAGCCGCGCCTCAAGTACTGCGGTTTCAACCTCTCTCTTGCCAGCGTACTGGATGACTCATTTGCGGACTTCATGGAAAGCGCACTAAAAAACGTTTCCTATGCCCCGGAATGCTTCTGCCTGGAAATCAGAGAAGCCCACGCCACCCAGTACCCGGACGACGTAGCGGTGCTGTGCGACAGTCTGCACCGCATTGGCTGCCGGGTAGCGCTGGATGGCGCGGGAGCGTCGGTGGAAAGTTATGGCCTGGCGGCAAAGCTGCCGGTGGACATCATCAAGCTGGACCACAAGATCATGCAGCACCTGAACGACGATCCGGTGCAGCAGGTGATGGTGGAAGCGCTTCATAAAATAGCGGAAGCCTCGGGCAAGGTGACGGTCGCCACCTTCATCGAGAACGACGACACCCTCCGAAAGGTACGTACCCTGGGCATTCATTACGGCCAGGGCTTCCGACTCTACCGGCCTCGCCCACTGGAGGAGCTGAAGCCGGTGGAGGTCACCCTGACCACGGGGAAAATCGGCGGCTAGAGTGCTTTGCGCGCACGCGCAACCGCAGCGCGCACTTGTTTCGGCGCGGTGCCGCCAAGGTGATCACGTGCCTGCACGGAACCTTCCAGCGTCAGCACATCGAACACGTCTTCGCCGATGACGCCGGAGAAGCGAGTGAGCTCTTCCGTGGTCATCTCGGAGAGGTCGCGCCCTTCTGCCACGCCAAACGCAACAGCTTTGCCCACAATTTCATGAGCATCGCGAAAAGCCACTCCCTTCTTGACCAGATAGTCCGCCAGATCAGTTGCGGTAGAGAACCCCCGCTTGGCCGCCACGCGCATGTTGTCGGCCCGGGCTTCGATGGCCGGGATCATATCCGCGTAGGCCTTGAGGCACCCCTTCACGGTGTCCACAGTATCGAACAGCGGTTCCTTGTCTTCCTGATTGTCTTTGTTGTAGGCCAGCGGTTGGCTCTTCATCAGGGTCAGCAAACTGATCAGATGGCCGTTCACCCGGCCGGTCTTGCCGCGCACCAGCTCTGGCACGTCCGGGTTCTTCTTCTGGGGCATGATGGACGACCCGGTGCAGAAACGGTCCGGCAGATCGATGAAATCAAACTGGGCAGAGGTCCACAACACCAGTTCTTCGCTGAAGCGCGACAGGTGGGTCATCAACAGGGCAGCGAAGCTGCAGAATTCGATGGCGAAGTCCCGGTCACTCACGGAATCCAGGGAATTCTCACTGGCCCGGTCAAAGCCCAGCAGCTTCGCGGTAATGCCACGATCAATCGGATAGGTTGTGCCTGCCAGCGCCGCCGCGCCCAGAGGCATCACGTTCACGCGCTTGCGGCAGTCCTGCAGGCGCTCGGCATCCCGCACCAGCATTTCGTACCAAGCCAACAGGTGATGACCGAAGGTAACCGGCTGAGCGGTCTGAAGGTGGGTGAATCCCGGCATGATGGTCTCCGCCTCGCGCTCGGCCAGATCCAACAGGCCGGCTTGCAGGCGCCGGAGCTCCTCGGCAATGACGTCGATTTCGTCGCGCAGGTAAAGGCGGATATCCGTGGCCACCTGGTCGTTACGGCTGCGACCGGTGTGCAGCTTCTTGCCCGTAATACCAATCCGATCCGTCAGCCGTGCTTCAATGTTCATGTGCACGTCTTCCAGACTGACAGACCACTCGAAGGTGCCAGCCTCGATATCCGCCTTGACGGCTTTCAGACCTTCAATAATGGTGTCACGTTCTTCCTCGGTCAGCACACCCACTTCCGCCAGCATGGTGGCATGGGCAATGGAACCGGTAATATCGTGATGGTATAGGCGCTGGTCAAAGCCTACGGATGCGGTGAAACGCTCCACAAAGGCATCGGTGGGTTCGGTGAAACGACCGCCCCAGGGTTTCTCGGCGCTCTTGTTCTGATCCGTCATTGGTTTAGTACTCCAGTAACATGTAACATTTTCTCAAGTGCCTGTTTTTACGAGAAATCAGTAAAGTGACACTTTTTGGTGTTTTCCGAGTAATTTTGAGCTCATTGTAACCTTTCAAGATTCAGGAATCGCGTTGAATATCGTGGGACGGCAGGAGGTTGCCAAACAACTTTTAGGTGGCTGTTCATACCCGGCAGGGGGAAAATTCTCCAAGAGCTTAAACGCGTTCGTAAGGGTCGCAAAGCGGACATCCAGATGGTGCGATAACGCGAAGATAAGCGGCGGCCCGACAGGGGCGTCCGGTGGAGGCCAGCGGCCGGAACGAACATCGACTTGTTAAAAACCTGCCATCAGGAACCACCTGGCTTAGCCAACCGCACCGCAACATTGCTGTATTGCGACCCAGTTTCGTTATCATCCCGCAACCCGAAAAGGCTGACCCATTGCCCTCGAACGAGCAGTATCTCGCCGTTGCCTGCACTGCTTCCATCACTCGTTGTGTACCTTCCAGCATAGTTGAACTGTAAGCGCCAATAAATCCGCACCTGTAGCTGACGCCCGAGTTTCGCCACACTGATTCCTGCTTTCACATTAAAGAGGAATCCGATGACTACCCCTGATTTACACCAGTTCTGGCAAGAGACGCTGTCGGACTGGCAGGCCTCGGGCCTGTCCGGTGCAGCCTACTGCAAACAAGAGTCGCTTGTTTATCATCGGTTTGTCTACTGGCGGCAGAAGCTGACCGGCCGTGTCGAATCCAGCGAACCGGTTCAAGCTCGATCCGGATTCGCTCGTGTGGCTCCGATTCCGGATACAGGAGTCGGTTTGACCGTGTCACTGCCCGGCGGCGTATCGATCACCGGTCTGCATGCCGGTAATATCGATTTGCTGGGTGCCGTCTTGAGACAGCTGTGATGCGTCACCGCTATCTGCGCCCTTCCTGGGATCTGCCGGAGATCTATCTGTACCGAAAGCCCATCGACTTCCGCAAGCAGGCCAACGGCCTGGCCCTGCTGGTGGAACAGGAACTGGGGCACAGCCCATTCTCCGGTGCACTTTACGCCTTCACCAACCGGCAGCGGAACAAGATCAAATGCCTGATGTGGGAAGACAACGGCTTTGTGCTCTATTACAAAGCCCTGGCCGAGGAGAAATTCAAGTGGCCAGGGCCTGCGGATGAACTGATGCCGCTGACCGGTGAACAGATCAACTGGTTGTTGGACGGCTACGACATCAGTCTGTTGCGGGGCCATAAAACCCTGCACTATGAGAGTGTCGGATAGCCCTTTTTGCATTACGTTTTAGGTGTGCCAGGGCATTGTTTTTGCTATAATTCCGCCATGAAATCAACGCCTGATAACGCCCTCAAAACCCCGGATCTCAACGGTTTATCGACCGCTGAGATGGTGGCGGTTATCAGCGGCCTTCAGCAGCAACTCGCCTCCAAAGAAGACGCCATCCAGCGACGAGACGCTCGCATCGAGATCCTCGAAGAACTGCTGCGCCATAAGAAGATCCAGCAGTTCGCCGCCAGCAGTGAAAAGCTGCCCAATCAGATCCTGCTGTTCGATGAGGTCGAGCTGGAAGTCGAGATTGATGAACTGCGCGATGAGCTGCCGGACGATGTCGAAGAGGAAGAGACGCCCCGCCGTTCCCGCAAGCGCCGCCAACGTGGCTTCTCCGATACGCTGCTGCGTGAGCGTATTGAATTAACCCTCAGCGACGAAGAGAAAGCCGGTGCCAGCAAGACCTTCTTCACCAAGGTGAAGGAAGAGCTGGAGTACATTCCCGCTCAACTGAAAGTGCTGGAGTACTGGCAGGAAAAGGCGGTGTTCGAGCAGGACGGCGAAGAGCGCATTGTTGCGGCTGCCCGTCCGGCGCGCCCGCTGGGCAAGTGCATCGCCACCCCGTCACTGCTGGCTTACCTCATTACCTCCAAGTATGCCGACGGTCTGCCGTTGTACCGTCAGGAACAAATGTTCCAGCGCCTGGGGCATGAAGTGAGTCGCACCAGCATGGCTCACTGGATCATCCGGCTGAATGACGTCTTCCAGCCGCTGATCAACCTGATGCGGGAAACCCAGAATAGCGGTGATTACCTGCAAGCCGATGAAACCCGGATCCAGGTGCTCAAGGAAGACGGTAAGACCGCCCAATCCGACAAATGGATGTGGGTCACCCGGGGTGGTCCACCGGGAAAACCTTCGGTTCTGTTCGAGTATGATCCATCACGAGGTGGCAAGGTACCGGTGCGTCTGCTGGATGACTTCCAGGGCATTCTGCAAGCCGATGGCTATTCCGGCTATGGGCAGGTCTGTGCCACGAACAAGCTGACGCGGATCGGATGTTGGGATCACGCGAGACGTAAGTACGTGGAGGCGTCCCGGGCGGCACCGGCCAAAGGCAAAAAAGGCCAACCCTCAAAGGCGGATGTAGCCCTGAGCCACATCCGCAAACTGTACGCCATTGAAAAGGCCGCCCGGGATCTGAGCGACGCGGAGCGATATCGGGTTCGCCAGGAAAAGAGTCTGCCGTTGTTGAACGCCTTTAAAGCCTGGCTGGAGAAAAATGCCCCCAAGGTGATGAAAGGCCTGCTTACCCGTCAGGCCATGGATTACACCCTGAACCAATGGGACTACCTGGTCGGCTACTGTGAGCGCGGTGACCTGAAGATCAGCAATGCCGGAGCCGAGAACGCCATCCGCCCGTTTGCCCTCGGCAGAAAAGCCTGGCTCTTCGCCGATACCTCACAAGGGGCGAAAGCCAGCGCCACCTGCTATTCGCTCATCGAAACCGCCAAGGCCAATGGCCTGGAGCCTTCAGCTTATATCCACCATGTGTTGGAACGCATTGCTGAGTCCGACACGCTGGAGAAGCTCGAAGCGTTGCTGCCCTGGAATGCCGAGTTGCCGGCTTCGAAAAAAGTGGCTCAATACGATTAGGGCAAGCGGGTCGATTTAACGGCGCTTACGTTGAACTGAAATTGGCCGGGCGAGCCTGTAACCGGCTTGAGTTCATAACCGAAGGACAAATTACTCGAAGAAGCAAAGCCTTTACCCTCGCTCGATACGCCAATCTTTAAAAAATCCGAATCCCTGAGGAAACTTGGCAGCAGCTCGGAGGGTGCGCCATCGGTTTTAGTGGCCTGACACTCACAATACCGAACTTCCAGCAACAACGGTTTACTGGTGACATAGTCATCAGGAACGGAGTTTCCGGCAAGAGCAAAGGTAGGGAGAAGGGATAGAAGGAGCAGATTAACCCGCTGAATATTTTGCGATGCGATCCGTTGCATGTGACCTCCTAGTTCTTCTTTTAAACGCAGAGCTTTGCGGCAATTTTGGAGCCGCGAAGCGGAGGAAGTGCATGGCGAGGTTGATGCGTTGGTTAGGTTTGGTCATTTCTTGATATTGAGCGAACATAATTATAAAACTCAATGCTACCCGCCATATGAGGGAAGAATTCAACTTTTTGTCCCTTCGCCCCGACTATTTTAAACGAGGACCCATACCGGCCACGGCTCATGGACACGACTTCCGAAAGCGGTAATCTGACTCTTTTGCCGAAAGCTGATTGGTAGTAAATCATCTTTTCATCGAACCAAATTTTTCGACGAAAGACCTCATTCAAGCTCACTAGCCCTACTCCAACGATAGAGAAAAGAAACCAGTAAACTACTTGAATAACTCTCTCTTCTTGAATTGCAGAATATAAAACAAGGGAGAAAAACAAAGTGAATACGATCACAACTACC
This sequence comes from Marinobacter salarius, assembly GCF_032922745.1. Classification (NCBI taxonomy): domain Bacteria; kingdom Pseudomonadati; phylum Pseudomonadota; class Gammaproteobacteria; order Pseudomonadales; family Marinobacteraceae; genus Marinobacter; species Marinobacter salarius. The sequence goes on from NZ_CP136693.1 coordinate 135,999, forward strand.
TTGAGTACCCAGCCATATTGAACAACCAGCCAACTTCTATCTATCGAAACCTTACCGCTAAGGATAATCCAAAAGAACACAATTTGAGCAAGGAATAGAAGTACATTGTAGAGATACTCCATTAAAACACCTAACGAATGATATAAGCTTCCCCTGCTCCCCAGGCATCGATGTGCCACATTGAAGGTGTCTGACGTCTTCAGCCAGAGCAGGAGGGGTCATCATGAATATTACAACCATTTGCATTGATCTGGCGAAAACTGTTTTCAGTATTCACGGCACCAATCAAGACGGCAAGGCCGTGGTTCGTAAACGGCTCAATCGCCCTAAGCTGCTGGCGTTCTTCGCGTAACTGCCACCGTGCCGGATCGGCATGGTGACCTGTTCCGGTGCCCATTACTGGGCTCGGGAGTTTACCAAACTTGACCACGATGCTTGGATCACGTATTCACCAATGTTCGCTATTGTTTAAAAGTGGAAGAAAAAGGTTCCGGCCAAAATCTGTATAGCACTACTCACTCGACTTCCCCCTAAAAACTGTAACGTTTTTACTGTCCAAGATTGCCGAGAGTCGGCGGTTTTCGAGCTCAAGAGTCGCGTTTTTTGAAGCAAGTTCGTTGCGCTGCTCGGTCAGTTCCACGATCTTTTCTCGTAGCTGACGATTCTTAAAACGCTCTTCTTTGAGTTTCTCGTGCTTCTCATCACGTTGCCACTGGATCGCCTTGTTGGCATTGCCCCGGATGCGCTCCATCAAGTCTGGGTAGTCTTTGTGGATCAAGGCTCGACTGACTCCGGCCTCTTCGGCAACAGCGGCCACCGAGACTTTCCTGCCCTTCTCAACGACCTTGGGCTGGCCTTTTTCCAATCGAACAATGGCCAGCCGAATACGCTTGTGAGTGTCTGATTCAGATGGCTTCGACATCAATCACTTGCTCCTTGAGGCGATTGATGTCTACACCGAGATCCGTCAAAACCCTTTCGCAGCGTTCCATGGTGCGCTCGACGGTCTTTGAGCCCGAGTCATCCAGATCGTCGATCTGTTGAAGCTCGATCTGTTGCAGGTAAAGCCCTTCCCAGAACGGTTTATGGCTGTCATCAATACAGCCATGCTCACAGCCCTCGCATTGGCCACCCGCACAGTCCACGCCGGTATCGTTGGTGCACCAAGCGATACCGGTGGACCGCAGGTACACCAGCTCGCTGATAGCCTCAATCATCTCTTTCCGGTCTTTGTAGGTACGCACTTCTTCCGAGCGGCTCCGCATTTGGCGAATATGACCGGCCATGCCACCTGAAAGCGGCGTATCAGGCTCCAACCAGTGACCGACAATGGCCTGACGCTTGCCGTCAAAAGCAGCGTAGATTTCGTCGTAGAGCTCAAGATCCTGGGCCTCGTTCATTGCGTACAGGATGGTCATATCCAGGCTCCAGTGCTTGAAGTGATCCCTTAAATACCGCAGATCGCCCAACTTGTGATGGACAACGTAGTTGGCAAAGGTGCGACGGAACTGATGGGGGGCGAGTTTCCAGTCCATCCCGAGGTTCTTCGCAAACTTCCTAACCCTATGAATCAGAGCGGCACCACTGAGCAAAGTGATCCTATTTTGCTTTGCGCTTGACCTGGTTAGCCCGATGCAACCAGAACAGCTCTGTAAACGCGTCATTTCCTCGTAATCTTCGAAGACTTCGGCCTCCTTCAGAGCCTGCTCAAGCCCAGTCTGTAGGGGTTCCGACAGCCGTTCCAATACTCTCACTGCCTGAATGGCGATCTCGGGACATAACCAAGAGGTTTCGCCCGCATAGGTTTTGTCTGAGCGTGAGCCGAGGAAGTAGAACCGCTCGCCATCTCGAACTTCGCTGTACCACTGATCCCGCCTGATATTGCCGAGTTCATGAGCCCGGATACCTGTCGTAGTCAGAATAATCACGAAACAGCCGTCACGCAGGTCGCATAGTGCCTTGGTCAGTGCACGTAGCCCCTGATCCCAACCTCGGGTTTTCAGGAAGCTAGTCTTCTCTGTGGCTTGATCCGTTCGATTTTCGGAGGAAGGCTGGAAGTCAGCCAGAGCGCACTGATGCTGCAATATGTCTTCAGCTCGACTGAGTAGATATTCGGCGTGTTGAAACAGAGGCCGTAAAATATCATCTGGAATAATGTCGGTCTTGGATTGGCTTGATTTCTTGTGCCCCGACAGCGCAATAGCAGAGCTCTCGGGCCATGGATGATCAAAAGTGCTTGGGGTATCCCTGAGGAATTGCCAGCATCGTTCAACAGCCGATAGCCTGGTCCACTTTGTCTTACTCTCAAACGGCTTTCCAGACTTCTTAACCGAGGTAGCACTGTGGATGTATTGCACATAGCGAGCTGCGACGAGAGGCGTGACCTTCGCCAGGCTGCTGATGTTTTGATCGTTTAACCAGTTCAGCCATGGAACCAACGCATTGAAAGCGTTTTTGATGGAGTTGTTGCTCAGAGAGACCTCCCTCCAGATCAACCGTGCCATGATAATTTTGGCCTCGAATCGCAGTTGCTCCCCGGTTATTCGAGTAAAGTCCAACTTTCGTACGCTGTCTCTTACAGAGCCTGGAGTGTTGGATTTGGGCAACCACCACACTGGATCTTCGTACCGAGAAAGCACGTACAGCACCTTACCGGCTCGATCCGTGGTAATGATGCCGTGTAGCCCTTCACCACGGGGCAGAGCCCGTAGCAAACGTTCACGGTCGGCCAGTACCTCTGCGCCGGCAATCTCGATCATATCGCCATCCTCGCCATGCTCAGGTCCCGCCAGAACGGATGCGGCTGGTGTTTGGCCCTCTCCCGCTGTTTGCTCACAAAAACTGCATCAAAGTGTGGCGCAATCTCTTCGTCGATAAGTCGAACGACTTGCTTGAGGTATTTGGCCCAGCGCTTGCCACCAAAAGTGTCGTAATTGCGCAGGGCTGCCCAGTAGAAGCTGAACAGGCGATAAAGGTCATCGCCAGTCACCACAAAGCTCTTGCATCGGAAGCAGCCCAAGTAGTCTTGACAGGGCTCTCCGTCTTTCGGGGCGCGGTGCCCTCGGCGAACATTCTGACAGGACGCGACGGGGGTTCGATCGCTGGCAATGATCGTCGGCGTGCTGAGCAATTCTTCCACTCGGGCCTCGCCCAAAAAACGCATGTTGGTTTCCGCTTCCGGTGGTGCCTCCCAGTAATGGGCATTGCCAGTTTCCACGGCATGCCGTCCTGTTCTGGCCGTCATCAGAGGGTCTTGGCCCGACATTTCCCAAATGCGGTTCAGCAGCGTCTGACGCAGCCGGCTGACATTCAACGTGAGCGGCTTGCCATCGTCCGTTTGAAGCTGATGCTGGTCAACGAATGCGTTGATGCTGTAATTCAATACGGAGCTCGTCAGTCGGCATGGTTTGTCCACGTACTTGCCGCGAGCTCCCTTGTAGACCAGCAGCCGATTTGGGTCATCGAACTGGGCGCGTGTCGTGGCGTTCCTCGTAACGATCAGATCAATAGCATCGGCGGCATAGAGATGGATACTGGCCATCTCAGGCACTTCCTCAGACTTTCTCAGTGCGACAACGTGCGTGGCGTTACCGCGACGTTTAAAGCTCACTAGCAGCCGCAGGTTGGATTTGAGCGGGTGAGGCTGCACGCAGTCTGTGGTCAGCTCCAGAATGGGCGTCAGGTTCATTCCGGTAGACAGCGCAATGGACAAGACGCATACGGCCAAATCGTATCTACTCAGTGGCTCCGATTGAGCCACAATACGCTCCATGTCTTTGCGCAGCGCCTTTACCAGAAAGCGTTTTTCATTCTTGCTGAGCGCCTTCTGACCCTTTGCTCGCTTGTTGGAATTCGGGAAGGGATTAGCAGGCCAGACCGTTTTCCTATCCACTTCCGGCCAGAACCCGAATCGATGACAGGCTACGAGCAGAGCTTTGGTACTAGCAAAATGGGCTTTTTGCGCACCGTATTTGAGGGGCTCGTTTCTCAGGTACTGGAGAAATTGGGTGATGCTGTCGGCGCTAAGATCCGCCATAGTAAGGCGTTCGCTACTGGCTGTGTGAAGCAACGACAGGAAGGGCGCAAAGGAGCGAAAACCAGTTCTCCAGTAACCCGCAATCGTACTTACACTAAGGATTTTCCCCCTAGTTTTGACGCTCTCAGCGACCAGCTTTTCGATGGTGCATTGGCAGGCCGCCGCAATGTCGTCATATCCCTGACCGTAAAATGGCCCGAAATCAGCGGTTCTTATGCTAGTGGTATTCTCGGGAAAAGCGACGACGGTGTTTGCCGGTTTTGAGGGTCGCGCTTGATCGATGGTGGTGGTTGTCGCCTCAGTCGCAGTTTCGCCAGCCTCCTGAACACCACTCTCATGTCCCTCTAACGTGAAATCCTTTTTCATGCGCAGGCCGCCTCCTTCGCCGTTTCCTCAATTTCTTCCTGATAACTGGTGCGCAGGTCGTCTTCGATATGGTCGAGAAAATGCAGGTATTTTTCCGTCGTCGTGATGCTGCTGTGGCCGAGACGATCTCGGACATAGATCAAGGGATTGAAAGTCGTGCTCTTTCGGGACATCAACGATTTCAGGGTGTGCGTCGCGTAGGTATGACGCAGGATGTGGGGATGGCAGGCGAACGACAGCTTCAATCGGTTCAGTTGATTGTTAAGCGAGGTTCGAAAGCTCCAGGGGGTGCCCTTGGCGGTTACAAAGAGGGTTTTTGAGTCTCTCCCGTGTTTTCGGATCGTTTCGTGACGCTCGTGAATGACGTAATCCCAGAGATCCGCCATCAATGATATCGGCACATGGATCGTCCGTGGTTTGTCTCCCTTGGTGCTCATCTCTTGGGGATCAAGCTCAACCACCACATGACTTCGAGCCAAGATCGACTGGGGCGCAGATATGTAGTGAACTGGAATTGTCAGCAGCTCCTCTTTACGCAAACCCGTCAGCAACGCCAACCGAACGATCAGTCGGAGCGTTTTGTTCTTGATGGTTTTCAGCAGCTCATCGACCTGCTCTTTGTTGAGGACTTTGATCTTGGTTGGCGTGGTTTTCAAAAGCACATCAGGCTTTACGGCATACCCCCCGGACGTGTCTGTGTGTGCTAGGAAACCCTTTGTCTGTCTGACTCTCACCGTTTCAAGGTCATACGGCAACGTGCTTACCCAACCTTGTTTGAGGGCAAACTGATAAAACTTGATCACCAGATGAAGTCGTCGGTTTACCGTAGAGACGCTGAGGTTAAATCGATCAAAAGAAACGTCGCGATACAGGGCTAGCAGGGTTTCGTGATTTCGGTGATCAAGCTCTTTCCAATCAAAACCATTGGCTTCAATGAACTCGAAATAATCACACAGATCCCTTCCAAACGTTTCCCAACTACGTCGGCTTTGCACACTTCCACGTTTCAAGCAGTGATGAACGAGAAATTCCATTCCTTCAACAAAAACATCATGATTGGCTTTGAGAAGAATCGGGAAACCTTCATAGGAATGGCCCCTGATTTCAAACTCTGGCGTAGCAAGAAGGAACTCCACCCTCGGATCTCCAATACTGTAATTTTATTCAGTATAAAGGAGTGGTTTAAGACTACAACAGGAGGGTTACATTATCTGTGGTACAAAACATGGTCTATCTTTCCTGCTGACAGCCCGGCATCATTCTGCGGGAATGGGTAAATGGAATATCGCGGGATTATAGCATTCCGTGGCACTCAGTTGCCCTCCCCTAATCAGGAACAAGAATCAGGAACAGGTCCAATGGCCGCAAGACACAACAGGGAACGCCCAGCCCAGGCAGTCGCGGACAGCGACGCCGATTTCTATGTGCCGGACCTGTGCAGGGTCAGGGCCGTTTTCCTGCTAGTGGTCACCAGTGAATTGCTGGTGCTGGTACTGTCCATCGTTCAGGCTGAAAGCCACTGGATTGACTGGAACTACTTCGGCCTGCTGTCCCTGTTCGTGCAATGGACGGTGCTGACCAGCGCTGCGCTGATCTGCCTCATGCGGCGCTGGCTCTCACGGCTGACGGTTACTCGTGCCACAACGGTGATTGTCGCCATCGTGATGCTGGATGTGCTGGCTTTCAGCCTCTTCGCCGACAGCGTGCTCCACCCGCAACCCGGCCTGGAAGCCTGGCAGGGCGTTGCCAAGAAACTGCTGCTGGCACTGTTGATCACACTGATGGTGTTGCGGTACTTCTATATGCAGTTCCAGTGGCAACAACAACGGGAATCAGAAATGCAGGCCCGGCTGACAGCGCTGCAGGCACGAATCCATCCACACTTCCTGTTCAACAGTATGAACACCATTGCCAGCCTGATCGTCGTAAACCCGGAACGGGCTGAAGACGCCGTGCTGGATCTGTCCGAACTGTTCCGCGCCAGCCTGCGCACCGGTGACCGCCTGATTCCTCTGAGCGCCGAACTGGACCTGTGCAAACGCTACCTGGCCATTGAAAAGCTGCGTCTGGAAGACCGGCTGACACTGGAGTGGCATATCGAAGACGGACTGGAGCAACAGGCCATCCCCCCCCTGACCGTTCAGCCACTGGTCGAGAACGCCATTTATCACGGCATTCAGCCCCGTCCAAACGGAGGCACCGTAAAAATTGAGGCCTACCGCAAGGGATCCTCGGTCTACCTGATGGTGCAGAACCCGCGTCCGGACTCTGACCAGGGTAGCCACGAAGGCAACCGAATGGCACTGGCCAACATTCAGTCCCGGCTGCACGCCCTGTTCGGTGAACCCGCCGTGCTGAAACACAGCCACCAGAATGATATATATACCGTCACTCTCCGATTGCCGTGGCAGAAAGCGAGTGGCAACGGAAAACCGGCAACAGGGAGCAAGTAGGCAAGCATGGGCGACAACAATCACCGCAGCGTACTGATTGCCGACGACGAACCTCTGGCCAGGGAGCGCATACGCCGACTGGTGGAGGCGTTGCCTGGCTACAATGTCTGTGACGAGGCTGGCGACGGCGACGAAGCACTGGAGAAAACCGCGCGCCTGGCGCCGGACATCCTGCTGCTCGATATCCGCATGCCGGGTACCGATGGCATGGAAGCCGCACGACGAATGACTGCACTGGAGGCACCTCCGGCCGTTATCTTCTGTACCGCTTATGATCATTACGCCATCCAGGCTTTCGATGTACACGCGGTGGCCTACCTGCTCAAACCGGTGCGCCGGGAAGCGCTGGCCGACGCCCTGAATCGGGCCGGTCGTGTCAACCGGGTGCAATTGCAGGCGCTGGCTGAAAAGCAATCGGGCACGGATGAACAGTTGGCCATCCGTACCCACCGCGGGACCGAACTGATCGATATCCGGGGCATCCTGTACTGCGAAGCCGACCAGAAATACGTCACCATTCATCATCTGCGCGGCGAGACCGTCACCGATTACACCCTGAAAGAGCTGGAAAGCACCTACTCGCAATACCTGCTCCGGATTCACCGACACACGCTGGTGGGCGTGCGCTATATCCGAGCGCTGTTAAAGCAACGGGATGGTCAGAATCTGATTGATCTGACAGACCAGCACGGGCAACTGCCCGTGAGTCGGAGACACGCCGCCGCTGTGAGGCAATGGCTGAAGGAGCATCGCCCCGGGTAGCCTGGATCCACAACATTCGGCTCCACAATTCGCCTCACAAAGAGTACCCTTGGCGTACCATTTTTCAGATCCGGCAACGAACACCATGTCAAAACGAACCCTTCGCATCGCAACCCGCAGCAGCGCACTGGCGTTGTGGCAGGCGGAATTTATCAAATCTGAACTGGAACGGCTCCACGACAACGTGACCGTGGAACTGGTCAAGATCAAAACCCAGGGCGACAAGATCCTGGACGTGCCACTGGCCAAGATTGGCGGCAAGGGGCTGTTCGTCAAGGAACTGGAAGAGGCCATGCTGGCGGGCAGCGCTGACCTGGCTGTGCACTCCATGAAAGATGTGCCCATGGAGTTTCCGGAAGGGTTGGGGTTGGTAGCTATCTGTGAGCGGGAAGACCCCACCGATGCGTTCGTCAGCAATGACTACGACAACGTGGACGCCCTTCCCCACGGCGCCGTTGTCGGCACCGCCAGCCTGCGCCGGGAAGCCCAGTTGCGCGCCTATCGGCCCGACCTGGAAATCCGCACCTTGCGCGGCAACGTCAACACCCGTCTGGCAAAGCTGGATGCCGGCGACTATCAGGCCATCGTCCTGGCCAGCTCCGGGCTCAAACGTCTCGGCTTCCACGACCGTATCCGCTACTGCCTGCCAGACAGTATATCCCTGCCTGCCGTGGGCCAGGGCGCGCTCGGCATCGAGTGCCGTCTCGATGATGCCGAACTGATCGCCATGCTGGAGCCCCTGGATCATCGCGACAGCTCGGACCGAGTGAAAGCGGAACGGGCCCTGAACCGGCGGCTGCAGGGCGGCTGCCAGGTACCCATCGCGGCCTACGCGTTACTGGAAGACGATGACATGCTTTGGCTTCGCGGACTCGTGGGTGCCGTCGACGGCACTCAGGTGTTCCGCGTTGAAGGCCGCGCGCCCCGCAGCGAGGGCGAGCGTCTCGGACGCGAACTGGCGGAAGATCTACTCGCACTGGGTGCAGACAAGGTACTGGCTGACATCTATGGCCACACCCCAACCTGATTCACTACCCCTCAAGGGCCGGCGGATACTCATCTGCCGGCCACAACCGGAAGCCGACCGACTGGCCTCGCGCTTTTGCGATGCCGGCGCTGATGCGCGGGTCATGCCGCTTATCGCCCGCGAGCCGCTCCCGGAAGACCCCGCAACCCGCACGCTGATCCTCAACCTGGACGAGTTCGCCCACGTTATTGCCGTCAGCCCCTACGCCGCCGCCCTGTTGCTGGAATGGCTGGACGAGTGGTGGCCCCAGACACCCACCGGCATCCACTGGTACGGCGTTGGGGCCGGAACCGCCGCGGTGCTGGGCAATTACGGCCTGGAAACCCGGCAACCGGAAACCGGCCACACCAGCGAAGATTTGCTACAGTTGCCGGAGCTCGCCACACTAAATCACGAGAAGGCTCTGGTCGTGCGCGGGGAGGAAGGCCGGGAACTGATCCCGCAAACCCTGGAACGCAGAGGTGCGCGCGTCACCGTGCTGCCCCTTTATCGTCGCTTCTGTCCCGACTATGATAAAGCAACTCTGAACGCGATGTTGAACGACTTTTCCCCCGAGGCCATCGTCACACTGTCGGGAGAAACATTGAACAATCTCATCGCACTCAGTGACAATACCGGCCATAATCTTGAAAACACTTTGCTGGTTGTCCCCGTTGAGCGGATTGCCGAACAAGCACGTCTGGCCGGCCTCCGGCGAACGTGTATACCAGGAAGCCTTGCCGATAGCTCGATTGTGGCTGCAGTTGCCGGACAACTTGCCAGCCTGGACGGAGGCTCCGGAAACACCAAGTAAGGATGCCCGTGACAGAATCAAACGCACAACTGCCTGCCCCGATCGAAAAGCGTCAGCAAACACGGCAAAAACTGTGGCCCCTCTGGATCATTACGCTACTGGCGCTTGCCCTGGCCGTTGCCCTGGCCCTTTGGAGCTGGCAACAATGGAACAACTACCAGGCACTGCAACAGTCCATCACCGGCCTGGAAAGCGATACCGAGCAACTGGACCGGATGTACGGCCAGACCGGTAGTGAGCAGAGCCGTCGCCTGCAAGCGCTGGAAGACAAGCTATCCGAACAGCGTGAACTGATCGCGACCCAGCAACGGCAGATCGACCACAACGCCCGTGAACTGCTGGAGGCTGGTAACCGTACTCGTACCGACTGGCTGCTGGCGGAGGCGGAATATCTGCTGAGAGTGGCCAACCAGAGGCTCATGATCGAAAAGGACATTCGCGGAGCCTTGGCGGCACTGGAATCCGGTGATGAAGTTCTGGCGGAATCAGACGATATCGGCGTTTACCCGGTTCGCCAGCAACTGGCCAAGGAAATCCTGGCGCTCAAGGGCATTGTCGATGTCGACCGCACCGGGCTCTACCTGAAACTGGAAGCGGCCATCGACAGCATCCACCAACTGACAGACAGTGCACTGATTCATGATCGCGCCCCAGGGTTTGTCAGTAGCGGCGAGAACCCGGAAGCCGATGCTTCCGGGCAGGGACTCGTTGCCGAGGGATGGCACAAGGTCAAGCAAACCCTGTCTCAGGTGGTTGTGGTCCGCAGGCTCGATGAGCCGGTCAAACCCCTGCTGTCTCCGGAGCAAAGCGCCTATGCACGGCTCAATCTGCAGTTGATGCTGGAAGAAGCCGAGTTGGCCGTACTTCGCGGCCATCAACAGCTCTACTCACGCTCCCTGACCAAAGCCAGCAATGCCATCAATGACTGGTACGACAGCAGCAACACCCGCATCATCGCGCTCTCCCAGACCCTGGAGGAACTCTCCCAAAAGAACGTTGACCCGGAACTGCCAGACATCAGCCGCTCGCTGGAATTGCTCAAGGCGCGACTAGCCGGTCGACTGGACAACGGAGAGGCCGAAAAGAATGGCAGTAACGGTGAACAGGGAGACGCATCATGATCCGCATTTTGCTGATCATCCTGGTCGCCTTACTGCTGGGCACCGGGCTTGCGCTGGGGTTGCAGTACGACCTTGGCTACATCCGCATCAGCCTGGGCAACTATCTGATAGAAACCAATTTCTGGATTGGTCTGGCGTTGCTGGTACTGCTGGTGGCAGCCTCCGTGCTAACCATCAACCTGTTCCGTCGATTGCGCCATGGCACCGGCATGGTCGCCGGCTGGCTGGCCCGCAGCAATGAACGCCGGGCCCGGCGCCGAACCACTCAGGGGCTGCTGGCCCTGGCGGAGGGTAACTGGCCCCGTGCCCGCAAGCTGCTCACTTCTTCAGCAGAGCATGCGGACACGCCACTGATCAACTACCTGGCAGCGGCCCAGGCCTCGTTTGAATCCGGCGATCACGAGGCGGTTGACGAACTGCTGCGCAAGGCCTTTGAGAGCACCCCGGGCTCCGACATGGCAGTGGGTATCACCCAGGCCCAACTGCAACTGGCCGGCAATCGACTGGAGCAGGCCCTGGCAACCCTGGTGCGGCTGCGCAAGCAGGCGCCCCACCATCCGTTTGTACTCAAGTTGCTGAAAAACACCTACGTGCGCCTGGAAGACTGGCGCGAGCTGTCCCGCCTGTTGCCGGAAATCCGCAAACGCAACCTGATGGAGAGCGAAGAACAGGGCGATCTGGAACGCCTGGTTTGGCAAAACCTTCTGCAGCGTGCCGCTGAGGAATGCCGCCGCCACTCGGGTGAGCCTTCGGCGTCCCTTGAGCCTCTCACCAAACTTTGGGATGAGCTGCCAGGGTTTCTCCGCCGTGACGAGCACACCATTCGCGAGTATGCCCGGCTGCTTGCCGATCTGGGCGACGAAGCCCAGGCTGAAACCCTGCTGAGGAAAGTCCTGCGCAATCACTGGGGTGATGAGCTGGTCAATCTGTATGGTCGCGTAAAAGGCCTGAAGCCGGATGAGCAGTTGCTGGTGGCGGAGCAGTGGCTGAAGGATCGTCCCAACAATGCAGAGCTGCTGTTGGCACTCGGCCGTCTAAGCTTGCGCAACGAGCTCTGGGGCAAGGCGCGGGAGTATTTCGAAACCAGCCTTCGGCTACGCCGCAGCCGCGAAACCATGGCCGAGTTGAGCCGCCTGAATGCTCACATGGGAGAAGGTGAAAACAGTGTGAAGCTGTTGATGCAGGGATTGGTTAACGATAGTGGGTTGCCGGATTTGCCGATGCCCAAGGCCTGAGGGGCTGGCCCCGAGTCTCAACCTCTCGGGGCGTATTCCAGTACATCGGAGAAAAATGCTTCCTGCGGCAACCCCACCTCCAGTAACGCATCCATCAAGGTGTAGACCATCGTCGGCGAGCCGCTGGCGTGAACTTCCACGTTGCTCCAGTCCATGCCCGACGCCAGCACGGTTCGCACCAGCTGGTCGTGGTGGCCACTCCACTCGTTGTCTTCGTCATCTCCTACCACGGGCAGGAAGATAAAGGGCGGCCATTCTTCCTGCCACTGCTGGGCCAGGGATCGCAGATACATATCCTCGTGACGGCGAACACCCCAGTAGAATTTCACAGGCTTGTCGTAAGACGTTTTCTGCAGGTAGTCCACCAGGCTCTTCATTTGGGCAAACCCCGTTCCGGCGGCAACCAGCAACAGCGGTTTGTCCGGCGCGGACGCCAGGCAGGCGCGGCCGTGGGGTAATTCAACGGTCACCTCTCCGCCAGAGGTCAATGCATCAATCACTTTCTGTGCAGACACCCACTCCGGTGTCGCCTGGATGTGCAGCTCGATCAATTCTTCAGACGGACTGCTGGCGATGGAAAAATAGCAGGGGTCTGTATCCGGCAAATTCACGGACAGGTACTGGCCGGCGTGAAACGACAGTTCCCGGCGACGGGGCAGTTGCAGCTCCACACGGTAAACATCATGGCTGATGGAACGAACGTCCACCACCTTTGCCTGGAACTTGCGAGGCTGGTTGTCTCCGGCTGCCATAACGGCGTCTATCTCCAGTTCAAGGTCACTGAGCGCTAGGGTGCGACACATCATCAGTCGCCCGGTGACCGGAATTGTGTGTTGATTGCGGGTATTCAGGGCCTCGCCACTGACCAGGCGAGCCTCACAGAGCTCGCACACGCCATTGCGACAGGCGGCGGGAACCGCAATGCCCGCCCTGCCGGCTGCCGTAAGCAGCGTCTCGTCGGCGGCTGCGGTAAAGGACAATACTGCCGGCACGAGCTGAATACGACATTCACGGCTGGCCATATCAATCGGGGCGATCGGATGAAACTTCAATCCCCAGGCTGTCCCAGATGTCGTCCACACGCTTTTTGACGTCGTCGGACATGGTGATGGGCGTGCCCCACTCCCGCTCGGTTTCGCCCGGCCACTTGCTGGTGGCGTCCATCCCCATTTTCGAGCCCAGCCCGGACACCGGCGAAGCGAAGTCCAGGTAGTCGATGGGAGTGCTCTCAACCAGAGTGGTATCCCTGGATGGGTCCATGCGGGTGGTCATGGCCCAGATCACGTCTTTCCAGTCCCGGGCGTTCACGTCATCATCGGTGACTATCACGAACTTGGTGTACATGAATTGCCGCAGGAATGACCATACTCCCATCATCACCCGTTTGGCATGGCCGGGGTACTGTTTCTTCATGGTCACCACTGCAAGACGGTAGGAGCACCCCTCAGGAGGCAGGTAAAAATCCACAATCTCGGGGAACTGCTTCTGCAGGATGGGAATGAAGACTTCGTTCAGTGCCACGCCCAGGATGGCGGGTTCGTCGGGTGGGCGGCCCGTGTAGGTACTGTGGTAAATCGGGTCCTTGCGGTGCGTCACCCGCTCCACGGTGAACACCGGGAATTCGTCCACTTCGTTGTAATAACCGGTATGGTCCCCGAACGGGCCTTCCGGCGCTACGTCGTCCGGATAGATGAACCCTTCCAGTACAATCTCGGCACTGGCCGGCACCTGCAGATCGCTGAGACCACACTGCACCAATTCGGTTCTTCCGCCGCGAAGCAGGCCAGCAAAGGCGTATTCCGATAACGAATCCGGCACCGGAGTCACCGCACCCAGGATGGTCGCCGGGTCCGCCCCAAGGGCGACGGCCACAGGATAGGGTTTACCGGGGTTGGCCTTCTGGAACTCCTGAAAATCCAGCGCACCTCCGCGATGGCTCAGCCAGCGCATGATAAGCCGGTTACGGCCAATTATCTGTTGCCGGTAAATACCCAGATTCTGGCGCTCTTTATGGGGCCCACGGGTTATCACCAACGGCCAGGTCACCAAAGGCCCCGCGTCCCCGGGCCAGCAGTGCTGCACCGGTATCTGGTACAGATCCACCTGACCCTTTTCGATCACCACATCCTGACAGGGCGCTGAGCGAAGCACCTTGGGGCTCATACGCATCACCTGCCGGAACAGCGGCAGTTTCTCGATGGCGTCTTTGAAGCCCTTGGGCGGATCGGGCTCTTTCAGGAAGGCGAGCAGCTTGCCGATGTCCCGCAGCGCGGTCACGCTGTCCTGCCCCATGCCCATGGCCACGCGTTTCGGCGTACCAAACAGGTTGGCCAGCACGGGCATGTCGTAGCCTTTGGGGTTTTCGAACAACAACGCGGGGCCACCTGCCCGCAGCGTGCGGTCGCAGATCTCGGTCATTTCCAGGTGGGGGTCGACTTCCACTGAAATACGCTTCAGCTCTCCCAGCTTTTCAAGCTGGCCTATGAAGTCTCTCAGGTCGTTGTATTTCATCGGCTGCTCCGGTTTTAACTTGGGTGCAGGAACAGGATGCTGAATGGCGCCCCCAGACACGCCGTAAACCCATCCCTGGGGGCTCGGCATTGCCAGGGATGGCAAGACCAAGCCTACAGGGACGTATTTACGGCGTGTCCGGGGAAGAATGCTCCTGCGCTGTGCGCCCCGAAACCTAGAGCGCTGTAAGAATCAACGACGCTTCATCGACTGGAAGAATTCGTCGTTGGTCTTGGTTTCACGCAGCTTGTCCAGCAGGAACTCAATGGCACCAGTATCGTCGTCCATGGAGTGCAGCAGCTTGCGCAGAATCCAGATGCGCTGGATATCCGCCTCGCTCATCAGCAGATCCTCACGGCGGGTGCCAGAGCTGCGAATATTGATGGCGGGATAGGTGCGCTTCTCGGCAATCTTGCGATCCAGGTGGATCTCCATGTTACCGGTTCCCTTGAACTCCTCATAGATGACTTCATCCATCTTGGAGCCAGTGTTGACCAGCGCGGTGGCAAGAATGGTCAGGCTGCCGCCCTCTTCCACGTTACGGGCCGCACCAAAGAAACGCTTGGGCTTCTCAAGGGCGTGGGCGTCCACACCACCGGTCAGTACCTTGCCGGAGGACGGAATCACCGTGTTGTAGGCACGGGCCAGACGGGTGATGGAATCCAGCAGAATCACCACGTCTTTCTTGTGCTCGACCAAACGCTTGGCCTTTTCGATGACCATCTCGGCCACCTGCACATGACGGGCCGGCGGCTCGTCGAAGGTGGAGGCGATCACTTCACCACGCACGGTGCGCTGCATCTCGGTCACTTCTTCCGGACGCTCGTCAATCAGCAGCACCATCACATGGCACTCTGGATTGTTACGGGTGATGGACTGGGCGATGCTTTGCATCAGCAGCGTCTTACCGGCTTTGGGCGGAGACACGATCAGGCCGCGCTGGCCTTTGCCGATGGGCGCGACCAGATCCAGAACCCGAGAGGACAGATCCTCGGTACTACCATTACCGGCTTCGAGCATCAGACGCTCGTCCGGGAACAGCGGTGTCAGGTTCTCGAACAGGATTTTGTTTCGGGCGTTGTCCGGCTTGTCGAAGTTAATCTCGTTAACTTTCAGCAGGGCAAAGTAACGCTCGCCGTCTTTCGGCGGGCGGATCTTGCCGGCAACGGTGTCACCGGTCCGCAGGTTAAAACGGCGAATCTGGCTTGGCGACACGTAGATGTCGTCAGGACCGGCAAGGTATGAGGCGTCGGCGGAACGGAGGAAGCCGAAACCGTCCTGCAGAATTTCCAGTACGCCGTCACCGTAAATGTCTTCGCCGCTTTTAGCATGCTTCTTCAGGATCGTGAAGATGACATCCTGCTTGCGCGAGCGAGCCAGGTTATCGAGGCCCATCTCTTGCGCAATATCGAGCAATTCGGGCATGGAGTTCTGCTTGAGTTCAGTAAGGTTCATAGGTTGTTAGATAGTCAGGAATGGAAGTAAACGAATATGGAAATGAAAGGGGTGCCCCTAAACGGATTGATCGGATATACGTTGAACTTGGTGCTGGCCAGATGGAGCAACCGGTGTAGATGGAGTCCGGAAAGGTACTGAAGCCAGAGACAGGAAGAACAACCGTTCGCCGGGCAAGAGCGATCATCAGCCACCTTGCGTACCAATGTCAAGTAATGTCGCGCATTTTTGAACCAATTCCTTCTGAAGGGGCCTTCCTCGGCATCCGAAAATACCCTGCATCCCTCTAACGGGTGTCTCCCCTTCCATTCATCATTCCCAATAGAGATACTGTTAGACAGACCTATAAAAACTTTGGAGAGCATCCATGAGTATCGACGCCACCGTCGAACTGAAACCCCTGAGCATCGCCCTGCTGACGGTGTCCGACAGCCGTGGTGAAGCGGAAGACTCATCAGGAAAGTTCCTGGAGAACAGCATCATTGAAGCGGGCCACCGACTGGTTGCCCGACGCATCCTGCCGGATGATGTCTATCTCATACGGGCGCTGATGTCCGGCTGGATTGCTGACCCGGAGATCAACGTGGTGATCATCACCGGCGGCACCGGCTTCCATGAACGCGATAGTACACCGGAAGCCGTCGCCCCGCTGTTGGACAAAGCCATCGACGGCTTCGGTGAGGAGTTCCGCCGGCTTTCCGCCAGCGAGATTGGCTCTTCCACTATTCAATCTCGTGCCTTTGGAGGATTGGCCAATCATACGGTGATTTTTTGCCTGCCCGGCTCCACAGGTGCCTGCCGCACGGGCTGGAACGGCATTCTGGTCAGCCAGTTGGACAGCCGCCACGGCCCCTGCAATTTCTCAGACCTGGCCCTGGGCAAGCCGGACAAGCCTCTCAGCCGGATCAACCAGGTTATTGGCGAGCGCTCGGAGCGATAATCCATGGCAAGCCCTGACCTGACTCCCGTTGAAGAAGCCATTGATCACCTGGTCGCCCGGGCGCGCCCGATCACGCACTCACAAACCGTGACCCTGGCAAATAGCCTGAACCGGGTTCTGGCCCGGGACTACACAGTTCCGGCGGATGTACCACCAGCGGATAACAGCGCCGTCGACGGTTACGCCGTACGTGCAGGGGATCTTGCTGGCGGGGGACCACTGCCGGTGTCTGGCCGCACAGCGGCCGGTGAAGAACGTCTTACCCTTAAGCCCGGAACGGCCGTGCGTCTTTTCACCGGTTCGGAAATCCCCTCAGGTGCAGACGCGGTCATCATGCAGGAACGGGTCAGCGTTTGCGGCGACGGTATCACCGTCAATGGGCCTGTCAGTGAAGGCCAGAATATCCGTCGCCGTGGCCAGGATCTGGCTCAGGGCGAGCTGGCATTGGCGGCGGGCACCAGGATTCGCCCCCAGGAAATGGGCCTGCTGGGCTCCATTGGTACGGCAGACGTTGCCGTGTACGCAAAACTGAAAGTCGCCGTTCTCACGACCGGTGACGAGCTGGTGGACCCCGGACAACCACTGGGGCCTGGACAGATCTACAATAGCAATCGCTACACCCTGCTGGGATTGCTGGCGAAAGCAGGCTGCGAGGTGGTGCTTTGTGAGGCCCTGAAGGATGCCCGGGACGCGACCCGCAGCACTCTTGAGCGGGCCGCAACCGAGGCCGACCTGATCATCACCAGCGGCGGCGTGTCGGTGGGCGAGGAAGACCATGTTCGGGCGGTGCTGGAGGAATCAGGCGACCTGTCCCTGTGGCGGCTTGCCAGCAAACCAGGAAAACCAATGGCCTTCGGTACGATTGGCGACACGCCGGTGCTCGGCCTGCCCGGCAACCCGGTGGCCGTGCTGGTCAGCTTTATGGTGATGGGCATGCCGTTTATTCGCGCGTGCCAGGGTCGGACAAGTGTTACAGTCCGCGGTGAACGGATCCCGGCCGGATTTTCAACCGAGAAGCCCTCGATCCGCCGGCAGTATGTCCGTGCCCGTAAGAACATTGGCGATGATGGCCTGACGATCACGGCCTACCCCAACCAGAGCTCCGGCGTTCTGAGTTCTGCCTGCTGGGCTGAAGGGTTGGCTGTAGTACCTGAGAACACGACCATTACCCTCGGCGACCCTATTGTCTACTACTCGTTTGCGGAGCTGCTGGAATGACCATGGCTACGGATAATTCTATTACGGTGAAGTTCTTTGCCCGTCTGAGGGAGGAACTGGATACAAGCACGCTGACGGTTGAGGCCCAACCCGGGCTGACTGCCGGGCAACTGCTGCACAGCCTTGCCTCTCGAGGGGGAAACTGGGCCCAGCTGGACGGCGCGCAACCGGTGATGATTGCGGTTAATCAGGTAATGACCAAGCCCGACAGGGCGTTACAGCCTGGCGATGAAGTGGCCTTTTTCCCGCCGGTGACAGGAGGTTGATGTGATCCGCGTCCAGCAACAGGATTTTGATCCTGCTGAAGAATACCGAGCCCTTCGGAACAGCGGTTCTGGTACTGGAGCCATCGCGACCTTTACCGGACTGGTTCGGGACAATGGTGACATGAACGGCGTTACGGGGCTGTTTCTGGAGCACTATCCGGGGATGACGGAGCAAGTTATCGAGGGGCTGGTTCATGAAGCCTCACGGCGCTGGGATGTGCGGGACGCGCGGATTATTCACCGGGTGGGAGCGCTGGCATTGGCTGATCAGATTGTGTTTGTGGGGGTGTGCAGTGCCCATCGCGGAGATGCCTTTGCGGCCTGTGAGTTCATCATGGATGCGCTGAAGACGTCGGCGCCGTTCTGGAAGAAAGAGATCACGGGCGACACGGAGCACTGGGTTGAGCAGAAGGCTGCTGATCTGGATCGGACTCAGAGCTGGGACTAGCGCTCGACGCCGCATAGCAAGACGGCAAGCAATGACGAACAGCCCTTCCGAAAAACGCTTTGAATACGTCCGTGTACGCTTGGGCTCCGCCATCCATGGCTCCGCACATTTTCGGAAGGGCTGTTCGGCATTGCTCGCCTGATTGGTTGTTTGCCTGGCAATAAAAAACCGCCCGTGAGCGTTTGCTCAGGGGCGGCTTTGGCCGACAGCAGCTATCAGAGATTGCTGTCGAGGAACGCGGCCAGTTGTGACTTGGACAGTGCGCCTACTTTGGTGGCGTCCACGTTGCCGTTCTTGAACAGCATCAGGGTGGGGATGCCGCGGATGTTGAATTTGGGCGGGGTCTGCTCGTTTTCGTCGATGTTCAGTTTGCAGACTTTCAGCTTGCCTTCGTACTCTTCAGCCATTTCTTCCAGAACCGGCGCGATCATCTTGCATGGGCCGCACCATTCTGCCCAGTAGTCGACCAGTACCGGCACGTCTGACTGCAGCACATCCTGCTCAAAGGAGGCATCTGTAACGTTTACAATATTTCCGCTCATTTCAGTTTCCCGATTCGTGCACCCACCAGCGGCTCTGGCCGCCTGAACGATGCTGTTGGCTGTTCTGACAGTTGCCGCAAAAGGCTTGGGGCAACCGATTTCCTAAATTATTGTAAGCCTTACTTTACGCGATTGGTCAGGCGGATGTGAAGCGCTTCGTTCCACCCCGGCACTTCGGATTACCCTCACCCTGAGCGTTGACGCCCCATTGCGTTACACCGCATATCGCTTATAGTAATCCCCAGGCATGGTGGTTAACGTCCGCCTTCGCCCTGACAACAATGGTTGTATGAACGCTGCCGTGTTTCCGGCATGCATCCTTTCAAGCTCCCTTCCCTCTATTTAGGGCCTGGCAGAAGGAATTCAATACACGTGACGGCCAACTCTTCCGCCACCCCGCCAGAACTGCTCGCTGCAATCGACATGGGCTCCAACAGCTTCCACATGGTGGTCGCCCGCCTGGTTCACGGTGAAATCCGCACCCTGGAGAAGATGGGGGAAAAGGTACAGCTCGGTGCCGGGCTGGACAGTCATAACCGCCTGACCGAAGACGCCCAGGAACGTGCCCTGGCCTGCCTTAGCCGTTTTGCCCAGAGGCTCCAGGGAATGCCACCAGCGGCGGTCCAGGTGGTGGGCACCAACGCATTGCGGGTGGCGCGCAACGCCCATGAATTCATGACCAGGGCGGAAGAGGTGCTGGGATACCCAGTGGAAATCATCGCCGGCCGGGAGGAGGCCCGTCTGATTTACCTGGGCGTGTCACACACCCTTTCGGATGACAGTGGCCGGCGCCTGGTGATTGATATCGGGGGCGGCAGTACCGAGTTTATTATCGGGGAGCGCTTCGAACCCCAGGAACTGGAAAGTCTGCACATGGGCTGCGTGTCGTTTCGCAACCGATACTTTCCGGACGGCAAGATCACCCGCAAGCAAATGGACAAGGCCGTTACCCACGCCGAACAGGAACTGCTCAATATCCGTCAGCACTTCCGCAGCAAGGGCTGGCAAAGTGCGGTGGGGTCATCCGGCTCGATCAAGGCAATTGCCAGCGTGTTGACCAGCCTCAGGATCACTGACGGCACCATCACCCTGGACGCGATGATGGAACTCAGGACCCGACTGGTCGATATGGGCAAGGCTGAGAAACTCGGTGACCTGGGCGTCCGCGCCGATCGCCAAAGCATCTTCCCGGCGGGGTTTGCGATTTTGATGGGCGCATTCCAGTCGCTGCAGATAACGGAAATGACGTTCGCTGATGGCGCCCTGAGGGAAGGCCTGCTGTACGACATTGCCGGCCGGATTCAGCACGAGGATGTGAGGGTACGAACGATACAGGCCCTGCAGGAACGCTATCACGTAGACCAGGAACACGGCAGCGCCGTGGAGCATACCGCCATCGCGGCCTGGAAGCAGGTGGCCAACACCTGGGCGCTGAACACAGCAATTGATGAAGAGGTGCTGCGTTGGGCCTGTCGGCTGCATGAAATCGGCCTGACCATTTCACACAGCCAGTACCACAAGCACGGCGCCTACCTGTTGCGGTATTCCGACCTTCCCGGCTTCAGTCAACAGTTTCAGCGCGATCTGGCAACCCTGGTTCGCGGGCACCGGCGCAAGTTCTCTTCCGCCATTTTCGACGGGCTGAACCCCGAAGACGTTCCCCGTCTACGTTACCTGTGCGTACTGGTTCGACTCGCAGTGCTATTACAGCATCCGCGGAATCATGAGCAGCCCCCCGAATTCCGCCTGCACCCGTCCACCAATGGCCTGGCCCTGGAATTCACTGAAGGGTGGCTGGATGAACGCCCGCTGACCCTGGCCGATCTTGAAAACGAACGGGATTACCTGGCCAAACAGAATTTCACCCTGGAGGTGAAATTCTAGGGCGTTAACTCTGCCTCGAGGCTCTCGACCGTTTCGCTGATTTCAAGCCATTCGGCTTCTACCTCTGCCAGACGACTCTTTGCTGTGGCTTGTTGCCCCAATAGATCCTTTAGCTTCTGCTTGCCCTGATCGGCATAGAGTTCCGGCTCTGAAAGCTCCTGCTCCAGCGTCACCAACGTGGACTGGAGCCGATCCATCTCGTTCTCCAGCGCACCCTGTTGTTTGCGGTAGGGGCTAAGCTTCTGGCGAATGGCCGCTTCCGCCCGCTTTCGGGCCTTGCGATCTTCGGCGTTCTCGCCGGTACCGCCATCCGCAGCCAATGCCTCATCGCCAGTTGTCTGGGTTCCGCCACTTTCCCGGCGTGGAGCTTCGGTTTCATCCTTGCGACGGTCCGCCAACCAGCGCTCGTAGTCTTCCAGGTCGCCTTCGTATTCCGTAACCCGCCCCTCATTCACCAACCAGAAGTCATCGACCGTGTTGCGCAGCAGGTGACGGTCGTGGGAGACCACCACAATCGCCCCCTCAAAGTTTTGTAGCGCCATGGTCAGGGCCTGACGCATTTCCAGGTCCAGATGGTTGGTGGGCTCGTCCAGCAGCAACAGGTTGGGTTTTTGCCAGGCAATCACCGCCAGCGCCACGCGGGCCTTTTCACCACCGGAGAATGAGCGGATAGCACTCAGGGCCTCATCGCCGTGAAAGTCAAAGCCTCCCAAAAAATTACGGACACTTTGCTCGGAGGCTTTCGGAGCCAGCCGCTGCAGGTGCAGGAACGGGCTTGCATCCAGGTCCAGCGACTCCAACTGATGCTGGGCAAAATAACCGATCGCCACGTGTTCTCCCGTGGTCCGCTCACCTCGCAGCAAGGTGCTTTGCCCCCGCAGGGCATCCATCAACGTGGACTTACCCGCGCCGTTAGGGCCCAAAAGACCAATGCGGCTGCCCGGCAGCAGAGACAGGTTAATGCCTTCGAGCACAACGGCGTCGCCATAACCGGCCGAGCCGTTACGAATCGACATCAGCGGATTGGACACTTTATCGGCTACCGGAAACTCGAAACTGAACGGAGAGTCGACGTGGGCCGGAGCAATTTTCTCCATGCGCTCCAGCGCTTTGACCCGGCTCTGGGCCTGGCGGGCTTTGGTGGCTTTTGCTTTAAAACGATCGATGAAACGCTGAATCTCGGCGATTCTTGCCTGCTGGCGCTCATACCCGGCCTGCTGCTGGGCAATGCGCTCACTGCGCTGGGTCTCAAATGATGAGTAATTACCCGTATACAGGTCCAGCCGCCGCTGGTCGAAATGCACCAGGTGAGTCGCCACACGGTCCATGAAGTCACGGTCGTGGGAAATGAACAGCAGGGTGCCCTCGTACCGCCGCAGCCAGTTCTCAAGCCAAAGGCAGGCGTCCAGGTCCAGGTGGTTGGTGGGTTCGTCCAACAACAACAGATCGGACGGGCGCATCAACGCCTGGGCCAGGTTAAGGCGTATCCGCCAGCCGCCAGAAAACGAAGACACCGGCCGATCGGCGTCGGCATCCGAAAATCCCAAACCTCTCAGCAACGCTTCCGCGCGGCGAGACGCTGACCAGGCTTCATGGATGTCGAGCTCGCCATGAATGCGGGCAATGCGGTGATCGTCACCCTGCTCTTCTGCGTCAGCTAGCTCTGACTCCATGCGTCGCAGGTCATAGTCGCCATCCAGCACAAAATCCCGGGCTGTGCGGGACGAGGCGGCCACTTCCTGAGCCATGTGGGCGATTCGGCACCCTCCGGGCAGAGACGCACTGCCTTGCTCCGGCGCCAGCTGACCCAGCAATAACTGGAACAAACTGGACTTGCCAGCACCATTGGCACCCACTATCGCTACCCGTTGGCCGGGTTGGATGGTCAGGTTGACGGCTTCTAGTAACCAGACGCCACCTCGTTGTAAACTGAGATCGGTTATCGTTAACATAGCGTAATAGTATCAAGGAACGTTTGATAAGGAACCGGCCTGGCCCCTATGGCGTGTAGCGGTAGCAAGATACCGGAGGATGCAGATCCGGAAAACCCATTGTGGCGGTTTGCCTGTCGTTTCTGGGAATCCTCTGCGGCACGGGAGGCGTGTCTCGGCCTGCAGGATCGTGGCTGGAGCGTTACCCGGATTCTCTGCGCAACGTGGCTGGCCACGTCAGGCAATGTGTTTCCGGGCACTGAGAGCGCACAGGTAATCGCCTGGCGACGCCAAGTCACGGAGCCGCTCCGAGCAGCGAAGAAAACCATTACAAAGAATGACCCCGGCACTGCTATTGTAAGAGAGTGCATCGCTCGTAGCGAACTTGAAGCGGAGCGGGTGGAACTGGCCTTGGCCTATCAGGCCCTGGTTTCAAACAAACATACAGGCAGCGGTGAGGCAACAACGGCCAATCTGGCCCTCAGCAACTTGCTCGCCGCAGCACCAGAGAAGACAATGGATAACGAGACCGGCAGCTTGCTGGACATTTTGACCAGAGAACTGTCGACCCTCGTTGAAGGAGATAACAAGCCATGTTGATGAAATGGCTAATCCGGCTGGCGTTTCCCGCTCTCGGCGTCCTGGTGGCACTGATGTTTTTCGGCCTGAATGACCCCGCCGAAACCACCAGCGAACCCGCAAAGGCCGAAACCAACGCGGAAATTCCCGCGTTTGAGGGCTTGGTTCCCTCACCGGTTCCGACTGAAGGGCCCGACATCGTCTTCAAATGGAGGGACAGCGACGGCAGCTGGCACTACGCTGACAAGCCGCCTGCGCAAGGGCCCTGGAACGCGTTGGCAATAGAGCGATCTGAAAGCAAGAGCGTACGCCCGCCCGTGTCCGACTCGGAAACCGATTGGCAATCGCCCTACCGCGCACCTTTTTCGCTCGGCCCTGACACGGCCAATAACGGTAGTTGAGATTACCCCCTTCCTTAACACATGTTCAGTGGCATCTGGCGACAGAACCCGTTACCTTTTGTGCGTTCCCGATCATTCAACGCAAGCTTAACTAAGGACGATGTAATGAGAAAAACCCTGATCGCACTGACTGTGGCCGGTGTCATGGCAGGCTGTTCTTCTTCCCAGGAAGCGGTTCCGGAAGATCCGGCGCTGGAATCCACGGATGAGAAAGTCAGCTACGGCATGGGCCTGGTCATGGGCCAGAGAATGAGCAATGACCTGCCGAACCTTAAAATGGAGCAATTCCTTCAAGGCATTCAGCACGGCCACGACGGCGATGAAGAACAGACGCGAATGAGCCGTGAGGAAATCCAGGAAGCCCTGATGGCCTACCAGAGCCAACTCCAGGAGCAGGAGTCGGCCCAGACGGAAGAACTGGCCAAGAAAAATCAGGAAGCCGGGGAACAATTCCTGGCGGAGAACGCCAAACGCGACGGCGTCAAAACCACGGAATCCGGCCTGCAATATGAAATCCTGGAAGAAGGCGATGGTGAAAAGCCAACGGCCGAGGACCGCGTACAGGTGCACTACACCGGCGAGTTGATCTCAGGCGAAGTGTTCGACAGCTCCCGCGAGCGTGGCGAGCCGGTCACCTTTGGCCTGAACCAGGTCATACCGGGCTGGACCGAAGGACTGCAACTGATGTCTGAAGGCAGCAGGGCGAAACTCTACATTCCTTCTGAACTGGCTTATGGGCCTGGAGGAAACCAGCGAATCGGACCCAACGAGACCCTGGTCTTCGACGTGGAGCTTCTGGAAATCAACCCGGAATAAATAAGCCGCTTGGCAACGGCCACTCCCCCCATTTCCTTCTGGAATCGGGGGGAGGTTTCAAGCCTTCACCTCAAGCCGACGACATTACCTTGTCAGCATGGGCATTGTGCAGATGCTCAATCAGGAAATCTTCCATCTCAAACCGGCTTTCCAGGGTTTCGCCGAGCTCTGATAACTGCTGGAACAAATCGCGAACTTCGCTTTCCGTCAGCGACTGCCCGTTAAGGCGATCATTGAAATTGAGCGCCGTTTCCGTGGTCTGTTCGATTTTTGGGTACAGCTTTGCCGCCAGCTCCAGCCCACCGTCGTTAAATTCACGGGCTTCCTGAACCAATTGCTCGTATATTTCGAAGTGCCCTGCCGACACGTAATCCACCAGCACCTCACACAGCTTGATAAATTTCGTGCGCAGCGCCTCCGTCTGGGAATAGTCCGTCGTACCGGACAAATCGCAGTAGTGTACCAGCAGTTCCTGCCTTTCTTTCAGCCAGCGATCAATCAGTTCGCTGACGCCACCCCAACGCTCCCTGGCATTACGGCAATTATCCAACATGACGCCTATCTCCGGTTACCGCGTTCTGGTTTGATTTCTGTTGTATCGAAACTCAAGTGTATCGAAACTCAAGTTACCCCATGCCAGCGGTCGGTCGCAACCGTTTCATCCCTGTATCCATTCCGGCTTTCTTGGGGGCCGGAACAGCATCACCAGGCCGACAATCACCAGCAACGAGAAAAAGATGGCCGTCCAGCCAGGAATACTGAGCCCCAGGAAACGCCAGGTCACTTCGGCGCAATCGCCCGTGCCTTTCAGCGCCGTGGTCAACACCTCCATCCAGGGCAACACATCCAGCATGTAATCCACCGAAGGCCCGCAGGCTGGCACCTGATCCGCCGGCAGGCTTTGAAGCCACAGTTGTCGACCCGCCATCGCCAGGCCCGCACCCGCGCTGACGGACAACAACAACCCGTAGACCCTTGCACCAAACCCATGGGGGCCGTGGAGCGATGCCAGGAGGCTGACGATGCCAGCAGCCATAAAACCGAATCGCTGCAGCCAACACAGAGGACAGGGTTCCAACCCCATAACATGCTCCATGTAGAGGGCCACACCAAGCAGCCCGGCGCACAGCAGGAATATCAGAAAGAAAACGGCTCTGGAGTTCAAAGGGGTACCTCGGGTCAACGTTCAGGTCAGTCTATCTCCCGCCTTGGGCGGTAAAGCATCGGATGCTGCAACCGCGCATCTAGCCTGCTATTCTCCCAGCATCAGGTGGCGGCTGCGTGCGCCCAGCTACTTAACCTTAAACCAATACGAACTTCAAGCCTATGACACTTAAGCCAAAGTACGTTCTGCTGGCCCTGTTTTTTGCCTTCCTCCTGGCTCCAACCGCCTCTGCCCAAGAGGACGAAGGGGGAGACGAGGCACAGGAAGAGCAGGAAAAGGAACCAGCAATCACGGACTACATCGAAATGGATCCGCCCTTTGTCACCCACGTGGGGGAACCGGGCACCAAACTGACCTACCTCAAGGCCGCGGTTACTATCAGGGCGTCGAAGGAAACCACTCGTCCGGCGGTGGAGGCACACATGCCCAGGCTCCGTCATGAGCTGGTGATGCTGTTCGGGGAGCAGACTGACGCAGAACAGTTGTCCTCGACCGAGGGACAGCAGTCGCTGCGTGAAGAAGCCACGAAGAGAATAAATACTGCACTGGAAGAGCAACAGACCGGTGAGAGCATTACCGGCGTGCTGTTTACGGAGTTCGTTGTTCAGAAGTGATACAACGGCCGGGTGAGCAAGCGGCAGGCGCAGGTATCAGGCGATGCGGGAGAACAGGTCGTCGACCGGCCGCGCCTCATTGGTAACCTGTTCAGCGTCTTCCCATCCTGCTTCCCAGGCGGCAACAACGACTTCTCCGCGATAGGGACAGCGGCTGCGTTCCATGCCCATAGAGGCGGCCATATAGCCCTGGCGATAGGCTTTATTCAGGGACTCAACATCCCACCCTAACTTGATGTCTCTGGCCATACCGGTTCTCCCTTTACCTGTAGCCACCATCAGATGCTGTCACTCTGCTTACAGAAATTAACAGCGCGAACCGAAGCTGACAAACGTTAATTACGTTTCTGTGCGACAGGTCCGGGGAGAGTGTGACGCCCGACCGGGAGGGGCACTCCCGGTTCAGGATTGCAGGTATTGTTCCAGGAATTCTCCAAACGGCTGGTTTTCGGCTTGCTCCATTTCATCCTGCTCGGAAAGCGAATCAGCGGTCATTTTTTCAAACGCAGCCATCACATCCGGCGACAGCCCTTCCTCTCGCAGCGTTTGCTGGTGCTGCCTGGACATTTCCAGCCCCCATTCCCGGTGACCCATGCCGGAAGCCTCCATGGCTTCAAGCACCTTCGCTGAAGGCAACTCTCGCGGATCGTCGAGCTTGGCACGCTGGTCATCCAGCGCTCGCCGATAGGTGGAATCTCCGTTCAAGCTGTCCAGCTGTTCTGCAAGGGGGGCGAGACGATCCATCAGGGCAACGGCAGCGTCACCAACCCGACCCCGTTCACCGGAGCGACAGATCGTCAGGTCCGGATTCCGGCCCTGAGCTACCACATCCTGATAATTGTCATCCAGGCGATCGCATTCGTCATCATCAATGCGCGGGCTGTCTGACAGTAGGCAATCCAGCAGGAACAGGTCAAGAAAATCGATTTGGCTTTCGTTGACGCCAACCGGGGAGAACGGATCCAGGTCCAGACAGCGCACTTCAATGTACTCCACGCCCCGTGACTCCAGAGCCTGTATCGGCTTTTCCCCACGCTCGGTGGTACGCTTTGGCCGCACGGCACTGTAATACTCGTTCTCAATCTGCAGCACGCTGGTGTTGATCTGGATGAATTCGCCGTCGCGCCGGGTTCCCATCTCTTCGTAGGCTGGCCACGGGGTATGAATCGCCCTGAACAGGGTGTCGGTGTAGGTCTTCAGTTCATTGAAACAGATGTTCAGCGATGCCTGAGCGTTGTTGTGATAGCCCAGATCGCCCATGCGCAGCGATGTGGCCTCGCGGCCATACCAGGTATCATCGCCAAACCTGCGAAGGTCATGACGTACACCCGCCACAAAGCTGGCATCCAGCGCCGGAGAGGCTCCAAACAGCAGCATCAACATCCAGCTGCGACGACGGAAATTGCGGATCAGCCAGAAATACTGGTCCGACTTGAAGTCCTGCAGGCTTTGCTGGTTACCAAGGGCCTCCTGCCAAAGCCTCCAGAAACTGTCAGGCAGCGACAGGTTGTAGTGGGCGCCGGCAATGCTTTGCATCATGCGGCCGTACCGCACGGCCAGCCCCTGGCGATACACATGCTTCAGACGACCGATATTGGCAGTGCCATACTCGGCAATGGGAATGCTCGCGTCGCCGTCCAGCTCACACGGCATACTGGCGGCCCAGAACACCTCATCCCCAAGATTGCACTGAACGAACCGATGGGTATCCCGGAGTGAATCGAGCATCCCTCGCGTGGTGTCGAATACCGGAGTAATCAGCTCCAACAGGGCTTCGGAGTAATCCGTGGTGATACGCGGATGGGTCAGTGTGGAACCCAGCGAGCGGGGGTGCGGAGTCTGTGCGATAAAGCCGTTGCGATCGACCCGCAGGCCTTCTTTCTCAACGCCTTTTCGAAATCCAGCCCATTGGTTGGCCGTGAACTGCTGAAAAAGCTGATGACGGGATTCACCCATGAATGACTCCTGCTTGAATGGCCGCCGGGAACACCGGCGGCCATTACGGTAGTGTGTGGCGGCGCGGGTTAACGGCCGTCTTTGCGAGCCGACGCCAGAGCCTGTGCCAGCGCTCCGGCCATGGCACCCTTTTGTCCGCTGTCTGCGCCTTTGTGGCGGTCATTTCTTGCGGAAGGTTTGCCACCTTTATTGCTGGAGCCGGCGCGGTTATCGGATTTCTCCCCGGGCTGGTCATCCATACGCATGGAAAGGGCAATCCGCTTTCTCGGGATATCCACATCCATCACTTTCACCTTGACGATATCCCCTGCCTTGACCACTTCCCTCGGATCTTTCACGAAGGTGTTCGACAACGCAGAGATGTGCACAAGGCCGTCCTGATGGACGCCAATGTCCACGAATGCGCCGAAGTTGGTCACGTTGGTGACCGAACCCTCCAGCACCATGCCTGGCTTCAGGTCATTGAGGGTTTCCACCCCCTCCTCGAAGCTGGCAAAGCGGAACTCCGGCCGGGGATCACGGCCCGGCTTCTCCAATTCCGTAATAATATCCTTTATTGTCGGCAGACCAAACTGTTCGGTGACATAGTCCTGCGGGTTCAACGAGCGCAGGAAATCGGCGTCGCCGACGATACCCTCAATCTTACGATTGTTCTGGCGGGCAATGGCCTCGACCACGCCATAGGCTTCCGGATGGACCGAGGAACGATCCAGGGGATTCTCCCCCCCGCAATGCGAAGGAAACCGGCCGACTGTTCAAAGGTACGATCACCGAGGCGGGAAACTTTAAGCAACTGCCTGCGATCACGGAATACGCCATTCTGATTACGGAAATCGACGATGTTCTGGGCGATGCTCTGGTTCAGGCCGGACACCCGTGCCAGCAGAGGGATAGATGCGGTGTTGAGATCCACTCCAACACCGTTAACACAGTCCTCCACCACGGCATCCAGGCTGCGGGCCAGTTGCACCTGAGACACGTCGTGCTGGTACTGCCCTACACCAATGGACTTGGGTTCGATCTTCACCATTTCCGCCAATGGGTCCTGCAGCCGGCGGGCGATGGAGACTGCCCCGCGAATGGTCACATCCAGATCCGGCAGTTCGCGGGAAGCGAATTCAGAAGCGGAATAGATCGAAGCGCCGGATTCGCTGACCACAATTCGCGCCAGCTTCAGTTCCGGGTAACGCTTGCTCAGGTCCGCGACCAGCTTTTCGGTTTCGCGGGAGGCCGTACCGTTACCAATCGCCACCAGCTCAATGCGGTACTGCCGGCACCAGTTCGCCAACTGTTCAATGGACTGATCCCACTGGTTGCGGGGCGCGTGTGGAAAAATACCACCGTGGCCCACCACCTGGCCGGTGCCGTCGATGATAGCCACCTTCACACCGGTGCGCAGGCCGGGATCCAGCCCCAGTGTGGCGCGGGGGCCAGCCGGCGCCAGCAATAGCAGATCCTTGAGGTTGGCGGCAAACACGTTGATCGCCTCGGTTTCAGCCGCTTCCCGCACTTGAGCCATGAGATCGGTTTCGATCTGGGTGGACAGCTTTACGCGCCAGGTCCAGCGCACCACTTCCGACAACCAGCGGTCGGCCGCACGGCCGTTGTCACGGATATGCCAGCGCGCGGCAATACGCTGTTCCGCCGGATGAGGCTGGCGGCGGTCGTCTTCCGCATCGCCGACCACGATGGAATAGGTGAGCATGCCTTCATTGCGCCCCCGAAGGATGGCAAGCGCGCGGTGTGATGGCACCTTCTTTAGTGGCTCGACATGGTCGAAGTAGTCTCGGAACTTGGCACCCTCATTCTCCTTGCCGTCCACCACGGCGACCTTGAGCTGCCCCTGCTGCCAGATAAAATCACGCAGTTCACCCAGGAGTTCCGCGTCCTCGGCAAAGCGTTCCATCAGAATGTAGCGGGCACCATCAAGCGCGGCCTTGGTATCGGCAACACCGGCTTCTTCATTGATATAGCCTTCCGCAGTGCTCTCTGGTTCCAGTGCGGGGTCGTCATACAGGGCATCGGCCAACGGTTCCAGGCCAGCTTCACGGGCAATCTGCGCCTTGGTCCGGCGTTTCGGCTTATACGGCAGGTAGAGGTCTTCCAGGCGGTTCTTGGTGTCCGCCGAATCGATGCTGGCACGCAATTCATCGGTCAGCTTGCCCTGCTCCTCGATGCTGTTGAGGATCGTGGAACGGCGGTCTTCCAGCTCCCGCAGATACCGCAGACGATCTTCCAGAGACCGTAACTGGCTGTCATCCAGCGAGCCGGTGACTTCCTTGCGGTAGCGGGCAATAAAGGGAACGGTGGCGCCACCGTCCAACATTTCAACGGTGGCATTCACCTGCTGTTCACGAACACCCAGTTCGTCAGCAATGCGCCTGATGATACTGTTCATGCAACCTCATCTGATGCTTACGAGTCAAAGCGCAAAGGTACAGCGGCTTATTGCTGCAGGCAAGCAGTGCGGCTACGGTTGTCCAGGAATTGCACAAGATCTGCCCATGGCATGGGGCGGGCGTAGTAGTAACCCTGAATTTCATCACAGTGTTGCTGTCGCAGGAACTCCAGTTGCCCTTCCGTCTCCACCCCTTCCGCGACCACGCTGATCTGCAGGCTATGAGCCAGGCTGATAATGGCACGAATGATATGCTCGGCGTCGGCAGACTGCCCCAGTTCCTGAACGAAAGACTTGTCGATTTTTACGAGGGAGATAGGCAGGTGCTGAAGGTTGCTGAGTGAGGAGAACCCGGTTCCGAAATCATCCAGGGCGAAACTGATACCCAGTTGATTGAGCTCCCGCAGACATCGCTGGGCATATTCCGGGTCGTGCATCATGGCGCTTTCCGTTAGCTCCAGCTCCAGCAGACTGGTGTCGACATTGGCATTGAATATAATGCGGAAAATGGTCTCAGTCATTTTGCGATCATGGAACTGACGGAACGAAAGGTTCACCGCGAAGACCAGCCCCGGATGCCCCAGATCGGAACACTCCTGCAGACGCTTGCAGGCCTGTTCAATCACCCAGTAGCCGATAGGAACGATCAACCCGCTGCGCTCTGCCACCGGGATGAATTCATCCGGGCCCACCAGCCCCCGTTCTGGATGATTCCATCGGAGCAGGCACTCCACCCCCCGAACTTCCTCGGACGCGAGATCAATGCGCGGCTGGTAATACACTTCCAGCTCATTGCCCCGCAGCGCATTACGGAGATCCGCCTCCAGGCGCAGCTGGTATCCTGCCGTTATGTGCAACTGACGATCGTAAAACCGGTAACTGGTGCCGGGGTCGCGCTTGGCCTCAAACATGGCGCGGTTGGCTCGTCGCAGAAGGTTCTCCGGGCTGTCACCTGCTTCCGGATAGGTGGCCACACCGAGGCTGGCACTGACGACGACGTTCTGACCATCAATGCCGAATGGTTCACCCAGCGTGGTCACGAGCTTGCGGATGATCTGGGTCAGATCCAGGGAGTCTTCCACCTTTTCAACAATGATCGCAAACTCGTCACCACCAATTCGCATCAGCGAATCCACTCGTCGCAGACTCTGTCGCAGCCGTTCCGCCAGCTTCAGCATGATCTGGTCACTCTTCTGATAGCCGAAGGATTCATTGAAGCTGCGGAAATCATCCAGATTGATGTGCAACAGTGCCAACCGCTGGCCGGCACGCTCAGCCCTCAGCAATGCCTGTTGCAGGCGATCAAAGAACAGGTCACGGTTGATAAAACCACTGGCCACTTCCCGACCCAACTGGCCGTGAGCCGACTCCGAAAGCTGCTGCCGGTACCAAAGGCAGCGTACCGCGCGACGCAGTCCCCACTCTTCCAACGACTGGCGGCTTAAATAGTCGGAAGCGCCATTGGCAAGCAGGTCACCAGCACGCTCGGAGGCCTGCTCGGCGCTCAGTGCCAGTACCGGTTTCTCGTTACTGGACACGGACAGATATTGCAGGAACGCGTCTTCGGAACCGCCATGAAACACGCAGTCCCAGAGGATAACGTCGAAGTGGGTATTGCGAATCAGATCATCGCAGTCGATAAGATCCGGGCACCAGGTCAGGTCCGGTTCCATTTCACGGTCACGTGACAGGAGCGAGCCCAGCCAGAGAAAATCCGCATACTCCGGTGTCAGCACCAGCAGCCGCACATGGCTGGGGTTGGATTGTTTTACTGCCAGGGTCATCAAGAAGCGTCCCGTTCCTCGTGATCAAACATCTCCGTTCCCTCAAGAATAGCTGATAGATCGTCAAGGTACAGCATGTCTGCCTGGTGTAGAATGTTTGCTTCCCAGGTTATCTCGGAATTTCCCGGATTGGCGAAATTATTGTGAACAAGCTCAACCCCCGACAGAGTGAAGCCGTCCGCTACGCGGAGGGCCCCATGCTGGTGCTTGCCGGTGCCGGCAGCGGCAAGACCAGTGTAATCACCCGCAAAGTGGCTTACCTGATCGAACACCTTGGCATTCCTGGGCGTCACATCGCCGCCGTGACCTTCACCAACAAGGCCGCGCGCGAAATGAAAGAACGTGTCGGGCGACTGGTGGACCGCAAACTGACCCGGGGGTTGATTGTTTCCACCTTCCATAACCTCGGGCTGAACATGATCCGCGAGGAGCACGAGCACCTGGGCTATCACCCCGGTTTTTCGATCTTCGATGCGGAAGACGCCAAGGCCCTGCTACAGGACCTGATGATGCGCGAGGCCAGCGCGGATGCCGGCGACGAACTGTCTGACGTGCAGATGACCATCTCGTCCTGGAAGAATGCCATGCGCAGCCCCCAGGATGCCTGGAGCCGGGCCGCTGATGAGCGGGAGCAGCGTATTGCCATCATTTACCGGCACTACAACGAATACCTGAAGGCCTATAACGCGGTGGATTTCGATGATCTGATCCTGCTGCCGGTACAACTGTTCCGCGATAATCCCGAGGTGTTGCAGAAATGGCGGCGGAAAATCCGCTACATGCTGGTGGACGAATACCAGGACACCAACCTTTGTCAGTATGAGTTGGTCAAGCTGCTGGTGGCGGAACGGACCGCCTTTACCGTCGTTGGAGATGATGACCAGTCGATCTATGCCTGGCGCGGTGCCCGGCCTGAAAACCTTGTTCAACTCAAGGAAGACTTCCCTAGCCTCAAGATCGTCAAACTGGAACAGAACTACCGTTCCACGGTTCGCATCCTCCGTTGCGCCAACACGGTCATCGCCAACAACCCCCACGTGTTCGAGAAAGCCCTGTGGAGCGATCATACGACCGGCGACGAGCTAAGAATCGTTCGCTGCCGCAATGAGGACGCTGAAGCCGAACGGGTGGCCACGGAAATCCTCGACCAGAAACTCAAGAAAGGCCTGGCCTTCCGGGACTTCGCCGTGCTCTATCGGGGCAATCACCAGGCACGGCTGCTGGAAATGAAACTGCAGGCCTACCAGATTCCCTATCACATCTCCGGTGGCCAGTCGTTCTTCTCCAAGAACGAAATCAAGGACGCCATGTCCTATCTGCGTCTTTTGGTGAACCCGGATGACGATGCAGCGTTCCTTCGCGTCGTCAACGTGCCCCGCCGCGAGATCGGCCCCCGCACGCTGGAACAGCTCAGCCATTACGCCCGCTCCCGCAACGTCAGCCTGTTTCGTGCCCTGGGCGATATGGGTGCCGAAACCCATGTCACCGAGAAGGGGCTGGACCGTCTGCGGCGCTTCGCTCACTGGGTGGACAACACCTGCGAGCGCCTGCACCGCGAAGATCCGATTCCGGTGATCAAGCAGTTGTTCACCGACATTGAGTACGAGGAATGGCTGCACCTGCATTCCGGCTCGCCGAAACAGGCAGAACGACGGATGGAGAACATCTGGTACCTGGTGGAATCCATCCAGCGCATGCTGGACGATGGCAAGGGTACTGCCGACGAAATGGGCATTGAAGATGCCATCAGTCGGCTAATCTTGCGTGACATGATGGAGCAGCGCGAAGAAGAGGACGACAGCGACAAGGTCCAGCTGCTGACCCTCCACGCCTCAAAAGGCCTGGAATTCCCCCACGTCTTCATCATGGGCCTGGAAGAGGAAATACTGCCCCACCGCTCCAGCATTGAGGAAGGCAATGTCGAGGAAGAACGACGACTGATGTACGTGGGCATCACCCGAGCCCGGGAAACCCTGACCCTTAGCTTTGCCGCTCAGCGAAGACAGTACGGAGAGAAACTGGAAACCATTCCAAGCCGGTTTCTCGATGAACTGCCCGAGGCCGACCTAAGATGGGAGGGCACCGGCGACCTGGACGTAGAGGCCAACCAGCAAAAGGGCAAGGCTACCCTCAGCGCGTTGCTTGGCGACCTGGGGAACTGAATTTCACGTTTTTTCACAATCTCTGCAACTTTATGACCTCCTGATCCGTAACTGCCCAGGGGACTCCGTTCCCCGCGCACACAAAAACAACATCAGGAGGACATTATGTCCCGTCTATCCAACCGATTGTCGACCGTCACCGGCTCACTGCTGCTGGTGGCTGTCGGGTCGACACCCGTCAACGCTGGCCTGCTCGGCAACCTTCTTGGCGGATCCGCAGATAATTCGTCAACGCAGACCGAAACATCTGCAGCACAGAAGGGCGCATTCAGCGATCCCTTTGCCGAGCCCACCATCATCGTGGATGGAGAAGAAATTCAGACTGATGAGAAATGCATCACCCGAAGTGATGGCATGGACGAATGCAAGCCTGCCGCCGGCACCATGGCGCTTCTCAAGGATGGACGCCTGCTTTACCTGAACGCTCTTGAAGGCACGGAAAACGTCGAGCTATCGATCGTCGCCGAATTCGGCGAAGTGTCCGTCAACGACCAGACCCGTGTCCTGTCCCTAAACGAAAACGACAACCCATCCTGGCTGAAACCAACACCCCTGGATGCCGGCGCCAACCCGGACGGTAACGACAGCGAAACCCTGCTCAACGGCACGGACCTGGATGGCCTGATCGATACGGCCGACAACACCAGTAAGAATGACGGTGCGCTTTTCTGTTCTGACGTGATTGGGCTGGCCAATGGCAACGTGATGGCCGTTGGCGGCACCGACTACTATTCAGAGCCAGGCATTGACGGCCTGCCTCTGGGGGTTGCCGAACTGGAGGGCATCAAGAACTCCAGAATTTTCGACGAAGAGACGAACACCTGGAGCCAGAGTGGCGATATGACCTTCGGTCGCTGGTATCCATCGCTCGTTACCATGGGCAACGGCAACGTCTTCGTCGCCAGCGGTGTCACCAAGCTGCTGAAGCCAGTGTACCCGGATGAGCCACTGAACAGCGGACGCAACGTGGTGCAAACGGAGACCTACGACCCCTGCGCCGGCGCCTGGACGCAGAACCCGTCCACCGCTGATCGCTCCTTACCGCTCTATCCACGCATGCATCTGCTGCCGAATGGACACATCTTCTACAACGCTGGTGGCCAGGCCTTCAACCCATTCGGCCAGGGTTACGACCAGGCATTGTGGAACATTGTTGCCAGCTTCAACCCGGATACCCAGCGCTGGAACGACATTGGCTATGCAGGCCTCCCACTAAGGCTGGATGAAGCCGGGCTGGGGCAGTTGAGCAGCACCCTGAACATCACCAACCTGTCTCTTGACCAGGTCGGCTCACTGCTTGGCGATGTTCTCGACTCGCCCACGGATTTGCTGACCAGTGCGGCCGATCTTGGGGTATCTGAAGACGATCTGCGCATGGCGATCGCCGGTGGTATGCGGGGCTCCACGTCGTCCACCATGTTGCCGCTGAAACCAGACGCCAGCGGTAACTACAATGAAGTGGAACTGCTGACCGCGGGCGGCGTACCCAGTTATGCAGTACTGACGAACCCCGGCGGCTACCTGCCCACCGACCAGACCCGCATCGATACCGTCACCACCAACGGCGACGAAATCGGCTACGAGTCGCGTTTGGCCGGACCACTGAATCAGCCTCGCTGGTACGGCACAAACGTTGTGATGCCCGACGGCACCGTGATGGTGTTCAGCGGCGGCAATCGCGACGGTGTGGTAGCGCCCGGCCTGGAAGGCCCGATCCGCACTGCCGAGCAGTTCAACCCTGAAACCGGAGAATGGACGGAAATGGCTACTGGCCACCGTGCCCGCACCTACCACAACACTGCGGTACTGATGGAGGACGGCCGCGTTATGGTTGCCGGCCACTCACCGATCAACACCGCTTACCTGACGTTCGTGGATCTTCAGGATTTCGGACTCGCACCCTATGACGGCCGCGACCCGAGTTTCGAAATCTACACGCCACCCTACGCCATGCGGGACGACCGCCCCATAATCAGAAGTGCACCCAGCAATCTGACCATTGGCGACCGATTCAACATCAAGGTCGACCAGGTGGATCAAATCGACAAGGCACTGCTGATTCGACGCACGGTCATGACCCACGTCATTGACGGTGACCAGCGCGCCATTGAGCTGGTCATGGAGCAGGGTCCTGGCAACAAGCTGACTCTGACCATGCCCGACAACCACAACGTGGTGCCCGCCGGCGAGTACATGCTGTTCGTCAGCAAGGACACCGCAGATGGCCGCGTGCCCTCGGTGTCCGCGCCGATCACTGTGGTGAATGAGAATCTCGCCTGCATGGCGCCCACGCAGGTGGCCAGCGATACCACCACCAGCGGTGGCATCATTGAGTCAACCCTCGAGCTGCTGTGACCGTCAGGAGGATTGTTATGAAACACATCGAACAGGTCGGAGCTCGCCTGGCGGCCCCGGTGTTGTTCGGCCTGGTGTCCCTGTCAGCCTCCGGGCAGGCAGGGGCCCACGGTGCACTGGAGACAGAGGACGTTCCGGACGGCATCGTAAAGGCTCGAATAGCCCATCAACCCGACATTCCCGGACTCAGTGCAATCATTCTGGATGCACCGCGCCCGGGCATATTGCTTCGATATCAAGGTGAAGAACCTCTGACCGTATTGGGCACGGACGGGGAGGCGTTTATACGATTTACCCGAACCGAAGTCACCGTTAATACGGAGAGCCCCAGTTGGAAAGCGCTACCAAACCAGTCGGCGGAAACGAGCCAGACGTCCTGGGTGACAATGTCTCAATCCGGCGCTTTTGGCTGGCTGGACTCCCGGCTCAATGTTCTGCATGACAGCAACAGCGCAGATGGACCCAAAACCTGGTCAATTGCAGTGACAACGCCCAAAAACGGCACTGAGCGAATCGAAGGGCAACTGACCTATATGCCCATTCACTAACGGGCGAACATTCCGCTAACCAATAAAAAGCCCCCGTAATATCGGGGGCTTTTTGATCTACCGTGGGCCGGAGTACAGTTGCTACTGGCTGGCCTCAACCATGTGCTCGACGGCGCTCTCGATTTCCTCATCAGAGCACCCGGAACAACCGCCCTTGGCCGGCATGGCATTGAAGCCGTTGATCGCGTGATTGACCAGTGTGTCCAGTCCTTTTTCAATACGGGGTGACCATGCGGCTGTGTCGCCCTTCTTGGGAGCGCCTGCCGCGCCAGTGCTGTGGCAAGCGGTACAGGCTGCATCGTAAACGTCACTTCCAGAACGAGGGCCCGAGCTTGCGCTTGCAGATGGAGCAGCTGCCTGCCCACAGTCTTCACCCTGGACGCACACTTCGCCAACCGGGGCAATGCGAGCACGAATTTCATCTTCAACATTGGCCATTACGGCACCTGCGGTCAGGCCGAAACCAAGCAATACGGCAGCCAGGACTCTCTTCATCATCACAATGCACCTCACAATTGGGCGTTATAATCGTTTGTGCCAGCATTATAGCGACTGAGGCAGGTCAAAAAAACCAAACTGCAAAATGAACCCCCGATTTCAATCAATTTTCGTTGCCATTTCGTAAGTCAGAGGGCTCCGAAAGCACTTTCCGGGTACCATGCACCAAACAGATACTGAGGGTTAGAATGTATGCCTGACACAAACCAGCCACACCCCTGGCGAAAGCCATTACTGATCACCGAGTTTACGGCGGTAGCCATACTGCTGGTGTCCATGGGCTGGTTTTCCAGCCGCGCGGAAGATGGCACCGCGCTGAGCCCTGTGTGGCTGTTGATCCCTGCCGCCGCAAGCCTGGCGGTGTTCATCAGTTTTATCGGGCTGATGTACCTGCGCTGGGTGGTTGCAGCGGCTGCGGAACGCAAACCCCGGCACAAAATCGTTTTTTCCCTGCTTGTACTCACGCTGCTCGGAGTATGGGCGTACGGCGTTGCCAACACCTGGATCAGTCTTTCCAACGCATAAGGACAGGATCATGCCCATTGTCTATCGCCATCGCGCTTCGAGGCTGGCTGGTTTGTTGTTGTCTCTGCATCTGTTCGCGCCAGCGACGGTCAATGCACAGGACGGGACGTCCGATCATCGGAGTTTCGAAGGCGTTAACCCAGAGCAGTGCGCCCTGATCAAGGATGGCGTGCAGCGCCTGGCGTGCTATGACGCGATCAATGATCCCGCCACGGCTCGAAACGGTGCCTCTGACGACAGCCTGGAAGCCATCGACAAATCAACAGAAGCACTGCAGTACCGGGACGCGACCAGCGCAGAAGATGGTGATGCCACTTTTGAGGATGTCGAAAGCACTGCGCAGAGGAAGGAAGGCGATGACACCGGCGTGATGTCGGCGATCCTGAACCGTTATGTCGCCGCAGAGAAGGCTATTTTCTCGTTTTCCGGCAGTTTTGTTGGCCATCGGCCGATGTATATCCTGCCGTTCAGCTATATGAAGAATGCCAATCGTGAACCCACAAATCCGAGACTGGGCGCAACCGATTACGACTATGGCATCGACAACCAGGAAGCCAAGTACCAGATCAGTTTCAAGGTACCCTTGTTGACTGGCTGGCTGGATGACCGCACGACGCTCTGGTTCGGCTACACCCAGAAATCGTTTTGGCAGGTGTATAACACGGATGACTCAGCGCCATTCCGGGAAACCAATTATGAGCCGGAAGTCTTTGTACGCTATGAGACGAATTATGACCTGGGCCCTGGCAGGCTGAATGGTGTCACGCTGGGCTTTAATCATGAGTCCAATGGCCAGTCGGAACCCCGTTCCCGCAGTTGGAACCGGATCGTGGGGTCGGCAGCCTACAGCTATGATCGCTGGCTGTTCATCCTTCAGCCCTGGTATCGACTGCCGGAGGATGACAGCGAGGACGACAATGAGGATATTGAGCGCTATCTGGGCTATGCGAACTACATGGCGATCTACAAGTGGAGTGAGGATCGGACGCTGTCGATGAAGCTGATGAACAACTTGCGGTCAGACAACAAGACGTCGATTGAGTTGGGTTATAGCTTTCCGATGGGGGATACGATCAAGGGGTATGTCCATTATTACAATGGCTATGGTGAGAGTCTGATTGACTACAATGAGCGGATTCAGCGGATTGGTATCGGGGTTATGTTGAACGACTGGCTTTGAGTGGTTCCCGGCTTTTGCCATTGGTGCAAGACAGTCCGTCATGGTTCCCTCTCCCGAAACACGCTCCTTGCGGCACATCCATGTGACGCTTGGGCTTCGCCATCCATGGCTCCGCACAGTTTCGGGAGAGGGAACCATGCCGGCCTGCCCCAAAATTCGGAGTTAGCCTTTCTCGTTTAGCCTTTGCATTTCCGCCAGCAGCTCTGCCGTTTTTTCCTTCATCAACGCAATATCCCCCCTCGATTCCACGTTCAGGCGAACCACCGGTTCGGTGTTGGACATTCGCAGGTTGAACCGCCAGTCGTCGAATTCGATGCTGGCACCGTCGACGTGGCTGACACTTTTGGCGCCCGGGCTGTATTTGGCCTCTATGGCGGCAATGACCTTGGGGGGATCATCGATCGTGCGGTTGATTTCGCCGCTGGCCGGATAGGCCTCGATTCGGGCGTCTATCAGGGAGGACAGCGTCTGGCCGGACTGGCACAGGCGTTCGGCGACGAGCAACCAGGGGATCATGCCGCTGTCGCAGTAGGCGAAGTCGCGGAAGTAGTGGTGGGCGCTCATTTCGCCGCCGTAGACTGCATCTTCGTCGCGCATGCGTTGTTTGATGAAGGCGTGGCCGGTTTTGCTTTCGATGGCTTCGCCGCCAACGGCGTTGACGAGGTCGATGGTGTTCCAGGTCAGTCTTGGGTCGTGGATGACTTTACCGCCGCCGGTTTTGCGGAGGAACTGGTCTGCCAGCAGGCCGACAATATAGTAGCCCTCGATGAAGCGGCCGTTTTCGTCAAAGAAGAAGCAGCGATCGTAGTCGCCGTCCCAGGCAATGCCCATGACAGCGCCATACTCCACAACCGCATCCGCGGTGGCGGCGCGGTTTTCTTCCAGAATGGGGTTGGGAACACCGTTCGGGAAATGACCATCGGCCTGGTGGTGCACTTTGACGAAATCGAACGGCAGGTGTTGTTCCAGCTCGTCGATAATCAACCCGGCCCCGCCGTTACCAGCGTTGACCACGATGGTTTTGGGCTTGAGCGATCCTGCCGCTATATAACCCAACAGGTGATCGATATAGGCGGTAACCACTTCCAACGGCTCATATCGCCCCTGTTCCGGCGCATCACCGAAGGGCTCAGGCACCCGGTCACGGATGTCATTCAGGCCGTTGTCGGAACTGATAGGGCGCGAGTCCGGCCCCACCATCTTCATGCCATTGTGATCACGCGGGTTGTGGCTGGCGGTGACCATGATGCCGCCGTCCATTTTGTAATGGCTGGTGGCGAAGTAGACCAGCTCGGTACCACACAGGCCGATGTCGAAAACGTCGGCACCGGCGGCCATAAGGCCGGAGCAGAGGGCGTCGGCGATGTCACGGCTGGACAGCCGGATGTCGTAGCCGACGATGACTCTTTTCGCCCCCGTCACTTCCACATAGGCGCGACCGATGCGTTCGGCCAGCTCTGGGTTAAGCTGGTCCGGCACTCGGCCACGAAGGTCATAGGCTTTAAAACAGGACAGATCCATTGTCACTGATGTTTACTCCGCGGCGGACGACTGAAGCTGGATGTAGTTCTGGATACCCATCTTGCCGATCATGTCGAGCTGGGTTTCGAGCCAATCAATGTGCTCTTCTTCGCTGTCGAGGATGCCACGGAACAGTTCACGACTGGTGTAGTCCTTCACCTGCTCACAATGAACAACCGCATCTTTCAGGTCCTGATGGGCGATCATTTCCAGTTTGAGGTCACAGGACAGCATTTCCTCGACGTTTTCACCGATCAGCAGCTTGTTTAGGTCCTGGAGGTTAGGTAGCCCTTCCAGAAACAGGATGCGTTCGATCAGCAGATCCGCATGCTTCATTTCGTCGATGGACTCTTCGTATTCCTTGTCCGCCAGTTTGGTGATACCCCAATCCTTGTACATGCGGGAATGGAGGAAGTACTGGTTGATGGCGGTCAGCTCGTTGGCGAGTACTTTATTCAGGAACTGGATGACTTTCTTGTCGCCTTTCATGACGGATCTCCTTTCGTGAGTGTGCGATCCTTACAAGGATAGTCTTTCACGCGGGGAGAAAAAATCACATTTAGGAATCAGGTGCAGGCAAGAACGGATTCCGCACTCTCCCTATCACTACCCTATCCGTCAGGCGGGCTGGGCTAGCATGTCAGCCATGGCCAGGTAATCGGGGGTGCGGCTTTCGCGGAGAATCTCCCGTGCTGTAAAGGCACAACGACCGCATTGCGTGCCAACACCGAGCTCCTTGCCAAGCTGGCGCATGGAACTGACGCCATTGTCGGCGGCTTCACGGATTTCTCGGTCTGTTACACCATGGCAGAGGCATACATACATAGGAGCATCTCACTAACGATAACAAAGCTAGTGATAATTATTGTCATTTGCATGCAGCTTTGCAAGCCCAAAGAGCGATTTTTGTGCAAATTCTTTTTAACCGCCCGCCTCACGGGTCAGGTTTCTGGCGCCATCGTGTGTAACGACCACATTATCCTCAATGCGAATACCGCCGCACCCTCGTAATTCATCGATCACTGAACGGTTAAAGTTCTTCCCCAGTGGCCCATCCAATACCGGGTCCAGCAATGAAGGAATGATATAAAGCCCCGGCTCTATGGTGACGACCATGCCTGCCTCCAGGGTCCGGGTCAGGCGTAGGAATGGGGCGTCTGACGGCGGCGGTTCTTTCTTGCCAGAGACGTCATGCACCTGAACTCCCAGGAAATGACCAATACCGTGCGGAAAGAACGCCCTGGTAACGCCCTGCTCCACCAGGGTTTCGTCATCCACCCCCTGAACCACTCCGGCGGCATTCAACAGTGCCGCAATGCCTTGGTGGGTCTTGCGATGGATCGCCACATACTCCACGCCGGGTGCAACCATCCCGCACAGCCGTTGCTGCAATTGTTCCAGCCCCTGAATCAACGCGGCAAAACGTCTTTCCCCTGTCCCGGGCGTGGTGCGAGTAATGTCGGAACAGTAACCGCGAAAACGGACACCGGCGTCGATCAGAAGGCTGCGGGGACGCGCAGGGGCTTCGGTGTCATAGTATTGGTAATGCAGGGTGCCGGCGTGTTCATTCACGCCGATAATACTGTGATACGGCGCTTGGGCTTCACGCTGCCCGGTCGTCTGCTGGTAGGCCAGGTTTATTTCAAACTCACTGCCTCCGTCCAGAAACGTCTTTCGGGCCGCCCAGTGGCCCTGCATGGCAATGTGGTTGGCACGAGCCAGGCAGGCTATTTCATACGGGGTTTTATGCACCCGGGTTTCGTCCAGAGCAGACAACAGGCCCTCCGGATTATGCTCCCCATCAACCCCGGACAACTGGGACGGGTCGCCCACAACGGCAAGCCTGCCATCGAAGTTCATTACCGGCGCTTCCCGACGATCACTGGAACGCACCTCCATCGACTGCAGCCAGGGCTCGTCCGGCAATTCCGGAGTGGCATGCCAGAAGTCCACGGGGTGATAAAGACTGAGCAGCGGCTTATGCCCGGGCCGGATAAGTAACCAGCTGTGTTCCTGCCCGGTCAGCCCGGTCCAGTGCAGGAAGGGGCCATAGCCCTGAAAATGCCATGCCTGGTCGTCACCATAACGCACGGGTGCGGCGCCGGAACTGATCAGCAGACCGTCATAACCCTGCTCGGCGATGGCGTGCTCGTAACGCTGCTGAAGCGTGCGAATATGGTCCGTCTGCAGTGACAGTAACTCGATGTCAGACATGCTTGCTTTCCAGTGTTTTCCAGAGGGTTAGCAGATCGTCGGAACGGGGCTCACGCAGGCGAATCAAGCGGATCTCCAATGGCACATCGCAACGTTTGTCCCCGGCCCGGGTAAGACTGCCGAAACGCTCGCTCTTTTCCGTCATTCGTTGTGGCAGCCACCCCATGCCAAAGCCCTGTTTTACCAGCGCCTTGATACCGGCCGATTGGGTATTTTCATTCAGTGGCAACAAGTTGGCTGGCAGCTTGCATCTGTTCAGATGCCCCTCAATGGCAGACTGCAGGAACCCCCGGGAGTGATAGGCAATCAGCGGGACGGGCTGCTCCGGCGTGCCCGGCAGCGCAAATCGTGGTTGCCCGTTTTCATCGGCCACACTTACAGGCACCAGAAATTCCCTCGCCAGCGTCACCCATTCGTAGCGGTCTGGCAAGCCCCCGATATCTTAGACACCTGACAGCTTTGTGAAGTACTGCTTTTCGAAGTCCACCGGCGACAAGCCACCGTTGTTGCCGTGACGGCGAACCGGGTTATAAAACATCTCGATGTAATCGAAGATATCCTGCCGGGCTGTTTCCCGATCCTTGTAGATTTTCCGCTTCACTCGCTCACTTTTGAGTAATGAGAAGAAGCTTTCCGCAACCGCATTGTCGTGACAGTTTCCGCGACGGCTCATACTGGGCTTCAAACGGTGGTCCTTCAGGAAATCTCTCCATTCACGGCTGGTGTATTGAGAGCCTTGATCTGAATGAATCAGAACCTCGTGTTTCGGTCTGCGCCTCCAGGAGGCCATGAGCAAGGCGTCCATTACCAAATCCGTCGACATTCGCGGCTTCATGGACCAGCCCACAATTTGCCGGGAGAACAAGTCCAGAACGGTGGCGAGATACAAAAATCCCTCGTGGGTACGAATGTAGGTAATGTCAGTCACCCATCGCTCATTTGGTTTCTGGGCCTCAAAATCTCGATCCAAATGATTGGGCGCAACATGCGCTGGCTCTCCGCCGTAGTAGCCTTTGTGGCGCTTGTAGCCGCGCTGAGCACGGATACCTTCGGCCTTCATTAATCGGTACACCCGATTCTTACTGCACCTCTCGCCGAGGTCTTTGAGATCAAGGGTGATATTTCGGTAACCGTACACGCCACCACTTTCGAGCCAAGCCTGTTTGATCAGCCCCACCAAGCGACGGTTGGCCTTGGCGCGAGGACTTTCCGGTTTATGCAGCCAGGCATAGAAGCCACTGAAATGGACGCCCAGAACCCG
This sequence comes from Marinobacter salarius, assembly GCF_032922745.1. Lineage (NCBI taxonomy): Bacteria > Pseudomonadati > Pseudomonadota > Gammaproteobacteria > Pseudomonadales > Marinobacteraceae > Marinobacter > Marinobacter salarius. Next base: position 180,964 of record NZ_CP136693.1, read on the forward strand.
GCACATGACACGGACTCGAAATTCACTCTGGTGAGCCCTGATGAAGCGATACTTTACTTGGACTCCTTGGCAAAGAACGCTGCGGTGAGTTCAACCGGTCAATGCAAATATGCTTTGCAGCTTTTCAGCAGGTGTCAGGTAGTCGAGTGTTTTCCTCGGCCGCTCATTCAGTTTCCTCGCAAACGCATCTAACTGCTCCTGAGAATAACCCGAGATATCAGTCTTTTTGGGGAAATACTGGCGCAATAGCCGATTTGTGTTTTCGTTGCTACCTCGTTGCCATGGGCTCTGTGGGTCACAGAAATATACCTGCATGTCGGTTGCCAACGTAAATGCCTTGTGGTTACCCAGCTCACCCCCTCGGTCCCAGGTCAGGCTTTTCTTAAGTTCCTCTGGGAGGCGGCCAACCTCTCGACAAAGTGCCGAAACAACGCTCGCCGTGTCTTTGCCTGCAACGTGTACCAGCATGGTAAAACGAGACTGCCGTTCGACAAGCGTTGCAATGTGCGAGTTCTTGGAACCGGATATCAGGTCGCCTTCCCAATGGCCTGGTATGGCCCTGTCTTCAACGTCTTTTGGTCGGGCACGGATAGATACTGCATCCGAGATGCTGGTGCGAGATTCCTCCTCTTCAGAGCTTCTGTGCCGTGACCTGCGCATACCGCGTCTTGAGCGAAGATGCTTAACAAGCTCTTTCTTCAGAACACCTCTGGCCTGAATAAAAAGACTCCGGTAAATCGTTTCGTGGGACACATGCATCGACCTATCATCCGGGAACTGACGCTTTAACCAGCCTGCTACTTGTTCCGGAGACCAGTCAAGACGGAGCTTTGTGGCGACGGCAATCCGAAGTGCCTCATTCAGTGCAAGCGAGCATTTCTTAGGTCTCTTTGACTGAGCCCAGGCACGCTGATCTGCCAGGTTCGCTCGGTACTCGCTTCTCCCACCGTTACGATGCACCTCGCGACTGACGGTTGATGTGGACCGTTCGATCAGCTCAGCAATTTGGCTCAAACTCAGGCCAGCTGAGAGGCCTCGTGAGATCTCCTCTCGCTCGGCAGTGCTGAGCACCCTGGCGGATCTCGACCGTCCAGATGGTGCAATACCTCCGTGGATCGCAAGCATTCCAGTGATCGACCCTGCATGTTTTCCCAGGGCCCTCCCAATCTCACTGAGCGACTGGCCTTTTTTCCACCTATCCCATAGCTCCTGCTTCTGCTGTGGAGTTAGCCCTCTGACTTTTGAAACATACTGCTGCATCCTGAAAGCTCCGGTGAACACCAACGTGCATTATGTTGCACTGACCGGTTGAATCTACCGCGGCCTTTTTTAGTATGTCGCGCTCCTCGCTGACCCGGCGCAATTCCGCTCTGAGCTTGCGCAGCTCTTCCTGCTGTTCGCTGATTTGTTGGTGTTGGCTTCCAGCATCGCCGTATAGCTTGATCCATTTGTGCAGGCTGGCCGAGGTAATCCCCAGTCTCCGGCACACATCAGTCACTTTATAGCCACGCTCAGTAACTTGTTTGACCGCTTCGATTTTGAATTCTTCGGAGTAGCGCTTTCCGCTCATTACCAACACCTGTAGATTTGCGTTTAGTGTAACGCTATCAGGCGTCTACTGTATCGGGGGCTTGCCAGTCCTCGCTCAGATGATCCTTCCAGGGCAGATCCTCATGCCAGTAGCACAGCACCAGGTCACATTCGCCGCTATCCAGCGCATCCAGAAACTGCTCCCCCACCCAGTTGGTGGCTTTCAGGTTCAGTTGTAGCCGCTCGGCCAATCCCTCCTGCCGGGCCCACCCCTGATAAAAGTGGGAAAACAGCCCCTGGGTTGATCCCACACTGATCCGGGCAGACGCCTCGGACTCCATGTCGCTGATCCGGTCTTTGGTTTCACGAACGTCCCGCGTTACGCGCTCGCACAGCTCAACGAAAGCCTCCCCCGCCGGTGTCAGCGACAATGGCAGGGTCTGGCGGTTGATCAGTGTTGCCCCCATGGCTTCCTCGAGAAGCTTGATGCGGCGGCTGAACGTCGGCTGGCTCACATGCTGCAGTTCAGCGGCACGTGAGAAATGACGCGTTCGGGCCAGCGCCATGAAGTCTTCAAGCCAGCGTATTTCCATGGTGTTACCAGCGTCGGGAATGGTTGTCAGGCATCATAGCCCATCGTGGGGAACTGGCTATAGCCGCCCTTCCTCCACCGCATGACACGCAACCTGGGCGCCGCCATCCGTCGCTATCAACTGAGGTATTTCCTGCCGGCATCGATCGTCGGCATACGGGCAGCGACCATGGAAGACGCAACCTGACGGCAACTGCACTGGTGTCGGAACCTCGCCCTGTAACCGGATATGGTTGGGCCGGTCGTCCTCCAGCTTTGGAATGGCCGACAGCAACGCCTGGGTATATGGATGCCTCGGGGTATTGAACAGCGTTCTGGTGTCTGCCAACTCGCATACCCGGCCAAGGTACATGACCGCGACCCGGGTACCAAAATGCTCTACCACGGCCAGATCATGAGTAATAAAAAGATAGGTCAGGTTGCGGCTTTCCTGAGCTTCCATCAGCAGGTTGAGCACCTGCGCCTGAATAGAGACGTCCAGCGCCGAAATCGGTTCGTCCGCAACGATGAACTCGGGGTCCACCGCCAGCGCCCGGGCAATGGCAATGCGCTGGCGCTGACCGCCGGAAAATTCATGACCAAAACGGCTACCCCAGTCCGGGTCGATCCCCACCGACTCCATAACATCCTGCACCTTGTCACGGATCTGGGACTCCGAGGCATCCGGCTGATGAAAGCGAATTGGCTCTTCCAGGGTTTGCTGGATGGTCATCCTCGGGTTCAGCGAGGCGTAGGGGTTCTGGAATATCATCTGCATCTTGCGGCGGTACGGCAGCACCTCTTTACCGTCAAGATTGTCGATACGCTGGCCGTCGTAGTGGATCTCACCAGCGCTGGGAGACAACAACCCCATAACGGTACGGGCCACGGTCGATTTACCACAGCCGGACTCGCCCACAACACACAGCGCTTCGCCTTTCTGGACCTGCAGATCAACGCCATTGATCGCGTACACGGCTTCCTGTTTGCGGTGGAAACGACCGCCTTTGAATGAGATCTGCTCCAGCAGGCCACCGGAAAGATCAAACTTCTTCTCCAGGCCGCGTATATCGACCAGCGTGGATGACGGGGAGGTCACGATTCCACCTCCTGCATGCGTTTCTCCTGCTCAATAAGGTTGCTGACTTCGTAACAGGCCACATCCACATTACCCGACCGAACATACTCCGGCATCCGACGCTTGCACTGATCAGTGGCGAAGGAACAGCGTGGGTGGAAGGGGCAGCCTGTGGGCACATTCTTCAGGGACGGCATGGAACCCGGGATCTGGAACAGCCGCTCGCCGGGCTCACCCATCTGGGGCAGCGCGTTGATCAGCCCCTGGGTATAGGGATGCTGGGCATCATTGATGATTTCGCGGGTGGGCCCTTGCTCAATGATTCGGCCAGAATACATCACCAGCATGCGCTGGGTGACCTGAGACACCACACCGAGGTCGTGAGTGATCAGCATCAGCGCCACGTTGTCCTGCTCGCACAGCTCCAACAGCAACGCCATGATCTCAGCCTGAATCGTCACATCCAGGGCCGTCGTCGGCTCATCCGCGATGATGATCTCCGGGTCCAGCAGCAATGCGATGGCGATGATAACGCGTTGGCGCATGCCGCCAGACAGTTCATGGGGGTATTGATCCAGGCGCTTGTCCGGCGACGGAATCTGTACCTTCCGCAGCTTGTTCAGGGCGATATCCCGGGCCGCCCTGGTGCTGATCCGGCGATGCGCCTTGAGCGCTTCCACCATCTGGGTGCCAATGGTCAGAACCGGGTTCAGGGTCATCATCGGGTCCTGGAAAATCATGGCGATGCGGTTGCCGCGAATCTTGCGCAGTTCCCGCTCGCTCATGGCGGCCAGGTCCTTACCCTCGAACAGGATCTGGCCAGCGGCAATGTAACCGGGCCGGGCGATCAGGTTGAGAATGGAGAAAGCCGCTACGGATTTACCCGCGCCAGATTCCCCCACCAGCCCCAGGCGCTCGCCCTTGTCTAGGCTGAAACTGATGCCACGCAGAGCGGTAAGGTCCCCGCCACGGACAGCGAAGCGGGCCTCAAGATCTTTTACTTCCAGCAATGACATGGCGTTACCCCTTGTACAGCCGTGGGTTCATGACATCCCGCAACCAGTCACCCAGCAGGTTGATGACCAATACGAGTACCACCAGCACCAGACCGGGGATCAGGGTGATCCACCAGGAACCACTCTGGATGTAGTCAAAACCGGATTTGATCAGCGAGCCCAGCGACGGCTGTGTTTCCGGCATGCCCAGGCCCAGGAACGACAACGCGGCCTCGGAAATGATCGCGTTGGCGATCTGTACCGTGGCAATGACGAAAATCGGTGACAGGGTATTGGGCAGGATGTGGCGGAACATGATCCGACGGGTGCGAAACCCCATCACCTTCGCCGCATCCACGTATTCCTTTTTCTTCTCCGCCAATACCGAGGCCCTCACTGTACGGGCAATCTGAGGCCACTCTGCCACACCAATGATGAAGATCAGCATGTAGATAGCGACTTCGCCGAACATCAGATTGCCAAAGCTGGCCTTGAACACGGCACCCACAATGATCGCGACCATCAGAGTAGAGAACGACAGCTGCACATCGGCAATCCGCATCAGGATGGAGTCGACCCGACCGCCCAGATAGCCCGCCAGCAGGCCGAACAGGATGCCCAGCGCCGCTTGCAGGACAACCGCGCCAAACCCGATCAACAACGACACCCGGGTGCCATACAGAATGGTGGAGAGCAAATCCCTGCCCTGGGCGTCGGTGCCCAGCGGGAAGGCCGGATCGGAGCCATCCAGGCCGACCGGTGGCAGCTCGGAGTTCATGATGTTGATCTGGGCCAGGTCGTAGGGGTCGGCCGGCGCCAGCAAAGGCGCAAAGACGGCCGCCAGCACCATGGACAACAGCACGATAAAGCTGGCAATCGCCACCTTGTCGCGCTTGAAGCTGTACCAGAGGAAGGACTCGCGAAAGCGATCCCAGCGTGAAAGAGTCGCCGTCGTCATGCTTTCTTACCTGTCAGTTTTACGGTGGGATTCACCAGACCGTAGATCAGATCCACCACGGTATTGGTAATCACGAATATCAGGCCTACCACCATCAGGTACGCCACGATCAGGGGAATATCGCTGCGGGTGATGGCCTCCAGGAACATCAGCCCGACACCGGGCCACTGGAACACGGTTTCCGTAAGAATGGTGTAGGCCACCATGATGCCGATCTGCACACCGCCCACGGTAATCACCGGCAGCATGGTGTTCTTGAGCGCGTGCAGGAAATAGACCCGGGAAGAGCTCAGGCCCTTGGCGCGGGCGTACCGGATGTAGTCGCTCTGCAGCACTTCCATCATTTCCGCACGGATCAGGCGGATGAACAGCGGCAGCATGATGGACGCCAGCGATACCGACGGCAGAATCAGGTGCAGGAGGCCGCCCTGGGAGAAAAAGCCGGATTCCCAGGTGCCGAATAACGGCGTCAGGTCATCACCCCGACCGTAGGACGGCAATCCGCCTTCAGTGGATAGTGCGGCGTTCAGCCACTGCCCCCAGCCAGCATCCTGCGGGAACCAGTCGACGGTGATACCGATCGAGAAAATCTGAATCAGTACGATGGCGGTCAGGAACACCGGAATGGAAATCCCGACGGTACTGACCCCCATGAAGAATTTGGACAGCCATGCCTGAGGGCGAATCGCGGCGAACACCCCGATGGGCACCGAGAACACAATAATAATCAGGCTGGCGCCGATCACCAGCTCGAGGGTGGCCGGCAGGTGCTCAAGGATTACGTCCATGGTGGGCTTTCCGTAAAAATAGGAAATACCCAGGTCACCCTGCAGGGCGTTACCGGCAAACCGGACGTATTGCACAACCAATGGGTCATTCAGTCCCATTTCCTCACGGATCGCTTCCCGCTCATCCTGCGAGACGGACATGCCCACCATCTGTTGAAGCGGGTCGCCCAGGCCATCCTGAATGGCGAAAGCAATCACACTGATCACGAACATGACCAGTACGGCCTGGGAAATTCGCTGAACCAAAAACGCTAACATGAAAAATTCCGGGTCAAGCTGCAAACAAAAGGCCGGCTCCAGGCTGATCCGAAGCCGGCCCGCCCATAAAGGCTGTTACTCCACGACCAGGTCGCCCAGGTACGGGAAGTTCATCACGTTGAGGATCGGTTCGATCTTCACGTTCTTCTTGCTGGCCCAGGCCAGGTCCTGCCAGTGCAGGGGAACGAACGCTGCGTCGTCATACAGGCGCTGCTCCACCTCTTTCAGCATGGCCGTGCGCTTGTTCAGATCCGTCTCGACGTTGGCCTTGTTGACCAGCTCATCGATCTCCGGGTTGCAGTAGTTACCGGCGTTGTACTGGCCCGAACCGCTATCCGCATCCGGGCAGAAGGTCAGGAACTCGTAGAAGTTGGCGGAGTCCTCGGTGTCTGCGTGCCAGCCTATCATCATCATGTCGGCGGCGCGGGCGTCATACTCCGGCCAGTATTGGGCTTTCGGCAGCGTTTTCAGATCCACCTTGATGTTGATACGCGCCAGCATGGCGGCAACCGCCTGGGCGATCTTGTCGTCATTCACGTAACGGTTATTGGGCGCCATCATGGAGATGGTGAAACCGTCTTCATAACCGGCTTCTTTCATCAACTGCTGGGCTTTTTCGACGTCAAACCGCGTTGCCAGGGATTCGTTGTGGCCCTGGTAACCTTCCGGCGACATCTGAGCGGCCGGGGTAGCGAAGCCCTTCATGATCTTGGCGGCAATGCCTTCCTGGTTGATGGCATAGGCAATGGCCTCGCGCACTTTCGGGTTCTTGAACGCTTCAACCCGGTCCTGGTTCATGTGGAACAGGATGATGCGGGTACCGCTCATGGTCACCAGATCGGCGTTCTTGTCACGGCGAATACGCTCCAGATCGGTCGGCGGCACCGGTGCAATGAAATCCACACCGCCAGACAGCAGCGCGGAGACACGGGTGTTGTTTTCCTTGATCGGAGTCAGCACGATCTTGCCGACGTTACCCGGTGACTCGGTGTCCCAGTAATCGTCGAAGCGCTCAAACTCGACACGCACGCCCTGCTGACGACCGGTAATGACATAAGGGCCTGTGCCGGACAGATTCTCGGAAGCAAAAGAATTGCCGTGCTTGGTGATGGCGCTCTTGTCTTTCCCGCTTTCGGTCTTACCGGTGTAAAACTCGCTGTCCAGCGGGAAGATGTAAGTCGCGGTGTTCAGCAGCAGCGGGTATGGCTCGTTGGTCACCAGCTCAAAGGTGTAGTCATCAATCACCTTGAGTTCGCTGAACGGTTTGAAGATGGCTTTATAGTCCTGGCTCTGCTTCAGGCGATTAAAGGTGAACTTGACGTCTTTGGCGGTCAGCTCGTTGCCAGAGTGAAAATTCACACCTTCACGCAACTCGAAGCGCATGGTGTTCTCGTCAATACGCTCCCAGCTTTTTGCCAGACGCGGCTCGAAGCCGAGATCCTTGGTCCAGCGGATCAGGGGATCAAAGGTCATGTGGCTTAGCTGCAACATGCCGCCGGAGAGCTGTTCGTGAATGTCCAGGCTTACAGGGTCGGCGTCGTACGCCATTTTCAGTTCCTTGTTCGCCTCGGCAGACATCGCCATCGGGGCTGTTGCCAGGGCCATGGAACCAACAAAAGCAGTCAGTAGTGTTTTCATCGCGTTTTCCGTCGCTGTTTTAAGAATTTTTGCGGCACATCGGCGCAACTTCACGCCAGATGTCTGCGCTAAAAACTAGTCGTGGAAAACCCGAACAGCAATCGAAATTGCGACTTGGCGTTATTCGTGAAGTGAATGACCCTGTTTGGGGCGCTTACCAAAGGCGAAACGCCAGCGGCAGAATCAGCGCGGTGAACACCCCTGTAAGCCCCATTCCCAGGGAGGCAAAGGCACCGGCTGTGCGACTGATCTCGAACGCTCGCGCCGTTCCCACCGCATGGCCGTTCAGCCCGAGCGCAAAACCCAGAATGCGGTCATCGGTGATCGACAGCGCCCTGGAAAGCAGGTCGACAAAGAGCGTTGCGACAACACCGGTCACCAGAAGCCCGCCCATCATCAGCGGCACCGAACCGCCCAGTTGTTCGGTAATACCAATGGCAATGGGCGCGGTCACCGACTTCGGCGCCAGGGACGCCAGCACCAGAGGTGTCGCCCCGAGAGCCCAGGCGATCACGACCGCATATACGGCCGCCAGGGTGGCCGCTATTGGCAGGGTGCACAGAATCGGACGCCACAACGCCCGCACGTGGTGCATCTGCTGGTACAACGGTATACCGAGCGCGACGGTGGCTGGCCCGAGCAACAGCATCAGCCACTGGGCTCCCTGCTGATACCGGGCGTAATCCAGTGACAGTAGCGCGATGGTGGCCGACAACAGGAAGGCCGAAAGCACCACTGGTGGTAACCAAAGCGGGCGCCCCATCCTCCGGAAAAGCCAGTTGCCCGCAAAGAAAGCGCCCAGGGTTAACCCAATCGCCAGTATCGGGCTCGCAGACAGGGTATTGGGAAGTGCGAGAAAACGCTCCAGGAGATCAGTCATCCGATGCTCTCCGCTGCCCTGCCTTGACCAGAGACGCCATCAGCAGCAGCGTGGTCAGCACACTCAAAAAGGTGCCCACCAAGAGCGCCCCCGCCACCGCCAGCCACTGGCCGCTGAACTGATCAGCAGAGAAGAACACACCCACCACGCCCGGCATGATCAGCAGCACCAGCACCGAAATCAGTCCCTGGCTCGCCGTGGCCAGGTCATCACTGACACTGCCCTTAAGCATCAGCGTGATTGTCATCAGAATCATGCCCAGCACACCGCCGCTGACCGGAATCAGGAAAACCAGTCGCAAGGCTTCGCCAAGCATGAAACATAAAACCAGAGTCAGGAAACCCCGCAACATCGACATATTGTCATGCTCATCAAGTAACGAATTGCTCTACACTAGCCCATACCCAAAGTTTGACACCAGTTCGGATACCCCATGGCGCTCAAGGCAACCATCTTTAAAGCAACACTGAACATCGCGGATATGGACCGGCACTATTACGGTGACCACCACCTCACCATCGCCCGCCACCCGTCCGAGACCGACGAGCGCATGATGATACGCCTGCTGGCTTTCATACTGAACGCCAGCGAGAGCCTGGAATTCACCAAAGGGATCAGCACGGACGACGAGCCGGATCTGTGGCAAAAAAGCCTGAGCGACGAGATCGAACTGTGGATCGAGCTCGGCCTGCCCGACGAGAGCCGCCTGCGCAAGGCCTGCAACCGGGCGGATCAGGTTATCCTGTACACCTACGGTGGCCGCGCCGTGCCACTGTGGTGGGAGAAACACCAGGGCAAACTGACTCGCTTCGACAACCTCACCATCATCGACCTGCCGACTGACGACACCGAATCTCTGGCTGCCCTGGCTGAGCGCGGCATGAACCTGCAATGCACCGTCCAGGACGGCACCGTCAATATTGGCAATGACGACACGCTCGTCAGTGTGACACCCCTGCCGCTCTACCCTGAGTAAAAAATCCCCCGCCGGGGTCTACCAGAACGATCCAGTTTACGTTAAGGTAAACTTTAGCCGATATTGACCCGGGCCGCACCAGGTTCCGTCAGTTTGGCTATACTCAAAGCAAGCATCGACACCCTCACAAGGGGTGTTTTGTTCCTCAGGCCACTACCCCAGGAAGAGGATTATGACAACAACAAAATCCAAAGTTGTTTATAACCCGGTTTTCACCGACGGTGCGGAGTTCCGAATTCCCACCTTCAAGTTACTCAAGCAGGACGGCTCGCTCTACAAAGGCGCCAAGGCTCCTGAGCTCGACAAAGACAAAGCCCTGCGCATCTACCGGGCGATGGTCACCACCCGGATTCTCGACGAACGCATGCTCGCGGCCCAACGGCAGGGGCGCCTGAGCTTTTACATGCAGTGCACCGGCGAGGAAGCCGCGGTTATTGGCAGTACCGCCGCACTGGATGACGCCGACATGATCATGGCTCAGTACCGTGAACAGGGCTCTCTGACCTATCGCGGTTTTTCTATTGATGAGTTCATGAACCAACTGTTCGGCAACGAACTGGACTACGGCAAAGGCCGACAGATGCCGGTTCATTACGGTTCCCGCAAGCTGAACTACATGACCATTTCCTCGCCACTGGCCACGCAAATCCCCCAGGCCACGGGCTACGCCTACGGTCAGAAACTGGCGGGCGAAGGCCACTGCACCATCACCTACTTTGGCGAAGGCGCCGCTTCGGAAGGAGACTTCCACGCTGCCCTGAACATGGCCGCCGTCCACCGCGTTCCGGTTATTTTCCTGTGCCGGAACAACGGCTACGCCATTTCCACCCCCGCCGCCGAGCAGTTCGCCGCTGACGGCGTGGCACCCAGGGCGTATGGCTACAAGATGGACGTGATCCGTGTCGACGGCAACGACATCCTGGCCGTGCACGAGGCCACCAAGGCTGCCCGCAAGCTGGCGGTGGAACACAACCGGCCGGTGCTAATTGAAACCATGACCTACCGCCTGGCGGCACACTCTTCTTCTGACGACCCCTCCGGCTATCGCAGCAAGGACGAGGAAGCGGTATGGCGCGAGAAAGACCCTATCCTGCGCATGCGTCTCTGGCTCGAACGCAAGAAGTGGTGGAGTGAGGACGATGAGAAACAGCTGCAGGAAAACATGCGCCGGGAAGTGCTCGAAACCATGAAACGGGCACAGAAGCGGCCGCCACCCGCGCTCGACACCCTGGTGAGCGACGTCTACGACGAGGTACCGCCGGGGCTGGCCGAGCAATTCGACAAACTCAAGGCGCACATCCGCCGGCATCCGGACGAATATCCGAAAACCGCAGAACAAGCAAAGGGAGGTGCGTGAGATGACCCAGATGAATATGCTCCAGGCCATCAACAACGCCCTCGACACTGCCATGGCCGCCAACGAGCGGGTGCTGTGTTTCGGTGAAGACGTGGGCATTTTCGGTGGTGTATTCCGCGCCACCAGCAACCTGCAACAGAAATACGGCAAGGACCGCTGTTTCAACACGCCGCTGGTCGAGCAGGGTATCGTCGGTTTTGCCAACGGCCTGGCCGCACAGGGTTCCGTGCCCGTGGCCGAGATTCAGTTTGCCGATTACATTTTCCCGGCCTTCGACCAGATCGTGAACGAGTCGGCCAAGTTCCGTTATCGCTCGGGCAGTCTGTTCGACGTGGGCGGGCTAACGATTCGTGCGCCCTACGGCGGCGGCATCGCCGGCGGGCTTTACCACTCACAGTCGCCGGAAGCCTACTTTGCCCACACACCGGGCCTGAAAATCGTGGTGCCCCGCAACCCGCATCAGGCCAAAGGTCTGCTACTGGGCGCCATCCACGACCCCAACCCAACCCTGTTCTTTGAACCCAAGCGTCTCTATCGCGCCTCCGTCGGGGAAGTGCCCGACGAAGACTACCGGCTACCGCTGGGCGAAGCCGAAGTGATCAAGGAAGGCACCGATATCACCGTATTGGGCTGGGGTGCGCAGATGGAAGTGATTGAGCACGCCGTCGAACGGGCGGAGAAAGAAGGCATTTCCTGTGAAGTCATCGACCTGAGAACCATCCTGCCCTGGGATGTGGAAACCGTGGCCAAGTCGGTACTCAAGACCGGGCGCCTGGTGGTCACCCACGAAGCGCCACTGACCGGTGGTTTTGCCGGTGAAATCGCGGCGACCATACAGGAGCGCTGCTTCCTGTACCTGGAATCCCCGATCGCTCGCGTGACCGGGATGGACACCCCCTTCCCACTGGTGCTGGAAAAAGAGCACCTGCCCAATCACCTGAAGGTCTACGAGGCCATCAGGTCGAGCGTGGATTTCTAGGTTGATATCAGGACAGGAGAGCAATCATGAGTGATTTTATACTGCCCGATATCGGCGAAGGTATCGTGGAGTGCGAACTGGTCAAGTGGCTGGTCAGCGAAGGCGACATCATCGAAGAAGACCAGCCGGTGGCCGAAGTCATGACCGACAAGGCGCTGGTGGAGATCCCGGCGCCCTATAAAGGCAAGGTGACGCGCCTCTATCACAAGGAAGGGGACATCGCGAAAGTGCACGCCCCGTTGTTTGAACTGGTGGAGGAAGGCGGCGACAGCCAGCAAGATTCAACGCCTGAGCCCAAAGCCCCGGAAACGGCCAGCGAAACGCCGGCAACCCAGGCACAAGCAAGCTCCGGCGAAGCCGATGGCGATGACCCAACGGAGGACTTCATCCTTCCCGACATCGGCGAAGGCATCGTCGAATGCGAAGTGGTGGAATGGCGCGTGGCCGAGGGCGACGAGATCGAAGAAGATCAGCCGGTGGTGGACGTCATGACCGACAAGGCCATGGTCGAGATCACCGCCCCCAAGGCCGGCCGTGTCACGAAGCTTTACCATAAGCAGCAGGAAATGGCGCGGGTGCATTCACCGCTGTTTGAGTTCGTTCCCCGTGAGCGTGACGAGACGGCTCAGGCCCAGAAAACGCCACACGCAGCCCCGGAAGCAGAATCGAAACCAACGCCGACCACCGCGCAACCCGTCGTATCCCGCAACCAACCGCGGACACCGGCCAGCCCGGCTGTACGCCGCATTGTTCGCGAACACGACCTGGACCTGGCGGACATCACAGGTTCCGGCAAGGATGGCCGGGTACTGAAGGCCGATGTACTGGCTCATCTCGACAAACCCGCCACAACCTCACCGGCACAGGACAGCTCCGGCGAATCGCAACCGGCAAGCTCAGGCGGTGAGCGCCGCCGGCCATCCCGGGAACAGGAAGTGCGCGTTGAGCCCATCCGCGGCATGAAAGCCGCCATGGCTCGCAGCATGGTTACCTCGGCGACCACCATTCCCCACTTCATCTACAGTGAGGACATCGATGTCACCGACCTGCTCAAACTACGGGAACAGCTGAAACCAGAAGCCGAAGCCAGCGGATCAAGGCTGACTCTGATGCCCTTCTTCATGAAGGCCATGGCCCTGGCGGTGCAGGAGTACCCGGTACTCAACAGCCGCCTCAACGACGACGTCACCGAGATCCACTACCAGCCGCAGTGCAATATCGGCATGGCCGTGGACGGCAAGGCCGGGCTGATGGTTCCCAACATCAAGGGTGTGGAAGACCTTACCCTGCTGGGCATTGCCGACGAGGTAGCTCGCCTGACCGAGGCTGCCCGCTCGGGCCGTGTCAGCCAGGAGGATCTCAAGGGTGGCACCATCACCATTTCCAATATTGGCGCTTTGGGTGGCACCTACGCAGCCCCGATCATCAACCCACCGGAAGTGGCGATTGTGGCCCTTGGCCGTACCCAGAAACTGCCGCGCTTTGACAGCTATGGCCAAGTGGTCGAGCGGTCCATCATGACCGTGAGCTGGGCAGGCGATCATCGCATCATCGATGGCGGCACCATTGCGCGCTTCTGCAATCGCTGGAAAGGCTACCTGGAATCGCCGCAGTCGATGCTGCTGCATCTGGGCTGACGGAGCATCATGGCGCAGAAGACGCAACTGCAGCAGTTCTACATCCCAGAAGAGCAGTCGATCTATCTGCTCAGCCATGACGATGCCAAGAAGCTCAAGGACTGGGTGGCGCTCTGCGCCGCCCAGCTCCGCCAACTGGGTTACCAGGACATCGAACTGATCGGCAAAGGCGCCTACGGCTTCGTATTCGCCGGCCGCCTGCCACACCAGGACAGCTCCGGCCCCGAACACGTCTTCAAATTCACCCGCATCAACCTTCCCCAACACCTGCAGGACCGACTGGAGGATGAAGCCTATATCCTCGAGCAGGTCCGGCATCCGAGGGTGCCTCGCCTGGTTGCCTATCAACGGGCCCACAACCAACCCATCCTGGTGATGGAACGCGCGGCAGGCCTGAACCTGGAAGAGGTGTCCCTGCGGGAGGGCCGACTGAAGCCCCGGCTGGTCATGCGGATTGCCGACCAGATTGCGGATATCCTGCGCAACCTGCGCCGCGAGAATGGCCCCTCGGGGCGCCCCATCGTGCACGGTGACATCAAACCCTCGAACCTGGTGTTTGACGCCAGCACCGAGAACATTGCCCTGATCGACTGGGGCTCGTCGGTGTTCGCCCAGCTGGACGCTAACCAGCAGTTCCTCACCACCAACGTGATGGAATTGATGTCCGATAACCTGCAACAGACCAACGCCCGGCTGGGGGATGTCTACTTCATCGGTGAGGAACAACTGAACGGTGGGCTGTCTTCCCCTCGCTTTGATGAACAGGGCGCTGCGGGCACACTGTATGCGCTGGCATCCGGCCAGTCTTGCCGGTTCGGGCACCAGGCCATTCCCGCCGCGTCCCTAGGGCTGCCCATGGAATTCGCCCGCATGCTCGACGGCATGCTATCCCCGGACCCACAAATGCGCAGAAAAGCCGGTGACCACTACCTGAACGAAATGCCGCGAATGGCACGCACGGTGATGATCGACCTCAAGGAACCACCGCTGGCCCCCATGGTCCCGGTGTGGACCCGGCCCTCAGACCACGAAATCGACACCGTCGTCTACAGCTCCCGGAAATCTTTCCTCCGCCAGGAAGGCGCGCCGGAAACCCTAAATGATGTGAACGATGTGCAGCTGGACCGCTACTATAAAAATTTCATGCAAGGCATGGGAGAAACCGAAAAAGCCTTCCTGGCCGCCGTCAGCCGGCTGGGGCGCTACCCTGTCGAAGGCGGCCTGGCCGTGCGCTGGGAAACCGATGGCGTGTATATCGACACCTCCCTGAACCTGCATGACCCGACACTGAAAACCGCGTTCATCCGCGCCGTCAACAACATGGTCTACCTGGCCCAGGCCATTTACCGCCAGGGAATTTTCAAGAGCTGCCTGTTCAACGCCCGTAACACCCTGCACATCGACCGTGCCGAACCCGACCAGCCTTTCACGCCCGAGCGCGGCATGCAGCTGAAATACGAAGTCAGCGCCGCGCCGGAAGTGGAAGACGAATCCCGGGTGCACTCCTACTTTGAAGACGGCCCCGACCCGGAAGAATTCCTGGTACTACCGCAAACCATCATCACCGCGCTGGAATCTCTCAACGACATCCATCACACCGGCATGATCATCTTCGAAGCCCTGCCCCGCCACCTCAAGATCCACAGCCACTACCGCCTGCTGGACCCGGACCGGGAGAGTGAATTCAGCCGCCTTCTGGGCGAGATACTGTCCGCTGTGAATCAAATCACTGGCTTGGGTGTCTCGGGCTTTATGAAAATGCCCTACAAGGACACCCGCTTCTTCCCTCATATCGAACGTCTGCCGGAGCGTTACTACCCCAAAAATCCAAGGGCGAAGAGCGGTTAATCGAAAGCTTGCCGCTGCATATATCAATACCAACAGGACTGGACAGAGCCCCCCATCACACGTAAGATTGCGCACTCGAAATTGACGCCAAAGCGTTGGATTTCATCCGCCCGTAGCTTTTATGCTGGGAGCGAAGCGAGACAGTACAGCTGAGTCATGCGAAGCATGGCCTCTCAACCTCTCGAACAAAGTTTAATCCGCCCGTAGCTCAGCTGGATAGAGCGTTGCCCTCCGGAGGCAAAGGTCTCAGGTTCGAATCCTGACGGGCGGGCCATTTTCATGAAAAATCAGTAAGTTACACCTCCCGCCTTTAATCATCTTCAAGATTCAAATTTACTCCCTTTCAAATTTCAACCTAGGCAATGACATTCATCCTGGTTCTGGTGTAATACCCCCAGAAACTGATTCTATGGCCAAATTGTGTCCATGGTGCATCCACTCAATTGAAGAAGCTCCTTTCAGCAAGAAAACTCTGTGTAGTGGTCAACTAATTTCGGAAAGTATTTCAAGACTGTCCGCAACAGACGAAAAACTCTTATCAGTGGTGCAAATGTTTTGGGTGCTTGGTAGCGAACTGTTTGGTGCAAAAGAGCCCCTATGATGCCCTCGTGGATGACGGCCGAACTTTATTGAGTGACCACTCAATAAAAGCTAAAGTACCGGGCAGTCATAAAAATCCAAGAATCACTGATCAGGAGTCAACAGCAATGAGCCCCACCATTGATTATTACTTCAGCTGCCTTTCACCGTTTACCTACCTGGGACATAAGGCTTTCCTTGAAACCGCAGAACAGGCGAAAGCCAGCATCAACTTCAAGCCAATAAGGCTGCCAAAGGTGTTCGCCAACTCGGGCGCGAAACCGCTACCCGAACGCCCGGCATGCCGCCAAGAGTACCGCCTGCTTGAAATCCAACGATGGGCAAAAAAACGCGGCTTGTCCGTCAACCTCAAACCAGCGTATTTTCCCGCAGACCCGAGTCTGGCTGACGGTTGTGTCATTGCCCTCCAAGCGACAGGCCAGAATCCTGGAAATTTTGTGCAGAGAGTGCTGGCAGCCTGTTGGGCAGAGGAGAAGAACATCGCGGATGAAGCGGTAATTCGTGACATCCTGAACACCCTTGAACTGGATGCAGAAGGCCTGCTTGAAGCGGCCCGGTCATCAGACGTTACTGAACAGTACGACCGTCATACCGACGAAGCGATTGGCGATGGGATTCTCGGAGCTCCGGCCTATGTGTTGGATGGCGAACAGTTCTGGGGCCAGGATCGAGTTGAACTATTGTCCGAAACCATGGCTTCAAAAGCCTAATTGCGCGACCGCCTATTACCATCCTCTGGCGGGCCGGAGCCAATAACGACGTTCCGCGCCAGAGGTATCCAACGACGATCGCGACAAAATTTCCGAACGTCGGGATTGGGTCGATCGGCCCCTCAGCGACGCTGGGGGGGTACCCAGACTTTTTTAATTAATTCCATTCTGATAAGCAATATTCCGCGCGCGCTGAGCCTGTCGTCGATCCGCTAGCCCGACCACCAGAATTCCCAGACCAACCAAGCAGAACCCGAAAATATCCGAGCCGCTCGGCTGTTCATTCAGAACAACGGCAGATGAGAGCAGCCCAACCGCTGGAACCGCGGCGGAACTCAGCGACATGGTCACTGCGGGTAAAGACCGGATGGCACCGACCTGAGCTGCAACGCAAAGGCCCGATGCAATGGCGCCGCTGAAGAAGATGTTCACCAGAAAAGCTGGCTCCCATCGGATGGTAGCAAGGTCTTCCACGAAAAGGGCCAAGGGTACCAATAGCAGCAATGACGAAAGCAGTTGCCAGGGTATCAGCGACAGCACATCCCCGCGCCACTGATGCCGACGGACATGAATCAGTCCTGCCGTCCAGACAATCGTCGCCAGAACGATCAATCCGCCCCCGGTCACCATCCCTTCAGCGTGCCAGTCGACGGTCAGTGGATTAAATATAGCCAGCAGTCCAGCGAGTCCAAATCCGGCACCCAATGCCCTGAACAAGGTTAAGCGCTCGCCGAGGAACAAGGCGGCTGCCGGCACCACCCAGATTGGTGAAGTATAGGCCAGAATCGCCGCCCGACCGGCGGGCATATACTGCATGCCAAAGGTCACCAAGGTGATAAACCCCATGTTCTGAAGAATGCCCACGGAGAAAACCACCGGTATGTCCGCCCGGTGCGGCATCCGGAGAATGCCCATCATTCGCGCAATCAAGAACATGGTGAGGGTCCCGAGGACCATCCTCAAGGTCGTGTACAACAGCGGCGGGCTGTAGGCCAGGCCTATCTTCATGATGGGGAAATTAATCCCCCAGGCCAGTGCGGTAAAGGCCACCAGCAGGTACCCGTTGCGCCAAGCATAGCCGGCACCCGATGCAGGCATTACCGAAGTAGACCGCGACATGGTCAGTGCTCGACCTTCAATGCACTCTCATGCCAGTTACGCAGTGCCCGGTCGGACATCCAGACCATCAGTGCGAACAACAGGATTCCCGTTACGGTGATCAGAATCAGCGCCGCAAACATTTTGGGAATCTGCAGATTGTAGCCGGATTGCAGGATCATGTAGGCCAGGCCGGCCTTGGCTCCCCCGGTACCAGCAACGAACTCGGCCACCACCGCACCGATCAAAGCCAGCCCGGAACTGATGCGCAAGCCTCCGAAGAAGTAAGGCAGGGCGCTCGGAACACGTAAACGCACCAATTCCTGCCAGCGGCTGGTGCGATACATCCGGAACATGCTCAACAGGTTCGGATCGACACTTCGCAGCCCCAGTGTGGTGTTGGAGATAATCGGGAAAATAGCTACGATCACCGCACAGATGGTCAGAGCCCACGTGGTGTCGTTTACCCAGATGATGATCAATGGCGCAATGGCCACAATCGGTGTTACCTGCATCAGCACCGCATAGGGGAACAGACTGATCTCAATCCACTTGCTCTGCACGAACAGCAACGAGGCCGCCACTCCCAGAACCACCGAAATAGCAAAGGCCAGGAAGGTTACCTTGAGGGTCATCATCAAGGCATTAAACAGCGAATTGAAATCAGACACCAGCGACTGCCCGATATCCACGGGGCTGGGCACAATGTATTTCGGTACTTCAAACGCCACCACCGTCAATTGCCACATCAGAAGCACCAAGACTCCCACAAGCAAAGGGGCAGCGACCTGAACAAAGCGCTCGTTCTGGATCAATGGTGTTTTCATGAATCACTCCCCTCTTTGCTTTCTCCCATGGCACTGGCTCGCTCAAGAGCCATCGACACCTGCCGACAATATCCGGCAAATTCGGTGGATACCCGGAAATCAGGGGAACGGGGATAGGGTTCTTTGATTTCGATGTCATCCACGATCCGTCCGGGGCGAGCCGCCATGACAACCACCCGACTGGACAGATAGACCGCCTCGTAAACACTGTGAGTCACGAAGACAATGGTCCAGCCCTTTTCTCGCCAGAGCTTCAGAACATCGTCATTCAGCTTGTTGCGGGTCATCTCGTCGAGGGCTCCGAAAGGTTCATCCATCAACAACAGGTTAGGTTCGGTTACCATGGCCCGGGCGATGGACGCTCGCATTTGCATGCCGCCGGAAAGCTCTCTCGGGAAGCTCTCATCAAACCCCGTCAGGCCCACCATATCGAGGGCGTCATCAATCTTTTTCTCGACTTCCGGTGCATTACCAGCGTGGTCCAGATCCAGCGGGAGACGAATATTTTTACGTACCCGAGCCCAGGGCATCAGCGTGGCATTCTGAAACACGAAGGCCAGCTTCCGGCCCTTGCTGCCAACCACTCCGTAATCCTGCTCCCACCATTTGACCGTACCGGTGGTCACTTCACCCAGGCCCGCCATAATCCGGAGTAAGGTACTCTTGCCGCACCCGGAAGGCCCCAGGAGGCTGACGAACTCCCCCTGTTTTATAGTCAGATCGGCTCCTTTCAGAGCGACCGTGCCATTGCTGTAGATTTTGTTAACCCCGTCCACCTGCAGGACCGGTCTGCCCGGGGCGAGCGCCTCTGGCGCTGGAGCCATAACATTCGGCTCCCGGGCCGGATTCAGGGGTGTTACTTTGTCCGCTGTCATAATGATATCTCCAGGGCCGATCAATGGCGTCACCGACCGGCATCAGGATAGGGTTCGATGCTTACGGCAGCACCGGCTCTTCGGGCAGAAATTCCAGGGTGAAAACCTTGCTGAGATCAAGATCTGCCGACGCAAGGCCTGCGCCAACCATGAAATCCTTGATCTTCGTCCAACGTTCTTCGGTCATCACTCCAATTCCCTGGGTTCCCGCGTCGCCGCCAGTCACCAGTTCGTAGTCCTTGATCTTTTCGATGCCATAGGCAATTTGCTCAGGCGTCATCTCAGGGTTTTCCTGCATGATGAGCTTGTTCCCGGGCTCCGGGTTCTCCAGGTAGCTTTGCCAGCCTTCCATGCTTGCCTGCACAAACCGTTTGACCACGTCTGGCCGCTCTTCAATCATGTCGGTTGTGGTTTCGATGGTGGTGGCGTACGGAGGGTAACCGTAGTCCGACAACAGGAAGACGTTCGGCTCAATTCCCCCTTTCTGGATTGCAAAAGGCTCCGACGAGAGGTAGCCCTGCTGAACAATGCTTTCATCGGTCAGAAATGGCGCAACACTGAAGGTATAGGCGTGCACAACATCGTCTTCGAACCCGTACTCTGCCTTCAGCCATGGCCAAAAGGTGGAATGGGCATGGGTTGCCAGATAAATGGGCAGGCCCTCTTCCTTGATCTGCTCAATGGATTCAACGTGGGGATGCGCAACCAATGACTGAGGATCTCCCTGCATGGAGGCAGCCACGGTCATAACGGGCAAGCCCTTCTCGACCGCGTTAATGTTGCCAATGGGATAGCCCATGAGCAGGTCATAGCGCCCAGTTACCAACAACTGGGTTCCGTTTACCTGCGGGCCACCCATTCTGATTTCTACATCCAGCCCGTGCCCCTCGTAAAGGCCTGTTGCCAGTGCTTGATAAAAGCCACCATGCTCAGCTTGGGCATACCAGTTGGTTCCAAATACGACCTTATCCAACTCGTCCGCATTTACCGGCGAAAAAGCGACCAGGCCGGCCATCATGATCGAACCACCCAGAACGGTGCTTAGCTTCATCTTCATGGATACTCTCCTAGACCAGGCGGTTTACGCCTCTTTTAAT
The DNA here is from genome assembly GCF_032922745.1 of Marinobacter salarius. NCBI lineage: Bacteria > Pseudomonadati > Pseudomonadota > Gammaproteobacteria > Pseudomonadales > Marinobacteraceae > Marinobacter > Marinobacter salarius. Next base: position 201,664 of record NZ_CP136693.1, read on the forward strand.
TGACCAATTGCTCAGGTTTTATAAGGCAACCTTCATGCCATATAAGAAATAAGTTTTTATTATTTAATATCATTAGCTTAAAAAATATAGAACACAGAAAAACGCACCAGTTTTAAACAAACTCTGGCCAACTGCTCTACTTTTGAACAAGCCAAAAAAAACCGCCCGAAGGCGGCAAAAGGACTACACAACGTCACGCTTACACCATTCCCTCGACCTAGGTGGCGTATGCCGCAAGTTCAACCGACGATGGCTCGAGTGTTACCCAGCCTGACAGTCTCGCCACCCTTGCCCCCAATGCACGGGCAATGGCAAGTTCGTTCTCGTCAACTCCCCTGTTTCCATCGAATCCAGTAACCGTTGTCGCCCCATAGGGCGAACCTCCTTTTTCAGTCCGCACCAACTCCGGAACACTGTGGGGAACACCGGCCAACACCATCCCATGCTGCATGAAGGGCAATAAAAGAGAGAGCAACGTCATCTCGTTTCCAGAATGCATACCTCCCGTGGAGGTAAACGCAGCCCCCACTTTGCCGATCAAGGCACCTTGCCGCCAAAGAGGTGCCACTTCATCGATAAACGCCCTAAGCGGTGTACTCATCAACCCATATCGGGTGGGAGACCCCCAGACAATTCCTTTTGCCCAGTCAAGATCATCGGCAGTGGCTCTGGGTAGCGCACGGAATTCTGCCTGGGCCGCAATAAAATCAGCCCGTTCCGAGTCCACACTGAATTCGGGCTCATCTATGGCCACTCGGCAAAGACGAACTTCCGCACCTTCCGACAATGCGCCTGACGCCACTGCTCGGGCGAGCGCCAGTGTGCTGCCGTATCGGGAATCAACAACCACGGTGACACGGCTTGCTGTCATGACGCCCTCCTTCATTGTCCGTGCTTCTGCCAAAATACTTCATGCACTTTTGCTGCATCGTCCTCCAGGACCGGCCCGATCACCTCGACTTCGCGCTGTCCGGAATCAAACACCTGCCGGCAGGGCAGATCGAGCGTCGGATTTTCGGGATGGTTGCCGGTAATGTTCTTCAGCCGGTGTTCACTGAGCCCGTAGACTATTCTCCCCAAACCGGCCCAGTAGGCCGAACCGGCACACATGCAACAAGGCTCTGCGGATACGTACATGGTGCAACCGGCCAGAAAGTCTGGACGCCAGGCCTTGCTGGCCCGAGTCATCAGAACGCGCTCGGCATGACCTGTCATATCACGGTCCGGGAGGTAAGCGTTGCCCTGCTCCATCAAGACAGAGCCTTCACTGTCGACCAACAAGGCGGCAAACGGATGTACTCCGTCTTCCGCCAGCCCGTTTGCCATGGCGATGACCTTTTGCATCATTGCCAGATCGGTATTGTTCAATCTTTCCTGTTCAGACAATTCGTTAACCTCTTATGACATGCTTAGCCCTGTTTTTTGGGCAGGCTCCATGGGAAAAAGATCTGCTGCGCCCAGTGCACCGACTTGAACAGCAACAGGCTGACCACTGCCAGAAAGAACAGCCCCGCGAAGGCCTGCGGAATCCGGAAAAACGACGTCGAGAACTGAATGAAGTAACCCAGTCCCTCTTCGGCGGCAACAAATTCCGCCACCACGGCGCCGATAATGGCCAGAGTGATGGCCACGCGCAGGCCGCTGAAAATATGCGGAATGGCGTAAGGAATCCGGATCTGCCAGGTTTCCCTACGCAGCGGGGCATCCAGCGAACGACTCAATTCAACCAGTTCATCGGGGGTTTCGTTGATCCCGGTCGCAGTCGAAACCACCAGCGGGAAGAACGTCAGCAGGCAGGTAATCAATACCCGTGATGGGTCATCGGACCCCATCAATACGATGATCAGTGGCGCAACCGCCACCACCGGGGTGGATTGAACCACCACCAGTAACGGAAAGAGAGTGCGCGACAGCAGCTCCGATCGCATCATGGCGATGGCAATGGGAATCGCCACCAGGATGGACGCCGCGAACCCCATCAAAGCCACCCGCAGGGTCGCCCACAGATGGGTAAACCAGCGGCTCATCTCCACATTGAAAAAAGCCTCGACGATGGCCGAGGGGGCTGGCAATACATAGGCCGGCAAAGAGAACCCCTGACAAACCAGTTCCCATAGCAGAACCAGCGCCACAAAGAACAACCAGGGCGCCGCCGTCAACAGGGAGCGGCCGGCCCTATTCTCAAGCTTCAGGCTCATAGATATGCTTCCTCAGTCGCTCAGTTAACTGGCCGAATCTGGGTTCGGATATGGTTTGGGTCGTGCGTGGCCTAGGCAGGTCCACATCCACCATCTCCAACACGGTACCGGGGCGCTTGCTCATCACCAGCACCCGGTCTGCCAGCAGCACGGCTTCGGCGATGGAATGGGTAATGAATAGCACGGTCTTGGGGTTTTCCTGCCAGATTTTCAGAAGATCGAACCCGATCTGCTCCCGAGTCATTGCATCGAGTGCCGAGAAAGGTTCATCCATCAACAGAATATCCGGGTTCAGCAACAGCGCCCGAACGATTCCGACCCGTTGCTGCATGCCGCCAGAGAGCTCATTCGGCATCTTGTTGGCAAAACTTTCCAGGCCCGCCATGGCCAGCAAGGCGTCCGCACGCTTTTCATCGTCACGACCGTAACGGCCGAACTTGTGCTTGAGCGGGAAAAGCACGTTCTTTCGGACAGTCAGCCAAGGCAACAGCGTTGGTTTCTGAAACACGATACCAACGTCGTCCCGGGGTCCGGAGACCTGCTTTCCAAATACCGAGACCTGTCCCTCTGTTGGGGTCAACAGCCCGGCAATCATCCGCAGCAAGGTGGATTTTCCGCAGCCGGAAGGTCCCACCACCGCCACGAACTCGTGACGGCGGATGTCCAGTTCAATACCGGTGACCGCGGGCGGGATTGCCGGGTTGGGATCGTAACGGTGCCCGACTCCGGAGAGCCGCACAAACGGACGATTAGTGGCGGGCTCAGTCATGCTTACAGCGCCTCAAAAAGGGTCCGGTCGATGATGATTTCCGGGTCCAGTGCATCACCGGCCAGTTTCTCGGCTTGCGCCACCCAGCTCCAGGTCAGCGCCACACGTTCCTCAGTGAGGGCTCCCAGGCCATCCCGGTCGCTGACGTCGTTCATAACCAACTTCATGGTGTCGCCAATCTGGCCGGTTGCTACATCGACATCCACTTCCGGCACCATGCTGTTCAGAGCTTCGGCTGCCTTGCGCGGATTCTCGCTGGTGAACTTGAGAGACTTGTCAAAAGCCCGCAAGAAGCGCTTGGCCACGTCCGGACGCTCACTCAGGAAGGCCTCGCTGGCCACCACGGATGCCGAGTAAAGTTCCAGTCCGGCATCGGACCATGGCAGTACCACCAGCTCGTTACCGGTGGCTTTGGCCTGATCTGCAAACAGGGCGATATTCGTGACCCAGGCAATGATGGCGTCGGTTCCACCGTTCATCAGCATCGGCCCCAGGGCACCTGGGTCAGCCTTGGTCAAACTCACCGCATCCTCAGCCATGCCGTTCTCTTTTAGCACCAGCGGCAGGAACGCATTGGAGGATGTGAACGGTGATGTAGCGACTTTCTTGCCCTCGATATCCGTCATCTCGCTGATGTCGGCCTTCTGCAAGGTAAAGAACGCATGAGGTGCCTGGTTGAAGATGCTATAGACGGCTGTCACCGGCAGACTATTGTCCTGGACCTTGGCTGCCATCAGCGCCCCGATGTCTGCGCTGCCGATGTCGGCTTGTCCGGTGGCAATCTTGGTAATCGCGTCGGTCGAACCCCGGCCACTGGCGATTTTGACTTCCAGGCCTTCGGCTTCAAAGAATCCCTCCTGTACACCTACATACACCGGTGACTTATCCCCCCCTGGCAGCCAATCCAGTTGGTAAACCACTTTGTCGGCCGCCAATGCTGCCTGAGCCATCAACCCGCCAGCCAGTGAGGCAGCGATCAGAATCGAGCGTTTGAAACCTTTGTGCATGAGTATTCTCCTTCGGGTTTAATCTTTCCGAGCTTTATTGATCATTCGGTCAGGTTTTAAAACTGAACTGCAAAGGACAGGCCAGAATATGTCTGTTACCGCACAATTCGTTGGAAACCTCACCTTTACCGCTGAAAACACTCCAGTTTCCGGGCCTGTGTTGCGTGTGGAAGGCCAGCCCACACATCTCTACATGTAAGCCCAAACAAGCGCTGGACCGCGTTTTATGGCGCGCGAATCTGGTGCATTAAATGGGGAGCCGCCCTGATATGAAGCCTTTACGAAATCCGCTGCAACGCCACTGAACCCTCGAAAACCGTGGTATTTCCGGCCATCCGCCCGACCAACGATATTTCTTGATTGGCACGCTTTGTGAATTACTGACCACATGGACAGTTTTAGAATCGTAAACCGGAGTTAAAGCATGAGCAGCACGAATGAAACAGGCGGTTCATTACCCATCATTGACCTGTCGTTACTCTCGGGAACCGAGCAACAAAGGCAGGCGCTGACGAGCTCGCTGACCGAAGCCTGTCTGCATACGGGGTTCTTCTATATCCGCGAACATGGCATCCCCCCAGAGCTGATCGATCAGGTATTCAGGGAGTCACAGGCTCTGTTCAACCTGCCAAAAGAACACAAACAGGCGATCCACAAGGCTCACTCCCGAGCGAACCGAGGCTATGAATCAATGAGGGGGCAGACTTTGGAGACCGGCGCGCCCCCAGACTTGAAAGAAGGGTTCTACATAGGCGAAGAGCTGGACGAAACCGACCCCCGCGTACAGGCCGGCCGATTCAACCAGGGTGGAAACCAATGGCCAGAAACACTGCCCGGCTTCCGCAACACCATGACCTCATACTTCAACGCCATGAACCAGCTCAGCACCCGCATAATGGAGGCTCTGGCCCTAACCCTGGATCTGAAACCGGACTTTTTTACGGACTTCTGCCACCAACCATTATCCACCCTGAGATTGCTGCACTACCCACCTCAACCCGCCCAGCCGGCTCCCGGGGAAAAAGGGTGCGGAGCCCACACAGATTTTGGCGGCATCACCGTCTTGCTGTTAGACGACAAGCCGGGGCTTCAGGTGTGGGATGTCCGTTGTGAGCAGTGGATCGAAGCAAAACCCATCCCCGGCACTTTTGTGGTCAACCTTGGCGACATGATCGCCCGCTGGACCAACGACTGTTACCGCTCAACCCTGCACAGGGTCGTCAATACGTCGGGCGCCGAACGCTACTCGGTGCCGTTTTTCTTCAGCGGCAACCCCGACCACACCGTCACCTGCCTGCCTACCTGCCTTTCCGAGGGTGAGCAACCTCACTACCCGTCCACAACGGTTGAAGCCCACCTGATGGAGATGTACCGGAGAACCTATGCCTGAACAAATGACGACCGCCGTTCTGATCCATGGCGCCTGGGCCGGCGGCTGGGTATGGGAAACCATCACCCCTTATCTCAAAGAGCAGGGCTTCAACGTTATGGCACCGGATCTCCCGGGGTGCGGAAGCCGCCTGGGCAACCCGGCCGACGCCTCTCTCAGCCAATGCGTCGACGACCTGGAAAAGATGCTTCAGAAGGTCGAAGGCCCACTGCTACTGGTGGGGCATTCCGGGGGCGGTGCCGTTGCAACCCAACTGGCAGAAGCCATTCCTGAACGAGTCATTGGCGTTGCCTACCTGGCGGGCATGATGCTGCCTTCCGGTACGGGTTTTGGCCAAATCGTCAGCGACATGCGGGAACAGTACCCCGAAGCCTCCGGCATTGGCCCGTTTCTGACCTGGGAAGACAACGGGCAGGTTTCCCGCGTACCGGCAGATGCCATACGTCAGATTTTCCTGCAAGACGTCAGTGAGTCCATTGCCGAGCAGGCAATTCCCCGCTTCAATCCACAGGCCGAGGGCAGCCGGATGCTGGTGCCTCACTGGACTGACGCCCGTTTTGGAAAGCTGCCAAGGCTGTACATCGAGGCGAGGCAAGACCGCTCTGTGATCTTGCCGGTGCAACGGCGAATGCAGCAGCTGGTCCCGGGCGCATCGATCGTTTCTCTGGATACCGGTCACGTTCCCCAGGTCGCAGCACCTGGTTGTGTTGCCCTTGCCCTGGCGGAATTTGTAGCCAGCCAGATGTAAAAAAGGACGGCCTTTCGGGCCGTCCTTCTGATTCATACTATCGGGTACGCTGATCAGTCGGCGTAGACCGATTGTATATAGGACAGATCAAACGCCTTTTTCCAGTCCAGATCCTCCGGCAGGGTGCCTGCTTCAACCATATCCTCAAAGAATGCCTGCCAACGTTCCAGGGTCATCATCCCGTAACGACCGTCCTCGGCAGCGCCGGACAGAAGAATACCCTCCTCCTGCATTTTCGCATGGCTGTAGGCCAGCAACGCATCCTGCATTTCGGGGTTGTCTTCCTTGATCAGGGCATTCGCCGGGGCCGGATTCTCGAAATAGGCCTTCCAGCCCTCCGCTGTTGCGGCAACCATCTTCTGCACAACCTCCGGATTCTCTTCGATCCTGTCAGCCGTGGTATCCAGCGTGGCCGCATAGGCCTCCCAGCCATAGTTGGCCAGTAGCAGGCTTTTTCCCTTGACCCCGGCCTGATCCAGGAAGAAACCATCATTGGTTACGTAGCCCTGCTGAATCGTCTGATCATCCTGGATGAACGGAGCGAAGCTGTAGTCGTAGGCCTGCAACTGGTCATCGGTGTAACCATATTCAGTTTTCAGCCACGGCCAGTAGGCAACCCGTCCTGCGGTAGGAACACGCATGGATTTGCCCTTCATGGCTTCCAGAGAGTCATTGCCAACACCCTCATGAACCACTAACGACTGCGGATCTTTCTGGAAGAATGCGGCGACTGTTACCAGAGGGATTCCCTGGTTAACGGCGTTGAGCGACTGCAGGCTGTAGCCCATGATGAAATCCACCGACCCACCCATGAGCAACTGCACATTGTTCACCTGGGGGCCACCCATCTTGATGGTGACATCCAGTCCGTGCTTTTCATAAATCCCCATGGCCTTTGCGGCATAGAAACCACCGTGTTCGGCCTGGGCATACCAGGTTGTGGCAACGGTTACCGGGGTCAGTTCCTCTGCCTGGACGAAACCGGCGGCAGCACCGAACGACAGCGTGAGACCCGCCGCAATGTTCTTCAGTTGTTTCATTGTCATTCCTCAGTTCTGGGCCTGGGCCCCGTAGGTGTTGGTGAGTTTTTCATTCAGGTGCTGCCCTGCCGAGATAGGCCCATAAATCGCAGGGTTGTCTGCGGTGGCGCAACTCTCGATGCAGGCTATTTCCGATGTTTTGTTGGGGTGGCAGAAAAAGGCAATGGAATAACGATCACGATGACGATGCTCTGGTGCGACGTTCACCCGATGCGGCGTCGAACAGAACACATGGTTGGTCCAGCGATGCATCAGGTCCCCGGTATTGACCACAACGGTGCCGGGTATCGGCGTCGCCCGGATCCATTCTCCCGAGCGGGTGCAGACCTCAAGACCGCCAACATCATCCTGGAACAAGAGGGTGATACTGCCGTAATCGGTATGGGCTCCGGCACGACTTTCACCGTCTTCCGGCTCAAATCCTTCGGGTAATGGCGGGTAATGCAACAGCCGCAGGGTATGGTCGTGTTCGTTGTGGGCATTCTTGAAGAAATCTTCCGGCTGCCCCAGCGCGAGGGCGAAAGCTTGTAGCACCCGGTCGGCGGTTAGAATGCACTCCCCGAGAAACCGGGTCATAACAGTCTCGAAACGGGGATAGCCGGCGGGCCAGAGGTTTTTATGGGTGTCCGGACCGGGGCCTTCCGGCGCTAGATTGAAAGCCTCTTTCAAGTCACCCGGACGGGTGGGATCAAGCTTTTCCCGCTTGATCCCAACATAACCTCGATTACTCTCCGGGTTCTGCCAGGCGACCCCTTGCTTATCCTTCTGTGGCAGAGCAAAAAACGCTTTCGAACCGGAGAATGCCGCTTCCAGCTGCTCATCTGGCATTCCACAACCCGACAGATAGAAAAACCCCCAATCCTGACTGGCCCGACGCATCTGGTCCGCCACCGATTTACGTTCCGCACTGGTTCCGTTCAAGAACCGCTCAAAATGAATTACGGGTATTTCCTGTGTCTCGTTCGGCATGTTTTCTCCTGCATCACTCCATGCTTTGTTATCCAGTTGGTCAGATAATTTGCAAATGACATGCCATAAAAATCCGCCTTAAAAGCCCCATTATCGGACTCTTTAACAGATATTCCGCCTCAAAAAAGTGCACACTGCTATTTAATTGACCATAAGGTCAGGCTTTTACCGAAAACCAGACAGGCATTGCTCTTGCATAGTAATCAGCCCCATTTACCACCAAGACGATTTCAGCAATGACAGAAACTCTGCTACTTAAAAATGCTCGCGTTATCGCCACCATGGACGACAACGACAGAGAGATCGAGAATGGTTACATTCTGGTCCGCAACAACCGTATTGAAGCGGTCGGCGCTGCCGACGACTGCCCCGATACTGCAGATCGCACCATCGACCTGAAGGGTCATGTGGTGAGTCCGGGGCTGATCAATACCCATCACCACATGTTCCAGTCTCTGACTCGTGCGCTGCCCGCTGCACAGAATGGCGAGCTGTTCGACTGGCTGAGCGCCCTGTTTCCAGTCTGGCGAAACATCACCCCGGCCATGCAACGAGCTGCCAGCCGAACCGCCATGGCGGAGCTGATGCTATCGGGATGCACCACCGCCGCCGACCACGCCTATCTGCATGTCAACGGCATCACTCTGGACGACAGTTTCCAGGCGGCCGCAGAAATGGGCATCCGTTTCCATGGCGCTCGGGGCGCCATGAGCCTGGGCCAGAGCAAGGGTGGGTTGCCACCGGATGAACTGGTGGAGCAGGATGAAAGTGCGATCCTCAAGGACATGTTGCGAGTCGTGGAAACACACCATGATCACAGCCCGGACGCCATGGCTCGGGTGGCGCTGGCACCCTGTTCGCCATTTACCGTAACAACCGACCTGATGCGCGACGCCGCCACCATGGCCCGGTCATTGAAGGTAGGCTTACATACCCACACGGCGGAAAACTGGAAGGATCTGGCCTTCAGCCAGGAACGCTATGGCATGACGCCGACCGAATATACGGAAGAGGTCGGGTGGGTCGGAGAGGATGTCTGGCACGCCCACTGCGTACACCTGGATGACCCCGGCATTGCTCTGTTCGCTCGAACCGGTACTGGCGTCGCTCACTGCCCCTGCTCAAACATGCGATTAGCCTCAGGCATTGCCCCGGTCCGGAAAATGGTGGATGCCGGGGTAAAGGTGGGACTCGGCGTGGACGGCAGCTCCTCAAATGATAGTGGCAACCTGCTGGATGAGGCACGCCTGGCCATGTTGTCAGCCCGCGTGAGGGATCAGGAGCCCGGCGCCATGACCGCCCGGGAAGCGCTGCGGATCGCTACCCGTGGTGGCGCGGAAGTGCTCGGCCGGGGGGATGCCCTGGGCAGAATTCAGCCGGGCTACTGCGCGGACATCGTGGCTTTTCGCACCGATGATATTGCCATGGCCGGCGGCCAGAGCGATCCACTGGCCTCGCTGGTGTTCTGCACACCACCGCGCGTGCAATGGAGCATCATCAATGGTCGTGTGGTGATAGAAGAGGGCCACCTGCTGACCCGTTCCCTGCCTCACATCATTGAAGAACAGAACCGGATGGCGGAACAACTGATGGCTTAACGTTCCATGCTGTCCGGGCGGTCGGTTACCGGACAGCAAGAGACCCCGTCACTCGCTTTTCAGACGGTGGTAACCCCGATCAAAGTAGACCAGACCACCGATATCATCCTGATGGCGGACGTTCGCGACCTCACAGAACAGAATGTCGTGAGTACCCACACTTACCCGCTTGCTCACGGTGCAGTCGAAGCTCACCAGCGCCTCTTCCAATACCGGTGCGCCGGTGACCGCGGTGCTCCAGGTTGCGCCGGCAAAGCGCTGTTCCATGGTCGTTTTGCTGCCGAACAGATTCGATAAATCGGATTGGTGATCAGCCAGCGTGTTGACGCAGATGCTGTCATTCTGCCGGAAGGCGTCGTACACCGATGCGCCACGGTTCAGGCACACCAACAGGGTAGGCGGCTCGTCGCAAACGCTGCAGACAGCCGTAGCAGTGAATCCCGCTCGACCACCCGGCCCATCGGTAGTGACAACATTGACGGCTGCGGCCAGGGTGGACATGGCATTGCGGAACGACTGCTTGTCCACGAGCGGCGGCATGGTGAGCACCTCACGAAGTTGCGGTTGAGATTTCATCATTCTCTCCTTATGCCAGTCGGCAAGCGTTGTCGAATTCCAGGCGAGGCAATCTGCCATAGACCTTGTCCGGATTGCCGTGGCCAAGGTTGATCAGAAGATTGACTTTCCACGTATTCCCAGCGAAGAACGCCTCATTGACCTTGCCAGGATCAAAGCCGGACATTGGCCCGGTATCCAGGCCCAGCGACCGGGCAGCCAGTATCAGGTAGGCAGCCTGCATTGAACTGTTACGAAATGCAGTTTCGTAAGCCATTTCGGGGCTGCTGGTAAACCAGCTTCGAGCATCGCCATGGGGAAACAACTCGGGCAGTCGCTCGTAAAACTCTTCGTCATAAGCCACGATCACCGTGACCGGAGCACTCATTGTCTTGTCCAGGTTACCGCTGGACAGACAGGGCGCCAGTTTCTCCTTTCCAGCGGCACTTCTGACAAACACAAATCGAGCCGGGCTGCAGTTGGCAGATGTCGGGCCCATTTTCACCAGGTCGTATAACGCCCGGAGCGTGTCTTCCGGGATGGACTGATCCAACCAGCCATTGTGGGTGCGCGCCTCGGTAAACAGTTGACCGAGGGCCTTTTCATCAAGTTGTTGGCTCATAGGGCCTCCTGGGTGGTTAACGCCGCTGCGGGCAAACGATGTTTCCTGAGGTGATCGAGCATCAGTTCATTGAACCGTTCAACCTCTGTGACATTGACCCCATGACCACCTTCGGGCAGAAGCCGAATGCTGGAATTTGGCAGACGGGCCGCCAGCTTCTGGGAACAGGTCCAAGGCACCAATGAGTCATCACGGGTCGCAAGCACGAGCGTCTCTGCACGCACTTTGGCCAGCTCCTGCGCAGCCGGTTGCCAGGCCAGAAGCGCCGCGATGCGCCTTAGAACATTTGCCGGAGGCGGGAAACTGGCCAACGCATGAGAAGACTCCTGCTCCAGCCACTCAGTGTTGGCGGCTATCCATACCGGCGTGTACAGGAACAGAGGCTGGGCTTCGAGATACGCCTCAGGCCCGGAATTCAGCAGTAACTTCCTGCGCACCGAGAAGCATCGCCGGGAATGCGCATTGGGTTCTGACCAGGCGTTGATTAACAGCAGGCTGGCAACCAACTCCGGCGACCGTCGCGCCAACTCCAGACCGATCAGCCCGCCCAGTGCATGACCAATGAAATGCACCGGCCCGGACACCTGATCCTCCAGCAACCCGCCAAGCTCTGCCGCCATCGCTTCAACCGTGTAGAGCTCCGGGATTTCACCCCGGCTGCGCCCGGTGCCGAAATGGTCATAGACCAGCACCCGATAATACTTGGTTAGAGCGGGCAACTGAGCCGCCCAGTAATTCCTTGACCCACCGAGCCCGGCACTGAGCACGACGAGCTCACCGTCGGCCGGGCCATGGATTTCCCAATAAAGTGAGCTTACGGCACCAGTCATCATTTACCTACGTGCGCAATACTGGCGATTTCAACCAATGCATCCGGCTTCACCAGGCCACATTGAATGCAATAACGGGCCGGTTTCTCTCCCGGAAAGTACTCGGCATACACCTTGTTGACCGCCGCGTAGTTGTCCCAGTCGGTGACCATGATCATGTTGAAGGTAACGTCGTCCATGGTTCCGCCCGCCGCTTCAACAACGCCTTTGATGATCTCCAGTACGTGCCGGGTCTGGGCTTCTGCGTCGCCGACGTGAACCACGTTGGTGTCCTTGTCAAACGGCAAAGTCCCGGAAACGTACACAACGCCATCGGCCATGGAGCCGGGGACGTAAGGAGCCAGCGGTTTTCCTGAACCTGCGGGAATAATGGAAGTCTTTGGCATGGTGTATCTCCGTCTTTTATGCAGCTGTGGATTCAGTTTGAGCTGTTTCTGCGTCGCCTGTAGCGCCGCCGAAGGTCTGGCAGAAATCTTCTGTGCTGGACACCCAGCCGAAGAACGTTTCAATGTTGTACAACGCGGCCTGCTGGATGAACTCCGGGCCAGCCTGGTGCGTGGCATCGGCCAGAACCACCCCGAAGTACTCCAGGAAAAAGCCGTCTCTCAGGGTCGATTCAACACAGACGTTGGTCGCGATGCCGGTAAAGATCAGGTTGCGAATACCCCGACTGCGCAGAATGCTGTCAAACGAGGTGTTGAAGAAACCGCTGTAACGGGGCTTGGGTATGACTATATCGCCGGGCTGTGGCTGAAGTTCCTCCACCAGATCATAGTCCCAGGTACCCTTGGCAAGAAGGCTGCCATTGAGTTCCGGTTTCTTACGCATGGTTTTCAGGGCATTGGATTTGTACCAGTTCGGGGAACCGGGGCCACCAGCTTCAACGTACTCTGGGTCCCAGCCGTTCTGGAAGAAAATCACCGGAATGCCTGCCGCCCGCGCCACAGCGATCGCCTTTTTGATCTGCTGGATGACAGGTCCGGTTGTGGAAACGTCGAAGCCGGCCCGGTCCAGATAACCTCCGATCGTGGAATACGCGTTCTGCATATCCACCACGACCAGCGCCGACTCACTGGCGCGGACATTCAGGGCTTCCGGTTTTCCCGGCAATTCCAGAACAGGTTCCGCGCCGGTATTCAGGATGTAGCCCGATTGCTCCGTTTCGATGTTCATACGGCCTGCTCCAGTTCCTGGTTGATATGTACCCGCGTTTTCATCAGCGGCTGAATGTACTTGCCGAAGTCCTCAATGCCCTGAACGAAATCGTCAAAGGTCAGCATTACGCCACTGACACCCTCAACCGTACCTACTTCATCCAGCATCCGAGCGACACTCTCGTAGGAACCTACCAGGGTGCCCATATTGATGTTCACTGCGGACGTCGGATCTGCCATCTGACGGATGTTGGTATCGGATTTGGACTTCTTGTCCGCGGCACCCTGTTCACCGAGCCAGGCCACCGCCTCTTCATCGACACCTTCCTTGTAGGATTCCCACTTGGCCCGCGCCGCTTCATCAGTTTTGTCGGCAATCAGCATGAACAGGGCGACGGAACTGACCTCCCGCTGGGCTTCTTCGGTAGCCTTAACCAGGCGCTCAACGGTTGGCGCAAAGGCAGTTGGCGTGTTCACCCCTTTACCAAAGCAGAAGTTGTAATCGGCATATTTGGCGGTAAACGCCATCCCGGCCTCACTCTGCCCGGCACAAATAACTTTCATGTCGGCCTGCGGTACGGGGCTAACACGACAATCATCCATCTGGAAGTGCTCGCCTTTGAAATCACTGTGGCCAGTCGCCCAGAGATCCCGCAGCACCTGGGCATATTCACCAAGATACTCATAGCGGGAGCCGAAGAATTCATCGCCCGGCCATAGCCCCATCTGGGAGTATTCCGGTTTCTGCCAGCCCGTCACCAGGTTCACCCCGAAACGACCATTGGAGATGGAATCAATGGTGGAGGCCATACGAGCAACGATGGCCGGCGGCATGGTCAGTGTTGCCGCAGTGGCGAATAACTGGATTTTGCTGGTGACTGCAGCAAGGCCCGCCATCAAGGTGAACGACTCCAGATTGTGCTCCCAGAATTCAGTTTCACCGCCGAACCCGCGCAGCTTGATCATCGACAGCGCGAAGTCGAAGCCGTAGCCCTCTGCTTTCTGGGTAATCTCCCTGTTCAACTCGAACGTCGGCATGTACTGAGGCGCGTTCTTCGAGATCAGCCAACCATTGTTGCCGATGGGAATGAAGACGCCGATATTCATCTGTTCGCTCATGGGGTTCTCCTTGATGTTTCCGGTCTGATGGCGCACTCGGGCCACCACCTGTGACTCACGTTCCCCAACAGCAACGCATAATGTCGGCCATAATGCTTTTTATTATTACAAATCAATTACCTGCAACTTTTCACTTAATAATTTCAGACCATTTGGTCTGAAATAGAGCACTCGGTTTGTGCACTGCGGGCGTTTTTGGGGCAAACCGGCTGATCGCATCTAAAAGACCTATTCACCGAGAAATCCGGTGCTAGAATGAGCGTCCGGTCAATCCAGCGGAGAACTACGTGAGCGTCATCAGAAAGGGCAAGGAAACAGCCAGCGAGGGCAAACGGAAGCCACAGCGGGTTCCCTCCGCTGCGGCGCTCAATAGAAGAATGCGCAATAGCGAGAAGAAACGGGCAACTATTCTGGATGCTGCGCTAAGCACCTTCTCGAAATACGGATTGCACGGCGCCAGTATCGACCAGATTGCACTTCAGGCCGATGTATCCAAAACCAACCTCTTCTATTACTTCAGCAGTAAAGAAGAGCTCTACGTCAGCGTACTTCGAGAGCTTCTGGATTTATGGCTCAAACCGCTGCGGGCATTCACGGTCGAGCAGGATCCTATAGAGGCCATCAGGGACTACGTTCGGGTCAAGCTGGAGTTTTCGAGGGACCACCCCGCCGAATCCCGACTGTTCTGCATGGAAGTCATGCAGGGCGCGCCGTTAATGCTGACCGAACTGCAACAGCCACTGCACGATCTGGTCGAGAACAAAATAGAGGTTATCCAGACCTGGATTGATCAGGGCAAACTGGCGCCCGTAGAGCCTTACCACCTGGTTTTTTCGCTATGGGCGACCACCCAGCACTACGCCGACTTTCGCGTACAGGTAGAAGCCGTTGCCGGGAAAACGCTGGAAGATCCGGGCTTCTTTCAGGAAACCCTCAGTAGCCTCGAAACCATCATTCTTAACGGCGTCCGCCCCCGCTGATCGGAGAGCAGCTCGTTCCCCGAAACTCTCCTGCCCCTAATTTGGGCTCAAAGTAGAACCATACGCTCTAATTTAGACCATTTGATCCGGGTCAATTTTTCATAAACCACTAACTGATTGTTTTTTAACAAAATCGAAAAATGGCACGCTTGCTGCTACGTCAATCAGCGAGCGAGAACGACTCCTTTGTTTTTTATCCGGGCCCTTCTCGCAAAACTGAATTGAAGGAGGTTGTGCCATGCAGTTGCAACACGTACCAACGATCGACCTTGCCCCTTACTTCGAAGGCACCCCTGAAGGGAAGGCCCAGGTGGCGAAGGAGGTTGACAGGGCCTGTAAGGATATTGGTTTCCTGGTCATCACCAACCACGGAATTCCCAGCGAACTGGTGGATCGCGTCTATTCACTGAGCCGCAAGTTTTTCAACCAGCCCATGATCGAAAAGCGGAAAGTGGATCGTCCCAGCCCTGATATGGTGCGCGGTTATAGTGCCATTGCCGAAGAAAGCCTGTCCTATTCGATGGAAGAAGCCGCGCCGGGAGACCTGAAAGAATCCTTTTCCATCGGGCCCACAGACGTACCGGACGACGAGTACCACCGGGGCGCCGCCGCAGGCCCTCACTTTGCGCCGAATGTGTGGCCGGAAACCATTGAAGGCTTCAAAGAAGCCTACTCAGACTATTTCGATGCCATGAGCGACCTGGCCCGTTCGCTGATGCGTATTTTTGCCCTCTCCCTCAAGCTGGACGAGCATTTCTTCGACGACAAGATCGACAAAGAAATCAGCATGCTGCGCACCCTCAGCTACCCCAACATGGGGACAAACATTGAAGCTGGCCAGATGCGTGCAGGGGCCCATACCGACTATGGCAGCCTGACCATTGTCAAACCCGACAACTCACCGGGTGGTTTGCAGGTATGCAACCAGAACGGGGAGTGGGTCAGCGTGCCCTATGTGGAGGGCAGTTTCGCGGTCAATATTGGCGACCTCATGATGCGATGGACCAATGACCAGTGGATCTCGACCCTCCACCGTGTTGTCAATCCGCCGCTGGACGCCAAGACCGCCGAGCCGCGCCAGTCCATTGTCTTTTTCCACCAGCCAAACTACGACGCCATGATCGAATGTCTGCCCAGTTGTCTGGACGAAGCTGGCAAAGGCAAATACCCGGCTGTCAGCTCCGGTGACCACCTGAAATCCAAATTCGTCAAACAGACAACCTTTGGTGGCACCCAGGAGGTGGCTTGATATGGGGACGCTCTCTTACGTCAATGTTTTCGCCAAAGATATAGAAGCCCTCAGTGTTTTTTACCGGGATCTGTTCGGATTCAAGGAAATTCCGGAGATCCGTTCACCCATCTTCCGCGGCCTGGACACGGGGCGCTCCTGCATCGGTTTCAATGCGCTGGATGCCTACGAACTGCTCAAGCTCGATGATTACTCGGACACAAAAGGCTGCAAGTTCCTGTTGAACATTGATGTGGACAGCAAGGAAGAGGTGGACGAGTACGTTCCCAAAGCTCTCACCTCTGGTGCAACGCTCATCAAAGAGCCCTACACCACCTATTACAACTGGTACCAGGCTGTAATGCTGGACCCGGAAGGTAACGTTTTCCGAATCAATCACATGATGTAGAGCCGTTTCTCCCAACCAAAGGAAGTACCAACATGAAAAAACTCATATTCAGTGCCTGCTTTGCACTGGCCGGTTTCCTGGGCCTATTGAACACCGCTCACGCCGAAGGCTTCACTCTCAAGAGTGACCCAAAGATCGCCATGCTCTATATCTCTCCGACCAATGACGGCGGCTGGACTCAGGCTTTTGATGAAGCCCGTCAGCGCCTGGAGGATGAACTGGACATCAAGATTCAGTACGTGGAAAGCGTTCCTGAATCTGCCTCGGCCATCCGGCCGGCCGTCGAGCGTTTTATCAAACGTGGCGCCAACATTATTATCGGTACCGCTTTCGGTTACTCCGATACATTCAAATCATTGTCTGAAGACTATCCGGACGTCGCCTTCCTGAACGGTTCTGGCACCACCAACGGCCCCAACCTGCTGTCTTACTACGGCCGTACCTACGAGAGCCAGTACCTTTGTGGCATGGCAGCCGGCGCAGCGTCTGAATCCGGCAAGCTCGGTTTCGTCGCTGCCAACCCGTTCGGTGTTGTGAACTGGACCATCAATGCTTACGCCATGGGTGCCCGTGAAATGAACCCCGATGCAACCGTCACCGTGGTCTATACCGGCGCCTGGAATGACCCCACCAAAGAGCGCTCCGCAACCAAGGCCCTGATCGATCAGGGCGCCGATGTCATCGGCCAGCACGTAGACACCCCGACACCGCAACTGGTTGCCCAGGAAAATGGCGTCTACGGCACAGGTCACCATCGTGATTTCCGCGAGTTCGCACCGAAGGCTACGGTTTGTTCGTCAGTCTGGGTCTGGGATCGCTTCCTGAAGAACGAACTGGAAAAAATCATCGCCGGCAACTGGGTACCAGCCCCCCATGGAGCGCTGCTGTCCATGAAAGAAGGCGGTACCGACATCGCCTGCTGTGGGCCGAACGTTGATGAGGAAGAAGAAGCCAAGATTATGGCGGCCCGCGAGAAGCTGATGAATGGTGAACTACAGGTCTATGCCGGCCCGCTGAAAGACCAGAACGGCACCGTTCGCGCAGCAGAAGGCGAAGTCGTATCCGATGGCGCCCTGTGGCAGATGGACTGGTTTGTTGACGGAGTGATTACCCAGCAATGAGTACACAGAACGCGATCCAGCTGAGCGGCGTCAGCAAGACCTTCGACGGTTTCAAGGCCCTGTCCGACGCTGACTTCACCGCCAGGTGGGGCGAAGTTCACGCCCTGCTCGGCGAAAACGGAGCCGGCAAGTCGTCCCTGATGAACATCGTGGCCGGCCTCTATGGTCCCGAAGGCGGATCGCTGTTCATCGACGACAACCCAGTAAAACTGAAAGGCCCGAAAGAAGCCGCCAAACTCGGCATCGGAATGGTTCACCAGCACTTCAAACTGGTGACTCCCTTCACCGTTGCCGAGAATATCCTGCTGAACCTGGGTCATATCCAGGCCAGCGGGCTTTATCGGGAACGCCTACGCCGGGTGTCTGACGACATCCGTGCCATGGCCGAGCGCATCGGGTTCAGGATTGATCCCGACGCCCGCATTGATCAACTCTCCATCGCAGAACAGCAACGCGTGGAAATTCTTAAAGTACTTCTGGCCGGCGCCAAGATACTGATTCTGGATGAGCCTACCGCCGTGCTTACCGAAGAAGAAGCCGAAAACCTGCTCACGACCGTGCGGGGATTCGCCCATGAGGGCGCTGCTGTCATCCTTGTAACCCACAAAATGAACGACGTGCTGCGCTATGCCGATCAGGTCACCATTATGCGTTCGGGCCGAACCATCAAAAGCCTGAAGCCGGATTCGGTATCCGTGGATGAACTGGTGAAGCTGACCGTCGGCGAATCAGCACCGGAGCAGAGGATTCCTGTAGAGGAACGGACATCTGGTGAGCCTTATTTGAACGTCAAGGGTCTCACCAGCACCGGTGACCACCGGGCCCTGAATGGCCTGGACCTGACCCTGAACAAGGGGGAAATATACGGTATCGCCGGCGTCGGCGGGAACGGCCAGAGCGAACTGGCCAACGCCCTGATGGGCATTCCAGAGGGTGTCGAAGGCACCATGGAGCTGATCGGCGAAGGCGATCTGGCCGACTTCGATGCAGCCCGGCGCCGCGCCATCGGCGTCGCCGCCATCCCTGCAGACCGTTATGGTTCTGCTCTTGCCGGCCCGCTCTCTATCGCTGACAACTTTGCCTTGGGCGACATCCATTCCGGACGATATGGCCCGTTCTGGTATCTCAAAACCGGAGCCATCGAAGCAGACGCGGCGGAAGCCGTTCGACAATTCGATGTCCAGGGTGTTCGTTCGCTGAAACAGAAATCGGCACTGCTCTCCGGAGGGAACGCACAAAAGCTGGTCATCGCCCGGGAGTTCAGTCATCCCCCTAAACTTGTCCTCGCCCACAGCCCCAGCCGGGGCCTCGACGTCAAAGCGACCGAAGCTGTCAGGAAACGGCTGCGTGCAGCCCGGGATAATGGCGCAGCGGTTCTCCTTATCAGTGAGGATCTGGACGAAGTCATGGCCATGGCCGACCGGATAGGCGTCATGTCCGCTGGACGTATCGTGAACGAGTTTTCACAGCCTGCCGATCGTCAGGCCATTGGCCAAGCAATGGTGAACCATGTCTGAATTTGCATTACAACGCCCGCTCATAAAGCGCAGATATACCCTGGAAGTCCGCCAGCAGATGGCCTGGCACTGGCAGGCACTGATTCTGGCCGGGTCCATGATCCTAGGCCTGCTGATTTCCGGCACCATCCTCGTGGTCGCGG
Source organism: Marinobacter salarius (assembly GCF_032922745.1). Lineage (NCBI taxonomy): Bacteria > Pseudomonadati > Pseudomonadota > Gammaproteobacteria > Pseudomonadales > Marinobacteraceae > Marinobacter > Marinobacter salarius. Next base: position 221,061 of record NZ_CP136693.1, read on the forward strand.
GAGTTCCGGCAGGCGAACTGCTGAACGAGTTTGTGATCCTCACTCTGTTTGATAGCCAGAGCCTGACATCGGTGCTCTTTCAGGCCTCACCGCTGATTATGGTGGGCCTGGCTGGTTGCCTGGCGTTCCGGGCCAAGTTCTGGAACCTCGGCCTGGAAGGCCAGATGATCTTCGGGGCCATTGGCGCCACTGCCATCACCATGTGGGACATCGGTGCTCCGGGCATGCGTCTTCCACTGATGATCGCCGCCGCCATGGCCTGCGGATTATTGTGGGCGGTTGCCCCGGTACTTCTTCGGCTCAAGCTTCAGGTTAATGAAATTGTTTCGACCCTGATGCTCAATTACATTGCGATTAACGTATTGCTGCACCTGATGTACGGGGCCTGGAAAGACCCCAAAGACGCGTTCCCATACTCTCCCAAGTATGAAAGCTTCGAGCTTCTGCCGGAGTTGGGAAATGGCCTCAGCCTGTCGATCCCCATCGCCATTGTCATTGCCCTACTCGTACTCTGGTTCGTCAACATCTCCCGCGCCGGTCTCTATCTACGGTTCGTGGACAAGAGCCCGAAAGTCGCCAGTGCCGTTGGGGTTCCTGTTGCCAAAACCATCCTGATGGCAGTGCTCTTTTCCGGCGCCCTGGCGGGACTGGCTGGCCTTATGGTCGCCGCGGGCCAGGAGGGTCGCCTCACACATTCCTTCTACGTGGGCTATGGGTTTTCAGGCATTCTGATCGCGTTTCTGGCCCGAAATAATCCCATTGCGGCCACCTGCGCCGCGTTGCTGATTGCCACCCTGTTCGTTGCGGGTAGAAGCCTTCAGGTGTTCTATCAAATCCCGTTTGCCATGGTGCAACTGATCCAGGCCGTACTGGTGATCTGCGTCGCCTCTTCAGATTTCTTTATTCGACATCGTATTCGCCGCGTGCAAGGGGAAGACTGATCATGGACCTGATTACGAGCTGGATGGGTAACATCCCTGAGTTTGCCGTGCCTTTTGCCCTCGCGGCTCTGGGACTGATCATCACCGAGAAATCCGGTGTTCTGGCACTGGGTGCCGAGGGGCTGATGCTTGTTGGGGCCGTTGCCGGGATAGGTGCCTACCTGACCTTCGAACACACCGCGCTCGCGCTGATCATGGCCATGTTTGCCGCCAGCGTGGTTTCCCTGCTGTTTGCCCTGATGGTTCTGGTCATGCGCATGAACCAGGTAATCTCGGGTCTGGTACTGGTGTTCTTCTGCCAGGGACTGACAACCCTGACCGGAACACTGATGGGCTGGACCAACCAGCCTGTGCCCGGACTGGAGACCATCGCATTCTGGCCACTCTCCGAGTTGCCCTACCTGGGCCGGTTTTTCATTCAGAATCCCGTGGTCTATCTAATCCCTGTGATTTTTCTGGTTTCCGTCTGGGCCCTCAATCGCACTACGCCCGGACTGCGCATGCGCGCCGTTGGCGAAAATCCACAGGCAGCGGACGCTGCCGGCATCCCGGTACTGAGCTACCGGTTGGCGGCCATTGTGATCGGCGCCGCGTTGATTGGTCTGGCCGGTGCATTCATTGCCGTTCTGAGCACCAAACTCTGGATTTCAAACATGACCGCAGGCAGGGGATGGATTGCCGTCGCACTGGTTATTTTCGCTCGCTGGTCACCCTGGAAAGCACTGGCCGGGGCCATTCTGTTCGGCTGCATTGAAGCACTAATTCCTCAGTTGGCCGCTTCCGGCATCAAGCTATCGCAATACTTTGTGTTCATGGCCCCTTACGCCATCACCCTCGGTGTCATGATCTGGGTGGCCGCATCAAAAAGGGACAGCAACAGTCAGCCCGGCGCCCTGGGGGCACCCTTTATCCGGGAAGAGCGCACCTGATCCGGCGCAGAACAGACACCCTACCGATCACCAGGAGAGTACCTTGAGCAAGACTCTGTTTATCACCGGTGCAACCTCCGGCTTTGGCGCCGCCACGGCCCGGCGGTTTGCCGCCGACGGCTGGTCCATTGTTATCTGCGGCCGCCGGGAAGAACGCCTTTACGCTCTGGCCGATGAGCTTGGATGCCTGACACCGGTGCATCCTCTGAAACTGGATGTCCAGGACGCCGAAGCGGTGACACAGGCGATCGCCTCGCTGCCTTCAGGCTTTCGTCGGATTCATACCCTGGTCAACAACGCCGGCCTGGCACTGGCACCGGCTGCCATGCAGGATGTTCAGCTTGCCGACCTGCACACCATGATCAACACCAACATTACCGGGGTGGTCAATGTGACCCATGCCCTGCTGCCCACACTGATTGAGACCGGGGCCGGCACCAACATCATCAACATCGGCTCCACTGCCGGTGAGTGGCCGTATCCTGGCAGCCATGTATACGGTGCCAGCAAGGCGTTTATCAAACAGTTCTCCTACAACCTCCGCTGTGACCTCCTGGGCACCGGGGTGCGCGTCACCGATCTGGCACCCGGCATTGCCGAAACCGAGTTTTCGGTAGTTCGTAACAGCGGCAACAAGGCCGCAGCAAATTCTGTTTACGAGGGAACCGTGCCGTTGTCTGCCGAAGACATTGCCGAGCAGATTGCCCACATCGCCAACCTGCCCGACCACATCAATATCAATCGTGTGGAAATGGTACCGGTACGGCAAGCCTGGGGGCCCTATGCCATTCATCGCGAACAGAGCCCGAGCCACGAACAGGACGCCTGAACATGCCGAAACTCAGATATGCCTGGCCGGTCGTCACGGGTCGTACCGCCCTGATTGTGGTGGACATGCAGCGAGTCTTCTGTGAGCCCGAGGGAGATCTTTACGTTCCATCGACCACAGCAATCACGCCACGAATTCAGCAACTGGCCGACGTTTGCCGGAAGAACGGAGTCCCCGTTATCTATCTGCGTCACATCGTTCGCGGTGACGGCACTGACACCGGGCGCATGAGCGATATGTATCCGGATGTCGACGAGGTTCTGGCGCGTGACAATCCCATGGTTGAGATTATCGAGCAGCTTGCGCCGCTGACCGGAGATGTGGTGGTGGACAAACTCTTCTACAGCGGCTTTCACGGCACCGACCTGGACACCATACTACGTTCCCGGGATGTGGATACCCTGATCGTTTGTGGCACCGTCACCAATGTTTGCTGTGACACCACCATTCGCGACGCCGTTCACCGGGAATACAAGGTTATCGCGCTGAGCGATGCCAGCGCCGCCATGCCCTATCCCGATCTTGGCTGGGGGGCCGTTACTGCAGACGAGGTTCAAAAGGTCGCCCTGACCACCTTTGCCTACGAATTCGGTGAGGTGACAAGCACGGACGATATTGTGCAGAGGCTGCAGAGCCGGGAGTAACTCCCGGCCCGTCAGGACATCAAATCAGAGACTACTCCTGACCGGACTCATACTTGCGCTCGGGAGGGTCGAAACCAAAGTCCCGGCCGTCCACCAGATCCATCACCGGAGACTGCCGACGGTCTTTCCCCACCAGCTCACATACCCGGCGGGTCTGGGCTTACAGATGCAAACCTGGCACGGTTCCCGGATGGCTGGAAGGTTGTCGCTGCCCACGTCAGCGTGATGCGGACAGCATCCTGATCACTCCGGTTCCCGGTGGTCGTACGTTGCGTTCAACCGTGACGCAAGATAATCCGCACAGGTAATCGGCTGATACTTTGGCGCCTGGTCCGGTACGACATCCCGGGGATCCACAACCGAGTCCGGGTTTACTTCCAGAAAGTACGCGATAGAGTACCGCTCCTGCGCAGGCGGCCTGACCCGGTGCGGGGTGGAGACGTAAACGTCGTTACTCCAGCGCATCAGACAATCACCGATGTTACAGACAAAGGCTCCCGGCACGTGGGGGGCCTGAATCCACTCGCCCTGTCGGTTCAGCACTTCCAGCCCGGCAACCTTGTCTGTCGCCAAAATGGTGATGTTGCCGTAATCACTGTGGGTTCCAGCACCACCGTCTTCCCGGGTGTTGGTGCCGGCGCTCGGTGGATAGCGCAGCATGCGCAGGGTGGCAATCGGCGATGACAGATGCCGGGCAAAAAACTCTTCATCCAGCCCCAGATCCATACTGAAACCACGATGAATAGTTCTTCCCAGCTCCAGGCAGTGGTTGAAATAGTCCAGTGCACGCTGACGCCAGCCGTCGATCGGGGGCCAGAAGTTGACGCCGCGAAACGGTTTTCCTGCCAGGACATCCGGGTGATCCTCCGGAAAGTCCGTTCCGATATTGAAGGCTTCCTTCATATCCGCACCAGACTCCGGATTCAGCTTCTCATCCGCCATCGCCACGTATCCGCGGTTGTGGGGCGAGCGCTTGATCGACAGCACTTCTTTCTCGGCGATCGGCAGCGCAAAGAGTTCCTTTGCCAGGGTAAACGCATCCTCGCAGACCGCCTGGGGGATTCCGTGATCCGTAGCGTAGAAAAAGCCGACTTCCCTGCAGGCCCGCCCCAGCTCAGCGGCGGTGGCCCGACGCTGAGCCGGGACGTCGCTGCGCAGGCCGGCCAGGGAAATAATGGGTAATGCAGACATCGTGATCTCCTGAATATGCTCGCTGTCAGACCATGGACATTCGTGTGTGGGCCAGTTTCCGACAGGCCTCATGCAGAGCAAGCCCCTGCCGCTGGGCATCGGCAATGACCGCCTGCTGGCTGACCTGCACCGCTTCACCACGGCGAAGCAACTGCCGCCCGTCCACCCAGACACCGGACACATTGCCCGGACCGGCCGCAAACACCAGGTTCCAGATCAGGTTTCCTCCCTGCTCGTTCACCGACACCGGTGCCATATTGGCGCCACCCAGATCCAGCAACAGCAAATCGGCTTTCTTGCCCACTTCAAGGGAGCCGATTTCCCGATCCAGGCCCAGTGCCCTGGCTCCGTTGATCGTTGCCATCCTCAGAATCTGCTCGGCAGGAAGTACCGTGGCATCCAGCCGCGTTGCCTTCTGAATCAGGGAGGCAAACTTCATCTCCTCAAACAGGCTGAGGCTGTTGTTACAGACCGGCCCATCGGTACCCAGGCCCACGGTGACACCTGCCGCCAGCATTTCCGGCACACGGGCCACACCGCTGGCCAGTTTGGCGTTACTTACCGGACAGTGAGCGATGCTGGTGCCGGTATCCGCCACCCGGGCGATCTCCTCATTATTGAGCCACACGCAGTGGGCCAGCAGGGTCCGCTCCCCAAGAATGCCGTAGTGATCCAGCATCGCCAGGGATCGACGGCCAAACTCGGCCGTGACTGCCTGCTCTTCTTCCTTCTGCTCACTGCAGTGGGTATGGATGCCCACGCCATACTCACGACTTAATCGGGCGGCGTCCCGGTAGGCATCTTCCGTGCAGTAAAACAGATGTTCCAGCCCCATCCAGACACGAATGCGGCCATTCTGGCTTTCATGGTGAGACCGGATCAGTTGCCGGTTCTCCTCCCGGGTCGAGAAGAAATCCTTGCCGGGCCGGTCGGCCACATATGGTGCCAACTGCACCCGCAGCCCTAGGTCAGCCGCAGCGTCGGCGCAGCGATCCATGTACCGGAACATATCCATCACGCAGGTAATGCCGGACTGCAGAGCCTCGAGGTAGCAGAGGCGGGCGGAATGGTAAGCGTACTCCTCGGTCATGGCCCGGTGTTCCAGTTGGTACCAGGGCAACCAGTCCATCAGAGGCATGTTTTCGGTCACACCACGCATCAGGCTGGAGTGGGAATGACAGTCGATCAGGCCGGGCAGCAAGGCGTGGCCGCCGGCATCGATCACCTCTACGCCTTCCGGGATAGTCACTTCCCTGACATCGCCAACCTGGCGAATCATCCCGTCTTCGACCACCAGTGCACCATCGGCAATCACCCGATTGTCCGGGTCCACAGTGAAGATCGCGGCGTGACGGATTGCAAAACTGGACATAGCTCCCCCTAGGTTTCAGAACTCGTCTCTGTGAGCACAGCAATGGCACGTTTCAGACCACCGTATCCGGTGCATCGGCATAGGTTGCCGGCCACCGCCTCTTCAAGATCAACGACATCACCGTTCTGCTGCTGACGCAAACCTGAAACCAGCGATACCGCGACACCCGGCGTACAATAGCCACACTGCAACGCGCTTTCGGTCGCCAGGGCGTCTCTTACCTGAGCAAAATCAGAGGCTTCGGCCAAACCTTCAGCCGTTTCCACCGTGCATCCCGAGACCTGCCAGGCCATCACCAGACACCCGGGAACCGCCTGACCGTTCAACAACACCGTGCAGGCCCCGCACCGGCCGATACGGCAACCGGCCCGGGCAGAGGTGATCCGCCCGGAGCCCCTCAGGATGTCCAGCAACGTGGTTGCCGGCGATACCCACTGTGAAATAACGTCGCCGTTCAGTTCAAACGTCACGTGTTCCGGCGCGCAGGGTTCCGGCTGAGTCTGTCTGGTCATGAACAGGTTTCCTCTTGGGCACAAAGCTCGGCCAACAGGTATCCGGCATCCACCGGAAGGTGCCGGACCCGGATACCGGTGGCCGCCTCAATCGCCGAGCAGATGGCCGGCGCCACCGCCTCAATACCCAGTTCTCCAACTCCTCGAACCGGAAAGCGATCAGTCGTCGGTGTGTTATCCAGAACATCCACACGTTGGTCAGGCACATCCTGCAGGGTGGGGATTATGTACTGGTCCAGATTGTCAGCCAGGTAGCGTCCTTGCCGGGTCGGCATGTCCTCGCTGAGCGCCATGCCCAGCCCCATGATGGCTGCTCCCTCAATCTGGCCGAGATAGCCGGGAGGATAGATAACACGGCCCGCCGCGGTTATGTGGTGAAGATCAGTCACCCGGACCCGACCGGTCAGGCGGTCTACGGCAACCCTGGCCACCGTCGCAATCTGCAACTGAAGGTAACGACCCACGAGTTGATTTCCTTCCGGAGCAACAGGAAAGGCCTGACTGGCATCAACCCGAGTCTGTTCAGGTTGCCCTTTTTCAGCCAGTTCCCTGTAGCTCAGCACCTGGCGCCCCCCGGCGAACAAGCCTCCCGGGCCGCTGTACAGTTGATCACAAGGCAGGCCGGTCAGCACTGCAGCCTGATCCCGCACGCGGTCTTTCCAGCGGGGGAGAATGTCGGCCAGAACACCATGAATCAGAACAGAGCTGCGTGAAGCACTGGTGGGACCGGAATCCGGCCCCCGCGAGTTCCCCAGCACCACGTCGATATCGCCGGCCACGCAACCCAGGGTCTCACAAACGAGGCAGGTGATCGCTTCGGCAAGGTTCTGGCCATAGTCGGAGAAGCCAAATTCCAGGCGGATCCGGCCTTCAGCGCTCAAACTCACCCGACCGCCGCCTCTGTCGGGCAAGCCGTCGCCAAGTCCGTTACCCTGAGCCCCCATCGCCATGCCGGTACCGGTCAGCCAACGCCTACGGGCATCCGAAACCGCGGGCGCCCAGAGGGGTGAGGCGCCAGCCTCGGCCAGAACATCGGTCGGCGGTGCACTCCAGCGCACCACCTGGCCCCGGCTGCCGGGTTCATCAACCGTGCGCAGATTGATTCTGCGAAGCGCCAACGGGCACATAGCCAGCTTTTCGGCCAGGGCGTCGAGTTGTGATTCCACGGCAAACGTTGCCTGATTTCCGCCAAACCCCCGAAAGGCTCCGGAAACGCCATTGTTAGTGTAAACCAACCGTCCGGAAACCGAATACGCCTCGATCCGGTACAGGGGCGCCGTGGCATGATCCAGGAAGTTTTCCAGCACCGCCGGCCCCAGGCTTGCGTAGGCACCGGTATCGAGCAGCGCGTCGACACGGTGGGCCAGAATCCGGCCCTGGCGGTCACACCCGGTGGTCATGATCATCGACACAGGGTGTCTCTTGATTCCGGTGCGACAGGACTCGAAACGATCCAGATGAATCAGAACCGGGGAACCGGTCTGTAAGGCCAGGATGCCGGCCGCCGGCTGAATGGTCAGCTCATCCTTACCACCAAATGCGCCCCCCGTCGGGGTTGCCTCCACCGTCACCTGAGAGGGTTTGAGTCCGAGAATGTCGGCCAGCTGTTCGGCATCACGGTGGCCTGACTGACAACCGACCCGAAAGATCACACCACCGTTGTTATCCGGAATGGCCACACCGCCCTCGGTCTCCATGAAAGCGTGCATTTGCCGGGGCGTCTGGTAGTGATGCTCCACGATCACGGCACATCGGGCAAAGGCTGCGTCGGTATCGCCCCGCTCAAAGGCCTCCCGGGCCAGAAGGTTGCTCTCGCCATGCAGGGGCGACATCTGTTCTGCCGTTTCAGCCTGATCGACGACCGCCAGGGGCGCGTAGTCGACATCAATCACCTCCAACGCCGCCCGGGCCTGCTCCACCGTATCGGCGGCCACCGCCGCAATGGCATCGCCCTCATAGCGGACGCGGTCTTCACACAACACAGGCTGATCACGCACAACAATGCCAAGGCGGTTGAGGCCCGGCACATCTGCTGCCGTCACCACCGCTCTGACGCCGGACATCAATCGGGCCCGGGAGGTATCTACCCGCAGCAAACGGGCGTGCGCATGCCGACTGCGCAAGATGGCCCCGTGCAATAAACCGGGAAGGTGCTGCTGATCCGTGGCGTAGCCAAACCGCCCCTCTATACGTTCAAGAACACTGGTTTCCGCCATACCGGGTTGGGGTTTAAGTTCCAAGAGCCACCTCCGACAGAAGCCCCGTTGTCATTCGTCGCAACGCCATCCGCAGATGGGCGTCCTGCCAACCATGAGCAGCCAATTCGCGGTCGATCACCGCCCCGACATCACCCGATGCCAGATCAGCCCGATCATTAACAAACGTTTCCGGCGCCACCAGGCGAAGCAGGCCGCCCTCGCCACACACCGCAAGGCGCACCCGATCACCATCATGAACACAAACCAGAGTAGCGCGAGTCGGACTGAACCTTTCCCGATAGCCGAGTTTTTCCAGCGAGATCCGCCAACCCCTGCAATCCGGAATCGTAAAGCCACGCAACAGATCGTCCGATGCCCGCTCCCTCAACCACCGGGAAAGTGGCAGTGTCCGCTCTCCGGTGCGGTTGAGGACGTCCACCCGAACATCAAGCGCCATGGCCAGGGCAGACAGATCTCCACCCACAGCCAGATTGCCGCCAACGGTTCCCAGGGCCCGGACACCCGGCCCTGCCACCCGATTCAGAAACAAGGCCAGCGGAGGCAGATATTCTCGGACCAGAGGATGCCGAGCCATCTCCGACAAAGACGTCAGCGCACCCACGGTGAGCCCCCGTGAATCATCTTCCAGCCCCCGGAAAGCAGGCCAGGCAGCATTCAGGGCCACCAGTTTTTCCGGCCAGCACTGATCCCGCTCATGGGTCGGCTGAAGCCATGTCCCGCCCGCCATGTATGGCACCTTGAATCGCCGGGCCAGACTGACTGCTTCACTGGGAGAATCGGGGCGTAGAACCCGAATCGCTCGCCTTTCGGTCACCGGGTTCAGTTCGGATAGAGGGTCTGACATGGGGAAACCCTAAACAGCAGCCAGAATGGGTCTGATGACTTGCTGCAGGTTGATCTCATCACAATTCTGACCCGGCCCCTTACGGTCAACCACCAGATAATCGGCATCGGCTTTCAGAGGTAGCAACGGTGCGTGCCATGTGCCGGCGTGGTATGTGACGCCTTGATGGCCTTTGACCAGAAATACCCGGACGGCGGTTTCGTCGAAATCACCTGGCAGTGCAACGACTGCCAGAAAGTCGACGTTGTTCATGGGTATGAATGACTGACTCCCCAACGGGTGACGTTCCATCAGATCTAGTTCGAGAGGAACAAGAGGCTGGCCACGAAAAATCGAAAGAATGCCCCGATCTGTAGCACCCGATAGAGCCACAGTGGACAAGGCATGAAAACGCTCGGTACGCCCCTGGTTAATGGGAAAAGACTCGGCACCATCGGTATCAATCACATCTCCGAACGGAGCGAAAGCTTCGCGGGTCAAAGGCTCGGCAACAAGACGTCGGAACTGTTTCATGACACGGGTGTTCCGCACAGGCGAACGCGGCTGACGCCACCGTCAGGAATGCTATTGAACCGGATGTGGGTAATCGGCCCGAGGTCCTCCAGCGCCTGGAACTGATGGATACGGTCAGCCGTCAACGGCTGCTGATCCATCAAGGTCGGCCAGAACATGCTTTGGGTAATCAGAGACTGTGCCGTGCTGGCTCCATCCTCCACGCAGGCCGCCTGAATGGAGCAGGCGGCCGGAAAGTTGCCTTTAAAATGCGCTGTATCCACCTCTATGCGTTCAGCAACCCCCTTGTGACCAAGGGCCAGAATGCACCAGTCGTTACCGGGTTCGCGCCGCCGGCGGGTTTCCCAGCCATCGCCCATATTAAGGCCTCGTCCCGGTCTCAGTAATTTGCGCGGCTCGCCGTAGTGGGCGTCGCTCCAGGCCACCTGATCTGCGCCATGTTCCAGTGCCAGAAGATTTCGGCTCTCACCGGCCGCCAGCATTATTTCCCAGTCACAGAAGGGTTTGCCATAGACTCGCAGGCGCGCCAGTCCGCCATCCGGATAGATATGCATGCGCAGGTGCGTCCATGGCTGACCGGATTCAATGGCGCAAAACCGGTGATCATTACCGCTCAGCCCGGTAGCGGGCACCAAAACTTGCCAGCCTGCGTGTTCATCCGGATCGCCGTCCGGACTGAAACAGGCTTCCAGAGAGGCCGCCGGAGGAAAGTTTCCGGTAAAAAAGCTGGTATCAAAATCAACGCCCATCAGAACGCCCGGCATGGCCAGACGCACGATGCACCAGTCGTGGCCGGTTGTCCTTCGGCGACGTGTTTCCCAGCCGTCCATCCACTTGCCATGGTCGTCGTAGCGGTCGGGATAGAATACAGGCTGTGCCGGGTTCAGCATGCGATCCCTGGGTGCAAAAAACTCATCCGTCACCCGGGTCACTTCCGCTCCCAGACTGCGATCTGCCAGATTCAGGCCCAAGCGGGTAAACTCCGGCCCATCCACAACAGGGGCCACAACTGCATCGGTCATTCGAACACTCCGGTATCAATCGGGTTGGTAAGGGTGCACTTGCTTCCAGTGGCGGGCGATATCGATACGCCGGCATACCCAGACCCGGTCCTGTTGCTGGATATAATCAAGGAATCGCTGCAACGCACGGAACCGGCCCGGACGCCCGACAACCCGACAATGCAGGCCAACAGACATCATTTTCGGAGCCTCCGCACCTTCCTCATAAAGCACGTCAAAGCTGTCTTTCAGGTACTGGAAGAACTGCTCTCCGGAATTAAACCCCTGGGGTGAACAAAAACGCATGTCGTTCGCCTCCAGCGTATAGGGCACCACGAGATGGGGCTTCTGTTCGCCCGTGCTGGTCTCGACGGTGGTCCAGAATGGCAGGTCATCACCGTAGTAGTCGCTGTCGTATTCCAGGCCGCCCTGCTCCACGACAAGTCGACGGGTATTCGGGCTGTCCCGACCGGTATACCAGCCCAGAGGAGGCTCTCCGGTGAGTTCGGCATGCTGCTCGATTGCCCGTTCGAGGTACCGGCGCTCTTCCGATTCGCTCATGTCCTGGTAATGGATCCAGCGCTGACCGTGGCAGGCAATTTCATGGCCGTCGTCCAGGAACGCCTGAACAACATCCGGATGACGGGCCAACGCCATGGTGACCCCGAAAACAGTCAACGGCAGTTCCCGCTTCCGGAATTCTTTCAGAATACGCCAGACACCGGCACGGGATCCGTACTCATAGAGGGATTCCATACTCATGTGCCGGTCCTGGTAGGCAACCGCGCCAATGATGTCAGAGAGAAAGGTTTCTGAGTGCTCATCACCGTGAAGCACACAGTTTTCCCCACCCTCTTCGTAATTCAGTACAAACTGGACCGCAACCCGGGCATTTCCGGGCCACTGGGCATGAGGAGGGTGTTCACCATAGCCCCGCATATCCCTTGGATATGAAACACATTTTTTCATCTCGGACTCTCAAGACCACACCCCCGGAGGATCACACCGGTCAGAAAATCCGCCGCATGGTCGAAGTCGCGCTTCTCGTATTCGGCTTTGTTTTCCACCATCAGGATCTGCACCTGGAAGTCGGCGTAATGTTGGGTTGAAGACCAGATCAGAAAAATCAGCTGCACTGGGTCGACCGGAGCCATGCGCCCGTCGTCGATCCAGGACTGGATAACCTCCGCCCGGCCCCGGACCCACTCGCGCATATTCGTGCGCAGGTGCTCAAGCAGGAACGGTGCACCCTGGATAATTTCCATGGCAAACAATCGGGACGCCAGCGGGTACTTGCGGGACATCTCCACCTTGTTCCGGATAAACGTCGCCAGGGCTTCCGACGGGTCGTCTTGCGGACTGATCTCCGTGAACACCTTGTTCCAGCGCGCGAGAATGTCGTCAAACATAGCCCCGTACATGCGCTTCTTGTTGCTGAAGTAGTACAGTACGTTGGACTTTGGCAGCCCGGCCCGCTCGGCGATATTCTGGATCGTCGTACCTTTGTAGCCGTTCAGAGCGAACTCTTCCTCGGCGGCAATCAGTATTCTTTCCCGGTTACGCTCCCGTATCCTTCCCGGGCGATACGTCCGGTTCTTTCCTTTGCTGTCTTTTTTTACGGCAACGGAGCTTTCTGCAACAGAAATGTTGGTCATGAGCCTCTCACTTGTTGTCCAGTTGTTCAGGAATCCGGCAATAAGATTCTGCCGGACTCCTGTTCAGGATCAAAAGTGAAATTTCACCAGTGCACTGACGGAGCTCTGATCATCGATCAGCGTATCGCCAAGACCGTACTTGTTGTTCCAGTACTGGTATTCAACACCAGCGTAGAGAACCCCCGGAGCTCCCCAGAAGTTACTCACATCCAGCTTGATCTGAGGCACGAACTGAAATTCCGACTTGTGGTCAGATTCTGCTGTGGACCAGTCAATGTAGCCGTCAATCAGAAAGAGGGCCGAACCCATCTCTAACGGAGCACCCCAGGTAACGGTCAACTGATAATCATCACTGACCTGATCGTTATCGACGTAGTAAACGGAGGTGTTGAAATACATGAAGCCAGGCAGATCCCAGGCCAGCCCCAAACCACCCATGTAGTTGTTGACCTGCGTGCTTCCGCCGAATTCGTATTGAGCGCCCAAAGTGACGTCCTTGACCGGACCAAAGCTCATGTCAGCACCGGTTAACCAGCTTGTGCTCAGGGTGGGCGCAAATTCGCCGTACACATTGTCAGAGCCTTCAACATCGCCCTGTCCCTGATCACGGTCGATGAAGAAGAAGGTGCTTCCCCAGTTGTGAGCCGTCGCGTTCTCGAAGGTGAAATAGGTGGCTTCGTATTCAAAGCCGCCGTTACCGCCGGCGTCGAACTGAACACCCTGGTACTGGTCACTGTGCAGAATGGAGATGCTCGATGAGCCGAAGAATTTCTCCGCCTGGGCTGCTGGGGCAAAAGACGCTGCGGCCACACAGCCGGCGATCAGTATTTTACTAAATGCTTTCATGGATTTACCTCTCAGTTTACGTTCTTTTTGAGTCATTGTTGGTGCACATTTGATGGTTATTGTTAGCGTCCCGGCCGATAGGGCTGGCCTAGGGAAAGGGGGGTATTCAATCGGGTTCGGCCAGGATTCCAGGACAACAGAACCAGCATCAGAATAGTGACGACGTAGGGCAACATCGCCAGCAGTTCCGTGGAGCTCTTCCAACCAAGACCCTGTAGAACCAGGTGCAGAATACTGGCTGCCCCGAACAGGTAGGCGCCGAGAACTACCCGCTCAGGGCGCCAGGTAGCGAAAACGACCAGCGCCAGGGCTATCCAGCCCCGCCCGGCCGTCATGTTCTCGGTCCAGAGTGGGGTATAGGCAAGTGACAGGTACGCACCAGCCAAGCCGGCCATGCCGCCGCCGAACGCCACCGCGAGATACCGTAAAACCAACACGTTCAGGCCGTTGGCGTTGGCCGCTTCCGGGTCTTCCCCAACCGCGCGCAACAACAGGCCACCACGGGTTTGACGGAGGAAAATGGCCACACCGGCAAAGGCCATCAGGGACAGGTACACTAATGGATCCTGATCAAACAGAACACGCCCCAGCACCGGGATATCGCTCAGGAAGGGAATTGCGACACGCGTGAAGCCATCGATGGATTGTCCCACAAAGCCTGCTCCGAGGAAGGCACTTAAGCCGGTCCCGAAAATGGTCAGTGCCAATCCTGCAGCGTACTGGTTTGCAGCCAGGGACACCGCCATAAACGCGAACAACAACGACATGCCGATCCCGGCCAGTATCGCAGCGGCCACACCCACCACCAGGCTGCCACTGGTCAGTGCCGCTACAAACCCCGCGACGGCCCCCATCAGCATCATGCCTTCCTGCCCAAGGTTCAGGACCCCGGAGCGCTCGCAGATCAGCTCACCAAGCGCCACCAGCAGCAGCGGAGTACCCGCAACAACAGTGGCAGCCAGCACGTTCGTCAGCAGTTCCATTTCAGGCATCTCCAGTGACAGTCTTGGCTGCGATGGTGGTTTGCCGCGACGGCCATTTCAGGCGGATGCGGTAATGGATAAAGGCGTCACAGATCAGCAGGTAGAACAGCAGCAAGCCTTGAAACAGACCGGTAACAGCCTTGGGCATATTCATGGCGATCTGGAGCATCTCCCCCCCTATAAAAGTCAATGCCAGCAGCGCGCTGGCAACAACGATGCCAAGAGCATGCATACGACCAAGGAAAACAACGATGATGGCGGTGTAGCCGTACCCGGGAGACACCTGCGGAACGAGCTGACCAATGGGGCCCGTGACCTCCGAAGCCCCGGCCAGGCCGGCGGTGGCACCACCCACCAGGAAAGCAAACCAGGTCAGCCGTCGGGCACCAAAACCTGCGAAAGCGGCTGCCCGATGATCCTGCCCTACCACATTGAGTTGAAAACCGATAAAACTGCGGGCAAACAGCACCCAGACCAAGACCGCAGCCAGCAACCCGAACGCCAGCCCCAGATGCAAGCGTGTGCCGGGAATCAGCGCTGGCAACAGGGCCGAGTCAGCAAACATCACGGACTGGGGAAAGCCAAAACCATAAGGATCTTTGAGAGGACCGTGCACCACATACAGCAGCAGATTCAGCGCGATGTAATTGAGCATGATGGTGGTGAGAATCTCGTTGCAATGCAGGTGCGTTTTCAGTCCTGACGCAACGGCCGCCCACAACATTCCCGCCAGGGTTCCCGCCAGCAGAACTACTGGCAGCACCCAGAAGCCGTCTGCATCAACCAGCCAGACCGCCATGATGCTGGCACCTAAAGCCCCCATCAGAAAGTGCCCTTCAGCACCGATGTTCCAGAGTTTCGCCCGGTAGCAAACGGTCAGCCCCGCCGCACACAGAAGCAGCGGCGCCATTTTCAGCCCGAGCTCTGCAAGCCCCATCAGGTCGCTGATCGGTGTAATGAAGAAAAACTTCAGGCCATCCATGGGATCCTTGCCCATCGACAGAAAAAGGACAAAGCCGGTAGTGACTGTCAGAACCAGGGCGAGCAGTGGCGATGTCCACCTCATCAGAGAGGAATCAACGGGACGACGCTCAAGCAGCAACATGGTTCACCTCCGCAGACTCGAACTCTCCCGCCATCCATTGGCCAAGCTGTTCGATGCTCAGTTCAGAGGTAGACGCGAGGGGTGAAAGCCGCCCGTTACACAGCGCACCCAGCCGATTGCAGAGTTGGTAGAGCTCATCGAGGTCCTCCGAAATCAGAACAATAGCAGCCCCGGCATCCCGCAATTGGACCAGAGCTTCATGGATAGCCACCGCAGAGCCGACATCAACGCCCCAGGTAGGGTGCGACGCCACCAACAGACGGGGGTTCTGTAACGCTTCGCGGCCAATAATGTACTTTTGGAGATTGCCTCCCGAGAGGCTGCCGGCGGTGCTGCTTTCGTCGTTACACCGGACGCCGAAACGACGGATCACCTCCCGGGAAAATTCGCGGACCCGACCAAAACGAATCAGCCCCCGGTTCACCAGCCCCTGACCGGAGGCTGTCAGCAGTGCGTTATCTGCCAGGGTCATATTTGGAACCGCCCCCCTTCCCAGGCGTTCTTCGGGAACAATCGCAACACCAAGATTCCGACGTTGATTCGGCGCCAGATTTTCAATTCCCCGGCCGTCCAGACTGATGCTGCCAGCATCCACCAGAATCTCTCCAGACAGGGCTTTCAGCAGCTCATCCTGGCCGTTGCCCGCTACCCCTGCGATGCCCACAATCTCACCCTTGCGCAACTCCAGGGCGACGCTCTTGAGGCTGGTGCCAAACGGATCGTTACTCTTCCATTTCAGGGCCCGGACATTGAGCAGAACCTCCCCGGGCTCCGCTGCGGTCACCTGAGTTGAAATCGGCGTATCGTTACCGACCATCAGTCGCGCTATGTCGTTCGCCGACACCTCCGCCGGCCTGCAGTCGCCACTCACGCGCCCCTGGCGCAAAACCGTTGCGTTGTGACAAAGGTTGCGAACCTCTTCCAGCTTGTGACTGATGAACAAAATGCTGCAGCCTTCGCTCGCGAGCTGCCTCAGCGTGGCAAACAGTGAAGAGACTTCGTGGGGCGTCAGCACCGATGTCGGTTCGTCCAGAATCAGCAAGGTGCTTTCCTGAATCAAACAACGGACAATCTCCACCCGCTGACGCTCCCCGACTGACAAGGTACTGACATAGCGACGGGGATCCAGCGCCATACCGTAGCGCTCCGACACTTCACGGATGCGTTCGTCGAGCCGCTTCCGGTCCCGGGCTTCAAAAGGAGGCAAGCTGAGGGCGATGTTCTCGGCGACTGTCAGGGTTTCGAACAGGGAGAAATGCTGGAACACCATGCCAATGCCCATACTCCGGGCCTGAGCCGGGCTAGTCACCCTGACTTCATGACCATTCCAGAGCATCCGGCCTTCATCCGGCTGAACAACGCCATAGATCACCTTCATCAAGGTGCTCTTACCGGCGCCATTTTCACCCAAAAGCGCATGAATCTCACCGGCTTCCACCGTGAGGTCAATTCCATCGTTGGCCCGGCAACCCGGGTATTCCTTGACGATGTTTTTCAGCTTAAGGCGCAACGCCGCAGCCATACACAGCCTCTCATTCCGTTATGTATGCCTGGCCAGCCGATTAAGAAACTGACCAAGTAATCAACATTTCAGGTGAGAGCAATATGCTTGCCAATAGTTAATAAAATCGAAAAATTATTTAATTGAACCAGTTGGTCAGTTTTTTGCAGAAACCCTTCCTAACGCTGCGGAAAACCTGCCTGAAGAGAGGAATGGGGTGCCGCTATACACCGCAAATAGCCTGCTAGCGGAGAGAACCATGATCGAATTTCTTCTGAACGGCCAAATTGAAAAAGTTGACCAGTTCGACCCAAATTTGAGCATCCTGGAATGGTTGCGCACCAAAATGCGCCTTACCGGTACCAAAGAAGGCTGCGCCTCCGGAGACTGTGGTGCCTGCACGATCATTACAGGAACAGCTGACCAAGATGGCAACACTCATTACGACGCAATCAACAGTTGCATCACCTTGCTGGGAAGCCTTCATGGCAAGGAACTGATTACCGTCGAAGCCTTCCAGCAGAAACCACGTCATCCGGTCCAGCAGGGCATGATGGAGAAGCACGGTGCCCAATGCGGTTTTTGCACGCCCGGCATCGTGATGTCGCTGACGGCCCTGCATGCCAACCGCAAGAACAGCACGGTCAGCCGTCATCAGATTCTTGAGGCCCTGTCTGGCAATCTCTGTCGCTGTACCGGCTATCGTCCGATCATTAAGGCAGGACAGGATGCCATGGTTAAAGAATGGACACCGGATACTGAGCACCCGGCCGCTGGCATGGCCCCCGGGTCGTCGGAATCTGCTCTGAGCCGGATTCACCAGAACAACATCACCATCGAAGCAGCCGGAGGTTCACGGTATGACGCGCCGGTCTGCCTTGATGACCTTCGCTCATTGCGCCGCGCCTATCCCGATTCCAGACTGGTCGCCGGCAGTACGGATCTGGCACTGGAGATCACTCAACAGCTGAGTTCCCTGGATCATCTGGTCAGTGTGGAACGCGTACCGGAAATGAAAGGCTGCGCCCTAGAGGGCGACGAGTTGGTGATAGGTGCTGCCACTACCTATCAGGCATTCAGGGAAACACTGTGCGAACTTTGGCCGGCGTTCGACGCCATGCTCGAGCGACTCGGCTCACTACAGATCCGCAACCGGGGCACTTTGGGCGGCAACATTGCTAACGCTTCGCCCATCGGCGATATGCCGCCACCGCTGATCGCACTCAATACCATTTTGGTGCTAGACGGCCCGGACGGGCAGCGCTCGATGCCTATCGAAGACTTTTTCCTGGGCTATAAAGAAACGGCCCTGAAATCGGGCGAATTCCTCCACTCTGTGCGGATCCCGGCACCGAAAACCAACGAAACTTTGCACATCTACAAAATCTCGAAGCGATTGGACGACGACATCTCCGCCGTTCTGGGCGCTTTTCGACTGACCATAACCGATGGTGTGATCAGTGACTGTCGCCTTGCCTTCGGCGGCATGGCCGCCACGCCCGCCCGGGCACTGCAAACGGAGAACGCGCTCAAGGGGCAGCTCTGGAACGAAAACAACGTGGCCGCTGCGATTAACGTCCTTGGCAGCGACTTTTCACCCCTGAGTGATGTCCGGGCCTCGGCCTCTTATCGGCTTCAGGTTGCCGGCAACCTTCTGCGCCGCGCCTGGCTGTCTTCGGATTCACTCCCACGCGAGCAACTGACGGTGACCGACTATGCGTAAACTGCCCCTGAACACACCCACACCGGCCCACACTGCCCAAGGGCTGGCCGGACAAAGCGCCAAACACGACAGCGCCTGGAAACACGTCAGTGGTCAGGCCCGATACATTGACGACTTACCCATGCCGGAAGGCATCCTGCACGCCGCGGTCGGTCACAGCCAACAGGCCCACGCCCGAATAATGTCCATGGATCTGGAGGCCGTCCGCCGATACCCCGGTGTCATCGCCGTAGTCACTGCCAAGGATGTGCCTGGCCATCTCGACATCGGCCCGGTGTTCCCCGGTGACCCGGTACTGGCGGATGAGATCGTGGAGTTTATCGGGCAGCCCCTGTTCGCCGTCGCCGCAACCTCCCACGAAGCTGCACGCAAGGCAGCGAAGCTGGCGAATGTTCAATACGAGCCCCTGGATGCGGTCATTACCGTAAACCAGGCACTGGACAAAGAATTGTTTGTTCGCCCCAGCCAGACCCAGTTGCGAGGTAACCCTGATCATGCTCTCTCCCAGGCATCTCATCGCCTGATCGGCGAACAGGTCGTCGGTGGACAGGAGCATTTCTACCTGGAAGGACAGGCTTGTCTAGCCGAACCCACCGAAGACAGGGGTATGTTTGTTCACACCTCCAGCCAGCATCCCTCCGAAGTACAGAAGCTGGTCGCTGAGGTATTAGGGCTGCCCATTCACGAGGTCCAGACTGAGGTTCGAAGAATGGGCGGCGGCTTCGGCGGGAAAGAGACCCAGGCGGCCCCAGTCGCCTGCATTGCAGCCCTACTAGCCAATGCGACGAGCCGACCGGTGAAGTACCGTTTGTCACGCCCCGACGATATGATCCAGACCGGTAAGCGGCATGACTTCTTCAATACCTATGACATCGGCTTTGACGATGACGGCCTGATTCAGGCGGCCGACATTATGGTCGCAGGCCGTTGCGGTTACTCCCCCGACCTGTCCGATGCCATCGTCGATCGTGCCATGTTTCATGCCGATAATGCCTACTATCTGAACCAGGCCCGGGTTACCGGCCACCGCTGCAAGACCCACACCGTTTCGAACACGGCATTCCGGGGCTTTGGCGGACCTCAGGGCATGATGATCATAGAACAGGCCATGGATGATATGGCCCGCCACCTTGGCCGCGACCCGCTGGATATCCGCAAGCTCAACCTGTACCGGCCCGGACGCGACATCACCCATTATGACCAGACCATTGAACAGCACGTACTTCCGAAGCTGATGGAGACGCTGGAAACCAGCTCTGACTATCGTCAACGGCGTTCGGAAATCACCAAATTCAACCAGTCCAGCACGGTACTCAGGCGGGGGCTGGCGCTGACGCCTGTAAAGTTTGGCATCTCCTTCACCGCCAAACACCTGAACCAGGCGGGCGCACTGGTTCACATCTATACCGATGGCAGCATTCATGTAAATCACGGCGGTACCGAGATGGGCCAGGGGCTCTATATCAAGGTGGCGCAGGTGGTTGCGTCCGCTTTCCAGGTCGATCTTGAGCGCGTCAAAGTGTCCGCCACGCGCACCGACAAGGTGCCCAACACCTCGCCAACCGCCGCCTCTTCCGGCTCCGACTTGAACGGCATGGCAGCACTGGACGCCTGTGAAAAGATTCTCGCGGGGCTGACAGACTTTGCAGTACAGAACTGGTCGGTCTCACCAGAAGCCATCCATTTCTCGGATAACCAGGTGCAGATCGGCGACCTGCAGATGCCATGGGAAAGCTTTGTTCAGGCCGCCTATATGAACCGGGTACCACTGTCTTCCTCAGGTTTCTACGCCACTCCCAAGATCCACTACGACCCGGAAAGCGGAAAGGGGCACCCGTTTCTGTATTACTCGAACGGCGCCGCCTGCTCTGAAGTAGTGATCGACACCCTGACCGGGGAATATCGGGTCCTTCGTACCGACATCCTGTTTGATGCCGGTCGCTCCCTGAATCCCGATATCGATATTGGCCAGATCGAAGGCGGGTTCGTCCAAGGTATGGGCTGGCTGACCACGGAAGAACTGGTGTACAGGGATGACGGCAAACTGCTAACAACCGGCCCTGCCACCTACAAGATTCCGGCAGTCTCGGACTGTCCGCCCGACCTGAGGGTTGCTCTGCTGGCCGACAGCCCGAACCGCGAAGCCACGATATTTCACTCCAAAGCGGTCGGGGAACCGCCATTGATGCTCGGCATCGCCGTCTGGAGCGCCCTGCGGGACGCAGTCTCGAGCCTCACCGACTATCGCTTCAGCCCACCGCTGGACACGCCCGCCACACCAGAACGGGTGCTGGGTGCCGTCACCGCTAGCCAGGCCTGGCTTGGCAAGCAGCAGGAGGCATCCTGATGGAACGTCGAAAGCTCTGGTACCAGGCCGTAGCCGACTGCGAAGCACGCGGTGAGCCCTATGCCCTGGTCTCTGTTCTCGGCGTAGCCGGGTCGGTCCCCCGGGAGCCGGCCAGCAAGATGGTGGTCACTGGTGAACACAGTTACGACACCATCGGTGGCGGGCACCTGGAGTACCAGATTTGCCAACAAGCCCGGGACAGGCTGGCTCGTCAGGACTATACCAGCGACCTCGCACACTTCCCGCTGGGCGCCAGTCTTGGTCAGTGCTGCGGCGGCAGCGTGTCGGTACTACTGGAAGCACACCCGGGGAGTGAGCAGGAACTGATACTGTTCGGGGCCGGCCATGTCGCCAAAGCGCTGGTCACTATCCTCGCTCAGCTGCCCTGGCGAATCACCTGGGTGGACGAACGTCTTGAGCTGTTTCCATCTGATGTACCCGCCAATGTCCATATCCACCACACGGATGACCCCGTCGGTGATGCACCCAACCTGTGCTCGGGTAAACACGCTCTGATCTTGACCCACAATCACCAACTGGATTTCGATCTCTGCCGCGCCCTGTTAACCGCCGGCGGTTGCTCAAGCCTGGGCCTGATCGGGTCAGAAACCAAGGCAGATCGATTCCGCAAGCGGCTGGACCACCGGGGTTTCAGTGCCGATGCCATCGACTCCATCCGCTGCCCCGTTGGCCATCCTGATGTCCCCGGTAAACGGCCAATGGAAGTGGCCGTCTCGATCAGCGCCGAACTGCTGGCTCTGACCACCCCCCACCGGACAACTTCCGCCCGACGAGGGTTGCCCTGGCGGCAACTGCGGGGGCTGATCCAGAACACCGATACGAAAGAGACAACCGAATGACCATTGAAGCACTCAACGCCCTGCACCATGAGGAAGCGGAAGCCCGACTCGCCCGCAGCCATGAGTTCTGGCCAAAACTGACTGAGCAAGACTGGTTCGATGCCTTTGAGGCTCATCCGAAGATGGGAGACATCAACAGTCTGCGTGCAACGTATGCCAGCATCAAAGCCATGGTCATTGGCGAGCAGGCCAGGATGACCAAATTGCGACTGGAGAAACTGCTATGAGCGCAAAAAGCTCCGTTACGACTCACATTCTCGATCTCGGCAGTGGCCAGCCTGCCGCCGGTGTGGCGGTCAGCCTGTATCGGGTTCAGGGCCAGGGTCATACCGCCATTGCCAGTGGCACAACCGATGCCGATGGCCGCGTAATGGACTGGTTCGATACCGCTCTTGAAGCCGGCCACTACCAGCTCCGTTTTGCGACCGGCGACTGGTACCACAGCCTCGGGATGGACGCCTTCTTCCCCGAGGTCTGCCTGGAGTTCCGGGTCAACGATCCGGAGGCCCACTACCACGTTCCCCTGCTGTTGAATCAGTGGGGCTACTCAACGTATAGGGGGAGCTGATGACCACAATGACAGATCCATATCTTCCACTGGGCTGCAAGGCTCACCGGGGCACAGTGCTCCATTTCCTGGAAGACCCGGGCAATGAACCGGAGCCCGCGGCGGGCAGCGTGGCCTTCTTCGAGGACGGCCTGCTGATTGAGCACCATGGCAAAGTGCTGGTAGCCGGTGACGCCAGTGCATGGTTGCACCAATTGCCCGAAGGCACTGAGGTGACCCACTGGAAAGACCAGCTGATCCTGCCGGGTTTTATCGACACCCACGCACACATGCCCCAACTGGGGGTTATGGCCAGTTACGGTGCCCAGTTGCTGGACTGGCTGGAAACCTACACATTTCCTCATGAGGCCCGATTCAGCGACATGGACTGGGCCCGGACTGAAGCGAACCGGTTTACCGATCTGCTGCTACGCTACGGCACCACCTCGGGCTTGGTATTCTGCACCTCCCATCCTGAGTCGGTGCATGCCCTGTTCGAGGCTGGCGAGCAACAGGGAATGGCCCTTACCGCGGGCAAGGCCATGATGGACCGCCATGCCCCCGAAAACCTGAAGGACACGGCCCAGAGCAGCTACGACGACAGCCTCTCGCTGCTGGAAACCTGGCACAAACGCGGACGCCAACGCTACGCGATTACACCCCGGTTTGCCGCTACTTCGACGCCGGAGCAGCTTTCGCTCGCCGGCAAGCTCGCCGCAGAGCATCCGGATGTCATGGTGCAGACACACTGGGCGGAGAATACCGGCGAAATCCAGTGGATCCGTGAACTGTTCCCGGAGCGCTCCAGCTATCTGGATGTGTACGATCACTATGGCCTGCTGGGCGATCACACCGTTCTGGCGCACGGGATTCACATTGATGATGTAGACCGCAAACGACTGTCTGAGACGGGCACCCGCATCGCTTTCTGCCCCACCTCAAATACCTTTCTGGGCAGCGGACTCCTCGACTTCCGGGAAGCCCGCGAAGCTGGGGTTTCGGTCGGGCTGGCCTCTGATGTTGGCGGAGGTACCAGTCTGTCGATGCTGACCACCATGGCCGAGGCCTACAAGGTTTGTCGGCTACGCGGCCAAACCCTGACGCCCTGGCAGGCGTTCTATCTCGCCACACTCGGCAATGCCCGGGTCCTGCATCAGGACCAGCAGACCGGCAGTTTTCAATCCGGGCGCTTTGCTGACTTCGTGGTCCTAGATCCGAGCGGAACACCGCAGTTGGCCATGAAGCAGGAATTCACACACACGCTCTTCGAAACTCTCTTCAATCTGATGATTCTGGGCGACGACCGAGCCATCACCGCCTCTATCGTGGCCGGTGAACTACGCCACCAGGCAGCAGGAACTGACGCTGCCACCACCTACTTCACGCAAGGAGCCTGAGCCATGGAAGCCTACCTCAGCGAATGGTTGTCCCTTCTGGTCCGCTGGTTTCACGTTATCGCAGGCGTTGCCTGGATCGGCGCATCGTTCTACTTCATCTGGCTGGACAATCACCTGCGGGAACCACCGGAATGGAAGAAAAACGAGGGCATCAAGGGCGACCTGTGGGCCATTCACGGCGGTGGTTTTTACGAGATCGCCAAGTACAGACTGGGGCCGAAGGAAATGCCCCGGGAACTGCACTGGTTCAAATGGGAAGCCTATTCAACCCTGCTTAGCGGTCTGGCCCTGCTGTTTGTTGTTTACTACATGGGCTCACCGGGCTATCTGATCGACCCGGCCAAGGCCGATCTCAGCACCGGTGCCGCCATCGCAATCGGCCTGGGCAGCATTGCCGTGGTTCTTGCCATTTACGAAACCCTGATTCGAAGCCCTCTTGCCGACAAAGGCAAGGCGTTTGCGCTAATTCTGTTCGGCATTCTGGTTCTCGTCGACTGGGGGCTGTTTCAGGTGTTCTCAGGCCGGGGCGCGTTTATCCACGTCGGGGCGGTGATCGGAACCATCATGGTGGCCAACGTCTTTCTCGGCATTATTCCCTCACAGCGGGCGCTGGTCGACTCGGTCCGGGCGGGGGAAGAAGCCAACGAAAAGGTCGCTCGCCTGGCCATGCTCGCCAAGCTGCGCTCGACCCACAACAACTACCTGACGTTGCCGATCATCTTCATCATGATCAGCAACCACTACCCGCTGCTGTATGGAAACCCTCACGGCTGGGCAATCCTGGCGGCCATCGGGTTCATCACGGCCTTCGCCCGGCACTACTTCAACCTCCGGCACAGGGACATCAACCAGCCCTGGATATTGGCGGTCGCCGCAGTGCTCACCGCTGCCTTGATCTGGCTTGTGGCCCCGGCCCCGGCAACCACGCTGGATACGGCCGACCACCCGGAGGTCAGTAATGAGGTCGCAATCGCTCTCATCAACACCCACTGTGTGGCCTGTCATGCCAGCAGCCCCGGCCATCCGGCCTTTCAGGCACCGCCAGCGGGCATCAAACTGGAGAACCTGTCGCTTCTTGCCATGCACGCCGACAAGGTACGCCAGGCGGCGGTAGATTCTCACTACATGCCACTGGGCAACCTGACCGGCATGACGAACGAGGAACGCCAGCTACTGGGGCAATGGCTACAGCACAACAAACCCTGAAATCATCCTGAAAAAAGGCCTCCCGAAGGAGGCCTTTTTCACTTTGGAACGTTCTATCCCGATTACTTCCGGGCTTCGGCCGCCTTCTCTGCGGCATCAAAGTTGGCCTGGATTCGCTGCAACAGGTAGTCCCGTGCAGAGATCGGCGGGTATTTCTTTCCCGGCCCCTGAATAACCTGCTCTTTGTTCGCCTGACAGAAGAACGCCATGCTGTATCGGGGCCCCTTGTATTCGCCCTCTTTCGGCATCCTGACCCGATGCAGGGTCGACTTCAGACGGTCATCGCTCCAGCGCATCAGCATGTCGCCGATATTGCAGGTAATCCGGTCCTCTTTCGGCGCCACAGTGAACCACTCCCGGTCATCACCTTTGCCCTCGGCGTCTTTGCCCGGGCTGACCTGCAGGCCACCCTGGCCTTCCTGCTGGAACACCATGGTCAGGCAATCAAAATCGGTATGGGCCCCGGCGCGCCAGATGGATTCATCCAGGCGGGCATCGTCGGCCAGGGGCAAATAGTGCAGCAACCGGAGCGTGCTCTGATAATCCTCCAAACTGCGATCATGGGCCCGGCCAAAGAAGTCCCTCTCAAACCCGAGACGATCGGCAAAGCACGACAGAACCGTCATACCCAGCTGCCAGGCGCGGTTCTCGAAATCCAGCATCACCCGGCTGAATTCCGGGACCACCGTCTGGTTCGGCCAGAGATCATCCATGTGTGGGAGCGTAATCTGGAACGACTCTTTCTCATCCGCCGTTCCGGTGGACGGCCGTACCTGTGACTTGAACTCCCAACCGGAATTCAGTCCTTTTTTCAGCGGATACTGTTGTTTGCTGCTTTCCGGCAACGCAAAAAAGCACTCGGACAATGCAAAAGCCTGCTTGATCAGGTCGAGTTCAAGCCCGTGATTGGACAGTTGAAAAAAGCCCACGTCAGTGGCAGCTTGCCAAAGCTGATCAGTGATCTCTTCTCTACGGCGATCAAAGTCGGACAGATCGATAACGGGTATGTCCCCTTCGACCTCCCGACCCATACCACCAAAGGTCGTTTCCAGGTCCAGTTCTTTCAGCGCGTATTTTTCTGCAGTGTGAGTCATTGTGCCTCCCGGCATATCGCCAATGATTAGAACGGTTTCCGAAAGCAAACATGGCAGGAATGCGGGAGGCAGTGCATGGCCATCGCCGCCAACCACGCCTGCAGGCACTTTCGGTCGACGACTGAGCAATGACCCGAAGTCGCGTGTCTGGCGATTCCTGACTGCTTCTACTCAGACTCGCAGGCGATCCCCGGAGGAACCTGACCTGCCATGCAAAAAGATGCAGCATTTGTGCCATATGACTAGCTCTGCAACCGCTTTGAAATTCAGGGGCCCGGGCCTGCACGGCGTATCAGGGCGAGCTTCAGGAGAGCCATTCGAGTGCAGCCTTCGGAAGCCTCGCACCAGCGTGGCGCATTAAAACCGCCGACAACGAGGCAGCACCTACTCTGACCAACCGGTCAGCAAATGGCCGCAATCTTGCATTGCAGTCCGGGGTAACCACCATTCAGAAGAGTAGAAGCGGTCAGAGGAACGCGCGATACCGGCAACACCTCGGGACATTGCTCTTGAACATCGAGAGGAGCAACCATTGGACTACCTTATCAAGAACGCCGTCGCAGTCGCGTCCACCGGGTTTTCGGATGCCCGGGACCTGCGCATCCGGGGCGGATACATTACCGAGCTGGGCAACGCCCTCGCCCCCACACAGGAGGACCCGGAAACCGTCATTGATGCGTCCGGCTGCGTGGTCTGGCCAGGGTTGGTGAATACCCACCATCACCTTGCCCAGTCCATCATGAAGGGCGTACCGGAAGGGCTGAATCAGGATCTTGGAGGCTGGCTCAGCAGCGTACCCTACCGCTTCTGGCCAAAGGTGACGCCAGAACTTATGTACCATGCCGCTCGTCTGGGACTGTATGAACTGATTCGTTCCGGCGCCACCACTTGCGCCGACCACCATTACCTTTACCACAGCACCACCAGCTCGGAGTTGGAAGACGCCGTCTGGCAGGCCGCCGAGGAACTCGGCATCCGGATGGTTCTGTGCCGGGGCAGCGCCACGGAAACCGGCTCCCATGAAGGCATGATCGAACACAAGATCGAGCCGGAAAGTATCGACCAAATCATCGACCGCCTCGACACAACCCGAAAAAAACACCATCAAGCCGGGCCAGACGCCATGAAAAAACTGGTTGTGGCGCCGACCAGCCTGATCCATTCCAGTTCTCCGGAAGGCCTGAAAGCCCAGGCGCAATGGGCACGGGAAAACAAACTGAGAATGCACTCGCACTTGCTGGAGGTAGACTTCGACGAAATTCAGGCCCATAAGAGATATGGTCAGAGCGCGATCGATTATGCGGAATCCTGCGGTTGGCTGGGGAAGGACGTCTGGTACGCGCATCTGGTTCACAGTGACGCTCATGCCATCGAACGCCTCGCCGCCACCCAGACCGGCATCGCGCACTGCCCCACCTCAAACTGCCGCCTTGGCAGCGGGATTGCCCCGGTGATCCTGATGGCTGAAGCCGGTGTGCCCATTTCCCTGGGAGTAGACGGTTCGGCCTCTGCCGAATCCGGATCGATGCTGCAGGAACTGAACCTGACCTGGTTAATTCACCGGGCTCAGAACGGGCCCGATGCCACGACACTGGAGCAGGTTCTTGAATGGGGAAGCCAGGGTGGCGCAGACCTCCTTGGTCTGGAAAATACCGGTAGCCTGGCCGTCGGAAAAGCGGCGGACCTGGTGCTGTATGACGTCAACAATCCACGCTTTGCAGGCGTGCACGCTCCACTGATGTCACCGCTTATGTGCGGTGAGCCGGTACACGTCAAGCACAGTTTTATACACGGCAAGCGCATCGTCAGCGACGGATGTGTCGCCGGCCTTGACGAAGCGGACTTGACACGAAGCGTCCGGAATAGCGTTGCGGCACTCCTGAAAAACGCCTGAACAAGCACTTCCCATAATAAAGCCGGCAGGCCACTTACCTGCTGGCTTTTTATGGGCAAAAGCGCAAGCTTTTATTGCGGCAGCGTAGCGGTCATACCTTCAACGTACCAGTTCATGCCAGCCAACTCTTCCTTGGTCATTGAAACACCTTCAGGCACCCGAAGTTCGCCCGACTGGTCTTTCAGGGGACCAGTGAACGGATGGAACTCACCCTTGTCGATTGACTCCATTACCGAATTCACTTTGGCGCGCTGTTCATCGGTCAGGCGCTCTGAGATACCAACCACCTGAATCACGTCGTCAGAAATCCCGCCCCAGTAATCGGCCGGCTCCCAGGCCCCGTCCATGACCGACTGCACGGTATCGATATAGTACGGCGCCCAGTCATTTACCACAGACAACAGGTGCGCATCGCCACCAAACTTCCGCATATCAGAGGCCTGACCAACACCCCAATTGCCTCGCTTGTCTGCTGCAATCAGCGGTGCCGGGCTGTCGGTGTGCTGAATAATCACGTCTACCCCCTGGTCCATCAGGGCATTGGCTGCATCAGCTTCTTTAGCCGGGTCGAACCAGGTGTTGACCCAAACGACCTTGAGCTCAATATCCGGATTCACCTCCTTGGCACCCAAGTACACGGCGTTGATGTCGCGAATGACTTCTGGAATAGGGAAAGAGGCGATATAGCCCAGGGTATCGGTTTCGGTCACCAGACCAGCGGCCGTTCCAGTGACATAGCGACCTTCATAGGTGACGGACAAGTAGGTGCCAAGGTTTTCACCTCGCTTGTACCCCGTGGCATGCAGGAAGGTAATGTCGGGAAATTGCTCTGCTACACGGGCCGTCGGATTCATGAATCCAAAGGAGGTGGTGAAGATTACATCATTGCCGGCCTGAGCGAGTCGCCGAATGGTACGCTCTGCGTCAGCACCCTCACTCACGTTCTCGACATAGGTGGTAGACACTTTATCGCCAAAATGCTCTTCAAGGGCCAGACGCCCCAAGTCATGCTGATAGCTCCAGCCGTGATCCCCGACGGGACCAACGTAAACGAAGCCAACCTTCATGGGGTCTTCTGCCAGTACGGACATGGACATACTGAGTGTGGCAGCAAGTACCAGGCTAGATTTGGGTTTCATGGATAATCTCCTGAGCTTTTGTTTCATTTCGCGTTTTGGTTTAAATCGCTTACTAGACGGTCACAGCAAAAAGCTGGCCAACTGCTCAGGTTTTTCAGTCCATTGTTTTAACTAACATTTATGAAAGCTTCACCCCGCTCCAAGAAATACCGGGCACCAACTTGGATCAGTTTCTTCTGACTGCACCTCAACGACTCGTTTACCTTCGCTAGGGTGAACTCCATCCAGCGCAGCGAATCAAAGGTCATTCTTGAGGAATCAGAAATTCTCACTCGGGAGTACCACGGGGTTCCAGCCCTTTCCACAACCGATTTTACCACGACAGATCCCTTTTCAATCTTGATCGGAAAATCTGCTTTTCCAGCTCGTCATGGTTCATCTGCGCTAATGCCTGCCTCTTCGCCTAAACTCGGAACTCGCGAAGCCAACAACAACGTGACCCGGCGATCGGGCTTGTGGCAGTCTTTAAGATCATCACCTCTCTTGCCTTTGCAACCTTGCCCGGTCACCGAGCTATCCTCGCCGTGGGCCGTGTCGTTACCGTAAGCTCTTCAGGTTCTGGTTCATGCTCTGGTGCGAGCTCAGCCACGACCTGTGGCTGCCCGGTGATGCTCACATCACATTCCGACACAGCCAGTTCTTTCGTCCACTCTGTGGTTCTCCAGAACCAGCGTGCCTTCGCCGGTTTTCATCAAGCCGTTGTTGCCGCTGATCACACTGTCGATGGTGGCCTGATAGCCACTACTGGCCGTCGGCTTCCACCGCGCCATCCACATCAGATACCTTTACGGTGCCGGCATCCCCCGCAAAGATGGCAAAGCCGGGGCTGGGGATCATGGGACCGGTGACAGAACCGTTGGCATCGGTCCAGACGGAATTCGTCGCTGTCCAGGTGCCGTCGCCGCCGCCCTGGGTAGTGCCGCTGGCCAGGCCGTTGGCGTTCCAGAAATTCAACGTGGTGCCACCGGTGTTGATCAGGTTGATCTGTTTGTCGCCGGTAAGGTATTGCAGGCCGTAGGACGGATCCGGGCTGGCCAGCTGCAGGCCACCGTTGCTTCCGGAAAGGGAGCCGGTGTAATCAAACAGGCGGTACAGGCCCCGACCAAAGCTGCCGGTGTCGTTCAGGGTCAGCGTGGCACCATTGATAGCCAGATCGCCGTTGATGGAAACACTGTCGCTGGAGCCCGGTGTCGAGAAATCAACGCTTGGCGCACCAAACTCGAAATCCAGCAGGCTGCCCTGGGCCAGGGTCAGGTTGCCGTCGACGGTGAGCGTGCCCAAGCCTTCGCCCGGCGCCAGGGTGGCCGCCGGATTGCACCGTGGTATTGCCCAGTGCGCCGCTGCCGCCCAGCAGGCCACCTCTGTTCACGGTAAAACCCACCCCATTCATGACGCCGTTCTTGATCAGGTTACCGTCACCAGAAATTGCACCGTCATAGAGGTAGTCGTTGGCCCGATTGATTTCCAGGGTGCTGACACGACTGAAGTGCAGATCCCCCACAATGGAACCGGTATTGCCGCCGGCACCAAGGGAAAGGCTCGCACCATTGTTAAGAACGGCAGAGCCAGTAAAGGTATGGTCGCCAGTCCAGATAACGTCCGAGCCAATCAGACCGAAGTGCCCCCCCTCACTCACCCACCAGTCCTGGGCAGTGCCTTCCGTTAACGTCCAGGCGCTGCCACCGGCTTTTTCAAAAGATTCGAATCCACGAAAAATATCGGAGGCATCCGTTCCAACTAACGAAGTATCAAAGGTGCCATCAGCGCTGCCGCCCAGTGCCAACACATCATTACTGCCATTAGCCTGCACATTGCCGCCCAGGCTATAACCGTTTTCCAGGGTCAGGCGATTGTCACCACTGACAAAGTGAACCGCCGTTGCTTGGTTGGCACTCGCATTGACCGTACCGACCTGGGTCACCGCCAGGGCGGAATCGGTGATGCAGTAACCACCCACGCCATCTGTGCCCGTTGTGTCACCGCTTCCGCCTGTTCCGCCGTCACCACCCAGCACCTGAGCACCGGCGTCGATACGAATATTGGCGCTGGCGTCTACCAGGATCCCTGCGCCGCCATCGCCACCTTAGCCGCCGTTACCATTAAATAGTCAGACTTCCCGCCGGCCCCGCCGTTACCGCCATGCTCAAAAGGCGGAGGGCTGCTGCCCACAATCACCGGCACGGCACCAAAGTCGAACCCTGTGGTGGAAAGCGGCGTTCCGGTTACATTCGCCAGCTCCATAGACAGAAAGTTCCTGCTGCCCTGCAGATCCAGCGTAAAGCCATCCGATGCGCGATTGAAACCATAGCTGCTCATTCCATAGGGCTCCAGCACCGTATCAATCGCACTCGCCAGTGCGATAAATCGGACACTGGTGTTAATGGTAATAATCGATATAACACCGTCGACCGTCACACTGAACTGATCACCATCATTGATGCCGGCCAGCGTTGTCAGGTCCGTTGCCCAATCTACCCCGGCAGGTAATTCAGCAGCCAAATATGGGCGCGCCCCGGTAAACAGCAGGCTCATGCCGTCGCCGCCGTCTCCGCCGTTACTGAACAGGCTGCCATGGTAGCCATTCTCACCACGCCCCCCGGTGGTACCGTCATGGCCTGTGCCATCAGCACCATCAGGCGCGGAACAGGCCGGCACCGAGATCAACAACAGGAAAGAAAAAGTCGCGCTGGAAACAGAGTAGAATCCAACACGGGCAAGGCAATGCCCCCAATACGGCGCTGAATGATGAGCGACATAACGACTCCGACATATAATTTTCTGTTATAAGCGATGTAGGGTAGAAGGCGGGATGGGCAAGAACTACTTATTGTTTTTATCACTTTCCGGAGTTTTATCATTTTTCGCCGCAGTCATACGCCGGCCAAGGGCGGGAAACCCTAGAAACACAAATCATGGCGCATCATCATGAAAAAGCTGGACGACCTTTCATTGCAGGGCAGCATTCATACTTTGAATATGTCCGGCGGGAACACTTTTGATATCCCCGGCGTTCGTGGGCGCATGGAGCGGCTTCAGTTTGCCAGTGGCATTGTGTTGACCGGCTGGAATACGAGGTGCTGGAAGACTGTTTTCTTGACATGCAGGGATCCTCTACCGAACCCTGGTTCGAGAGCGCCCTGCATCTACAGGGACAGTCGGAACTGGCTTGCCCCAATGGGGAGCGCCATACGCTCCACCCTGACGCGGCCTTGCTGATGCGCGTTTACCAGCAGGGCTCGCAGTTCCAACTGCACAAAGGGCAACTGGTTCGTCATGTTGGTGCGTCTTCCACATTGAGCACATTGCGCCCACGCTTCGGCGGCAATTTGCCCGCCACCCTCAAGGCATTTGACGTGCCCTATGGGGATAGCTGCCATATTCGCACCATGACGCCGAGCGCGCGTTTACGGCAACTGGGCTCTGGATTGTTTTCTCACCACGCCAATGGCGCTTGCCGCGACTTGAAGCTGGAAGCCATCGCCAACCTCTTTTTGTCTGAACTGATTGAAGGATTTGAGGAAGGCTCCGACGCCGATGACACACTGCCGCCGTGGGAAGAGCAGGCCTACCAGGATCTTCTGGATCAGATTAGCGGCGCCCTGGACTCCACGCTGTCCATCCCGGCCCTGGCCGATCGGGTGGGACTGACCGAACGCCGACTGGACCAGTTGTTCAAACAAAAGCACGACCAGACTTGCGCCGAATTTATCCGCAATGAACGCATGAAGCTGGCTCTTCGTCTTCTGGAAGACGGCAGCCACCCTGTCAAAGTCGTGGCAGACAAGGTCGGCTACGGTTATGTGAGTAACTTTTCCCGCGCCTACCGAGCCCGTTTTGGTGAAACACCAGCACGGACTCTGCGTCGCGGTGCGTCCGAGTAACGGGGTAGAACCCGTATCCGCTAGAGAATAAGTGGACACTATCGATAACCTGATCACGGTTGATCATCCGGCAGCGCACCTTCTTCACATTTCGTGCAGTCAAGCTCAAGCCCCAGCATCGACTCTCTACCTACCGCCGAAGTGACCCAAGGGCGGTTCACCCAAGGCGGCGAATGACGCACATGCTGATTATGGCCGCATGCCAACTGAGCGACCCAGTGGTTTTCCTTGTCTTTGTGATAGCCAGTGATGGGTTGTTTCATAAGTTCCGATCCTACCCTGTTTCCTCGCACCCAAGCCGCCCGAACTGTTTCCGCAACCACACCCGCCAGAAGCCCGAACAAGGGGTCGGCCCAGACGGTCACCAGTGCGGTTGTCGCGATAACCGGCCAGCAAGACGGCTTCGCGGCCCAGAGACGCCTGGACATGGCGAGCTCTACAGCCGCTACCAACAACAAGGCCCCGAGACCCACCACCGGAATGGCAGCGATCAATGATAGCCCCCCGGCAGGAAAGCAACCATGAGCAAAGCGGTTCCCAGCACAATGGGAGCCATGCCGGTTCCGGCACCGAAACGATGGTGCGCGGCCACGCCTCCGGCGCCATGACACATGGGCAGGGCGCCGAGCGGAACGAGAAACAGGTTCGCCAAGCCCGTCGTCACCGACAGTCGGGCTGGCGACACGCGATGAGATTGCTCACCGAAGTAATCCCCAACCACCAAGGCGGTCAGTACGATGGCATTGGTGATCGTAAGCGCCAGTTGAGGGAACACCAGCATGGACATCGCCTGCTGCCAGCACACCGCTGGCGACCAGGCTCTGGGACGTCACCTCGGTGGTCAGCAACAACGCAGCAACCGCTCTCATGGGTTGTACCGGCATCGGCAGCCGATAGTACAACCCCGTTGCAATGTAGAACGCGGCAAACCCCAGCAGTACGGGTATCGGTGGCAACCCTGCCACGCCAATTGCCCCCAGACTCAGTGGCAGCAGGGTACCGATATCACCCAGCGCCCCGCTGACCTCCTTCACAGAATCTTTCGGGTTTAAGGGCATGCGCGCTCCTGATTCTTGGCCAGTTTTTATTGGCAACTCTCACGCGTTATATACGACATGCCCCAACTCGGTGATGTCGTAACCGCCCAACGCCTCGGCGCGCTGGACGAAGCGCTCGCTACCGGCAAACGCCAGCAGCCTCTGCATGGCCGGATCAAAATAGTGGCGCCGGCGCATAGCCAGATCAAAATGCTCCTGCTGCAGAGATATAAAAGCGAGCCCCTGGCGCCGCGCCGCCGCTTCGATTCCCACGCCAACATCCGATTCGCCCTGTCGAATGGCCAAGGCGAGATCGTCTTCGCTAAGCGACGGATGTGTTGCCCACGTGAGGTGTTCGGCATCTATGCGGTGTCGAGCAAGCAAGCTCTGCAGTAAATGGCTAACGCCGGCATCAGGCTGGCGATGCGCGAGACGTATGCCCGGGCGAGCGATATCCTCCAAACGGGCGAGTCGGTGAGGGTTATCGGCGGCTAACAGGAGCCCCTGCTGGCGCTTCGCCCAGCGAATCAGCACCAGGTCACGCATGCCGCTCAGCCCCAACGTGACAGGATCATTGTAGTCCCGGCTGTCAGCATGCCAGATATGCATTCCCGCGAGCATTGCGCGACCGGCGATCAACCGTTGTACGCCATCACCACTCCCCTGGCACAGCAGCGCCAGTTCGGCGCCGCTCTCTTTCACCGCCCACTCCAACAATGGATCCTGGCTGCCTGCCAGGACCGGCGGGGTCGGCGAACTGACGGCGTCGTCGCCCTCAAGATGGTTCATCAACCACAGATCAATACGCTGGCGTGGAAACAACAGCTTTCCGGTCACCCGCACACAGGGAATGACGCCCTGGCTGACCAGATCATAGACTTTGCGCTCTTTCAGGCGCAGATACTCGGCAGCTTCGGCCGTGGTGAGGTAAGCGGGAAGCGTCATTGATCTCTCCTACCGCCTGGAAAAGCACTAAACTGTTTTTAGCTGCATATTTTTCAACAGGCTGTGCAAAGCGTAGTCAGAAACTCCACGATGCTCAATAACAAGGAGACGCAGCTGTGGAAAATAATGCGTTTTACGTAGCGCTGTCGCTACTGCTAAACCTCGACGCTTCGCTCTTTCAGATCGTAGCGCTTTCGCTGCAGGTGTCGCTTCTGGCGGTACTGATCGCGGCTGTGCTGGGGTTTCCCCTCGGGGCGGCGGTGGCACTGTGGCGCTTCCCCGGGCGCAGCGTCATGATTGTCGTGCTCAATGCCCTGATGGGATTGCCGCCGGTGGTGGCTGGGCTCGCCGTCTATTTACTGCTCTCGCGAGCCGGCCCGCTGGGTGAGTGGGGGTTCCTGTTTACACCCGGGGCCATGGTCATTGCCCAGGTGGTACTGGTGTTACCGATTCTGGCCGCGCTCTCGCGCCAGAAGGTGGAAGAGCTTCTGGGTGAATACCGCGAGCAGTTTATGTCACTGGGTATGTCCCGCTCACGCATGATGCCCACCCTGCTGTGGGATGCCCGTTTTGCGCTATTGACTGTTCTGCTCGCCGGCTTTGGCCGCGCCAGCGCCGAAGTGGGCGCGGTGATGATGGTGGGCGGCAATATTGATGGGGTCACGCGGGTCATGACCACCGCCATTGTGCTGGAAACCGGCAAGGGCAACCTGCCCTTGGCGCTGGGGCTGGGAATCGTGCTGCTGACGCTGGTCATGCTGATCAACGCAGGTGCCTTTTTGGTAGGTGAACTGACCAGAAGGCGGATAGGATGACTTCATTTAACGTTCCACTCCTTGCTTCGGCTGCCCTCCTTCCGCCACCAACGCTGCGTTTTGATGGCGTAGCCTTCAGCCAGCAGGGTAAGGCACTGCTGGGCCCCTGCTCATTCACCCTGGACGGCACCGGCCCCACCCTGGTGATGGGGCCTAACGGGGCGGGCAAGAGTCTTCTGTTGCGGCTGGCTCACGGTTTGCTCCCACCGACTCAGGGACGGGTGGCCTGGTCAATTGAGAGACGCCCCCGTCAGGCGATGGTGTTCCAGCAACCGGTACTGTTGCGCCGCTCAGCCTTGGCGAATCTCGTTCACGCGTTAGCGGTGAATAATGTCCCCCGCAAGACACGTACAAAGATCGCTTGTGAGGCGCTTGAGCATTTTGGGCTGACCCCGTGCGCAAACACGTCCGCGCGCGTACTCTCCGGCGGCGAGCAGCAGCGCCTGGCACTGGCCCGTGCCTGGGTACTTGCTCCCCAGGTACTGTTTCTGGATGAACCTACCTCCGCACTCGACCCGGCGGCGATTAAAGGCGTGGAAGCCGCGGTACGCGAGTTTCATCAGCGGGGAACGCGCATCGTCATGACCACTCACGATCTGCATCAGGCGAGGCGCCTTGCCGGGGATGTGTTGTTTCTCTCTGGCGGGAAAGTGTGTGAACACACCTCTGCCGAAACCTTTTTCAATAGCCCCGTCTCGCGGGAGGGGCAAGCGTTTATTGCCGGAGAACTGGTGGAATAGTTCGGCTCTGACGGTTTTGCCGACGCGTTACTCATTGGACGTTCGAAACACGCAAAAGGAGACAGCAAGATGAAAAAGGCATTAATCCTTGTACTCGCAAGTGTCACCGGCATGAGCGTGGCGCTCGGCGCTTATGCCGATGACTACATCACCCTGGCCTCAACGACTTCAACCCAGAATTCGGGGCTGTTCGACGCCATTTTACCGCAGTTCGAAGAGGCCGCCGGCATCGACGTGCGGGTGGTGGCGGTGGGCACCGGTCAGGCGTTTGAAATCGCCCGCCGCGGCGACGCCGACAGCCTCCTGGTACACGATACCGCCGGGGAAAAACGCTTTGTTGAAAACGGCTTCGCCAGCGAGCGGGCCGATGTCATGTACAACGATTTCGTGTTGATTGGCCCTGCGAACGATCCGGCGAATATCGGGAAAGCACAAAGTGCCGCCGAGGCCTTCGCGGCGATTGCCCATGCCAAGGCACCCTTCACCTCACGCGGCGATGACAGCGGCACCAACCGCGCCGAGCTGCGCCTCTGGGAGAACGCCGGCGTCAGACCCGACGGCGACTGGTACCGCGAACTCGGTAGCGGCATGGGGCCAACGCTCAACACCGCTGCGGCCATGGATGCGTACGTGATGTCGGACCGCGCCACCTGGGTGGCGTTTGGCAACCGCCAGAACCTGACGCTGCTTTTTGCCGGCGACGAAGTGCTGTTCAACCAGTATGGTAGCTTGCTGATCTCCGAAGAGAAGCACCCGCACCTTAAACACGATCTGGCGAAACAATGGCATAACTGGCTGATTTCCGGGGATGGCCAGCAAGCGATCGCGGACTTCGAGGTGGACGGACAACAGCTGTTTTTCCCGAATGCCAAATAGGCTAATCTCTGGGGACGTGCATCGATATTCAAATCCGTGGCGTTCCTGGAAGAGCTATAACAACAATGACCATTAATCCGACACTGCCCGATCCCAAAGACCCTCGTCTGTCCCGCGCCGTCGAGGGCGTTGATGAAAACGGTCAATCAAAGTCCATCAGCGTGATCGAAGAGCGCCCCCTGACGATCTATCTGAACAGCCAGGAAATCGTCACCGCCATGACCATTGGCGATCACCCGGAGTATCTGGCCCTCGGTTTTCTCCTGAATCAGGGCATGCTGAAAGAAACCGATCAGGTCACCAGGATTGACTTCGACGAAGAGCTGGACGTCGCAGTGGTCCGAACCGCAGGTGTTACCGATGTCGAGGACAAACTGGAAAAGAAAACCCGCACGTCCGGCTGCGCCGTGGGCACGGTATTTGGTGACATGATGGCAGGGCTTGACGGGTTGTCGCTACCGGACACACCGGTGCACACCAGCACGTTTTACGATCTCTCCTACCAGATCAACCATACCCCAAGCCTGTACATGGAAACCGGTGCCATTCACGGCACGGTTCTGTGTCAGGACCGCCAGATTCTGGCGTACATGGAGGATGTCGGACGCCACAACGCGGTGGACAAGATCGCAGGATGGATGTACCTGAACGGAATCACCGCCGCCGACAAAGTCCTCTACACCACAGGCCGACTGACCTCCGAAATGGTCATCAAAACGTCCCTGATGGGGATCCCGACCCTGATCAGCCGGTCCGGTTTTACCGCCTGGGGCGTCGATATTGCACGGCAGGTCGGATTGACCCTGATCGGTCGGATGCGCGGTAAAAAGTTTACCTGCCTCAGCGGCCAGCACCGTCTGGTGTTCGATCAGGACTTGTCACAGGTTCCTGATGAGGACAAAAAACACCGTCGAAAAGGGGCCGGGCATGACTGAGTGCGCGGTCATTCTGGCGGGCGGCCGGGCCAACCGGATGGGCGGCGGTGACAAGGGACGATTGATGCTGGGTAATCAGTCGCTGATCCAGCGGGTTATTGATCGAATCACGCCACAGGTGGATGCCGTAGTGTTGAACGCCAATGGCGACCTGAGCCGGTTTGAGGATCTGGGGTTGCCGGTGGTAGCCGATTCCATCGGCGATTTTCCCGGCCCGCTGGCGGGGGTTCTGGCCGGCATGGATTGGGCAGCCGAACAGGGGCACGAGTGGGTAATCAGCGTTGCGGCGGACACCCCATCGTTTCCCCTGGATCTGGCTGCACGGTTGGCCGGGCATGACACCCCGGTGGCTTTGGCAGCGACGCCAGACCCGGAACGCGGCCGCCTGCCCCAGCCGACCTTTGGCCGTTGGCCGGTCGCGTTGCGGCATGATCTGCGAGCCGCCCTGCACGACGGCGTGCGCAAAATCCGCCAGTGGACACAAGCCCAGGGAGAAACGCTGGTGGTGTTTGCCGAGGACGACTTTTTTAACATCAATACACCGGAAGACCTGGCCTGGGCGGAGAAGCACCTGAAGTGAATGTCATCGGCATTGTGGGCTGGAAGAACAGCGGAAAAACCACGCTGGCAGCGGCCCTGATTCGCGAGCTGTCCCGCAGGGGGTTAACGGTTAACTCGATCAAGCACGCCCATCATGGGGTAGATGTCGACCAGCCCGGCACCGACAGCTACAAGCACCGCGATGCCGGGGCACGTGAGGTCATCCTGGCGGGCGGGCAGCGCTTTGCCATCATGCACGAGTTGCGCGGCGCTGAAGAGCCAACGCTGGATGAATTGCTGGCGCGGCTGGGCCCCTGCGACTGGGTGGTGGTCGAGGGCTTTAAAACCCACGCACATCCCAAGATTGAAGTGCACCGGCGTGAGTCCGAGCGTGCGCCCCTGTACCCGGAGGACGCCAGCATCATCGCCCTGGTGGCCGACTATGTGGCGGATTTCCCGGGCCCTGTGTTCGATGTAAACAACATACCCGCCATCGCTGACTTTATTCTGAGCCCAGGGAAATCATGAACGGGAAAGCAACGACGCCACTTCGTAACGATTGTTTCGCCCTACCCCCGGGCGTGAACTGGACGCCGGTGGAAGAGGCGCTGGAACGATTGCACTCGCGTTTACATTCGGTGGTGGGGGTGGAACACGCCGTTCCGCTGTCGCAGGTCAACGGTCGGATTCTGGCGAACGACGTCCAAGCACCTCGCGCCCACCCTCCGAGCAACAATTCCGCGGTCGATGGCTATGCCTTCGCAGGGCCGTTGACGGACGTGCCCTGCACCCTGCCCCTGATTAATGGCCGCAGTGCCGCCGGGGAACCGTATACGGGCAATGTGCCTGCGGGCCACGCCATCCGGATTCTGACCGGCGCGGTGATTCCGGCCGGCGCGGATACCGTGGTCCTCGAAGAAGACTGCGAGGTCATCGATGGTCACCTGCATCTAAACGGTACGTTGAAAGCGGGCGCCAATGCCCGCAAAGCCGGCGAGGATATCAAGGCACAGGACAGGATTCTTAATGCTGGAACCCGTCTGACCCCAACCCAGATTTCAGTACTTGCCAGTGTCGGCATCGAATCAGTGGATGTCTATCAGCAGCTGCGCGTCGGCGTTTTATCCACGGGCGATGAAGTAAAGCCCGTCGGCTCAGCGGTCACCGATTGGCAGATCTATGACGCCAACCGGCCGATGCTGAGCGCCCTGGTGACGCAGCTCGGCTATGAGTTGGTGGACCTGGGCCATGCACTCGATCGTGCCGATGAAGTCAAAGCGGCCTTGGAGCGCGGCGCGGAACAATGCGATCTGATCCTGACCAGCGGTGGTGTGTCTGCCGGCGACGAGGATCACGTGTCTAAAACGCTGAAAGCACACGGCGACATCAGTAACTGGCGTATTGCGATCAAACCGGGCCGCCCACTGGCGCTGGCCATGTTCAGGGGAACACCTGTGGTGGGTCTGCCAGGAAACCCGGTCGCCGCCTGGGTCTGCGCACTGCGTTTTGGCGCGCCAGCGATGGCATTGCTGGCAGGCGGAACCTGGTTCGAACCTCAGGGCTATCTCATGCCCGCTGGTTTCTCCAAAAACAAGAAACCGGGGCGCAGCGAGATGTTGCGGGCCCGCATTAGGGACGGGCAGGTTGAGGTGTTCGGTTCTGAGGGCTCTGGACGTGTAACCGGCCTGGCCTGGTCCG
The DNA here is from genome assembly GCF_032922745.1 of Marinobacter salarius. Taxonomy (NCBI): domain Bacteria; kingdom Pseudomonadati; phylum Pseudomonadota; class Gammaproteobacteria; order Pseudomonadales; family Marinobacteraceae; genus Marinobacter; species Marinobacter salarius. The sequence continues at coordinate 261,820 of NZ_CP136693.1, forward strand.
AGGGTTTGGTGGAGCTCGATGAAAGCGCCCGACAGATAGAACCGGGCACGCCGGTGCGGTTTATCCCTTATGGCAGTTTCGGACTGTAATCAGTCAACGCTGCCATGGACGGCAAAGGCCTCCAGCGAGGCATCCTGCGGGGCCCGGGAGCGATAGGTCTCCTCAACACCCAGTTCGGTGAGCGTGCGGCTGACCATCAAAAGCGTGTTGTCCTCGAAGTCCTCGCACATGCTGCGCATCTGGTCGATTTCTTCGCAGGCGACCGGATAGGCCGCATCGATACCCGGTGCGCCGTAACACTCAACAAACGTCTGCGCCAGAACCTGACGTAACTGTTCCAATTCCGCGTCGGTGATGTCGCACACGCCCACAAAAGTGGCGCGACCGCCTGACTCGATGCTGTACCAACCATTGCTGAAGGCCTGCCGGGCCTTCCCCTTCAGGTCCGCCTCGGTCCAGTTGGAGAACTCAAACCCGCCGGATATCGCCCATTCACCGCTGGGAGCCGGCACATCAAATACATTGTCATCGGATACATCCAGTCGCAGGATTCGGGCCAGTTTCATACGTGCTCCGCGAATTCGATCAAACTCACTGTTTCAGTCATGACATCCTGGCGCAACAGCATTCGGCCCTTTTCATCCAGGCCCACAAAGAGCCCGGGCTTTGGCAGGTCGATCATTTTGCCCAGGGTGTCACAGCGTGGCCGCCACTCATTGTGTATACGCTCGAAGCCACTGTCCATGAAGTAAGTCAGCCACAGCAATGTGTGTTTGGACCAGCTTTCCAGAAGCGCCATGGGCGTGATCTCAACACAGCCTTCCTCATGCAGACAGGTCTGGTTCGGCGTCTCGCCCGGCTCGCCGCCCACTGGCAAGAAAGGCACATCGATGCCAACCACCAGCCAGTTCGGATGGGCGCTGGGGTCTGACACATCCGCGGCAAAGCGGACACCGCCGCACACCGCGCCATTGACCTTGATACGATCGGGCCATTGGAAGTACACCGGCACCTCGGGCGGGGCCAGTGCGCCCAGGCTTTCAGCCAGGCCTATCTGGGCCACGTAGACCGCCTGAACAGCTTCTTCCAGTGGGGTTTCCGGCGCCAGCACCAGGGCCGCGCGCAAGACGTCCACCGCGTCGGAATAGAAAATCGTGCCGGAATCGACCCCGGCGATGGCGCGGCTGACGGCCTTATCAAACGGATCCGTCTGGTTTGGCACCCATTCCCCCGTAAACAGCGGCGGTAACCGCGGTGACACACTCATCGCATGGCCTCGGCGTACACGTCAGAGGCGATAAGTTCATCGGCGATGCGCTGGAAGGCCCGCGACTGAGGGCTATCCGGCTTTGACACTACAATCGGTACACCGCCATCCGAACCAACACGGATATCCAGATCCAGCGGAATCTCGCCCAGGAAGGGCGCGCCCAATTTTTCAGCCTCCGCCCTGGCGCCGCCGTGCCCAAAAGGATGGTGCTCTTTGCCGCAACCATCGCAGATAAAGGAGGCCATGTTTTCAATCAGTCCGAACAGGGGCACGTCCATCCGTTTGAACATATCGATGCCTTTGCGCGCATCCATTAACGCGATGTCCTGGGGGGTCGAGACCACTACCGCCCCGGCGACAAAGAATTTCTGGCTCAGGGTCATCTGGACATCACCGGTGCCTGGGGGCAGATCCACCAGCAGGACATCCAGCCGGCCCCAGTCCACCTGGTTCATCATCTGTTGCAGGGCGCCCATCAACATGGGCCCGCGCCAGACAATGGCCTCATCATCGGAGGCCATCAGGCCCAGGGACATCAGGGTCACCCCGTGATTGCGCAGCGGCAGTATGGTATTTCCGTCGGGGCTGGAAGGCCGGCCTGAAACACCCATCATGCGGGGCTGGCTGGGACCGTACACGTCGGCGTCCAACAGGCCCACTTTCAGACCTTTCGAGGCCAGTGCAACCGCCAGGTTGGAGGCCACTGTCGACTTGCCAACGCCCCCTTTACCGGAGGCAATAGCGATGATGCGGTCAACGCCTTTCGGGTTCTTGTCCTGAGGCCGGGGGGCGTCGGTACCAATCAGGTTCGGTTTTCCTACTTCGGTGTATTCAACCATGTCGCGTCCTGTTTTTGTTTTAGCTGTCCAGGTAGTCGTCTCTGGTGCGAACCCTGGGGCGCTCCCCCCCTGCCAGGGGCGCGCTTTCCCCGTGGAACTGAGATTTCACCCGACAGTCGTCACACATCTTTATGAGTTGGACGTTATCAGCGTTTTTGTACATCCAGTGCTGGTTTTCCAGTTTTTCAACGATCCGGTTGATGGTGCTGGCAACACCGAAGGGCCTTCCACACTTGATGCATTCGAAAGGCTCCTCGCCGTGCAGTGCCCGGGCACTTAGCGCACCCTTGGACAGATCCAGTTGCGGCTTCAGGTTGATGGCAGTCTCGGGGCAGGTGCTTTCGCACACGCCGCACTGAACACAGGCATTTTCCGTGAACTGAACCTCCGGCCGGTCCGGATGGTCGCCGAGGGCGCCAGTTGGACACAGAGACACACAGGCCAGACAGAGCGTGCATTTATCGGAATCGATTTCGATAGCGCCATAGGGCGCGCCCTGTGGCAGCGGAATCGGCGCTTCAACACCGTTTGCCATCGCACTGACGGTCACCCGTGTAATGTCACGGCGGCCGCCGACCAGTAATACGGGCTCGCTGACACGCCCCGCATTGTCCCCTTCAACACTGAGCTCGTTAGCTGCAACCACTCGAATCCGGCTGGGCGAATGGTGGGCACCGCTCACCATGGCCTGAGCCAGCTCCACTTCCGCGGCAACGGCCTGGCGGTCAGTCTCGTTATCCGCCAGCAGCAGGACTTCCGCATAGCCGGCGCCCAATGCGGCCAAGATCTCGGCATGGCCAATACGATCGATATGCTCGAGCCCCATCGGAATCAGATCGTCCGCCAGCCCATCGCCGTACCGTGCCAGGTGCGCCATGGCCTCACCACCGGCGTTCAGGGTATGAAACACAAGGCGTGGAGATTCTTCGGTATGTTCACGATAAACCCTGGCCATCACCTCCACGGCTTTGGTCAGGGCTTCGAAAGGGCTTTCGGTCATAGTGATGGCTGAGGTCGGGCAAACAGCCGCGCAGGAGCCACAGCCGGCACAGATATCCGAATCAATTTGCACGTGGTCGCCAAACGAAAAAATGGCCTCGGTGGGACAGACGTCCAGGCAGCGGGTACAGCCGGTTTTGTTGGCCCGGGAGTGGGCGCACAGGGAATCCTCCAACCTGAAGTAAACGGTTTTCTCGAACTCACCGACCCGCTCCCGGGCCGTCAGGGCAATACGCTCCAATTCCCCGGTTTTGGCGGGGTCGGCCCAGAAATAACCGTTGCGCTTCTGATAACTGGGAAAGGCCGGAGCGCCACCACGGAGGTCGATAAACACATCGCACTCGCTGTGAGCGGTGGCTTGTACCTCGCCATAACCCAGTGCACCACGGCCGGCGGGATTCAGGGTTTGCAACTGGGCAAACTCCATCCTGAAATGGCCCAGCGCGCCATAGGCTGACGTCAGCCGGCCCTTCGCCACGTCGTAGGCGGCAGAGGGTAGCTGTATGGGACCGGCGTCATTGACAATACAGGTAACCCCCAGCTCGTCCTGCACCAGCTCGGCCATCCTTATGGCCTGCTCAGTAGGGCCGACGATACAGCACACTCCGCTGGAGCGGATCGTTTTTGCAGGCGCTATCGGAGCCGGGAGTTGGGCCGCAGCAACCAGGGCCGCTTGTTTGGCGCGCAGGCGTTTAGGGTTTGCACTCGCGGCCCCCCAACCTGCCCGGTCCCGGATGTCGATGGTGCCCAGCGGTGCGGAATGCCCGGTTTCGGCCTGAACATCCTCGCCCAGACGCTCGAACAGGGCAGCCTGCTGGCCACAGGCAATGAGTACGTCTGCATCACCACCCAGATGCTCAGCGGCCGTCTTCATGTCATGGCCGCACAGTTGATCCACCGCGATGACCTGCTCGGCGGCTGCGGCCTTGCGCAGCGCCTCTGGATCAAAGGACTGTGTTTTATCGCAACTGCATAGCAGTAAGGTCTTGGGTGCCGTCATCAGGAATCTGACTCTTTTCGTTGTTGTTATACGTATACGAATCACTATAGCTCTTCGAGCATGACACAGCGGTTTGTTTTTAGACAATCGGAAAGTTGGATATTTTTTGACCTCCTGCTAGCTTGAAGGAATAACAAAAGAGAGCAGCCATGAGCAGTCGCACAGATCATTGGAAACGCGCGTTACAAGTCGGTGCCGTCGTTCGCCAGTCTCCTGGCGTGACCCAGTGGGCGCGGTATGTCTGGAAGCCGGTGGCGGTCATACCGGGTGCCCCGGAGGCGTTCTGGAAAGAACTGGTCCAGGAAGGCGATGAGGTGGATTACCACGCAGGCTCGGTGACCATGGAACTCTTTCGTGCCGACGTGGAAGGCTACCTTGTATCCCTGAATATGGCCGTTCCCTCCGTCTGGATTGTCATGGATAAGGACCAGACTGGTCGCTCTCCCTCAGGGTGGGTCATCAGCTCCATTACTGCCAGTGCCCATGAGGCATTGGATGCACAGGACAGTGGTGAAAGTATCGTCGAGCCCGTGCCCATTCCCGAGTCTCTGGCGGCCTGGATCAAAGAATTTGTCGATATGCACTACATCGAAGTGCCCTTCAAGAAACGGCGCCGTGACAGTGTCCACGTTGACGGTATCGAAGACGCCAAAGGCGATCCGCGTATCCGTCAGGAGAGCGACGTCTTTCGCGCACCCGCCAACATCAAAAAACCGAGGATTCAGTGATGGATGAGTCACGCCTGCAACGTTGGTCGCGCAAGAAAACAGAAACCGGCAAAAAGACTGAGCTGGCCCCGCCCCCATCAGTCGAGTCCGAACCGTCACATGAAGAGCAGGAGCTCTCTATTAATGAGACGTTGTCCGAGCACGACGTATTGGAGAAGTACGGCTTACCCGATCCCGATGCCATCGAGCTGGGTACCGATATTACCGGGTTCATGCGAAAAGAAATCCCCGAGCTGCTGCGCCGCAGGGCCCTGCGGTCTCTTTGGAAATCCAACCCTGTACTTGCCGTGCTGGACGGGCTCAATGACTACGATGAGGATTTCACGAACGCTGCTGCGACCGGGGCAGTAAAGACCCTCTACAAGGTGGGACAAGGGCTAATCGACCGAACCGCAAAGGTTGATGAGCCGGTTAATAACCCGGTGGGGGGGCGCACCGCAAAGCTGGCCGAGGCTCCGACAACCGTAGTGCCTCCGGAACCTGCAGGACTGCGCGAAACCCCCGTTTCCGACATCGATGAGGCGCCATCAGATACTGATCGTCACTCTCAATCAGTGGTCACCGAAACCGGAGAGAAACCGACGCCGCACTACCGCCCGCGAATGCGTTTTGAGGATTCATGAGTGTTAGAAACCGTAGTTGCGCCCGACACAAATCGGAACTATATACAGTAGATCGGTGATTAAAAATTAGACAACAATAAACAAGAGACAATAGAGAGAGAGAGACGTCTTGGCCAACGCTGCAGAAGTTCAGTGCCCTCGCTCGATCAGTGACGAAGATCGAGCGCGTGCCCAAATGTATCGGTTGCTGGGTGTCCTGCTGGGCGGCCCACCTTCAAGTGAGCTGCTCCGGGGGCTGGTAACCTTAGAGGGTGACGACACTCCGATTGGATCCGCCTCCAGAAACCTCGCTGCCCTTGCCCAACGCACCTCGCCCAATGATGCCGAGCGGGAGTTCAACAACCTTTTCGTTGGCATCGGTCGCGGTGAATTACTGCCCTACACCAGTTATTACCTGACCGGCTTTCTCAACGAGAAGCCCCTTGCGGATCTGCGTAGCGATCTGATGGCCAGGGGCATCAAGGCTAGAGACAACGTTAAAGAACCCGAAGATCACATGGGTACGCTGTGCGAAATCATGGCCGGCATTATTGCGGGCGAGTTTCTGTGTGACAGTGACCAACCTTCTCAGAAAGCCTTTTTCGACGCACACCTGGCAAAGTGGGCGGAACTGTTCTTTGCCGATCTGGAAGAAGCGCAAAGCGCGGTTTTCTACGCGCCTGTGGGCTCGCTGGGCCGGGCTTTCATGGCCGTTGAGGCCGATGCGTTTGCCATTCAATAACTGGGACCTGCCCGGTCCCTTAACTCAGGTGGAGGTGTCCAATGGACAACCCGAAACGTGAAAACAGCCGCCGCCGTTTCCTGAAGGTGGCAGCAGCCGCAGCTCCTGCGGCCGTTGCGCTGGCAGTCTCGCCCAATGCCGCAGCCGGGGCGGTGAAAGAGGCCCCGAAAAGCCGCGGTCTGCGTGACACTGAACACACACGTAAGTACTTCGAATCGGCTCGCTTTTAAGGAAGCGTGCGTCATTCAAGGTTGCGAAAGGCTCTTGAATGGCCACACCTCCGTAAAACGAGAATAAAAAGAGAGAGGTAATTGACATGTTAAGAAAGAAAACCAACGGGGTAGCGAAAGGCCCCCGTGCTGGTTCTTTACTTTCATCCCTCGCTGCCAAGACCATGGATCGTCGTGGTTTTCTGGCCGCCTCCGGTGTCACAGTGGGCGGTCTGGCAGCTTTGTCACTGACGTCTGGCCGCGTTGAGGCCGCAACCCCGTCGACGGGAGGTGGGGAAGTTGTTCGCAAAAAGTCCGTGTGTACCCACTGCTCGGTTGGCTGCACGGTGATGGCGGAAGTCCAGAATGGCACCTGGATCGGGCAGGAGCCGGGTTGGGACAGCCCCTTTAACCTTGGTGCGCATTGTGCCAAAGGGGCTTCCGTACGGGAGAGTGCCCATGGCGAACGTCGCCTCAAGCACCCGATGAAAATGGTCGGCGGCCAGTGGCAGAAAATCTCCTGGGACGAAGCGATCAACGAGATCGGCGACAAGATGCTGCAAATCCGCGAGGAAAGTGGTCCGGATTCGGTCTACTGGCTGGGCAGCGCAAAATTCAGTAACGAGCAGTCTTACCTGTTCCGCAAGTTTGCTGCCTACTGGGGCACCAACAACGTCGATCACCAGGCCCGGATCTGCCATTCGACCACGGTTGCCGGCGTAGCCAACACCTGGGGCTACGGCGCGATGACCAATTCGTATAATGACATCCACAATTCGCAAGCCATCTTCCTGATCGGTGGTAACCCCGCGGAGGCGCACCCGGTGTCGCTGCTGCACCTTCTGAAAGCCAAGGAAGAGAACAACGCACCGCTGATCGTCTGTGACCCGCGTTTCACACGCACTGCCGCCCATGCGGATGAGTATGTGCGGTTTCGTCCTGGTTCGGACGTCGCGCTGGTCTGGGGCCTGTTGTGGCACATCTTTGAGAACAGCTGGGAGGACAAGGAGTTCATCCGTACCCGGGTGTACGGCATGGACGACATCCGCCAGGAAGTAAAGAAATGGAACCCTGAGGAAGTCGAGCGTGTAACCGGTGTACCGGGAGCACAGCTTGAGCGCGTTGCCCGCACCCTGGCGAATAACCGCCCTGGCACAGTCATCTGGTGTATGGGGGGAACCCAGCACACCAATGGCAACAACAACACCCGCGCCTACTGCGTGCTGCAACTGGCGCTGGGCAACATGGGCGTTGCCGGCGGTGGCACTAACATCTTCCGCGGCCACGACAATGTTCAGGGCGCCACAGACCTGGGCGTACTGGCCGACACCTTGCCCGGGTACTATGGCCTGGCCGCTGGCTCCTGGGCCCATTGGGCCAGAGTCTGGGAAGAGGACCTGGATTGGCTCAAGGGGCGTTTTGCCGTTTGGGACAAGGACGGCAAATCCAGAGCCATGATGAACGAGAAAGGCATTCCCGTTTCACGCTGGATTGACGGCGTTCTGGAAGCCAAGGAAAACCTGGAGCAGCCCGACAACACCCGGGCCATGGTGCTGTGGGGCCACGCGCCCAACTCGCAGACCCGGATGCTGGAAATGAAGGAAGCCATGGAAAAGCTCGACCTGCTGGTCGTTGTGGACCCCTTCCCCACCGTGTCTGCAGTGCTGCACGACCGTAAGGAAGGCGCTTACCTGTTGCCTGCGACCACGCAGTTCGAGACATCGGGCTCGGTCACCGCTTCCAACCGATCGCTCCAGTGGCGTGAAAAGGTCGTTGAGCCGCTGTTCGACTCCAAGGTCGACCACGAAATCATGAAGCTGTTTGCGGACAAGTTCGGTTTCACCGATCGCATGTTCCGCAACATCGCCATCAATGGCGATGAGCCGTCGATTGAGGACATCACCCGCGAATTCAACCGTGGTATGTGGACCATTGGCTACACCGGCCAGTCCCCTGAACGTCTCAAGAAGCACATGAAGTATCAGCACCACTTTGACAAAACCACGCTGCGTGCAGTCGGTGGACCTTGTGATGGTGATTATTACGGCCTGCCATGGCCTTCCTGGGGCACACCGGAGATGAACCATCCGGGAACTGCCAACCTGTACGACATGTCGCTGCCGGTTTCCAAAGGCGGCCTGACCTTCCGCGCCCGCTTTGGCGTCGAACGCAACGGCGAAAATCTGCTGGCGGACGGCGTTTACTCGAAGAACTCCGAGATCAAGGACGGGTATCCGGAGTTCACCATGCAGATGCTGATGGACCTGGGCTGGGATGGCGATCTGACGGCCGAAGAGCGTGCCAGCATTGATGCTGTTGCCGGCCCCGAAACCAACTGGAAAACCGACCTGTCTGGCGGCATCCAGCGTGTGGCGATCAAACACGAGTGCGCGCCCTTTGGTAACGCCAAGGCCCGCGCCATCGTCTGGAACTTCCCGGACCCCGTGCCGCTTCATCGCGAACCCCTCTATACCAACCGCCGAGACCTGGTGGAGGACTATCCGACCTACGAGGACAAGACCTTCTGGCGTGTCCCGACCCTGTACGAGTCCATCCAGAAGAAGGACTTCAGCAAGGACTTCCCCATCATTCTGACCTCAGGCCGATTGGTTGAGTATGAAGGTGGTGGTGACGAGACCCGGTCCAACCCGTGGCTGGCGGAATTGCAGCAGGACATGTTCATTGAAGTGAATCCGCGTGATGCGAACAACATGAACATTCGTGACGGCAAGGATGTCTGGGTGTCCGGCCCGGAAGGTGCACGCATCAAAGTCAAGGCCATGGTGACCGAACGGGTCGGCGAGGGCGTAGCCTTCATGCCGTTCCACTTCGGCGGACACCTGGAGGGCAAGGATCTGAGGGACAAGTATCCGAAAGGCTCCGACCCCTACGTATTGGGTGAATCCACCAACACAGTTCAAACATACGGGTATGACTCGGTCACGCAGATGCAAGAGACCAAGTGCACCCTGTGTTCGATTATGCCGGCATAATGAGAGGTGTAGACCATGGCACTTGAAGGAAAAGCACGCGCGAAATTTCTTTGCGATGCCGAACGCTGCATCGAATGCAATGCCTGCGTAACGGCCTGTAAGAACGAGAATGAAGTTCCCTGGGGCATCAACCGTCGCCGCGTAGTCACCATCGAAGATGGCAAACCCGGCGAGCGCTCCATCTCGGTAGCATGCATGCACTGTTCAGACGCGCCTTGTATGGCCGTCTGCCCCGTGGACTGCTTCTACCAGACAGAAGATGGCATAGTGTTGCACTCCAAGGACCTTTGCATCGGTTGTGGGTATTGTTTTTACGCCTGCCCTTTCGGCGCGCCCCAGTTCCCCCAGGCGGGCAACTTTGGCAGCCGTGGCAAGATGGACAAATGCACCTTCTGTGCAGGCGGTCCTGAGGAGGACAATTCCACAGCCGAGTTCTCCAAGTACGGACGCAATCGTATTGCCGAGGGCAAACTGCCACTTTGTGCGGAAATGTGCTCGACCAAAGCCTTGCTGGCCGGTGACGGCAACGAGGTGGCGGACATCTATCGCCAGCGTGTGGTGAACCGTGGTTTTGGTTCCGGCGCCTGGGGATGGGGCACAGCCTACGAGAAGAAGGGCGCGTAAGCCCACTGGATGTTTCCGGGGCCTTAGTGCCCCGGCATTCATTGAGGCCACGAATTCTTTTTGTTCTTTCCGCTGGAGTGCTTTCATGAACGGTAAACTAGTCGGTGCCGCCGTCTTTGTGCTGGCGACATTATGCCTCAACCCCGTGTGGGCGCAAGAAACCACGGAGGTTGACCGGAAGTCTACCGGGGGCGCTCAAACCCTCGAAGACATCATGGCTCGTCAGGAAAAGCTGAAAATTGACGAGCAGTTCCGGTCAGACAACACGGGTGATCCCGCCAATGCGGCACCGATCAGCGAGCCACTGGGTACCCTTGGTGGGCGCTCCGATGCTGATGCCTGGCGTGGCGTTCGATACGACAACATCAACATCGAAACCCAGGTCCGCAATCCGGCCGCCGATGTTCTGATCCAGAACGGAGGCATAGGCTGGTATCAATTGAGGGAGGGCCCCGTCATCAACTACGGCGGCGGCGCCCTGCTTGGCATTATCCTACTGTTGGTGATTTTCTACTTTGTTCGGGGCCGAATCAAGATTGATGGCGGCCCTGCGGGCACCACGATTGAGCGGTTCAAAGCCGTCGAACGGTTCGGCCATTGGCTGTTGGCAGGCTCGTTTATCGCCTTAGGCCTGACGGGGCTGATCACCCTGATGGGGCGAAGCTTCCTGATCCCGGTCATGGGGCCAGACGCCTTTGCCACCCTGGCTGCCGGCTCCAAGTGGATCCACAACAACGTTGCATGGGCGTTCATGTTCGGCCTGGTGATGACGTTCGTCATGTGGGTGGCCCACAACATCCCCAACAAGCTGGACTGGCAATGGCTCAAAGCCGGCGGTGGCATCTTTACCAAGAGCCACCCTTCCGCGAAGAAGTTCAACGCAGGCCAGAAAATCGTTTTCTGGACCGTGATGGTGCTGGGTGTTTCCGTCTCTCTTTCCGGTCTGTCGCTGCTGTTCCCGTTTCAGATGCCCATGTTTGCCGATACCTTCGGCATCCTGAACAGTGTTCTGGGAACCAGCTTCCCAACCGATCTGGCGCCCCACGAAGAGATGCAGTACGCCAACCTCTGGCATTCGATTGTCGCGTTCGTGATGATGCTCGCCATTATCGCCCACATCTATATTGGCTCGGTTGGTATGGAAGGCGCGTTCGATGCCATGGGTAACGGGCAGGTTGATGTGGAGTGGGCGCGACAGCACCACGACCTGTGGGTGGCAGAGGTTGAAGCCAAGCAGGGCAAAGGAGGGTCATCGTGAAGGTTATGATTTCGGCATTTGTCGCGGCGCTGGTGATTGCCTTTGCCGCCCCGCCCGTTCTTGACCAGTTCGGGTGGTCCTCCGCCACGCAAACCAGCAGTGAGAATGTGCGGCTTGACTGAACAGTCCCAGATGCATGAAACAGAGGTTTACCAGATCGATGCCATCGGTTTGGTATGCCCACTGCCCGTTCTGCGTTTTAAGAAGCGCACCCAGGGCCTTCCCAGCGGCACGCAGGTTGACTTCCTGGCCGATGATCCCAGCGGTCGTCGGGATTTACAGGTGCTGTGCGAGCTGACCGGGCACCGGATTGAATGGGTCCGTGAGGAGGATGCCGGGGTGCTTCGGTACCGCATCTGTCTGGCTTAGCGATCGCACCGGAACAGGCCGGCTGCGGTCCTCGCATGCCTACTCAAACCATTCGGCGGAAAATACCATCCCCACGGAGCATATGGCGAAAGGCCGCCGCGATATGGCCTGCGACCAGAACACCTAGCGTTATGGCTAGCCACCCGTGTATCGCAAACAAGCTCCCAGCCAATTCCTTGTCCTCCGGCACAAAAGGCATGGCGGGCAGTCTGACATCGCCCACGATGCCCAAAGCCGGATACGCCGTCACACCGGCCCAGCCAAACAAAGGCGTAACCACCAACATGACGTAGATCAGGTGGTGCATGCTCTTGGCTGCAATCTGCAATGTGCGGGGCATGCTCTCGGGATAGGGTGGGCTTTTTACCCGTATCTTAACCACGATCCGCAGGATCATCAGTAGGAGCACGGTAAAACCTATGGCTTTGTGCCCACTGTACAAGGTATTCGTCAGCGCCCCCCAGATATCAGCTTCCGCACGCGACGCCATCCAGAGCCCGACGGGTATCAACGTCAGGACCATCAGCGCCATTACCCAATGCAGTACCCGCCAGCCCGCGGGGTATTTCTGGATCTGTTGCATACGCCTTCTCCATCAGCGAATTTATTCGTGCACTCTCCAGAGGCCAGCAGAGGCCAGAGGCGGTGCCATGCAGCCTAATGACAGCATAGATCATTGAGTCGAATTCTACTTTCTCTATCCCGATGCTGGTAATGTGCTATACGGTTATCAAAGCCCCTTAAATGGAGAGCCGGACCGGATACGTGCGTTACACCGACACGTTGCCAATTGGAATTGTTATGCGGGCATCCTCAAGTAAACTGATCGTCAGGCTCTTCCCCTTCCTGACATGGGCCAGACCCACGAGACGGCAGAACCGGGCGGACGCCATTGCCGGCATCACGGTCGGGTTGGTACTGATCCCCCAGGCCCTGGCATACGCCCAACTCGCGGGGATGCCGCCCGTTACCGGTCTCTACGCGGCACTGCTGCCGGGCATTGTTGGGGCATTGTTCGGTTCATCGTCACTGCTTGCGGTCGGGCCTGTGGCATTAACCAGCCTGCTGACCTTCGCGGCGCTGCAACCGTTGGCCGAAGCGGGGTCCCCGGAATGGGTGGTGATGGCCATATGGCTCGCCCTCTATTCCGGGCTCATGCAGTTTCTTATGGGCGCGTTCCGCATGGGCATTCTTGCCAACCTGATCTCGAACGCTGTCGTTCAGGGATTCGTGAATGCGGCTGCCGTCATCATTATCGTTTCACAGATCCCTGCCCTACTGGGCTTCGATACAGGCGCCGGCGAAAACTGGCTATCCACTCTCTGGCAGGAATGGCAACACGCCCCCTGGCGGCTGGTCGCAACCGCCGGGTTCGGCCTCGGTGGCGTGGCAGCGCTGCTGCTACTCGGAAAATTGACCGCGCGCCTGCCTGCGGTGATGGTCGTTACACTGATTGGCATCGCCGGCAGTTATCTGCTGGGATTTGGAGAGCTTGGCGGCTCGGTCATCGGTCCGGTCGGAAGCGGACTTCCCCAGCCTTCATTGCCTCTGACACTCTCCGTTGACCAGCACCTGGCGCTTCTGCTGCCCGCTGCGATCATTGCACTGATCAGCTTTACCGAAGCGATGTCCAGTTGCCGCACCATGTCGCGAATAACAGGAGAACCGTGGGACCGGAATCAGGAGTTAATCGGTCAGGGTCTGGCCAAAATGGCCAGCGGCTTCAGCGGTGCCTTTCCTGTCAGCGGTTCGTTCTCCCGCACGGCGCTGAACGCCTACAGTGGCGCGAAAACCGCGAGGGCGTCCCTGATCGCCTCACTGCTCGTGCTGATCTCTCTTTTCGGGTTTACCGAGCTCCTGTATCACCTGCCGACCGCGATCCTCGCCGCCATCATCATTGTGCCCGTCACCCGGCTGATTGATGTCCGCTCGCTTACCCGATTGAGCCGTGAAAACCCCAAGGATGGCATGGTAGCTCTCGTCACCCTGGTGGTGACACTGGTCACCGTGCCAAACCTGTACTGGGGAATTCTGGCGGGCATAGCGGCGTCTTTGCTCGCCTTCCTTCATCATCATGCCGTGCCGCGAATCATTGAACTGGGGGTTCATGAGTCAGGTGGGTTTCGTGACCGACATCTTTACCAGCTGCCGCCCATTGCCGAGGGGGTTCTCGGGGTACGTATGGACGCCTCACTCACTTACCTGACGGCACCGGTTCTGGAGCGCTCCATCCGCAAGCGCGTGGATGCCGCCCCGGATCTGAGAACCGTGCTGATTTCTGCATCCTCCCTGAATCAGGTCGACTCTACTGGCCTGGATACCCTGCAGGACATCTGGTCATTTCTGGATGCAAGAGGCATTGCCCTCTACCTGTCCGGCCCAAAACTTCCGTTGAGGGAGGCCCTCTCAAGGACAGGGCTGGCCCAACTGATCAAAGAGGAGAATATTTTCGCGACCGACGCGAAAGCGATTGAGGCATTGACGTAAAAGCCGGGGCCATCTCAGACGCAGCGTTCAGTGCGACTTCTCGACGAAAAAGGTCCACAACGGTGCCGGGCGCCCAAAGAAGTACCCCTGTAAATACACCCCCGGATGGTGGGTTTTCAGGAAATCAGCATGTTCTTGCGTTTCCACTCCCTCCGCCACAACTCGAACATTCATGGATTCACCTATACGTTTCACCATATCGACGATATCGGCGGACGTGGAATCGTTTAGCGCCGAAAGCACAAACGACCGGTCAATCTTGATTTCCGATATGGGCAATCGGCGCAATTGGGAAAGCGAGGAATAACCTGTTCCGAAATCGTCCAGCGAGAACGTGCAGCCAAAGTTCCGTATCTTCTCCATCTTTTCGACAACGGCGTCCACATCTTTCACCATCACGCTTTCCGTCAGCTCGAACGTAATCAGCGCGGGCGGGTAACCCGAGTCTGCAACCAACCCGAGGATCGCCTCAGCAAAATCCTCTTCCGCCATGTGCTTGGCGGAAATATTGATTGAGCAGCGGAGCTTTCGCGAATCTGCTCTCATCTGAGCCAACATTCCCAGGCACACGCGAACGATATGGCGCTCCAGGGCGACAATTTGCCGGGTTCGCTCGGCAAAAGGAATAAATTCGCCGGGCCCCAACAACCCTCTTTCCGGATGATCCCAGCGAACCAGAAGTTCGATGCCCGCCAGTTTCCGGTCCGGGCTATGCTGAGATTGAGCATACATTGCAATTTCGTTCTCGGTAATCGCTCGGGCCAGTTCCGACTCCACCGCCATCTGCCGCCGGATATTCTCGCTCATGGAATCTTCAAACACCGCAACAGCCCGGTTCGAGTCCTTCGCATTTCGGTGCGCCGTTTCGGCATGGCGTAAAGCCAGGGATGGCATGTCGGAGCTTTCTGTTGGGTACAGCGCAATGCCACCGGTTGCCTCTATCGTCAACACCCCTTCCGAGCGATAAGGCACGGGTTCCCGTAGAGACTCCTGAATACGCTCGAACACCTGCAGGGCTATCCGATAGGCTTCATCCAACGTCCACTGCTTTGGTGCCAGCACGATTCCAAACTCATCGCCCGACAGACGAGCGATGGAGTCGTCTTCATGGCAGGCATTCCTGAGCCTCTCGGCAAATGTCTGAATGACAATATCACCGCAGTCGAAACCAAAGGTCTCGTTTACATATCGGAAGTTGTTGATATCAACAACGATCACCGCAGTGGCCATGCCACCGTGATGACACAACTTCAGCACGGTACTCAGCTGGTCCAGGAAAAGCGCCCGGTTGGGGAACCCGGTAACGGGGTCACGCCAGGTCAGCTCTTCCAGCCGCTGCTCGGTTTCTTTCAGGTTGGTGATATCGTTGAAGACCGTCACGTAGTGGGTCACCTGGCCGTCCTCGGCCCTTATGGTGCTGATCGTTCTCAGCTCCGGATAAACCTCGCCATTCCTTCTGCGGTTGTAGATCTCCCCCGACCAGTGATTATGTACCCCCAGATAGTCCAGGATACTGGTGCTGTTATGGCGCTTATCCACGCGCACATCAAGAACGTCATGATAACGACCTAACGCTTCGGCTTCAGAGTAACCGGTAATGCGGCTGTAGGAGGGGTTCACTGCGGTGATTTTGCCCTCGTGATCAAGCACCGCGATACCTTCCGAGGTCGACATGAAGGCCTGCTCATAGAGGTTCGTTGAGTCAGCGGCACGGCCCCGTTTCTGCTCCTGCATCAAGCGCCAGTTCAACTGGTCCGACTGATGCAATCTTTCGTTTAACGTTTGATTGAGCTCGACCATATGATCGAGCATGCCTTTCAGGGAAATGTGCGTGCGCACTCTTGCCCGCACGGAGGGGATGCTGATTGGCTTACGAATAAAATCCACAGCCCCCACCTCAAATCCCTTTTCCTCACTGTCTGTGTCAATGAGCGCCGTGATGAAGATAACCGGAATGTGCTGAAGTTCCTGACGCATCTTCAGCCGTCGACACATTTCCAGACCATCCATGTCTGGCATCATGATATCCAGTAGCAATAAATGAGGACGTTCTCCCCTATCGAGAAGCCCCAACGCCTGTTTCGCACTGGTGGCCACGATAATGTCATGATCGTTTTTCAGTGCATCCGACAACACGCGTATATTGGTGGGTTCGTCATCCACGACCATGATCTTGGGTTTCACCTGAAAGAGGCGCGTTCCAATCGAGTCGTCTCGGTCCAGCTTAGATAGCAGGTCTGACACAGCTACGCCCCCCTTCCCTCTTTGCTTCATAAAGATACTGATCCGCTGTTTCCTTCAACTCTGAAGCATTCGTCCCTTTGTGAGGAACGACAGCGTAGCAACCGACTGACACTGAAAAGCCAGGGCAATCCTGCCCGCTTCGGCGACACTTTTCGTGTTCGTTTGCCAGAACCTCCTCCAGACGTTTGGCCGCCCGAACCGTACTGTTGAGCGTGGCACCGGGCAGCATTGCTACAAACTCATCGCCGCCGAGTCTTGCCACCAGATCGCCCGCACGGCCGAACGCCTTTTCCATGGACGTCGCCAGCAGTTGCAGGCAAACATCACCCTGGGCGTGCCCATGTTGATCATTAATACTTTTGAAATGGTCCATATCCACCAGAGCAAGGCCGAGGGAAAGTTCCTGTCGAAGCGCCCTCCGCCACTCCAGGTCCAACTGCTGCTCAAACATCCGTCGGTTGCCGATCCCGGTCAGTGTATCCCGCAACGCCTGGGCGGCCAGCAAATTCGTCTTTCGCTTAAAATCAACAAAGGTTGAAACCTTGGCACTCAGAATGATCTTGTTGAAAGGTTTGAGGACATAATCAATAGCGCCTTCCCTGAACGCCTCTTCAATATCGCTGCTCTGGTCGGAAGCGGACATACAGATCACCGGCAGTTCCTGGTAGAGCGGGTCCGACTTCAAGCGTTTAAGAAACTCAATACCGTTGCCATCGGGCAGGTAGAGGTCGAGAAGTACAAGGTCCATGTCCGGCGAAAGGCATCGCTCTGCCTCGGCCAGCGTCTTGGCAACAACGAGTTCGCAGGCCGCCCCCAGTATCCCCACAAGACTGGCGATACCAGTGGGATTGTCTTCCACAACAAGTACAACTGGCTGTTCTTCATTACTCATTGTCTGGCCTATCCCTCCAGTGGAACATCGTCCAATAGCGCGAGTGCAAGCGGGAAGTCATAGACTTCCAACGCTTGCCTCAATTGGTTTGCCAGTTTCATCTCGCCACTGGCAATGAGGTGATTCAAGATCACCCTCAAATCTTCATCTTCAGCGATACGATTGCCACCCAGTTTCGTCTTTACACGAGAGAGCACGATTTGTAACTCTGCGTCGGTTTCAGCGACATTGTCGCCAGAAGCGATCAAGCCGAAGTGCTGCTCCAAACGTCGGCTGTGCTCCAAGAGCAGGTTGAGCAACTGGGGTAATATGGACAACGAGGTATGATCCTCCTGGGCGTTCTCAATCAGACCAGCCACCTGCGCAAGCTCTGTATCGGCAATACTGGCAGCAGCCCCCTTGATCTTGTGCGCCATGTGACGGGCATCTTCCGCCAGCGTTGCCTTCCGGACATCAGCAACCATCTCAGCGGAACTGGCAATAAAGCTTCTGACACACCGAGTGAACAACGCTTGATCATCACTGAAAAGACGATCGTAAGCCTGACGTGAGATAAAGTCCGGCATGTCCGTTACCGCCACCTCCGTGTCGTCGGATACCTCACTCTCGTCGGACACCTCGGGCGTGTAAACCACTGACCGACGATCTTCAAAGTAGGTTTCCAGCAGTAACTGGATATCCTTGGGAACCACCGGTTTGGTGAGATAGTCCTGCATTCCAGCCGCCTTGGCCGTCATGCGGTCATGATCGGAAATAGAGGCCGAGAGCGCAACGATGATCGAGTCATTTGCATTGACGCAGCCATGGATACGCTCGGTCACCTCCTGTCCGGTTTCACCGTCCAGGTGAAGGTCCATCAGTATGAGGTCGAAGCCCATCTGCCCCAAGCACTCGACAGCCTGGTCCCCCGTCTGGACAGACTGCACATCGACACCAAACGAACTCAGGTAACTCTCAACAATTTCGCAGTTCAAGGGCACATCGTCGACCACCAGCGCGGATAATCCGTCAAACTGGGGCTTGCCCCCTCCCCGCGAATCCGGAGTATTCCCATGTCTTTGGGAGAAGTGCTCGAAGAGCTTTGATGGTGTCAGGGGCTCAAAGGCCATGTGCCCGCCGGAACGCTCGAAGTCCGCCACCCAGTCCCGCCAATAGCCGGCGGAGGCAATGATCAGTATGGCCCAGAGCGGGTACCTGCCGGGATCGGTCAGGAGCTCGGTCACGAAACCGTCCAGCAGGCTCGGTTCCGTGCCTTCCATGTCAATCAGGAAGAACCTGTCTTCGACGTCTTCAACCTTCGCAATACTCTCAAGGATAGCGGGCCATTGAGTCATATCATCGACGGTTTCAAGTGTCAGGCGCCAATGCTCCCGATAATCCTCGAGCAAGGCCAGATTGGCACGGAAACCGTAATGGAAGACGTGAATCGGCCTTCCCGTCCTCGAGGAACTTACTGTGCCATCATCCTGGGAGACACCGACAGGCACCAAAAGCCGGAAAGTCGAGCCCTTGCCAATGTCGCTCTCCAGGGTCAGTTCCGCTTTCATCAATAGTGCCAGTCTTTGGCTAATGGCAAGGCCTAACCCGGTTCCACCGAAATTCCGGCTCGTGGATTCGTCCGCTTGCCGGAAGTTCTCAAAAATTCGCCCCTGGTCCTCGGGTTTGATACCCACACCGGTATCCACAACTTCAATTTGCAGATAGCCGCTTGCCTGACTCTCAGTCCGATAATCAATCCGGACATCGATACCGCCCTTGCGGGTGAATTTGACGGCATTACCGACAAGATTGGTGCATATCTGGGAGATGCGTAGCAGATCGCCCGACACACGATTGGGTGTCGCGGGATCAATAGACACCCTGAGTTTCAGGCCTTTTTCTTCCGCAACAATGGCAAACAGGTCAACGCTACGGTGAACCAGCGCCTCAATATCAAACGGATGGATATCAAGCTCAATGTGATCCGCTTCGATCTTGGACAGATCAAGAATGTCATTCAGAAGTTGCAGGAGTGCCTCAGACGCCGAGAAGGCTTTCTTAACGAGCCGCCGTGGGTGATCCTCCAACCCGGCTTCCTGCAACAGCACAAGCACACCGATAATCGCGTTCATTGGGGTGCGGATTTCGTGGCTCATATTGGCAAGGAAGGCCGTTTTGACGGTCACCGCCGATTCCGCCTCCTGCTTCTGTTCCTCAAGTTCCGCGTTCAGAACTTCCAGCTCCTTTTCACGCTGCACGATATCGGTTACGTCAATCGTGGTCGCCATGAAACACCGCTCACCCTGCAAAGTCACCGGGTGATAACTGACCACAACATCGCGGATCTCACCCTTGCGGTTTTCAAGCGAAGCACTGGCCTGAACGCTCTTCCCTTCCAGCGCCTGCTGATAATGTTTGCTGCGCTCTTTGACGAGGTCGGGGCCAAGCATTTGCTCCAGATTCTGGCCAATGGCTGTTTCTTTACTGAACGGGAACCAGTGTTCTCCGTAGGCGTTCATAAAACGACACGTGAGTCGGGAGTCCCAGACAGACACGGTTAATGGAAGGTGGTCAGTCAGCGTGTTTATGAAATTCAGGCTTTCCTGCAGCTCAGCTGTTTTCTCAACAACCTTACTTTCGGCGCGGCGGCGAGCGTTGGCCATGAGCGCAAAGACCAGAAAAATCAGGGCATTAATAACGAGCCCACTGACCAGAATGATGATGGGCTGTTTGCCAGCGTTAAAGGTTTCGAAGCGCAGCGTGGTCTGGACATCGAAATGCCACTGACGACCATACATATCCATCACGTAAGACGTCTCGAACATGGGAGTAGGGTCGTAATTGTCGCCACGGGTTTCATCGAGTTCACTGTACAGGCGGGATTCACCGTCCGTAACCCGAAAGTGAACAAGCCGGTTGACGTTGGCGAGCGTGCCTTCCATCAGTTTCGACATGATGAAGGGTGCGTAAACCAGCCCGCTGAACAATGACTCACGTTGATCGGCCGGTGGCACCTCTGCGGATTGGTAGAATGGCCGAAAGAAAAGGAACCCTGGTGTTTTTTCTTCATCCTGTACCAATACGATAGGGCCCGTGATCTGGGTTTGGCCAGTTCGCATTGCTTTGAGCGCGGCCTGGTATCGATTCGATTCATGAGCCATGTCGAGCCCGACGGCCGCGTCATTAAACGCCTCCGGCTCAATGTAGACAATGGGCCAGAAGTCATCGCCACCATGGGAAGGATGCACCCGGAAGTAGGAACGCTCCTGTTGTTTTTCCGCGATATAGTCGCCCAGATTTTCCGCGGAGACACGCTCAATAACGCCGATACCATTGATACCCGGCAAACGCTCCTGAAGCGCCAGCACTTCGCTGAAGCGCTTCCACATTTCCAGGTTCACGCCGCCCTCTGAGGCACGGATAGCACCGGCACCGAACATCAATGCAAATTCGTACTTCTGCATCCGGTCCCGCAGCAGTTCATTGAGCTGTTTCACCTGATGGTCAAACTGCTCCCCGGCCTTCTCCTCTGCAATTCGGGACGAAACCTGCCAGGCGGTGAGGGTAAGCAGTAACGAGAGGGAAATCACCACCCAATGAAGTAAGGACAGTGACTGAAAGGACTTCCATGCGTTGAACATATCTCGGCCCACATCCTGTTAGGAACAACACGATAAAGTGTAGTTCAGTTTCGGAGTGAGCACGAAAGGATCTACGTCTCAATAGACTAATAAATCTATACTTTGAACCAGATGCACAAAAGGTTCGGGGCTCCGCCCACTACATGGCTTGCAGGCGGAATAAGGCAATTTTATTGATCTCGCTCAGGGCACGCTGAAATTCCTGTTCGGGAGAGTTGTGAATGCGCTCTTCGAACGACGCCAGTATCTGGTGTCGATTACTACCTCGCACCGCCATCACAAAAATAAACCCAAACTTGGCTTTGTACGCCTCATTCAGCCTTACAAAGCGCTCAAACTCTTCCGGGCTGCAATCCTGAATGCCGGCACCGGCCTGCTCGGACGTACTGGAGGCTGTAAGCTCTCCACGCATAGCGGCTTTGCCTGCGAGATCAGGGTGGGCGTTGATCAAGGCCAACTGGGTGTCGCGATCCGCACTGAGAAGGATGTTGGCCATCCGCTCATGCAGGCTTTCGACCTCATCACATGTCTCATCGATGCCCATCTCATAGGCTTTATCCGCTACCCACGGTGAATGCTCATAGATGTCCGCAAATGCGGCTACGAAGTCCTCGCGCCCAAGGCTGGACGGAGTCAGGGTTCGAAAACGGCTCATTGTTTACTCCTGATACCTCAATGAATGCGATTGGCGCCCACGCTTCAGAGCGAAACACCATAATATCGTATACAATTAACATAGACACCAATGTGAGGCAATTCTTTTTGCAGGCCGGCAATATCTCTGGCTTCAGCATGGCGGTCACTCACCACCACCAAGTCACAAAAGATCCACAAAAGACGACATTTATTGATTTATGGGATACAATATTTCTATATTGTGTATTCACTTATGATTGAATTATGTTACTCTTTGATCAGGTCATCGTGGCCACGGCGGGGAGGTGTTGTGACATTCGATCTGCGAACCTTACCCGCCCTCCTGCAACACACTCGACTTGCCTCAGTGTGTTTTTACCCGCCTCCCGGCGGGTTTTTTTTGCCCCTTCCCCAACCCCAGCGATGGCCTGGAGCTCCAAAAGGTGGCACGGGAGCGGATCAGGCTCGGCTAAACGGGGTCATTTCTCGTATACTATCCCACTACCGGATTTCGTACTTCCACCACCTCATTCGCGAGACATTATGAGCAAACAAGCGCAGCCCACCAAAAGCCCGAACCGAGCCGAGAAGAAACGGACGGGGGCGACAAGCGACACCATATACGCCCACATGTTCGACGCTATTCTTGAGCATCGCCTGGCCCCGGGAACCAAATTGAGCGAAGAGGCGTTGGGAGAAATTTTTGGAGTCAGCCGCACGATTATCCGGCGGGAGCTGTCACAGCTGGCACATGAGGGTGTCGTTTCCATTCGCCCCAACCGGGGCGCGATGGTGGCCAGCCCAAGCGTGGAGGAAGCTCGCCAGATTCTCTACGCAAGGCGTTTGGTCGAACGTGCCATCACAGAGCTTGCCGTTCAGCACGCCACTGAAGAACAGATCGATGAGCTGCGGGAGATGGTGACAGAGGAGCATGATTGCTTCGCCCGCGGGGATCGGGGCGCCGGCATTCGCTTGTCTGGCGAGTTCCACCTGAAACTGGCCGAGGCGGCAAACAACGCCCCCTTCGTTGGCTTCCAGCGCAGCCTGGTTTCGCAGACCTCACTGATCATCGCCCAATACGAAAAGGGAACCCGTTCGCACTGCTCCTATGATGAGCACAACCAGCTACTGGATGCGATATCCGCCCGTGACACCGACAAAGCCGTTTCGTTGATGATGCATCACATGGATCATATCGATGCGAAACTGAACTTTGATAACGAAAGCACAACCGATGACCTGCATGCGGTGTTTTCACACATCGGTTTTGCCCGGAAAAAAGCCGGCACCAAACAATAAGGCCCTGCCACGGTATCCGCGTACAGGACCGATATTAGTGCTCGGTGCTTCCCTCACATGGACTTCGGAAGCACCAGAATGGCCCGAAAATCATTAACATTGGTGCGAGTCGGACCCGTGATGATCAAGCCATCAAGCGCCTCAAAAAAGCTGTAGGCGTCGTTGCGGGCGAGATAGGTGGCAGGGTCAAGCTTCAGGGCCTGAACCCGCGACCAGTCATTGGGTCCGAAAATGGCGCCGGCGTTATCCTCGGAGCCATCAATACCGTCCGTGTCGATGGCCAAAGCGTGAATATTGGACGCTCCCTGAAGGACCGAGATGGCACCCAGGAGGTATTCGACGTTGCGACCTCCTCGCCCTTCACCGGACACCGTAACGCTGGTCTCGCCGCCTGAAAGGATCAACAGAGGTTCTTTGAGGTCTTTTTGCAGCTTCAACGCCATTGTCGCGTGCTCACCTCCGAGCTCCCTCGATTCTCCTTCAAGATCGTCACCTAACACTCGAACATCCACACCGGCCAGATTTGCGGACGCTTCGGCGGCCCGAAGTGCATCACAGGCCCTGGCCTGAACGATCGTGCGGTCAAGTCCAAATTCGGGTGAATGCGGCTTGGGGGCAGTATCGTCGCTGACCAGGTGGCTGCGCACAGCCTCTGGAATATCAATGGAGTACCGCTCCAGTATTTCCAGGGCATCCATTGGCGTTGTCGCATCTGGAATGGTCGGCCCTGAGGCGATAAGCGCAGGATCGTCGCCGGGCACATCGGAAATCAGGTAGGTAATCACCCTCGCCGGATGGGCAGCGACAGCCAGGCGCCCACCCTTGACGCGCGAAAGGTGGCGCCGCACCGTGTTGATCTCCCGGATCGGGGCCCCGCAACGCAACAGCGTCTTGTTGATGGCCTGCTTTTGCTGCAGTGTCAGCCCTGGCGCCGGCAGCGTCATGAGTGCGGAACCGCCACCGGAAATCAAAGCGACAACAAGATCATTCTCGGTCAGCCCGGCCACCGACTCGAGCATACGCTGGGCAGCCTTCTCGCCCAATTCGTCCGGCATGGGATGAGAAGCTTCCAATACCTCAATGTGACGACATTCCGCACCGTGTCCATACCGGGTAACAACGAGGCCGGAAAGGTCGGCGTCATCGTAGGTATCAGCCCACGTGCGCTCGAAGGCCGCAGCCATTGCCGCCGCCGCTTTGCCAGCCCCAATCACGACGGTACGTCCGGCCGGGCGCGGCGGTAGCTGGCCAGCCGAAAGCAGCGTATCGGGATGCACGGCGGAGACCGCCGTTGCGGCAAGCTGCCTGAGCCAGACATTCACTTCTGTCGGATGATCAAAGGACAGCGAATTGGACAGGGCGTGCATCTGCGGCTCCTCGCAACGGATAGAAACTAAAGAAATGACGTGGTACGCCAGCGCGCCCCCAATCGCGCCCTAATGGCCGGTGCCGAATCGACACCGGCCATTGGGTCTGAGTGCTGCGCCGGCGGCTTAACTAGGCACCAATTTCGTGGTCCGCCAGTTTTTCCAGGGCCTTCACAATACCCGCGTGATCCCAATCCGCGCCGTTGTTCGCGGCGCAGGCCTGGAACAGTTGCTGGGCATTGGCGGTGCCAGGCAGCGACAGATTCAGGCTGCGTGCACTTTCCAGAGCCAGGTTGAGATCCTTCTGGTGCAGGCGAATGCGGAAGCCTGGGTCAAAGGTACGCTTGATCATGCGCTCTCCGTGCACGTCGAGGATCTTCGACTGGGCCAGACCACCCAGCAGGGCCTCACGCACTTTCGTCACATCCGCTCCGGCTTTCGATGCGAAAAGCAGGCCCTCAGATGCGGCCTGGATGGTCAGCGCTACGACGATCTGGTTAGCGACTTTGCAGATCTGACCGGCGCCGTGCTCGCCAATATGGGTGATGGTCTTGCCCATTACCTCAAGGACGGGCAGGGCCCGGTTAAAGCCTTCATTGGTACCACCCACCATAATGGTCAGGGTTGCGTTAACAGCGCCACCCTCACCACCAGACACCGGAGCGTCGACGTACTCACCGCCAGCCTCGGTAATGCGCTTGGCAAATGCCTGGGTGGGGATCGGCGCAATGGAGCTCATGTCAATGACCAGCGTACCGGGCTGGAGGCCTTCAACAATGCCGGCCTCGCCAAGCAGCACTTCCTCAACATCGGGGGTGTCCGGCACCATGGTGATGATAATCTCGGCCTGTTCCGCAACCGCCTTGGGGCTATCAACTTCTTTCGTACCCTTGGCCGCCAGGCCTTCGTCCAGGGTGCCGTGCTTAACGTAGGTCACCAGCTCGTGGCCCGCTTCCAGCAGATGGCCGGCCATGGGCCGACCCATAATCCCGAGACCAATAAATCCGATCTTGCTCATAATCCTCTCCTTACTTACTAACTTTCTTGTTGAATGACCTTATCGTGCGTTGTCCAGCCAGCCGAGCCCTTCCAGCGTCGTCGCCGCAGGCTTGTACTCGCAGCCGATCCACCCCTGGTAGCCCAGGCGATCAAGATGGCCGAACAGGAACGGGTAATTGATCTCCCCCGTGCCGGGTTCGTGGCGCCCTGGATTGTCCGCCAGCTGCACATGGCCGATTTTCGAAAGGTGCTTTTCGATGGTCGGGGCCAGGTCGCCCTCCATGATCTGCATGTGATAGATGTCGTATTGCAGTTGCAGATTGTCGCTGCCCACTTCCTCAAACAACGCCAGGGCCTGCTCCGTCCGGTTGAGGAAGAAGCCGGGGATGTCCCGGGTATTGATGGGTTCAGCGAGCAACAGGATGCCTGCCGCTTTCAGTTTTTCGGCGGCGAAGCGCAGGTTGTCGATCAGGGTTCGACGGGCCTGTTCTTCGCTTACCGTGTTTGGTCGGATACCTGCCAGACAATTCAGTTGCTTGCACCCGAGCACGGTGGCGTAGTCAATGGCCAGATCCACGCCTTCACGAAACTCGTCGACCCGATCCGGGTGGCAGGCAATACCGCGCTCACCAGCCGCCCAGTCCCCTGCGGGAAGGTTGTGCAACACCTGGGTAAGCCCATGGGCATCCAGCTGCTTTTTAATGTCTGCCGCGGGGTAATCGTAGGGGAAGAGATACTCTACGCCCTGAAAGCCTGCCGACGCGGCGGCCTGGAAGCGGTCGAGAAAATCCTCCTCGGTGAACAGCATGCTTAGATTCGCTGCAAACTTAGGCATTTTGGGTCTCCTACTCGTCCATTTTTGGGTCTTCGCCCCCTCTACCTGTTGCTTTCCCACAGGCCGGGGGCGATTGATTGCGTTGCTTAGGTCAGGCTGGCAATTGAGGTCGGCGCATCGGTGACGTTCTCTACCAGTGCTTCGAACTCGTTAACACCGTCAAGGTCGGTCCCCATCGCAATGTTGGTCACACGCTCAAGGATGATCTCGACCACCACCGGTACCCGGTGTTCGTGCATCAGTTGCCGCGCCTGTACAAACGCCGGGCCAATGTCATCAGGCTTGGTGACCCGCAACGCCTTGCAACCAAGGCCCTCGACAACCGAGACGTGATCAACGCCATAGTCGTTTATCTCGGGGCAGTTAACGTTCTCGAATGACAGCTGCACGCAGTAGTCCATTTCGAAACCACGTTGCGCCTGACGGATCAGCCCCAGATACGAGTTGTTCACGAGGACATGGATATAGGGCAGCTTGAACTGCGCCCCGGCAGCCAACTCCTCAACCATGAACTGGAAGTCGTAGTCCCCGGAGAGAGCGACGACCTCGGCCTCGGGATCGGCACGGCATACACCCAGGGCAGCTGGAATGGTCCAGCCCAACGGCCCGGCCTGACCGCAGTTGATCCAGTGCCGCGGCTTGTACACGTGCAGGAACTGGGCTCCGGCGATCTGGGACAGACCAATGGCGGTCACGTACCGGACATTCTTGCCGAACACTTTGTTCATCTCTTCGTAGACGCGCTGCGGCTTGACCGGCACGTCGTCGAAGTGAGTCTTGCGCAGCAGTGTCTGCTTGCGCTCCTGGCATTTCTGGGCCCAGGCTCCGCGATCCTTGAGTTTGCCTTCAGCGCGCCACTCCTTGGCCACGGTAATGAAGAGTTCCAGCGCCGCCTTGGCATCAGAGACAATCCCATAATCCGGCCCGAAGATACGGCCGATCTGGGTGGGCTCGATGTCAACATGAACAAACTTCCGGTCCTTGGTATAGGCCTCGATGTTACCGGTGTGCCGGTTCGCCCAGCGGTTACCGATACCCATCACGAAGTCGGACGCGAGCATGGTGGCGTTGCCATAGCGATGGGACGTCTGGAGCCCCACCATGCCGGCCATCAATGGATGGTCATCGGGAATCGTCCCCCAGCCCATCAAGGTCGGAACCACGGGAACACCCGTAAGCTCTGCAAACTCAACCAGAAGGTCGCTCGCATCACTGTTGATAACGCCGCCACCGGCAACCAGCAGGGGCTTGTCAGCCTCGTTCAGCAAGGTCAGCGCTTTCTCGATCTGCGCCCGTGAAGCCGACGGCTTGTAGGCAGGCAACGATTCGTAGGTGTCCGGATCAAATTCGATCTCGCTCATCTGTACATCGATGGGCAGGTCAATCAGAACGGGACCAGGACGGGAGCTGCGCATCAACTGGAACGCCTGCTGGAACGCCCGCGGCACCTGGGCCGGCTCAAGGACGGTAACCGCCCATTTGGTCACCGGGCCGGCGATAGCCTGGATGTTCACCGCCTGGAAGTCTTCCTTGTGCAGCTTGCTGCGCGGCGCCTGCCCAGTGATGCAGAGAATGGGTATGGAGTCGCCCGTGGCAGAGTACAGCCCGGTGATCATGTCGGTGCCGGCAGGCCCTGACGTTCCGATGCAGACACCGATGTTGCCTGCTTTTGTGCGGGTGTAACCCTCTGCCATATGAGAGGCCCCCTCCACGTGGCGCGCAAGGACATGGTCAACTCCTCCAACCTTGCGCATGGCGGAATAGAACGGGTTAATCGCCGCTCCGGGCACTCCAAAGGCAATGTCGATACCTTCTTTCTTCAAAACGTGAACAGCGGCTTCTGCTGCGGTCATGCGAGTCATGGTGTTTCCTCCGAAGTAAGATTGTTCTTGTATTCGAGGCGAAGCTCGTCCCGGCGCTTGAAACTTAGGAGCACCGTCGGTAAAGGTTGAATGGAAATTCAGCCGGTAGATCAGTCAGATAGGTCGAGGAGCACACGCACCTCCATTCCGTACTCGTCGCAGTTGTTCCCCGAGCCGCCGCGATCGATAACCAGGAATTCGCCTTCCCGATCCAACACCGACTGCACGGCGTGCCAGGTACCCGCGCGGTAATTCACTCCCTGGAAACCATCGGTGACAAAGGCGCGAACTTCATCAGGGCTGATCGTGTCGCCTGGGGGTGCGACAACAACCAGGAATCGCTCCTCGTGCAGAGGCATAAAGGCCTGGCTGCCTTGCGGGTGGCGCTCCAGGAACGACAGCTCCAGCGGTAACGTCACCGGCTGGCTGACAAAAATACTCACCAGAACCCGCGCCTCATCACCGAGCAGCTCCACTTTCGCCAGATCATGGTGGCGCTGGGTGCGCCCCGCATTGATGGGAAAGGAGTCAGCCGTGCGCCGGTCAATAACATCCCCGAATTCGGCGAATGCCTCCGGGCTCAACGGTTGTGCTTTGAGTTCCAGCATAAAAATGTCCTCGTCTCAGCTCAGCGCGAACCGAATCCGCTGAGTTTCATGTGCCGGTTCACGTCCTTGTAAAGCAGGTAACGGAACGGCCCCGGCCCACCGGCATAGCACGCTTGCGGGCAGAAGGCGCGAAGCCACATGTAGTCACCCGCCTCCACTTCAACCCAATCCTGGTTGAGGTGATAAACCGCCTTCCCTTCCAGCACGTAAAGGCCATGTTCCATCACGTGGGTCTCGGCAAATGGAATGACTCCGCCGGGCTGGAAATTGACAATGTTGACGTGCATGTCATGTCGAATGTCCTGCGGATCAACAAAGCGTGTTGTCGTCCAGCGCCCCTCAGTTCCCGGCATCTCGGTGGGCGTTATGTCCGTCTCATTGGTGACAAAAGCTTCAGGCACCTCAATACCGTCCACATGCTCGTAGGCTTTTCGCACCCAGTGAAAACGCAGCGGCGCATCGCTCTCGTTCAACAACTGCCAGGAGGCACCCGGCGGGATAAAGGCATAGCCGCCCTCTTGCATCCGGTGTTGTTGGCCGGCGATGGTCAGGGTCATCTCGCCTTCAACCACAAACAGAACCCCTTCCGCGCAAGCGTCCAGCTCTGGTCGCGAGCTGCCGCCCCCAGGGGACACTTCCATGATGTACTGGGAGAACGTTTCGGCGAATCCAGACAGCGGGCGTGAAAGCACCCAAAGCCGGGTTTTTTCCCAATGCGGCAAGGCACTGGCGACGATATCCCGCATCACGCCCCTGGGAATGATGGCGTAGGCTTCGGTAAAAACCGCACGGTCAGACAACAACTGGGTCTGAGGTGGATGCCCGCCAGCGGGAGCGTAATACGTAGGTTTGTTCACAGATCGATTGCTCATTGCTGCTCCTTGGATGAGAGCGGGTGGTGGTGCTCGGCCCAATGGCGAGCAATATCCACACGTCTCGTAACCCAGACACGATCATGGGCTTCTATGTGATCGAGGAATCGCTGCAGGGCCCGGAAGCGTCCCGGCCGGCCAACCAGCCGACAGTGGAGACCAACAGACAGCATTTTTGGCGAGTCCTCACCCTCGGCATAAAGCACGTCGAAGGCATCCCGTAAATACTGGTAAAAGTCCTCTCCGGTACCGAAGCCTTGCGCTGAAGCGAAGCGCATGTCATTGGTGTCCAGGGCATAAGGCACTACCAGGTGGTTGTGCATTTCGCCCTCACTATCGTACTGACGGGTCCAGAACGGCAGATCGTCCCCGTAGTAATCGCTGTCGTAGAGAAAGCTGCCTTCGTCCAGCACCAGACGGCGCGTGTTCTCGCTGTCGCGACCGGTATACCACCCTGCCGGTTTCTCACCGTATAAAGCCTCGAAGATCTCGATGGCCCGGCGCATGTGCGCGCGCTCTATACCTTCCGGAATATTCTGGTAGTGAATCCAGCGCCAACCGTGACAGGCAACCTCATGCCCCAGCTCTTTAAACGCATGGGCAAGCTCGGGGTGCCGCTCAAGGGCCATCGCCACGCCAAATACCGTCAGCGGCATGCCGCGGCGCTGAAACTCCTTCAGTACCCGCCATACCCCTGCCCGCGAGCCGTACTCATAGATTGACTCCATGCTCATGTGCCGGCTTGGGTAGGCCTCAGCCCCGGCGATTTCGGACAGGAACTGCTCCGAATGCGTATCGCCATGCAGGACGCAGTTCTCCGCACCTTCCTCGTAATTGAGAACGAACTGCACGGCAATGCGTGCCCGGCCAGGCCAATTTGCATGGGGAGGCTCAGAACCGTAACCAATCAGGTCTCGGGGGTAATGGTCTGGATTAGCCGGATTCATCAAGCAACTTCCTTCTTCCAATCCGTTTGGCAGGCCGTTGGTACCAGCTCGCCCTCAATATGAATTGTATACTTAAATATACTATATTGTATCCAACATGAACGCAACACTCATTCACCCCAGTTCTTGATGATTTCGCGTTCTTCTTCGGTCATGTTCGTGGCGTTGCCCAACGGCATGTATCCGTTCGCCACAACCTCCTGGATCTTGGCCTGATGGCTGAGGATCTGATCAACCGCATCAAACGCAAATCCCGCCGGCGGAGCCGAAAACGCCGGGTTCTCAGGTTGCTTCGAATGGCATCCCGCACAGTGCTGTTCAATGGTCGCGCCCACGTTGGCAGCAAGGGGGGATTCACTTGTCTCATGCGTCGTCGTATTGGGCTCGGCGTTTGCCTGAGCCGTTGCCACCTGGGACTCTCCCGTGGGCGCGGCCACCCAGAACGTCAGCAGGATCAGCACACCACCGGCCAGAAGGTAGGAAGGTTGGGTTTTGCCCGCATGCATCAGTACAAAGAACTGGCGGATAACGGCGCCGGCAAATATGAGCAGCGACATGACCAACCATGCCTGAGCCTCTGTATAGGCGAAGGCGTAGTGATTACTGATCATCAACAGAACGACGGGAAGCGTGAAGTAGGTATTGTGGACAGAGCGTTGTTTACCGCGCTTGCCATCAATCGGATTGGGCTCCTCGCCCGCCTTCATGGCATCGACCATGCGGCGCTGGCCCGGAATGATCCAGAAGAAAACGTTCGCGGACATGGCTGTTGCCATGACAGCACCGGTCAGAAGGAACGCAGCACGGCCAGCAAACAATTGAGTGCTTACATAGGCAACTATGACAAGCAGCACCCCAACCGCAATACTCAGAATGCCGTCCCGCTCCATGTTCGGGCTTATGCGCTTGCACAGCTCATTGTATACAACCCACCCGAATACCAGGAAAAGCACCGCCGCAACGTTGGTCTGCCATCCACTTAACTCAGCCGCCCACTGCCAACTGCTATTGGTGTTCACCAGGTAGAAGCCTGGGTTGACCATGTAGAGAATAACGAACAGCGCGAAACCCGACAGCCAGGTGGTGTACGATTTCCAGAACGACCAATGCAGGTCGGCAGGCAAGGTACCCGGACTGGTGGCGTACTTTTGGTTGTGATAGAAACCGCCCCCATGCACAGCCCACATCTCACCAAGAACCCCCTTCTTTTTGCAGTTTTCGGCCTGTGGCGGCTTGAGTCTGTTATCCAGCATCACGAAGTAGATTGACTCACCAATCCACGCAATCGCCGCAATCACATGCAGCCACCGCAACATGAAATTCACAAAATCCAGAATGTAAGCTTCCATTAACCTGTTCTCTTGTTCGCACTGTTGTATTGATGACTGACCATCTCGACTCAGCTACCGCGGTAGGTGGAGTAGCTATAGGGAGAAAGCAGGAGAGGCACATGAAAGTGCTGGGAGGCGTCAGCCACGCCGAAACGCAATGGGATAACATCGAGAAAGCGCGGTTCGTCAGCCTCTACGCCCTGGCGCCGGAGGTAGTCTCCAGCGTGAAAGACCAGCTCGAACTGGCCCTCGGTAAAGGCCTCACCTTCAAGTATCGGGGCATCGCAACGGCCATCATCATTAGTGGTGACTTCTTTCAGCAAGGTGCGCGATTCACCCTCCAGTCGGTAAACCTCGATACGAATACCCTCTCCGGGGCGACCCAGCGAAGTATCCAGTACGTGTGTGGTAAGGCGTCCCATAAAGTTCTCCTGTCATGTGATGGCAGCTGGACCGCTGAAACCAGCGGCCCAATGGATCCGATGATGATAGCGCGGGTCAGAAGTGGAACTTGACCAGTGCGCTAACAGCGTTCTCCGTATCTATGTTTGGGCTACCGAATTTATTACGCCAGTACGAGTACTCTATACCGGCATACAACACGCCAGCCTCTCCCGTGAAATGACCAAGGTCGAGTTTGAACTGCGGGTTGATGTGTAAGTCCGCACTCTGAGCACCGCTTACCCCCGATGAATAGTCGATAAAACCGTCAAAGAGAAACGCCGCGCTGCCCAGTTCGAACGGCACCCCCCATGTTACGGTCAGCTGCCAGTCGTCCGGCGTGTCGAACGCGGTGTTGTTTTCAACATAGTAGGCATTGGTGTTGAAGTATTGGAATCCAGGGATGTCCCAGCCCAATCCAAGACCGTACATGTAGTTGTTCGCCTCTACCCCACCATCGAACTCATACTGGGTTGCCAGGTAGACGTCATTAACCGGCCCGAAGCCCAGATCCTGGCCGCTTAGCCAACTCAGGCTCAACCGGGGCGCGAACTCCCCATAGGTGGAGTCAGCGTTACCGGAATCCCCCTGAACCTGATAGCGGTCAATGAAGAAGAACGTATCCCCCCAGTTGTGGGCGGTCACGTTTTCAAAGGTAAACACGGTCGCGGACTCTTTTTGAGAGCCAAAAATTTCATAGTCATCGCTATAAAGCAGCGACACACTGGAACTGCCGAAGAACTTTTCAGCGTGAACAACCGGAACAAACGCGGTGAAAACGCACGCCGCCAGCAGGATTTTTTGCAACAGTTTCATTTTTACTACCTCTCGTTTTGTTGTTTTGGGGTAAAACCTCGGGTTCGGGTCAACCGAGTGCCTTGATCACAGGAAGGCGAACTTGGCGATGAAGATGACACAGAGAACATACAGGCTGACGGATACTTTCTTCCTCTGCCCGGTAAGCAGCTTCAACGTGGCATAGGTAACGAAGCCCAGCGCAATGCCATTGGCGATGGAGAAGGTCAGCGGCATCATCACCACAGTAATGATGGCCGGAATGGTGTCGGTGATGTCCTTCCAGTCGATGTGGGCCATTCCACTCATCATCAGCATAGCGACGTATATCAGTGCGCCTGAGGTCGCGTAGGCCGGGATCATTCCCGCAAGAGGTGCAAAGAAGGTTGCCAGCAGGAATAGCACGCCGACGGTGACGGCCGTCAGCCCCGTGCGACCACCCGCGGCTACGCCTGAAGCGCTTTCAACGTAGCTGGTTACCGGCGGGCAACCCACAAATGAGCCCAGGACACTGGATGTACTGTCCGCTTTAAGGGATTTGGAAAGGTTTTCTATCTTGCCGTTCTCGTCAACCAGGTTTGCACGATGAGCCACCCCCATCAGTGTTCCAGCAGTGTCGAACATGTTCACGAAGAGAAACGCGAGCACAACGCTGATCATTCCCACGTTCAACGCACCCGCAATATCCATCGCCAGCCAGGTTGGCGCCAGGCTGGGAGGGAGCGACACAACACCGCCATACTCCACAAGCCCCATACTCCAGCCGATCCCCGTTACAATGAGCATGCTCAACAGGATGGCGCCAAACACATTGCGGTGGCTAAGCACCGCGATCAGCAAGAAGCAGATGGCGGCCAGTAGTGCCGAAGGCTCACCAAAAGACCCCATCGTCACCAGCGTCGCGGGGCTGTCGACGACAATGCCCGCCGTCTTCAGGCCAATGAGCCCGAGAAACAGACCAACCCCTGCCCCCATGGCAAAACGCAGGCTCATCGGAATGCTGTTAAGCAGCCATTCGCGGATTCGCGAGAGGCTCATAATCATAAACAGGATGCCGGAGAGGAAGACCGCGCCAAGGGCAACCTGCCAGGTATAACCCATTTCGCCAACGACGGTGTAGGTAAAAAACGCGTTGAGCCCCATGCCCGGCGCCAGTCCCACCGGCCAGTTGGCGTAGAACCCCATGAGCAGGCAGCCAAGTGCCGCCCCCAGACAGGTGGCGACGAACGCAGCACCATGATCAAGGCCGGCCGCAGCCATAACATTGGGATTAACGAAGATAATGTAGGCCATGGTTACGAAGGTGGTCAGGCCTGCTATCAGCTCAATCTTGACTGAGCTTCCATGCTGACGGAGCTTGAAAATGCGCTCGAGCCAGTCCGTTCTCGCTAACGCTCCGAGCGAGCGCTTCTGCTGATCGATGTTTTCCACAAGGTATTCCTCATCATTGTTGTTTTCTATCACCCAGAGCAGAGCCCTTGAGGCAGGTGATGGCTGGTTTGCCATATCGGCATTTCCTGACTTATCGGTCAGGAACCACAACTCCGATTATGCTTTTGTATACAACAATTGCAACAAAATTCTTATAACGATTGTGCACAAGAAAAAAGAAGGACCCGAAGAGGCGTGGTAGAAAGATTCTGGACCGAGGGTGGGCGCGCCCATCAGCGGCAACGGGCAGCCCGCCAGTGGCACGCTATCGGCGGTGAACGGACATGCCCGCGCTGAAGGTTTCCTTCACCACGCGGTCATCGCCAAGAATCATGAGGGCAAACAGTGTTTCCTCGAGGCTTTTGGATTGCTTCAGGCGGTAACTGATCAGCGGCGTGGCTTCGTAATCCAGCACAACAAAGTCCGCTTCTTTCCCGGCCTGCAGGCTGCCAATCCTGTCATCCAGGTAGAGGGACCGGGCTCCGCCGAGCGTTGCAAGGTAGAAGGCTTTGAAAGGATCCAGTTTCTGCCCCTGCAACTGCAACACCTTGTACGCCTCGTTAAGGCTTTGAAGCTGGGAAAAGCTGGTACCCGCCCCTACATCCGTGCCCAGGCCAACGCGAACCCCATGGGACTCCAGGTGCGCCAGGTCGAGCAAACCACTGCCAAGGAAGAGGTTCGACGTCGGGCAAAAGGCAACCGCAGAGCCAGTGTCGCCCAGCCGCCTGCACTCGTCGTCATGCAGGTGAACACCGTGTGCAAACACTGACCGTTCACCAATCAGGCCATGGTGGTCGTATACATCAAGGTAACCATCCCGCTCAGGAAACAGCTCTTTAACCCACTCAATCTCCTGTCGGTTCTCGGAAATGTGGGTGTGCATGTACAAGCCCGGGAATTCCTTGAAGAGCTTACCCGCCAGCTCGAGTTGCTCATCGGAGCTCGTCGGCGCAAATCGGGGCGTCACCGCATAGGACAAACGGCCCTTTCCGTGCCAACGCTCAATAAGCTCCTTGCTGTCCGCATAACCGGATTCCGCTGTATCCACCAAATAGTCAGGCGCGCAACGGTCCATCAACACCTTGCCCGCAATCATCCGCAGGTTCAGCTTGGAGGCATGTTCGAAAAAGGCATCCACCGACTGCTTATGGACGGTTCCGAAGACCAGGGCCGTCGTTGTCCCGTTTCTCAACAGTTCACGGAGGAAGATCTCAGCCTGGGCATGAGCGTGCCGTGAATCATCAAACTGTCCCTCGCAGGGAAAGGTGTAGGTTTCCAGCCAGTCCAGCAACTGGGCGCCATAGGAGCCGATGATTCCCACCTGCGGATAATGGATATGGGTATCGACGAAGCCCGGGGTTATCAGGGCATCCTCGTAGTGAACGACCTCGACTTCAGGAGACAGTGATGGCAACAGGCTCTCGGCCGTGCCTATCTCGACGACCGTGCCGTCCTCGACCACTAACAGGCCATCTTCAAAATACTCGTAGGAACGTTCCGCACCCACCACGCCCGGGTCGGCGATGCAGTGGAAAACAGAGGCACGGTAGGCTTTGCGCTGGGACATGGTCACTCTCGTCAGTCTTGTTGTCGCATTGGTATTGTTGGCGACGATTGGATTGCGTGTCTCAGGGAAATTTAAACAGGATTGGTAGCCTGGTCAATAAAAAACTGACCAATAAGTCAGGAAATTTTCAAGACCGAACGCCATCGAAGGCATACGACGGGCGGTATGCCAGGCATTCCGGAGTCAGGCGTTAAGGCTCGGCGAGGCCACAACCGCGCAGGATGACAGACGTCAGGAAATCCGCAGCGTGCTGAAAGTCACTTTCGGTGTATTCGCTCTTGTCCTCAATCGCGAGGATCTGGACCTGGAAGTCAGCGTAGTGTTGCGTGGATGACCAGATCAGGAGGATGAGTTGCACCGGATCAACGGGCGCCATTCGCCCCGCGTCGATCCACTGCTGAATCACACCCGCTCGCGCCTGCACCCACTCCCGCATGGTCGTAGACAGATGGTCCTTGAGGACCGGCGCCCCCTGAATAATTTCCAGCGCAAACAGGCGCGATGCCAGGGGGTGGGTCCTGGATAGCTCTACCTTGGCGTGAATAAAACTGGCCAGGGTCGTGGCGGGGTCATCTTCTGGCTGTATCTTCGAGAACATCTCATTCCACCGCCCCATGATGTCATCCATCAACGCGTAGTAGATGCGTTTTTTATTGCTGAAATAGTAAAGCACGTTGGATTTCGGCAGCCCCGCCCTGTCCGCAATCTTCTGAACGGTGGTTGCCCCGAAGCCGTTCTGGGAAAACTCCTTTTCCGCGGCCATCAGAATACGCTCACGATTGCGCTCACGGATTCGGCCCGGACGCACTTTCTTGCGCTTGCTGCCTGATGACGTTGTTCGCTTCGTTTCGGGGGAGTCTGGTTCGATTTGACGGGTCATGGTGTCGAGTAGCTTCAGGTTGGAACGTCGAGGCTCCGACGATAGCCGATCTCTGTGCGGCAATCAAAGGAATAGTCTTTACACAAAAAACTGGACTATTTGGTCAGGAAATTGTAAAAAGAATAACGGGCCCATGTGACTTTTGGCATCCGTGATGCGGCATCGCCTGTGCAACTACTGAAATCAATCAAGGGCTTACGCCAATGACTCTGATGCTCAGTCTTAAACAAAGAGAAAAGCAGAAAGAGACAGGCGCAAGTGCAGAAGAGCGGGAAAATTTGTGATCAGATTCTACTTGAACGGCCAACTACAAAAACTCAACCAAGTCGACCCGAATCTAAGCATCCTCGACTGGCTGCGCACCAGGAAGCGACTGACAGGCACCAAGGAAGGCTGCGCATCGGGTGACTGCGGGGCTTGCACCGTGGTGATCGGATCGCCCGACCCTGAGCAGTCCGGGCAACTCCGCTACGACAGCGTGAACAGCTGCATCGCGCTCGTCGGAAGCCTGCATGGCAAACATCTGGTGACCGTCGACGCGCTAACCCAGGAGCCAGCTCACCCGGTACAGAAGGAGATGGTGGAGTGTCACGGAGCCCAGTGCGGCTTCTGCACACCAGGCATCATCATGTCGCTGTTTGCCCTGCATACAGAAAGCGCAGCGAACGGTTCCGTGCCCGACGACGACGCCTTATTGGAGGCGCTGTCCGGCAACCTTTGCCGCTGCACGGGTTACCGGCCAATCATCGAGGCCGGGCGTCGGGCTTGCGTGCAAACGTGGGAACCCGGCACCGGTAACGCGGTTCTGAGCCGAAGCAGTGCGCTCAGCGGCCCGGATGGCGCGGC
Organism: Marinobacter salarius; assembly: GCF_032922745.1. Lineage (NCBI taxonomy): Bacteria > Pseudomonadati > Pseudomonadota > Gammaproteobacteria > Pseudomonadales > Marinobacteraceae > Marinobacter > Marinobacter salarius. Next base: position 299,412 of record NZ_CP136693.1, read on the forward strand.
TCCGAACAACCCCGCGCCGGGCCTTAGCGGCATAGCCTGGCTGCAGAACCCCGAAATGATCGCCGACCTGTTAAGCGTACAGAATACGGCTGGCGAACTCACCGACGATCACGGCTACCGATACGATGCGCCAGCCACTCTGGACGCGCTTCGTGGACTATGCCGTCAGTTTCCCAAGGCAAGGTTGATTGCCGGCGGCACCGACCTGTCCCTTGAAATCACCCAACAGCTCAAAGACCTTGATCACCTGATCGGTCTGAGTGGCATCAAGGAGCTACAGGAGATCCACGAGGACGAAGACGGGATCTATCTCGGAGCCGGAGTGACCTACCGCGCCATGTTCCATAAGCTCGAGGAGCGTTGGCCGCACTTCGGGCCGATGCTGGAGCGCCTGGGTTCACGCCAGATCCGCAACCGCGGGACTGTTGGGGGCAATATCGGGAACGCTTCGCCAATCGGCGACATGCCGCCCGCACTGATTGCGCTGGGCGCAGAGCTCGACCTGGACAGCGTTGATGGCACCCGGCGCCTGCGCCTTGAGGACTTCTTCCACGGCTACAAGCAGACCGACCTCCAGCCTCACGAATTCATTCGGGGCACCTGGATCCCCAACCCGGCACCTGACGAAAAGCTGTTCATCTATAAAGTCTCCAAGCGCATTGATGACGACATTTCGGCAGTGCTGGGTGCCTTTTGGCTCAAGCGCGACGGCGAAACAATCAAGGACTGCCGACTGGCCTTTGGCGGGATGGCGGCAACGCCAAAGCGGGCCAGTGGCGCTGAAGCGGCGCTTCGAGGCCAGCCCTGGAATGCAGACACAGTTGCGGCCGCCATTGCCGCACTGGAACTCGAATTTGAACCCATGACAGACGTGCGGGGGTCCGCAGCCTATCGCCTGCAAGTAGCCGGCAACCTGCTGCGCCGCGCGTTTTTGGAGAGCACTCAAGACACCACAACAACAAACCAGCCCCTCATGGTGACTGACTATGCGTAAACTACCTCCCAATATTCCGCGGCCCACCACAACGGCGAAAGGGCTGACAGGCACCCAGGCATTTCATGACAGTGCCTGGAAGCACGTTCGTGGACAGGCCCGCTATATCGACGACCTCCCCGAGCCCGCAGAACTCCTGCACGCGGCCGTCGGCCAGAGTACGCACGCCCACGCCCGTATCACCGCCATGGATCTCAGCGAGGTTTGGGCCTACCCCGGCGTGGTTTCGGTCATGACCGTCGAGGACGTGCCCGGCCATACCGACATCGGGCCGGTCTTTCCTGGCGATCCGGTTCTGGCCGGAGATGTGGTCGAACATGTGGGCCAGCCGCTGTTTGCCGTTGCGGCAACGAGTCATCGCGCGGCCCGCCAGGCGGCCCGACTTGCGAAAGTCAGCTATGAGCCCCTTCCTGCCGCGTTGACCGCGGAGGCCGCGCTTGATCAGCAGTTGTTCGTGCGTCCCAGTCATACCCAGCTGAGGGGCGACCCGGATAAAGCGCTTGCCGAAGCGCCGAATCGCCTACAGGCCCAGATGCACGTTGGCGGACAGGAGCATTTCTACCTGGAAGGACAGGCGTGCCTGGTAGAGCCTACCGAAGACGCGGGCGTGTTTGTTCATACCTCCAGCCAGCACCCCTCCGAGGTGCAAAAGCTGGTGGCCGAAGTGCTTGACCTCCCCATTCATGAAGTCCAGGTGGAAGTACGGCGCATGGGTGGCGGCTTCGGCGGCAAGGAAACCCAGGCCGCACCGCTGGCCTGTATCTCGGCCCTGCTTGCCCGACGCACCGGGCGGCCCGTTAAATACCGGATGGCGCGCTACGACGACATGGTACAAACGGGCAAGCGACACGACTTTTTCAACACCTATGACATTGGGTTCGACAACGAGGGTGTGCTGCGGGGGGCCGACATCATGGTGGCTGGACGCTGTGGCTTTTCGCCCGACCTGTCCGATGCCATCGTCGACCGCGCCATGTTTCATTCCGACAACGCCTATAGCCTGGGGCAGGCGCGTGTTGTTGGCCACCGCTGCAAAACCCATACGGTTTCCAATACCGCCTTCCGAGGCTTCGGTGGCCCCCAGGGCATGATGATCATTGAGCGGGCAATGGACGATATCGCCCGCCATCTCGGCATGGACCCGCTGGATGTGCGCAAGCGCAACCTGTACGGACCTGGCCGTGATGTAACCCACTATGGTCAAATCGTCGAGCAGCACGTTTTACCGGACCTGATCGACACGCTCGAGGCCAGCTCGGACTACCGTCAGCGTCGTACCGAGATTTCCAGGTTCAACAAAGAGAACTCGGTACTGAAACGCGGTTTGGCCCTGACACCGGTGAAGTTCGGCATTTCATTCACGGCCAAGCACCTCAACCAGGCCGGTGCACTGGTGCACGTTTACACCGATGGCAGCATTCACCTCAATCACGGCGGCACCGAAATGGGCCAGGGGCTTTACATCAAGGTAGCCCAGGTCGTAGCCGCAGCCTTCCAGGTAGACCTGGACCGGGTAAAAGTGTCCGCGACCCGGACCGACAAGGTGCCCAACACCTCACCAACGGCTGCCTCCTCGGGCACTGACCTGAACGGCATGGCTGCCCTGGATGCCTGCGAGAAAATCAAGCAGCGCCTGGTCGAGTTTGCCGCCGAAACCTACGGCGTGAGCGCGGACTCGGTACGGTTTGAAAACAACCAGGTCAATGTCGGTGAGCAGCAGTTCGGCTGGGCGGAGTTCGTGCAGCAGGCTTACATGGCGCGGGTTTCGCTGTCTTCCAACGGGTTCTACAGTACACCCAAGATTCACTATGACCGAGAAACCGGTCAAGGCCGGCCCTTCCTGTATTACGCCAACGGGGCTGCCTGCGCAGAGGTGGTGGTTGATACCCTCACCGGAGAGTACAAGACCATGCGGGTGGACATCCTTCACGACGTGGGGCAGTCGCTGAATCCGGCCGTGGACATTGGCCAGATTGAAGGCGGCTTTGTTCAGGGCATGGGCTGGCTCACCACCGAAGAGTTGGTATACAGCGACGAAGGCCAACTGTTGTCCAACGGCCCGGCGACCTACAAAATCCCGGCTGTGTCAGACGCGCCACCGGATTTCCGGGTGGCCCTGCTGCCTCACAGCCCCAACCGGGAAGCCACCGTATTCCGCTCAAAGGCTGTGGGCGAACCGCCACTCATGCTGGGCATGGCAGTATGGTCTGCCCTGCGTGACGCTGTTTCGAGCGTGGCGGACTATCGCTACAGCCCGCCCCTGGACACGCCTGCGACACCAGAGCGGGTGCTCCAGGCTGTCACAGCAACCGAGCGCTGGGTAGCAGCGCAGGGGGAACCGTCATGCAAGAACGCCTGACCTGGATCCAAGCCGTTGCTGACTGCGAACGTCGCGGTCAGCCCTATGTTTTGGTCACGGTACTGGGCGTAACAGGCTCGGTACCACGGGAGCCGGCCAGTAAGATGGTCGTCACCCGGGAACACAGCTACGACACCATCGGCGGCGGCCACCTGGAATACCGGGTGATCGCCCGCGCCCGCGAGCGCCTGGCAAACCACGAATACAGCTACGAGCTGGCGCACTTCCCTCTGGGTGCCAGCCTTGGACAATGCTGTGGTGGTAGCGTGGCGGTCCTGCTGGAGGCCCAGTCCGGCGGCGATGCCCGCCTTGTGGTCTTTGGTGCGGGTCACGTCAGCCATGCCCTGATGCGTATCGTGGGTGATTTGCCCTGGCAGATCACCTGGGTCGACTCCCGGCAGGAATGTTTTCCGGACAGGACGCCCGACAACACCACGGTTCATTGCACCGACGACCCGGTTGGGGACGTCCCTGAACTGTGCAGCAACGCCCATGTACTGATTCTGACCCACAACCACGCACTGGATTATGACCTCTGCCAGGCGCTGCTGAAACGGGACGATGTGCGCACGATCGGCCTGATCGGTTCGCAGACCAAGGCGGAGCGTTTTCGCCAACGCCTTGCTCACCGCGGGTATACCGAAGCCGATATCGACCGCATCCGGTGCCCCGTCGGGCGCAGTGACATCCCGGGTAAGCGGCCCATGGAAGTCGCGGTGTCCATTTCCGCCGAGCTTCTTAGCCTGGTCGCTTCCGACACGGCCGAGAAACCATCAAAACGAGGCCTCTCCTGGGGGGCTCTCAAAGCGCTTACGAAAGAAGTTAAACCTAACGAGGTTGAAGTCGCGGGCCAGAAAACGTAACCCAGCAGACAACCTGACATCGCTGCCAACCCCGGGCCGGCGCCCGTTTGAGCGCTGGCCCGGCAAACACCCTGTCATTAAAAGTTCAATTTGCTCACAATTTTTCTTGACAAGTAATACATATTTGTACGAAGTTATCGGTCATAATGTATACAACGAAGAGCTGTAGGAATGACCGAAACAGACCACAGATTATGGATTCACAATCCGCTTGCCTGCTCTGACCCAGGCGCAGCCGGCGGTATTGTCGTCACGGGAACAAGAATTGTGGAAAAAGTGGCCAGGGGGCAGCAACCTCACCAGCCCGTTAACGAGACCTTTGATGCTTCCGGGCATGTCCTGTTACCCGGCTTGGTAAATACCCACCATCACTTCTACCAAACCCTGACCCGAGCCTATTCCCCCGCGCTCAATAAAGAGTTATTTCCCTGGCTGACCACGCTTTACGATGTCTGGGCCAATCTCAACGACAGCCAGATGGCCCTGGCCAGCGAGTTGGCGATGGTCGAGCTGCTGATGTCGGGATGCACCACCGTAGCGGACCATCATTACGTCTTTTCCGGTGCCTTGGTAAACGCGATTGACTGCCAGGTCGAAACCGCCCAGCGCCTCGGCGTTCGAGCGGCACTGACTCGCGGGTCCATGAGCGTCGGGCGCGACGATGGCGGTCTGCCGCCACAGACCGTGGTGCAGGACGAGCAAACCATTGTCGATGACAGCCAGCGTCTTATCGACCGTTACCACCAGCGTGCTGAAGGGGCCATGACCACCATCGCCCTGGCGCCTTGTTCACCGTTTTCAGTCAGCCGGGCATTGATGCGCGAGAGCGCGCGGCTTGCAGAGAACAACGACGTTCGCCTCCACACCCATCTTGCCGAAACCGAAGATGAGACCGCTTACTGCCAGAAGCTGTTTGGCATGCGCCCGCTGGATTATCTCGAGGACAGTGGCTGGCTCACCGATCGCACGTGGCTGGCCCATGGCATTCATTTCAATGACGACGAAATTCAGCGCCTTGGCCGTGCAGGCACGGGCATCGCTCACTGTCCCTCGTCAAACATGGTTCTGGGCTCAGGGCTGTGCCGGACCCTGGAACTCGAAGCGGCGGGCTCACCGGTCGGATTGGCGGTCGATGGATCAGCATCGAGCGACCACTCGAACCTTGCCTCGGAAATGCGTCAGGCACTGCTTCTGGGCCGCCTGCGTTACTCGCCGAGCCAGGTAACACACGAAGCCGTCATCCGCTGGGCAACGCAAGGCTCGGCCCGTTGCCTGGGACGAACCGATATCGGTGGACTGGAGCCAGGCCAGCAGGCTGACCTGGCGCTGTTCAAACTTGATGAGCCGCGTTTCTCAGGCGCGGAGAATCCACTGGCGGCGTTGCTGCTGTGTGGTGCACAACGCGCTGACCGGGTCATGGTCGCCGGGCGCTGGAGAGTGACCGGCGGCCTGCCCTGCGACGTCGATCTTGACGCGTTGATGGCACGCCATGATGAAGCAGCCCGCCAACTAAGGAGAGTTATTTAGAAAATCTTTGTAGAGCTATTGGTAGTCAACAGTCAGGCATTCCTACAAAAACAACACCTAGGAGAGACTCATGACAACAAGTACATCCGAACGGCCAGATACCGGTCCAGGTGACCGTTATAGCACCCGCGACGTTAATTCCATGCCGCCCTTGCGCCGTGCGATACCGCTGGGCATTCAACATGTTCTGGCGATGTTCGTTAGCAACGTGACCGTGCCAATCATCATCGCCGGGGCGGCGGACCTGCCTCCCGATCAGACGGCTTTTATGGTTCAGGCCGCGATGTTTGTCGCTGGCATCGCTACTCTGTTGCAGTCCCTGGGCCTGGGGCCCATCGGTGCTCGCCTTCCTATTGTTATGGGGACCAGCTTCGGATTCGTACCGGTCCTGATTCCCATAGCCATCGGCATGGGGTTGCCCGCCGCCCTTGGAGCAGCGTTGTGCGGTGGCGTCGCGATGGCGCTAATGGGGTTGTTTCTTCCCTGGTTCCGGTTTTTGTTCCCGCCAGTGGTGACTGGAACCTTTGTCGTGATGCTGGGCATTCTGTTGATGCCCGTTGGTCTTGCCTACGCCGGTGGTGGTTTCGGCGTGTCGGATTTCGGCGCCCCCCATCACATCGGACTGGCCTCGCTTGTTCTCGTCGTCACCGTGGGGCTTCACCAGTTCGGCCGAGGTATCTGGAGTGAAGTTGCCCCACTGGCCGGTTTGCTGGTTGGCTTCGTTGCTGCCGCGGCTTTTGGCTATGTCGATTTCTCCAAGGTGGGCGATGCCGACTGGGTGACGTTCCCCACCCCGCTGGGCATTGGTATCGAGTTCCATATGGCCGCCATCATCCCCGTGGTGGTGCTGTCGCTGGTCACCGTGGCCGAATCCATCGGCGATATAGTGGGCACCACCGCGGGCGGGCTGAACCGTGAACCCACCAAGAAGGAACTCTCCGGCGGCGTCATGGCCGATGGCATCGCGAGCGTGTTTGCCGCTGTTTTCAATGCGTTCCCCCAGATCAGTTTCAGCCAGAACGTAGGCATGGTTGCATTGACGGGCGTCGTTAGCCGCTATGTGGTGGCGATTGGCGGCGGATTCCTGGTGTTGGCCGGCCTGTTGCCAAAGCTCGGCGGTCTCGTTTCCAGTATTCCTAACGCGGTGCTCGGCGGTGCGGTACTGCTGATGTTCGGTATGATCGCCAGTGCCGGCATTAAGATGCTCAGCCAGGTGCCGTTCGACAAGCGCAACATGCTGATCATTGGCACCTCGCTGACCATCGCGGTGGGTTTTCCGGCGCAAGAAGGGCTCTATGCCAACCTGTCCGAAAACCTGCAAGCGATGATCGAATCCGGTTTGATCCCCGGGGCCATTACCGCCATCGCGTTGAACCTTATTCTTCCAAAAGTCCATAAACCGGCGCCCGATGACGCTGAACGGACAGAAAGCACTGTGATAAAACCTGATTCACTTTGAACATCCGGAGGGGCCGGGAGAGCCCCTTGGACGCCGTTATTTCACTCAAGGAGGGAGGGACAAGAGAAGGCGTTTCGTCGGACAGCAATACGCAATCGCCCAGGAGTACCGATGAGCATTCGCCTAAAGCTAATCATGGGAATGGGGGCAGCACTGCTTGCCAGCACGTTGCTGCTGGTTTCCCTTAATATCGTCCAGATGCGCGGGCTTCTTGATCGATACCTGCTCAACTCCGCCCTGCCATCCAGCCTGGAGGCCATAGCAAATTCCGTTGAGCGTGACCTCCAGGCGCCTATTACAGCGTCACGGCTGATCGCGGGGAACAGCTACCTCAAAGAGTGGATAGGCGACAACGAACCACAGCAGGGGCTCGCCCCCGCCACCCGGTATCTCGAGGGGGTCAGACGCAGCCAGGAGGCCGCCTCCGCACACTTCGTGTCGGTAAACACGGGCAACTACTACACCCATCAGGGCATCGACAGGGTGGTGACTCCCCAGGCGGACCGCTGGTTCTATAATTTCCTGGAAAGCGGCGAGACGATGGAGCTATCGCTGGACGTGGACAAAGCGACGGGTAAACCTACCCTCTTCATCAATGCCCGCATGGAGGATGGCGGCGAGGCTATCGCAGTAACCGGCGTTGGAATCGGGCTTGATCAGATGGCTGAGCGAATCAGGGAATTCCGCTTTGGTGAAACCGGTATCGTTTACCTGGTGTCTGAAACCGGCCAGGTCAACATTCATCCTGACCTGCAGCAAACAGATCAGCCCCTATCGAAGGTTATTTCTCCAACGGCCGCCGCCGAACTGTTGAAAGACCCGACATACCATCTGACCGAGTTTGATCGTGATGGCCGTCGCTTCATCGCCGCCAGCCTGCCTCTGTCGATCACGGACTGGCGTGTCGTTGTAGAGGTTCCGTCTACCGAGATCTACGGCGAAGCCAGCCGGGCCAACCAGACCTCCTTGCTCGTCGGCGTCCTCGTGGCTCTTGTTTTCCTCGGCATCATAGCTTTGGTCGCCACTCGCATGACGAAGCCACTGACGAAAATCACTCGGGCGTTGACCGAAATTGCCAAGGGTGGCGGCGATCTCACCCAGGAACTGGCGGTTGAACGCAAAGACGAGCTGGGCCAATTGGCGACCGGGTTTAACCAGTTTGTCGGGGCACAACGAGAGATGGTTCGGGGTCTTTTGGAGACGGCAATCCGGCTCAAGGCCTTTGTCGATCAAACCTCCACTGTGATGACGGCCAACACCGACCGGGCCAAGGAACAAAGCAGCCTGACGGACTCCGTCGCCACGGCGGTGTGCGAGATGGAAGCCACGGTTCAGGAGATTGCCAAAAGCGCCACGGAAACGGCAAACCAGCTGGAGCAGGTCGGCAACAGCGCCAGTGACATTCGTGAAGGCATGTCGCGTTCCATCGCCCAGGTCGAGGGAATGGCGAATAACATCCGCGAATCGGCCTCGGCGATCCAGCAGTTGGCTACCGAAGCGCGGGATATTGGCCAGGTGATCGAAGTGATCAATGCCATATCCGATCAGACCAATCTACTGGCTTTGAACGCAGCGATCGAAGCGGCCCGGGCCGGCGAACATGGGCGCGGGTTCTCGGTGGTTGCTGACGAAGTTCGCAGCCTTGCACAGAAGACGCAATCATCTACCAAGCAAATTCGAACCATTATCGAGCGTTTGCAGGAGGGCTCCGAGCGTGCGGTCGAGACGATGGCCACAAGCGAGAAAGCCACCGAAGAAACCGTCAGTACCTCCGCCAGCATGGGCAAAGCCCTGGATGGAATCGGCGAGAACGTGGACCGGATTGTAGAGATGAGCCACCAGGTGGCTGCAGCAACCGAAGAACAGAGCTCCGTCACCGAGGAGATCAGCTCAAACGTTCAGGACATCTCTCATCTCAGCGCACGTTCGAGTGAGGACATGACGGCAGCCAGCCGTGAAATTGAAGAATTACGTGCGATGGCGGAAAAGCTTGAAGCTCAAATGAAAGCGTTCCGGCTCGACCGTGAAGACTGACTTAATGAAGAAAAGATTCGGGCGCTATACAGCTCATCCAACAACGACTAACTAGAGGGAGCCATCAGTGAAACAGATATTCGCCGCCTGCCTGCTGTTTGCCTGGACCGCCCAGGCAACTGCGCAGACATACGTGGTTGGGGTAGAACAGGGAAACTTCCTGCCCCATTACGGGGTTGACGAACAAGGCCAATACAATGGCTTCGCCCGTGAACTACTGGACCTTTTCGCCGAACATGCCGGCGTAACCTTCATCTATAAACCCTTGCCGGTCGATGAATTGATGCCGGCCCTCGTTGAAGGCGAGGTGGACTTCAAGTACCCGGATCATCCCGACTGGGCCCGTTCGGCAAAAACCGAGGACAGGATCAGCTACAGCCGCCCCGTCGTGGAATATGTTGACGGCGTTCTGGTGTCTCCGCGGCGACTCGGCCTGGATGGGGACCACCTCAAACGCATCGGCCTTGTCGATGGCTGGACGGCCCGGGGATACGAGGAAAAGATCGAAGCCTCACAGATACTTCCGGTGCCCAGCGACAGCCTGCCCGAAATGATTCACCAGGCGTTGCTGAAGAACAGCGACGGCGCTTACTACAACGTGGTGGTCGCCCTGCACCACATCAACAATGTTCGGGTAAGACCGGGCGTTCTCGTGTTCGACCCCAACCTCCCGCATACCCGAAGCTCCTACCGGCTTTCAACGATCAGGCATGGGGATTTGCTGCCACGCTTCAACAGTTTTCTTGATGAGCGCCACGAACAGGTCGCGGCGATCAAGGCCAAGCATCGGGTAGAGGCCAACATTGGCACCGAGTACTTTGGCATGGAGCAATGGAAAGTGGACTTTCTCAAACGGCAAAAGGCGAAAAACACTCAGTGACACTGACCCTCTCGCCGTATTCTGGCCCGAACTGATCACGGCTACTGAGGGCACAGCTCCGTTTCCAGCCAACGGCGCACTTCATGCCGGTGACGCCTGCGGTTGAGCTGTTCACTGTGGATATCGCGGGGGAAAATTTCCGATGCACCGTCATGTCTTAGCCAGAAGCGCCGGCGTACACCCACGGCATAGCGGCTGGGGCCGTGAACCACTGCGGCCCGAATTTCTACAGCAGTAACATCCTCGAACAGGTAGTCGCTGTCACTGTCGCTATCGTCACTTCGGCGGCCCAGGATGATGTTGCGGAACGACCCCAGCACCAGGTAGCCACCTGGCTGCAGCGGCCCCTGCCGCAGAACCTGGTGTACATTGCTGTCGTCTGCCCCAACCCGGCGATACTCGGTAACGGTCAGGGTTCTCTCTTCACCGCTACGGGTTTGCAGCACCACCTGCACACACTGCACATGGATGGTTTCCTTGCCCATATTCACCAGCAGACACAGGGCGTCCGGGTTCTCGTTCTGGGCATGGTGAATAACCATATAGGGGCGATTATTACGCTGATACTGGATCAGGAACAACTGAAAATAAACGATCCAGATAACCGCCATGACGGCGCTGCTGATGGGGCTTATGTATTCCATTTGCTCTCCTGGTTCAGCCGACTTATGCGCTTACACGTTCTGTCGATACACCAGGATTTCAACCCCATCTCCGAAACAGATCACCCCTCGCTACTCAACCGCGCCACCACCGCCGCCAGATCCGTCATGCCCTTTTCCACCTGCTGAATACCGGTAGCAATGCCGGAGATTTCGTCCGAGCTGCGGCGTGAAAGCGTTGACACCCCGTCCATATTCGCGCGCAGGGACTCAATCAAGTGGCTGTTCTTGCCCACCACTGTGGAAATTTCTTCCAGGGATTCAGCAGTCTTTGCAGCCAGTTTACGCACCTCGTCGGCCACCACCGCGAACCCCCGCCCCATTTCGCCGGCACGGGCGGCTTCGATCGCAGCGTTCAGGGCCAACAGGTTGGTTTGCTCTGCCACAGTGCGAATGGTGCTGACAATACTGCCAATCTGCTCGGCCTGAATTTCCAGATCCCGACTGACTTCAGTGGCGCTAGCCACCTCTATCAGTGCCGACTCCGAGGTTTCTACCGCAAGGTTGAGAGCTCGAGTGGCTTCAGCAGCAATCTGTGACGTCTCCTCGGAAGTGGCGGCGGCAACGTCGGCCGCCTCACGGGCATTGTTCACCCGCGCGGTAATGTCCGAGGCAAACTTGATCACCTTGTATACCTGCCCGCCAGCATCCAGCACAGGGCTGTAGGTGGCTTCCAGCCAGATACTTTTGCCGCTCCTGTCTCTGCGCTCAAACTGCCCTGAAAAACTCTCACCATGAGCCAACCGCTTCCAGAAGTCCGGATTATCGCGATAGAAATCATCAAAGCAGAACATCCTGTGGTGCTGATGGATGATCTCGTCCTTGGCGTAGCCGGTGGTGGCCAGGAAGTTCTCGTTGGCCTCCAGTATCGTGCCGTCGGGCGTGAACTTGATGACGGCCATGTAGCGGTCGAGGGCATCAAGCATGGCGGTATCATCCGCCACTTTGTCCTGGGCGGCAGTCGCGTCTGTTGCCAGTTTGATGACCTTGAAGACTTTCCCGTCCTCATCGGTGACGGGGAAATAGGTGGCCTCCAGCCAGACACGCCGACCATCCTTGGCAAAGCGGGGGAATGTGCCCTGTTTCTTGATACCGCGCCCGAGATCCTCCCAGAAGTGCTGGTATTCCAACGACGCCGTATAGCTTGAGTCACACAGCGCCCGGTGGTGCTTGCCAATGACCTCCTGGCGCTCGTACCCGACAATGGATAGCAGGATATCATTGGCAGACTCTACAATTCCCGAAGGGCTGAACTCGATATACCCGATCTGGGAGGCAATGGCATTCAGGGTTTGCTGAATCCTCTCCTGTTCGCCCCTGGAGACCGTTAACTGATCCGTCAATTCCGCAATACGATGGCGCCCAAACATGACATTCTCTCCCTGATGGATGAAGCAGCACATTGCTCAATATATGCTCAACCCATCGGGGAAATAAGTAGCTTAAGGTACAGTTAAGGTAACGAACTGTAAGAAACAATTGCAGTACATTTTTAGCTCAGTTACCGGCTATTGTCAGCGCACTGCTGAATGCCCGTCTTCCCCTAGTTGGTCACGGATCTGGAACAGGGCACACAGGGCGTCCAGAAGGGGCCGCTCCAGGGTGTGGCGTCGCGTTCGTTGACGGTTTGCTGGCACGAGGGTGGTATACACCTTCAGCGGTAGATATCAGAGCTTTGAGTAGGGTAGACGTCTATCGTCCTGTGATACTGGCTTGGTGAGGCACCAATATGTCGTCGGAAAAAGCGGGTGAAATGCCCCTGACAGGAAAAGCCCAGAGTATCCGAGAGGTTGCCAAGCGTACACGAGCGGTTTTCTGAAAGCCATTGGAAAGCCAGCTGCATCTTCCCAATGTTGGCCAACATCTGGGGCGTCATGCCAGTATTCTTCCTGAAGAGGGCGAAAAACTGGGCCCTGGACAAGCCGCACTCACGGGCGATAGCCTCCATGTCAAGATCACCCTGGGGCTTGTTCAGAATAAGCTCTTTGGCTTTCCGGATTCGCGCATCGTGGAAGCCGCCAGCGGAAGATACCCTTAAACGGGACAAATGGATCCAGTCTGAATACCTCTCAATAATACTAATCATCAGATCAAAGAGCATACCCTCCAGCCGCTGAGACTGAATAGTATCGAATGACAGCACGTCCGATATCAGCAGATCCGCTTTGGTACGGATAGACGGCGTCAGCTGGATACAGGGTTGAGAGAAAAAATCAGAACGACCACTGAGCGACAATGTGTCCTTCAGAGCCGCAAGCCAGTTCGGATCGATATACAGGGCCAGGATCACGGTGTCGTCGGAGCCATGTTGATGGTCGTAGGAATGCGGCTCCCAGGCATTGACCAGAACGGCGGTATGGTCGGTCAGTGGCTGCTGCCGATTCCGGACCGAAAAGAAGGTATCGCCTCCTGACGCTTTCAGAAGAACATGGCATTCTGAGTGAGCATGTGGGACGAGCGACTCATCCATTCCGAGCAACGCAACCCGCCCGAATGCCCCGTGAAAGATTCGGAGAGCACGTGACATAACCAGGACCTTAACCATGTGGCATCTTTTCGAGACTACCACCTCTTGATTTTGTTTACTAATAGCTTGCGTTGTACCGCTCAGTAGATTCTGGAAGGACCGCATCCCTGCGGCCCAATTGGTTAGAGCTGGTACGAATATTGCCGTCTCGCTCTACTTACTTTGCTTTATTTTCCGACGGTTTCTCCGACAACATCAGGGAGACCAGAATCCCGAAAACCAACGCCCAGAAAGGAGAGCTGATACCAAAGAGACTGATACCGCTCATTGCAACCAGCAACGCAACCATGGCACCGATCTGATGGCCAGCTGCTTTCGAAAAAGCGTGTTGGAAAGCCGCGATCAGGACACCAATCATAGCCAGGCCCGCGACGGCGCCGATCAGCGCCTTGGGTAAGGCGAGAATAAAGGGAACGGCCGCCCCGGCAAAAAGACCGAAGGCGCAGAAAAGGACGCCATTGACCACGGTTGCACCGTAGCGTTTGGATTTGTCGTCTCCCGCCTGCTCGGACGAACAGATCGCGGTCATTGGGCCAGCAATATTGGCGTTGTGACCACCGATTGCACCGGCAATCATGCCGCCAATACCGCTAATGGTGGTCATTGCGTTGATGGGTGGACGATAATCCTCGGCCATCAGGACACCCATCGCCTGGGCGTTTTCCGCACCGATCACCAGGGCCGCCAATGGAATAGAAATAGCAAGCAGCCCATTCAGGGTAAAGGTCGGCATGGTCAGCTCCGGCGCGACAAAGGCAATGTTCACATCGGCCGGCTGTATGGAGCCCATCGCAAGTGCAATGCCGAAACCGACGATGGCCGCCGTCAGGACGGGTGGTACGGCCTTGGTGAGGCGGGCGGAAAGGAAGAAAGCCACGGCGGCCGAACCGGCAATCAGTGGCATGCTTTCCACTGACTGAACCGCCCCAGTGCCAAACCGGATCAACGCGCCAGCGATCATTGCCATGACAATGGGCATCGGCAGCCAGTTCATGATGCGGCCGATAACGCCGCTTACTCCGAGCAACAGCACGATGGCGCCGCTCATGATGAAAGCCCCAACGGCCTCGGTAAAGGGAATTGTAGCCAGCGCTCCGATCATGATGGCTGCGCCGGGAATTGAGTAGGCCCCGGTGATGGGCTGGCGATAGCGAAGCGCCATGACGAGACTGATCAGCCCACCCACAAAGTAGATGGCGAGCAGCCAGGCCACGGTCTGCCCGTTACTCAGATTACCTGCTTCGGCGGCACTGATAACGATCAACGCCGGTCCCGAACAGCCAAATAGCGCGGCCACAACCCCCGCGCTGACGGACTTGACGTTCAGGGCTTGCATCAGGCTCTTCAACCACGGAGCGGATGGATCAGCGGCAGGAGATGTATCCGGATTTTCGAGTGTTTGATTTTGCATAACCTGTCTCTCATTGTTGTTGGATGTCAGGTATTTCGATGACTGATATCGTGTACTTACATCAGGTTCATTTACCCCGGAATTCAGGCTTACGTTTCTCCTGAAAGGCTTCCACTCCCTCACGGAAATCCTCGGAAGAACGCAGGCGGCTGTAGCAGTGCCCCTCCATCTCAATGGCGACCGACAAGGTGGCGTCCTCATTGTCATTGATCATCCGCTTGGCCGTACGCTGTGCCAGTGGGGAGAAAAACCGCAACTCTTTCACCAGCGCATCCGTTGCCCTTTCCAGCTCATCATCGGCAACACATTCAGTCACGAAGCCCCACTCAAGAGCCTGGGAGCCGCTGATTCGCCTGGCACGCATTACCATGTCCTTGGTGCGGGTGATGCCGATGGTTTTTTGTAGCCGGGCCGAACCACCCGAACCGGGTATTTGCCCCAACTTCTGCTCTGGCAATGCATAAAGGGTTGTTTCCGATGCAATGCGAAAATCGCAGGCCAGGGACAGTTCGAAGCCAACCCCGAAGGTGTAGCCACGGTTAGCAGCGATCACCGGCTTGCTGCAACGAGCCGGTGCCGCAACGTTGTCTGCCAGTTTCGATACATGTTCTGGTGAAGCTTCCAGGAAGCCCCGGATATTACCGCCGCTGGAGAAATGCTCCCCAACACCGCGCAGCACGATGACCCGGACGTCCGAAAGCTCGTCCAGAGCCTCGAAGACCGAGCGCAACTCATCACGCTGGTTCATCTCTATAACGTTCAGAGGCGGGCGGTTAAGCACGATATCCGCACGTTCCCCGGCAGGATCAAGATGGACCTCGAAGCCGTCGAAGCCCGAGGACAGGAATTCCTTCAATTCATTCTCTTTCATGGCAGTATGTCCTGTAATGGTCACTGGTTGTTGGTGGTGGAGGGCTCCTGCTCTCGCAGTACCCGACGAAGAATCTTGCCCACCGGCGACTTGGGAATTTCGTCGACGAAGACATAACGACGAGGTCGTTTGAACCGGGTCAGCTCACGCTCAATACAGTGACGGTCGAGTTCTTCCTCTTTGATCGGTGCCCGGGGTTTCACAAAAGCGGTGACGATCTTGCCCCAGCGTTCATCAGGCAGGCCTACCACCACAACTTCTTCTACCTGGGGGTGCAGGGAAAGAACGTCTTCGATCTCCACCGGGCTGACGTTCTCGCCGCCGGTGATAATCAGATCATCAACCCGCCCGGTCACAAAAAGGTCACCGTCGGCGTCGAAATAGCCAGTATCACTGGTGAAATACCAGCCCTGTTTTAGGGCCTTTTGGTCGGCATCCGGTCGTTGCCAGTAACCCTGAAAGGCTTCGTCACCGTTCATGTCGGCAATGATTTCGCCTTCCTCGCAAACGGGCATTTGCTCGTCGGGTGTGTCGGCTCCAATCCGGACGACGCGAATGCGCTGATTGAGGGAAGCACGCCCAGAGGAGCCGGGCTTTTGGCTGGCGTTCTGGTCGATGGTGAAGGTGTAGATCTCGGAACTGCCGTAGTGATTGACGAACAGACTGGGATTGAAAGCGGCCTCTACACGGGCGATCAGTCCAGCGCTCATGGGGGCGCCAGCATAGCCGAGCTTGTCAACACTCCCAACACGCCCCGGGTCGAAATCCGGATGTTCGATCAGCATGTGGTAGAGCGTTGGCACCAGGTAGAGATTACTGACCTGCTCACGCTCAATCGCATCGAGCGTTTCCTTGGGGTCAAACTTCGGTATGCATACGAATTTGCCATCAACCAACGCCATGGAGAGCAGCGAGCGCACTCCCATGGTGTGATAGAGCGGCATGACACCGAGCGTGCACTCATCGTGTCGATAAAGATTCTGCGCCACATGGGCCAGCGCCGCCGAACGCTCTGCCCGGTGCACCCGGGGCACGCCCTTGGGTTTGCCACTGGTGCCCGAGGTATAGAGCATCAGCGAAAGATCCTCTGCCGTGGCCCGCAGTATGGTGTCACCCCGGGTGCCCAGAAGACTGTTGAAGTCATGGGCGTCCGGGTCCTTGATCTGGCCAGAGGTAATGCGCACAAGAGACCGGGCAGACGAGCAGTTTTGCACCGCTTCGCTGGCGGATTCGTCGTAGGCGACAACACGTGCCTCGGTATCGGTGATCAAGAATTCAAGATCCTGGGCGGTCGAACGCCAATTTACCGGAGTCACAATGATACCGGCGAACTGGCATGCCCAGTGCAGCGTCGCCATCTGCCAGCGGTTCTGCATGATGACCAGCAGGCGGTCTCCTTTACTCAGACCAAACCCTTCGAGGCATCGGGCGACGCTCTGGATGTCCTGGAACCAGGTCTCATAGCTTTTGCGCAGGGTTCCGTCCGCAATCGCTGTCGCCTGGGGGCGGCGCTCCACAGACGCAAGAAAACTTCGACCAAGATCAAACATTATTGTTCTCCTGTTCTTTGTCGGTTGGTCCTGAAACCTCGTGATCACGCGTTTCGGCGACCTCAAGGATGGCGTTGACGATGCCCGTGTAGCCTGTGCAACGACACAGGTGCCCCGATAACATGTCGCGGACCTGCGTCTCGGTGGGTCTCGATACCCGGGTCAGGAACTCGGTACTGGATATCAGGATGCCCGCGGTACAGAAGCCGCATTGCAGGGCATGGTGTTTGCGAAACGCCTGCTGGAGATCATTCAGCGTCTCTTCGCGGGCGAGCGACTCGACCGTCTGCAAATCCCTGCCCTGAGCCTGTACCGCCAGCATCAGACAGGAACGGCTGGCCCGACCGTCGACCAGTACCGTGCAGGCACCGCATACACCGTGCTCACAGCCCACCCGCGTGCCGGTGGCGCCCAGTTCGTGGCGCAGGAAATCACTGAGCAGTGTGCGCGGCTCTGCATAACCGGCGCGTTCCCGGCCATTGAGAGTGACAGTGACACGGTGCCGTGTATCAGCCTTGAGGTGCATGGGTGTCATCCTTCTGAGCGGAACATTCATCTATCAGGCGAGAACCCAGCTCACGTACCAGATGGCGACGATAGACAGCCGAGGCGTGGGCGTCGTCCTGAGCATTGAGGGACCAGGCAAAGTGATTGAGCCATGACGCCCGGGCATCATTACCGGTCATGCTTCGACGAACCGGCCGGTCGGCAACACCGCCGACCGTCAGGTCAGTTCTGTCCTCGCAAATCCTGACAGCCAGGGCAACAATGGCGAAGTCACCATGGCGCATTGAGACCTCGCGGAAGCGGTAACGTTCGTTACCCTGGCCGAGTGGAAAACGCACTTCCGTAATCAGTTCGTCCGGGCGTTTTGCCGTGGTCAGAATCCCCTGAAAAAATTCGTGAGCGGGTAATTTTCGGGTTTTGCCCTTACGGGCTTCCAGAACGACCTCGCCTCCGAGAGCGGTCAGACACAAGGGCAGTTCGGCACTGGGGTCGGCATGAGCAATCGACCCGCACACAGTCCCGCGATTGCGCGTCTGGGCATGACCAATCCAGGGCATGGCCTGGGCGAGAAGCGGCACCTTATCGGCGAGGCCGGGATGCTCCAGCAGTTCTGCCTGGGTAATACCAGCACCGACTGCGAGATAATCCCCGCGATCCTCGATGTAATGCAGGTCCTGAATCCCGGCAATGTCGATCAAAAGCCCGGGCTGGGCAAACCGCATGTTCAGCACCGCCATCAGTGACTGGCCACCGGCGATAAGCCGTGCATCATCACCAAACTCGTGCAAGAGGTCACAGGCCTCCCGCCGGGTGCCGGGCCGGGTATAATCAAAAGTGGCCGGTTTCATGACGGGCCTCCTTTACCAGTAAGCAGTGCCCGGATTCTCTGCCACAGCCTCTGCAGGAATAGGAACCGGGATGTACCGCCGCCCATCCGACGGGAGAACCGCGAGAACACCTGGCCAATGATCATTTTTGACGCGCTCTGCAACATGCGACCGCCAACCGAAGCGATCCTGCCGCCGACGGTTGCCTCGTAGTCGTAGTCCAGCCGCGTACGATTGCCTTCGAGCGCGGTCAGGGTGACGGTGGCGAATGCTTCCGCCGAGCCCATGGCACTGCTGCCGGAGCCACGCAGTTGAAGGCTGTCCGGAGGGTTCAGGTCGTGAAGGCTGACCCGGGCATCAAAACGGGCACGTATCATACCCACGCCAACCGTGACATCGGCCCGGTATTCGTTTTCCCCGGTCATCTCCAGGTCGTGACATCCGGGGATGATGGCGGCCAGTGTTTGCGGATCAAGGAGAGCGTCGAAAACCTCATGGGGGGTGCCGGGCAGTTCGACCGAATCCCGGGCCCTGAGTATAGAGCCACTGCCAGGGGTGGCTTCGATGTCCGGCTCACCCACACCTTCCGGACGAGGTGGCTCCTCGATGCCCATAAGCGTGCGTACTTTCGATGGCGTCAGAGGAAGTTCGACGTCCCTGGTCCCGAGCGCATCGGCAACTGCATTGGCGATGCATACCGGGGTGCTCATGTTGTTCCCCTCGCCAACGCCTTTGGCTCCGAGAGGCGTAAAAGGTGACGGTGTCTCCATGTGGAGGATAACCGGCTCCGGGACCTCAACGCTGGTGGGGATCAGGTAATCGGCAAGCGTCCCCGACTGGAAGTTGCCATCAGCGCCATAGACAAACTCTTCCATCAAGGCAGCGCCCAGAGCCTGGGCAAACCCGCCGCGAATCTGGCCATCCACCAGTTGTGGGTTGAGCATGCGGCCAGCGTCATGAAGGGTCACATAACGATCTATGCGGACAGCACCGGTGATGGCATCAATCTCTACCCCGCAATAATCAAAAATGAAGCCATAACACAGGGAGCTGTTGATCAACTCATCGTCACCGGGAGCCGCCAGTTCCGGAGGAGTCCAGAACGCCGTTTCCCGAAGGCCACCCGGCTCGCTTTGGGGTGTTGTTCCCGGAGACCAGTGAGTGGCGCCTGCCAGGCGGTGGAAAGAAGACGACTGGTCCGTACCCTCCACATAAACCCGGCCCTCCGAGAACCGGATATCGTCGCTATCGATATTCCATTGCTCCGCGGCAAGGGCGGCTAGTCGAGCACGGACCTTTAGGGCCGCCTTGTAGACAGCCCCGGCTACGGCGCCGGAAAATCGGCTGGAGTAATTGCCGGATGCAATCGACCAGGCGTCTTTACCGGTGTCCAGTTCCACGTTGACGCTGATGGATTCCAGTGGAACACCCAGCGTTTCTGCCACGATCTGTGCAGCGACGGTTTGATGGCCCTGCCCCTGGGGAGTGGACGAAACATGCACGCTGACACTGCCAAGCGGATCGACACTAATCGTTGCCGTGCTGACGGCACCATTCTTGGGGCCTGCCCGTTTACGTTCCTCGGGAGTGAACGCCATGGTGATATAACCCATGTTCGAGATGGACGGCTCGACAGCGGCCGTGTAACCGATCCCGTAGTAACGCCCCTCACGCCTTGCCTCATCACGCCGCTGGATGAGTTCTTCCAGGCCCCCTTCCCTGACGCCTTTTTCCAGGCCTGCCGGGTAATCCCCGGAATCCAGTAGTGAACCGGCTGCCGAGCGATAAGGGAACGCGCCTTTGGGGACGAGGTTGGTACGAATGACGTCCAGTGGGTCCAGATCTAGCTCAACGGCAATACGCTGCATCAGCCGTTCCAGCGGAAAATACACCTGCGGCCCACCGAACCCGCGGTTGAGCCCGGTCGGCGTTTTGTTGGTCATCACAATTCGGTTGCGCACGGCAAGGTTGCGAATGGCATAAGCGCCGGTCAGATTGCCATGCATCCGGTAGGTGGTAGCCGGTTCCGGCGCTCGCAGGTAGGCGCCGCAATCATCTAGCTGGTCCAGACGCAGGGCCGTTACCCGGCCCTCTCGCGTTACCGCGGCTTCGAGCGTACTGACCCGGTTGGTTCCGGAAGAGGCGCCCTGAAGGTGTTCCAGACGGTCCTCAACCCACTTGACCGGCGCGCCGACTTTGCGCGCGGCCAGGCCCATCATGACGACATACGGGAAAACGCCCTGTTTGATGCCAAAGCTGCCGCCTGAGTCCGGCGGGGTGCGAAGTCGAAGACGATTCGCGGGTACTTGAAGAGCCCGGCACATGACCGAGTGAAGCGCATAAGGCCCCTGAAAGTTGGACGTTATATCAAAAGCAGCGTTGGCCGGATCGAATTGAGCAAGCACCACGTAGCACTCGATCGGCATGCAGGAACTGCGAGGGAAACGAACCTTGATCGAGACCTGTCGGTCGGCCTCGGCAAACGCAGTCTCGGGATCGCCATAACGGAATGTGCGGTCGCTGACGACATTTCCGCCAACCTTCTCGTGAAGGACGGCAGCGTTTGACTCAATGGCAAGCTCGGTGTCGACAGCCACCGGAAGCGTTTCATAGTCAACCGTCACTCCGTTTAGAGCATCTTCAGCCAGATATCGATTTTCAGCGATAACCACGGCAACTGGCTCACCAACATAACGCACCTTGTCCACAGCCAGACACCAGTGCTCCATGGGCTGACGCACGCCCACCGGGAATGGCAAAGCCCACTGGCGGACATCTTCACCGGTCAGTACACCATGAACCCCATCCATTTCCAGCGCCCGGGACGAATCCACGGCTTTGAGCCGGGCATGGGGATGAGGCGAGCGCACAATGGCGGCGTATAAGGTTCCCGGTGGGGTCGGCACTTCATCGCCATAGCGCCCCTGGCCACGCAAGAGGACCTCGTCTTCGATCCGCGCCTGGCGTGTACCGATATACTGCTTTTCATTTGTTGTTGTCATTGACGGAGCCAAACTCATACTTTCCTCCGCGGCCGAAAATAGGGGTAATGGGCCAACTTGCAGAAAGTCTATAGAGCGGTTCCGGCAGTGTCGTTACCCCGGGAAATTGCTTATTACGCCGCCGTACGGGTTTTTACCCGAGAGTCTGATTTGCACTGAATTCCCCGGATGTGGTGCGGACAATGAATCGAACACTGTGGGAGAATCAGGACATCCTCCTCAGTAAGGTTGTCCACAATAACCATGAGATCCCTCGAACATCTGATCACAGACTTCATCGCTCACCGGGAAGACGGCCAACGTGTGGCGCTGGTCACCCTGATTGCCAATACCGGTTCATCGCCGCGGCCTCTGGGAAGTCAGATGGTGGTCTCCGAGGACGGCCGCTCGGTGGGCTACCTGACCGGTGGGTGTGCCGAATCCGTCATTGTTTCCGAAGCCGTTGCCGCCCTCGAAGCCCAGGCCAACCGACAGATCCGTCTGGGGGTTGGCTCTCCCTACATGGATATTCAGTTGCCCTGTGGCGCAGGGATCGACATTTATATTGACGTGACGTTGTGCGACGAAACGGCACGGCAGATCAACTCGTATCTCAGGTCCCGGACTCCCGTTGCCCTGGATACCTGTCTCGAAACCGGTAGACACCAGACGGTGATAAACCATGACCAGCCTGTGAACAATGGCGTGTTCAGGCGCTGGTATCTGCCACGACGTCGCTTACTGATTATAGGAAAAGGGCCCAATACCGCAGCGCTCGCCAGCCTAGGCGCGGCAACGGATTATGAAGTGGACGTACTATCACCGGACCGCAAAACCCGTGAGGACTGTTATTCGGAGGGGATCGAAGCGAGCGCCCTGACGAGCCCGGAAGTGATTGACGCGGCCCAGGTGGATGCCTGGACGGCTGCCGTCCTGCTATTCCATGAGCATGACTGGGAACCGGCTATTCTAAAGGCATTACTGACCTCGGATTGTTTCTATATTGGCGCTTTGGGCAGTCGCAGCACCCACGAAGACCGCATCTGCCAGCTTGAAGGCCTGGGGCTCGGGAAAGAGGTAGACAGGATTCATGGCCCCGTGGGCCTGGATATCAAGGCGATGACGCCGACAGAAATTGCAATTTCCATTCTCGCTGAGATCACATTCGCCTACCGCTCGGAAAACTCTTTGCCATCACTGATGTCGCGCCGCTCATGCTCTTCACACGCTTCGTCACTCACCTGAAGAGCCAGTTCTGACGTAGGCCACCTTGTGTTATCCAGCGCAATAGCTGAAGTTACAAAACTATGCATTCGCATCGAATGCTGGAAGTTCAATGAACTTTCGCCAATTATCTATGCGAAAAGATCGTTTTTTAGGCATCTGTGCGGGCGGATTGGTCCGGGTTATCTCCCAATCACAATCACCTCCAATCCAGAAACGCATCCTTCACATGCCCCGCCAGCGCGTCGTTGACCGGGTTGCTGCCACTTCGCACCAGTGCAATCTGATACTCCGCCAGCGCCGGCAGCCCTTCCCGGTCGAGTTTTCGTAGCGGCGGGCGCACCAGGCTGACGGGGAACGGTGCAACCGCCAGGTCCGACAACATCGCCGCTTCCTGGCCGAAGCAATTATCGCAGGTGTAGGCAACCCGATAGGAAATATGGGCGTCATCCAGGGCCGTCAGCGCGGCCCGGCGCCATACGCAACCATGGCTGGCAAGCGCCACCGGCAGGGGTGACCGGTTGGCGGCGACACCCCCTTCGCGGCCGGCCCACACCAACGGTTCGGTGTGTACAACTTCACCGCGTCGCTCCTGCCCCTCATTGCCAATGGTGACCAGCACCATATCCAGCTCTCCCGCATCGAGCCGGTCCAGGTTCTGCTGACTGGAGCCAACCACCACATCCACCTGAACCGCCGGATACGAGCGCGCGAACTGCGCCAGTACGCCCGGCAGGATACGGCTCCCCACATCGTCTGAAGTGCCCAAACTGACCCGGCCTTCCAAAACGGGAGAGAGGAACTGCCGGATAGCCTCCTCGTTCAATCGCAGCAGTCGCCGGCCATACCCCAGTAGCACTTCTCCCTCGGGCGTCAGCCGGACGCGACGGGCTTCGCGCACAAAAAGGACATGACCGAGAATTTCCTCAAGCCGTTTGATCTGCATGCTCAGGGCCGAAGGGGTGCGAAAAACCTGCTTCGCGGCCCGGGTAAAGCTTCCGCTCTCGGCAATGGCCACGAAGGTTCTCAATACGTCGGTATCCAGTAGCGGGCCAACCTCGCGGTTAGGCGCAAGTTCGGTACTGTTCATAAGCCACCTTTCAATTTTTCTTAACTCAGATGTTAAATCTTTTCGTTTGTTTGATCAAAGGTGACGTTGCATGCTGATAACCATGCCCCCGCAAACACGCGAGGGCACCCATACTGATGACTGAACTGGAGATTGAAACGATGAGCCATTATCAGGATTTTCGCCGCCCCCAGCTTCGTCCAGACGCCCCCGCCAAGCCCCCGGAGCTGGAGCTTTACATGCCGGCCACCCCGCCACTGGCGTTCATGGCAACGGTTGAGTTCTGGGTCAGAATCTTCCGGCGCAGGCACCATTTTCGTCGCCTGTTCCTGCCTTTGCTGAAGGAAGATGACGAGATGCTGGCGGACATCGGCTTCGAGAGGACGGATATTCAGTGGGCGCTCAATCTCCCACTGAAGGTCGATGCCCTCAAGGCGCTGGAGGCATGTCGCAGAGCGCGGGTTTGTTCAAACGTAAAGTGACTCGATCACATCCGTATACTTCTCATAGATGTTGCTTCTGCGCACCTTCATGGTGGCTGTCACTTCATCGTCGTCATGGTCGAGCTCTTTGGTGAGCAGGTGGAAACGCTTGATCTGTGCCACTTGGGGTAACTGATCATTACCCCTGCTCACCTCGGCCTGGATCAGTTCATTCACCTGCGCCTGTTCTGTCAGGCTGCGGAAGGTGGTATAGGCAATCCGTTGCTGTTCGGCCCACTTGGCCACCGTGTCAAAATCGATCTGTATCAGGGCGGAAACGTATTTCCGGGCCTCACCGATCACAATGCATTCCTTGATATAGGGGCTGGCCTTGATGGTGTTCTCAATCTCCGTCGGCGACAGGTTCTTGCCGCCGGCGGTGATCATGATGTCTTTCAGCCGGTCGACAATCTTGAGCTGGCCATTCCGCCACTCGCCTACGTCGCCGGTATGCAGCCAGCCGTCTTTCAGGGTAGAAGCAGTCGCCGCGTCGCTCTTGTAGTAGCCCTTGAACATGCTGCCACCGCGCATAATGATCTCGTTCTGATCACCGAGTTTGACCTCAACGCCGGCGATCGCGACACCCACGGTTCCCAGCTTCACGTCATCCACCGGCTGTGCGGTTGCCACGCCGGTACTTTCCGTCTGGCCATAGACTTCCAGCAGCGGAACACCAATGGTCCGGAAGAATTCCAGAATCCCGGTGGAAATGGGGGCCGCTCCGGTCATCGCGATGGTACATCGGCGCAGGCCAATGAAATTCTGCAGGGCCCGGAACACCAGCCAGTAACTGAGGCTGTACAGGCCTTTTTCTTTCAGGCTCCACTGCGCCCGAGATTTGGTCGCCATAGGCGAACACGCGCGGATGGCCCAATCGAACAATGCCCGGCGGAAACGCCCTGTTTCCTGGACCTTGATATAGATGGCGGAGTGCAGCTTCTCCCAGATTCTGGGCACGCCCAGGAAAAAGGTTGGCGCAATTTCCCGCAAATCCTCCTGAACGGTCCGCAGGCTCTCGCCAAAGCTGACGGAGCTGCCTGCGTAAACCGGCGCAATGTTGGTTACCGCCTGCTCCGCCACATGGCACAGCGGCAGGTAGGAAAGGCTAGAACCGCGATCGTCCGCCTGCAGCAATTCAATAAGACCGGGAGCGGCAGCGTGAAGATTGCCCCAACTGATCATCGCGCCCTTCGGCCGTCCGGTGGAACCGGAGGTGTAGATCATCAGGGCGGTGTCATCCATCCGCTGGCCATCCAGCAATTCATCCACCAGTCCGGGATGGTCTTTTTCATACTCCCGGCCTCTGGCCTCAATGTCCTCGAACGCCGCCGGGGGCTCTGGATAGTAGCGAAGGCCTTTCATATCAATGGCAATGGTGTGCTTCAATTGGGGCAGTTGGGGCCAGGCTTCCAGCACCTTGTCGGTCTGCTCCTGATCCTCACACACCACAATGCTTGCATCGCTGTGTTCGAGAACGTAGGCCACTTCATTCCAGGGACTGGTCGGGTACACCCCAACACAGATGCCCCGCACCATGCCAATACCCATCTGGGCGATCACCCATTCCACCCGGTTTTCCGAGATGATGGCCACGTGGCCACCCTCCTCCAGCCCCATGGCGCGCAGCCCCAGACCAAAATGCCGGGCGCGGTTGTAGTAGTCCCGCCAGGAATAGGCTTGCCAGATGCCAAAGTCTTTCTGACGCAGGGCCAGGGCATCCGGCCGTTCTTGCGCATGGGCCCGCAGCATCTGGGTCAGGGTCAGATCAGGCAGGGAAGGTGTTGTCATGACAGCCACCGTTTACGGCGTTTATAGTGCTTGATATCGCGGTAACTACGGGCTTCACCTTCCTTGCCGCCCACACCCAGATAGAACTCCTGAACGTCCTCGTTCGCCGTAAGCTTATCCGCCGGGCCGTCGATCACGATCTTGCCGTTCTCCATGATGTAACCGTATGAGGCAATCGCCAGAGACACGGCCGCATTCTGCTCCACCAGAAGAATCGCGGTGCCCTGTTCACGGTTGATCCGCGCCACGATGGTAAAAATCTCTTCCACCAGCAGCGGTGCCAGGCCCAGGGACGGCTCATCAAGCATGATCAGGTCCGGCTGGGCAATCAGCGCCCGGCCCAGAGCCAGCATCTGCTGTTCGCCACCAGAGAGGTAACCCGCCAACTGCTTGCGACGTTCCCTGAGGCGCGGGAAATAGTCATAGACCAGTTCGTAGCTGTCGCTCAGGGAGGGCTTGCTGCCACTGAGGGCGTAGGTGGCGGCAACCAGGTTCTCCTCCACCGTGAGGTCTTCAAACACACGGCGGCCTTCCATGACATGGAAGAGTCCGTTACGCACCAGTTTTTCGGGAGGCGTACCTTTTACATCCCTGCCCCGGAAACGTACTTCCCCGGCGGTCACCTCCCCGTCTTCCAGGGTCAGCAGGCCGGAGACACTCTTCAGCGTGGTGGATTTGCCAGCACCGTTGGAACCGAGGAGCGCCACAATGGCGCCCTCCGGCACCCGCAGCGACAGGCCCCGAAGAACCTGCACCGACTTGTTGTAGACCACCTCGATATTATCGATTTCCAGTAAGGCTTCCATACAGCCCCTCAGTCGAGGTGAATCCAGTCCGATACCGGCTCATAACGACCTTCTTCAGCATTCACCCGCCAGATCCGGCCGACCGGGAAGGACATGTTCCGCACGGTGACCGGAATGCCGATGATGCCGCCAGTATCCCAGTCCTCAATAGAGGCAAGAGATTCTGCCATGTTGTCTCCGGTCAGTTCTTTCCCCGCATCGAGCGTGCGCTTGACCACTTCTGTCCAGACCATGGCATTGAACCATCCCTGCATGTAGCCGGTGGGACGGTAGCCCGCTTCCGGGTCACTCTTCTCCGCCTGGGCACGGAGGGCATCAAGCATGGGCCCGCTTTCCTCGCTGTCGTAATAGTTGTAGGGCATTACGCCCATGTAGCCATCGGCATCCGCTCCCATCTTGTCGATGATCAGTTTGTCCGAGGACCAGAAGGTGCCCATGAACTGGGTATCGAGGCCCATCTGGCGCATCTGCACCATGAACTCGTTGATCGGCGACAGTACGTAGCCATGGAACACAACATAGTCTGGTCTTACCCGGCGAAGCTTCAGAACCTCGGCGGACACATCCACACTGCCGGGCTTGGTCACGATCTCCTCGACAACCTCGATGCCCAGCTCGCCCGCGCGGGCTTTGCCGTTTTCGATGGGGTCCTTACCGAATTCGGTATCACTGTAAACAAAGGCCACGGTAGGCATATCACCGCCTTCACCCTGGGTGGCGATGTACTCCAGAATGATGCCGAACATCTGACTGTAGTTCGGGCCGGGAATGAACTGGTAAGGGTATTGCTCGTTATCCGTCAGCGCAGTGGCGAACGAGGCTCCGCTCATCAGAGTATTGCCCTGGCTATTGAGCTCAGAGGCAATGGCTTTCATGAAACCGGTGCTGTCGCCGTAATAGGTAGCCGGGGAACTGCTACCGGAAATTTTCTTGAAGGCCGCCACCGAACGATCCACCTCATAGGCGGTGTCTTCCATCACATACTCGACCGGGTGGCCATTGATGCCCCCCTGGCTGTTGATCCAGTTGGTGTAGTCGGTCAGACCGGCGTGGATGTGAATACCGGCAAACGCGAACACGCCGGAGAGCGGTATGGAGCCGCCAAACACGACGGGCTCCTTGTCCTGTGACATCACCGGCGCGGCGACTGTCAGCGCAGCAACCAGGCTACCAAGCCCGGCAAGCCGGCGACCTTTTTTGAGGATGTTTCTGAACATGTTCATTCTCCTTGCGGCTTCTTGTTGTTGGTGTTGCACGGGTTCCCGTGAGAGAACCATTAATTCCGGAACGGCCAGAGGCGGAAAAAGCGACGGATACGGTGCCAGATTTCCGCAAGCCCATGAGGTTCAAAAATCAGGAAGCCCACGATCAGGGCGCCAAAAATGATTTCCAGCATCGGCGACATGAACACGGGCGCGTTGGGGTAGAACGGAGTCAGGGCCGCCGTCAGCAGTTTCAGCGCTTCCGGCACCAGGGTCATGAAAGCAGCACCGAGGATGCCCCCCAACAGATTGCCCATGCCCCCCACGATCACCGCCGCCAGATAGAAAATGGACATGGAAAGCGGAAAGCTCTCCGGGGTAACCACACGGTAGAAATAGGCAAACAGGCCACCGGCCACGCCGGCGTAGAACGAGCTGAGCGCGAACGACATCAGTTTGTAGCGCAGAAGGTTAATGCCGAGAATCTCGGCGGAAATATCCCGGTCGCGAATGGCAATAAAGGCCCTGCCGATTCGTGTCCGGAACACATTCCGGGCCGCCAGCACCATCAGCACCGCCAGCGGCACGATGATGAAATACATCATGAAATCACTCTGGAACGTCAGCCCGAACAGGTGCGCTGGCTCCAGGCTCAGGCCACCCATGCCACCGGTGACGGATTCCCACTCGGCAAAAATGAAGTGCAGGAACACGCTCGCGGCCAGGGTAGCGATGGCCAGATACAGGCCTTTGACCCGCAGTGATGGCAGGCCCACCAGAATCCCGACGGCAGCAGCCATAAGCCCGGCCAGCAACAGCGTGACCGGAAACGGTAGGCCGGTGTTGATGGACAGCCAGGCCACCGTGTAGGCGCCAACGCCCATGAACCCCGCCTGCCCCAGGGAAATCAGCCCGGTAAAGCCGGTCAGGATGTTCAGGCCGGTGGTACTGATTACGGCAATGCCAACCAGGCAGCCCAGGTACAGCAGGTAAGAGTCGACGGCAAACGGGAACACCATGAGAATCAGCAGGAAAAGACCCAGCCACAGTTTTTGGGTCTGGCTGGTCCAGATTGCCTCATCGGCCTCGTAACTCTGTTTCGCGTCACCGATGCGCATCTTACACTCGCTCTATTTCGTGGGTGCCAAAAAGGCCATAGGGGCGGATAACCAGGATCACCGCCAACACCAGGAACGTTGCCGGCATACGGTACTCGCCCCCGAGGTAGGCACCGGCAACCGTTTCCAGCCAGCCAATGAACACGCCAGCCACCAGGGCACCGAGAATGCTGTCCAGGCCGCCAACGATCACCACCACCAGCACACTCAGACCAATGATCCCGAACTGCGGACTAAGTCCGCCGGTGGCGGCCACCAACACACCGGCCAACGATGCCGCAAGAGAGCCAAACACCCAGGCCATGTTGAATACCCGGCGCACGTTAATGCCCATGGAATAGGCCGCCGCCTGATCCGAGGCCGTTGCCCTCAGGGCCACGCCACCCCGGGAGAAGCGGAAATAAAGCAGATAAATAATGAGCAGGGCCGAACCGATCAGAAAGCCGTAGGCAATTTTTGGAGCGAGGTAGAGTGGGCCGATAAACACCGGCTCCCGTGGCAGAAAACGGGGCAACAACTGCGGGTCGGCGGTCCAGATGAACTCCACCAGGCCCACCAGGATACTGCCAATGCCGATGGTGACCATCACCACCGAGATGGGGGACTCGCCCAGCATGGGCCGGATCATGGTCTTCTCGATCACACCGCCCAGAATACTGCCACCGATCACCGCCAGCGGCAGGGCAATCCATGGTGATAACTCCATGCCGCCAGCAAAGGCCAGGAACAGATAGGCGGCAAACATCATGATCTCGCCAATGGCAAAATTGATCACCCGGGTGGCCTTGTAGATGATCACAAACCCCAGCGCGATAAGGGCGTAAAGCCCGCCCATGGCCAAACCGGCGAGGCTGATTTCACCAAAGAACAACCAATCCATCAGGCAACCTCCCCTTCTGGATTGAGCTTTCTTCGCAAACTGTCGATGTCACTGTTGCCCAGATAAGCCTTGATCACCTCGGGGTTGTTCTGAACATCCGCCGGCACGCCTTCGGTAATAACCTGGCCGAAATTCAGCACCGCGATATGGTCTGATATGTCCATCACCATGCCCATGTCGTGCTCTACCATCAGCACGGTAATGCCCCACTCTTCCCGGATATCCAGAATAAATCGGGCCATGTCCTCTTTCTCTTCCCGATTCATGCCGGCCACCGGTTCGTCCAGCATCAGCACCTTTGGTTGCATGGCTAGGGCCCGGGCAAGCTCAACCCGTTTTTGAAGCCCGTATGAGAGGCTGGCCACCGGCTGGCGTCGTATATGATCGATTTCCAGGAAGTCGATAATCCGCTCTTCCACTTCCCTGCGAACAGCCATTTCCTCCCGGCGGGCCGGCCCGAAATAAACCAGCGCACTGAGCAGTCCGCTCTTCATGTGCACATGGGCGCCAAGCTTGATGTTGTCGAGTACTGTCATACCCCGAAACAGGGCTATGTTCTGGAAGGTTCGGGCAAGGCCAAGTGCGGCTCGCCTCGGCGGCTTGATACTGCCTGGCAACTCTTGGCCATGGTAGCGAATGGTGCCCTGCTGCGGTTTGTAAAAGCCGGAGATGCAGTTAAAAAGCGAGGTCTTGCCCGCACCGTTCGGGCCGATAATGGTCGTGACGGTGTTTTCAGGCACCTGGAAACTGACATCCTGCAGCGCCTTGACGCCACCAAATGAGAGAGACAGGTTACTGATCTCAAGGATGCTCACATTACCTCCCGGCACCCCTGGCGCCGGGCAGACAGGCTCGCGAACACGCCCTGCTGGTACCCATCTTACGCCCGAAGATGATTGTCGTTGTTGTTTTTTCTTGTCATCGGGAGATCCCCGATCCAGATTAAAAGTAGTCCATTCAGGCAACATTGGGCAAACCCTTCTACCCTGTTACCTGTCAGACACCGAAGGGCGCTGAACAAATAATGAAACCATGGCCCACTACGATGAGAGAAAGATCAACCATGTCAGACTCATTGGTAACCACCGAATTCGACGCCGATACGGGCATCGCAACGATGACTTTCAACCGGCCAGCAGCCCTGAACGCAATCAGTGTGCCCATGGCAGAAGCCTTTCTCGCGGAGGCTCAGGCACTGAAAGACCGGTCAGGCCTTCGATGCATCGTTCTGACCGGCTCCGGGCGCGCTTTTATGGCGGGCGGGGATATCGCCAGTATGACCGGCTCTCCCGAAAAGGCGGGCAAAGCCGTCAGCGCCATCCTGGGTGCGGTCAACCCGGCCATCCTCCTGTTGCGCAGCATGGACGCCCCGGTGATCGCGGTGGTCAAGGGGGTTGCCGCTGGTGCCGGGCTGAGCCTGGCACTGATGGCGGACCTTGTCATTGCTCAGGAAGACACCAAGTTTTTGCTGGCCTACAACGGCATTGGCGCCATTCCTGACTGTGGTGGTAGCTGGTTCCTGGCCCACAAGATCGGCGCTGGGCGGGCAGCCGAGTTAATGCTGCTGGGCCGAACCCTGAGTGCGACCGAAGCCAGGAACTGGGGCATGATCACCGAGTCTGTTACGGAAGCCGACTTTGAAAAACGAGTAACTGAGATAACGAGAAACGTCGCGAATGGCCCCACCCGAGCCTTCGGTGCCTTTCGACGGCTTACGGACGGAGCCTGTGGCGATCAGTTGGCTGCCCAACTGGAAGCCGAAAAGGAAGCGTTCCTGGAACTGACCCGGACCGGGGATTTCGCAGAAGGCGTCGCCGCGTTCCTGGCCAAGCGCCCCCCTGAGTTCCACGGATTCTGACTGTCAGGATGCTACATCCTGGGCAGCCAACGCCTTGATGTCCGGGTACTCGTGTACCCGAACCTCCGATTGCGCGGGCGCCTGCTGAGCAAGCGCCGACACCTCATTAACCATTGCCCTGGCCACGGTGACCGCCTCAATACCGCGAAACTTTTCCAGTGGGCCGATCAACGCCCGGTTGATGAGGGGCATGGCTTTTATGCCCAGTGCTTCGACGGTGCGCTGCTCGTTGCGTTCGCCCAGCAGCAGACTGGGTTGGTAGATGGACAGGCAGGGATAGCCCAGCGACTTTATGCCGTCTTCCAGTTCACCCTTCACCCGATTGTAGAAAACGGTGGAAGACGATGAGGAGGCAATGGCAGACATCAGCACGAATACCTGTGCACCGTTTGCCCGGCCAAGCTCCGCCGCTTTCATCGGGTAACCGTAGTCCACTTTACGGAACTGCTCGCGAGAGCCGGCCTTCTTGATGGTGGTGCCCAGGCAACAGACGATGGCATCCACCGCGAACAGATCACTGTGTTCATCCAGGCGGTCGAAATCCACTTCCTGCTGATGCAGTTTTTCATGGTTCAGCGGCAACGCTCGACGCACGGGCGCGACGACCGATGACACGTCTTCCCGCGCCAGCAGACCTTCTAGCACCTGGCCACCGGTCAGGCCAGTGGCACCCAATAGCATCACTTTCATAGAATCTCCCTCAACCACGAAACAACACCCGAACACCCACTAGTATCCAGCACAAACTCCTGCCCCCGCGAGGCACTTTTCAGAGTGCAGTATTCCCCGTCCCGGGACCAGCGGGCGAGGTTACCGTGAAAACTCATCGCGGTGTCCGCCGAATCCGGATAGAAACACCCGGGTAATCGCCATTGCGTGGTCGAAGCGGCATCCGGTGCCGTCAGGCGTTGCCGCTCCTCCAGGCGTCCAAACACCCCGGCACCCGGAAGGCCGGTTGATCGCCCCTCAAGCTGCAGGGCATCGGAGGCCACATAGAGCGTATTGCCACCATCTGGCTGACCATGGAAGTGCGGATGGTAGCGGGCCCACCGCAGGTCACTATCCGACAACTCATCAATGCGGTAAACATAGCCAATCTGGAGCCAGCCCCACAGCCCGTGAAACGGGCGGGCCTGTTTTACAAACTGCCAACGTCTGCCCTGTTTTTCCACGTCCCGAAACAGACCGAAAAACAGGAACAGATCCCCCACCCCCACCTGCTGTTTACGGAGGTGCCCCTGTGCGGCGCCGGTTTGCCCCAGGCAGGGCCGCCAGCCGGTTTCCCGGGGATAAGCGTCAGCGATCAGGTCCGGGTCGAGGTGGGCCTTTCGGGCGCCACCACGCCGGTTGCCGGTCAGGTCCGCCACCAGCTTGCCAACATTCAGACCATCGTGATGGATATCATGGTAGGTGATCCGGGAACGCGAGTCCGGGATCGGCAGGGTATAGAAAGACCTGTCAGGGAACACCGGGCTGGGACAGCCGCCTGCGGAGGAATCAAAGCCTTTACGGCTGAGGATCAGTTTCATAAACGCATTTTGGAGCAAGGAACGAAGCGCAACCATATCACGCCATTGAAAAGCAGTTTAAACTGACGACAACAACAGACTGGCCCACCCGCTGATTCAATGCCGATCGCCCATGACTGATTTTGAAACCCTGAACACGCTGAAGGCAGGCCTTGAAGCCTGGTGGCACCCGGGCGTTACCGTCCTGCTCTCAATGGCTATCACCTTTCTTGTGTACAAGGGGTTGCTGGCAACGGTTCAACGCTTAACCCGCAGCAAAACAGTTCCCCGCCTGTTCCTGGATGCCTCATCAACCGCTCTGGGCATTGCCATTACCCTGGTGGTGCTCAACGCCATCCTGGAAGCGGCGTCCCAGAACCTGCCTCTGATCAACCACTTCCGCCACGCCGCCACGCTGCTGCTGATTGTGGCCGTCACCTGGGCGCTGGTGCGCTGCACGTCAGCCATCGGCGACGTCATCGTCTCTCTGAATCCAGTCCTGGAAGGCCAGTGGAAACGCGCCCGCAAAGTGGAGACACAAACGCGCTTCCTGGTGAGGGTGCTGAACATTCTCATCGTCATCGTGGGCCTGGGCGCCGCACTGGTCACGTTCGAGCCGGTTCGTCATCTTGGCAGCAGCCTGCTGGCCTCGGCGGGCATTGGCGGCATTATTCTCGGCTTCGCCGCCAAACCGGTGTTGGGCAACCTGTTGGCGGGCATGCAGATTGCCCTCACCCAGCCGTTCCGAATCGATGATGTGCTGCATGTACAGGGCGAATGGTGCTGGGTGGAGGAAGTCACTGCCACCTACGTGGTGCTGAGGGTCTGGGATTTGCGACGGCTGGTGGTTCCGCTGCAATGGTTTATCGAAAACCCGTTCCAGAACTGGTCGAGAAACGACACTGAAATGATGGGAACGGTGTTCATCACCGTCGATTATTCCATGCCTATCGAACCACTACGAACCGAGTTTGAGAGACTGCTGGAACAGGCGCCGGACTGGGACGGGAAGACCAAGATCGTGCAGGTGACCGAAGCCGGCGAGGCCAATATCGAGGTGCGCTTCCTGCTCAGTGCCAGGGACTCAAGCTCACTCTGGAATCTCCGCTGCGCCATCCGCGAGGGGTTGATCACCTTTATACAGGCGCAGTTTCCGGCGCATCTACCAAGGGTTCGTGCCAGGCTGGTGGAAACGCCCGACCAGTAACCCTCACCCCTGCTCTGCCCCGCGCAGCATGGCGTGCAGCAGCTCTTCGGCATCGAATTTGGTCAATGCCTCGTCTGCCCCCACCTGTTTGGCATAACTCACGCTCATTTCACTGTTCAGGGAGGTATGCAGAATGATGTACGGCTGCTTCAAGGCGTTGCCGCTGTCCCTCACATTGAAGGTCAACTCGTAGCCGTCCAGGCCGGGCATTTCGATGTCGCTCACCAGGATGTTGATGGGTTTTCCATCGCGGTTGGCGTTCAGCATCAGGTCCAGTGCATCCTGCCCGTTGGTGGTGACAAAATAGCTCACATCCTTGCTGTCCAGGGCGTCCGAGAGCTGTTTGCGAGCCACCTGGGAGTCGTCCACCAGCAGGATATTCAGGCCTTTCAGAGTTTCCCGTTGCACGTCTGTCAGCGTGACTTCCCGGGGGTTTACGGACTCCGGGTACACCCGTGCCAGCAACAGCTCCACGTCCAGCAACTGCACGATCTGATCCTCGATATTCACCAGGCCGGTGATGAAGGCACGGTCGCCAAGACTCTTCGGCGGGGGCATCACCTTCTTCCACTCGGTCTCCACGATTTTGCGCACACTGCGCACAAGGAACCCGATTTCCTGGCGCTGAACATCGGTCACGATGATCGAAGCGGTCTTGCGTTCTTCCGCCGTCAACGGCTGGTAACCCACGGCAGCAGCCATGTCGATCACCGGCACGGCGGAGCCACGGAAACTCATGGTGCCGATCACCGCCGAATGGCTGTGCGGTAGCTTGGTCAGCGGAACAAAGGGCATGATTTCCCGGATTTTCAGGGTGCCCAGGCCGAATGGCCTCTGATTGGTCAGATAAAACAACAGCAGTTTCTGGGGGTGTTTGGTACCCTCGGCCATAACCTCAAACCTGTCAGGAGCTTTGGAAAAAGTATAACAGGCGAAAGATAACATGCCGCCCAAACCGACATTGTAAGATTTTGCAGCCCTTCGGAGATCGTATCGGCCGCCAGTGAATCCAGCGCTTCCTCTCCCGCGTATCACCTATACTGTTGTCATCGGGAGGCTATTCGATGAAACGCGCCTTTGCACTAATATCGGTATTCCTGTTCTTCGCCGTCATGGCCGCGGGTGGTCATGCCGACGGCGACAATATCGATGACGCCATCCAGAACACGATCCTGTCGCAGATTGAAGCCTTCGCCAATGACGACAGGCAAGCTGCCTGGGACCATGCCTCGGAAGGCATCAAGCAACAATCCGGCTCGGTAGAGTCGTTCTACGATATGGTCAAGCTGTCCTATGCGCCCGTCCACCGGGCCTCGTCCATTGAGTTCATGGAGCGCATACCCCATCCCGGTTTCCAGATTCAGGTGGTACGGTTATTGGGGCCGGAGGGCAAACGCTGGATCGCCCACTACCATATGGTCAAAAATGGTGATGACTGGAAAATCGGCGGCGTCGGACTCAAAGAGGGTCCAAGCACTATATAATCGCTGACCGGCTAATGGTTTCTGACGCCTATGTCTTTCAGCTTTGTCCGTTCGTAAGATACAGTCCATGAACCTGATTGCCGGCAGAGCCTGAACACCCTCTATGAAGAACCTGACCTTCTCCTCCCATTACGCCAGGGCCGTTCTTTATGGCCTGGAGAAGGCCGGTGGCTATTCCGACGAACTGCTTCGCAATAATGGCATCGACCCGGAGTTCATCCACTCGCCACGGGCGCGGGTGCCCACGGAACAGTTTATCCGCCTGTTCCGGCTGGTGTGGGGCAAGCTGGACGATGAATTCATGGGCCGTACCACACAGCCCTGCCGCGTGGGGCATTTCCACCTGATGGGATCGCTGGTGGTGCACAGCAGCAACCTGGAAGAGGTGATCCGCCAGAGCATTCGCTGCTACCGGCTGTTCTCCGATGACATGGTGATTGAGCTGGACACCCGCGGCGATGAAGTGGAGCTGAGCATCACCCACCGCCATCCGGAACTGGACCCGGACAACTTCCTGGTGGAATGGCTACTGATGGTGTGGCACCGATTAATCG
The DNA here is from genome assembly GCF_032922745.1 of Marinobacter salarius. Lineage (NCBI taxonomy): Bacteria > Pseudomonadati > Pseudomonadota > Gammaproteobacteria > Pseudomonadales > Marinobacteraceae > Marinobacter > Marinobacter salarius. The sequence goes on from NZ_CP136693.1 coordinate 336,044, forward strand.
GCTGGCTGATCGGACGCAAGATCGTACTCAGCCACGCCACCTTCCAGCATGATTTGCCCGGACACTTTGACGAGTACCGGTTTGTTTTCCCCTGCCAGTGTTTCTTTAACCGCGACCGCAACAGCCTGTTTTTCAGCCACAATTATCTGGACATGCCGGTGACGCGAACGCCGGAGGAGCTGGATGGTTTTATTGAGAAGTCGCCGCGCAACCTGCTGATCTGGACCGATGAGGACGACAGCCTGACAACCCAGGTTCGGCAGATTCTGGAAAACGTGGACGATGATCGCCTGCCCACGCTGGAACAGATCGCCGGGCAGCTGCATATGACCGCCTACACCCTGTCGCGCAAACTGAAGGCGGAGGGCAGTTCCTACCAGAAGATCAAGGACAACCTGCGGCGGGACCAGGCGGTGATTATGCTCACGCGGCAGAACCTGACGGTGTCGGAGATCTCATCACAGCTGGGGTTTACCGAGCCCGGCGCTTTTTCCCGTGCCTTCAAGCACTGGACCGGGCTCAGCCCACTGGCCTACCGCAAGCAGGACCAGTAGTTCTTCTTTCTCCGCTTACAGCAGTTCGATCGCGACAGCGGTACCTTCCCCGCCACCGATGCACAGGGATGCCACGCCGCGCTTGAGACCGCGCTGCTTCAGGGCGTTGATCAGGGTGACCATGATCCGCGACCCTGAGGAGCCGATGGGGTGCCCCAGGGCACAGGCGCCGCCATGGACGTTGACCTTGTCGGCATCGAGCCCAAGCTCATTGATGGCGGCCAGGGTAACCACGGCAAACGCTTCGTTGATTTCGAACAGGTCGACGTCATCGCGGCTCCAGCCGGCTTTCTTCAGTACCTTTTCGATGGCACCGATGGGCGCAAGGGTGAACTCGGCCGGCAGGCGGGCATGTGTCGCGTGGGCGACGATGCGGGCCTGGGGCGTGAGGCCGCGTTTTTCGGCTTCTTCGCGGGTGGCCAGTACCATGGCGGAGGCGCCATCGCTGATAGAGCTGGCGTTGGCGGCGGTGACAGAGCCGTCTTTGGCAAAGGCCGGTTTGAGGTGGGGAATTTTCTCGGGCTTGGCTTTGCCGGGCTGTTCGTCGGTATCCACCACGGTGTCGCCACCACGGCCGGAGACGGTCACGGGGGTGATTTCGTCGGAGAATCCGCCGTTCTTTATGGCCGACAGGGAGCGTTCGAGGGAGGCGATGGCGAAGTTGTCCATGGCCTCGCGGCTGATGTCGTATTTGTCGGCGGTGCGCTGGGCGAAAACGCCCATGAGGCCGCCTTCGTAGGCGTCTTCAAGGCCGTCGAGGAACATGGAGTCCATGACCTGCCCGTGGCCCATGCGCATGCCGGCGCGGGCTTTTGGCAGCAGGTAGGGTGCCTGGCTCATGTTTTCCATGCCGCCGGCGATCATGATGCTGTTGGTGCCGGCTTTGATCTGGTCGTGGGCCATGATGACGGCTTGCATGCCGGAGCCACACATTTTGTTGACGGTGGTGCAGCCGCTGGAGTCGGGGATGCCGGAGGCGCGGGAGGCCTGGCGTGCGGGTGCCTGGCCGAGGCCACCGGGCAGTACGCAGCCCATGATGACTTCCTGGATGTCGGCGGGCTGCAGGCCGCTTCTTTCGATGGCGGCCTTGATGGAGATGGCGCCGAGATCCGGGGAGCGCACGGAGCTGAGATCGCCCATCATGCCGCCCATGGGAGTTCTTGCTGATCCTGCGATGACTACATCGTTGCTATTCATGTCTTCAATCCTCTGATTAAGCCTTACCTAAAACCGACCGTGCGATGATTTCTTTCATCACTTCCGAAGTGCCGCCGTAAATTCTCTGCACTCTGGCGTCGATAAACGCTCTCGAAATCGGATACTCGCTGGTGTAACCGTAACCGCCGAACAACTGCAAACAACCGTCGGCTACCCGGCACTGCATTTCCGTGGCGCTGTACTTGGCCATGGAAGCTGTGGGCGCGTCGAGTTCGCCTTTTTCGTACAACGCAATGCACTCGTCGACGAAGGCGCGGTTGACGCGGCAGTCGGTTTCCATGCGGGCGATTTCGAAGCGGGTGTTTTGCAGTTGGGCCAGTTTCTGGCCGAACAGTTCCCGTTCCTGGGCGTAGTTGATGGTCAGGTCCAGGGCGCCGCGTGCGGCGGCAACACCGAGGGCGCCGATGACGAGGCGTTCGCGGGGGAGTTCGCGCATCAGGTACATGAAGCCCTGGCCTTCTTCGCCCAGCAGCGCGGAGGCGGGGATGCGCATGTCGGAGAAGAAGAGTTCCGAGGTGTCGCCGGAGTGCTGGCCGATTTTGTCGAGGTTGCGGCCTTTGCTGTAACCGGGCAACGAGGTGTCGACCAGGAACAGGCTGATGCCACGGGCACCGGCTTTGGGGTCGGTTTTGGCAGCGACGATGACCATGTCGGCGTGTTGGCCGTTGGTGATGAAGGTTTTGGAGCCGTTGAGGATGTAGTCGTCCCCGTCTTTCACCGCGCTGGTGCGGATGGCCTGGAGATCGCTGCCGGCGCCGGGTTCGGTCATGGCGATGGCGCCCACGGCTTCGCCGGAGACCATTTTCGGCAACCAGTACTGGCGCTGTTCTTCGTTGCCGATATGGCTGAGGTACGGGGCGACGATGTCGGAGTGCACCATGACGTTGGTGGACAGGGCGCCGAAGCCCATGCGGGCCATTTCTTCGCCCACGACAGCGGAGTACAGGAAGGGCGCGCCACAGCCGCCCCAGTCTTCGGGTACGTCCACGCACAGCATGCCGGCGTTGCCCAGGGTGTTCCAGAGTTCCCGGGGCACGATGCCGGAGTGTTCCCATTCTTCGTAGTGGGGCGTTACTTCGGTTTCCAGGGCCTTGATGACGGACTCCCGGAACATGTCGAGTTCTTCTTTATCAACAGCGCTGGTCATGGGTGTCTCCCGTCGGTGATTAGTGTGGCCTTGATTGGATAACGGTCAGTCTGTCGCAGTCACGGTCTGAGCGCCATGACATAACCGGGCAGGAAATTTGATAAAAAATAGCACCCCGGGACTGCATCGCTGGCAGCTCCGGGGTTTATAACGCGCGGTCAGAGGTTTTTGGCGTCGTCCCGCAGCACGAACTTCTGGATCTTGCCGGTGGAGGTTTTCGGCAGTTCGCTGAACACAATGGTCTTGGGCACTTTGAACTTCGCCAGTCGCTCCCGGCAGAAGGCGATGATGTCGTCTTCGCTGACGTCCCCTGCTTCGGGCTTGAGGGTCACGAAGGCGCAGGGTGTTTCGCCCCACTTTTCGTCCGGCCTTGCCACCACGGCGGCCTCGAGGATGTCGGGATGGCGGTAGAGTATGTCCTCCACCTCAATGGTGGAGATGTTCTCGCCGCCGGAAATGATGATGTCTTTCAGGCGGTCCTTGATCTCCGCGTAGCCATCCTCATGCCAGACGGCCAGGTCCCCGGTGTGGAACCAGCCGCCGCGGAAAGCTTCTTCCGTGGCTTTGGGGTTTTTCAGGTAACCCTTCATTACTGTGTTGCCGCGCAGGAAGATCTCGCCGATGGTGTTGCCGTCTTTCGGCACCGCTTCCATGGTTTCCGGGTCACCCACCATCATGCCGGCCAGGGTATGGTAGCGAACGCCCTGTCGTGCCTTGATTTTGGCCCGGTCTTCCACTGGCAGGTCGTCCCACTCGGACTTCCAGGCGCATACGGTGACCGGCCCGTATACCTCGGTAAGCCCGTAAACGTGGGTGACGCGAAAGCCCATGTTTTCGATGGCCTCGATGACTTTTGCCGGGGGTGCCGCACCTGCGGTCATTGCCTGAACCGTATGGCTGAAGCTGGATTTTGCGGCGTCCGAAGCGCCCAGCAAGGTGTTCAGTACGATAGGCGCACCGCACATGTGGCTGACTTTGTGTTCGCTGATCAGCTGCAGGATTTTCTCTGGCTCTACCTTACGCAGGCACACATGAGTGCCGGCAAAGGCAGTAATGGTCCAGGGGAAACACCAGCCGTTGCAGTGGAACATCGGCAGTGTCCACAGGTACACCGGATGCATACCCATGGACCACACCGCCTGGTTGCCCATGGCGTTCTCGTAGGCACCGCGATGGTGATACACCACGCCTTTCGGGTTACCAGTGGTGCCGGAGGTATAGCACAGCGAAATCGCATCCCATTCATTTTCCGGCATTTGCCAGTCAAAGGCCGGGTCGCCGCTGGCCACGAAAGCGTTGTAATCCAGATCGCTCACCTGGGTTCCGGCACCACTGAATTCGGGGTCGTTGACGTCAATCACCTGTGGCGGGTTGTCGAGCATGCCGACGGCTTCGTTGATGACGTCGCCAAACTCCCGGTCGGCAATCAGCACTTTCGCCTCGCCGTGCTCCAGCATGAAGGCGATGGCTTTGGCATCCAGGCGGGTGTTCAGGGCATTGAGTACTGCCCCCAACATGGGGATGCCAAAATGACACTCCAGCATGGGCGGAATGTTTGGAAGCATGGCAGCAACGGTGTCGCCCTTGCCGACACCTTTGTCAGCCAGCGCGGACGCCAGGCGGCGACAACGCTCGTAGGTCTGCTGCCAGTTGCGGCGTGTGGCACCATGAATCACCGCCGGGTATTCCGGGTACACGCTGGCCGTGCGGGCCAGGAAATCCAGCGGTGTCAGTGTGGCGTTATTGGCGGCGGTCGGCTCTAATCCCTTGTCGAAGATGGAGTTCATACTGGTCTCCTGGTGTTGTTATCCAACACCTGACTATAGGGCACAGCCGACGTTTCAGCGAGCCCCCACAGCCGTTCGACGGGTATCCGGCTGATCCAGCCGCGCCATTTCCGCCAGCAGCTCAGAGGTCTTTTCCTTCATCAGGGCAATGTCCCCCCGTGACTCCACATTCAGCCGCACCAGCGGCTCCGTGTTCGACATCCGGAGATTGAACCGCCAGCGCTCAAACTCAACACTCAGGCCATCAACGTGTCCCACAGACACCGCATCGGCACCATAGATCTCCTCGATCACCGCGAGCAACCGGGCCGGATCATCCACCGTACGGTTAATCTCCCCACTGGCGGGAAAAGCATCAATGCGGGCGTCGATCAGCGACGATAGCGGCTGCCCGGTCTGGCACAGGCGTTCGGCAACCAGCAGCCATGGAATCATGCCGCTGTCGCAGTAGGCGAAGTCCCGGAAGTAGTGGTGGGCACTCATTTCCCCCCCATACAGGGCATCTTCCTCGCGCATGCGCTGTTTGATGAACGCGTGTCCGGTTTTGCTTTCGATAGGTGTTCCGCCAGCCTTTCGGACCAACTCCTGGGTGTTCCAGGTCAACCGCGGGTCGTGAATGATCTTGCCGCCGTTTACCTTCCGCAGGAACTGGTCCGCCAACAGGCCGACGATGTAATAACCTTCGATAAACCGGCCATTTTCGTCGAAGAAGAAGCAACGGTCGTAGTCGCCGTCCCAGGCGATCCCCATGTCGGCCCCTTCGCGCAGGACCGCCTCGGCGGTGACTGCCCGGTTTTCCTCCAGCAGGGGATTGGGAACCCCGTTCGGGAAGTGCCCGTCGGGTTCATGATGCAGCCGTACGAAATCAAAGGGCAGCCATCGTGATAACGCGTCGATGACCGGGCCCGCACCGCCATTGCCCGCGTTAACCACCACCTTCAGTGGGGTAATCGTGGTGCCATCGATGTATCCCAGCAAGTGATGGATATAGTCGGCCTCCACAGACAGGCTCTCCAGGCGCCCGGGGATGGCGGCATCCATAAACGGCTGGGAGACCCTGTCGCGGATGGTATTCAGGCCGTTATCCGAGCTGATGGGGCGCGAGTCGCGGCCGACCAGCTTCATACCATTGTGGTCCTTGGGGTTGTGGCTGGCCGTCACCATAATGCCGCCATCCATACTGTAATGGCTGGTGGCAAAATAGATCTGCTCGGTACCGCAAAGACCGATGTCATAGACATCTGCCCCCGCCGCCCTGAGCCCGGTGGTCAAAGCTTCTGCAATCTCCGGGCTCGATAACCGGATGTCATACCCCACCACAACCCGGCGGGCACTTGTCAGCTCCACGTAAGCACGCCCGATTCGCTCTGCCAGCTCGGGATTCAACTGGTCGGGGACCCGACCGCGCAGGTCATAAGCCTTAAAACAGGACACGTCCATAGCTGTTTCTCCGTCTAACCTTCGATCAATGGCGCGGCCCGCCCTGCTGCCCCTGGCGGTTTTGCAGAGCGGGCCGCGTTGGCCCTATACCTTTTCCGACATCACCGGAATCTGCTCTTCCTCCACGTCCGGGGTGGGCGCCGCGCGACCGTACCGGTCGTCCAGGCGTTCAATGTCATCCTCGCCAAGGTAGGCGCCGGACTGGACTTCAATCAGCTCCAGGGGAATGCGGCCGGGATTGAACAGCCGGTGTACCGCGCCGATAGGTATGTAGGTGGACTGGTTCTCGGACAGCAGGAACGTTTCCTCGTCACGGGTCACTTCGGCAGTACCCTTGACGATGATCCAGTGCTCAGCCCGGTGATGGTGCTTCTGCAACGACAGCTTCTCGCCCGGCTTGACGCTTATGCGCTTCACCTGAAAACGGTTGCCCATGTCGATGCTGTCGTAGCTGCCCCACGGGCGATACACCTGCCTGTGCGTGCGGGTTTCCGAGCGCTGGTCACCGTTCAGCCGCTTCACCAGTTTCTTGACGTCCTGCACCTTGTCCTTGTGGGCAACCATCAACGCATCTTTGGTGTCGACCACCACCAGGTCTTTCACGCCCAACATGGCCACCAGCTTGTCCGAGGTGTGCACCAGGCAGTTGTTACTGTCTTCCAGGCAGGCATCACCCAGGATGGCATTGGCGTTCTCGTCCTTGTCGGTCACATCCCAGATCGTGGACCAGGAGCCAACGTCGCTCCAGCCTGCATCCATCGGCACCAACAAGGCTTTCGATGTTTTCTCCATCACTGCGTAGTCAATGGAATCGTCCGGGCAATGCTCGAATATCTCGGCGGGAATACGGGTGAAATCCATGTCGCGCTCGAGGCTTCGGGCGGCCAGAAGACAGGTGTCGTAAATGTCCGGGCTGTGTTTCTTCAGCTCCGCCAGGTAGCTGTCGGCCCGGAACATGAACATGCCGCTGTTCCAGTAGTAACCACCGGCAGACAGCAGCGCGGCGGCTTTTTCGGCGTCCGGCTTCTCGATAAAGCGGGACACCGGCCGGGCAGCGCCGGGCGCCTCTCCGGACTGGCCGGCAGCGATATAGCCGTAGCCAGTCTCCGGCCGGGTTGGCGTAATACCAAACAGCACCAACCCTCCGGACCTGGCGGCTTCCTGCCCCTGGGCAACAGCCCGCTGGAACGCCTCGACATTTTCAATGGCATGATCCGCGGGCAACACCAGCATGATGGCTTTGGGATCTTTTCGCGCCACTTCGATAGCGGCCATCGCGACCGCCGGGGCGGTGTTGCGGCCAAACGGCTCCAGCAGTATCGACAACGGTTGACGGCCTATGGCCTCCAACTGCTCTTTGACAATAAAGCGGTGCTCATCGTTGGCCACCACAACCGGCGACTCGGCGTCGTCGACCGGCAGCCGGCACAGAGTTTCCTGCAACATACTTTGTTCCCCCACCAATGGGAGGAACTGCTTGGGATAGGCCTGGCGCGAGAGGGGCCAAAGCCGTGAACCGTTACCACCTGAGAGTATGACTGGAATCATCGTTCTGCTCCTTTGCTCTACAAAGACGTACCACAGGGACGTCCGTTGGCGTATTAATCTGGACCCTTGAACCAGGGCCCGTTAGAACCGTTTACTTAGGGTGATGTTGCTGGGTGGATCCGGCTGCGCGCCCTCGGGCCACAGCGGGTTAATGCCGTACAGATAGGAAATATCGCCACCCAGACGGGTGGATTTCATCGGCCGAAGTTCATCCAAAAAGGCGGGCATTCCCTCAACAGGTCCCCAGGCGGCCTGCCAGGGTTCCATCCAGGCCAGGGACCAGGCCTTATAAAGCCCGTCGACAATCTGCTCGTCTCCGGTGATGTCTTCAATTCGTTCCGGATCATCCAGCCCCGCGACGACATTTCCGGCCATTTTCGTAAACTGGTCCTGGTAACGCTCGTAAACAGAGTTGCCATTAACCTCGGCAAACAGCGCGATCATGGTCAGGGGCTGCATGGCGTAGTTCATGTATTCCAAGGCCCGGGTTTCCCGGCTGAGTTCCTTGGGCAGGTAACCGTCCTCATTGATCTGACCCATGGCTTCATCGAACTTGGCCAGCGACCAGTTCCAGTCGTCGCAGTCCTGGGTTGCCACCGATGCCGACATCACGGCCCAGGCGGCCCAGTAATCATGGTTGTTGACCTTCTTGGCTTTTCGATCCGTGTAGTAATCACGGACCCCATCACTCAAGCGCAGAAACCAGTCTTCAATTCGGCGCGCCCGCTCCAGGTCCATGGCGGCCTCCGGCGCCGACGTCCACATCCTGAGATAGGCGTTCGCAGCGGCTGCCAGTGCCCATTTGCGTACCGCCTGACCGACGTGATTGATGTCATCCGTCAACAGGGCATCCGATGACGCCCACGCGTCGAGGTTGTCCAATACGCAATCCAGCGCTTCGGGGCCATCGCCATCAACCTGGTAGTCATCGGCGGCAGCGATAACAGCCTTCTCGAAATCACGCACGTTGCTGGTGGCCTTCTTGTACTCTTCATAGGCCTGCTTGTTCAGATTGTTGCGAGCGCTGTCACTGCCCTTGTACTTACTGGTCAGCGACAGCGAGCCGACGTGCGGCTCCACCCGCTCGCAGTCGTAGTCACCGCCATCCTTGTCTTCCGGCGTCTGGTAATAGCCCACCGGAGCACGCAGTTGTCCGTTCAGGCACTGCCCGGCGTGAACGCTACTCACACCAAAGACGGCGGTTATCGCCGCAGACAGCAGCACCCGGCCCCATTGTCGATGTTCAGAGCGTTGTTGGATTCGCATAACCATCCTCTCTATGCGTTGGATGAATGTGCGTCAGATGTCCTGACGGCGACAGATTTTCGTGGTTACCGTTAAGCCTTCCGAGACCTGCTCCGGTTTCAGCGCGAGGTCCAGCGACATGAACATTTCATCGTTCCAGTTCGGCCCTTCCGGGAGCTCGAAGACAAACCGGCCAGGGGTTTCAACCCGATCGCCGTACTCCATATCCACGCGGTCCTTGCGCCCGAACACGTACCAGATGAAGGCATCAACCTCTTTCACCCCCGGGTCACTGAACTGCAGGTCGACGACGTATTCGTTGCTGGGCATTTCGATGAACTGCCCGCCGCCGTTATAGAGCACTTCGGTGGTGCCGGCCTTGACCGGCGTGGTTTTCTGCAGCACCGGCTCCTGGCTCTCACAGGCGCCACTGATCATCGGTGTGACCTGCCGATAGAACTCCGCACTGTCGAGGTTGTGGTAACCGGGCACCTCCCAGATCATGATCTTGGGTGGCGACTCCCGGAAGTTGTCGGAAAGCAGGTATTCGAACATGGAGCCGTCGTAGCTACCGCCGGCAACCGCCACGTTGAGCACCTCGACACCCAGAAACTCCTGCAGCGCCCCGACAAAGTTGTAGTCCTGGGCACCCTTACTGTTACTGGTGCCCACCAGGGTGATGGGGGGCAAGTCCTGGTCGCCAAACAGGGCGCTGGCTTCAGCGGATTGGCCGGTACCGGAGGACTCGGTGCGAAACTCGTCCACGTACTGCGAGCCGTACTCGAAACCGCATATCCGTTTAACCGCGTCCTGAAGCGACCCGTCCTTTCGGATCAACCCGGACCGACGAGTCACGAATTCCTGCTGCGACAGCGACTGATAGGCCGGCATGTCCTTGACTCGCTCCGCCACGACCTCCGCGGTCCGCCGGGCACCATAAGGTGTCCAGTGGTGATCCCGCTTAAAGAAGAAGGCGTCTTCACGTGTCTCTTCGTCCAGAAGGGGCGTCAGGTCTGGAACCACCAGCCCTGCCTGGCGAAAACGCATCAACGCGTCAGCGTAATTTTTACGGGCCACGTTCCAGCTGAACGGCACCGGCGATGTCGCGGGCAGATGATTGGGATGAACCAGGCCTTTTGTCGGCTGAAACACCATCACCAATTCGGTACCGGTGGTTTGCTTCAGGTGCCTGGCAAAGCGCTTCAGGTGTTTCAGGCCTTCCAGGTTCGGCCCGAACTGCTCAACCAGTTCCGCTTCCGAACGGAACAGCCAGCCGTCTTTGCCCTGAACCAGCATCTTGAAGTTCTTCAGATAACCGGTGTCGTAGCTGGATGGGTATGCCGTGAGTGGGCACAGGTCACAACAGCGTTCGATGTTGTACTCGGGCAGCTCGGCGGCGCTGGCCTTTACACCCGCGACGCTGAGCAGCCCGAGCGCAACCAGCGCCCATAATCCACGGCCTCTGAACACCTGCTTCATACCGATGTATCCACTCGGTTTTCAGCGACAACCAGCCTCGGCTCGCCACCAACGTCGATGGCAAATACGCTGAATACCTTGCCGCGCTGCAGATTGACTTCACTGGTGGTTGCCAGCGCCTTGTTGCTTTGGAAAGCGCCCAGCGCAATGCTGACGGCGTTGATTTCGCGATTGGCCACATCAAGGGAGCCCACTGCATCAATCACGGCTACCTTGCCGTCGGACGTCTTCAGAGTGACCCCGCTATTGCTGGTCAGGTTGTAGAATGAAAGCAGTGCCTTGCGAGGGTTGTCGAAGGCGACATCCTTCATCACTTTCATCTCACCGGAATCCAGTACAACCACGGTGTAGAACTCGTTCTTTTTCATGTTGACGGACGTCTTCTGACCGGCAACGTCCACCTGATAGTTACCCTCAGAAAGGTAAATGTAGGGGCTCGCCTCCAACGGCGATACTTCCTTGATCACCTTGTCGCCCACAGAGGCGCGAGCAATGGCGCCGCTGGCATCCGCGTTCACCACGCGAATGAAGGCCGCCCCGTCCGGTGCCTCTGCGGCATAAAGCGCGTCCTCGCCGGCCTGGGCCATGTTCATGGAGACCAGCAAACTGCTGATCAGGGCAAAAAAAGCGGTATGCATCAGTGCTCTCATTTTCATCATCCTCAGGGGTTGGTTTCAGAACGGCTATCCGCTTGCGCGGTCAGCGTGTTATCAGCCCGGCGGAACCAAGCCTGGGCCTGTTCGGACTCCAGTGGCTGTGCCAGGTAACGCTCGGGAAATTCCCAGATCACCAATTGCGGCGGTTGATCCCGGAAATCGGAAGAGTTCAGGTAATCGATCATTGGTACGATAGGGCCGTCGCCTTCTTCGGCCACGTTGATCAGGTCCTGCCCCAGGTGCTTTCGCAAGGCGCCGGGGAAATCCCACTGTTCATTGGCGCTGTAACTTGTGCCAACCAGAACGGTGTTGGTGACGTCATCGCCAAACAGGGCGCTGGCGTTCGCATGGCCGTCGTTCTGGGCGCGCGTCGTTCTCGGTTCCAGTTGGTCAGGTGCAGGACCGAAGTCGGTAAACGCTGGCTCCACTGGAATGTAATTGAGCAGGTCACCACGGTGCTGGACCGGTTGGCCAATGGATGTCACAAAGCTCTGCTCGCCCCAGGACAGGCCATTGAAGCGATCGCGGATGAACTCGGCAGCGCCTTTCGCGTAGAGGTTTGCGCCGTTCGGCGACCAGTGGGTGTCAGTTCTCAGGAACACCGATTCTCCATGACGTGTCGCCTGCTCCAACAACGGTTTCAGCTCCGGCGCGGGAATGCCCGCTGTCGCCAGTGACTGCTGGAACCGGTCGTACAGTGACATCATCGTCGGTTCGGGCTTCGTACTGCCCAGCATGTCCGAATGGATTCGGGCCTTGGCGGGCACCACCAGCACAACCAGCGGAACGCCCTCGGCCAACAGATAGTCGGCGACGCGCTGTACACGACTCAGGTTGCGATCGACCACCTCGCCGTCACGGCTGGCCGGGTAGATTTCCTCATCGGTAAACAGCCACTCGTCTTGTCCCACGACAACGCCTTTCCGGCCCTCGTCAAAGAGCGTGTAGTTGATCGCGGCCCAGAGATTGGTTCCCAGATCCTTCGCCGGGAACTGATCGTCGTAATGGCTCTCCAGGTTGCGGGCCAACTCACCGTTGACCGGGCTCAGCCCCGTTTCAGCCTGATAGCCCAGCAAGGGCCGCAAGGACAGCACACCCAGCCCCAGAACCAGCGCGATGAAGAGAACAGCTGTGATTCGTGCAGACGTTTTAGTCATCAAATCCACCCTCAGAACTGGAAGTACAGGAACGGTGAGAAACTCTCAGCGGACAGTTTCAACACGGCGAGCGCAAACACCGGAACCAGCAACGGCGCAGCGGCGGACCGCCAGCCGGACAGGATAGGGCCAACGTCGCGATGCCCGAGCCGATCCTTCAGCCCCATCATCGCGATCACTGCGAAAGCCAACACCAGGATCGCCAGATTCAGGTCCCGGATGCCCTGGACAAAGACATCACTCAGGCCGGCACCGTCGAAACTGAACATCGCACCGTAGAAGCCGAAGGCCTCGGTGAGCGTGCTGGCCCTGAAGGTGACCCAGCCCAGCATCACGAACAGGAAGGTCAGCGCCCACCGGAAAAACCGGAACCCGGACGGGCTGCCCGACACACCCAGCGCCCTTTCCACTGACAGCAACAGACCGTGCCAGGCACCCCACAACAGGAACGTCCAGTTGGCGCCGTGCCAGAGGCCACCGAGCAACATGGTGAGCAGCAGGTTGCGATAGGTTTTGACAGTACTGTTGCGGTTGCCGCCCAGGGGGATGTACAGGTAATCCCGCAGCCAGGTGGACAGGCTGATGTGCCAACGACGCCAGAACTCGGTAATGCTCTGGCTGATGTAGGGCTGGTTGAAGTTCTCATTAAACCGGAAGCCCATCATCAGACCCAGGCCGATGGCCATATCGGAGTAGCCGGAAAAGTCGAAGTACAACTGCGCGGTGTACGCCAGGATGCCCAGCCAGGCATCCGCCGTACTGGGGTCAGACAACGCAAAGGCACTGTCCGCCAGCGGCGCTATCGAGTCGGCGATAAAGACTTTCTTGATGAAGCCCTGCATGAACCTGAACGCGCCCTCACCGAACTTTTCCATGGTATGGGTGCGGTAGGTGAACTGATCCGCCAGGTCCTTGTAACGCAGCACCGGCCCGGCAATAAGCTGGGGGAACAACGCAATGAAAGCCGCGAAATCAATAAACCGCCGGGTCGGTTCCGTATCCCCTCGATAGACATCCACCACGTAGGAAATGGCCTGGAAGATGTAGAAGGAAATGCCGATGGGCAGGATGATATTCGCCAGTTCCAGCGGCTGACTGCCGGCGCTGACCAGCAGGTTGTTCAAGCTGTCGACACCAAAGTTGGCGTACTTGAAGTAGCCGAGCGTCGCCAGGTCACCACCAACACCAATGGCAACCCACTTGCGGGCATTCGCGGTGCCAATGCCGGCGCGGTGTATTGCCAGACCGATGAAATAGTTCCAGAAGGTCACGGCCACGAACAGCAACAGGAAATCCACCCGCCACCAGGCATAGAAGGCGTAGCTGCCGATCAGGATAACCAGTGAGCGGTGCCTGAACGGTGTCAGGTAATACAACCCCAGAAAGGCGGGCAGGAACAGAAACAGGAAGATATTGGATGAAAAAACCATGTCAGTTCTCCGCCTGCGTAACCTGGCCCGACACCACAGCCTTGGGCTCTATGAATACTGCACGCCCCTGGTTCCGTAGTGCGTCAAAAATCTGCATCTGGTATTTGCCAAGCACACCCTCGAAGTGGATCCCCACGTCTGACCTGGGGAATCGCATTCCAACGTCATAAATTGCGATGTAAGCAGGGTTGTCGGTCGACAGGGGACCGCTGGCGTTGGAGGCTAGTTCGCCGCCCACCACGTTCATCGACACCTCGTAGGAGTAGAAGTCTTCTTTGAAATTACGGTCGGTGGCGGACAGGTCTTTCAACTGGCCATAAATACCCCAGGTACCGTTGAGCACCGCAACGTTGTGGTAGACATTCACATTGCTGCTGTTTCTGACCCGGATGCCATTGCGCAGATTGTTCATCAACCGGTTGCCCCAGAGCAGGTTGTCCGGCGACTCGTAGAGCCCGATTCCGTCACCCTGGTTGTCATAGGAAACGTTATTGGCCACCACGTTGTTGCTGCTCTGGCGGTCCAGCACGATGCCGGATAGCCCGTTGTCATAGCTACGGTTGCCAACAATCCAGCTGTTATTTACCTCGCGGGAGATGATGATGCCGTGCTTCTCACGGGTGCCATAAACCTCGTTGTTGGCAATCAGCAGTCGGCTGGAGTAGTCATGAGGGTCGATGCCGTAAACAACGTTATTGCGATAGACGTTATCGACGATGGCAACGTCTTCCGCCTCATAGCAGTAGAACCCGTAGTAGAGATCCTCGAAGGTGGATTCCACCAGCCAGGCATGGGGCGCGCTGCGCTGCAGGCGGGCGTTGTCGTACTCGGAATACTGGGCCACCGTGAAGCCGTAGGATTTACTCTGGAGATAACCCAGATTTGCCATGGTGGTGCCGAGAATAAAGTTCTCGCTACCGCCCCAGCCCACATAGAACGGGCGGAAGTTGCCTTTCTTCTGGAACGTGGCCGGGCCATTGGCCTCCTCGCGCCACCCAATAATCTTGCTGTCAATGGCAAACAACCAGCCGTCGTTGGCAATAAACGAACCACGCTCCTCCGACAGCCGCAGAGTCTCGTCGCGCAGAACCAGGGTGGCCTCTTGTTTGACCGCCAGCGGCAAACGAATGATGTAAGTACCATCGCCGACCTGTTCCATGTAGCGACGATCATTCACCTGCCGATAGACATCCTCCAGCGTCACCTTCCCGCTGTTAACCATAATCGCCTGGGGGTGTGAAAACTGACGGATCACCCACTCGCGCGCCCGCCCTTCGTCCACGAAATCCCCCAGTGCACTGACCCCGCCCATACGTTCCACCGTTACATTCGGCGCGGAATCCTGCCGACCGGCAAGCTTTGCCTCGATGGCGTCACGGCTATAAGCCGACACATCGGGCAGTTCCGGCTCCGGCAAGTACAGTTCCTCACCGGGCTTTATCTCGATGTCGTAGTCTTCCATCAGGGGCGCAATCGCCGGCGGTGGGGTCGCCGTTCTGCCAGCGCCAGCATTGCCTGCGGCGACACCCTGCACAGGCAGTGTCAGTGTGGTGATCAGCAGGCTCAGGACCCACATGCTTTCTCGGGCTATCATGAGCTCTCCTCAGAACCGCTTCGAAACATCCACAACCACCCGATGCCTGGCATCAGCATCGTCACCATAGGCATCACCCGGCATGAAAACGCCGCCACGGAAACGCACATCAAACGCCGCCCAGGACGTTGAAGCACTGTCGCCGTAGTAGCCCAGCACCAGGTCCACCGACTGCCCGAGATCGTCACTGCTGCCGGTAAAACCGGGCTCGACCAGGTCGGAGCGCACGGTGCCGTTTTCATCACTCAGCCAGTAACGGTGATACAGCAGGTTGGCGTCCCAGGTGTCGCGGTCAGATAGCGCAGTATAGAGCGTGAACACCTTTAAGTTGGTCCATTCGGGCTGAATGGCCTCGCCAAAACGCTGAACCTGGGAACGGGTGCCGGTAAACCGTGAGCGGTTGCTTTCCAGGCTGGTTTGCCGGAAGGCGTCACTTTCGCCCGGCCCACCGCCACCGGACGCAACGGCACCGTGAGCACCGACAACCCAGCGGGGCGTATCCAGCAGTTGGGCACGCGCGCCCAGGTCCGCCGCCCAACCGGAGACATCGCGTTCACGATCACTGAAGCCACTGGGCGCACTGGGGTCTGTACCGATCACAGTGTCCGTACCATTCACTGCCGCAACCGATGCGAAATACTGAAACGCATCGTGGGAGTGCCAATCGAAATAACTTCGGTCCGCCTGGATGGCCGTCCAGGTCAGCGAATCGGTAAAGCTGTCATCCAGGGTCTGCCCTCGCGCCGCATACTCGTCAGCCTGACTGCCATAACCCTGCCCATGCGTGGCCAGAAAACCCAGATAGTGCCCTTTCCGCCATTGCCAGCGCGTGTGGACAAACATGCGAGCGATGTCTTGCTCATAACCCTGAAGTTCGTTGGTGTCGGTTCGCAACTCAGCGAACTTCTGGGCAACACCCACCGTGGCGTCAAGCAGCGATGTATTGAAGATCCAGCGTGTGAGGGTAATGTCGTCGTCCCACCATATACCGCTGTTTTCCTTAAGCCGCTCACGGCCAAAGCGAATCGACTCGCCGGGATAGTCACTCAGGCCGTTGTAATCCAGCCAGGCCTCACGGAGCGCAAAAAAGCCATCGGTCGTGGTGCCGCCGATTTCGTCGCTGACGTCTACCTGACCGGTTGCGCCAAACGCCTGCAGGCGCAGTTTTGAGCGCCAGTGAGGTGACAATTGCCAGACCCACTCGGGCTTGATGTCGAGGCCGGCTTCGTTGGATTTGGTCTCGCCATTGGAGCCCAGTCCAAGGCGCCGGTCGCCTTCGCTGATAAAACTGAGCTTGGACTTTATGTTCTGTTCAACCAGCCGCGGATAACTCTGGTTCGCCTCGTCTGTAGACTGAGCTACAGCGGGCGCTACGCCGAGTGATGCCAGGCAACTGACAGAGAGTGCGAGGCGAGTTAATCGATAGTTCGTTATAAGCTGCATTGAGCTTATCCTCCTTGTTTTGTGGTCGTTGCCGGGCCTGAAGTGCCTCCGGCGATCATCTGTCGCCGCGCGGCACGTTCCTGCCTGTACAGGGCCTCAGCTCTCTTTTCGGTGTGTTCTGGTAGCGACAGAACCATATCCACCATCAGTTCTTTGGCACGCTCAACGCCGCCCTCCACTGCCAGCAACGCGAAACTCCAGGCATAAACACGGTTCACCTCGATGCCTTTTGCTTCCCAGTAAAGCTCGGCAAGGGCGTAATCCGCCTTTGGAAAGCCTCGGCGTG
This sequence comes from Marinobacter salarius, assembly GCF_032922745.1. NCBI lineage: Bacteria > Pseudomonadati > Pseudomonadota > Gammaproteobacteria > Pseudomonadales > Marinobacteraceae > Marinobacter > Marinobacter salarius. The sequence continues at coordinate 353,028 of NZ_CP136693.1, forward strand.
CCGCCGTCAGAAGATGCTGCTTGGCCTTTTCGGGATCTGGCTCCCCGAGATAGCCACGCTTGTAGATGCGCCCGAGCAGGTATTCCGCCGAGGGGTATTTTTCACGCGCTTCCATGGCGTACTCGATCGCCTTCTTCGGATCGGTCGGCACAATGCGGCCTCGCTCATAGGCCCGGGCCAGTGACAGCGACGCCTTCAGGTCACCGTTGGCTCGCGCCTCCCGAAGCATCTCGATAACGACCTCCGGTTCAGCGAGGTAGTTGTTCTCCATGATCAACTTGGCGCGCGCCGTCAGGGCGGGCACGTAGTCGGGCGTCAACATCTGGTAGAGTTCGTTGGTGGCAGCCACCTGTTTTTGCGGGGTTTCGTCGTCCGACAACCACCGCGCGAACAGGTACAGATCGCGATCTTCAATACTGCCCTGCTCCCAGGCCTGCTTGGCCCGGTCAACAAGTGCCTTCAGATCCTCACTCCGGCCGTCAACCAGATACACTCTGGCGAGCAGTTGGAAGCATTCGGGCTGGGCCTCGGCAATGGGCGCACACAGGCCTTCAATCTCGTCCGTATGATTCTCGAACTGGCCGGTCAGCAGGTAGTAACGGGCCAGCGCCACGTCGCCTTTCGGATCTCCGGCGGCGCGGGCCTGCTGAATCAGCTCAAGCGGTTTGCCGTTGGGGAACTCCCGGGGAAAATGGATGTACAGGTTGATCAACGGGATCAACGCCGTCTTATCACCTTCCGCAAGCGCTTTGCGCAGGTAACGGGCGCCATTGGCCCGCTGCTCCGGGGTTTCCCCTTCCCGCGCATTCATCTTGCCTATCCGGATAGCAGCTCGTTCACTACCCTGCTCCGCGGCCTTCCTGTACCAATCCAGCGCCTTCTGGCGTGCTTCCGGTGTGTCCTGCGCACCATAAAGATCCCCCAGCTCCACCTGGGCGTCCGCCAGGCCAAACTTCGCCAGCTTTTCCAACTGCGCCCGGGCCTCCTGAACGTCACCTTCGGCAGCAGCGTTCTCAGCCCGCTGAATGTCGGGCAGGTTGCCGCAACCAGACAGCACCAGAGTGAACAGACCGGCAATGCACGCTACTCGCTTCATGCTCCGCAACTCCCTCAACCTTCCGAAAACCGTTCAACAACCTTCTGCAGGCTCGGCATCCGGAACTGGTCGACCGTGACACCAATGGGGCGTCCGATTGCTTCAATCGGCAGCGGTTCGGCGGATTCGATAGACGCACTGATAACGTCGACCAGCCCGCCCTGAGCCTGGGAGTTCACATACAGCGACGTAATGTGCCCGGTCTGTTCCTTGCCGTTGGGGAGCCGCAATATCACCTGCTGCCCTTCTTCGAGCTTTTCACCCTGGTTAAACGGGAAGTTGGCAACAACGTGGGCGGACGAGTCCATCGGCGCCATAACCGCAAGCTGCTCACCCTTGCTCATGTACTGGTCTTCAGCCGGCCTCATGTTCACCACCTTGCAGTCACAGGGGCTGGTGATCGTTCCCCGAACCCGCTGGTCCAACAGCTCTTCGATCTGGCCGACGCTGTAGTTGCCCTCTCCAACCAGGTCATTCACATAAGACATCATGGGCGCGTCAAAAGTAGCGATAGCCTGGCCCGCCTTAACCTCCTGCCCAGGCTTGACCAGCGTTGTGACCTTTGCGTCTTTGGGAATCCGCAGGGGAATCTGCTCCGACGCCACCATGGCGGACTCCGCCTTGGTTACGAAGTAGATGTCCCACAGCTCGGAGACCACAAAGCTGATCGCAAACAGACCTATCAACATCACGATCAGGCTTCCGACCATCGCGCGAAGCTTGCCGAAGAATCCAAGGTCATTGCTGCCCTTGCCTTTGCGGGCCTTGGTGAAGTTTTCGCGGGACAGCGTGTTGAGCACATCGCCGGCGGAAACCACTTCACCGCTGAGGAATGCGGTAATGAGGTATCTCAGGGCAGAAACCTCCCGGGCTCCCAGATCCTGAAACTCACACCCACAGCGATCATTCATCGAATCGAAACTGCGCGGGACAAAGTTCACGTCAATGGCAAGATCAAAGCCGTCAACCTTGAACACCAGGCGACCCTTGTAGACCCGGCCCTGACGAAACGACTCCAGGCCCGTGTTGACACTGAACCCACCGGCCGAAAGATCGGCCACCGGAAAGTTGTGGGTTGAGCCACCAAGGTTTACAAACAGCTTGGCCGGAATTCTTACCCGGGCATACTGTCGCTGTGCCTCGGATTCATGGACAAACTGCGGTTCAATATCTGCCCTACTTGCTGCCATATTCATTGCTTTGATCCTTGTGTGTTGTCCCAACGATGATTGGTGTACATAAGAAAAACTCCCCTTGCGCTATACCAGCTTCATCACCACCGCCAGAAAGACACTGCCTGCGGATATCGTCATCACTCTTGACGACCAACGGTTCATGCGTTGTTGGAAAGACGCGTTGTTCGCGCTGAACCGGGTTTTCTGGCGTGTCCACGACTGTCGGTCGAGCCGGAAAAAGACATAGATTTTCACCAGCGAGCCGAAGATCTGGTTGAAATAGAGAATGCACGGATAGGCTGGCCCGACCGAGTGTCCGGTAGTGATAAGCAGCAACGTCAGCACCAAACGGGTAAGCCCAATCCAAAGCAGGTAGGCCACCAGCACAATACCGGAGTACTTGATGGACGCGACGATAGCCGCAGTCAGCCCCAGGATGCTGGTCCACATTGAAATGCGCTGGTCATAAAGCACGTACCAGGTAAACCATCCAAGGCGCCGGGGGCCAAGCTTGGTAGCCCGTGAATTCTGCCGCAGGGAGTTGCCATACCAGCGAAACATCAGCTGACGGGCAGAACGGATAAAGCTGGGATCAGGTGGATGCTCCACTGTGCGAATCGTGGCGTCCGGCACATAGAAGGTGTCGTACCCCAGGCGCATCATGCTGAACCAGCTGGACTTGTCATCGCCGGTCAGAAAGCGGAATTCGCCCAGCCGCCAGTGCTTCAGGGAGTCATACTCCACGTCGCTGATGAACTCCGGGCGCGTAACCACGCTGGCCCGGAATACCGACATGCGACCGGTGAGCGTCAAAACCCGATACGACAGCCCCATCGAGCACATATTCATGTGGCGCTGGGCGAACCTCAGCTTGTGCCATTCAGACATCAGATAGCTGCCGCGCACCTCGCAAAACTCGTTGGTAGTCAGCGCGCCGATGTTCGGCATCAACCGGAAGTAAGGGGCGGTTTTACGTACCACTCCGGGTTCCAGCACGGTATCGCCGTCCACCACGGCCACCACGGCATTCTCGTCAGGCAGATCCCGTGAAATGGCACGAAAGCCGTACGCCAGACCATCCCGCTTACCGGTCCCCGGAATGCGCACAATCTTGAGCCTGATGTGGCTGGGTGGATCAAGCTTCCGCCACATTGCCCGCATGAGCATTTCATCGGAAAGCTCCACCACCGATGCCACCACCGTTGTCGGCCAACCACACTCAACCGCTTCGCGGATAATAGAGTTGTAAACCATGGCCGTGGTGTCGGCATCGATACGGAAACTGGTCACCATCAGATAGACATGGGACGGAGCGGCGTCTTCGCCCAACGCCTTTGCCCGACGCCGAATCTTGGGGAATGCCCATTTAAGGAAATACATCGCACGCAAAAAGTGGATAAACCCAACGGAGTACCGCCAGATACCAATCACCCCGATGACCAGGAGGAAGTGGGCGCCGCCCCTCACCGTATAGGTAGTGGGCAAAGAGATCGCCAACGCCCCGAGTACGGAGAGAAAAAGCAGCCAACCGCCTGTTCTGGACACTATGTTGTCTGAGATATAAGACATGCCGTCCGTTCCTGAAATAACATTCCGTGCGTTTTCTGAGCGTGACGCCCCGCCCCACCAGGGCACCAGGACGTCACGCATGGGGGTGAAGACTTACCAGCAGATGCCTTCCAGCACCTCGGTACTTGTGGTCTTCATGAAGCCCACAAGGTCAATCACCCGCTTGCCCTCAGGCACTTCCGAAATCACCGTTTCGAACAGCTCGTCGTTGTTGCCGACCACAATCACGTCCGCGTGATCAATCACGCCACGCAGGTCGCTGTGCATCAGGTTCGAGAGGTGCGGAATCTTCTGGTTGATGTATTCACGGTTGGCGCCGTGGGTGCGGGCGTAATCCACATTGCGGTCGAAGATCTGCAGGTCATACCCCTTGCCAATCAGCATCTCGGCCAGCTCCACCAGCGGGCTTTCCCGCAGATCGTCGGTGTTGGACTTGAAGCTCAGGCCGAGCATGCTCACCTTGCGGCAGCCATAGCCGGTGAGGATCTTGAAGGCATGAGCAACCTGCTCATTGTTGCTGCTCATGATCGAACTCAGCAGCGGGTGCTTCACGTCCATCTGATTGGCCCGATAGGTCAGTGCCCGCACGTCTTTGGGCAGGCAGGAACCACCGAAGGCGAAGCCCGGGCGCATGTAATAACGTGAAATGTTCAGCTTCTTGTCCTGGCAGACAACGTCCATGACGTCCCGGCCGTCCACGCCCATCGACTTGGCAATATTGCCGATCTCGTTGGCGAAGCTGACTTTGGTCGCGTGCCAGATGTTGCAGGTGTACTTGATCATCTCAGCCACTTCGATGGGCTTACGGATGATGGGGGCATCAAGGTCCTGGTATATCCGCGCCAGGAACTCGCCGGAGCGTTCGTCGAGCTCACCAATGACCGTCATCGGAGGGTGGTCATAATCCTTGATCGCCGTGCTTTCCCGCAGGAACTCCGGGTTCACACACACCCCAAAATCAACGCCGGCGCGTTTCCCGGACGCTTTCTCCAAAGCCGGGATGACCACCTCACGAACCGTTCCGGGCAGCACCGTGCTACGCACCGCTACCAGGTGCCAGTCACCCTTGTCCTTCAGGGCATTACCGATATCGCTACACACTTTCTCGACAAACTGCAGATCAAGATCGCCATTTGGCTTGCTGGGCGTGCCCACGCAGATCATCGACAGCTCACTCTCCTGAACCGCGATGTGCCCGTCGGTAACGCCGTTGATGAATCCGTTCTCGCGCCCGCTCCGGAGCAGCTCCTCCAGCCCCGGCTCCACAATGGGAGACCTGCCGCTGTTGATCAGATCAATTTTGATGGGCGACACATCCACACCGACCACGTGATGCCCCCGCTGGGCCAGACTGGCGGTACACACCGCCCCGACATAACCCAAACCAAAAATACTGACTCGCATATCCTTTACTCCCCTGACTGTCATCCAGCGACTCCCACCCGGGAGCCGCCATGAATCCAACGACTGACTACTGGTTGACTGATGACACTCAAAAGGCTCGGTACAGCGACCCCGAAATCGGAAAAGAGGTTCTTTTTTGAACTTTTCCCCGCGACCGGTGTCTGATTACGAACAAGCAAGCTCAACAGAAAACGTTGCCCTGATGCGCCTTTTGAGTATCCAGTTTGAGTTGGGGGAACACGAAGACGGACAAATCACCGGCAAGCGATCCACGTCGTCCACAGCGTTCCAACAGCCAGAAAACTATCGTAACGAAACGTTAAATGCCTGTTACGAAAAGATAATTTCAACTATAGGCAAGGGATACATGTCTTGATTTTTGGTGTGCACAATTGGAATACAGGAAAGACCTAGTCGCCTGACAACGCAGAAGAAATGAAAAAGGAAATCATCAGAGCATGCACCGATAAGGTACATATGAGAGAAAGGAGTGCGCTTTTCTATTTCGTAATCGCAAAAAAATAAAAATCGATATTATAAAATCGAATCAAACGCGATTTTTTCGTATGGAACCCATTTGAATCTTTCGTCGTTATACAGGGTCGTATCGAGAAAAATACCGCTCAAAGACAGTGAAACTCAGCCGATCACCGACTGAGCTCCACCACTGAACCTCACCAAAGAGACGAGATTCGTGTTAACGCGCAGCTGCTTTATTTAGGCGCCATGCGCAGTGCACAGTCCAGGCGGATAACCTCACCGTTGAGGATCGGGTTGCGCACCATCTGATCCACCAACATGCCAAACTCTTCAGCCTTGCCCAATCGCTTGGGGAAAGGCAGCGTGGCCGCGAGACTGTCCTGCACTTCCTGTGGCATGCCCGCCATCATTGGCGTCATAAAGATTCCCGGAGCAATAGTGTTGACCCGAATACCTTCCCGGGCAAGCTCGCGGGCGGCCTGAAGTGTCAGCGATACCACGCCACCCTTTGACGCACTGTAGGCTGCCTGGCCAATCTGGCCCTCGTAAGCCGCCACAGACGCCGTGTTGATAATCACACCCCGCTCGCCATCCGCGTTGGGCTCCCGCTGGGCCATATCGGCCGCGGCGAGACGCAGAATGTTAAAGGACCCAATCAGGTTGACCTGAACCACCTTGCTGAATGCCTCAAGCGGCATCACACCATCCCGGCCCAGGATCTTTGCGGCCGGAGCAATACCCGCGCAGCTGACCGCCACGCCACAGGGCCCATGCGCCTTACGGGCTTCGCTGAACGCGGCTTCCGCACTCTCAGAAGACGTCACGTCGCAGTAAATAAAGACGCCCCCAATGTCTTCCGCCACTTTTCTACCCTGCTCCTCCTGAACATCCAGAATCGCCACACGGCACCCAGCCGCCGCCAGGGCACGCGCTGAGCCCTCGCCCAAGCCGGATGCACCGCCTGTTACAATCGCTGCCACATTTTTGAATTCCATCATTCACTCCTGTTTCACATATCTGTTGGTTGAAATCGGGCCTTAAAAATACTTTACGTTTACGTAAACTTTATCTAACCTAAGTCTAAAAAGGAAATCTCTATGGACATCAAGAAAACTTACAGCATCAGCGAGCTGGCCAAAGAGTTCGACGTGACGACACGAAGCGTACGCTTCTACGAAGATCAGGGTCTACTGCACCCCACCCGGCGCGGCCAGACCCGGATCTTCAGCTCGAAGGACCGGGTGCGGCTGAAGCTGATCCTCCGGGGCAAACGCATGGGCTTTTCCCTGGCGGAAACCAAGGAGCTTTTTGACCTGTGGGACGAAACCCTCAGCGGCAACGAGAAACAGCTCCTGCTGATGCTGGACACCCTGGCCCGCAAACGGGCGCAACTGGAGCAACAGAAAAACGACATTGCCCAGGCAGAAATGGAAATGGACACCGCAGAAGCAAGATGCCGCGAGGCGCTTGCTGACCTGCAACAACGAAAGCGTAAACAGACAAAGGCCACCACCAAAGAGCCTGAGTCCACCGAGCAGAAATAACAGCAAGATCAAAAGGTAGCCAACCATGAAATCACAATACTCAGAGTTCAACTTCGGCCTCGGCGAGACCCTGGACATGCTGCGCGAGCAGATCAACGGCTTTGCCGCCAGTGAAATCGCCCCCCGCGCCGAAGCCATCGACCATGACAACCTGTTCCCCAACGACCTGTGGAAAAAGTTCGGTGACATGGGCCTGCTGGGTATTACCGTTGACGAAGCCTACGGCGGCTCCGGCATGGGCTACCTCGCACACGTCATCGCCATGGAGGAAATCAGCCGTGCCTCTGCATCCGTGGGACTCTCTTACGGCGCGCACTCCAACCTGTGCGTTAACCAGATCAACCGCAACGGCTCCGACGAGCAGAAAGAAAAGTACCTGCCCAAGCTCATCAGCGGTGAACACATCGGCGCCCTGGCCATGTCCGAACCCAACGCCGGTTCCGACGTCGTCTCCATGAAACTCAGCGCCAAAGACGCCGGCGACCACTATGTGCTCAACGGCAGCAAAATGTGGATCACCAACGGCCCCGACGCCCACGTCTATGTGATCTACGCCAAAACCGATCCGTCTGCCGGCCCGCGCGGCATCACCGCCTTCATTGTGGAACGCGACACCCCGGGATTCAGCCAGGCCCAGAAGCTAGACAAACTCGGCATGCGCGGCTCCAACACCTGTGAGCTGGTGTTCGAAGACGCCAAAGTGCCCAAGGAAAACGTCATGGGCGGCGAAGGCAACGGCGCCAAAGTCCTGATGAGCGGCCTCGACTACGAACGCCTCGTGCTCTCCGGCGGCCCGCTGGGCATCATGCAAGCCGCCATGGACGTGGTCGTACCCTACATCCGCGAGCGCAAACAGTTCGGCCAGGCCATCGGTGAATTCGAGCTGGTCCAGGGCAAAGTGGCTGACATGTACACCTGGATGAACACCGCCAAGTCCTACGTCTACATGGTCGCCATGTCCGCCGACCGCGGCAACACCACCCGCAAAGACGCCGCCGGCGCGATCCTCTACTCCGCCGAAATGGCCACCAAGCTGGCCCTCGACGCCATCCAGTTGCTGGGCGGTAACGGCTACATCAACGAGTACCCGACAGGCCGTTTGCTGCGGGACGCCAAGCTGTACGAAATCGGCGCTGGCACGTCCGAAATCCGCCGGATGCTGATCGGTCGCGAGCTGTACCTGAACAACTGATAAAGCAGCTCAAAGCCACTGGCTCTTATAGTTTTAAAGAGGCCAGCACCCAAAGTATGACGAGGGACTGGCGGGGTGTCTTTCCGGGAATGTCTCCGGCCATGGATGGCCGGAGTCAAGCGCACATGGACGTGCTCGTAGCGTGTCCCGGAAAGACACCCTGTCAGTCCCGAAGCCCCGTAACTCGAGGCCAGGAAAATGACGATACTGCAAAGCAAAGTGAACCCAAGGTCCGAAGAATTCCAGGCGAACCAGGAATCCATGGCCAAGGCCGTGGCCGATCTGCGGGACAAAGTGACCACCATCCAGCAAGGCGGCGGCCCCTCTTATCAGGAACGCCACATCGCCCGCGGCAAACTGCTCCCCAGGGAGCGCATCAACCGCCTCCTGGACGACGGCTCCCCCTTCCTGGAAGTCGGCCAGTTCGCCGCCTACAACGTCTATGACGAAGAAGTCCCGGCCGCAGGCGTCGTCGCCGGCGTCGGCCGCGTCTCCGGCACCGAATGCATGATCATCGCCAACGACGCCACCGTTAAAGGCGGCAGCTACTACCCGTTGACGGTCAAGAAACACCTGCGCGCCCAGGAAATCGCCCTGCAGAACCGTCTGCCCTGCATCTACCTGGTCGACTCCGGCGGCGCCAACCTGCCCCGGCAGGACGACGTCTTCCCCGACCGCGACCACTTCGGCCGCATCTTCTACAACCAGGCCCGCATGTCCGCCGACGACATTCCCCAGATCGCCGTCGTCATGGGCCTGTGCACCGCCGGCGGTGCCTACGTACCCGCCATGGCCGACGAATCCATCATCGTGCGCAACCAGGGCACCATCTTCCTGGCCGGCCCGCCGCTGGTAAAAGCCGCCACCGGTGAAGTCGTCAGCGCCGAAGACCTGGGCGGTGCCGACGTGCACTGCAAAGTCTCCGGTGTGGCCGATCATTACGCCGAGAACGACGCCCACGCCCTGGAAATCGCCCGGCGCTGCATCTCCAATCTCAACCGCCGCAAACCGGCCGACGTGGAGATCCGCAAACCCAAGGCACCGCTGTACAACGCCGAAGAAATCTACGGCATTGTCGGCACCGACCTGCGTAAACAGTTCGACGTGCGCGACGTCATTGCCCGCATCGTCGACGGCTCCGAATTCGACGAATTCAAACGCTACTACGGCCAGACCCTGGTGACCGGCTTTGCCCATATCCACGGCTACCCGGTGGGCATCATCGCCAACAACGGCATCCTGTTCAGCGAATCCGCCCAGAAAGGCGCGCACTTCATTGAACTGTGCTGCCAGCGCAACATCCCGCTGCTGTTCCTGCAGAACATCACCGGCTTCATGGTGGGCCAGAAGCACGAATCCGAAGGCATCGCCAAGCACGGCGCCAAGATGGTCATGGCCGTGGCCTGCGCCGAGGTGCCCAAGATCACCGTATTGATCGGCGGCAGCTTTGGCGCCGGCAACTACGGCATGTGCGGCCGCGCCTACAGCCCCGATTTCCTGTGGATGTGGCCCAACGCCCGCATCTCCGTGATGGGCGGCGAACAGGCCGCCGGTGTACTCGCCACCGTCAAACGTGAAGGTATGGAGCGCAAGGGCCAGGAATGGAGCAGCGAAGAAGAGGCGCAATTCAAGAAGCCCATCGTCGACTCCTACGAACACCAGGGCCACCCCTACTACGCCAGCGCCCGCCTGTGGGACGACGGCGTGATCGACCCGGCCCAGACCCGTGAAGTCGTCGCCCTGAGCCTGTCCGCCACCCTTAATCGCCCGGCCAAGCCAACACGCTTCGGCGTGTTCCGCATGTGACGGAGGACAACGCCATGACCGAACAGGAATCAGCGGTACTGCTCAACCAACGCGCCAAAGGCGTCACCGAAGTGGTGCTGAACCGCCCGGACAAACGCAACGCCTTCGACGACGTGATCATTCAGCAACTGATCACCGCGCTGGAAACCGTGAACGCCGACGACAACACCCACATCGTCATCCTGCGTTCGGAGGGCAAACACTTCTCCGCCGGGGCGGACCTGGGGTGGATGCGCCGCATGGCGGACAACAGCCGCCAGGAAAACCTGGACGACTCGCGGGAACTGGCGCGGCTGATGAATGTGCTTAACCACCTGTCCAAGCCGGTGATCGGCCTGGTGCAGGGTGCTGCCTTCGGCGGAGCCGTCGGCCTGGCCGCCTGCTGCGACATCGTGCTTGCCACCGACAAGGCCAGCTTCTGCCTGAGCGAAGTGAAACTCGGCCTGATCCCCGCTGTGATCAGCCCCTACGTGGTACGCGCCATTGGCGAGCGCCAGGCCCGCCGTTACTTCCTGTCCGCCGAAGTGTTTTCCGCAACGCAGGCGCAGGAATACGGCCTGGTGCACATCGTCTGTGACGATGTTGAAGCCATGAACGCACGCTGTAACGAGATGCTGCAGCAACTGGCCATCAACGGCCCAGAAGCCATGAAAGCGGCGAAAGACCTGGTGTTTGCCGTCAGCTACAAGCCGATCAGCGCCGATGTAATCGACGATACCGCACAACGCATTGCCGACATCCGGGTGGGTGCCGAAGGGCAGGAGGGACTTGGTGCCTTCCTGAACAAACGCAAGGCCAACTGGGTTCCGGAGGAATAACAACCATGTTCAGCAAAATCCTGATCGCCAACCGGGGCGAAATCGCCTGCCGGATCATACAGACCGCCCACCGCATGGGCATTCGCGTTGTCGCTGTCTACTCTGACGCCGACGCCGACGCGCGCCATGTCGCCATGGCCGACGAAGCCTTCAACATCGGCCCCGCCGCCAGCTCCGAGAGCTATCTGAAAGCCGACAAGATCATTGAGGTGGCCAAGGAAAGCGGCGCCCAGGCCGTTCACCCGGGCTACGGGTTCCTCTCCGAGAACACCCAGTTCGCTGAAGCCTGCGAAGCCAACAACATCGTGTTCATCGGCCCGCCCTCCTCCGCCATCGCGGCCATGGGTTCCAAGTCCGCCGCCAAGGCCATTATGGAAAAAGCCGGCGTACCCCTGGTGCCGGGTTACCACGGTGACGACCAGACCCCGGACACCCTGCGTAATGAAGCCGAGAAGTGCGGCTTCCCGCTGCTGCTGAAAGCCGTCGCCGGCGGTGGTGGCAAAGGCATGCGCGTGGTCGAGCGCATGGAAGACTTTGACGATGCCCTGGCGGCTGCCAAACGGGAATCGAAGAACGCCTTCGGCAACCCAGACATGCTCATCGAACGCTACCTGACCCAGCCACGCCACGTGGAAATTCAGGTGTTCTGCGACAAGAGCGGCAAAGGCGTCTACCTGGCCGAGCGCGACTGTTCGGTGCAGCGCCGCCATCAGAAAGTGCTGGAAGAAGCCCCCGCTCCGGGCCTGAGCGAAGACACCCGCAAAGCCATGGGCGAAGCGGCCGTCAAAGCCGCCCAGGCCATCAACTACGTCGGCGCCGGCACGGTGGAATTCCTCTACGACGTGGACGGCTCCTTCTTCTTTATGGAAATGAACACCCGCCTGCAGGTGGAGCATCCGGTGACGGAGATGGTCACCGGCCAGGACCTGGTGGAATGGCAGTTGAAAGTCGCCTGGGGCGATGCGCTGCCGCTGGAACAGTCCCAAGTGAAAACCCGGGGCCACGCCCTGGAAGCACGTATTTACGCCGAAGACCCGGACCAGGATTTCCTGCCCGCCACCGGCAACCTGCGCTACCTGAGCACGCCCGATGAAAGCGCCCACGTGCGGGTGGATACTGGCGTCACCGAAGGCGACGACATCAGCATCCACTACGACCCGATGATCGCCAAGCTCATCGTGTGGGACGAAACCCGGGACCAAGCCATCAACCGCATGGTCCAGGCTCTGGAGCACTACCGCATTGCCGGCGTGAAAACCAACATCCGTTTCCTCCACGCCCTGGCCGACGCCCAGCCGTTCCGGGAAGCGGATCTGACCACCGGCTTTATCGAGGACCATCGCGAGCTGCTGTTCCCGAAATCCCGGCTGGACACCCACAAAGCCCTGGTACTGGCGGCCGGCTTTGTGCTGGAACAGCGTAAGTCCCGGGAAGTGATCAGCACCGATCCCTGGTCGCCGTTTGGCCGCCAGAACAGTTGGCGCATGAACTCGGAATACGCCCAGCCCCTGCAACTGCAGGTGGGTGAGGACATCCACGAGCTCAAGGTGCTGGAACGGGACGACCGCTATCAGGTGTTTGTGGGTGACAGTGTCTACAACCTGACGGCGAAGCTGGACGACGACTACCTGCAGGCGGTCATCAACGGCCACCGCATCAGCGTTCACGGCAACCTGCACAACGATCAGCTGGTGCTCTTCTACGAAGGCGACACCTTCCAGTGCATCCTCTACCGGGAAACCTACGGCTTCGAGGAAATGGCCGGTGAAGGCAGCCTGGCCGCGCCCATGAACGGCGCCATCGTGGCGGTACAGACCAAGGTAGGCGACACCGTGACCGCCGGCCAGAGCTTGGTGATCATGGAAGCCATGAAAATGGAGCATGCCATCAAGGCCCCGGCCGACGGTGTGGTGACCGACATCTTCTTCGCCGAAGGCGATCAGGTGTCCGAAGGCGCCGAACTGATCGCCATCGAAGTCACCGACGACGAGGAGGCAGGCTAATGGCCTTTCCGACGCAGGTAAGACTGGTTGAAATGAGCCCCCGGGACGGCCTTCAGAACGAACCCGGCCCGGTGATCGACACCGCCATCAAGACCGGCCTTATCGACCGGCTGGCCGACTGTGGCCTCAACCACATCGAATCCGCCAGCTTCGTGTCCCCGAAATGGGTGCCCCAGATGGGCGACGCCGCCGAGGTGATGGCCGGCATCAAGCGTAAAGCCGGTGTGCGCTACTCCGTGCTCACCCCCAACCTCAGGGGCTTCGAAAACGCCCTGGCGGCCGGGGTGGACGAAGTCGCCGTGTTCGGCGCTGCGTCGGAATCGTTCAGCCAGAAAAACATCAATTGCTCCATCGCCGAAAGCCTCGAACGCTTCCTGCCGGTGATGGAAGCGGCCAAACAGCACCACATCCCGGTGCGGGGTTACGTCTCCACCGTGCTCGGCTGCCCCTACGAGGGCGACATCGCCCCCGACCAGGTGGCCAAAGTCGCCAAGGCCCTGGCCGAACTCGGCTGCTACGAAATCTCCCTGGGCGACACCATCGGCGTGGGCACCCCGTTGAAAGCCAAACGCATGCTCGAAGCTGTCGCTGCCGAAGTACCCATCGAAAAACTGGCTGCCCACTTCCACGACACCTACGGCCAGGCCCTGGCCAATCTTTACGCGGTGCTGGAAGAAGGCGTCTCGGTGATTGATGCCTCCGTCGCCGGCCTCGGCGGCTGCCCTTACGCCAAGGGCGCCTCCGGCAACGTCGCCACGGAAGACGTGCTATACCTTCTGAACGGATTGGGCATCAAGACCGGCGTCGACCTGAACAAACTGGTTACCACCGGCGAATGGATCAGCGAACAACTCAAACGCCATAACGGCTCAAAAGTCGGCCAAGCTCTCGGAGGAAACTGCTAATGAGCCATCCTAAAAACGTCGTCGCCCTGGATCTCCCGATCCCCGAGATCAAGGACATGCCGGAAGACACCCAGAAGTACTTCCAGATCTGCCAGGAAAAACTCGGCATGATCCCCAATGTTCTGACCGCGTACAGCCAGAACCTGAAGCAGCTTGAGGGCTTCACCCGCCTCTACAACGAGCTGATGCTCGGCGAAGGCGAACTCAGCAAACTGGAACGCGAGATGGTCGCTGTTGTGGTGTCCTCCGAAAACAAGTGCTTCTACTGCCTGGTGGCCCACGGTGCTGCCGTGCGGGTGCTGAGTGGCGACCCCGTGCTGGGCGAACACATGGTGATGAACTACCGCAGCGCCAAACTCGACAAGCGCCAGCGCGCCATGCTCGATTTCGCATCGCACCTCACCCGCTCCCCGGCCACCGTTACCGAAGAGCACACCCAGGCCCTGCGGGACGCTGGCCTCAGCGACAGTGCCATCTGGGACCTGAGCAACCTGATCGGTTTCTACAACATGTCCAATCGCGTGGCCATCGCCAGCGATATGCAACCGAATCCTGAATATCACAACCAGAGCCGCTAGCAGGCTGATTCAAACCTGCAGCTTGCCCTCGACGACAAAAACAATGGAGGCAGACACCATGAGCATGACTCTTCCCAGCTACACCAGCGGTACCTCCGAAGTACCCCTGCTGGGCATGACCATCGGCGCAATGCTCGACCGCACCGCCGAGAAATACCCGGATACCGAAGCCCTGGTTGCCCTGCACCAGGACATCCGCTGGACCTATAAAGAGTTCGTGGCAAAGGTCAACGAAGCCGCCCGCGCCTTCATGGCCATCGGCGTCAAACGCGGCGACCGCGTAGGCATCTGGTCCCCCAACCGCTACGAGTGGACCGTCACCCAGTTCGCCACCGCCAAAGTGGGCGCCATTCTGGTCAACATCAACCCGGCCTACGGCGTGCATGAGCTGGACTACGCCATGAACCTGGCCGGTATCTCCGTGCTGGTCACGGCAGACAGCTTCAAGGCGTCTGACTACCGCAAGATGGTCTACGACCTGGCTCCCGAACTGAAAGCCGCCGCCCCCGGCAAGCTCAAAGCCCAGAAAGTGCCCGAGCTGCGCGCCGTGATCAACCTGGACAAAGACAAGCACGACGGCATGTGGACCTGGGCCGAGTTTGTCGGCTTCGCCAGCGACGTCAGCCAGGAAGAACTGGACAAGGTACAAGGCCAACTGCAGTTCGATGACCCCATCAACATCCAGTTCACCTCCGGCACCACTGGCAACCCCAAGGGCGCCACCCTCACCCACCACAACATCCTCAACAACGGATATTTTGTGGCGGAGAGCCAACTGCTCACCGAGAAAGACCGCCTGGTAATCCCCGTGCCCCTGTACCACTGCTTCGGCATGGTGATGGGCAACCTGGGCTGCATCACCCACGGCGCCACCATGATCTACCCGGGTGAAGGCTTCGAGCCCCAATCAGTACTGCAGGCCGTGCACCAGGAAAAAGCCACCGCCCTGTACGGCGTGCCCACTATGTTCATCGCCGAACTGGCCGAGCCGGACTTCGAAACCTACGACCTTTCCACCCTGCGCACCGGCATCATGGCTGGTTCCATCTGCCCGGCAGAGGTGATGAAAAAGGTCAACGGCAAGATGAACATGAAAGAAGTGCAGATCGCCTACGGCATGACCGAAACCAGCCCCGTGTCCACCCAGACCAGCTCCCTCGACCCGTTCGAGAAACAGGTCACCACCGTGGGGCGCACCCAGCCACACCTTGAAACCAAAATCGTCGACCCCGGCAACGGCAACGTGGTCCCACGCGGCGAAATCGGCGAGCTGTGCACCCGTGGCTACAGCGTGATGCTGAAGTACTGGAACAACGACGAGAAAACCCGCGAAGCCATCGATAGCGCCGGCTGGATGCACACCGGCGACCTGGCCACCATGGACGAAGACGGCTACATCCAGATCGTCGGCCGCATCAAGGACATGGTCATCCGCGGCGGCGAGAACATCTACCCGAAAGAAATCGAGGAATTCCTCTACACCCACCCCGCCATCGAGGAAGTGCAGGTCACCGGCATTCCCGACGACAAATACGGCGAAGAACTCATCGCCTGGGTGAAACTCAACCCGGACGCAGACCCGGTGACCAGCGACGAACTGCGGGAATTCTGCAAAGGCAAAATCGCCCACTTCAAGATCCCCAGGAACTACAAGTTCGTGGATGAATTCCCGATGACGGTTACGGGGAAGATCCAGAAGTTCAAGATGCGGGAGATTTCTATTGAGGAGATGGGGTTGAAGCAGTAACGCCCCTATGCCAGTCCGTTCCTACCTCAAACCCCGGCCATGTGCTGGGGTTTGTGCTTTGTGTACTCTGCGTATACGCTTTTGGAAAAAGTGGAATCATGAAGCGTGCTTTGTTATTGCGCTGTGGCATTAAAGGAATATCGACCAAGTGGCTTTGCAGGATTCTGTTTTTGAAACGATTTCTTTTAATCCGCCTGAAAACGAAGGCGTAGTCGTGAAGCGGTTAGATGTGTGATCAATTTGGGCGCCATCTAACGGCTGTTATGCGAATAGAGGAAGACTGTAGATGACGGTAAGCGTGTTTTTAAGTCACAACCATGAAGACAAGGATTTCGTGAGAAAGCTTGCGAGAGACTTGGAAAGCCATGGTGTTCGTTATTGGCTTGATGAAGCGGAAATGAAAATAGGGGATTCATTGATACAGAAAATACGAGAGGGCATTGATTCTGTAGATTTTTTGGACTTACCCCGATACGCATGACACACCCCAGCCTCAAACGGAGGCCATTTCAAAGGCCTCTGGGCTGACGCCACCCAGGTGGGTATGACGTCGAACTCGGTTATAAAACACTTCGATGTAGTCGAACACATCCGCCTTGGCCAGGTCACGGGTTTTGTAGATCCGTTTCCGAACGCGTTCCTTCTTCAGGCTGCTGAAAAACGATTCAGCCACCGCGTTATCCCAACAATTACCCCGACGGCTCATGCTGGGGTCCAGGTTGTGGGCGCGACAGAATCGGTGCCAGTCATCGCTCCCGTATTGTGAGCCTTGGTCTGAGTGGACCAGGACCTTTTCCTTCGGCCGCCGTCGCCAAACGGCCATCAGCAGCGCATCCACCACCAGGCTACGGTGCAGGGTGGGTTTCATCGACCAACCCACTACACGACGCGAGAACAGGTCTACAACCACCGCCAGATACAACCAGCCTTGCCAGGTGCGGAGGTAGGTGATATCGGTCACCCAGGCTTTGTCAGGGTGGCTTACGGTGAATTCCCGCTGGAGCTTGTTCGGGGTAAGAATAGACGGTCTTCCGGCGATCACGCGCGGTGCTTTGTAGCCTCGCAGCGCCTTGATTTTGTGCGCTCGCATCAATCGGGCGACTCGATGTCGGCCGCAGGTTTCACCGGCTTCCCGGAGGTCCAGAAACACCCGTGGTGAACCGTACACGCCGGAACTGCCTTGGTATGAGGCCAGGATCAATCCGAGCAATCTCTGGTTATCCACCGCCCGATCCGACAGCGGTTTGTGCAACCATTTATAAAAACCGCTGCGAGCTACCTGGAGCACACGACACATAGTTTTGGTGTTGAACTCGTGTCGGTGATCGTTGATAAACCGGTACTTCACTCGGGCTCTCTGGCAAAGTACCGAGCGGCCTTTTTTAGGATATCGCGCTCTTCTTCAACCCGGCGCATTTGGGCCCGCAGCCTGAGAATCTCGCTTTTGGCCTCGACCAACTCAGCGGCCTGTTCATCAGACTTATCCGGTTTCACCGCCTTAACCCATTTGTAGAGGCTGTGAGCCGAGACTCCCAGTCGTTGCGACACTTCGGCTACGGTATAGCCCCGTTCCAGCACTTGTCGAACCGCTTCGTTCTTGAATTCCGGGGGATAACGTTGGCTGCTCATGACAATTCCTCCTATGCTCTAATCATAGGCTAGGAGTGTCTACTGCACCGGGGTAAGTCCAAGACACAAAAAATAATGTCCACAAGAACTAAGCTGGTTAATACAGTTGGACCGTCCCGCGATGGGCATGAGTTTCATGAGGCTTGGGCAGCGCGAAAGGCGATGCAGCTGCTGCTCCCCCGAGACGGGCTTATCGGAATCGCCGTCGAAGGGCTTTCTGAAAAGGATGAAAGCCATGCCTCGCAGGAAGCGGCCGATGTTGCGGATCTTACTCTCTATTACGGTAGGGACGCCTATTTCGAAGCGGCGGATCGCGTCGAAATCCTACAGTCCAAGTACTCACCCAAGCAGGCCCAGAAAGAGTTTCGTGCCAGTGATGCTAAGAAGACCGTCACGAAGTTCGCGCAATCCTACAGGGATCATCTTGCTAACTATGGTCAAGATGCGACGAGTGAGAAACTCTTCTTTGAGCTCATAACCAACCGCCCAATATTCTCCGGACTTCTTGCAGCGGTCGAAGGGCTCACTTCCGGTTCACGGCTCACCGGTAATGCGCTCAGGCAGGCGAACCAGTTGAAAGCAGCTGCCGGCCTCCCAGACGATATGCTCAAGGAATTCGCATCCAAGTTTCTTTTGAGAGGCATGTCCGGAAGCCTCAAGGACACGAAGGGCGATCTCAGGAAGATACTCGTAGACTGGTCAGCGACCTACGATGCGACCGCCCGTGCCCGCCTTGGTGACATGCGCAATATAGTTCGCAAGAAGGCAGGGTATGACGAAGAACATCTCAAGGTTATTCGACAGGTTGACGTCCTCTCAGCGCTTGAACTCTCTGATATTGATGACCTCCTGCCATGCTCGGAGAACCTTGCCAATGTCGGAGACGTTGTCGCGCGCGAGCAACTCCCCGATGCCATCGCACGTATGTCGTCACTGACAAAGCCGCTGCTGGTCCACGCAGAGGGCGGGGTCGGAAAGACGGTGTTTCTGGAGGGACTGGCTTCCGCGCTGTCTAATAAACATGAAGTCGTGTTCTTTGATTGCTTTGGAGGCGGTGCTTACCGCTCGCCCGAAGATGGCCGCCATCTGGCCAATCGCGGCCTGATTCATATCGCGAATTTGCTCGCCTGCCGAAGCCTGTGCGACCCGATATTGCCCGGAAGCGACAATCCCGAGATTCTCTTCAGCACGTTTCGCAAACGACTCGCCCAGTGCATGAATACGCTGGCAACCGCAAACGAGAGCCGCGAACTTATCATCATTATAGACGCGATCGACAATGCCGCCGACTTTGCGAAAGAACGCAACCAGCGTGCCTTTCCGACGCAGTTGATAGAGAGCTTCGAACGCTCTGGTGCCGTGCCCGGCGTAAAGCTCGTTGTCTCATGCCGGTCGCACCGCATCGAAAGATCGCTCGGCGACCTCAGCTATGAAGACTTCGAGCTTCGCGCCTTCAGCCTCAGTGAAACGAGTACATATCTCCGCTCTCGCGTGACGGGCATCAAGGCTGAGGAAACCCGCGTTGCTCAGGCGCGCTCAAATGGCAATGCGCGCATCCTGGAACATCTTGTTGATAGCGACAGAGGTCTCCTGGATGTATCTGAAATCGACAAACCCATCGCGCTCGACGATCTTCTGCAAAAGAGGATTGATGATGCGTTGAGTGAAGCCGTGCGGCGCGGCTATAAAAAGAAGGAGATCAATGCGTTTCTCGCTGGACTTTCCGTGCTTCCACCACCTGTGCCGCTCAGCGAATATGCCGAAGCGCACGGGATGGCGATCGGTGCCATAGAGAGTTTTGCGGCAGACCTTGCTCCCCTCCTGGAACAAACCGAACATGGCATGACCTTTCGTGATGAGCCAACCGAGACCCTGGTCCGGGAGAGTTATGGTTCACAGACGAGTGCGCTTCGGATTGTCGCCAAGAATCTCATGGAGCGTCAGGATAAGTCCGTCTATGCGGCCCGGTCACTTCCCGGCCTGCTGCAGCGTCTTGGCGACGGCAAAAGGCTGTTCAAGCTGGCATTCGATGAAAGATTCCCTGCAGCCATATCCAGCACCGTCGGGCAGCGCCGGATCAGCTATGCGCGCCTGAAAGCCGCCGTTGTGCACGCGGCAGCGCACTCAGACAACAATAATCTTGTCGAACTCCTTGTCGAGCTGTCGAGCGTAGCCGCAAGCGACCAAAAGGGCGCGGACTTCATTTTTGACAACCCAGATCTAGTCGTGAATGCGCAGGATGCTGATGCGCTGAGAAGGCTCTTCGAAATGCGCACCAAATGGCCTGGTGCAAGACACGCAAGACTCATGATCGCAAACCTGCTTTCAGGCGCAGTTGATGATGCCGCGCGCCATTATCGCAATACGCGCGAATGGGTCAGGCATGATCTTCAGAGCGATAACGATGACTATAGTCGCCCGCGTCCCGAGCGCATCGATCATGCCGCAGTGCCCTTCCATCTGATTCTGCAGGGTCAACCGAAATGCGCGTTGGGTTTTATGCGCTACTGGTACGACTGGTATGGCTTTGAAGTATCCGAAGAACTTTACGCCCTGCTGAGTTATGCTATCAACCGTGATCCCGGACTGAAAAGCACCCTCACAAATTTCATCGACGAGGCATCATCAGCGATTGATTGCCTCACCGGGGCTCTATCGTTTGCAGTTCTTTCCGACAAGCAGCGCTATGATGTTATCGCCCGCCTTGGCAGTGCGTGCAAAAAGAAGTCGAAGTTTAAATCAAGCGGTGCAATGACCAAGCAGCGCACGTACGACTTACCTGATGGACTGAGGAAGGCTGCAGCGATTGCGGCGTCCCATGGGATGAACGAAGAGGCACTCGCCATTTCCTTGCGCGCACCGCACGAACGCCCGCGAATCTGGACCTTCGTAGATAGCTGGTCGGACCGGGGTTCGTTCCCGTTCCTCTTCAGGCTTTCGCTGGTTGCCGCCGCGAAAGGGAAGTGCATCGCCGAGCGTGATCTTCTACCGCAAGAACTATTGCCTCACGCAAAGGGCGTCACCCGCTCCGTTTCTCTTGAGGAACTTAAGGCGATAATAAAGAGACGAATTAGTACGCAGCTGCGCAAAGAATGGGAAAAGGATAAAAAAGAAGCAAAAAGACATTCGCGCGATAGCCTAAATTCCGAGTCTGATCGTTTTCTCGGATACAGGCTGCCATCTCTCCTTCGTTTTACAAATGCTCTGGCAGCGCTTTGGACTGCTCCACGCGGATCAGCGGATGGGGCTTTCAAAGAGCTTCTCGATGTCTGGGCCGATACGAGAAAGAACAAGGAGAACCGCTACTACGAGCACCAGTTTAATCCCTACTTCCAGTCACTCGGCCTCACGGCTGTGCTATTCGTTCTTTGGTCCCGTTCCGACCTCAAAGCCGTATCCATTCGCCGATTTATCGACCGGATCGACGAGCAGAACTTTAAAGACCCATCAACACTCATCCAACTCGTATCAATTATCAATCACAATCGGCGGCTGGACGCGATAGCGGCTGAGCAAGCTGTCGCGGCGAAAGCACTTATTGAAAGAGAAGACGACGTTGAGACGCGCTCATCCCTTTATGCGAGACTTGCACGCGCGATCTTGCCTGTCAGCACAGCTGACGCGCAAGAATATTTCCGCGTAGGCCTTGAGCAGCTCGATTCGATCGGCTCCGGTGATTACAGCTTTACGCATGAACTGCTCTGCTTTGCGGCATCAGTCAAAGGTAAACAACTTCCCGAGAAGGATTTCCACACGCTCACTAACATTTGTGAGCTCAATATGTCCTATGAAGAGCACAAGTTCCCTTGGGGCGCGTTCGGAGCCGCTTTGTCCAGAACCGCTGGCGTGAGAGGACTTGCAAAGCTCTCTCGATGGCATGATCGCGAGAAGATCGATCTTTCCTATACGTTGCTTCCCTATCTCACGGCCTTACTTCGTGATCAAAAGATTTCACCAGAATACGCCCTGTCACTAAATCGACTCGCCGACCCGGTCGAGCTCTGGGAATGCAACTCAAGCACACTAGGAAAGGCTCTATATGCGGCCAATGCAGCCAACGCAAAACTGGTTGCAAGTGAGTTTATCAATCAGTATCTCGATAATCATCCCGGTGTTTCATCTTCATCCACGGTTAAGGAGATTGCAAAAATTTCAAAGGACGCGCTTGGCTCGTCCAACCCGCTGACAAAGCATCTTAAAGCGGCTTATCCAACTTTCGATGCAGTCATTCGTGAGAGTAACGAGCATAGGAACTATAACCCCAAGGGGGACTCCAGGCTTGGAGTTATGCCGGATGAATCTCAGCCTGAATACGCCAACATTAAGGCCCTCGTTTCCGCGATTGATCCGCTGAACGAAGACGCATTGGTCGCGGCCTTTGAGCAGATCAACCTACATTGGCCGTCTCGGGACCAGGAGAGAGAGTTTTTCGACCGCTTAAGGCGTAGGGTCAAGGTAAAGGATCGCACAGCGTATATTCAGATAATCGCGCGTGCCGAGGGTTTAGATAGTTATGCGAAGGAGAAAGAGCTTGAACACTGCAAGGCGAAGTGGTCAGGTAGTTCACCCGTCATTGCACGTACCTTCCGTAAGATTGCTATCCCTTTACTAGAAATCCATGCAGAAGAATTCCTAAGTTTTGATCGCCTGTCCGGTTATCGGTTGCGAGAGCTCGCTGAGTTGACGGGCGTTACGAAGCAGGAACTTGCCTTGGAACTCGTCAAAGTTTTTGCAGCACCTGACTGGTCTGTTCCGGCATCTGCATGGATTGGCCTTGCGACGATCATCGCCGAAAATGCAGATGAAGGGCATGGACAGGCCGCCCTATCGCGTCTTCTTAATAGCAATGCGGCCAGGCTCACCGATACAGTGCCGGATGGTTCATGGCAGCGCGGCCTTTACCCCGCTGACGATCCTCTCACCGCTGCAACGGGGCTCGTTTGGCAGTCACTCGCCTCTCCCCGCGCGTCTGAGCGATGGCTTGCCACTCACACCATACGCACCTTTGCTCGGCTTGAATGCTGGGAGGTCATCGACGCCCTGGCTAAGAAGTTCGAGGATACGGACTCGAAAGCTTTTCAGGCCCCGGAACTGCCCTTCTACAATCTGCATGCACGTCTCTGGTTGCTCATAGCGCTTGCCCGTATTGCCCGCGATACACCTAAGGCGCTAGCAAAGCATGAGGCGATGCTGCGTTCGGTCGCCCTCAATCCCCGTCAGGTCCATGTTGCGATGAGGCATTTCGCAGCACAGGCTCTGCTGGCGTGTGGTGAGGCGGGCGCGATCAGGCTCACGACGACAGATCGCGATAAGCTGTTATCTATCAATCAATCGCCCCTTCCATATAAAACGGAGCGGGGCAATTCCAACGGGGATTTCTACTGGCCTCGCCCCGATGACGCGCCGAAACCTAAACACAAATTTTCGCTCGACTACGACTTCGACAAGTACGAAGTTCACGGCCTCGCCGGTACGTTCTCGGCACCGGGCTGGGAAGTGAAAGATCTCATTAAAGAGGTCGTCCACAGCCTCGATCCCGCGATCACCACGATCTATGACAAGGGTGGGCGCGAAATCCGCACCGGGCAGAGGGCGGTGGCACTTCCCTCCAGTACACATGGCTACGGTCATTATCTTGCCTGGCACGCGATCTATCTTGCGGCTGGCCAGCTTCTCAAGACCCATCAAATATCGGAATACTGGGATTACGGAGAACCGTGGTCCGAATGGCTCGAGTCAAACCTGCTTACCAGAAGCGATGGCTTGTGGCTCTCGGACGGTATGGACCGTGCACCGCTCGACACGAAACAGAACGCAATGAAGAAGGGAAAGGATGGTCTTGTTATTACTGGCGATCGCGACAAACTTCTCAGTCTTGTCGGCATTCGGTCCCGAAAGATCGCAGATGAGCTCGTCGTTGAGGGCGACTGGAAGTCGCCTGACGGAGTCAATATCCATATCAGCTCCGCTCTGGTCCCCACGCAAAAGGCGGAAAGCCGTGCCAAAGAGCTGATCGCGGAAGAAGGTTTCTTTGTCTGGCTGCCGACCTTCGATTATGACGATCAGGAGGAGCATTTTACTAACCGTAAGGAAGGGTTTCAGCCCTGGATTGTTAAACCCTCGCGTGAAGGAACTGGGCTTGACGAATACGACCCGCTGAGTGTGATTGAAGTCGAGCGCCGACCGCATTTTTCTCCGAAGTACGCAAAACGCTTTTCTGTCACTTCGGGAGACGCGTTCAAACGGTCCTTGCGCATGCCCCACAGAAAGCTGGTGGCGAGGACCCAGGCATGGGGATACAGGATGCCTTACGAAGAAGGTGAGAGCACCGGCGTTCGCCTCATCGCCAAGGCACCCTTCCTCGGTAAGTTATTGAGCGCTTTCAGCGTTGACCTCTTGATACTCATTAAGCTGCATCGATATGAGTCAAGTAAGCCAGACTACCATGACGGCAAGTTTACAGATACGGTCGCTGTATTGCGCGTAAAGAACGACCTCAAGTTTGACTACTTCAAGGGCGCAGTTAGTCAGGTTCACACTTCCACTAGATGGTAGCCGAAATAGTAAATGGAAGAACCGATCGTTACATTTGACCGGAAAAGGGCGCGACAAGAATTCCAACAATTATTCTAGGGGCAGTTTACTTAATTCAATGTCCACTCTTGATCACATTGAGGCCATTGGGGGGGGCATCAGCAAACTGTCACCATGCCTGGTGTTGGCGGCGAGGCTTTCGCCTACCAACCCTTCAGTTTAATTCCATTTTCTTTGAGATACTCGCCCTCTCTTTCCATGTATTCGTCTACCCACTGAGAGTAGTCCGACTCTTCGTTGTTGTAAGGCTCGGCTTCGTAGCGCCCAACCTCAATCGCATTTTCTGCACGGTTCATGATCCAGACAACCACCGTTCCGCCCGGGGCCAGGCCAAAAACAAGGTTATGCCGGGGGCGCTCAACGATCTCGCCATAACGCTCAAACGAAGCTACTTCCTTCATTTTTTCTTCAATTTCGCGTGCATTTTCAAGCTTTATCAGCGCCTTGTAGGATTGTTGCTCTGCAAACGAAAACCACTTAACTAACACCAGCCCAGGCATAGCCTGCCATTCTGCATTCTTGCCGGACGGGTCTTCCCAGCAACATGTGACGACTCCGATAGGGGCACGCCAACCGATGTTCCCCGACACGGATTCGAGGATTACGGTATCGACCCACGCATCGTAATGCTTGGGCACGACAATGGAGATGCTCCGATAGATTGAATCCGGGCCGTGCATCGGCCCTTTCGACTCAGTTTGCTCCGAACACCCCAGAAGCATCAAAACACATAAGCTGACTGCGAGATTCTTAATACTCATGATATTGCCCTTCACTCCACTGCCCCTTGTTCGGATGAATCGCGCGACGACCGTTTTTGGCAGGCCTAAAGGGGTACAGCGGGCCCATCCTCAGGTAATGATCGGAATGATGGATGTACCGTTGCTTTAGTAAGGCTTTAGATTCCGGCGTCATCAGCAACTCATTGCCATGCCAGACGTGAGCAGCAAGATTCCTGGCGATAGGCATTAATTCGTCTGGCAAGGAAAGACCTTCCACATCAGGGTTAATAGACTGCAGGGGAACCCCCTCATTCACAGCCAGCTTGTGCATCAGATACAAGGGGATACGCGAGTACTCTCCCCGGACCTCACGATTCAGCCATAGACGCAGGGTAATGTCACCTCCAGGCAAGCCAGACGGACGCTCCTGTTCAATCTCTAACGTAGCGAGCGGGTTCAAAGGCCCAATCCACCCTTCACTTTTGATGAGTGCCCGCTCCTGCAACATCCGCGAGAATTCGAAACTCGCTTCGGGGTTATGACGATCTTTACCCCCGACCACCAAAGGTGGACGAACTTCGATGCGTTCCTGAAACCGGTCTGGATAACCTCCACCAATATCGGAATGTGCTCCCGGCAAGACCCACTCATTGAAGTGCTCGGGCAGGTTGCCAGATTCACTCCGCAGGCTGTTCAGGGAGAAATTGTGCCGTCGCTCATCGCGAGCCACAAACTGAACCGCGCGCTGAACCTGTTCCGGCTTTAAATTGACGTTGATACGGCCGGTTCTCTCATCGTGGGCTGAAAAGTCGAGGTTGCCCAGGTCGGCAACACCTGCAACGGTATCAAACAAGCCCAGAAAGCGAACCGTGATTTTCTTTGGCCAGGGAATCCCCTCACGCTTGAAAGCTTTGGCCAGTGCCCCGTTTTCATCGATCTCCCGGCTGACGAAGTGCCGTGCTGTTGCGGCTCCACGGCTGAAACCAAACACATCAAGGACCAGTTCATCGATTGGTTCCATGACAGAGTCACCGATTTCAAACGCCAGTTCTCTGCACCCTTTATTAATTTTCTTTAGTACGCCCTGCTCACCAAGCCCCAGCCCCATACTCGGGCCGTCATCGGGGTCTCCGGCTTTTGTACCTACACCAGATACATAAGTGGCAATTCGGTGTACCTGTTCCCACTCATCACTTTGGGACTGACCCTGCTGGTAAAGTCGCTCAAGCTTGGAGACATTGGTCTCGGCATTGAGATAACTACCCTCCATGATCTGAGACAGCTCACTACTGCATTCTTCCTCCGACATGGCTCCGGCGGCATTGGCCGTCAGGCATTCATCCATTTGTCGTTGGTAGGTCTGGGTGTTGTTGCGGTTGTTGCCGGTACCATCAAAAAAGATGCCTGCTTCCACCCGGACTTTGGGATGGTCCTCTTCTTCGGGCGACTCATCCGGTGATTTTTCAGGCAGGCCTTCGTCAATCAATGCGCCTTTCTGCGCTGCCCGGCGCACAAATTCCTGGGGGTCTGTGTCCAGCAGTTGTTTTGCCGTTGGCGTAAGTTGGCCCTTGTCATCCAGGGCTCCTGCTACCGCAAAATCCACAACTGGCGCGGCGATGGTGGCAACGCCAAGAATAACCCGTGGATTACCACTAACAATCGAACCGCCATGGTTGGTGGGGCTTCCGAGGTACGCCACGGGCATGCCATCGGCAAAGGCCATTGGGTATCCCTGGGTGATCATGGCGCCACAGCCCGTGGCATCGCCCACTCGGGCAACGGGCTTACCGTCAGCGAGAATACTGCAGCCGTTTGGCAGGATGGGGGAAGAACCGTGCCCTGGGATCGGGCAAACGTGCGTATCGCCTACGCAGGCGGTGATGAGTTTGCTCATGGTGAGAATTCCTTTCTCTTACAGGTTGCCTCCTGGCTACCCGGTGTTTAACTATATCTAGCAGTCCGTGAATATAGCATGCTGGATACTTCATAACATTGCGGGTAGTACATGTAAGTGCTCGCGGGCCAACCCAGCACGAGAGCCTTCTCTGGCTGCGGGCGTCATACACAAAATGCATCAAGGACAGAGGCATGGTCATAGCTGAAACACCCAGATTGTTACTGCGTGAGTTTTCATCGGAAGATGTTGGCACACTCGCGGAGATTATTGGTGATCCAAAGGTCATGGAGTTTTCGACCAATGGACCCTGCACCGAGGATGATACCCGGCAGTTTATCGACTGGTGCCTGGACTCTTACCGGGACCATGGTTTTGGTCAGTGGGCTATTATTGATCGTCTTTCTGGGTCGATTATTGGTTTTTGCGGGTTGAGCCACGTAGAGCTTGATGGCGCTCAGGAAATAGAGATCGGCTATCGCCTTGCACCAAGCGTATGGGGGCAAGGCTTGGCGTCAGAGGCTGCGGGGGCAGCGTTGGAGTACGGCTTCTCGCACTGTGGCATTGACTCGATCATAGCGATCATCGCAACCCGCCACGTCGTTTCTACCGGTGTGGCGGAGAAGGTGGGGTTCAGAATTGATACCCGTACCAAATACCGTAGCTGGGACGTTCTTATCTACCGCAAACGCCGTGCGGCAAGCGCCTGAGCCACATAGCCTTTACCGGCCTTAAGGAAGCGAGCAGTGGATTGGACGCGCGCGCACCGGTCGTATAACTTTCTAATCATGAACAACAACGCCCACTTCGTTTCTGTGCTCTGGCACTACGGTTTGTCGAAGAGGTCGCATTTGTCGCATTGAGCCGGTTCGGTCTCTTTGCCGCCAGAAACCCAAGGATACGTTATGACTCTCGAAATATGGGTGACCTTTGTATCTGTTGTTTTTATCTTTGCGATCATTCCCGGGCCAACCGTGATTTTGGTGCTTGGCCAGGCCATCAGCCACGGCAAAAAATCGGTTATGCCATTGGTTTCCGGTGTGTTGCTCGGAGATTTTGTGGCGATGACGTTGTCGTTGATCGGGCTGGGTGCCGTTCTGGCAACGTCCGCGACGCTGTTCCTGATTCTTAAATGGTTCGGTGTTGGTTATCTGATCTACCTTGGCATCAAGACATGGCGAGAAGTGCCTGAGCATGGTTTGTCGCCGATCTCCGTGCCGGATATTTCAAAAGTGAATCTGTTCAAGTCCTCGTTTCTGGTGACCGCTCTGAACCCAAAAGATATCGTCTTTTTCGTGGCCTTCCTCCCCCAGTTCGTTAATCCCAACGTCGCGGCGATGCCGCAGCTGCTGATCTTGATGGTGACGTTCCTGGGTGTGGTCTCCATAACCATCACATCGTTTGCGCTCTTCGCAGGCGTTGTGCGTTACAGGATTCAAAACTTCCAGGCCCGAAAACGGCTGAACAAGCTGGGCGGTGGCGCGTTATTTGGCGCTGCTGCGTTCACGTCGACCATGCAGCAAAGTTAAGAAGCGACTTCTTTTCGCCGGGTTTCCCTACCATAAAAACCGTGCATGCTGGCACGCATTATCTGCAAGGAGAGCATTAATGCAATTTCAAGCCATCCCAATCATCCGAATTTTTGATGAGGCAAAGGCCAGGGAATTCTATCTGGAGTTCCTCGGCATGTCGGTGGACTGGGAGCACCGCTTCGAGGAAGGCTTTCCCCTCTATATGCAGGTTTCCAGAGGTGGCCTCGTTTTTCACCTCAGCGAGCACTCAGGGGACTGCACGCCCGGCGCCAAAATGTTCGTGAACACGGATGATCTCGAGGGCCTGTACGATGAAATAACCTCGCGTGGCTACCGCTACAGTCGCCCGGAAATCACCACAGCCCCATGGGGCGACAGAATATTCGAGGTGGTAGACCCGTTTTCAAACAGAATTCTGTTTAATGAGCGCACGTTTACCAGCTAATCCTGACTCGCCTGGAGTGACCAATGTCCGACATCGCTGATACCCCCAAACCCCCATACTACGCTGTCATCTTCAGCAGCCACCGCACGGACGGCGACAACGGCTACGGCGAAATGGCTGAGCGCATGGCGGAACTGGCAGCCCAGCAACCCGGCTACCTGGGCATGGAATCCGCCCGGGAGGGTCTGGGCATCACAGTGTCCTACTGGGAAAGCCTTGAGGCCATCCGCAACTGGAAGCAGAACGCGGAGCATAAGGAGGCCCAGCGGCTTGGCCATCAGCAATGGTATTCCAGTTTTCGGGTGCGGATTGCGAAGGTGGAGCGCGAATACGGCATTTAGCCCGCCCGCTCAGAGCCTTCGAGCCCCACCGACAGTTCATTTGACAAAACTCTAAATAGTAATTATTGTGCCTACAATAATGTACACAACATCGTACATTAAAATATGACAAGCAGTATCATCAAATAGTCGGAGCACGGCTCATGGGTACCCATGCGATTCTGGCAGAACAATCTGTCAGCATTACTGAACTGAGGAAAAACCCAGCACAATATTTTACGGACCAGCCTGTGGCAGTCCTGTCCAACAACCGGCCCGCCGGTTACATGGTAGGACAAGATCTGTTTCAGGAATTGATGAAAATGGTTGAGCATTTTGAACGGCAACGAACGGTGACTGGCAGGATGCAACTATCCGTAGAACGTCTTAGGGATATCGGACGACACGGTGCAGACCTCCTGGCAAACGCCTCACCGGAGGACATGGAGGAATATGCAACGTGGTCGAAGTCTACACGTCCGGACTGATTAAAAAGCAGTACCAGGACAAGGGTGAACTGGAACAACTGGATGCCCTTATCCTGGATTTTGAAGATTATAAGCGCACTGGAATGATTCCTCAGCATTTTGGCCGCGACGAACTGTATGACCACCCTCACACGTTATCCTCAGTCAGGATGGAAGAACTCCAGCACCTCCACCTCCTAGATCCCGCCAACGGTCCCATTCACGCCGTACAATTCAGGCGCACCAGCGATATCCATCTTGTTTATTGCCAAGGCGCAATGAACGATGATTGCTATCTTCTGCTCGCTGTACTGGAGCCCGATGCTCACGAGCAGGCCCGTAACCGAAACATCATGACCAATTTGGCGACAATCGCCGGGAAATTTCGGGACCAGAATTAGCGATCCGCAACTGGAAGCAGAACGCGGAGCATCAGGAGGCCCAGCGGCTTGGCCATCAGCAATGGTATTCGAGCTTTCGGGTGCGGATTGCGAAGGTGGAGCGGGAGTACGGGATTTAAGCCGTCCTACCGCATCGAAAAAAATCGTACGATTGTCGAAAACCGCAGTGTCCACTCGACTACCCGATGAGCCTATCAAAGGTTTTTGATGAAACAACGATCGGGAGAAACGCCATGAAATACATGCTGCTGGCCTACGGAAGCGAAGAGAAATTCAACCAGATGAGCAAAAACGAGCTGGCCGAGGTTGGAGAGAAATGCCAGCGCTTCGACGCCGAGATGCAGGCAGCGGGCGAGGTCACCTGGGCCGGAAGCCTGGACTGGAGCTCGAAGTCGATGCGCCTCAAGGGCGGCAAACTGGTAGTCACCGACGGGCCGTTCGCGGAAACCAAGGAGGTTGTGGGCGGCGTAGTGATCATCGAAGCGCCGGACTTCGATGCAGCGGTGAAGCTCGCCTCGTTGCACCCGGCAGCGCGTATGGGCGAGGAACTGGGCTGGGGCATCGAGCTCCGTCCGATTAACCACTGCCTCGCAATTGGCGAAGCGGAGGCTGCCAAGAGGTGTACAAAATGATCCATACAATTATTTATAGGTTGGAGAGACTCTTATGAAAGCATCGCTATTCGTAGGCCCTCTACTAGGATATGAAGGTGACGGGCAGTATACGGTCTGTTTTCTGTCAGGTAAGAACATAGAGCAGGCCAAAATCTCCATTGACGGCCGAACGGTAAAAGCGACGATACTGAAAGACATTCCTGATGGTAGGTTTTGGAGAGCGGAAGTGCGTATTGAGCCTGGTGAAAAGGGCCGGTTCATCCAATACGACGTGCATCTGAATAGCCAGGTTGCAAGTGACACCCATAACAGAAAAAGCTGGGAGTTCTATGTACCAGCCAATAATGAGGAACCGAAGTTTGCTTACGCTTCATGCAACGGCGTTTCCAAGGCGGATTTGATCACGAAAATTGATGATCCGTTCGCATTATGGAGACACATGAGCGAGCGACATAGGGAGAGGCCTTTCTCGCTTCTGTTAATGGGAGGAGACCAAGTCTATGCAGACTCCATCTGGGAGAAAGTCAAGACGTTGACTGACTGGTCGTCCTTGAAACTGGAGGATCAAAAACGCAGAAAGCCGACGAAGGTCATGTCCCGTCAGATCGACCAGTTTTACAGCAAACTCTATCGGGAACGTTGGTCGGATGAATATATGTCTTACATGTTGGCCTCTGTTCCAAGCCTAATGATGTGGGATGACCATGACATATTTGACGGGTGGGGAAGCTTTCCAAAGGAGCTGCAAGAAACCCCTGTCTTTTCCGAAATATTCAAATATGCAAAAAAATACTTCGAGTTGTTCCAGATTCGTTCGCTATCCAATCATTCTTTACTTTCAAAGGATGGGGCTCACTATGCTTTCTGCCTGAGCTTCAACGGTTACACCATATTGGGGCTTGATAACCGTAGTGATCGGACGATTCGCCAGGTTATGAGTGCCAAGCAATGGGAGCAGGTTTTAGCAACCCTGGAAAATACAACCGAGGGTACGCTGTTAATCATGTCAGCGGTACCTGTTGTATACCGGGATTTTTCGTTTACAGAAACAGCCTTCGATGTCACACCCTGGGATGAGAACTTAACGGACGATCTAAAGGACCACTGGCGTGCCAAAGAACATCAGGGCGAGAGAAGTCGTTTGATAATGCGCCTGTTGGAGAATGCCAAACTTCGGCACAAAACGGATCAGCCCATTAAAACAGTCATCTTATCCGGTGACGTACATGTAGGCTGTTTGGGTGTTATTACTGACTTCCGCGATGACAACCCTATCAAGATTCATCAAATCGTGTCTTCCGGAATAGTTCACCCTGCACCTAGCTTGCTCCAGTGGCTGGGCATCTCCGCGGTAACCAATGACAACATTGAGGTTATCAATGAGGAGCGGACAATCGAAGCCAGCATGTTAAAACCTGTAGGTTCGAAGCGGTATATTCGAGAACGTAACTTCGTGACCCTTGAGGAAGGTACTGACGACAAGCTTTGGGTGAACTGGATTACAGAGGACTGTATGTCGGAAACGTCCGAACGCCCAGAGTATCCAATTACACCCCGCCAAGCGGGTAAATAGAGAGCATAGATCAGCCCGGGAGGGGCTGGGCACGGCGGTGCCCTACGGGGAGAGCCTTCGCCTGTACAAACTTTGACCACTCGTCTGAAACAACTAGACTGACTAGTGACTCTGATTCGAGCTGGAGAGTCTTGCCCCCGGAGATTCACAAGACGGTGTTGCTGCGCTGGTCATCGTCGGTTTTTGCTGGATGCATACAGAACCGGGGCAGGTTCAGCGCTGGCCTCGTCTGGCGCTGGAAGCCACCGTTTAGCATTGAAAAAGGAACTTCAAAATGGCTAGCAAAGATAAAGCGAATGATGAATCACCTCTCTCTGCCTCCCAGGTTGCCGAACGTTTCGACAGAAGTCCGAAGGGCACAATACCGAAAGACCTGCAGTCCATGCTGCTGCCGGAACCAAAGCCCTACAAATATAAAGGGCTTGAAGCCAAACGAGACGCAAGGTCTGACGAAAAACCTACCGCGCCAATGATGCCCAAGTGGTTTGGGGCAAGCTCCGTACCTTGCAGGGACAAGCTGGCAAAACCGCCTCGTGTTCTTCTGAACGGAAAGGATCTTAGGCCTCTTACGGTTTTCAATCCGGAGGACCGCAGGATTTACAACGACATCAGCTACCCGTGGGGGACCATTTGCAAGGTTCTGACGTCGTCCGGCTCAGGATCAGGCGTCATTGTTGGCCCCAGGCATGTGCTGACGGCAAGCCATGTGGTCGACTGGCGCTCAAATGGCGCAGGTACCGTTGAGGTTCATCGATCCGGCGGTTCAGTCCGTGCTATCACCGCCATCACCCGGGTCTGGTTCTATACAAAAGTGACCGGCAGCGTTGGCTGGTTTGAACTTGACGAGGACTATGCCGTTCTGGTCACGGCTGATCGTATTGGCGATCTATTTGGATGGATGGGCACGCGAACGTACAACAGCTCATGGGATGACGAACCTTACTGGTTCAATATCGGCTATCCCGGCAGTATTGGTAGCGCTTTGCGCCCAACCTTTCAACGCGACAAGAAGCTGAATGAGCCCTGGCATGATCTCGGCCCCGCTCGATCCATGGAGACTCACGCGGACATAACGCCCGGAAATT
Source organism: Marinobacter salarius (assembly GCF_032922745.1). NCBI lineage: Bacteria > Pseudomonadati > Pseudomonadota > Gammaproteobacteria > Pseudomonadales > Marinobacteraceae > Marinobacter > Marinobacter salarius. The sequence goes on from NZ_CP136693.1 coordinate 386,621, forward strand.
CCGGTGGCCCGATGTTCGCTTTCTGGAGCGACGGTCCCTATGTTGTGGCGGTTGTATCTGCTGAAGATTCAGACGAAAACTGGTGCGCTGGAGGTTCCTGGTTAACCAAGCTTGTGCGCCATGCACGGGATCAGGATGCGTAACCAGTAACTGAAGACCATTTTCCGGAAACGGTACTAACAGAAGGGCCAGGCTTGGCCCTTCTGTTAGTTGTGGCTGTGGTGTATGGCCTCATACATTGCGTTGATGTAATATTTCCCGATAAACAACAAACAACGCACACCCTGGAAGCCAGTTCAAGGATGATATGCCATGACATGGAGCGATCTGCGTAGTCCTCCCGCAATTCCCTCGCACACTTCATGCAGCCCAAAAGGAAAGAACGCCGAAACATCATTTGGCCTTCGAATGCTGCTATTTTTCTTCCGCTAAAAAGACACAAACCAAGGAACTTCAATGGCAGTCATCGGCATTGATTTGGGCACCACCAACAGTTTGGCAAGTGCCTGGAAAGAAGATGGACCTGTAATCATCCCGAACGCTCTTGGCGAATGGCTTACCCCTTCCGTGGTGAGTGTGGACCGCAGTGGTAATGTGCTGGTGGGCCGGCCTGCCAAGGACCGCCTGGTGACCCACCCTCACGCCACGGCGTCGCAATTCAAGCGGCTGATGGGCACGTCCGAACGCCTTGCCCTGAACGGGAACAGCTACTCCCCGGAAGAGCTTTCAGCGCTGGTTCTCAAGCAGATCAAAGCCGATGCGGAAGCCTTTCTCGGGGAACACGTCGAAGAAGCCATCATCAGTGTCCCTGCCTACTTCAACAATAACCAGCGTACCGCTACGCTCACTGCAGCACGGCTTGCCGGCCTGCACGTTGAACGCCTGATAAACGAGCCAACGGCCGCTGCCCTGGCGTATGGGTTGCGCGAGCAGCGGGACGAAAGCACCTTTATCGTGATCGATCTTGGTGGCGGCACCCTGGATGTCTCCATCCTGGAGAAATTCGATGACCTGCTGGAAGTACACGCTACCAGCGGCGACAGTTTCCTCGGCGGTGAGGACTTCACCCGGGCACTGGTGGCGGGGGTACTGGCAAAGTGGGAACTTGGCAGTCAGAAACTGAGCCGGGAAGAGCGGGCACATGTCTACCGCGTCTGCGACCAGGCCAAGGCCGCGCTTTGCGAGGACGTTCAGGTTGACGTGAAGGCATCCATCGGCGGCCAGTCGCTCGCAACTACCGTCACTCGGGATGACTTTCTGGGATATAGCGCCGGCCTGCTTGATCGTCTTCGCGCCCCACTCGAGCGAGCGGTGCGGGACTCCGGTTTGGGTCGCGAAGGATTTGATGAGGTCATCATTGTCGGCGGGGCATCCCGCATGCCCATGATCAAGAACGCTGTCGGGCGTATGTTTGGGCGCATCCCTTCTGCCAATCTCGACCCAGACCTTGTTGTTGCTATGGGCGCGGGCATCCAGGCGGCTCTTAAACAGCGTAACCAGGCTCTGCGGGATACCGTGCTGACGGATGTCTGCCCCTTCAGCCTGGGCATCGAATCGGCGCAGACGCTGGAACAGGGCACTCGCACTGGCTTTTTCTCCGTGCTCATTCCGCGCAATACCGTGATTCCCGCCAGTCGGGTCGACCGCTTCTACACGGTGTCTGACCATCAGAAACAGGTTCAGCTGCATGTCTACCAGGGCGAGCAGAGACTGGTCAAAAACAACATCAAGATTGGCGAGATGACCGTTCCCGTTCCACCCAAACCTGCTTCCGAGGAAGCCGTGGATGTCCGCTTTACCTACGACATCAACGGCATACTCGAAGTGCAGGCAGAGGTTCTGAGCACCGGGGTCAAGGATCGCCTCATCATTCGCAACACGGCGACCGAGCTCTCGGACGTCGATATCGAACGTGCCTTGAAGCGGCTGGACTCGCTCAAGTTTCATCCGCGGGAGGACAGCGCCAACATCGCGGTGATGATGGAAGCGGAACGAATGTTTTCTGAAGCCCTGGGGGAACAGAGACAATTGATCAGCGACCTGATCATGGAACTGGAAAACGCGATGGACTCTCAGGATTCGCAACGGGTGGACACGATACGTACTGCCGTTGAACAACGCCTGGATGCTATCCGCAAACAATGGGGAATGTGGTGAACGCCTGGGAATATCTCGGCATCGAGCCGAACAGCGACAAGCGCACGATCAAGCTCGCTTACGCACGACGAGCAAAAGAGTGCAATCCAGAGGACAAGCCTGACGAGTTCATGACGCTACGCCAGGCCTACGAGACCGCCCTGAAGGCCATTTCGGCACCGTCGCGGGTTGATCCTGCTTCCTCATTGACGACGCCAGCAGCCTCAACCACACCCTCGCCGTCTTCCCAACTCGAGCCGCAACCGATCTCAGAGCCTCAGCCGGCGTTGGTCGAACGCCCGGCGGTTGATGCCCGAGAGGTCCGGCACCTGGCAGACGAAATCGCAGCCATGATTCAAAAAGCGGAGGACACATCAAACCTCGAAGCGATGGAAGCGCTCCTGAACAATCCGCTGCTCGAATTCCCGGGTATTCGAGATGACATCGGCCATTATGTTCTCAATGTGCTTTGGCAAAAAATCTCCGAAGCCTCCCCCCGATGCTGTCCACTGGACCGAACCGTACTTCTGACATTGGACCGCACATTCGGCTGGAGCAACGACTACAGGCACGTGCCGGGCCTGCCCATGGACAATATTTACCTGCTTCTGGACGCCGCCCATGCCAGCGAAATCATGAACAGTGAACGTTTAGGCTGGAGATGGCTTGGCCGCTTGCTGGCGAATTCGAGGGGGCGTATCTCCCGGCTGGAGTGGCTGTTTGCTTTTCTGGTGCTGGTGTTAGGGACGAGCGCGACGCTAGGCCTTGTTCAGGGAGTGATGAATCTGCTGCCCGGGACCTCCTACCACGCAGATATTTTCCTGATCGTTGCTTTGCTGGCGGCCATCTCCTTCTTCTGCTTTACCGTAAAGCGCAGCGTGGATGCCGGGGTAAACCCGATTGCGACCCTGATTTTCGGCTTTCTTTTCCCAGTTACGCTGTTTTTCTTTATTGCGGGGGTACCCAAAGAACACGCACGGCACGAAGACCCGAGGATAAAATTCACAGACCCACTCGATATAGCATTCTGGGATGTCCGAGGAGACGAAAAGCGCTACGGCGTGGCGCAGCGGTTTGGTGTTTTCTTCAAGAAGCTCTCACCTCGGTTTCTCTGGGGTCTTGGAGGCTATCTGATTGTCGGCATAGGGGTTATACCGATACTGACGCTCTGACCGGACACGATCCAGCAATCAGATTCGGATCGCGAAGACGGAACAGGAGTGCGGAGATGCACCTGACTGATGCAGAAGTAGTTATGTTGAAAAACCATAAAACTAAAAGAGGATATAGGATGGTTACTATGCGACTTGGTGTACTTGGTTGTTCGTTGTTAGTCCTCTCGGGCTGCGGCGCATTACCACAGTCTATTGAGATGGAAGATAGCCGAAACAAGATATTCTCAAGTGAGATAGTTGTTGCCATCCAAGAAACGCCAGGCTTCCTTTTTACTACCCCTGACATCGCACTTTTCGACACATTGACGTGGTATTCCGAAAGGCCGGACAGCATGCCTAGCTGGAAAGGAATCACGTCATTCAATGAAACCCCGGATTTCACAGCTGAGGTGAGAGAGAAATTTATAACCGCAGTAGGCAGTGAGAGGCCCTATTCCTTCAGGCTTGCCAACAAGGTGGAGCCGACGGTTGATTCTGATGATTTCAGCAGGCTGACCTCCCAGTATGATGCACCATACATTCTTGAGTTCAGGACTAAATACGGCTCTTTTGCACACGGCCCCCTGAGCTGGAATACTTTTTTCCTGAATTATATTGGCGATGCAACACTGGTGCGCACTAATGATGGGAAGGCGGTATGGCGTGCCACTTGCACAGTCAAAGCATCGGAGTCCGATTTGCTGGGTGTGCCCGCTGAGGATGTTCTTGATGGCTCTGGGGAAGACTTCAGGGCGGCCGCTGACTATGCGACATCCTCATGTGCCGAAAAACTGTCTGAGTCTTTCATCAACGGATAAGAGATTCACTTATCCCATTTTCCCGGTTCGACCTGTGTTTTGGTCGAACCGTTACGCACATCATTGGCAAACCGGGACAGGTTTATTTCCTTACCGCATCGAGAAAAATCGCTCGATTGTCGAAATCCGCGATGCCTGATCGACTACCCGATGAGCCTATCAAAGGTTTTTGATGAAACGACAATCGGGAGAAACGCCATGAAATACATGCTGCTGGCCTACGGAAACGAAGAAAAGTTCAACAAGATGAGCAAAGACGAACTGGCCGAGATTGGGGAGAAGTGCAAGAGCTTTGACGCCGAGATGCAGGCGGCGGGCGAGGTCACATGGGGCGGGAGCCTGAGCTGGGACTCAAAGTCGATGCGCCTCAAGGACGGAAAACTGATCGTCACCGACGGGCCGTTCGCGGAAACCAAGGAAGTCGTGGGCGGCGTGGTGATCATCGAAGCGCCGGACTTTGATGCAGCGGTTAAGCTCGCCTCGCTACACCCGGCAGCACGTATGGGCGAGGAGTTGGGCTGGGGCGTCGAGCTTCGCCCGATAAACTTCTGCCCCGCGATCCGCGAGGCAGCTTCTAACGCTCGTCGTCAGGAGTAAGGCTCATCCAGTTATGGCAGAATTATTGGAATTTCAAACCGAACGACTACGTTTGCGCCAGTGGCGCAACAGTGATCTCGAGCCGTTCGCCGCTCTAAACGCGGACCCAAAGGTTATGGAGTTCTTCCCCGAGCCGCTGAGTAGGCAAGCAAGCAACGAAATGGCGGATAAAATTCGTTCGCTCATCAAACAACGTGGCTGGGGGTTCTGGGCGGTAGAGGTCAAGGGCGCCGAGCCCTTTATTGGCTTTTGCGGGCTGCACGTCCCCGTAGCAACGATGCCTTTTTCTCCGTGTGTGGAGATCGGTTGGCGCCTATCGTTCGCCCACTGGGGAAATGGCTATGCGTCAGAAGCTGCTCGCGGTGCCCTGGATGTCGGGTTTCAACAGCTGGGGCTTTCTGAAATTGTCTCCTTCACCACCGTTGGCAACCTGCGATCACGCGGTGTCATGGAGCGCATCGGCATGACGTACAGTGGCGAGTTTGAACATCCCAGTTTGCCCGAGAGTAGCCCGTTGCGGCCACATGTGCTTTACCGGTTGCAACGAGAGCAGTGGGAAGTAGAGAAGCCTAACCATTAGCCCCCGTTTGTACTGGACTTACCCTGGAGCACGCCATGTCAGAAATCGCCAACACCCCCACTCCCCCCTACTACGCCGTCATTTTCACCAGCCACCGTACCGAGGGCGACAACGGCTACGGCGAAATGGCCGAGCGAATGGCTGAATTGGCGGCACAACAACCCGGCTACCTGGGTATGGAATCCGCCCGGGAGGGTCTGGGCATTACGGTGTCCTACTGGGAAAGCCTCGAGGCTATTCGCAACTGGAAGCAGAACGCGGAGCATCAGGAGGCCCAGCGGCTTGGCCATCAGCAATGGTATTCGAGCTTTCGGGTGCGGATTGCGAAGGTTGAGCGGGAGTACGGTATTTGACCGGCACCCTCCTTATACACCACTCTCAATCGCCACGCTGGAACGCATCACGGCCTTGTCCCGCCCCGGTGGCGCCCCAAACAGTTTTCGGTAATCGCGGCTGAACTGGGACGGGCTTTCATAGCCGACCTGGTAGCCAACACTCGCCACTTCCTGATCGCTTAACAACAGCCGCCGGGCTTCCTGCAGGCGCACCAACTTTTGGAACTGCACAGGCGTTAAACGGGTGATGCTCTTGAAGTGCCGGTGGAAGGTCGCCGGGCTCATACTCGCCATTGCTGCCAGCTCGGCCACCCGGAAGGGCTGTTGGTAGTTCGCCTGTATCCAGGCCGTTACCCGGCCAATGCGGGCGGTGTCGCTGTCCTTCAGGCCGATCTGCTGCAGGGCCGGCCCCAGTGGCGAACGCAATACACGCCAACAGATTTCCCGACGGACAAGCGGCTCCAGAACTTCACGATCGTCCGGTTGATCAAGCAACCGGAGCAGGCGAATGACAGGATCGTACAGGTCATCCGGCATCCCGGCCGTGACCAGTGCCGGTTGTTTTGGGCCCCGATACGCCATTTCCGGATGGGTCACCAGCAGCTCGGAAATCATCGCCGGATCAATCGACAGGCTCAGCGCCAGATACGGCTTATCGGGGGAGGCCTGCACGATCCGGGAGTTCACTGGCACATTGACGGACGCCAGCAGGCACTCGCCCTGGCGATAATGAAAAGCCGACTCCCCAACCGCCGTTACCTTGGCCCCCTGCAATACGATACAGAACGAGGTCTGATAAAGAGCCCGGATGGTGCCACTGGGCTCCAGGGCGCGGGTCAGGCGTAAACCGTCTATCGCGCTCTCCGGGCCATGGGTCTGCCATTGTTGCTCGACAAGATCACGGAGCCGGCTCAGGGATGGGTTGTCCGGTTGCATTGGTATGACGTTGGGCTGGGCGGTCATGGTGATCTCCTGTTCTGATGGGATCATAGACTGTCCGGCGCCGAACTTCAGCAGGGGCATCCCCGGGCTGATATCAGGTTGCGAGGATTGTGCAATCCTCTGAGAGTTTCCGCCAGCTCGATTGGCCGTGCGTCGCCTAGTATGAACCCACGGCCCTGCTCCGGCAGGTTCATCCATAACGAAAAGGTGATCGGCAATGACAACGCCCAACTTACCCCAATCCACCCATGACGCACCCCTGCGCCTGCGGACGCTGGGCAACTCGGGGCTGTTTGTATCGGAACTGTGCCTGGGCACCATGACCTTCGGCGGCGGGGACGACATGTGGGGGCTGATCGGCCAGTTGCAGCAGGAACAGGCCGACGAGCTGATGAAGACAGCCCTGGAGGCGGGCATCAACTTTATCGATACCGCCAACGTGTACGGTGGTGGTGCCAGTGAGCGCATCGTGGGCCAATCTCTGAAGAATCTGGACGTCCGCCGCGAAGATGTCTTACTGGCCACCAAGGTGCTCGGCCCAATGGGCGAAGGTCCCAATGCCCGTGGCGCTTCCCGTGGCCACATCATGAGCGAGTGCAAGGCCAGCCTGCGGCGACTGCAAACCGACTACATCGATCTTTACCAGATCCACGGCTTCGACCCGGCCACGCCGATAGAAGAGACCTTGGAGGCGCTGAATACCCTGGTGCATCACGGCCATGTCCGTTACGTCGGCCTGTCGAACTGGGCCGCCTGGCAGGTGATGAAAGCCGTTGGCATTACCCGAGCCCGCCGCCTGTGCCCGATTCTGTCGCTGCAGGCTTACTACACCCTCGTGGGCCGGGATCTCGAACGGGAAGTGATCCCCATGCTGGAGTCCGAAAACATCGGCCTGATGGTGTGGAGCCCACTTGCGGGCGGCTACCTCTCCGGCAAGTACGAAGGGCCGGAGGCCTCCGAAGAGAACCGGCGCGCCAAGTTTGATTTCCCGCCCGTCAACCGGGAGCGTGGCAGCGCTGTCATCGCCGTGATGCGGGAGATCGCCACCGGCAAGAAGGTCGACGGCCAGCCCGTCAGTGTGGCTCAGATTGCGCTTGCCTGGCTGCTGCACCAGAACGCCGTAACCAGTGTGATTGTCGGGGCCAAGCGGGTAGACCAGTTGCGGGACAATCTCCTGGCGGCACAGATCCGGTTCTCAGCCGACGAACTGGCAGCCCTGGATGAGGTCAGCCGCCTACCGACGGAGTATCCGGGCTGGATGCTGGAGCGACAGGGGGAGTATCGGGCGCATATGAAGGCGTGATATGCGGCGCTGCCCGGCGTTACAGGTCGGGGCAGGCTGTTTTACCTGAAAGCAGTTAGACTCCGCCTATTCAGCCACCTCGACCCCACTACCACCCATTTCCGAAGGCACATCCTTCAATTTCGGAAGGCTATCCCGGATTCGCAGCACAGCCTCCTGATAGTGAACATGCACGCCGGGTTGATAAGGGAACTCCGGAATGATCCCAGCGTAGACATCCGTCAGCCCCATGGAAGGGTGCTCGGTGAACAGGTGACCGCCACAGGTTTTGCACCATTTACGGCTGCTTACCGGTGTCTTGTTGTAGGTGCCGATGTTGTCTGAGCCCTGCTGGATGGAAACGGCGTCCGGCTTCCACAGGGTGAATGCATTCACCGGGCTGGCGGACCAGTGCCGGCAGGATTCACAATGGCAGTAGCCCATGGCTTCCGGATTACCCCTGACGGTTAACTGGACCGCCCCGCAGAAACAGCTTCCGTGGTAGACCTTTTCTTCGTTCATGACACATCCCCCTCATTGGTTTCGTCACATGCCTCCCTATTCATTGAAGCTCACCGGCCTTTGGGGCCGGGTGTTCACCTGCAGTGAGAAGATGTCCGGCCGGGCGTAGTGGCCGACGATATCCAGGCTGCGCCTTGCCGCGTTCACTTCGGTGACATCAATGTCTGCCAGCAGCAGGCCGGTTTCCTGGCGCAGGGGGCCGGCGACAATTTCCCCGGCGGGCGAAATGACCACCGAATCCCCAGAGTTGATCCATTCCTCCTTGTCCGGATACAGGCGTTCTACCTCCGGAAAGTCCGCGGGCAGGTCGCTCGTGCGCAGCACATTGCCTGCGCCAAGCACCCAGCACCCCCCTTCCCTGGCAATATGCTGAAGGGTGCGAACCCAGCGGTCGCCGCTGTCGTAGGTGGGAGCGATGTAGATATCGATGCCCTGGGCGAACAGTGCGTAGCGCGCCAGTGGCATGTAGTTTTCCCAGCACACCAGTGACCCGACCCGGCCAACGGGGGTGTCGGTGACTTTCATCCCGCTGGCATCGCCGAAGCCCCATACCATGCGTTCCGGGTTGGTGGGCATGAGTTTGCGGTGGCAGTTCTGCACCGTGCCCTCGGGGCTGATGGTGATTACCGAGTTGTAGAGGGTGGCGCGGCTGGTGTCTTCGTCGCGTTCGTCGATGCCGCACACGATGGTCACCTGCATTTCCTTGGCGACCTCCAGCAGGGGCCGCAACTGGTCAGAACCAAGCTGGACAGCGTTGTCCAGCAGTCGCCGGTGCAACTGCTCCGAGAGCCCCCAGTCACCGCCCGGTTTCAGCCGCCATATCCAGGCGGGATAACCGGGGATGAAGGCTTCCGAGAAAACGATCAGCCGGGCTCCCTGGTTGGCGGCGCCCTGCACCAATTGCACTGCCCTTGCGATGGTCTTTTCCCGGTCCAGAAAGACCGGTGGTTCCTGAACGATGGCGAGCTTGATCATGGTGTTCCCCTTTCCCGTGGTGTCTGAAATCACTATCCCCCCGGCCGGGTGCAGGCGATAGTCCAGAAAATGGAGCGCCAGCCATGCGAAAAAGGGCTAGGATGAAAGTTCGGGGCACTCACGCCGCCCAGGGAGCCAAAGCCCATGACCAACTATGGACAGTTCTGCACCGTTGCCCGGGGCTCGGAAATACTCGGGGAGCGATGGACACCGCTGGTGGTGCGGGAGCTGCTGTGTGGCAGTACCCATTTCAACGAGATACGGCGGGGGTTGCCAAGAATGTCAGCAACGCTCCTGGCTCAGCGTTTGAAAAAGCTTGAGGAAGTGGGCGTGCTTCGCCACGTGCAGGAGGGCAACAACCAGGAGTATGTGCTTACACCGGCCGGTGAGGAATTGCGCCCGATCATCCTGGCAATAGGTCACTGGGGAGCGAGATGGATTGGCAGCCGGTTGCAGGCAAACCAGCTCGATGCAGGCTTCCTGATGTGGGATATCCGCCGTTTCGCACACATTGACGAATTCCCTTCTGACCGCAAAGTGGTCATTCACTTTTTCCTGAACGACGCCCGGCAAAGGGAACGGCACTGGTGGCTGGTGGTTGCCAACGGCGAGATCGACCTGTGCCGTGAAGACCCGGGCCACGAGCTGACCCTGGTGGTAGAAGCCAGCGTCGCCAGCCTGACCGAAATCTGGACCGGCGACAGCGACCCGGATGCCGAGCAGCAGGCGCGCCGCCTGCTCGTGCGTGGCGGTCGGCGGGATACCCGGGACCTATGGCGGTGGCTGGGGCGGAGTGTGTTTGCTTCCAGTAAAGTCCCTGTGAAATAAACCCAGCGCGTCCCTAGTCATGGCGATAGCTGGCAGAAGCTTGTCATTACACCATCGCCATGCTTCACTTTCCGGGGTCGCACCTATGCCCCAACCGGAGACGACCCTATGTCCACCCCAGTCACTGTCAGTTCAATAATGCCATCCATGACACGGCGGCTTTGGCTGGTGTTACTTAGTGTCGCGCTGCTCGGAGGGTGCTCCTCGCTGTACTACAACACCATGGAAAAGCTCGGCTTTGAAAAGCGCGACATCCTGGTGGACCGGGTGGAAAACGCGCGGGACAGCCAGAACGATGCCCAGGAGACGTTCCGCTCGTCCCTTGAACGTTTCCAGAGCGTGGTGGACACGCCGGATACCGATCTCAAGGAGCGCTACGCTGAGATCAGCGATGCCTACGAAGACAGCAAGTCCAGCGCGGAAGATGTCCGCGACCGCATCGACAAGGTGGAAGATGTGGCGGAAGCCCTGTTCGAGGAATGGGAAGACGAACTCGGTGAATACGAAAGCGCCTCCCTGCGCCGCAGCAGCGAACAACAGCTTGATGAAACCCGCACCCAGTACAGCCAGTTGATCAGCCGCATGCACGATGCCGAGGAGCGCATGGACCCGGTGCTGGAGGCATTTCAGGATCAGGTGCTGTATCTCAAGCACAATCTGAACGCCCAGGCGATCGGCTCGCTGGAGAATGAGCTGGTGGGTATCCGCCAGGACGTGGATGCGCTGATTCGCAATATGGAGCAGTCGATTGCGGAATCCGAGGCATTTATCCGGCGTTTTCGTCAGTAAGTCAGAGCGACGAAGCCCTATAGCAAATGCCCCTCGGGCAACATGCGCTTATGAAGGATCCGGATAATTTCAGTTGCACCGTCTGCAGCTAACCGATAAAAAATGATATGGCTGCCCTGAGGGTATTGCTGGTAGCCAGGGCTGATTTCGTGGCAGGCCCGCCCCAGGTTCGGGTTTTCGCCCAGGAGGTGGAAACACTGGTCGAACTGAAGGAGGTAATGATTTCGTTGATCTCGACCCCATTTACGTTCCGTGTAAAGTGCAATCGATCTAAGATCAGCTTTGGCCTTCCTGGAAAGCTTGAAGTTTGGCATTATCGTTTTTCGCTATCCAGCTCCTGAATGAATGAATCGTAGGAGTAGTCTTCAAAACCACTGTCCTCTCCTTCCTTAAGTAGTTTTCGGAGTGTTGTCAGACGGGTTTCAGACTCTTCAAGCAAGCGCAACCCTGCACGTACAACTTCGCTGGTCGAGCTGTATCGGCCATTTTTGAGCTGTTCTGTAATGAACGCATCAAAGTGTTGGCCTAAAGTGATGCTGGTATTCTTTTGCATCGTGACACCTCACTGGTACCAATAATTGGTATATTTTGATCTAGACTGGGGTGCATTTCAATCCGTGCGATGCCTCCCTTATCACCGCCACCCGCAGAGTCAGAGCGACAAAGTGTCGAAGGTGCATTCAGGGTGCCTTCGACGGCCTCCACAAAGCTGCGCTCCTATAGTGAAAGGGGGCAAGTTCGTGTCTGATGCCGGGAACGCCCCGCTACGCCAAGAGCCCGGTGCGGGACGAGGAAACCTACCGTAAGAAACTGGCGATCACTCAGGGATACTTCCGGCCAGACTGGTCGGTTCTGGATCGGTTTTCCTAATCGCCCGGAAGTGACTCGTTAACTTCAATCATTGCTCAAAGGTAAAATTACAATGTGATGTCGATTTCACATGCTCCGGTTCGACTTAATTAAGAACCCATCGAACAAACGGTGCCCGCGCATCGGAGGAGCAGGAAATGCTGAAATTATACGGAACGCCCCCAACCCGCGCCTTGCGCGTTGTCTGGCTGCTTAACGAACTGGGCCTTGAGCACGAACTGCACCCGGTAGACCTTATGCAGGATGAGCATCACCAACAGGACTTTCTTTCTCTCAACCCTGCCGCCAGGGTGCCGGTATTGGTGGATGGAAACCTCGTGTTAACTGAATCAGCCGCAATCCAGCTCTACCTGGCAGAAAAATACCCTCAGGCCGGATTCATTCCCGAGACATTGGAAGACAGGGCACAGATGTACCGCTGGATGTTCTTCCTTGTGACCGAGGTCGAACAACCATTGTGGCGAATCGCCCGCCACACGTTCGTTTACCCGGACGAGAAGCGAATACCTCAGGATGTCGAGCTGGCGAGACAGGAATGCCTGGAAATGATAGCGGTGCTTGAACGGCACATGTCAGAACGCGAGTTCATGGTTGGCGACCGGCTAAGCGTGGCGGATTTCAACGCGGCATATACACTGGACTGGGCCAACACAGAGGAGATGCTTGAGAGCGCTCCGCGGTTGCGGGACTATCTAAAGGCAATGTACGCTCGCCCCACAGCTCCGCCAACCATCGCTGAAGCGTTCGCCGCGATGGAAAGCCAGGCTGACAACAGCCCCTCTACTGGGTGACTCCCATCAGGATGATTTCAAACGCGCTTCAATAGCATCATCGTGAAACAATTCCTGATACTGTTGGCGTTGGCTCACGAGGGTTTTATATGAAAGAAGTACCCCAAAAACAGTCCGGAACCAGCGGCTACTCCTGGAAACTGTCTGCTGTGGCAGCCGTAGCCTCTGTCATCGGCGCGGTAGTCTCGTTCGGGGAGGTGTCACCAATCATCACCGGGTTGATTCTCCTTGCCGCCGTTGGCTGGGGCTTTACCGCACGGGACAACAAGCGAGCGGCGGAACAGGCAAAAGACTCACGATAAACGACGTTCCTGAAAATTTTTCCTCCCCCTGTCGATTTCGTCCCGCCCCACGCGACTAACCAGTGAAACCACCAACAATCACTGGAGAACGACAACATGAAATACATGCTGATGCGTAAGGCCGATGTGGACACCGAGAATGGCGTAATGCCCACGGATGACCTCCTGCAGGCGATGGCGGACTATAACGAGCGGATGACGCAGGCAGGGGTGTTTACCGGTGGCGACGGTTTGTGGCCCACCCGCGACGGCTGCCGCATTCAGTTCCGCAACGGTGAGCCCACTGTTGTCAACGGGCCCTTCGAGCAGACCAGCGAGCTGCTGGCCGGCTACAGTGTGCTTGAGGTGGATTCCCTGGAGGATGCCATCGACTGGGCGAAGCAGTGGCCAAAAGAGGATTCGGACGGCAACGTCACTCTTGAGTTGCGCCGTTACTTCGAGCTGGAGGATTTCGATCCCGGCGCGGCCCTTGAGAAACATCGCTCACTGGGCAAGCTGCCCCGGGAGATCAACGTGCACGTGGCGTTTGGCGGCAACTGCCGGGAAGCCATGGAATTCTATGCGGAGGTGACCGCTGGTACTCTGGAAGCTGTGATTACCTATGGTGAAACACCAGCGGCTGCGGATGTGCCGAAGGAGATGCACGATCTCGTTGTCCACTCCTCCCTCAATATCCGCGGCCGCCGATTGATGGGGGCGGATATGGCGGGAGACTGTTATCAGCCACCTCAGGGCGCACAAATCCATCTGGAATACGATGACACCGAGCAGGCGGAGCAGGTTTTCCGGGCGCTGTCCGAAGGCGGCGCAGAAATCATGCCCTTCGAACAGACCTTCTGGGCGCATCGTTTCGGAATGACCAAGGACCGCTTTGGCGTCCAATGGATGATCAGCAGCGGGCTCGAGCAGTGCCAGTAAGCGACAACAACAAGGAGCCATGCAATGACCACGCGAGCGAAAAACACCATATGCCTCTGGTACAACGGCGATGCTGAGGAGGCGGCCAACTTCTATGCCAGCACCTTCCCCGATTCGTCGGTGGACGCCGTAAATCATGCGCCGGGAGACTACCCATCAGGCTCGGAAGGGGATGTACTGACGGTGGAGTTCACCGTGCTGGGCATTCCCTGCCTCGGGCTCAATGGCGGGCCCATCTTCACACACAGCGAAGCGTTTTCATTTCAGGTGGCCACCGCGGATCAGGAGGAAACCGATCGCTACTGGAACGCGATTGTGGGCAACGGCGGCGAGGAAAGCGCCTGCGGCTGGTGCCGGGACAAGTGGGGGATCTCCTGGCAGATTACGCCGCAGGTTCTGTCAGACGCCATTGCCGACCCAGACCGCGCAACCGCGAAACGGGTGTTCGAGGCGATGATGACGATGGGTAAAATCGATGTTGCGGTTATTGAGGCGGCACGTCGGGGATAACAGCAATGATCTCCGTGACGGAATTGTGATCGAAAGTTTCAGCTTCATTGAACCATTCGCTGGCATGCCTCTGACATGCTGGGGCTGTGATTCATGACAACGATGCTCTGCGGATACGCGGAGCATCGGGAAACTGAGAACTGTCACTTGTGGAGATCGTTATGAGGCGCATGCTGATACCTGCGTTACTTCTGTTTCCCCTGCTCGTCCACGCCGAACAGTGGCAAAGCAGTAACACGCAGACCGATGTTATTGAACTGTTTACGTCGGAGGGTTGCAGCAGTTGCCCACCGGCTGACGCCTTTCTCAGTTCCCTGAAAAACCGCGACGGCGTTTTCAGAACGTTCATCCCGATGGCCTTCCATGTTGATTACTGGAACTACATCGGCTGGAAAGACCGCTTTGCGAGCAGCGAATACAGCCAGCGGCAGCGCCGATATGCCAGGGATGGCAACATCAGCCAGGTGTACACACCCGGTTTCGTCATTAACAGCCAGGAATGGCGGCCATGGTTCCGGGGCGCGCGCAACTGGGAGACGTCAAACGAACAGGTCGGCAACCTGACCGCTGACCTTCAGGGCAACCGGCTGAAAGTCAACTTTGCCGACAAGACCCGCAATCACCTTCACGTCGCTTACCTGGGCATGGGCATCGAGACTCAAGTGAAAGCGGGTGAGAACCGAGGCAAGACACTCACTCACGATTTTGTGGTGCTTGATGTCACAACCCTACCCGGTGAAGGCGAATGGCAACTAAAACTGCCGGCAGCACCGGACAAAGGCCAGCAGCGCACGGCATTGGCGATCTGGGTCTCCCCTACCGATTCACAACAGGTGTTACAGGCAGTGGGGGGTTACCTTGAGTGACCGACCCGGCGCCTAAACCACGTCCGGGAAGGTCGATTGCAGATAATCCACCAAGGCCCGCACCTTTGGCGTCACGAATTTCCGGGTGGGATAGACCGCGTATACGCCCAGTTCGTCAGAGCGGTAATCCGGCAGCAGTTCCACCAGCCGGCCTGCGTCGAGGTCTTCCTGAACCAGGAAACCCGGCTGGTGTATCACCCCCTGACCGGCCAGGGCGGCGGCACAGCAGGTTTCGCCGTTGTTGGCATGCATCCAGGGGCGTATCCGTGTGCTCAATGGTCCATCCGGACCGTCAAAATGCCAGTCGTTACCCGTGGCCAGGTTACTGTAGGCGATGATCTTGTGATGGATCAGGTCCTCGGGATGTTCTGGCGTGCCGTGGGCGCTGAGGTATCCGGGAGAGGCGCAGACAACGAGCCGCGTGGTGGTGAGACGCCGGCTGACCAGGGTGGAATTTCTCAAGCTGGCAATTCGGATCGCCAGATCAAAGCCTTCCTCAACAATATCCACAATGCGGTCGGACAGGTCGATGTTGAGTTCCACATCCGGATATTCACTATGAAATTGCCCCCACAGGGGCGCCAGGTGGCGAATGCCAAAACTCACCGGGGCATTGATGCGCAACACACCCTTGGCGACGCCGCTGCGTGAGGTCAGTTCTGCCTCCGCCTCTTCCACTCCCGCCAGCAGTTCCCGGCATCGCACGTAAAACACTTCCCCTTCCGCGGTCAGCGACAGTCGCCGGGTGGTGCGGTGAAGAAGCCGCACCCCAAGCCGGGACTCGAGTTCACCCACGTAGCGGGATACGGCGGCTTTCGACATCCCCATTGCCTCCGAGGCGGCCACAAAACTGCTCTCGTCCACAACGGCGCAGAAGGTCTGCATCTCCAGCAATCTATCCATTCTATTGTTCCGATTTTTGAGACAGTTAATCCAATAAAAGTATGTTTATCCCAAAATAAGATATTCGTAAAGTATCCCCATGCTCAACACACATCTCATACACAAGGAAACAGGATCATGAACAATACATTCCTCAACAAACTGCTCGACACCAACGCTGGCTGGGGCGCGCTTGCCCTGCGCATTCCCGTCGGCATCATTTTCGTGGCTCACGGCGCCCAGAAGCTGTTTGGCTGGTTCGGTGGCTACGGTCTGGAAGGCACCGGGCAGTGGTTGGATTCCATCGGCCTGAGCCCGGGTTATCTCATGGCTCTTCTGGCCGGTGGCACCGAGTTCCTGGGCGGCTTGGCGCTCATTATTGGGCTACTGGTTCGCCCCGCCAGTGCAGCGCTGGCCTTCGCCATGTTGATTGCCATCTTCAGCGTGCATTTCCAGAATGGCCTGTTCATGAGCAACAACGGTTATGAATTCGCGCTGGCACTACTGGCGGCTTCAGTGTCCCTGCTGTTTAGCGGTGCCGGGCACGCTTCCGTAGACCGTTTGGCAACGAAATAAACAGGAGTATCGCGCCATGACCAGTCTGTTCGTATCCCACGGCGCTCCCACCTTTGCACTGGAGCCGGGCCTAGCAGGCCCGGCCCTCTCGCAGCTTGGAACGGAACTGCCCCGACCAACTGCGGTGCTGGTGGTGTCGCCCCACTGGATGACACAGGAAGTGCAGGTGGGGCTGTCAGAGGTACCGGCTACCATCCATGACTTTCGAGGCTTTGAGCCCGCCATGTACGAACTGGAGTACCCGGCGCATGGTCATCCTTCGCTCGCAAAGAAGGCACTGTCTCTACTGGATAACGCCGGATGGAAGCCCGTCGCCGATGCCCATCGCGGCCTGGACCATGGTGCCTGGGTGCCACTGACGTACCTGTACCCGGGCGCGTCGGTGCCGGTGTTCCAGGTGTCTCTGCCAGCAAACCTCGACAGCCAGTCCGCCTACCAACTGGGCCAGGTGCTGGCGCCGCTGCAAGAGGAAGGTGTGCTGATCGTCGGTTCGGGCAGTCTGACTCATAACCTCTACGAGGTACGCTGGAGGGATAACAACAGTGCAGAGTACGCAAAGGCCTTTAGCCAATGGGTTCGTGAAGCGGTTCTGGAAAACGACCAGGCACGCCTGGTAAGCACGCTGACGCTCGCACCCCATGCCCAGCGCGCGCACCCAACCACGGAGCACTTTCTGCCGTTGCTGGTTGCACTGGGTGCCGCTGGCCCCGACGCACGCGGCTCGGTCATTGAAGGCGGCATTGAGCATGGTGTGCTGTCGATGGATTCCTTTATCTTTCGCAATGCCTGAAACCCGGAACCGTTGCTGCCGTATCTAATTCCGTTGCCCTGAACGGATCGATAACGGTAAAGTTCCTGCAGCAAAACGGACGCGGGGATGACCAGCCCCATGGATACGGGTGGAATGTGACACTACAACGGCACAATCGATGGCCTGTATGGATAGCCCTGCTATCCATGCTGCTCATCTATCTGGGGCCATTGCTCACCAAAGCCCAGCTGGCCCAGCACGCCGAACCAACGCATCACTCGGCCGAGCCTTCCCATCACGCCAAGCACAAACACCACGGCCACCCACCTGAGCACGCCCCCGACAAGCATTCTGACCCGTTCGAGCACCTGGCCCATGGAGATTGTGGCTACTGCGTTTTGCTCACCAAACTGCCGGCCATGTCACCCCAGGGCGCCCAAGGTGCGCCTTCAGACCATCCTGGGAGCCGTCACCCGGCATCGCTGACCTCGATCTCTGCCCCACGGGGCATTCCAAGTTTTCCCAACGCGCCTGTTCGCGCCCCACCGCTCATCGTCTGACCTCCGCACTTTCCCTTTAAACCCGTAGTGAGGAAGACTATGAACGAATCACGCTCCACCGGCGCGCCGCGCTGGGGATACACCCTGCTTTTGCGTTTGCATTTCTACGCAGGGCTTCTCGTTGGCCCGTTTATATTCGTGGCCGCCCTTTCAGGCGCGCTGTTCGCGCTAACGCCACAGATTGAAAGCTGGCTATACCACACCGAACTGACCACCGAGCTCACCGGCGATGCTCACCCACTGGCCAGCCAGATCGGGGCTGCACGGAACCACATTGGCAACGATGCCGCCCTCGCTGCAGTCCGCCCGGCACCGGAAGCGGGCCAGACCACGCGGGTCATGTTTGCGGTGGATGGCCTGCAACCCTACGAACATCAGGCAGTATTTGTGGACCCGGTTTCCCTGGCAATTCGCGGTGACCTGGTGGTTTACGGCACCAGCGGCACCCTGCCGTTCCGCATCTGGATCGATTATGTACACCGGCATTTGCATTTGGGTGAGGTTGGTCGCTACTACAGCGAACTGGCCGCCTCCTGGCTCTGGCTGGTGGCACTGGGGGGCCTGTTCCTGTGGTGGCGACGCCGTT
Organism: Marinobacter salarius; assembly: GCF_032922745.1. Lineage (NCBI taxonomy): Bacteria > Pseudomonadati > Pseudomonadota > Gammaproteobacteria > Pseudomonadales > Marinobacteraceae > Marinobacter > Marinobacter salarius. Next base: position 405,191 of record NZ_CP136693.1, read on the forward strand.
CAGCCCGCCGAAGCGGCAAGGACACGGACCGAAGCACACTTCGCAAGTGGCATAGTCGTATTGGCGTGGTGTTGTTGATGGCCTTTCTGTTCTTCTCGGTAACCGGCCTGACCTGGTCCAAGTGGGCCGGTGCCAATATTGCCGAACTGCGCGCGCAACTGGATTGGGGCACACCAGGGCTGAACACGCAGATCGTCGATTCAGCCGCCGCTCAGGCTCACAGCCATGGTGAACACGCCGGACACGGAATGGCCATGCCAATGGCCACGGGCAGAGACAACGCACCCACCTACGATGCCGTACTGGAACGTGCCCGGGCTGCGGGCATCGATGCCGGCATGGTGGAAATCAAGCCGGCAACAGACGCTACCCGCGCCTGGGTGGTTCGTGAAATCGATCGCAGCTGGCCGACACAGGTGGATATGGTGGCGGTTGATCCCAAGTCCATGGCTGTGACCGACCGCGTGGATTTCGAGACCTTCCCCATCGCCGCCAAACTCACCCGCTGGGGCATCGACGCCCACATGGGCATTCTGTTTGGCCTGGCCAACCAGCTCTTTGTGGCGGCCTGCGCGTTGGGGTTGTGCGTGATGATCGCGTTGGGCTACCGCATGTGGTGGCTGCGACGCCCGACCCGAGAGTTATCCCATCAACGATCCGCCCAGCGGGTGTGGACAGAACTGCTCAAGGCACCGCCCCTGGCACTGCTGGCCATGGCACTGGTTGCGGTCGGATTAGGATGGTTCGCGCCGGTGATGGGCGTCAGCCTTGGGGTGTTTCTTGTTGTGGATGGGTTGCTGGCCTTCTGGAGCTACAAGCAAAGCGAACAAGCAACCTCCGAATACAGTTGACAATCTCCTGCACCCTGTGATGTTATCACCGGTAACAATGTTATCGGTGATAACTTATGACTGTTAGCTCCACCCCACTCAAAACCAATTACCACCATGGTGACCTGCCTCAACAGGCGCACCAGTTAGCCCTGGAAATTCTGCGGGAACATGGCGATGCGGCGATCAGCCTGCGGGCCCTGGCCAAGCAGATCGGGGTCAGTGCGCCTGCGCTGTATCGACACTTCGTTGACCGGGACAGCCTGCTCGCAGAGCTCGCCATTACCGGTTTCAGTGCACTACGGGAACGACTGCTCGCCGTTGATCAAAGCGACCCCAGGCGGGCACTGATTGATATCGGCCTGGTTTACGTGTCGTTCGCCCGGGACGAACCCAACCTATACCGGCTGATGTTTGGCGGGCGGGTGCTGCCCAAAGGTATTCACCCGCGGCTGGACATAGCCGGAAAGGGAGCTTTCCAGGTCCTGGAAGACACCATTGCGCGAGCCCAGGCCGCCGGTTACGTCAAACCCATTTCGTTGTCACTGATGACCGCCGCCGCCTGGTCCCTGGTGCATGGCCTGTCCCAGCTGTCTATCGACGGGCACCTGCCCAGCACGAAGGCGGAACCTCACCTGACCGAAGGTGTTGTCACACTCCTGCTCGATGGCTCAATTGCCGAAAACAAACAACACGATAAGGACACCACATCATGAGTAGCCCCAAACCCAGTACTATCCGTGTCGGGCGGCGCTATCGCGCCAATCGTCTTGATGGCCCCTATGACGCCATTGTCATCGGCTCCGGTATTGGCGGGCTCACCACCGCCGCCTGCATGAGCAAAATGGGCAAGAAAGTGGTGGTGTTCGAGCAACACTACACCGCCGGGGGCTTTACACACAGCTACGATCGCAACGGCTACGAATGGGATGTAGGTGTGCATTACATTGGGGATGTGGGCGCGGACCACACCCTGAGCAAACGCCTTTTCGACCACATTACCGACGGTCAGTTGAAGTGGGCACCCATGGACAGCCACTTTGACCGCATCTTTATTGGTAACCGCCACGTGGATCTTGTCGCCGGCCCGGACGCCTTCAAAGCAGAGTTAAAGAAGGAGTTTCCCGGCGAGGAACAGGCCATAGACACCTACCTGGGTTATCTGCGGCAAGTGGCCAAAGCCATGCCGGGGCTGGTGATCGGCAAGGTACTTCCGGACCTGGCCGCCGGGCCCCTGCGCAAGCTGGTCGACCGCACCGCGCCTGCATTCCTCAACAAGCCCACTCGAGAAGTTCTGGAAGGCCTGACCAACAACCAGGAACTGATCGCGGTGCTCACCGGCCAGTGGGGCGACAACGGCCTGCCTCCAGCAGAATCCAGCTTCATCATCCACGCCCTGATTGCTCGCCACTACCTGTACGGCGGCTACTACCCCATCGGCGGCGCCTCTGAAATGGCGAAGACCATTATTCCGGTCATCCAGCAGAGTGGCGGGGAAGTGTTCACCTACGCCGACGTGAAAGAAATCCTGATCGAAAAAGGCAAGGCCGTGGGTGTGCGTATGGCAGACGGCGAGGACGTTCGTGCCCCGCTGGTGATCAGCAATGCCGGCGTGTTCAACACGTTCGACAAACTGCTGCCGGAAACCGCACCCCACCGGGACTATTACCAGGAAAAGCTGACAACCGTGGAACGCTCCATGGCCAGCAACTGCCTGTACATCGGCCTGGAAGATACCGCTGAGAACCTGAAGTTGCCGAAGACCAATTACTGGATCTATCCGGGCACCAACTACGAGAAGCAGGTCAGCGACTTTGTGGCCGCGCCGGACGAACACGACATTCCGCTGACGTACATCTCGTTCCCGTCCGCCAAAGACCCAAGCTTTGCCGAGCGCTACCCCGGCCGCGCCACGATCGAAATCGTCGCCCCCGGGCCTTATGACTGGTACGAGGATTGGGCCGACGAAACCTGGGGCAAGCGTGGTGACGAGTACGAGGCGAAGAAAGAAGCCTACGCCCAGCGGCTACTGGCGAAGCTGTATGAGAAGTTCCCGCATCTGGACGGCAAGGTGGATTACTACGAGTTGTCCACGCCCCTGTCTACCGATTACTTCTGCCGCTACAGCAAGGGCGAAATCTACGGCCTGAACCATTCGCCCAGCCGCTTTGAACAGGACTGGCTGAAGCCCAAGACCCGCATTCCCGGCCTGTACCTGACCGGCCAGGATGTGATGACCTGCGGTGTGGCCGGGGCAATGATCGGCGGCCTGCTCGCCACCGTGGCGGTCAGTGGCCTGAAGGGGTTGCCATTGGCGAAGAGGATGTTTGTGGGGTAAATCCTCACTCACAACATTTCAGCAACTGCGTGGCATGCTCCCGCAACGCATCCTTGAGCCCATCCGGCTTGAGGATGGTAAACCGGAACGGGAGCTGCGCCAGCCACCAGGCAAACCACTCGAAACTGTCGGTTTGGGTGGTTAGCAACAAGCCATCTTCACGCTGTTCGAATCCCTCCGCACAGGAGGAATGAAAACCAAACACGGCTGAGGCCGACTCACGGTCCGTATGCAGCAATAACGACACCTCGTGGGTCCGCCCCCAGGACAGGAAGCTCTCACTCAGGAAATCCGCCGCATCAAAATCCGGTGGCCGCTGAAAAGTGGCCGTTAACAGGTGGACATGGCTGATGCGGTCCAGCCGGAACGAGCGCATGGCCTGGCGGAGATGGCAAAAGCCAGTTAGATACCAGCGCCCCTGACGGAACACCAGGCCGTAGGGATCCACGCTGCGGTCGATCCCGCCGTGGTCCGGGGAGTGGTAGGTAAACCCCACCGAGCGCATCGCTTCCGTGGCAACGGTCAGGGTTTGCAGGGCGCGGTCGTCCAGGCTGGGCTCGCCCCGGGGAAGGATCACCCGGGTGGTGTCGCTGACACCGCGTACCCGCTTTTTCAGGTTGGCCGGCATCACCCGTTCCAGCTTCGCCTGCACGCTGGCAATGGCCGGCGCCGCATCCGCCAGCCCAAGCTGTCGGGCGGCCAGAAGCCCGAGGGAGACCGCCAGGGTTTCCTCGTCGGTGAACATCATTGGCGGCAACTTGAAGCCGGCCACCAGTCGGTATCCACCATAGCGGCCCAACTCGGTCATCACCGGAATCCCCAGCTCTTCGAGCACCGTGATGTAGCGTCGGATGGTTCGCCGATCCACGCCCAGCCGCTCAGCCAGTTCGGCACCGCCGATTTGCCCATGAGCCTGCAACAACTCCAGCACAGTTAACACACGGGTGGTGGGACCAGACATTGTCACCTTCCTCCTGGCAGTTTCTACGCTCACTTACATTAAAAATGCATCTTCCCACTTATCTAGGACAGATATTCGCCTAATACCACATTAATCTGATCTCGCAGTAACCCATACCCTTGAAAAAACAGGCTCGAAAAGGAGATCAGCATGTCGGAACTCACCTTTTACACCCACCCCATGTCACGTGGCCGCGTTGTACGCTGGATGCTGGAGGAAGTCGGCATTCCCTACACCGTAGAGACGATGGAATTCGGCCCGGACATGAAAACCCCGGAATACCTGGCCATCAATCCCATGGGCAAGGTGCCCGCCATCAAACACGGCAGCACCATTGTGACCGAGGTGGCGGCCATCTGCGCTTACCTGGCGGACCAGTTCCCGGACAAGAAGCTTGCCCCACCGGCTGCCTCTCCGGAACGTGGCGACTATTACCGCTGGCTGTTTTTCATGGCGGGCCCTTTCGAGATGGCCACCAGTGCCCTGGCCTACGGCTGGAAGATCGACAGTAGCAACGCCCAGTCCGTCGGTTGCGGCCACGTGGAAGACAGCATCAATACTCTGGAGAAAGTGCTGGGCAGGACTCCGTATATCTGTGGCGATACGTTTACCGCAGCGGATGTACTGGTCAGCAGTTACCTGTGGTGGGAAACCATGCAGAAGAACATTCCGCCAAACAAGGTGTTTCAGGAGTACATCCAACGCACGGAAAGCCGACCAGCGGCCAAGCGTGCCAATGAGTTGGATGATGCCCTGCTGGAGTCAATGAAAGCCGCCATAGCCTGACCCTCAGGCGGTAGCAGCCGGCGATACTGGGCACAATCCTCCGGGTACGTTCAGTACCCAATCGCGGATGGCCCGTATCGTCGGATCCTGACGACGGCTTTCCGGGTACACCAGGTAGAATGGTTTACCTTCCAGTTCCGGGCCGAAGGGCTGCACCAGCCGCCCTTCAGCTAACTCATCCTCGATCAACGGTCGGCTCATCAGCGCCACGCCCTGGCCACCCACGGCCGCGGAAATGGTGTGGGTCTCGTCCGAAAACACCAATCCGGCACTCACATCCAGCCCCGCTAGTCCTACCCGCTTCTGCCAGCCTGCCCAGTCTACCGGGCTCACCGATACTCGCTGCGGCCGGAAGTGGATCAGCGGATGATTCGGTAAATCCTCCATCCTCGTCAGCCCAAGATGGGGACTGCAGGCAGGAATAAAGGTGTTATCGAACAGCTTCTCCGCAACCAGGCCCGGCCAGTGCCCATCGCCATAGCGAATGGCGAGGTCCGCCGTCACCCCATCCAGGGCCACGGCTTCGTGTGAGGCGTGAATGCGCAGATCAATGTCCGGATGGCTGTCCCGCAACATACACACCCAGGACAACAACCAGCGCACCGCGACCGCTGGTGTGGTGGACAGAGTCACCGCCTGGCGCGACGGCACTGCCTTCAATCGCTCGATGGCGTTGCCGATGTTGTCGAAGGCGGTTCCCAGCACTTCCTGTAAGTCCCGCCCCTTGGACGTCAGCACCAGTTGCCGGGGTTTACGAACGAACAGCTCCACCCCAAGCGCCTCTTCAAGCCCGCGAATCTGATGACTGATCGCCGTGGCGGTCACCGAAAGCTCCTGGGCAGCCTGCTTGGCACTCTCATGGCGGGCGGCGGCCTCAAAGGCTCGCAGGGCGGACAGCGAAGGCAAGCGGCGGGGGTTCATGAATGAGCTCACCTCATCTATAGGCGAAAGAAATCATCGTTTGTGGCCCTCTAAGTATGACTTTAGGCTTAATTCACCGTCAACAACAGATGAATTTTCCTACAATCGAATGGAGCTCCGCATGACTCATATCCTGCAACTCGACGCCTCTGCCCGCCCTGGACGCGCCGGCATCCACGAACACGGCTCCCACAGCCGCAGCCTGACCCACCGGTTTGTTTCCCGATGGCAGGCCCAATGCCCCGGCGATACCGTGACCCACCGAGATATCGGTGATACACCGCCTTCCTTCATTGACCAGCGATGGATACAGGCGGCCTTTACTCCGCCCGAAAAGCACGAGCCCTGGATGGACGACACACTGGCAGAAAGTGACCAACTGATCGATGAACTGGTCGCCGCGGACATCCTGGTCATTGGCGCGCCGCTCTATAATTTTGGTATGCCAGCGGCTCTGAAGGCATGGGTGGACCTGATCGTTCGCATGGGCAGAACCGTAGAGTACGACCCATCCACTCCAGAAGCCCCCTTCACAGCACTGCTGGCAGACCGGCCCCGCCATGCGGTTATCCTGTCTTCCCGTGGCGGGGTTGGATTCGAGCCGGGAGGGGAGCTGGCGCATATGAATCACCTTGAGCCAGGCCTGACCACAGTGCTTGAGTTTATCGGCATCACCAATGTACATAGCATTGCCATTGAAAATCAGGAGGAAGGCGGCGAGGTGTTGGCGCAATCTGTTGCTGAGGCGGAACGGCGGGTTGATGAACTGGTGCTGGCGTTGCAGGGAACACTGACCAAGGCTGCACCTGCAATGACGTCGCCATCACTGGTAGGCTCGGTGTAATCGCCAACAAGGACATTGCATGCTCTGCTTCAGCTATAGCTCCAACATGTCGCAACGACGGCTCCAGGCCCGGGTTCCATCAGCCCGATTCATAGCTGTCGCAGAGCTTACTTAAACCCTTCCACTGGTCCCGCAATGCCTAATCCAGCCTCTCATTCACTGTAGTGCCCTGAATGTTCAGGGCAAAAATTCAATGTTCCTTCACCCAGCTTTCCTGGCCATTTGACGAGATACGCAAATACCGTATCAATCTTCGGAAGCTTCGTTTCTCGATCGAGGGCGACTACACTGGCTCCTATAACTGCCCTCGACGCGCCTGTTGTTACATCCTTTACCAGGCAGCGGATACGACGGAATCAGGGAAAACGGAAAAGGAGCTGACCATTGGATCTCGCCCAGGCTTCATTGCAACTTGATGCCGCCCTGGCAGACTTTGCCCGCGCCCGCAGTGCGTCGCCACAAGCCTCCAGCCTGGGGTTGTTGGAACGTGCACGCCTTCTGATGACCCTGCCGGGGGGCTTCGATGTCCTGTACCGCCGGGTTCGCGCTCTGGAATCAGCCGGCATCTTCGGCGCCAGTGATTGGTCAAAACCCGCCACTCTACAACCCGCCCTGGCCAAGCATTCACTGCGTGAAGCCGGTGCCGTCACTACGGTTGTTGAGGCCATCAGCGAAATTCGCCTGCTGGCGGTGGTGCGCGGCAACTATTTTCACCCGGGCATTTCCTCAGAGCAGGCTCGACATTTCCTCACCCAGGTGATGGCCCTGAACCTGGACCTGCTGTCTGGCAACCTCAGTGAAGCGGACCGCGAACGGCCCAAACAACTCGGCCCCCTCGTTCTGGGGCTATACCAATACCTGATATCCCACCTTGGCTACGAAAACCTGATGGACAGCCTGGTGGCTGAGGTGTGGCGGCTGCTGGAACAAGGGCCCGTGCAGGTGGACAGCATCTGCGACATGATTGGCCAGATCGCCAAATGCCTGTATGACCCGGAACTCAAAACCACTGGCACCGCCGACGCCACCCGCCTGGTTAGGGCTCTGTTTGCACCCACTCCCGGTAGCCGTGAAGATCCCGGATTGGACCTGTACCAGCTACGCCTGGCCAAAATGGACGACGTTGAGCTCTCCGCGGAAGCCAGCGAGTTTGCCCGCAATATGCACGATACCGGGCTGGCGTCGCCCTATCACGCGGTGTTTTTGCGGTTTCTGCGCACCAGCGACGAGGAAGAGCTCATCCCCACCGCCCTGGGGCTGACGATGACCGGGCTGGATGATTTCTATTGTTACAACCAACTCGTGGATGCGCTGATTGATGAAGCCATCCATCCGGAAACCTGTCAGGCGGTCTATGGCCTGACCATGATGCTGGAGCGGGGCTCGCTCTTCACTCCACCGGTTGCGCAGGCCCTCTGGCGGCAGATCAAACTCAAACTATCGACGGAAACGAAACAGGTCCTGTCGGAGGCCTTTGGTGATGCAGCGCCACCGGGAGTATTTCTGCTCGCTGGTGTACTCAACCTGTTGGGCCAGCCACTGGGCGTGGGCCAGGGCAACAATCCCAGTTGCCAGTCCGCTATAGGACTGTCCATGTGGGCCGCCAACGAGGCCGATTACCTGCTTCAGGTACTCACCTGGGCCGCCCGCGACAACGAGGTGCTGAGCCGATTTGAAGGGCGGGAAGTGTCGTCCAAGAATCTGGAACAGGGGTTGATCAAGGACACTCCCGTCGACGTAGACCCGGTTTCACTGATTCTCATTCCCCACCTGGACCGGATCTATGGTGAAATGTGGCGGCGCTGTGAAGACCGAAACGATGACGCCCATCGCTGGATCAACCCGGAATTCTATGGTTGGTGGGTAAGCCACGGCTTCAAGGTGGTGGCCGATATCCACACTGGGGAGATTACGGACTACGACGATTTCATCCGACACTTCTACGCCAGCTATCACCCCTACTACAACGGCAACATTCCGGTGATTCACCACCAGCCTGCCGGTATCGCCGTTACCGACAGCGCCGCCCGCTTCGTTGGCCGACATGCCATTACCATCCTGCGAGTGGCCCTGAGCCCCAGAAACGAAATGCGGGTGTACTTCTTCAATCCCAATAACGACAGTGGCCAGGACTGGGGCCAGGGCATCACCTGCTCAACCCGGGGAAACGGAGAGATTCGGGGTGAGGCATCCCTGCCCGTGGCGGAATTCACCTCCCGCCTCTATGCGTTTCACTACGACACCCTTGAACTTGGCGACCTGGCGGCCATACCCGAGGCCGAGGTGGCCCGGGTCATGGAGCTCGGATATGGCAGTTGGGCGGCCAGTGACGACTAACTCATGTTCTTGCGTATGAAGTTCTGGATCTCCCCCACAATCCCCGAGCGGAAGGCCATCACCGTCAGCACGAAGATGCCGCCAAGGATGGGGTCTACCCAGTCACCCAACGGCCCCTGGGCCAGCTGATATTCCAGATTCACCACGAAGGTCGCACCGACCACCGGGCCCAGCAACGTGCCAGTACCACCCAGAAGCGTCATCAGGATGACTTCGCCGGACATGTGCCAGTGGGCGTCGTTGAGAGACGCGAGCTGGAACACCACGGTTTTCACGGATCCGGCCAGGCCCGCCAGGCCTGCTGAAATCACGAAGGCGAGCAGCTTGTAGCGATCCACGTTGTAGCCAAGGGACACTGCCCGTGGCTCGTTCTGCTTGATCGCCTTGAGCACCTGCCCGAACGGCGAGCCAACAATCCGCTGCACCACCAGATAGCCTCCCAGGAAGACCGCCAGCACGAAGTAGTACATGGCGTAGTTGTTACTCAGGTCAACGAGGCCGAAAAGATGACCGCGGGGTACGCCATGCATTCCGTCCTCGCCACCGGTAAAGGGAGCCTGCACGAAGAAGAAGTAGACCAGTTGCGCCAGCGCCAGGGTGATCATCGCGAAATAGATACCCTGGCGGCGAATGGCCACAACTCCGAAGCCGAGGCCCAACACCGTCGCCGCCGCTGTGCCCACGATGATCCCCATTTCGGTCGTCAGACCGGAGAAATTCGAGAGCAGGTAACCGGTGGTGTACGAGCCCGCTGCCAGGAACGCTGCGTGCCCGAATGACAACAGGCCGGTGTAGCCCAACAGGAGATTGAACGCCACTGCGAACAGGGCGAAGCACAGGATTTTCATCAGGAACACGGGGTACATCACCGCCGGTGCCAGCAGGAGCAGCACCAGCAACACCAGATTCAGGATCTGCTTCTTGCGTTGCTCGGATTTCTGCTGCTGAACAATACTTTGCTGGATATCTGTCTGCGTGGTTGCGTTCGCCATGACTATGCCTCCTTACCAAACAGGCCCGACGGGCGAATCAACAGGACAACCACCATCACCAGGAAGATTACGGCTGCCGACCCTTCCGGGTAGAACACTTTGGTGAACCCCTCCACGACTCCCATCATCAGGCCGGTAATCACCGCTCCGGCGATGGAACCCATACCGCCGATGACCACCACGGCGAACACTACGATGAGTATGTTGGAACCCATCACCGGCGACACCGAATAAATGGGTGCGGCAAGCGCACCGGCGAACGCGGCGAGCATGACACCAAAACCGTAGGTGAGGCTGATCAGCAGCGGCACATTGATGCCAAACCCCTGCATCAGCTGGGAATCTTCCGTGCCGGCCCGCAGGTAGGAGCCAAGCCGGGTTTTCTCAATCATGAACCAGGTTGCGAAGCACACCAGCAAGGCTGCCACGATTACCCAGGCACGATAGTAGGGAAGGAACATGAACCCGAGGTTCATACCACCTCTGAACATCTCCGGCATGGAATAGCGCAGGCCGGAAACGCCATAAATATTGGTTAGAACACCTTGAAGGATCAGTGCAATCCCGAAGGTCAACAACAGGCTGTAGATGTGATCCTGACCCGCGATGCGGCGCAACAGGAAGTATTCCAGCACAATGCCGAAACAGCCCACGATCACGGGCGCGACGAAAAGCGCTACCCAGTAGTTGACGCCGAAGGCATCAAAAATCAGTACGGTACACATGGCACCGAGCATGTACATGGCGCCATGGGCGAAATTAATGATTTTCAGCAGGCCAAATATAACCGCCAGGCCGAGGCTCAGCAGAGCATAAAAGGCGCCATTGATCACCCCGAGCATCAACTGGCCAGACAGCACGGCCACGGGGACTCCCAGAATCTCGGTCATGTTACAAACTCCAAAAGCAGCGCAACTGATCATTCACAAGTTGCGTGTCTGCAGGTCAGTGGCCGCCCCGCGCCAGTACTGCTGGATAGCGCGGGACGGCCCAGTCGGTCAGAACATCAGTTTTGGGTTACGAGCTTGCACTTGCTCTCGGACAGCGGGCGATAGGCCTCGTCCCCTGGGATGGTCCGTACGATGTCATACAGATCCCACTCGCTCTTGGACTCCTCTGGGGTTTTCACTTCTGCCAGGTACATGTCGTGGACCATGCGGCCGTCCTCACGAATGATGCCGTTCTTGGCAAACATGTCGTTGATCGGCGTATCCATCATCTGCTTGCGTACCGTTTGGGCGGCATCCGAACCGGTGGCCTTCACAGCGTTCAGGTACTGGATGGCGCTGGAGTAGATACCGGCGTGAACCATGGTGGGACGAACGCCGGTTTTTTCCATGAAACGGTCAGACCAGGCACGGGTTTCGTCGTTCATGTCCCAGTACCAGCCGGTGGTGAGCTGAATGCCCTGGGCAGACTGAGCACCCAGTGCGTGAACGTCGGTCAGGAACAACAGCAGCGCTGCCAGGGTCTGGCCGGACTGGGTCAGGCCGAATTCACCGGCGGTGGTGATGGCATTGGTGGTGTCTGCACCGGCGTTTGCCAGAGCCACCACATCAGCGCCTGAGGACTGCGCCTGCAGGATAAAGGAGGAGAAGTCAGAGGTCGGGAACGGATGACGCACCGCCTGCATCACTTCGCCGCCATTTTCTTCCACCACGCGGGTTACGTCCCCTTCCAGAGCGTGCCCAAAGGCGTAGTCAGCGGTCAGGATAAACCAGCTCTTGCCACCCTCTTTCACCACTGCGCTTGCCGTACCGTTGGCCAGCGGGTAGGTGTCGTACACGTAGTGGATATGGTTCGGCGTGCAGTGCTCGTTGGTAATGCTGGACGCGGCAGAACCGGAGACAATGCCCAGCTTGTCGTTTTCTTCCAGGATGTTGCTGACGGCAATGGTGACCGAAGAGGCAACCAGGCCGGCAATCAAATCAACGTTCTCGTTCTCCACCCAGCGCCGGGCAGTACTGGAGGCAGAATCCGGGCTGTTACGATCATCCGCGCTGACCACTTCGATCTTGGCGCCATTGACCGTGCCACCGAAGTCCGCAATGGCCATTTCCAGGGCTGTCTGGCCATTTGGTCCGGCCAGGTCACGATAGGTGCCGGACATGTCGGCCAGGTAACCGATTTTAACGGTATTGTCGGATATCTCAGCCTGGGCAGCACCCACAAACATGGCTGATGCAATCGCTGATGTCAGAAGCTTTTTGGTGATTGTCATTGTTGTTTCTCCGCTACTGTCTTTGCGTTGGTTTTCGGGTTTCGTTCTTATTGCTCTTGTTGCACTCTTTATTTCACTCTCATCCCCAGGCCTTACACACCCAGGTATTTGTCCAGCATCGACTGCTTGGCCTCAAGCTCATCGGCGCTGATCTCCTCCACAATCTGGCCGTGCTCCATCACGTAGTGACGGTCCGCCAGGGGTGCGGCGAAATGGAAATTCTGCTCCACCAGGACAATGGTCAGGCCTTTTTCCTTCAGCTTGACCAACACCTCGCCCAATGTTTCGACGATCACCGGTGCCAGGCCCTCGGTGATTTCGTCCAGCAACAGCATGTTGGCACCCGTTCTCAGAATCCTTGCCATCGCCAGCATCTGCTGCTCGCCACCGGAGAGCTTACTGCCCTGACTCGTGCGGCGCTCGTACAGGTTCGGGAACATTGAAAAAATTTCTTCCAGTCCCATGCCGCCGCTTCGGACGACGGGCGGAAGCGTCAGGTTTTCCATGACATTAAGCCCGGAAAAAATGCCCCGGTGTTCGGGGCAATACCCGACTCCCAACCTGGCAATATGGTGAGGTGCACAGGACATGGTTTCCTCACCGTTGATCATAATGGAACCGGTACGCCGGCCCACCATATTCATAATCGCTTTCAGGGTTGTGCTGCGGCCGGCACCATTACGGCCCAGCAGCGTGACCAACTCCCCACGCTGAACTTCCATATCAATGCCATGGAGAATGTGTGATTCTCCATAAAATGCGTGCAGCCCGGAGATTCGAAGCTGTTCGTACTCTTTTGGATGCGCCTGTGTCATTCCGCCGCCTCCTGCTTTTTAGTGGCGGTGCCACCCATATACACTTCGCGAACCCGTGGGTCGTCGGAAACCTGCTGGTAATCCCCTTCGGTCAACACAGAACCTTGAGCCAGCACCGTTACCCGATCGCATAGCTTGCTGACCACACCCAGGTTGTGCTCCACCATTAACACCGTGCGGCCTTGAGCGGCCTTGCGCACCAGTTCAACGACCCGATCCACGTCTTCACTGCCCATGCCCTGGGTGGGCTCGTCCAGCAACAGCAACTCCGGCTCCATGGCCAGGGTGGTGGCCAGTTCCAGAGCGCGCTTACGACCATAGGCAAGTTCGACGGTGGTGGTGTTGGCAAATTCAGTCAGCCCGACACTGTCCAGCAGTTCCATGCAGCGCTCATTGAGCTTGTTCAGGGACTCGCCGGATTTCCAGAAGCGGAAGGAGTTGCCTTCAAAACTCTGCAGAGCGACGCGAATGTTCTCAAGCGCCGTCATATGGGGAAAAACCGCAGAAATCTGAAAGGAACGGACCACACCTTTGCGGGCAATGGCCGCCGATTTCATCGAGGTGATGTCCTCACCCTTGAACAGGATCTTGCCTCGGGTAGGAATCAGGAATTTGGTAAGCAGGTTGAATACCGTGGTCTTGCCCGCGCCATTGGGGCCGATCAGGGCATGTATATGGCCGCGCTGCACCTTCAGGTTAACGTCGTCGACCGCCACAAAGCCTTTGAACTCTTTGACGAGGCTTTGGGTCTCCAGAACGAACGGGTCACTCATGAGCCATTCTACCTTTTGTTATTTTTGTGCGTTTATACTGTCTACAGGTTAAATTGACGTCTACGTAAACGTCAACCAAAAATCGTACTTTTTTGGTCTCTGTCTATTCGCAAAAAACCGCTGATCAACGCCAGCACCCGGTCAAGCTGCTGTATGTGGGGCGAATGTCCCGTTTCAGCCATGAACACCGGTTCGGCCCGATGTCCGATGCCTTCCACAATCCGGGTCACCTGTTCCGGAACCCCGTATTCATCATCATCCCCTTGAATGATCATAGCCGGGCAACGAATGGCGTCCAGCCAGGGGCCAAAATCCATGGACTCCTGAAAGCCTTCATCCAGCCAGACGTCCTGCCAGGCGAAGAACAATTCATCAGTCCGTTCGCCGTGATGGCGCAGCAACTTCTCGCGAATGCCTTCTTCCAGGTAGCGCCGACGCATGTCACGGATACCTGCCAGGGTCAGGTGATCGGCCCAGGTATGGGCGGCCATGGTGATCAATCCCTTTACCCGCGCCTTCAGCGCTGCTGCGGCAATCAAGGCAATGGAGCCACCATCGCTATGGCCCACCAGAATCACTTCGTCAATCGCCAGCGCATCCAGCAACCGTGGCAACCACACGGTGCCTTCCTGCTCCAGGTAATCGTAGGGACGCGGCAGTGGCTCGTCACTGGAGGCACCGTAACCACGGCGTTCATAGATCAGCGCATCAAGGCCTGTGGCCTCTGCCAACTGGCTGGGAAACTGTTTCCATAAGGCAATGTTGCCCAGGGATTCATGCAGGAACACCAACACCGGCCCGGTACGGTCACCATGACTCAGGCGCTGGGCCTGAACCCTGACGCCTTCCCCCAGGGAAACCGAAAGATTGCTGACGTTCATGCCGTCACCGCTGTGCCGGAATCGCGTAGGTAATGGTGGCATGGGCAACCGGGTCTTCCAGGCCATCGGAGAGAATGTAGACCTCACCCACTCCGCTGGTCTTGCCGACTCTCAGCATGCTGGCCCGCGCCCGGATCGGGCTGTGGGCCACGGGCTTGCGCAGGAAGTTGATGTTGAGGTTACTGGTCACCGCCAGCGGCACCAGGCCGATTTTTCCCAGCAGGGCGGCATACAGGGCCACGTCCGCCAACGCCATCATGGCGGGGCCGGACACCGTGCCGCCGGGGCGCAGATGTTCTTCAGCAACCTCCAGCTTCATTTCAGCCCAGCCGTCGCCCAGCTCCTGCAGGGTGCCGTAGCGGGCACCCTGGGGAAACTGCTCGGCGAGGAAGGCCTGCAGTTCCTCGAAGGTGACAATCATCCCTGTTTCTCTTCCTTAGCCTGGTTGCGCAGAACAAAGCGCTGGATCTTGCCACTGGGGGTTTTCGGCAGCTCATCCACGAATTCGATTTCACGTGGATAGGCGTGGGCGGAAAGGCGATGGCGAACCAGCTCCTGCAATTCATCCTTCAGGGCATCTTCGCTTTCCGGCTCCTGGTCACCCTTGATAACCACATAAGCCTTGATGATAGAGCCCCGCTTCTCGTCGGGCTTCGCCACCACACCAGACTCGGCCACCGCCTTGTGCTCCAGCAGGGTGCTTTCCACATCGGCCGGGCCCACGCGGTAACCAGCGGTGGTGATGATGTCATCGTCACGTCCGCTGAATGAGAAGCAGCCACCGCCGTGATTCACCACCATATCGCCGGTGAGGTAGTAGCCATTCACAAACGGGTCTTTCTCGCCCCAAGTGTAGCCGTCAAAGTGGAACAATGGCGAAGCCTTCACATCCACTGCCAGTTGGCCGATCTCACCTTCGCCCACGACTTCGTTCTTCTCACTGAGGGCAACGACTTTATGACCGGGGGAAGAATACCCCATGGAGCCCTGGCGCACCGCGTGATCAAGGCCGTGGAAGTTACAGCAGGTCATGCCGGTTTCGGTCTGGCCATAGTGGTCCTTGACCGGGCAGAAATGACGCCGCTCAATCCAGCTCACGACTTCCGGGTTCAGCGGCTCACCGGCACTGCTGGCCACCCGCAGGCCAAGGTTCTCACCTTCCGGCAGGACGTGGTCATTGGCTTTCAGCAACCGATAGGCGGTCGGTGCCGCCGCCAGGTTGGTGATCTTGTACTTGCGGATCATGTCGTAGGTGGTTTCCGGGGTAAACGCGCCCGGGTTGAAATGGGTGGCATGCCCCATCAGCAACGGACCCACCACGGCGTAGTAAAGACCGTAGGCCCAGCCCGGATCAGCCACGTTCCAGAACACGTCATCGTCCCGCAGGTCGATGGCATATTTCATGTACACGTAAAACGCCAGCAACGCCTTGGCAGGAACCGCCACGCCCTTGGATTTACCAACCGTACCCGAGGTAAACATCTGCAGGAAAGGATCACCACCCTTGATCAATACCGGCTCGAACTGGCCAGACTGCTCTGCCAGCGTCTTATCAAAGTCCGGGATATCGCCGCTGACTTCGGCGGCGTTCACGCACACCACAGGTGCGCAGTCCTTGACCTCGGTAAGTTTCGGATAGTTGACGGGGTCAGTGACCACCAGCTTGGTGCTGGCGCGCTCGAAACGATACTCGATGGCACCAGGGCCAAAGGCGGTGAACAGCGGCTGGTAAACAGCGCCAGCGCGAAGGGCGCCCGCAATGACAATCAACAACTCAGGGCTGCGCGGCAGCAGGGCGGCAACCCGGTCGCCCTTGCCGATACCGCGGGAGGTCAGGTAGTTCGCAAAACGGGCGGACTGTTCTTTCAGCTCGGCGAAGGTCAGCTTGCCGGAACCGCCGTCAGCTTTTTCGTAATAAAGCGCAACCCTTTGAGGGTCCTCCGCCCACTTGTCACAGATTTCCGTACAGACGTTCAGGCCATCGTTCAGGTTACCCTCCAGAATCTCGGCTTCGAGGCTGGCGGGGTCGAAATTGTCATAGACCGATTGGTAATCCGGGAGACTCATAATCCAGTCCTTTTATTGTTGTGGAAAATTCTGAACTCAATGTGTATCACAGGCTATAGTTTACGTAAAGGTAAACTTTAAGCTAAAAATAAGCGCCTTCAAAACCCATCAGCATGAACGAAAAGCTCGGCCCAGATGGTCCTGAAGGCGCTGCCTGTTCAGCCCTGCTCGCGGTAATAGAACTTCTGTATGCTGGAGAAATCCAGCCCGCCATTACCCTCGTTGGCATGGAGCGCAAACAGGTTACGGGCCAACGACCCCATAGGAATGGGCGCCTGGTTCTTGACGGCATTGTCGAAGGCCAGCCCCAGGTCCTTGTTCATCAGGTTCACCAGGAAGCCGCCTTCGTAGTCACGGGACGCCGGAACACCGTCCATGACACCCGGCCAGGGGTTGTAGAACGTTCAGCGCCCAGTTGCCACCGGAACTTTGTTTCATGATTTCCGACAGCACCGCAGGGTCCAGACCGTTCTTCACGCCCAGCGCCAATGCTTCGCTGGTACCGCTCATCAGGATGGCCAGCAGCATGTTGTTGCAGATCTTGGCAACCTGACCGGAACCGTGGGGGCCAGCGTGGAAGATGTTCTTACCCATCCCTTCGAGGATCGGTTTAGCGCGCTCGAACGCATCCGCCTCGCCACCACAGATAAAGGTCAGCGTGCCCGCCTTGGCACCACCAACACCGCCGGAGACTGGCGCATCCATAAAGGTGATACCGGCCGCCACGGCTGCTTCGGCTACACCTTTCGCGGTTTCCGGCGCAATGGTGGAGGAATCGATCACCAGCGTTGTGGATGGCAGGTTTTTCAACAGCCCGTTGTCACCGAGGTAAACCGCTTCCACGTGCTGGCCCGCAGGTAGCATGGAAATCACCACCTCGGCACCTTCCACCGCTTCCTGAATCGTCGCTGCAGATTTCGCACCTTCGCTGGTGAGCGCCTTGACCGCCTCGGAAGACAGATCAAACACCGTCAGGTCGTGTCCCGCCTTAACGAGGTTGGCGGCCATAGGGCCACCCATGTTGCCAAGACCGATAAATGTGATAGTCGCCATATTGTTGTTCTCCATTTTTGATCAGTGTTGGTCTGTTCGGTTTTGTTCAGGGCTCGATAAAGAATCGGTCGATCCATTCCGGGTCCACGCTCTTCAGTGTCGGGAAATGCCAGCGTGGCTTCAGGTCCTTGTCGATCAACAGTGCCCGGACGCCCTCGGCAAACTCACCCATCTTCAGGCAGCGTTTCGATATTTGAAGCTCCTTGTCGAAAACCTGGGACAGGCTGTCGTGCAAGGTGTCGTGATAGTGTTGCCAGGTCAGAGTCAGGGACGCCGGCGACGCCGCCGCGACCGTCTTGACCGCCTTGATCAGCCAGGGATCTTCGCCGGCGTACTGGCTCAGGTTATCCACCACATCTACCAGCGAATCGCCGTCGGTAAGGGCCTGGATCACATCAAAGTGCTCGCGCACCACGGCCTGCGGCATTGCCTCGCGGGAGCCCTCCTCGAATCTGCGCAACACTTTGCTGACAGCGGCATGGGCGCCACCCTCAAGGCCGGCAAAGCCAGACTGCTGCAGGGCCTGTTTGACCTCCTCACGCATATCGTGGCAAATAAACCTGTCTGCCAACCCGGTAAACAGCGCATCAGCGCCGTTCATCCGCGCCCCGGTCAACCCCAAGAACAAACCGATCCGGCCCGGCATTTTGTTGAGGAACCAACCGGCGCCCACATCCGGGTAAAGGCCGATACTCACTTCCGGCATCGCGACACGTGAATGCTCCGTGACCACACGATGGGAACCGCCGGACATCAGGCCGATCCCGCCGCCCATCACCACGCCATTGCCCCAGACAATTAAAGGCTTGGGATAGGTGTGAATCTGGTAGTCCAGTTCGTATTCGTCGGTGAAGAATCTGTCCCCTTCACTGACAGAACGACTGTCGGAACGCGGCTCTGTCATGTCGCGATACAGCGCCACAATATCTCCGCCTGCGCACAGGGCTTTGTCGCCCTCGCCTTCCAGCCACACGGCGCCGATCGTGTCGTCGGCAGCCCACTGGTCCAGCTTTGCCTTCAACAGGTGAATCATCTCCAGCGACAGTGCGTTCATGGCACGTGGCGCGTTCAGTCGTGCCACACCAATTCGGCTGCCGCCTGCGGCCTCCAATTCCTCAAAAATGACTACTTGATCGCTCATACCATTTACTCAGTAATCTGGCTTGGTTATCGGTGCTATTTATCGGTGCTTTCTACCGGTTCTTCCATTCCGGTGTGCGCTTTTCAAGGAACGCATTCACCCCTTCGCGCTGGTCTTCGGTGCTGAACAGTTCGATAAACAGCTCCCGCTCCATTCTCCAGCCGTCGTCGTGGCTGCGACCATCACGGGCACTCATCACCAGGGTCTTGCAGCGGGCAACGGACGACGGGCTCTGCTTGCCGGCCATCTCCGCCAGCTCCAGCGCCTTGTCGAGGGCTGCGCCCTGCGGCACCACTTCTTCCACCAGCCCGATGCTCAGGGCCTTGTCGGCCTTGATACGCTCACCACACAGAATCATGCGCTTGGCCCAGCCTTCGCCGACCAGCCAGGGCAGGTTCTGGGTGCCACCGGCACAGGGCAACAGGCCAACGGTGGCCTCTGGCAATGCCATCTGGGCATGCTCCTCGGCAATCCGGATGTCACAGGCCAGGGCACACTCCAGGCCACCCCCCATGGCATAGCCGTTCACGGCCGCAATCGACACGCCACGGAAGCGGCTGAGGGCACTGAAGGCCCGGCCGAATGCCTTTCCCATCAAATCGACGGTGGCGACATCACCGTCAGCAAAGCTCTTGAGATCGGCGCCGGCGGAGAAAAACTTCTCACCCTGGCCGGTCACCACCAGGGCAAAACGGTGAATGGCTGGATCAAGAGTATTCTGGGCTTTCGCCAGTTCAGCTTGCGAGGCCCCTTTTTTAACCGGTTAACTGACCGGACAGAAAGCGGTAATTGAGCCGATCCGATATCGCGAACACTCATTCCAGCCAAACAATGATCCGGTCTGACGGAAGCGAAGGTTCAAAAAGTTTCTATCGCACAGACTCCTAGTGAAGTGCAGCGGTAGTTGATTGCTTGGAGGTTTTTGAATTATGGGGAGTGAGGTTTAGCCTCGTAATGCTTAACCAGTTACGCTGCTGACTCTCTGAATTTGAACAGCATGGAGGCCTTTCTTCCGCTGTCATATGTTTGTGGGGGGAGGGGCGGCCCGTTCCCCCATCCCTCCCCGGCATCCATGCTCCTGCTGCAAAAAGACCTCCATGCTGCACCTGGGGTTTCGAAGTATGCCTTGGTGGTGGGGGGGGCCGACAACTAATGCTCGGCCGAACTGAAGGATGGGACTACTGCGCCTCAGTCGAGCAGTTCGCGAGCGATCACCATGCGCTGTATTTCGCTCGTACCCTCTGCAATTTCCAGTACCTTGGCCTCGCCTAACAAACCCGAGACCGGGTACTCGCCGAAGATCCCGTAGGCACCGTGGACCTGTATGGCCTTTAGAGCCGCTTCCACTGCGAGTTCGCTGGCGAACAGTTTGGTCATCGAGGTTTCGTTCCGAAACGGTCGGTCAGCATCTACCAGGCAGGCGGAGTGCCGTACCATGAGCTCGGCGGCGTGGATCTTGGTCAGGATGTCCGCAAGCGGAAAAGCCAGGCCTTGATGCTTGAGGATGCTGGTGCCAAAGAGCTTACGGTCGCGGCCGTAGGCTTTCGCAAGGTCGATGGCCCGGCGGGACAGACCCAGCCCGGTGGCACCCATCAGGATCCGGCCGATGCTCAGCACGCTCAGGACCTGCTTCAACCCGTCGCCGCGTTTGCCGATCATGTTCCGGGCCGGCACCCGGACTTCGTCCAGGTAGAGCTCCACCGAATCCGCAAAACGCCAGCCGATCTTGTGGGACGGCTTGCCAACGTTAAAGCCTGGTGTGCCCACCGGCACCACGAAACTGGACAGGCCTTTTGGGCCCTTTTCGGGATCCGTGATCGCCACGACGGTGGAAAACCCGTGCAACGACGTTCCCGCATTGGTCGAGAACATTTTGGTGCCGGTGATGACAAAGTCGTCGCCGTCCTCTATCGCGCGGGTCTTGATATTGGCGACGTCCGAGCCACCATGCGCTTCGGTGACGCCAAAGGAGGCGATCATACCGCCGCCCTCGCAAAGCGGGCGCAACCACTCTTGCTTGAGTTCATCGGAGCCGTAGCGCGACAGCAGCGAGGCCGGAGCGCTATTGCACAAAAAGATCGCGGCAAAGGATGGCTCGGTGCGCGCCAGGATCTCGGCCACCAGCGCGGCACCGCGCACACCCAGCCCGGCACCGGAATAGTCCGGGTCATAGGCGGTGCCGAGGTAGCCCAGTTCGCCAAACGCCCTGACCATCGGCGCAGGGAACTCATGCCGCTGCAGATAGTCCGGCATCGCCGGCGCCAGTTCCTGTTCGGCAAAGCGCGATACAGCGTCTATCAGCATCTTCTCGTCGTTGTTTAGATCCAAAAGCATGAGACTTCTCCAGAAATATCCGCCCGGCCATGGCCAGGCGCGAATGTGACGGCTTATGCCCGGGGGGCATCGCGGAAGAGCTCGGCGTCCATAATAGTCAGCGGTTCGCGGATCTGGACCGGCGCGAACTCCATCTGGCCCAGGACGTCTTTCTCAAGGTCTATCCCTGGCGCGATTTCCTCGAGCACCAGGCCTTCCGGTGTCACCGAGAAAATCGCCCGTTCGGTGATCAGCAGGGCCTCTTGCCCTCGGCCAACGCCATCCTGCAGCCGGTAGGTGACGTGCTCGGCTTGTTGGACGAACTTCTTCACCTTGCCTTCTCGCACGATGTTCAGGCCGTGCTCCTCCGAAAAGGTCAGCTCCAGCCCGCCGGTGGTAAAGGTGCCGGTAAACACCAAGCGCTTGGCATTTTGGGCGATGTCGATAAAACCGCCGGCGCCGGGGTTGGCCTTGCCGAAGCGGCTGACGTTCACGGTGCCATTGGCGTCGAACTGGGCGAACGCGAGCGCGGCAAACTCACAGAGCCCACCGTCGATGAGGTCAAACTGGCTAACCCCGTCAATGACGGCCCGCGGATTGGTGTTGCAGGAGAACTGCCAGCCATTCATCACCACCCCGCCGTAGGACCCGTGCTCGGTGGTGAACCAGTAGTCGTCGATGTTGTCCTCGGTCAGCATGCCGTCTTCGGCCATGACCAGCGGTACGTCCGAGGAGGCCCCGAAACCGAAGATGGTCAATTCATGCCGACGAACTTCACGGGCGGCGCGGCGCGCTATGATCTTGCCGGGGGTCCCTGGCAGCTTCTTGAACTGGTCCAGGGGCCGCTGCTCTATACCCAGGTAGGTTGCGTCGAACGGTACTTCGGTGACCATCATCTGGTCGGGGGCGACCACGATTTTATCCACCAGCGCCGCCGGCACCGTTACGTTGATCGCCCGCCGCGAACCGCGCGGAACGATGCGTTTTACCTGGGCGATAACCGTGCCTCCGCTGGCCTTGACGGCCATGGCGAGCGCCAGTGTGGACGAAGTCATCGGGTCTTCTTCGAAGGAGAGGTTTCCTAGGTCGTCGGAGGTCGTCGCCCGCAGAAACGCAACGTCCAGCTTCCAGGTCGGATAAAAGAGCATCTCTTCGCCCGCGAATTCCACGCGTTTCACCAGCTCGTCCTTCGCCAGGGTGGTCATCTTGCCGCCGGTCTGCTCCGGGTCAATATAGGTGCCCAGGCCGATGCGCGTCAGGTACCCAGGGCTCCTGCGCGCCACTTCCCGCAGCCAGTGCATGCTGGCGCCGATCGGCCAGCTGTACGCCTCGACCAGATTGTTCTGGATCAGGCGCATTAACTCTGGACGGGCGCCGGTCTTGGGGTTGGTCGGGTTGATATAGGAACCCGACACCACGCGCTTCATCATCCCTTCCCGGGCGACGTGGTCCATGCCACGGATTTCGATGGAGTCCCCCAGCCCGCAGGGAAAGTAGAACGTCAGATCCCGGGGCGCGGCGGTCTGCTCAAAGCGTTCGCCGAGGGCTTTGAGAACATCGTCGGGCGTGAACCACCCAATGACGCCGACGCTCGAGACAACATCACCGTCCTTAATGATCGAGACGGCTTCCTGGGCTGAACAGATCTTGCTCATAGCTTCACTCCGAACTTGGACAGCGTCGCCTTTGCGGCATCGTGCTGGCAGTTATTAATAAAGACCCGATTGGCCATCGCGTCCGTTACCTCGGCCTCGCCATTGATAAGCTGGCTGAAGAACTGTTTTGTTGAGGCCACGGCCGGCACCGGCAGGGCTGCGATACGCGCGGCAAGCTCCTGGGCATGGGCCAGGGCCCCGTCGCTGGCGGCAACATAATCGGCCACACCCAGGCGCTGGGCATCTTCGCCGCTCAGGACTTCATGCCCCCAGGTCAGACGCCGGGCCGTCACGGCCCCGACCCGCGAGACCAGAGCCTGCAACCCCCAGGGCGGCAACCAGCCGTTGGGTACTTCGGCCAGGTTCCAGCGCGCGTCGGCGCCAGTCACCACCAGGTCGCAGCAACTGGCAAGAATGAAGCCGCCGCCGAAAGCCGCGCCCTCCACCGCCGCAATCACTGGCGTACCCCGCAGGCCGATGCGACGCGCAACGCCGGCGGTCCCGGCCTCATGCTCGGCCATTTCCACCAGGTTCATCTTGCCCAGCTCCTTCAGATCGGAGCCGGCACAAAAACTCGGGGCCGCACCGGTCAGCACCACGGCGCCGATGGTCTCGTCCCGGTCCAATTCGGCTAAGGTGCGGTCCAGTTCTTCGACCATCACTGTGTTGAGGGCGTTGCGACGTTCGGCGCGGTCCAGCGTGACGGTCGCAACGCGGTCGTTCCTTTCTAGTTTGATCATGAGAATTACCTTTTGCTGCTATGGGTAGGGCGGTCAGTCGAGTTGGGCGCCGTCCCGGTTGACGGCGGCGCGCACGGCCAGTGGATCGACGCGGCGCGGGGCGATCCGCTCCTGTATGGCGATGCTGGCGGCGTGGCCTATGGCGTGGCCGTAGGAGAAGCACTGCGCGGTGACCCGGGCGGAGGCCATGGCGTCCGATTCGGCGGACAGGCAGCGGCCCGTGGTAAGCAGGGACTCCCCTTTTACCGGGACGAAGCACTCGTAGGGAATCTCGTAGTAGTCGTTGAACAGCCACTCGAGCCTGGGCTTCTCGCCGCTGTGCATTTCGATCGGCCAGGCCGACCGGGCAATACCGCTACGTGACTTGGTGCCGGTGACCACGTCCTGGTTCTTGAGCGTGGCCAGGCCTCGCACCTGACGCGTCTGGCGGACGCCGACCTGAACGCCGGTATCGTTGACGAAAGCGTTTTCGCAGCCGGTGAGCTGGTCGCGGAAGAAGCGGGCGTACTCCTGCACCTGCTTGCGTCCCTCGATCTCCGCCTCGGTGAAATCGGCCGCAAAGACGGGGTTCAACTCACGGCCGTCGCGGCCGATGATACGGGTGCAATTGCACAGCAATTCGTTCGGTCGTGGGGTCGGGAACAGGAAGATCTTGGCCCGCGGCAACACATAGCTGCCCGAGGTGTTACTCTGCCGGATGGCCTCTGAGACATCGGCGCCGAGTACGCTGTCCTCGCCATAACGGGCCAGGAACCGCTGCACATCCACGCCCTGGATCCGAAACATCATGGTCGGGTTCTGGACCACGCCATCGACCCCCATGAAGGTATCCAGTCCGGACATCGCCGCGAGGTCTCCGTCACCGCTGGCGTCGATTGTAACTTCGGCCGTGACCCGCAACTTGCCTTGCTTGTTGTACGCGACAACACCGGCGATGCGTTCGTCGCCGTCCATCAGCACATCGGTGACCATGGTGTGGTAAACGACGTGCACACCAGCGTCCCTGAGCAGGTCGTCAGCCACACCCCGCCATACCAGGGGGTCATGCACCAGGGTAAATGTCTTGCCGTAGCGCACCGGTGGCGTCAGTCCATTTTTCGCGTTCATCCGTTCGATGAACTCGTCGACGAAGCCGAAAACCAGCCTCTTGGGCGGTGCGGTGTCGCTCTGATGCGCTTCGAATAGTCCGCAGACTGTCCCCGAGAGCCCGGCTACGGCGCCGCCCCCGCAAAAGCCGTAACGCTCCAGTAAGATGACTTTCAGACCGCGGCGAGCGGCGGTCACGGCAGCCGCCATGCCAGCGGCACCTCCGCCGACGACCAGCAGGTCGGCATGAATATCGGTTATCGGACGTAAGTCGAGCATGATCCGCTCCTAAAAAAGTGTTAGAGAAGAGAAGCGCTACTTCATGAGGCTGGGCAGCCACATCGCTATCTGCGGGAAGAAGAGAACCAGCGACAATCCGATGAGTTGCAGCCCAATGAAGGGAATGACGCCTCGGAAGATGTCACTGAGACTGACGCCTTCCGGTGCAACCGCCTTCAGGTAGAACGCAGCCGGGCCGAACGGCGGGGTCAGGTAGGACACCTGCATGTTCATCGTGAACAGGATGCCGAACCAGATCGGGTCCATGCCCAGGCTCTCAACCACCGGCACGAAGATAGGCATGGTCAGGAGCACAATACCGATCCAGTCGATAAAACAACCCAGAACCATAAGGATCAGCATCATCAGCAGGATGGTCACGATGGGCGGTACCGGGAGGCCGGTAATCGCGTCCTGCAGAAACGCAGTGCCGCCTGCCATAGTGTAAACCGCCACCAGGGCCGAAGCGCCGAAGAAAATCCAGGTGAGCATGGCCACGGTGCTTCCGGTCTTCTTCACCGAGTCATAAACGGCATCCCAGCTCAGCGTCTTGTTCACCAGCGCGATCAGCAGCGCACCCAAGACGCCGATAGCCGCCGTTTCAGTCGGTGTGGCGATGCCCAGGTAGAGGGAGCCAAGCACTGCGGATATGAGGGCAACCGGCAAAATCAGCGCGCGCGCCAGCCCCAACTGCTCCCTGAATGGCATGTCGCGCTCTTCCTGCGGCGCGAGCGGACCCAGCTCAGGATTGCGGTAGCAGAGGATCAGTACATAAATGGCATACAGCGAGACCAGCAAGAGCCCCGGCAATACCGCCGCCAGGAACAAATCGCCGATGGACACCTGAGCCACCAGGCCGTAGATGATTAGCACAATACTGGGCGGCAACAGCGTCCCCAGTGATCCCCCGGCGCAAATCACGCCGACCGCCAGCTTCTTGTCGTACAGACGGCCAAGCATTGCCGGCAGGCAGATCAGGCCCAGCACCACGATCTCGGCACCAATCACGCCGACCATTGCGGCCATGATGGTGGAGGCGGCCAGTGTGCCTATGGCGAGCCCGCCGCGCAGGCGCCCGGACCAGACGTGCAAGGCGTGGAACAGGCGTTCGATGACCCCTGCCCGCTCCAGGAGGCAGCCCATTAGCACGAACAACGGCACCGCGATTAGCGCGTAGTTGTTCATCAGGGTAAAAATGCGGCTGGGAATGAAGTACAGGGAATCGGGGCCGAACAACCACAGGGTCAAGGCCACCGCTGTCATGCCGGTAGCGAAAGCGAGCGGTATGCCCGTGACCAGCAGCAGTATCAGCAGCCCGATGGTGACGAGGCTGACTATTTCACCACTCATGACGAATTTCCTTGATCGAGTTGATTAGGCAGACCAGCGTCTGCAGTGCCATCAAACCGGCACCGATTGGGATGGCGACTTTCATGTAGGTGGGCGCGAGGGAGTTCCAGCCCGCGCCACTACGCTCGCCCGTCATTACGGCGGGATAGGCCTGCTCATAGCCGTAATAGGTAACGATTAGTAGAAAGCCGAGCATGAGCAGGTAGGCAATGAGATCCATGCAGAGCCTTACCCGGCCCGGCAGGATGTTGTAGATCACATCAATACGGACATGGCCGTTGTTCTTGATCGCGTGAGCACCGGCTAAGACGTAGTGAATGCCGGCCAAGGCAATAATCAATTCTAGGGCCCATATCGTCGGGGAGCCCCAAAAATAGCGACATATGACGTCAAAAATCGTGACGGCAAAGACAATGAGATAAACAAGGCTGGAATAATTGCCGAGTTTCTGGTTGAAGGCGCTAATGAAGTGCATTACTTACCTACGGGATAAAAGAGGCATTGATCTGCCGGAAGCATCGATTCGCTAGCGACCGATGCCTCCTTTGCAGCCCGGTTAGTTAAATTCGCTTAGTCGATTAGACCCTTCGAGCGCAGGAATTCGATCTGCCCTGCCACCGCGCGTCCGGCAAGATCGCTCCTTTTGCCGTACTCGCGCCAGATATCAACAGCCGCTTCACGAAAGGCCTGACGGTCTTCGTCGCTCCACTCCACTAATTCGACGCCGTCGGCTTTAAGGCGCTTAGCCGCTTCTATGTCCTCTTGTTCCAATGTTTCGATCATGTCGAGGCCGAAGGCCCGCACCCCATCGGTTAAAATTTTCTGGTTCTCCTTGCTCAGGCTGTTCCACGTCTCCAACGGGATAGACACATCACCTGCAGGCATAGAGTGAACGCCCGGGTAGATGGCATATTTAGCCTCATCATGAAAGCCAAGCTCAGCGTTCATCGCCAGCGTGCCCCAGTCGGTCGCCTCTATTGTTCCGCTGTCCATCGCACTGAAGACCTCGGAGCCTGGCAAGTTGATCGGCACCGCGCCGAACTGTGCGAACAGCTCTGAGGACATGCCCTGCGGCAAACGGATTTTCAGACCTTCCAGATCCTCTGGGCTCGCCACACGGCGGGTCGTTGGAATGGACTCGACACCCCACCACGCAACGCCGATGGGATACAGTCCGAAGGGCTCATAGGCCTCCGCCAACAACTCAAGGCCGCCGTGCTCATAGAAATACTCCATGGCCTGGCGCGGGTCCTCGTAGGCCGCGTTCAGATCGCCAAGAACCGCAAACGCGGGGTCGCGGCCGGTCCAGTAAACCGTGGCAGGGTGTTGACCCTGCAGAATCCCCCGGCTTACGGCGTCAAGGGTTTCGGTAACGCCAACGACGGCACCCACCGGTAGAGGAACGATGTTGATCTGGCCGTCGGTTTTCTCCTTGACATCCTTCGCAAAGCGTTCGAACGCTTCTTGGTTGGCGGTCCCTGGCTGCCAGAGAGTCTGGATACGCCAGGTTTCGTTGTCTTGGGCACTCGCTGGGGATGCCGTCAGGAGGCCGGCAGCCAATATCGCGGATGACGTTGAAAGCAGCTTTTTAAGAGCACGCATGGGCAATCTCCATTTTTGTTTTCGTCGAGCGGGTCATCCGCTCAAAAAAGTGTGACGCCGCCCTCCGTGTGTTCCGGGGATCCTGGGGCAACCGAATGGACTCGAGATGCCAGGCGACCATCTGATATATCAGACACCTTAACGCTGACATATCAGATAAGATCCTGTCAACAGCCTTTTTCATTACGATAATCCCCGTATCTACGCCAGTAAAACAGGACTCATCGGTGAAATTAGCTGCTATTATTGAGTCTAATACGAGTACTGATATATCATGAACGCTGGCTCAACAGCACATTTCTGAGCCGATACCTTGAGCTGAAAAAGGAAGGAAACATGGGAAAGAAAGGCGGCAAAATAGCCGGCACTAACTCGAGCAAGTCGCTACGGCCTATGAAGGACATCGCCTATGACCAGCTAGAGCACCTGATCGTGCACGACCGCCTTCCTGCCGGAACCATGGTTTCCGAGGTCGATCTTGCCGAGCAACTTGGGATGGGACGCACTCCCGTACGCGAGGCCCTGCAACGGCTGGCCCGAGATGGACTGGTTGTTATTCATCCACGTCGAGGCGTCATGGTGTCGGAGATGAATATCGCCCGGCAGCTCGAATTGCTGGAAGTCCGCCGGCCACTCGAACAACTGATCGCAACCTGCGCGGCCCGACGTGCCAGTACTGAAGAACGTAACCTGATGCTGGAAAACGCCAATCTTGCGGAAGAGACTGCCGCGGCTGGGGATGGCGACGCCTTCTTTGAGGCAACGCGCAACAATCATCTGCTGCTGGAGAAAGCTGCGCACAACGGGGTCGTGCGGAACGTGATGGGGCTTATTCACGGCAGTTCCAGGCGTTACTGGTACGCCCACTACCGCCAGTTCGGTGATCTTGAGAGAGCCGCTATCGCACACGCCAATCTGCTGCGCAGTATTGCTTTTGGTAAAGAAGCCGAGGCTAGCGAGAACGCCAACATACTGGTCGCTTATCTAGAAGAATTCACGCGGGCTACTGTCGGTTCATATGCTTCCAGGGACCGCGAGCCGCTCGTACTCGAGAAAGCCGAAAACAACAGTTGACGCTATCAGGATATCTACCTAATCTGAACTGAACGCACTGTGATGCGCCGGTTCTATCCTAATCAGTGTTCTCTGCGAGTTATCGCAATGGTGCTCGAAGTGACAATAGCTCCCGAAAGAGACGGCAGGCCCGGATAGATTCACTAAACGCAGGCGCTTAAGTGGAGGTCTCTTTCGAGTTCCGCCATTGTACTGGCTTTGTTCCTGGCTTCCATCGGCCCCAAAGCATCAAGGTCCCCTGCACCGACTGCACCAACCTCGGGACCAACATTCTCGGCCCAAGCGGTAAGGGCCTGGACACCACCTTGTCCAACTTGGTAGGCAGAGTCGCCTTTGAGGTAGCATTGCGCTACCCCGGAATACCTGGCTATCAACCCGATGGGCAAAGTGCCTGCCATCGAGCATGGCAATACCGTGGTGACAGAAGTGGAGCCATCTGCGCCTACCTGGCGGACCAGTTTTCGGACAGGAAGCTGGCGCCACCGTCACAATCCCCTGAACGTGGCGCCTACTACCGCTGGCTATTCTTCATGGCGGGCCCCTTTGAAATGGCGGGGCGTGCACTGGCCTACGGCTGGAAAATCGATAGCAGTAATGTCCAGGTCGCCGGCTGTCGGTAAGCGTCCGGCCATCACACCTTGTCAGTAGTAGCCGGCTTCCAGTTATGGGGCAATAGTTCATTGATGGCGTTGTTCTTCTGCGTCGGCAGGCGGGTCAGCACATCCTTCAGGTAGGCATAGGGATCATGCCCGTTGAGCTTGGCTGACTGGATCAATGTCATCACCGCAGCCGCACGCTGACCGCTGCGCAGCGACCCCGCGAACAGCCAGTTGGAACGACCCAGCGCCCAGGTCCGGATCTGGTTTTCTACCCAGTTGTTGTCGATGGGCACAGCGCCATCGCCCAGGTAGCGCGTCAGCGCCGCCCAACGTTTGAGGCTGTAATCCAGTGCTTTGGCTGTGCCGGAGCCATCCGGCACTTTCTGGCGGTGCGCCAACATCCACTGATGCAGCGCATCAGCAATGGGCCTGGCTTTCGCCTCCCGGGTCTCCTGCCGTTTGTCCGGAGGCAGGTCTTTGGTGTCCCGTTCGATCTCGTAGAGTCCACCAATGTACTCCAGTCAGTGCCTTGGCAGCCAGCTCACTTTTGTTGGCTTCGTGCAGGTCGTAGAATTTGCGCCGGACGTGGGCCATGCAGCCGATTTCGGTAATGCCGTTGCCGAACCCGGCTTTGTAGCCGGCGTAGTCGTCACACACCAGCTTGCCTTGCCAGTCACCCAGGAAGGTGCGGGCGTGTTCACCCGCCCGGCTTGGGGCGAAGTCATAAACGGTGGCTTTCAGGTCCGAGAACGGCGTGGTGCAGTAGGCCCAGACGTAAGCCTTGTGGGTCTTTTTCTTGCCCGGAGCCAGCATGCTGACCGGGGTTTCATCGGCATGCAGAACGCCGTGTTCCAGTAAGGCGTTTCTCAACGCATCCACCAGGGGTTGCAACTGCACACCGCAGGCACCGACCCATTCGGCGAGTGTGGAACGTGGGATTTCGAGGCCAGCGTGACCGAAGATGCGTTCCTGACGGTACAGTGGCAGATGGTCCGCGTACTTGGCCACCAGCACCTGAGCCAGCAGCCCAGCAGTGGGGATGCCCTTGTCGATCACCTGCGGTGGTACCGGTGCCTGGATCAAGGTCTCGCATTCGTTGCAGGCCCACTTGCCCCGGATGTGCCGCTCCACCGTGAACTCGCCCGGGACGTAGTCCAGCTTCTCGCTGATGTCTTCACCAATACGCTTGAGCTGACAACCACAGCGGCATTGGGTGTTTTCGGGCTCGTGGTGGAACAGGGTGCGGGGCAGTTCCGGGGGTATCGGTGTTCGCTTGGGTTGCTGCTTGGGCCGAGCGGCTTTCTGCTCTTCGGTCATTGCCTGATCCAGCTCGACTTCGATAGCGGCCAGGTCACTGTCGATCAGTTCGTCCAGCAGTTTCCCCTGAACCGCATCGAGTTGCTCACTGCGACGGGCGTACTTGTGACGCTTGAGGATGGCTACTTCGTGGGTCAGCTTCTCAATGATGGCGTTGCTGCGCACTAACTCCCGCTCCTTCCGACCCAAGACTTGATCCTTGGCGTCCAGAGAGTCCATCAGTTCCGTCGCCAGGGCACGGAGCTGATCGGCAGAGAGTTGGTTGATATCGGGGCGCTGAGTCATGCCCCTTAGTATGCCAAGCCCTTGTGCTGCAAGCGATTCGCAGTTTTGGCTATGGCGATATCACTCAGCTTGTGGTTACAGGATGGAGATAACGCCATCGGCCCCAAGACGTTGCCAGGGCAGACCCTGAACCAGGGCGGACAACTGTTCTTCGGTTAAACGCAGCTGGTCACCGCGCCAGGGTTCGCCCCAATGGAACTTGCCCCGGTTCAGCCGGCGGGCGCACAACCAGATGCCCAGGCCATCGCGGATCAAGACCTTCATCCGGTTACCCCGTTTGTTGGCAAACAGATAGGCGCAATGGGGCCTGGCAGAACCAAACACCTGAATGACCCGGGCCAAGGCCTTGTGGGGCCCCGCCCGCATATCCAGCGGCTCGGTGGCCAGCCAGATCTCATCGATACGGATCATCCCAACAGGTCCCGCAGCAATGCGGCACACTGATGGGCTTGCTCCGCCGGCCACTCCACCACAACCCGCGGGGAATCTCGATGCGGATGGTGCTACGCTTGTCTGAGACCGATTGGTTGCCCGGTGCAGAGGTTGCCGCTGGCAAATTAACCGGAACAAATCCCGGTGTTGCTGGCGTTTTATTCGCTCGCTGCACTTCACTTATCCAGCGCCGGACCATGTTGGCGTTGAGACCGTTATCCAGAGAGATCCGAGAAACGGAGGCACCGGGTTCCAGGCATTTGGCGACAATCTCGGCTTTGAATTCCCGCGAAAACCGGCGACGGCGTTGGTAGGGCTTGGTTACGCTTACGTTGTTCATATTAAGTGTCCACTAGAAAATAAGTGGAGACTATTCTGACGGCGGCAGCGCCAGGCTCAAGATGGGATCACCGGACGCTTACAACTCCCCTGGGCTCTGGCACGGATTTTAATCGCTCAATGGTGGTACTGATGTTGTCGAAGGCTGAACCCAGCACCTCCTGCAGCTCTCGCCCTTGCGGCGTCAACGCCAGCTGCCGGGGTTTGCGAACGAACAGGGACACCCCTAACGCGTCCTCAAGCCCGCGAATCTGGAAGGAGTGGCCTTCAAAGGTCTGCAGGGCCACGCGGATGTTTTCCAGCGCGGTCATGTGAGGGAACACGGCGGAATTCTAGAAAGAGCGCACCACACCCTCGCTGGCAATGGCCGCCGACTTCATGGACGTGATGTCCTTACCCTTGAACAGGATTTGGCCGCGGGTAGGAATCAGGAATTTGGTCAGCAGGTTGAATGCCGTGGTCTTGCGCGCGCCATTGGGTCCGATCAGGGCATGCATATGGCCACGCTGCACCTTCAGGTTGACGTCGTCGACCGCCACAAAGCCCTTGAACTCTTTGACGAGGTTATGGGTCTCCAAAACTAATGGGGCACTTTGTTATTTTTGTGCAGCTACATTACTCACAGATTAGATCGACGTCTACGTAAACGCTCCGGCTGCTGCAAATGCGGCGAGTGACCGGTGTCGCGTGGGACACGATGCCCTCCACGATGCGGGTTACCTGTTCCTGGACGCCGTAGTCGTCGCCCCCCTGAATGATCATAACCGGGCACAGGATGCTGTCCAGCCCGGATGACGGAGACTACTGAAAGCCCTCGTCCAGCCAGACATCCTGCTAGGCATGGAAAGTGTGTCGGTACGCTCGCCATGATGTCGAATCAGTTTTTCGCGAATGCCCGCTTCCATGCAGCGCCGCCCCATGTCTCGGATATCGGCCAGGGTCAGGTGATCAGCCCAGGTGTGCGCGGCCATGGTGATCAGCCCTTTCACACGCTCGCCCAATGCGCTAGCAGCTATCAGGGCGATCGAGCCGCCATCGCTGTGCCCCACCAGTATTACGTCGTCGATCCCCAACGCATCCAGGAGTCGTGGAAGCCACTTGGTGCCTTCCTGCTCCAGATAATCGTACGGGCGCGGCAACAATTCATCAGCGGAGGTGCCGTAGCCCTGTCGTTCATAGACCAGCGCATCCAGCCCCGTCGCTTCCGCCAGACGGCGGGGGAACTGTTTCTACAGCGCAATATTATCCAGGGATTCGTGCAGAAACACCAATACCGGGCCATCGCCAGTTTCGTGGCACAGGCGCTGCGCCTGAATCCGGACCCAATCACCCAGTGGAACGGCGACGTTGCTGATGTTCACGGGGTCACCGCTTCGCCGGGATAGAGTAGGTAATGGTGGCATGGGCGACCGGTTCGACCAGACAGTCGGAGTAGATAAACACCTCTCCCACCCCACTGGCCCTGCCGATTCTCAACATTTTGGCTTGTGCCCGGATCGAGCTATGAGCCACCGGCTTACGCAGGAAATTGATGTTGAGGTTGCTGGTCACCGCCAGCGGCACCAGGCCGATTTTTCCCAGCAGGGCGGCATACAGGGCCACGTCCGCCAACGCCATCATGGCGGGGCCGGACACCGTGCCGCCGGGGCGCAGATGTTCTTCAGCCACCTCCAGTTTCATTTCAGCCCAGCCGTCGCCCAGCTCCTGCAGGGTGCCGTAGCGGGCACCCTGGGGAAACTGCTCGGCGAGGAAGGCCTGCAGCTCCTCGAAGGTGACAATCATCCCTGCTTCTCTTCCTTCGCCTGGTTGCGCAGAACAAAGCGCTGGATCTTGCCACTGGGGGTTTTCGGCAGCTCATCCACGAATTCGATTTCACGTGGATAGGCGTGGGCGGAAAGGCGATGGCGAACCAGCTCCTGCAATTCATCCTTCAGGGCATCTTCGCTTTCCGGCTCCTGGTCACCCTTGATAACCACATAAGCCTTGATGATAGAGCCCCGCTTCTCGTCGGGCTTCGCCACCACACCAGACTCGGCCACCGCCTTGTGCTCCAGCAGGGTGCTTTCCACATCGGCCGGGCCCACGCGGTAACCAGCGGTGGTGATGATGTCATCGTCACGGCCGCTGAATGAGAAGCAGCCACCGCCGTGATTCACCACCATATCGCCGGTAAGGTAATAGCCATTCACGAACGGGTCTTTCTCGCCCCAGGTGTAGCCGTCAAAGTGGAACAATGGCGAGGCCTTCACATCCACTGCCAGCTGGCCGATCTCACCTTCGCCCACGACTTCGTTCTTCTCACTGAGGGCAACGACTTTATGACCGGGGGAGGAATACCCCATGGAGCCCTGGCGCACCGCGTGATCAAGGCCGTGGAAGTTACAGCAGGTCATGCCGGTTTCGGTCTGGCCATAGTGGTCCTTGACCGGGCAGAAATGACGCCGCTCAATCCAGCTCACCACTTCCGGGTTCAGCGGCTCACCGGCACTGCTGGCCACCCGCAGGCCAAGGTTCTCACCTTCCGGCAGGACGTGGTCATTGGCCTTCAGCAACCGATAGGCGGTCGGTGCCGCCGCCAGATTGGTAATCTTGTACTTGCGGATCATGTCGTAGGTGGATTCCGGGGTAAATGCGCCCGGGTTGAAGTGAGTCGCGTGGCCCATCAGCAGCGGGCCAATCACGGCATAATAAAGACCGTAGGCCCAGCCAGGATCGGCCACGTTCCAGAACACGTCGTCGTCCCGCAGGTCGATGGCGTACTTCATGTAGACATAGAACGCCAGCAGCGCCTTGACCGGAACCGCAACGCCCTTGGACTTGCCCACGGTACCGGAGGTGAACATCTGCAGGAACGGATCACTGCCCTTGACCAGCACTGGCTCGAACTGGTCTGACTGATCTGCCAGCGTCTTGTGGAAGTCCGGGATCTCGCCACTCACTTCGGCCGCATTCACACAAACCGCCGGTGCGCAGTTCTTGACTTCGATAAGCTTCGGGTAGCTGACCGGGTCAGTGACCACCAGCTGGGTGCTGGCACGCTCGAAGCGGTATTCAATAGCACCGGGGCCAAAGGCGGTGAACAGGGGCTGGTAGACTGCACCGGCCCTCAGGGTGCCGGCGATGACGATGAGCAACTCCGGACTGCGGGGCAACAGGGCGGCAACCCGGTCACCTTTGCCTATCCCCTTGGATTTCAGATAATTCGCAAAGCGTGCGGATTTTTCTTTCAGCTCGGCAAAGCTGAGCTTGCCGGAGCCGCCGTCCGCTTTTTCGTAATACAGGGCGACCCGCTGAGGATCGTTAGTCCACTTGTCACAGATCTCCGTGCAAACGTTCAGGCCCGCGTCCAGGCTACCCTCCAGGGTCTCGGCTTCGAGGCTGGCGGGGGCGAAATTGTTGTAGACCAATTGATAATCCGGGAGGCTCATACTCCAGTCCTTTTATATTGTGGACAATTTCTGTTGTCAATGTTTAGCACAGGCTAAAGTTTACGTATAGGTTAACTTTTCGATAAAAATAAACGCCCTCAAACCTCGAGAACATGGGCAAAAAAAGCTCTCCTTGAACTTTTGAAGGCGTCGCCTCCTCAGCTTTGCTCGCGATAATAGAATTTCTGGATGCTGGAGAAGTCCAGTCCGCCGTTACCCTCGCTGGCGTGCAGCTCGAACAGATTACGGGCCAGCGACCCCATGGGAATTGGCGCGTGATTCTTGACGGCGTTGTCGAATGCCAGGCCCAGATCCTTGTTCATCAGATCGACCAGGAAACCTCCTTCGTAAGCACGTGACGCAGGTACGCCGTCCATCACACCCGGCCAGGGGTTGTAGACATTCAGCGCCCAGTTGCCGCCAGAGCTCTGCTTCATGATTTCAGAGAGCACGGCAGGATCCAGTCCGTTCTTTACGCCCAGGGCCAGGGCCTCGCTGGTGCCACTCATTAGGATGGCCAGCAGCATATTGTTGCAGATCTTGGCAATCTGTCCGGCGCCGTGAGGACCGGCGTGAAAGATGTTCTTGGCCATGCCATCGAGGATGGGCCTGGCGCGTTCGAAGGCATCTGCCTCGCCGCCACAGATAAAGGTCAGAGTGCCGGCTTTGGCACCGCCAACACCACCGGACACCGGTGCGTCCAAAAAGGTAATGCCAGCTTCGACGGCCGCTTCGGCCACCCCTTTAGCTGTTTCCGGTGCAATGGTCGACGAATCGATTACCAGGGTGCTGGATGGAAGATTTTTCAGCAGGCCATTCTCTCCCAGGTAAACCGATTCCACATGCTGGCCCGCAGGCAACATGGAAATCACCACCTCGGCGTCTTCCACCGCTTCCTGGACGGTCGCCGCGGATTTCGCGCCTTCGTCGGTTAGCGCCTTGACCGCCTCCGTGGACAGATCGAACACCGTCAGATCGTGGCCAGCCTTGACGAGGTTGGCGGCCATGGGGCCGCCCATATTGCCAAGACCGATAAACGTGATAGTCGCCATGTTATTGTTCTCCGTTTGTTTTGATCAGGTTTGGTCTGTTCGGTTTGTTCAACGCTCCATGAAGAACCGGTCGATCCACTTCGGATCGACGCTACCCAGGGTCGGGAAATGCCAGCGTGGCTTCAGGTCCTTGTCGATCAACAATGCCCGGACGCCTTCCGCAAACTCACCCATTTTCAGGCTGCGCTTTGATATCTGAAGCTCCTTGTCGAATACCTGGGCCAGGCTGTCGTGCAAGGTGTCGTGAAAGTGTCGCCAATACACGGTGAGGGCCGCCGGTGAAGCTGCGGCCACGGTTTTGACCGCCTCGATCAACCAGGGGGCCTCGCCAGCGTACTGGCCGAGATTATCCACCACGTCCACCAGCGAATCGCCATCGGTGAGGGCCTGGATCACATCAAAGTGCTCGCGCACCACAGACTGGGGCAGTGCCTCACGGGAGCCTGCCTCGAACCGGCGCAATACTTTACTGACGGCACCGTGAGCTTCATCACCAAAGCCGGACTGTTGCAGGGCCTGCTTGACCTCGTCGCGCATATCGTGGTGAATAAAACGGTCCGCTAGTCCGGTAAAGATGGCATCGGTAGCGTTCATACGCGCGCAGGTCAGGCCCAGGAACAGCCCAATCCGCCCCGGCATCTTGTTAAAGAACCAGCCAGCGCCCACATCCGGGTACAGGCCAATGCTTACTTCCGGCATTGCCACGCGCGTATATTCTGTTACCACCCGGTGAGAGCCGCCTGACATCAGGCCCAGGCCGCCGCCAATCACCAGTCCGTTACCCCAGACGATAAACGGCTTGGGGTAGGTGTGTATCTGGTAATCCAGTTCGTACTCGTCGGTGAAGAAGATATCTCCTTCACTGGCGGTAAGGCTTTCGGACCGGGGTTCGGTCATATCCTGGTACAGCGCCACAATGTCGCCACCGACACACAGGGCCTTGTCGCCCTCGCCTTCCAGCCAGACGGCGCCGATGGCGTCGTTCGCGGCCCACTGATCCAGTTTGGGTTTCAGCAGATGGATCATTTCCAGCGACAGTGCGTTCATCGAACGAGGAGTGTTCAGCCGCGCAACACCGATGCGCTTGCCGCCGGCAGCTTCCAGTTCTTCAAAAATAACGACTTGATTGCTCATACCATTAACTCAGTAGTCCGGCCCGGTTTATCGGTTCTTTTTAGCGGTTGTCTTTATCGGTTCTTCCATTCCGGCGTGCGCTTTTCTAGGAATGAATTCACCCCTTCACGCTGGTCTTCGGTACTGAACAGGTCGACAAACAGTTCCCGCTCCATGCGCCAGCCATCGTCGTGGCTGCGACCATCACGGGCACTCATCACCAGGGTCTTGCAGCGGGCAACGGACGACGGGCTCTGCTTGCCGGCCATCTCCGCCAGCTCCAGCGCCTTGTCGAGGGCTGCGCCCTGCGGCACCACTTCTTCCACCAGCCCGATGCTCAGGGCCTTGTCGGCCTTGATACGCTCACCACACAGAATCATGCGCTTGGCCCAGCCTTCGCCGACCAGCCAGGGCAGGTTCTGGGTGCCACCGGCACAGGGCAACAGGCCAACGGTGGCCTCTGGCAATGCCATCTGGGCATGCTCCTCGGCAATCCGGATGTCACAGGCCAGGGCACACTCCAGGCCACCCCCCATGGCATAGCCGTTCACGGCCGCAATCGACACGCCACGGAAGCGAACCAGGGCATCGAATGCCTGACCAAACGCCTGCGCCATGACACTTGCGTTACCAATGTCGCCATCGGCAAAGGCCTTGAGGTCGGCACCGGCGGAGAAAAACTTTTCGCCCTGGCCAGTGACCACCAGCGCAAAGATATTGCGATCGGCGTTGAGCGCCTCAATCGTCTCTTCCAGCGCTTTCAAAGAAGCCTTGGTCCAGGTATTGGCCGGTGGATTGTTAATGGTGATGATCGCGGTGTGACCGCGTTTTTCCAACTGAATCAATTCGCTCATGTGAATTCTCGCCTTTTGTTAGTTGGCTGGGGCTTTTTACCTGATGGGCTGAGGCTCTTATTGGATAGCTTCAGCGACACCAGGCTCCAGTAGCCGGCGGGCTACGATCAGCCGCATGATTTCGTTGGTGCCTTCCAGAATCTGATGCACCCGCAGATCGCGTACGTAGCGCTCCAGCGGATACTCGCGGATATAGCCGTAACCACCGTGGAGCTGAAGTGCTTCGTTGCACACCTCGAAACACGCATCGGTGGCGAAACGCTTGGCCATGGCGCAATGCAGCGTGGCTTCGGTATCGCCCTGATCGAGCCGGTAGGCTGCCAGGCGAACCATCTGCCGCGCGGCTACCAGGTTGGTTGCCATATCCGCCAGTTTGAACTGCAGCGCCTGAAAGCCCGCCAGGGCCTGGCCGAACTGCTCGCGCTCGTGCATGTAATTGCGGGCACGCAGCAGCGCCGCCTGGGCACCACCCATGGAGCAGGTGGCAATGTTCAGGCGCCCGCCGTCCAGGCCTTTCATGGCGATCATGAAGCCCTGACCTTCTTCACCCAGCCGGTTATTGGCCGGCACGCGTACGTTCTCGAAAGTAATCTGGCGGGTGGGCTGGCTGTTCCAGCCCATTTTTTCCTCGGCCTTGCCGTAGTGGATGCCATCACTGTCAGCGGGCACCACAAATGCACTAATGCCCTTGGGACCACTGCCCGGCTCACCGGTACGGGCCATTACCACCAGCATCTGGGTGGCGCCGGCGCCAGAAATAAACACCTTGCTGCCGTTCAGTACGTAACTGTCGCCGTCCCGTGTGGCCTTGGTGCGCAGGTTACCGGCGTCAGAGCCGGCACCCGGCTCCGTCAGGCAGTACGAACCCAGCCACTCACCACTGGCCATTTTCGGGGCGATCTGTTGCTGGATGTCGGAATTGCCAAACTGTGCGACCATCCAGGTCGCCATATTGTGGATGGTGATGTAGGCGGCCGTGGAAGGACAGGCAGCCGCCAGTTCTTCCACAATCACGCTGGTATCCAGCCGCGACAGCCCCATGCCGCCCTGGGCTTCCGGCGTGTAAATACCGCAAAAGCCCATCTCACCGGCCTCGCGAATCACTTCCACTGGAAACACATGCTCGGCATCCCATTCGGCGGCGTGAGGCGCCATGGCCTTTTCCGCGAAGGCCCTGGCGGCCTTGCGGAAGGCCAGCTGATCTTCGGTCAGATCAAAGTTCATGTGCTCCCCTTACCGCATGCGGATGGAGAAGTTGGTTTCAGCCACCGCATCGCTGCTGAACCAGCGACAGGTAATGGTCTTGGTCTCGGTGTAGAACTTCACCGCCTGCTTGCCATAGGCGTGCTGGTCACCGTAGAAGGAGCCTTTCCAGCCAGTGAAGGAGAAGAACGGCAGGGGCACCGGAATGGGCACGTTGATACCCACCTGACCCACTTCAATCTCATGTTGGTAGCGGCGTGCCGCACCACCGGAACTGGTAAAGATGGATGTACCGTTGCCATAGGGGCTGTCGTTTACCAGGTTGATGGCGTCTTCCAGGGTATCCACTTCCATGCAGGCCAGCACCGGGCCGAAAATCTCTTCCTTGTAGACATCCATGTTCGGCTTGACCCCGGCGAACAGCGTCGGTCCTACCCAGTTGCCATCGGGCAGGCCATCAACGGTGCAATTGCGACCATCCAACAGCAGTTTGGCGCCCTCTTCCTCACCGCGGGTAATCAGTGATTCCACGCGATCCTTCGCCTGTTTGCTAATGATCGGGCCATAGCTGGCTTCTTTGTCGTTCCAGGCACCGGGCCTGACCGCAGCCAGGGCTTCCTTCACCTCCGGAATCCATTCCTGGGCCTCGCCCACGAACACGGCTACGGAGATCGCCATACAGCGCTGGCCGGCAGCACCAACGGATGCGCCCACCAGAGCCTTGACCACCTGATTCTTATCGGCATCCGGCAGGATCACCATGTGGTTCTTGGCACCTGCGAAACTCTGCACGCGCTTCATGTTACGGGTGCCGGTTTCGTAGATATAACGGCCCACCGGCACGGAGCCAACAAACGACACGGCCTTGATGGCTGGATCGGTCAGCAGCACGTCTACCTGTTCTTTACCGCCGTGGACGACCTGCAACACACCCTTGGGGGCGCCTGCTTCTTCAAACAGCTCCGCCAGACGCGTCGGGGTCAGCGGGTCCTGCTCGGACGGTTTGAGAATGAAGGTGTTACCGGAAGCAATGGCCATCGGGAACATCCACAGCGGGATCATGGCCGGGAAGTTGAACGGCGTGATACCGGCACAGACACCCAGCGGCTGGGTGTAGGAATAGGTGTCAATTTCACGAGCCACGTTCTCAACGGTTTCACCCATCATCAGCGAGGGGATGTTGGCTGCGTGCTCTACAACTTCGATACCGCGCCATACGTCACCCTTGGCGTCCTCGAAGGTTTTGCCGGTTTCGCTGGACAGGATCTCGGCGATTTCATCATGGTGCTCTTTCAGCAGGGCCTGGTAACGCATCATCACCCGGGCGCGCTCGGAGACCGGGACCTCTTTCCAGGTCTTGAACACTTCGCCTGCGTTGTCGATAGCGCGACGCATCTCGGCGTCTGTGGTGCAGGGCGCACGTGCTATGACTTCGTTGGTGGCAGGATCGGTAACGTCAATCCACTGGTCAGTTTGGCTCTGTACGAATTCACCGGCGATATAAAGGGGTACGTTTTTCATAGCGATATTCCCTGTCATTGTTGTAGGTAATTGGGCCTGAGCCCTAAGGTTGATACCGATCCTAGCACAGCCCTCTACCGCTTAATGATTGACTAAGTTTCGACCATGATGGACTATCTTTCGAAATCACAGGAAAGAAGATACCCACGATGACCAAGACGTCCCAGTGGCCTGTACCGCCAGACAGCATTCGATATGTCATTCCTGACCCGGTTATACGCGGCTTGTCACGACACCCCCTGACCCGTGACCTGTACCCGCTCGCCTTCGGCCACTACCGCCGCGCTGCAGGCCACCACATGCACCGGGAACACCATAACGACGATCTTTTGATCCATTGCACGGAGGGGGAAGCCTACCTGAGCGTTGAGGACGAACCCTGCCTGATACGGGCGGGTGACCTGGTGCTGATACCGGCCGGCGCCGCACACCGATACACCGCCGCACCGGAGAACCCATGGACAATCCATTGGGTTCACTACGCGGGCCCGCTGACGGAACATTTTCGAGAGCACATGGGGTTTACCGAGGGCATCTACGTTCAACACATCGGGCGACAACCCAGGTTACTCGTGGATTTCAACGGCCTGCTTTCGGTACGGCAAACCGGCTTCCGCACTCCCGGCCTGGTGCATGTGGCCAACCGCCTGCGCCAACTGCTGGCGGCCGTCCCCCTGAGTGTCGGTGAGGCAGGCCATGCGCAGCAGCCGGACCTGGATATCATCCATAATTTCATGCGGGAGCATCTGGATGAGCGCATCACCCTCCATCAACTGGCGGACCTGACCGGGCTCTCTCCCGCGCACTTTGCCACCCGCTACCGGGCCCTGACCGGCGTCTCCCCGATCCAACACTTCCTGCACCTGAAAGTGGAACAGGCCTGCCAGTTGCTGGACACCACGGATCATTCCTTTACCCAGATCAGCAGCCTTCTGGGTTATGACGACAATTACTATTTTTCGCGACTGTTCAAGAAGGTCATGGGCCAATCCCCCACCGACTACCGCCACACCCATCGCCATTAACGCTTCATGATATTCCTTTCATAAAAGGGACTTGCGGTTGAAAAACTGACTCACACCCGGAGTTACTGCGTACAGGTTTGAACATTTACCGACAAAGAAGGAACACGGACCATGGCGAATGCAAAAGGCTACGCAGCCGAATCAGCCGACTCAAAGCTGGCCCCCATCAGCTTTGAACGGCGTGAACCGCGCCCGGACGATGTCTCCATCGAGATTGACTACTGCGGCGTCTGCCACACCGATATCCACTTTGCCGAGAATGATTGGGGTGCTACCCAGTTCCCGGTGGTTCCGGGACACGAGATTATTGGCCGTGTCACCGCCGTCGGCTCCGACGTGACCGACTACAAGGTGGGCGACACGGTGGGCGTAGGCTGCATGGTGGACTCCTGCCGCACCTGTTCCGCCTGCGAAACCGGTCTTGAACAGTATTGCCAGGAGGGCATGACTGCTACCTACAATGGTGAAGACCGTTATGACGGCTCCATCACCTATGGCGGCTATTCCGACAGGGTTATCGTCAGCGAGCGCTTTGTGGTGAAGGTTCCGGAAAAGCTGGACCCGGTCTCCGCCGCCCCCCTTCTCTGCGCTGGCATTACCACCTACTCCCCCCTACGCCACTACGGCGTGCGAGCCGGCAACAAGGTGGGTGTGATCGGCATGGGCGGCCTCGGCCACATGGGCGTGAAATTCGCCAAGGCCCTGGGTGCAGAAGTAACCATCTTCACTCGTTCCGAGGGCAAGGTGGCTGAAGCGAAGCAGCAGGGCGCTGACCATGTCGTCGTCTCCACCGACGACCGTCAGATGGAAGCGGCCGCCGAGTCCTTCGACTTCATGCTGGACACCGTGCCGGTTCAGCACGACCTGAACCCATACCTGAACTGCCTGACCTTCGACGGCACCCACATCCTCGTGGGTTTGCTGGAACCGGTCGCCCCACCCCTGGAAGCCGGCGACCTGGTGTTCAAGCGCCGCGTATTAGCAGGATCTCTCATCGGAGGCATGCCTGAAACCCAGGAAGTGCTGGATTTCTGTGCCGATCATGGCATCACCTGCGACGTGGAAATGCTCGACATCAGAAACATCAACGAAGCCTACGAGCGCATGAAGAAAGGCGATGTGAAGTACCGTTTTGTGATCGACATGAAGACACTGAAAGCCGCTTAACCCAAAGGCGAGCCGCCAGTCGCGCTTCAACGGCGCTGGCGGCGTCACCATGGCTGTCTCTGTACCATGAAACGACACACAAAGCTTACTGACCGTAACGTCCCTGTGACGTACCCTGTAACACTGCGAAAATCCGTCACCAGGGATGCCTATGGGGTTTACCGTTCACCTGCCGACTTTGCTGCTGTTATCGGTCGCGATCAATCTATTGATCGGCGGGTTGCTATGGGCCATTTTCAAGCTTCGTTCCCGCCAGCATTGTTTCCGGTTGTGGGCGCTGGCGTGCCTGGCCTTCGCGGCAGGCACCCTGATTGCAGGCGCGCGAGCCTTTATCGATGCGCCCTGGATCACCGTTTTTCTGGCCCACGTATTTCTCGGCTTTTCGCCTTTTCTGGTCTTGGCCGGCCTGCAGCGTTTCTCCGGCAGAGCATCGCGTAAAACCCGCAGGTTCCGCCAGGTCCTTCGCTTCTCCGCGGCGAGCTATTTGCTCATTCTTCTGTTCTCCTTCCAAGGCGACCCGCTGAATGCCCGCCTGCTAACAGCCCTCTTCTCCGCCGCCATTTTCAGCTTTGCGGTCTACACTCTGTCGAAACTGGACACCACGCCGTCGCTGCCTGTCAGGATTCTGAAGGTGCTGTTTACGATGCATGGGGTACTGATGATGTCCCAGGCACTGGTGATCGGCATGGACTGGTTTGGCCTGAATCAGG
Source organism: Marinobacter salarius (assembly GCF_032922745.1). Lineage (NCBI taxonomy): Bacteria > Pseudomonadati > Pseudomonadota > Gammaproteobacteria > Pseudomonadales > Marinobacteraceae > Marinobacter > Marinobacter salarius. The sequence continues at coordinate 449,295 of NZ_CP136693.1, forward strand.
CCAATACCGGTTTCGTGCTGCGGTTGATCCTCGTTAACCATATTCTGCTGGCTACCGCGACGACCCTGGCACTGCCGCTGCTGGCCTTTACCCATTCCGAACAACGCCTGAGAGTGATGGCTGAGCGCGACGGCCTGACCGGGCTCTATAACCGCCGCTCCCTGTTCCGGGAAGGCATCCGGGCCTATGACAAGGCGACACAGTCCCAGACGCAGTTGGCCGTACTGATGTTGGACCTGGATCACTTCAAACAAGTCAACGATCGCTGGGGGCACGCAGCCGGAGATGAAGCCCTCCGCCTGGTCGGCCGCACACTGAGACACGAATTGAGGGATGACGACATCATTGGCCGGGTCGGAGGAGAGGAATTTGCGGTGGTCCTTCGTATCACCGGTGATGACGACGTGCGCATCATCACCCACCGTCTGCTGGAAGCCATCGCCACCAACGGCCAGGAAATACAGGGTTTACCACTGTACATCTCTGCCAGCATTGGGGGGGTCGAAAAGGCCGACCGCCACAAAACCTTCGCAGATATGATGATCGAAGCCGACTCGGCGCTATACAATGCGAAAAACAAGGGACGGAACCGGGTGGAATTTGGACACTTAACCCCGGAGACCACAACTCCCTGAGCGGCCCGACACCAACAATCCTCAGGAGGCTATGTGACGCAACCCCCGGTATACACCGAGTCCAACGGTGCTGTGCTGACCATCATTCTGGCCCGCCCCGAAAAACGAAACGCCGTTGACCGCGAAACGGCCAACGCCCTGCACGAAGCTTTCACAGATTTTGAAGCCGATGACAATCTCAAGGTGGCGGTGCTCTGGGGCGAAGGCGGCAACTTTTGCGCTGGCGCTGACCTGGAGGCCGTCGGCGACCCGGAGCGTCGCAACGAGATAGAGGCGACTGGAACAGCACCAGGCCCTATGGGCCCGTCCCGCATGGATCTCTCCAAACCCGTGATTGCGGCCGTATCCGGTTATGCGGTAGCGGGCGGCCTGGAGCTGGCTCTGCTGTGCGATATGAGGGTGGTCGAGGCATCCGCCACCTTTGGCGTATTCTGCCGCCGGTGGGGAGTCCCGCTGATTGATGGCGGCACCGTGCGCCTGCCTCGCATTATCGGCCACGGCAATGCGATGGACATGATCCTGACCGGGCGACCGGTTGGCGCCGACGAAGCCAAAACCATGGGGCTGGCAAACCGGGTTGTGCCCGACGGTCAGGCTCGTTTCGCCGCCGAGGCCCTGGCGGCAGACATCGCCGGATTCCCTCAGAAATGCCTGCGCGCCGACCGACATTCCGCCATTCATCAGTGGGATCTAAAACTGTCCAAAGCATTGGCTGCCGAAGGAGCTGGCGGTTATCCTGTGGTGTTTGAAGAAGCCATTAAAGGCGCCGGCCGATTTACTGGCGGCGCCGGACGCCATGGCTCTTTTCGCGAGCCCAACGAACCCAAACCCAGCGAGCCTAAATGAGACTGGTCTGTATATCGGATACCCACAGTATGCATCGTCAGGTTCCCGTACCCGACGGTGACGTGCTGATCCACGCCGGTGATTGCCTGGGAGTGGGCACCCTTGAGGAACTCGAGGATCTGGACAACTGGTTTTCCGAACAGCCCCACCGCCACAAGATCCTGATTGCCGGCAACCACGACTGGTGCCTGCAGGATGAGCCTGCCGACGCAGAGGCATTGATCAGGAACGCCGTTTACCTTCGGGACAGAAGTATCGACATCGAAGGACTGAAATTCTGGGGCAGCCCCTGGACACCCATCTTTTTCGACTGGGCATTCAACCTCGAACGTGGAACCGCCATTGCGGAGCGCTGGGCGCAGATACCGTCGGACACTGACGTTCTTATCACCCATGGTCCGCCCGCAGGCATCCTTGATCAGGTGAACGAGTCACTGGCTGTAGGCTGCGGCGATCTGGCCTTGGAGTTGGAGCGGCTCACGCTCAAACTTCACATCTTCGGGCATATCCACGAAAGCTACGGCCAGCAAATGTTGAATGACTGCCTGTATGTCAACGCCAGCACCTGCACCGGCCAGTTCAAGCCGCTGAACCCACCGATCGTCGTGGATATCTGACGCCCTGCCATGGTCCCAGCATCAGACCAGAAAACTCACATTCCCGGCACCGCGGACCTGGACAATCCGCTGTACTATCTCGAAAACTTCGAGACGGTGGTGCGCTGGGTACGGCACTATCACAGCGATTTGCTGACGGCCGATGAAATCGGGCACATAGACAACCTGCTGACACTGGACCAGCCCGCAAGGGCGCTGCTGGCTCGCATGGTCATGCGTACCGGCGAACTGTTTCGTGTTGAGAAGCTCCGCTATCCGGAGCTTGGAGCCCCGGTGACCGAAGCCACCAACACCCTGCTGAACGCCGGATGGATCAACGATACCCCGGAACTCCCCCTTGCCGACCTCTTTCGTCTGTTCACCCTCGGCGAACTGCGACCCGCATTGGCAGACAGGATCACCGCCGCCGGACTGCAGACGGGGGCAAGCAAAGCTGTGCTCAAGGAAACCCTGCTGCCACTGCACCCTGACCCCGCACCGGTCGAACTTTGGCTACCGGGCGTATCGACACAGGTTATCCAGTTACAGAACATGGCCCTGTTCGACCGCCTGCGGCTGATGTTTTTCGGCAACCTGCGCCAGAGCTGGTCCGATTTCGTACTGGTGGAGCTGGGCCACCAGCAGTATGAACAGGTACCGCTTTCTGCCGAGTCCCGGGCTTTTGACGAACGTGACGACGTGGATCGTTATCTGGTGATGCACCACTGCCGTGAACGCCTGGATCAGGGCGAGGCGCCAGAAACCGTATGGCAGGACATCCCGACGGCCAATGAGAATGCCTGGCTGGAAAGCCGGCGCGGCCGCTTGCTGTTCGAACTGGGCAAGCTGGCAGAGCGCGGCGGCAACACAGAGCTGGCGTTGAAGGCCTATCGCCTCAGTGGGCATCGCGAATCACGGCTGCGCCAGCTACGCCTTCTGGAACGGCTGAAGCAACACCATGAGGCCTGGAAGATTGCCCAGGCCGCCACCGCCGAACCCAGGTTTGGCGCTGAGGAACGCGGACTCGAACGCATCCTGACGCGGTTGGCGAAAAAACTGGGAGAGCCACGGCCCCAGCAAAGCGAACGCCCGCCACTGACGGCGTTCACCCTGGAACTGGACAATCCCGACGGCCACTCGGTGGAGTGGGTGGCCATGCAACACCTGAGCGAACCCGACACCCCCGTTGCCTATGTGGAAAACACCCTCATCAATGGCCTGTTTGGCCTGCTCTGCTGGCCCGCCCTGTTCGAACCTTTGCCCGGCGCATTCTTCCATCCCTTTCACACCGGGCCGGTGGACCTGTACCGGGAGGATTTTGTAGAACGTCGTCAGGCACTGTTTGACGACTGCCTCGGCACGCTGGCCTCTGACAATTACAAAACCCGAATCCGCGATACCTGGCAGGGAAAACAGGGCATCGCGTCGCCGTTTGTGATCTGGCCAATACTCTCGGAGGAATTGCTTGAAATGGCGCTGACGTGCATCCCGGCCCAACACCTGGAGCGGATGTTCCGGCGCCTGCTGGGCAACCTGCGCGAACACCGCAGCGGCTTTCCTGACCTGATCCGCTTTCGGCCCGACCACAACGATCCAAACCGGCGCTATGAAATGATCGAGGTCAAAGGCCCTGGCGACCGCCTGCAGGATCATCAGACCCGATGGCTTGAGTTCTGCGTTGACCACGGCATTCCCGTCTCCGTCTGCTATGTGCGCTGGACCGACCGATGACCGACCTCAACGTCGCGGTACGAACGCTGTGTGAATTCGCCGCCCGCAAGGGCGATCTGGACCTGCGCTACACCCCGGCGCCCACGTCGGAAGAAGGCATTGCCGGCCACGGTGCGGTGCAGGCCCGTCGCGGCCCGAGGTATCAAAGCGAAGTGGCCCTGGCCGGCCAATGCGGCAAACTGATGGTCAGTGGGCGGGCCGACGGTTACGACCCGATCGCCGGCCGACTGGAGGAAATCAAGACCCACCGCGGTGACCTGTCCCGGGTACGGGAAGCCCAGCGCAATCTACACCGTGCACAATTGCGGGCCTACGGAGCGTTACTGTGTCGACAGGAAAAGTTGAGCCAGATCGATCTCGCCCTGATCTACTACGATGTCGGCAAGGACAAGGAAACCCCCATCACCGAAACGGCCTTCGCGGAGGAATTGTGGCAGGAGCTGGAACATCTCTGTGAACACTACAGCGACTGGGCTGAACAGGAGGCCAGCCACCGGCATGAAAGGGATCTGGCCCTGAAAAACCTGACCTTTCCCTTCCCTGACTTCCGGCCACAGCAGCGCGCCCTGGCGGAATCCGTTTACAGGAACAGCATCCGCCAACAGACCTTGCTACTGGAAGCACCCACCGGCCTCGGCAAGACGCTTGGCACCCTTTTTCCGGCCCTGATGGCGATGCCCACGGCCAGACACGACCGGCTATTCTACCTGACCAGCCGCAATACCGCCCGGCAACTGGCTGTCGATGCCGTTCACCTGTTGCGGAAAAAGCAACCCGGCCCATTGCCCCTGCGAACCCTGGAACTGGTGGCCAAGGACCATGCCTGCGAGCATCCGGACAAGGCGTGCCATGGGGACGCCTGCCCGCTGGCAAAGGGCTTCTTTGACCGATTGCCGGCGGCCCGCAAGGACGCTGCCAATCACACCGGTGCCCTGACCCAGGGGGTACTGGCCGACATCGCCCGCCAACACGGTATCTGCCCCTATTTCCTGGCGCAGGAAATGGCCCGCTGGTGCGATGTGGTGGTGGCCGATGTCAACCGGATGTTCGATCAGTCCGCCCTGCTCCATGCCCTGGTCCGGCAGAACGACTGGAAGGCCAGCCTGCTGGTCGACGAGGCCCACAATCTGGTGGACCGCGCCCGTGGCATGTATTCCGTGGAGCTGAGCCAGGCACGTCTGCTGCGGGTGCGGAAACAGGCCCCCAAAGCTTTGAAATCAAAACTCGATGGCGTGTCCCGGGCCTGGCAATCAGTCATCCGCGACCATTGCCCCGACATCAGCCGCGAGCCGGTGATGCTGGACACTCTTCCGGGTTCCCTGACCGGCGCTCTGAACCGGCTGGTCTCCGCCATTACCGACTACCTGGCGGACCATCCGCCAGACCTTGCCCTGCAGGAACTGATGTTCGAAAGCCTGGCCTTCACCAAACTGGCGGAGGTGTTTGGCGATCATTCCCTATGCGAGCTGATCCGGCCGGCAAGGGGCAAGGCCAGACTCAGCATTCAGAACCTGATCCCGGCGGACTTCCTGGCCCCGCGCTTCGAAGCCGCCGACAGCACGCTGATGTTTTCCGCAACCCTGTCGCCTGGCGTCTATTACCGGGACCTTCTGGGCATGCCGGAGGACACCTGCTTCCGCTCCCTGCCAGGCCCCTTTACCCGCGACCAGCTTGAGGTGAATTTCACCCCGGACATCAGTACCCGGCAGCCGGACCGGGAACGCTCACTGACGCCCATCGCGGAACTGATCCACCGACAATACCAGCAGCGGCCCGGCAACTACCTGGCGTTTTTCAGCAGCTTTTCCTACCTCAACCGGGTGCGGGAAACTCTGCAACAACAGGCGCCTGACCTGCCGCTTCGAGCCCAACGCCCTGGCATGTCTGCCGATGAGCGCACGGCGTTTCTTGACGATTTCAACGAGGACAATGCCGGCGTCGCCCTGGCCGTACTCGGGGGCGTTTTCAGTGAAGGCATCGACCTGCCCGGCGACCGACTCATTGGCGCTTTCGTGGCGACGCTCGGCCTGCCGCCCTTCGACCATTGGCATGACATCCTGCGCCAGCGGTTGGAGCAACGCTTTGGTGCCGGCCACGCCTACACCTACCTGATTCCTGGCCTGCAAAAAGTCGCCCAGGCCGCCGGCCGGGTGATCCGCACGCCGGAGGACACCGGCGTAATCTGGCTGATCGATGACCGCTTCCTGCAACCGCAGATCCGCAACCTGCTGCCAGCCTGGTGGGCCTGACCCAGCCCATTAGAACGAACACCCTCATCCCGGCCGGCTTTTTCACGGGCCGGTTTTTGTTATGCTGCCGGATAGTTCAAACCCGGAGCATTCAATGTCGCAGAATTCCAGCGCCCAATTCCCTGCCTATTCCCTTCTTGAGCTGGCCTCCGTTCGCGAAGGCGATTCCGTGGGGCAGACCCTGGCCAACAGCGTCGCCTACGCCCGCCACGCGGAAAGCCTGGGCTTTAACCGCTTCTGGCTGGCCGAGCATCACAACATGGAAGGCATCAGCAGTTCCGCAACGGCCGTACTGGTCGGGCACATTGCCGGTGCTACCAGCACTCTCCGGGTAGGGTCCGGGGGTATCATGCTGCCCAACCATCCGCCGCTGGTGATCGCTGAGCAGTTCGGCACCCTGGAAAGCCTCTATCCCGGCCGAATTGACCTTGGACTCGGCCGTGCCCCTGGCACCGACCCTGTCACCAGCCGGGCGCTACGCCGGGACGGCCTCGGGGCAGAACAGTTTCCCGAGGATGTCGCGCGCTTGCAGACTTTGCTGGGGCCACTCCAGCCTGGCCAGCCGGTCAAGGCCATTCCCGGCGCCGGCACCAATGTGCCCATCTGGCTGCTGGGCTCCAGTCTTTACAGCGCACAGCTTGCCGCGATGCGGGGACTACCCTACGCCTTTGCCGGCCACTTCGCGCCCCGGCTTTACCGCGAGGCAATCCAGACGTACCGGGACAACTTCCAGCCTTCGGACCAACTGGATAAACCCTATGTGATTCTGGCCGTTCCGGCCGTGCCAGCGGACACCGACGAGGAGGCCCAGTTCCTGGCCACCACCAGTTACCAGCGCATCCTTTCCCTGTTCCGGGGCCAACCTCTGTGGATGCGGCCTCCGGTCAAGTCCATGGAAGGTCTATGGAACAGCGGGGAGCAGGCAGGCGTGAAGGACTTCCTGTCGCTGCAGTTGCTGGGCAGTGAGGACACTCTCCGGGAGCAGCTGGAGCGGCTATTGCAGACTGTGGACGTGGACGAACTGATGTTTACTGTGGATCTGTACGACCCTGAGAAACGGCGGCACGCGCTGGATATCCTGGCCGCCACCCGACACTGACCTCTTACCGGAGACAACCATGGCCACGCCCGAATTTCATGTTTTCCTGTCCCACGGCCTGGAAAGTGGCCCTGGAGGCACCAAAGTACAGGCCCTGAAAGCCGAAGCGGAAACCTTTCCCGGTGTAACCGCGATTGCCGTGGATCATCGCAGCACGAAAGATCCTGCCGAACGCCTCACACAGATGAGAGAAGCCATCACCGAGGCGGGTGCCGACCCGGAAAGAACCATCCTGGCCGGATCCAGCATGGGCGGCTGGGTGTGTGCCCGCACCAGTGCAGAAACACCGGTACTGGGGTGCTTCCTTCTGGCGCCGGCTCTGGCGATGTCGGCCTATCCGCAATCCAGCCCCCGTATTCAGGCCCGGCACACCCAGATCATTCATGGCTGGGACGACGATGTGGTACTGCCAATGCCGGTGATTGAGCTGGCACGGGAGCAGAAGCTGCCGTTGCTGGTACTTCCGGACGGACATCGCCTGGAAAACAGCCTGGCGCGGCTGGTGATCGAATTCAGGGGCTTCATGACCGACTGTCTGTCCAACGCCTGACGACCGGCGCCTTATTTCATCCGTGAGGCTTCGAACACTGCCAGTTCTTCGCCGGTTTCACCCAGCAACCGAAGCTCGATGCCTTCGAGATTGACACCAACGGTCTTGGCCAGGGCCGCGAACAGCATTTGTTCCGTCTGGTTATCCGGGCAGGCCCGGCGAGTGCTGGCCATGGAATCAAACAACAGGTTCTCACCCGTGACCTGATAGTCACCCATGTATTGATTGCAGCCACTGAAGCCACTCACCCGGCCGTCGTCCAGAAACAGAATGTGGGGTTTCTGGTCGGCGTTGGTTTTCGACACCGGTTCACCCGCGATGCTCAACAGCTGCCAATAGGTGTTGGTCAACGGCATCGCCACGATGTCATCCGCTGAACTTCTGGTGGCAGGTGATCCGACGCAACCGGCCAGAAAAAGCAGAGCAAACAGAATTGCCACATGCCCGGGTACCGACACGACTCCTCTCATGTGTTTTCTCCCTATAAGGGTTAACAATAGGCGCTTCACGCTAACAACCCAGCCAGCCCCGACGCCCTGATCACGCTACGCCCCACTGCCTCTTTGAGTACACCTTCCTGACATACCGCCAGGCTGAGCCAGTGGCGTGCACGGGTGATACCGGTGTACACCAGCTCTCGGGTCAACACCGGGGTCAGGCGGTCCGGAATCACCAAGCAGGCGTGGGTGAATTCCGAGCCCTGGGACTTGTGCACGGTCATGGCGTAGACCGTTTCCATCGATTGCAAACGGCTGGGCGATATCCATCGGACACCTCCGCTACCGTCACTGGACGGAAAGGCGACCCTCAGGGTCTCTACCGGCTCACCCGAGTCGTTACGATCCCAGGGCACGCTGAGGGTGATACCGATATCGCCATTCATAAGGCCCAGATTATAGTCGTTTCCGGTGATCAGTACCGGACGACCGGCGTACCAACCTTCAGTGCGCTCGATCAAACCGGCACCGTGTAAACGCCCGGCAATGTCGTGGTTCAGCCCTTCTACTCCAAACGGCCCCTGACGCAACGCGCAAAGCACCTTGAAGCGATTGAACGCCGCGAGCACCTCGGTTGCCCAGGCGTCCCATGATTCACGCCCATCCGCCTCAACGTCGGTGGCGGGTTTGCGGTCACGAATCAGCTTTAGATAGTGACCATAGCCAACCGGAGGATCAACCGGCGCAGTGCCAACCACGCGCTGCTCGCCCTGGTTGTGGAAACGTTCCGGACTGCCGGTCAGGGCGTGATTTGCCAACCACCCCATGTCGTTCTCACCGGTCAGCCAAGCCACATCCTCAAAGCCCTGGTTGCGGCATTGGCCGATCAATTCCCTGCTGAGCTGGCCCGCATTGGTGGCCGATGCCAGCACGCCGATACCGCTATGTTCGTCGAACCGATAGCTCTTTCGCAGCATGGCAACCGCCTGATCCAGAGCCAGGCCTTCGGAGTCCAGCAGCTCTGATGGCAATTGACATCCGGTCACCGCTTGTAGCCATTTCGCCGTTTGCGGCAGGTAGTGAGCGCCTTCGGCGCGCTGACAGAGTTCCCCCAACACCGCACCAGCGTCCACCGACGCCAGTTGATCCTTGTCCCCCAGCATAATCAGCCTGGCCTTGTCGGGCAGGGCTGCAAAGACCGATGCCATCAGGTCCACATCCACCATGGACGCTTCATCAATCACCAGGATATCCAATGGCAACGGATTGTCCTCGTTGTGACGAAAACTCCGTGAACCCGGGCGACTGCCCAACAGCCGGTGTAATGTAGTGACCTGGGTTGGAATGGCGGATTTATTCGGTGCACCCGGCAGGCTTTCCAGCGGCAGACGGTCAACGGCACCCCCGATGGACTCACTGAGCCTTGCGGCCGCTTTTCCGGTTGGCGCCGACAGGCGGATGCGCAGGTAAGGGTTGGCACCGGCGGTCCCCGCCGATTCACAGGCCATCGACTGCAAGGCTGCCAACAGGTTGACAACCGTGGTGGTTTTACCGGTGCCGGGACCGCCGGTAATGACACTGAAGCGGTTCCGTGCTGCCAGGGCACAGGCCACTTTCTGATAATCCGGCGGGCCATCGGAATCGTTTTCCGTGCCGAACAGGGTATCCAGTGCCGTTTTCAACGGAGCGGTATCCGTCAACGCCACACGGTTGTCGAGACGTGCCCGAATACCGACGGCAATAGCCTGCTCATAGCGCCAGAATCGACGCAGGTACAGCCGCGAGCCATCCAATACCAGCGGTGCTGCCTGCTCGCCGTTGCTGACAGCGCAGCTTTGCCCCAGCATCCCAATCAGTTGGTCAGCGCCGACACTGGCAAACAGATCCGACGGCCTCGGGCTGTTTTCAGGTAGAGAACCGACGCCTTCCGGCGGCAGTACCAGCGTTGGTTCCGTGGCACGACAGAGATGACGCACATCCAGGCAAACGTGCCCCCGCCCCACCTGGTGTGACACCATCGCTGACAGCAGCGCAAGCATGGCCACCGGTTGCTCGCCCTGTTCACGGACCATCGTGCAAACAAACGTCGCGAAGGCATGATCGAGAGCACGAATCCAGTCGCGCTCTACCCATTCGTCCAGCAAGGCCAGAGCGTCGGCAGCGGTTTGGGGCAACCGTGGTGCCGGTTCGGGCTCAACGGCGTCGAACAGGTCCGGAATGGTTCCGATTTCTCCGGTCATGCTGCCTTCTCCCCCTGGCCGCTGAACAGCCGGTCCAGTTCCTCAATCAGGGCCCTGTCCGGTCGTTCGGTAAAAGCGCCGGCGCCCGGTGCATCGCAGCCACGAAGGAACAGGTAGACGGCACCCCCCATGTGGCTGTCGTAATCGTAGTCCGGCAGGCGCGCTTTCAACAGACGGTGCAACGCCAGCAGGTAGATGACGTACTGCAGGTCATACCGTTTCTCAAGGATTTTGTCTTTCATCACGTCAGGGATATAGGCCTGATCGTCCTCCCCCAGGAAGTTCGACTTGTAGTCCAGCACGTAGTAGCGGCCTTCGTGTTCAAACACCAGGTCGATAAACCCTTTCAGCATGCCATTGAAGGTGGCTTGCTGAGCCTCAGGACGCGGATCACCACCCAGCGTATGCCGGCGGACCAGTCTGTCCATGGCGAGGGTGTTCACCTCATGGCTTTCAAACCAGAACTCCAGTTCCGGCCGAAAGGTTTCAAGACCCGCCAGGGCGCATGTCCTGCTTTTGCCCGGAAGCGGGATGTCCATGGTGATCAGGGTGTAAATCCAGGTTTTCAGGGTGTCAGCCCATTCACTCCAGTTGCGTAACTGACAGCGGCGCTCCAGCAGCTCGTGGAGATCCTCCGGCGCATCAGCCACCTTGTGGAACCCCTCTCCAGCGCACCACTCCAGAATATCATGCAGGAAGGTGCCGGGGCCGGAGCCTTTCGGGAAAGCATGCTGGTTGACCGGTTGCGGCCCTTGCCAGTCGGGGATCATCGCAGCCAGGGTATCGGCCACAACGGGCTCGTCCTCGTCACGCAGGTTCTCCTGCTCCGCATCCTCACTGGCCGGGGCGAAGTCGTTGCCGTAGCCACCGCGGGCGCCATAGGTGATCGCGGAATAGCTGGCGATCCACCAGTGTTCCCGGGCTTCCCGCACCGGCTCCAGAGCGTTGCCAAGCTCTGGCTCCTCTTCCCCCGCGTAAACGTCGCCTCCTGGCTCTGGCATGGGCGCCACTTCAATCGCGGGTTCGCCGGTGGCCACGGACTGCAGGAAGGGCATCAGGTCCGTGTCTTCATCGCTGGCAGAGCGGCCAATCAGGTGCCCCAGACCACTCTGCCGCCAGCCTTTGATGCCGCTGGCGCCAACCCAGGTGGCGTGGCGGGATCGGGTCAGGGCAACGTAGAGTTTGCGAATATCCTCACCCAGTCGTTCGCGGTCGGCCCTGGCCAGGGTGTCTTCATCCGGCTCCAGGGAAATCTGCAGTCGGCCTTCGTCATCGTGGTACTTGATAAACGCCTGGTTCGGTTTTTCCTCGCGGAATTCGGTGGCAAACGGCAGGAACACCAAAGGGTACTCCAGGCCTTTGGACTTGTGGACAGTAACCACCTTGACCAGCCCGGCATCACTTTCCAGGCGCATGGTGCGATGTTCGTCCTCATCGTCGGAATCCTGCAACATCTCGATGTAGTGGTGAATGAGCGCATGTTCGCCGTCCAGCTGCTGGCTGTCCTGCTGAAGCAGTTCGGCAATATGCAGAATGTCGGTCAGGCCTCGTTCGCCGTCAGGCCCGGACAGCAGCTTCGCCGGCACGTCATAGTCCATGAGCAGGCGCCGCAGCATCGGCAGCACGCCTTGTTGCTGCCAGAGCTCACGGTAGCCCTGAAAGCGGTTGATCTCGCGGTCCAGCGCATTCTCGTCACTGAACAGACGGTCCAGCTCCTGATAAGCCAGGCCCATGGTGGGCGTGGCGAGTGCCGCGCGAATCAGCGGCAGCTGGCCTGGTTCGGCGCAGGCCTGCAGCCACTGCAACATCTCCACCGACTGGACCGACTGCAGCACGGAATTACGGTCTGAGAGGTACACACTGCGAACGCCCCGGGCGCCCAATGATCGCCGGACGGCATTCGCCTCGTCACGTTTGTTGACCAGCACAGCAATGTGCTCCGGTCGCACAGGCTCAAACGGCGCGCCCTCGGCCCCAAAGCCCGCCTCGCCGCTCTGCCCCAGATTCAACAGGCGGGCAATCTCCGCCGCACAGGCCTCGGCCATGGCCTCTCTGCCGGTTTCCTTGGCGATAGGGCGCTCATCGGTCAGGGTCCAGAACGTCAGTGGTGGTCGCGGCAGCCCGTTAACAAGCCATTGCTGGCTGGTACCTTTGGCCTCCACGGGGCTGAAGGGCAACGGGTTGTCGTCCCCGGCTCGAAACAGGAAGGCCCCTTCGGGCAGGGACTGGTCGGCCTGGGCGAATACCCGGTTAACGCCGTCTACCATGGCGATAGCTGAGCGGTAGTTGGTCCCCAGCGTGTAGGTTCGGCTGCTGACCGCCCGACGGGCATCCAGATAGGTGTAGATATCAGCGCCACGGAAACCGTAAATCGCCTGCTTGGGGTCACCAATCATCAACAGGCTGGTGTCCTGGTCGTTGCTGGCCACCCGGTATATACGGTCGAAAATCCGGTACTGCACCGGGTCGGTATCCTGGAATTCATCGATCATCGCCACCGGAAACTGCCGCCGAATCGTATCTGCCAGGCGTTCGCCCTGGGGGCCGCTCAACGCGGCATCCAGTCGTGTGAGCAGGTCGTCAAAGCCCATACTGGCCAGGCGCTGTTTTTCGCTGTCCAGGCGACGGGCGATCCAGCAGGCGGCATGGTTGAGAATGTCCGCTTTCGCCACCGGCATGGTTTTCAATGCCGGTTTGAGTTCGGTGATGGCGTCCATGGCTGGATGATGCGGAGGCTCATCCTCGCCGGTCCATTTTTCGGCAAACGCGTCCGCCTCCAGGGTATCGAAACCCTTGGTGCGCTTGCTCGACAGGAACTCATGCGGTTCAGCCGCATCGGTTGTGGCCCATTCCCGAAGGTGTTCCACGGCTTTTTGAAGGGAGTTTTTGGTGGTGCCATGCAGCGGTTTGGGCTTTCGCTTCGTGGTTTCCGCCAACAGTTCTTCCAGTTCGTCGCACCAGGCCGGCCAGGGCGATTTCAGGGCCTGCAGCTTTACCTCCCGCAGGTGTTTCGCTTCCAGAGCAGCGGCCAGTGGGTCACGTTCCGGCACTGGCAGGGCATCAACGTGTGGCAACAGGTTGCGCACTGACTGGCGCAGGTTTTCCGGGGTTTTCCAGGTGTCCAGTACCTCGCCCATCAACTCTGGTGGCATGGGGTAGATAAAGGTGCGCCAGTAATCCCTCACAACGTCATCCAGCAGGTCCGTCTGACTGGTCTCCAGGGTCTGACGGAACAGGCTGCCGCTGTCGAAGGCATGCTCGCTGAGCATGCGATTGCACCAGCCGTGGATGGTGGACACGGCAGCCTCGTCCATCCATTCCGCGGCCAACAGCAGTTTGCGGCGGCAGGCTGGCCAGTCGGCCGCTGGGCAGGCATTGCGCAGATTCACCAGTGGGTCTTTTGACATCGCCGCGGTGTCGACGGTGTCCGGTTCAGCCGCGAATAACGCCGCTGCTTCGGTCAGGCGGGCGCGAATCCGGTCCCGGAGTTCCTTGGTGGCGGCCTCGGTAAAGGTCACCACCAACAGGTTGGGCGGCATGATGCCCTCACCGAGTGGCTCCTCCACGGTGCGATGGCCCAGTACCAGGCGCACGTACAGCAACGCCAGGGTAAAGGTCTTGCCGGTGCCGGCACTGGCCTCGATCAGCTGGCTGCCACGCAACGACAGTGTGAGGGGATCGAGCTTGCGGATCTCTTCCGTCATTTTGTCGACCCCCGTCCCGCACCGCCAGGCTTGGCCCGACCGGCCTGTTCGGCGTGCCAGAGTGGCTCATACAGTGCCGACACCAACAGCGGAAATTCGTCATCCGCCAGCAGTTGTTCTACCTCCGGATAGGCCCGGCGCAGGTAACCACTGTCGCGCTCCAGAGCCTTGCCGTAGGCGTCCGTCGCCTTCAGCAGTGCTTTGTCCTCACTGCCCTCGCCCCTGGCGGGATAAAGGCCCCGCAAATAGCCGAAGGCCGCACCCGACTCTATCGGCAGCAGCCGCGTCTGGCCCTGAATCCAGTAGCCCAGGATGCCGGCCAGGTATTCCCTGGCCTGGTCGGTGTCCAGAGGCAACAGGTTGACGACACGCTTTTCCTCTTTGGCGATCATCAGAGTGTGGAAAGCGTCGTAGCGAATATTACCTGCCAGGTGTGCCACCCAGTGTTCCAAGAGGGCCGGGAACTTTAACTGGCGAGCGCTTCCGGACCCTTCCAGCAAATTGCTACTGGCGATCACCACCCGGCAGAGGTCACCGCCCGGGCGGGTACGCAGGTTGCCCAGCCTGTCGTTAACAGTGACCGCCGCGTCGCCATGCTCATGGCGGTACTCAAAGCCTGAGATATCTTCCACCGGCTCAGGCCAGAGCGCCACGGCCTCCTGATAACGCCGGTACAGGTCTGGCATGCGGCTTTCCAACTGCCGGGTCAGGGCGGTTTCCGTCACTCCCATGCCCAACTCGCCTCGCCGGGCCATGCTCGCCAGGGCAGCCTCCAGCCGCTGATGCAGTTCGTCCTCGGTGCCCGATTTCATCACCGCATGACGGATCAGTTCGTCCTCCAGGCGCCAGTGGTGCAAGCCGTCCATGGCGAATGCCTCGTTGTCGGTGTCCAGGCTCTCCACATCGGTAAACCGGACCTGCAGCCGGCGCTGGTAAAAGGTGTCCACCGGTCGTTTGAGGAAAGCGCCAATATCGGCAATCGTCAGTGGCTCCGCCGCTGGCAGGAAAGGCAGTTCGGCTCCCACCACGTCGGTTTCCCGCTGCCGATGCGCACTGAGCCATTCGCTGTCATAGGTGAACAGTCGTCGTGTTGCCAGTACCGCGTTCACGTCCGGTGAGCCATTGTGCCCGGCTCCGCGATTCCCGGTGGGAAAATACTCGCGGCTGAACGGTTGCAGCGGGTGTTTGATCGTCAGGGCCGGAGAGGCTTTTCGGTCCGACTCCTCCACCTGCCACACTGCATCAAGATGGTCACAGAGCTGGCTGACCAGTACCGAGGGTGGCCGTTCCGAGTCATCACGGATGCTACGCCCTACCCAACTGATATAAAGCTGCTCCCGCGCGGAGAGCAATGCCTCCAGAAACAGGTAACGGTCGTCTTCGCGGCGGGAACGGTCGCCCGGCCGGTAATCCACGGCCATCAGGTCAAAATCCACCGGCGGTCGCGAGCGCGGGTAGTCACCGTCGTTCATGCCCAACAGACACACCCGCCGAAAGGGGATGGCGCGCATGGGCATCAGGGTTGCAAAGTTGACCTTGCCGGCCAGGAAGCGCTGATTGAGGCCGCCTTCTTCCAACCCTTCCAGCAGAATGTCCCGCACGATGCTCAGGGGCAGTTCCTCGTCTTCCATGCCCGCACTGTTGCAGTCCTGCAGCCACTGCTCTGCCTGTCGGCGTAGCCGGTTCACCAGCAGCAGATCGTCGTCAGACAGTTCAGCAAAGAAGCGTTCGAGGATGGACTGCAGCCGATCGAGCCAGCCGGCAGGGGTCGCAGTGGACCTGAGTTCGTGCCAGAGCTCTTCCAGCCGATCAACAAAACGGTAGAGATTGCCCGCCACACCTGCCTGCAGGCCGCCGATTTCCTCGAACGGTTCGATGCCCTGCCAGGGATCGTCGCGGCCAGCGCCATAGCCCAACAGCATCCGCCGCAGACCTGCCTGCCAGGTGTTGCGTTCCAGCCCCTCAGGCAAGTCGAGACTGCTGCGATGGTCGCTGTGCAGCCCCCAGCGAATGTTGGCGCCGTCCACCCATTGGCGCACCAATGGAAGATCGCCCTCGGCGATACCGAACCGGCTGCGTACGGCCGGCACTTCCAGCAGGCTGATGATCTCGCTGACGCCAAAACGACTTTCGGGCAGCGCCATCAACGTGTCCAGTGCAATCAGCACCGGCTGACGATGCCGCTGCCCCTGGTCGGAAATGGTAAACGGGATGTAGCGGCGGGACGACGACGGGTATCGGCCAAACACCGCCTGGATGTGAGGTGCGTAAGTATCAACGTCTGGCACCATGACGATCACGTCGCGAGGCCGAAGTTCCGGGTTACTGTTGAACGCCGCCAGTAACTGGTCGTGAAGGATTTCCACTTCCCGTTGTGGGCTGTGGGCATTGTGGAATACCACGGAATCGTCCCGGAACGGATCGAGGGTCCGTGCCTGCCCCAGCATCTCTGCCTGGGAAGTGAGCGAACGAATGTCGTTCTGGATCTGGTGCAACAGCGCCGGCTTCTCCGGATCTCCGTGGGGCGTGAAAATATCGATCCGACCCTCCGGAGTAGACACGCGGCCCTGATACGCCTCGGGGTTGTCGAATTCGTCCAGCAGGCGAATGTAGTCCCGCCCCTGTTTGCCCCAGGCCGCCAGCAGCGGGTTGGCGTGCTGGTGGAGGGCATCAGGGTCGGTCAATGCCGCCAGTTCCGGATGGGTCTTGCCGCGCTTGCGGTCCGCCGTCAACAGGTCACGGTCACTGATGATGTCGGCCCAGTAAAATTCGCTGGGGTTGTGAACACAGAGCACCACCTGACTGACCCGACTGAGAACGGACAGGGCTTCCAGAGCCTGCTTCGGCAGGGATGACACGCCAAAAACCACAATACGACGGGGCAGGTTTCGAGGCCGGTCTGTGGCTGTCAGTGTCTGCCCTTGCTCCATGAACCGGGTGTGAATGCGTGAACGACTGGTACCCGCGAGCTCGCCAGCATCAGCCACCAGCCTGCGCCACAGTACGGCCTGCCAACGCAGCTCATCGCCCAGCTCGCGGTATTCTCCACGCGCCATCCGCAGGCGGTCATGGCCGGCCTCCCAGTCGGCCAGCCAATCGGCGCGGAAAACCTGATACTGATCGAACAGGTCCGCAATTTTGCCGGCGAGCTGGTAACGGCGGGTCTCAGTATCAGTTCCGGCCATGAATCGTCGCAACGGCGCAAAGACGTCGTCGTCCGCGATCAACTCTGGCAGTAATCGGAACAGGCGCCAGACCAATCGGGACTTATCAAACGGGGATTGTTCCGGCACGCCCTCAGAGGTCAGTACCGCACGGTAGGCCTGCCAGATAAACCGGGCGGGAAACAGAAAATCCATGCCGGCCGCAATACCCAGGCCGCCGACCCCGACATCAGCACCCTCCTCGGACGGGTCTTCAGCCAATGCCAGCTTTAGCCATTGGGCAATACCATTGCTCTGCACCAGAAAGGTTTCACTTTCCAGCGGTGGCAGGGGGCTCTGCCGGCAAATCCAGACCACAGCCCGGCGCAGGTCTTCCAGATGATTCGCGTGGATGGCGTGAAAGCCGGGCTCGATGGATGGCGTTACTGGCATACCTGCCCTGTGTTGTTTCCGGTAAGAAACAAAAGCCTACCACAACTTGCATGGGCTGCCGGAACGCGTCGCTTCTGGCACCAGGTAAATTTGCCAATTTCTTGCGAAATCGGGATTGTTTTGCCAGTCTAAATAAATGTAACAGATCATTTCAGCAAAAAAATAAGCGGAGACAACGCGATGAGCACCATGAGTAAGTTCAAGAAACTGGCAGGATTTTCTGCGTTTGCCTTTGCCGCAATGACCGCGGCAAACTCGGTGAATGCTGCCAACTGGCGCTATGCACACGAAGAATACGAAGGTGACGTTCAAGACGTATTCGCTTACGACTTCAAGGAATACATCGAAGACAACTCAGACCACACGGTGCAGGTTTACCGCTTTGGCGAGCTGGGCGAATCCGACGACATCATGGAACAGACCCAGGCTGGCATTCTTAATTTCGTCAACCAGTCTCCCGGCTTCACAGGCTCACTGATTCCAGAAGCGCAGATTTTCTTCATTCCTTACCTGATGCCGACCGACATGGACACGGTGATCAAGTTCTTCCGCGAGAGTGAAGCGATCAATGAGGATTTCCCGGAACTGTATGCCCAGAACGGCCTGGAGCTTCTGCAGATGTACCCGGAAGGCGAAATGGTTGTAACGGTGGACGAGCCAGTCAGCAAGCCGGAAGACTTCAACAACAAGAAGATCCGTGTCATGACCAACCCGCTGCTGTCGGAAACCTATTCAGCGTTTGGTGCAACCCCCACGCCACTGCCTTGGGGTGAAGTGTACGGTGCTCTGCAGACCAACATGATCCAGGGCCAGGAAAACCCGATCTTCTGGATCGAATCCGGCGGTCTTTACGAAGTTTCCCCGAACCTTGTCTTCACCAGCCACGGTTGGTTCACGACTGCCATGATGGCCAACAAGAACTTCTACGACGGCTTGTCCGATGAAGACAAGAAGCTTGTTGAGGACGCCGCTGACTATGCGTTCGAGAAAATCATCGTACACATTGACGGCCTCGCTGACGAAGCCCTTGAGAAGATCAAGAAAGCCAGTGACGAAGTGACCGTTACCCGCCTGAACGACGAACAGATTGAAGCCTTCAAGGCCCGCGCACCGCAGGTTGAAGAGAAGTTCATCGAAATGACAGGTGAAGGCGGTAAAGAACTGCTGAACCAGTTCAAGGAAGACCTCAAAGAGGTTCAGAGCAACTGAACCTGAAGGAACCATTCCCGCCGGCCCTGCCCGGCGGGAATCTGTTTTAACCCCGCCCCGCCGGGGACCTCCTGCCGGCTGGGAGCGATATGTTCTGGAGCAACCCCCATGTCCGAGAACTCCCCGGATCTAGAAGACGATACCGGCACCTATGAGTCCGGCCTGCCCGGGTTTCTGGGAACCATTGATGAAGTTATTGCCAAAACTGAGGCCGTGATGCTCGCGGTTGGCGTCATCCTTATGGCCGTCAATACATGCATCAACGTTATTGCGCGCTTTGTCTTCGGTGAAGGCCTGTTTTTCTCTGGTGAGATCAACCGAATTCTTATCATCCTGATTACCTTTGCAGGTATTGGTTACGCGGCCCGCCATGGCCGTCATATCCGCATGTCTGCGGTTTACGATGCGATCCCCCCCAAAGGGCGCAAAGTACTGATGATTTTCATCGCCCTGTTTACCTCGTTGGTAATGTTCTTCCTCTGCTACCACTCCTATGGATACGTCGAGACCCTATACAGCCGTGGGCGAATTCTCCCTGCGTTGGGCTTTGAGATCTGGTGGATTTACGTTTGGGCGCCAGTGGGCTTTGCGATTACCGGCATTCAGTATTTCCTCACAGCGATCAAGAATCTCACCAGCAAGGATGTTTATCTCTCCACTGGTGTGATCGACGGCTACTCTGATAGTGAGTCGGAAGTCTGAACCTGCAGCTGCTTTAACAAAGGATAGAAACTCATGGCGACTATAATGATGGTAATCATGATCGGGCTGCTGCTCCTGGGCTTCCCGATGATGGTTCCGCTGATTACCGGTGCGGTGGTCGGTTTTGTAATGATGTTTGATGGCTTCGGCCAGATGGGCACGTTCGTCCAGCAAATGATGGGAGGTATCCGCCCAGCCTCTTTGATTGCTGTGCCCATGTTCATTCTGGCGGCTGATATCATGACTCGCGGGCAGTCCGCCGACCGCCTTATCCATATGGTGATGGCCTTTATCGGGCATATCAAAGGTGGGCTGGCGATCAGTACAGCCACCTCGTGTACCCTCTTTGGTGCGGTATCCGGCTCCACCCAGGCGACGGTTGTGGCTGTTGGTTCTCCCTTGCGCCCCAAACTGCTTAAAGCGGGCTATTCCGACTCGTTCTCACTGGCGCTGATCATCAATTCCAGTGACATTGCCTTTTTGATCCCCCCCAGTATCGGCTTCATTATCTACGGGGTTATTTCCGGAACCTCCATTGCCGAACTGTTCATTGCAGGCATCGGCCCGGGCGTCATGATTCTGATGATGTTTTCAATCTACTGCCTGATCTATGCATACATTAACAAGGTCCCCACCGAGGAAAGGGCCGGCTGGAGAGAACGGGGGGTCGCCGTCCGCGAAGCACTATGGCCTCTTTTCTTCCCGGTCATCATTGTTGGTGGTATCTACGGCGGTATTTTCAGCCCTACGGAGGCCGCCGCTGTGTGCGTGCTGTACGCCTTCTTACTCGAATTCGTGGTGTTCCGCTCGCTGAAATTGCCGGATATCTATCGGATTGCCAAGTCCACCGGCCTGATTACCGCTGTGGTTTTCATACTGGTTGCCGTGGGCAACGGCTTTTCCTGGATTATCTCGTTTGCACAGATTCCACAAACAATACTGGAAGCAGTTGGCGTCAATGAAGCCGGCCCGGTAGGTGTCCTGATTGCGATCTGTATCGCCTTCTTTGTTGCCTGCATGTTTGTTGACCCGATCGTGGTGATACTGGTGCTGACGCCGATCTTTGCACCGGCGATCGAAGCCACCGGTCTGGACCCAGTGCTCGTCGGGGTTCTGATTACACTGCAGGTCGCCATAGGCTCTGCAACGCCACCCTTTGGTTGTGACATATTCACCGCCATCGCCATATTCAAGCGCCCATACTGGGAAGTAATCCGTGGTACGCCACCGTTCGTCTTTATGCTGGTGGCAGCGGCCGGGCTGATCATCGCCTTCCCGCAAATTGCGCTGTTCCTTCGTGACGTTGCGTTCCGCTGAGGGATATAGAGACCGGACTTCAGGGAGAGTGAAATGTTCAAGAAAATTCTGGTGGCCGTTGACGGTTCCAAGTCATCCTTCAAGGCCATGGACAAGGCCATTGAGCTACAAAAACTCATGGACACCGAGATCTATCTGATCTGTGTTTACAAGCATCACAGCCTGTTTGAGGCATCTCTGTCGATTGGCCGGCCCGATAGCATGGATATCCCTGACAAGGTGCTATCGGAATACGCCAAGGAGATCGTCAACCATGCCAAGGAAAAGGCCAAGGAAAAGGGGGCGGTAAAGGTTCGGGGCTTTGTTAAAGCCGGCCGTCCTTCCAGCGTGATCGTCAAGTTTGCCAAGGACAAGGAGGTAGACCTGATTGTGGTCGGTACCCGGGGCACTCACAGCGATAAAGAGGGCATGCTGCTTGGCAGCGTGTCCCACCGCGTCGCTTCCAAGGCGAAATGTCCGGTGCTGGTAGTTTAACGACAACTGTTTAAGGAAGAACTATGACCACTATCGTAGATTCGCTGAACTCCATTCTGTGGGGCTACGTTCTGGTCTACGGCCTGCTGGGCGTTGGTGTCTTTTTCACCATCCGTCTGGGTTTTCTGCAATTCCTCAATTTTGGGGAAATGATCCGCGCCATTCGTGGCTCCCGTGACAGCGATGTCCACGGTATATCGCCGTTCCAGGCCCTATGCACCAGCCTTGCCTCTCGCGTGGGCACCGGCAACCTCGCCGGTGTCGCGGTGGCCCTGTATCTTGGCGGTGCTGGCGCCATCTTCTGGATGTGGATGGTCGCCCTGGTCGGTATGGCAACCGGCTACGCGGAGAGCACGCTGGCACAGCTCTACAAGGTACGTGATGGCAAAGGCCAGTATCGGGGTGGGCCTGCGGTCTACATAACCAAGGGCCTGAAGGCGCCGTGGGCGGGCAGTATTTTTGCCGTCTGCCTGATCCTGTCCTTCGGACTGGTCTTCAACGCTGTTCAGGCAAATTCCATTGCCGATGCCATGCAGGGTGCCTTTGGAGTGCCCAAGATTTGGGTTGGCATTGTGATCGCTGTTCTCGCGGGCATTGTCATCTTTGGTGGCCTGCGCTCCATCGTCCGGTTCGCAGAACTGGTAGTGCCGCTGATGGCGGGTCTCTATGTGCTTATTGCTCTGGTGATTATGGCCATTAACATCACTGAAGTGCCGGGCGTGCTGATGACCATCGTAAAGAGCGCCTTCGGGCTGGAAGAAGCCGCCGGCGGCGCAGCGGGTTCCATTACCGCCGCCATGCTCAATGGTATCAAGCGCGGGCTGTTCTCCAACGAGGCCGGCATGGGCTCGGCGCCCAACATTGCGGCAACGGCCACACCAGCGCCCCACCACCCGTCATCCCAGGGATTGGTGCAGGCGTTTGGCGTGTTTGTCGACACCATCATTATCTGCACCGCAACAGCAGTGATGATTTTGCTCTCCGGCGTCATGGAACCGGGCTCCGGCATTACCGGAACCCAGCTTACCCAGGATGCCATGCAAAGCCACATTGGCGAGTCTGGCGCCTATTTCATCGCCATTGCCATCCTGTTCTTTGCATTCACGTCCATTGTCGCCAACTACACCTACGCAGAGAATGCCCTGATTCACCTTGGCGGTGACAGTACCATCGCCATTACACTGCTTCGCTCTGCCGTCCTGGGGATGGTTGTATGGGGCAGTTACGAGGCGGTGGTGACTGTTTTCAACGCCGCTGACGCATCCATGGGTCTGATGGCAACCATCAACCTGATTGCCATTGTCATGCTTTCAGGTACGGTGGTGAAGCTGACAAAAGACTATCTTGCCCAGCGCAAACAGGGCGAGGTACCCCACTTCAAATCAAAAGACTACCCTGAGCTGCACGAAAAGATCGACGGCAACATCTGGCATTAGTACCCGTTCCGGCGCCTATGAAATTTCTACCCGGTCCCTGCCCGCCTCCTTGGCGCGGTAAAGGGCCCGGTCGGCAAGTCCCAGCAAGCTGTCTGGGGAATCGCTGCACTCGGGCCAGCTGGACACCCCCACCGATATGGTTACATGGCCCAACTCAAAGCCACCATGTTCCACCGGCATGGCACGGACGGCATGGGCCAGTTCTCGCGCCTTATCGTAAGCGGCTTTTGCGGTGGAGCCAGCCATGATGATGACAAACTCCTCGCCTCCAAAACGACAGACCACATCGCTGTCGCGGAAATGCCGCGCCAACACACCGGCCACGGCTTTCAGAGCAGAATCGCCGGCTTCGTGGCCATGAGTGTCGTTAAAGCGTTTGAAATGATCGATATCCACCATCAGCAGTGACAGCGGCTGGTCACCACGCAAGGCCACCGCCGACTCGTGCTCCAGAAGCTGATCAAAATAACGGCGATTCTTCAGGCCGGTGAGCGCATCCTCATACGAGTATTTCTGCAGTTCCTCCCGCAAGCTGATGCTTGAGAGCGCGATACCGATTTTCTGCACCCCCTGACTTAACGTCTGGAACAAGCGGGCCACGCCGTAATCCGTGCCGTCAGCCGCAAACTCGTCCGGCACTTCCACAAACAACAGCGCCATTGTCACCGCCCCCTCGGTTGCCGACTGCAGATTGATCCACAAACACAATGACTCATCCTCGTCCTTCTGCCACCCGGACCAGGACTGATCCAGGTCCTGAACATGGCGGGCCGGTATCTGGCTATGGGGCGGCGGGCCCTCAGGAGTTTCGATGCGCAATGGTGATTCCGGTTCCCCGGCATACCCCCAGCGAGTCAACAGTTCATAGGCGCTGCCGTTTTCCACACGCTGATATAGCCTTCCCCGCAGAGGGCTGCACAGGTCAGGAAGTCGTCGCGCCAGGATATGGAACGTCTGGTTGAGGCTGATGCAATCCTGCAGCTCCCCGTTGATGTCGTTCAGAACACGGGTTTTTTCATTCTCGAACGTGAGCAGCCTCACCCTGGCCTGCTCACGGCGAGCCAACGATTCCGCCTTCTGGGTTCGCTCTGTTACCTGCTGCTCCAGCGACAGGTTCAACCGATGGAGCGCCTGTTGGGTTCGTGCATAATGCCAAAGGGAAATCATCACTACGGCCAGCGAGAAGACCAGCGTTCCCCAACTGACCGGTACCCGCCCCCAGGGCAGGACGCCGTGGGCAACGGCCATATCCACCACCAACAGGCTGCAGAACACGCCATAAGCGGCGAGGATGATCTGCTGTTCAATCTTCAGTTGTCTGAACCGCTTTACGACAACGACCGTGACGGTTGCAAGGGACGCTAACAGCAGCGCATCAAACGGCGGGTACGTTGATGACAGGTCAACCACACCCATTAATGCCAGCCCTATCGCCACTACCGCGTAGACAAGGTGAATCTTCCAGACCAGATTAATCAACCAGGGCCGGCGATCACTGAACCACTGCTCCAGCAACAATGCCATGGCCACCGGCAGCATGTAGTAGGAACCAGCGGCCAGATAGTCCCACATCATCGGCCGGTTCCAGATCAACTGACTAGCCTGGCTGTCGGACAGAAGTAGAACAGCGGACGACAAAGAGAACAGGGCAATACTGCCGAAACTCTTCTTTTCCGTTTGCAACAGGGCAAAAATCATCGCTAGCAGGGCAATCAGGGCTGAAAAGCCGGAAATGACCAGGGCTTCGAGGGAGTTTTTCACAATAAACAGAGTCAGGGCCGGGCGCTCCATGATGGAGACTTCACCCCAAAGACCAATGTCGGTGTAATCAGAGAAAATGCGAAAGTAGATCGGCTTGCCCTCAAACCCTTCGGGCAGTGGGATCGCGTGCCAGGGCCAACCTTCGAAACGCCCCCGGCCCTGATCATCAAACGTGCCGTACTGGTAGATGTTCTCACCGTCGAGCCAGACCTGAACAATCAGATCGACACTGTAAATATACAGAACCGGCTCCCGCCACTCGCCCTCCGGAAGGGTGATGCGATACCACACATGTTCTTGTCCGTTGCGATCGGGCGGGTTGGATGGAAAGCTGATAGCGTTCCATTGCCAAGAGTCCTGACCCAGTACCCACTCGGGCACCCCCTCCTCGGTCAATGGAGAATCGCCCCACCGATATTCCCAGCCCTCGTCCAGGTCCACTGCCGCATGCGCCGCCGAAGACACCAAAAAGCTCAAAGCGATCAGGAGCATCAGCCTTACGGCATTTAGGGGGTACAACATCTGCATACAGCGGGCTTACCTGTCGCCAAATAGTACAGTAGTACAATTATACAACATCTATGGGTTTAAACTCGCTCAGGCGCGCAATAAACACAAGCACTAACTGCTCCTTTATACAACGATTTCAGCGCCCTTCGCCTATCCCCTGTCGCAAAACCGTCCAGCACTGGAAATGGGTTTCCGCCGA
The DNA here is from genome assembly GCF_032922745.1 of Marinobacter salarius. NCBI lineage: Bacteria > Pseudomonadati > Pseudomonadota > Gammaproteobacteria > Pseudomonadales > Marinobacteraceae > Marinobacter > Marinobacter salarius. Next base: position 474,586 of record NZ_CP136693.1, read on the forward strand.
GGTACGCCAAGCGGTACTCTAGGCCAATGATCGATACCCACCCCACCTCGTTTAATGGCATAACACCCACTCCAGCCTGGGCTTTCCACCAGTATGAGCAGATCCGTCGCTGGCTGCCTGCGGGCCTGCCGACCTCAGAACAGCCTCGACCAGTCACGCTGGAGGATATGGCGCCGCTGGCGGACCGGTTCCAGGTATACGTGTTCGATGCCTTTGGGGTGCTGAATGCCGGACCCAGGGCCTTCCCCGCAGCCATTCAACGGTTTCGCGAGCTGCAACGAATGGGCAAACACGTCCAGATTCTCTCCAACGCGGCTACCGCCAGCCACGCCAGACTGGTGGAGAAGTATCGGCGCATGGGGTTCGACATCACGCCGGAACAGTTGATCTCCAGCCGCTGGTTGTTGGAGCAGTCTCTGTCCGACCGGGGACGCGAAGGCCTATGGGGTGTCATTGCCCCGGAGAATTCCGAACCGGACACGCTGCCGCTAGACTGGCAACCGGTGCGGCCCCCCGTCACGGAGCAACTGAAACGAAAACTGGATAGCTATGACGGCCTGATCATGCTCAGCAGCGAGGATTGGAACGAGAAGATGCAGGCGGCACTGGAGGCCACACTGACAGAACGGCCGAGGCCACTGGAAATCGCCAATCCAGATCTGGTGGCCCCCCGCGGCGACTGCCTGACGCTGGAACCCGGATTCTTCGCCCACCGGGCCCGTGAGGCCAGCGGTGTCCAACCGCAGTTCTACGGCAAGCCCTATGCACCTGCTTTCCAGGCCGTGCTTGAGCGCTTCGCGGACGTGCCGCCGGGGCAGATACTCATGGTGGGCGACACCCTTCATACGGACATCCTGGGCGGGCAGAACGCCGGCATGAAAACCCTGCTGGTGACGACCGAGGGCTCCCTGCAGGATATGGATATACCGCGCTGCATCGCGCAGTCTGGTATCGCGCCTGACTTTATCGCCCCGGAGATCTGATTTCCGGGGCGGATCAAGCCGTTTGCGGGTTTACTGCCCGGACTTCAGCATTTCCCAGTATTTGGTATAGACCTGCATGGCATCGTCACCCACGTCCTTCTGGAACTCGGCGTTGGTCAGGTCTTCCGGTGTCGGGTAGCTGGTGCGGTCGTTGGCCACTTCATCGCTCAACAATTCGCGGGCCGCAAGGTTGGGCGTGGCATAGCCGATGTCTTCACTGATCAGCGCGGAGATTTCCGGCCGCATGACAAAACTGATGAATTGATGGGCAGCGTCTGCATTCTCGGCGTTCTTGGGAATCACAAAGCTGTCGAGCCAGACAATGATGCCCTCTTCCGGATAGACGTATTCAAGGGACGGCATGTCCTCCTCACCCATCACGGCTTCACCATTCCAGATCATGCCGATGTCGGTCTCGCCTTCAAGATAGGGCATTCGCGGTGCATCCGAGTTGAAGGTACGCACCGCAGGCATCAGTTCGGTCAGCTTGTCATAAGCCGCCTCGATCTCTTCGGGATCGGTGCTGTTGCCAGAGTATCCGAGCACTCTCAGCCCGATGTGGAACACCTCGCGCATGTCGTTGGTGAGCATCACGCGGCCTTCGTATTTCTCGTCCCACAGATCCGACCAGGCCGTTACCTCTTCGCCCTCAACATCATTGGCATCGTAGGCCAGCCCTGTGGTGCCCCAGAGGTAGGGAACGCTGTATTGGTTTTCAGGGTCGATATCCAGGTTCGTCAGCTCGGGGTCGAGCTTTTCGAAGCCTTCCAGTTTCTCGTGGTTGATCTTTTCCAGCAGCCCTTCCTTACGCATTTTGTTGACGTAATAGGTGGAGGGCAGCGCCAGATCGTACTGGCCGCTGTCATCCAGAAGTTTCAGCCGCGCATACATAGCCTCATTGCTGTCATAGGTGGTGTAGACCACCTGGATACCGGTTTCCTCCTCAAAGCGGTCCAATACCTCCTGGGGCATGTACTCAGACCAGTTGTAGAGGTTCAGTACCTGCGGCTCTTCCTGCGAGCTGCATCCGGTCAGGGTTGCAGCCATCAGGCCCGCCAACGCCAGTTTCTTCATCGTTTGCTCCTTGTCAGTATCCATTGGGACAGCATCAACATTGCCAGGGAAAACACCAGCAGCAGGGTGCCCAGGGCATTCACTTCCGGCTTAAGGCCCACACGCACCATAGAGTAGATGCGAAGTGGCAGAATTTCATAGCTGGGACCACTCACAAAGGTGCTCACCACCACATCGTCCAGTGACAGGGTGAAGCCCAACAGCCATCCAGCCAGCAATGCTGGCATGATTACCGGAATCAGTACCGTGCGGGTCATGGTGAAATCATTGGCGCCCAAATCCCGCGCCGCTTCGGGCAGGCTTTCATCGAACCCGCTCAATCGTGCCATTACGGTGATCACCACAAATGGCAGGCAGAAGGTAACGTGGGCCAGCAGAAGAGAGACAAACCCCAGTTGCAGGCCCACCAACAGGAACAACGCCAGCAAAGAGATGGCCAATACAATCTCGGGCGACATCATCACCACAAACAGCATCCCGCGCAGCACACGCTTGCCACGAAAGCGATACCGGTGAAGAGCCAACGCTGTCAGCGCGCCAATAATGGTCGATACCGTGGCCGCCGCCAGTGCCAGCCAGAGGGAATTCCACATGGCCTGGACCATGGCGTGGTTATTGAACAGCGACTCGTACCATTGCAGACTGAGCCCGCCCCAGCGGTAACCGGTGCGGGAACTGTTAAACGAAAACACCACCAGCACCAGGATCGGCAGGTAGAGCAACACATACACCAGGGTGAGATAGGTTTTCGGCAGCCAGCGATTCATGCCCTGGCCTCCTCACCGAGCCGCCGCTGGCTGAGCCGGTGCGCAAACAGCAGGACAGCCATGGCAACCGTCAACAGAATGCTGGCGGCGGCACCGAAGGGCCAGTCACGGGCGTCCAGGAACTGGTTCTTGATGACATTGCCGACCAGCAGATTGCGGGAACCACCCAGTATGTCCGCCACGAAGAACAGGCCCATGGCGGGCAACAGCACCAGCATCACGCCCGCCAGCACGCCCGGCAAGGTCAGGGGTATCGTCACGTGCAGGAACGTCGAAAGCTTGCCCGCTCCCAGGTCGTGCGAGGCCATCAGCAGCTCTTTCCTCAGGTCATCGAACACGGAGTACAGAGGCAGGATCATGAACGGCAGCAGCAGGTATACCAGCCCGATGATCACAGCACCTTCGGTGTAGAGCATTCTCAGCGGCTCGTCGATCAGCCCCAACCCCATGAGTGCATTGTTGATCAGGCCGTTGGTGGCCAGCAGCAGTTTCAGGGCGTAGGTGCGCACCAGGGAATTGGTCCAGAAAGGCACAATCAACAGGAAAATCAGCAGCATCTGGCGCTGTTTGCCCAGGCCCGATAATGCCCAGGCAAAGGGATATCCTATCAGCAGGCAGAAGACGGTCGTCATGCCGGCCATGTAGAGGGAGTTCAGGAACACGTCCAGGTACAGCGGGTCGAACAACTGCCGGTAACTGTCCAGGTTCAGCGGCAACGAGAGGAAGGTGCCGGGGTCTCGTGTCATCACACTGGCCCCCACCACCAGTAGGTTCGGGGTGAGCACAAGAAGCAACAACCAGCCCCAGACCAGAATCAGCACTGCGGTTTTGAAGGGCTGCTGTAACACCCTATGCATTCGTACTCAGCCCTTCTTCTGCGTCGTTGTTGACGGGCTCCAGTTCAACCGGCAATAACCATTCCCAGCCGTCGACCCAACTGACCCGCACGGGCTCGCCCAGTTTATAGTCAAAGGCAGGATCGTCCTCATCAAAAAACTCACTGGCCAGCACTTCAGTACCGTCCTCAAGATGAATCACTGAGTCCAGCGTGCTGCCCTTGTAGTTTCGCTCCACAATCCTGCCGGCCAGACCCTTTTCGTCTTCAGGAGCCAGCACACGAATATCCTCCGGACGCAGCAGGACATTCACCTGCTCACCTTTGCGCAGCGTAAACCCGGGCTTCTGAAGGGTACGGCTCAGGCCCAGGATATCCAGGGTAATGCCAGTATCTTCAACCGAGGTCAGATATCCCGGAAAGAGGTTGGTCTCCCCAACGAAGCGCGCTGTAAAGAGATTGGCGGGCCGCTCATAGATTTCCCGGGGCGTACCCAGCTGTTGAATCGCGCCGTCTTTCAGGACCACCACCCGATCCGACATCGACAGGGCTTCTTCCTGATCGTGGGTCACGAATACAAACGTGATGCCCAGTTCCCGTTGCAGTCGCTTCAACTCCACCTGCATGGTCCGGCGTAACTTGTAGTCAAGCGCAGACAGAGGCTCATCCAGCAACAGAAGTTGCGGACGCTTGACCACGGCACGGGCAATGGCCACCCGTTGCTGCTGTCCACCAGAGAGCTGATGCGGTTTGCGGCGGGCGAAATCCTGCAGTTGCACCATGGCAAGCACTTCATCCACGCGCTGGCGAATTTCGTCCCTGTGCCGTTTCTCCATCTTCAGGCCATAGGCGACGTTGTCGTACACCGACATATGGGGAAACAACGCGTAGTTCTGGAACACGGTATTCAGGGGGCGGTGTTCGGGGGCGGCATGGGTAATGTCATGGCCAGACAGGCTGACTGCCCCGGTGTCTGGCTGCTCAAAACCCGCCATCAGGCGCAGCAGGGTGGTTTTGCCGCAACCCGACGGCCCCAGAAGAGTGATGAACTCGCCGTCCAGGATGTCCAGGTCCAGCGAGTTCAACACGGTTTTGTCGTCAAACGCCTTGGAGACGTTTTTCAACGAGAGAAGCGTCTCTTTCATTCACCCGAAACGCTGTTCAGATAGGCCTTATCGGAAATGTTGGTCCACTGACGAACCTGCTTCAGATAATCCTGCTGGGAAGTGATGATTTCCCGTGCCAGTTCATCCTTCTCCGCCTCTTCGGCCAACAGCTTCTCTGTGGCATCACGAAGCGCTTCAATGACCTCTGGCGGGAAGGTTTTATGGGTGACATCCGGATAGTCTTCCTTCATACGATCCCAGGCCACGCCACTTTCATGCATGCTCTGGATGTACATGTCGTAGGCGGCGGTCCGCATAGCCACCCGCAGTACTTCCTGGAGCTCTTCGGGAAGCTTGTTCCAGGTTTTCTCGTTAATCAGGAACTGAACTTCAGCGCCAGGCTCCTGCCAGCCGGAGTAGTAGTACTTTGCGATCTGATGGAAGCCCATCTGAAAATCCAGTGCCGGGCCGACCCACTCCAGAGCGTCAATCGTGCCTCGCTCCAGCGCGCTGTAGAGCTCCCCGGGAGGGATGTTGGTCACCGCAACGCCCACTTCGGACATCACTTCGCCGGCGAACCCGGGTGTGCGCATTTTCAAACCCTGGAGGTCCTCAACACTGTTGATTTCCTCGCGGAACCAGCCACCCATCTGGTTGCCGGTATTGCCACCGGGGAACGACAGCAAGCCATGGGGACGATATACCTTTTCCATCAATTCCATGCCGCCACCGTAGTAAAACCAGGCGTATTGCTCAGGTGCAATCATCCCGAAGGGAACGGTGGTGAAATACATGGCATTGGGAATCGAGCCTTTGTAGTAATACGAGGCGGTATGCCCCATATCGTACTGGCCCGCCTTCACCATATCGAAAATACCGAATGGCGCCTTGTGCTTGTTGGATGAGTCAATGCGAAACTGCAGGCGGCCGCCCGACATCTTCTCAGCCATCGAGGCCATGTGGCGCGTTGTTTCACCCAGAATCGGAGAGTTGGGCCCCCAGGTTTCTGCGAGGCGAAGCGTATAGGTTTCCTGGGCCGACAGCGACGCGCTTGCCAGCGCGAACACCAATGCCAGGACGGTCATGAAAGATTTGCGAATAGTCATAGCGAGGTCAGGTTCCGTTTTTTGTAGTGGTCGGATCAGATCGCCCACATCATAGCTTGCTGGCCGGCTGACGCCAATCGTCGACCGACCAGAAGCAACGGTTCTATACCTTGAACTGGCCTACCAGCTCACGCAGACTCTCACCAAGCCGCGCCAACTCGTGGCTTGCCTCGTTGGTCTGGTTCACACCCGTATCGCTACGCTGCGCCGCGTCCACGATGCGCACCACGTTCTGGTTGATTTCCTCGGCCACCTGGCTTTGCTGTTCCGCCGCGGTGGCAATCTGGGTCACCTGATCATGAATATGGCCCACAGACTTCTCAATGGTGCGCAGGGCGTCAGTGGCGTGATTAATGCGCTCAACCGTTTCACTGGAGCGTTGGCGGGACGCGTCCATCCGCTCGACCGCCGCGCGGGACTCGGTCACGAAGCCGTCAATCATACCGCGAATCTGATCAGCGGATTCCGCACTGCGTTTGGCCAGCTGGCGGACTTCATCGGCAACCACCGAGAAACCACGGCCATGCTCACCGGCCCGGGCGGCCTCAATGGCTGCGTTGAGGGCCAGCAGGTTGGTTTGGTCAGTGACGGCGTGGATGACGTCCAGCACCTGGGTAATCTCGTCGGTTTTCTCAGCCAGATTACTGATACGGCCAGAGCTGGACTCAATCTCCTCCGACAACTGATTGACGGACGCCTGTGCGTTGGCAATGGTCTCGCCACCATCCCGTGCAAGCCTGTCGGCGTCAGAGGCGGCACTTTCCACCGAGTTGGCATTGCCGGAAATCTGCTGGATCGTGGCCGCCATCTCATTAATGGCGGAGGCAATCTGATCGGTTTCCGAACCCTGCTCCTGTACCGACGCACGGGTTTCATTGGCAACACGGCTGAGCTCTTCCGCGGCCGAGGCAACCTGGTCAGTGGTCGCGCCGACATCGCGGATGGTGTCCTGGATTTTCACCACGAAGGCGTTGAAGCGACGCCCAAGCTCGGCGAGTTCGTCGTTTCCTTCGTCCGGCAGACGGTGGCGGAGGTCGCCCTCACCCTCGGCGATGTCCTTCATCATGGCAGTAACGGTGTTCAACGGTTTCGTCACCGTACGACCGACAAACACACCGATGAGCAATGCGATGACGACCACAATCACAGTAACCAGAACGATAAAACCGAGGGTTTCGGCTATCTCCGCTTCAATATCCGCGCGTGCGGCAGAAACCACTTCCGCGATATCGGTGACATACACACCGGTCCCGATCATCCAGCCCCAATCGGGAACAATTGTGGTAAATGACACCTTGGGTTCAACCTCGCCGGAGGCGGGGTTGGGCCAGTCATAACCAAAAAAGCCATCCTTCCGTGCCGCTTCGAACAGTGATCGTATCAGCTTCTGAACATCTGGATTGGTCGTAGGTCCTTCCCGGGAAGGATCCGGCGCGTAGGCCAGGTTTTCCAGATCTTTGGCATACGCAAAAATATAGTTGCCGCCCCCAAATCGGATGGAGCGTAGACGATCCCTTGCCGCTTCACGGGCCTCGGCATCCGAAAGGTCCGGATCGTTCTTCGCGTCCAGCACCACGGAACGGGCGGTATCCACCAGATTCTTCAACCCTTCCTTGCGGGCACTGAGCAAACTTGCTTCCAGGCGCTCAAGCTCGGCCTCACCACCGCTTTTGATCTGGGCGACCGTAATCCAGGCAAGGGTTGCCGCCGTAATGACCACCGGGACCAGAACGCCCAGCAGAAGACGAGAACGTATGCGTAACCGGCTCAGCAATGTCATCAAGAAGTTCTCCGTATGAGATCAAATGTTCAGCGTAATTATCCACAACCGGGCACCCAGGGTGTGTTCCAGTTTGTAATACCGGTGTGTACGTATTCGGGGTGTAAAGCTGCGACAGTGCCACAACTCTTTCATGCATTTGCTTTTATTGTATAAAGTCTTAACGGCCGGTAGCTGATGAACTTGAACCAGCGTTAGACTAAAGATCTAGTCCCAAACGTCCAATTCATCAAACCTGGCCCAATAAAACCAGTTTCAGGGGCACGGATGAAGCACCTCTATCTGATTCGCCACGCCAAATCCAGCTGGGCCGATGATGGCCTTCGTGATCACCAGCGCCCCCTCAACAACCGGGGTCTGAAACAGCTGGCTCCCATGGGCAGGGCAATCCTTGCGGATGGGGCGTTCGATGGAACGGTCTATTGCAGCAATGCCACCCGCGCGCAACAAACCCTGGAAGGCCTGATCCCGAGCAACCATCAACACGCCGTCAAACTGGCGCCTGTTCTATACACGTTTAACCATGAGGTCGTGCTCGACTGGTTGCGCGACCGGGACGAAGACAGCATTACCCTGATTGGCCACAACCCTGCGCTGGAGGAACTGGCGAGCTTACTGCTAAAACACGCACCCGATAGCTTCCCCACGTGTAGCTACATGCACATCACCCTGCCAATAGAGCACTGGCGCGAGATAGGCAACAACAGGGGCCGACTTGAAAGGTTCCTGACGCCCAAAGACGTCAGCTATGAGCAGCTTCATCGAAAACGGACGAAAATCCATATCGATGAGCACTCGCCCCTGGCAGGGCATATCCCGGAATCGCTGTTACACCAGTATCAACGCATCAGGGATCTGGAGCCCGGCGTATTGCAGGGATACGACGACGAGTTTCTGCATCAGTATCGCATTGCCATCCGCCGCAGCCGGGCCATCGCTGAAGCGGTTGTGGACATCCGTGGAGACGGCGATTTACGCAAGGCCGTCAAGGTATTGAAGCGGCATGGCCAAGCCACCAGCCGGCTCAGAGACCTTCACGTATTACTGGGTGACCTGGCGCAATGGCCATTGGAGGAAGATACCCAGTTGGCCCTGGTGAGCTCCGGCGCCCGCAGCCATTTTGCCAACCTGGCAGACGTTGAACACCAGGAACTGACCAAACGCCTGAACAGTAGGCAATACCGCAAAGACATGGATGACTGGCGCCAGCTTCTCTCCTCCCGCCACTTGACGAAGGAAACCCGGAAACTGGCCACCGAAGACATCCGCAAAGCCCTGGAAAAGCACATACACAAGCACGACGCCGTGGCGTGGCAACTGAACGAACAGTCCCCGGACGATCACTTTCACGACCTACGCAAACGGCTGAAACGCATACGCTACCTGGCCGAGTTGAACAAACCGGCGTTCCGCGACAGGCTCAGGCAGTTAAAACATCGACAACAACGGTTCGGTGACTTCCAGGACCTGCACGTGCAGATTGACATGCTGTTGGACTTTCGCGATCGCATTGCCACGGAGCCTGACATGCTGGCGCCCGTGGCGGGCCTGAACACGCTGATCTCAAACCTTGCCGAAGAGAAAAGTCGGGTACGGACTGACATACTGACCCTCAGCGGAATTGGCTGACACCCCGCTATTTGGGGGCAGGACTCATCCCACGCCCCATCCAGGCCGACCAGGAATAAAGCCCCAGCGCCACCCAGATCATCACGAAGCTCGCCAGCTTCTCCCCACTCATGGGTTCATCAAACACAAACAGCGCGATGAAAAACTGCAGCGTGGGGTTGATGTACATCAGAAAGCCCACGGTTGCCAAACGTAGCCGGCGGGCTGCACCTGCGAAGAACAACAGGGGGATGGCCGTGACGATACCGCTGGACATCAAAAGCAAGGCAATGGTGATGTTGTCATTGAAGTGGGATTCTCCGGCCGAGCCCAGAACCCCAAGAGCCAGCAGGCCGACCGGTAACAGAAGCAGCGTCTCAACAAACAGGCCCGAAAGACCATCCAACTCCACCTGCTTTCGAAGCAGGCCGTAGGTTCCGAAACTGAACGCAAGTACCAGGGTGATCCAGGGCACCACGCCCAACAGAAAAAGCTGATAAAGGATGGCGATGGTCGCCAATGCAACCGCCACAATTTGCAGTCGGGTAATGCTCTCCCGCAGCACCAGCATGCCCAGGCCGACATTCACCAGGGGCGTAAGGAAATACCCCAGGCTCGCCTGGAGCACATGACGGGTTTCCACGGCATAGATATAGACCCCCCAGTTCAGCGCAATGAACACCGCACAGCCGAATACGAAGCCAAGCTTTTTAGGGCGCGCCAACGCCGCAGTGATGGGTTTCCAGCGCCCCAGGAAGCTCACCACGATGGCGAGAAAAACACAGGACCAGACGATCCGGTGCACCAGCACTTCGTAGGATGGCACCCCCTCGAAAAGGGCGAAATAAATGGGGAAACATCCCCATAAGGTATAGGCAGCCAGGCCGAAGCCTACGCCTTTTGCCGCATCAGGCGTAGCCTGTTTCACAGGCAACAGGCCTTATATTTTCTGCCACTCCCGCAGGGGCAGGATTCGTTCCGGCCAGGCTTGAGGGCCCCTTCGCGGGTATCGCCCGACACGTAATACCAGCGCCCATCGTCGCGGATAAAGCGAGAGTCCTCTTCCAGATACCCCCAGCCGCCGCCTGCCCGGTAAAGGGCGCGAAAGTGCACCGTGCCTTCGTGTTCACCTTCATCTGATGACAGCACCTGCAGCGATACCCACTTCGGCGCCTCGGTCAGATCAAGGTCTTGGGGCCGGGTGCTGGTGTGCCATGTGGCTTTCAGATAGTCCATCAGATTCAGTACAAACGCGCTGTAGCGAGATCGCATAAGGGCTTCCGGTGAAGATGCCGGTTTGCCCTGATGGCATGGCTCGCAACAAGTGCTGTACGGTTGGCGGCTGCCACAGGGGCAGTCGTCCGGGGTAATCTCTGGCGCCATCGGGTCGTCCTCATCGCCGGTTAATGCTGTTCACGGACCCGGCAGACCCAGGACACGTAAATGGTTCATTTTAACAGTTTTAGTTGCCCTGCGGCTGTGCTATCAACAATCATCAACTGACCTGATCGAGTAGCCCGATTGTGACTGACCTCTCCCTGCTGCAGATACTCCTTGCTAACCTGGCTTTGCTGGCCGGCGCCTGTTTGCAGGGCGTGGCAGGTTATGGCATCGGTACGCTGGCGGCACCATTGCTGTTCCTGATCAGCCCCATGCTGATACCGGCGCCGCTGGTTCTGAACGCCGTGGTGCTGACGATTCTCATGCTACTGAGGAACCGGGGCGCGTTACAGGTCCGCGAGGTGCGTTTTGCCATTGGCGGGGGCGTTGGCGGCATGATCCTGGCCGGGATTACGCTGATGCTGATCTCACCCACGGGATTCGAGCTGGCGTTCGGCGTTCTGATCCTGATTGGCGTATTACTGAGTGCAGGGGGTTTGCGACCTGCCCTGAACGCTCGTAACAGTGTCCTCGCTGGAGCTGCGTCCACCTATATGGGAACGATTACCGCCGTCGGCGGCCCACCAATTGCGCTGATCTACCAAAACGAAAAGGGCCCGCTGGTGCGTGCCAACATGTCGGCTTTTTTTCTGGTGGCAAGTTTTTTCAGCCTCGCCGCATTGCTCGCGTCCGGCTACCTCGGAGAGCGGGAACTGCGCTTGTTTGCCGTCACCTTCCCGGGCGTGCTGATCGGTTTCTGGCTGTCTGGCAAGCTGGTGAATCGCATGCCGTTCGACGGACTGCGCCCCGTCATCCTGGGTATCGCCGCCGTCGCCGGTGTGGCGGCATTGGTTCGTGGCCTGAATTCGCTTTGAGACCCACCTCATTCAGCCCATAGGCGCGCCCGGAAGTGACTTCGCCTCCACAACACCGCAATCCATAGGGCGTGAAGGTTGATCAGGAACGCCAGCACCCATTCGAAGGCATCGTCGATCTGGTCGTGAACTTCCGGTACCACGGCGTCCACGATCAACGAGAGTATGCCAACGGCCAGTGCCAGCTCGCATAACCATAGCAGGCGCTTGCCACTTTGATGCCATCCGGGGTGCCCCTTCAGGGCCGAGCTGACCAACAACTGGGCAATATAAGTCAGTGAAAAGTAGAGCACCACACCAACACGGCGAATGAGATTGAAGCCATCGCCTTCATGACCCAGCGCCAAGGTATAGGCCGCCAGAGAGACACAGGCCACAAGGCCCAACCAGGGAATCCAGGGCCGCCCCCTGCTGGTCGCACCCAGTTGTAACAGCCATTGGCTGTTGAGGAACCAGAACAGGATGCCCAGAATCGCTGCCGGCAACATGGTGCCCTTGAAGATGAAATAGGACGTACCGTACCGGCCCGTGCGGCTGATGCTCGTGCAACTGTCCCAATAGGGAATGCACCAGGAAATATGCCCCTCCAGCACCGACACCGCAAAGGTTGTGTGTATGGTGATCAGCGGCGTCAACGCGGCGGCCATGGCCAGCCACCACAGTGGAATACCATTCTTCACGTTGGTCATAGCATTGCCCTCAATCCTCGGAAACGCGAAACCTGAAATAGTATGCTGGCCAGCGTTTGCTATACTTGGACTACAAATACGTCGCTTATCGTTACAGCATTTGACAATGTTTTAGGAACCACGCGATACATAAAAGCGTCAATCACTCATACTTTAGTAGTGATACTCAAAGTCTGACCAGACGGCACTCTGATCAGCATGTCATACCCGGTATCGAGACCTTGATCTATGACGACGGCCCGTCAGGACATCATAGAGACTGAAATCCCTGTATCCCAGTTGCAGATCGGGATGCATGTGATTCGTCTGGACCGGCCATGGGAAGACACCGATTTTCTGCTGCAGGGATTTATCCTCCAGACTGAAGAAGATGTTCTCGCCGTTCAGCAGCAGTGTGAAAAAGTCACCGTTGAAGGGAAAGTTCATGTTGTGCCAGAGCCCTTTGAACGGTCACCGGTGCCGGTGAGCCGACGGAAAACCTACGGTAAAAGCGGCCCATCCGACAACTCACAGACCTCATCCTCGATTCCCAAGCGAAAAGTTACCTACGTCAACAAGGTAGACGCCAGCCGTGAAATGTCTGCGGCACGTATGAGCTATACCGAGGCCAAAGCCACTGCAAAAAACATCATGTCCAGCCTGCGACTCGGTCGCACACTGGAAATGAACCATATCCATCAGGTGGTGGATAGCTGTGTGGACAGTGTGCTGCGAAACGACAATGCCCTGCTGCTGCTAACAAAGATCAAAAACAAAGACGAATATACCGCCGAACACTGCATCAATGTGTCGATTCTGTCAGCAGCGTTTGCCAAGCACCTCGGGCTCCTGGAAGGAGAGATTCGCACTGTCGCCCTGTGTGGCCTGCTTCATGATGTCGGCAAAATGCGCATCGACGATGAGATCCTCAACAAGCCGGGGGCGCTTACGCCCGAAGAATTCGCGGTCATGAAGAACCACACCACGTTCGGCCGGGATGTGCTGGCTGCGATGCCCAGGCTCGCCCATTCCGCCGTCGACGTGGCTTATTCCCACCATGAACGCATGGACGGCAAGGGCTACCCCCGCGGCCTGTCCGGGCACCAGATACCACTCTTTGCGAAGATCGTGGGGCTGGTGGACACCTACGACGCCATCACCAGCTCACGAGTCTATGACAAGGGCCGGGCTTCGATGGAAGCGCTGCAGATCATCCACCGCAACAAGGGCGCCCAGTTCGATGCGGAGCTGGCGGTGGAGTTTATCCGCATGGTTGGCGTTTACCCGCCCGGTTCCATCGTGGAAATGACCAATGGAGAGGTAGGCATCGTGGTGGCCACCCATCCCACCAGTAAGCTCAAACCGCGGGTGCTGCTTGTGCGAGACGCGAACAAGCAGCCGCTGGCCACCTTCCGTGAAGCAAACCTGTTAAACGAAGCGCAGGACAGCGCAGGACAACCCTACAAGATTGCCCGGGAAGTGCCGGACGAGAGCTTCGGCATCGTAATGAAGGACTTCATCGAACAGGGCATTCTCAACCGTAAAGCACCGGACGTGTCAGCTTCGGTCGATGACGGCCATGGTGAGTCTTGAGATACAGGTCAGCTTGCCTTCCTCGTTTTCCAGCTTTATTTCCCAGACCTGCGTTGTGCCGCCGATATGAACCGGGCGTGCGGTTCCGTAAACCCAGCCCTTGGTAACGGAGCGGATGTGGTTGGCGTTGATGTCCAGCCCCACCGCAATCTGGTTCTCCTTGCGCAGGCAATAGTTGGCGGCCATGCTGCCCAGAGTCTCCGCCAACACCACTGACGATCCGCCGTGGAGAATGCCAAACGGCTGAACCGTGCGCTCGTCGACCGGAATCCGGCCAATCACGTAGTCATCGCCAATTTCCACGTACTCAATACCCATGGTCTCGACAGCGGTGTTTTTACTGGCTTCGGCCATTTGTTCGAGGGTGGGGATACTGCGGGTCCAGATTGCCATCGACTGCTACCTCCTAGTGTTGTGGGTCCTGCAAGCTGAGGTACCCCAAAGCTCTTCAGTGTATACAGATAGGTAGCGAACGACCATAGGGTGGGTATCCTGTAAACGCATCCCACCAGGCAAGACTAATCACACCCAAAATTGTTATTGATAATCGTTTGCATTGGAGATTATTACTGCTAGTCTTTCAGTGAGTCGAGGCAAACAGGAGAAGGTGTGATGAGCCGAGCAGCAACTCAATTGGCCGGCAACGCCAACAGCATCTTTCAGGCGTGGCTGGATCTGAAACAGCAGACTGATCGCAACGTACAACTCCATACCAACCGCAGCCCAGAGACAAAGCGCACGGAACAGTCGCAACGTTGATTCAAACAGTTTTTTCAACATCACCCCGCCATGAGTGTTCTGGTGCGATCGCTCGCCCACACGGTTGAATTCCAGCCGGATCACCGCAACAAAGAAGATTATAAGGCAGTTGTCAGAATACATCCCTTGATCAAAAAGGACAGGTTACATGAAAGTACTGATGGTTCTCACCTCGCACGATCAGATGGGAGATACCGGGCACAAGACCGGCTTCTGGCTGGAAGAGTTCACCGCCCCCTATTACGTTTTCAAGGATGCTGGCGCAGACATCACCGTTGCCTCTCCCAAGGGCGGGCAGCCACCCGTCGACCCCAACAGTGAAACTGAGGATGCACTGACGGAAACCACCCGTCGTTTCCAGCAGGACGCCCATGCCAAGGAAGCGCTCGCCAGCACGAAGAAACTGGCGGATGTGGATATGAACGACTATGACGCCCTGTTTTACCCCGGAGGCCATGGCCCATTGTGGGATCTGGTGAACGATGACAAGTCCGTCGCTCTGATCAAGGCAGCCTACGAACAGGACAAGGTCATTGGCGCCGTATGCCATGCCCCGGCGGTCTTCAGAGACGTCGAGATCAAGCCAGGGCAGAACCTCGTCGGCGGTCGCAACGTGACCGGTTTCAGCAACAGTGAGGAAGACACCGTTGGCCTGACCAACGTTGTGCCATTCCTGCTGGAAGACATGCTGAAGGAAAAATCCGCCACCTACACCTGCGGGGATGACTTCACACCGCACATCGTGGTGGACGGTAAGCTGATTACCGGGCAGAACCCGCCCTCCTCGGAAGGCACCGCCAAGGCGGTGATGCAGGCCTTGCAGCAGGGCTGATCAGCGATCCTGAACTTGCTCCCCGGCGTGACTGATCAGCACGCCGGGAGCGCCTTCCTCCAGCGTTTTCCGGATGGCGTCCGGCAGTGGCGTCTTCGTCATTGTCGACGGCTGGATCAACACGTAAGTGATATCAGCCTCTGCCACCAGCAATCCATCACCGTACCGATAAAATTCAAGATGCACCGTGAATGAGGTGTTACCGATACGGCCAGCTCGTATCCTGGCTTCCAACACATCATCAAAGCGCGCCGGTGCCCGATAGTTCACGGTGAGACTCACTACCTGAATGTCCAGATCCTGATCCAGCAGATTCTGGTAATCCCCGAACAGAACGCGGATATATTCATTAACGGAAATGTCCACGTAATCCGCGTAGCGTGCATTGAACACCACACTCTGGGCATCGCATTCACCGTAGCGGACGCGAAACCGAAACCGGAATGGCAGGTCGGTCGATTCAGTCATGGTCACTCAGCCCCAAAATCCGAGAAGCCCCCAGCCTACCCCATCCAGAAATCATTTTCTGCCGGTACTGCCATTAAGAACCAGGTAACAACCATAGCCGATCACAACACCCCAGAACGCAGACGACAGCCCGAACACCGACATGCCAGAGGCCGTCACAATAAAGGTGATCAATGACGCTTCACGATGGCTGGCATCTTCCAGCGCGGCAAACAGGTTGCCCGCAATAGCCCCCAGCAACGCCAGCCCCGCAAGTACCGCAACAAAGGCCGCAGGCAGTGAGGTGAACAGACTGACGATGGTACCGGCAAACAGGCCACCCACCAGATAGAACACGCCGTTAAACACACCGGCAACGTATCGACGGGAGGGGTCTTCGTGGGCATCCTTACCCGTGCAGATGGCGGCGGTGATTGCCGCCACCACCGTGGTGATACCGCCAAAGAACGCCATCGGCAGCGATACCAGGCTGGTCACCCCGATGATCGGCTTGGCCCTGACCGGGTACCCGGCCCCCTGAAGGATTGCCATGCCTGGGAGAAATTGCCCGGTCAGGCTCACCAGTACCAGCGGAATCGCCAGGCTCAACGTTGATCCAAGGTTCCACTCCGGCTCAATGAACTGTGGGACTGCAATACTCCAGCGCACGCCAGACAGTGATGCCCCTTCCAATACCACTGCCAGAATCACACCGGCAATCAACAGCAAAATCAGGGTGTACTTGGGAAACAGACGACGGAACACCACGTAGGAAAGCAGCATGCCAATCGCCAGCGCCGGGGTTGTTTCAATCGCGGTAAACGCCCCCACGCCGAACTGGAACAGGATGCCCGCCATCATGCCCGCGGCAATGCCCTTGGGAATGGCACGAACGAACGTGTCAAAGGTGCCTGAGACACCAATGATAAAAATGATGACCGCCGCCGTAATATAGGCGCCTACGGCCTCATTCAGCGACAGTTCCGGAAACAGCGCCACCAACAACGCGGTGCCGGGCGCCGACCAGGCAGTGACGACCGGCGCCTTGAGCCAGATCGACAGAATGATGCCGGAAACCGCCGCACCCATGGAGATTGCCCAGACCCAGGACGTCATCATCTCGTCGGAAATGCCAGCACTTGCTCCAGCCTGGAACAGGATGGCCAGCGGCCCGGAGTAGGACACCAGAACGGCCAGAAACCCGGCCACAATGGCCGGCAAAGAAAGGTCTTTCAGAAGTCTCGACATAAGCGCAATCCGTTGTTGGTTTTATGATTCTGCTTAACGAAAAAGGGCCCCAGGCGCTTACACGCCGGGGCCAAGGAGGGTCAGACTGACTGTCTACCCTGGGTTGCATCCGCATCCGGCCTACCCCAGATCGCCCCCAGCAACGGGAATAACGGTACCAGTAATATAGCTGGCAGAGTCTGACGCCAGAAACAGAATCGGTTCGGCCTGCTCGTCCAGGGTTCCATAACGATTCATGAAGCTGTTTTCCGTGGTCTGGTCAATCAGCGTCTGATACCAGGCCTTCTCCTGCTCACTCTGCTCTTTTGCATTGCGCGGCGTCAGGCGCGGGGGCGCTTCTGTGCCTCCGGGGGCGGCGGCATTTACCCGGATATTGTGCGGCGCGTATTCATAGGCCAGGTTCACCGTCATCGCATTCACGCCGCCCTTGGCCGCGCCATAGGGCACACGCATCAGCCCGCGCGTTGCCACCGACGATACGTTCACGATGACACCTCCCTTCTGCTGAAGCATATGAGGCAGAACCGCCCGGCAGCACCACAACGTGGTAAACAGTGAACGCTGGATTTCCTTCTCGATCTGCTCCGGGGTGTAGTGTTCAAACGGCTGTGCCCAGATCGTACCGCCGACATTGTTGATCAGAATATCGATGCGACCGTACTGCTTCTGCGCTTCTGCCATAACGCTTTCAGCACCGACCCAGGTTTCCAGATTGGCCTGGACAGCAACGGCATCAGCCCCCTGGTCACGCAACTCCGCGGCAACGCCCTGAACGTAATCCGCAATATCAACCAGAAGCAGCCTGGCGCCCTCGGCGGCGGCCAGCTCGGCCACGCGCTTGCCAATCCCCTGGGCGGCGCCGGTAATCACCATGACCTTGTCGGTGAAGCGGTCTTTCATGCGACCTTCTCCCTGGCCGACGGTGCACTGGGTGTGAACTTCTCGTAGTGGAAGGAGTTCGGTTCAATGCCCTTCTCACGGAAGAACCCGAGCACGGAATCCACCATGGGAGGGGGACCACAAAGGTAGACATCGACGTCGCCGTCGTTCACCGGCGCTTCGTCCATATGCTGGGTGACATACCCCTTGCGCGGATGGTCACTTTCTTCGCCAGAAACAACCGTCACGTAGCTGAAGTTGTCCAGCTCCGCGGCAAAACGGTCCAGAATATCCAGGCACACCAGGTCATCGTCATTGCTGACGCCATACACCAGGTGAGTTGGCTGATCACAGCCATTGGCTTTCAGATACTCCAGCTTTGCCAGCATCGGCGCCAGGCCGGTGCCACCTGCCAGCATCAGTATCGACCGTTCAACGGGACGTAGATAGAAGCTGCCCATCGGGCCGGTCAGGGTCACCTTGTCACCAGTGCGCGCCTCGCCCACGAGCCACGAACTCATCAGCCCGCCCGGCACGTTGCGAATCAGGAAACTGAGATCGCGGCTGCCGGGCGGCGAGCTGAAGGAGTAGGCCCGGGTCTCTTCGGAGCCTGGAACCTGAATGTTCACGTACTGTCCCGGCAGAAAGGCAATGTCTTCATCGGCCGTGATCTTCAGCTCGATCGACGTGGGCGAGATCAGGTTCACCTCGGCCACCGTCCCTGCCACTTCCGCATTGCCGGTCTTGCACATGGTGGAAGCGACTGGCACTTCCACCACACAATCACTGGAGGGCACCATCTGGCAGGTCAGCACCATGCCCTGCTCGGCTTCCTCGTCAGACAGCGCTTCGTCAATGTATTCATCACCCATGTCGAACTCGCCCTGACGGCAGGCACCCTTGCAGGTGCCGCAGACGCCATCGGAGCAGTCCATGGGCAGATTGATCTGCGAACGGTAGGCGGCGTCCAGAACCGTCTCGCCTTCGTTGCAGGACACAAAACGGGTAACGCCGTCTTCAAAGTTAAGCGCGATGTTATAACTCATGATGATGCTCTCCCCATCAATTACAGGTGATAAACGTCCAGCACCTGATTGATGCAATCGTTGTTCAGGACCATCCTCTTCTCCCGGATCAGCGGCTGGTCGCCGGTGACATCCAGGGTGTAGAAAGACGTTCCAAAGAATTCCGCAGTTTTCTTGTAGCGATAGGACTTGGTCAGCCAGTTAAACCGCAATGTCACTTCACTCTCGTTCTGGGACAGGATCTCCAGATTGCTGGTGAAATGGGTCGTGCGCGGCTCGGGCATGGAACTGGCGCCGGAACGCTCGGTTTTGATCCGGTAGATCCGGTCTTCCAGGCCTTCCTTGTTGGGGTAGTAGATGAGCGAGATCTCGCTTTGCGGATCTTCTGTCAGCTCATCGTCATCGTCCCAGGCCGGCATCCAGTAGGTGACGTCCTCGTGGTAGCACTCCAGCCACTTGTCCCACTCCCGGTCGTCCAGAAAACGGGCCTCACGGATGATGAACTGTTCGATATCGTGATAGCTCAGGCTCATGCGGAAGCCTCCTCTGAATCTGTTGAACTCGAAGCCAAAGGAATGAAACGGGCACGCTCGGCCTCGATGGCGCGAGTCATCTCAACCTGCCAATGCTTGTGGTGATTCACATACAGGCCTTCGTCGTCCGGGCGGGCGCCGCTCATGGTCGGCTTCATGTCGATCTGGTCGGCGTGCTCATCCGGGCCATCGATCCAGTGGGCCGCGCCGCGGCTCATGTCGTTCCAACGCATGTCACGGGCTTCGTAGCCGTTCTGGCAGGCACGGAATTCCTCCAGATCGTCCGGAGTGCCCATACCGGTCACATTGAAGAAATCCTCGTACTGACGGATGCGCTTGGCGCGCAGCTCTGCCGGCTCGTTCTTCGGGCCAAAGGCGTAAATGGTGACTTCCGTCTTGTTGACGTCGATCGGCCGGGTCACCCGGATCTGGGTCGAGAACTGATCCATCAGGTAAACGTTCGGATACAGGCACAGATTCTTGGTGGTACGAACGATGGAATCGGCACGAGCTTCGCCGTAGGTCTTCTCCAGACGTTCCAGCTGGCTGAAGATCGGGCGCACTTCCGGGTTCAGCAAGCGGGTCCACAGCATCATGTGGCCGTTCTCGAAGGAGTAGAAACCACCCTCGGCAGACCAACTCTTGGCATCCACCGCTTCGGTGCCGCCCTTGTCGTAATTACGCTGGCCCATGGTGGAGAGGTAGTTCCAGTGCACGGTGCCCACGTGGTAGCCGTCCGCACCGTTTTCGGCGGTCAGCTTCCAGTTACCTTCATAGGTATAGGTCGAACTGCCCCGCAGGATTTCCAGGCCGTCTTCCGACTGATCCACGATGTTGTCGATGATCTTGGTGGTTTCACCCAGATGCTCTTCGAGCGGAAGCACGTCGGCATTGAGACTGCCGAACAGGAAGCCACGGTAGTTGCCAAACTTTGGCATTTGCTTCAGGTCGTGGGAGCCATCGGTATTGAACTGCTCCGGGTAACCGCCCTTCTTCTGGTCCTTGGCCTTCAAAAGCTGACCGTCGTTGCGGAAAGTCCAGCCGTGGAACGGGCAGGTAAAGGAGGTCTTGTTGCCACGCTTTTTACGGCACAGGGTGGCGCCACGGTGCGAGCAGGTGTTCAGTATGGCTTTGAGCTCGCCATCCTTGGTGCGGGTGATTACTACCGGCTGGCGACCCACGGTCACCGTGAAGTAGTCGCCCGGCTCCGGAATCTGGCTTTCATGGGCGAGGTACACCCAGTTGCCTTCAAAGATGTACTTCATCTCCAGGTCAAACAGTTCCTGGTCGGTGAAGATACCCCGATCACACTGATAACGGCCGGTTTCCGGATCCGCGATCACCGCGTCGCGTACTTTGTCTGCAAGCTTGTCGAGTTTGCTAGTCATGTCGTTCACTCCGTCTTGTTCTTGGGTGGCGCTTAGGCAACGTCGGTTTCCAGGGCGCGACGGCGTGCGTGGCGTTCCTGGAGCTCGGGCTTGTCTGTCGCAACCAGAGTGACGTTGAACTCAACCTCGGTAATCGGTCCGTTCACGCCATGCTGTGCACCTGTTTCCGACTGCTCAACACGATTGGCGGCAACCACCAGTTCTTGGCGGGTGGCAAATGCAAAGTCGTCGTAGGTGTACTCGTCACCGGCAATGTTGATCTGCGTCGTCAGGTGCTTGTAACCCGGCTTCGACACAAAATAATGAATGTGCGCGGGGCGTTGACCGTGACGGCCCAGATGATTCAGCAACTGCTGAGTGGAGCCTTCCGGCGGGCAACCGTAACCGGACGGCATGATGCTCTGGGCGGCGTACCGGCCTTCGGCGTCGGTTTTGATACGACGGCGCAGGTTGTACTCGCTCTGCGATTGGTCGAAATAGGAGTAGGCACCCTTGGTATCTGCGTGCCAGATATCCACGACCGCGTTCGCCAGCGGCTCACCGTTTTCATCGGTGATTCGGCCCTTGATCAGGATGGCTTCGGCGTCCTTGTCGGAGCCGTCGTCCATGCGATCAAAGCCTTCGCTCATGGGGGCGCCGGCAACGTACAGCGGGCCTTCGATGGTGCGCGGCGTACCGCCGGTCAGGCCGGCCTGCTCGTCTTCGGCGTCCTGGCGAATGTCCAGGTAACGGTCCATACCCAGGCCCGGCGCCAGCAGGGCTGCCTCACCATTTGCGCCCAGTTCGCCCACGTAATAGACGGCGCTCCAGAACTCCTCGGGCGTGACATCGAAATCTTCCACGATCTGGAAAATATCGTGCATGACGCGATGAACGATCTTCTTCATACGCTCATTGCCACCGTCCTTGTCGAAGCCGGCTACTTTCTCCAGCAGTTCCTTCACATCTGCGGATTGCATGGTCTTAACGGTCATTGTTGGTCTCCTCGGTCTTTTGTTGTTGTTGCTCCAGACATCCCAATCAATTGGCAACAAGTTCTGTGTGGCGCCTGAAAACATTGGGCGCCGGTATTGGCTGATTACGCCCGTTAGCGGTCATCCTCGTGAATGGATGACGGGTGACGGCACAGGGGCGCAACGGTGATATCCATGTACGGGAACAGCGGAAGGTTGCCGACCAGGTCCTGCAGCTCGGCGTTGTCCTCCACATCAAAAATACTGACGTTGGCGTAGCTACCCGCCACACGCCACAGGTGGCGCCATTTGCCCTTTTCCTGCAGGTCCTGGGCGTAAGCTTTTTCCCGGGCCTTGATGTCCGCTACCACATCGGCGGGCATGTCGTGGGGGATGTTCACTTTCATCTCAACTTTGAACAGCATGTGCTTTCCTCCGTTATCCATTCTTGCGGCGTACTTACGGCCGGCGCCCTATGCGTCTCTGCGATAGACCGCCAGCTTGTCTTCATCAATCTCGACACCCAGGCCCGGGCCCTGCGGCAGGTCCACGCCGTTGGCGTGGAAGTTCAGCGGGCGCACCACGATGTCGTCTTTCATCAGTAGAGGGCCGAACATCTCTGTTCCCCAGTGAAGGGTTTCCAGCGTGGACCAGGCGTGCAGGGACGCGGCGGTACCGATGGTGCCTTCCAGCAGGGTGCCGCCGTACAGTCCGAGTCCTGCGGACTGGGCAACCGTCGCCTGTTCCAACGCCCGGATCGGGCCGCCAGCCTTGGCAATTTTCATGGCCACCGCACCGGCAAATCCTCCGGCCGCCAGGGCAAACAGGTCCTTGGCGTCGGCTACGGATTCATCGGCCAGAATCGGGATATGGAATTTTTCGGACAGGCGTACCAGGGCGCCAAAATCCTTCATCGGGGTAGGCTGCTCCACCAGATCAATGCCCGCGGCCTGCAACTCAGCCATACCCTTGGCTGCCGTGGCTTCATCCCAGGCCTGATTGACGTCAACACGCACACTGGCCTGCTCGCCCACGGCTTCCTTGATAGCCGCCACATGGCGCACATCATCCATCACTGCGCGAGAACCAATCTTCAGCTTGAAATCGCAGTGGCGTTGTTGCGCGATCAGACTGTGCGCCTCATCAATATCTTTGGCGGTATCGCCACTGGCTAACGTCCAGAGCACCGGAATGTGCTGATGCAGAGCGCCGCCGAGCAGATCGGAAACCGGACGATTCAGGCGCTTGCCCTGCAGATCCAGCAGCGCGGTTTCAATGGCAGACTTGGCCAGGTTGTTTCCGCGGGTCGCACGGTTTAGCCTTACCCTAAGAGTATTGATGGCATCCGCTGGCTGATCGATCAGCAGTGGCTTGAAATAGGTGTCGATGGTAAGTTTCACGCTTTCGGGGCTTTCCGGGCCGTAGGCCAGACCACCGATCGTGGTGGCTTCACCCAAACCTTCCAGGCCATCGGAATCCTTCATCCGCACGATCACCATGGTCTGAACCCCCATGGTTGTCATGGATAGTTTGTGCGGCCGGATGGTCGGGATATCGACCAGGATGGCTTCAATGGACTGAATGGTGGCGGACATGTGCTCTCCGAATCGCAAGTTAAAATACCTGTCATTCGGACAGTACGAAGTTTCACGTATGGGAACCAATATTGATTAAGTACGAAGCGATACCCTGGAGGTATGGATGGAGCTGAGACACTTGCGCTACTTCGTGGCGGTGGCAGAGGAACTGAACCTCACCCGTGCTGCGGAAAAGCTGTTTATCGCCCAGCCACCTCTGACCCGTGCCATCAAACAGCTGGAAGAAGAAGTGGGGGTTGCGCTGTTCATCCGGAAGCCCCGGGGGCTGGTATTAACGACCGGCGGTGAATACTTTCTTGAGCAGGCACGGCAGATTCTCGGCAAGATGGCCGCAACCGTCAGCGACACCCGCCGGATCGCCCAACACCGCAAAACCGTTTTTTCCATCGGCTTCGTCCCCTCCGTGTTCTACGGGCAACTGCCACTGATGGTCAGACGCCTGCGGCGCAACAAGAACCTGGAAATCATCCTGCACGAACTGAAAACACGGGAGCAGGTAGATGCGCTGAAATCGGGGAAGATTGATATCGGTTTTGGCCGGGTGCGCATCGAAGACCCGGACGTTGAGCAGGAACTGCTGTTTGACGAACCCATGATTGCCGCCATTCCTGCTGGTAACCCCCTGACCCGGCATCCGCCATCGATGAAGGAGCTGTCGGAATGGCCGATGATCACCTTCCCGTCCGGCCCGGGACCGAACTTCGCCGATCTGACCCAGGGCCTTTTCCACCGCCGAGGCCTGCGAGTCAACGTGATGCAGCAAGTCAACGACGTGCAGACGGCGCTCTCCTTGGTGGCTTCGGACATGGGGTTTACCCTGGTGCCGGAGCAGGTCCGGCGGTTGCACCGGGAGGGAGTGGACTATATGCCCCTGGAAGACGACAACATCAGCGTACCGGTTATTGCGTCACGGCGACGGGGAGAAAACCCCAATGCGGTCATGCGGCTGGCGAACACGATTCTGGATGAGCTGGTGGAAAACCGGCTGACGGGCCGGTATCCGTGATTTCAGCGGGTCGTTCGCCGTACCGCCTCGGCCGCCTGCTGCAACCGGGGCAAATACACCCCCATCAGTGTCTCCATATCCACCCGCGCCGCATTGGTACTGATATTGATCGCGCCCAGCAGCTCGCCATTGCCGGCAAACACCGGCACCGCAGCGGAACGAAGGCCTGAGTCGAGCTCCTGATCCACAATCGAATAGCCCTGCTCCCGAACCTTCGCGATGTCTTTCTTCAGGGCATTGGCATTGGTAATGGAAGAAGCCGTATAGGGCTCGAGCTTCACCCGAAGAAGTAACGCCTCCAGCTCCGCTTCCGGCAACTGCGCCAGCAGCACCCGGCCCATAGAGGTATAGGCCGCCGGCAGACGTGTGCCCACAGAAAGGGTAATAGCCATCAGCCGGTGTCGGGCCGATGAGCGCACCACGTACACCACATCGTCACCGTCCAGCACCGCCAGTGAGGATGACTCACCCAACTCGGCCGTAACGTCCTCAAGGTATTGCTGGATTACCGCCCGGTACTGATTCGACGATTGGTAGGCATAGCCCAGCTGCAAGACGCGAGGGGTCAACTCGAACTGTCGGCCGTTACGTTTTACGAACCCCAGCGCGTGAAGAGTAAGCAGGAAACGACGCGCCTTGGCCCGGTCCATATCCGTCCGTGTCGCCACCTCGCTCAGGGTCATCCGTGGATGCTCAGCGTCAAACGCCTGCAACACCTCCAGCCCTGACGCCAGCGCACCTACATAATCCCGGTCTCCGGGCCTGAGAACCTGATCGTCCATTCCTGCTCCTTACTCGCCTGAACACAGCCTGTTCGAATGGTAACAGCTCGTTCGCTATCCGAACATCCGTGCATTTTTGGTAACTGGTGAAAATTTGTACTTGACGACGACAAAACCTTCGAGTCATTATGTTCGCATATTAAACTTATGTTCGTATATCGAACTTTTCAACAATGCACTGCACTGGAGATTCCGTGATGGCTGAATTTCTCTCTCTCAAGGAAGCCGTGAGCCGCTATATCAGCAATGGCGATACGGTCTGTATGGAAGGCTTTACGCACCTGATCCCCTTCGCTGCGGGCCACGAAATCATTCGCCAGGAAAAGCGCGACCTGACACTCATCCGCATGACACCGGATCTGGTGTACGACCAGATGATCGGTGCGGGTTGCGCCCGAAAACTGATCTTCTCCTGGGGCGGAAACCCAGGCGTGGGCTCACTGCATCGCCTGCGAGATGCCGTCGAGAAAGGCTGGCCGAATAAACTGGAGATCCTGGAGCACAGCCACGCTGCCATGGCCTGCGCCTATGAAGCCGGTGCTGCCGGCCTGCCACTGGCAGTGCTCCGTGGCTACGTGGGCAGCGATCTGCCAAAGGTGAATGACCAGATCAAATTCATCGAGTGCCCGTTCACCGGAGAGCGCCTGGCCGCCGTGCCATCGGTACGTCCAGACGTTGCTGTGATTCATGCCCAGCGGGCCGACCGCAAAGGCAATGTACTGATAGAAGGCATTGTGGGTATCCAGAAAGAAGTGGTTCTAGCCGCCAAGCGCAGCATCGTCACCGTTGAAGAAGTGGTGGACGATCTGGGCGCTTCCGTGAACGCCTGCGTGTTGCCGTCCTGGGCGGTTACGGCCATTGCCGAGGCCCCAAAAGGCGCCAGCCCGTCCTATGCGCTGGGCTATTACGACCGCGACAACGCTTTCTACAAAGAGTGGGACGGCATTGCCCGGGACCGGGAAACCTTCCAGAGCTGGCTGAAAGACAACGTATTTGAAAAAGGAGCTGCGTGATGAGCCTTGAATTTACCTCTTCGGAAATGATGAGCGTCACTGCCGCCCGCGCACTGACCAACGACATGACCTGTTTCGTCGGTATCGGCCTGCCCAGTGAAGCCGCCAACCTGGCACGCCTGACCCACGCGCCCGACGTCACCCTGATTTACGAATCCGGCACCCTGCAGACCAAGCCGGACGTTCTTCCACTGTCCATCGGTGATGGCGAACTGTGCGAATCGGCGTTGACCACCGTCGGCGTTCCGGAGATGTTCCGCTACTGGCTCCAGGGCGGCCACATCAGTGTCGGCTTCCTGGGCACCGCCCAGATCGACCGTTTCGCCAACCTCAACACCACCCTGATTGGAGACTACCGCGAACCGAAAGTGCGGCTGCCAGGCGGTGGCGGTGCCCCTGAGATTGCCACCAACGCGAAGGAAGTGTTCATTACCGTGAAGCATTCCAAACGCACCTTCGTGAAGGACGTGGACTTCGTCACCACCGTTGGCTTTGGACGTGACGGCACCGCACGGGATAATGTCCCTAATATCGGTCGCGGCCCCACGGTGGTGATTACCGATCTGTGCATTCTCAAGCCCGATCCGGACACCAAAGAACTGGTGGTCACATCCTTACACCCGAACGTAACCCGGGAAGAAGTGATCGAAGCGACTGGCTGGGAGATCCGGTTTGCAGAACAGCTGGAAACAACGCCGGAACCCAGTGCCAAAGAGCTGGACATCCTGCGTGACCTGAAAGCGCGCACACATGCACATCATGCCGGCCAACAGTGAGGACTATCATGACTGACGTTTATCTCTGCCACCCCCGCCGTTCGGCCATTGGCCGTTTCGGCGGCACCCTGGCCAGCGTTCGCCCCGATGACCTCGCGGCGCATATCTTCAAGGCTGTACTGGAACAGGCCCCGGAACTCGACCCCGCTGCCATCGACGAGGTGATGATGGGGTCTGCCAACCAGGCCGGTGAAGACAACCGCAATATCGCCCGGATGTCTGCCCTGCTCGCAGGCCTGCCCACCTCCGTGCCCGGCACTACCCTAAACCGCCTGTGTGGCTCCGGCATGGACGCAGTGGGCACCGCCTTTCGTGCCATACGCGCCGGCGAAATGGAGCTGGTGCTGGCCGGCGGCGTGGAATCCATGTCCCGTGCGCCCTATGTGATGGGCAAGGCCGACTCGGCTTTTTCACGGGGTCAGAAGATCGAAGACACCACCATCGGCTGGCGCTTCGTGAACCCGCTGATGAAGAAGCAATACGGCATCGACTCCATGCCGGAAACCGCGGAAAACGTCGCCGAGCAGTACCAGGTGTCGCGGGAAGATCAGGACCTGTTTGCCTTCCGTTCCCAGGGAAAAACCGCCCGGGCACAGAAGGAAGGCCGCTTCGCAGAAGAAATCGTGCCGGTATCCATACCGCGCCGAAAACAGGACCCGCTGGTATTCGATGCCGACGAACACCCCCGTGCAAGCACCCTGGAGAAACTCGCCTCCTTGCCAACCCCTTTCCGGGAAGGCGGAAGCGTGACAGCCGGCAATGCCTCCGGCGTCAACGATGGTGCCGCGGCTATGCTGGTTGCCAGTGAAAACGCGGTAAAAGCCCACGGCCTGAAACCCATGGCCCGCATCCTGGGCATGGCCACGGCCGGCGTGGAACCGCGTATTATGGGCATTGGCCCGGTCCCCGCCGTTCGAAAACTGCTGGAGAAGCAAGGCATCGGCATTGACGACATCGACGTGATCGAACTGAACGAAGCCTTTGCCGCGCAAGGACTGGCCGTACTACGGGAACTGGGCGTTACCGACGACGACCCCCGGGTCAACCCGAACGGCGGCGCCATCGCCCTTGGGCATCCACTGGGCATGTCTGGCGCACGACTGCTGCAAACGGCAGCCCACCAGCTGCAACACACCGGCGGCCGATACGCGCTTTGCACCATGTGTGTGGGCGTCGGCCAGGGTATTGCAACACTTATCGAACGCGTCTGAGGCAAGGAGCTACCATGGCTTTTCTGAAACATAACGGCCGCACTGTCTGTTACCGCCTGCTCGGTGATAGCGCGAAACCGCTGCTGATGCTGGCACACCCCCTGGGCATGACGCAGGCCGTGTGGGACGACATGCTCCCTGCACTGCTGAACAGCTTCCGGGTACTCACCTGGGACTTGCCAGGACATGGCGCCAGCGCGGCCTGGCCAGAGGCCAGTGACCAGATCGCCCCTGAAGATCTGGCACAGGAGGCCCTCGCACTCGCCACTGCCGCCGAGGCACAGCGTTTCCACTTCGCGGGCACGTCCATCGGGGGCGTGATTGGCCAACAGCTCGTCAGCATGCATGCAGACCGATTGCTGTCCGCCACACTCACCAACACCGGAGCCGTCATCGGCACCCCCGACGCCTGGAACACCCGTTCTGCGAGCGTTCTGGAACTGGGCCTGAGCACCATGGCGGTGGATATTGTGCCGCGCTGGTTCGGCCCCGCCGTCTGCGAACAGCAACCAGCGCTGGTGGAAGGCTGGCGCGTGATCATGGGGCGCGGCGATAACCGTAGTTATGCCCTGCTGTGCGAAATGCTGGGGCGGGTCGACTTCCGCAAAATGCTTGGCGAGCAACGCGTACCACTCCGGTTGGTGGGAGGGTCCGACGACGTGGCCACACCGCCAGACACCCTGAGGGCGCTGGCCGACGTCAGCGGCGCGGTGGAGCCGGTCATTCTGGAGCAGGTTGGCCACGTGCCTTCCGTTGAGTGCCCGGACAAGCTAACCCAGATCCTGGTCAACAACCTGGCCTGATCGACATAAAAGCCAGGCCCGTTCGTCTCCCGGCCTGGCTTTTACTCTCGCCAGCACCCAACTTCACTATACGGACACACCTCTGCACTCAGCGGATAGTGGCGCCGCCAAAAAAGCCTTAGCGTTTCAGCACAATCAGAACTATTGCCCTGCGGAAACACCACTATGGCCGACACCCTCGCGTTCGAACAGGAACCGACACACTCCGGAACCTCCAAAACTCCCATCTACGGCGCACTGATCCTGGCGTTAGTGGGCATCGTATTGCTGCTTGCCACGGCAGGCAGCCTCCTTCAGGTTGTTGCCGCAACTCTGACCCTGGGTCTTGTTGCCGCCGCTCTCGCCCTCTGCGTGAAATGGCAGCCAGAGGTTATCACCGTCCGTGAGGAAATACCGGTGCCCGTACCGGAACCTGTCGCAGAGCCGGTGCCGGAAACCAACCTGCAAGAGCAACCGTTAGCCCCCGACCCCATGCTTATCAGCCACCTCGACGATTTGCGCAATAATGTCGAGGTCATCCTGGAAGAAATGGGCGAGGCCGGCAAACTCGCCAAGGCATCGGGCGCCAAGGTCACCCACAGCGCCAGCTGCATTTCCGACTCCGAAGCCTCCATCCGGGAGCTGGCCGACTTCATGGGACGCATTGACGAGGTCTTCACACAACTGGGTACACAGTCCGAGGAAATTGGCACCATCGTCGGCAACATTCAGGATATTGCCAAACAGACCAATCTGCTGGCCCTGAACGCTTCCATTGAAGCCGCCCGGGCGGGGGAACATGGCAGGGGGTTCGCCGTGGTGGCAGACGAAGTGCGCCATCTTGCGGTTCGTGCCAACGAATCCAGCGAAGGCATTCGCGCCATCGCCAACAGCCTGACAACCACGTCGGTGGACGCGGGCAATGGCATGGAGAGAATCCGCGAGTCGTGCAACCAGTGCCTGGGCCAGTCCGGTGAAGCCTTACAGGCAATGAAGGATATTCAGGCCGGGGCCGTGGCCCGAATGGAAGTGGTGCAGGGAATTACCGAGCGCTTGCAGGTGCAGCGCGAGCTTACCGATCAGCTTTATACCGACCTCAGTACTGCACGCTGATCCGTGTTGCCGGGCCCTTCCCTCCGCCGAGTGACAACCACAGACATTAGGGCCCGTTCTCACTGCTGGCTTTGAAGCGGCGATACAGTGTCGCTCGACCAATGCCCAGCCGTTTCGCTGCCCGGCTGACATTGCCTCCCTCAATAGCCAGCGCTTCGTCAATAACATTACGTTCCAGGGACTTGAGGGTACCGCCTCTATTCACCGTACGATTGCTTCCAACGGCCACGGTTGTCGGGGCCGCTATTTCTTCCGGCAAATGGCAAAGTTCCAGCACTTCATCAGGCTCCGCCAGTGCGTCGGCATGGGTCAGAGCGTAAATGAGCTCACGGACATTTCCCGGCCAGTCGTAACGGATCAATCCATCCAGACAGTCTTGTGAGAGCTCGCGACTGCCCTGTGTCAGAGCCCGGCACCGGTCGACAATGAAGTTTTGCAGGTCCGAACGTTCCGCCAGCCTTGGCAAGCGTACTGTCATACCTTTAATGCGATAGAGCAGGTCTTCGCGGAAATCCCCGTTTTGGGCGGCTTCCGATAGGTTCCGATGGGTTGCGCAGATCAACTGAAAACGGACCGGCTTCGGTGTTGCACTTCCGAGACGGGTCACTTCCCGAGTTTCCAACACTCTCAATAACCGCGACTGAAGTCCCAACGGCATGTCACCAATTTCGTCCAGAAACAGGGTGCCACCATCCGCATGCTCAATCTTGCCAGGAGCACCCCCTCGCCGAGCACCCGTGTAGGCACCCTCGGCATGGCCAAACAATTCGCCTTCAATCAGCGACTCCGGGATGGCGGCGCAGTTGATGGCAACGAACGTGCCGGAGGAAGACATGCTGCCACTATGAAGCGATTTCGCCATCACTTCCTTCCCGGTTCCGGTCTCTCCCAGTATCAGCACCGGCAATCCCTTCTCCATCGCTCTGCCTGCAAGGGTGGCCTGACGGCTGATGGCAGGATCACCAAAATCCGTGGAGTCCGGCAAACGCTTCGCCGGAGGATTCGCAGAACTGCGCCTGACGGTTTTTCGAGCATCGGTATTCACCGGGCGAAGCGAAAATGACAGCCCGGAGTGCATCCTGGCCGTCATCGGCTGCTTCCGACCACGAAACCCATCGACCAGCTCATCAAAGCGCAGGTCAAACAGATCCTGAAAGCACAACGTCTCATCCGTTGAGGCCAGCCCCGTCAACTCACGCACACGCGGCGACAGACCCAGCACCTGCCCCTCCTGCCCAAGCGCTACCAGTAGATCACCAGAGGCACGAAGATCATTCTGTTCCCAACCTAGGCTGACCATGAGCCAGGGCGACAACATCCCCATCAACTGGCGTTCGACCCGAGCCGAACACTGTTGCACCAACGAAAGAGCGCTTCCCGGCTCCAGCGGATTACCACGGGTAATATCGATGGCACCTAGTACCCGGCCCATGGGGTCGACAATGGGAGAAGCCGCACAATTGAATACCCGGTTGGCATGCAGGTAGTGCTCAACTCCAGAGACCAGTACAGGACGCCGTTCTGACACGGCACAAGACATCGCAGAAGTGCCGATGGTCGCCTCGGAAAGGTTGACGCCCTGCCGGAACGCACCGTTAATCAGAGTGTTAGCGCATCGCCCCGAACGTCGCGCCGCCAGAGCAACCCCTTTGTCATCCGTCAGTAGGACGGAATAGCCGGCGCCATTAACGGTCTGGCCTAACTGTTCCAACGGCTGGGTGGCCGCCTCCAGCAGGATTTGGTTGCTGTCCATGAGCTCCAACAGACCGCTTCTGGACACAGTGTCGAATTGAACCCGTTCACTGACGTTTTTGCTCGCTGCGGAACAACGCTGCCAGGAATTGACAATAGCATCGTCAATCAAGCCCGTTGGAATCTGACCATGTTCGAAAAACGTTTCACGTGCCTTGGCTCGCCTGTGGTCGGCAGGAATAATGGCGTTCATAATGTTACCTCTCTCGCAGGGCTGATTATCTTCGTTTGATGCGACCCTGCGTTCTGGCCATGTCGGCTCTTGTTGTCATACCCGTGAAACTTTAACACGTTTATTTGTAACGATTGCGTGGAAATTCGTTGGTATGCCACGCACTGTCTCATTATGAGACAGTGTCTCGGTGTTTCTCGGATTGGGACATTCATGACTTCGCCCAGCCCCCTCTCCAAATAGCCACAACCACTTAGACTTATGAATTAAAACATTTTTTCATAAACTTAAATTACTGGCACGATCATCGCTATCCGTTTTCGCGTTGACAAAAACAACACGAAATCTGGAGACCAACCATGCGATCGACCTTAAAGAACATACCATCCAAATCATTTGCCATGGGTTCTGCCCTAGTGTTTGCCACCGGCCTTTTCACCGCCACGACCCAAGCAGCCGAAATTGCCACTGACCCCGGCGACTACACGCCACTGCCTGCGGGCGTGAACCTCGGCATCCTCTATGGCCAGTACGCCACCCGCGATACTGTCTACGCCAATGGCGACAAGGTGCCCGTGGATGCTGGACTGGATACCACCATCGGTCTCGCCCGTTTCGTTCACTACATGGACATTGGTGGTGTGATTGTGGACCCACAGATCATTGTGCCTTTCGGCAAGGTGGAACTGGAGGAACCGTTTGGCCCACTTCAGCCCACGTCGGAAAGCGGTGTCGGCGACCCTATCGTTGGTGCAACTGCCTGGGTTCTCAATAACCCCGATAATCAGCAATGGGTTGGCCTGTCCGCTTTCGCCTCTGTGCCTATTGGCCAGTACGATGAGAATAAGGGGCCGGTGAACATTGGCGAGAACCGCTGGAAAGGCATTTTTCAGGCGGCCTACGTCAAACATTTGAGCAACAGTGTGGTCCTGGACCTGATCGCGGAGTATTCCGTGTATGGAGACAATGACGATTTCCTGGGCTTCGAACGCGAACAGGAAGATGCCCAAAGCCTGCAGGGTCATCTGCGTTACCTGTTATCCAAGCAAAGCCATGTTGCCCTTTCCTACTACCATTCCTTTGGAGGCGAAACCACCGTTGGCGGACAGGATCAGGACGACCGCGTCAACACCAACCGCTGGTTGGCCACCTATGCCACCTTTGTCGACCCGACCGTGCAACTGCAGGTTCAGGCCGGCCAGGACATTAACGTGGAAAACGGGTTCGAAGAGGATACCCGCGTGAACTTCCGCGTACTGAAGGTATTCTGAGCCCATATTCACAAGAAAGAGCCTGCTAACCCAGGCAATGATTCCGGAGAAGACTATGAGTCAGATGAGCGAAGAGACCAAAGAAGCCATCGACCAAATCAATCGCTTAAGCCGCCGCAGCTTCCTGAAGGCCGCCAGCGGACTTGCGGTGGCGGCCTCCATCGGTACCGGGCTGTTGGGTGCAGCGAATGCGTTCGCGTCCATGCCCGAAGGTATCAAGGTCATGTCCGCCAGCGAATACCAGGTCATGCACCGACTGATGCAGGTGGCGCTGGCGAGCGAGGGCACCGGCCTGGTTCCCGCCAGCGAGATTCCAGTGATGCAGACTCTGGATGCCGCACTGCTGGCCACCATGGAACCCCATATCCTGGAAGGTCTGAAAGGTGGTATCGCTTACTTCAATGACGGCCCCAAAGCCGAGTATGGCAAGCCCTTTGTGGAATTATCCGACAAGCAAGCCGCAGCCTTTTGTGACACCTGGGCCGATTCCGATGAGGTGCCCCACCGGGCACTTGCCATGGGCCTGAAAAAGCTGGTTGGTCTGGCCTACTGGGCGAACCCTCCCACCTGGGAGCCCCTGGGATACGGCGGCCCGGTAACGGATAAATGGAACCTGGAATCGTTGGGCAACGCCCCTCTACCGAAAAGCTGAAGGCGGGAGTAGATCATGCAAGACACAATCAAGGCTAAAAACGTGCCTGCCCACGGTTTGCAGGTAACCCAGGCGTCTGATGTCACCAGTGAGAACATTGAACTCAATGCAGACGCAGTGATCATCGGTTCTGGCGCTGGCGGTGCCATTGCCGCCTATGAGCTGGCGAAGGCGGGCAAAAAAGTGGTGGTTCTGGAAGCCGGCCCCTACGTGCCTTCCGAAAAATTCACCGAAATGATGGCCGTGTCCATGGACCAGCTTTACGCGGACCAAGGCGGCCAGGCCAATTCCGCCGGTGACATCTCGATCCTGCAGGGGGCCTGTGTGGGTGGCTCTACCGTTGTAAATGCCGCACTGTGCTTCCGCACCCCTGACTATTATCTGGACCGGTGGGCAAAAGAGTTCGGGCTGACAAACCTGACTCCCAAGGTCATGCGCCCATACTTCGAGAAAGTCGAGGCCAATCTCGGCATCTCCCCCAACAAGGCCTTTGAAACCAGCCCCGGCGCCCAACTGCTCAAGAGCGGCATGAAGAGACTGAACCTGCCGGAGGGCAATGCCGTACGCAACATCCGCAACTGCGCCATGACCGGCTTCTGTTTCGCCGGCTGCAAGTCGGATCGCAAACAGTCCATGCTCATTACTTACCTGCCCTGGGCCGTGGCCTACGGTGCAACCATCTACTCCGACACCCGGGCCACGCAAATCCTGGCGGAAAATGGAAAGGCAACCGGCGTGCTGGCGGAAATCGTCGACCAACAAAGCAAGACCGTCAAAAGCAAACTCAGGGTTAATGCCCCGATTGTGGTCGGTGCCGCCGGACCGATCCAGATGCCCATCCTGCTGCAGAAAAGCAATCTGGCCAATGGTAACGGCCAGGTTGGCAAGAACTTCGCCTGCCACCCCACCATGTCGGTCACCGGTATGTTCGAGGAGAATGTCGACAACTTTTACGGCGCCACTCATTCGCTGTACATGGACAAGTACACCATGCCGAAGGACGGTGGTTACCTGTTACTGGATGCCATTCAGGACCCGGTAGAGGCCAGCTTCCAGGTGGAGCCGGGCACCGGCAAACCCTACGCGTCCTACATGTCGAAATACCGGAATACCGTTCGCCTTATTACCCTCATCCACGACCAGAACGTGGGGGAGGTGAACTGGAAGAACGGCGTCAAGGAAATCAAATACTTCGTGGACGATGCCGACTTCGAGATTATGAAGGAAGGCCTTAAAACCAATGCCCGGGTGCTGTTTGCCGCCGGCGCCAAGCAACTCTATATCCCCACGTCCCAGAAACTGACCATCGATAGTGCGGATCAGATCGATGCGGTGATCGATAGCCTCGACAATGAACCGGCGCGCTACCGTTACACGTCTTTCCACCCTCAAGGCACCTGCCGCATGGGCGCGGACCCAAAGACCACGGTGGTTTCGCCCATGGGTGAAACCCACGAGGTGAAAAACCTCTACATCGTGGATGCAAGCCTGCTGCCTACATCGATCGGCTACAACCCTTCGGAAACCGTGTACGCACTGGCCCATTACATCAGCGACCAGATCAACCGGGCCCATGCCTGATTACGATAAAAGCGTTTAGGAGCACATACCATGGACATGCCAGTAAACCCTGTGTGGCAACAGCATCTTTTCCTGGGCTCATGGCAGATTGGGGAAGGCGAGCAGGTTGACGTTATGGAACCCGCAACCGGAGACGTCATTTCACAACTGAAAGCGGCCACCCCGGCTGATGTTGACCGGGCCGCCAAGATTGCCAACGAGGCCCAGAAGCAGTGGATGGCCGTTCCGTTTGACCAGAAAGCAGAGATTCTGCGCAGAGCAGCGGCCCTGCTCAAGGAGCGGGCTGACGAGATCAACGGCTGGAACACCCGTGAGTGCGGTTCCATAGGCCCGAAGGCGGACTGGGAGTTGCAGGCCACCTATGAACAGGCCCAGATGGCAGCCGCTCTGCCCATGCAACCCAGTGGCGAAATATTTCCATCCAACATGCCTGGGAAGCGGAATTACTGGAAGCGAGTGCCCATTGGCACCGTGGGCGTTATAGCCCCCTGGAACTTCCCTATCCTTCTTGCCATGCGGTCTGTGTTCCCTGCATTGGCCATGGGTAACTGCGTGATACTGAAGCCCGATCCCAAGAGCAGTATTTGTGGTGGTGTGCTGATGGCACAGGTTCTGGAAGATGCCGGGCTCCCGAAGGGTGTATTTCACGTGTTGCCAGGCGGGCCAGCAGTCGGCCAGGCCTTGGTAGAGCACTCGCTGGTCAAGATGATCTCATTCACCGGCTCAACCGCCGTGGGCAAGAAGATTGGTGAAACCTGTGGCCGAATGCTAAAGAAAGCGGCACTGGAACTCGGCGGCAACAACGCTCAGGTGGTGCTTGAGGACGCGGACCTGGACATCGCCAGCTCCTGTGGGGCCTGGGGCTCGTTCCTGCATCAGGGGCAAATTTGTATGCAGACCGGGCGGCATCTGGTCCACAGCTCGGTGGCTGATGAGTACATTGAACGCCTAGCCTCTCGCGCCGGGAACCTTGCTTACGGTAACCCAGCGCAGGAACAGGTTCACCTCGGCCCCCTGATCAACGAGGTTCAGGCAAAACGTGTCGAGGACATCGTCAACCGCTCAGTCGAGATGGGCGCCAGAATCGTCGTTGGCGGAAAACGTAACGGCAACTATTACGAGGCCACCGTCATTGCAGACGTCACCCCGGACATGCCCGTTTTCTCCGAAGAAGTCTTCGGCCCGGTTGCGCCAGTGATGACCTTCGACTCTGATGAAAGCGCCTGCGCTCTGGTGAACGAATCACCGTATGGTCTGGCGGCTGCCATCCATTCGGGATCAACAGAGCGTGCTCTGAAAATTGCCAATCAAATTCAGGTGGGAATGGTCCACATTAACGATCAAACAGTGAACAACGAATTCCAGGTGCCCTTCGGCGGCATGGGCAGTTCTGGCAACAGCGGCCGTTTTGGCGGACCGGCAAACATTGAAGAGTTCACCACCAGCCAGTGGGTCAGCGTTATGGAAGAAGGCATCCAATACCCTTTCTGATAATCGACCTGAACTCCGCTTTTCCTTGTTGAGTGGCGATCCCTGAGGGGACGATCTGCTCTTGCCCGAGGAGCTCCGCAGCTCTTCGGGCTTTTTTTATGTTTCAAGTGCCTGAACTCCACAATTCAGTGGATCCCTCTGCAAACACCGGACACCTCTGTGCAGAAAACGGATATCTCCGCAGCCCCTTCACGCCTCTAATGACAGAACCCACAACAACAATCTGAGGTGTTGAAATGAGCAGGATCAAAACGCTTGCCGGTG
This sequence comes from Marinobacter salarius, assembly GCF_032922745.1. Classification (NCBI taxonomy): domain Bacteria; kingdom Pseudomonadati; phylum Pseudomonadota; class Gammaproteobacteria; order Pseudomonadales; family Marinobacteraceae; genus Marinobacter; species Marinobacter salarius. Next base: position 511,889 of record NZ_CP136693.1, read on the forward strand.
CTGTACTGGCAACCACCCTTACCGCCGGGCTTTCAACGTCTGCCCTGGCGGCCGCTGGCGATCCGGTAAAGGTCGGACTCATGCTTCCGTTCAGCGGCATCTACGCACAACTGGGCGAAGCCGGCCGCGATGGCCTGAAACTGGCCCTGAAAGAACACGCCGAACAGTTACACGGTGCTGACATTGAGTACATCGAGCTGGACACTGAAGCCAAACCTTCACGGGCACCGGAGCTGGCTTCCTCGCTGTTGAATCAGCACGAAGCGGACTTCGTGATTGGCCCGGTTCATTCCGGCGTGGCCATGGGCATGATCAAGATGCTGCGCGGCAAGGACACCATCATGATTATCCCGAATGCCGGATCCGCGGCCGCCACTGGCCCTCTGTGCGCACCAAATATCTTCCGGACATCGTTCTCATCCTGGCAGCCGTCCTACCCCATGGGCAAAGTGGCTCTGGATAAGGGCTACAAGAAAGTTTACGCCATCAGTTGGAACTACGGCATGGGCCGTGAAAGCCTCGACGCCTTTGAAGAATCCTTTACCGCCGGTGGTGGTGAAATTGTCGAGAAGGTGTTGCTGCCGTTCCCGTCTACCAACTTCCAGTCGCACGTCAGCGACATCGCCGCCACCAACCCTGACGCGGTCTTCACTTTCTTTGCCGGTGGTGGCGCCATCAAATTTGTGAAGGACTACGACGCCATGGGCCTGCGCGGCGAGATTCCGCTGCTGGGTTCCGGCTTTCTTACTGAAGGCACCCTGCAGGCCCAGGGCGACGCTGCCGAAGGTGTGATGACCGGCCTTCACTACGCAGAACAACTGGATGTCCCCAAAAACCAGGAGTTCCGCGAAGCCTTCAACACCGAGTACGGCCACTACCCGGACATCTATGCGGTCCAGGGCTACGACGCGGGCCAGGCCATCGCCAACACCATCGACCAGCTTGAGGGTGATATTTCAGACAAGCAGGCCGTGATCAGCACCATGGAAAAGCTGACCATCGATAGCCCGCGTGGAGAATTCACCTTCTCCAAGGCACACAATCCGATTCAGAACATCTACCTGCGGGAAGTGAAAGATGGCGTGAACGTGGTGCAGAGTATCGCCGCCGAAGCGTTGGAAGACCCTGCCCGTGGCTGCAAGCTCTAAGCACGGGCTCTGAATCCCCCGGCGAAAGCCGGGGGCTCATCTGAAGCTCCCTTGCCCACACCTGAACTGACTTATCCGTAAAACCGTTGGGTATCACTATGTCTACCGAACTTTTCTTCGTGCAACTTATTAATGGTCTCCAGTATGGGTTGCTTCTGTTTTTGATCGCCTCCGGCCTGACCCTGGTGTTTGGTGTCATGGGCATCCTTAACCTGGCCCATGGCTCCATGTACATGGTCGGTGCCTATCTGGTGTGGTACTTCGTTGCGGTAACCGGCAGCTTTACGGTATCCGCCATTCTCTCGGCGGTCATCGCCCTCGGCCTGGGCATACTGATCGAACGGGTATTGATACAGCGGTTGTACAACCGCAACCACCTGGACCAGGTACTGCTGACCATCGGCATGATCTTCGTGTTCAACTCGCTGCAAAGCATTCTCTGGGGCAACGACCCTTATGGCGTCGCGGTTCCTGACGCGCTGAGCGGTTCCGTACCCTTCACCGACAACTCCAGTTACCCGGTTTACCGCATCTTTGCGGCATTCATCTGTATCGCCATCGCCGCCGCGCTTTATTTCGTGGTGAGCAAGACCCGCCTGGGCATGCTGATCCGTGCCGGAGAATCCAACCGGGAAATGGTGGAAGCCCTGGGCGTCAATATCAAAAGCCTCTACACCATCGTGTTTGCGATTGGCGTCATGCTGGCCGCGGTGTCTGGCATTATCGCCGCCCCCATGCGCTCCATTGTTCCGGGTATGGGCGAAAGCGTCCTGATTACCTGCTTCGTGGTGGTGGTCATCGGCGGCATGGGTTCGATCAAAGGCGCCTTTGTGGGAGCCCTCCTGGTGGGGGTTATCAGCACATTCGCTGCGGTACTGATGCCCACCATGTCCAACATGATTATCTACATCTTTATGATCCTGGTGCTGCTGGTGAAGCCCCAGGGCCTGTTCGCCAAGTAAGCGGGAGCCGAACATGATTTTCGAGAAACGCACCGAGCGCATTTTTCTGGCGATCTTCCTTGTGATCGCCCTCTGTATTCCTCTGTTCCTTGAGGACAATTCGTTCTTCGTCGGCAAAGCCACCACCATCCTGATTCTGGCGGTGTTCGTGATGTCACTGGATTTTCTGGTAGGGCGTGTTGGCCTGGTGACCTTGGGGCACGCACTCTTCTACGGCTTGGGTGGTTACCTGTTCGTGATCGTTACTCCGGAATACGAAGCCGTCAACTTCTGGCTCTACGCCCTGTACATCATGGGTATCAGCGCTGTGGTCGCTCTGGTTGTCGGTGTTGTGGTGCTGCGAACCTCCGGCATCTATTTCATCATGATCACCCTGGCCATCTCGCAGATGGCCTACTACTTCTTCTTCGACTCGCTGGAATTCGGGGGCAACGACGGCTTGTTCATTTTCATGAAGCCGGAAACCAGCATCTTTGGCCTGAACTTCCTGAACCTGGATAACCCCACGCACTTCTATTACCTGTCGCTGCTGGCGGTGTTGGTCACCCTGCTGGCCATCAAGATCATCCTGCGTTCGCGCTTTGGCCGGATTGTGGAAGCCAGCCGCCTGAATCCGGAACGCACCGAGGCCTTGGGCTATAACATCTTCGCGTTCCGACTGATCAGCTACATCATTGGCAGCACCCTGGCGGCCTACGCCGGTTTGTTATTCGCCCTGCAGTACGGCTACGTCAATCCGCAGTTCATGACCTGGGAAATGTCCGGCACCGCCCTGGTGATGTCCATTCTCGGTGGCATGGGCACCATCTATGGCGCCATCCTTGGCACCATCACTTATGAGGGTCTGCAGTATTTCTTCGAGCACATGAGCGAAGACTGGATGCTGTTCATGGGCGCCGCCATCATCCTGATGGTCCTGCTGCTGCGCAAAGGCCTGGCCGGTTACCTTGAAAAGCTGCTGGAGAAATAATCATGGCCAACGACATCATTCTGGAAACCGAATCCCTCAGCAAACACTGGGGCGGGATCAAGGCACTCAACGACATTTCCCTGCAGTTTCATGACCGACAACTGCACGGCGTGGTCGGTCCCAACGGAGCGGGCAAAAGCACGCTACTGAACATGCTGTGCGGCACACTGACACCAACCAGCGGGTGTATTTTCCACAAGGGCGATCAGATTGAGGGCATGAAGCCCTGGAAATTCGTACGCCGGGGCATCGGCCGCAGTTTCCAGAAAACCAACATCTACGCCGATGTCACTTGCCTGGAAAACTGCGCCGTGGCCGCTCAACGCCGCTTCACCGGCAGCTTCAATCTGTTCGCGTCGCGGCATTCCAACAAACTGGTTCGGGAAGCGGCTGAAAAAGCGCTGTGCCAGGTGGGGCTCGATAGCCGCATCCACACCGTCGCAGCGGAAATATCCTACGGTGAGCAACGCCAGCTTGAGTTGGCGATGGTGCTGGCAACCGACCCCTGCATCCTGCTGCTGGATGAGCCTATGGCGGGCATGGGTCACGAGGAGTCCCAGCGCATTATCGAGCTGCTGAACGAACTCAAGCAGACCTACAGCATTGTGCTGGTGGAACACGATATGGATGCCATCTTCGAGCTCTCCGACCAGCTGACCGTACTGGACAACGGCACCCATCTGATCACCGGCACCGTGGATGAAGTACGTAACGAGCCCCGGGTGAAAGAAGCCTACCTGGGCAAGGAAGACGAGGAGGAAGCGGCATGAGCAACAGTCTTCTGGAAGTTAAAAACCTCAACACCCTGTATGGCCGAAGCCACATCCTTCACGATCTGTCGTTCCGGCTGGATAAGGGGCAGTCCATGAGCCTGATGGGGCGTAATGGCATGGGCAAGACCACCACGCTCAAGTCCATTCTTGGCATCGTGCCGCCCCGCAGTGGTCATGTGTATTTCGACGGACAGGACATCAGCAACCTGCCGACCTGGAAGCGGATGCGCCGCGACATAGCCTATGTTCCCGAAGGCCGGGGCATGTTCCACAATCTGACGGTGAAGGAACACCTGCAAATGGCCGCCCGCCCCGACAGCAACGGCAACACCGGCTGGAATTTCGATCGGGTCATGGATACCTTTCCGCGCCTTCAGGAGCGCCTGTCAAACCTGGGTACGGAGTTGTCCGGGGGCGAGCAGCAGATGCTGGCGATCGGTCGCGCGTTGGTCACCAATCCCCGACTGATGATTCTGGACGAGGCAACCGAAGGTCTGGCGCCGCTGATCCGCCAGGACATCTGGAACGTGATTGCCACCATTCGTGAGTCGGGCATTTCCACACTGATCGTGGACAAGAACATCAAGGCGCTGAAAAAGCTCTGTGACCGTCATGTGGTGGTGGTGAAAGGACAGGTTCACTTTGATGGCAGCTCCGAAGAACTGGACCAGAATCTGGAAAAGGTCGAAACCGCACTTAGTGTTTAGATGTACCCCAAACAGCCTGCTGCAGAATCCGATCTAAGGTGGTAGCCGCTCAATTGGTTTGAACCATTGTTCCGCGGACATTCTCAAATGCCCGCGGAACAATGGATAACCCGGACATATTTCCGCCTGCGTTCTTAACGAATCATCGAAGCAGATAGCAATGTTTAAACTGAGACCGCCCCAGGCAGCGCAGAGAAACTCGGTACTTTAAATGCCTTATTACTAGTGTTCCGTTCGGTTAATTCGCTGTCTCATAAAGGTTATAATGGGAACTCATCGATCAGCAAGCATAGGTTTCCATTGTGCCCAAGCCCGCAGCCCCATTTAATCTGACCGTAAACGATCAACTGGAACTCGAAGGCTGGTGCCGAACCAATACTCTGAGCCAGCATCTGGCTCAACGTGCCAGGATTCTTTTGTTACTGAATGAAGGCGAGACGCCTCAAGGGATCTCGGACTCGCTTCAGGTTAGCACTCAAACGGTATTCAAGTGGCGCAAGCGCTACCGTGAACAAGGTCTTGAGGGGCTTTATGATGCGCCGCGACCGGGGCAGCCCCGAAAACTGGACAACAAAACCGTCAAAAAGATTTTAGAGGACACGGTCCATAAGGTCCCGAAAGAAGCCACACACTGGAGTCTCAGCCTCATGGCAAAGCATGCCGGGGTGACGCGCTGGCAAGTGCGCCAGATCTGGCAAGCGGCGGATTTAAAGCCGCACCGGCTCAAAACGTTCAAAATCAGCAACGACCCGAACTTCGCTGAGAAAGTGTGTGACGTTGTCGGCCTTTATCTGAATCCACCGGACAATGCGCTGGTTCTGTCTGTTGATGAAAAGACCCAGATCCAGGCGCTCGACCGGACACAGCCAAAATTACAACTCAGGCCAGGACAAATTGAGCGTCATACGCACGACTACAAGCGCCATGGTACAACCAGCCTGTACGCGGCTTTTAACATTTTGACGGGCGAGGTGATTGGTCGTGTTACTCAACGCCATCGTGCCAAGGAGTTTCTGGACTTTTTGCGACAGATCGACCGGGAAAGCCCGAAGGATCTGGATCTGCACGTGATCCTGGATAACAGCTCGACTCACAAGACCCCGGAGGTCAAAACCTGGCTGGCTAAGAACCCCCGCTTCAAACTGCACTTCACGCCTACGAGCGCATCGTGGCTGAACGCCGTTGAGGGGTGGTTTGGACAACTGGAACGCCGCGCCCTTTATCGAGGCATTTTCACCAGCGTTGGTGAGTTGAAATCAGCGATCAAAAAGTACATTAAGGTCCACAACGAAAAACTGGCCAAGCCGTTCCGGTGGCATAAAAGCGCCGAAGCTATTATGACATCGGTGGCGCGGGCAAAGCTGAGTGCCATTGATAATAAGCGCGCGAATTAACCGAATGGGACACTAGTACATTTAAATTGTCTCAGTCAGACACCAGACATTTCTGACAATCGCATCGATATTCCCTCGAAGAAAGCACGACCCAACTTGGTCAACGTCCGTCGGCATGACGTTCATCACTCAAACTGATGCTAATACGTACACAAATAGCCATACATGCCTTGATCATGCCTGAATCTTCTTTGTATGGAGTCAATGTTTAGATATAGATAACACTGATATTTAATTACTCTAAATATCTATTTGATCAATGAGTAGAGCGTTGATAACGTGAAAGTCCAATCAGTAATAAGAAGCTCTCATGACCAATACTCTGCCGTCTGTTAAAGAAACAGTGTTCCAGATACTTAGAAATCATGGAGTCGACAAGGTTTTTGGTAACCCCGGCTCTAACGAATTGCACTTTCTGCGAAACTTTCCCGACGACTTTGAATACATCCTCGGTCTGGATGAAGGCGTTGTCATAGGGATTGCAGAGGGCTACGCACAGGCGAAGGGCCAACCAGCCTTCGTTAACCTGCATTCTGCTGCCGGGACTGGAAACGCAATGGGAGGACTGACCAACGCACGCAACTCCCATAGCCCTATCGTTGTAACAGCTGGGCAGCAAGCCCGAACCATGACCTACGCTGATCCGATGCTTAAAAACACAGATGCCACCATGCTGCCCAGGCCGCTAGTAAAGGACAGCTTTGAACCACTGAGCCATGAGGAGGTTCCCCACTCCATCAATAGGGCACTCAATTCTGCAATGGCCCCGGCCAAGGGGCCTGTATACGTCTCGATACCTTACGATGACTGGGAAAAAACCATCAGTGAGAATGCGCTCCAGCTAGAAAAACGACGCGTTTCGCACTGCGGAGCACCAGATAAGGTGCTCCTGGAAAGAATAAGTTATCAGATCCAGGCGGCTAAACATCCAGTACTGGTCCTCGGCCCGGAGGTCGATGGTGAGGGATGTAATGGTCTTGTCGCAAAACTGGCCGAGAAACTTCATGCGCCGGCCTGGGTTGCACCATCCGCGCCCCGCTGCCCCTTTCCAACAAACCACCGGTGCTTTGCTGGAATATTGCCTGCCGGAGAAGCGGCTCTTTGTAGTCACCTTATTGACCATGACCTGATCATCGTCATTGGCGGCCCTGTTTTTCGCTATCACCAGAATGATCCCGGCACACTGATTCCTGACCAGGCAGAGCTGATTCACATCACCTCCGACAGCGACGAAGCTGCCAGGGCCCCGGTCGGTGAAGCGGTAGTTGGGAGCATAAAGAGCGTTGTCGCCGCGCTTTACGAAAGCCTGCCCGAAAAAGCGGCCGAATGTCCCTGCTTCCAAATGACAGTTAGCCGGAATATAGACGATGACGCGACACTTACTCCTGAGTCACTCTTTGATGTGGTTAACGCGCTGACCCCCCGAAACAGTATCTACCTGAATGAAGCTACATCAACACTCGCAACCCTCTGGTCGCGAGTAACAATGGAAGAATCCGGCAGTTATTACTTCGCTGCGGCGGGCGGCTTAGGTTTTGCGATGCCCGCAGCACTTGGTGTTCAGCTGGCCTGCCCGAACAGGAAAGTGGTGGCTTTCATCGGTGACGGATCCACCCATTACAGCATTGCTTCATTGTGGACGGCTGCACATTACAACATCCCTGCTATTTACGTGGTGATTAATAACAGAGGGTATTCAGCATTGAAATGGTTCTCTGAACTATTCGGTGTCGACGATGAAGTTCCAGGATTAACTATCGAAGATGTCGACTTCGTAAAAATATCTGAAGGGTACGGGGTAGGTGCCATCAAAGTTAGAACCATTAAAGAATTCAAAGAACATTACATAAAAGCTCTTGAAATGAGCCGACCATTTCTTATCGAAGTAGCAATATAAAACTCAAACAACCAAAAGGTGAACTATATGAACAAAAAAAACCTCTACTTATCCGCTTTTTTAGTTTGTGTCGCGTTACTATTTTCAACGTCGACCAGTGTATTCGCTAAAGAAAAAACTGAAATAACCGCAATTAGCGGGTTTAACATGAATACCGCGCTCACTCGCACGTTTGAAAAATTTGTAGAAAAAATAAACTCAGACGAAAATTCCCCTATACAGATCAAGCTAATAGGCGGCCCAGAAGCAATGCCTCCATTCCAAATTGGAAATGCGGTCAAAAATGGCGTTGTTGACATGATTCTATCGACGGGTGCCTTCTACAGCAATGTAATGCCGTCAGCTGACGCGCTGAAGTTGACGAACTACTCTCCGCAACAACTACGCGAAACCGGAAAATGGCCGGAACTTCAAAAGATATGGAAGGACGAAATGAACGTCCATCTACTTGCTTTCACCAACTATAACAATCAGTTCCATCTCTACACTAACAAACCGATTGAGTCTGCCCAGTTAGATGGTCAACGTCTGAGAGTAACCCCGATCTACCGATCCTTCTTTGAAGCTCTTGGTGCGAGCGTTGTACAAACGGCCCCTGGTGAGGTCTATACCGCGCTGGAACGTGGTGTTGTAGACGGATATGGCTGGACTATGCAAGGTATTTTTGACCTTGGTTGGCAAGAACAAACGAAATACCGAATCGACCCTGGTTTCTACCATGCAGAAGTGACCGTCATGATCAATGAGCGCAAATGGGATAGCTTATCAACCGAACAGCAGAACTATCTTACGGATAATGCCATCTGGCTCGAATCACTGAATGACGAGAATGAGTCTATCAATAAGATTGAGCAAAAGCGCCAAGCCGAATCCGGCATAGAAGTCATTACACTGCAAGGTACTGAACGCAAGAAGTTCCTTGACGTAGCAAAAGATGCCGCTTGGGCTGACGTTATTAAAAACTCACCCAATGTTGCCAACAGGATTAAAACAATCATCGAATAACCACCGATGAGTATCGCAACCTTTGGTCAGAGAGATTATAAAAAATGACAAAATTTGCGAAAACCTATGACCTACTAATGAAAATATCGGGCGTTACATCTGGCCTGATAATATTTTTCATTTCAATTCTTATTTTTACGAATGTAATTCTGAGAAACACTGGCGGTTTTTCTTGGTCATGGGTTACTGAAATATGTGAGTATGGACTTAGTTTTTCTGCATTTCTTGCCGCACCATGGGTGTTATATGAGTCGGCACATATTAAGGTCGACTTCCTACTTCACGGTTCGCCGGAGCACATCAGAAAAAAAATAGAAGTGTCAATCAACCTTATAGGATTAATTATAGGGGCAATACTATTTTATCTGATGCTTCGTGTAACTTTCGAAGCCTTCATGAACGAGACGTTAAAAATCAAGTCATTGGTTGTTCCCGAATGGTGGCTCCTGACAGCCCCAGTTGTTTGCTTTCTATTGATTTGCATTGAATTTTTCCGGCGACTAACAATACCTGCAAGAGGATCATCCTAATGGATTGGCAGCTCAGTCTATTCCTTTTACTTGGGCCTCTTCTGCTTCTTATGATTCTTGGAGTCCCCGTCGTTTTTGCATTCTTTGCGATCAATATACTCGGTGCATTTGTGTTCCTCGGTGGCGAGTTCGGCTTAGTGCAAATGGCCCTGAACTCAGCAGAGGCGATTTCGTCTTTTTCACTGATACCTATCCCGCTTTTTATTCTTATGGGCGAAGTTCTCTTCCATACGGGGCTAGCATATCGGGCAATATCAGCCATTGAACGACTTATCTCAGCCGTCCCTGGTCGACTCAGTATCGTGTCTATTCTGGGCGGAACGGCGTTCGCGACATTGTCAGGATCGAGTATCGCCAACACCGCGATGATGGGCAGTTCGATGCTCCCCGAAATGGAACGGAAAGGCTATCATCCAACAATGTCGATGGGGCCAATTCTGGCTGTTGGCGGAATAGCGATGCTCATACCTCCGTCGGCATTGGCGGTCACGCTGGCAAGCCTCGCGGGGATTTCAATCAGCAAACTACTCGTAGCAGGCATAGTGCCGGGACTGTTGATTGGGGGGGCCACTCTCATTTATGTTCTGATTCGATGCTCCATAAATCCCCAACTGGCACCCATCGACGACGCTGAGTCTTTCCGAGGGACTGAAAAATGGAAACCATTCTTTCGGGACGTAGTACCACTACTGTGTATCTTCTTCGTCGTTGTAGGCTCAATGCTGATCGGTTGGGCATCGCCTACGGAATCGGCAGCTTTTGGGGTGATAGCGTCTTTTATCGCTTCTTTCTGCTACAAATCACTAAATATGAAGTCATTTTTAGTCGCAGTTTTTGAGACAGCAAAAATATCGACGATAATTCTATTCATTCTTGTTTCATCAACTACATTTTCCCAAATACTTTCATTTTCGGGAGCAACAACAGGCCTACTTAACACCTTTCTAGAATTTGATTTGTCGCCATTTATGGTTGTCATAATAATGGTCTTTATTCTATTGATTCTAGGGTGTTTCACAGACCAAATCAGTATGATAATGCTTACACTGCCATTCTTTATGCCGCTAGTAGCAAGTCTTCAGATCGATCCCATCTGGTTTGGAGTATTGACACTAATTGCCATGGAAATCAGTTTGTTAACGCCACCATTTGGTTTGCTTCTACTTGTCATGAAAGGTGTTGCTCCAGCGGGAACCAACCTTGGCATAGTGTATAAATCTGCACTTCCATTTTTGCTACTTCAAGTTGGCGTCTTACTTCTTTTGGTTATTTTCCCAGGATTATCGGGACTATTTACATCATTGATGAATTGACCACGAACCTCAGGTTTATATGAACCAAACAAACAATATTAACATCCAGGAGACCAGAAAATGACTACAAACACACCCGCTCAATGGAATAGAAAACTTTTCTTGGGCAGCTGGGTACCTGGTCGCGGCGAACTCGTTTCGGTGACAGAGCCCGCAACCGGAAACCAACTAGGAATGCTTGCAACCGGTACCAAAGATGACATAGATGATGCCGCCCGCATTGCCAAACGGGCTCAGGTGGGGTGGGCCGCGATGCCATTTGATCAGCGAGCCGCCATCATGCGTCGGGTTGCACGCTCTCTGGAAGATAATGCCACAACGATCAATCAATGGAACATCCGTGAATGCGGCTCCACTGCACCCAAAGCAGAATGGGAGCTACAGGCATGCATTGAGCAGGCTCATATGGCGGCAGCCCTTCCAATGCAAGCTACTGGGGATATTTTCCCGTCCGCAATGCCGGGTCGTCGCAACTATTGGAAACGTATCCCTATCGGCGTTGTCGGCGTTATCTCTCCCTGGAACTTCCCCATCCTTCTAAGCCTTCGGTCAGTTCTACCAGCACTGGCAATGGGCAACTCAGTGATTCTGAAACCCGATATTCAAAGCGCCGTGTGTGGAGGACTGCTTCTGGCAGAGCTGTTCGCGGCTGCGGGTATCCCCGAGGGCGTGTTCCAGGTGCTACCAGGCGCAGCAGAGACGGGCGACGCACTCGTAAGGCACCCCGATGTGAAGATGATTTCGTTTACCGGTTCAACTCCAGTAGGGCGGCAGATAGGAGAAATTTGCGGGAGGAACCTTAAGAAGGTTTCGCTGGAACTTGGGGGCAACAACGCCATAGTGGTTCTTGATGATGCCGACCTGGAATCCGCTGCATCGTGTGCGGCCTGGGGGTCCTTTCTGCATCAGGGTCAGATTTGTATGCAGACGGGCCGTCATTTGGTACAGCGGAGTGTGGCTGAACGATACGCCGAGCTCTTGGCTGGTCGTGCAGCCAAACTGGTCGTGGGCAACCCTGCCAGCGAACAGGTACACATAGGGCCATTGATCAACGACCGTCAAGCCAAAAATGTCGAAGATATTGTTAACCGTTCCATTGAACTTGGGGCCCGATTGCTCACCGGTGGCAAGGCCGACAGTCGCTTCTACCCTGCAACTGTTCTGACGGACGTGACACCCGACATGCCAGCCTGGCGCGAGGAAATATTCGGTCCCGTGGCGCCGATTACGGTTTTTGATACAGAGGAAGAAGCAGTCGCTTTGGTGAACAGCTCAGAATATGGTCTTGCGGCGGCGGTGCATAGCCGGTCGGAGTCCCGTGGCTTAAAAGTCGCGACCCAACTATGTTCAGGTATGCTCCATATTAACGACCAGACAGTGAACAACGAGTTCCAGGTTCCGTTTGGTGGCATGGGCGCATCCGGTAACGGCAGCCGTTTTGGTGGCCCTGCGAATATTGATGAGTTCACGCAAACACAATGGATAAGTGTAATGGGTCCCGGCATGCAGTATCCGTTCTAGCATCAGAGAGCACTTCCAAAACACTATCGACGACTGATACGGATCTTGTCATACATGGATGAACTGCCTCCCCCCAGTACCTAAATGGGGGAGGCATGCATCAACCCCATAATGCGGCGACTTCTACTTTAATAAACAAAAATCACATATCAAATTTATCCGGCTATATAACTGGCCCTACAGAATTACTCATCAAAAGGCATGGCTTTTTTATCTTTCGGCTCACCCGATTTTATTTTCTCACCCTCCTTGCAGAAATAATAAGTCACTATATCGCTAGATATTTTATATTTAACGACAAAACCAAAATACATTCCCCTTCATACCAAAATCATATTTAAACAACAGAAAACAAAATACCTAAATATTTAAATGTACAAAAAATGGATAGAGATATTCACAAATCGGATATTTGATAAATCATTAATAATCGATAGTTAAAGCTCCATAAAATAAGGAGAAAAAGAGTGAACTATCAACATTCAATATTAGCACTTGCGATCACAACTGGTCTTGGCGTTGCTCCTGCTACTCATGCCCTCGAGTTGGGTGAATTCAATGACACAAAATTTAGCATTGGCGGTTACTTCAAGACCGAAGCCATTTATGAAAAGATCGATGACGGAGTGATTCCCGTATATTTGCTCGTGCGAACCAGTCCCGCGTTAACCTAAAGACGGTTACCCAGAAGGACGGCCATACGATTGTCGGCTTCGTGGAAGGCGATTTTTACGGCGGCTCATATCCCGCCGAGAACAACGACCTGCGGCTTCGCCATGCATTCATCAAGGTTGACCAGACCACAGTGGGCCAGACCTGGACCGGTCAGTTCTGGGCGGTAACCTATAACGACTATCTCGATTTTTTCGCGGGCCCCCGTGGCACTCTCGGCGGACTGAACTTCCGCTCCAACCTCATTAGCCACGAAGCGGGCGACTTCCGGTTTAGTGCCCAGGATCCTGTTAACGATGACGCCGACATTCCTGATGTTGCAGTCAACTACAACCTGAATTTTGACGGCGGTCATCGGCTGATTCTCACGGCATCCGGACGTGAAATCGAAAACGGTGATTTTGTGGGAGGCGGAGCCATCGGCTCCAAGTTCATGATCGGACCACACAGCCTCAATGTAAACGCACATTACGGTGAAGGCCTGGGCGCTTTTACTGCTGTTGGAGCAAACAACAGCTTAACTTCTCCAGATGTTGAAGATGGCGAAGCTGTCAGCCAAGCCGGTTATGATGTTGGATTTCGTTATGTCATTAACAGCACGTGGCGCGCCAATATCGCCCATACCAGTGTTGAAGTCGACGATAATGCCGAGACTGATTACGAAGCCCACCGCGCTAACGTGATTCATAACATCACCCAGGATCTTGAGGTCGGTCTGGAGTGGCGCAAGTACAACTTGGCCTTGGGCCCCTTGCGCCCGGATGGTCAGCAAGTTGAGCTTATGGCCAAGTTAAGCTTCTGATCTGATCAGTTAAAGCAACCCGCAAAGCAGCACCAGGAGGTGCTGCTTTGCGTTGGTCCACAACAGCAAGAACTATTTCAAACTGTAACCTCAATGGCAAAAGCAAGCCCAAGACGGCCAGGAGCTGTCAGCGGTGCTGGATCTTTTACCTGGCCGTTTACCAGTTCAACGAGGAAACCTTGAAAACGAAAAGGCCCGGAAAAACCGGGACCGGTTAGAGAGGCAAAGGGAACGTTCGCGGTAAACTAGTGTTCCGTTCGGTTAATTCGCTGTCTCATAAAGGTTATAATGGGAACTCATCGATCAGCAAGCATAGGTTTCCATTGTGCCCAAGCCCGCAGCCCCATTTAATCTGACCGTAAATGATCAACTGGAACTCGAAGGCTGGTGCCGAACCAATACTCTGAGCCAGCATCTGGCTCAACGTGCCAGGATTCTTTTGTTACTGAATGAAGGCGAGACGCCTCAAGGGATCTCGGACTCGCTTCAGGTTAGCACTCAAACGGTATTCAAGTGGCGCAAGCGCTACCGTGAACAAGGTCTTGAGGGGCTTTATGATGCGCCGCGACCGGGGCAGCCCCGAAAACTGGACAACAAAACCGTCAAAAAGATTTTAGAGGACACGGTCCATAAGGTCCCGAAAGAAGCCACACACTGGAGTCTCAGCCTCATGGCAAAGCATGCCGGGGTGACGCGCTGGCAAGTGCGCCAGATCTGGCAAGCGGCGGATTTAAAGCCGCACCGGCTCAAAACGTTCAAAATCAGCAACGACCCGAACTTCGCTGAGAAAGTGTGTGACGTTGTCGGCCTTTATCTGAATCCACCGGACAATGCGCTGGTTCTGTCTGTTGATGAAAAGACCCAGATCCAGGCGCTCGACCGGACACAGCCAAAATTACAACTCAGGCCAGGACAAATTGAGCGTCATACGCACGACTACAAGCGCCATGGTACAACCAGCCTGTACGCGGCTTTTAACATTTTGACGGGCGAGGTGATTGGTCGTGTTACTCAACGCCATCGTGCCAAGGAGTTTCTGGACTTTTTGCGACAGATCGACCGGGAAAGCCCGAAGGATCTGGATCTGCACGTGATCCTGGATAACAGCTCGACTCACAAGACCCCGGAGGTCAAAACCTGGCTGGCTAAGAACCCCCGCTTCAAACTGCACTTCACGCCTACGAGCGCATCGTGGCTGAACGCCGTTGAGGGGTGGTTTGGACAACTGGAACGCCGCGCCCTTTATCGAGGCATTTTCACCAGCGTTGGTGAGTTGAAATCAGCGATCAAAAAGTACATTAAGGTCCACAACGAAAAACTGGCCAAGCCGTTCCGGTGGCATAAAAGCGCCGAAGCTATTATGACATCGGTGGCGCGGGCAAAGCTGAGTGCCATTGATAATAAGCGCGCGAATTAACCGAATGGGACACTAGCAAGCCTTCGGTACTCAAAGACCTACTAGCGATATAACAGTTACCGCTGTTCCCATATCGGGAAGAAGCGACCCTAATATAATAGATTGGGCAAGAACAAAGCGATTCCCGGAATGAAAACAATCAGTACCAACCGAACAATATCGACTATCCAGAATGGAGTTACCCCCCGAAATATCGTTCCTGTTTTAATATCGCCGAGTACTGCTCGAAGCACAAAAACATTTAACCCAACAGGAGGGGTGATCAGGCTTATCTCTGTAACCACCACAACAATGATCCCAAACCACACCAGATCAAAACCAAGCGATGCAACGACTGGGTAAAATACAGGTACCGTAAGGAGCATCATCGAAAGGCTCTCGAATACCATTCCAAGAACGATATAAATTCCCATAATGGCAAAAAGAACAACAATCGGAGACAGATTAATCGCTGTTACGAAATCAAGTAGCATATCCGGCAATCCGGCTCTGTTGATAAAGTCCGAAAAGATAAGCGCACCAATAACTACCGCGAATAACATTGCTGTGGTGCGAGCAGTATCTGCTAACGTTTCAAACAAAGATGAAAGGCTGAGACGACCACGCATCAAGGTGATCAAGAAAGCGCCTCCAGCGCCGATTCCTGCCGCTTCGGTAGGAGTAAAAATGCCTAAATATATTCCCCCCATGACCAGCGTGAATAGAGCTAATATCCCCCAGACACCCTTTGCTGCAACAATCCTCTCCGGCCAGGACGTTCTTTCACCGGAAGGACCAGCTTCCGGATCGCGCCAGACAACATAGCGAACGGCTACAAGGTAAAGCAGCACACCGAGAAGACCAGGGATGAAACCAGCTGCGAATAGCTCTCGAATTGACGAGCCGGTTAGCAAACCATAGATAATCAGAATAACGCTGGGAGGAATCAGGATTCCGAGTGTGCCGCCAGCGGCAATAGATGCCGATGCCAGTGCATCGCTGTATCCATATTTGCGCATCGGAGGCATCGCCACCTTGGACATCGTTGCCGACGTCGCCAGGCTAGAGCCAGAAATCGCCGAAAAGCCTCCGCACGCAACGATGGTTGCCATGGACAACCCGCCCTTTCGGTGGCCTAGAAAGGCATGTGATACTCGGTAAAGTTCTTGGGACAACCCAGATCTCGTAACCAGGTTTCCCATAAGGATAAATAGTGGTATGACTGACAAGCCGTAATCCTGAACAGTATCGACGACACGAGTGGAAGCCATCGATAACGCGCCGGTCCAGCGGAAACTAGCCAGGTTATCGAGCCCAAGCCCTTGTAAAATAGCAAAGCCAAAAAAGCCGACCACACCCATTGCGAACGCAATTGGAATTCGCACGACAATAATCAGGAAAAGAAGAACGGCAAAGCCGATCAAGACAGTGGACATAGGGATCCCCGGTTACGTTTCAGTTAATTTTTGTCGTGGCGTAAGATTCTGAACACGCCGTAGGTGAGCATCCCCAAAGCTGTCGCCCAGCTCATGACAGCGATGTAGATCATGACGTAACCACTTGGCAAGCCAAGAAACTCTGTGACAACGTTGCGGCTGATTGAACGCTCGGCCAACTCCCAGATTCGCCATCCGACTGCACAAAGCGATAAAGAAATGACGAAAGCGGCCAGTAGGGCGAATAGTTTGACGGTCCTGGGACCAAGAATGCTGTCTAATAGATCCACAACGATGTGGCACCCTCGCCAGGTGACAACTGGCATTGCCGCAAAGACCATTACCGCGAGTCCGATCTCCGTCAACTCGGTACTTCCATGAACAGGGCTAGCAAAGATGTAACGGCCCACAACATCAATGCAAGTAAGTACCATCAGGAAGAGCAGGACAACGGACGCAATGGTTTCGAAAGAGAGGGCCAGCCATAAGGCTGGCCCTCTCTCGTCGTAATGCTTTTTCAGCCATTGAAGGAATGCCATTACTCACTCCTTCTTTTGCGCTTCGTAGTTTCGAGCAATGGAGCGAAACTCTTTAAGAGCCTCGGAAGCATTTACGCCGGTGTCTTCAACTGAATCGAGCCAATCTTCGTCAATCCCTGATGAGATTTGTTCAAACTCCACTGCGATCGGGTCACCCTTCTCTACGCGTTTAACGGCAACGCCCTTATCGATACTTTCTTGCAAGGCTTCATTACCACACTGCTCCCACTCCTGACCGGCAAGACGCGACAGTCGCTCTCCGGATACGCTCAGAAGAGCTTCACGCGCTTGGTCCGGCAAGTTCTCGAGGAAACCCTCATTGATGAAGACAGCAAAACTGGTCTGATACATGCCGCCGGGCAGTAGCGTCAGGTTCCGAGCGACTTCATTCAGTCGAATCGTTCGCTGCTCGCATACGGGAAGAAATGTCCCATCGATTACGCCCTGCTGCAGCATTTCATAGACTTTTGTTGCGGGTGCATTTACGCCCACAACATCCATATTTTCCGCCAACGTATTCATCACCCCACCACCGAGGCGAATTTTCTGACCACTCAAATCCTTGAGGCTATTGATCGGATCTCTGGTATGGATCTGCCCAGGGGCGTGGGTAAACAAGCCGACGACCTCGACACCAACGAATTCGTTAGCCGGGGCAAGGTATTTCTCATGCACTCGCCAGTATGCGACTGATGCCGCCTCGGCATTCGGGCCATTTAGCGGCAATTCAGCGAGCTGGGTAAGCTCGAAACGGCCTGGCACATAACCTGTGGACGACCATGCTGCGTCAACCACGCCGTCCTCTACCAAAGTGAAAAGATCTTTCGGGTGGCCAATGTTGTATTCGATTTTCAGTTTCACCTCGCCGTTTGTAGCTTCCTCAATCCATTTCCCCCAAGTAGGAAGAACAACCGTGTTTTGAGGATGGGAGGGCGGCAACCAACTAGCTACGTACATGGTCGTCTGAGCATGAGCCAGACTAGTGAAAACCAAAGACAGAAAAAGCGCAGTTATAAGGATTTTTGTAATTTTCATAACATTTCTCCGCACATTAAAGGGGGTTAAACTATGTATTTTTCAATTTCCGACTCTTTCCATACAAAGCCTGCACCATGCTCATCCGAGAGAACTGCATCGCCATCAACAAATGCTAGAGATG
Source organism: Marinobacter salarius (assembly GCF_032922745.1). Taxonomy (NCBI): domain Bacteria; kingdom Pseudomonadati; phylum Pseudomonadota; class Gammaproteobacteria; order Pseudomonadales; family Marinobacteraceae; genus Marinobacter; species Marinobacter salarius. The sequence goes on from NZ_CP136693.1 coordinate 530,113, forward strand.
AGTCCACAACCGCTTTAGCGATATCCATTCGTTCAAGCCAGTGTGCAGTAGGGCTGACAGCTAGAAGGTGGGCACTATATTCCTGGAATAAATGGCTGGACATTGGTTGCGCAAAAGCTTCGCACAGAGCTGAGGCCTTCAACCAACCTGTGACTCCACCAATTTTCATGACATCCGGCATCGAAAGGTCACAAGCCTCCGCCCGAAGTGACTTGATCATTTGCTCAGTTCCTAGCCAATTTTCTCCGATTTGAATGGCAACATTCGAAGCAGAGCGTACTTTTGCGCAAGCGTCGTCATCAAAGTAAGAAACAGGCTCCTCCACCCAGGCTATGCCCTCCGCCTGAAGAGCCTTGATCCGTTTTATTGCCTCGGGAACAGCTAGACTCTGGTTGTAATCAACCATGATATCGACGCTATCTCCGACCACCTCCCTTAGTTTTGAAACCACGTTGAGATCTTCTTCCAACGTCTCGTAACCTATTTTGGTCTTGATTCCTCGGAAGCCCTGCTTTACCGATGCCTCGGCACGTTGCGCGGCAAGCGATACGCCATCCATACTGTGACTGTCATAACTTTTAATTCTTCGAGCGCCACCTCCCAAGAATTTATAAAGCGGCAAGCCTGCAGACTTTGCCAAAGCATCCCAAAGTGCCATGTCAATACCGGAACCTGCCATCCTCAATAGCCCGGTGTACCCGAGCAATTGGAACTTTTCTTCTAACAGTTTATTGATAGCGAAGGGTTCAACCTTCATCCCGACGATGATCTTAGATAAATCTTTAGTTACACTTTTCAGTGATGACAGCATTGCCGGAGAATAACCAAATAAATAGGCCTTCCCAACTGAGCTCGAGTTAGTGAATATATCCACTAATATAAGAGGAGAAGTATCTACTACACCAACAGCAGTATATATGGGGTACTCAAGAGGCACATTTACAGCTCTTACATCGACTCTCTCTATTATTAAAGAAGACACAATTTTATACCTCAATCAAAGACAAAGCTTTTATTTACATCGTTAATATCAGAACAACCAATATGGGCAAGTGTGCGATCAACATCGTCTTTTAGCATTTTAATCATTTCGTCGACACCGTATTCACCCCGAGCAGCCAAAGCCCACAGCAAAGGGCGCCCAATCAGGGTGGCCTCCGCTCCCAGCGCAATGGCCTTCACAATATCTGAGCCCCTTCTGACACCGCTATCAATCATTACGGGAATATCAACTTTCGAAACAACCTCTTCTAAAGCTTGAACCGGAGATATACAGCTATCCAACTGCCTTCCGCCATGATTTGAAAGCACTACACCGTCGACGCCTATCTGAGCACATTTGACTGCATCAGAGGCATTATTTATACCTTTTACTATTAATCTATGAGGCCACTCATCTCTTAACCATTTTAAATCCTGCCAATCGAAGCTAGCGTCCATTTTTCTGCTCATAAGGGCAGATTGAATCTCTATATTATTAAGTTCGGCAGTTTCAAAATTTGCCAGCTTCGGCATGCCATATTTAACAAGATTCCAACTCCAGGATGGATGCAAAGCTCCATCCCAAATGACCTTTGGCGTGTATTTAATAGGCAATGAAAACCCATTTTTAAGATCTCTTTCACGGTTCCCATTTACCGCTACGTCGACCGTGAGGATGAGTGTCTGGTAGCCGTTGTCGCGAGCTCTTTGGATAAACTGCTTCGCCAGCTCTTTGTGAATTACATACAGTTGAAACCAAAGTTCGCCGTCACTGGCCTGTGCAACTTCCTCGATGGAAGACGTCGATGCCGTTGATAACGAGAAGGGTATTCCGGCGCGAGCAGCAGCTCTGGCAATTTTCAAATCACCCTCCGGAGAGAAAAGGCCATTCAACCCAGTCGGTGCAACTGCAAAGGGGGCCGCCTGTTTATTGCCAAGAATTGCCCGCTCAATATTGCGATTGCTTACATCAACCAATCTTTTGGGTGATAGCCTTACGTTGGCGAACTCATTTCGATTGTGTTGCAAAGCATTTTCGTCATCGGCACCACCGTCGAGATAATCGAACACCATCTTTGGCAATCTGGATTTCGCTAGGCGACGGTAATCGTGATAACTCACTATCTTCATTGGTGCGTCCTCAGATTCATCAGAAAGGATAGGTTGTTGTTTTTTATCCTGAACTTTGGTTGTCTTTAATATCGTCTCTTCCGGGGCGTTCCCCCATATCGCAAGAGGAGATATCGGAAATCGTCGAGGGCACCTTTCAGAAAGTGGAGCTTATTCGATCTAGGATTACCGAGAATCTTGCTAGCACCATGGCGCTTTATTACTTGATAGTGGGCTGACTTGATTGATGTGTTGTTTTTCACTCTTCCAGCCTCGTGATTTTATACGGTAACAACGAAAAATATATTGATCAAATTGATAAATTTTGCTATCAAATATAGATCATATGAATATTTGGATCTGTAAAATTATGCAAAAATCTGATTTGGGCCTGATAAAGGTGTTCCTGTCTATCTATGAGGACGGCAGCGTTAGCAAAGCTGCAGAAACCCTCAACCTAACTCAACCTTCTGTTAGTTACTCACTATCACGCTTACGGGACTTGTTAAATGATTCGCTATTCACGCGTACGCGGGATGGCATGAAGCCTACGTTTGCTGCGGAGCAGTACTACAGAGTATTTGCCAGCTCAGTCGGAAACATCGAACGAGCCATCGCCCTCGCAAGAGACTTCGACGCTGCTATCTCCACAAAAACCTTCCGCATTGCGCTTTCAGATTTGGGAGAGTTTTATTTGCTTCCTAAACTGCTCGAGGCCCTCCGCGAGAAGGCACCAAATTGCAAGCTAGAGATTGTTACTACTGAAATACCGAAAATAGAGGAGGAACTGCTTCAGGGTCGTATTGATTTGGCGATAGGCAACCTTAGTTTTTTAAGAAAAAGCACCAAAAGTATTTTAGCTTTCACCGAGAACTACAGCTGTATTGTTTCAAGCAGCCACCCCAGATTGAAGGAAACTGTCACCAAAGAACAATTTTTGGAGGAAAACCATATCTACGTATCTAAGGCGAGCGGCCATTTTGATGCGAGCGCATATCTCAGAAATAGCGGTGAGACTATTAAGATAGGCCTACATATACCACACTTCTCATCTTTACCGGCAATTATCCCCAATTCACAGATGATTGCTTGTTTGCCTAGCAGAGTAGCAGAGCAGTTTGCTAAATCAGAGGGTATACGTTCATTTCCGCTTCCATTTCAGGCGGAATCCTTTAGCGTTGAGATATATTGGGTTGATGATTTTTATAACTCAAAGGCCAAGACATGGTTGGTGGATCTAGCATTCAATGCAATAGCTGAACCTTCATGATTGGACTTCCCCGATACAGTAGACACTCCTGGCCTATGATTGGACTTACCCCGGTCCACTAGACACTCCTGGCCTATGATTGGACTTACCCCGGTCCACTAGACACTCCTAGCCTATGATTGGACTTAGCCCCAATCAGGCGTTTGGCACGCCCAGTGAATCCACAAAGTAGTCCAGCAGCATTCTCACCTTTGGCGACAGGTGACGGTTATGGGGATACACCGCCCAGATACCGTCATCGTCTTCCTGGTAATGAGTCAGAAGAGGTATCAGCGTACCCGCGTCGAGTGCCGGCCCAACGTAATAATCCGGCAGCTGGACAATACCAACCCCCTTCAGCGCTGCATCCAACAAGGCTCTGCCGCTGTCACAACGCACGTTTCCACGAATCCGGACATTGCGGGGATGACCCGCATCCTGAAATCGCCAGTAGCCCAGATTCCCCTGAAGGCAATTATGGTGTTCCAGCTCAGACAGAGAGTGCGGGGTGCCATGGACAGCGAGATAAGCTGGCGAGGCGCATACATACAGAGTCCGGGCAGCAAGACGCCTGGCCATCAGGCTGGAATCGTCCAGTTTACCAAGCCGTACCGCAAGGTCGTAACCTTCCGCCACCAGGTCCAGTTGCTGGTTGGTCAGTTTCATTTCAACGTCGAGTTCGGGATACCGCAGTACGAAATCGTTGACCAGCGGTGCGATCGACTTCTCTCCGTAGGTTACCGGCGCCGTCAGTCGCAGCCGGCCCTGGGGCACCAGCTGCATATTGGTCATAGAGCGCTCCGCCTGTTCAAGGGCGTCCAGTATCTGGCGACAATGCTGATAGTAGATCTGCCCGGCCTCAGTCGTGGAGACGCGCCGGGTCGTTCGATAGAACAGACGGGTGGATAACCTGTCTTCGAGCGCGCTGATCTGTCGGCTGACGTGAGCGGTCGAGACGTCCAGGCGTTTTGCCGCCCGGGTGAAGCTCTCCGTTTCAGCCACCGCCACGAATTCGTTTACACCTTCCCAGCGCTGCATGTCACCACCCTACTTTTGCTTCAGCAATCCTGATTATTACACATGAGTAAAAGTGATTTCACGAATACGGTCATTATCAACATCTGTGCAGCAAATATAATCACCAGATCATTCGGGCAGTGTCCAAATACAGATGCATCACAAACGGAGAGAATTATGAGCGAGATGATCAAATCAAAAGCAGCCATTGCCTGGGGACCGGGGCAACCACTCTCCATTGAAGAGGTGGATGTAATGCCGCCGAAAGCTGGTGAGGTTCTGGTGCGGGTGATCGCTACCGGCGTGTGTCACACCGACGCGTTTACGCTTTCCGGAGACGATCCCGAAGGTAATTTCCCCGCGATTCTGGGCCATGAAGGCGGCGGCATCGTTGAGGCCATCGGCGAAGGTGTCACGAGTGTCGAGATCGGAGATCACGTTATTCCCCTGTACACGCCAGAGTGTGGGGAATGTAAATTCTGCCTCTCTGGTAAAACCAACCTGTGCGGGAAGATCCGGGAAACCCAGGGCAAGGGCCTGATGCCCGATGGCACCAGCCGTTTCTACAAGGATGGCCAGCCAATCTATCACTACATGGGCTGCTCCACCTTTTCCGAGTACACCGTGCTGCCGGAAATCTCTTTGGCCAAAGTGAACAAAGAAGCGCCACTGGAAGAAGTGTGCCTGCTGGGCTGCGGAGTAACCACCGGCATGGGCGCCGTCATGAATACTGCCAAGGTGGAAGAAGGTGCCACCGTGGCGATCTTCGGTCTGGGCGGCATCGGCCTGTCTGCCATTATTGGCGCTACCATGGCCAAGGCCAGCCGCATCATTGCCGTCGATATCAATGAGAGCAAGTTCGACCTCGCGAAGCAACTTGGCGCAACCGATTGCATCAACCCCAAAGCCTATGACAAACCCATTCAGGAAGTCATTGTCGAACTGACAGACGGCGGCGTGGACTACTCCTTTGAGTGCATTGGCAACGTCGACGTGATGCGTTCTGCCCTGGAATGCTGCCACAAGGGCTGGGGCGAATCCGTCGTCATCGGCGTCGCAGGTGCTGGCCAGGAGATTTCCACCCGTCCATTCCAACTGGTGACCGGTCGAGTCTGGAAAGGCTCCGCGTTCGGCGGCGTCAAAGGCCGCTCCGAGCTTCCTGGAATTGTCGAGCGGTATCTGCAGGGCGAGTTCAAACTCAGCGATTTCATCACCCACACCATGAGGCTTGAAGACATCAATGAGGCGTTCGAACTGATGCACGAAGGAAAGAGCATTCGTAGCGTGATCCATTTCGATAAGTGACCGGCGCGGTCGCCTGCCACCCATGGCAGGCGACTCACCCACGGAGTTCTTGATGAGCATCGAAAACCTGAGCAGCAACAAAAGTTTCGGTGGCTGGCACAAGCAGTACAGCCATCAGTCCGACACCCTTGGTTGTGTCATGCGTTTCGCGATTTACCTGCCACCACAGGTGGCTAGTGGGCAAAAGGTACCCGTCGTTTACTGGCTATCGGGGCTGACCTGCACCGACGAAAACTTCATGCAGAAAGCGGGCGCCCATCGGGTGGCCGCCGAACTGGGCATTGCCATTGTGGCCCCGGACACAAGCCCCAGAGGCGACGACGTCGCCAACGATGACGGTTACGATCTTGGCCAGGGGGCGGGGTTCTATGTGAATGCTACCGAGAGCCCCTGGAACACGCATTACCGCATGTACGATTACGTGCTGAATGAACTACCGGCACTGGTGGAGTCGGTGTTCCCAGTGACCGATCAACGCTCTGTCGCGGGACATTCCATGGGCGGGCATGGCGCCCTGGTGCTGGCATTGCGCAATCCACAGACATACCAGTCGGTGTCTGCTTTCAGCCCGATCAGCAATCCGGTCAGTTGCCCGTGGGGCAAAAAAGCCTTTGCCGCCTATCTCGGCAACGACACCGGGCGCTGGGCTGCCTACGATGCCAGCCTGTTAATGCGCAAGGCACAGCAATTCGTGCCGGCCCTGGTGGATCAGGGTGACGCTGACAACTTCCTGGCCGAACAGCTTCGCCCCGAAACCCTTGAGGCGTCAGCCCATATCAGCGGTTACCCGCTGGAACTGAATCTGCGCGAGGGCTACGACCACAGCTACTACTTCATTGCCAGCTTCATTGAGGACCATCTGCGATTCCATGGTCGGCATCTGGCCCCGTCCACGGTCTAGACCTGGCCGGTTAGAAAGCCGACCTCATCAGCCGCAGAAAAAAAGGCCCGCTGTATACAGCGGGCCAAAGGTTCACCAACCTATGCGAATTACTTCAGGCAACCGAACGTTCCAGAGGCTCTCCACACCGGTCGACCCAGAACTGTCGTTCTGAAACAATTTGCCCTGCCAGTACGAAGCCTTGAAGGCACTCCGATTCATCAAGGAAAAAGGCCCGGGAGCCATGCTTATCGCGCTCAACCTGCCAGCGTCCTTCCAAACTGTTGGACGGACTTAACAGGGTCAGCGGAAGTGCCGGTGTTTTGACAATGACAGGCATCGGTGGGTACTGAACCATAGTTGGTCGCCCCAACAGAGTATCCGCCAGTGCCCGGATGCCGTGGGTGATTGGTGCAATGTATGGCAACAACCGGCCATTGATCTCAACGCAATCGCCAATCGCAAATACGTCCGGGACTGTGGTCTTCATTCCACCATTGACCTGAATACCCTGATTGACGTCCGCTCCGATGGACTCTGCCAGCTCCGTTCGGGGTCGCAAGCCAACGGCGGAAATCACCAAATCGGTGACCAGCTCAGTGCCATCACGCAGTACTACCCTGTATTGGCCGCCTTCCTTCTCGATCCGTTCGACGGTATTGCCCTGATACCAGTTCACGCCTTGCTCCCGCAACGCCTCTTGCAATTGCATGCCTACGTCATACGGCAACAACCGGTCCATCGGGGATTCGGCGAGGCCAACAACGTCCACCAGGCAACCGGCAGCCGTCAGGTCATTCGCAAATTCACAGCCGATCAGGCCATTGCCGATAATGGTGACTCTGTCGCCACTCTGCAGACGCTCCCGCATGTAGCGGTAGTCCTGCAGGTCGTTAACGCTCAATACGTCCTCGGCGCCGCTCCCCTCGATGGGCAAGCGAATGGGCTCAGCACCCAGAGCCAGCACGAGTTTGCTGTAGGGCTGGGAGCCGGCATCGGTTTCCAACGTTTTCGTTTTCGGGTCGATGCTTTGTACCCGACAGTGGGTATAGACTCGGATATTCAGGCGCTGTTCCAATGCCAGGGGCTTTTCGCTGACAAGATCGTCCGCGCTCTTGTCACGGGCCAATGCATTGGAGAGTGATGGCTTGGAATAGTGGTGACCGTCGTCTGCTGTAAATACAACGATGGGCGTGTCCGGGTTGCGTTCGCGGATTGCTTCGGCCAGGCCGTATCCTGCATAACCACTACCTACGATGGCAATGGGTAGCGCAGCCACACTGGCTGCTTCCGTGACAGGGGCACTCGGCTTCTGCTCGGTTTTCAGCTCAATCATCTCGAAATCGGCTTTGCCCACGCCACAGTCAGGGCACACCCAGTCGTCCGGAACATCTTCCCAACGGGTACCCGGGGGAATTCCTTCGGGTGGCCAGCCCTTGGCCTCGTCGTAGATCAGACCGCAGATAGTACATAGCCACTTTTTCATGATTTGGCCCTCCCTCGGTGCCGCTATCCGGGACAGCGGCACCGTCATCGTATTTATCGGGTGATGCGAATCGCTACGTTCTTGGTGCGCACGTAACTGTAGAGTGCTTCCTGCCCTTTCTCGCGGCCATAGCCGGAGAGCCCGTTGCCACCAAACGGTGTTTCTATGCCACCGGCAAACCACTCATTGACGAACACCTGGCCGGCATCCAGTGCCTGAGAGGCACGCAGGGCCCGGCTGATGTCCCGGGTGAAGACGCCCGCGACAAGCCCATAGTCGGTGCCATTGGCCAGCTCGTAGGCTTCCTCTTCACTATCGAAAGGCGTGATGGCGATGACCGGACCGAACACTTCGTCGCCGAACAGGCGCATGTCAGGGGTGACATCCGCGTACACCGTAGGCTGCACAAACGCCCCCGGCAGACCTTCCACAGCACGCCCACCGAAAACGAGGCGTGCGCCATCCTCTTCCGCTTGACGGCACAATTCGAGAACACCCTCACGCTGCTGCATCGACACCAGCGGCGTAATATCCGGGTTATCCTTGCCGCCGCCAATGCTCAGGCCCTGGGCCAGCTCTGCAACCCGGCCAACCACCTCGTCGTAGATCTCACGCTGAACCAGCAGACGGGACATGGCCGAACAAACCTGCCCGGAATTGAAGAAAATCCCGCTTTTTACACTGGAGACAACCTCATCCAGATCCGCATCAGAAAACGCGACAGCAGCGGATTTACCACCCAGTTCCATAACGCAAGGCACGGCATTCTCGGCGGCTGCCCGCATAATCGAACGGCCAGTCGGCACAGAACCGGTGAAGACGATCTGATTGGTTTCCTTGTGCGCCACCAACGCAGCGCCGATCTCGCGCCCGGGCCCTGCCAGGATGCTCAGCGCCCCCTTGGGCAAGCCGGCACGTTCGCATGCGGTTGCCAACAACGTGATCGCCAGTGGCGACACCTCGGGCGATTTCACGATCACTGCGTTTCCAGCAGCCAGCGCCGGTGCCAGTGAGCGCGCGCAGATCGAGACCGGAAAGTTCCACGGGACAATCTGTACTGAGATGCCCTGCGGCTCGTAGGTGGTGAAATCGACATAGTCTTCCCCCAACGGGATCGACTTGCCTTCGATCTTGTCCGCCATGCCTGCGTAATACTCAAAGTAAGCCGCGGATTCAGTGAATTCACCCAGCGCATCGTTGAGCGACTTGCCGTTCTCACGTGAGGCGAGCAAAGCGCCTTCATCCGCCAGCTTGCGGATCTCGGCTCCGATCCGGTAGAGCAGCTCCGCTCGCTGGGAAGGACGTTGACGAGTCAACCGGCCTTCCCGCACACACTTCCGTGCGGCAACGATGGCACGCTCGACATCGTCCAGGTCCGCACTGGCAATGGTGGCGAAAACGCTATCAGAGGAGGGATCACTCACCTCAATGGTCGTCTCGCTGTCGACCCATTCGCCGCCAATAAAATTCAGCCAGTGGTTGGGTTGTTTGTTAGACATAGAGAATCATCCTTCCAGTGCGCTGGCATAGCGATTGGCTACCCAGTTGTGAAAATGGTGTGTCGGGCCGTCCAGAACCGGTGAGAACACGCCGCCCTGGAAGCCAGGTGACCGACGGCCAACCTGCATCCCCTCAACGGCAAACACATCCTCGCCGAATACCACGCGCCAGGCTTCGATCTGCGAATGTCTGCAAGCGGCATATTCATCGCCACACGCCTCTTCACCCACATAGAACACACGCAGGTTTTCCAGCGTCCGGTCATGGGCTTTCGGCTCCAGAATAATGGCGAAAAAGTGGTCCGCCTGGAGGCCGAGCAGAACGTTCGGATAGAGCGAAATGTACTCTGCCTGGCGCAGGCGATCCTGTGGCCAGGACGGGAACCGTGGCAAATGGGTGCCAGCAACATCCGACAGGTTATAGGTGTGGCTGCCCTGCCCAGACATATTGTCACTGACCACCAGGTTGTAATGCTGGTCCAGCGGCGAGTACGTGTTCAGGCTGGGATGGACCCACGGCAAGTGATAGGACTCGCAATAGTTTTCCACTGCCAGCTTCCAGTTGCACTTTACTTCCAGTTGCATCTGACTGCCGGTCGGCGCAATGTTCAGGTTGTCCCAGCCTTCCCTGCCGCACAGGTCGCTCCAGCGCTCTTTCAGCGGTTCAATATAGGTGTCGAAATCGACCGCATCACCAGACAGGTTGATAAACACCATGCCTGCCCAGACATGGGAGCGAACCTCCCGCAACCCATGCTTCTCGCACACAAACCCTTCGGCTTTGTGTTTGCCATAACCACCGATGTGCGGCGTGCCTTTCAGGTTGCCATTCAGATCGTAGGTCCAGGAATGGTAGGGGCAGCGCACCATGCCTTCCACTTCGGTTTCTTCGGTCAGCAGGATCATTCCCCGGTGGCTGCAGACATTGTGGAAAACCTTGAACTCGCCATCCCGGTTACGCATGATCGCCAAAGGCAAGCCCATGAACTCATAGGGCTTGGCAAAACCATCCATCGGTAGGTCACTGGTGAAACCAAGCGCTGCCCAGCCTTTCCCCAACACCTCATCTCGCTCCAGTTCATACAGTGAGGCGTCGTCATAAACGGCGTTGGGCATACCGGACGCTTCGGCCAGCGGCTTGCGGACATTGTCGAGTGCTGTTGTTGGAATCAGACGCGTTGTTGTTGTCATGGCATTTATCTCCTCTCTCGATCTCTGAAGATCTTTCTTGGCCCTGTCAGGGCTACCAGCAGCACATTGACCTGACTCAGTGACTACAGGTCGTTGCTGTATGAGGAGCGATAGTAAGGATGGCGAACTTTTTTCAGCAAACGACTTTTAAGCCGCCTGTTCATGACAATTTCTCATGAGGTTTCACGCGCCTGATTTCGAGGCCCTGACGCGCATGCGCCTGACCTTTCTTCATAAGCTCATGACATATCATCGTCTGCGATCGAACGTTCGACGATTTACCCGAGGGCAGGAGCTCTGGCAAGACCTTGCATGACAAAACCTCATGACTTGAGGCACAAAAACTCGTTTGATCAATATCAATTAATTGATGAGGATTGCATCCACTGTCCGGGCAGCCCTCCAAGAAAAATAACGGGCTGAGCGGATCGACGATCAATACAATAATGAAGGTGCAACTCTCATGAGAAATGACACTGGTCTGGTGTACGGCATCGACCCAACGGTCACCGTTGTTTCAAAGATACTTATTGTCGGTTTCGTCCTGCTCTGCGGCTTTATGGCCACAGAGTCCAGCGCACTTTTCCAACAGCTATCAGATACGGTCCTTAATAACTTCAAATGGTTTTATCTGCTGCTGGTGTCTGCGGTACTGGGGCTGCTGCTCTATTTGATGTTCAGCCGCTACGGCCATATACGCCTTGGTAAAGACGATGAACTACCGGAGTTCCGCTATCGTTCCTGGCTTGCCATGCTGTTCAGCGGTGGTATGGGTATTGGTCTGATTTTTTGGTCGGTGGCGGAGCCCATGTGGCACTACGCCGGCAACCCCTTCTCAGAAACCGGCTTGAGCGCTCAGGCTGCCGAAACGGCAATGCGCCTCACGTTTTTTCACTGGGGGCTGCACCCCTGGGCCATTTTTATCCTCGTCGCCCTTGTGATGGCCTACTTTTCGTATCGAAAAGGCCTTCCCCTGACGATGCGCTCCGCACTCTATCCCCTGATTGGAAATCGCATCTACGGCCCTATTGGTCACACCGTTGATATTCTTACTGTGGTGATCACCGCTTTCGGCATCTCTACATCATTGGGGCTCGGCGTAGCCCAGATGAATACCGGTCTAAACAAAGTATTCGGCCTTTCCATTAGCGCCGAAAACCAGATCCTGATGATCTCCGTCATCAGCACTCTGGCCATCATTTCAGTGATATCAGGTGTTGGGCGCGGCATTCGGATACTGTCCGAATGGAACATGAAGCTATCGATTCTGCTGGCCGTGGTGGATGACCTGGGCGCCTTTCGTTGGCATCTTCATCGCACGCATTTCGCGGGGTAGGACCATTCGTGAACTGATTGCCGGCGCCCTGATAGTACCCACGCTGATCACATTTATCTGGATGTCCGTCTTCGGAGGAGCAGCATTGAAGATGGAGCAGGATGACCACGCTGCTCACCAGAGTCAGGTAGAGGCGGGCCTGCTGGTCGATGAGGCCGCGGAGTTCAAGGGCGGTGACATCCTTCTGGCGACTCAGGCCGAGACCACATCGGCGATATTCACACTCGTTTCGAAACTCGATTCCGGCGTTATAGGCCAGTCCCTATCTGTTTTAATTATCCTGCTTCTTGCTACCTATTTCATAACATCCGCAGACTCGGGTACGCTTGTATTGTGTACATTGAGCACCCGGGGCAGTCTCGAACCTCCCATGACCTTACGACTGATATGGGGCGTGATGCAGGCTCTTATCGCTGGCGGGTTGCTCTACGCCGGGGGACTGAAGGCAGTGCAGACAGCAACGATTGTTGCCGGTATGCCCATTGCCGTTTTGCTGCTGGTTATGTCGGTCTCTTTGATGAAGACGCTGCGTGCCGAACTCGGGCTTTCAGCACTAGCCCCGATGTCGAAAATAGAGGAAAGTGAGTACAGTCAGGGCAGCGAAGAGGCGTCGGAATCCGACAGACTTTCGCTCGCCAATCAGCTCCGCTAATAACAAGTACCAACTTTGCCAGAGAGAAACCGGTGAAAATAAAACCCTTACCTCCTCTGAACAGCCTGGTGGCTTTCGAGTCGGCCGCGCGCAATATGAGTTTCACTCAGGCGGCCTCCGAGCTGAGTGTGACTCAGGGAGCCGTCAGCCGGCAGATCCGGCACCTTGAGGAATACCTGGGCCGCGCACTCTTCGTCAGGGACAAGCGCCAGTTGGGGCTGACGCAAACCGGCACGGATTACTACGCCAGCGTGCAACAGTCCCTGCAGGTGTTGGCCGACGCGACAAGCGATGTCCTGCAATGGCGGTCGAACAAGCAGATCACAGTGGCCACCTCAAACGCGATGGCCTCGCTCTGGCTGCTGCCGAGACTGCCGAAGTTCCAGGACCTCTATCCGAATATCGATGTCCGCATATTGGCAACGGATTCTCTGAAGGGCGTGCGTAGCTCAGAGTACGATGTAGCTCTGTTCTATTATCGGAAGGCCCCGACGGGAACGTCTGTAACCCCCCTGTTTCGTGAACGGGTCTACCCCGTTTGTAGCCCGGTTTTCCTGGAGCGCCAGACTGCGGACGCTCCAGAAGAGGTGCTTGGTACAACTCAGCTCTGGCTAGACTCCAATGAGAACTGGCTGACCTGGAAAGAATGGTTTCGCTCTGCCGGACTGAAACTGATCGAGCCCCGCCGCAGACTCAACCTTAACAACTATCCCATGCTGATCCAGGCAGCACTCAACGGCCAGGGAATTGCCCTTGGCTGGCAGCAACTGGTCGAACAATATCTGGACAACGGGGTACTCGTGCGCCCCGTTCCCACAGAGCTGAATACCGAGGCCCATTTCTACATGCTTGAACCCGAGGAGCAGGCCAGAAGAAAGCCCGGTGTCGAGGAGTTCCGTAACTGGCTGCTTGAGCATGTCAGGGAAGACCCCTCCTATTCGGGTGAAACATCGGCCACCACCCGTATTTCTGCGCCATCGAACTAGGCCTCAAGGTCTATTGCGAAATGATCTTTGTTCAGCCAAGGAGCGCGAGCAGCCAGATCAGGCACGATATCCTCTCGCAAAAGGGTTCGAATGCTTTCCGCCACCTGTGAGGGGATATCGCCCATTTCCCCTTCCCTCGCCAACAGATACAGCTCGCGTGCATGACGGCTGGCATCAAGTTCGATAAAACGGACCCCCTCTGTCCTATACAACACCTGGGCAAGACACAGCCCACTGAGTATTGCCCAGCCATGTCCATCCTGAACAAAGCTCATCAACGTATGCGTATCGTCGGTTTCATATCGAACACTGGTCTGAAGCCGCATACGCCGCATTGTCACTTCGCTCAAGGCGCCTATATGCGTGTTGCGCCCATAGCGGATGAGCGGTTTGGACTGTAAAAGTCTCTCTACCCAACCTGGCGCGCCATGATTCACATCCACACCCTCCAACATTCTGGTTGATGCTGCCGCCAGCATTGGATCTCGGCAAAGACGGACCCGCTCAAGCCCGGCGACATCGTGCATCGGCTCACTGGAAACCAGAATGTCAATTTCACGATCCAGGAACGCCTGCGTTAACGTTGGCGTCATACCGCTACGTAGCGTCAGTCGTTCGATTCGGCTACTCAGCCTGGCGATAAGTCTGCTGCCGAATACCTCTGAGCAGGATGTCACAAGCCCCAGGCGACACTGAACCAGGTTCATTTCCGCCGTAGACCTCAGTTGCACGCTCAACCGGCGTAGATCCGCAAGGATGGTATCTGCACTGCGCTTCAGAACCTGCCCTGTTGCCGTGAGCTGTACCGGCCGCGTGCGACGGACGATCAATTCCGCCCCGACTATACCCTCAAGCTGTTTCAACGACTGGGAAATTGCTGACTGTGTGACCGACAGCCGATTGGCCGCGTCGGTCAAGGACTGAGACTCGGCAATTGTTACAAACGTGCTCAGTAACTGAGTATCGAGAAGATTCGGGTCCATTGTTAAAAATCACCATTGCATAAGCACAGCTAATTATACCTATAATTTTTAATCACATTGCTCTCTAAATGTAGATTATCTAATAGTTGACGCGAATAATCATTGTGTAACGCGAACAGGCCCGAACCACTGGGCCTTGATACCGCAACACAGCAATGAGCGATACAGGCAATGATTCTTCCCCAATACGATGGCCACTGCGGCTGGTACGAAGCCCTCGACAACGTTTCATCGTTTCCCGAGCTCATGAGCAATGTGCGAGTGGATACCGTCGTGATTGGTGGCGGTTTCGTCGGTTGCGCAGCGGTGCGTCGACTGGCTGAAAACCGCCCCAACGAACGGTTCCTTCTCATCGAAGCGCTCAAAATTGGCCAAGGCGCATCTGGGCGTAACTCGGGTTTTGTTATTGACCAGCCCCATAAACGGGACCTGGAATCGAATGACAACGATCTGAAGCGCAAACTGGTTTGCCTGAACCGGACCGCCATCGACTACTTGAAAACCCAGATCGACCAATACGGCATTGACTGCCAGTGGTCCCCTGCCGGCAAATATCAGGCCGCCGTGGGCGCGCGAGGGGAGAAGTTTCTCAGCCATTACGAAGAACTGCTGAAAGGCTTTGGCGAAAGTTACGAGAGAATCCCCCGCGAACGGATCAAGTCAGTCTTCGGAACAGACTTCTACAGCTCTGCGATTTTTACGCCGGGTGGCGCACTAATGCAGCCCGCGGCATTGATGCGCGGGCTGGCAGACAATATGCCAGACAACGTTCAGATCGCCGAGAACACGGCGGTTACTGAAATCACCCGGACGGAAAGCGGTTTTCTGTTGAAAACCGGAAACTCCAGCATCAAATGCCGCAAACTAATACTGGGTACGAATATCTTCACCGCCGAACTCGGTTTCATGCGCGACCGTATACTGCCAGTCATGACCTTCGCCAGCATGACCAAACCTCTGACGGATGATCAGATGAAACGCTATGGCGGGCAGCTCGATTGGGGAATCACACCGGCGGACCACGCCGGCACGACGGTCCGCATGACACAGGACCGGCGAATTATTATCCGTAATTCCTATCGTTACGCCCACGACTACAATACGCCTCAGGACCTATTGCCTGGCCTTGGAGTGCGGCACAGGAAAGCGTTTGATGCGCGCTACCCGCAACTCAAGGATGTGGAATTCGAGTACACGTGGGGCGGAGCCAGCGGCCTGTCCGGCAACTTCGAGACCTACTTTGGAGAAATAGAACCGGGGATCTACCTCTCGTGCTGCGACCAGAGCGTTGGCGCCGCCCGGGGTACCGTATCCGGCATGATGCTGGCGGACATGGCGTGCGGAAAGAAAACCGAACTGCTTTCCGACATGCTTGAAGTATCGGGCTCCCCTTCCCGACTACCACCGAAACCGCTGCTGAGGGTGGGCGTGCCTTTGCGCATGGCGATAGCACGATTTGCCAGTCGTTCAGAAGTCTGACACTCCGACCGAAACACAAAAGGAGCCCCCTTGGCCGCAACACTGATTCGCCACTCAAGCCTGAATTTCAAACACCGTGGAGGCCCGCCGGGGCACGCTGAAGTAGCGCGGGCCGTCAGCATCGAAATGAGCAATACCATGGGCGCCGGCGTCGCCCATTTCGACGCCTGCTCCGTCGCCTGGACAGTACTGTACGATGAGGTCGTGTATGTGATCGAAGGCGTATTTCGCCTCGTGGTCAACGAAGGCGTGCTCGAAGCCGCCCCCGGGGACATTCTCTGGATTCCTGAAGGTACGGAACTCCGGTACGAAGGCGATCGGGCAAGCATTTTTTATGCGGTTTACCCGGGGAACTGGAAGGCAACAGAATGTACATAGCTACAAAAAACGGATAGAAATGTTCACTAACCGGATATTTGCCCACGCCTGAATAACCGATAGTTCAAATGCCAAACAACAAGGAGAAGGCAAATGAACTATCGACATTCATTGTTAGCGCTCGCTATTGCATCCGGTCTCAGCGCGGCCCCCGCCGTTCACGCTCTCGAACTCGGCGAGTTCAACGACACCAAATTCAGCATCGGTGGCTATTTCAAAGCCGAAGCCATCTATGAAAAAGTCGATGATGGGGATTCCCGCATCTTCGGCCGTTCCAACCAGTCCCGCGTTAACCTGATCCATAACATCACCCAGGATCTGGAAGCCGGGATAGAGTGGCGAAAGTACAATCTCGCCTTCGGCCCACTGTTGCCCGAAGGCCAGCAGGTTGAGGTCATGGCCAAGTACAAATTCTGATCCGGACCTTCAGAATTGGTATCCTTGCCAACAACCCGCAAAACAGGTGCCCGCCGTCTCCAGGGCACCTGTTTTCCGCTGGTACAAGGCAGCACCAGTCAATTGCAAACGGTAACGTCCATAGCAGAAGAAAGCCCAAAGCGGCAGGGAATCGGTTCGCTGGAAATCGGATTGCATATCCTCAACTACATCTCCGTGGCTTCCAGGCCACCCACCCTCAAAGAGCTGTCGGGGGCCCTGGACCTCTCACCCAGTCGTGCCCACAAATACCTCGTCAGTTTGCTGAGAGAAGGCTACATCAATCAGGTAAACCAGACCCAGTACACCCTGGGTAATTCCAGCCTGACCCTCGGTATTTCCGCGCTCCGTCGCATCAATCCCATTCAACTGAGCTATGAAGCCGTTGACCGGCTCAACGAGGAAACCGACAAAACCGTGTCGGTCACCGTCTGGAACGGGAACGGCCCGCTGATCATCAAGTGGCTGGATTCAAGCCAGCCGATCTCGGTCAACGTCCGACTGGGCGCCGAACTGTCGCCACTGAACTCCGCGTCAGGAAGGATTTACCTCGCCCACCTGCCAGCGGAACGGCGAAAGGAATTGGTGGACCAGTACTACAAGAACTCCAAGTCACTCCCGAAACATCGGGGCAAACCCGTCACCCGGGAAGAACTGCAACCCCATCTGGAGACCATCAAGCGGGACAACTACTGCGCGTTTTTCAGTGACTATCTACCCGAAATCAATGTGCTGAGCCGCCCGGTCTTCGACATCAACGGCAGCATCGTCACTGTCATCACCCTGTTGGGTCTTGACCGGGACACTGACATCAGCGAAGGCTCATTCCTGTTCGAACAGGTCCGGGAATGCAGTGACCGGGTAACGCGGCAGATTTGCGGGCAACAGCGGGAGGGCAATGGCCGGGATTAACCGGCCATTCGCATGGTTTCGGAGGGCAACTCGCCAAAGGATTTTCGATAGTCAGAGGAAAACCGGCCCAGGTGACTGAAGCCATAATCCAACGCAATTTCGGTGACATTCCGGCACTTCCCCTGCAGGAGATCTTCCCGCAACTTCTGCAGCTTCAACTGTTTGATGTAACACTTCGGGGTTGTTGCGAAGGCCTTGGAAAACGCATTGTAGATGGATCGAACACTCATGTTGGAGACACTGGAAAGCTCTTCAATATCGATGTTGCGATGCACGTTCTGTTCAATGTAACGGAGCATTTTACCCAGGGTAGGTGTACAGGCCGGCCCCTTTTCCTGAGATGACCAGTTACTGGGAAACACCTTCAGCAGCTTCTTGAGGATGATTTCACGATAGGCGCCGCAAACCGGGTTTATATCCTCATCCTCAGCATCGTCAAGCTCGGAGAGTACCGCCTCCATGATGTTGATCAGTGCCGGACACAGCCGCAGTTCCACAGGCGCCCGGATAAAGCGAATGCCATCCTCCGGCAACCGACCGTGTGACAACTCACGGGCATTATTGAGCACATACTCCGGAACCTTGATGATCAGCTTTTCGCAATCATCCGAGTATTCCAGATCAATTTTTTCATACGGGTTCACCATAACCGCCTGACCACTGCGAACCTTCATGCGCTCGCCCGCCTGATGCCAGACACACTCACCCCGAGTGACCACCTGAAAGTGGTAGATGGACTCAAGTTCGGGGCTTTTTACCCGTACATGATTACCGTAGCTGAGCTGGGACATCCCAAACCCGGCAAATTCCCTGAAGCTGAGACTGGACTTCCGTTTCTGCTCTCCCAGCATTTCCAGGCGATGCTGCCCGATATGCTGATTAACGAACGAAGACACCTCTTCCGGATGTGCCCCCTGAAGGACGGTAGCGCCCGCAAGTGATTGACCAAACATCTCTCGCCTCATTTACTTATTGTTAATGAGTTCACTTTATATAAATTTAGATGGTCAATCAACAACCAATTTGGCAGCGCAAACTTGTACTAACCCAAGACTGATTAGCGCTATACGCTTGATTGAAAGATCTACATCAGGAGGGAATAAGGAAGGCAGGAATCGCCGGGGAGCCTGTGGCGGCTCCCCGGGAAAAGACCAAAGCTTACGTCAGAAATGAATAACCGTCCGAATACTCTTCCCCTCATGCATCAACTCAAACGCCTCGTTGATGTCCTCAAGGGGCATGTTGTGTGTAATAAACACGTCCAGCGGGATGTCTCCTTTCTCGGCCTTCTCGACATAACCCGGCAGTTCCGTCCGGCCCTTCACACCACCAAAGGCAGAGCCTTTCCAGACCCGGCCGGTGACCAGCTGGAACGGCCGGGTGCTGATTTCCTCACCGGCACCGGCCACGCCGATGATGATGGATTCACCCCAGCCTTTATGACAGCACTCCAGGGCTGAGCGCATCACGTTGACGTTGCCGATACACTCAAAGGAGTAGTCCACACCGCCGTCTGTCATTTCAACGATGACTTCCTGAATCGGCTTGTCGTAGTCCTTGGGGTTCACTACGTCCGTGGCACCCAGCTGTCTGGCGATATCGAACTTGCCGGGGTTGATGTCGATGGCGATGATGCGGCTGGCCTTGGCCATGGTGGCGCCAATAATCGCCGCCAGGCCGATTCCGCCGAGACCGAAGATAGCGACCGTCGCGCCTTCCTCCACCTTAGCTGTGTTCAGCACCGCGCCGATACCGGTAGTGACGCCACAGCCCAGAAGGCAGACTTTGTCCAGTGGTGCATCCTTGGGTATCTTCGCCAGGGAAACTTCCGGCAATACCGTGTATTCCGAGAAGGTGGAGCACCCCATGTAGTGATAGACAGGCTCACCCTTGTAGGAAAAACGGGAGGTACCGTCCGGCATCACTCCCTTGCCCTGGGTTTCGCGCACGGAACCACACAGGTTGGTTTTGCCAGACGTACAGAACTTACATTTTCCACATTCGGCGGTATAAAGAGGGATCACGTGATCACCCACTTCGACGGAGGTGACACCTTCACCAACCGCCTCAACAATGCCACCGCCTTCGTGGCCCAGGATGGCCGGAAAATTACCTTCGGAATCGGCGCCGGACAGCGTGTAGGCGTCCGTGTGACAGACGCCGGTGGCAACGATACGCACCAGCACCTCCCCTTTCTGGGGCGGGGCAACATCCACTTCCACAATTTCCAGCGGTTTGTTGGGGGCAAACGCCACCGCAGCACGGGATTTGATCACTGGCAGACTCCTTGAACGTGGTTCGGAATAAAATGTCTCGGGTTTTACGGGTTTGACGCTTACTAGACGACCGGTCTAATATACCAGCCATGACATCGAACGACACCCGCAATCACATCATCCACACCGGCGCCGACCTGATTGGTCAAAAAGGCTTCGGCGCGACGGGCATCAATGCCGTGCTGACCGCCGCCGGTGTACCCAAAGGGTCGTTCTACCATTACTTTAGCAGCAAGAACGATTTCGGGTTGGCTGTCATCGACACCTTTGCGCAGGAATACGACACCAAGCTGGATCGGATTCTGAACGACCACACCCGCTCGGCGGTGGACCGCCTTAGGGCCTACTTCGACACTGGTCTGGAAACCATGACCAGCTGCGAATTCACCCGGGGCTGCCTGATTGGCAATCTTGGCCAGGAGCTGGCCGGGCAAAACGAAACCTTCCGCAGGCGCCTGGACACCGTTTTCCAGGGTTGGGAAAAACGCTTTGAGCGTTGTGTTGAAGAGGCTCGCCAGGCCGGCGATATCGATGCATCCATCGACCCTGCCGACGTCGCCAGCTTTCTGCTTTCCGGCTGGGAAGGCGCCATTCTCAGAGCCAAGGTTCTGAAGTCTACCGAGCCCATGGAGCGGTTTGTGCGGGTCTTTTTCCGCCAATGTCTTGGCCTTCACTGAACGCCCACATTTTTTTCAGTCATTACTAGTAGACTGGTCTAATTACACTCAGTTAATCCTCAAGGAGAGTGATCAATGAACAACGTAAACGACGCACTGTTTCAACCGCACGATCTCGGCACCCTGACGCTGCCCAACCGCGTTCTGATGTCTCCCCTGACCCGTTCGCGCTCCAGCCAACCTGGAGACGTACCGAACGACATGAACGCGCAGTACTATCAGCAGCGCGCCGGTGCAGGACTGATCATCAGCGAAGCAACCCAGGTGTCACCTCAGGGTAAGGGCTATGCATTCACGCCAGGCATCCACTCGGAGGAGCAAATCGAAGGCTGGCGCAAGGTCACCAGTGCGGTGCACATGGCGGGCGGACGCATTCACATGCAGCTCTGGCACGTTGGCCGAATTTCCCATACGGCGCTGCAGCCGGAAGGCAACAAGCCTGTAGCACCATCGTCGATCAAACCCGAGGGCGCCAAGACCTTCATCAGCGCCGACTCCGGCATGGTGGACGTGCCCGAGCCCAGGGCTCTTGAAGCCGGCGAAATGGCGGACATCGTGGAGCAGTATCGCCAGGGCGCGCTGAACGCCAAAGCGGCCGGATTTGATGGCGTCGAAGTACACGCCGCCAACGGATACCTGCTGGACCAGTTTCTCAAGAGTGGCAGCAACCACCGCAGTGATGAGTTTGGCGGCTCCGTTGAAAACCGGATGCGCCTGCCACTGATGGTGATCGAGGCCGTGATCGACGTCTGGGGCAAGGACAATGTCGGCGTTCGGGTCAGCCCGACCGGCAGCTTCAACGCCATGTACGACGAGGACCCGGTCGAAACCTTTGGTGAATTCGCGAAGCGGCTGAACGACCTGGGCATCAGCTACATCGAGGTCGTGGAAGACTCGTTCCAGGGCAACCATGCGAACGGCCGCCCGGAATCGGTGATCGATGCCATCCAGGCTGGATTCCACGGCACTTACATCGCCAACGGCGCCTACACCGCTGAGGAAGCTCGCAAACGGATCGGCAATGACCGCTGTGATCTGGTGACCTTTGGCCGTCCATTTATCGCCAACCCCGATTTGCCCGAGCGTTTCCGCCAGCATGCGGAACTGAACAAATGGGATGACAGCACCTTCTACGGCGGCGATGAGCGCGGCTATACCGATTACCCGACGCTGAAGGAACTTGAACCCAGCGTCTGAACATCACTTTCACACGAGTAAGGAGTCAAACCATGAGCAATACCAACGACCCAATCAATAGCAAAGTCGTGATTATCACCGGCGCCAGCAGTGGCCTGGGTGAGGCAACTGCCCGCCGCCTGGCAGCGCGAGGAGCCCGGCTGGTGCTTGCAGCCCGTCGCGAAGACCGCCTGTCCAAACTGGCAGAAGACCTGAAAGCCGAGGGTGCTGAAGTCACCTGGAAGGTTACCGATGTGACTGACCGAAACCAGGTGGAGTCACTGGCTGCCACCGCGAAAGAAACCTTCGGCCGGATCGACGTACTGATCAACAACGCCGGCCTGATGCCACTGGCACCGCTGGACGCTTTGAAGGTTGATGAGTGGGACCAGATGGTGGACGTCAACATTAAAGGCGTGATGTATGGCATCGCGGCTGTGCTGCCGACCATGCGGGAGCAACACAGCGGGCATGTGATCAACCTGTCGTCCGTTGCCGGACACAAACTGTTCCCCGGCGCCGCTGTGTACTGTGCCACGAAATACGCGGTGAAGGCGCTGTCTGAAGGCTTGCGCATGGAAGCCGGCGACGAGATCCGCAGCACCAATATCTCACCGGGCGCCATCGACACCGAGCTGACCAGCACCATCACTGACCCGAACGCCAAACAGGCAGCGGATGAACTCTACAAGGTGGCGATTGATTCCGATGCAGTGGCGCGGGCCATCGTCTATGCCATCGAACAGCCTGCGGACGTGGATATCAACGAAATTATCCTGCGGCCAACGGCTCAGGAGCTCTAAGGCTGTTGCTTGCTGAACGCTGTCGGCGTGCATCTGGTTGATGCCGCCGACAGGCGGGTGTGATACTGGTTGTTCCATTCCAGACGGACACACCAAACATGACCACTGTGCAGCAGGCCCTGGCCCGCATTATCGATACCTGCCAACCGGCCACACTGGTGGTTTGCGGCGAGATCGCTGGTGAGGTTGGGGATCACTGGTGCCGGCACCACAGCGAGTCGGCCATGACCACCCTGGATACCAGCGCCCCCAACGATGCCTTCCCTCTGCCCGAGACCCAGGACCTGGCCCTGGTGACCAACACGCTCGAACACCTGAACCACGACGAGGGCCAAGTACTGCTGGGCCAATTGCGCAACTACGGCACCCACCAGATTGCCGTTGTGGTGAAAGACTGCCCCGGTTGGTCGTTTACGGATTTCATCGGGCTGGGATTCCGCCGGCAGGCTGAGCTTGGTGACGAAGACAGCCCTCTCACGCTCTACACCTACAACATCGACAGCTACAACCACAAACGCGTCTGGAACAATCCCGACAACTGGGCCAATCCGGAAATGTGGGACAAGGCCTGGTGGTAGCTGCCACGCTTACAGCGAGGCCACCACATCCAGGTTGTGGCGACAGGCGCTCAGATAGGATGCCCCAAAAAGGTTGTAGTGATTGAGGGTGTGGTACAGGTTGTAGATGGCCCGCTTGGTGTTATAGACATCCGTTCTGGGGTAGCCCCGGTCATAGGCACGATAAAAAGCCGAGGAGAAGCCACCAAACAGCTCTGTCATGGCAATGTCCGCCTCCCGGTCACCGTAATACACCGCCGGATCAATGAGCCAGGGCCCGACGCTGTCGAACAGGACATTCCCGGACCATAGGTCGCCGTGGAGCAGGCTTGGGTGTTCGCAATGCTCATTCAGAAACCCGGCGAGCGTGTCGCCCTGACGCTCAAGCACCGTTTCAAACTCTTTCCGGACATGGTCATTGCCGACCATGCCTACCTGCACACCCAGTCGATCTCTCAGGAAAAACGCACCCCAATCGTCCGTCAGGCGGTTCTTCTGGGGTGACATCCCAATCATGTTGTCGGCGTCGAATCCGTACTCGGGCTGACGTACCGCATGCATTTGCGCCAAGCCTTCGCCAAGCGCGGCCATGGCTTCCTCGCTCGCCGGGCCGGGGTGGATCTTCGGAATCACCAGTTCGTGGGCTGAGACAGCTTTCACCTCCGGCACATGCACTCTGCTGACACCAGCCGCCTTGAGAGTGTCTGCCAAAACCTCAAGGCCGCGGGCTTCGCACAACAACGCATCGGGAAAGGACGAAGGATTCTGTTTCACGTAATCGGTCATGCCACCAGTATAACCATGATCGGAAATCGCCTCGCAAACATCCTTGGCTTTGTCACAGGCTTCATGGATCATGGAGCTGCAAGGCCATCCCACACAGGAATAGCCCGATGACAGGTTTTAGCAAGCGCACGGCAAACGAACAGTTGAATCAAGAGGCGGACAAGGTTCACCGCAGAGATGTGGGCGCCCTGCTCGACCGCCAGCAGGCCATCGAGGACAAAGTCAGGAACAGTGGCAAACTGAGCCGGTTCAGCACCGATATCCGGCTGATGTTTTCCATGCTCAGGGACTACTGGCAGGGCAACTATCGCGAAGTACCCTGGAAAAGCATTGCGGCGATCGCCGGTGCCCTTGTTTACGTGCTCAATCCCCTGGATTTGATTCCGGACCTGCTGCTGGGATTCGGCCTGCTGGACGACGCCGGTGTGGTGGCCGCATGCCTGGCCCTGGTGGAATCCGACCTGCTTCGTTACGCAGCGTGGAAAGATCTTAAAATAGAAACACAAACGCTTACGGATAGCGATTGATTCAATAGTGGACTACCGTTAATCTTCGAAAGCCCTCTGAATCACAAAACCCTTTGGAGCTAATGTGGATTTTGCCACCCTGATCGGCCTTGTTGGGGCCATCCTGCTTATAGCCTCAGCCGTCATTCTTGGCGTGTCGCCGGATGTTTTTATCAATCCCCCCTCCATACTGATTGTGGTCGGTGGCACCATGCTGGTTGTGCTGGCGAAATTCAGCTTCAACCAGTTTTTCAGCGCCTTCAAAGTGGCCGCTCGAGCGTTCAAATTCCGCTTGCCGGACACCCGTGAAAGCATTGATGAACTGATTGAAGTAGCCAATGTTGCCCGCAAGCAAGGCATGCTCGGCCTGGAAGAGCGCGAAGTTGGCTCGCCGTTTCTCGGCCAGGGAATACAGATGCTGGTCGATGGCCAGGATGCTGAAACCATCAAACACCTGCTGTCCAAGGAGCGCCTACTGACGCTGGATCACAACCGGTCTGGCGCAAAAGTCTTTACGGCAATGGCCGATGTGGCCCCTGCCATGGGGATGATCGGAACCCTGATCGGGCTGGTGCAGATGCTGTCCAACATGGAAGACCCGAAATCCATCGGTCCTGCCATGGCGGTTGCCCTGCTAACCACACTCTACGGCGCAATGATTGCCACCATGATCGCCACCCCCATCGCGGACAAACTCTCGCTGCGAATGACTGAGGAAGCGCGTCTGCAATCGCTCTATATTGATGCGCTGGTTGCTATCAAGGAAGGCACCAATCCGCGGATTATCGAACAGATGCTGTCGAGTTACCTGACCCCGAAAGAACGTGAGAAAAACTCAGAAGCCGAGACCGCAGGCGTTTAGCCATGGACGAATTACCAGAAGAGGAAAAAGCGGGCATTCCCGCCTGGGTAGTGACATTCGCGGACCTGATGTCGCTGCTGATGTGCTTTTTCGTCCTGCTGTTGTCGTTCTCCGAGATCGACGCACAGAAGTTCAAACAGATCGCTGGTGAACTGTCGAAAGCGTTTGGTGTGCAGCGCGAGGTGCCCGTCCTTGAGGTACCCATGGGCACCAGCCCGATTTTCGATCAGTTTTCTCCGGCACCGCCCGAGCCCACCGTCGTCAACGAAGTCAAACAGACAACCACCGACGAGCAGCCCGAACTGGAAACCCTGAAAAGCCCTACGGATGTGGCTGTGGAATCCGCCATCCAGGAAGAGCTCGAGAAGACCCTGGAGCAGGTTCGATCGGTTCTTGAGACAGCCATCGAAGACGGCCGGGTCAACCTCACCCAGGATCATCACAGAATCATTGTTCGCGTTGAGGAGAAGGGGGCGTTTCCCTCCGGTTCGGCGGACCTGACCTGGGAGTTTGAAGGTCTGTTGCTGGAAATGGCCGACATACTGGTGGAGATCCCCGGCAAGTTGACCATTGAAAGCCACACCGACGATGTTCCCATCCGCACGCAGCGGTTCTACAGCAACTGGGATCTATCCGCCGCCCGGGCGGCAGCGGTTGCCAATGCGCTACTCGCCGAGGGTAAGCTGAAGCCTGCCCGGCTGGCGGTCACCGGTCTCGCTTATACCGAGCCACGGGTACCAAACACCTCTTCGGAGAACCGCGCCAAAAATCGCCGGGTGGAAATCATTATCGATCTGTCCGGGCCGATCGAGGAACAGGAGATGCGGCTAAGGGAACTCATGACCCCCAAAGCCGATGTGTCTGCTGCACCGGATTCCCCCAGTTCCGACGACTCCAACCAGGACGAATTACTGTGGTAGGCGGCCATATTGGTGCACTACCCCCATTAATGCACCATTAAAGAGCGAAAACACCTCACCTTCAGCTCAAACCCGCCCAACTTCAGAGCAGAAAATCACCTAATCGACTCTCCGGCCTAAATTTGCCTCAAAATGGAACACTCCTTGCTTGGCATGCACGCTATCAATGCACAACCCGCCCGTGACAGGTGGATAAAACCAAAAAATCAGGAGCAACCAACCCGTGGATATCACGAGTGCAGTACATACCCTGACCGAAAGCGCCAACACACTGTTCATTCTGATCGGTGCCATCATGGTACTGGCCATGCATGCTGGCTTCGCCTTCCTGGAAGTCGGCACCGTGCGCCACAAGAACCAGGTGAATGCCCTGGTAAAAATCATGACTGACTTCGGCATCTCCGCCGTGGCCTATTTTTTCATTGGCTACTACATCGCCTACGGCAGCCACTTTATGGCCGGCGCTTCAGAGCTGACGGCCGCGAATGGCTATGACCTGGTCAAGTTCTTCTTCCTGATGACCTTCGCCGCCGCCATTCCCGCCATCGTCTCCGGCGGTATCGCCGAGCGTGCAAAGTTCTATCCCATGCTTATCGCCTCAGGGCTGATCGTGGCGTTTGTATATCCCTTCTTCGAGGGCATGATCTGGAACGGCAACTACGGCTTCCAGGCCTGGCTGGAGAACCAGTTTGGTGCAGCCTTCCACGACTTTGCCGGCTCGGTCGTGGTGCACGCCGTGGGCGGCTGGATCGCCCTGGCCGCCGTGCTCCTGCTGGGCGCACGTAAAGGCCGTTACCGCAATGGCCGCGTGGTGGCGTTTGCCCCCTCCAACATTCCATTCCTGGCGCTGGGCGCCTGGATTCTCACCGTCGGCTGGTTCGGCTTTAACGTGATGTCCGCCCAGACCCTGGATGGCATCAGCGGCCTGGTGGCGGTGAACAGCCTCATGGCCATGGTGGGTGGCGTTTTGGTGGCCATGCTGGTCGGCCGCAAGGACCCGGGCTTCATCCACAACGGACCGCTCGCCGGCCTGGTGGCGGTGTGCGCCGGTTCGGACCTGATGCACCCGGTCGGTGCGCTGATTACCGGTGGCATCGCCGGCGCCATCTTCGTGTACATGTTTGAGTGGGCCCAGGACAAGATTGAGCGCCTGGACGATGTACTGGGTGTATGGCCCCTGCACGGTGTGTGCGGTGTATGGGGTGCCATTGCCGCCGGCATCTTTGGCCAGGAAGCGTTCGGGGGCCTGGGCGGGGTCAGCCTGATGTCGCAGATCATCGGTGCGGTTGCCGGTGTTGTGGTGGCTTTTGTCGGCGGCCTGATCGTCTACGGCATTGTTAACGCCATCTCCGGCCTGCGTCTCACAGAAGAAGAGGAATTCAACGGTGCGGATGTCAGTATTCACCGCATTGGCGCTACGTCCCTGGAATAACCCTTGCCCGCCAGCCGCCTTTCCCGGCGGCTGGCAATGCTTTTTATTGACACTTCCCTCCGTCTGGCCTTTTCTTAAATAACCCGTTCCGGTGATAAACCCACGGTTTGCCGCCAGAGTGGCCTGCCTTTTGCTGTTCCTTTACATCATGGGAATGGCTGAATACCGACCGCCCACATCCGGTGGACGGCGTGTTCAGGAGAGGGTCATGGTTATGTTGATACAAACCCCACCCGAGGGTATCTACGACGAACTGTTCGACCAGAATAATCGGGTACGACCCAGCTGCAGGATGCTGGAGGACTGGCTGATCCGATCCGACGAAGCCCTGTTGGCCGAGAAGCGCCGCGAGGCAGACGTGCTGTTCCAACGCCTGGGCATCACCTTTAATGTCTATGGCGAAGACCAGGGGGCCGAACGGCTTATCCCGTTTGATCTGATCCCACGAGTAATCTCCGCCAGCGACTGGCAACGTCTGCAAGCTGGTTTGCGCCAGCGGGTGCAGGCGTTGAACCGCTTCCTGTTCGATATCTATCACGAGTTCGAGATTATTCGCGCCGGTGTCATCAGTGCTGAACAGGTATTCGCCAACCCCCAGTACCAGCCCGGCATGCAAAACCTCAAGCTGCCACGTAATCTGTATTCCCACATAGCCGGCATCGATTTGATCCGCCACAACGACGGCGATTTCTACGTGCTGGAAGACAATCTCCGCTGCCCCAGCGGTGTCTCCTACATGCTGGAAAACCGGCGCATGATGATGCGCCTGTTTCCAGAACTGTTTGCCAAGGCCCCGGTAGCACCGGTTGAACATTACCCGGCCCTGTTGGGCGAAACACTGCGCGCAGCGTCGCTAAATCCCAACCCTACCGTAGTCGTGCTAACCCCCGGCCGTTTCAACAGTGCCTATTTTGAACACGCCTTCCTGGCCCGGCAGATGGGTATCGAACTGGTGGAAGGGGCGGACCTGTTTGTACGGCGCAATAAGGTCTACATGAAGACCACCGTCGGCCCCCAGCAGGTGGACGTGATTTACCGGCGGGTCGACGACGACTTCCTCGATCCGCTGGCTGGCAACCCGGATTCCATGCTGGGTGTACCCGGGCTCTATGCAGCCTACCGCACCGGCAATGTGGTGCTTGCCAACGCCATGGGCACCGGCGTCGCCGACGACAAGGCCATTTACCCCTTCGTACCCGAGATGATCCGTTTCTACCTGGGTGAAGAACCGATCCTGAAAAATGTCCCCACCTGGCAGGGCCGCAAGCCAAAAGACCTCAAGTACATCCTCGACAACCTGCCGGACCTGGTGGTCAAGGAAACCCAGGGCGCTGGTGGCTACGGCATGCTGATCGGCCCCAAGGCCAGCAAAAAAGAGCTGAGCCATTTCCGCTCGCTGTTGCGGGCCAGGCCAGACAACTACATTGCCCAGCCCACACTGAGCCTGTCTACCTGCCCGACGTTTGTAAACGAAGGCGTAGCGCCCCGACACCTCGACCTGCGGCCTTTTGTGCTTTCGGGCAAGAAAGTGCAGATGGTACCTGGTGGATTGACCAGGGTGGCCCTGAAAGAGGGTTCACTGGTGGTGAATTCATCCCAGGGCGGTGGCACCAAGGACACCTGGGTACTGGAGGGCGAGGAATGCTGAGCCGAGCTGCATCAAGTCTGTTCTGGATGGCCCGCTATCTTGAGCGGGCGGAAACCCAGGCCCGTCTGCTGGACGTCAGCCTCACCATGGCGTTGATCGACGTTCCCGAAGACCGCGAGGAACAGCTATCCGTGCCATTGCTGGTGACCGGTAGCCGCGAAACCTTTCACGAGCTCTACCCGGAAATCACCCCCCAGAACCTGATTGATTTCCTTCTCCTGGACGACCGCCACCCTGCCAGTGTGTTCAGTGTGATCCGCAGCGCCCGGGATAACGCCCTGCACGTGCGAGGCAATCTCTCCGCAGATGTCTGGGAGAGCATTAACCTGGCCTGGATGGAGCTGAAGGAACTACGCCATAAAGGGGTGACCGAATCCAACGCCAGCCGGGTGTTTGACTGGACCCGCGAACGCTCAAACGTGTTCCGTGGTGCGGCCTATGGCACCCTGCTGCGCAATGACGCCTTCCATTTCCTGCTCCTGGGTACGTTTATCGAGCGTGCAGACGCCACCGCCCGCGTGCTGAACATCCGCCACCACATGGCCACCAAATCCCTGGAAGGACACCCCACCCAGTCGTTCTTCGAATGGACGGCGCTGCTGCACTCGTTGGCCGCCTTTGAGGCCTACCAGAACACCTATGGCCACAATATCGAACCGATGAATGTGGCCGAACTTCTGATTCTCAAACCGGATGTTCCCCGTTCGCTCCACGCCTGCCTGGAGGAAATCGCGGATCTTCTGGAGCAGATCGAAAGCGGCGAGGCCCGCCGGGCCCGGCGCCTGGCCACAAGCCTGTATGCCAACATCCGCTACGGCGACCGCGAGTACATTGCCGAGCGCGGCCTGAATGAGTATCTGACCGACTTCCTGCAACGCATTCAACGTATCGCCGGCCAGATCCAGAAAGACTACATGGGGTGGAAACAATGAAGCTGAATATCCGCCATGACACCACCTATAGCTACGACGAACCCATGCACAAAGGC
The DNA here is from genome assembly GCF_032922745.1 of Marinobacter salarius. Classification (NCBI taxonomy): domain Bacteria; kingdom Pseudomonadati; phylum Pseudomonadota; class Gammaproteobacteria; order Pseudomonadales; family Marinobacteraceae; genus Marinobacter; species Marinobacter salarius. The sequence goes on from NZ_CP136693.1 coordinate 560,623, forward strand.
ATCCAGTATCTACGCCTGACACCCCGTAACACACCCCAGCAGAAGATACTGGAGTGGCACCTGAGTGCCCCCGGCGAAACCAGCCAGATGACAGACGGCTTCGGCAATATTGTTACCGTCATGACCATGGACAAAGCGACCAGGGAGATCACCCTGACGGCGGAGGGCGTGGTTGATCTCACGGGCAAACCATTAACCAAGGACGACTCACCGTTTCCGCCCGAGGTGTTCCTGCGCCACACTCCGTTAACCGACGCCGACAAAGCCATCAAGGCCTTCGCAAGCCAGTTCTCCGCCAACAAGCGCAGCCTGGTGCGAATGATGAACCGTATCCTCGAGCACATCGAATTCACGCCCGGCGTCACCACGGTGACCCACACCGCCGCCGAAGCCTTTCAGCAGAAGGCGGGTGTGTGCCAGGACCATACCCATGTATTCATCTCCTGCTGCCGCCACATTGGGGTGCCGGTGCGGTATGTCAGCGGTTACATCCACACGTTCAGCGATGACCACCTGGCCACCCACGCCTGGGCCGAGGCCTGGCTGGGCCACAACTGGCATACCTTTGATGTGGTGAACCTGCTCAATGTTGCTGAAAGCCATATCAAGCTGGCAACCGGACTGGATTACCGGGATGCAGCACCCGTGCGGGGCATTCGCAGCGGCGGCGGCATGGAGCACCTGCAGACCCGTGCCTGGGTCACCATGGCCGGGGAAAGCCAGTAACAAAAAGCTGTGCAAATTCCACACGCCGCTCCATGCTTTCTGCGCAGAAACGGGTAAACTGAGCGCATTCAGTACGACCCGAGGGTAGCCCCATGACCTATTGTGTGGCGATGCGCCTGGCCGACGGCCTGGTTTTCGCATCCGACTCCCGCACCAACGCGGGCTTTGACCAGATTTCGACCTTCCGCAAAATGCATGTCTTCGAACAGCCGGGGGAACGGGAACTGGTGATTCTATCGGCGGGCAACCTGGCCACCAGCCAGAGCGTTATCAGCCTGCTGGAAAAACGCGCCGGCTCCGAAGACCCCAATGTGTTCTCCACCGCCTCCATGTTCGAGACGGCAGAGGTTGTCGGCAGAACCATCCGCGAGGTTATTCACCGCGACAACCCCGAGGGCAAAGTGAACCATGTGGACTTCAGCTGTTCACTGATACTGGGCGGCCAGATCCGGGGCGAACAGGTACGCCTGTTCAACATCTACCCCGAAGGCAACTTCATTGAAGCCACTGAAGAAACGCCTTATTTCCAGATTGGCGAGTCCAAATACGGCAAGCCCATCCTCGACCGCGTCGTGAACTATAATTCCTCGCTGGACCGGGCCTACCAGTGCGCCCTGATTTCCTTCGACTCCACCATGAAGAGCAACCTGTCGGTGGGGATGCCGCTGGATGTCGCCATATACCGCAACAACGAACTGAAGCCCTGCTTCGTCGACCGGGTGGACGAACACAACGATTACTTCCACCAACTCCGCCAACAGTGGCACCGGGGCATCCAGGAACTGATCAGCGGTCTGCAGCCGCCGGCGATCCGCTAGCTCAGTTGCGGTAACCGGTCAGTTCCATATACCCCACACCGTCGTGGGAACCTGTCACCGTCACCGGGCTTTCCCAATACGGGTAGAGCCCGGCGTTCCAGTAGTCGCCGGGCGGCGCGGCAACCTGTATATCCACGTTTTGCTGTGGCATCCGCAGATGCCACTCCACAGGAACCCTGCCCTGCGGCGAGGATTGCCAGTCGAGTGGGCTCAGGCTGATGTCGTTTCCGTTCAACGTTTCAACCTGCCCATTGGCGTTTATCCAGCTGCCAGACACGAAGGCGCCTTGGTCTTCCCGCAGGCGAAACGCCATCAGTTTATGGCCGTCATCCAGATGCAGGGCGAACCAGTCCCAGCCCTGCTGGCCAGCCTTCAGGAACTGACTGCTCCACTCGCGATCGAACCAGCCCTTGCCGGAAACGGCCAGGGTTTCATCGCCAAGGGTCACCGTACCCTCAATGTGCAGATCCACCAGGCTGAAATACATTGAGCCCTCGCCACTGGCGGATTTGGCACTGAACCCGTTTTTCCCATGGGGTACCGGTTTGCCGGTGTTGCTCAGGCGCAGATCGTAGCGCCAGTTACCGCCCTCAACCTGCAAATGCCACTGTTCGGAATCCGGTTGCGATACCAGCCGCCAGTCATCCAGCCATACCTGTAACGGGTCCGCCCTGGCCCCGGCATGCCCCAAATCACCCCGGGCCAGCTTTTCTTCAAACCAGTGCTCACCCTCAAATGACACGGCGGCGTGTGCCATCCACGCCGCGTCCAGGGGCCAGGCACTGGCCTCTGGTGGTTCCGCATTGGCGGGTCGCGGTTTCAAAGCCTGACGGAACTGTGTCCACTGCAGCCCCAGCGGTCTGCCGTCCTGGGTTTCCAGGTTAGCGGTCAGGTACCACCATTCAATACGGTGTTGCGGATGGGGCCCCCAGTCCTCGGGAAAGATCAGGGTGTCGCCTGGCTCCGGCTGCTGGAATTGCGATTGCTCCACCTCGCCTGTCTGCTGCGCAAGCCCGGCGAATCCGGTGTCGTTCTCCAAATCCGTACAGCCCGCAAGGACGACCGCCAGTAGGCCGGCAACAACGCCGGTTTGGATATTCATGGCTCCACCTGTTTAATGCTGTCCATGTGGCCAAGCTGCCGGCGCATCAGATGGGCGATTATCAGCCCTGTCGCCACGGCCACCAAACCCAGTTCAATCCAGAACAACGGGTACAGGTCCATCGGCAATGACCACCCAAAAGCCAGCGGGTTGATGCGACTGACCAGCACCCAGGTCAGCCACACGCCCAGCGGTAGCGCAGCAATGGTCACCGTGAGGGTCAGCGCCACCGACAGGCGCCGGAGCTGACGCCTGACCTTCGATGCAGGCAGTCCCCAAACGCCCAGCAGTTGAAAGTATTTCACCCGGGTAATGAAAAAGACCCATCCCATAATCAGCAGGGCCATCGCCGCCAGCAACAAGGTCAACAGGCTGATGGCGCGGGTAAGCAGGAACGTCTGACTGAAGACCTTCGACGCCAGGGCCCGGATGCTGTTGTTGTCCCTGATGGTGAGTTCCGACGTCTGCCAGGTGTCCGACAGGCGCCCGCGGATGTCGGACATCGCCACGCCGCCGGGTGTCACCGAAAAGCTTTGGAAGTGGGGCTTGAAAGCCGCCGGCAGCGCAGAACCGGCCATCAGAATTTCCCCCGCAGGCCGCCCGTAGTCGGCGTAGATAGCCACCACTTCTGCATTACGATTGGTATCCGCTAATCTGATGTCGAGGGTGTCGCCCACCTCAAGCCGGTAGCGCCGGGCCAACTGCTCATTGATCATTACGCTATCGGTCTCAAGCTTTTGCCAGGGCTCCTCAACACTTTCCAACAGAGACCATTTTGTCACCAGATCACTGATTGGCATCAGGGCAAACAGGTCCACCGCAATACGCTCATCGACAAGGCCGCGTTGGCTCCCGGAATCCGCCCTCGCAATGTGTGCCTGGCCACGAATCACACGATGCCACGGCCCGATACCGTCCAGGCTCTGCAATTGCGCAGCCGCCATGTCGGCGTCTGCATTCGCAGGCACCTCCACATAGAACTCCGCTTCCAGGCGCTGGGCCAGCCAGGTTTCGAAGGTGCCCTCAAAGGTCGTCACCAACGCCTGCACCGCCAGCACCGTGGCCATGGCAAATTGCAGTGCCACCACCGGCAACGCCAGGTGCCGGAACATCACCGCCAGTTCCCGTTGCCGCCAGCGGGCAAGTGGGTCTTCTCTTTGTGAGCCGGTGCGACTGGAAAGCCGTTGGGCAAGCAGCGCCAACCATCCAGGTGTCAGCCAACCGGCGCCCGCAAACACCATCGCCGTCGCGACAAAAACCCAGGCCAGGTCCGGGGCCAGGGCAACCCCCACCAACCCGACCAGAAACATCAGGAAGGCAATCGTTCGGCCCCGGCCCTCGCCAGCCATCGCCCGCCAACGCGCCGGGACCACCCAGTCCACCAGACAGACCGCCAACACCAGAAAGACCACGATGGCGGCGGCCCTCCAGGGCAGTGCTTCTTCGGCGCCGGCATAGACGGCCACATCAAACAGGCTGTCGAGGGCCTGGCCGAAACCGCTACCCAGCATCCCGGCAAGCCTTGCCCCCAACCATAACCCCGGCACAACGCAAATACCGGTCAGTACCAACAGCTCCAAGGTCAGCCACTGCGTTATCCGTTGGCGAGGCACACCAAACCGATGCAGCAGGGAAAAGCTGCCGTGCCGTTGAGCAATCCCCAATCGATGTACGCTGCGCACCAGAAGGCCAGTAATCAGAAGCACCAGGAGGCTCAGGGCATCCAGATTCAGCAGGAAACTGTCCGCCAGTTCACCGGTGGGTGGGCCCATGGAAAATTCACGCAGAATATAACCAGTTGGTAAATCCCTGTTCTCATCCCGCGCCAGCAGGTAAAGCCGGCTGCCGTACCCTTCTTTCGAAAGTTCTGCGGCCTCGCTGATATCGAGGAAAGGCGCACCATCCAACGTGTCGGCACCACTGCCGAGGCCAGTGTCACCGAAACACCCCATCGCCAACGGGTCGATGCCGATCACCCGCCCTTCCGGCGGCGGTCGCTGCAGCTCCAGCCAGGGCGCCACACACACGCCGGCCATACGCAGGGCAGCAAAGTCATCCACACCCACCGGTCGCCCATCCGAGCGAATCACATGAGCGCGAGCCGCCACCGCATTCTCGCTCTGCAACAGGCTATTGCGGGCCTGGTCTGTCAGTACCGTCACCCCGGTCCAAAGCATGGTTGCCAGCACAATCATCAACGCCAGAGCCAACAGCTGGATGGGGTGGCGGCGGTAGTGGCTGACGAAGGCGCGCGCAAGCATCATTGGTCAAACAGTCGTGCTGAGATCAAGCAAGTGGTCGCAGCGGGACGCCAGTTCCCTGTCGTGGGTAGCAAGCACCAGTGCACAACCGGTTTGCTGTTGCACAGTGAACAGGCAGTCCGCCACCTCATCAGCGGTGTGACGATCAAGGCTGCCGGTGGGCTCGTCCGCCAGAATCAACGCCGGAGCCATGGCGAATACCATGGCCAGTGCCGCTCGCTGGGCCTGGCCACCCGACACCTGATCCGGGTAACGGTCAGCTTCGGCCCCCACACCCAGGCGCTCCAGCCACTCACGCTCGCCGCCAGTATCGTGGCCGGCCAGATGGGAGCGCAGGCGAACGTTGTCCAGCAGCGAGAGCGCGGGCATCAGATTAACGTCCTGGAACACCACGCCAATGGTGCGCCGGCGGAGTTCTGCCCAGCGCACTTCGGCGCCTGCGCCAGTTGCTGCAAAGGACTCACCCGCGACGGCGATGCGTCCGTCATCCAGTGTCTGCAGGCCACACAACAGGTTCAGCAAAGTGCTCTTACCGGAACCTGATCGTCCCACAACCGCCAGGGACTCCCCCGAACAAACCGACAGGGACAGATCCGCCAGCACGGACACCCGCTGGCGACCGCTGATATAACCTTTGCTTAACCCTTCAACGGCCAATACCGGACTTCCCATCATGCGCTCCGCTGGACAGTATCTTTAAGTACTATACAGCCCGAATGCCCTTATGGATCCGGGCCGGGACGTTGGTGAATTTGGATTTAGAGGCAGAAATGCTACGACTTTAGTCTTAACTCCCCTCACTTTTTTGTTGAAAATCTGATCTAATTCTCCCCTCTTTACTTGTGCTTACATTACCTACATATTTTTACCGCCTGGATACATTGAGTTACCGGGCCACCAAAGATCTCGCCTCATGGATAGCTACAAAGAACCCCTGAAAGCCCTGGCTCGCCCCTATCGCAAGGCGGTATTAAAGGCGTTGCTGGTTCTCACCATGCTCGGGGGCGCCCTGTTTGCCATGCTCAACCTGCTCACAGGCAGTTATCCGTTAGCCATCGTCGAACTCGCAATGGGTGCATACGCCATTCTCGTTTACAGGGCGGTACGCAACACACAGCATCTTGAGCGCTGGATCATTGCTTACGCCATCCCGTTTTTCACCGCCATGATGTTCGCCATGACCATCCCCAGAGCCTCGGCCACCGTACACGCCTGGGTGCTCCTGATTCCGATCGTCTCTCACCTGCTGATGGGGCGTCGACTTGGCCTGGCTATATCCGTGTTCTACATGAGCGTCGCCGGCATTATTTTCCTGCTCAGGTATCACGATGAGCCGGCCATGATGCAAGCGCTGCCGATCGCCAACATTGCCGTCATCTCCCTGTGCATCCTGGTGTTCTCCCACGTCTACGAAGTGACCCGGGAACAGTCACAGCGCCAACTGCTCAAGATTGCCCAGACCGACACCCTCACCGGCCTTGCCAACCGGGCCAGGCTCAGTGACATCTTCAAACGGGAGCAACAGCGCACCCGACGCTATAACACGCCGATGACCCTGCTCGCGCTCGACCTCGATCATTTCAAAGAGGTCAACGACCGCTATGGCCACGACACCGGCGATCTGGCCCTGCAACACGTTGCCCGTATTTTCCGGGAATGCCTGCGTGCAACCGATCTGGCGGCACGCCTGGGAGGGGAAGAGTTTGGCATACTGCTGACCAATACCAATGGCCAGCAAGGCCTGGAGGTGGCTGAAAAAATCCGTATTGCGGTCGCCTCTACCCCATTGACCGTCAACAACGACGTTATCCGTCTGACTCTCAGTGGTGGCGTCGCGGAGTTCGGGCCAGACGGCGAGACCCTGCGCCAGTTGGTAAGAGAAGCCGACAAACGTCTGTACGAAGCAAAGGACCGGGGCCGCAATCTGATCATCCCGGCGGAGACAACCGCCAGCCTTCTGGAACCGCTGGAGTCAGACACCCACCGCGCATGAGACAGAATGCCGCATCCGACTGAAGACATTCCCGCAGTAGCACCGTCGAAAACCCGCTAGAATGCATGCCATGGAATGGCTGACTCACTCACAAACCGGTTTTCAACAGGCGGCGCGCTACCTTCTCACCATGCGTCTGGCCATCGTGGTCATTCAGTTGGTCGCCGTTGCCATCGCCGACACCATGGTCACCCTGGCCCATCGGCCAGAAGCCCTGTTGATCTGCCTGCTCTACACCGTACTGGCAACCCTTGGCTGGCTCTGGTTTACCCGCCGGCCTCCCCGTTTGACGGTTACGGTCAGCCTCGGGCTCGCCCTGGATCTTTTCCTGATCAGCGCCTGGCTATTCCTCACAGGAGGCTATACCAATCCGCTTGTCTCGCTGCTGCTGCTTCCCATTGCCGTTGCCATCATCCTGGTCCCCTTGCGCGAAAGCATTGCTCTGACGGTCATCGGTTTTGGCTTCTACACCGCCATGGTGCTGTGGCACACGCCGCTTACCCACGAACATCACAACGCCAACCTGACCCAACTGCACCTGATGGGCATGTGGGCCACCTTTGCCATCACTGCCACCATGCTGTTGCTGGTGGTTGGCTCACTGGCCCGTCGGTTGCGACAGAAACAGGGACAACTGGCCGAATTCCGGGAGAACCGGCTCAGGGATGAACAGGTGATTGCCCTGGGCCTGTCCGCCGCGGCGGTGGCGCATCGGCTGGGTACGCCGCTGAACACCATGGCCCTGCTGGTGGACGAAATGAAATCCGTGCACACCGACCCTTCGCTTGCAGACGACCTTGGGTTGATGGAGAAGCAACTGGGCCTTTGCAGCAACCACCTGCACCAACTGTCTACTGCCGCCATGCAGGCCAAGGCCGCGCAGCAGGAAATCCTTCCGCTGCACTTCTGGATGATGCGGCTGCGGGAGTCAGCCACGCTGTTGTGGCCGGCGTCGCCCATCCACTGGCAGGCGCCATTCCCCGACCAGCCCGTCGCCGTGGATGCCACCCTGGACCAGGCCATACTGAACCTTCTGGCCAACGCCCTGACGGCCAGCCCATCGTGGGTCACGGTCAGCGCGGGGGACAGCGACGAGGGACGGGTCGCAATCGTGGTTGAGGATCATGGCAAGGGTCTGGAACTCTCACTGCAGAACACCGCCGGCGATGGCGTTGTAGACTCCGAACATGGCCTGGGCGTAGGGCTGTTCCTCTCCAACGCCACCATCCAGCGCCACGGCGGCACCCTCAAAGCCAGGGCCGACCGCACGGGCACCACCATGATCATCGACCTGCCACAAGCGCAAGCCCATACCCAGGGCGACAAGGAGGCGGAATGAACGGCCAGCCGACCTGGTTGCTGATCGACGATGACGAAGCCTTCGTGCAGGTGCTACAGCGTTCCCTGAAGCGCCAGAACATCGAGGCCACGTGTGCCCTCAACCGTCTGGAGGCCATAGCAGCACTGGAATCACAGACCTTTCATCGCTGCGTGCTGGATCTCAACCTGGCCGGCGAAAGCGGCCTGCAATTACTGCCGGAGCTGCTGGCCCTTCAACCCGAACTGGAGGTGCTGGTACTGACGGGGTATGGCAGCATCGCCACCGCCGTGGAAGCCATGCGCCGGGGTGCCGTCAACTACCTGTGCAAACCGGTCACACTGAGCCAACTGACGGCCGGTTTCAGCCCACTGGACGGCCCACCGGCAACCCGTGAAGAACCCCCAACGGTGGAGGAAATGGAGTGGGAACACATTCAGCGAGTGCTGAACGAGCACGACGGCAATGTGTCCTCAACAGCCCGAGCGCTGAACATGCACCGGCGAACCCTGCAGCGGAAGCTTCAGAAGCATTCCCGCTGGCGCAACCAGTGACACTCTGAACACGCAGCCGTTGGGCGCGGGTTAAACGGCGTCAGGCCAGGCGCCGTAGCCAGGTTTCACGCCGCAGGTAGATCACCATGATAACGGCTTTCACCACTTCATCCGCAACAAAGCCGGCAAACACACCCCAAAGACCAAACCCAAGATAGAGCCCGAAGTACCAGGCCACGGGCACCCCGACACCGGCAAAGCCAATCAGGGTGATCACCATCGGTGCGCGGGTATCGCCACCGGCCCTCAGAATGCCCGGAATAATCATGGTTAACGCCGTGGCACCGCTGTAAAGAACGCTCAGAGCCACCATCCAGATCACCCGCTCCCGGGTTAATTCGCTGATTTCGTAGAACTGCAGGAACAAGGGGGTAAGCAATGCCACGATCAACGTCAGCAACGGCAACACCAGCAACACCATGCGGATACCCATGGCGGTGTAGGCTCGTGCCCGCTGAGGATGCCGGCCACCCAGCGATTCCCCCAGGGCAATGCTAACGGCCTGCTGTAACCCGACACCCGGAGCCAGCGAAAACCCACGAATAATCGACGCCACCAAAAAGGCCGCGTAAGCTTCCGCACCCACCCGGTTAAACATCATGGTGTAAATGAACGCCGACCCCTGCCACAGAAAACCATCTACGGACAGCGGATACCCCAGGTACAGGATTCGCCTGAGCCGTTGCCACGCCAGCCCGGAGACATCCCTTACCCGGGCATTGACCGCCGGATGGCGGAGAACGGCGCGTAGCATGAACACCGCCTGAAACAACCACGCCAGCACAGTGGCGATTGCAACACCGGGAAGCCCAAGAGGTGGGAACAGGGGCTCGGTTACGCCCTGAATGGCACCGCCAAACAGCAACAGGTAGTTACCAAGGGCATTCAAGACATTGCCATACAGGGCCAGTCGCATGGGGGTGCGGGTGTTGCCGAGGGACTGGAGCACATACATGGCCACATGGGCAATCACCAGCGCAGGCAACCCCAGCCCGATGATCCACAGATAGCCATAGCCAATGCCCGGCAGCCCGGAGCGCTCCGCCGGAGCACGGAACAGGTCCGTAGTCAGCAAAGCCAGAAGCGACTCGCCAAAGACAATATAGAGAGCCCCAATGGCCACGCCCGTAAACAGGCCGGCGGTCAGCAGAGTTGCCAGGGTCTCACGGATCTCGGCGTGCTTCCGGGCGCCACGCAACTGGGCGGTAATCACGGCGCCACCCTCGGTCAAGGCCGCGTAGCAAAGCACCACCAGGAAATTCAGCTGCAGGCAGATTCCCAGTGCAGCGATGGTCTGCTCACCAAACTGACCCACCATCAGGTTGTCCACCACGCCGGTGAGCTGAAACAGATAGAACTGAATAATGATGGGCCAGGCCAGGGTCATCAACCGCTGGCGCACGGGGCCTGAACTGGGGACCATAGGCCGTTCCGGAAAGGGTATTGTCAGATACTAACAAGCCGGGGCTGGCTTGCCGTCCTCCCCGAACGCCTTTTGGGGGGCGTAGGTTACTCCTGGGCTATCGGTTGCTGAAAACAACACCCAGGAGTTCTCATCGCCGCTTTTGCGGCAGGTTTTCCGACGGTCGCGATTGTGGCGCCGTGGATGCGGCGGATCGTTGGGCGACTGACCGCTTGAATAGTGAGTTTCAATCCACGACGAAGAGCTTTGCGCCCCGCTCGGTCGAGGAGCGATGAAGCTCAGCGTTGTCTGCTACCTGATAACTAGAACCCGGCTTGAGAACAAAGCAACGCCCGTCCTTTAACTCAGTGTGGAGTTCACCTTCCAGGCAGAGCAGGATATGCCCTTTGGCGCACCAATGATCAGCCAGATAGCCGGGGCTGTACTCGACCATACGAACCCGGATATCGCCGAAAGTGCGGGTCTGCCAATAAGCAACTCCCTGTTCCCCTGTGTGTTCGGTCCTCTCAACTTCTGACCAGTCAGTAACCCCAAAGTGTAGATTCCTTATGTCCAATTTGCTTCTCCTTAAGCACATGACGCGAAGCTGTGGGAAAATTATCCGGCAACAGCGGCTGGGCTTTTGGTTTGAGGCCGCTGGAGGCCAACTTTTTTACATCTTTCTAGGCTTGTTTGGTGTAAACCAACTTCCATGTCACCAGTCCAGCTCCTCATCGCATTCATCCACGGGGTTACCCATTCCCTCCCGAACAGACTCCCGCATACCTGGTACGGAGAGCAGACAAAGTGATTCCTGAATTGCCGACCAGTCTTCCTCGGAAACCAGGACGGCTTTGTTCCGCTTACCCATGATAACGATTGGTTGGTGGGACTCGGCAGTCTCGTCGATCAACCGATATAGGTTGTTGCGCGCCTCAGTTGCTGAGATTCCGGTCATGACGCACCTTTTGTGTGTTCAACTTTTAACCAATTGTACGCCTTTGGGTACGTACGCCAAGACGAACGTTTTGTATAGCGCCAATGATAAGCGACGCCCGGCTAGGGCGTCAGGTGGAGGTTCACCGCGTACTACAGCGCCTTGTTACACATGACTATGGCGCAATTTCAGGAAGCATAACTGTGACCTGCTTTAGCGAATGGGTGCCAATATTAAAGTCGACATGAATACACATATCTTCCCGATCGAAGCGCAGCCAAGGACCATATTTCCCCAATAATTCAATCTCTTTTTCTTCACCTGTTCTATCAGGGGCGCCAAGAAGACTCACTACATCATCTGGTGTCATCGAAGCCTCAAGACCAAATGGCAAAGATGATGATGGTTTAGCTTGCAGGAAAATGGTCTCAACTACCCCATTGGTATCCAAGCCCATCTCCCATAAACCATTTGTAGACTCGACGTGATGGGAATACACACCGTGCCCCTCATCCTCTTCCATTACAGTTCGCGTGAAAGAGTCGTCCTCTTCAGCAGTAAAGGTTTTTCCAAGAAGATCTATGACATTCAACATATCGTGTAACGCCCGCCATCACCGGTGGCAAAACCGGAGCGAAGCGGAGGTTTTGGCATCCGGTGCATGGCCTGGTTACACCTCACTCAGGTCAGTGAAGCTGATTGAAAACTTCCGGGTGTTGCTCAGCAATGCGCAAAAGAGCAACCGCTGGACCCTGTGGTTCCCTACGCCCCTGCTCCCAATCCTGAAGGGTTCTCATACTCACGCCCATAAGACCGGCAAACGCAGATTGAGACATTTTCAACTTCAGCCTAATCACTTTCGGCGGTGAGGGCTCCGATAGCTCATGGGTTCGTAGAGCCAATTTGCCTTTCTTGAATTGCTTGATTTCATTGATACCGTCAAGAATCTCTGCCCCAAGGTTCCTGTCACCCATTTTTGATCGCCTCCGCTATCTGTTTGAGCGTATGGCCAGGAATACTGGCACGCTCTGATTTACTGTACAGCGTGAGCATCCATATCTCGTGGTCAGATTTCTTCCAGTAATAAATGGCTCTGATACCACTGCTCTTTCCCGAACCCGCCGGTGCCCACCGAACCTTGCGAACACCACCTGAACCTTTAATCAGATCCCCGGCATCCGGCTTCTGCAAAAGGTAGTTTTGAAGTCCTCGGTACTCCTCATCCGTGAGGTAGTTCGACAACAACTTGGTGAACGTTGAGGTTTCGATGAATAGCATGACCAAAATATACGGCAATGCCGTATAATGATCAAGACTGCCTCAGTGAGGTGCAACGCTGAGGTAACCGACGCCGGAGCGTCAGCGGAGGGCACCATAAGCGGTACGCTTTTAGTGGCAATGATAGGGCTTTGAGCCTGCGTGGCAGCATTGCCCGGGAGGGCTGTCTTTGCGACAACCACCCCCATGAGCAAATACCGTCGACGCGAATAAAATGAGAACCAAACTTAGCATTATTTTTTTCATGATCATTCTCCAGAATTGAGACGCTAGCGCACGATAAAACCTCCATGTTCTTTGCCCTCCAACTATCTCGGCACAACCTGAAAAATGTAGGCGAAATGTACGTAAAGCGCCATAACGCTAGGCGGCAGGGGCGCGGCGTCAGGCGCGCCCCTTGACCGCACTTGTTACAAGCTTACTCAAAAACCGGCCGCATAAAACTGCGCTCACAGCTTAGTACACAACGAGTTTCTTCGGCGTATTTGAATGCGGCTTGGCAATCGGAGTCTTTGAACGAGGCTTCACGGTATTTTTCGTAGGCTGCCAGAGACTCGAAGGTGAATAACGCGATAGCGATATTGTTGGCACCCTCGGACGGCAGAAAATACCCATGATGCTGACCGCCGAATTTCTGGACCAAGGGTATCCACATTTTCGAGTAGCGCTCGAACTCGGCGGCTTTGTAGGGATCTATAACGTACTTTAAGTAGCAGGTAACCACTTGAACTCCCTTTCAGTTGACCTTGTAACGCCCTGGTTTAGCGGCGCCCCGACAAGGGCGTCCGGTGGAGGCCGTAGGCCGGAACGCACTACAACCATTTGTTAGATGGGCATACTTCCGACAATGCGGTTTGAACATGTGCACGCCCCCTTTCGCCGGGATCTTCCTCCAACTCAAGATCTTCAAAGGCAACAAACAGACGCCAAAAGCCTTCTGGGGCTTCCCACGCACGCCTAACCATGAGCTGAGTCATGGCAGAGCTAGCCACAGCAAACGGCAGCCGAGATTCGATAAATGAGCTAGCAATGGACTGGGCAGCCTCAAGTAAGGCCGTGTCGTTTCGGCCTGCAACCTCATACCATTCCTCAACTAATTCCGGCACGTTAACCGGCGATGACTCAAGTTGTTTGAGAAGTTCGCTCATGGTTTTCTGCCAATCTAACGCCTGAGTTAAGCCGACTTGCGTAGAGGAGCCGGCGACGTGGCAAGCTTAACCTGCCACGGCGACGGTGGAACGAAGCAAGTTCGGCTTGAACGAATTGTTAGGCTTGCTAGCCAGGTAGCTTTGCCGCAAGTACATCAACGTTTTCGATGGACGGGGGCTCGGAGAACAATTCACCTGCCTTTGCCATCAACGCGGCTGCGACCTTGCCGGAGAGATGGGCCTGCCGACCCGCTTCATCCGGGAAAGCATCAAAGATTCCGAAAGTGCTTGGTCCAAGGCGAATGCCAAACCACGCAGTGGTGGCAGGCTCCTCATTGACGATGGGAAGGCCACTCACAAGGAAGCTCTCAACCTCTTTCTCTTTTCCGGGTTTCGCTTCAAGGCGAACGAACAAGGCTACTTTGACCATGGTATGTCTCCTGTTGTTTAAACGACATCACGATATGCGATGTTCTCTTGCAAGTCTAACAGCGTATTATACGAACCCGTTCGTATATCACCCATTCGTATAACTCCAATTTCAGCCGCGCTGTCCGATTTAATAAATCACTTTAAAATCAAAACCTAACCAGAACCTTCCACGGCTACCGCCGGAGTTATACGCCCTTGTTCGCCTCTAAGCTCCCCCCAAACATGGGCGTATAACTCCACAACACTATAGTCTGGTTCCAACAGTATCAGATACTTACAAGGGGTTCCCGCTCCTAACCTGGAGTTTTGCGAACCGGTTCGTATAACTCCAGCGTGCAATATCGGTTGTAGGTTTGGCCTTTTCGACATTCAGGGGCTCGCGGAAACGCTAAAACATCGGTGTACAACAAGCTCGCCCAACGATAATGCTAAACTGGCCGCAGATTTATACCACCTCCAAAAGCAGGGCAACGCATTGAGCCAACTGAAACCTCTCGTTTCCAGGGAATGGCAAGCTTTCTGGCTGGCCATCGGGTTCCTGACACGCATTCCGATGCTGGTGCGTATCGACTATTCCCCCCGCCTGATGAATCAGTGCAGTGTCTACTTCCCTCTGGTGGGGCTGGTGCTCGGCGTTATTTATGCGGGGCTGTACATGGCTGTTGTGCAGCTTTGGAGCCCGCTGGTCAGTCTAATCCTTATTCTGGGTTTTCACCTGTGGATTACCGGCGCGTTCCACGAGGATGGATTGGCCGACAGTATCGATGCGTTGGGCGGCGGGTATACCCTGGAGGCCAGGTTGCGGATCATGAAGGACAGCCGCATCGGCACCTACGGTACGGTGGCGCTGGTGGTGGCGTTGGTGCTGAAACTTGCGCTGCTGGCTGAAGCCCAACCGGTGTGGCTGGCGCTGATCCTGGCCCCGATGGTGTCGCGTCTCGCGCCACTGATGATTATGGGCTTCCTGCCGTATGTGACCGACCCGGACAAGAGCAAGAGCAAGCCGGTAGCGGAAGATTTTTCGCGTTCACGACTGGCGATTGCCACCGTGTTCACTGCGATTGTCTCTCTGACCCTCATCCCGTTTGAGACCAGAGCCCTGCTGTGGCTCGTTATCGCCACGCTGGGTACGGCCATTGTCTGGGGCGGGTATCTGCGCCGGCAGCTGGGTGGTTATACCGGCGACACCCTCGGGGCCAGTGTGATGTTTGCGGAGCTGGTCCTACTGCTTGGGCTTGCGATGTAAAGGCTCAACGATCAGTTCCGAATTCGGCGAGTTTTTCCCGGTTTCGCTGGTACACTTTCTATCATGGACACATTAACGGATGACCTTTGCTACCAGGCACTGAAAACCCGGGACGCCCGATTCGACGGTCACTTCTACACCGCCGTGTTGACCACCGGGATTTTCTGCCGTCCCATTTGCCCGGCGGTGACGCCCAAGCGGGGGAACGTGCGTTTTTACCCGTCTGCAGAAACGGCCATGGCCAACGGCTTTCGACCCTGTCTGCGGTGCCGGCCAGAAGCGACACCTGGTAGCCCGGCTGCTGCCGGGGTTCACACCACCGTGGCCCGGGCAGTGCGGCTGGTGGACGAAGGTGCTCTGGATAACGGCTCCGTGGCGGACCTGGCCGAACGGCTGGGCATTACCGACCGCTACCTGCGCCAGCTCTACAAACGCCACACCGGAGCCACCCCACAACAACACGCCCAGGCCCGGCGCTTACTGCGGGCCCGGCAGTTGATTGTCGACAGCAACCTGAGTATGACGGAGATCGCGGATATTGCCGGTTTCAGCAGCCTGCGCCGCTTCAATCACACCCTGAAAGAAGCCTACGGCAACGCACCGACGGCATTCCGCAGAGGCCTCAAGCCATCACCCAAAGCCACACAGAACGGTGCAGACGATCTTTTTCTGCCGGCACACGACGACCTGGTTCTGTTCTTGCGGGCCCGGCCACCGTTCGACAGTGAGCAGTTACTGACGTTCTTTCGGGCGCGGGCCATTCCAGGCCTGGAAGCGGTTGGCGAGCACCACTACGCGCGATCGCTCTGTATTGCTGGGCAACCAGGGCTGGTCATCTGCCGACCAAGCGACAATCCCCCGGGGGTGCAGGTTATCCTTCGTGGGCCGGCGCGGCAGTCTATTCTGGAGGTGAGTGCGCGGATACGCCGTTTACTCGATCTGGATGCGGACCTGCCCGGCATTGGCGAACACCTGGCGCGGGATCCGCTATTGGAACCACTGATCGCACAGCATCCCGGCCTGCGCGTTCCGGGCAGCTGGGACCGGTTTGAGCTAACTGTCCGGGCGATTCTGGGGCAGCAGATATCCCTCTCCGCGGCGCGAACCCTGGCTGGACGGCTGGTGGCTCGTTATGGCCAGGCCCTTCCCGACGATCTTGCCGGGGGCACGGGTATTACCCATAGATTCCCGGAACCGGCAGCACTCGTCGGCCAGCCGTTGAACAAACTGGGCATGCCCGGCAGCCGTGCAGACACCCTGGAACGAATCACCGCCCGGTTTGCCGAACCCGGTTTTGCCAAGCTGGATGGCAACACCTTGCTGGCGCAGTTGGCACCCATGCGAGGCATCGGCCCCTGGACACTCCACTACCTGGCCCTGCGAGGCCTGGGGGATCCAGACGCGTTTCCCGCCAGCGATCTGGGCATACTCAAGGCCTCGGCCCATCTGGGCGGCCCGCGGGACGCCAAAGCCCTGACGCGCCACGCCGAATGCTGGCGGCCATGGCGGGCTTACGCAGCGCAGTACCTGTGGACATCACTGAACACCCATCCACCCCGGCAGGAGACAACATCATGACAACTCAAATTCATGTCAGCCGCTTTCCCAGTCCCGTTGGCCCCCTGAGCCTGGCCACGGTGGATGACCAACTGGTGCACCTGGACTTCGACGACAACGAAGAGCGCATGCATATGCTGCAAAACCGCCGGTTCCGTCAGCCTGAGTGGCGCGAGCAACCGAACGCCGCCCCCGGGACCATTATTGAATGGCTGGACGCCTACTTCTCGGGGGTGATCAAGCCCCTGCCGTGGAAGGACATCCGCTTGACCGGCACCGAGTTCCAGCAGCAGGTCTGGCAGGGGCTGACCGGGATTCCAGCGGGTGAGCACCGCTCCTACAGCGCGCTGGCAAACACCCTGGGCAACCCGAAGGCGGTGCGTGCCGTGGCTCGTGCCAATGCCCTCAACCCCATTGCCATTCTGATTCCCTGTCACCGGGTGATCGGAGCCAATGGTACGTTGACGGGCTACGCCGGCGGCCTGGAACGCAAAGCGTGGTTGCTGGACCACGAAACACGGAACCTGAAGAGGGTTTAACCCCACGGGGCTGTGCATTTGTGGTGATAATGGCGACAATCACTGCACGGATTTACCTTGCAAGGATCAGGAGCCCAGCCCCACATGTCATCGCAATCGCCTGTCGCCCCCCCACAGGGAAAGCCGGAAGACAAACGCGCGCTCTGGTCCTGGGCGCTCTACGACTGGGCCAACAGCGCCTTTTTCACCATCATTCTGACCTTTGTCTTCGCCCAGTACTTCAGCGTGTCGGTGGTGCAGGACGAGGTAAAGGGCACGGCAGCCTGGGGCAACATCGTTGGCATTGCCGGCGTGTTCATCGCAATTCTGGCGCCGATATTGGGGGCCATCGCAGATCAGTCCGGCCGTCGTAAACCCTGGTTTATCAGCTTCACCCTGCTTTGCGTGGTCTCGTGCGCCATGTTGTGGACGGTCACGCCGGAACAGAATCAGTTCTGGAACGCAGCACTGTGGGTCGGCCTGGGTACACTCGGCGCCGAGTTTGCGTTCATTTTCTACAACTCCATGCTGCCGGATCTCGCAAGCCCGGCGCGAACCGGGCGCTGGTCAGGCTGGGCCTGGGGGCTGGGTTACACTGGCGGCGTGCTGAGCCTTATCGTGGCGCTGTATGGCTTTATCGAAGCCGATGCCAACCTGTTCGATCTCAATCGGGACAACGCCGAGCACGTGCGTGCCACTTTTGTGCTGGTAGCGGTGTGGTATCTGGTATTTGCTCTGCCAGCCTTTATCTTTGTTCCCGACCGCCCATCCACCGGCCTGGGACTTGCCGCCGCCACCCGCGCCGGGTTCCGGCAACTGAAGGAATCCATCGCCAATGTTCGCCAGTACAAGGACATTGTGCGCTTCCTGATCGCCCGCATGCTCTACACCGATGGCCTGGCCACTATCTTCACCTTCGGCGGGGTGTACGCGGCGGGGACCTTCAATATGGGGTCCACGGAAGTACTGCAATTCGCCATCGCGTTGAACGTCACCGCCGGCCTGGGCGCTCTGGGCTTCGCCTGGGTGGATGATGCCCTGGGCGGTCGCAACACCATCCTGCTGTCACTGGTGGGGTTGGGCTGCAGTGCCCTGGCCATTCTGGTGGTGGACGGCGCCACCGCGTTCTGGGTATGGGGCATGATCCTCGGCATCTTCGTGGGGCCATTGCAGTCCGCCAGCCGCTCCCACTTGGCCCGCATTGCGCCGCCGCACCTGCAAACGCAGATGTTCGGCCTGTTCGCGTTCTCTGGCAAAGCCACCGCGTTTGCCGGCCCGCTGTTGGTGGGCTGGGTCACGGCCGTCACTGACAGCCAGCGCTGGGGCATGAGCACCATCCTGGTGTTCCTGGTGATTGGCTTCCTGCTGATGTTGACCATACCGGCCAGCGAAACACGGGAATCGGAAGCGGCAGGCTGACACCTTCAAGGCGCGGCGCTGGTTATCCATCCGAGAATGGCGACCACTGCCAACAGTCCGAGCCACAACCACACGCCGCGATGTACAAGTTGGATAGCCGCATCAATGGTCTCGGCCGATGCCGGTTCACCTTCACCGAGCACGGGCCGTTGCTTGATGCCTGAGGCGTAAGGCGCAGGGCCGCCGAGCACAACCCCCAAAGCCCCAGCCCCAGCAGCCATGACCGGGCCGGCGTTCGGGCTGTCCCAGGCCGGCGCCTGTGCCCGCCAGCAACGAAAGCCGCCACGGACATCGCCAAGCAGGCTGTAGGTCAGCGCCGTGAGGCGAGCGGGTACCCAGTTCAATACGTCGTCCAGCCTCGCCGCAGCGCGGCCAAAATACTGGTAGCGATCAATTCGATACCCCCACATGGCGTCCAGGGTGTTCACCAGCCGGTGAAGCAATATGCCCGGAACGCCGGCTACGAAAAACCAGAACAGGCTGGCAAAAACCGCATCCGCCCCATTCTCCAGCATGGACTCGGTCGCGGCTGTTGCTACGCCACTGTCATCAAGCGCCGCTGCATCACGACTGACGATACGACCGACCTGTGCCCGGGCATTCTCAAGGTCGCCCCCATGCAACGCGTCAGACACTGCCCGACCGTGCTCCGTCAGGCCACGAATGGACAGGGCGAAATACAGCACCACAGCCTGAACCAGCAAGTATTCCCAGTTCCCCAACCACCAGCGCAACCACTCGGCTGCCGCCAGTACGGGTATCACAGCGATTAACAGGGCCAGAAACCCGAGAACCATCGATCCCGCCATTCGCTCAGGTAGCCGATTCAATCTCTGCTCAAGGAAGGCGGCGACATGCCCAAAACCAACGAGCGGGTGCCACCGACGCGGCTCACCCAGCCAGCGATCCAATACAACGGCGATAAAACAAGCTGTCACGGCGAGAATGAAGGCGTTCAAATCAGCAATGTCTCTTCGAGCGGGCGGTGGGTTGTCGTGATCGAAAGGAAGTCTAACCGAGTGGCTGCTATCCTTGACACTTTTTCAGGCCGGGTAGACCATCTTCGGCTCCCGACACTTTGCCACCTCAGGATCCAACCATGCCGCTGCCTTCCTGCTGGACACAGCCGTTGCCACCCTCCGACACCCATTTTTCTGAGCGGGCACGGCAACGCCAGCACGTGCTCACCAAGCCCCGGGGGTCTCTGGGGCAGCTGGAAGACGTAGCGATGACACTGGCGGGCCTTCAGCGCACGCAACATCCGCAGGTCGACCCTGTCCGAATCGCTGTTTTCGCGGCGGATCACGGCGTCTGTGCGGAGGGCGTATCCGCGTACCCCCAGGAAGTCACCGCCCAGATGATTGCGAACTTTGCCAGCGGGGGTGCGGCTATCAGCGTGTTGGCTCGGGAACTGGGAGCCTCGCTGGAAGTGGTAAATCTCGGAACCGTCGGCGACGTTCCGCCGTTGACCGATGTACGTGATGAGCAGATCGCAGCGGGCACCGCCAATCTGGCCACAACCGACGCGATGACGCCGGGCCAGTTTGAACAGGCGCTGGCCAGTGGTGACAGGGCCGCCGCCCGCGCCGCGGATGACGGATGCCGACTGTTTATGGGTGGCGATATGGGTATCGGCAATACCACCAGTGCCACCGCCGTGGCCTGCGCGTTGCTGGAACAAAGCCCGGAAAACCTCGCCGGGCCGGGCACGGGACTGGACGCAGCCGGCGTGTCTCGAAAGTGTGAGGTCATCGCCCGGGCGTTGGCCAGGCACGGCAACAACCGCGACCCCCTGGCGGTGCTGACCTCCCTCGGCGGGTTCGAGATTGCTGCGCTGGCAGGCGCCATTCTGGGCAGCGCGGCGCGCGGCATTCCCGTACTGGTGGATGGATTTATTGTTTCCGTTGCCGCCCTGGTGGCCGTTCGTCAACAACCACAACTCCGGCACTGGCTTGTGTTCGCCCATCGTTCGGCGGAGCCGGGGCACCAGGCGGTGCTAGACGCACTGGATGCCAAGCCATTGCTTGATCTGGGCATGCGCCTGGGTGAAGGCACAGGCGCTGCGGTGGCGGTTCCGTTGCTGCGCAGCGCCTGTGCCCTGCACAACCAGATGGCCAGCTTCGCTGACGCCGGCGTGACCGACAAGGACGAGGGCTGAAGCGGGGATGACCAATAACCAGAACACCACTGCGTTTTTCGACCTGATCCGTCATGGTGAACCTGCCGGCGGGCCCATGTTCCGGGGCAGCAAGGATGATCCACTGAGCGACACCGGCTGGCAGCAAATGAACGCGGCTATCAGGGACGATGACCAGTGGGATGTGATCATCACCTCCCCACTGCTGCGCTGCCGCCTCTTCGCAGAACAGTTGGCGGAGCAACGTCAGATTCCGTTGCACCAGGAGCCACGGCTGAGGGAGATTGCTTTCGGTGACTGGGAGGGCAGAACCTCCGAGAACATCATGGCCGATACGCCCGAGGCGCTGACCCGCTTCTGGAGCGACCCGGTTCGTTATCCTCCGCCCGGTGGTGAGGCTATCACCGAATTCCGGCAAAGGGTCAGCAGTGCCTGGCAGGATTGGCAAACCC
Source organism: Marinobacter salarius (assembly GCF_032922745.1). Lineage (NCBI taxonomy): Bacteria > Pseudomonadati > Pseudomonadota > Gammaproteobacteria > Pseudomonadales > Marinobacteraceae > Marinobacter > Marinobacter salarius. Next base: position 581,921 of record NZ_CP136693.1, read on the forward strand.
AAGCGGCAGGAAAGCGGGTACTCGTGGTGTGCCATGGCGGTGTGATTCGCATGCTCCTGGCGGAGGTAATGGGTATCCCCACTGAACGCTCTTTTTCAGCGTTAACGGTCCCCTACGCCTGTCGCAGTCGTATCCGCGTGGACATCTCGGAACATGGCCTGCTCAGTTGCCTGCAAACGCACGGCGCATAATCAGCCTTTCAACGTTTGCGGCAGCCCCGCCACGCTCATCAGCACCTGCTCGCAACAGGTGGCAAGATCCTGGTTGAGCCAACCCAGTTCATCGCAGAAACGGCGGGTGAGCGGGTCCATGCCGATGGTACCCAGGCCCACTTCATTACTGACAATCACGATTTGGCCCGGGTAGTTCTCCAGCGCCCGCAGGAAGGCGGTACGCTCACGGGCAAATTCCTCGTCGCCGGCAAACAACAGGTTGCTCACCCACAGGCTCATGCAATCCACCAGCAACAAGGGTGGCTGTGGTTCCCTGGCGTAACCATCCAGCAGGGAGGCCAGCTTCAAGGGCTCTTCTGCCAACCCCCATTCCGGCGGCCGATTCTGCCGGTGGCGGGCCACCCGCCGGGTCATTTCTTCATCGTCGGCAGTCGCCGTTGCAACATAAACCACCGGTGAACCGGCCTCACAGGCAATACGCTCCGCCAGCGCGGTTTTGCCGGATCGAATGCCCCCAAGAACCAGTGTATGAGTACCAGACAAAACCCATCCTCTCGTGTGTAAACCAACGCTATCTTGCCCAACATCATGGCCGTAAAACAGCGCCACTGCTATATTGCGTGATAAATTCTATAGGCCTAACCGGTGCGAAAAGGAACGAGCAATGCAGGCAGAGCTGATTGAAATACGCAACCATCTGACCCAGCACTCTCCATTCGACGAAATGCCGGAGGAGTTTCTGGACCGTATCGTATCGAGTATCGAAATTGCCTATTTTCGCGCAGGTACCGACATTCTGAAGCTGGATGAACCAAACGCCAACCTGCACTATGTACGCAGTGGAGCCGTCGAGATCTATCGCCGTTCAGGCGAACTCTACAATCGCATAACCGAAGGTGAGATTTTCGGTCAGTTTGGCCTGCTGATGAACAAATCGGTGCGGTTTCCAGCCAAGGCCTTGGAAGATTCCCTGATATACCTCATTCCTGACGAGGTGTTTCAGTATTTGTGGGAAAACGACGAGAGCTTCACCGATTTTGTGGAAACCGAGAACCACTCACGGCTGCGTTCCGCGCTTTCCCGGCGCGAGAAGTCCAACCAGCCAATGACGGCACGAGTTACCCGGCTTATTTCCCGCGAGCCTGTCATGGCACCCAATACCGTACGCCTTCAGGAGGCAGCGCGCATCATGACGGACCGGGGGGTATCTGCCCTGTTGCTGATGGACGAAAACGGTGACAAGCCCACGCTCTCCGGCATAATAACCGACCGCGACCTGCGTACCCGCGCACTGTGCGAGGCGCTGCCATCAGAGACACCCATCAGCGACATCATGACGGAAGAGCTGATTACCACCCGTACCAGCGCCTTTATTTTCGAAGCCATGCTGACCATGCTCCACAATAACGTGCATCACCTTCCAGTGATGGAAGGCGATACCGTACGGGGCGTCATCGCGCTGTCGGATATCGTCAAGCATGAATCCCAAAGCAGCCTTTACCTGGTCAGCAATATCTATCACCAACAGGACGTCAAGGGCCTGAGGCGCCTGAGCAAAGAGGTGCCAAACACCTTCGTGCGCATGGTTCGTGAAGATGCCAATTCCCATATGATTGGCAGCGCCATGGCAGGCATCGGCCGCACCTTCAGTCAGCGGCTACTCGAACTGGGTGAGGAAAAGCTGGGACCGCCACCGGTGCCTTATTGTTTTATGGCGCTGGGCTCCATGGCCCGGGACGAACAACTGGTCGTCACCGACCAGGACAACGCCATGGTGCTGGACGACAGCTTCGACCCTGAGCAGCACGACGAGTATTTCCTCGCCCTGGCGAAATTTGTCAGCGATGGCCTGGCCGAGTGCGGCTACAGCTACTGCACCGGCGATATCATGGCCACCAACCAGAAATGGCGACAGCCCCTGCGAGTCTGGAAGAAGTACTTCGCTGACTGGATCGAAAACCCCAAGGCGGAGGCCCTGCTCAACAGCAATATTTTCTTCGACCTGGACGGCATCCACGGCCGCACCGAATACACCGAAGAACTGAAAACCTTCATTGCGGATAAAGCGAGCAATAGCCAGCGCTTCCTGGCCATGCTGGCCCGCAACGCCCTCAACCGCACGCCACCGCTGGGCTTTTTCCGTACCTTTGTGATGGAGGAAAGCGGCAAGCAGGCCAAGACCTTCAACCTGAAGCGTCGCGGCACGGCACCGGTGTCGGATCTGATCCGGGTGCATGCCCTGGCCTGTGGCTCACGGGCACAGAACACATTCAACCGGCTCAAAGCCATTGGTCAGACGAAGCTTATTCCGGAGGATGGGGTTGATAACCTTCGGGACGCCTTCGAGTTTATTGCGATAGTGCGTATTCGACATCAGGCCCTCTCCATCGAAGCAGGTCGAGAGCCAGACAACAATGTGCGGCCGGAAGACCTTTCGCCGTTCGAGCGCAGCCACCTGAAAGACGCTTTCCAGGTGGTCGGCCAGGCACAAAAGTTCCTCAAATTCCGCTACAACCCCCAGGCTACCCGGAATGTCTGATGGCAAGGCAGCACAGATCGACACTTTGTCCTGGCCCGAACAGTACCGGGAACTGGCAACACAAACGAAAGACCCGCGACTGAAGACGTTCTACGAGGCAGGTTGTGTGGCGCCGGAAACGCCCCTGAGCGAGGTCCCGTTTGTTGCCGTGGATTTCGAAACCACCGGCCTGGACCCTGACAGGCACTCCATCGTCAGTATCGGTGTGGTGCCCTTCACCCTTGACCGGGTGCAACTGAGTGGTTCGCGACACTGGCTGGTAAAACCGCAACTGCCGCTACACCAGACCTCTATCACGATACATGGCATAACCCATACCGATATCGACAAGGCCCCTGATCTGGCCGACGTACTGGACGAATTTCTGGAAAGCCTGGCCGGGCGCGTACCGGTCGTGCACTATCGCAATATCGAACGTCCATTCCTGAACATGGCGCTGAAGTGGAGAATCGGGGAGGAAATACGCTTTCCAGTGATGGATACCATGGCCATTGAGGCTTACTTGCATCCCAATCGGAAACCCTCCTGGTGGCAGAGGTTGAGGGGACAGCAGCCGATCTCGATTCGGCTGGCAGACAGCCGGCTGCGATATGGGCTGCCACACTACCCACCACACAATGCCGTGGTGGACGCGCTGGCCAGCGCCGAACTGCTGATGGCGCAAATCCAGCACCACTTTTCGCCAGAGACCCCTATCCGGGATCTCTGGCTGTAGCGTGTTTCCTTAGTTGGAAGCCGTACGGTTGGCTTCTTTCACTTCACTAATCAGCGCACCGTAACCTTCCTTCTCCATGTTCTCCAACGGGATGAACCGGAGCGCGGCCGAGTTCATGCAGTAACGCAACCCCGTTGGCGCCGGGCCGTCGTTGAACACATGCCCAAGGTGGGAGTCCGCATAACGGCTACGGATCTCGGTGCGGGTCATGAAGAAGCTGCTGTCCTCTTTCTCCACCACCATGTCTGAGCTGATCGGCTTGGTAAAGCTGGGCCAGCCAGTGTTGGACTTGTACTTGTCACGTGAGGAAAACAGCGGCTCACCGGACACAATGTCCACGTAGATACCGGCCCGTTTCTCATCATAATACTCGTTCTGATAAGCGGGCTCGGTGCCGTCCTCCTGGGTGATTTCGTACTGCTCCTCAGTCAACCGTGCCTTGAGCGTTTTGTTGTCCGGCTTGGTGAACGTGTCCGGGTTGAATGCCTCAACCCGGCTGAGGTTCATGTCGGATTTGCCACCAGACGCTTTGTTGACAGTGGCCTGCGTGGAACCACCGTTGCTCTCGGGACGATACTCGGCATAGTCTACTTTCTCGTCCTCGCCCCAGACTTTCTCGATAAACTGGTAGCGACCGGAGTTGAAGGTATAGAACTGGTACCGCACCGGGTTCTTCTTGTAGTAGTCCTGATGGTATTCCTCGGCGTCGTAGAACGCTTCGAAAGGCACCACTTCAATCTTGACCGGATGATCATAACGGCCAGATTCTTCCAGCGCCTTTATCGAGGCCTCGGCGGCGCGTTTCTGTGCTTCGTTGTGGTAGAAAATCGCCGGCCGGTACTGTTTGCCCCGGTCCACGTACTGGCCTTTCACGTCGGTTGGGTTGGCCGTACGCCACAGAGCCTGGAGCAGGCCTTCGTAGGTGATCGTATCAGGATCATAGTACACCTGGACCGCCTCGGTATGGCCTGTGCGGCCACCAGCTACCTGTTTATAGTTCGGGTTCTTCTCGTCGCCGCCACTATAGCCGGACACCGCCTCAACAACACCGGGCACTTTCTCTTCATACGCCGCTTCCACACACCAGAAGCAGCCACCAGCGAACGTAGCAACCGCCAGGCCTGGATCATCCGGGGCGTATTGTGATTCCGTCCCTTTGGAGGCCCCAACCTGGAAACCGGTCAATGCGATCGCGGCCGCGATAGACGTCAGTAACAGATACCGTTTCATAACCTTAACCTCTTGCCTTTTGAATACTGTGACCAGTTTGCACGGGATTCATCACATCACTTTCTCCAGTTTATTACGTTTGTATAACGCCGGAGAGATCATTACGGATGCAGGCAGCCTATTTGGGTGGCCCTATCGGCAAGCGTATGCAGAAAGATGCGCCGCCGGAGCTCAGGTTCTCAACGCTGATATCACCGCCCTGAAGAGTCATGATTCTGCGAGCGATGGCCAGCCCCAGGCCGGCATGGCCGGAACCGCCGGACGATTCGCCACGGTAGAAAGGGTCGAAGATGTGGGGCAGGTCCTGCTCCGGAATACCCGGGCCACTGTCGTGAACGTAAACCTGCGGCAGTCCGTCCGCCTGCCCTAACACCACTTCAATACGGCTCTCTGAGGGGCTGTATGCAATGGCATTGCCGATCAGGTTATCCAGCACCCGCTCGGTCATGGCCAGGTCAGCGTACGCCAGGGGGAGGTCGGGATCGCCATCCACCACAAGTTCCAACTGCCGGGTGCTGGCCTCTTGTCCATGCTTCTGGACCACGTCGTGCACCAATTCAGCCAGCGGAAAGGGTTCCGGCACGGGCTGCTTTTCCCGGGCCTCGAGGGCCGCAAGCTCAAACAGCTCGTCCACCAGGCGGCTCAGGCGTCGGCCCTCTTTGAGGGCAATGTCGAGAAAGCGGTCCTGTTCTTCCGCTGTCAGCCGGTCACGCCGGAGCTTGAGGCTTTCAATGTAGCCCTGCATCGAGGCCAGCGGCGTTCGCAGATCATGGGACACCTGGGCCACCAGTTGCCGGCGCTGGGCGTCTTTTTCCGTCAGCAGTTCGATCTGGGACGCAATGCGGCTGGCCATGTCATCAAAGGTGGCACCCAGGTAGTCAATTTCGTCGCGCACCACTGGCCGGCGGTCCCGCCAGGTAATGTCCAGGGCTCTGTGGCTCATGTCACTGTGCTCAAAATCCTCCACCAGACGGGTCAGCAAGGTCAGCCGGCGCGTCAGCAGCCGGAAGACAGCCAGCCCCGCAATCATCACCACCGCCAGGCTGACGATCAGGGCCCAGGCGCTCAGTTCCACCAAGTGACCACCCCGAGCCATGGTTTCCGCGGCATCGTACTCCTCACCGCGCAACACCACGTATAGATACCCCTCCGGATTGTCCATCGACGGTACCGGCGTTACGGAAAAGACTTTCTGCCGGTCATGGCTGCGGGGGTCATCGCCCAGTACCGGGTAGCTGTCCATATCGTTCATCAGGCGGCGGATGGGTTCGAGCGAGACTTGCTTGCGCTTGATCTTCGCCGGATCAGCGGAATAAGAGAGGATGGTGCCTTCCAGATCCAACAGGTAGATTTCAATGCTGGGATTGATGGTCATATACAGCGCAAAAAGTTCTTTCAGGGCGCCGCGGTCGAGTTCCCCTTCACTGACCAGATTCCTGTCTGCCACCAGGTCTTTCGCCAAATCCCGGTGCAGCTCCTGATTAACAGACGCGTTGTACTCCCGCAGGGAATACAAGCTGAAAAAGGTGTACAGCAGACCAACGGCCAACAGGAGCAGGAAAAGACCTAACGTCAGCCGGGTGTAGAGTGTCTTCAGCATGGTTCAGTCCCGGAAGCGATAGCCCACCCCCCAGACGGTTTCGATAAACTCCGGTCGCGCCGGGTCTTGCTCAATCTTCCCGCGCAGACGGTTAATGTGGGTATTGACGGTATGCTCGTACCCTTCGTGGTTATAGCCCCAGACCTTGTCCAGCAGCTGAACCCGGCTGAACACACGTCCCGGGTGGCTGGCAAAGTGCCAGAGCAGGTCGAACTCCCGGGCTGTCAATTCCACCTCCTGTTCCCACACGAACACACGGCGCCGGGCCGGATCGATACGCAAACCTTCGGTGTCCAACTCACCCGACTCTTCAGGCCCGGACGTTTCGCCCGACGAATTCGACATGGCGTCCACCCGCCGGAACAGAGCCTTCACCCGCGCCGACAGTTCGGCCACGCTGAAGGGCTTGGTGAGGTAATCGTCCGCCCCCATCTCCAATCCCAGCACACGATCCAGCTCCGTGCTTTTCGCCGTGAGCATCAGCACCGGCACATACCCCGGGCCGGAGCGAATCTCCCGACACACCGAGAGCCCGTCCATTCCAGGCAACATCAGATCAAGCACCACAAGGTCAATATCCCCTTCGCGGAAACGCTCCAGCCCGGTATCGCCCCGGTCACAGAGAATGGCATTCATACCAAGGTCAGCCACGTGCATTCGCACCAGCTCACCAATACCGGGGTTGTCTTCCACAATCAGTACGTTTCGCGTCATAGGTTCCTGATTCTGATGCCCTTCGATGGCCACCGGTTAGTTCGTGGCACTTGCCTTGCCCACACCGGGGTCCGTCATATCGTCGTGCATGGCCTTGTCGTCTTTCATGCCCATTCCGTCATCCTTCATGTCCATGTGGTCGTCAGACATGCCATCTTTCTTCATGTCGTGGCCCATGGAATCCGACATGCCGTCTTTCTTCATGTCGTTGTGTTCCATTGATCCTTTCATATCATCCTTCATCATGCCATCTTCAGACGCCATGTCATCTGCCTGAGCCGCGCTTGCCATCAAGCCGAACAGGGCCATTGCTGCGATTGTCGTGAGCTTGTTCATCGTGATTTCTCCCCAAGAATATTTACCTGCCTGATTGGCAGGTTCGACATCTATCCTGAAGCAGTGCCATCACGGCACAATCACGAAGTATTAAAGAGTGTATCGCGGAAACTTCACAAATCTGTCACGCCATTGCCAGGCTTCCCAGCAGGCGCTGACGAATGATGCTGTCGGCCTCGTCCATAATTCGGCCAACCAGTTCCTCACAACTGGGAATGTCGTGAATCAGCCCCGCCACCATGCCACAACTCCAGGCTGCCTCATCCATCTTGCCTTCCTGAAGCACCAACCTGCCCTTCACGCCAGTGACCAGATGGCGGATATCGTCAATGGTTTCGGTGCCGGCTTTCACGTTCTCGATACGGATAATTTCTTCCACTGCGGCGTTATTCATTACACGCTCGGTGTTACGGAGGTTCCGCATAATAAGGCGGGTCTGAAGTTCATCCGCGTCGACAATGGCCTGTTTGACATTGTCATGGATGGGAGCGTCTGTGGTCGCCAGAAAACGGGTACCCATATTCATGCCATCAGCGCCCAATGCCATAGCCGCCACCAGGCTGCGGCCATCAGCCATGCCGCCTGAAGCGACAAATGGAATGGTGAGTTCTTCCGCAGCGCGTGGCAGCAGGATAAAGTTAGGGATGTCATCCTCACCCGGATGGCCGCCACATTCGAAGCCGTCCACGCTGACCGCATCGCAACCGATTTTTTCAGCCTTCAGGGCGTGACGCACAGACGTGCATTTGTGGATAACCTTGATACCTGCCGCTTTGAGCTGGGGCATGTATTGCTCGGGACTACGCCCGGCCGTTTCCACCACTTTCACACCACCGTCGACAATGGCCTGGATATAATCCGGGTAGGGCGGCGCCTTGAAGGACGGCAGGAACGTGAGGTTGACGCCGAACGGCCGATCAGTCATCTCGGCACAACGTGCAATTTCCCTGGAGAGGTCTTCCGGGGTAGGCTGAGTCAGCCCGGTGATCATACCGAGGCCACCGGCGTTGGAAACGGCGGCGGCCAACTCCGCATACCCAACGTGGTGCATGCCTCCCTGGATAATCGGGTGATGGATACCAAACAATTCGGTGATTCTGGTCTTCATAGCGGGCTTCCTGTTTTGTCGTTAGAATGAAATCGAGTACCGATACGAGGTTGCAGTGACAGAAAAAACAACAACAAGGGCGACACCAGCAGATGCCTTCCGACGTGCACGAAGGATGTGGTTAAAAGGTGAACGAATTCACCTGGCATCGCTGTCTGCAGAATTGAATATTGGCAGGGCCACCCTGTTTCGCTGGGTTGGCAACAAGGATTTGCTGCTGGGGGAAGTGCTCTGGTCACTCTACGCACCCCTGAGGCAGGAAGCGCTGAACGCAACGCCGGGGAACGGCGTCGACTTTGTAGTCGGGGTATACCGCCACATTAATTCCACCCTGTTGCACTCTGAACCTTTGCGGCGTTTTATCCGCGAAGACCCGGAGTACGCGCTCAAAATCCTGACGTCATCCCAGTCCACCCTTCACAGCCGTACCGTTGAGGCCAACACCCGCACACTTCGGGATCAGATTGCAGGCGGACATATTAATCCGCCTCTGAACGTCAACAGCCTGTCCTACTTCATGGTGCGCCTGGCCGAATCCTGCCTGTACAGCGACATCATCAACGGCCGCGAACCCCGTGAAGAGGAGCTGGAAGACGCCTGTACCGCTGTTCGTGTAATGCTTGGCGGAACAGCCTGAACAGAGACATATCCGCCAAAGCCCATCAGGCACGGGGTGGGGCCCTTTTCTGCCGGGAAAAAGATGTCTGAGCGCAGCGAGTTGTTTTTCCCAGAAGAAAAGGGCACCACCTCGGGCCTAGCCCGCTGACGAGCAGGCTTAAAGCTGCAGGGACCGCACCTCCAGAAACTCTTCAAGTCCCCATTTGCCGAATTCGCGACCGATACCGGAGTGGCCGAAGCCGCCAAACGGCGCCAACGGGTTGAAGTCCCCGCCGTTGACGAACACCTGCCCGGTGCGCAGTTTACCTGCCACTTTTTTCGCGTGGGCATCATCGGCCGACCAGACAGCGCCGGACAGGCCATAGGCGGTGCCATTGGCTATCTCGATGGCCTCGGCTTCGTCCTGATAGGGGATCACGCACAGCACGGGGCCGAAAATTTCCTCCTGGGCGATGCGGCTGTCGGGTTTGACGTTACCGAACACCGTGGCCTTGACGAAGTAGCCCTTGTCGCAGCCTTCCGGAGCTTCTGGGCCGCCAGCAACCAGGGTGGCGCCTTCTTTGATACCAATGTTGATAAAGTCGATGACCTTGTCCCGCTGTTGAGCGGAAGCCAGCGGGCCCAGGCGTGTGGTTTCTTCCAGCGGATTGCCCGGCGTCATTTTCGCCACCGCGTTAGCGGCCAGTTCGCAGGCTTCGTCATGCTTCTGGGCCGGAACCAGCATGCGGGTCAGCGCCGTGCAGGTCTGGCCTGAGTTCAGCAGGCAGTTGTTGACGGTTCCCTTGACCGCTTTCGCCAGGTCAGCATCCGACAGGATAACCGATGCAGATTTGCCGCCCATCTCCAGGGCAAAGCGCTTGAAATCATCGGCGGCAGCGTGGGCAATCAGGCTGCCGGTGCGGGTGGAGCCGGTGAACGACACCATGTTGACATCCGGGTGCTTGATCAGCGTGTCGCCCACTGTATGGCCTTCGCCGCAGACGAGATTGAAGACACCCTCGGGAAGGTCTGTCTGGTCCAGAATATCCGCCAGGATAAAGGCACTCTGGGGCGCGATTTCAGACGGCTTGAGCACCACCGTGCAACCGGCGGCAATGGCCGGAACCACCTTGAGGATGACCTGGTGCAGAGGGTAGTTCCAGGGGGTGATGCATCCCACCACGCCCACCGGCGTGTACTGCACCTCGGAGTTGCCGACCTGTTCGGAAAAGGTGAATTCCGGCAGCATTTTCAGGTAGCTTTTGGTAATGGTGGCTGGCAGCCCCGCCTGAATGCCGGTGGCCAGTTTGATGGGCATGCCCACTTCCCGGCATACCGTTTCGGCTATCTCACCCGCCCGTTCTTTCAAACCAGCATGCAGCTGTTCCAGCACGTGCAATCGCTTTTCCAGCGTGCTTTCCGACCAGCTTTCGAAGGCCGTACTGGCAGCGGCGATGGCCTTCTCCATTTCCTCACGACCGGCGGCGGGAACCCTGGCAATAACGTCTCCAGTGGCCGCTTCGTGAACATCAATGGTCTCACCATTCCAGTTCTGCCATTGGCCGTTGATGTAGTTTTTGCTGAGATCTTTCATGGTTCCGCTCCTGAATAAATTCATGTGGATGATGTTCCGCGATACGGCCGCCTTACACTACCTCGAAAAGACCAGCCGCGCCCTGGCCACCACCAATGCACATTGTCACAACCACGTACCGGGCACCACGTCGCTTACCTTCAATCAGGGCATGGCCGGCCAGGCGGGAACCGGTAACACCATAGGGGTGGCCAATGGAGATAGAACCGCCGTTGACGTTCAACTTTTCCATCGGAATGCCCAGACGATCACGACAGTAAACCACCTGTGACGCAAAGGCTTCGTTCAGTTCCCACAGGTCGATATCGTCCATTTTCAGACCATTTCGCTCCAACAGGCGCGGAATGGCGAAAACCGGGCCAATACCCATCTCATCCGGCTCGCAGCCTGCCACGGCAAAACCACGGAAGATACCCATCGGCTCGATGTTGTTTTTCTCGGCATAGGTGCTGTTCATCACGGTACATACGGACGCACCGTCAGACAGCTGGGACGCGTTACCGGCAGTGACGAACTGATTGTCTCCGCGCACCGGATTCAGGCCCTGGAGGCCTTCCAGCGTGGTGTTGGGGCGGTTGCACTCGTCACGGGTCAGGGTGACGTCCTTAGAGCTGATGTCACCGGTTTCCTTGTCCTTCACCATCATGGTGGCGTCGAAAGGCACAATTTCATCATCAAACCTGCCCGCATCCTGGGCCGCCGCAGTGCGCTGCTGGGAAATCAGCGCGTACTCATCCTGGGCTTCACGGCTAATGCCATAACGCTGGGCCACAATGTCGGCGGTTTCGATCATCGCCAGATACAGCTCGGGCTTGTTCTTCATCAGCCAGTCGTTAGTAGCGTGGAAGCTGTTGAGCTTCTCGTTCTGCACCATGGAAATGGATTCGACGCCACCAGCCACCATGGCCGGAACCTTCTCCGACACCACCCGCTGCGCGGCAATGGCAATGGACTGAAGACCGGAACTACAGAAACGGTTGATCGAAAGCCCTGCCGTCGTCACCGGCAAACCGGCACGAATCGCCGCCAGCCGAGCGATGTTCTTGCCCTGGGCGCCTTCATGGAACGTGGCGCCGAGGATCACATCTTCCACGATGGCCGGATCAATACCCGCACGCTCAACAGCGTGCTGAATAACGTGACCAGCCAGGTCCACGCTGTGGGTGTTGTTCAGGGCACCACGGTAGGATTTACCCAGGCCCGTGCGGGCAGTGGAAACAATAACGGCATCAGACATAACAATTTCCTTCGTATTCGAGTAAGCGAACAGAACCAAAACCGGGACCAGCCCCCAGGCTTCTAGATATCCCCAAACTTGCGACCGTCACTAACCAGCTTCTCTAACAGGACCGCCGGCTTCCACTGCTCACCCCCAAGGGTGTCGTGGAAGTTCCTGACCGTGCCGAGAATGGTATCCAGGCCAATCTGATCCGCCCAGAACATCGGCCCACCCCGATAGGCCGGGAAGCCATAGCCATAGATCCAGGTAATGTCGATATCCAGGGACCGGTCCGCAATGCCCTCTTCCAGAATCTTGGCACCCTCATTGACCATCACGTACATGCACCGCTCCAGAATCTCCTGGTCGGTGATCTCGCGGGACTTGATACCCTGCTCCTGACGGAATTCGGCAATAACCCGGTCCACTTCCGGATCGGGAATCGGCTTGCGGTTACCCTCTTCGTATCTGTACACGCCCGCCTGGGTCTTCTGGCCAAGGCGCCCCTGCTCCGCCAGCTTATCCATCCAGCTCGCCGGCACGTCCTCACCTGCCTTGCGGCGCTCCTGACGGATGCTGTATCCAATATCGATACCGGCCAGGTCCGACATCGCAAACTGCCCCATGGGGAAGCCCAGATCGGTCAGTACCTTGTCCACCTGTTGCGGGCTCGCACCTTCGTTGACCAGCGCCATGGCCTCAGCGCCCCGCTTGTGCAGCATGCGATTGCCGACGAAGCCATAGCAGTTACCCACCATGACCCCGACCTTGCGAATCTTCTTCGCCAGCGCCATGGCGGTGGCCTTGACCTCATCAGAGGTTTTTTCGCCGCGTACAATTTCCAGCAGCTTCATCACGTTGGCGGGGCTGAAGAAATGCAGGCCGATCACGTCCTGCGGACGTTTCGTTGCCGCCGCAATGTCATCAATACTGAGGGTGGAGGTGTTGGACGCCAGAATCGCACCCGCTTTGCAGGCGTCGTCCAACTGACCGAAGATCTTTCTCTTCAGGTCCATGCTTTCAAACACCGCCTCGATCACCAGATCCACATCGCTGAAATCGTCATAGGTTAGTGTGCCGCTGATCAGGTTCATGCGCTCCTCAACCTGGGCCTGGGTGATACGGCCTTTCTTCGCGGTGTTCTCGTAGTTCCGGCGAATCACTGCCAGGCCCTTGTCCAGCGCCTCCTGCTTGACCTCGGCGATGGTCACGGGAATCCCGGCGTTGGCGAAGTTCATGGCGATGCCACCGCCCATGGTGCCGGCACCAATCACCCCTACGGTGCGAATATCCCGAACCGGCGTGTCCTTGGACAAACCCTTCACCTTCGAGACTTCCCGCTCAGCAAAGAAAGAGTGAACCAGCCCGGCACGCTGGGGCGACTCCATGCACTCCATAAACAGTTCACGCTCTCGCTTCACGCCATCCTCGAACGGCAGGCTGAAAGCGGCTTCCACCGCATCTACACACTTGAACGGGGAAAACAGGCCGCGCGCTTTTTTCTGCAAGCCGGCGCGGAACTGTTCAAAAACATCGCTACCCTTGTCGGCCTGCAACTTATCGGTCAGGTCCCTTACGCGACGGACCGGCTTGCCTTCGTCCGCAATTTTCTGTGCGTATGCCAGGCCTGCAGCCTTGATATCGCTGCCGTCCTCAACCGCATCAACAATGCCCAGGGCCAAAGCGTCGTTAGCGCCTACGAATTCGCCGGTGGTAATCATTTCCAGGGCCTTTTGGGCACCCGTCAGGCGCGGCAGGCGCTGGGTGCCCCCGGCTCCCGGCAACAGGCCCAACTTCACTTCCGGTAGCCCCACCTTGGCACTGCTCAAGGCCACCCGGTAGTGACAGCCCAATGCGGTTTCCAGGCCACCGCCCAACGCAGTGCCGTGAATAGCCGCAACAATTGGCTTGTCGCTGCTCTCATACTGGTCAACAACGGACGGCAGCCCCGGGTCCTGCATGGGCTTGCCGAATTCGCGAATGTCGGCCCCGGCAATAAAAGTGCGGCCTTCACACACCAGCAACAGTACCTTGGCGTCAACGTCTTTCTGGCCCTGCTCCAGCGCAGCCACCAGGCCGGAACGAACCGCATGGCTGAGGGCGTTCACCGGCGGATAGTTCACGGTGATCACGCCAATGGAGCCTTCCCGGTTATAAGTCACGACCTCAGACATAATCTCTCCTAGCCATCTATGGAATATAGTTTTAACAAGCGAAACATAGTCACGATTTAATACAAGTTTTCGGCAGGTTTCAACCATGAACTAAAATGCAGGCGTAAAAAAACCCCAGAACGAATTCTGGGGTTCTTACTCCAAGGCCGGCTTCTTCACCAGTACCCGGTTAAACACCAAGCGATTCGATATCGCTGGCCAGCATCGCCAGTTGATGAGCAATGGATTCCCGCAGCTTTTCCCCGGAAATCAAATAGGAAGGCGCCGCACAAGTCAGCGCCATGATAGTGCCGTCCTGCAGATGAATGGGCACACCCGCAGAGTTGATGTTGCGATCCCACTCGCCGAGCGACAGACAGAAGCCATACGTCTTGTAGTCCTCCATCGAGCGTTCGAGGCCCTCCTGCTTCTCCGGCCAGGCATCACCATACTTGGCTTCCATGGCGTCCGTAATAACCTTACGGCCTTTATCCGAAATCGCGCAGTAGTAGGCACGCCCGGCCGATGTGGTGGCCATGGGCAGTTTCAAACCGATGTCCATACGCAGCAGCGATGCTTCCGGCGGCAGGCGATTCTCTACATAGATCATGTGCAGACGATCGCGGCAAGTCAGGCCTACGGACATGTTGGTCTGACGGGCAAACTCGTCCATGTAAGGCTTGGCCAGCTGACGCACTTTAAGGTTGGAAACGTAGGCATAACCAAGTGCCAATACACCGGAGCTGAGCTGGTACTTTTCCAACTGGGCGTTATAACTGAGGTAACCCAGCTTGGTCAGGGTGTAGGTCATGCGCGAAACAGTGGGTTTCGGCAGCCCGGTCAGGCGCGCAATGTCCTGATTCCCCAGAATCACCGAGCCCTGGCTAAAGGCACGAAGCACGTCGAGACCACGGGAAAGTGCCTCTACAAATTTACGATCTTTTTCAGGCTTTACCGGTTCGCCATCACCGGATGCTGCCAGGAGTTCCGGCGGGGTGGCTTGTGCTTTTGTCATAAACGGGCGTCCTCCAACAGCTGCGCCTGATCCGCTGTGCCCGGACTACCGGGGCTATGTTCGGATAGTAAGAAAAGATGCGGTATTTTAATCGCTGCAGATATCAAGTACCAGAAACCATTATCAAAAGTCGTGCCAAATATGAAACACTCTTCCTTTATGTTTCAATTCTCTTCCAATATTGCGATACAGAACCCCAGGTTTACGGGCCATCTGCGGTATATTATTCTGCAATGTGAAACTTAATAACCGAATTCAAAGTCGCTGACAACCCCGGAGAGCACATGAAAGTTCTATTTGTAGCAGGAGACCCCAAACCGGAGCGCTGGACCGTTCCTATCAAGGAACTGCTTCCGGAAGCCGAGATTCACGTTTGGGACGCCAACGGTCCGGTGGTCGATGCCGATTACGCCATTGTCTGGCAACCACCGGAACAACTGTTTGAGCGCGAGAAAAAGCTTAAAGCCGTGTTTAACCTCGGGGCGGGCATCGATGGGTTGCTGGCCGTACCCAATCTACCGCCCCAACTGCCCATCGTGCGCCTGGAAGATGCCGGCATGTCGGCGCAGATGGCGGAATACGTGTTGCACCAGCTGCTGGAAGCCAACCGGGGCATGGAAACCTACCGCGAGCAGCAGCGCCAGGGTACCTGGAAAATTCATCGCCCAATCAAGCGCAGCGATTGGCCAGTTGGCGTCATGGGCCTTGGCCACATTGGCAAGCGGGTGGCGCGCACCCTCGCCAGCCTGGATTACCGGGTCAATGGCTGGGCCCGCAGCAAGCACGATCTGGAGGGCGTCTCGACCTTTTCCGGCACCGAAAACCTGACCGATTTTCTGCAATCAACCCGCGTTCTGGTAAACACTCTGCCATTGACCGACGAAACCCGGGACATTCTCAACCACCAGCACCTTAGCCAACTCATGCCCGATGCCGTGGTGATTAACGTGGGCCGGGGAGAACACCTGGTGGAAGAGGACCTGATTAAAGCCATAGAAGACGGCCATGTGGCCCGGGCCTCCCTGGATGTGTTTCGCCAGGAACCCCTGCCCGCGGATCACCCCTTCTGGCAGCGACCGGAGATCACCATTACGCCACACATCTCGGCTCGCACCCTGAGGGAGGCCACCCTGGAGCAGATCACCGGTAAGATCCAGGCACACTATAATGGTCAGCCGATTTCCGGCATCGTGGACCCCAGCCGGGGCTACTGAACCACTGAACATTGGCGCCGCTCGTTGTATGCATCAATCAGCTCGTGGCCGGCGCCATCACAAACATCCCCCACAGCATCAGCAATAACAGCGGAATGGAGAGCAGGACAAAAGCGCCGTTCCAGCCAAACGCCACCAGCCAGCGTGACACCTGCCCGAATCGTGACAGCAACATAACAGCCGGGCCGAACGGCGACAGCATCATGGCCAGGGAGAAACCAATCACCAGGGCGACCGCAATCGGCAGGGGGTTCACACCCTCGGCGACCAATTGTGGCATCAACCCCGCCTGAACACTCAGCACAGTAATCGGGATGATGCCGATGGCTGAGAGCATCGGCATCATTAGTAACCCACACACTGCCAGTAAAAATACTCCCAGTTCACCAGTGGCCATGCCTGCCAGGGCATCCGCCGGAATCACCGAGACCAACGCCACGCCTAACCCGGCGGAACCTGCGAAGATAGACATCTCGTTGCTCATACCGAGCATATTGTCAGTGGCTTCCCGTATCGCCATAGCTGGCGAGCGATCGTGCCAGAACATATAAAGAAGGGTGGCCACCGGCACCGTCAGCATGGCGGCCACCGACACCTTCAGTTCCGTTAACTGCACCAGCAGTCCCATCGACGTAAAGATAACCAATACCAGCAATACTAGCCGCCCACTTCCGGCCGGCCAGGCTTCCAGCGGTTCGCGCTCAACGCTGACCCTACGAAAACGCTTATGCTCCAGCCCCCATCCCACCAGAACCAGCAATACCGCACTGCCAATGCCATAGGGCAGCAGGCCCGACCAGCTCAGGGAGGGTACTTCACGGGTAATAATGGCGACCGCAACACTGGTTGGCGCTACCAGCGGCACCAGCGCAAATCCTCGTAATGTACTGATCAGCACACTGCGCAACCAGCGCACCCGCGAAGCCCCGGTAATACCCCGCTGCCGCAGGGTGTCCGACAGCGTGCCACAAAGCAGGTTCATCACGCCGAAGTTCAGCACTGACGCAATGCCACAACTCACCACCGCGTATTTCGGGTACAGCAACGCCGGGCGACCACCTAGCAGCACATCGTGTATACGCTGCAGCACCTCGAGCCGGCGAACCAGGCATTGCATCATCCCCAGGCTTCCCAGGAACGCCGCATAAAAAGCAGCGTTAGACGCGGCACGAATCAGATCCTCGGCTGCCAGTTGCCGGATGAAACCCAGATAACCGATTACAACCAGCGAGATCAGGAACAGGTAACGGGAATACGATTGCAGCCGCCTCAGCGCTATCAAGAAATAAAGCACAAACAACACACCCGCAAAGGTACTTAGCGTTATGCTGGAAAGGCAAAGCGCCAGAAGTTCCAGAAAAACCGCAGCAGGAACCAGAAAACGGCTCATAGCAGATTGCTGCCCTTCGTTGATGGTATCGGTTGCATTTCAAACAGCCCCGGATTAGTCTTCAACAGTCAATATACAAAACTTAGTTCCGCTATACGAAACTATATCAACATTAATGACATGACAAGCCCAACCCTTCCCTCGTTACAAACGGAAGATCACAATGGAAAGAGCAACCGACTAATTTTTTGAGGAGACATACCATGGCTTCTGCACCTTGGGATGACCTGCTGCAATTCGATAAACAACTGGATGAAACCGAGCGCCAGGTTCGGGACAGCATTCGTTCGTTCTGCGATCAGCGTCTGATGCCTGGCATTACCGAAGCGAACCGGCATGAGAAGTTCGACCGTTCCATTTTTACCGACATGGGCGAGCTGGGCATGCTCGGCGCCACCCTGCCGGAAGAATACGGCGGCCCCGGCCTGAACCACGTGTGCTATGGCCTGATCGCCCGTGAAGTGGAACGGGTGGACTCCGCGTACCGCTCAGCACTGAGTGTCCAGTCGTCCCTGGTTATTCACCCGATTCACGCCTTTGGCCAGGAAGCTCTGAAAAAACGCATCCTGCCCCAACTGGCATCTGGCGAAAAGGTAGGCTGCTTTGGCCTGACCGAGCCCAACCACGGGTCTGACCCGGGCAACATGGAAACCCGCGCCAAGAAAGTCGACGGCGGCTATCTGGTCAGTGGTTCCAAGACCTGGATCACCAACTCACCCATTGCCGATGTTTGCGTGGTCTGGGCCAAACTGGAGGGCAAAATCACCGGTTTCGTCATCGAACGTGAAGGCGCCAAGGGTCTGGACACGCCGAAGATTGACGGCAAGTTTTCCCTGCGCGCTTCCGAGACCGGTTCCATCTTTATGGACGAGGTCTTTGTGCCGGACGAGAACAAGCTCGACGTAGAAGGCCTGAAAGGGCCGTTCAGTTGCCTGAACAAGGCCCGTTTCGGCATCAGTTGGGGCTCCGTGGGCGCCGCCGAGTTCTGCTGGCATGCAGCACTCAATTACACCCTCGAGCGCAAGCAGTTTGGCAAGCCGCTGGCGGCCAACCAGCTGATTCAGAAAAAGCTGGCGGATATGCAGACCGAAATCACCCTGGGCCTTCAGGGTGCCTTGCAACTGGGCCGTATGATAGACGCCGGCAACTACTCGACAGACGCCATCTCCATGCTCAAGCGCAACAACTGCGGCAAGGCCCTGGACATCGCACGGGTAGCCCGTGACATGCACGGCGGCAATGGCATCTCCGACGAATACCATGTCATCCGCCACGTGATGAACCTGGAAGCGGTGAATACCTATGAAGGTACTCACGATGTCCACGCCCTGATTCTTGGCCGGGGACAGACGGGGATTCAGGCCTTTAGCTGAACCTGCCGCCCATCGTTCAAAAAGCAGAGCCTCGGCTCTGCTTTTTTGTGGACATAGAAAAGTCCCACAGCAGGACGGTGCCTTTGGAACCAACAAGGCAGTGAAATCAAATTTTGGTGCGAGTTGTAGTTACTCTGTGTTTTCTTGTTTCATTATCATTGACAGGAACGCAATCCATAAAAGATCATTGAGTAATTCTGCTATGCGGTATATATTTTCGCTGTAATGCATTTACGAGGTTGATTCGATGAACATGAACTACACCGCCGAGGAACTCGCCTTCCGTGACGAAGTGCGTGCGTTCCTGGATGAAAAGCTGCCGGCCGACATCGCCGCCAAAGTGAAAGGATTCCGCCGCCTGTCCAAAGAGGACCATCAGCGCTGGCAGAAAATCCTTTGCGAGCAGGGCTGGTACGCGACCCACTGGCCGGAAGAGTACGGCGGTGTAGAGTGGACGCCGGTGCAGAAGCACATCTGGGACGAAGAGTCCTGCCGTTACGGCGTTCCCCGCTCCATCCCGTTCGGGGTGAATATGGTGGCGCCGGTGATCATCAAGTTCGGCAGCGAGGAACAGAAACAGACGTACCTGCCGCGCATCCTCAGCGGCGAGGACTGGTGGTGCCAGGGGTATTCCGAACCCGGCGCGGGCTCTGACCTGGCGTCTCTTAAAACCCGTGCTGTGCGTGATGGCGACCATTACATTGTTAACGGCCAGAAAACCTGGACCACCCTGGGCCAGCACGCCAACATGATCTTCTGCCTCGTGCGTACCAACACCGAGGTCAAGAACCAGGAAGGCATTTCCTTCCTGCTCATCGACATGAACACACCCGGCATTACCGTGCGCCCCATCATCACCCTGGATGGCGAGCACGAAGTCAACGAAGTGTTTTTCGAGGACGTGAAGGTGCCGGTGGAGAACCTGGTGGGCGAAGAGGATAAAGGCTGGACCTACGCCAAGTATCTTCTGACCTACGAGCGCACCGGCCTGGCCGGTATCGGCATGTCCAAGGCAGCACTGTCGAACCTGAAGAACCTGGCATCACGCCGCCTGAAAAATGGGCGACCGCTGCTTGAGGATCCGTCATTCAGCCAGCGCATCGCCAAAGTGGAAATCGACCTCACGGCAGCCACCATCAGCAACCTGCGGATTATTGCCTCTGTTGAAGGGGGCGGTGTGCCGGGTGCAGAAAGTTCCATGCTGAAAGTAAAAGGCACCGAGATCCGCCAGTCCATCAATGATCTCGCCCGCCGCGCGATCGGGCCCTATGCCCTGCCGTTCCTCGAAGAGGAGATGGATATGGATTACGAGGGCGACTTCCTGTCGGATAAAGATGCAGCTCCACTGTCGGCCCAGTACTTCAACAACCGCAAGCTGTCGATCTTCGGCGGATCCAACGAGATCCAGAAGAACATCGTGTCGAAAATGATTCTCGGGCTTTAAGGAGACGACCATGGATTTCCGACTTAACGAAGAGCAGCAGATGCTGCAGGACACCGTGGAGCGGCTGGTGCGCGGTGAGTACAGTTTTGAAAAGCGCCTGGCGTTCAGTGAGACGGAACTGGGCTTCAGCGCCGATTTCTGGCAGCAACTCAGTGAGCTGGGCCTGACCGCCGTACCTTTCTCCGAGGAACTGGGTGGCTTTGGCGGCGGCGGTGTGGAAGTTCAGTCCGTTATGACTGAGCTGGGCCGCGGGCTTTGCCTGGAGCCTTATGTACAGTCCATCATTCTGGGCGGCGGCCTGATTGGCCAGGCAGGCAACGACAGCCAGAAAGACACCTGGCTGGCCGGCATCGCCAGCGGCGAACTGAAAGCTGCGGTCGGCCTGCAGGAGCCTCAGAGTTTCTATGACCTGAATAACGTGGAAACCCGCGCCGAGAAAAACGGCGAGGGCTATGTCCTGAACGGCCGCAAGGCCGTGGTGATCAGCGGCCACTGTGCCGACCTGATCGTGGTGTCCGCGCGCACCTCAGGCGACGCCCGCGATGCCGACGGCATCAGCCTGTTTGCCCTGAGCCCGGATACCGCTGGCGTTGAGCGCCGAGCTTACCCCACTATCGACGGCTCCCGCGGCTGTGACATTACCCTGAACAACGTCCAGGTCGGTGCCGACGCGTTGCTGGGAGAAGAAGGCAAGGCTGCCGGGGTGATCGAATATCAGGCCGGTCGCGCCATCGCTGCCATCTGCGCCGAGGCTGTGG
Organism: Marinobacter salarius; assembly: GCF_032922745.1. Classification (NCBI taxonomy): domain Bacteria; kingdom Pseudomonadati; phylum Pseudomonadota; class Gammaproteobacteria; order Pseudomonadales; family Marinobacteraceae; genus Marinobacter; species Marinobacter salarius. The sequence goes on from NZ_CP136693.1 coordinate 603,093, forward strand.
GTGTCATGGAAATGGCCAATGAGCTGACTCTGGATTACCTCAAACAGCGCAAGCAGTTTGGCGTGCCTATTGGCCGGTTCCAGGTGCTGCAGCACCGTATGGTGGATATGATGTCGGAACTGGAGCAGGCTCGTTCCATGGCAATTCTTGCCGCCAGCGTCGCCGACAGCGAATCGAGTGATGAACGCCGCCGCGTGCTGGCCGCTGCCAAGAACGTAATCGGCCGTGCCGGTCAGTTTATCTCCGAGGCCGGCATTCAGTCCCACGGTGGTATCGGCATGACCTGGGAGTACAACTTTGCTCACTACGCGAAGCGGCTGATCGCCATCAATCACCAGTTGGGCGATGACGATTTTCATCTGGAGCAATACGCCACCCTGTTACAGGCAGGCTAACAGACTGGGGCTCTCATCATGACGACAACCGACGATCATTCATCACAGCGGGATCTGAGAAAAGCCGAATGGAAGGTCCGTACCGAGCTGGCCGCCGCCTATCGGCTGGTGGCGCTGTTTGGCTGGGACGACCTGGTATTCACCCACCTCTCTGCGCGGGTGCCGGGGCCGGATCATCATTTCCTGATCAACCCCTATGGGCTTCTGTTCCATGAAATCACCGCGTCGTCACTGGTGAAGGTGGATAAGGATGGCCAGGTGGTGGAGTCTGGTGGCCTCGCCCGTGTTAACCCGGCTGGATTTACCATTCACAGTGCCGTTCACATGGGCCGCGAGGATGCCGGGGCGGTGATGCACCTGCACGCGCCGGATGGGGTGGCTGTGTCGGCCCATCGGGATGGTCTGTTGCCCTTGAGCCAGACGGCGATGTTGTGCCTGAATCATCTGAGCTATCACGATTATGAAGGTGTGGCGCTGAACCTGGATGAGCGGGAGCGGCTGATCAGGGATCTGGGTGACAAGTCGATGATGATGCTGCGCAATCACGGTGTGCTGACGGCAGGCAAGGACGTGCCGGAGACGTTCACCTATCTGTATTTCCTGATGAAGGCCTGCGAGATCCAGGTCAAGGCCCAGAGCTGCGGGCCAACCTGTATGCCGTCAGAGCAGGCCATTCAGACAACCGCTGACCAGTCTCAGTCGCTGGGTAGTGCAGCGGCATTGACCTGGCCCGCATTGGTTCGGCTTCTGGATAGCAAGAGTCCCGGGTACGCTGTTTGAGTCTCTGACTTTGCACCTTGTGCGCCATGGAAGCAGATATGCTCTCTGTTGAATTAAACGATCTTGAACATTTTTGCGGCACTACCATTGGCTACAGCCCTTGGAAAACCGTCACCCAGGAGATGATCCAGGCGTTTGCGGACGCCACCGGCGATCACCAGTGGATTCACCTGGACGTAGAGCGGGCCACGCGGGAGACGCCGTGGAAAAGCCCAGTCGCTCATGGATTTCTGACCGCGTCGCTGATTCCACTGCTGAATCAGGAGGTCATTGATGTGCTGGGGAAGAGCGCCAGTATTAACTACGGCATCAACAAACTGCGCTTTCCTGCTGCGGTGAAATCCGGAGCGGATATCCGTAGCAAGATGGAATTGCTGGATGTGTCCAGAGTGGATGATCAGCGCACGCTGGCCATTTACCGAACCACCCTGGAAATCCGTGGAGAGGACAAGCCGGCTTGTGTGGCAGAGAATCTGGTGATGTACGTGGCCTGAGCGGCCAGAAGCCCAAAACAACACTAAAAAGGGGCCCTTGGGCCCCTTTTCTGATTCAGATGGGTGCTGATGCTCCCATCACTTGATCTCTTCCCGAACAATCTCGCCGTCTTTCACCACGGCCAGGGTTGTCTCCGTCACGAAACCACCGTTTTCGGAGACTTCGGTGACTTCGTACGGGTTCTTGCGGGTGTCCATGTTTTTCAGGGCATCGCCGATCGCCGCGCGGATGGTTTTCGGGTCGGTGGACTCGGTGGCGTCCATGGCTTCCACCAGGGCGTGCAGCGCCAGGTAGTTATAGGCGGCTTCGGAGCCAGGCATTTTGTCGTACTCGGCCTTGTAGCGCTCAATAAAATCTTTGGCCGCTGAGGTGTCATAGACGCTCAGTGGCACCACGCCGATGGCGCCTTCCACCATGTCCAGGCCACCGGCTACCTGGGCCACTTCGTCAATCTTGGCCTGGTCCATCACGATAAAGCCGCCCTGGAAGCCCATCTGGCGGGCCTGTTGCACCACCAGCCCCGTGGGCTCGGAGGCGCCGCCCACAAACATCACGTCCGGGCTTTCTGAGATGATACGACTGACACCGGTAAAGAAATCCGCCGATTTGTTGTAGTCCATGGGGTTGTCAGAAACCACTTCTCCCCCTTTGGACTCCCACTCTTTCTTGATCATGGCGCCCCAGATCTTGGCGTACTCGTGGGTTGCGCCTCCCATGCCCAGCTTCTTGCCCTCGTGTTCAAGGGCGTAGTTGGTAAAGGCCCGAACGTAGCCATCAAAGGTGGGAGGGATACGCAACGTCAGGCTGTTGCCCTTTTCGGTGATGCTGGGCACGCTGGAGTAGGCCATCACCAGAAAATTGTCTTTCTCGTTGAAGTCCTGGAGGGCAAAAATGCCACCGGAGTGAGGCACGAACACCGCCGACACGTTGGACTCCTGCTTCAGTCGCTTGGCGTTGGTGGCCGCCTGCGCCGGTGAGTAACGATCGTCCAGGGGGACCAGGTTGACCGTGGTCTTTTCGCCGTTCAGGTCAAAACCGCCCGCCGCGTTGATTTCCGCCACCGCCATTCGCAGTCCAGACAGCGTGTTTTCACCATACAGTGCTGCGCCGCCGCTTAACGGGCCGGTGAATCCAATGTTGACTTCGCCCGCCATTGCACCGGCGGACAGGCTCATACCCAGGGTTGCCGCGGCGACAGCCTGACCCAGTTTTCTGGCTATTATCATTGTTGTCTCCTGGTTGTGTAGTGCATGTCACTCTGACTGTTATTTTAGGCCTGTCAGGCCCCGATATACGCCTTGCGGACCTGTTCATTGCCCAGCATCGCCTCCCGGTCGCCTTCCATGACCAGATGGCCGTTCTCCATAACGTAAGCACGGTGGGCAATCTTCAGGGCCGCAAACGCATTCTGCTCTGCCAACAGCACGGTTGTGCCCAGGCTGTTGATTTGTTTGACGGTTTCGAACACTTGCTTGACCACCAAGGGGGCCAGGCCAAGGGATGGTTCGTCCAGCATTAACAAGCGGGGGCGGCTCATCATGGCGCGGCCGATGGCCACCATTTGTTGCTGACCTCCAGACAACGATCCGGCAGGCTCGTCGGCCTTGTCTGCGAGGATCGGGAACAGCTCCAACACTTCGTTCAGGCGCTTGCGGTTGCCCCGTCGATCACGCCGGTGCACGTAGGCTCCCATCATCAGGTTCTGCATGACGCTCATCTGCGGAAACAGTTTGCGTCCCTCCGCACACTGCACCACACCGCTGGCAACCACCGCACTGGCTTTCATACCGTTGAGCTGTTTGTCTTCAAACTGGATCTCGCCGGCCGCCGGCTTCACCAGGCCACTAATGGCATTGAACAGGCTGCTTTTACCGGCGCCATTGGCCCCTAGCAGAACAACCAGCTCCCCGGCGTCGACGGTCATCGAAATATCGGTCAGTGCCTTGAAGCTACCGTAGCAGACGTCCACCTGATTAAGCTGCAGCATCTTCGTCACCTCCCAGGTAGGCCTCGATCACCACCGGATTATTGCGCACCTCTTCCGGCGTGCCCTCGGCAATCTTTTCACCGTGGTCCAGCACCATAATCTTGTCCGCCAGGCTCATGATCATGTCCATCTTGTGTTCGATCAGGCACACGGTGAGCCCTTTCTCATCCACCATCTTGCGCATCAGCGCGGCGAATCCGACGGTTTCTTCCGGATTGACCCCGGCCGCCGGTTCATCCAGCAGGACGATCTTGGGGTCGGTCGCCAGTGCCAGCGCAAAGGCCACCCGCTTGCGTTCTTCCTGGGTGATGTCGGCGATAAACTGCCCGGCAACGTGGGCAAGGCCCACAAATTCCAGGGCTTCCATGGCCTTGTCCCGCGCAGCCTTCTCTTCACGTTGCAGGCGTTTACTGTTGATCAGCACGTCCCACAGCCCGGATTTCGTCCGCAGCCGGTGCCCCACGATCAGGTTGTCCAATACGGTTGCCTGCTCAAACAGGTTGGTTGTCTGGAAGGTCCTGCCCACACCCAGGCGTGCGACCTTGTCGCTGGGCAGATTGGTGACATCCACGCCGTCCAGCAGGATACGGCCGGAGCTGGGCTGGTGCAGGCCGGAAATAAGGTTGAAAAAGGTGCTTTTGCCAGCACCATTGGGGCCGATAATGGCGTTGATCTTGCCGGTTTCGAACTCCACCGACACATCGTTCACCGCCGCCAGACCGCCAAACATTTTGGTGACGTGTTCTACCTTAAGCATTGCTCTCTGCCTCCCGGTTCTGCGCAGTGTTGACCTTGTTCTCCTGGCGCTTTTTCGTGGGTGCCAGTGCCTGAGACTTGCGATGCATCCAGGTCAGGAAGGAGCCGGTGATGCCCCGGGGGAAGAAAATCACCAGCAGCACCAGCAGTGGCCCGAAGATGATCATTCGGTACTCTTCCAGGAACTGCAGTGACTGGGTGATCCACACGATACCCACGGTGCCCAGCAACGGCCCCATGATGGTGCCGATGCCGCCCACCAGTAGATAGGTGATCATGTCGAAGGTGTGGTTGATATTGGCCTCTTCCGGGCCGATGAAACGGACCATGCCGGCATACAGGGCGCCTGCCAGGCCGGCATAGGTCGTGGACAGCACAAAGGCCAGGACCTTGTTCCGCATCAGGTTGATACCGAGTGACTGGGCCAGTTCGTCACCGTTGCGGATGGCTATAAAGGTCCGACCCAGCAGGGACTTAGACAAACGCCCCATGAACCAGATTGCGAACACCAGGAAGGCCAGCACCAGGTAATAGAATGGGGTGGTGTCTGTAAAGTCCACCAGCCCAAAGCCATAGGGCGCGGCGATGTCTCGGACACCAATGGCTCCATGGGTCAGCTCTTCCCACTTGTCGATCAGCAGGTAGATGATGAAGCCCACACACAGGGTGAAAATGGCAAAGTAATGCTCTTTCAGGCGCAGCGAGACGATGCCGACAAGGAACCCGAGCACCGCGGTCATCACCAGCGCTCCCAGGAAGGCCGGCCAGAAGCTCCAGCCATAGTCGGCAGTGAGCAGGCCAAGAGTGTAGGCACCGATGGCAAAAAAACCGCCGTGGGCCAGGTTCAACTGGCCGCAAAAACCGGTAATGATGTTCAGGCCGTAGACCGCGATCGCCCAGACAAAGGCGGTAGCCATCACGTACACCTGGTACTCATTCGCGGCGACCAGCGGGAACAGTATGGCGAAGGCCAGCATCAGGTACTTGGCGGCTGGCGTCATCAGCAGGGAAGCGACTTTGAACATGATCAGTGCGCCCCCTTCGCAAACAGGCCGTGTGGACGGACTGACAGAATCAGCACCAGCAATCCAAAGGCAATGATGTCCTTATAGGACGTCGAGATGTAGAAGCCTCCGAGGGCTTCGGCGAAACCGATAATCATGCCACCGGCAATGGCGCCGGGCACGCTACCCATGCCACCAAGTATGATAATAACGAACGCCTTCATGATGACCAGATGCCCCATGGCGGGATACACCAGGTTGATGGGCGCGTAGAGGGTGGCGGCAAATGCGGCCAGCATGCCCGAGATCGCAAACGTCATCATCGCCACCCGGTTGGCATCTATGCCCACCAGGAAGGCACCGTCCCGGCTCTGCGCCATGGCGATAATGGTCGCCCCCGTCATGGTCTTCCGCAGGAAAAGCTGCAGGGCCACTACCAACACGAACGCTCCCGCAATGATCAGCAGGCGCTGTTCAGGAATAATCAGTCCGTCGAAATTCATGATGCCGGTAAACGGCGATGACATGCGGCGGAAGTCCGATCCCCAGAACATCTGCACCACCGCTTCCAGGAACAGCAGAATACCGATGGCGGCGATCTTGTCGTGGATCGGTGGCGAATGCCTCAGCGGATGGAACACCAGGCGCTCACACAGTATCGCCAGGACAGCGACCACCGCGGCCGAACCGGCCATGGCGATCCAGTAATGCGCCCCCAGATCCACCATGAAAAAGTAGGACATGAATGCCCCGACCATGTAGAGCGCGCCGTGTGCAAAATTGGGGATATGAAGTATCCCGTAAACCAGGGTCAGGCCCAGGGCTACGAGACCGTAGATACTCCCCAGGGTTAACCCATTGACGATTTGTTGTAAGAAAAGGCTCAAGTGTGCTCCTCCGCTGTTTTATTGTTGTAACAAGTTATGCGGTTTTGGGCAGGGCCTTGCGACCCATCTATCAGCTTGATGAGACAGTTACACCGGATGCCTCAGTTGTCAATATTTAGAATTTGGTTTCGCAGTGCAGAATATTAATCCTGAATTTGAAAGTTAAGCTTTGGTCTTCCACTCCTCTTCCTGAAGCGCACGCCACATCAACTTACCCGTGGGTGACTTAGGCAACTCATCCACAAACTCAATGATTTCAGGCACTTTGTAAGCAGCCATCTGTTCCTTGCACCAGCTGACGATATCCGCTTCGGATGCGTCTGCCTCCGGCGTCAGTACGATGCAGGCTTTCACGGTCTCCCCGCGTTTGGGGTGGGGCGATGAAATGACACACACTTCGTGGATGCCCGGGTGCCGGTACATCAGTCCTTCCACTTCCGAGGGCCACACTTTGAAGCCGGACGCGTTGATCATCCGTTTGACCCGGTCCACCATGAAGAAATAGCCCTCTTCGTCGTAATAAGCGAGGTCACCGGTGCGGAAAAACCGTTTGCCGTCAATGTCGACGAACGCCGCCTCGGTTTCAGCCGGGCGATTCCAATACCCCTGGGTTACCTGGGGGCCGTTGGAGACAATTTCCCCCACCTCGCCCGGGCCTTTCTCTTCCAGGGTCTCAACGTCAATGATGCGGCTATCCACATCAAACACCGGAATGCCCAGACACTGGGGTTTGGGATGTTTGGACGGGTTGATGTGGGTGGCGGCCATGGTTTCCGACAGGCCATAACCCTCGATGTAATCCAGACCGGTCATGGTCTTGAGTTTGGCAGCCACTGCTTCCGGCATCGCCGCTCCGCCACCACCGATGGTGTTGAGGCTGGAGAGATCGTATTGGCCAATCTCCGGATTCGACAAAAAATCCACCGCCATGGTGACAATGTTGGTCCAGCCGGTGACCTGGTAACGTTCTATCAGCCGGGCGGCGGTTGTGCGATCCCAGCGCGTCATAATGATGGTGGTTGAACCGCTGTAGATGGGGCTGTTCATGGAGCCGGTCATACCGGTCACGTGGAAGAACGGCAACGTCGCCAACTGGACTGTGTTGGCGGTGCTCAAATTCCAGAACGCCCGGTGAACCGCTGTGGCCATAACGCTGCGGTGGGTATGCATACAGCCCTTGGGCGCACCGGTGGTCCCGGAACTGTAGGGAATCACCGCCAGGTCGTCCGGGCCGGCTGTGTGCTCTGCCGGCTTGTGATCCCCGGTCAACGCCTGTTCCCAGCTCACCACGCCCGGAACGTCTTTGGACCAGGCCGGTGCGGCCACCTCCGCCGGCAAATCCAGGTCGGTGTCCTTATTGATGTAGGTGTTATAGGACGCCACCACCACCTCTTCAAGATCCGTGCTGTCCAACATCGGCAGGATAAACGCGGCCAGTTCCTGACCGGCCAGGCAGACCCTTGAACCGGTATCCGCAATGTAGTGTTCCAGCTCAGCAGCCCGATTCATCGGATTCACCGGAATCACCACCGCGTCGGCACGGAGTATGGCGTAGTAGGCAATGACATACTGGGGAGAGTTCTGCATGTAGAGCAGAACACGATCACCTTTCTCCACACCCTGCGCCTGAAGATAACCCGCCATCGCTTCGACCTCAGCCAACAACTGACTGTAACGCATCGGTGCATCGTAATAGATGACGGCCGTGTGGTCCGGGTACCGCAGAGCTGAGATTTCCAGGTTGGTGAAAACGCTTGTGTCAGGCAGCGTCATGGTTTTTGGCAACTCTTTTGGCCAGACGCTGTGGTGGCGTGTAAATGTCATTGTTGTGATCCTCTCAGTCAATTCAGTGAGCCGCAGCAGCAGCCAGATCGAATGTTCCAGCCCCCCCGGGTAAGGCTTCCCGGTGACGCAATGGCGTTATCGCAATGGCTTTTTCCCGCAGCACGGTAACGTCCTCATCCGGTGCGGTAATGTGCCGGGAGCTGCGATCGAACCCGAGCCACCAGTAAGGCAGGTTGCGGGCGTCCTGACCTGCCAGCAGGCGGGGCCGCTGAATGGAGCCGGTGGATTGGTTGCACCATTGCGCCTGCTGGATCACACCGGCTTCGCAGGCCGGAAAGTTCACATTCCAGGCACGGTTCTCGCCGGGTTGCCAGAGCTTGCGAATGACCTGCTCACCAAACACCGACACCGGCGACCAGTCAACGCCCTCCCGGCTCAGGAAAGCCTGGCTCAGTGCAATGGCAGGTATGCCCATATGCTCGGCGCTGAGCACCGCGCCCACGGTTCCGGAGTACTGCACTGAATCACTGATGTTGGCGCCGCAGTTGACCCCGGACAGCACCAGATCCGGCGGGTTGTCGCCAAACCATTTGGCCATCGAGTACAACACACAGTCTGCGGGCGTACCGGACACGGCGTAGCGTTTTTCACCGTTTTCATACACCCGTAGCGGATCGTGGATGGAGATACTCTGCCCGGCGCCACTGCGATCATGCTCCGGCGCCACCACCCAGACCTCTTCCGCCAGGTTGCGGGCAATACGTTCAAGAATCGCCAGGCCCGGTGCGTTGATGCCGTCATCGTTGGTAATCAGAATGCGACGGACCATCGGTTCCGTGATTGCAGCAGGCTCACTCATGACCGGTCTCCTTCACTGGCTATTTTCCAGCCCGCTTCCGCCAGCTGGCTCGCACGTTTGCCCACCTGCAGGGCATCGGCATTGGCGGCATTACCCTGCAGCGCGCGGGCATAGACCCCCTGAACAATCGCCGCCAGACGGAACAGGGAAAACGCCAGAAACACATGCCAGTCGGCAATGCCATCGCGACCGGTCTGTTGGCAGTAACGGGCAATGGTTTCCTGCTCAGTGGGAACGCCCAGGGCTTCCAGATCCTCCCCTGACAAACCGCGGGAACCTTCCATATCCGAAGGCAAATGGTACGGCAGGCAGTAATAGGCAAGATCCGCCAGCGGATGACCAAGAGTGGACAACTCCCAGTCCAGAATGGCGATCACTTCCGGTTTGTCCGGCGCCAACATCAGGTTGCCAAAGCGGTAGTCACCATGGGCAATAGCGCACTCATCGGTGGATGGCAGGTTTTTCGGAAGCCACTCCATGAGTTTGTCCATGGCGGGCTGTTCGTCCGTTTTGGACGCCAGGTACTGCTTGCTCCAGCGCGCGACCTGCCGAGCGACATAACCTTCGGGTCGACCATAATCACCCAGGCCCACCGCATTCACGTCTACCGAATGCAGTGCCGCCAGGGTATCAATGGCCGACAGGTGCGCCGGCATCCGCTCCTGACGATTCAGCGCCCGCAACGCCGGGTGGTTGACTATGCGGCCTTCCAGAAAGTCCATGACGTAGAACGGCGTACCGATGATGTTGCTGTCTTCACACAAAGCCCGGGTGGCCGGCACGGGCACGCTGGTGTGTTCGGACAAAGCGCGCATGACTTTGTATTCCCGCTCCACCATGTGAGCGGAGGGCAGTGTTTTCCCGGGCGGCTTTTTGCGCAGAACGTATTGGCCGCTGTCGGTGTCCAGCAGAAACGTGGGGTTCGACTGTCCGCCCTGGAATTGCTGTACGTCCAGCTTGGTACCGAAACCTGGTATGGCTTGCTGTAGCCAGGTACGGAGGCTGTCTTCATCAAATTGGTGGGCTGGCAAAACGTCTACCAACTCTGGGTTCATGGTCATCTTTTCTGTTGCCTTCATTTATTACATAGTTGCCCGGCATTGGGGGGCAGCGGCCGGCGGGTGGGGGTGTCTTTCTTCCGGGAAAAAGAACTCGCTGCGCTCGGACACCTTTTTCCCTGCACAAAGGCACCCCCACCCACCTGCCTCGGCGTGCTTTCGGTGATGCCTTCTTAACAAATGGTTTCGCCGCCGTCGGCTACGATGACCTGTCCGGTGACGTAGGCACTCGCCTTTGTTGACAGGAAGACGGCCAAGCCGGCGATGTCGACCGGGTCACCGATTCTGCGCAGTGGGGTTTTGTCTTCGGCGCGTTTAACGCGGACCGGGTCTTCCCACAGGGCTTTGGCAAAGTCGGTTTTGATCAGGCCGGGGGCGATGCTGTTCACTCGAATACCCTTTGGCCCCCACTCCACTGCCAGATTCCGGGCCAGCGCCGCTTCCGCTGCCTTGGAAACACCGTAAGTACCGATGGTGGTATTGCCGCGGATTCCGGCGATGCTGGACAGAAGAACAACCGCACCTTCACCCTTCTCGGCCATCTGCGGCAGCACCATGTTGGTGAGCCAGAAGGTGCCTTTGACGTTGGTGTCCATGATCTTGTCCCAGGCTTCGTCGGTCATTTCGGCGGTGGTGCCGTAGACCGGGTTGGTGGCGGCGTTGCACACCAGCACATCGATAGAACCCCAGGCTTCGTTGGTTTTATCCACCAGGTTCTGCAGGTCTTCCTTCTTACCCACATGGCAGGGAATGGCGATGGCTTCGTAGCCCTGCTCTTTCAAATCGTTGGCGACCTGTTCACAGGCATCGGCCTTGCGGCTGGAGATGACAACTTTGGCACCCAGGCGAGCCATTTCTTCGGCGATGGAACGGCCGATGCCTTTGGTGGAACCGGTGATCAGGGCAACTTTTCCGGTCATATCAAAAAGCGGATTTACCATCATTCGATCCTCATGCACTGAAGCATGGGAGTGGCCGTGGTGGTGTCCTTCCGGGACTGTGCAAAACAGGGATGTTTTGCTCAAGCCTACATGGACGTATTCACGGCGTGTCGCGGAAGGACACCACCACGGCCGCTCTCCCCCTGATTCAGAGGTTGTCGTATTAGCGGTATTGGCGAAGTTCGATCTTGGCAACAGAATCCAGATGCACCTCATCCGGCCCGTCCGCCAGCCGCAACGTCCGCACCTTGGCCCAGGCTTCGGCCAGGAAGGTGTCCTGAGACACACCCGCGCCACCGTGAACCTGAATGGCGCGATCCAGCACCTTCAGCGCCATGCTCGGCGCGATCACCTTGATCATCGCAATCTCCTGACGAGCCACCTTATTACCTACGGTATCCATCATGTGCGCCGCTTTCAGGGTCATCAGCCGAGCCTGCTCAATCTCCATGCGACTGCGGGCAATATCCTTGCGAATGGAATCGAAACTCGACAGCGGCTTACCGAAAGCCTCGCGGGCATTGGCACGCTTGCACATCAACTCAAGGGCACGCTCGGCAACCCCGATGGTGCGCATACAGTGATGAATACGGCCAGGCCCAAGGCGGCCCTGGGCAATTTCAAAACCACGGCCCTCACCCAACAGAATGTTGTCCACCGGCACCCGCACATTGTCATACTGAATCTCAGCGTGACCGTGAGGGGCATGGTCATAGCCAAACACCGTCAGCGGACGGATCATCTTCACGCCCGGCGTGTCCAGCGGCACCAGAATCATCGACTGCTGCTTGTGCTTCTCAGCCCCCGGATCGGTCTTGCCCATAACAATCGCGATTTTAGAGGTGGTGGTCATGGCACCTGACGACCACCACTTACGGCCATTGATCACATACTCATCGCCTTCGCGACGGATTTCACAGGCAATATTGGTGGCGTCGGAAGAGGCCACGTCAGGCTCGGTCATGGAGAAACAGGAACGGATTTCGCCATCAAGCAGGGGCTTCAGCCACTTGTCCTGCTGATCTTTGTTGCCGTAGCGGGCAATGGTTTCCATGTTGCCGGTGTCCGGCGCGGAACAGTTGAACACCTCCGGCGCCATGGCCGAGCGCCCCATGACTTCACACAGATGGGCGTACTCATAGTTGGTCAGACCGGCGCCGAATTCGCTGTCGGGCAGGAACAGGTTCCACAGCCCAGCGGCTTTCGCCTTGACCTTCAACTCCTCGACGATCGGTACCGGAGCCCAGCGATTCTCCGCCTGCTCGACCTGTTCATGGTGCTTGTGCTCATTCGGGTAAATATGGGCGTCCATGAATTCGTGAAGCTGTGCCTGCAGTTTTTTGGCTTTGTCAGACAGCTCAAACATTCCAGTACCTCATTGGTTGAAGGATCAGATTGGCACGCCTTCCGGTTTCTCACTCCCGGAGCGAATGCGGAAGGTGCCTTCGGCTATGGCCAGGAGGTTACCCTTGTCGTCGTGAACCTCTCCGGTGCTGTTGAAAATCCGGGTGCCGCCCGCCCGTCTGCGGCCGGTGACCCGGATAGTCCCACCGGAACACTGCCCGGTGAATGTTGTCGTTAGCGACAGTGTGATGGCCTTGCGTACCCGGCCGGGATACGGGCAGTAGGTGCCGGCCTCTGCCATTGCGATATCCAGCAGGGACGTCAACACACCGCCATGGATTACACCACCCAGATTGAGGTGACAAGGCTGCAACTCCAGGCCAATCACCGCTTCGTTCTCCTCCCAGGACACCTGGCGATACCCCAGCAGGTTGTGAAATCCAGGCAGGTCCTGGCCACCACGGATATGCAGGCTGTCTTCACTCATTACACTTTCATTCCAGGCAGGTTAAGAGAGGCGGTATTACCACCGTTTACGGGCAGAGACTGACCCGTGATGTAACTAGCGTCATCACTGGCCAGGAACAGGATGGCGGCGGCAATTTCTTCCGGCGCACCATAGCGCCGCAATTCACACCGTGATCCCAGTTTATGGGCTTTCTCGTTGGCGCGGGCATAGTCAAAAACCGCCTGGGTCATGCCGGTTTCCACCAGCCCCGGACACACCGCATTCACGCGCACGTTGTCGTCACCGAGATCGCAGGCAGCGGTCATGGTAAGGTTGATGACACCGGCCTTGGACGCGCTGTAAGCATTACCACCGGCACCGGAGCGAATGCCCGCCACCGAGGCAGTATTCACAATCGAGCCCAGTTTGCGGGCCTGCATGTGGGGCGCAACATGCTTTATGAACAGCATGGTGCCGATCAGGTTCACCGCCAACACTTGTTCCCATTCACCCCGGTCGTTGCCGGCAATATCGGGGTGACCACCACTGGTGCTGGCGATGCCGGCAACGTTGCACAGCACGTCAATGCGTCCGAAGGTCGAGACAGTTTCGTCCACCAGTGCGCTGACCTGCTCTTCATCAGCCACGTCTCCAATGCGACGCAGGGTTTCCGCTCCCTCGGGCATCAGACCCTCGGTATCCAGCAGGCCCGCTTCGGACATATCCATCATCACCACCTGCGCGCCCTCCCGCGCCAGGCGAACCGCCGTGGCCCTGCCGATACCACTGCCGGCCCCGGTGACGATGGCTACCCGCTTGTCGAAACGCCCCATGCCGATGCTCCTTTTTATAGTTTGTTGCGTCGTCGCGAATTCACCTTCTACTGTAATTTGTCACGCCTTCCGGTTTTGAGTCAATATATTCGGAAGTAAATTTCACTAGATAAAACACCGGAACTACAATAGGCGAAAAAATGAAAAACACGCAGCACATGCCCGTCTACGCCCCCACCGATCCTGACGAGTCCATGGAGGCCATTGGCCAACGCATCCAACACCTCGCCCTAGAACGTCCGGACCATATCGCACTCATTGATGGTGAGACCCCACTCAGCTGGCAGGCGCTTGTCAGGCAAGCCAACCGCATTGCCAACCGGCTGCGATCTGCTGGCCTGAAACGGGGTGATGCCGTAGCGGGATTGTCAGAAAACAGCACCCACTATGTTGCTCTGTATCTGGGGACGCTGGTGGCCGGCGGTTGCATGGTGCCGCTCTCGGGCATGGCGAGTGGCAGCAGCCTGGCACTGATGCTGAACGATTGCAGAGCCCGCTTCCTGTTTGTTTCCAAGAAGAACATCGAGCTGTTTGAAGGCATTGCCGACAAGCTCGATACGCTCGGGCACGATCAATGTATAGGGCTCGACGGTCACGGCCCGGGGATATGTCAGGATCTTGAGTCCTGGCTGGGTGAAATTGGCTCGGAGGCCCGCCCGGTACCCGTCACCCTGGATGATCCGTTCAATATCATTTACAGCTCCGGCACCACCGGCACCCCCAAGGGCATTCTTCACGATTACCGTTTCCGCCAGCGCCAGATGGTCCGAATGAGCCGCTTTGGGCTCGATGGCGACGCCATTAACCTGGTGTCCACGCCGATGTACTCCAACACCACGCTGGTATCTGTACTGCCAACCCTGTTCTACGGCGGCACCCTGGTGCTGATGGCAAAGTTTGATGCCCGGCGGTTCCTGGAAATGGCTGAACGCTATCGCGTGACCCACGCCATGCTGGTGCCGGTCCAGTACCAGCGCATTCTCGCCGATCCCGAATTCGATCGCTTCGACCTGTCTGCATTCCAGCTCAAGCTATGCACCAGCGCTCCCCTGAGGGCGAACGTCATCCGGGAAGCTATGGAACGCTGGCCTGGCAACATCCGCGAGGTGTATGGCCTGACGGAAGGCGGCATATCCACCAGCCTGGACTGCGTGGCCCACCCGGACAAATGGGACTCCGTGGGAAAACCCACCGAAGGCGCGGAAGTTCGGGTAATTGATGAGGAGGGCAACGAGCTGCCCCAGGGCGAGACCGGGGAGATCGTGGGCCGCGCCATTTCCATGATGCGGGGTTATATCAACCGCGAGGAACAAACCCAGACTATGCTCTGGACCAGCCCCGAGGGCCTGGCCTTCTATCGCAGCGGTGATATGGGCCGAGTCGACGAAGAAGGTTTCGTGTATATCCTGGACCGCCGTAAGGACATGATCATCTCCGGCGGCTTCAACATCTACGCCGTGGATCTCGAAACGGTACTGCTGGCCCATCCCGCCGTCGCCGATGTAGCGGTGATTGGCATTCCCAGCGAGCAATGGGGCGAAACCCCGCTGGGGCTGGTGGTGCGCAAACCCGGCTGCACAGAGACTGAAGCTGAGATCCTCGAGTGGGCCAATGACCGACTGGGCAAAGCCCAGCGCCTGGCCGCCATTGAGTGTCGCCCGGATCTGCCCCGATCTACCATTGGCAAGGTGTTGAAGCGTGAGTTGCGGGCGCCTTACTGGCCCTGATCTAGCCCTTACCCATTCGCGCAAGGGCCGCCCGGCAGTCCTCAGACCGTAGTCTGTCGGAAAACACGGCGCGCTCCCTTTCAAGGGCCTCGCTCACCGCTTCCCGCCAGGGCGCCTTGATGAGGCGCTTGGTGGCCCGCAGGGCTTCCCGGGGTTTAGCCGCGAGGGCGCCAGCCTGTGCCAATGCCTCATCCACTGCCAGCCCATCATCAACCACATGACTGACCAGTCCACATTCCCTGGCTTCCTCGCCGTCAAGGGTGTCACCCATCAGCAGCAGATCCGCGGTACGCCGGGAACCCAGATGCAACGGCATGGTCACGGTAGAAGCCGCCTCCGGCACCAGCCCCAGATCCACAAAGGCGGTTTTGAAACGCGCGGAGCGGCCAGCGATGACGGAGTCACAATGCAACAACAGGGTAGTGCCGATCCCGATGGCAAGTCCTTCCACCGCAGCAATGATGGGCGTATCGCAATCCATCAGGGCTTCGATGAAGGCCAGAGCCGCAGAGGGCTTGGGATTTTCATCCGTGGCGCGGGCGCGGAAATCATCGAGATCATTGCCGGCGGTAAACACACCACCGTCACCGCTGAGCACGATGGCATGCACGCTGGCATCTGCCGCTGCTTTGCTCACGCCTTCGGACAGCGCCCGGTACATATCGCGAGTCAATGCATTTTTCTTGTCCGTCCTGCTGATCACCAGATGGGCCACACCTGGCTGGTTTTGGGTGATGATCACGATGAATGCCTCCATGGACTAAACTTTGGTAATGGAATATCGGCCACCATCCTATTGCAAAAAGCAAAGTGTATGATAGATTCGGATACACGGATTCATTCTGCAGTCACCAGTTCCGCACAGTGAAATCACGAACAGGACGTCCAACACAATAACGATCGAGGTCCAGCAATGAAGATACTAACCACCGCCAGAAAAACCCTGATCACATACGGTTCTGCCCTGACCCTGGGCCTGACCGCCGCACTGGCCAGCGCTCCGGCAGCTGCCGCTGAAGAAAGCTTTACCTGGAAGGTCCAATCCCATTGGCCTGGCTCCAGCAGTTCCTATGAAGACAGCCTGGTTCGACTCAAGACCATTCTTGAAGAGCGCACCGATGGCCGTCTGGAGCTGGAACTTTACGAAGCAGGCTCGCTGTTTAAAGCCAAGGAAATCTTCAACGCTGTCAGCCGGGGCATCCTGGAAATGGGCACCATCTCTCCGGCTTATGCCCAGGACAAGATCACCCTCGCGGGCATTGCCTCGGGCCTGCCGTTTGCCTTCCGCAATGTCTGGGAAGCCGCCTATTTCCACCAGGGCCTCGGTTTCGAACAGATGCTTCGCGATGAAGCTGCCAAGCACAATGTCTATTGGGCGACTGACAAGGTCTACCCCACCGAGATGGTGGTCAAGCAACCCATTAACAGCTGGGATGACTTCACCAAGCTGAAAATCCGCTCCTCCGGTGCGCTACAGAGCTTTCTGACCGACGCTGGTGCCGCCGCATCCTACATCCCGGGCAGTGAACTTTACTCCGCCCTGGACTCCGGCATTGTTGACGGTGCCCATTGGGGGGCCTCCCAGGGCGCATTCAGCATGGGCCTGTATGAAGTGGCCAAATACCACGTACAGCCAGCACTGAACATTGCCGGCACCGACGTCATCATTGTCAGCCAGAAAGCGTTGAACAAGCTGCCCGAGGATATGCAGAACATCGTCAAGCAGGCCCTTGAGGAGCAATTCTGGTTCCGTACCAATGAGTATCAGTACAAGGAACGCATCACGCTGGCCAAGGCCATCAGCGAACACAATGTTCAGGTCAACACCTTGCCGGAGGACGTTCAGAACCGTCTGACCCAGACCGCACAGACGTTGTGGGATGAGGAAGGCAAGCGCAGCGACAACGCCCAGAAGGCGCTGGACATGCTGAAAGACTATCTGTCAGAGCTGGGCTATCTGTAAACGCCTGACACCTGAAACCGGCCGGGCCCGCTTTTCAGGCCCGGCTTTGCTTTTGAACGAACCGTTTCCCGGAGAATACCAATGGGTGTGTTGAGCGCATTCATGAGAGGGGTTACCCGTCTCAATGATGTCATCGGGCGCGGGATAGCGCTGATCGTTTTTGCCATGTTCGCATTCCTGATCATGGAGGTGGCGTTTCGCTATCTGTTCAACTCGCCCACGGTATGGACCAACGAACTGACCCAGATGCTGTTTGGCATCTACGCTGTCATGTCCGGGGGTTACATCATGGCTCACCGTGGCCATGTGAACGTTGATCTGCTGCACTCACACCTTCCGCCCCGCGGTCGGGCCGTGCTCGACATTCTGACTTCAACAATATTCTTTATATTCACCCTGGCCCTGCTGTACTTCGGCTACGACATGGCTAGCGAGTCCATTGCCAGCTGGGAAACGTCCTATTCCGCCTGGAACCCGCCTATCTGGCCGGTGAAAGCCGCCATTCCGCTGGGTACAGGCCTATTGGTTCTGCAAGGCATCGTCAAGTTACTGGAAGATATCGCAGTGGCCTTCAACCTCAGTTACTACACCCCCGAATCCCAGGACGACGCTAAAGGAGAGCCATTGTGAGCATTGAAATCCTCACGTTGCTGTTCTTCGGCTCCCTGCTGTTTTTCCTGCTTCTCGGCCTGCCACTGGCTTTTGTGCTGGGCGGCGTATCCGTTGTCTTCCTCTACTTCACCTGGGGATTCGACTCCTTCTATATGGTGTCCTCGCAGATCTGGGGCACCATGGAAAGCTTTACCCTGGTGGCGATCCCCCTGTTCGTCTTCATGGCGATGATTCTGGAGCGAACCGGGGTTGCCAAAGACTTGTACCGCATGATGCATCTTTGGTGCGGTGGCCTGAGGGGTGGCCTCGCCATTGGCACCCTTGGTATTTGCGCCGTTTTTGCAGCTATGGTTGGCATCAGTGGCGCAGCGGTCGTCGCCATGGGCACCATCGCACTGCCGTCGATGCTTGAGCGGGGCTACGACAAGAAGATGGCCCTGGGTGTGATCAACACTGGCGGGGGCTGGGGCATACTGATTCCTCCCAGCATTCTAATGATCCTCTATGCCCTGATTACCGGTGTGTCGGTAGGCAAAATGTTCGCTGCCGGCATCATGCCCGGTATTCTGCTGATGGTACTGACCGCCATCTACATCCTGGTGCGCTGCCACCTGCAGCCCGAACTGGCCCCCGCGCTGCCCCAGGAAGAGCGTGGCACCTGGCCGGAGAAGTTGCGCGCCCTGCGGGCGGTACTGCTGCCCATCGGTGTTGTGATCATGGTTCTGGGCTCCATCATTGGCGGCATTACCACGCCAACCGAAGCCGCCGCCATGGGCGTGCTCGGCGCCCTGATATCCGCTGCGGTGTACCGTCAGTTCAAGTGGAGCATCCTGCAGGAAGCGGCGATCCGCACCTTCAAGCTCACCGGTATGATCATGTGGATCCTGTTCGCAGCCCACGCCTTCAGTGCTGCCTATCAGAGCATGGGGGCCCAGGATCTGATCGAGGGGCTGATGAATATGATTCCCGGCGGCCCCTGGGGCATCATCGTCGCCATGATGGTGATCGTGTTCCTGCTGGCCATGGTGCTGGACCCGGTCGGCATCATGTTGATCACCCTGCCGGTATTCATGCCCATCGTTGAGTCCCTGGGATTTGACCCGATATGGTTCGGCATCCTGTTCGTGATCAATATGGAAATCGGCTACATGACGCCACCTTTCGGTTTCAATCTGTTCTATCTGAAAGGGGTCGTGCCACCGAGCATCACCATGAAGGATATCTACTCATCAATCATTCCCTTTGTGATTGTTGAAATTGTGGGGCTGGGGTTGATCATGATCTTCCCGCAAATTGCCACCTATCTGCCGGATCTGCTGTTCTGAGCCGAGCCTGATCATGGCGGATCATAACCCTGTGTGGGTTGTTGCAGGCGGTTTAACAGAGGACTACCTTTAGGGAATCCCGATCAATGGAACCGGGATTCCCAATCACAAGGAGACGTTCTCATGAACCGATTCAGCCCTGCCTTAGTGCCCCTGCTTCTCCTGCTCTTGCTTGCCCCCTTCGCGGCCCAGGCTGAGACCCTGACCGACCAGACCATCCGCTCATTCATCAGCAGTCTGGAAACCCTTCAGGGGATGGAGAGTGAATTCGATGAGATGACGGAGGATTTCCCGGCCGAGAAAGGTGAGCGCGGTGGCGAGATGCCAGACATGTCGCGAATATTCTCATCGTCCATCGAGCGCATGAAGGGCCATGACCTATACAACCGGTTGGAAGACGTGGTGGAGCAACACGGATTCGCCAATCCCGAGTCGTGGGCGAAAACCGGTGACCGCATCTTCCAGGCCTGGAGCGCCCTGGAAATGGGCGAGCAGTCCAACACCATGAATCAGGAAATGGCCAAAGCCATGGAAGAGATCAACAACAATCCACACATGAGCGAAGCCCAAAAACAGCAGATGCGGGACATGATGGGTGGCGCCATGTCTGCCATGGAAACGGCAAGCAACGCACCGGAAGCCGACAAGCGTGCCCTGCGACCGCACCTGGACGCACTGCGCGCCGCAACCGATTCAGACCGTTAAGCAGCGCCCCGAATCGAGTAGGAGGGGGAGTTACCTCCCCCGTCCTCTCACACCACCGGGCATACGGTTCCGTACCACGGCGGTTCATGGTCGGCTCTGAAGCCGAGTCATCGTATCCAGCAAGCTTACCAGAGACAGACGGTCGAATACCCTCTTAGGCAGGGCCGCGTTCATATGAGTCGCGCCACTGTTCCACCAGGGTCCACGACCATTGGTCGCGCTCCTCCAAGCCCTTATCTCAGTCAAGCCTAGCCGTACCAGGTTGCGGGCCCGCGTGCGGGTCCGCTTCCACTGCTGCCACAGGATCAGGCGAAGCCGCCGTCTTATCCAGCCATCCAGGGCTTCGACCGAACGCTTCGAGGCGGTCAGGCGATAGTAATTTGCCCAGCCTCTCAGCACCGGGTTCAGGTTCCGGATGGTGGTCGTCAACGACTGTCCCCGTGACCGTTTCAGCAGGGGGCGAAGCTTGGCCATGAAGGCCTTCAGGCTTTTGGGCGCGACTCTCAACCGGACCTGACGTTTATGCCAGCTCACGCTGTAACCCAGAAAGCTCCGACGCCAGGGGCGGTCCACGGCGCTTTTCACCGTATTCACCTTCAGGCGCAAGCGCGTTTCCAGGAAGTGGGTAATACTGGCCATCACCCGTTCGCCGGATCTTTTGCTGCTGACGTAAATGTTGCAGTCGTCCGCATAGCGGCAGAACCGGTGTCCCCGCCGCTCCAGCTCCCGATCCAGTTCGGTCAGGAGCACGTTAGAGAGCAAGGGCGACAGGGGGCCGCCTTGCGGCGTGCCTTCCCGTCTCGGGCTGACCAGTCCTCCTTCGAGCATGCCGGCTTGCAGGTAACGCCGGATCAGGGTGAGTATCCGCCGGTCGGCTATGCGACAAGCCAGCAGGCTCATCAGCACATCGTGGTTGACCCGGTCAAAGAACTGGGCCAGATCCAGATCGACCACCCAGCGGTGGCCGTCGTTGATGTGTTGCTGCATCGCCTTGACCGCCTGGTGGGCACTTCGACCGGGGCGGAACCCATAGCTGTGATCCGAGAAGGTCGGTTCCAGCGTCGGGCTCAGCACCTGGTGAAGGGCTTGTTGGATCAGGCGGTCCTGCACCGTTGGGATACCCAGTGTCCGCTCCCCGCCTTGCGGCTTGGGGATACTGACCCGGCGGACCGGTTGAGGATGGTAGTCTCCGGCCAACAGCCGCTCGCGCAGCGTTGGCCAATGCTGTTGCAGGTGGCCCTTCAGGGCCATCACCGGCATCTGATCGACACCGGCGGCACCCTTATTGGATACCACCCGCTGATACGCACGCATCAGGTTCGGGCGCTCAAGCACCTGTTCCATCAGCGTGTTCGGCTCCGCGTTCGTCCACGAGTGAGCCCCCGCGTCTGCCTCGACACGGACTTCAGTCTCTGCCGGATACCGTCCAGCGCCTTCCTGAATGCCCTGCCCCATCCGGGTCGCTTCTGTCTTCATAAGCACACTACGAGAACTCATCGCCTACTAACGGCCAACCATGTTCGGCCCTTCCGTACGCGGTGACGCACCTACTATGGCCTCGGCTGAGTTCTGGCTCCCCATCCCCACCTCTCGCGAAGTGAGTAGCACAGCGGCAGAGAACCAGACTTCCCAGGGTAAGACGCGTGACCTTCACACTTATGCCCGCCGCATTTACGTCCACACCTTCCGTGCAAGTACAGGGCTTTGACGATAGTTGACGCCTTACCCGGTGTGACCGCCTCATATGCGATTTCTGTTCGTCAGGCCAGTGCTTTGCCTGCGGCTTCCTTCAGATTCCATCTCACGATGGACACCCTTGCCGTCCGGCTAGTGGTTCCCCTTGCCGGGTCCACAGGGGACTTGCACCCCCAAGTCATCCGGCCAGCACCACCTGTACCGGAACAGCGCCCGTCAAGGCGCTACGCGCCATGCCTGGCGCACAACAAAAAAACCCGGCCGCGTGTGGGCCGGGTTTCTTTCAATCCCCTGACGGCCTTTACGACATCAGGTTGTAGACAAACACGATCGCAACCGCCACCGGTGTTACGAAGCGAACCAGGTTGTACCAGAGCGCAAAGCTGCC
The DNA here is from genome assembly GCF_032922745.1 of Marinobacter salarius. Taxonomy (NCBI): domain Bacteria; kingdom Pseudomonadati; phylum Pseudomonadota; class Gammaproteobacteria; order Pseudomonadales; family Marinobacteraceae; genus Marinobacter; species Marinobacter salarius. The sequence goes on from NZ_CP136693.1 coordinate 625,080, forward strand.
TCCGGAAAGGGCCAAATTGCTCTGCAACGACTCTTTCGCCACGCACCAGCCGACAAACAGGGCCGTCAGCAGGCCGGACAGCGGCAGCATCACGTTGGCGGTAAAGAAGTCGAGCAGATCGAAGATGGTGTTGCCCTCGAAACGCTCGAACATGCCCAGGGGCGCGAAACCAGACCACTCGTTCAGGGACAGGATGGACGCAATACCCAGCAGCCAGCAGGCAACCCCCACCACCACCGTGCTTCCCACACGGCCAACGATCAGTTTGTCTTCCAGCCATTCAACCACTGGCTCCAGCAGTGAAATAGCGGAGGTCCAGGCCGCGAACAACAGCAGCACAAAGAACAGGGCACCAAATATGCTGCCCATCGGCATCTGGCCGAAGGCCAATGGCAGGGTCTGGAAAATCAGGCCGGGGCCCGCACCGGCTTCCAGGCCATTGGCAAAGACCACCGGGAAAATCGCCAGGCCGGCCATCAGCGCCACCACGGTATCCATGATGGACACGGTCACTGCAGTCCGCCCGACCGACACATCGTCTCCCAGATAGGAACCGTAGGCCATCATGATGGCCATACCCAGGCTAAGGGTGAAAAACGCATGGCCCAACGCCACCAGTACGCCATCCATGGTCAGGGCGCCAAAATCAGGTGTAAACAGGAAGGCGACAGCAGCACCGAAGTGGCCGGTGGTAGTGGCATAGCCCACCGCAACCAGCAGCAACACGAACAGGGCGGGCATCAGGATGGTGACGGCTCGCTCCAGGCCGGATTTGAGGCCACGGGCCACCACGAAAATCACCAATGCCATAAAGATGGTGTGCCAGATCAACAGTGTAACCGGGCTGGCCAGCAGGCCGCCGAACAGCTCACCGATGGCGTCCGCGCTCTGGCCGGTAAAATCGCCCATGGCCGCGTGACCAACGTAGGACGCCGCCCAGCCCCCGATGACAGAATAGAACGACAGGATAATGAACGCTGCCAGCACACCCACAATGGCAGAGATCCGCCATACCGGTGACGCCAGGTTGCGCTCGGCCACCAGGCGGAAACTGGTGATCGGATTATGTCGGCCACTACGGCCGATATAAACCTCCGCCATCATGATGGGGATACCGACGATGGCGATACACAGCAGGTATACCAGTACGAAAGCGCCACCACCATTTTCGCCGGTGACATAGGGAAATTTCCAGATATTGCCCAGCCCGACGGCCGAACCGGTCGCGGCCAGGATAAAGGCCATCCGGGAGGACCATAGCCCACGATGGGCCGGGGTAGATTTGGAACCAGTCATTGTTTCATCCTGTGCTTTTGGCTGATGAATCGATTAGAAGAGGTATGCCGAAGGCCTGCTTCAGCAGATGGGGCGGGATTTTGCCAGCAGTATGCGCAGGATGCCAGCCAGGGCCGGCACCGGGATGTAAACATCTCCGGGGCCGGCCGATAACTAGCCGTTTTTACTCACGAACCGGGAGACCAGATCTTTCAGCCCGCGGGACATCTGGCTCAGACTGTTACTGCTGTCCTTGGCGGAATCCGCCTGCTGGGTACTGTGATCGGCCAGTTCGGCAATATTGACCACCTGATGGTTGATCTCCTCGGATACCTGGCTCTGCTCCTCAAAGGCCGCCGACATGCTGATGAAGCTGTCGGAAATATCATGGATCGAAGACACGATTTCCTGCAAGGACGTTTCTGCCTCCCGCACCTTCTCCAGGCCCTTGCCCGCATCTTGCTCCCCTTCACGGGTGGCCTGTACGGCTTGCTCTACCTGGCTACGGAAATCATCGATGACCTGCTGTATACGGACTGTGGAATCCCGGGTGCGGCGGGCCAGAGACCGGACCTCGTCCGCCACCACGGCGAACCCTCGACCCTGCTCGCCAGCACGGGCGGCTTCGATGGCCGCATTCAGTGCCAGCAAGTTGGTTTGTTCAGCGATGTCTGAGATCAGGCTGGCGGCCTCACCAATGCTTTCCGTTGAGGCACCCAGTTTCTGGATGGCCGTACCAATGCCGTTCACCCGGGTCACCAGCTGTTCGATGGCCGTCAAGGCCTCACCGCTGCGCTTGCTGCCGGTGGCCGCCATCCGGTTGGCTTCTTCCGCCACTTTGGCGTTGCCATTCACGGTTTCGGTCACTTCCTGGATCGACACCGTCATTTCGTTTATAGCCGATGCGGTCTGGTCGGTCTCGGCCCGCTGTTTGGCAATCGACTCGGCGCCCTCGCTGATGTAGCGGTGGCTCGCCCTGGCATGCTCGTATAGAAGCTCCGCCTGGTCATCAATACGGGCCAGAGCAGTACGAATCCTCGCTTTCTCGCTCATGATCAGCATCGCCATTTGCGAAAACAAGCCGTTTTCATCGCTGTAGGTCCGTGCCACAACACCATCGCGGAAGGCATCGGGACGCAGATCAAGCAGGCCCTGTAAGCGAGCGGTGATGGAGCGAAGCGTCAACCCTGCAGCCAGCACATGAGCGACCACAATCAGGCCGATGGCCATCCCGGTATTACCTATGGCAGTTAACGCCACCAGGCTCAGGGCCAGCGAAAGGGCAAAGGGCCATCCTGATCGCATGGCAGAGACAAGCTGGCCCTGGACACTGACTGCCGACTTGCCGGAGGATAGCTTAGGGTAGAGTTTCTCAGCCCGCGCCACTTGCTCACGGGTTGGCGAGACTCGTACCGACTCGAAGCCAATCATTTTTCCGTTTTCAAGAATCGGGGTCACGTAAGCGCTCACCCAGTAGTGGTCACCGCTCTTGGTGCGGTTCTTGACCACGCCCATCCAGGGTTTTCCGGCCTTGAGGTACTCCCACATGCCCTGAAATACGGCTGAAGGCATATCCGGGTGACGGATCACGTTGTGGGGCTGGCCGACCAACTCCTCTCGAGAGAAACCGCTAATGTCGACGAATTCGTCGTTGCAGTAGGTAATGACGCCTCTTGAATCGGTGGTGGTAATCAGCCGACCGCTTGCGGACATTCTGACTTCACGCTGGGTAACCGGAAGGTTTTTTCTCATTACGGGCTGTCTCCCTGACATGGCCATTCCACATTTGGTTTGGCAATTATGGCAACTCTAAGCGTAGACGCCGTCAGCAAAAAGTGGGGAATATACGATATCCAGCGGATATCAGAGCGAACCGAGACGCTCCTTTACAGACGACGCGAAATACCGTTACACCGCCAGCCTTGCCCGCGGATGAAAGCGCGCATTCAACCACAGCGACAGGGCGATAACACCGCCGCCTATGGCCAGTCGCAACAGGTCGGCATCCCGGTTCCAGATCACCAGATTGACCAGCAACCCGGCGGGCACCAACACGTTGTTCATGATCGCCAGAGTGCCGGCATCCACATGGCATGCCCCCCGGTTCCACAGGAACAGCCCGATACCGGACGCTGCCAGGCCCAACCAGGCGAGAATGCCCCACTGCAACGAGGTAGTGGGCAGACGACTGGCATCGCCAAAGATCAGGAAGGATGGCAGGGCAATGATCAATGCCCCGAAAAAGAAATAACCAAACGTACGGTAGGCTGGCAGTTCCGTTGGGAAGCGCATCATGGTGTGCTTGTAGCCGACCTGGCCCGCCGCAAAGGTGAAGTTCGCCACCTGCAACAGCAGGAAGCCAGTGATAAAGCCCTGGCTCAGGCCGTCGTAACGGATAATCCCCGCACCCAGCGTTGCCACGGCCGCGGCAACCAGAGCAATCGGCGAGAAGCGCCGGTACAGGGCGTCATCGATCAGGGTGACATACAGTGGCGTGAAAATGGTAAACAGCAGAACTTCCGGCACTGTCAGGTAGCTGAACGAGCGATACAGGCACAAGTAGGTCACGCCGAACTGCAGCATACCAGTGACCAGCACGCCCAGTTTCAATCCGCCGGGAACTCCACGCCAGCGGGTCAGCGGCAGAAACACCAGGGCGGCAAGCACCACACGGGTCAATACTGCGAAATCACTGTCCACACGCCCGGCCAGAAATTCGCCAATCAGGCTGAACGAAAACGCCCACAGGACTGTTACGAAAATCAGAAGACCCATATTACCCGCACCTGAAACATTGGAAGGCGGCACTTTACCCGCTACTGCACTGGGTTGTACACAGTGCCACGGAAACACCCTATGACATCCGGAGTGGAGAATGGGGTACCATCCAGCGCTCCTGACAGTTTCCAATTTATCTCTCCGGCCCGGGCTCACGATTCCATGGACGAAACCCACCAGCCATTACCAGAAGTCCGCCAGCCGCTGGTCCAGCGTACGCTGACCGAGTGGCGCACGCTGGCCGTCCTGGGCGGACCGATCCTGATTGCCCAGGTAGCGCAGATGGCCAACGGGGTCATTGATACCGTGATGGCAGGCCACGCCAGTGCCGAAGACCTGGCGGCCGTGGGCATTGGCAGTAGCCTGTGGATGCCGGTGTTCCTCTTTTTCATGGGCCTCCTGGGGGCCTTGCAGCCGATCATTTCCGGTTATAACGGCGCGCGCACCACCGAGAAGATCATGCCGGCTACCTGGCAGGGGCTCTACATAGCAGCCGGCGGCTCGGTGATCATGATCCTGCTGCTGACCAACGTGCACCCGGTACTGGATGCCCTGAACCTGGAAACCAACACCGCCCGTATCACCCAGGGCTACCTGAACGCCTTCGCCTGGGGCATTCCTGCGATGTTGATGATCATGGCACTGAGGGGGCTGACGGACGGGCTCGGCCATACCCGGGTGATTATGGCCTTCTCGGTGCTGGGAACCCTGATCAACCTGCCCCTGAACTACATCTTCATTTACGGCAAACTCGGCCTCCCGGCCATGGGCGGCATCGGCTGCGGATGGGCTACCTCCATCTCCAACGGCGTTGCGGCCCTGGCGCTACTGATCTACCTGAACCGCAGTGCGGTATATCGCCGTTTTCACCTGTTGGCGGACTGGGCCAAACCGGACGCAGAGGGCATCCGTTATATCCTGCGTCTGGGCATTCCCATTGGTTTCACCATCTTTGTGGAAGCCAGCATGTTCTCGGTCATAGCCCTGTTCCTGGCTCCACTGGGGCCAGTGATTGTGGCGGGGCATCAGATTGCTCTGAACGTGGTATCGTTGGTGTTCATGCTGCCGCTGAGCATCGGCATGGCTCTGACCCTGCGGGTGAGTTTCCTGGTGGGTGCAAAAGCGCCGGATACTGCCCGGCTCATCGCCCGCAGTTCGCTGATTCTGGCGTCAGCGGTGGCGCTGGTATTTGCCGTGCTGCTGTTTGTGTTCGCAGAAGGAATTGCAGCGCTCTACACCGGTGAGCAGGACGTTCAGGCCGTGACGGTGACACTGCTGGTGTATGCGGCCTTCTTCCAGATTGCCGATGTGATTCAGGTGACCTGCATCAGCGCCTTGCGGGGCTACAAAGACACCAGCATTCCCATGCTCATCATGCTGTTTTCGTTCTGGGGCGTTGGATTGCCGCTGGGGTGGGTGCTGACCTTTACCGACTGGTTGCTGCCTGCCATGGGGGCCGCTGGTTTTTGGGTGGGGCTTACCTGTGGACTGGCGTCAGCCAGCATCCTGTTGGGACTGCGACTGTTCCTGTACTCGCCAAAACCGGAATAGTCTTGAGGGGGGCGGTCAACCGTAGCTGGGCATAAGATCGTTCGCGTAGACAATACGGTCGCGTCCGGTGTCCTTTGCCTCGTATAGTGCTTGATCTGCCCGTGCCAGCCAGTCGTCAGGCTTTTCGCCAGTCTGGAGTAGAGCAACCCCAAAGGATGCGGTAACCTGCCCCCCGGGATGACGCAGGAACTTGTGCATGATGTGCTGCAGATTGTGCATGACCGCTTTTAACCCGGTTGAGTCCACACCAGACATCAGCAATACAAACTCTTCACCGCCAAAGCGGAACAGTTGATCGGATTTGCGGATGTTCTGCTTGATCAACGCCACCATTTCCACCAGCACGTCATCACCCACGTTATGCCCATGCTGGTCGTTGATCTTCTTGAAGTAGTCGATATCCAGCAACACCAGAGCGTAGGAGATACCGTTTCTGGAAGCGCTGGCAACGGCCATTGCCAACTCCTGATCCATGGAGCGGCGGTTTTTGACGCCTGTAAGGGGATCGATCGTGGCCAGATGCTCCAACCGCTCCCGCTGGTTCTCATTCCGGTGGGCAAAAACATAGGCGCAGCAGCTGACGACCATGGCCGTGGCGGCAAAAGTCCACATCTGGACAAGGGAGCTGAAGGCCACGCCATGTATCATCAGGGCCAGCACGGCGGCCAGGTTGATAAAAATCGCGTAGCGGGGCTCCGTCAGGAAAAAGCTCGTCACCAAGCAGGGATATAGCCAAAACAGCCCCGGTTCTCCGACCAATGCCCCGACTGTAACCGCCCCTCCACAAGCCACCAGGGCCATTGCAAAACCACTGCGGGCGGTATCGCCTGTTATCCAGGCGTAAACCGTTCCGGCAGTAATCGCCAGCATAATACCCAGATCGACCGCCCCAGCCAGCACGTTGCCCTGGAGAAAACGCATCACCGCAAAGGGAGTTATTCCCAGAATGGCACTGATAGCCAACAACGTGATGATGGACAGCCTGAAATCTGTTCTCAGACGATAGAGCATAGTAACAACACATCCCGACCAGAGTCTTGTTAGCAAACTATCATAGCGCAAGATTTACCCGGGAAAGACGGACGCAACGAAATTTAACAAACGTGCAAATGAAATACTTTGTCAAATCAGAGGGCGAAGCCTCCAGTATCACAGCAAACGCCCTAGTCCCGGCCTTCCAACAACTGGAGTTGGTATCGGCTTAAAGGGTAAACTTAAGCAATGTTATAACAAGGATCAGGAAGCCATTGAGTGCAGAATCTTCTTCGTATCGCACCCGGCGCGTTGACCATCGGAAAGCCCTTGCCCTGGACGGTTTATGACGCCGATGGCAATGTACTGCTGAGACAGGGCTACGTCATACAGAATGATATTCAGCTGGAGCAGCTGTTCGAGCGTGGCCTGTTCCAGCCCCGGGTGATTGAGCGCCCCGACGAGGATATTCAGGAAGATACCCGTGTCCGCAACCCATTTGCGGATTATCCCGTGTTGCTGCAAACACTGGAGCTCACACTAAACGCCATTACCAACCAGGATGACAGTGCCCGTCAACGGGTACTTGGCCTGTCGCGAATGATTGACCAGATGTGCCAGGAATCGCCAGAGGCCAGCCTGGCACTGGTGCACCTGTACTCCATCGAGCCCACCATTCATGAACAAATCCTGTTCTACGCCATTCTCTGCCAATTTACCGCACGCCGATTCGGGCTTGATGAAAAACGGACGGCTGTACTGATCAGCTCTGCGCTGACGGCGAACCTGGCTCTGGTGCCAGTGGCCGATAAGCTCAATGCCTCCAACCGGGTACTGACTGACGAGCAACGCGCGGTGATACGCAAACATCCGGAACGCAGCGTCCAGGCGCTAAAAGAGGCCAACATTACCAGCCCGCTGATACTCAAAATCATTGCCCAGCACCACGAACAGGCTGACGGTTCAGGCTATCCTCATGGGTTGAGTGGTACCGAGATACGGGGTGAAGCGGAAATCCTGGCGCTGGCGGAACGTTATGTGGCGATGATAACGAAGCGAGCCTACCGCAAACGAATGAACATTACCGAAGCTCGCAAACTTATCGCCTCGCTGGCCGATGGCAAGTTCCGCCCTGCCATTCCGAGGGCTCTGCTGTCGCTACTGACCGACTATCCGCCGGGGACTCTGGTGAGACTCACCAATAACGAGGTGGCGGTGATCGTCCGGCGCCCGCACCGTCACCGTGGCCCGTTCGCCAAAGCCATCATCGGCCCCAGGGGCAATCGTTACAGCGGCACCTTTGAGCGGGATTGCAGTCTGCTGGATTTCAACATCGTCGACGTTGAGCAGCCTGAAGTGATGCCTTCCATGGACTTTGGGCTGCTCTGGGGCTTCCACTGACGCTCTACGCGCCTCGCATTATCTCAAGCCCAACGCCTGGGCATGATGTTCCAGATGATCATCAATGAACGAGGCGATGAAGAAGTAGCTGTGATCATAGCCCCTGTGCATTCGCAGATTGATGTGGTGATGCACCTTCTCACACGCATCAACCAGCGCCTCGGGATTGAGCTGACTTTCAAGGAAGTCATCCGCCGTTCCCTGGTCCACCAGCAGCGGTAAGCGTTCGCTGGCATTGGGAAGCAGCAGCGTCGCATCCCACTCTTCCCAGGTTTTCGGGTCATCCCCCAGATAACCGCTGAAGGCTTTTTGACCCCAGGGGCACTCGCTGGGGTTGGCAATCGGCGCAAAAGCAGACACGGATCTGTACTGCCCGGGATTCTTCAGCGCCGCGATCAGCGCCCCATGACCACCCATGGAATGACCACTGATACTGCGATCCTCTGTCACCGGCAAGTGGCCTTCCACCAGTTGCGGCAACTCCTTCACCACATAATCGTACATTCGATAGTGAGGGGCCCAGGGTTGGCGTGTGGCGTTCAGATAAAAACCGGCGCCGCTGCCAAAATCGTAACTGTCGTGCTCGCCGGGCAGATCCAGACCACGGGGGCTGGTGTCGGGGCACACAATGGCGATGCCCAACTGCGCCGCTTTTTCCTGGGCGCCAGCCTTCTGCATGAAATTCTGGTCGGTACAGGTCAGCCCCGACAACCAATAGAGAACCGGCACTTTTTGCGGATTGCTGCCCACGGCAACAGGGGGAAGGTATACCGCAAACTCCATAACGCAGTCCAAGGCTGCCGAGTGGTGCTGGTAGCGCCGGTGTTCGCCGTCGAAACAGACGTTGGTGGAGAGCAGTTGCATGGATACCTCTCAGTCGAAAAATTCACCGTCTTCTGACTACGCGTATTTCGGTACTTCTATGCCGTAACCAGCCTTTGCAAACTCTGCCAGGATGGCGGTACGGGTCACAATACCGATCAAACGGTCATGATCAACCACCGGGTAGACCTTGGGCTTGCCTGCACCCAGGTTCTGGGCCAGATCCACGACAGACATTTCCGGGGATATAGTGACCGGATCGCGGAACATAACGTCGTCCACAATCGGGTCGCCTTCGTGGTGGTAGTTGCTCACCAGCAAGGCGTGGATACAGTCCTGTTCGGAAACAAACCCGATCACCTTGCGGTGGTCATCCACCACCGGCAGGCCCGTAACGTGATTGTGAAGGAGTGTTTTGACCACTTTGGTTAAAAGCGTTCCACGACGAATGGGCTCGATGTGGTTCCACATGACATCGGATACTTTTAGCGATTGCATTGGCAGACTCCCTGATCCGTCATCTTCTGGATTCGTCTCTCTTTAAACATAGGCAATGAGGGCGAAAACTGGAAGTATAAACCCTCCACCGGCGATCTCTTTTTACCGGCACGGGCCGTCAGCTGTTGTCCTGCCATGGCTGTTGCGCCATGGTTTCAAACCCGATCTCGGCAAACCGCGACAAAAGAGGTTCCGGAAGATCGTGCCCCATGCCGTCAATCATCTCAACGCGGGCATGGGGTAACAGGTACCCCAACTGCTCCGCAGCCACCGGCCGCACCAACGGGTCGGCCTTGCCGTGGATCACGGATACCGGCACCCGTATGCGCCGTGTCGCCGATGACAGGCTGCCAGTGGCAAGGATGGCACGGGTCTGGCGGAGAATGCCGGCGGGATGATAGCTGCGCCGGAACTCTCTTACGATCCGGTCCCTTACGTCCTGTTCGCAAGGTGGATAGCCTGGGCTCTGAATCGATTTCCAGAAGTCCAGGGAACGTGCGACGACTGCAGCTTCGTCATGCCCTTTCGCTCCGATACCTGCCAGGCGCCAGATCAGCTTTGATTTCGGCATTGGCAATCTCGGGCTATTGGTGGAGGTCATGATAAGGGTTGCCGAGCGCACGCGTTCGGGGTGATTCGCGGCCACCAACTGGCTGATCATACCTCCCATGGAAACACCCACCAGATGGGCACTGGTCAGGCTCAGGGCGTCCATCACCTTACACACATCGCCCGCCATATCGTGCAGTGTATAGGGCGCGGCGATCGGCAGGCCCATCCGGTGCCTTGCCATGACTGCAACCGGATGCCCCTCCAGACGATCCTTCAGGTGCGATGACAGGCCGATGTCACGATTATCAAATCGGATGACCCGGAAGCCTTCACGGGCGTACTGGTCCAGCAACGCCTCCGGCCAGAGCGTCATCTGCGCCCCCAGCCCCATCACGAAGATCACTGGCTCCCCGGCGGGATCTCCCCGGGTTTCCACGCAGAACGACAGCTCGCCTGCCTGGACGTGAACGGTCTCGGGCATGGCGTTGACCGACGTATCGGCAGAACTCCAATCAGAGCGGCTTAGGGTTTCCGGCATCGAGGGACTCCTGAGGTAACCAGTCCACAGCTTAACCCGAGAGCCTCCGAATCCAATAGCTTTGCAGACCCACGGCGCGTCAGAACGGCTAATTCTTTGCAGCGAATATTTACAGACAAAAATAAGTATATAAACTCAATGAGTTATAAGCTCCCGCCAAACTCGGATCTGTATTGTTCAGATCCATATTGCTGTTGTCGCGGAAGCTCCTCATTACCAAGGCACAAACACAGGGAGATTCCCATGGAAGCCTTTGAGTCGTTTATTAGCAGCATTAACGCACTGGTCTGGGGCCCGCCCATGCTGGTGATGATTCTTGGTGTCGGCCTGTTTCTGAGCATTGGCCTGAAGCTGATGCCGGTATTGAAACTGCGAGCCGGTTTCCAACTGATGTGGAAGGGCCGTACCGGGGCTGAATCAGAGGGTGAAATCCCCCCGTTTCAGGCCCTGATGACCGCACTGTCGGCCACCGTCGGTACCGGTAATATCGCTGGCGTTGCCACCGCGGTTTTCCTGGGCGGGCCAGGAGCCCTGTTCTGGATGTGGCTGACCGCCCTTGTCGGGATGGCGACCAAATATTCGGAGGCGGTACTGGCGGTACGCTTCCGGGAAGTGGACGAACGTGGCGCCTACACGGGTGGCCCGATGTACTACATTCGCAACGGCCTGGGCAAAAAGTGGGCTTGGCTGGGTGTGCTGTTTGCCATCTTCGCGGCGGTGGCCGCGTTTGGCATTGGTAACACGGTGCAGGCCAACTCGGTGGCGGATGTTCTGGAAACCAACTTCAACCTGCCACACTGGGTGACCGGCCTTGTGCTGATGGCTCTGGTGGGCCTTGTACTGATTGGTGGTATCAAACGTATCGGACAGGTCGCAAGCGCGTTGGTGCCGTTTATGGCCATCGCCTATGTCCTGGTCGGTTTGATGGTATTGGCCATTAACGCCAACCAGATTCCGAATGCCATCGCCATGGTGTTTACTCACGCGTTCAGCCCGGTTGCAGCCGAGGGTGGCTTTGCCGGCGCCGCTGTCTGGGCCGCCGTCCGCTTTGGTGTGGCCCGCGGCATTTTCTCCAATGAGGCCGGCCTCGGTTCCGCCCCGATCGCCCACGCTGCGGCTCAGACCAAGAGCCCCATCAATCAGGGCATGGTCGCCATGCTGGGCACGTTTATCGACACCATTATCGTGTGTAGCATCACCGGCCTCGTCATCATCAGTTCTGGCGCCTGGACCTCAGGTGAGACCGGTGCTGCGCTGACCTCGCTGGCCTTTGAAACCGGACTGCCAGGATTTGGCAACTACGTTGTCGCCATCTCCCTTGCGACGTTTGCGTTTACCACCATTATTGGTTGGTCATTCTACGGCGAGCGCTGCATTGAGTTCCTGTTCGGCGTCAAAGCCATCGTGCCGTACCGCGTGGTCTGGATACTGGCGATCCCCGTCGGTGCCACCATCAACCTTGGCCTGATCTGGCTGATCGCCGACACGCTCAACGCCATGATGGCGCTGCCAAACCTCGTGGCCTTGCTGTTGCTGAGCCCCGTGGTGTTCAAGCTCACCCGTGAGCATTTCGAGAAAGAACGGTCAGTCGGCGTTAGCTGATACTGAAGTGGAGTCGGATGAGGCAAATCAACGCCCTTGGTTTTCTCCCATCCGCCTCCACTGTTTATCGTATAGACTGAATCTTATGCCGGCGCTTCGTCTGGCCGGGCTTTCGTATCATCAAAGGAGGAAACGCGATGAGTTTACGTCTGGGAGATACCGCACCGGATTTTGAGCAGGATTCCAGTGAAGGCAGGATCGATTTTCATGACTGGCTGGGCAACAGCTGGGGCATACTGTTCTCACACCCTGCTGATTTTACGCCGGTGTGCACCACGGAGCTGGGCCTGACGGCCAAGCTGAAAGACGAATTCGCCAAACGTGACGTCAAGGCGATCGCACTGAGCGTGGACCCGGTCGATTCCCACAAGGAGTGGATCAAGGACATCAACGAAACCCAGGGTTGTGCCGTCAATTTTCCGATCATTGCCGACCATGATCGCAAGGTGTCCAACCTTTACGACATGATCCACCCCAGCGCCAGTGAGACGCTGACCGTGCGGTCTCTGTTCGTAATCGATCCGAACAAGAAAATCCGCCTGATGATTACCTATCCGGCCAGCACCGGTCGCAACTTCAACGAAGTGCTGCGGGTAGTCGACTCGTTGCAGATGACGGACATCCATAAAGTGGCGACACCTGGCAACTGGGAACCCGGCGGCGACGTGGTGATCGTGCCGTCCCTGCAGGATGAGGATGAAATAAAAGAACGTTTCCCGCAAGGCTATCGGGCGGTGAAGTCCTACCTGCGGATGACGCCGGACCCCGGGTCGAACTGGAGTGGCGATTAAGCGCTGAACGCGCAATCCGCTGAAACGAAAAAGCCGGGCTGATGCCCGGCTTTTTTATGCCATATCGTCCCTGGCCTCAGAATGCCGGAACCACGGCACCCTCGTACTGCTTCTTGATAAACGCCTTGACGTCATCCGTTGTCAGCACCTTCGCCAACTTCTGGATTGCCTCATCGTTGGCGCGGCTTTCATGAGCAACCAGAATGTTCACGTACGGCGATTCAGCCCCCTCAATAACCAGCGCATCTTCCGTCGGATTAAGGCCGGCTTCCAACGCGTAGTTGGTGTTGATGAGCGCCAGATCCACCTGGTTCAGGATACGCGGCAGGGTAGCAGCCTCCAGTTCCTTGAATTCCAGGTCTTTCGGGTTATCAGCGATATCACGCGGCGTAGCGGTGATCTTGCTGCCGTCCTTCAGGGTGATCAGACCGGCTTTCTGCAGCAGAAGCAATGCACGGCCACCGTTGGTGGGATCGTTGGGGATCGCCACTGTGGCCCCGTCTTCAAGCGCTTCCAGAGAGTCGATCCGGCTTGAGTAGGCACCGAAAGGCTCAACGTGAACACCCACTACGCTGACCAGGTTGGTACCACGGCCATCATTGAACTCGTCCAGGTACGGCTGATGCTGGAAGAAGTTCGCGTCCATCCGCTTCTGGTCCACCTGCACATTGGGCTGAACGTAATCAGTGAATACTTTAACGTCCAGTTCCACGCCCTGCTCCGCCAGCTTGGGCTTAACATATTCCAGGATCTCGGCGTGAGGTACCGGCGTTGCCGCCACGGAAAGCTTTTCCGCAATCGCGGCGGAAGAGAATGTTGCAACGGCAGCCACTGCCACCAGGGTCTTTTTGAAGTTCATAAGCACGTTCTCCTGCGGGTATTGTCAATGAATTCATCTAGCCTTTGGAGTACGGCAGACGGTGGGAGGCAACTGCCGAAAAACGCCCGTGAATACGTCCCTGTAGGGCTCGGTCGCGCCATCCTTGGCGCTCCACGTTTTCGGAAGTTGCCTCCCACCATCCACCTATAATCGGGCTGTTGTTATTTGCGGCTGAAATATAGAACCAAACGATCTCCAGCCATTTGTAACAACTGTACGAAAATAACCAGTAGGGCTACGGTAATGACCATTACATCGGTCTGGAATCGTTGATAACCGAAGCGGATGGCCAGATCGCCCAAGCCGCCACCTCCGACAACGCCGGACATCGCTGCATAAGAAACCAGCGTAATCGCGGTTACGGTAATACCGGCAATGATCCCGGGCAACGCCTCCGGCAGAAGGGCTCCGAATACGATCTGCTTTACTGTCGCGCCCATGGCCTGGGTAGCTTCGATGATTCCCCTATCCACTTCGCGCAAGGACGTTTCGACCAAACGTGCAAAAAACGGGGCACCCCCAGCCACCAACGGCGGAATCGCACCGGCAACGCCCAATGACGTGCCGATCAGCATGACAGTGAACGGGATCATTACAATCAGCAGGATGATAAACGGTACGGAACGCAGCACGTTCACCACAAAGGACAGCACCGCATAAGCGATGGGCTGTTCCAGCAGTTGGCGCTTGCCAAACAGGAACAGCAGAACGCCTACCGGCAGGCCGATCAGCACGCTGAACAGCAGCGACATGCCCACCATCACCAGGGTGTCCCAACTGGCCCAGCCGATCTCGGTCCAGTCCACGTTGCTCAACAGGTCTCCCATCAAGGCTTCCATCAGCGCAGCACCTCCACGTGAACGTCCGCCGCCTCAAAGGCCTGCATGGCGGTATCGAGATTGCCGCCCACCAGCGAGAGGGTCAGTTGGCCGTAGGGCGTGTCCTTGATGTGGTCAATCCGGCCGGAGAGGATACTGAAATCCACGCCGGATTCCCGTGCCACGCTACCCAGCAGTGGCGTGTAGGTGGATTCGCCACGGAAGGTCAGTCGCAGGATGCGGCCTTTGGCGTGCTGCAGGTCCTGCTGCATTTCCTCATGGTCGATGCTTTCGCTCTCGAAGACAAAGTCCCGGGTGGTGGGGTGTTTCGGGTGCAGGAAGACATCACTGACCGCACCCATTTCAACGACTTCACCGGCATCCATCACCGCTACCCGGTCGCAGACACGGCGTACCACGTCCATCTCATGGGTAATCAGTACGATGGTCAGGCCGAGTTCGCGGTTGATGTCCGCCAGCAACTTCAGGACCGATTGGGTGGTTTGCGGGTCGAGGGCGCTGGTGGCTTCGTCGCAAAGCAGGATCGTTGGGCGGCAGGCCAGGGCGCGGGCGATGCCGACACGCTGCTTCTGTCCACCTGAGAGCTGCGATGGGTACTTATTGGCCTGATCCACCAGGCTGACCCGTTTCAGCAACTCGTCCACCCGGTCACGAATCTCGGTGCGGGAATAAATGCCCGCGAGTTTCATGGGAAAGGCAATGTTGTCCGCCACCGTTTTCGAGGACAGCAGATTAAAGTGCTGGAATATCATGCCCACCTTGCGACGGAAGGCCCGTAGCTCACTGGCGTTGTAGCCGGTGATGTTCTCATCGTCAATCAGGATGCGACCACCGGTGGGTGGCTCCAGCAGATTGATCAGGCGCACGAGGGTGGACTTGCCCGCGCCGGAGTGGCCGACGATGCCAAACACCTCGCCGGTGTCGATGGTCATACTGGTGGGGTGTAGCGCGGGGATCGCCCGCCCACCTACCTGGTAGGACTTCTGTACCTGGTCAAATACAATCACAACGTTGCCTTGTGAACGCTTTGTCAGCGCCTTGTGGGTGCAGAGGTAAAACGCGCGATTATAAACCAAACCGATGGCAAACCCGAATCCGCCACCTTGGTAAATCCCCTTACACCATTTGCCACCTGACACGGCGGCCACGACTGAACTAGACTGACTCATTACAAGAACATGACTAACAATCCCGAGGCGCGCGCAATTTTGACCACAAAAACCGAGACTTCGCCCTCAAGGATGAACTCGACCCAGGCATGGGTGACCTACCTCAGCAAAGTGGAACTGCCGGTACTGGCAAACACTCTCCGCAGAATTGGTGAACTCACCGACAGCAGTAACAGCACGGTTAACGAGCTTGCGAACGTTATTCTCAACGACGCCCAGCTCACTTCCCAGGTGCTTCGGCTGTCCAATACAGTGTTCTACAACCAGACCCGCACCCAGGTAAGCACTGTAAGCCGCGCCATCACCCTGATCGGCTTCGACGCCGTGAAGTCCATGGCCATCTCGTCCCTGATCGTGGACTCCCTGCTCAAACGCAACGACCGCCCACACCTGCTTCGCTGCCTGGCCCGAGCCATTCACGCCGCCGTCCAGGCCCGCTGCCTGCTGCCAAAGCGCAACGAACACGCCCTGGAGGAGGTGTTCATCGGGGCCTTGCTGATGAACATTGGCGAATTGGCTTTCTGGTCCTGCGAGACCGAGCAGGCCAGTGAACTGGAATCCCGGCTGCGCGAGGGGGAGCCGACACTGGAGGCCCAGAAAGCTGCGCTCCACACCACCTTTACCGAAATTACCCGTGGCCTGGTGGACGCCTGGTCACTCGGCCCCTTTATTCGCGAGGTGGTTGCGCCCGGGCAGGCCAATTCGAAGGCCGCCAGCCTGGTGCGCCACTCCGTTGAGATGGCAAAGCTGTCCGAGAGTGGCTGGCGCGGCGACGACATGGAAAAAGTCATGGAAGCCCTGGGGCAGGACATCGGAGAGAACCCTGCAGCTGTTCGGGACCAACTCAAGGTGAATGCCGGAGAAGCCGCGCGGGTCGCGGTGTCGCTGGGCATTCCCCAGGTGACCGCTCTGATGCCTGGCAGCCAGGGCAGCTCCGGCGAGGAGGCGGTGCGTGCACCAGAGGTGGACCCCAATCTGCAGCTACAGATTCTCCGCGATCTTACCCACAGCCTTACCGACAAACCGGACATCAACGAAGTCTGTCAGTTGGTCATCGAAGGCATTCACCGGGCAATCGGCATGCAGCGGGTTGTGTTGCTGATGAGCGACCGCAGCGGGCTTGAACTGGTGCCGCGCAAGCTGGGTGGCAGGGGCACCGAAGCCTGGAAGGACAACTTCACCATCCGCAAGGATGGCACCGGTCCTCTCGGGGCGCTCTTACCCCACGCTGATTGCAGTGTCTATCTGCCAAAAACGAAAACTGAAGGCGTTACCTACGATCGCTGGCTAGGGAAAGTGCCAGCGCTGATCGGCCCCCTGAAAGCCAAGGGGCGACTGGTCGGCCTGTTTTACGCGGACAACGCGGCGGCAGACTATGTGCCGTCCGACGATCAGCTGACGGCGTTCGGACACTTTGTCCAGAACGCCCAGCTGTGCATCACGTTGCTATCGAGCCATTGACCAATTCCCCTTACGGTCATAGCTTGTACAGTTTCGCACTATGCGGATGGGGCCGGCTGGCTCGCCATTGTTTAAAAAATGAGGCTCACAGAGTAAGCCTCTTTGCATAGGCTCTAAACAACTCGTTTCCCATCCACTAGCTGAGAGACGTTCAGCGGATTGCCATCGCGAAGCGCTTCAGGCAACAGCGCCTGGGGCAGGTTTTGATAACAAACCGGGCGCAGGAAACGATAAATGGCAGCACTTCCAACGGAGGTGGTCCGTGAGCCTGAGGTGGCCGGGAACGGCCCTCCATGCACCATGGCATGACATACCTCAACCCCGGTCGGCCAGCCATTCGCCATCACCCGGCCAGCTTTTTCTTCCAGGATGGGAAGCAGCAATCTGGCCTGCTCAATATCGCCCTCGTCCATCTGTAGGGTGGCCGTTAGCTGCCCCTCAAGCTTTTCTGCAACACGCTTCAATTGCGCCATATCGTCGCATTCGATCACAACGGAGCAGGCTCCAAACACTTCGTCCTGGAGGCTCTGATCACTGATGAATGCATCGGCAGAGGTGGTGAACAGGGTGGCCTGGCATTGATTGGGAGCTCCGCCCTCCTCTCCGTTACCCACCGCGCGAACACTGTCGTTCTCAGACAGCGCTTTGACTCCTTGTTGATAGGCATCATGGATGTCTGGCGTCAACATGGTTTGAGCTGCCACTGCGGCGATGTTCTTGCTCGCCGCTGCAACAAATTCATCGAGTGCCTGGCTGCGGAGGGCAATGACTAAGCCCGGGTTAGTGCAGAACTGGCCAGCTCCCATCGATAGAGAGCCAACAAAGCCTTCGGCCAGCGCCTCGCTTCGTGACTGCAAAGCGTTGGGTAGTAAAAATACCGGGTTGATACTGCTCATTTCGGCATAGACCGGAATCGGCTGAGGGCGAGACTGAGCCGTCGCCATCAAGGCCATACCGCCACGACGTGAACCGGTAAATCCGACGGCCTTTATTCGCGGGTCTGATACCAGCGCCTGACCAATCTCGTTGCCGGAACCAAACAGCAGTGAAAACACACCCTCGGGCATGTCACATTGCCTGGCAGCGGCTTGCACTGCGAGGCCTACCAACTCGGACGTGCCAGGATGAGCCGCGTGTGCTTTAACGATAACGGGACAACCGGCAGCCAGGGCCGACGCGGTGTCACCACCGGCAACGCTGAATGCGAGCGGGAAGTTGCTGGCGCCGAACACCACGACAGGGCCCAGGGCAATATGCTGCTGTCGCAGGTCAACTCTGGGTAGGGGTTTGCGCTCTGGCAAGGCCGGATCGATACGAACATCCAACCATTCACCGTCGCGAACCACGGATGCGAACAGACGTAGCTGGCCACAGGTCCGCCCTCGCTCACCCTCAAGGCGGGCGCGAGGAAGGCCGGATTCGAGCATCCCGCGCTGGATCAGTTCATCGCCGAGCGCTTCGATCTGGTCGGCAATGGTGTCCAGAAATGCCGCACGCTGTTGCGGTGATGACGTTCGAAAATCGGCGCTTGCCAACTCGGCTAGCTCGCACGCACGATCAAACTCAGCCGAGCCCGCGCTTGGATAAACCGGCTCAAGTCGCTCACCGGTGGCAGGATTGACTGCCTGAATGGGAGCCCCTGTTGCGACAAAGGCTTCTTGGCCAATGAGTTGCTGACCTTTAGGTTGCATATTCTTGCTCCTACATTGCGCGTAACAGAAAACAGGATTGGATCCTGACGCATCTACAATTGGCCCTGCTCGGCATCGTATAGTCGCCGAGCAGGGTTGGTTTAATGGCCTCGTTAAGTGCTCTGAGCAGCACCAACTGGTTTCTTGAGCGGTTTTTTGATCGCAAGAAAGTAAACAAAAACGAGTGTGAGAACGACGAAGAACAAACTGTCCAGGCTGGTAAAGAATGTCATCGGATTGCCATTGGAAAGGGCCAGCGAGCGCCGCAAGAACTCTTCCAGATTAGGGCCAAGAATGAACCCAAGCAGCATCGTGATGACCGGGAAATCATGCTTTCTCAGGTAGTACGCCAGCACACCCAGCACCAATGTCATCATCATCTGGAACGTTGAATACGTGGCAACGTAACTGCCTACCACGGCAAGAAGGGCAATCGCGCCATAGAGCACGTCCTTGCGGATCGAGACAATCTTGATGAAATAGGGGCCCAGCAAGAACAGTGTCAAGGGAATCAATATCACGGCACTGAACAGGAGTGAGGCGAGCACCGGCGCAATCAAATCAGCTTGGCCGGCCATCAACTGTGGGCCCGGCTGAATGCCGTTAATGACCAGGACCCCGAGCATAATGGCGGTAATCGGATCACCAGGGATGCCGAACGTCAGCATGGGCACCAGTGCGCCGCCACAGACGGCATTGTTGGCGCTTTCCGATGCGGCAATCCCTTTTGGGTTGCCCTTGCCAAAGCTTTCAGGATTTGAGGACGTGCGTACTGTTTCAACGTATGCCAGAAAGGCGCCCATCGATCCACCTGCACCAGGCAACGTGCCGACTGAATAGCCGATCAACGCTGATTTGACGTAACAGACGATGCCAACCTGACGAATCGCGGATAATGGGGGAATGAAATCGCGACGCCTGATCGTAACCGTGCTCATCGCTTCAGTGGTTTGGCGGGTTTCCTTTGACGACCCGGCCTGCATCAGTATCTCACTGATCGCAAAGGTGCCGATAATAACCGGCATTAGGTCAATACCTGCGGTGAGGCTGCCGAACCCAAAGGTGAAGCGGGTGACAGGCTCCATCGCGTCCAGTCCTATCGTTGCCAGCATTAACCCGATGCACGCAGCCATCGCCGCTTTAATCATCTTGCCGCGTTGCGCGATGACAATGACAATCACGGCAAACGCCAACAACGAGAATTTACCGGTGGTCTGCACCAGCAACGATGCCTCGGCAATGACGGGCGCGAGTCCAATCAGCAGCATCGCGCCCAAGGCACCTCCCGCCATCGAACCAATGGCAGCGTGCCCCAGCGCCAACGCTCCTTTGCCCTGTTGTTGCATTGGGTAGCCGTCGAGGGCTGTCATCATTGATGAGGGCGCGCCGGGGATATTGATGGTGGTCGCTGTGATGCTGCCGCCACACATACCCGCCATATAAATACTGGCGCAAGCCATCAATGCGGTGGTGACATCCAGGCTGTATGTCAGTGGTAATAGCAACGCCAGCGCCAACGTTGCAGTCAACCCAGGAATGGCGGAAAAAATAGTACCGATGATAAAGCCTGCAATCACGTAGGCCAGCACCAGGGGGTCGAGCAGTTTTGTGAAACTGCCGGCTACAAGTGTAATAAACTCCATCAGTTACCTCCCCCCAACGTCGGGAGCCTGACCCCAAAAAGCAGTTCGAATATGAAATACCCAAGCGTGACGATCACGATTGAAATGACGGCCTTTTGAATCAACTTCTCTTTTGAGGAAAACATCAACATCATTGAGAAAACAAAGAGCGTTGAGGGAATAAAATATCCGATCGCTGAAAAGGCAATAATGTAAATAAAGATACAAAAAATGATGATCGGAGCAGCGTAGGGGCTATTTTCATTACTCGTATCTGCCACATTTCTTTTTACAAGAGTCCATTCTTTGAAAAGCAGAATTCCACTAAACAGCACTGCAAAAGAGCCGACAATCATGGGGAAGAATGAGGGTTGAAGACGCCCGTCTGCTATTGGATTTCCAAGATTAATGGCAGTGACGAAATATCCGACTGAAACGATAAATATGAAAAAATGAAAGATGATTTTTTTATATATATAAAACATATCATGCACCCCTGGGCACCCCCCTATCAGCGTTGCAGGGGGGATGCGAGCCACTTCGTTACAGATCAAGCTCGTCCATAACTTTGAACGTTTCAGATTGCAGGCTATCTATCCACGCCGGCACGTCGTCAGCGCCTAACCAGCTCGGCGTTACACCGACGCCCGCTACCCAGGTTTGAAACTCTTCGCTCTCAAACGCATGCTTGAAAGAGCTTTCAAGTTTGGCGATCACTGCGTCTGGCGTATTCTTCGGAGCCGCCAGCAGAACGAAGCTTCCTGTCTCCAACTCATAGCCCAGAGTGTTAATGGGGGGAACATCCGGATACGATGGGTTCTGCTCTGACGCAAGCTCTACCACCCCTTTGACATCCCCTGATTCTATAACTCCGCTAAAGTCCCCCAGGCTTGAAATGGCTGCATCCAGTTCACCGGACAGGAGCGCTTCAGCCTCGGCGCTTGAAGATCCCGGGTACGTGATCACATTGAACTTGACCCCAGCCTGCTTCTCGAGGCGACGGACGGCGAGATAAGGCCCGGACCCTCTGGGAGCAACCCCCACGCGGACGCTGTTAGGTTCGGCTTTGGCTGCGTCAATCAGTTGCTGGAAGTCGGTAAAGCCAGATTGCTTCGATACCACCACGGCGTCTGCTTCGCGAGTGATTCGGGCGATAGGGGTCATGTTTTCGAGCGAATAACCTGGAACCATTTTGCCGCGCGGAAGGGTGATCACGCTGTCGTAGGTCAGAACACCGATGGTGTGACCGTCAGGTCGAGCACGGGTCATCTGCATCAAACCGGACGCGGTCACGGCACCGGCGATGTTTTCTACATAAATAGAAACCGGCATTTGCTGCTCGGCAATATTACCGAGCTTTCGCGATATGGCGTCGGCGCCGCCGCCGGCTGGCCAAGGGACGATAAGACGAATGTCGCGGGAAGGAAATTCAGCCGCAGCGACGGTTGAAGCGAGCAGGCAAGCGCCGAGAACGCAAACCAGCTGGTTTTTCAATCTTCGTAAAATCATGGCTATATCTCTTTTGTTTGATTGTTATTTATAGGCACTTAATTTCTTCAGTAATCTATTGAGAGCGAGGCGCGAATACCGTTGTGGATTATTGTTTCCACCTCGCAGGCCCGGTGACCGCTATGCTTTTTGGCTGTTGTACTCCTCCAGGGTTTCTGCGTTGGGAGGGTACAGACCTATGACTTTGCTTCCCGCCCGAACTTTTTCCAGCACAAAGTCTTCGAAGAGCTCCATCGCTAGTGCTTCTTCGGAAATTTCCTGTGCAATCTCCAGAGGGATGACGATGATGCCGTCACCATCGCCGACCAACACGTCGCCAGGATTAACCATCACACCGCCACAACCGATCGATACTTGTAGGTCTACCGCGTGGTGCTTGGTCAGGTTGGTTGGGGCACTTGGTTTGGCGCAAAAAATCGGCATGTTCATTTCAGATGCGTCATTGAAATCTCTGATGCCCGCATCGGAAACAAAGCCTGCGCACTTGCGAACTTCCAGACGAGTGAGAAGAATGCTCCCGGCAGAAGCAGCTGTTGCGTCCTGCCGACAGTCTGAAACCAGCACCATGCCTTCCGGAACGGTTTCAACGGCCAGGCGCTGAGGGTGCTCAGGACTTTTGAACGCCGCAACGGTATCAATGTCTTCACGAGCCGGGATATAGCGCAGGGTGAATGCCTGACCGACCATCTTTAGTTTCTGCTTGTTGATAAGGCTGACACCTTGGATATAGGTGTTACGCAAGCCCCTTTTGAAGAGTGCGGTGTGCAGCGTTGCTGTCGACACACGACGAAGGTCATCGATAACTCTCTGACTTATCTGCATATTTTGGTTACTTGTTGTCATGCATACTTACCTTGATCGAATGGAACACACACTCGACTGTACGTTATGGGATTTTACAAATCAAACAACTTTTTACAACTTTTGGATTTTTGTAATAATTAGTATGGTGACAATCGGCATGGAGGCTTGTCGGGAGTTGGCACTAGGGGTTTAGCTTGCTGAAAAATGCTTCGGAGTGATACAGTTTTACGACTTTTACGCTATTTTATTGATAATACGCGCAGAAATCGCAAAGATACTGCCAGTCATTGTATCGAGGACTGTTTGGCGCGAATGGCAATCAGAGTTGCTAAAAGTTGTCTTTTACGGCGCTTATCGCCCTGTTCTGGTCGTTTTAACTATGCAGATGCAAAAACAAGATATTAGCCGGTCGCTCTCATCGGTGGCTTACCAGAAGATTCTGGTTTCCATCATCAATGGCGAATACCCGGCAAACGAGAAGCTTCCCAGTGAGGCAAAGCTGTGCGAAAAATACGGCGTTTCACGGCCCGTGTTGAGAGAAGCGTTGACTCGGCTCAAAGAAGACAATTTGATTGTCTCCCGGCGGGGGTCGGGTAGTTTTGTCATTAAGCGCCCAGATGACACCGTTCTTTCCTTCTCAAAAATATCCAGCATTTCAGATATTCAACGGTGCTTTGAATTTCGCACCAATCTCGAAGGCAGCGCAGCAGGTCTTGCCGCTACGCGACGTACGGCCGATCAGCTGGGTCGTATCGTTGCAGCAGCCGAAAAGATCAATGAAGCAAACAGGCTTCACGCCATAGCCAGCGAAGAAGATTTTGAGTTCCATCTCGCCATTGCTGAGGCCGCCAACAACCACTATTACTCGACGGTGATGAAATCACTTCGGGAAAATATTAAAGAAGGGATGAACATTACACGGACGTTGTCATTGAAATCCTCTGACAGCAATCGTATGGCGCTGGTTCAGGATGAGCACAATACGATTTTAAGACATATCATTGATGGCGATGCCGAGAAAGCAGAGTCAGCGATGAAGGAACATCTCAATAACGCGAGGATCAGAATGTTCGAAGGAACTGACAACTGATCGTTGCGGCCAGAATTCAAGCTGACGGCCACTTTGCCCAGACCGTCAGCTATGCATTGCTCTGTTTTCGACCCATCCACCCCTCGGCCGGACCATCAAAGCTCGTAGAGTTTCGCAACGTGCAGGATCGGCCCGGTCGGCTGGCCGGTGGGAGAGCCTCCCACCGGCTCCAGGCTGATCGCCAGTGTTCGGCTATTGCTGAGAAGCGCACGCGCCTCATCATCCAGAGTTACCTGATAGGTTCCACCCACCGGAATAACCCCGAGCGACAGGGGCTGGCCATCCGCCGGCACGATCCACAATTCGTAATCCTTGCCCTGCTGGGCCGCCGTCGCGGCAACGGGACGCAGTTTCAATTGCCTGTCGAGCGATGACTCACTGACCAACCATAGGGGATCGCTCACGTCCGCCTGTACGATGGCGCCTGAAAGACGGTCATCCACCTCTGGTTCTGGCTGTTGCACCAGGACAACGGCCAGCACCAGCGCCGCAGCCGTTGCCAGCATGCTCCAGCCAGGCCAGAACCAACGGCCGGACGCATCATTGGCCGCAACTGCCGACCCGGGTTTATCGTCCCGGGGCCAAAGCCGGCGTTCGATGCCAGCCCAGACCGACGCGGGAGGCTGTTCTTCCTCAATGCGTGCCCCCAGGTGTCCCAGCTTTTCTTCCCAGAACCAGACTTCCTGACGGACTCGAACCGACTCCATCATCCAGCGTTCGAAACGCCGGCGGGCTGACCCATGAAGCGAGCCAAGCACGTATTCCGCTGCCAATGCTTCTATTCTTTCCGGTGTCTTTTTCATCGTTCCAGACACCTCTTCAGAGCCATTAATCCGCGCCGAATCCAGCTTTTCACAGTTCCAATGGGTGAACTCAAGGCCTCGGAGAGCTCATCGTGGGTAAACCCCCGATAATAGGACAACAGGATACTGTCCCGCTGCGTTTCTGAGAGTTCATCCAGGCACCCGCGAAGCTCCGCGCTGCCCGCGACGCGAAGTGATTCGTCCAGCGGGCCGTCACGTTCATCAGCAACACGCTCAAGATGGGCATCGCCGGACGTCGGCCGTGATTTCCGGTTCCTCATAAGGTCGAGTGTGCGATAACGGGCAATCGTCAGCATCCAGCTCAGGGGAGCACCACGCTCACTGTGATATTCACCGGCGTGGTGCCATATCTGCACAAAGGCATCCTGAACGGCCTCTTCTGCCAGATCTCGCTGACTGGCCAGTTTCAGGCAAAGCCCGAACATCCTGCCGGAAATTTTTTCATACAGCCGCTGAAAGGCCAGTCGGTCTTCCCGGGACACTGCGATCAGCAGTCCCATCAGATCATCCTGTTCAGAGTTGCTGGTTACCATCTATACGATCCCTTGTTTTGTTCTACAGGTATTAGTCGACCTTACGTTCAGAATGCCCATCAGGATGCATGCAGGTCATCAGATCGGGTTCAAACACGCCGCTTTGGTCAAAATCGTCCAGCGCTTTTTCCCACTTGGTTAACTCCAGGCCCTGGTTGGCAAGCCACCCGGGATTGAAATAGGTGTCGGTGTAACGGTCGCCACCATCGCACAGAAGCGTGACAACCGACCCGCCCTCTCCGGCGCTTTGCATCTCACTGGCGAGGCTCAGTGTGGCAATCAGATTGGTACCGGTAGAGCCGCCACAACGCCGGCCAAGATGACGTTCCAGATACCGGAGCGCGGCAAAACTGGCCGCATCAGGTACGCGAATCATGCGCTCAATCACCGTCGGGCTGAAAGAGGGCTCAACCCTGGGGCGGCCAATACCCTCAATGCGCGAACCGCACTGGCCGACAATATCAGACCGCCCGCTAGCGAAGGCGTCATAGAACACCGAGTTTTCCGGGTCCGCCACACACAGCTCACAGCCCCGGGCAAGATGGCCGCCGTAGCGGATGTAGCGCCCAATGGTTGACGACGTGCCACCGGTGCCCGCGCTGACAACAATCCAGCGCGGTATGGGGTGCGGTTCCCGTCGCAACTGCTCGAAAATGCTTTCGGCAATGTTGTTGTTACCCCGCCAGTCTGTCGCCCTCTCAGCGTAGGTGAACTGATCCATGTAGTGACCACCGAGCTCACGGGCCAGATGCTGAGATTCAGCGTAGATCTCACTGCCGTTCTCCACCAGGTGACACTCGCCCCCATAGAACTCGATTTTGGCAATTTTCTGTGCCAACGTCGTTCGGGGCATGACTGCGATAAACCGCAGCCCGAGGAGCTTGGCAAAATAGGCCTCGGAGACCGCTGTCGATCCACTCGAGGCCTCGATGATCGGGGTGCCTGGCGTAATCCAGCCATTACAGAGCCCGAACAGAAACAGTGAGCGTGCCAGCCGATGTTTGAGGCTGCCGGTCGGGTGGGTCGACTCATCCTTGAGATAGATATCAACGTCACGCAGGCCCGGCAGGTCCAGCTTGATCAGATGGGTGTCTGCAGAACGATTGAAATCCGCATCAATGCGGGCAATGGCGTCGGAAACCCATTGGGTGCGATGGAGCATGTTGTTGGCCCTGAAATCAAACAAACACCATGAAGCATAGTCGCTCTGGGTCGACTTGAAGAATAACGCTAGGATGGACCGCCAGTCCCGCCACCTGACACACGCCTCACAAGTTGGCTGAACGTAATGCACTCACTATTCGTACTATGTCAGCCTGCTTCCGGATAAGACGCTTTCAATTTTTTTTGGTGAGAACTGCATCCTTTTCTCTAATCGCTCCGTAACCCCCTTTGCAACACCAACAATAGAAGAGGAAAACGGAATGAATACTTTACTAAAACGCTCCGGCCTCGCCATTGCGGTTGCCGGACTCTGTATCAGTGCCGGCGCAGCAAACGCCTCAAGCCACCGCGAAGCACCCTTTATCACTGAAGTACCCAAGGTGGACGGGACCGATTTCTACATGTTCCGCAGTTACGAGACGGGACGTGCGGATTTCGTCACCCTGATCGCGAATTACCTGCCACTGCAGGATGCGTATGGCGGTCCCAATTACTTCGATCTGGATGAAGACGCGGTTTATGAAATCCACATCGACAACAGCGGCAACGCACAGGAAAACCTCACGTTCCGCTTTGAGTTCTCGGACAACCTGAACGATATTCAATTGCCGGTCGGCCCAGACGGTGACCAGCAGATGGTTTCCGTACCGCTCAAGAACATCGGCGATGCCAGCGACGGCGACAACGTTCAGGTCAGCCAGGAATACACGGTGTCCGTAATTCGCGGTGATCGCCGTACCGGTACCGTTGAAACCGCCACCAACGTCACGGATGGCACCGCCACCTTCGATAAGCCCCTGGACAACATTGGCGAAAAATCGTTTCCCGGCGGATACCAAGCTTACGCCAACCAGCACATCTTCGAGATTGGCATTCCAGGCTGCGCCACCAACGGGCAGGTCTTCGTGGGTCAACGCAAGGAAGCTTTCGCGGTCAACCTTGGCGAGATCTTCGACCTGGTCAACACCAACCCGCTCGGCCCACGTGACGGCGAAGGTGCCGGTGATCTTGCAGACAAGAACGTGACCTCCTTCGCCCTGGAAGTACCGACCGAGTGCCTGACCGGCACCGCAGTCACCGGAATGGATCAGCCCGTCATCGGCGGCTGGACGACCGCCAGCGTTCGCCAGGCCCGAGTCATCAATCCGCAACCGACCGTTGATGGCAAAGGTGCAACCGTTGAAGGCGGCGCATGGACCCAGGTATCACGTCTCGGTATGCCGCTGGTAAACGAAGTCGTGATCGGCCTGAAAGACAAGGACCGGTTCAACGCCAGCGAGCCCATGAACGATGGCCAGTTCGCTACCTACGTGACTCATCCGACCCTGCCCGAACTGCTGGAAATATTGTTCAGCAGCGCAGGCGCTGAGGCACCGAATAACTTCCCGCGGACCGATCTGGTAACAGCGTTCCTGACCGGCGTACCCGATGTAAACATGCCGGTAGGCGTGCAAACGTCAGAAATGCTGCGACTGAACCCGGAAATCGCAGCCACACCTGCAGCCTCGCAAAATGACCTGGGTGTTCTCGGTGGTGACAACGCCGGCTTCCCGAATGGCCGTCGCCCGGTGGATGACACCGTGGATATTGCCCTGCGTGTAGTCATGGGCGCATTGACCACTGATGCCCCGAACAAGGACGCCCCGTTTACCGACGGTGTGCAACTTGACCCAGCTGAGCTCCAGGAAGTGTTCCCATATCTGGCAACTCCGCTGGCCGGCTCACCCAACTCATAAGGAGTGAATCATGAAACTCACTATGAAGTTAGCCGGAACGGGCCTGATAACCCTGGCACTGGCGGGGTGTTTCGACGGCTCCAGCAGCAGCGGCGGTGGCGGTGACAGGCCAGATCCGGCGGTAGATTTCTCAACCTTTGTGAAGGCTGAGATCGCAAACACCGACGACACCCGTGAAGCCGTTCAGATCAACGACAAGGAGTTCAGCTTCAATGACCAGAATAATGAACAGGCCTTCGACGATCTGTTCATCCAATAGGACCCCTTGCCGGCCTTCAGTACGCCTGAAGCCGGCAAGCACATTCCCTGCCCTTCGGGGCGGGGCTTTTTGTGTCGGGCTGTGGTTGATGGCCGGTTTTCCAAACGTCGCAACCGCTGCACCCGGACCTATCGAGACAGATTTTTCCGACACCGATATTCTTGTTGAACTGCCAGAGCCGGCACTGACCACGTCCGAATTACCGGATTCGCCCGAGCAGTTGGCAGACACCGTACAAAATCAGATCTCCCGTGCCAGGAGCACCGGAGACCCCCGTTTCCTGGGCTATGCCGACGGGATGTTGCAGCGATGGTCCGGAGAAATGACCGACCGGCTGCTTACCCTCAGGGCAACACTGGACCAGAGCCTCCACCGCTTTGACAGTGCCAGGAAAGACCTGGAAACCGTCATAGCCCGATCCAGCAGCGCACTCCAGAAAAATCAGGCATTGTTGCTACTGGCCAATCTGGAAACCGTTCAGGGCAACTACGAAGACGCACGAAAGCGCTGCAGACAGTTGCAGCAATCCTACCCTGGCCTGATCGCCGACAGTTGCACGGCCCAGGTTAACGCCCGCACAGGTAACCCCAGGGCGGCCTATCAGGCCCTTCAGAAAAAATCAGAAAGCACCAGCACCAATACCACCAGCCGGCTTTGGGCAGAAGGGACCCTGGGGGATATCGCCGCGCAGATGGGCAATCCCGCCGCAGCCGATCACTGGCAGACAATACTCCGCACCAGCCCCGACGATCTCTATACCCGCGCCCAGTTAGCGGACTGGTATCTCGGCCGGAACCAGGCCGACCGTACACTGGCATTAACCGAAGGCTACGAACAGGTGGATTCGCTGGCGGTGCTACGCGCGATTGCCATGGCCCGCTCCGGGCATCCGGAAGCAGAAGCTCTGGCGGAAAGGCTCAGAGAGCGCTTCACAGAGGCGCGTTGGCGCGGAAACCTGTTGCACCAGCGGGACATGGCGCGCTTCCAGCTTGATGTGGAAGGCAATGCCGATACGGCACTGACCTTTGCGGCAGATAACTGGCGCAGCCAGCGCGAGCCCCTCGATACCCGGCTGCTGCTGCGTGCCGCCGATGCGGCAGGTGACAACGAGCCGGCCCGGAAGGTGAGATCCTGGCTGAAAGAACAGGGACAGACCGATGCACGCTACCCGGAGGTTGAATCATGAGGGAGATGAAACAATGGGGTAGCCTTGTGGTATCCATGGTTCTGCTGGCCCTGATCTCCGGAACAGCATGGGCCCACAAAGCCAGCGACAGCTTTATCTACCTGAATCAGGACCGGGGCGAAATACGCATAGACGTGGCGCTCAGAGATCTTGCAGTGGCTTTGCCGCTGGATCGGAACGGGGATCGCCAGCTCAGTGGGGCAGAGCTCCGTGCTGGCCGGGACCAGATTACTCGATGGGTAGAGCAGGGCGTAACCTTGTCCAGCACCCAGGCCGATTGCCGCCTGACCGGCCAGCAATGGGGGCTTTCCCGCCATAGCGACGGCCCCTATGCCGCCGGTCTCTACACCATTAGCTGCCCCGATGGCGCCGCGCCCGATACGCTGACATACAATCTTCTGTTCTCACAGGACCCGTTGCATCGCGGCCTGATAAGCCTTGAAAGCGACGGCACCAGCACGCTGGGAGTAGTAGGCCCTGACAGTCGCCAACTAGCGCTCTCCGCCGGCGACGCACCGGGAAGCCTGCAGCTGTTCGGAACCTTCCTGTACGAGGGTGTCATCCATCTGCTCATCGGTCTTGACCATATACTGTTTCTGTTAGTGCTGATGCTGCCGGCCACACTGAGGAAAAACGATGGCAGCCCGCCGGTGGGGCTGAAGCAGCGGCTATGGGAACTGACGGGGATCGTGACCGCATTCACGGCGGCCCATTCCGTAACCCTGGCGCTGGCAGCCCTTGGCGTTGTTCGTTTGCCCATCGCCTGGGTGGAGACCATCATCGCCCTGTCCATAGCGGTGGCAGCCATGAACGTGATGTGGCCGATACTGGGCAGAAAAACCTGGAAGCTGGCCTTTGGATTCGGGCTAATACACGGATTCGGGTTCGCCAGCGTTTTGGGGGATCTCACCAGTGGTGTTTCCCAGACTGTCCTGGCCCTCGCCGGCTTCAACATTGGCGTAGAACTCGGGCAGTTGGGGCTTCTGGTTATTGCCTTCCCGCTGCTTTACCTCTGGGGTAAAACACACCTCTACGGCAGGGCGGTCGTTCCGCTGACACTGATTGCAGTAGGCGCGATCAGCCTGTATTGGGTGGCCGAGAGGGCTATGGCCATCTGAGCCTGGCCCCGGTGCCTTTCGACACCGGGGCTCCCAATAGCCGATTAATCAGTGCAGGGCACGGAGTTGACGTGGATACAGAGCGGCGCTGACCTCCGGTTCATCCAGCAGGTCCGCCAGTTCCATATCCACCTCGGTTTCCTCGCCTTCATCGGGCAATGGCTCAAACAGGGTGTTCAGCCAGGAGGTTACAGACGGTGCTTCGTCACGACCGTATTCGGTGGACAGGGCCTTGATCCGTCGGAAGCCGATAATGCGCTGGTGCTTGGGATCACGGATCTGCTCAAAACCACGCCAGTAAATACGGTCACGTGTATGCAACTGCACAAACAGAGTGTCGATGGGCTCTGCCGGATCTTCGCCGCGCACGGGCTGCTCATCGTCGCTGCCTGCCACTGACTGGGTGTCCTCTGACCCTGCCTCGGCTTTCACTGGTTTCTTGCTGCGGATGGTCGTCCATGCCGGGTACAGCACGGCAACCGCATCGGCTTCCACATGCTCTCGGGCAGCGCGGAGGATCAGTCCCCAGCGGGCCTTGTCGGCATCGGTTTCAAGAGAGTTAATGGGCAAGTCGTAGCTTTGTTCGCTGGACAGTACGATTGCCATCATCGGGGCATCAAGCTCCCCCATGGCTTCGGCCTGTGCTACAGACACCAGTTCGTCGATTGCCATCGGTTGGTTCATAATACGCTCGCCTCCTCGATGCCATCAGGGTCGTTCAGGAAGAATGGGCTCTTCCTGACTCACAGCATAGCCTGTTCCTGCCATAAAGATAAACGTGGATACGTTGATCCTGGATCACAATGCGTTATTTATTGTTTCTTTGCGTGGCTTCAGATCATCGCTTCCAGCAACTCGTAGCGCCCAAACCACGGGTTGGCCTCTTCCAGTTGTGCCGCCAGCTGAAGTAGGGTGCCTTCGTCTCCGTGCGGAGCGCCAAACTGCACCCCCACCGGCAACCCGGCGGCTGTCCAGGCGAGCGGGACAGACATCGCAGGCGTGCCGGTAAGGTTGGCAAGCTGGGTAAAGGGCGTGCGGGCCAGGCTTTCCATAGCCATCTGGTCGACTTGCCCACTGCGGTGTACCAACTTGCCGGCTTTCAGCAGCAACATCAGCCGGGCAGCCATCTGCAGATGGGAAGGGGTATCCAGTTCGCCAATCTTCGCCGGTAACTGGCCAGCCGTCGGGCACAGGTACATGTCGTAACCTTCAAAAAAGGCCCCCAGGGCGCGAGCAAAATCGTTCCACTGCTGTCGACGGCGCACGTAGTCCGGTAGTGGCATGGTCCGCCCCAACATACCAATCAGGCGAGTATCCAGTTCGAAGTCGTCATCGCGGGCTCCAAACTCGGTTTTCGCGCGGTCCATCAGCGTGGACACTTCCCCGAAATACAGCCCCAGATAACAGCGGGCGAGGGCCATGCCGTCGAATTCCGGACGCGCATACTCCACCCGGTGCCCCAGGTTTTCCAGAGTGCGCGCAGTTTCTTCAACGGCATCCACACACTCCCTTGCCACCTCGGTTTCGTAGGGCGATGAGGTAAAAACACCAATCTTGAGACTGCGTGGCGCCCGCTGCATCAGCTTGGCATAAGGGGCAGCTGGCGGTGCGATGGTAAAGGGATCGCCCACCGCAGGGCCAGCCAGCACGTCCAGCATGGCGGCGCTGTCTCGAACCGTGCGGGTGACCACGTGATCGATCGAGGCGCCCGTCCATGCCTCACCCACCGAGGGGCCGGAGGAAATACGACCGCGCGACGGTTTCAGCCCGAACAGCCCGTTGTAGGCCGCCGGAATTCTAATCGAACCGCCACCGTCATTGGCTCCCGCCATGGGTACGATACCCGCCGCCACCGCAGCACCGGAGCCGCCACTGGAACCACCCGGTGTCCGATCCGTATCCCATGGATTACGGCAGGCACCCCAGAGTTTTGATTCGGTGACAGCCTTCAGCCCGAACTCCGGCGTTGCGGTGCGGCCCAGGAATACCAGGCCCGCAGCCCGTGCACGGCGTACAAACTCCGAATCCCGGGACGCGATGTTCTTCTTCAACGCCCGGCTGCCGTAGGTACAGGGCTGACCTTGCTGTTCCTGGGCCAGATCTTTAAGCAGCATAGGAACGCCCGAGAAGGTACTATCCGGTGTAGACGCCTGGCTCAGCGCATCGGAGAACTGAGGGTGGCAGATGGCGTTGAGCTTGCCATTCACCGTGGCCGCACGCTCAATGGCGGCCTCACAGATTTCGCTGGCCGCGACTTCTCTGCGGCGAATCAGGTCGGCAAGCGCTACCGCGTCGTATCGGAGGTATTCGGATTGCTTCATGATCGATTCCGTTTGTTATTCTGTTTTCGGGAGATTGGGGAAACCGGTATTTATGAACATGAGCTTCAAGCGTCACTTTCTTGCTGTCGTTATAATAGTCACATCTGTTATCGCGTCCACTTCGCAAGCGAGTAAAAAACCGCCGGAACCTGCCGAGAACTGGACCAGCGTTGTTCGCAGCTCACCCTACTGGTCAAGTCAGGGGGTATACCAGAACATCACAACCATCCGCCGCTGGGTACTGAAGGAGTCCGGATATTGCTCTAAGCCCGATCGGCACATTCTGTTCGATATGCGCGGCCAGTTCCTTGGCTATATCGACGATGGCTCCGACCGTGAGGCCACCCAGATTCGCCTGAATGATACCAGAGCCTCTCTGGCAGCCACTGGCCGCGCTGACGACTGGACCCCGGGCGGCCCCGACAGGACCGGATACCCCTTCGCCCTGTCCTGTCGACAGCCGCACGTCAACCTGGATGAAGCCGTTGCACGCTACCTTGGCACCCTGCCTTCGGAACTGATTTGGGGTGCCTGGGACGATCTGTCGTTCGCCTCTCAGGAAGCACCACAGCCACTCCACGAGGCACTGATGTACGTTTATAGCCTGCGTGAGCAGCAGCAACGCCTCGATCTGCCGGTGAGCCTGCCCAAGTACCTCGGCGGCCAGGTATTGATCGAGAGCAGCGGCCAGCAAAGGGCGCACTCTGCCGCCAACGCCAAAGGCATCCTTCAGCTCTCACCCTCGGCGCTCAAAGACTGCCGAATCAAACCCGCCAATTACTGGCACCGGTTAGCACAGATTGACTGCGCCCTCAAACTGATGGATCAGAATGCTCGCAACCTCAGGCCGCCCTTCGAGGCGCGCTTCGGTCACCTGCCCGACGATAAGCGGGGTCAACTTTTTACGCTGCTTCTGGTTCAGGCCTACCACGGCGGTGCCAGCCGCGTTCAGTCCCTGTTAGAGGATGAAACGCTGTCGAAGCCCGCGGCTTACTTTGCTCAGGAGCATGAACGATTCAGCGCGGGAGACATCGCCTTCGGCATGGTATTCCACAATTTGGGGAGAGATCGCTTCGGACTCGCTTCGCTGTATTATGTGGCGGATGTTCAACTCGCCACCGAGGCGCTGTGCAAAACCGAACGCCTCGCTGATACCCGCTTCTGCCCATAAACCCGGAGCCCGCCTTGGAACTGACGTTCATCCCGGAAGGCCTGAACACCGCAACGGCCGTTTTCCTGCTGCTGAGTTCTGTCATTACGTCGATGATTACCGCCAGCCTTGGCGCCGGGGGCGGTGTTCTGCTGCTGGTACTGATGGCGTTCTGGATACCACCGGCGGCGATCATACCGGTTCACGGTATGATCCAGTTAGGCTCCAACGCCGGGCGGGCCACACTGACCTGGCGGCATACCGACTGGAAAGCCATTGTCGCCTTCACACCAGGAGTACTGGTCGGAGCGGGGCTTGGCGCCTGGTTGCTGGTCGACCTGCCACCCTATCTGTGGCAACTCACCATTGGTGTTTTCGTGCTTTACCTATGCTGGGGGCCCGCCCTGCCACGAGGCGCCTTCGGCAGTGTCGGGATTTTTCTTGCCTCTGCGTTGACCAGTTTCATTTCCCTGTTTGTGGGCGCAACCGGTCCCCTGGTGGCGTCCTTTATCAAGCAGATGCACGCCGAGCGTTTCACCACCGTCGCGACATTCGCCATGGCGATGACGCTCCAGCACGCACCCAAAGCGTTGGTTTTTGGCCTAGCTGGTTTCGTTTTCCGCGATTGGCTGATGTTCATACTGGCCATGATCAGCTTTGGTTTTGCCGGCACCTGGCTGGGGCTTCACGTGCTTAAATCCTTGAGCAACCAGCATTTCAGCCGCGTGTTCAACGTTCTTTTGAGCCTGCTCGCACTGCGTTTGCTGTGGCAGGCAGGCGGCTCAGCGGGATGGTGGTGATCAATCCGGCTTCTGCTGTGACGGCAGGGGAACCGTCACCACACGGTTTCGCCCCTGGGCCTTGGCGGCGTAGGTGCCTTCGTCAGCACGCGCAACGACTTCCCGGGGCCCGGTATCCGCGACATTCATCTCGGTCAGCCCGATGCTGGCAGTCACCCCAAAGCTCTTGCCGTCCTGCTCTATACGCAGGGCTTCTATGCCGGCTCGGATTTTCTCGGCAAGCTCGACGGCGCGCGGCAGACCACAAGCAGGCAGGATGATGCCAAATTCATCCCCACCGAGGCGTGCCACCGTATCCGACTGGCGTACCGACTGCGTGAGCAGGTCCGATAGCCGCCCCAGCAAATCATCTCCCAGCAAATGCCCGCCTTCGTCGTTGACGGGTTTGAAGTAGTCCAGATCGATCAGCATCAAAACGCTGGCCGCCGTTTTCTTGTTGGTATCCGTCAGACATTTGATCAGGGATGAATTGAACGCCCGGCGATTGAGCAGCCCCGTCAGGCTGTCGTGGGTCGCTTCCCAGGACAGTCGCTCTTCTTCCCGACGGCGGGCACTGTCATCCCGGATCACGAATACCATACGGTGATTATGGCTTTCCCGGCGAAGGTGAAGCATTGCCAGGTCTATATCGAAGAGCTGGTCCACCCTGTTTCGCAGGGTGGCATACAGGCTATCCACATCGGCACTGCGCAGAAAATCGTCCGCCTCCCAGCGATGGTTCTCGTCTTCAATCGATACCAGCGTGAAAAAGTTCTGTTGTTCACCGCTGTCGACCAATCCCAGGAACCCAGAGGCGGCTTCGTTGAAGTACCGGATAATGCCATCGGCATCCACCATCAGCACACCCTCCT
The DNA here is from genome assembly GCF_032922745.1 of Marinobacter salarius. Taxonomy (NCBI): domain Bacteria; kingdom Pseudomonadati; phylum Pseudomonadota; class Gammaproteobacteria; order Pseudomonadales; family Marinobacteraceae; genus Marinobacter; species Marinobacter salarius. The sequence goes on from NZ_CP136693.1 coordinate 660,867, forward strand.
GCAATACGCCCAGAATACTGTCCGCACGTTTCTGTTGCTCCGCCAGCTCCGCTTCGATCTCCAGTTCGTGGGTGATGTCCCTGACCACGGTGATGGTACCCAGCGAACGCTCCTCCGTCTCAATCACCGACGTCATGGCATCCGCCCACACCACTTCATCTCCGGAGCGGCTTTTCAGGCGGAATCGCCCTCGGAACACTGTTTGGCTGCGCAAAGCCTCCCGCCACGCCTCAACCGTGCCAGCCTGGTCCTCTTCGTAAACACCATGAATCAGGTGGGTATGCTGGAGGTCATTGGAGCTGACCCCGATGATCCGCTCAAACGCCGGGTTAACGAATTCAATCCTGCCCAGAACATCGGTCTGGATAATGCCGATTGGCGCACTCTGGGTAAGCGAGCGGAAAAACGCCTCGCGCTCGGCCAGGGAGGACAGCACCTCGTCACGCTCTTCCATAACGGTGTTGAAGGTCTCCGCAACCTGGCGGATTTCCGTGCCTCCCAGAACGTCCACCGGCTCGGTCCGTATCCCCAGATGGCGCTCACTGATCTGGAACCCCAGATTTCGCATGGGCGCCATCAACCGACGAAACACCACCAGCGCCAAGGGCGCCACGATCAGAATCACGACCAGGAGCGTCTGCGCAAAGCTGTCCGTCAAGCGGCTGAGCGGCGCATAGGCCTCTTTCACCGGCCACACCGCGGCCACAAACCAGGGCACCTGTGACATCTGGCGTACCGAGGTGATGGTTTCGGTGCCTTCCTGGTCAAGCGTCTGCACAGTGCCTTCAAAACCCGCCATGGCCTTCTTGTGGGCTTCGTTTTCAAGCCTGAGCGGCACCATGGTTTCACCGGTACGACCATGGCCCAGGGTTATACCGGTACGTGTGGCAATGCTGACATAGCCGGTTTTGCCGATACTCACAGCGCTGGTGTCTTCCATGAAGTTGTCGCCGTCGAGAAAAACCGCCCCTCCCAGCACGCCAATAAACCGTTGACGATGATCGAAAATCGGCGCCGTCATCATAACGGCGGGCCGCTCCCGATAGTTCGACACATAAGGGTCACTGATAATGGAGGTGAGCTGGCCTGAGGTCTGTCGAAAGTACTCACGGCCACTGACATCCAGCCCCGTCTGTCGGAAGCTTTGCGGATACTCGGCAATGACCTTGCCACTGGCATCAAATACGTAGATCCCGTCGAATATATGTTGCAGCGCAATCTCGCGACGGAGGAGAAGGCGGGAGCGGAAGCGCAGCACCACCTCCTCCATGGTAAACCCTTCCGCGACATGAGTCAGGGTATCCCGGCGCTGGGCCAGGCGGGCATCAAGATCGCTGGCAACCAGTTCCGCGATGGTTTCCACCTGCTCCCTTGTCTGCCCGGCAAGCTCGGAGCGTGCTACCAGGGAACTGACCACGGCCACCGCCAGAGCCGCCAGCACAATGGCCAGAATGACAAAGGCAACAGCACGATTGACCAGGCTTGCAAGCCAGCGTCTTATCATCACAACGGCGTAACTCCCGCTACACAAACGCAGGATAGGTTCGGGTTGATTCCCCTCAGTGCTAAATGTCTGTTTCTCACTGGATAACGTGTCGATTATTGAAGGATTTAATATTTGTAAGTCTAACAGAGACGCGGCTTTCAACAGGTTACAGAACTTGCAATTTCAATGATAATCGTTATTATTTAGACCTATTTTCTTAACTGAGGTTTCCCCAATGTCCGAGTCCCTGCTCGCCGACGCCACCGGAATCAGCGCCGGCCCGGTCAGTCAGCTGTTGGAAATGGGCGGCCCCGTCATGATTGTGTTGCTGGCCATTGCCCTGGCAGGTGTTGTCACCTTTCTTTACCTCATGTTATTCGGCAGTTTTTTTGCTCCCAGGTTTACTGCCAAACTTAAAAAAGCCATTACGAAATGGCAACAAAGGCCTGACGGCAACGTGGCGGTAGACCTGGAACGGTCCGCAGGCCGATACGCCCGACTGAACCCACTGCACCACTTGATCGTCAACACCATGAACGCCCGCAACACTGGCACCGACCCCCAGCAGATTCGGGAGTCCGTCGCCAAGGACGCTCATGAGGCCCTCGAGCCCTTCGAGGCACCGCTGAAGATCATCGAAGTGATTGCCGCGCTGGCACCGTTGCTGGGCCTTTTAGGCACCGTTCTGGGCATGATGGAGGCATTTGGAGCTATGGCCGCTACTGAAGGGCGCGCCAATGCCTCCCAGTTGAGCGGCGGCATCTACGAAGCACTCACCACAACCGCGGCCGGCCTGGTTATTGCCATACCGTTTGCCGCCCTGGCCGCCTGGATTGAATTCCGCCTGCGACGTATCCAGAAAACCATTAATAGCGCAATGGTCACCATCCTTTCTGTCCCCGTCGCCACCAAAGAAAGCGAACCGCAAAAGGAAACCCAGGATGAGACGGCACCGGCTGCCACCAGGACCGGGCGCGTAGTGGAGTATTCCGGGGACGAGCATCAGGGTCGCCTGGCCAATGCAACTGGTTGAAACCCGCCCGGCACGCCCGATACCGATCCGCATCACTCCACTGATTGATGTGGTCTTCATCCTGCTGGTGTTCTTCATGCTCACCAGCCGGTTACTGCCGGTCAGTTTCATGGAACTGAGCAACAGCACGAGCGACACCCGTTCAGTGACCGGAGAGCCAATCCCCGAAGTGGTCATCCAACGTGACGGCCAAGCTCGCTGGCAGGGAGAAACCTATGGAATGAATGGGCTGGTCAAGCAGCTCCGGACCGGCGGCGTCAGCGAAATCAACCTCGCCACAGAATCTGCCACCCAACTGACCCATTTCACCCAGGCCTACAGTCAGCTCACTGACAGTGGCGTTACCACCCACTGGAAGCGCACCCCTGACGCTGCGGAGCAGCCATGACGGATCTGGCACCACCGCCCGTGACCTCGGGAAAGTCATTGATGGAGCGTCTCGAGGACGCTCTCCTGCCGCTCATCAATCTGGTGTTCCTGCTGCTGATGTTCTTTATCGTGGCGGGTCAATTGTCAGACACACCGTTGCCGGAGCTACCGGGCACCGGGCAACAAGCCGGCAATGAGCAACCCTATGCGGACCTCACCGTTACCGCACAAGGCGAGTGGCAAGTCGACGGACGCACCGTAACGTCTGATGGCCTGTCCAAGGCATTACCAGCACCGGATGAACAATCCCCGTTAAAAATCGCCGCTGAACGCGAAATTGCCATGTCTGATCTGGAATCGCTGCTTCGCGTGCTGGAAGAGAGCGGCTATCAGGAAGTCATCCTGCTGACGGAGCCCGCCAGTTGATGGGTGCCAGCAAGACTGTCCGCTGCCTTCTGTTGTTCGTTTCCGTTGTGATCACTGCAATTGTGGTGGTAATCGCCACGCCCGAGCGAATCCCAGAACTGAAACCGCTCGGAGATGCCGCCGTAAACTCTACCCCGGCGATCAAGATTTCCCTGGCCGGCAAACCCGAGCCCGAAACGCCCGAACCCCAGCCCCCCGTTGAACAGGAAACGCCCCCCGAGCCAGAGCCAGAGCCAGAGCCAGAGCCAGAGCCAGAGCCAGAGCCAGAGCCAGAGATTGTGCCGGAGCCGGAACCCGAGCCACAACCCAAACCTGAACCGACGCCGCAACCCGAAGTAAAAGAGCCTGAGCCCCAGGTCGATGCACCTGAAAGCGACAGGCGTACGGAGGAGGTGTCCGAAAACACCGCTGAAGAAGAAAACCTCAACCAGGAGGTTGAACTCACTGCTGGAGAGTCCTCCGATGTGGACCGCTACCTCACGGAACTGAGCCGGCACCTGGGGCGCTACTATGAATACCCACGTCGTGCCCGTCGTCTTGGCCAGGAAGGCGCACCGGTTGTGGTTTTCGAATTCAGCCGAGATGGCACTCTGGTAAACCACTCTTTGCACGCCTCCTCAAACCATGCGTTGCTCGATGATGCTGCGCTGGACATGCTCAAGGACGCCGAACCACTGCCGGAAGTGCCCGACTCCATGAAAGGGCAGACCTTCACCTATGTCCTGCCCGTGCGCTTCAGACTACGCTGAGCAATTTTTTGCCCGCCCAGCAAGATCTCGCTCCAAAGCCAGCAATCCCTTGCCTGCCCTCCAATAAGCTCAGCCGGTAAATTACGGTTATTCATTGTAATTAATACCTTTTTTATTTCTGGCACGACGTTTGTTAACTGTTAAGCGTCCAGGGAGATCCCGGGGACATTTACTCATTCACACGTCATGGAGCAGACTATGCCAACTCCTTGTTATATCAGCATCGAAGGCCAGACTCAGGGCAACATTACCGCCGGCGCATTCACTTCCGATTCCGTAGGCAACATCTACGTTGAAGGTCACGAAGACGAAGTGCTGGTTCAGGAATTCAGCCACGTTGTCACCGTTCCGACCGATCCCCAGTCCGGTCAGCCTTCCGGTCAGCGCGTTCACAAGCCGTTCAAGTTCACCTCCGCGCTGAACAAAGCAACCCCGCTTATGTACAACGCCCTGGCTTCTGGCGAAATGCTGCCGAAGGTTGAGCTGAAGTGGTACCGCACCTCTGTTGAAGGCAAGCAGGAGCACTTCTTCTCCACCATCCTGGAAGATGCCACCATCATCGACATCAACTGCAACATGCCGCACTGCCAGGACGCCGCCAGCGCTGACTTCACCCAACTGGTAACCGCGTCTCTGTCCTACCGTAAAGTAACCTGGGAACACGCTGTTGCCGGTACTTCCGGTGCGGACGACTGGCGTTCGCCGATCGAAGGCTAAGCCCCTCGTAATCGTAAAGAACGTAGCGCCGGACAGCCCAAGCTGTCTGGCGTTTCGCTTTCTGGCTTCAAGGATGAAGAAAATTGAGCGAATCTCTCACTCAGAACGACGTGGACATTATCCAGGCGATAATCACCACATTCTTTGGGCGGATCTATGCCCGGAAGTTCACGAACTCCTCAATCACGGATGAAACCCTCACCACAATTGTGGAACTACTGTCAGAAACAGCTGACTGCAGTACCTGGGTAGACGCCGTACCCTCCCCACAAGACGTGTTGATGCCAGCGAGCAAACTCAGAAAGTGGGCTTTGAGAGTTATTAGAAAATCGGGCGAACCCTTTTTATTGGAAAACGTGCGAGTCAACATGATGTGCGCGCGTTTCCGTGCTGCGCAGTTCAAACCTGTTATTCTTGACTCCTTAGACCGATAGAGGATCTCCGAAATGGCACGGCTTGTAGTTAGCCTTATCCTGATAGTGGTTTTTATTTCCGGCTGCGCTTCGTTCAGCAGTCACCCCGTTGAGTTCCGTGCCGCTCCCAACACCAGCTTTACGCTTAACAGTGACAGGTTCGACGCAATAGAAGTTCAACCTTCCGAAATGCAGTTATGGGAGGGCTCCGATCTAGTCGGCACAATAATGACCGTAGAGACCAACCCACAGTCCAAAACGGCTATCGGCGAGGTGAAACAAGGATTTGTAGAGGCACAAAAGGGCCCTGGAGCGCCAACCGAGCTGCAATTGCCTGATGGCGCCTATGGTTTTGCATCCACTTTCCGCGGTTATACCACCGCGTTTATCGCAGTAGCTAACAATAACGAATCCTGGATCACCATTAGTGTCAAAGAGGATCTTTTTGATGAGGTCTTATCATCAATCGCTATAAGATGACATCCGGAAGTCGGCAATTCGAGCAGCGGGCAAGCCTTTCAGCAGGGGGCAGTCGAAATCAGTTTTACCTGCAAATTAACTCGCGGGTTACAATTCAGGGGTTTGCTGGAAGCCTCTCTGAGATAACCAAGGAAGCATGAGTATAATGAAACTCCCCGGTTCCCTCATCGTAGCCCTTTTTCTCACCGGTTGTGCATCAACTCAGTCGATATCGTTCTCACCTAGCCAGGATTACGCTGTATCGGTCAGCTCAAACTTATTCGATGCCGTCCGCATCGACAACAATGACATAACGCTATTCAATGATGGAAAGGCGCTCGGGTTCATTCGCGTGGAGCCCATTCCGTCGGATGCCCCGTCGACATCTGAGTTCATTAACATCCTAAAATCGGCCTCAGAGTCTGAATCCGTCGAAACTCAAACGCTTGGGATATATCCCGGTTTTACAGGGTTTTCAGCAGAGGTTCGTAACTATAAGACGGGCTACCTCATAAATGCAGAAAACCCAAGTTCCGTTCTTATATTCAGCTTTCCAGAGGACACGTTTGAAGACGTGGCAAAGACAATCTCGTCTGGCATCTGAGACGTTTCCGAGGCATCAGACTTATGCAACCCATTTCCGGCCATTGGCAGCGAACTCCACCACCAGCTCAAAAACGTTATCGCACTTCTCCTTGAACGCCACCCGGTCATAACTTTCCGGCAAATCCTTATCCAAGACTTCTTCAATGGCAGCCTTGACCGCCCGCTGAGTCTGTCCGTCCTTCCACCAATCCTGCACCAACACTTTGGGATGACCTTCCAGCAAACGGATAATCAAATCCTTTGCAGCTAATTTGACCTTCTGTTCTTCTACCTTCGTGAGCTTGTCTTTCTTCAACAGGTCGTAGATTTCCAGCTCATCTTCGTTCAGCCCCTCTCGGATATGCCGCTCGGACTCCTCTCGAAGATTGCCAACGTACTGGACAAGGTCCTCATAGTAAGCATCGGCGGATGAGCTGCCGGAGTTGTACTTGTCGATGATTTCCTGAAGCCGCTGGGCAAAATCAGTGCGAGTATGATTCTGCTCCAAAAGCTGACGAAGCTTATCCTCAATAAATGCCCGAAGCTCTGCAATTTCAATGTGTTTATACTCCGCCCTTTTGAAATCTTCCCGAAGCTTGTCGTAGTTAATCTTGCTCAGATCCCAACCCTGTCCTTTTTGGACTATCTCATATTCCGCGCGGTGCTCCTTGATGTTAAATGACTCGGCGTTATCCAACACCACGCTTTCATCCAGTAGCTCGGAGATCTTCTGGCTGACTTCATCGATGTCCGCCTGCTCCACAAGCGCGTCCACCACACCGCGAAGGTACTGGATAGCCGCAATGCGCTGATTGTCGTGCTGTTGGAAAATCTCTGGTTTGCACGCCTCGTAAAGGGCCGTCACTGTGTTCTCATAGACATTGAACTGCTTCCTCCATTCTTCGTTGCTAAGCAACGTATCCGCCGCCTGATTGAAGAAGCCGATATTCTTGAAGGTGTCCTGTTTCTCAAACACCGAGTTCAGCTCAATATCCCGCTCCCGGCAGAATTCCAGCGTTTGGGTAACGGCATCGTCCAGTAATTCAAAGAGCTCCGACTTTTCCTGAACCGGCTGCTCTTCGCCATCCGCTCCCTGCGCGTAGTCTTTCAGGGCCTTGCGCATATTTCGGAACACGTTGTAGTAATCGACGATTTCGCCGTTTTTCTTCTCTACCAGGTCACCGCTATGGCCTTTAATGCGGTAGGACGCCACCCGATTGGCCCGGGCAATCGTCTGCATGAGGCTGTGGCCCTTCATGGGCTTGTCGAGGTAAAGCGTGGACACGGTGGGCGCATCAAACCCGGTCAGCCACATGGCACACACAAACACCAGTTGCAGGGGGTTCTCCGGGTCTTTGAAGTTATACTCAACGTCGTGCATCTGTTCATCAAGTTGATCCAGCCGCTTGATGTGGGGCTTGATGTCCAGTCCCTGTTTCTCGAACTTTTCCTCATCGGATTTCGGGTCACTGATGACTACGGCCATCTCAACTGTTTTCATATAGTCCCGGATCTTCTTGAAGCGGGCCTTCTCCACCTCGTTGCCAGACTCTTTGGTTAGCTTCAGCAGGCGCTTCTGCTCAGCTTTCCAATGCTGCTGTACCTTGTCGTACATACGTACGGCTGTGAACTTGTCCAGCGTTATGACCATACCCTTGCCGAGATAACCACGGCGCGGAAAGTGGTACACAATGTCCCGGGCAATGGTATCCAGTCGGTCGTCCCGTTTGATCACTTCCAGTTCGCGGGCGTACTTTCTCTCCAGCTTTTCCTGCTGGGCTTCATCCAGATTTTCGTCTTCCAGTAATTCGTAGAACTCGTCTCCCAGATCGTCGTTCTGAATAAGCACCTTCGGCACACGCTTCTCGTAGAACAGCGGCACCGTCGCATTGTCCTCCATGGCCTGCTGGAAGTTATACTCGGACACATAATCGCCGAACCAACTGTTGGTCTTGCGGTCGCGCCCCAGCAATGGCGTGCCGGTGAAGGCAAGGAAGTGGGCACCCTTCAGGCCTGCCCGCATGTTCTCTGCAAGGTTCTTGTACTGAGTGCGGTGGGCCTCATCCACCATCACGATGATTTCCCGGTTTTCCTTGTCCGGGTCAAACAGCCGGGGGTACTTGCGCCCTTTGTCGTACCGGAATTTCTGAATCAGGGTGAACACCACCTTCTTGTTCTGCCCCAGGAACTTGCGCATTTCCTCGGCATTGGCCGGTTGCGCGGCATCTTCTTTGCGAACCGTCTCCGTATTGAGAAAGTTCCGGTAGATCTGTCCGTCCAGATCCTGGCGATCAGTCACCACCACAAAGCTGAAATTACCCGTGGCTTTTCGAAAAATCTTGCGGGCGTAGAAAATCATTGAAAAGCTTTTACCCGAGCCCTGGGTATGCCAGAACACCCCCAGCTTGCCTTCGTGTTCCCGGCGGTTCAGGAAACGCTCATAGGCATTGTTCACACCCAAAAACTGGTGGTTCTGAGCAATTATCTTGGTTTCGCCCTTATGGAACAGGATGAAGTTCTCGACGTAATCCAGCAGGCGAGCCTTTTCGCAAAGGCCATCGGCAGCATGCTCAAGGCTGGTAGCCTGTTCCGTAATTTCCTTGCGGTTTATCGCCTCCTTCTCACTCTCCACCCGGAACCAATTGAAGAAGTGCTCCCAACCTGCGGTAAAACTGCCCACCCGCGTCTCCAAAGCATTGGATAGCACGCAAAACGCATTGCAGTGGAATAGTTGGGGGATGTCATGCCGGTAACTGCGCAGGTTATCCTCGAAGGCATTTCGCAGCCGCACATTGGAGTTTTTCAGCTCGATAAACACCAGAGGCAGCCCGTTGACATACAAGATTACATCCGGGCGACGGTAGGCAGCCTTCGGGGCCTGAGCCACCGACTTGATCCATAGCTGGGAGACCGCCAGCCAGCGGTTTTGTTTCGGATCGTCAAAATGAACCAGCCGGACTTTTTCATGTTTTTTGATGCCCCGTTCATCATCAAACTGTACCGGCACGCCATCCCGAATCAGATCATACAGTTCTCGGTTGGCGGCAATCGGGGACATAGCCGCCCGTCGTTCCATCACCTGTTCAACGGCTTCATCAATCTTGCTTTCGGGAATGGCGGGGTTCAGTTCAAGACAGGCAGTTTTCAACTCAGCTGGAAAAATCACATCCCGTTTGTCGGCCCGGTGGGAGCCGTCGTTCAGATCTTCCGGCTTTGCGGTATAGCAATCCAGCACGTTGAAACCGTGGATGTGCTGGAGGCGCTGCAGCAGCGCCTGCTCAATGTTGTCTTCCGAAATAAAACTAGCCATCGGCCTGCCGACTCCATGGACCGGGTGGGTGCCAGATTTCCCTGGGGGCGTCCGCGGCTCTGCTCGCCATCACAGGACTGAGGAATTCAACCACCGCCTCTACAGCCTCCGAAAATGCCTCTGGCACATGATCCTGGCCAAGGCGTTTACGGAAAGCCTGCCACTGTGGCTGCTTGGTGTCTATAAAAGCGGCAGAAAAGGGAGTGGTTTCAGGAATTTCTGTTCCGCGCTTCCGGAAGGTGCCCTCAACCGCCCCCTTGAGGTTTTCCAACCGGAACTCGTGCTGACGCGAAAGCAGCCAGATATCGTAAAAGTCCTTCATCCGACTGTTCAGTTCGCCGAGGTTTACCATCGCCTGGAATTTCTCGGCAATGGACGATTCCGGGGTGTAACACTTGATACGTGCAGCGGGAAAATCCAGTAAGGTTGGAAACTCCAGCCAGGAGGGAAACGGAAATATAGGGTCGCCGAAACCGACATCCAGTTGCATCGGAATCCTGGCACTGTCGAGAAAACCAGTGAAGGTCACCCTCAGCCCCTGGTAGTCTGCATCCTCGGTAATGGCTTCTGCCTTCAGGGTATCTGGATCGAAATGCAACCCGTCATCCATCACTTCAGCGGCAATGATTTCTCGCACCTGGGCCAGAATCGCCTCCGGTTCATTGCTGGTCTGGCCCAGCATATCGATATCCCGTGTCGGTCGGCTGTTCGGCCCCTGCATCGGCCAGAGCATCAACGCACCTTTGAGGGTAAAGCTGCCACTATGGGGCGACTGGCTGAGCCTATAAAGAAACCGCTCCATGGCGTAATACTGCAGCAGTTCCTGAAAAGGGCGTTTTTCTTCCCTGGATTTATTCAACAGTTTGTGTCGAACAGACGCGGCGGTGTTTTTAACCATAGTGATCTCCTTTCACTTTGGTGATTCCGTGGACCGATTGATTTCACTCACAGCTTGGCTTCCACGTAGGGCGCCATCACATTGGCGACCCGGCAGACCCTGGCGTATTCCATCAGTTTTCCCGGCAGGAAGGTTTTACGGGTGCGGTAAAGTTCAAGAGCCTCCAACGCCACATCCATGCCGATACGATTGCGGAACTTGAAGCAGTCCGCCAGGGTCTTCTCCGGGTTGTAGACCTGCAGCGTAATACCATCCACGTCCACCTGCTCAATACCCTCACTGAAGGCCCGCCCGGAGAACCGGTACCCGGCCACCGGTGGATAATCCAGCACCGGCAGGCGGGCTTCCCGCGCCACCGCCAGATGCACCTGATGGGGAATCTGCGTGGTGATGCCGTGCCAGTCCAGCGCGGAAATCAGGCAAAGCACAGCATGGGGGAAACGGGTGGCGGCGGCCACCAGGTCCGGATTTTCAATGGGCGGCAAATCTGCCAGCCGGTATAGGCCACGGCTGACCGGCTCTATCAGCCCCTCGTCCCGGAGCAGATAGAACTGGTACCGACTATAGCCACGGGCCAGAGCTTCGGTCAGACGGAGCTGGCCGCCTTGCTGTCGGAACAGGGTTTGGAGTTGTGCCCGGGAAGATCGGGTGGCACCGGAGTCAGACAAACTGTCACCACTTATTGATATCTGGTGACAGTTTGTCTGATTAGCGTTGAGGGTTCAAGCGGCAGCTTCGTCGGCGCTGTCCGGCTGATCACTTTGCATGGATGGCGGGAACTGGATATCCAGGTTTTCCACGGAGAGTTTGCCGGAGATCAGGCGGGGTAGGAGTTGGTTTTTCGTGCGCTCCAACATATCGATTTGCTGTTCCAATTTCTCTGTTTGCTCATAAAACGGCTCAACCAGCTTCACGAACTTTTCCACTATCGGCGTATCTGGAACAAGGTACTTCTGTTTTCCAACGAGATCCGGCTTCAAATGCAGAACATTCGCTCCATTAGCCAACTCCTTCAACGCTTCGGATATTCCGGAATAGCGCAGGTGGGCATAGGTGAAAATATCAGGCCAAGAAAAGGCTGATATTTTCACAACATCCAGAGAGATGATGCCGTCGGTTTCTCCCAAATATGGAACACGCGCAGCTCGACCAATAACCTCTCGGTTCTGTGTCATGTCGGTCACTGCCATAACAACGTCCCCACGGTTCACCTGCTGCCGATCTCGGAACTCACCCCGGAAATACTTTAAACCGTTGCTTCTGTATCCACCACCACGATTGAAGTTCTTGAGGTTGATGAAAGGCCGGCCACCATTCAACTGATCGGATATTTCTTCGCTGGTGTAGGATTTGCCCTTAACGACTTCAAACAAGTCATCGCCTTGTGCCACCACCCAGGAAGCAGGAAGCCCCTTCTCAAACTCCGCCTCCTGCCACCCCGGAAACCGGAACCGGACAAACCACTCGCGGTAGATTTCCTCGGCCATGTTTTCCAGCAGAGTGATGCGGCGTTTGTTGTTTTCGATTAAGTCGTCATAGTGACACAAAATTGCTGCTATCTTTTTCTGGGTGTCCAATGGAACTCTGGGTATAGGCCACTGTTCCAGTACCGCCATATCAAGCTTTTTCGTACCGTGTGCTGCTTCAGAAGCGGAATCTCTAATCGGGTTAGATTGCGATTTGAGATAGTAATATATAAAGGTCCGGTCAAACTCATCACAAGGTATGACCGCCTTTACATCCTGATTAAACGCCATATCCCTCATGGCCATAGAGACGCGGAATTCTTTGGCAAGCGACATGCCTCTCACAACGATGAATGAGGTACCTCTTGGAACCAGCCGACTACCCGCCACAGCGCCTTCTTCAGTTAATGCGTACTCAGTGGTATGTATGCGCTCGGATGTCATCTCTCCAGAAGTAACCCAGGGAATCCGGCCGTTCCAATAGCTCTCAGTGCTTTTATTGGGCGTGCCACCTGAGAGAAATTTCACTACTGATCCGAGGCTAGTAAGCGGCCAACGTTTGCCCGTCAAGGCGCTCATGCATCATCTCCGCACAACTCGTCCAGGCTACTTACGATATCGCGCGTAAGTGCATCTGCCATTCCTGAAAGCTCACGCAACTGGATATTCATTTCCGACAAATCCGAGAGGAACTCCTCTTCTGTCTTCCCGTCCTCTTCAATCACAACACCTACGTACCGACCGGGATTCAGGGAACAATCCTGCTCTTTCACTTCCTCGGGTGTAGCTAACTTGCAAAGACCGGTTACATCCTCGTACTCAGCGTTCGGGAAGCGCTCCTGCAGCCAGTGAATATGCTGGTAATAGGCTTCCGCACTGCGAACTTCCTTGTGCAGCTCTTCCAGCGCATCTTTCAGTCGTCTGGCGTTGCGGTCGGTGGTAGTGCGTTTGCCGGCTTGTCTGGCTTCTTCGACTCTGGCTTTTTCATGCTGGCGTACCACTTTGTCCAGTTGCTTCAGGCCGGTATGAAGTTGCTGGAAGAAAGGATCGAATGTCGCTCTCAATTCCCGCTGGGCACGGTTGGCGGCTTCGATGGCCTCCGATGTGGTCAGGTGCAGGTCGGCGGTTTGGAAGTAGGCATCGCTGGCCTGCTGCAGGGCTTTAAGGCCTTGCCACTGGCTGACCAGTTCGCCCACGGCCTGTTTGCCCTGGGTATCGTCCAGCACGTCCAGTAACTGCTCGCTGACCGGTTCCACTTTTTCAAGGTTGTCCAGCAACTGCTCCATGCCGCTTCGGAAATAGCTGTCGATCAGCCTGATCAAGTCCGCCCGCTTGCCCTTGTGCAGTTTGCTGATGATCGCAATGTTCTGAACCTGTTCCTCGCTGAACTCGCGGTGAGCTTTATCGATAACCGAAAAGATATTGCGGGCATCAATAAACAGGATGCGGTCGTCCTGCTTGTTCTTGTCAAAGAACCAGAGGGTGGCGGGCAGGGTGACCGTGTAGAACATGTTGGACGGCATGGTGAGCACGCCGTAGATCAGGTTGTTCTCAATCAACGTCTGGCGGATGTCCGCCTCACTGTGCCGGGCATCGGAGGCGGAGTTGGCCATGACCAGTGCCGCCCGGCCGCTGTCCGGGGTGCTGTCCTTGAGGGAGGTGGCAAACAGGTTGATCCACAGGTAATTGGCGTTGGGGACGGTTTCCTTTCCCTTCTCGCTGGCTTTGACCTTAGTTTTCTTGCGGGGCAGGCCGTAGGTATTGAAGCGGGGATCGTCCTCCACCGAGGCCAGGGGCACGTCGTCCACGTTGAACGGCGGATTGGCCATCACGAAGTCGAACTTGCCAAAGCCGTCAAACGGGTTTTCGGTATAGCTGTTGGCCTGGCGTATTTCACCCCGCAGGCCGTTGACCGCGAGGTTCATCTTCGCCAGCTTGACGGTGTCCAGGGTCTTTTCCTGGCCGTAGACGTAGAGCTGATCTTCGTCATGGGCTTTGCCCAGTTCATCCAGTTTCTTGCGGTGGCGCTCCACAAATTGCTGGGACTGCACGAACATTCCGGCTGACCCGCAGGCTGGGTCGTATACCGTGCCATGGTGGGGCTCGATGATCTCCACCATCAGTTTGACCACTGAAGTGGGGGTAAAGAATTCGCCACCCTTCTGGCCTTCGCTCAGGGCGAATTTGCCCAAGAAGAACTCATAGATTTTGCCGAAGATGTCGCCATTGGCGTCGGCCGGGATGTTGGAGAAGTTTTTCAACAATTCCGCAAGCAGGGTGTTGCTGGTACGGGTAAGGGCAACGTATTCGTCTTTGGGTAGAATACCATCCAGCTCGGGCTTGTATTCCTCAACGGCTTCCATCGCCTGCTTGATTTTTTTAGCCAGATCTTCCTTCTCGGGAAGCTCGAGCAGGTATTTGTAGCGAGCATGGTCAGGCAGATAGAAACCGCATTTTTCGATCGCAATTTCGGAAATCGGCTTTTCCCGGCGAGTTCCCTGAAGCGCTGCATGCTCCTTGGTGATCGCTGCCTCAGCCCGTTTGTATTTGTTGTCGGCAAATTTCAGGAAGATCAGCCCAAGCACAGGCGTGGCGTATTCGCTGGACTTGAGATCCGAATTAGCCCGCAGGTTATCGGCGGCGGACCAGAGGTCGTCTTCAAGCTGTTTGAGCTGTTCGGCATTCATGATGAAGTGGCATCTCCAGAAACAACCAGTACACAAAATGTGGAGGAGACTCTAAACAACAATGCGCTACAGGGCCATAGCAAACTGTCAAATCGAAAGGTACCCTTGGCGTGTTCAAATCGATTCCCGGCAGAAGACTCACACCCAGGCTCGCCCAGAATGACCATTACAACAAATAATGCTGTTCAACTTGGCAACCTGATGTGCGCCGTAACCGAAGAGGTTCTCTGGTCACCCGCCCGACAATGGGTTCGCGATCAACTCCCCGCCACTACCCTGCTATGCCGTGTCGGCTCGGGCCAGGCCACTTACCATCGTTTTGACCCACGCCTGAAACAACACCAGATCACCTACGGCAAGCGCATGATTATGGATAAGCACCAGCCTGATGCCGTTGGTGGCTGGCTATCCGGGCGGGAGATTCGCCAGAGAGAGTATTTCGGGGGTATGGTCACCACATTGAACCTGCTGGCGCACACCTGTTGCCACGAATTTGCGCACCTACTCCAGCATGTGTCAGGCCAGCGCTACCGGGGCTCCGTCCATAATCAGCATTTCTACCGGATACTGGACGAGCTCCACGCCAGCGGCGGTGCTGAGGCAGCCAGGCGTCATCTCGCCATCCAGGCCGAAAAGGCAGGGCTTGCCGTGCCCGACGATCCTATTGAGGCGCCAGATACACGCCAGCTCATCGCGAACTGGACGATCGGGGATGCGGTGAGCTTTGGCGCCGGCAAACGTGAGCTGGAAGGTCGGATCATCCGGGTGAACCGGAAAACCTGCACCGTGGAGGGCACCGGGCGCAGCCGTGGCTTGCGATACCGGGTCCCCATGGTTCTGTTACGCGCTCTCGCGGACTGATAGCGCAAGCAGGTCGCGCAACTCCGGAATGCAAGACCCGCAATTGGTGCCGCACTTCAGGCTATTACCCAGGGCTTCTACTGACTCCGCCCCTTCGGCGATGGCGCCAGCGATCTGGTTTTCCCCTACCTGAAAGCAGCTACAGATCATGGCACCCGGATCTTCCACGTCGACGTCCCGTGCAGCCAACAGCGCCCGGCGGCTGGAGTCGCAAAGTTCTGTTTCGGCAAAACAGCGATCCAGCCAACTGGTCTCCGGTATCAACGCCGGATCGCTGTCGACCATCAACACCGCTTCCAGTTGCCCGTTGACCAGCCGGGCGGCGCGAAACCGCCCCTGCGCCACATCGGCCATTACCAGATGCGCTTTTCCGCCCAGCCACTCTGTCATCGACGCCGGCCAGTCAACTGGCTGCCGCCCGGCCAGCCACCAACTGTCGCAGTATTGCAGTGGCACCTGGCACCAGTAGTCGGCCTGCCAGCGCCGGGGCCGATTGCGCCTGACCAGCAATCGTGCATGCCAACGGGCGCGGAATGGCGTAATGTCAGCTCGCCCATGTTTGGCCTCCGGCTGGCCCGAAACAGGGTCTGTCACTGACTCGGTAAGCAGTGTTGCAACCCCACTGGACGCAAACTGTCGATTCCAGTGGATGGGTATAAATACCTCGCCACGACGCTGTTCGGGGCTCTTTCGGACTCGCCCCACGTAACCGCCGTCACCGAGGCTCAACCGCGCCAGATGCCCCTCCTTCAGCTGGTGCGCAACCATGTCGTCGGGATGCACGTCCACATAGGGCTCTGAGCGGTGAGTCAGTAGCCGTGGGGTGTTGGCGGTTCGGGTCATGGTGTGCCACTGGTCCCGTATACGGCCGGTATTGACCACCATGGGGTAGTCGTCACTGGTTTGTTGGGCGGGCAATCGGGTGTTGATGGCGACAAAGCGGGCACGCTGGTTGTCGGTGACAAAACGGCCATCGGAAAACAGTCGTGTCGAGCCTTCAGTCTCCACTCCAGCGCCCTCCATAACTGGCCATTGCACCGGGATCAGCGCTTCATAGCCGGCATCTGAAAGGTTAGCCAGCCCGGCAAGGTTAAACAGGCGCTCACCGTTGTTCTCATGGGCGGACAGGGCTGCGTGTTCGCGAAAGATATCCGCTGGCCGCTTATAGTTAAATGCCTCGCCGAACCCCAGTTTTCCGGCCACGGAACTCATGATCCACCAGTCCGGTTTTACTTCCGCGGGCAGGGGTAGGAAGCAACGCTGCCGCGAAATACGGCGTTCCGAATTGGTGACTGTGCCATCCTTTTCCCCCCAGCCAGCGGCGGGTAGGAGGATGTCCGCGAGGTCCGTGGTATCGGTGTGGGCGACGCAGTCTGAAACAATCACGGTGGGACAACGCGCCAAGGCCTCCCGAACCCGGGCCGAATCCGGCAGACTGACCGCCGGGTTGGTTCCCATGATCCAGATCACCCGGATATCACCACGGTGAACCGCCTCAAACATGTCCACGGCCTTGTAGCCCGGACCATCGGCCACCGCACCGGTACCCCAGAAATCCGCCACTCGTGATCGGGCCCCCGGGCTGTCGTAATCCATGTGAGCGGCCAGGGTATTGGCCAGCCCGCCCACTTCCCGTCCACCCATGGCATTGGGCTGGCCGGTCAGGGAGAAGGGCCCCGCTCCGGGCTTACCCACCCGGCCTGTTGCCAGGTGACTGTTAATAATCGCATTGCCTTTATCGGTGCCGGCAATCGACTGGTTTATGCCCTGGGAAAAGCCGGTGACGGTGCGCGGCGTCTGAGCAAACCAGGCATAAAAGGTTTCGACATCCTCCGGCGCAAGATCACACTGCTCTGCGACCGATTCGACGCTTGGGGCCGCCGCCCGTGCACTTGCCAATGCGTTATCGAAACCCTGGCAGTGCGCATCAATGTAGGCCTGATCCAGGCCACCGTGATCGGCGAGCCAACTCAGCAAACCGTTGAACAATACCGTATCCGTACCTGGCCGCAACGCCAGGTGAAGGTCCGCCAGTTCACTGGTGGCGGTGCGGCGTGGATCAATAACAACCACTCGACGCCCATCCCGCGCACTGGCCTTCATACGCTGGTAAAGCACCGGATGCGCCCACGCGGCGTTACTGCCAGCCAGAACCAGCAGGTCCGCCAGCTCCAGGTCCTCATAGCAACCCGGAACCACGTCCGCCCCAAAGGCCCGTTTGTGAGCAGCCACAGCCGACGACATGCAAAGCCGGGAGTTGGTATCCACATGAGGTGTGCGAATGAACCCTTTGGCCAGCTTGTTGGCGACGTAGTAGTCCTCGGTCAGCAACTGGCCCGACAGGTAAAAGGCCACCGACTGTGGGCCGTGAGTCTTGACGCTGTCCTGTATCGCATGCGCCACCTCGTCCAGCGCCTGCTCCCATTCGCTGCGGCGACCCCTGACAATCGGGAACAGCAACCGTCCGTCTTCCTGGCCGGTGGTTTCGTGAAGGCTGGCACCTTTCACACACAGGCGCCCCTTGTTCGCAGGGTGGTCTTTGTCCCCGGCCACCGGTGTGCCGCCGTCGGAATAGGCCATCACGCCACAGCCTACCCCGCAATAGGGGCAGGTGGTATGAACCGGGTCCGGGCCAGTAGTGTTGAGTAAGTCCACGGTGTCTCCTGAGTGTTACACGCACAAAAAAGCCCGCAATGTCCGGAACTCCCTGAACAGGCAGGAACCGGGCATGCGGGCTTCGTTGCCAGCATTCAGTACCGGGATCAAGTAACCCCGGGCCTGGCAGTTTATGGTTGGCGTGTCAGCTTTCGCTACAAACGTTTCCCAAAGCCCGTGCAAATCCAGGGCCACTCCCGGAGAAAACCGGCCAGCAGGTGTTTCAGCAAACTCTGGGACCGCTCAATACCCCCGTGCCAGGAGTCATAACAGTGCAAAACGCTCAAAAACGCCCAATCAGAGCGCACAGTTAACGAATAAAAATATTTGCCCATGACCTTGAGAAACGGCTATTCCCCTGCTCGCAAGGCACTTCCCGTGACCCTGGCAAATTTATTGCAACGACACTGATGGAACCGTTTTGCTGACAGCGTTAAAGAGAAAGGCATCCAATGCCTGTACATCGAGGAAACCATCATGAATTCGCCAGAACCCCTTCGCATCCTTCTGATCGACAAGGACCCCGAACGGGCAAGCCAGGTTTGCCAGGCGCTCAGACATGAGGGCCATGAAGTCATTCGCCAGCGCCCGGATGCTACCGGCCTGACCGCAGCGGTTGCCCGCGACCAGCCGGACATGGTGATCATTGATATGGACTCGCCCGACCGGGATACCCTGGAGAACATGAGTACCCTCAACACTCACGCACCCCGGCCCATCGTGTTCTTCGCCGACCAGCCCGGTGACCGCGCCACCATCCATGCCGCAGTGAAGGCGGGGGTCAGCGCCTACGTTGTCGACGGCATACAGCCGGACCGGGTTCGCTCGATCATTGACTCAGCCGTAGCGCAGTTCGAGTCCTTTCAGGCACTGAGGGCCGAGCTGGAGGAAACCCGCTCGGCACTGGAAGACCGCAAGGTTATTGAGAAAGCCAAAGGTCTGATCATACGGCATGAGAACTGCGATGAAGAAACAGCCTATCGTATGCTGCGCAGCTCTGCCATGGAGCACAGCGAACGCCTGGCAGTGATGGCGGGGCGCGTTATCAAGCTGTTGGAAAGACGTAGTCAGGGATCGGTCGGTGCCATCCAGAAAGCATCCTGATCAACGCTTTTAGGAGCATCCATGGTTCGTCCAACCCCGCTTCACAAGCATCCCGGATTCAATGTCCGCCTCGGCTTTGTGCCACTGCTGGATAGCGCGCCACTGATTGTTGCGCGAGAGCTGGGGCTGTTTGATGCCGAAGGGCTGGACGTGGAACTGGTGCGCGAAGGCTCCTGGGCGTCATTGCGCGACAAGGTCAGCTTTGGCCTGCTGGACGGCGGCCACATGCTGGCGCCAATGCCGCTGAGTATGTCCCTGGCGACCGACCGCCCCAAAGTGCCCGTTGTGGTCGGCATGGTGCTGAGCCGCAACGGCAACGGGATTACCCTCAGCGCTCGGCTGCATCACGAACTGATCCATTCAGCCACGGATCTGGAGAACCCCATTGCCACCGCTCGCGCGCTGATACGCGTGGCCAGGGGCAGGGGCGAGCCAATACGATTGGCCTCCGTGGCGCCCTGGTCCAGCCATGATCTTCAGCTCCGGGACTGGCTGGCCTCTGCCGGGCCAGATGCGGAACAGCACGTGCAGATCATCCCGGTATCCCCGATACAGATGGTGGATGCGTTTCGATCAAACACCATCGAAGGCTGCTGCGTCGGTGAGCCCTGGAACAGCTTGCTGGAGTACGAGAAGCTGGGGCATATTCTCCATTCCGGCCACCAGATCTGGCAGAACGCCCCGGAAAAAGTTCTGGGTATGCGCGCCGACTGGACGGAGCAGCACGAGGTGATGCACCGGCACCTGTTGCGGGCACTGCTTGCAGCCTGTCAGTGGCTGGACAACCCTCACAACCACGGCCTGCTACGGGACATCCTGGCCAGGCCCGAGTATCTGGGAGAACAGATCAACGTGCTGGATAACCACCCGTACAGTCTGTTCCATCCGCGATTGCATCAACACTTTTTTCGCCACTCCGCCAACTTCCCCTGGCTGTCACAAGCCCATTGGCTGGCAACCCGCCTGACGCTCCGGGGTCAACTCGGCCCGGTGGACGGCGCCATGGTTCGTCAGGTCGTCCGGCCGGATCTGTTCCGCAACGCCGCAGCTTCCATGGGCATTGACGCACCGGTTATCGACAGCAAGACCGAGGGCCGGCACCAACTCCCCTTTACCCTGTCGGGGCGCTACGGCCCCGTGGATGTTGCCAGCGACCGCCTGTTGGGAGAGCACCTCCACGACTGGCTGGCCGACAACCCCATGGCTACGCCCAATAAAGAAGCGTCACGCACTAAAACAGCCACGAAATCCCGCCCTCAATAACACTCATTTTTGTGTTCATTTATTATTATTTATAAATATCAATAATTTAAAAACATGGCACGCAGACTGCTTTGTCAACATGGACGATCTTGCATTCACTGCGCGTGTAAACAGCAGTGACGAAAACTGACAGAACATCAGGCATTGAGGCCTGCGCCCCGGAAACGGGGGGCAGGCTTTTTTTTGTCTGAATAATACTCCGGGAGAGCACCATGCAACTGAGAACACTGGCAGCGACATTCTTGATCTTGACGGCGGCGTGCTCTGCACACGCCGACATCGGCCCGGCCGAAAAGCCGGACCTGAAACTCGGTTTCATCAAACTGACGGACATGGCGCCACTGGCCATTGCCTGGGAACAGGGATTTTTCCTGGATGAAGGCCTGTTCGTGGAACTCGAAGCCCAGGCCAACTGGAAAGTCCTGCTCGACGGCGTTGTGACCGGCACTCTTGATGGCGCCCACATGCTGGCAGGCCAGCCACTTGGTGCGACCATTGGCTACGGCACCCAGGCGGACATCATCACCGCCTTCAGTATGGACCTGAACGGCAACGGCATTACCGTATCGAACGATGTCTGGGAGCAAATGCGCCCACACATTGAAGACGGCAGCGACGGCAATCCCGCTCATCCGATCAGCGCCACTGCTCTGAAACCGGTCATCGACCAATACCGTGACAAGGGCGAGCGTTTTCGCATGGGCATGGTTTTCCCGGTGTCCACCCACAACTACGAGCTTCGTTACTGGCTCGCTGCAGGCGGCCTGAACCCGGGCTTTTACGCCCCACAGCGTGGTGACACCAGCGGCAACATAGACGCCGACGTTCACCTGTCGGTCACGCCGCCACCGCAAATGCCGGCCACCATGGAAGCGGGCACCATTCAGGGCTATTGCGTGGGTGAGCCCTGGAACCAGCAAGCGGTGTTCAAAGGCATCGGTGTGCCGGTCATCACCGACTACGAGATCTGGCCCAACAACCCTGAGAAAGTGTTCGGCGTTACCGAAGACTGGGCCGAGCAGTATCCCAACACCCATCTCCGGCTGCTCCGTGCACTGATCCGCGCCGCCCACTGGCTGGATGAAAATGACAACGCCAACCGTGAAGAGGCGGTGAAAATCCTGTCCCGCTCAAGCTACGTGGGGGCCGACGAGGAAGTGATCGCCAACTCCATGACCGGCACCTTCGAGTACGAGAAAGGCGACGTACGCAAGGTACCGGACTTCAACGTGTTCTTTCGCTACTACGCCACCTACCCGTATCCCTCCGATGCCATCTGGTACCTGAGCCAGATGCGTCGCTGGGGCCAGATTGCCGAGCCGAAGTCCGACGACTGGTATATGGAAACCGCAGCCAAGGTCTATCGCGCGGATATCTACAAGGAAGCGGCCCGAACCCTGATTGAGGACGGCACGCTCAAGGCGGAGGATTTCCCGGACCTGGATGCGGAAAACTTTGCGCGCCCGCACCAGGGCGAGCTGATCGACGGCGTGGCCTTCACTCCGAGGGAACCGAACGCCTACATCGACAGCTTTGAGATTGGCCTGAAAGGCTCGCAAACCCCTTAAGACTTGAGTGTCAGGAGACATCACATGACCACGCTCAGCCAGACCGATTCATTATCATCAGGCCAACGCTGGCTCCGTGCGCTGATAGAAAAGTTGTTCGGCCAGAACCTGGCCGAAACCTTCCGCCAGCTGCTGCTGCCAGCCATCGGTATCGCGCTGTTCCTGGGGTTCTGGCACCTGGCCGCGCCCCAGGTGCAAACATCGCTGGGCGCCTTCCCGGCCCCTGCCGATGTGTTGGAGCAGTCTGGGCAATTGTGGCAGGAGCACAGCAACCAGCGAGACCGGGCCGCCCAGTTTGTCACCATGCAGGAGGAGCGCAACGAACGCATCCTGGCAGAGAACCCGGGCGCGGAGGTGAAAATCCGCGACTATCCCGGCGCACCCACGTTCATCGACCAGATCTTCACCAGCCTCGGCACCGTGCTGGCCGGTTTTGTGCTGGCCACCATCATCGCCGTGCCGCTGGGTATCATTATCGGCCTGAACCGCCACTTCTCGGCGGCCATCAATCCTCTGATCCAGATCTTCAAGCCGGTATCGCCACTGGCCTGGCTGCCGCTGGTCACGATGGTGGTCTCCGCCACGTATGTCAGTGATGACCCGATGTTCGAGAAGTCGTTCCTGACATCGATGATCACCGTCACTTTGTGCAGCCTCTGGCCGACGTTGATCAACACGAGCGTTGGGGTTTCAGCGGTAAATCCCGATCTTTTAAACGTTTCAAAAGTGCTGCAACTGTCATTCTGGACTCACGTTCGCAAGGTCGTGTTGCCGTCATCTGTTCCGATGATCTTCACCGGCCTGAGAGTGTCCCTGGGCATCGCCTGGATGGTTCTCATAGCGGCCGAAATGCTGGCTCAGAGCCCCGGCCTCGGAAAATTTGTCTGGGACGAATTCCAGAATGGCAGCAGTGAATCCCTGAGCCGAATAATGGTGGCGGTACTGGCCATCGGTTTTATTGGCTTCCTTCTTGATCGAATCATGTTGTTGATTCAGAAGCGGGTTGCCTGGAACGAGTAGCCTCTGACTTTGGTGAAGGCCGCACCGGGCGGTATTGGCCTCCCGGGACACGCGGTGAATACGTCCCTGTACGCTCGACAAAAACATCCATGTTTTTGACGGTCCCGGGAGGCCAATACCGCCCGGCGCTCCGCAAGTTTTGAGGAGATTGTTATGAGTAAGTCGCATCTTGAATTGACCAATGTGCAGATGGCCTTTGATACAAAAGATGGGCCATTCGTAGCACTGGAAAACGTCGACCTGAAAATTCGTAAAGGCGAATTCGTTTCACTGATTGGCCACTCCGGTTGCGGTAAGTCCACTGTGCTGAATATTGTGGCCGGCCTGCTTCAGGCTACCCGCGGTGGCTGTGTGCTGGACGGGCATGAGGTGAACACACCGGGGCCGGAACGGGCGGTGGTGTTTCAGAATCACTCGTTAATGCCCTGGCTGACGGTGTATGAAAACGTTGAGCTGGCCGTTCAGCAGGTATTCCGCAAATCCATGAGCAGAGCGGAACGGAAAGAGTGGATTCTTCACAATCTGAAACTGGTCAACATGGACCACGCTCTGGATAAACGCCCCGGAGAGATCTCTGGGGGTATGGCCCAACGGGTCGGGATTGCCCGGGCACTGGCGATGAAGCCCAGCGTACTGTTGATGGACGAGCCTTTTGGCGCACTGGACGCGCTGACGCGTGCCCACCTGCAGGATTCGCTGATGAAAATTCAGCAGGACCTGAACAGCACGGTGATCATGATTACCCACGATGTGGACGAGGCGGTGCTGCTGTCGGACCGCATTGTGATGATGACCAACGGGCCGGCTGCCACCATCGGGGAGGAGTTGCACATTGAGCTGGAGCGCCCCCGCAACCGGGTCACCCTGGCCGACCATCCAGAATATGTGCGCTACCGTCAGGCGGTATTGTCCTTCCTGTATGAAAAACAGCGCTTCCCCGGCAAAGGCGAGGATGAACAGGATAAGCCCACCGCTGAAGCCGAAGCGGCGTCGCAGGAAGACAGCTCACCGGATGTCGATAACGAGCATTCTGAGAGCCCGGTTCGCCGCATTGCATGAAATCAAACGGAGAAGCTCGCGCCCTTCAGAAGCACTCATCCGGTGCACGTCGCCCTGTCAGAGCGCACAGTTTTCGGGCCAAGCTCAAAGCGATATCTTTCAACTTACTGTAAATAAAGGACTAATAATTTTGGCACGGCGTTCGCTACTGTAGATACAGGGAAGAATGTCCCGGCTAAGGATCGGCCGGACCATCAGATCATTGTTGTTGGCATTGGCGCCGGACCATCGAGTTCCTTCGGGAATCAGATGCTCCGGCTTTTTTCGTTTCGGGCACAAGAAGGGCACCACGATCATGAGCGCAAAGGCAGAACAGACTCTCGTTATCTGCGGGCACGGCATGGTGGCCCAGCGTCTGCTCGAAAAACTGGTTGCTCAGCCGCATCGGCCTTTTACACGCATTGTGGTGTTCAATGGCGAGGCAAGCCCTGCCTACAACCGCATCCAGCTTTCGGCCCTGCTGGCCGGCGATGCCAACGAAGACAGTCTGCAATTGCAGCAACCGGACTGGTATCAGCACAACAGCATCACCGTGCACCAGGGGGATCCCGTTACCGCCATTGACCGGGAAGAACGCACGGTTACCACTGCCAGCGGGCGGACTCAACACTACACCAGCCTGGTGCTGGCCACCGGTTCCCGCTCCGCCAGTCTTGGCCTGGAGGGCGAGGGCCTGGAGGGTGTCATGGGTTTTCGTGACCTGAAAGACACCCGCCAGCTGATCCACACCAGCCAGCACCAACGCCGCGCGGTGGTCATCGGTGGCGGTTTCCTGGGTCTGGAGGCGGCTGAAGGCCTGCGCAGCCGGGGTATGGCGGTTACCGTTCTGCACCGCGGCAGTCATCTGCTGAACCGACAACTGGACGAGACCGGCGGCGCGCTGTTGAAACAGGCCCTGACCGAACGCGGCCTGGCAATTCGCACTCAAACGTCCCCAGTGGCCCTTCTCGGTCGCAACCTGGTGAGGGCTGTGCAACTGGATGATGAAACCCTGATCAGCACCGACCTGGTGGTGATTGCCGCCGGAATTACACCAAACACTGAACTGGCACGGGAGGCAGGTCTGGATTGCGAACGCGCCATCTGCGTGAACCCGCAACTGCAAACCAGCGACCCGTACATCTATGCCCTGGGGGAATGCTGCCAGCTGGAAAACCAGACCTTCGGGCTGGTAGAGCCGGGCTACCAACAGGCCGATGTGCTGGCACAGGTGTTGTGTCACTCCGACAGCGAAGCTGCCTTCGAGCCATCCACCATCCCGACGCGCCTGAAAATCAGCGGCATCCCGATATTTTCCTGCGGCCAGACCGAGGCAGGCCCCGACACCGAATCCGTGGTCTGGCAGGACTACGACACCAATCGCTACTGCCGCCTGCTGATTCGCGACCAAAGACTCACAGGCGCCGTGCTCTTCGGTGAAACCAGCGACGGCCCCTGGTACAGCGAACGCATTCAACAGGCCGATGACATCAGCCCTTACCGGGCCCATCTGGCCTTTGGCAAGCACTACTGCGAAGCCGCGTAAAGCGGCCGGGAACAGAGAGAGGAATTACCATGAGCAAGAAAACCCTGATCGTGATTGGCAACGGCATGGTCGGCCACCATTTCCTGGAACAGTTGGTGGAAACCCCGGCAGCGGCCGACTTCGACATCAAGGTGTTTGGTGAAGAGAAACTGCTGGCGTATGACCGGGTTCACCTGTCCGAGTACTTTGGTGGTTCCACCCATGCCGACCTGGCCATGGGCACCGCCGACTGGTACGCCGAGAACCACATCGACCTGCGCCTGAGCGAACAGGTAACCGGCATCGACCGCGCCAATCAAACCATTACTACACCGATGGGCGATTACGCCTACGACGAACTGGTGCTGGCCACCGGTTCCTATCCGTTCGTGCCGCCCATCAAGGGCAACGAGCACCCCCATTGCCTGGTGTATCGCACCCTGGAAGACCTCGACAGCATCCGTGCCAGCGCCGACGGTGTTAAAACCGGCGTAGTGGTGGGCGGTGGCCTTCTGGGTCTGGAAGCAGCGAATGCACTCAAGAGCCTGGGCCTGGACGCCCACGTGGTGGAATTTGCACCCCGGCTGATGCCGGTGCAGCTCGACAGCGACGGCGGTGCCCTGCTCAAACGCAAAATTGAGGAGTTGGGTGTGCAGGTACACACCGAGAAAGCCACCACTGAAATCGTTGAAGGCGAAGAAGCCCGCCTGCGGATGAATTTCAGTGACGACACCCATTTGGAAACCGACCTGATCGTGTTCTCCGCCGGCATCCGCCCCCAGGACGCCCTGGCCCGTTCCAGCGAACTGGCCATGGGTGAACGCGGTGGCATTGTCATCAACGACCAGTGCACCACCTCCGACCCCCACATCCACGCCATTGGCGAGTGCGCGCTGTGGAGTGAGAAGATTTTTGGCCTGGTGGCACCGGGCTACACCATGGCCCGCACCCTAGCCTCCGTGCTGAATGGTGACCGTGAGGCCGCCTTTACCGGCGCCGACATGAGCACCAAGCTCAAGCTGTTGGGTGTGGATGTCGGCTCGATCGGCGATGCCCATGCCCAGACGCCGGGCGCCCGCAACATCCGCTTTAACGATGAGCAGGTCGGTCATTACCGCCGCATGGTGATCAGCGAGGATGGCAAGACCCTGCTGGGCGCCATCCTGGTGGGCGACAACAGCCACTACGATACCTTGCTGCAATACGCGTTGAACGGCATTGAGCTGCCGGAGAACCCGGAGACCCTGATCCTGCCGGAAAGCCAGGGCGGTGCTCCCGCGCTGGGCCCGGATGCCCTGCCGGAAACCGCCTCGATCTGCTCCTGCCACAACGTGTCCAAGGGTGATATCTGCGGCGTGATCGATGCCGGCTGTACCGACCTTGCCGGTGTTAAGGCAGAAACCAAGGCCAGCACCGGCTGTGGCGGCTGCGCAGCGCTGCTGAAAAACGTGGTGGACAGCGAACTGGAAAAACGCGGCGTGGAAGTCAGCAAGGACATCTGTGAGCACTTCCCGTACAGCCGCCAGGACCTGTTCAATATCGTGAAGGTCAATGGCATCCGCACCTTCCGGACATTGATCCGTGATCACGGCAAGGGCCATGGCTGCGATATCTGCAAACCGGCCGTCGCGTCCATCCTTGCCACCTGCTGGAACGAGCACATCCTGGCCACCGACCACGTGCCCCTGCAGGACACCAACGATACCTTCATGGCCAATATGCAGAAGAACGGTACCTACTCCATCGTGCCCCGGGTGCCGGGCGGCGAAATCACCCCGGACAAGCTGATTGTGCTGGGTGAAGTGGCCAAGGAATACAACCTGTACACCAAGATCACGGGCGGTCAACGGGTGGACCTGTTCGGCGCCACCCTGAGCGAACTGCCCGAAATCTGGGAAAAACTCATCGCCGCCGGCTTCGAAACCGGCCACGCCTACGGCAAGTCCCTGCGTACGGTGAAGTCCTGCGTCGGCAGCACCTGGTGCCGCTACGGCGTGCAGGACAGTGTGGGCATGGCGATTTTTCTGGAGAACCGCTACAAGGGCCTGCGTTCCCCCCATAAGCTCAAGATGGCGGTGTCCGGCTGCACCCGCGAATGTGCGGAAGCCCAGAGCAAGGACATCGGCGTGATCGCCACCGAGAACGGCTGGAACCTTTACGTGTGCGGCAACGGCGGCATGCGTCCGCGCCACGCGGATTTGTTTGCCACGGATTTGTCCGACGAGGAACTGATCAGCGCTATCGACCGGGTGTTGATGTTCTACGTGCGCACCGCGGACCGTCTGCAACGCACCAGTGTGTGGATGGAGAACCTGGAAGGTGGCCTGGATTATCTGAAGCAGGTGGTCCTGGAGGACAGCCTGGGTATTGGCCAGGAGCTGGAGCATCACATGGCGGATCTGGTGGATACCTATCAGTGCGAGTGGAAGACGGCGGTCGAGGATCCTGAGAAGCGGAAGCGGTTCCGGGAGTTTGTGAATGCTCCGGAGAAGAAGGATCCGGTTCAGGAGTGGACTACCGAACGTGATCAGCGTCGGCCTCTGCTTGAGGAGGAGCCTGCTTAAGGCTGGGGCCCGGGGTGGAGCGCGGGGGTACGTAATAATTTTCCTTGGGAAAAGAACTCGCTGCGCTCAGACACCTTTTCCTGGCGGAAAATTATTACGTACCCCCACGCTCATCGGGTCACGAGCTTTCGCTGGTTAAACACACATCACATCAAGAGTTAACGCCGCAGGCGAACTTGAACGAAATTGGAGAACGTTATGAAAGCACGCACTTCCTGGGACGTTGTTTGTACCGTTGATGACCTTGTGCCCGAGTCCGGCGTTGCGGTCTGGACGGAAGACGGGCCGGTGGCGGTGTTTTATCTGCCGCATCGATTGCCGGCGTTGTTTGCGATCAGTCATACCGATCCGTTTACCGGTAAGAACGTGCTGGCGAGAGGGATTACCGGGGATCTGAAAGGGCAGCCGGTGGTGGCGTCTCCGTTGTACAAGCAACACTTCAACCTGCAGACCGGCCACTGCCTCGAGGACGAAGAAGTAGCCGTGAAAACCTACCCGGTCCTGTTGGACGGCAACAACGTCCGGATAGAAATCCCGGTGGCCAACAAAGAATCAGCCGTGGCATAGACTAGAAGTCAGCTCCCGGCAGGCTAGGCAGCAGACCGACGACGCCAACCAAGCACGAATACAGTAAGCGCCGGCAAGAAGGTAACGGTCACTGTAGCCGCACCGGCCAGCCCGAACAGAACGATAGCGCCCACTCCTCGATAGAGTTCGGTACCTTCACCGGGGATGAACACCAGCGGCGACAGCCCGCAAATGGTGGTCAGGGTGGTCATAGCTATCGGCCTCAGGCGGGTTTCCACCGCGCCGATGACCGCATCCACCACTGAAATATCCCGGTGCCTCAGGTTCTGCCGGGCCTGCTCCACCACCAGGATCGGGTTGTTCACCACGGTGCCCATCAGGATCAGGAAACCCAGCATGGTGATCATGTCGAAGGGTTGGCTCAGGGGCAGCAGGCCGATTTTCGGTAACAGCCCACCCACCAGGTTCATCAACGCCAGTCCTACGATGCCGCCGGCGACGCCAAGAGGAATCGCTGTAAGAATCAAGAGCGGGAAGCCCCAATGGGCAAAGATGGCTACCAGCAGCAGATAAACGATCACCACCGCAATCATGAAATTTCCGCTCAGGGCATCGCGGGTGGCATTGAGTTGGTCGCTGGCGCCGGAGATGTTGATGGCGACGCCTGCTGGCAATTCACCGCTGTCGCGCATGGCGTTCAGCAGTTCCGTGCGAACCCGTTCGACTCCGGCTTCCAGAGGCACATCATCCGGCGGAATCACGTTGAGGGTGACGGTACGGCGGCCGTCCAGACGGCGCACCGTGCTGGTGTCTACGGTTTCCTCAATGGTTGCCAGGCTCGACAACGGCAGAGTCGCGCCCTCGGGAGTGTGCACCATCACATCCGGCAATGCGTCGAGACTGGTGTCCCGGCCTTCACTGCCGTACAGGTAGATGTCGATCTTGTCGTCGTCCAGGAAAAAGTCGTCAACATAGGAGCCTTCGGTCAGCGATGCCACCGTGAAACCAATCGCTTCTGTGCCCAGGCCGAGTTCCGCTGCCCGATCCCAATTCGGGCGCACCTGGATTAACGGTTGGGCCAGGGAAAGCGTGGCCGGGCGGGTCTGGATGCGGGGGTTGTCAAATATGCGCCGGGCGCGGCCGTAGGCGATGTTGGCCACCTTGTAGATCGACACCAGATCCGGCCCGGAGATATCCAGGTTGATACTGCGGGTGCCGCCATCATTGCTGGAAATAATGGAGCCCTTGGCGGCAAACGCCCGCATGCCGGGAAATTTCTCATAAAAACCGGTGATCTGATCCATCAGCACATCGATGTGCCGGGCGTTAACCGTTTCCGCGATGATCCTCACATTTGTGGGGCTCACCTGCATGTTCAGATAGGCTAGGGGCGGTATCGGGGTTTCGCCGCTTTCGTAGGCCTCAGGGTCCGCCTGCACATGGGGCAGAAAGTGGTCTTCCACCTGTTTGGCGATGCTCTCCATTTCCGCCAGGTTGTAGCCGGGCGGCGCGTTCATGGAGGCGAAGGTTTTTGGTTCTTCACCTTCCGGGAGGTATTCGGCAGGCGGCGTCAGAAAAACGATAATCCAGAAACTCAGCGCCACCGTGCCGAGAATGACCACAAGCCGCCTGACCGCACCGCTGACCATCCAGCGCACGGCAGCGACAATCCTGGTCGCCCAGCCCGGTGCCACCACATTGCCATACTGGTCGGTATCACCCATGCGAGCGCCAAAATCCAGCCGCGCACTGAGG
Source organism: Marinobacter salarius (assembly GCF_032922745.1). Lineage (NCBI taxonomy): Bacteria > Pseudomonadati > Pseudomonadota > Gammaproteobacteria > Pseudomonadales > Marinobacteraceae > Marinobacter > Marinobacter salarius. The sequence continues at coordinate 691,346 of NZ_CP136693.1, forward strand.
GTGGGAATCAGCGTGACCGCCACCAGCATGGACGCGAAAATCGCAGCCGAAATCGCGATGGCCACGTCGGAATACAGCTGTCCGGCTTCCTCTTCGATGAACAGGATCGGCAGGAACACCAGGATGGTCGTCATGGTGGAGGCCAGTACCGCGGGCCAAACCTCCTGAACTCCCTTCAGGGCCGACTCGAACCGGTCCAGCCCCAGGCGCCGGTGCCGCTCGATGTTCTCCAGTACCACGATACTGTTGTCCACGGTCATACCGATGGCAAAGGCGACGCCGGCCAGGGAAATCACATTGATGGTACGGCCTGTGATCATCAGCCCAAGAAAGGCCGCAATCGCACACAAAGGAATGCCCACCACCCCTACGAACGTAGCCCGGGACGATCTCAGAAACAGAAACATCACCAGAGTGGCAAAGACCGCACCGATACCCAGGTTGGTCCAGACATTGGCAACCGAGGCTTCCACATAGCGAGCGTCATCAGCGGTGAGCGCCAGTTGCATACCCGCCGGATTCAACACGTCCCGGTTGATGATCTCCACTTGCTCCAGCATCGCCCGCTTGATGTCGATGACGTTGGAACCGCTTTCACGCCGCACCTGAAGGCCCAGCACGCGCTGGCCGTTGATGTAGGACAGTTCGCGGATACGGGCATGGTCCTGGCGTACCGTCGCCACGTCGGACAGGCGCACCACGCTGTCACCGGTTCGTGACACCACCAGGTTGCGCAGCTCCTCAAGATCGCGGAATCGCCCAACTGTTCTCAGCAGGTAGCGCCGCTTACCAGCGTTCACCTCGCCCCCGGACACATCCTGATTGCGGCTGGTGATCGCATCCTGCAGGTCCAACAGGCTCAGGCCACGCTGCGCCAGTTCTGCTTCGTCCACAGTGATCTGCATCTGGCGGTCCGCGCCGCCGCCCACCGTCACTTCCGAGACCCCTGACACGCTTTCCATCCTGGGGCGAACGCGGTCCTCCACGAAGTCCCGCATCAGATCGATATCCAATTCCCGGGGGTTGTCGGGCAAGGTGGATACGCGGAAGTACATGAACGCATTGGAAGAAAACGACGCTGCAACAATCCGGGGCTCATCCACGTTGCGCGGATAGTCCGACACCTGGCTGAGGGCGTTGTTGACCTGTATCAGGGTCTCGGTGATATCAACACCGAAGGGGAACTCCAGCTCGATTTCCGCCACACCACTGGACGCAGTGGCAATCATCTCGCTGAGATTGGGGACGTTGCGCAGATAGCGTTCCTGCTCAATCAGGATTTCTTTCTCGATATCCTGGGGCGTTGCGCCCGGCCACCGGGTTTCGACGGTGACGGTCCGGACTTCCAAATCCGGAATCATCTGCACCGGGATACGAAGGGCAGCGGCAGCACCGATCACGGCGATAATCAGGGTTACCACGGTCACCAGGGTGCCGTGGCGGATCACTCCCGCGAACATCAGTCGGCTCCCCTCTCAGCCAACTTTACCCTGGCACCTTCCTCAAGGGATTCGTTACCCCGCACCACGACTTGCTCATCGCCTTTCAAGCCGTTGAGGATTTCCACCCGATTCTGGAAGCTGGCCCCGATATCCACCCGCTTTTCGCGGACCTCGTACAGCTCATCCCCCGCGGGCTCGGCAATCCAGACCGTCACTCGGCCCTCCGGGTAACGATTGATGGCATCTCTGGACACGGTCAGCCCATGCTCACCCGTGGAAACCCGAAGCGTCGCCTGCACCGCCATGCCCGGAAGCACCGCCAGCGAATCCGGGCCGCTGGCTCTCAGCAGAAACGTCCGGGCCCGGGAATCGCTCACCGGAACCAGCGACGATATGGTGGCAGGCACCGGCTCCTCAGCCGCACCATCAACGCTTATCAGCAGCTCCGAGTCGTCGCCGATGCGTTGGTAATAATTCTGGGGCACCTGGAAATCCAGCCTCAGATTAGTGATGTCCACCAGCGTCAGGAGTTCATCGCCGGGGGTGACCCATTCGCCCAGGTCACTGGCTCGGTTGGACACAACGCCCTCAAACGGTGCCTCTATTCTGTGTCGTTGCAGTAACACCTGACGACGCCGCTCTTCTGCCTGGAGGCGAGCAAGGGTCGCTTCGAGGGCCGCTGCTTCGCTCTCCCGGGCACTGACTTCGGTCGCAGCAATGTTCCGCCCCGCTCCCACGGAACGGGCTTCAGCCAGCCTGCGTTGCGCCTCTTCGAATCGTGCACGCGCCTCAGCCACCTCTGCCCGGGCGCTGGACAGCTCATACCCGGCCTGTTCCTTATCCAGGCCCAGCAACAGGTCACCACGGGAAACCCGGTCGCCGGTTTCCACCCGAACCTCGTCCACAAGGCCCGCCACGGCCGTGGACAGCCCCGAGGTGCGCAGGGCATTTACCGTGCCGTTCAGAGTCACTTCACTGATGATGTCGGAGGATACGACCTCTTCCAGTTCAACCCCTGGCCGATCCTGTGCCTGCACAGAAACAGAGCAAAAAAGAACCACCACAACGCAAAAATGCCTGACCATGAATTTCACTGAATTGTTCCTTCGGATTCCCTACGCGCCGACATCGGCGCCAAATTTGATCACCCGACCCTGCCTCAGAGCTACGCTTCCCATCCACGGACAGACCAGTTATCGAAGCGGTTTCGGGCCCGATCAGCCAACGCCAGCGCTTCCACCAGACCTGAAATGCTGCAACACTGACTACCTGACAACAACCACAATAATGCGAGATCCATTCTGTGAGTGCACTGAGCCCTGTAGACCAGGTTTTCCTGTGGCTGGAAAAACGCCAGCAGCCCATGCACGTTGGCGGCCTGCAGCTGTTCTCGTTCCCCGAGGATGCACCGGATGACTATGTGGCCCAACTTGCGGACCAGTTGCGGGAAGAAACCATCGTCACACCTCCCTTCGACAGGCGCCTGGGCAGTCGGTTCGGCCAACCGGTCTGGGTGGAAGACGAACAACTGGACCTGGAGCATCATTTCCGCTTTGAGGCTCTGCCCACGCCAGGCCGGGTCCGGGAGTTGTTGTCGTTTGTCTCCGCTGAACACAGCCACCTGATGGACCGGGAACGGCCCATGTGGGAGTTCCACCTCATTGAAGGCCTGAAAGACCGGCAGTTCGCCGTTTACACCAAGGTACACCACTCCCTGGTGGATGGCGTGTCTGCCATGCGCCTGTTCCAGCGCATGCTGTCACAGGACCCGGAGCAGCGGGGCATGCCGCCGATCTGGTCTCTGCCGCGCCGCAGCCGCAGCGGTGACGGCGATGAAGGCCCGTCGATGTGGCGCAACGTTGCCCATCTGCTCGGGGAATCGGGTAAACAGCTGGGCACGGTTCCGGCGGTCACCAAGGCGCTGCTGAACACCGTTAACCGGGCCCGCAAGGACCCGGCCTACGATTCCATCTTCCACGCGCCGCGCTGCGTCCTGAACGGCAAGATCACCGGCTCCCGCCGTTTTGCGGCCCAGTCCTATGATCTGAAACGCATCCGTGCCGTATGCACCGCCTTCGGTACAACGGTTAACGACGTGGTCATGACCATGTGTGCCACGGCACTGCGAACCTACCTGATGAATCAGGACGCGTTGCCGGAAAAACCGCTGGTCGCCATGGTACCGGTTTCCCTGCGCACGGATGACAGCTCCGGGGGCAACCAGGTGGGTATTATCCTCGCCTCCCTGGGCACCCACCTGAACGACGCGGCTGAGCGGCTGCGCTATATCCACGAAGACGTGAAAGCCTCCAAACAGCGCTACGCGGCCATGTCCCCGGAAGAAATCCTGAATTACACGGCGCTGCTGCTGGCCCCGGCGAGCTTCAACCTGCTAACGGGGCTGGCGCCGAAGTGGCAGACCTTTAACGTGGTCATTTCCAACGTACCAGGGCCGAAGGAGCCCAGCTACTGGAACGGCGCGAGGCTTGAGGGCATGTATCCGGTGTCCATCGCCATGGACCGGATTGCCCTGAACATGACCTTGACCAGCTACTGCGATCAGGTGGAATTCGGGTTGATCGGCTGCCGCCGCACCCTGCCCAGCCTGCAGCGCATGCTGGATTATCTTGAAGAGGGCCTGACCGAGCTGGAGCAGGCGGCTGGGCTGTAACGCCTAGCCGAACTTCACTTCCTGATTCCGCTCCGAGATCTGGCTGTTCAGTGTCCAGAAATCATAAAGCACACCCACCAGGAACAGACCGCCCGTCAGCAAGTAAATGATTCCGGTGATCCACTTGCCCATGTACATCCGGTGGATACCAAATACGCCAAGGAAGGTCAGTAGAATCCAACCGATGTTGAAACTGACCTCGCCCTCACGGAACCGGTGATCCGCCTCCCGATCCATGGCCGGTATCAGGAACAGGTCGATGATCCAGCCAATGAACAGCAACCCCAGGGTGAAAAACCAGATAGTGCCGGTGATGGGCTTGCCGTAGTAGAAGCGGTGCGACCCCAGGAAACCGAAGATCCAGAGCAGGTAGCCGATGAGTTTGCTGTGGGTGTCCTGATTGTCTGCCATTTGCGTTCCTTTTGGCTCGGGTTTTGGCGTGAGACTTGGCCAAAACCGACAATAGATCAATCAGATGCAGGCTTCAAACAAAGCTCGCGTGTTTTCCGCTGTCATCTTCACCGGGTTGCCACCGGCACTTGGGTCTTCAAGCGCCATTCTGGTCATTTCCTCAATGCGATCCGTCCCCACACCCATGTCCCTCAAACGCTCCGGCACGCCAAGGGATTCCCGCAACGTCATGATGAACTGGGTGAACCCGTCAAAGCCATTGGCAATGCCCAGGTAGCGGGTAATGTCGTCGACCCGGTTTTCGATCGCTGGTCGGTTCATGGTGATGACCGACGGCAGCACCACGGCGTTGGTCATGCCATGGTGGGTGTTATAGATCGCGCCAACCGAATGGGAGACGGCGTGGGTCGCCCCCAGGCCCTTCTGGAAGGCTACCGCACCCATGGCGGCGGCGACCAGCATCTGCCCGCGAGCCTCGATATCGGCGGCATCCGCATACACCCGGTGCAGATTTTCCTTCACCAGCCGCATGCCCTCCAGCGCAATACCCTGGCTCATGGGGTGGAAGTTGGGGGAGCAGAAGGCTTCAAAACAGTGGATAAACGCATCCATGCCGGTTCCCGCAGTGATAAATGGCGGCATACCAACCGTCAATTCGGGGTCGGAGATCACAATCGATGGCAGTATTCGGGGATGAAAAATGATCTTTTTGACGTGGCTCTGACTGTTGACGATGACGCTGGCTCGACCGACCTCCGACCCAGTGCCTGCGGTCGTTGGTACGGCGATGATGGGGGCAATCGCATCGGCATCCGCGCGTTTCCACCAGTCACCAATATCCTCAAAGTCCCACACCGGCCGGGTCTGACCGGCCATGAAGGCCAGCAACTTACCCAGGTCCAGACCGGACCCTCCGCCGAAGGCGATCACTCCGTCGTGGTTGCCATCGAGGAAGACCTTTCGGCCCGCTTCCATGTTGATTTCCGTGGGGTTGGGGTCCACCTCCGAAAACATGGCTCGCCCGAGGCCGGCCTGTTCCATTAAATCGAGCGTCTGGTGGGTGATGGGCAGGTTTGCCAGCCCCCTGTCGGTCACCAGCAGTGGCCGTCTGATGCCCGCCTCCGCACAGCATTCGCCAAGTTCAGCGATGCGACCGGCGCCAAAACGGATATCGGTGGGATAGGACCAGTTTGCGGAGAGTGTCATTATCAGCCCCTCGTCAGAGAATCGGGTTGTCTGTTGATCCGGATGTCAGTTCACCGGTTTTTTCAGGTAATACGATTTCGGGCGCGTCAGGTTGTGGTAGCCGATGACCGAAAGCCCACCACCGCGACCGGTGTTCTTGCAGCCGGTCCAGCAAAGCGCCGGGTCCAGGTAATCACAACGGTTCATGAACACCGTGCCGGTTTCAATCTCGTCGGCCACGCGCGTGGCGCGTTCACTATCTCTGGTCCACAGGGACGCGGTCAGGCCGAACTCGCTGTCGTTCATCAGTGCGACCGCTTCAGCGTCATCTTTGACTTTCATGATGCCAACCACCGGGCCAAAGGACTCCTCCCGCATGACCCGCATGGAATGGTCCACGTCGATAAGGATCTGCGGCATCAGATAGGCGCCGCCCTGATCAGGGAAGAGCTCGGGGCCGATCAGTGCCCTGGCACCACTGGCAACGGCCTCTGCCGTCTGCTCCCGGACATGGTCGGCAAAGCGGACATGCGCCATCGGGCCGAGCGTTGTGTCTCTGTCCAGCGGATTGCCAAGCCGGTAGCTGCTGACGATGGCAACGGCTTTCTCAACAAACGCATCGAACAGGTTCTCGGCGACGTAAATGCGCTCAATGCCGCAGCAGCACTGGCCGGCATTGAACATGGCGCCGTCGATCAATGTCTCCACGGCGGCATCCAAATCCGCATCGTCCATTACATAACCGGGGTCCTTACCGCCAAGCTCCAACCCTACGCCGGTGAACGTGCCAGCAGCAGCTCGTTCGATGGCCTGCCCCCCATTCACCGAGCCGGTAAAGTTCACGAAACCGAAGGCTTTTTCCGCGATCAGCGCGGACGTGGTCTCGTGGGACAGGAACACGTTCTGGAAAATCTCGCGGGGGACGCCGGCAGCATGGAACGCCTCCGCGATGTGCTCACCGACCAGGGGCGTTTGTGACGCGTGTTTGAGAAACACCGCGTTACCGGCAATCAGGGCAGGAACGACCGTGTTCACCGCCGTCATGTAGGGATAGTTCCAGGGCGCGACAACCAACACCGCGCCGTGAGGTTCGCGCCGAATGTAGCGATGAAAGGAGGCGCTGTTTTCAATCTCGATGGGGGCAAGCCCTTCTTCCGCCAGATCGGCCATCATTCCGGCACGCTCATCCACGCCGCCGAACTCGCCGCCGTAGCGCACGGGCCGCCCCATCTGCCAAGCCAGTTTTTCCACGATGTCGTCGTTCATGTCACCCAGCCGGGCGATGCCGTCGCGAACCCGCTGAACCCGCTCTGACAATGGCAGGGCGGCCCAGTCCGGCTGCGCGTTTTTTGCCCTGGCGACGGCCTCCCGCGCGGCTTCCAGAGAAAGCGTTGTGCGCTCCACGTACACGGAACCATCGATGGGCGATATGCATTGAATGGGTGTGCTCATAGCTGTGTCCTACGCCTGCTCAAATCCACGTTTGACTTCGTAATCGGTAACCACACGATCAAAATCTTCCTGCTCCCACTCCGCGCAGCGCACGTAGTGATCAATAACGTCGTTACCCATGGCCTCCCGCAGCATGGTCGAGCCGCGTAACGATTCCGTGGCTGCCCTCAATGTGGCTGGGATACTGCGCGCAGACTCGGCGCCATAGGCATTGCCGGAGAACTCCGGCTCCAGTTCGAGCTTGCCTTCGATACCGGCGATGGTGGCGGCAATCTGCGATGCCAGCGCCAGATACGGATTGAGGTCCGACCCGCCGATGCGACACTCCACACGCACGGCGTCCGTGTTCGGTGCGACAACGCGGTAACCGGCCGTACGGTTGTCGATGGACCAGACAGTGCTGGTCGGGGCAAAGGTGCCGGCGGCAAATCGTTTGTACGAGTTAACGTAAGGCGCGAGGAAGAAGGTGGTGTCGTTGGCGTATTCCAGTAGCCCCGCCAGCGCATGCTCCATGGTTTTGGACATACCATGGGCACCATTGGGGTCATAGAACACTGATTTTCCGGTACTGTCCGAGAGGGCCTGATGGATATGGCTGGACGACCCGGCGGCGTTGTGATTCCACTTGGCCATGAAGCTCACACTGCGCCCGTGCTGCCAGGCGATTTCCTTGACCGCATTTTTCACCAGAACGTGAGTGTCGGCCATGGTGAGCGGGTCGGAGTAGTGGATGTTGAGCTCGGCCTGCCCGGCGTCGGCCTCACCCTTGCTGCTCTCGACCGTGATCCCCGCCTGGTAGAGCCCATTGCGGATGGGCCGCATCACGTCTTCCTCACGGGTGGTCTGGAAGATGTGGTAGTCCTCGTTATAGGGGCTGATGGGCGTCATATGGTGATACTGACGCTTCTGCATCTCCTCAAAGGTCTCCCGGAAAATGAAAAACTCCAGTTCGGTGGCCGTGGTCATCTGCAGTCCCATGGCTGACAACCGTTCCAGCTGTTTTTTCAGCACCGCCCGGGGCGAGTGCGGTACCGGCTCATGGGTGGCGTGATCAATCAGATCACACAGAATAAAGGCGGTACCCTCGAGCCATGGCAGGCGGCGCAGGGTGGTCAGATCCGGCTTCATCACATAGTCGCCATAACCGGCCGCCCAACTGGTCGAGGCGTAGTTCTCCACCGTTGTCATTTCCAGGTCGGTCGCCACCAGGTACTTGCAACAGTGGCTCTCTTCCCAGGCGGTGTCGATAAAGTACTGGGCCTGGAAGCGCTTGCCCATGAGACGCCCCTGCATGTCCGGAATCGCCGCCACGACCGTATCGATGGTGCCGTCCTCGACACACGTTTTCAGTTCTTTAAAAGACAGTTGAGCTGCCATCTCACCGCTCCGCAATATCAGTTAGGCTAAAAGGCGCCGCGCTCAGTGGCGAGTGAATCCGCTAGTGATCGCCACTGAACGCAGTGTTTCTCTGCGATCCCATCAGGTGTATCGATAGGGCCGCCCCGCCTTCTCCATTTTTTCGTTGTATTCCTTGAGGATCTTGACGACCCGGGCCTTGGTTTCGGATTCCTGGGCAACCTCGTCCCAGAACACACGCGCGGCCTTTTCGACTTCTGCCCACTCCTTGTCCGGAATGGTGGTCAGCTTCATCTTCGTGCCGTCTGTACGCAGTTTGGCCTCACCTCCCCAATACCACCACTGGCGGTAGTAGTGGGAGCTGTCCATGGTCAGTTTGAGCAGTTCCTTGAGATGATCCGGAAGCTCGTTGTAGCGGTCCATGTTGGCGAAGAAGGATCCCGCCCAGGCACCGGAGATGTTGTTGGTCAGGAAGTAGTTGGTCACATCCGCCCAGCCCACCGTGTAGTCCTCGGTAATGCCGGACCAGGCAATGCCGTCCAGCTCACCCGTCTGCACCGCGACTTCGATGTCTTCCCAGGGCAGTTGAACCGGTACCACGCCGAACTGGCTCATAAAGCGGCCGGCAGTGGGGAAGGTGAACACACGCTTGCCCTTGAGATCCTCAAGGCTATGGATCGGCTCTTTGGTGGCAAAGTGGCAGGGGTCCCAGGCACCGGCGGACAGGTGTTTCACGCCCACCTTGGAATACTCTTCATCCCAGATTTCATTCAGGCCGTACTGATTGAACAGCACGGGTACGTCCAGCGAATAGCGGCTGGCGAACGGGAAGTAGCCACCGAAAACAGTAACCTCGGTGGGTGAGGCCATGGAATCGTCATCGGACTGAACCGCGTCAATGGTGCCTTTCTGCATGGCGCGGAACAGTTCCCCCGTGGGCACAAGCTGATCGGCAAAATAGAGCTCGATCTGCATCTCTTTGCCGGCAATACGGTTGAAACTGTCGATCGCTGGCTTGACCACATGCTCTGCCAGGGCCGGCCCGGCGTAGGTTTGCAGTCGCCATCGTATTTTCGGCTCCTGCGCGTAAAGTCTTGGCGGCGTAAGGGCGGCGGCCCCGGCCAGTGCTGCTACGGATGCTGATGCGAGAAAGTTACGTCTTGTGGTCATGGCGACCTCCTTGACTGACGCTTGTTATGGAAGCCAACCCGGCTTCCGGGGTGTTACTCGACATTCGTGTTCATCCAAAACGTTGACGGTTCATCGGTTGTAAACGTACTCCGGCAGCCAGAGCGCAATCTGTGGAAATGTCATGATCAGCGACAGAGCCACCAGCATCACGCAGACAAACGGGAGAATTGAACTGTAGATATCGCGCAGGGAAATTTCAGGCGGCGCCATGGCCCGCATCAGGAACAGGTTGTAACCGAAAGGGGGCGTCATGTAGGCAATCTGGGTGGTAATCGTGTAGAGCACCCCATACCAGATCAGATCAAAACCAAGAGCTGCCACCAACGGCACGTACAAAGGCGCCACAATCACCAGCATTGCGGTATCGTCCAGGAAGGTACCCATCAACAGAAACGACAACTGCATCATGATCAGGATCATCCAGGGATTAAGCCCCAACTGCTCGGTAAACAGGCTGTCGATGGCCTTTACCGCGCCCAGCCCATCAAACACGGCACCGAAACCCAGGGCGGCGAGGATGATCCACATGAACATGCAGGAAATGGCCAGCGTCTGGCGTACGGACGCTTCAAACACGGCCCGGGTCATCCGGCGTTTGAGGATCGCTGCGATGAATGCCGCCATGGCACCGATGGCCGAACTTTCCACCAGGCTGGTCCAGCCTTTGACGAACGGCACCATCATAGAGGCGAAAATAACCACCGGCAGAACCCCGGCACGCAACAGACGCAATTTCTCGCTCAGGCTGACCTGGCGCTCCTCTTTTGGCAGCACAGGCCCAAGTTCAGGCTGAAGACGACACCGCACCGCAATGTAGACGATAAACATCACCGCCATGATCAGCCCCGGCACAACGCCCGCAAGCCATAGCTGTCCCACCGGCTGGCGGGCAATCATGGCGTACAGCACCAACACCACCGAGGGTGGTACCAGAATGCCCAGGGACGAGCCGGCCTGAACCACACCCGTCACCATGCGCTTGTCATAACCCCGCCGGAGCAATTCGGGCAGTGCAATGGTGGCACCGATGGCCATACCCGCAACCGATAGGCCGTTCATGGCCGACACCAGCACCATCAGGCCAATGGTGCCAATGGCAAGCCCGCCATGAATCGGCCCCATCCAGACATGAAACATTCGGTAGAGATCGTCGGCGATTTTCGATTCCGAGAGCACGTAGCCCATGAAGATAAACATCGGCAGCGTCAGCAGCGGATACCAGTTCATCAGCTTCATGGCGGATGAGAAAGGGATATCGGAACCACCGGTTCCCCACAGCGCCAGCGCTGAGGCCGCAGCAACGGCACCAATGGCGCCAAACACGCGCTGGCCGGTCATCAGCATCAGCATCATTGAGGCAAACATGAAAATGGCGATGAGATCGTAAGACATCAGATGTCTTCTCCCCGAATGCGTGCGATGTCTTTGAAAAGCTCCGATACCGCCTGCAACAGCATGAGTGAGAAGCCGATGCACATCACCACCTTGATCGGCCACATGTAGGGTCGCCACGCGGATGCGCTGCGTTCGCCGTATTGAATCGCATAGCTCGTGCTGTCGTAGGCGCCGTACAGGAGCACGCCCAGAAAGAAAATCAGGAAGAAAATGGTGAAGACATCGAACCAGGCTTTTTTACGGACGGACCAACCGCCGTAAAACAGGTCCATGCGCACATTGGCGTCCAACTGGATGGAATAGGGACCGCCCAGGATGTAATACGCCACCATGGCAAACTGAGCGGCTTCGAGTGTCCATAAAGAGGGAAGGAAAAACGCTTTGGAAATGGATGACCAAAGCAGAATAGCGACCATGACAAAGATGCCGTACATCACCGCTCTACCCACACGGTAATTCACGGCATCCACGAAACGGATGTATCCGTTGACGAACGGTGGCATCCACAGACCCCACTCAATGCGTTAGTGAGCCAGTCAGACAGCCGAGTGGCCATGGACTGCTGTTTTTCTGTAGCGAACTTTCAAGCTAGCACAGCATTTTTAATCTGTCGCATTAGCAGGGGGTCGTAGTCAGGGACCAACCTCGGGTGCCGGGTCCGGGCCGCCTTCGCGGAATTCGCTGGCCGACTTGCCAGTCCACTTGCGGAAAGCCCGGCTGAAGTTGGACAGGTCCGCGTAGCCCAGCTCATAGGCGATCTCGCTGACTGACTGGTTGGTGTACCGCAGGAGTTGGATGGCACGGTCTTTCAGGACAGCTTCCACGATTTCGCGGTAGGTGGTGTCCTTTTCCGCCAGCCGCCGCTTCAACGTGCGGGACGATACGCAGAAGCGTTCGGCCATGGTCTCCAGGGACGGCAATGGCCCGGGCATCACGTGGAGCATGTTGCGAATGGCGTAGGAAATATCGCCCTGGTCTTTCAGGGCTTTCTGCAGTTCGAACTCACACTGGTCCCGTGCCATCCGCGAGGCCTCGGCATCCGCCAGTCGCATTCGGGTATCCAGTAGCCCCTTGGGAAACACCATGGTTTCCTCCGGTTGGCCGTATTCGAAGGGCACCGGTAATTGAGGGGCGAACCTGCTGTAGTAGGAGGGTTCCGGGGATGTCAGTTGTACCTTCACACCCGGGAGCTTGCCGGTTTCCAGCGCGAATCCACGTTTCTCCGCGTCATCACGGTCGATCAGCTGTTCCGCCAGCATCATCAGGGTGGCACTGACGGTTTCTGCCAGGAAGCGGTACTGGGTAGGCACGTCGAATTCCGTGCGCAACCGCACCAATACATGGTTACCGGCATCGGTCACGGCCATGGTGAGAAAGGGCACCCGCAGTTGCAGGTAGCGCCGCACCGAGTCCAGGGCTCCAGCCAGGGTGGGGCTGGTCAGAGCCGCGAACCCGAGGGTGCCGTGGATGGTAACCCGCAGCTCCCGCGCCAACGTAAAGCTCAGGCCGTCTTTTCCCGCCAGGGTCAGCGCCCGTTCCACCATCACAACGGCATCGGTGACAAACACCCGGCTGTCATTGGATTTCAGGTCCTGGGGCGTGAACGCCATGCCTTCGTACAGAACACGGTCGTTGTGGCCCAACTGCCGCACCACATCCGCCAGCACCCGGAGGTACACACCGGGAACCAGGAACAGCCCCAGCATCTGCCGTTCTTTTTCCGGGCCCGGGTTCGCCATGCAGGTTCCTTCTCGTTGTGTGAGATTTGTTGTGGGAAGACTCACTGCCACCGATGCTATCAGAAGCCCGGCACAGCCACACTGTGACTGGAGGCACCGGCAACCACGTCAGCACAGTCAATTGAGGCCGCCCCTGGCCCGTCCTCCACGATGGCCGTCCCCTTTTCGCATTCAAAGCCCGCCTTGACTCACACACACTGGTCCCATCACATCAGCCATAGCGCCCAAGCGCAGGAGTAACGACATGCTGAGAACGAAAACCACTGAGTCAAAGCCGGTTGCACGCACCCCGGACAACGTTGCCATCAAGCCACAGCGCATGGGGTTTGAGTTCGGAGAGAAGGTTCCCCACTACTGGCTGGACAACAGCTACATCCTGAGCCACACCATGAACGCCCTGTCTGTGCTGTTCCCGCAGGGCGAGCAGTTTTTCGTGGATTCGGTCCGCTACTATCAGGATCAGATCAACGACCCCAAGCTGAAAAAAGAAGTCAGGGGCTTTATCGGCCAGGAAGCCATGCACTCGCTGGAACATGAGTCCATGAACCAGCACGTGCGGGATCAGGGCATGCCGGTGGAGGAACTGGAAGAACACCTGGAAGTGGTGTTGGGCATCGCCAAGAAGCTTCCCAAGCGGCACCAACTGGCCATCACCTGCGCCCTGGAACATATGACCGCGATGATGGCGGACATGCTTCTGGAGCGCAGCGACGTTCGCGAAGACATGCACGAAACCATGCGCCCGCTGTGGGTGTGGCACGCCATTGAGGAAACCGAGCACAAAGCGGTAGCCTACGACGTGTTCAACCAGGTGGGAGGCACCTATGCCGAGCGCACGTTTTACCTGGCGTTCAGTACAGCCGCGTTGGGCATGATGGCCAGTTACTTCACCACCCGGATGATGCTGAATGATCCGAAGAACTTCTCACTGAAAGGCTCTGCCCGCGGCTTATGGCGGATGTGGGGCAAAAACGGAACCTTCTCCAGCCTGATTCCCACCTGGCTGGAATACTTCAAACCGGGATTCCACCCCTGGGACCACGACAACAGCGAACTGATTGCTCGCTTCAAGGAGCAGATCAACGAGTACATTGCCCCGCAGTATCAGAAGGGAAATCGCGGGACTATTCAGTAACCCTGTATGTCAGTAACCCTGGATGATCACTAAGTCCTTGCTGTCGCAAGCGGGCCTTTGACCGGCGAAAGGCCCGCCCTGGCGACCCGATTGCGCCCGGCCCGCTTGCTGCTGAACAGGCAGCGGTCGGCAATCCGGAACAAGGACTCGGCTTCGATGGCATGATCGGGATAATGCGCAATTCCGAACGATGCGGTCACCCGGATCAGGGCATCACCATAAGGAAGTTCGCTGTCGGCAATACGCTGGCGCAACTCGTCCATTAACTGGAACGAATCCTCGAGTTTCACATCCCTCAGAATCAACCCGAATTCCTCTCCGCCCAATCGTCCCACTGCGTCGGTGGTCCGCAGACGTTCGGTGAGCTGCTTGCCAATGTTTTGCAGAACATGGTCCCCGGCGTCATGGCCCATGGTGTCATTCACTACCTTGAAGTGGTCGATGTCCATAATCACCAGGGCAAATCCCGAACCACTGCGAGCACACTCCGCGAGGGTGCGGTCCAGGGTGCTCTGGAAGTTCGCACGGTTGGCCAGTCCTGTGAGCGCATCGGTCTGTGCAAGGGTGAACAACTTCTGTTCGGCTTCCTCGCGGCGGGTTTCGTAAAAATGGATAAAGCTCAGCATCAGGATGGCGCAGAGCACCATGTTTAGGAGGTCGATCACGCCGCCGGCATCAGCGACAAACTCCAGGTGGAAGTAGTAGGTGACACAGCCCGCCACCACAAACGGCGCGCTGAGCAGGAAACCTTCTTTCTTTCCCAGCAGCAAATACGCCAGAACCGGTATCATCAGCACCCACACGAAGGCAGACACCGAGGCTTCGGGTACCAGCATGATCATCAAGGCGAAGGAAAACCCCGTCATCAGATAACTGTAGATCCAGACCTGGAGACGAGGTGTGCGATTGATTCGGGTAACCCCAAAGAACAGGATAAGGCTCGCAATGAGCTCCCCCGTCGCGAGCCAGATATAGCCGTTCAGAATCTGCAGGCAGCCAAAAACCACCAGTGCAGAACCGGTCACGAGAAACAGCGCTCGCATCAGCGAACGACGGTGGGTGTCCCGGAGGCCTGAGCGGCTTTGTTCAAGCGACGCACCAAGGTCCGGGTGCTGGGGAGTGTTCATGCTGCCTCTTTCCCTGAAATACAGCGAGATTGGAATATCGGTGGCTGTATGCAAAATATACAGTGGCAGTCACTGGGCTTCAATCATCCCGGCCAACTGCCGCGAAACCACCGAAATACGGCAAGCATGAAAAAGGGTTCAGACGTAAAGATTTTTCCGCGAAAAACGCTCAACCAGAGGCTGGTAGGCGGACCCCAGAACCCGGTTCAGGGCATCGATGCCCCAGGCATCGGGCCCGACCAGAATTCGGGATTCATCCTTCAGAATGCCACGGACGATGATATTCGCCGCCTTTTCCGGAGTGGTCATGGCGAGCTTGTCGAAGCCCTTGCGCTGGGCCTCGGCGTTCTCCGATTTACCCATACGCGCCGCATTCGCAATGTTGGTGCGGATGCCACCGGGATGAACGCAACTCACCGCGACCGGCTGCTTTTCCAGCTTCATTTCCTGGCGCAGTGACTCGGTAAAGCCCCGAACCGCAAATTTGGCAGCATTGTAGGCACTCTGTTTGGGCACACCAATCAGCCCGAACACACTGGAAATGTTCACCACGTGCCCGTCACCTGAGGCTATCAGGTGCGGCAGGAAGGCCCGGGTGCCATGGGCCACGCCCCAAAAATCGATGTCCATGACCCACTTGAAGTCATCGTCCGTCATCTCCCGCACGGACGCAGACAGTGCAACTCCAGCGTTGTTTATCACCAGGTTCACCTGGCCGAAATCCTTGGTGACCTGCTCAGCATGAGCGTAGATGGCATCCCGGTCTGACACATCCAGGGTATAGGTGCGAACTTCCGCCCCGCTGCAACCAGCTGCGGTTTCCGCAAGGCCTGTCTCGTTGACATCGGAAAGCGCCAGGCGACAGCCCTTTTCCGCCAGTGCCACGGCCAGCGCTCGGCCTATGCCGGAACCTGCGCCGGTAACCACGGCTACCCTGTTGTTCAGATCTTTCATGGTCGATGACCTCTCGTTGTGCGATGTGTTGCTTACTCTAACAGGTGTCGGGCCGCTGGATATGGCGAAAGCGCGCCTATGACCGGGGCATTCGGGCCACCCGATGCCCAGGGTTCAGCAACACCACGAATATCGTGACTCCGTCCCCATGAATGTGCACAATCCGGGACGACGTTGGCCGGGTTTGGTTACAATCTCCTGGCCAACCCTTTTTCCTGTCACTAGTGGATGTTGCTGTATGGAATGGAGTCTCACGCATGTCTGGCTGATACTCGCCCTCGTATTGAGTCTCGCAGAACTGACGTCCGGTGTGCTGGTGCTACTGGCACTGGGTATCGCAGCTGCTTTAACGGCGCTGTTGAGCGCTCTCGGCGCCCCTTTCGAATGGCAACTGGTCGGTATGGGCGTGTTTTCGGGCATTCTGGTGCCCATTGCCATTCGCTGGATCAAACCGAGGTTTTCCCCCAAGGGTGTCGCTTACGGGACGACCGGCACCGGCGTCGAGCAGGGCAAGCAGTATCGCACGCTGAAGCGCGATTTTGACGGTGCCAGTGGCATCAAGGTCAACGGCGACTTCTATCGCCTCCGCACCAGCGATACCGGCATGACCGAACTGCCCGCAGGCACCGAGGTTACTTTCGAACGTTTTGACGGCACCACTGCCGTTGTTCACACGATCACTAAAAAGGAGCAGTAAACATGGAAAACGTGGTTTCCCCGGGGTTGGTGATCAGCCTTATTTTCGTCGTCATTGGTATTTTCATCATCGCCAAGGGCCTGGTGATTGTGCGCCAGTCCGAAGTGATGGTGATCGAGCGGCTAGGGTCATTCAATCGCATACTGGAGAGTGGTGTTAACATCATCATCCCCTTCATCGAGCGCCCGCGCGCTATCACCATGACCCGCTACGTGCGCATCGGCGACGAATATCATCCAAGCAGCAGTTTCGAAACCCGCATTGACCGCCGCGAAACCGTCATGGACTTCCCCGGTCAGCCGGTGGTAACCACCGACAACGTCACCGTGAACATCAACGGCGCGCTTTACTACCAGATTATCGACCCACGCCGTGCGGTTTACGAAGTGGCCAACATGAGCCAGGCGGTCGAGGTTCTGGCTAAAACCACCCTGCGCTCCGTGGTGGGCAAGATGGAGCTGGACAAGCTGTTTGAATCCCGTAGTGAAGTGAACAACGCCATCCAGGCCGAAATGGAAGAAGCGGCGTCAAAGTGGGGTGTGAAGCTGACTCGCGTTGAAGTTCAGGACATCAGCATGCCGGAGGAGGTGGAAGAGGCCATGCGCCTGCAGATGGCCGCCGAACGTAAGCGTCGCGCCACGGTGACCGAGGCCGAAGGTGAGAAGTCTGCCGCCATTGCCATGGCCCAGGGCCAGCGGGAATCCGCCATCCTCAACGCTGAGGGCGACAAGGAATCTGCCATCCTGCGAGCCCAGGGTGAGCAGGAGTCCATCCGCCTGGTTTTGAGTGCCATGGGTGACACCGAAGAGAACAAGCAGACCGTTATCGGCTATCTGCTGGGACAAAGCTACATCAAGGTACTGCCGAACATGGCCAAGGAAGGGGAACGGGTCTTCGTACCTTACGAGTCATCCGCCCTGCTGGGCTCCATGGGCATGTTCCGGGAACTGGCGGGCAGCCCCGAAGACATCGTGCGCCAGAGTGTGAAACAGGATGGCCTGCGCGGTGGTATGGTGGCGGCCGGCAACAGCTAGAACATGCGGACACTCAGCGGCTTCGGCAGCCCCTATTCCAGGAGGTTGTCGAGGGGTCGCTGATAACCCGGCGCAAACACTTCCAGGAAATACATCACCTCCGGCAGGGCGTCATCCTCCAGCTTTTTCAGGATGTGACCCGCAGCTGGCTCAAACTCCTTGTTGCCCGCCTGCATCTCAGCCTGGCATTTCAACAATGCCGAGAGTCGGTCGGCCGCTTTGATCAATTCTTTCTCCTCATGACCCCATCCGGATTCACGAACATAGGGCGCAAAATCCTCCCGCAGATCCGCCGGTAGTAGCGCCAGCAATTCGGCCTCAGCCTTGTGTTCGATGTCTCCAAACGCTTCCCGCATAACCCGGGAATGGTATTTGACCGGTGTCGGCATATCGCCTGTAATAACCTCTGTGGCATCGTGGTAGAGCGCTGCGGCAGCGATCCGGTCAGCGTTGACCTGCCCGCCAAAATGGCGGTTACGGATAATCGCAAGCGCATGGGCCAGGGTAGCCACCTCCCAGGAATGCGTGGCAACATTTTCCTCGATCGCGTTGCGCATCAACCCCCATCGCTTGATCCACCGCAGGCGAGACACGTAGGCAAAGAAATGGCTGAGAGGGCGTTTCATATTGGGCGCTTCACATTTTGCATGAGTTTAATAGTTGGCCTCTTTTGGCTAAGATTAAATAGTGGTAATGTGAATGGACGTTCAAACCTTGATGCTGGGAAGCACGCCACCTTGAAACTCCGACACCGATTTAATCGCAGACATATGCCGAAAGCCGCTCTTTTAATACTCGGCCTTACGCTAACGATCGTTTTTAAATCCACGGTTTCCGCACAGACCGAAATTGCTGTCGGCGTCTATGACTACCCTCCTATTGCCAGTGTGAACAGCGAAAACCAGGCCGAGGGCCTACTCGGTGATCTGCTAGGAGAGCTGGACTCAACAAACAACAACGTCACGTTCCGAGTTGTCTACACCTCCCCCAAGCGCCGGCACCTGGATTTCCACGCGGGATTGTACGACGTTATTTTCTTTGAAAACCCGAGCTGGGGTTGGGAAAATCTGCCTGTTAGCACCTCCCGACCGATCCTGATGGACGACGATATCTATGTCGCGCTCAGCAAACCCGGTCGTGACCAAAGCTTCTTTGACAACATCACCGAGCGACACATCGTTGCCATCTCGGGCTATCACTATGGCTTCGCCGGCCTGTCCACGGATAACGCCGAGCTTGAGAAGCGGTTCAGTATCGAGTTCTCCCACAGCCACAGCCGCAATCTTGAACTGATCAAGGCGGACCGACCGTCACTGGCCGAAGTGGCCGTGGTCAGTCGCTCCTATCTTCAGAGCCACATGAACAACCATCCCGAGGACAGGGGCAGGTTCCTAGTGTCCGATAGCCCCGATCAAACCTACCTACTACATATCATGGCACGGAAAAACGGCCCCATCGACACGGACAATCTGGAACAGTTGCTGTCCCCGCTGTTCAAAGACGGGCGCTACCAGCAACTTGTCGGTCGACGCGGCCTCCAGTTACCGCCGGGCATCCCTGACTCGGCAACTCCCTGATCCCAACCGCTGTCACCGCACATCCAGCTCAAAGCTGATGGTCACGGTGCCGGCCTCATCGGCCGTGGCATCGCGAACGGGGTCAAGCAGGTATACCTGGTTCTCCGACGCTCCATACTCCTGCAACATTTGCTCCCGGAGCCATACCCCCCGGGATGTTGCCAGGTTGCCCAAGGCCTCGGGCGGCAGCTCCATATCCGCTATCAGCCGTTTCACCAGCGCCTGCTCCCACTCCCGTTCGCCCGGTTCTGCGCTCCCGCCGGCAACGTCGTTTCGGAAAGCGTCCGTTGAAGCAACATAATCCGAGTCCGAGTACGCCTGCTCAAGCCGAGCGATACGCGCTGACGCGGAAGTCTCATCTGCTATGCCCAATTGCTCGAACAGTTTCTGCCGCCGCAACGCGTCTCCGTCCGCCTCCGGTGCTACCGCTCCACGAACATTGAGCGCAAGATCAGGACGTTCATTCAAAGCCTTGCCCAGTGCCTCCAGTTTGACGTCTTCCTTATCGGCAAGCTCCGTGCGCCCCGCTTCAAAACGCACACTGCCCAGCTCTTCTCCCGACAGGCCCGCAAAATCCGCAATCGAACCCAGCATGCTGAATGGCGACGTGGCGGCTTTGGCAACGAGGTTTACGAATGTCCTCATGACAACCTGACCAATATTGAAGTCCGGACTTTCCAGATCTCCGCTGATGGGCAGGTCGATATCGATGACACCCTGCCGATCACGCAGTAACGCCAGGCCAAGCTTGACCGGTGCACTGACGGCCTCGTCACTCGGAACAGGGCCTCCAAGCTCCAGTCGATCCAGGATAACGCTGTTGGCGGCATCCAGACGGCTGCCGGAAAACTCATAATCCAGATCCAGCTTGAGCTTGCCGCTGTCCACGCTGTATCCCAGGTAACGGCCAAAATACGGCGACAGCATGGGCAATGAAACGTTCTCCATAGTCAGCTTCAGATCGCTCACATTATCGGTTCCCAGTGTGCCCACGGAACCATCCAGCGCCATGGTTGCCACATCGCCAACCCGCCCCTGGATCGAGACCTTGCCCTGTTGCGGCGCCACGTTGCTAAGCCCGGCTACCGAGCCGCGCAGCTGGTCGAATCGGGTTGCGAACGTCGGGTCCAGGGTCCGATCGGTGTAGGAGATGGCGCCTTCTTCCAGCATCAGTTGGCCGATACGGAAGATGAAGCCGGGTTCGTCGTCACTACTGGTTGTTTCCTCATCTGGCGAGGGTTGATCCGATGGCGAAGATCTGACAATCCGCTCAACATTGTGAACGCCATTGCTTTCACGAACCACGTTCACCACGGGACCCGCCAGGGTAATGGTGCCAATTTGCAGCCGCGCTGGCGCGACGTTGTATTCCAGTGGTTCCAGGCGTACGCTCTGCCAACGGATCAGGGGCTGGTCACTGTCGCCAAGACGCAGATCCAGGGAGGCCACCTCGCCAGTCCCACTAAACGTACCCGTCATCGGGTCTTGCTGTTGGTCCAGATCCAGGTTGCCATCGACGGACAAAAGGCCATTCCTGACCTCCAGGTTCGCCGCCTGGTTGATATAGGCCCCAAACTGCGAAAGAGCAACCTTACTGCCAGACAGCCCGGCCTCCAGCGTGAAAGGCGCCAATGTGGCCTGACCATTGATCGAAAGTCTCCCACCACCGTTCAGTGCACCACTGGCGTTGTAATTGACCGGTTCCTCCAGGCGATGGGAGATCTCATCGATACTGATCGACAGGTCCTCAAGGGCCAGTTCGGCGGGCAGTTGCGGCTGCTCGTCCCGCCAGTTCACGTTGCTGTTGGCCAGTTCCACGCCGGACACAGACCAGCGAAATGGCACACCTGCTCCACCATCGTCACTGCCTGTTTCGTCCGTACCATCCTGAAACGGTGCCAGCAGATTGAGCTGGCCATCCGTGTCGCGATGCAGGGACAGGCTGACGCCATCGATATTTACGGTACCCGTCGACAGTTCCCGTTCGTTAAGCCCGAAACGGATACCACCCACGCTCAGGCGGTCCGCGCTCAGTAGCTCATCGTCGTTTCCAGTCTCAAGGCCGAGATCGACATCGTTAATGGTGAGCTGGCCCTCCGAGGTGGTTAGATACAGCTCACCGGAAGAACGCAGTTCGTACTGCGAACTGAGGGTCACACTGCCGCTACGAAGCTGGTAGGGAAGATAGGGCTTGAGGAAATGCTGCAGGGTTTCGTGGGACACCTCGCCAAGTTTGAGAAACCCTTTTGAATAGAGAGGGGCGATACTCAGGTTGCCTTCCCACTCAATGGTCTGGCACCCGACCGCTGCCAGCAGGTAATAGTTGCTGTCGGCGTCCTCACGGGGCCAGGTGGCCAGGTCGTTCAATGCCAGATCCAGGGGCGTAACCCGGAATTCCTCATGGCCTTGCTGGCTGAAATCCCGGAACAGCAGCTCGCCACCCGAGACCCTGATCCGGTCAAAATAGACTCTGGGCGGCTCTCCTGAATCTGCTTCCTCGGGCGCCGGTTCTTCGCCACCAGGATTGTTGGCCTGCCAGTCCCGGGCGAAGTTGACACTATAGTCCTCCAGCAAATCCACGCGAACGTAGGGGGCTTCCAGCTCAATCTCCTGCAGCGCTACGATTCCGGTTAGCAATCGCCAGACGCCGAGGTTGGCGTAAAGGCTGTCAAAGGCAACCACCGGTTCGCCTTCAGCGTCCCTGGCCTCCAGGCCAACGGCTTCGACGCTCATGGCGAAGGGGTTCACCTGGATCTCTTCAATCTCGGCCTGCCACCCCATGTGTTGGTCCAGCCGCTCCGGCAGCGTTCGCTCCAGCCACCATGGCAGTAGCGCAAACCCGGCGAGGGCATAGATCACCACCAGCACCAGTACCACTATCGAGATATTTCTGGCAGACAATCGTCGTTTGCGGTTCGCAGCCACCGGGCTCTCCTTGTTTTTCAATGCTGACAGGCGCAGTCTGTCGCCAATCTGTCCACCAAGGATAGCCCGCCAGTCACCGGTTTGTCAGCCGGACAGCGCGATGGACTGACATGGAGCGACGAACCCGATATTCTGTTTTCACCGTATCAAGCGACGAAATCCCTCATTCAGGAAACCCGAATGGATATTAGCGATATGCGCCGCGACTTCGAAAGCGAAGGCCTCGAGCGCGACGCCCTTGATGACAACCCCGTCAGACAATTCCAGAACTGGTTCGCGGATGCCCGTGAGGCCGGCATTCTTGAGCCCAATGCCATGTCACTGGCCACCTCAGGCGGAGACGGTATGCCTGACATACGAACCGTCCTGTTGAAATACTTCGACGACGCCGGCTTCGTATTCTATACCAACTACGGCAGCCGCAAGGCCCACGAGATGGCAGAAAATCCAAAAGCCGCCCTGCTGTTCCCCTGGATCGGGCTGAACCGCCAGGTGCGGATTCAGGGCCATGTGGAAAAGGTCAGCAAATCCGAATCCCTGAGGTACTTCACCTCACGTCCCCGGGGCAGCCAGATTGGTGCCTGGGTATCCGAACAGAGCAGGGCGATCAACTCCCGCGGTTTGCTGGAACAGAAAGTGGCCGAGATGAAACGCCGGTTCAAGGACGGCGCGATCCCGCTACCCGATTTTTGGGGCGGTTACCGCGTGGTGCCGGAACGAATCGAGTTCTGGCAGGGGCGGCCGAGTCGCCTGCATGACCGCTTTGAATACGTCAGGCAGGGCGATGGCTGGCACATCGACCGTCTACAGCCGTAATCCGCGCGGCTCCACCAACCTCAGGCGAGAAGGCAGGACTATGGACAATCAACAACGCTGTCCCTGGTGTGGCGATGACCCGATCTACGTTCACTACCACGACACCGTATGGGGCCGCCCCGAATACGACGACCTGGCGCTGTTTGAGAAACTGTGCCTCGACGGCCAGCAGGCGGGCCTGAGCTGGATCACCATACTCAAGAAACAGGACAACTACCGTGCCGCCTACGACCATTTCGACCCTGAAAAAATCGTCCGTTATGACGAGGCCAAAGTCGACGCCTTGCTGCAGGACACCGGCATCGTCCGTAACCGCCTGAAAGTCGAGTCCATCATTCGCAACGCCAGGGGCTACCTGGAGCTGCAGGATCAGGGCCACTCGTTCAGTGACTTCCTGTGGTCGTTTGTCGGTGGAGAGCCTATCCAGAATCACTGGCAGCGCTTTGCTGACGTACCGGTTTACACACCCGAGGCTGAAGCCATGTCCAAGGCACTGAAAAAACGCGGCTTCAACTTTGTGGGGCCCACCATTGTATATGCCTTCATGCAGGCCACGGGCATGGTCAATGACCATCTCGTTCAATGCCCCCAGCACGCCACCTGCCGTGAGCTCGCGGACAATGTCTGACTATTATTTCCGCGGCGTTACACGACTGGAATGATCCCAAACGATCCGTTGCTCGTAAGTCCGTGGGTAGCACATCATCCCCGCGTTTTACGGTGAGAGTCATACGGTGAGAATAACCCTGCAAGAACTCAGGCAGTCGACCTACCCGGCCATTGAGAGGGTGGGTATGGAGCCCGCCGCTATCGAACCAATGAGGATTCGGGTTCAGGGGAAAAGCTCGTGATTGCCGTCGCCAGGCTGGCGATCGTCGTCGGCATTGGCGGCCTCCTGCCGTTCCTTGCCGCCATTCTTGGGCTCTTTACGTTGCCTGAACAGAGCCTGGCCATCTCCCGCTATTTCTACCTGTACAGCGCGGGCATTCTGGCCTTTATGGCGGGCATCTACTGGCCACTGGCCATGCAGCTTGAGAATCGCTGCTACCCGATTTCCCCCCTGGTAACCATGTTGTTGAGCCAAGTGTTCTTCATCACCGCCGGCATTGGTCTGCTGTTGCCCATTGCCGGCCAGATCCTGGTTTACACGCTGGCCTATGTCGCGCTGTATGTCGTCGACGCTCGCTGGATGAGGGGCTATTGGCCGGACTGGTATCTGAAGTTGCGGCTGGGACTGACGGCTGTTGTCCTGGCGTGCCAGGTAGCGGCGGGCGTCTGGTTCGTTCTGGCCCAGAGCTAAGCCAGTCGATCCCAGCCCTGGATGCTAACCCCGGAGCTCGTCGTTGGGGTCGATAAATCGGCCCTGCAACTTTTTCAGGGCGCTTTTCTCTATCTGCCGCACCCGTTCCCGGCTTATTCCCAGGTCATCGGAGATGACCTGCAGGGTTTCCGGTTCGGGGAGCCCCAGGCCGTAACGCCTGGCCAGGACATCCTTTTCCCGCGAGCTCAGTTCCGCCAAGAGAGTAGCCAGTGTCCGCTTGCGGTCACGCTGGGCCATGTCGTGGTCCGGCGCACACTGATCGTCTGCGCTGAGACTGTCACCCAGCGTAATGCTACCCTCCGTGCTCACCGGCAGATCCACCGACACTTCCATGCTGGCCAGCGCCCGCAGCTCACCAATGCGGGACGGCGACACTTCAATCTCCCGCGCCAGTTCAGTCTGCGACGGCGTGCGGCCTAATGTCTGGTGCAGCACCAGGGATTTTTTCTGCAACAGACGGATTTCATCGACCACGTTTTCAGGGGTATGCACAAGCCGGGTTCCGCGCTTCATGCACCGCTTCACCTCTTCGCTGATCCACCAGTAGGCATAGGTCGAGAAACGAAAGCCCTTGGTAGGATCAAACCGCTCCACGGCCTTGATCAGACCCACATTGGCATCCTGAATGACATCCGACATGGGAATACCGCGGTTGGCGTAGCGCCTTGCAATATGCACTGCAAGCCGGAGGTTGCTGCGAATCAGCCGCTGACGGCTTGAGGTGGCAAGATGATAGGCACGACGACACCGCGTCGAAAAAGCACAGGCGTCGCCCAGGCTTCCAACCACTTCGCGGAATGTCTGAGGGGTACCTTCCGGCAAGGCCAGCTCGGCAGATATGATCCGATAGCAGAAGGTCAGACGCCGTGAAAGTCGGCGCTCGCCCTCATTGGTGAGCAATTCGTAACGGGACGCATCCCTGAAGTACAGCCCCACCAGGGATTCCGTTTCGCCGGAATGGGCTATGGTCGGAGACGGCCCCGGGCTCTGAACATCAGTCATGGCACAGGTTCCGATCGCGAATTTCCAGAGGATACGCGCGGAACAGCGTCATGGATCCCCCCGCACAGGGGAACCCGAAGCCAATAACGGCAATTACGGACAGAGTTGTACCTGTTCGGATCAGGCCGCGACGATCGCGTACTCGTGGTTATGGGGTTCGATCAGAATGCCGTGAAGCGCCACAATGGTCTTCTCATAGGCGTCCTCATCCACCACGAACTGGATGTCCACCTGCCGCATACACTGGTGCAGGGCCAGAACGCTGATGTCGTCGTCCGCCAGGGCCTTGACTGACCGAGCCAGGATGCCCGACACCTTGATATCACTGCCAATGGCAGACACGATCGCAACCTTGCGAGTGCTGATTTCCGCATTGGGAAACTCGTCTTTCAGCGCTCTCACCACCCGTTTGACGTGTTTGAGCGTACTGTCCACGTAATGGGTAATGGTGTTGGCGTTGGTGTCCTTCGATACGAAGCGCACCTTGAAGCGACTGAGCACTTCGAGAATGCGACGATCGGAACCCGGCTCACCCTGCATGTCCTGGTCGAACACCTCAATGGCAAACACGCCTTTGTTACCGGCGATGATCTCTACCTGAGGCTTCTCACTGACGTAGTCGCCGGTGATTAGGGTACCGGTGTGCTCTGGCTCGAAGGTGTTCATCACCCGCAGCGGAATCTCGTTTTGACGCATGCCCTTGCCAGCGCGCGGGTGGATGGCTTCCATACCAAGGTTCGCCAACTGGTCAGCAACGTCGTAGTTGGTGCGCCCCAAAGGCACGACCTTATCCGCACCAACAATGTTGGGGTCAGCAGAACTGAGGTGGTATTCCTTGTGGATGATCGCTTCGCGGGCGTTGGTAATCACCGCGACCCGGCTGAAGGTCATCTCGCTGTAGCCCCGGTCAAAGGTACGCATCAGGCCTTCCTTGCACTGGGCGTAGCCGGTGACAATCGGCAGCTCACGACTCAGGTCCACCGCATCGAACGCCTGCTTGAGCTTTTCATCCAGCGGCAACAGTTCATTGTCGCGCCACCCGGTCAGGTCCACAAACCGCGCGTTGATGCCTTCCTGCTGGAGCTTCAGGGCGGTGTTGAAGGCACTGTGGGCCTCACCGATACCGGCCAGCATTTCACGGACCGTCAGCAGATGCTCCTCAAGCTGGAACTGGCCGTAGGAACACAGACGCTGAAGATCAATCAGGCAACCGCGAACGCCTTCGATGCGGTCGGTGATGAACTGGTCCGCCTGCTGCTTGAGCATGGGATCCGGGAACAGCTCGCCATTGATGTCGGTCAGGAACTGGATCAGTTTGGTGAGGTCGTCGCCCCACGCCCAGTCCGACTCGGCATCGGCGAACAGGGCATAGACACCCGGCTCTCCGGTTTTCTTGTGCTCCAGCAGTTCATCGGTGACACCGCCATAGGCGGAGACCACGAAGATGCGCTGGTACAGGTCGTCCTTGGTGCGCCCGCCGAGAATGATGTTGTCGCGCACCGCCTCATAATTGCTCATGGAGGTGCCGCCGATTTTCTCTACGGTATGTAGTTCGCTAGTCATAGTGTTACCGTCGTTATCCTGCAGAATGAGTGTCGGGAGATGGTAGGCGTCTCAGGACGCCTTGCTCACTCCCTCCTGCATGATTTCGTCCACGCTTTGACCTAGAAGTTTAGC
The DNA here is from genome assembly GCF_032922745.1 of Marinobacter salarius. Lineage (NCBI taxonomy): Bacteria > Pseudomonadati > Pseudomonadota > Gammaproteobacteria > Pseudomonadales > Marinobacteraceae > Marinobacter > Marinobacter salarius. The sequence continues at coordinate 718,453 of NZ_CP136693.1, forward strand.
ACCTTTGCGCAGATCATCCTCGCTGGTGGTCAGCGGCATCAGGCATTTGATCACTTCGTCATTGGGACCGCTGGTTTCAATAATCAGGCCCTTCTCAAAGGCGCGACCGGTTATCTTGTCCGTCACTTCAGCGTCGGTGGCTTCAATGCCACGCATCATGCCCCGGCCTTTCATTTTGAACTCGCCCGGGTACTTGTCACAGATTGCCTGCAGCCCTTCAGCCAGAACCTCGGTCTTGGCTTTCACTTCGTTGGCAAAGGCATCGTCTTTCCAGTAGGTCTCGACTGCGGTGCGGGCGGTGACAAAGGCCATGTTGTTGCCCCGGAAGGTGCCGTTGTGCTCACCCGGCCCCCAGACATCAAGCTCCGGCTTGAACAACACCAGCGCCATCGGCAGGCCGTAACCGCTCAACGACTTGGATACCGTCACAATATCCGGCTTGATGCCGGCAAACTCGAAACTGAAGAACTCGCCGGTACGGCCGTTCCCTGCCTGGATATCGTCAACGATCAACAGAATGTCGTACTTCTTGCATAGCTTCTCGAGGCCCTGCAGCCATTCGGCGCGGGCAGCGTTCAGCCCGCCTTCGCCCTGGACCGCTTCAACAATGACCGCTGCCGGCAGTTCAAAACCTGAGGAGCCGTCGGACAACACCTTGTCCATGATTTCCAGGGTATCTACGTTCTCACCCAGGTAGCCGTCATAGAACATGAAGTCCACATTCCCCAGCGGGGTGCCAACGCCACCACGGTGGTGCTTGTTACCTGTGGCCGCGACCGCGCCCATGGTGACACCATGGAAGCCATTGGTGAAGGACACGATGCCATTGCGGCCTTTCACCTTGCGAGCCAGCTTCAGGGCCGCTTCCACGCTGTTGGTGCCGGTAGGGCCGGTAAACTGCATTTTGTAGTCCAGGCCACGGGGGTCCAGGATGTGTTTCTTGTACGACTCAATGAAATCGTGCTTGGCGGTGGTAAACATATCCAGGCCCTGGCTGACACCATCACTTTCAATGTACTCGAGCAGCGCTTTCTTGAGAATGTCGTTGTTGTGGCCATAGTTCAGTGACCCGGCGCCGGCCAGGAAGTCCAGGTATTCCTTGCCATCTTCGGTGTACAGGTGCGCGTTCTTGGCACGGTTAAAGATCACCGGAAAGGCACGGGAATAAACGCGTACTTCGGATTCGGTCGACTTGAAAAGTTCCATTGTCTTGCCTCTTAGCATGTCAGGTTCGAGGTAACTGTGCGGTAGCACGTTGGTTGAAGCCGTTGTGACAGATTCACCTCAGCAATCTGCCGGCTAGTCCAAACAGGGGTATCGATCGTTCGGGAAGGCTGCTACGCCGTCTTTGTGAAAGGCCCGATGCGGAGCAGAAACTCGGAGTCGTGCTTGCCGCCAAAGTGGGTGTCTTTCTCAAAGTGCTCGTGGTAGGTCAGTTCAGCACCCATGTCACGGGCAAAGGACCGGAACAGCGCCCAGGAAGCCTCATTGTCTTCAGTGATTGTGGTTTCCATGTGGGTCACGTCTTTACACGCGTCCCTGGCCACAATCGCCTTCAACATCCGCTTGGCAAGACCCTGCCCACGACCTTTCTCGTGAACGGCCACCTGCCAGACAAAAACGGTTTCGGGCTGTTGGGGGGGAATATATCCGGAAATAAAGCCGACCAGATCGCCGTCTATCTCCGCGGCCACGCCGGTTTCGGCAAAATGGCTGCACTGCAGGAGGTTGCAGTAGATCGAGTTGGGGTCCAGCGGGGGGCATTGTGCCACCAACTGGTGAAGCCTGTAGCCATCATCCTTGACCGGCGTGCGGAGGGTGATGGCGGTGGTATTCGAGCCTTCTGATGTCATAACGTGATCGATTCGCCTCAAAAAGTTAGCGTTAAATTATATAGACCACAAAATATATTTCAAGTCGGCGCTCTGGGGCCGCCAGCCCCGATGACTACCTTTCACCTTTAGAATAGACATTATTACACCAACCGCCAGTGACAAATTCGTTACCCCATAGAGGCCCCTCCAGAGGGGAACGTAATATCGTCGTCGGTTATCGAAGTCCCTCCAACGATCCGGTCCCGGTACGACACAGCGGCCGCTGAACCAGGGGGCCAGAGTCGGTCGAACTGCGCCAACCAGCTATCGACATCATAGGCCACGGGCAGCAGTGAGACACTCAAACCCTGGCGCTCAAGACCGACAACCGGCTCAGCGGCGGGGCTTGCCAGACCAATCCGGGTAATCAGCCCACGGAAGTCCCGCAACAGGTTCCCCATTCCGGCCGACCCGTTGTTGGCAACGACGCAATGTCGCTCGCTCACCATGCCCGACCACAGCACTGGCAGGCAGGTGTGGGTAGAGACAATCACATCAGCACCGCTGGCGCGGAACCACTCCGTCAACTTCGCCTCGTTACCAGCCACAAAGGATTCATGGGCTAACCCCCAACCGGCAAGGGATTCCGGATCTCCGTGAATCACCAAAACCTTTAGGCCTCCAAATAACAAGCAGCGATAACGGGGCAGTGATGACAATCGCACCTGGATGTCCGGATGTTCTCCAGCCATGGCCTGCAAGCGCTCTATCATGGCGTTCGAGCGCTCGACCACGCCCTCATCGACAAAATCCGGATAGGCACAACCACAACCCGCGCCATCGTTTGGATTGGCCAGTTCATAATCAACATTGCCGAGGCAGGCGGTGTGGTCCAGCACCCGGTTGTTGATCGCCCGAAACAGGCTGTCACTGGCGTTGAACCAGTTGAAATCGCCGTTGAATACCAGCGTTACCCGATGGCCCTGGCGCTCCTCTGCCAGTGCCATTCGCTCAATTTCGTCCAGAGCGTATGGGTTGCCATAGAGGCCACCGACAACATACACCACATCCCCTGCCACCGACTCCGGCTCAGCGCACAGGGAAGCAGGATCGTAACGGTACGCCAGCGGACAACTTCGGCCCTCGGTCACGACACCACCTCCTAAACTTCACCAGCCGCTAGTGAGCGCCCGGCAAGCCGGCGGACGACCAGCGGCATAAAGAAGCCAGCGGTACAGATCAGGAAGCCGTAGGCGTTTACACCCAGCAGCATGGCGTATTTGCCGTCGCCGATGGCCCAGCTGGCGGGAATCAGCCCCGTTGCCAGCAGCACACCCAGACCCAGGCCGGTCCAGAAACTGAGATGGAAGCTCCAGGGCGACCAGCGGGTAAAACCGTAAAACAGGAACACCGGTGCCAGCCCCATCACCATGGTGCCGGAAATGGTGGTGGCCTTGAGAATATCGGTGCCGGCAAACATCGGCAGGTTACCCAGCAGCGCGAACACAATCATGATCACTGCACCCACGCGAACGCTCGGCAAGCGGTCTTTGGCACGTTTCGCCAGCCGTGGCAGATCCACCGCCAGGGACTTGGCCAGCGAACTGAACGTGGAATCCAGCGTGGAGCCGGCGGAGGTCATCATCACCACACTCATGAAGAAGAGCGCCGCCAACCCAAGCGATTGCCCGACAGCCGCGGGCGCATTACCCATGGCCTCAATGCCATTGAGTCGGGCGTGAACACCGACGAGGCTGAAGATAAACACCGCCACAAAGCCCAACAGTCCGGCCACCACGAAGCTCTTCAGCATGGTCTTTTCCTTGTTCACGAAGCCGCGGTCGGTTAACACCGGATCGTGGAAGGGGTAGCTGAACATCTGCAACAGCGCGACGAGCAACAGGTCAAAGCCGGCATTGAGCTTGAACTCACCGTCGGTGAGCAGGGCACTGGTGTCATTGGCTGGCACAATCAGGAACAGCACCGCGCCGACAAAGAACACAAACACGAACGCCTGAATCACATCCGTGAAGATCGACGACCGCAGGCCACCTTTCAGGCTGTAGGCGAGGGTAAAGACGGTAAACAGCATCGCCGCAGAGTAATACTCCCACTCACCCGGCAGCCCGAAATAGCCGCCCACCACGGCGGTGTTACTCCAGACTTCGTTATACAGACGAATCAGGATGGCCGCTGCAAACGCCAGACTGGCCAGCCGGCCAAAGCGCGACGTGAGAAAATCCTGCAGGCTGCGGGCACCGGTCTGGGTCCGAATCAAATATATGATGTAGCCGGCCACGGGAATCGACAGCCAGTAACTGGCGTACGCCAGACCGCCGGTGACGCCATAAGCAGCCCCCAGGTTGGCCGCGTTGGTCACCGACTTGGCAAAGATCCAACTGATGAAAATACTCGCCGTCAGCGACCACTGACTTACCGGGTTACCCTGATCATCCGCCCCCTTATAGAACGAATTGGCGTTCTTGCTCTTGGGCGACAACACATACATCACCACCCCATAAACCACCAAAAAGCCCCAAAACAGGGTCGCTTCCGTGAAATTCATCGTCTGTCTTTTCCTCGTCCGTACTTGTTTTAATCCAGCGAATTGCAGTCATTCAACCGCGGTCTGGGGGTGGTGTTTTATTTCCGCCAGGAAAAAGGTGTCTGAGCAAAGCGAGTTCTTTTTCCCAAGGAAATAAAACACCACCCCCAGGCCGCCAACTCCCAGCAACCAGTCCTAAAAAAGAATCACCCAGGCGCCGAACAACTAGCCCCAAACCGATAACAGGCAAAACACCGGTGATGCCGCAACATAATCCGCTCATCCATGCTCTCCGCCAGCGTCCCGCCAAGGTCATACTGCGGATCGTCATCCACCAACGTGCAGGCATACACCCGCACCCGGTCATCGCGCTTCACCAACATGCGCGTATAAGTACACATGAAGTGCGACCGCGCCTCTTTGGTGGGGTACTTCTCCATGCAGGTTTCGGTAATCTCCGGGCTGCCGTCCTCTGAGCCGGGCGTTCCCAGATCAGGGAACGCGGTGAACGCCAGCGTTTCAGGAATGCCCCAGTCCCGCAGAATCTCGCGGAAAGCCGCTTCCACATCGGCCGGGATCTCCTCCAGATCGGTTTGCCGGGCAATCGACACTTCAAACCCCTGATCCACCAGCCAGCGTATGCCTTCAAGAGCCTTGTCAAAGCTACCTTCACCCCGATCCACGTCATGCCGGGCCCGGTCAGGGAAGTCCAGGCTGACGCGGAAATGGATCGGGTAGGCGTTGTCCAGCAACGGCAGCACCTGATGACGGCGTTTGAGCAGTGGATCCGTGGCATTGGTCAGGACAAAGCAGGGACGGTGCTGGCTGGCGTAATCGAGGATATTGATGAAATCCTTGATCACGAATGGCTCACCGCCGGTAAAGGAGAACTGCTCCACCCCCATATCCAGGGCTTCGTGGATAAAGGGTTTCACGTCGCTCAACTTCATGCCCGGAATACGGCCATCGCCGGGGTGTGACCCTTCCAGGCAAAACGGGCAGGCCAGGTTGCAGGCGGTGCCGGTATGAATCCACAGTTCCTTGAGCTTGTCGGAATCAATGTAGCCGCGTGGATCGCCGTTGCGAGTGTGAGTCCAGCTGTCGCGGGCCCTCGGTTCCAGCACTTCCACGGCGGGAATACGTCTTTCGGCGGTTTGGGTCAGGGGCATAGCTGCTCCGTGTTGACGGTGAATCTTTTAGTGCTGTCGATGGCGACAACACACTGGCGCAAGTGGTACATCCTCTGCGTCGATACCATATCTACGTAGTGGCTTCGCGGGCAGCCTTGTCGCCGGTCTGTTTGCCACGGCGCCAGCCGTGAAGTTTCTCAAGCAGTTTGAGAATGCCCTGGGGTGCGTGTTCGCGCTTCCACTCTCCAGCGGCATACTTGGCTGATTCGTTCCAGGTCGGGTAGGGGTGGATAGTGCCCAGAATTTTGTTCAGGCCCAGGCCGTGCTTCATGGCCAGGGTGAACTCGGCCAGTATCTCGCCAGCGTGCACACCTACCACGACGGCACCCAGAATCTTGTCCTTCCCTGGCGGCGTAAGCACCTTGATAAAGCCATAATCCTCACTCTCAGCAATGGCACGATCCAGGTCGTCCAGGCCATAGCGGGTGACTTCGTAAGCCACACCTTTTTCCTTGGCTTCGGCCTCGCTAAGGCCGACCCTGGCCACCTCCGGCGAGGTAAAGGTCACCCAGGGCATCACCCGGTAATCCACCTGGAAACGCTTGAACTCGCCAAACAGACCGTTCACTGCCGCGTACCAGGCCTGATGAGCCGCCGCGTGGGTAAACTGATAGGGCCCGGCCACATCGCCACAGGCGAAGACGTTGGGGAAGCGCATGCTCATGTCTTCTTCCACTGGCACAGTGCCATTGGGCAGAGTTTCCACCCCAATCTTTTCCAGCCCCAGGCCGTCAGTCCGAGCGGCACGACCAACAGCCACCAGAACCCGGTCAAACGCGATCCTCACGCGCTCACCGTTGAATTCGCAGTAAACCACGTTTTCTCCGTCCTCAATGGTGAACTCCTTGGCGGCATGGTTGAGACGCAGATCAATGCCGTCCTGTTCAAACCGTTTCCGGATGACCTCGGAGACATCGGCGTCTTCCTTGGCGAGCAAACGCTCGCCCATTTCCACCTGGGTCACCTTGCTGCCAAGCCTTGCGAAGGCGTGGGCCAGTTCCGAACCAATGGGGCCTCCACCAAGCACCAGCAGGCGCTCGGGCTGGGTCTGCAGGGACCATAGATTGTCCGATGTCAGCGGGTCCATTCCCGCTAAACCGGGAATGGGCGGCACCGCCGGCTTACCCCCAGTGGCCACCACGATACTGCGGGCGGTCAGGCGCTCGGTGTGGCCATCACTGTGGGCGACTTCCAGCTCCCAGGGCGATACGAAACTGGCGGTGCCGGAGATGCAGTCAACACCCAGTTTGCGGAAGCGCTCGGGCGAGTCGTGGGGTTCCACCTTGGCGATGACCTCTTTCACCCGCGCCATGATATTGGCAAAGGAGCCTTTTACCGGTACCGACTCCAAACCATAACGATTCGCGTGGCGCAGGGTGTCGGTCGCCTTGGCACTGCGAATCAGCGCCTTGGACGGTACGCAACCGGTGTTGAGGCAGTCTCCACCCATTTTGTCTTTCTCGATCAGCGCCACCTTGGCTTTAACCGCTGCGGCGATGTACGCCGACACCAGGCCGGCCGAGCCACCGCCGATCACCAGCAGGTTGTAATCAAACGACTCGGGCTTCTGCCAGCCGGCGTACACCCGGCGCTTACGGATGAAACCGACAACGAACTTGGCAATCAGCGGGAACACACCCAACAGGGCGAAAGACAGCAGAATATTGGCCGACACAATGTCGCTGGTGGTTTCAATCGTCGACAACTGCGTGCCTGCGTTTACATACACAAAGGTACCCGGCAGCATCGCCGCCCAACTCACCAGCGCGTAGGTCTTCAGCTTCATGGCGGTCAGACCCATTGCCAGGTTAATCAAGAAAAACGGAAATACCGGCACCAGGCGCAGGGTGGCAAGATAGAACGCACCGTCTTTCTTGATGCCACGGTCCATCTTTTCGACGGTTTCCGCGTACCTCTCCCGCAAGGTATCCCGCATCAGGAACCTGGCCACCAGGAACGCAAGAGATGCGCCGATGGTCGACGCAATGGATACCGCAACCAGTCCATAGACATTACCGAAAAAGGCACCGCCGGCCAGGGTCATAATGGCCGCACCAGGTAGCGACAAGGCCGTCACCACTACATAAACAGCCGCAAAGCCAAGCACCGCCACTAACAAATTCTGATCGATCCATTGCTCAATGGCAGACTGGTGTTTCTGCAGGTTTTCCAGCGTGAGTATCTCGTGACCGCCAAAACTGATAAACAGTGCAACCACGACACCGATAACCAGCAGCAAAACGAGCTTTTTGGAGTTCATAGCTAAATCCATAAATTAGAAGTGAAAACGGTTGCTCTGTAAGACACGCCAAGGCGCTGGATGTTACAGCAGCCTGGGTCTAAAATTTTTTGAGCAGTTACTCATCATTACTGGAACTAATGGCTGCAACTATAGACATACCATTGTCCAGGCCGCTCTGGATGTCCAATAACATGTTTATAACGACGCTCTAACGCAGGTATTCGGGGGTATACGGAATGGAAACCGCAACACATCAGTCTGACGAGGACATCCTCATCAATGGCCTGAAGTCGGGAAACCAGGGCGCGTTTCGCGAGGCTGTGCGTTTATACACCCCCGGCATGATGGCCGTCGCCCGCTTTTACCTTGATCACGCCTCGGCAGAGGAAATTGTCCAGGATTGCTGGGTAACAGTTATCGATGCCGTTCAGACATTTGAGGGCCGATCCGGCCTGAAGACATGGCTGCACCGTATCGTGGCGAACCGGGCCAAGAATCATCTTCGGAAGGCAAAGCGGGAAGTAAACGCGGATTTCTCGGAAGCGCTGGACCCGGACCTCGCCGCCCGCTTCGCGCCAAATGGACGTTGGGCCACACCACCGAGCCTGAAATCCAACGAGTCCGCCCAGGCGCTGATGGAGAACGGCGCGCTGAGCGACTGCCTCGATCGACACCTGTTCGCACTGCCGGAAACACAGCGATCAGCATTAATGTTGTACGAAGCGCATCAGCACAAATCTGACGACGTATGTAACATTCTGGATGTCAGCGCCTCTAACCTGCGCGTGCTCCTTCATCGGGCACGGCAGAAGATCTTTCTGATGGTTGAGACATTTCAGGAGACAGGCGAATGTTAATGTGCCGAGACCTGGCTCGCATCGCCAGTGATTACATTGACGGTGAATTGGGCACCGGGAAGGTGATGTCTGTGAAGATGCACCTGCTGATGTGCGGTCGCTGTCGCAGCTTCATTGGCAGCCTGAGGGCCAGTATAGAGCTTATGAGCGCCCACTCGAGCCAGCAGCTGGACGAAGATCTGGTACGCCGGATTGACGAACGTGTCAGTGAGTCGCTCAACGCTCGGCGCTCCGGAAATGAGACGTCGGAACCGTAATCCTCTTTGCTTTCATGCATCGCGACTAATCGGTCTCGAAAATCTGCGTCTCTGGGTGAAACGTGTACCAGGCAAACCAGAATGCCCGCGTCGCTGGCAGGAGTTTGCCAGACTCATCGCGAAGCTCTGCAGAAGGTACGTCTGCATCAAAGTGAATGCTGACCTTCCTCCCTCCGATTTGGTCTTCAAGCTCCCCGTCCCCATGATCGGCAAGCTCCGGAAAAGGCCAGGCCTTACTTTCACCGTTATAGGTCCAGCCCAGCACCCAGGTTTTCGGGTGGTATTTCCGACTGGTGCTGGATACCGGGAAGTACAGTCGTTCAGAATGGTCGTAGTCACCGTATGGCGACTGACGATAGTTCCGGCGATGGCCGGTGTCGGTCGAAAGCACGAGCCCTGCGTCACCAACCCGGTTCCGCCACTTCCGCCAGAGCTCATGGCGAATGGCGACAGGCTCCAGTTCTGAGCCGGCCAGGGAGCCGGAAATGGCACGCCCTTCAATCTGTGACCAGAGCGATTCGGTCTGATGATCGTACATCAGCAGGTCGCTGTTATAGAGCAGGCCTGAAACGCCGAAGGTCAAAGTGCGGCCTTCCACTCTCGGATCAAATGCCATGCCGGTACCGCACAGAGGACAGAAAGTAATCAGAACAGGCTTTTCGATTGCTCCATGGTTTACAATCTCGTGCCAGTTCAGGATACCAATCGGGAACGCATACCGTTCCTGCCCCTGGTCATAGGTCATCACGAGGTCGTCCTCCCGCCAAGGCAGCTCACCACTTGCGGGCACAAATTTAGGACTGTCAATGGAGGGAATACCGTCACGGGGTGGCCCACCACGATGAATTTCATCAACCGGTATCAGCGCGTCACTCAAATCAAACCCGTTTTTCTCCTGGGCCAGGATCGCACGGGCACCCATCAGCAGTGAGACACACAACACCGTCAAGGCGACATTCTGCATTCTCATTGTTTTTCCTCCACCACTTCGGCGCATAACAAGCACACAGTCCCTATAACGACACCTGACCCATGCAAGCGTTACACCGAAGGCTGACAGAAGCACTTTTTTCGCTGCCCGACGGAACTCCAATAATCGTTCTCTGTCTCTGGAACGATCATTCAACATTCAAAAGGAGAAAAGGAATGCCCAAGCAGTTACCCCTCGCCCTGTTGCTACTTCGACTTGGCATTTTCGTTGTTTTTCTGATCTGGACCCTGGATAAACTGGTTCAGCCCGAACACGCCATTAAAGTATTTGGCTCTTTCTATGGGCTTGGTGGACTTGGCGAAACTGCCTTCTACTTCATTGGCATTGCGCAACTTGCACTGATTTTGCTGTTTGTAGCCGGCCTTCTGAAAACCTGGACTTACGGCGCAATCCTGGTCTTCCACGGTGTCTCTACTCTCTCCGCATTCGCGAAATACCTGCAGCCCTTTGATAATCTTCTGTTCTTTGCAGCCTGGCCCATGCTCGCTGCCTGTGCGGCGCTGTTTCTGCTTCGTGATTACGATACGCTTACGCTTTCAAGGCAACCGGTTCCCACCACGGCGTAGCACAACCCTGTGGCGCTGTAACAGTTACGCCGGTTGCTTGTCTTGAGTATCAAACGCGCCCTCTAACGAACAACAATCGGGGTAACCGATGCTACTGAACTGGCTATCACGGCGCCTGGCCGCCTATCTTTCGAAACAGGTCACCGAACATTCGGTGCGCACATGCGCCTGGGAGGCTCTGGAAAGGGTGCTTCAGCCCGGTGATGTCCTGCTGGTGGAGGGAAATACCCGAATCAGTGTGGCTATCAAATATCTGACCCAGTCAACCTGGTCGCATGCCGCTCTATATCTGGGGCCGGATGCAGGTCTTGGCGCCGCAGACAATGGCGAGCCACATGTTTTGGTCGAGGCGGATCTTGAGGAAGGCATTCGCCCACTCCCACTCTCGTTTTACCGCAACACCCATACCCGTATCTGTCGCCCGATCGGACTCAGTGACCACGATATCGGCAAGCTTGTTGCCTACTCGACAAGCCGGCTTGGCCATCAGTACGACCTGAAAAATGTCTGGGACCTGGCACGCTACCTTTTCCCGACGCCACCGGTACCTTCCCGCCACCGGCGTTCGCTGCTGGCCCTCGGCAGCGGTGATCCCACTCGAGCGATCTGTTCCACATTCATCGCCGAAGGCTTCCAGTCGCTCCGTTACCCGATTTTGCCCGTAAGCCTGTCCAATTCAGAAGATGACCGCGATTGCGCCGCCCAGAGGCGCGAGTACTTCCGGATTCGCCACCATTCTCTATTTGCGCCCCGGGATTTCGACGCCTCTCCCTACTTCGACATCGTTAAACCCACACTGGAACAAGGGTTTGATTACCGGGGGTTCCGGTGGGCGGAATGACACTGAGAATTGCCATCGTTGTTGTAGTAATGGCTGCCCTGGCAGGTGCCTGGTGGTTGCTACAGATATTGGGAATACCTGCGGACCTGTCTCCGGGGACCCTTGCACAATGGCTGAAAAGCCAGGAGGCTGCCGGCCCACTGCTGCTGATGCTGTTGATGACGATGGCTGTTGTGGTTGGCCCGATTCCCACACTTCCGGTCAGTGCAACCGCAGGTCTGGCGTTTGGTGTGCTTGAGGGAACCGCCATCGCAGCAACCGGTGCCCTGCTGGGTGCCATGGCGGCGTTCTGGATTGCCCGTTGCCTCGGACGCGAGGTGATCTGCAAACGTTTTCCGGACAACCCTGTGCTTGTACGGGATGGCTCGCAACGCTTTCTGACCATTGCCATCCTGCTGACTCGGCTGATACCCGTTTTCTCGTTCGCCCTGATCAGTTATGCCGCCGGCGTTACCGCCATACGCGCCTGGCGCTTCGCCATTGCCACCTTTGTTGGCATGCTGCCAATGACGGTGGTGTTTGCGGGCCTGGGGAACACTTTCACGTTGAATCCGGTACTTACCGTAGCCGCAGGCGCAGTTATCCTGACGGTGATGGTATGGTTGCCGTGGTCCATCAGCCGACACCCAGGCTCGCAGCTGGCGCGCTGGCTTCAACTCAACCAATAACAACAAAGAGACGACCTTATGCGCCGCCCGGTCAAAGCCGATGTTATGCCTTGGCTCGCCCGTGTACTTTCCAGTGCGCCCCGAGTTTCCCTGCAACGATCCCTTCACAGCATCCGTGCAAAGGCGCGGGGTGAAAGCGATCTTGTCCTGGTGTTCGTGAATCCCCGTGATCCGTTTGGACTCCCCCTGCTGCAAGCCCTTACCCAATTACAGGAACGCTTTCGCGTGCGTTTCCGGCTCCATACGGTCTGGCAACTGGACGACGAAATGTACCCTGAGCCGGCTCTTTGGCGCTCGTGGGCGCAACGGGACGCCACAAGGCTCTCGCAACTATACGGTTTCACACCTCCAGACCGGCCGACGGCGCCCTCCGAGACCGAACTGACGTCTGCCACGGCCCGTCTGCTTGATGCCGAAGGGAATGAGGAAGGACTGATAACTGCCGTGCATGTGCTAAAAGATCTGTGGCATTCAGATACCGGCCAACAACCAGACGCTGCGCCCGCAAGGTATGACCAGGCAAGGCTATCCGCGAATGAACGATTGCTCCGGCGACTCGGACACTATCAAGGCAGCATGACGAGATTCCTCGGTGAATGGTTCTGGGGTGTGGACCGCCTGGATCATCTTGAGCGGTGTCTGAACGAACAGGGACTGAACCGGGACGTCCCCGATGCGGTCCTTTTCACGCGCACATGGTCCGATTTGATGAGTAGCGTCCCCAGCCCGGCTGACGGCCACCGAGCGACCGACACCACCCTTGAAGTCTTCTTCTCCATCCGCAGCCCATACTCCTATCTGGGCCTGGAGCGAGCAATCCAGTTGGCCAATGCGTGGAATATCCCTCTTCAACTCAGACCGGTTCTGCCCATGCTGATGCGCGGGCAATCGGTACCGGATGCCAAAAAATGGTACATCTTCCACGACACCAAAAGAGAGGCCAACAAGCTGGGCATTCCGTATGGTTTCGTCGCTGATCCTTTGGGATCCGGCGTGGAACGATGCTATGCCCTGTTTGAATACGCACGCTCACTCGGTCGCGAGACCGACTACATGCTTACCTATGCCAGGGCCGTCAATGCTGAAGGTATACGTTCCGAAACCAATGCCGGTCTGAAAGTGATCGTTGAACGAGCCGGCCTGGACTGGCAGAAAGCAAAGGCTTTATTAAACGATCAGAGCTGGCGTGGGTGGGTGGAGGATAATCGTAAGGCCATGTATGACTGCGGGCTATGGGGCGTTCCCAGCTTCCGTTACGGGGCGGTCAGTTGCTGGGGCCAGGATCGGCTTTGGATTATCAAGGATGAGATCGAAAAGAGGGCGGAGACCAACTAGACCAGAATCAATGCCCTGGCTAACAGGATGGACGCAAGCGATGGGAAGACAGTATCGTCAACCCTGAACACGACCAATAAGGAATGACGATGACCGGTAACGCACCTTGGGACGGAAAAGCCGCCATCAATGCCGCTCTCGCCGGAGGCTGGGTTGCGGACGCGGCCAGCCTTGGGCTGCATTGGCTTTACGATAGCCAACGCATCTGTGAGGTTGGTGGCCAGTCACCGGAGTTCCTGCCGCCGAAGGCCGACTATTTCACGGGCGGCTTCGGTTATTTTGCCCATGGCGGCAAACAGCCTGGTGATGTCAGCCATTACGGCGCAGCGACAGGGGTGTTGACCGACAGCCTGCTGGCCAGTGAAGGGAATTTGGATATCCGCGATTACCAGCGCCGCTTTCGCGCTTTCTTTGGCCCCGGTGGTGATTGGCGGGGCTACATAGACAACCCGACCCGGGTCACTCTCAACAATCTGGACACCATCGAACAGGCACAGTTGACCACCAATGCCAAGCTGACCGATAAACAGAAACGGGTCCTGGTGCAGAAGGTTCTACCCTATACCCGCCGCCTGAGCGGCGAACAACTGGCTGACCCGGTCCGTAAGGCCATCAGTCTCACTTACCAGGAACCGGAGATACAGGACGCCGGCGTGCATCTGGCCACAACCATCGATCATCATCTGCTTCCGGAGAGCGGCGCCGACGACATGCAACTGCCGGCAGTTTCCAAGTTGGCACCACTGGTAGCCTGTTACTGTGGCAGCGAAAGACTGATGGGCGTAGCAGAGGCCGCCGTCCGGGTAACCAATCACAACGACGAAGCGGTAGCCTGGGCGAGGTGCGCAGCGCAACTCCTGGATCAGCTTTTCCGGGGTGAATCCCTATCAGCAGCCCTGGACGCTGCCACCCTCGAAGCACCTGATCCGCAACACCTCAACAAAGCCAGATCCGGTTCCGTTCTGGATGCTTCCGGTGCCGGCGACACCTATGGCCGCACCTGTTATCTGCAGGAGGCAATGCCAGTGATCTTTCATATCCTGAACCACGCCCAGAGCTTTACGGAAGCCGTTCGTGCCAACATCAGATGTGGAGGCGACTCCTGTGGGCGTGCCTGGATCATCGGGCCGGCCATGGCAGCAATTTACGGTGTGGGTGGGGAGCGCGGCATCCCCCTGAGCTGGCTGGCTCGGGTAACCAATGCCCCTGAGATCTATATGGATATTGAAAGACTTGTTAACAGCCAATGATGTGTATCATTGCCCATTTTTCACTCCCGACTATGATTCAGATAGGTTGCACGCCAGAAGGAGCGTTTTATGAAAACACTATTGATCAATACGCTATCGATTATTGCCCTGCTCGCAAGCGCACCTCTGCACGCGCAGGATGATCCCTTGAGAGTCGGAATGTCCGGCCAGTATTTCCCGTTTACCTTTGTGGAGCAGGATACACTCAAAGGGTTTGAAGTTGATGTCATGAACGCTGTTGGCAAAGAGATGGGGCGTGAGATCCAGTACCAGACCGCCAACTTCTCAGGCCTGTTTGGCATGTTGGAATCCGGGCGTATCGACACCGTTGCCAACCAGATCACCATCACCGAGGAGCGCCAGAAGGCCTACATTTTCAGCGAACCGTATGTCTATGACGGTGCTCAGGTAGTGACCAAAGAAGGCAACACAGAGGTCGAGCGTGTGGAAGATCTGAAGGGTAAGACCGTCGCGGTGAACCTGGGTTCCAACTTCGAGGCCCTGTTGCGGGAACTGCCCTATGCAGACCAAATCAACATCAAAACCTATGAGAGCAATCTGGAGCGTGATACCGCTCTGGGTCGCGTGGACGCCTTCGTTATGGACCGGGTCAGTGCCAGCCAGATCATCAAGGAGAAGCCACTGCCGCTGGAGCTCGCCGGCCCAACGTTCTCCCAGATCACCAACGCCTACCCGTTTCGCGACACGGACGCCGGACGAGCGTTGCGTGATGAAGTAAACGCGGCCTTGGCAGCCCTGCGTGACAACGGAACCCTGGCCTCCATTTCAGAGAAGTGGTTCGGCACCGACATCACCCAGCCCTGAGGGGCGCCACCAAGGCCTGACTCGCTATGGACGTGTTGAACGTCGAATACATGCTTGGGCTGGTACCTGTCTTGCTCGGGTACCTGCCCCTCACCCTGCAACTGGCCGGCGTCGGGATGGTGCTGGCGCTGATCCTCGCCTGCCTGTTCGCCGTCGTCCGGGTGCTGCGCATCCCGGTGCTCAATCAGCTGACGATCGTGTTCATTTCCTTTTTCCGGGGCACTCCGCTGCTGGTGCAGTTGTTCCTGTTCTATTACGGGCTGCCGCAACTGGTCAGTGCATTGACGGTCATAAACGGCATTACGGCGACCATCATGGGCCTGACCATGCATTTTTCGGCGTACATGGCGGAATCGATCCGCGCTGCCATTGTGGGGGTGGACCGCAGCCAGACCGAAGCCGCCCTGTCGATCGGCATGACCAACGGCCAACTGATGCGCCGGATTGTCCTGCCCCAGGCCACCCGGGTGGCACTGCCCACGCTGATGAACTACTTCATCGACATGATCAAGGCCACTTCACTGGCGTTTACCCTGGGGGTTACCGAATTGATGGGCGCCACCCAGAAAGAGGCCGCGGGCAGCTTCCTGTACTTCGAAGCCTTCATTGTTGCCGCCATCATGTACTGGATCGTCGTTGAGATGCTATCCAAGCTTCAGCACTACCTGGAAATCCGTCTGAACAAGGCCTACAGCCGATGATCAAACTGGAATCACTGAGCAAGCATTTTGGCAAGGCCGTGGTTCTCGACGGCATTGATCTCGCCATCGAAGAAGGTGAGATCGTGGTGATCATCGGTCCCTCAGGGACCGGAAAATCCACCCTGTTGCGTTGCGTCAACTTTCTGGAACAACCCACCAAAGGCACCATGACCGTGGGTGATCTGACCGTGGACGTGAACCGCGCCAGCCGCGCGGACATTCTCTCCATGCGCCGCCGAACCGCGTTCGTTTTTCAGAACTATGCCCTGTTCTCCAACAAGACCGCATTGCAGAACATCGCTGAACGGTTGCTCGTGGTGGATCGCTGGCCGAAGGAAAAAGCCTACCAGCGCGCCCGGGAAATACTTGAGCAGATTGGCCTCGCCGATAAGGCGGATGCCTACCCGGCCTCCATGTCCGGCGGACAGCAACAGCGGGTCGGTATTGGCCGCGCCATGGCCACCGGAGCCGAGGTGATCCTGTTTGACGAGCCCACGTCGTCACTCGACCCCGAGTGGGTGGAAGAAGTGCTGGGGCTGATGAAACAGTTGGCCTCAGAGCACCAAACCATGATGGTGGTTACGCACGAAATGTCCTTCGCGCGGGACGTGGCCGACCGTGTGATCTTTATCGACGGCGGTCGAATCGTGGAGCAGGGGCCACCGAGTGAAATTTTCTACCATCCAAAGGACCCCCGCACCAAGGACTTTCTGAAGAAAATCCTGGCCACCAACCCGGTATGAACGACGTTGCTGACGCCGTTACCAGGTTTCCCCGAAGGGGCGAATATCCAGCTCGAAGGTCCAGGCGGACGGATGCTGCTGAGACAGATTCCAGACCGCGTCAGCGACCGCAGCCGGTGTCACAAAGAATTCGTCCGGCTTGTCCGCCAGCCACTCGCGGGTTCGCGGCAGATCCACCACACCATCAATCACAACGTTAGCCACATGGATTTTTTCCGGCCCGAGCTGGCGGGCCATTGACTGTGCCAGGCTGCGTTGGGCGGCTTTTGCCGAAGCAAAGGGCGCGGTATTCGCTCGCCCGCGAGTCGCCGCCGAGGCGCTGGTCACGATAATACTGGCCGTGCCATGCTCGCGCAGCTGCGGCAGAGCCGCTTTGGTGGCGGCCACCAGGCCCTGCACATTGATGCGCCAGTTGGCCTCGAAATCGTCCAGGCTGGCCTCTTCTACATTCTTGAAGACACCACCGCCAGCGTTATAAAGCAGCACTGCGGCGGGCCCGAGTTTGTCCCTGATCGCAGCCAGGACCGTACCTATCTGTTCCGATTCCATCAGGTCACAGGGAAAGGCATAGGTGTTGGATATCGACTGCTCAAGCTGCAGCAGGTAGTCTTTACTGCGCGCCAGCATCGCCACCTGGTAGCCTTCATCACTGAACCGCCGCACAAAAGCCTCGCCATTGCCCGGCCCGACACCCATTACTACGCATACGTTGCTCATAAGTTGCCTCTCCCGCCGGCGTGGCCGGCTATCGTTTAGTGGCACTCAGTTCTGTGGTAACCAAACAAAAAGCCACACTGAAACAGTCCCGATCACCTGAATTCAGGAAAATTGTCGGGTTTGTTAAGCGCCCAGTCGTAATCGATGTACTCCATCGCAGACGTTTGCGCGACGCGACTCGCCACTGACGCATCCGCCCAGGCCCTGATAAACGCCTTTGGTGTTCCCGATGCCTCTTCGAAATCCGTCGCGTACCACTTGAACAGTTCGGTAACATACGCTGTATCAGTATCTATCCTCAGATGCCGATCCGTATTGAACGCTCGCCGGGTATTCTCTGCCAGCAGGTTTTCCAGATTGTCAGCCGTGTAGACAGTCTCCCGCAATGGCGGACAGCCTACGGACGCACAGTTCACCGCGAAATGTACCCGCGCGTCTTTCCAACCTTTCTCTGCGTATTCCTCCCCAAGAAGGATATCCTTCTCCATCTGGTTCAGGCTGTATTCTTGTCCTCCTATCTCAAACTTTTTCCGGTCAAAAACACTGTCCACGAAGGGATTGACGCGACCGCCATAGTCCCAGACCGAGTCAACGAGCTCTCCCTCCGGCCGCTCAGTCAGGATCTGGTCGATCATGAAAAAATTATAGGCGTTGAGCCAGAAGGCGACGGATTCAGCCTCGCCGTCGAGGGTACCGGTGTCGAAATCTTCAAGGCGGTTACGCTGGTCCGCCAGCAGGCCGTCGGTCTGCGATGAGGCCAGGGCCGCCTCATAGTCAAATGCTGAAACCAGGCCACCCTCGGTCGTTGTCGACTCTGCCAGGTACTGTGTTAGCAGACGCTGAAACGGGTCAAACGTTGCTTCAGCGGCGGCAGCGGTCACCGGCATGATGACGGCGAACATCATCAGGCATATCAATCGTCCAGGTTTGTTCACGTCACTCTCCACAGGTCTAAAGGTTCCAAAAGTCTACAGGTTCATCGACTTTGCTCTTTCACCGACACGAAAAGCCGGCCATTGTTACAACGCAACTGGTATTGATAATCGATTACATTTAGTTTAGTTTCCGCATCGTGACGAAAAACAACTATCAGGTGCCGAGACCCATGTTCAAACAACCCAACTCTCTACGCTACTCCCTGATCCTCGCGCTTGGATGCGCCACAACCGCAACTGCTCAGGAAAGCACCGATCAGGCACCGAAATCCCTTGATACACTTGAAGTAACCGCCACTCGCGGTCTTGACTCCCTCAACGTTAACCCCGGTGCGGTCACCGTGGTTGACCGCGACGCCATCGACAAACAGTCCTCGTTGGGTGGCAACGTGGGCGATATTCTGGCCAAAACCGTTCCAGGCCTGTCACCCTCTACCCACGGTTTAACCAGTGTGGCGCAGACGCTGCGCGGCCGAAACCTGTTCGTGCTGATTGACGGCATCCCCCAGACCATCAGCCTGCGCGACGGGCTTCATTCCCTGAACTCCATTGACCCGTCATCGATCGAGCGCATCGAAGTGATCCGGGGCTCCAATGGTGTGTACGGCTTTGGCGGTACCGGCGGCATCATCAACATCATCACCCGCAAGAACGAAAAAGGCGCCCCCTTATACCGCACCGAACTGAATGGTGGTTTCTCGACCGAGCACATCAAGGACAGCGAACAATTCGGGCTATCCCAGAGCGTGACCGGTGGCTCAGGAGCCTTTGACTACCAGCTCCGAGGCTCCTACGAAAAACGCGCTAATGTCTTCGATGCCGATGGCGACCGCATCCCGCCGGACCCGAACGGCCAGGGTGGCATTGCCGACTCCCGCGAGTTCGACGTGCTGGCAAAGCTCGGCTTCGACCTGGACGCCGACAAGCGCCTGGAACTGACCACCAGCTACTACGACATCAAACAGGACACCAATTACGTCCTTGAAGCGGGCGTGTACGGCGAGCAGAAAACCCGCGCCGTCAAAGGCGACCCGGGCGGCGAGGATCAGGGCACTGAAAACCTGAACGTGAACCTGACCTACAGCGACCAGCAACTGTTCGGCAATACCTCACTGGGTGCGCAGCTGTATTATCGCGACTACATGACCCGATTCGGGTACTTCGCCACCTTCTATCCCGGCGGTGGACAGTCGCTGACCGAATCGGAGCGCATCGGCTCCCGTCTGGACTTTGAAACGCCGTTTGACGTCATGTCTGGCGCCAAGTTGCTCTGGGGCCTGGACACCCTGATGGAAACCACGGCCCAGCCCCTGGAAGACGGGCGGACGTTCGTACCTGAAATGGACCAGAACAGTGTGGCGCCGTTCCTGCAGGCGGAACTTCGGCTGAATCCGAAGTGGACCGTTAATGCCGGCGTCCGCTACGAGAAATTCTGGTTCGAGGTGGACGACTACACCACGGTGTTTGGTGCAGACGTCGAAGGCGGTGAGCTGGAGTACAGCGAAACGGTCTTCAATACTGGTGCCCGATACCAGGTGAACGATGTCTGGGCAGCCACCGCCAGCTTCTCTCAGGGCTTCACGGTGCCGGAGATTGGCCGCACCCTGCGCCAGCCCCAGCAGGGCACATCGCTGGATCAGATCCGCCCTGAGCCACAGGTGGTCGACAACTACGAGGTTGGCACCGAGGCCGTCTGGGATCGCGCCGATCTTGCACTGACGCTGTTCTACAGTGAGTCGGAACTGGGAACCAGCCTTGCGGCAGCCAACGCCAACGAGCCCATTCCCGTGCTGCGCAGCCCTGAACGTATCTACGGTTTCGAGGCAGAGCTCAACACCTATCCCACCCGCGACCTGAGTGCCGGCGGCACCTTTACCTGGATGGAAGGCAAAGTCGATTCTGACGATGACGGCAGTTACGATACCTACCTTGCCGGCAACCGGATTTCACCACTCAAGCTCACTGGCTATGTGGAACACGATACTACTGCGCGCTGGAGCAATCGCCTGCAGGTCATGGTCGTGGGTGATCGCGACCGCTTTAGCGGTAGCGGTTTTGGCCAGGGCGAGGTGGAGTCCTTCACGGTTCTGGATCTGACCAGCACCTGGCGGACCGGCAACGGGGATATCACCCTGGCCATCAACAATCTGCTGAATGAGGATTACTTCCCGGTGATCTCGCAGATCTACAATTTCGACACCCAGTACACCACCGCACCCGGCCGATCGGTGATGGTCAGTTACGGGGTCGACTGGTAAACGTTGGACAGGTAAACACCACACATAAGGCCGCTCAAAGCGGCCTTATGTTTTTTACCACCCAGCAAAGCGACGCCGTAGGGCCGTCGTCCAGGTCCGCACAGGTATCGACGCGCACGACCTCCATGGTGCCGCATCGGGCTGTCAGTGCCCCGGAATCATCATTCGACGCCCAGTCCACTTGCACCACAACCTCCTTGCTGTCATCACGGGAAGCTTCCGGACCAACTGACAGTGCCGCACGGATGTTTCTGTCTGAAAGCCACTCCAGGGCGGAGATTTCAGCGCACTGCTGGGCAGGCGTCAGCAGCGACTGGCCACGATAACAGGGCAGGTAGGGAAGGCCATCTGCCTCATGCTGCAGAAAAGGCAGCACCTGTTCCGGCGCAACGCGGCCGTATTTGCGCATGGACGGGAACACCATGATGCTCGCCGCAAGCCGGCATCCGCCCAGATGGGAACTTTCCCAGACCTCAAACGGCAGGTCCCGGTCTGCGACCGTACGGGCGAGCTCCTGATAGGTCGCATATCCAAACTTGGCACAGCACTTGTCCTTGCGGCCATGGGTGCAACACAGCACCAGGGAGTCGGTCATCGCTGCGCCAGCCCACCCACTCAGGTCGTCGCCGGCCTCCAGGGCCTCCAGAAACGCCGGCAGGTCACGCCGCTCAACGTCAAAGCTGCGGCCTTCCGGCAACAGGTAAAGTCGGTGCCTGAGCGCCGGCCGACCACGCTGGTGAATCAGGTTCACCCGCCGTCCACTCGCCGCAAGACGGTTGACCCGTGATGCCAGGTCGTCATCCATATCACGGGCAATTCGCAGGCTTCGCGACCACTTCGGCCGCGGCCAACTGATCAGCAGATTACTCTCGGCATGAGTTGCTGTGCCGGCAAGAGGGTCGCCGGCCTCAATACTGTCGACAGCACAGAATCGATGAGCGGAGGCACTCATGTCGTTGCCGCCGACGAGGTGAAGGAAGCAGTCTCGGCCACGGTTCGTTTTACTGGCACACAAACCGGCCGGCCCGCCAAAGGTTCACGGATAACCTGGGCATCAAGATCAAACACCTGCTTGAGGTTGTCAGCGGTAAACACGGTCTCCGGTGGGCCGTCGTGCAGAATCCGGCCCGCCTTCATCATTACCAGCCGGTCGGCGTAGGCCGCCGCCAGGTTGAGGTCGTGGAGCACTACCAACAGCGTCCGCCCCTGTGTGTGAGCCAGGGATACCAGCAGTTCCAGCAGGTCCACCTGTACCTTCAGGTCCAGAAACGTGGTGGGTTCATCAAGCAGAAGCAGGTCGGTTTCCTGGGCCAGCACCATGGCAATCCAGCAACGTTGACGCTGCCCGCCACTGAGCGCATCCACCGGCCGGTCTGCAAACGTCGCAACATCAGCCACCCTCATGGCCTCCTCAACGGCGGCTTCGTCGTGTCGGGACCACTGGCGCATCAGGCTCTGATAGGGGAAACGTCCAAGCCCTACCAACTCCCTGACCGTCAGCCCATCCGGTGCGGTGGGGCTCTGTGGCAGTATTCCGAGCCGTTGCGCGACGGTGCGGGTGGGCTGACGATGGATATCGCTGCCGTCAAGAAACACCTTGCCAGCGCTGGGGGCCAGCGTTCGGGCCAGGGTTTTCAGCAGAGTGGATTTGCCCGAGCCATTCGGTCCCAACAGAACGGTAACACTGCCCTCGCGCACCGTGAAATCCACGTTCGTCAGCACCTGCCGGCCGCCGTATCCCGCGCACACTGCGTCACCCCGCAGTCGCGGCTGGCGATCGTAGTCCGGGGATGGGGAATGTCGATTCAGGGGCATATTGGCGTCGCTTTCGAGTGAAGTCAGATGATATTATCTCCCATTCTCATTATCAAATCGGCGCCATCAACTAGGCACTATCAACGCAGCCAACTCAGCCTCATCAAATCGGCCCCTGGTTGCTGTTCGCCAAACAACCGGATGTACCATGCACCGCTACGCCAGCTTCCTGCTGATCGTTACCTGCCTCTTTCAATTCCCCGCAGCGATCGCTGCCATCACAACTACCCCGGTAACCACCGTGGAGCATGCCCTTGGTGAAGCAACCATCGCGGGCCGGCCTGATCGCGTGGTATCCCTGTATCAGGGCGCCACCGATACCGCTGTGGCGCTGGGGATCAAACCCATAGGCGTGGTGGAATCCTGGACCGAAAAGCCGATGTATCAGTATCTGCGTGAAGACCTTCAGGGCGTGACCTATCTGGGACTTGAAACCCAGCCTGACCTGGAGCGCATCGCCTGGCTGTCGCCGGACCTGATTGTCGGCGCCAGGAACCGGCATCGCACCGTCTACCCCCTGCTGGAGCGCATCGCGCCCACGGTCATACCGGGCGATGTCTACGACTTCAAGGCGCTGCTTACGATGATGGCAAAGGCCACCGGCCGCACGGCTCGCGGTGAGGAATTGCTGACGCGCTGGCAGGAACGGGTTGCGGATTTCAGAACCCGAATCCGTCAAAAGCTGGGTGAACAGTGGCCCCAGGAGGTGGCAATCCTGAGTTTTCGGGCCGACCATGCCCGCATCTACTATGGCGGCTTCGCCCGCTCCGTGCTGAACGAGCTTGGCTTCACTGCCCCAGCCTCCCATCGCCAGGAAAGCTGGGGCATAAAACTCACCAGCCAGGAAAGCATCCCGGCCATGGACGCCGAGGCCGTCTTCATCTTCATGGAGGACGATCCCGCCGTTCAGCGCACGTTCAACACCTGGTCCAGCCACCCCCTTTGGAAAAACCTGAAGGCCGTGCGGCAAAACGACGCCTATCAGGTGGACCCGGTCACCTGGAACATGGGCGCTGGCATTATTGCCGCCAATCAGATGCTGGACGAACTCTACCAGCACTACGACCTCCACCAACCTGAACATCAGGGGTGCCCACGATGCTGACCACCCCACCGGCAAAAACGCTGGGAACCCTACTCTGCCTGGGCCTGCTGCTGGCCGCGACGGTATCAAGCCTGATATTCGGTCACATTCCTGTATCACTAGAGATGCTGATCAACAGCCTGACGGACTACGACCCCGGCTCCCTCGAGCATCTGGTCATTCACTCGGAACGCTTTTCGCGCACCGTGACCTCCGTGGTCGTGGGTGCCGGCCTGGCCATTGCCGGGGCGCTGATGCAGACGCTGACCCGCAACCCGCTGGCGTCACCCGGCATTCTCGGCATCAACGCCGGCGCCATGTTTTTCGTGGTTGTCGGTGCCACGCTGTTTTCGCTGACCTCGCCGTCGCAACTGGTGTGGGCGGCCTTTATCGGCGCCGCCACGGCCGCCGTGTTGGTGTACTTCCTGGGGCAGGAAGCCGGGCGCGGTGTTTCGCCCGTGCGCACGGTGCTCGCCGGCGTCGCGGTGACAGCGCTGTTTGTCTCCTTTGCCCAGGGGTTGCTGATCCTCAACCAGGACCGTTTCGAAAGCATCCTGTTCTGGCTGGCGGGTTCCGTTTCAGGGCGCGACCTGGATGCGATAGCGCCATTGTTGCCGCTGTTCGGAGGCGCCCTGATCCTCGCGTTGCTATTGTCCCGGCAACTGAACCTGCTCGGGCTGGACGATGAGGTCATCCGCGGCCTGGGGCTCAGAGTAGGGCAGGTGCGATTGTTGATCGGTCTGGTGGTGATTGTCCTGGCAGGCACTTCGGTGGCCATGGCGGGGCTGATCGGCTTTGTCGGCCTGATCGTGCCACACATGGCCCGCGGCCTCTTTGGCACGGATCATCGCTGGTTGCTGCCCCTGTCGGCCATTATTGGCGCCACGCTGCTGCTGGCTGCCGACACCCTCGCCAGGCTGGTGATACCACCCCAGGAGATTCCCGTGGGAGTCATGACAGCGCTGCTGGGCACACCGCTGTTCCTCCATCTCGCCCGACACGTGAGGAAAGTATCATGAGCCGAACCCTGATACTTCGCTCTCGCAATGACCACTGGTCGATCAAACTCAATACCAGAGTTCTGGTGGTCACCGGTGTGCTCGCAGTGTTACTGGCTGCCAGCAGTGTTCTCGCGCTTACATCCGGCAGCCATCCCACCTCGGTTACAGACGTACTCGCCACACTGGTCGCCCCGGATCAGTCAGAGCTGGCACTGATTATTCTGGAAATTCGCCTGCCCAGAATACTCATGGCCATACTGGTGGGCGCTGCTCTGGGCTCAGCCGGCCTCATCCTGCAAGGTCTGGTGAGAAACCCGCTGGCGTCACCGGATGTCATTGGCATCACCAGTGGGGCGTCGGCCGCCGCGGTGCTGTTTCTCTGGCTCGGAGGTGTCACCGGAACCTCGCTGCTACTGGCACCCGTCGCCATGGGGGGCGCCTTTGTCGTGGCCCTGGGCATTACGGCTCTGGCCTGGCAGAGGGGGATCAGCCCCGCCAGGCTGGTGCTGGTAGGCGTTGGGCTGGCAGCCGGGCTGACCGCAGTAACCACCCTGCTACTGGTACTGAGCCCTGATGCCACGGCCATGAATGCCTATATCTGGCTCACTGGCAGCCTCTACGCCTCACAGTGGCACGACGTCACCGCCCTGGCACCCTGGCTGATGGTGTGCTGGCCCCTGGCGCTGATCAAGCTCCGGCACCTTGATGCACAATCCATGGGGGAAGATATGGCGCTGGGCCTGGGTAGCGCTCTACAGGGCCATCGACTGCTGTTCCTGGTGCTGGCAGTGGCCCTCGCCGGCTCAGCCGTGGCCTATGCCGGGGCGGTCGGGTTCATCGGCCTGATTGCGCCACACATGGCGCGACGACTCGTCAACAGTGGCCACACGGGGCTGTTGCCCATCGCGGCACTGATCGGCGCATTGATTCTTCTCTATGCGGACTGGGTGGGTCGGGTTGCGTTCATACCCCGGGATCTACCGGCAGGCATTTTCGTTGCGGGCATCGGCGCGCCCTTCTTCGTGTACCTGCTGTACCGACTCAGGCGGGAACTGGGGTGACAGTAAAAGCCCGGAGCACTGAGGCCCCGGGCTTCGGGATGCCGACTGCTCAGAAGTCGAGCTGATAACCAAGGGTGACGGTGCGGCCACGGCCCTGGAAATAGTACTCGTCACTCACCCGGGCAGACTGGGAGTAGTACGTGAAGTAGTCCTTATCCAGCAGGTTCTCGATGCCCAGGGAGAACTTCCCGGCACGGGTCCGGTAGGCCACAGAGCCATCCACCAACCCGTATCCGTCGAAGTCCAGGTCATCCCCTTCGATGTCCCGGTCCAGGAACTGGGTGAACTGAAGGTGGCTCGACAGCATCTTCGTCCAGGCAGCTGACCAGCTCAGTTTCAGGGTTTCCGGCGCAATATTGATGCCGCTCAACTCAGTGTCTACTTCGCCATCACCGTCGGTGTCGGACTCACCGTCGGCATAGGTGTAGGAAAACGCCAGGTTATGCGCGTCGTTCAGGTCCGCATCGGCGGTAACTTCCACACCCTGGATCTCGGTTTTTTCCCGGTTGCCGACCCAGGTGCCGTTCACTTCCGTCAGGCGCTCACCAAAGTCGGAATCCGACTCGTAGTAACTCACCTCAAAGTGATAGCGGTCCCAGTCGAAACGGCCACCAATCTCACGGTTATCGGTGATGATCGGCTCCAGAACCAACAGATTATCAACGTCCTGCCCCGGGTCGCTGATTCCCCGCAGTACACGGCCAACATCCGGCATGCCGAAGCCCTCGGAATAGTTCGCAAATAACTGCAACTGGTCCGTCGCCTGATAGACAACACCCGCATTGAACAGGGTTTCATTGAAATCCGGATTGCCACCCTGGACGGTGACGTTATCCTGGGTGACATTGCTACGGTCGATGGTGTTGTAGGTGTCGACCTTAAGCTCCGCGTGTTCATAGCGGACACCGGTGTGAAGGGTCAAACGGTCGGTGACCGCAACATCGCCCTGCAGGAAGGCTGCGTAGTTGCGGAACTGCGATTTGGGTACGTAGGTACGCCCGGTTTCCACCAGCATCTGGCGGGTTTCATCCTGAAGAACATCCAGGCCCGTTGTCAGGGTCAGGTAGTCGTTCAGCAGGCCATCGCGGGTGAGGGTGAACTTGGCGCCCACCTTGTCTGATTCATTGCGGGTCTGGTCGAGCTGATCGTTGCCATTGGCGTCCACGTAGGGGAAGAACGGCGTGGTGGCAAACCGGGCCCGGAAGGTCTGGCTGTATAGCTGGGTATCCACCTGGTTGCCCAGCCAATCGCCGTGCGAGTAGGAAAGACGGGCGGTAGTGACCTCATTCTCTCCGGGTTCCCCATCAATGATGCCCGGGCGCGCGGTTGTAGGTACGCCGTTATCCCGGTCGCCGGGTACCGGTACGTAACCGCCTTTGCCTTCCAGTTGGAAGCGGTTGATGAAAAACTCCACGTTCTGGTCGTCATCCAACCAGTAACCCAGCTTGGCCAATACGTCATAGCTTTCGGTGTTCTGGAGTTCACCGGGATAAGCCACACCGATCAGACGATCCTCACCGTCGTAGAACACACCGCGCTCCTGGATGTTCCCGCCCAGAAGATAGTCCCAGCGGCCCTGCTGACCGCTGATCCGGTAGCCCACCTTGTAACCCAGACCATCGGAATCCACATCATCGTCACTGGTCACGCTGGCCGATACAGACTGGGAAACCTCGCCGCTCTCGGGCCTGCGGGTCACAAAGTTGATGATGCCACCCGTCGCACCCAGGCCGTGCTCGGCACTGGCACCGTGGATCACTTCAATACGCTCGACCATATCCAGATCGATGGTGTAGCTGTCCCGCGCGCTGTCTCGCAGTGGGTTGCTCTGCGGCACACCGTCCACAAGGAACAGGGGCGAACGCCCCCGGAAGGTTTCACCGGCATTGGACAGTTTCTGGCGGCCCGGAGAGTAGGAAGGAATCAGGTTGCTCAGTACCTGGCCGGGATCGTTGGAAATCGCCTGTTGTTGCTCGATCTGCTCGCGGGTAATGATGGTTGTCTTCTGCGGAGTCTCTCCCGCTGTACTTTTGTTGCGGGTGGCCGTGATAACCAGGTCCGGTAACGCTTTGGCGTTGTCGCCGGACTGGGTATTGGAGGAAGGTTGCGCCAGCGCAGTGCCGTGAACAGCCGCTATGGCCAGGGCCAGCAGCAGGGGACGTGACTCCGGAGTTTTCATAGACAAATCTCGAATGGTTAATGCATTTTGTCCGCCCCCTTCAGGATGACAGACATTACCTCATGTTAACGAGGCGCAAATGCTAACAATTCTCATTGTCTAAATCAAAACCATCACTTTTTACGACGAGAGGCGCTCGACGGCCAGCCGGGAAACGGCATTCAACTCTGCCCCGTCCGACGTTGCATAATCGCTGATCTGCTGTTTCAAACTCCGGGCCCAGAACTTCCTGATGTGGGTGGCGACCACCTCCGCCGCCTCGCCCTTATCGCCATGATGGAGGTTGTTATCACTGATCTGGTTGATCATCTTGATCAGGTTCCGCAACTGCTGGTCACTCATGCTCGCGTTCCTCGGAAGATTGGCCACTGTCGCCCCGATTGTAGATGACATGCCGCCCGGGGCGGGCGAAACCGATCAGAGTCATGCCGGCCTTTCGCGCTTCCCGGACCGCCAGTGCCGTGGCCGCAGAGACAGCCACCAGGCAACCGATACCAACACTGGCACTTTTCTGCACCATCTCGAAGCTGGCGCGACTGGAAACCAGTGCAAAGCCATCGTCAAAGGCCGACTCGCCATCCTTGTGTATTCGTGCGCCGATCAGTTTATCGAGTGCGTTATGACGGCCGACATCTTCCCGAACCAGCTCGATGCGGCCCTGGTTATCGCACCAGGCTGCACCGTGAGTGGCACCGGTCTGTTCCTGCAGGGGCTGGTAGTGCCGAAGGTTGCTCAGAGCGCGCTGAACGTCTTCATCATCCGGTATCGGGCGAAGCGGCACGCGTGGGATCGCCCGGACCGCATGGGCCAGGGATTCGGTGCCGCATAGCCCGCAGCCGGTTCGTCCGGTCATATTCCGTCGCTGTTGGCGCAAACGGGCAAAACAGTCGCCGGCGATGTGCATCTCGATAGCGATGCCCTCGTCGACGGCATGTACATTCAGGTCAAACAACTGCCCGGGGCTGTCGATAATGCCTTCGGTCAGGCTGAAACCCAGTGCAAAATCCTCCAGATCACAAGGTGATGCCATCATTACCGCATGGGATATGCCGTTATAAACCATCGCCACCGGCACCTCTTCGGCAACACTATCCTGGCCGGGCGCGCCCTCAATACCGCCATGAACCTCCACCGGCAGGTCACAGGACGCTGACGTACCCTTCTCAGGGTCCGACCCCATCACTGGCATGACTGCCAGCTCCGGGTTATTTGAGTACCGTGGCATCGGGTTGCTCCACATGGCTGGCCGACGGTTCCAGTAGACCTTGTTGGCGCTGGTCAAACCGCTCGAAGTGGCGCTGCCATTCTGACGGCTGCGAAACCTTCTCTACCTGCACGGCGGTCACCTTGTATTCCGGGCAGTTGGTGGCCCAGTCAGAGCTGTCGGTGGTGATCACATTGGCACCGCTGCCCGGGTGGTGGAAGGTGGTGTACACCACCCCCGGCAACATGCGATCACTGATTCTTGCCCGCAGGACCGTCTGGCCCACGCGGCTGGTGATGCCCAGCCAGTCGCCCTCGCGGATGCCCCGGAGTTCGGCATCGCTGGGATGAACTTCCAGTACATCCTCCTGATGCCACTGGCTGTTCTCGGTACGTCGGGTCTGGGCACCGACATTGTACTGGCTCAGGATGCGACCGGTGGTCAGCAACAGCGGGAACTTGCGATTGGTTTTTTCCTCGCTGGCAACATACTCGGTGACCGCAAACTTGCCCTTGCCGATCGGGAAATCGAGGGTGTGCATGGTGGGCGTGCCGTCAGGATGCTCGTCGTTACAGGGCCACTGGATGCTGCCCAATTCGTCCAGCTTGTCGTAACTGACACCGGTAAATGTCGGCGTCAGCCGGGCAATCTCGTCCATGATTTCGGACGGATGGCGGTACTGCATCGGATAGCCCAGCGCGTTCGACAACGCCATGGTGACTTCCCAGTCCTCCAGGCCGGCCACCGGCGCCATCACTTTACGCACCCGATTAATGCGGCGCTCGGCGTTGGTGAAGGTGCCGTTCTTTTCCAGGAACGTGGAACCCGGCAGCAGCACGTGGGCGTACTTGGCGGTTTCGTTCAGGAAGATATCCTGCACGATCAGGCAATCCAGCGAGCTGAGCGCGGCTTCCACATGCTGGGTATTGGGATCGGACTGGGCAATGTCCTCGCCCTGCACATACATGGCCTTGAAGCTGCCGGCGATGGCGGCATCAAACATGTTGGGAATTCGCAGGCCCGGCTCGTCGTCGATAGCCACATTCCAGGCCTCCTGGAACCTGGCTCGAACGGCCGGGTCGCCCACATGCTGATAACCCGGCAGTTCGTGGGGGAAGGAGCCCATGTCGCAGGAACCCTGAACGTTGTTCTGGCCTCGTAGCGGATTCACGCCAACCCCTTCACGGCCGATGTTACCGGTGGCCATGGCCAGGTTGGCAATGCCCATCACCATGGTCGAGCCCTGGCTGTGCTCGGTGACCCCGAGGCCGTAATAGATGGCGCCATTACCCGCTTCGCCATAGGCCCGAGCGGCCTGGCGTACCAGGTCAGCAGACACCCCCGTGACCGCCTCAAGGGCTTCCGGAGAGTGTCGCTCCTCGGCAATGAATTCCCGCCATTGTTTGTATTGCTTGGGCTCACACCGGCTTTCGATGAACGCTTTGTCTTCCAGGCCCTCGGTCACAATCACATGGGCCAGGGAATTGATCATCGCCACGTTGGTGCCCGGGCGTAGCGGCAGGTGAATGCCTTCGGTGCCGTGGGGTGTTTTTAGCAGGTCGATGCGGCGCGGGTCGATCACAATCAGCTTCGCGCCCTGACGCAGACGCTTGCGCATCAGGGAGGCGAACACCGGGTGGGCGTCGGTGGGGTTGGCACCGATTACGATCATGGTGTCAGCCTTCATCACCGAGTCAAAGGTCTGAGTACCGGCGGACTCGCCCATGGTGGTCTTCAGACCGAAGCCGGTGGGTGAATGACAGACCCGCGCACAGGTATCGGTGTTGTTGTTGCCGAACGCGGCGCGGATCAGCTTCTGCACCAGATAGGTTTCCTCGTTGGTGCAGCGTGAGGAGGTGATACCACCGATGCTTTCCCGGCCATATCTGGCCTGGGTGTCCTTGAGCTTTCTGGCGGAGAACTCGATGGCCTCCTCCCAGGACACCACTTTCCAGGGGTCGTTGATGGAGTCCCGGATCATCGGCTCCTTGATGCGGTCCTTGTGGGTGGCATAGCCAAAGGCAAAGCGGCCTTTCACGCAGGAGTGACCGTGGTTGGCATCGCCGCCCTTGTAGGGAACCATGCGCACCAACTGGTCGCCTTTCATCTCCGCCTTGAACGAGCAGCCCACGCCGCAGTAGGCGCATGTGGTGACCACGCTGTGCTCAGGCTGGCCGGCGTCGATCACGCTCTTTTCCATCAATGTGGAGGTGGGGCAGGCCTGCACACAGGCACCGCAGGACACGCACTCGGAATCCATGAACGGATCGTTCTGGCCCGCGGATACCTTGGAGTCGAAGCCGCGGCCGTCAATGGTCAGGGCAAAGGTGCCCTGCACTTCCTCGCAGGCGCGCACGCAACGAGAGCAGACGATACATTTGCTGGGGTCGAAGCTGAAGTACGGATTGGAGTCGTCCACCTCAGCGTCGAGGTGGTTCTCGCCCTCGAAGCCATAGCGGACTTCCCGCAGGCCCACAGCACCGGCCACGTCCTGCAACTCGCAATCGCCGTTGGCCGGGCAGGTCAGGCAGTCCAGCGGGTGGTCGGAAATGTACAGCTCCATGATGTTGCGCCGCAGCTTCGCCAGCTTGCCGTTCTGGGTGGTGACGGCCATGCCCTCGGAAACCGGCGTGGTACAGGAGGCCGGATAGCCGCGGCGGCCCTCAATCTCCACCGCGCACAGGCGACAGGAACCGAAGGCTTCGAGGTTGTCCGATGCGCACAGCTTGGGAATGTTGATACCCGCCAGGGTGGCTGCCCGCAGCACCGAAGTGCCTTCGGGCACAGCGATATCGGTGCCGTCAATGGACAGGCTAACCAGGGTTTCGGAGGTGCTGGGCGGCGTACCATAGTCGATATCGGGGTTCAGGCCGCCTGTACCTCGATTACCTGAACCTCGGTTAAAATTGCCCGGATCAAAATATTGCAACATGGGTCTTGCCTCCACTCGCGTCGGTCAGGCCGTCAGGTCGTCCGGAAAATGTGTCATCACGCTCTGTACCGGGAACGGGGTCATGCCCCCCATTGCACAAAGGGAACCGTCGACCATGGTCTCGCACAGCTCCTCCAGCAGCACCAGATTGGCCTCACGGTTCTCACCGGCGCGTATCCGGTCAATCACTTTCATACCACGCACCGATCCGATCCGGCAGGGCGTGCATTTGCCGCAGGACTCCACGGTGCAGAACTCCATGGCGAACCGGGCCTGTTCTCCCATGTCCACGGTGTCGTCAAACACCACCACGCCGCCATGGCCGATACCCGCGCCAAGCTGGCCAAAGGCCTCGTAATCCATGGGCGTGTTCCACTGACTTTCCGGCATATACGCCATCAGCGGGCCGCCCACCTGGACCGCTTTCATGGGGCGACCCGAGAAGGTGCCGCCACCGAAATCTTCGAGGATCTCCCGCAAACTGACGCCAAAAGCCAACTCGATCAGGCCGCCCTGGCGGATGTTGCCCGCCAGCTGGATCGGCAGGGTGCCCCGTGACTTCCCCATACCGTAGTCCGCATAAGCCTGACCACCTTGAGCCAGAATGAACGGTGCGGCGGCAAACGACAGTACGTTATTGACCACGGTGGGTTGGCCGAACAGCCCCTTGATCGCGGGCAGGGGCGGCTTTGCCCGAACCAGGCCGCGTTTGCCTTCCAGGCTTTCCAACAGCGAGGTTTCCTCGCCGCAAATGTAGGCGCCCGCCGCCAGCCGCACCTCCAGATCGAAGGCACGACCGCTGCCCCGGACATCCTGGCCCAGATAGCCTTCGGCTTCAGCACGGCGGATCGCTTCATTCAGAATGCGGTGCGCCACCGGGTATTCCGAGCGCAGATAGATGAATCCCTGGGTCGCCCCCACCGCCAGCCCGGCAATAGTCATGCCTTCGATCAGCATGTAGGGGTCGCATTCCATGGCGAGCCGGTCGGCAAAGGTGCCGGAATCGCCCTCATCGGCGTTGCAGACGATGTACTTCTGCTGCTGCCAGGGCTCGTCGTGTACGGTCTGCCACTTGATACCGGTGGGAAAGGCTGCGCCACCCCGACCACGCAAACCGGAAGCTTTGACCTCGTCGACAATACCCTGAGGCTCCCGGCTGATCGCCGTTTCCAGGCCGTCAAAGCCGCCATGGGCCCGGTAATCGGCAATCGACAGTGGATCGGTGATGCCAATACGGGAAAAGGTCAGGCGTTGCTGGCGCTTGAGATAGGGAATATCGGCCACCGGGCCAAGAAACAGAGGATGGTCGGATGCACCATCGAACAACCCGGCCTCCACCAGCCCCTGAACGTCATCCGGTTCCACCGGGCCATAGCCGATCCGGCCGCTGGCCGTCTCGACTTCCACCATTGGTTCAAGCCAGAACAAGCCCCGGGAACCGTTACGAACCAGTTCAATAGCCACACCCTGAACTCCGGCATGGTGTTCTATTCGACTCGCCACGTCATCCGCCCCCATGGACAGAGCGGTAGTATCGCAGGGCACGTAAATTTTGGTTGCCATCATCAATGCTCCCGTGATTACCGGATGTCCAGCGTGGACGTGGTGAATTTGTCCGCCAGGCGATCAAACTTCTTCGGCGTCATCCGACCGTGGATATCGTCATTCACGCGGATGGAGGGGGCACAGGCGCAATTGCCCAGGCAGTAGACGGGCTCGAGGGTAAACTCATTGTCGGCTGAGGTGCCGTGATACTCCACGCCCAGGCAGGCCTTGATGTGCGCTTCAAGCATACGTCCACCCATGGCCTGACAGGCCTCGGCGCGACACACGTGAATCACCTTGCTGCCCACCGGATGGGTGCGGAAATGGTGATAGAAACTGATCACACCATGGACTTCGGCACGGGTCTGCTGCATCGCCTCGGCGATGATGGCCACGGCGCCCTCGGGAATGTAACCGATCCGGTTCTGGACGGCATGCAGGATGGGGAGCAGGGCGCCAGGCTTGTGCTTCAGGGCGCCTACTTCGTCCCGGACCATGTCAGGTGTCCAGTCGCTGGCGTAGGCCATGGCGTCGAGTGGTTGCTGATTCACCTCTGACATATGCATACTTGTTCCTATTATTTTTTGTTCTGTTACAGTACCCGAACAGTGATAGCCATACGCTACCACTCCATCCTCGCCGACGGAATATGAATAGGAATGCATAAGAAAAGGCTGTCTATTTCCCCTGCCTGGGTCTTCCGAACCGATAACGGTGAGCTGTTCGAGCCGGTATTATTCCGCCTGCTCGAATCGATCCGCGACAGCGGCAAGCTGACCGCAGCGGCAGAGGCGGCCGGCGTGTCTTACCGCCACGCCTGGAACCTGCTCAATCGCAGCTCCGATGTTTTCGGAATGCCACTGGTGATCATGCGCAAGGGTCACGGCACCGAGCTGTCCGCCCTGGGAGAGAAGCTGCTGTGGGCAGACCAGCGGGTCAAAGCCCGGCTCGGGCCTCAGATCGACAGCATGGCGTCCGAATTTAACGACCAGATCCAGCAACTGCTGGCCGGTGAGCACCCGGTCCTTCGTCTTCACGCCAGCCATGGGTATGCCGTGGCCCTGCTCCCGGAGTTCTCTGACCGCGTTGAAGTCAACCTCCAATACCGCAATCCCGAAGAGGCACTGACCGCCCTCAATCGCGGCGAATGCGACCTGGCAAGCTTTCACTTTCCCACCTGCCCGGAACGGGCCAGGGAAATCATGGCCTATTACCAGCACCAGTTGGCCGGCAAACGATTCCGGCTGATTCGTTTTGTCACCCGGCGCGAAGGCCTGATGATGCGCAAAGACGCCCCGGTGAAGATCCATAACCTGTCGGAACTGGCCGCTTCCGGGCTCCGATTTATCGGCCGTGACCGCCATTCCGGCACCCGCATTCTGTTCAGCCTTCTGCTCCGGCAGGCGGGACTTACCGAAGAAAGCATCAACCGCTCGCCTCAGCACGAGTTCACTCACACAGCCGTCGCTGCCTTTGTCGCGTCGGGAATGGCGGATGTAGGCTTCGGCGTGGAAGCAGCGGCCAGCCAGTTCAACCTTGATTTCGTGGAAATGACCAGCGAGCACTACCTGCTGCTCTGCCATGAAGAGCGGCTGGGGCAGGACAACCTGTCGCACCTGATTGAGCTGATGCGCTCGCAGGCCTTTATCGATCGAATCGAACACCTTCCCGGCTATGAGCCGGACAGCCCCGGAACCATCACGACCTTTGAACAGTTGCTCTCCGGGGCCGACTGACAGGGGTGGGCTCAGTCCTGACGTAGATCCGGGTTCAGCGTGTAGGTCCCAGTCACCCGGGCGCTGGCCAGAACGTGACCCGCCATCGCTTCACGAACTGCGGCACCATCAAACTCACCATCCAGCCCCAGCGTTTCAACATCCAGAGCATGCACCTCGTAATGGTAATGATGGAGGATTTCATCGTTCCACGGTGGACAAGGACCGTCATGACCGGCATAGGTTCCCGCCATGTCGGGATTGCCAGCCAGGAACTGGGTGTAGTTGTTCACACCCCGGATCCCGATCGGCCCCGGGCCGGGCTCCTTGCCCTTGGGGATCACCCCGTCGCTGTCCTCGCCCTCAGGAATACGTGACACGGAGGCCGGCACGTCCACCAGCAGCCAGTGGAAGAAATCCACCCGCGGAATGTCCTTCGACACAGTCTTGCCTTCCTGATTGACGTCGTCCGCCACGCTGGGCACGTCCGGGTCAAACATCATCACCACGAAACTCTTGGTGCCCTCAGGCGCATCCTCCCAGACCAGTTCCGGGTTGCGGTTGGGCCCAAAGCTCATATGGTCCTGTTCACTGTAGACGCCGAATGCGAATTTTTCCGGCACCGGTTGGCCTTCTTCAATACCTCGAACCTTGATTTTCACAGTCCTGCTCTCCTGTACCCTTGATGGTTTTGCTTACCTGATAGCACGGTTTTAACAGTGGCGTTGTGGGTCTGTCCAGATCCATACCGTACCCAAGTCCAATTCTTGGCTGGCTTCTGGCGTGTTACGGTTGTCCAAGATTCGCTATGAAACCAGAGGAAAACCATGAGCCACGACAAGCCAACCAGGCCCCAGAATCCCGACAACCAGCAGGACGAAGACGCCATTGCTTTCGCCCAGGGGTTGTTCGAACTGGCCCGGAATGGCGGTGCCGGCCCCCTCAGCGTGATGCTCAACGCCGGCGTTCCCGTGGACATCCGCACCAACACCGGAGACAGCCTGCTGATGCTCGCCTGCAGCAACGACCACAAAGACACCGCGCGATTGCTGCTGGAACAGGGTGCCGACCCCAACCTGGCCAACGACCAGCTACAAACACCACTGGCCAGCGCGGTGTATCAGGGCAATACCGACATTGTAGACCTGCTGCTGGCCTCCGGTGCCGACGTCGATCATCGTCCGGCAGGCGCCAAAACACCGCTGATGGTAGCCGCCATGTTCAATCGGGTGGGTATGATTGAGCGTTTACTTGAAGCGGGGGCGGACAAGTTGCTTAAAGATGAGGATGGGCAATCGGCAGAGGATCTGGCCCGGACCATGGAAGCGAACGAGGCTATCGGGGCGTTGTCGTCGTAGCGGCAGAATCACGAACAAAACGCCTCAGCGTGACTTCCACCGTCACCGTCAAGGTTTCAAGTGTCTCGGCACGAGCCCGCCCCTCCGCCGGCGCCCGGTAAAAATGCGGCGTCATCGCCAGCAGGTCGGCAATAGCGTCCTGGCTTTTCAGGGTCAGTGAATAGCGAAGTGTCTCCGTGCCCAGACTCGAAAATCCGTCCGGCGCGTCGATGGCCGACGGTTTTTCCGGTTTGAGCGACGGATAGATAATCTCCCGCAGTTCCCGCAGATGGTCAGTACCAGCGTCGGCCTGGATCAATATGCCGCCGGGTTTGAGCACACGGGCAAACTCACTGTAGACGGGAAAGCCGAACAGGCAGAGTACGCAATCCAGGGTGCCGCTCAACACCGGCAGGTTGGCGTTACTGCCGACCAGCCAACGGGGGCGCTTATCCTGCTTCGCCGCAGCCAGGGTCGCCCACTTGGAGATATCCACCCCCACCAGCGCGAGGGCCATGTCCATGTTCGATGCTGCCAGTTGTCGGAGGTAATAGCCTTCACCACACCCAGCGTCCAGGCAGGCCAGTGGTTTGGTATTGGCGGTGCTGGTCGTCACCGCTTGGCCGACGGCCTCTGCAATGGGCTGATAGAAACCCGCATTCAGAAAGCGCCGGCGCGCCGCCACCATGTCCTTGCTATCACCCGGATCGAGCGAGCGCTTGTTCTGGACCGGCAGCAGGTGCAGATAGCCCTGGCGGGCAACATCAAAACTGTGGCCGGCCGGGCAACGCCAGCAGGTATCGGCCTGGCTCAGGGGCTCACCGTCCAGCGGGCAGGCCAGGGCGTTGAAGGCATCCATAGTCATGAGTCCGCAGCCTCCGACCCTGATGCGTGGCTTGAGAAGCGGCGGATAAATGCCCAGAATAACGGCGCAGCGATCAGACAAGGGACGCCACCGTGAAGGGCGAGATTATCCATTACACCCGGGACGCACTCGGTGGCATTCTCGTGGTCGACTATCGCAAACATCGGGTGATGACCTTTGATTCGGTGTTTGAGCAAAGCAAGATAGATCGCCGCAAGCCCCATCTTCCCGTTCATGAGTACAGCCGCGCCATGCTGTTGCCTGTTGCCTTTGCGCAGCCCGCACACGCCACGGTTCTTGGCCTCGGCGGCGGCGTGATGGCCAGTGCGCTGTTGCACCTCCTGCCTGACTGCCAGGTACACGCGGTGGAACTGCGGCCCCGGGTGCTGGAGGTGGCCCGCGAATACTTCAACCTGCCGCATTCCGCCAACCTGACGATGACCATCGGCGATGCCAGGGACGCTCTCGGCAAAGCGCCGGACGGTAGCAGCGACCTCATCCTGGCCGACATGTACAACTCCGACCGCATGAGCCCGGCCCAGGCTCAGCGGCAGTTTATCAGACAATGCAGCCGGGTACTCGGCGATAGCGGCTGGCTTGCCATCAACTACCACCGCACACCGGACATCAATGGCCCGTTGTTCCACCAGCTTCGCGCAGGGTTTGCAGTCCTCCTGCTGTTCAAGAGTAAAACCAACAACACGGTGATCTTCGCCAGCAAACGTCCCTTTGACGCCCTGCATACCAAAGACCCCACCCTGGTGGATCTGGAGAACCGGCTGCCCATCGACTGGCGGCGTTTGATGGGGCGGGTGATTCGCCTGAACTGAGCGACATCCGCGTTTCTCCTCATCCCGGACTTCTCCTCACAAAGTAGCACCTGCCCGGCCCGGAGGTCGCATTGTGCCCGCATGGCAAATCTCTAGCATGGATCTGACCAACAACAATAAATCGATGGAGAGACACCATGCCCCTGCGGCTGTTGCTGCTGTTGGTCCTAGCCTGTTTCCCTCTGGCGACGTATGGCACTCTGGATGATGAAAAGCACGCGTTAATCCAGGAACTGTTCCCCAAGGCCACGGACATTCGTGATCGGTTGCCGGACTACCCGGTGTATCCGGTGTATCAGCTTCAGGAGCTGATAGGCTACGCCTACGAATCCCGCGATATTAGCCCGCTCCAGGGCTTTGCCGGGAAGCCTGTCAATATGCTGATCGGGCTCGACAGTCGCGGCCGCTTTACCAGCCTTCGTATTCTCAACCATCACGAACCGGTTTTTCTCCATGGGCTGGGCGAGGAGCCTCTGTTCGAGTTCATTGATCAGTACGAGGGCCGCTCACTCACCGAACAGATCATTATCGATACGTCGGGCTCTCGTAGCGGCAAAAACCCGGATGGCAACGTGGTGCATTTCGATGGAGTGAGCAAAGCCACCGTGTCGGTACTGATTATTAACGACACCGTTCTCTCGTCAGCTCTCAAGGTGGCGCGGAAAAAACTGGAGGGGTTTACCCAGGCACCTGCTACCCGGGCGAAAACCGATCTCTATCAGCCACTGTCCTGGGCACAACTGGTTGATCGGGGGTACATCGGCCATTGGCGGATCAATCCAGCGGCGATTGAAGAAAAACTGGGCTCTCCCCTGGTGGATTATCCCGATGCACCGCAACCAGGCCCCGGCGAGCCATTCACCGAGCTGTTTTTCGGCTACATCAACGCGCCGATGGTCGGCCGCAATCTGCTGGGTGATGACGGCTTCGAGCGGCTGATAGAAAGAACGGGACCGGACGCCCAGATACTGGCCGTCATGTCCCGCGGCCTCTACCCGCACCTGCCCGATGACTTTACGCCCGGGAGCTCTCCCGAACGCCTGGGGCTGCAGCAAAACAACCTGTCGCTGGACACTCGTGACATCAACGTATTCGACCAGAACATCCACCTCAGCGCCAACGGCATGCCAGATATGGCCAAGGCAACCCTGTTCCGGGTCGGCGGCAACGCAGGGTTCAATCCTGGAGCCAAATCCACCTTGAAGCTGAGCGTTACACTTCGAAAAAACCACCTTGTAGCTGACCGTACGGAGCTCGACATTCCAGTGGTTTTTGCCGAAGACCTGTTCGAAACCGTCGAGGTTGCTCCAAGGCCAGAAGACAGTCGTCAGCCTGTATGGATCGGGCTTTGGCAGGAACGCTGGCTAACGATTTCCATATTGGTCCTGAGCCTGACGGTTCTGACGGTGTTTTTTGCCCGCCAACGCACCCTGAGCCGATATCCGAAACTGGTGCACCGCTTCCGCTGGGGCTTCCTGTTCTTTACCCTGTTTTTCATTGGCTTCTATGCTCAGGGCCAGTTGTCCGTGGTGAATATTTATACCCTGTTCCTGGCAATCTGGGATGGCTTCTCCCTGAACGTGTTCCTGCTGGACCCGGTGTTGTTTATTCTGTGGACCTACACCTTCATCAGTCTGTTTGTCTGGGGCCGCGGGCTGTTCTGTGGCTGGCTATGTCCCTTTGGTGCACTGCAGGAGATGGCTGCCTGGCTGGGTGATAAATTGAAGTTCCGCGAGGTGAAGGTGCCTGAGACATGGCATCGTCGGCTGATTCTACTGAAATACCCGATACTTCTGGTGCTGGTGGGAACGGCGTTCTATTCACTGGAGCTGGCAGAGAAGCTGGTGGAAGTGGAACCGTTCAAAACCGGCATCACACTGTTCTTCGTCCGCTATTGGCCGTTTGTGGTCTATGCCGTTGGCCTGCTGGTGGTGGGGATGTTCATCCACAAATTCTACTGTCGCTACCTATGTCCGCTGGGGGCCGGGCTGGCGGTTCTGGGCAAGCTGCGCCTGTTCAGTTGGCTCGACCGAGTGGAGCTTTGCGGCAAGCCCTGCCAACACTGCAAAAACAGTTGCGGTATCAATGCGATCCAAAAAGATGGCCGGATTGACTACAACGAATGCATCCAGTGCCTGGAGTGCGTGGTGATTCTTAAAGACGAGAGCCAATGCGTGGACAAGGTACTGGACAGAAAACGCCAGCGGCAGGCACAGATACTGGCTACAGATGCGGGCTGAACCGCACCCGTAGCGTCAGGGAATCGTTCAGTTACTTCTTCTTTTCCCAGGCAAACTTCTGGAACGGCTCATCAACCGGCGTTTCCGCGATGTGGTTGATGTAGTTGCTCATGACTTTCTGGGACAGAACCAGGATCACTTCCAGTACCTGACGGTGCTTATAGCCAGCACCATAAAACGCGTCCAGGTCTTCCTTGCCGACGTTGCCTTTCTTCTGCATGACCGCCAGCGTGAACGTCCTCAAGGCCTCAAGCTTTTCGCTGGGCAAAGGCGTTTCATCCCGCAGCGCGTTGATGATGTCGTCAGACACTTCCATCATTTTGGCGATCCCGGTGTGTGCCGGCACACAGTAATGACAGGCATTTTCTACGTTGATGGTCTGCCAGACTACCGTGGTTTCTTCGTTGTCGAAACTGCTGTCCAGTACCAACTGGTGCAAGGTCTGGTACGCCTCCAGAGTGCCGGGTGCCTCAGCCATAATTCCGTGCAGGCCGGGAATCATGCCAAAACCTTTGATCGAATTTTCCAGAAGTGGTTTCGATTTTTCAGGCGCCGATTCGACATCGTGAATGGTGAAATCCGTCATAACACTCTCCTCTCGGTTAATATTGATCGTTCATTCAACTTCAATATCACCGTAACTGTTTTTGAGCGCTCACTCAAGTTATCATTACCAAGAATTAAATCACCAGTCGTTGGCAGGTACCCATGGCCAGAAACGCTCGTTATGACCGACAAATTGCGCTGGACAAAGCAATGAACCTGTTTTGGGAGCGGGGCTATGCCGGTGCTTCCATGAAGCAGATTGAGCAGGCCCTGGACATGCGCCCGGGCAGCATCTATGCAACCTTTGGAAGCAAGGATGGCCTGTTCGGCGAAGCGCTGGCTGCCTATGCTCAAAGAAGCGGAGTGGAACTACGCGAGCACCTGGCTGGAAATTCGTCGGTGCTGGACGGGCTGCAGGAGCACCTGCGGTGCATCGCACGACAGGCTAGCCCTGGTGGCGAATCGCCGTCCCGTGCCTGCATGGTCGTCAAAACCCTGCTGGAAGCCAGTAACACCAATACCGCCATTGCAAACCAGGCGAACTCGATCCTGAACGCCATCGAGCAGACCCTGACTGAACTTCTGGAGCAGGCGAAAACCCAGGGCGAACTGGCACAGGGAACCCACTGCGCCCGACTGGCAAGATTGCTCCAGGCACAGATCATTGGCCTCCGGTCTTTTGCGCAACGGGAGATCCGGCCGGAACAGGTCGCTGAGCTCGCCGAAGACATGGCAGCCATGCTTGACCACTATCGTGCCCGACACTAGCACACCGCCGGCGCTGGGCTTACCCGGCGCATAGGTACTAACGGCGAATTGTCCCTGCCACAACAGTGCGTTAGCATTACCTGCCTGTGTCGTTTTCTTCCTCAGTGAGGACAGCCAAGGGTTCTTAACGAGAGTTCTTGGCTATCTTCACTTCAGGAACCCCTTGTCATGGATAATCTGCATCACATCGTCGTCGTAGGCGGCGGCGCGGGCGGCCTTGAGCTCGTCACTCGCCTTGGTAACAAACTTGGAAAGAAGCACAAAGCCCGCATTACCCTCATAGACGCTGGCCTGACTCATGTCTGGAAACCCCTGCTACACGAAGTAGCCTCTGGCTCTCTGGATGCCAGCGCTAACGAGATCAACTACCGGGCCCACGCTCGCAAGCACCATTACGAATTTCAGCTCGGACGCATGAACGGACTGGATCGCGGCTCCCGGGAAGTCATCATTGCCCCGTTTCAAGACGATGATGGCAACGAGGTCGTGCCGGAGCGCCGTATTGGCTACGACACCCTGGTGATTGCCGTGGGCAGCACCGCCAATGATTTTGGAACCCCGGGTGCCCAGGAGCACTGCCTGTTTCTGGACAGCCTGAACCAGGCCCGACGCTTCCATAACCTGATGCTCAACGCCTTTTTACGCAAAAACCACGATGCCCGGTCCGGTAATGGCCATGAACTGCCCATCACGATCATTGGCGCAGGTGCCACCGGCGTTGAACTGGCTGCGGAGCTGCGTCTGGCCTCGCGGGAACTGCCGATCTACGGCATGAATCACCTGCGACCGGAAGATGTATCCATCACTGTCGTCGAAGCGGCTGAC
The DNA here is from genome assembly GCF_032922745.1 of Marinobacter salarius. Lineage (NCBI taxonomy): Bacteria > Pseudomonadati > Pseudomonadota > Gammaproteobacteria > Pseudomonadales > Marinobacteraceae > Marinobacter > Marinobacter salarius. The sequence goes on from NZ_CP136693.1 coordinate 761,135, forward strand.
CGCATCCTTCCGGCACTTCCTGCACGGCTTTCCGAAGCGGCAACGCGGGAACTGGAACACCAGAGCGTCAAGGTCATGACTGGCCAGCCGGTCAACGAAGTGCGTGACGGCATTGTGGTGCTGAAAGACGGTACGGAAATCGGTTCTCAGATGACCATCTGGGCAGCTGGTATCAAGGCTCCAGCCTTCCTCTCCTCACTCGAGGGCGTGGAAACCAACGGCGGCAACCAGATCAAGGTAAAGCAGACCCTCGAGGCCACGACGGCCCCTGACGTTTTCGCCTTCGGCGACTGCGCTGAATGCCCTCAGCCCAAGTCTGACCGGCCGGTACCGCCACGAGCGCAGTCTGCGCATCAACAGGCGGATGTGTTATTCAAAACCCTGTGTAACCGCCTGGAGGGCGGTGATGCGATCCCCTTTGTCTATAAGGACCACGGTTCGCTGATAAACTTCAGTCGCTATACCACGGTGGGAAACCTGATGGGTAACCTTTCCGGACGTAGCATGTACATAGAGGGCAAAGTGGCCCGCCTGTTTTACCTGTCGCTCTACCGTATGCACCAGGTCGCGCTGCACGGCGTCATAAGAACCGGAATCATCTGGTTGATGGACCGGATAAGCCGGGCCATGCACCCACGCCTGAAACTACACTGATCGGCTCGTGACCCTGCTATCATCGAGACATAAACCCAATCCGGAGCAGGAATGGATCCGCTAGTTACTCTGATCGGTGCTCTTATGCTGGTCATCAGCATCATGCTCAGCCCGCTGTCCAGCAGGCTGGGCATGCCGGTACTGCTAATTTTTCTCGTGGTCGGCATGATCATGGGGGAAGACGGTCCTGGTGGCATCCTGTTCGACGACTTCGAGCTGGCGTTCCTGATTGCCAACCTGGCGCTCGGGGTGATCCTGCTGGATGGCGGCATGCGCACCCGGGCGGAAACGTTTCGTGTCGGTCTCCGCCCGGCATTGGTACTCGCCTCCATTGGTGTCTTCCTGACCGCCTCCGGGGCCGGCCTGGTGGCCTGGTGGGTGTTCGACATGCACTGGCTGACCGCGCTGCTCATCGGCGCCATTATCTCCTCCACCGACGCAGCAGCGGTGTTTTCGTTGCTTCAGGGGCGTGGCCTTCATTTGAACGAACGGGTCAGTGCAACCCTGGAAATCGAGTCCGGCAGTAACGACCCGATGGCGATTTTCCTGACCCTGATGCTGGTCACCATGATTGACGCAGGCGGAACATCTGAAGGCTGGATGGCGCTGCTGATGCTGGTGAAGCAGTTCGGCATTGGCGGTGCGGTGGGCGTCGCCGGCGGCTTCATCGTGGTGGAACTGGCCAACCGGGTTCGGCTGACCCCATCGCTGTACCCTTTGCTGGTGGTGGCAGCTGGCATCATGGTGTTCTCCGGCACCAACGCGCTAGGGGGCAGCGGCTTCCTGGCGATCTATCTGGCCGGCGTGGTTGTTGGTAATCGTCCGGTGCGGATGATGCCAATGATTCTCCAGGTTCACGATGGCCTGGCCTGGCTGGCCCAGCTATGCCTGTTCCTGATGCTGGGGTTGCTGGTAACGCCTTCGGAACTATTGCCCCTCGCAGGAGGCGGCCTGGTTCTGGCTCTGGCTCTGATCTTCCTGATCCGGCCGCTGACGGTGTTGGCGACGCTCTGGCCTTTCGGTTTTAATCGACGCGAACTGGGCTTTATCAGTTGGGTTGGTTTGCGAGGCGCCGTGCCCATTGTGCTGGCATTATTCCCGATCATCGCCGGGCTGCCGGAGGCCCAGCTTATCTTCCATGTCGCCTTCTTCATCGTACTGGTGTCGCTGGTGGTTCAGGGTACCACCATGGCCCCGCTGGCCAGGAAACTGCGACTGGAAGTCCCCACCGGTGAAGATCCCTACCGCCGCCTGCCTCTGGATGTCCCGGCCGCCGGAGATCATGAACTGATGCTGTTTCCGCTGCGGGGCGGCGCCTGGGAGTCACCCAGACCCCTGGGTCAGCTCCGGTTGCCGGACAACACCGCCATTGCTGGCGTGTTCCGTGAACGAACGTGTTATCAGCCGAGCCCGGATATGGAAGTAGCCAGCGGCGATGTATTGGCGATGTTTGCAACGCCGGCGATGCTTTCAGAGCTGGGCAAAGCCCTCAGTGGTCGCCATGCCCCCAAATACCTCGCCGAGCGTGCCTTCTTTGGCGATTTCGTGCTCAATGGCGATGCCCTGCTGGGGGATGTAGAGCAGGTCTACGGCATCGAGTTTGATCAGTTGCCCCCAGAGCTTTCCCTGGCCGAATGTTTTGCGCGTCGCACCAAAGGGCATCCCGTGGTGGGCGATAAGGTGGTGCTGGGCCCTGTTACCCTGGTTGCGAGGGCAACCGAGGCCGACCGGGTGACGAAAGTTGGCCTGAAAATGGACAACCAATAAAAATCTTTAACAAAAACACTCAAAACCCTGGTTCGATTCACAAAAATCCTGTGCTATAAAGTGTACAAAGATTAATCATTGACTCGTTATGTTACCGATAATGCCTACTTCACTCTCCAGCACCGGCCGGTCCTCAGTTGCAGCTGCCTGCTTTCTGGCCTTTGTTTTCTCGTTGTTGCTGGCCCCCCTATCCCCGCTATCGGCATCGGAGCTGCCGATGGGCGCCATGGATGAAACGCCGGAAGTCAGCGAGGTTCTGGTTCGTAAGGAAGAGCGCAGGCTTTACCTGTTGTCGGGCGATCAGGTGGTGCGCAGCTACCGTATCGGGCTGGGCGACAACCCCTCCGGCCACAAGCTCTATCAGGGCGATAAGCGTACGCCCGAAGGTAAATACGTGCTGGATTGGCGTAACTCCAACAGCGATTTCTACAAATCCATCCATATCTCCTATCCCAATGCTGAAGACAGAGAGCAGGCTTCGGCCTGGGGGCTCGATCCCGGCGGCAGCATCATGATTCATGGTTTGCCGAACGAGGCTGGTGATATGGCATTCGCTTTCCTGGGACTGGACTGGACCGATGGCTGCATCGCCGTCAGTAACGAGGAAATGGACGAAATCTGGCAATTGGTGGCCGATGGCACACCAATAAGGATCGTACCCTGACACTGATCCAGTCCCCGCTTCATACGTATAGACTTTCTGCAATATTAAGTTGTTGTCATAACCTAGGAACTTTTACGTATCCTTAGTTAACATTTCTGTCCAGACTGATTTACACTGTTTGACGATGTCGTTGGCCAATCGCTAACGGCCCCGTTTTGACAGAATGTCTGCAACAACGACTTCTGGAACGCAGGAAATAAAACGACCAATAAGGGGATATACAATGCGTAAACTGACGATCGCAGGGTTTGCACTGGCCACCGCACTGACCGCAGGTTGTGCGACAACTGACCAGGGCGCTCTCGACGAAGCGAATGCAACCGCTTCTTCCGCCGAGCAAACCGCCGATAATGCACTGAACACCGCTAACAGCGCTTCCAGCGCTGCACGCTCCGCTCAGCGCACCGCTGACGAAGCACTGGCTGCTGCCAAAGCTGCCCAGAAGGCTGCTAACGAAGCCAACGAGCGCGCCAAGCGTATGCTCGAACGTGCCAGCCAGAAGTAAGGCTGTTACGTAGAGAAAAGGCCGGGATTCGTCCCGGCCTTTTTTGTGGGCGCCTGATACAACCCATCAGGATTCGTCGGTATCGCTCTTCGGCTTCTGTGGTGAGGGCGTGTTGCTCATAAAGGCAGACATCATTTCCATCGGCAACGGGAACACAATGGTGGAACTGTTGTTGGTGCTCATATCCGCCAGGGTTTGCATATAACGCAGTTGCATCGCTCCTGAGTTGGCGGACATAACTTCGGCCGCTTCAACCAGCTTCTTCGAGGCCTGCAATTCACCCTCCGCGTGAATTACCTTGGCACGCCGCTCCCGTTCTGCCTCCGCCTGGCGGGCAATGGCACGAATCATCGACTCGTTCAGGTCCACGTGCTTGATCTCAACGTTTGCGACCTTGATGCCCCATTCCTCGGTCTGGGCGTCGATAATACTCTGAATATCCGAATTCAGCTTGTCCCGTTCGGACAGCATTTCGTCCAGATCATGCTTACCCAGTACCGAACGCAACGTCGTCTGAGCCAGTTGACTGGTGGCAGAGCCGAAATCTTCGACGCGTATAATCGCCCGCTCAGGGTCGACCACCCGGAAATACAGCACGGCATTGACCCGCACGGTCACGTTGTCTTTCGAGATAACGTCCTGGCTCGGCACATCCAACGCAATGACACGCAAATCCACGCGGGTTATTTGTTGGATACCGGGGATCACGATGATCAGGCCCGGCCCTTTGACACCCTGAAAGCGCCCCAGGAAGAAAACCACGCCACGCTCGTATTCCGGCAGTATCTTGATGGCCGACCCAAGAATCAGCAGGAGCACCACCGTGGGTGCGATATAGGGAATCAGGTCTGTGATGTTCATAAGGCCTCCTTCGTTGGCTTGATCGCCGGGTAACCTGTCAACACTCTCCAGTCCGGCTTCAGGGTTCCGCCTTGTCGGCTTCGACGTACACCGTCAAACCTTCCAAAGCAGTCACCCTTAGCTTGTCACCGCTGCCTACTGGGGATTTACAGGCGGCATTCCAGCGTTCACCGCTCATGCGCACGTGCCCCCTGAAATACCCGTCGTCTTCCTGAAAGTCATCAAGTGCGGTCACTCTCTCGTGGACAATCTGTTCGCTTCCGCTGACCGGATGCTTCCGGCGCAAGCCGATGAACTTGATGACGGTCCAGAGGATAAAGCCGGCCGCGACCAGTGCCGTGCCACCGATGGTGGGCAGTGAAATCTCCTGATGGCTGCCGTCCATCAGTATGATGGAACCGGCCACAAACGCGACAATCCCCCCTATGCCCAGTATGCCGAAGCTGGGCATAAAGGCCTCGCCGACAATGAAGGCAAGCCCCAACAGAATCAGCGCCAGGCCCGCGTAATTGACGGATAGCACCTGGAAGGCAAACAGCGCGAGAATCAGGCAGATAGCGCCAATGACCCCCGGAAATATAGCCCCGGGGTTGGATAATTCGAAGATGATGCCGTAGAAGCCGATGATCATCAGGAAGTAAGCGACATTCGGATTGGTGATCACCGATAGCAGTCGGGTTCGCCAGTCCGGGTCTGCTCGCGTCAATTCAATGTTCGCGGTGGCCAGCGTTTTCTCGCCATTGGCCATTTTCACGGTGCGCCCGTCGATCTGCTGCATCAGGCTGTCCATGTTGTCAGCCACCACATCGACCACGTTCTGCGCCAGTGCTTCTTCGGCGCCCAGGTTGACGGCTTCGCGCACTGCCTGCTCCGCCCAGTCGGCGTTGCGGCCATGTCGCTCCGCCAGGCCACGGATGTAGCTGACAGCATCTTCCAGAACCTTGCGCTCCATGGCCGTGCCACCTCGACGTTTATCGGAGGCATCATCCTGCGCCGATTCCTCGTCTCCGGCACTTTCCTTTTCATCGGGATTGGCATCCTCGGTGTCTTCTGCAGGCTTCTGTTCCTCGGAGCCGGGCAGCCCCCCCATCTGGACCGGCGTGGCCGAACCCAGGTGGGTGGCCCCCGCCATGGCCGCCACGTGACTGCCATAGAGAATGTAGGTTCCGGCGCTGGCGGCACGCGCTCCCGCCGGCGACACCCAGGTCACCACGGGTACCTCTGAAGAAAGGATTTCCTTGATGATACCGCGCATGGATTCCATCAGACCGCCGGGGGTGTCCATCCGGATAACAAGCAACTCGGCACCTTCGGACTCGGCGCGGCGAATGCCACGCACCAGGTAATCCATGGTGGCGGGGCCGATAGCCCCGTCGACGGTCAACACAAGACCTGTGGGTGATTCGTCCTGCTGGGCGATAACCGTATGGGACAGAGAGGCCAATGCAAGCACCAGGCCCAGCAGGAACATAGCCAGCCACCAGTGCAGGCGGCCGGAGGGATTGGATTGGTTGGGTCGGTTAGCGATCATCACTCCTCCCCGGATCCGTTCAGCGGATCAGAGCCTTCGGTATCAGAACCAGAGGCGTTGCTTCTCACCTTTATTGCCATCTGGGGTACTTCGCATCGGCCCGGCAGACTCATCCGCGACGCGGGTCAGACGTTCACCCACCATCCGCGGCAGGCCGTCCGCCTGGTCCACAGCCAGCTCGATGGCCATGCGCTTCACTTCCACACCGGGCATTTTCTGGCGGAAATCTTCCACCTTTTTCTGCACTTGCTTCCACAATTTTTCACGGTCCTGCTGACTGTAATCTTCTTCAGGGCGATGTACCTCCAGCCAGACCTCATTACCTTTCAGGCCGATCTTCACGGGCTCATGGATAACCTGCACCGGCGTGCCCTTACTGACTTCGTAGACAAACCGCGATATATCCTCGTTGTACATGCGGAAACAGCCGTGACTGACCTGCATGCCCACTCCGAACAACTTGTTGGTACCGTGAATCAGGTACCCTTTCTCACTGAGCATCAGTGCGTGGGACCCCAGAGGATTACCCGGCCCCGGTGGAATCATCCTGGGCAGGTACTCTCCCGCAGCTTCGTATTCGGCGCGGATGCTTGCAGGCGGATACCAGGCCGGCGACTCCAGTGGCATTGTTACTTCGGCGTTGGTCAGTGGCGATGGGTTGTCATCGGTGCCTACCCCCACCGGATAGACCTGTACCTTTCCCTCAGTAAAGTAGTACAAACGGTATTCCGCCAGATTGATGATTATGCCCTCGCGCTTCACATCCGGAAGCACGTAGTGCCGGGGCACGGTTATCCGGGTGCCATCACCGGGCAGCCAGGGATCAACACCGGGGTTGGCCTTAACGAGTTCCAGATAACCAAGACTGTTCTGATTGCCAATGGCCGCAAAGGTGTCTTCATAGCGGGTGGTCATCACCGACAGCTCCCCGGCCAGATCCCCGTCAATGGAAAACCGGGGAACACGGGGCTTCTCGGGGGTGTCGCTTTTTCCTTCGGCTGTAGTCAGTTCCTGACCCCCGGCCTGCGCTTCCGTTTCGGCACCAACCACGTTGGCCGACACCAGGGCCAGCAAAACCAGCAGAAAACCTGTCAACTGCGTTCGATACATAGCGTCTCAATCCGATATCCGGTCTGCGGCGACAACAACGCGCTTCAAACCGACGTCAGGGCTGTCCAAACGGTGGCAACAGCCAGAATCACAAATAGAAGACTGGCTCCAACTCTGGCCGTCGCCAGTGGTAACCGCTCCATCAACCATTTACCAGCCATGATAACCGGTATATTAGCTAGCAGCATACCAACGGTGGTGCCCATAATCACCCAGAAGGTGTCCGTATATCGCGCGGCCAGCACCACGGTCGCGATCTGGGTCTTGTCGCCGATCTCCGCCAGGAAGAACATCACCGTCGTGGCCATGAAGGCGCCCATGCCCAGGAACGCCGAATCACCATTGTCATCCTTGTCCGGAATCAACAACCAGAGTGCAATGGCCACGAAGCTGGTAGCCAGGATCCAGGGCAACCAGGCTTGCGGAATCCACTCTGCGATCCAGGCACCCAACAGCGCTGACAAGGCATGGTTCAGCAGGGTGGCGACAAGTATGCCAAGAATGATGGGCGCACGCTTGGCGTAACGGGCAACCAGGAAGAGAGAGAGTAGTTGGGTCTTGTCGCCGATCTCCGCAATGGCGACCGCAAACGTTGAAGCGAGAAAAGCGTCCATGAAAAACTCCGGGGCGGACATTCAGACATGAGACAGCCCACCTTCCGCCCTGGGAGGTGAAACTGCCTCAGGTCTTGCCAATTTCACCAATGTACCGGTGAAACATGATAGCCACGGAGATTGAGCCCCAAGTATGTTGACTACCATCCGCCCCTGGAAACGGGTTCCGTTGCGGAGGCTACTCCCCTGAAGAGTGCCGAAATGTTAATCAATACCTGGGCGGATGGCAACTATACGCGCATTTTCCACACTGGAATGGCCGCCATCGCCACGAATACAGCCACCAGCCACCAGGCTGAATGAAACGCCCCAATAGTGGGGATGCCGCCACTGTGGTCACCAAATTCAATGGTCAGGGCCACGATATTGACGCCAAAGGCCCCACCCAGCTGGCGGGTAAAGTTAATGGTGCTCGAACCGGCACCGAGTTGCTCCGGCGCCAGTGGATTCAGGGCACCCGTTGAGAGGGCTGGCAGCATGAAGCCGATACCGATTCGCCCCAACACGGTCCATAGCGCCAGCCAGCCGAAGGCGAGCTCAATGTCCGATACCGCAAACAACATGGCCGACATGGCGAACAGGACAATGCCGAATATCACCAGCTTACGGGCACTCAGGCGGTCCGCCAGTCTCCCGGCCAATGGAAAGGTCATGCCCAGCACAATGCCTGCTGGCAACATCAGCAAACCGGCTTCGGTGGCGGTGAATTCCAGGGCCGTCTGCACAAACAGGGGTACCAGGTAGGTGGAGCCAAACAAGGCGAGCCCCAACGCCATGGCGCCCACGTTGGCGTAAACGAAGGCCGGATTGCGTAGAAGCTCTATGTTCACCAATGGGTGTCGGGCGCGCCGCTCACGAATCACAAACAGCACCAGGGCGATGACCGCAACAGCGCCCTCGATGGCAATTCGTGCTTCCTGTCCCGCCAGTTCCTGAAGCCGGTTGAGGGTGTCCAGCGACAGACCGATGGCAGCGCCCAGGAGCACCAAGCCAGGAAAGTCAAAACGGTAGGGAGCCGGGCGGGAGACCGGCAGCGGCAGAAAGCGCCATGCCATAAACACCCCGGTCAGGGTGACGGGCACGGGGGCGAACATCACATAGCGCCAGTCCAACTGATCCACCAGGAAGCCCCCGAGAACCGGGCCCAGGGCTGGAGCGAGAATCACACCCATGCCGTAGATACCCATGGCCTGCCCACGACGGTTGCGGGGGAAAATCCGGAACACCAGATACATACCCATGGGCTGCATGAGCCCCGCCATGGCACCCTGGCCAATGCGGGCGGCAATCAACTGTTCCGGGGAGGTGGCAAAACCACCAAGGAGGGAGATCACCGTGAACAGGAACATGGCCGTCGCCAGGGTCTTGCGCACGCCAAAGTGATCCAGAAGCCACGACGAGGCCAGCATGGTGGTGGTCATGGCCGCGATGAACCCGGTGGCCAGCCAGTGCACCTGGCCCTGCCGAATACCGAATTCCAGCATGATGTCGTGCAGGGCAACATTGACCACGGTTGCGCTGAGCACCGTTGCCATGGTGCCCAGCATGACCGTGGCAACCGCCAGCCAACGCCAGCGTTCGCCGTAACGGGCCCTTAACCCCTCAACCGTGTTATCACTCAGACCAAGACCCCTTCAGGCCGAGATATCGACCGCACACCATTACCGTTGCCGCTCCGCATTCTCCAGGATCCTGTGGAACACCTTGACGGCACCTTCGATGTCCCGGTCGCTAATACCCTCCAGCATCTCTTCACGCAGGCGGGCCGCACGCTCGGTCAGGACGTTCATGAATTCGGTCCCGTCCTTGGTAAGGTGAAGACGGCGGGCACGACGATCATTGGGACAGGGACGGCGCTCAATCAGGCCCTGCTGTTCCAGGCTGTCCAGCAATCGCACCAGCGTCGGATTCTCAATGGCCATCAGGCGGGCGAGCTCACGCTGGGTCAGCCCTTCGCCCCCTTGTTGCAGATAGACCATGGTGGTCCAACGAGCCTGGGTGACACCCAGATCCTTAAGGCGTTCATCCAGCAATTTGCGCCAGCGACGGGTGACCCGGGCTACGGCAAAGGGAAACTGATCTCTCATGATCTGGGACTCCGGTAATGGGGTATCGACTGCTGTACTACCTGTAACGAATACCACTGCCGAAACGGTGCAGTGACGGACAACGTTACCAATAGTAAGCTAACCATTACGATAAAAACAGATATGCAAGGTGAAACAAAATTGGGGAAAACCGAGAGACGCGGCCCGATAGGCGAGAAAGACCGGCCTATCAGCCGGTCCTGTGTAGGTCTTCGTGACGCTCCTGAGCCGCTGGTGACTCGTGAAATTCCTCGTTACGGGGGTCCATTTCCGTCAGCACCGGCGAGGTCTCAGGCATGGCAGGTATGAAGTGTTCCTGCTCCGCCACCGGCACGTCTTCCGTGTGGCTGATGCGATAACTGGTGATAATCGCCAACACCACCAGGAAACCGGCGTTGCCGAAGAACAGCCCCCTGGGGCCCAATATGCCCACCAACTCGGCCATCACGATGGGGCCAATGACACTGCCCACGCCGTAACTCAGCAGCAGTGTTGCGCTGGCGGCCACAATACGATTACTTTCCATCCGGTCGTTGGTGATCGCAACCGCGATTGGATACAGCGTGGCCGAGAGGCCCGTAAACAGGCCAACCAGCAGGGTCAGTAGCCACATCCGTTCAGCCCCGAGGATGCCAACCGACACCGCCGCGGTGCCCGCTGCCACCGCCACCCAGAACATGACGCGACGCCGGTCAAACCGGTCACACACCAGCCCCAGCGGCCAGGCCAGGAGCATGGCCGCCACGATGGCACTGGCCATGAAGGTGGACACCCGGCTGACCTCCAGACCCACCAGGGTGGCGTATACCGGGCCGAGCGCATAAAAAGAACCAATCATGACGCCGCAGATCAGCGCACCGGAAACCCCGGTGAACGACTCACGGGCCAGGGTGAAGAATGACAGTCGCTCGGACTGCTCGATCACCGGGGCATCCATACGTGTCAACGACAATGGAATCAGCGCCAGCGTCAACAGGACAGCGGCGAGCGAAAACGGTATGAACGAAGACGGCTCACCGACGTTGATCAGCAACTGGCCACCGGCGGCGGACAGGTAGAACACAATCTGGTAAACCGCAAAAAGGGCGCCCCGGTTGGCGTTGGTGGCGCGACTGCTGAACCAGCTCTCAATCACCACCAGAACGCCAGCCACACTGAAGCCCGACAAGGCACGCAAAATGGCCCAGAACACCTCGGACACCGCCATGGGGTACAGCAGGGCGCACACCGCCGCCATGGCGGCAAAGACCGCGAAAGCCCGGATATGCCCGACACGACCGATGATGAGATGGACGTAGAGCGTACCCAACACGAAGCCAATGGAGTAACACACCAGGATCCAGCCGATAATGTTCGGCGAGACCGCTTCAATACTCAGTCGCACACCCAACAGAGTCATCAGAAAGGCGTTGCCACTGACCAGCAGGACAATACTGAGGATCAGGGCTGAAAGCGAGGTGACCATTCGGGTCATCGGTCTGGCTCCGGCGTACTTTAAACAGGTTGATACAGGAATGTAATGAAACTAGCAGCAACGCCGGAACATTGCAGAGCACGAATTAGAACAGGGCGTAATTCACAAAACCACTACGCAGTTCCCGAAATCCCCAATACCGCTTGCAGCGCCGTGATGACTGGATTTAACATCATTTTACATTAAGGTGACGTAACACACGCTGGCGGCCTGAAGGGTTAACATGTGGGTAGTTTGATCGCTGCCTATTTGAACCCACGAGAGTCTCTCATCTCATGCAATCCACGCTAACCATGAGCGCCTGGTTATGAAAAAGACGGACTGGCCCATTCGATGGGATCTGTTGCTTCGCTACCGGCTGATTGAAATCATCGCCCTATGGGAAGGACGGCTCACCACCAATCATATCTGCCACAGTTTCGGCATTGGGCGACAGCAGGCTTCCAAGGATATCAACACCTACCTGCGGGAACTGGCACCGGACAATCTGGTTTACGACCGCCACCTTAAAGGCTATGTGCCATCGTCCAGTTTCCGGCCGGTGGTCACCGCTGGCAACGCCAGTGAATACCAGGATCTGCTGGCTCGCCAGGACGCCCTCAGTGACACCTTTGAATCGCTTAATATCAGCCTGCCTGACAGCACCATCGTCCGTGGCCCGGAACGGGTTGTTAAGCCGGAAGTCATGCGTGCCGCAGTTGCAGCAGCTCGCCACGGCCGGGTGATGAAGGCAGAGTATGCCTCCCTAAGCCCTGCTGGCGTTTCCCAGCGCACTCTGGAACCCCACACTCTGGTGTGTGTCGGCCAGAACTGGCACCTCCGTGCCTGGTGCGACGCCAACCGGGAATTTCGGGACTTCGCCCTCAGCCGTTTCCGCGGCAAGCCGGAAACCACCCGGCAACGCAGCCGTCACACCATCCAGCATGATGATGACTGGAACCGTCAAGTCTCACTGGTGATGATGCCTGATAGCCGTTTGAACAAGGCACAGCAGGATATTGTTGCCACCGATTACGGCATGGTCAGCAACCGGCTCGAACTCACCATTCGCGCGGCCCTTGCACCCTACGTACTGTCCCGGCTCGGCCTGGGTTCAGACAGCCAGCACCCGGACCCAATGGTCCAGCAGCTGGAACTGGCCAACGAAGAGCAGCTGGGCATTGCCGAGTCGGCTCGCGAACGGGCTATTAAAGCAGTAGCGGGGCTCTGCTAGACTGAGCGGGTGATCACAACCAACCCTTTCCTGTTCTGGCGCCTTGCCCTCACCCTGCTCATAGCCCTGCCCGCTGTCGCGGCGGGGGATTGTGGTACCGGGGTTATCCCGGTTTCCCGCATTCAGGGCACGGGCGATCATTCCTCTTTCGCCGGCCAGACCGTTTCCGTTGAAGGCATCATAACCATGGATGCTCGCCAACGAGGCGGCTTCCGCGGTTTTTATCTGCAACAAGCCGATGGCGAAACGGACAACGATCCGCAAACCTCCGAGGCCCTGTTTGTTTACACCCATCGCACCGACGGACAGCACGGGGATAGGGTGCATGTCTCGGGGCGGGTGAAAGAGTTCCATGGCCTGACCGAGCTCACCGATATTACCTCCATCACCCGTTGCGGGAATGGCCGTCTGCCTGAGCCTGTCTCCGTCACGCTGCCGTGGCAGGATGGCGAACCTCCGGAACACCTGGAAAACATGCGGATCAACGTCGCCGGCGAGCTAACGGTGATCAATCACTATAACCTGGCCCGTTACGGTGAACTCACCCTCGCGGCAAAGCCTCAGACGATGGCCACGGAAATCCTGGAACCAGGGCCGGGCGCTCAATCGCGCCACAGGTGGCAGGCGATCAACCGACTGTTGCTGGATGACGGCCTGGGGGCGCGCAACCCGCGCCCGATTCCCTGGCCTGGGCCACAACTGTCCGCAAACAACACGGTTCGCACCGGCGACAAGGTCAGCGGGTTAACAGGCATACTGGATTTTCGGTTCGGCGCCTGGCGACTGCAGCCGCAATCAACGCCGGCGTTCAGCCCCGCCAATCCACGCGCACCAGCACCCGAGCGACCGGAGTCGGCCACGCTCAGGGTGGTCACACTCAATCTTGGCAATTTCTTCAATGGCGATGGCCGTGGCGGCGGTTTTCCGGCAGCTCGGGGGGCCCGATCCGCCACTCAGTTTGAGCAACAGAAAGCACGGCTGGTTGCCGCGCTGACGGCGCCGAACCCGGACATCATCGCTGTCACAGAAATGGAAAACGACGGCTATGACGGCGACAGCGCCATTGCCGAATTGGCCGGCGCCTTGGGTTCACACTGGCGCTACGTGGAAACAAGCGACAACACTGGCAGTGATGCCATACGCACCGATCTGCTGTACCGCAGCGACCGTGTGGTCGCGGAAGGCTCTCCCAGCCGCCTGACAACAACACCATTTGATCGTCGTGGCCGGCCACCAGTTACTCAGGTATTCCGCCTCATTCACAGTGATCGAGCCCTGAGGGTTGTCGTTCCTCACTTGAAATCAAAGGCCTGCCGTGACGCCAGTGGTCAGAACCGGGATCAGGACGACGGCCAGGGCTGCTACAATCACAGCCGCGAACAAGCGACCCGGGCCATTATCCGCTGGACCAATGCCCTGCCGCACCCGGATGGCCTGTCCGGCACCCTGATCACCGGGGATATGAACGCCTACGCCCGGGAGACGCCGCTGCAACTGCTGGAAGCGGCAGGCTTTATCAACGCCGTTCGTCACATCCACGGCTGCACCAACACCACCTGTAAGCACACCAGCTATAGCTATCACGGCCGTAGCGGAACCCTGGACTACAGCCTGGTCTCGAAAAGGCTGCTCCCACGGATCGTCGATGCCCGCACCTGGTCGATAAATTCCGATGAACCCCGGGCGCTGGGCTACAAGGGGCCGGTTACCGTACCCACCGGCCAGCCCTGGCGCTCATCGGACCACAACCCGGTCATCACCGACCTGTCACTCTGATTCCACCTTGCCCGCGAGCCGCAGCATCAGGGCAGGCAGGCCAAAGCCCGGCGCGGGATACGCGGTACACTGGCTCCAATCCAGTTGAAACGGAAACCGACCGTGAAAATACCCACTCCAAACTTATGGCCTGCCGCCCGCACCAGTCAGCGATGGCTGGTACAGGCAAAACGTCGTGAAACCGTGATCGATGGCCACCGCATGGTGTATCTGGAAAAAGGGACCCCTGCCGGGGACCAACCCACCGTTATACTGATGCACGGTTTTGCCGCCATGAAAGAGAACTGGGCGCTCTGGCTGCAGCGGCTGCCCGAACACTGGCACATTCTGGTTCCGGACCTGCCAGGGCTTGGAGAAAGCGAGTACCGTTCGGACGCCGATTACGGCTACGAGGCCCAGGCGTCAAGACTGGAAGCCTGGATCGATACTCTGGCCACCAACAACCTTCACCTGGTCGGCAGCTCCATGGGGGGTGCCATTGCCACCGTCCTCGCTCACAAAATGACGCCCGCACCCGCTTCCCTGACGGTGCTGAACAGCGCCGGCATACCCGAACATACAAACGTGGACCTCGATGCCCCCTTCGAGTCCGACCGCGACGCCATTCTGATTCCCCGGGACTGGGCCGGTGTCTACCGGATGTTCAATAGCGTCGGCACTGGCAGGCCAACGGCTATGGGCGTCGCCATGACGGGGCTCCTGGGGCCGGACCTGCTGCAACGAACCGCGTCCTTGCGTCACATTTTCAACGATATGCTCGCCGACGCATTGGCACCAGCACGCTACCTTGGCCCCAACACACCTCCCCTTCAGGTCCAGTGGGGGGACCGGGACGTGATCACGCCCACACGCTGTGTGGACTGGTATCGAAAGGTGACGCCCCAGGCCGATATCCACGTGTTCCGGCGGGTAGGCCATCTTCCCATGCTGGAGAATCCCGGTCGCTCAGCCCGTAAACTGGCAGCCTTCATCGACCGCCACTCAGCGGGCGGCCAGCTCTGTTAATTGGCCTGCATATCCTGTTGACCCGTCAGCGAAGTCATGGGGTGGGAGGAACATTGCGTTCATAATCGTGGAAGAAGTTTCATCCCTGACATAACAACAACAGGAAACACGAGGAAATCCCATGCGCGCCTCAGTATCTACCACTCAGGATCTGGGCATGCCGGCCATTTACCTGCACTTGCTGGCGGAGTTGCTTAGTACCATCGGCGTCGATGAAAAAGCGCTGCTCAAGCGTGTCGGCCTGGACCCGGTGCGCCTGCAGTCAACCGATTTAAGAGTCAGTCAGTCACAGGCCAGCGAGTTCGTGACCCGAGCCATCATCGAAAGCGGCGAGCCCGGGCTCGGCATCATGCTGGCCCGGGAGCTTCGACTGCCACTGCACGGAGCCCTGGGCACCGCGGTCATGAGCAGCCGCACTCTGGCAGAGGCTCTGGACCTGATGACGCGATACCTGACCCTGCGCGCCCCGCACCTGCACGTCAAGCGCCGGCAGCAGGATGGCCAGTCTATCTACGCCATCTCGTGTGGCATTGATCTGGGCCCATTGCAGGGCTTTATCATGGACGCCATGCTGTTCGGCTGCGCGTCCATGGGAGCACAGCTAACAGGCTCACCGGTCGCCGGCTCGTCGATTCAGCGACGCGGACCGGAACCGGCCTACTTCCATCGCTTTCGCCAGCAAATCCCCATCCCCGTGGTGTACGGCGCTGGCGAAGATGCGATTGTTATTCCCGATCCGCAGCTGGCATTGCCCATCCGCTTCTCTGACGATCAGTTGGCCGCCTCCTCGAAAGCCCAGTGTGAGGAAGCCTTACGCCTTCTAACCGAAGATGCCGGCTTTGCCTGTCGGGTCAGGCGGGTGATTGAAACCAGTCACCCGTTCCCGCCGAAACTGGCCAGGGTAGCCACAACGCTGTTTGTGTCGGAGCGCACCCTGAAACGGCGTTTACAGGCGGAAGAAGCCAGTTTTCAGCACCTGGTGGATCAGGTGCGACTGGAAAGAGCGGGGGAGTTGCTGCAGCAAACTGCCATGAACCTGAGCCAGATTGCCGACGCCCTGGGCTACGCCGACGCCGCCAACTTTACCAGGGCGTTCAAGCGCTGGACCGGACAGAGCCCCAGCCAGTACCGAAACCAGGAGTCATTGCCAACAACAACGTCGATCAAGAGAACACCAACCAGTGCGATGGCCTGAAACACTCAGTCGATGCCTATGATCTTGTGCATCTGCAGGGTCAACCGCCACTGCGGGTGGGTCAGGCAGTAATCCGTGGCTTTGCGGGTGTTACTTTGCTTGACGGGGTCAGCCTCACCCTCTGAGACAGTCGGCGACGCCATTGGCGAAAGGAAATAGTGGCTGGCGTTAATGTCGGTGAAACGCTCCGGCATCGCCAGGGGCTGAGGGTACACCACTTTCAGCTCGTCACACTGGCGCAATACCACCGGCGCGTCCGACTTGGGGCTCACACACAACCAATCAATACCGGACGGTGCCGGCAGTGTGCCGTTGGTTTCCACGCCCACTTCAAAGCCGGCCCGGTGAAAGGCATCCACCAGCTTGTCATCCAGTTGCAGTAGTGGCTCACCACCCGTGCACACCACATAGGGTTGCCCAGGCGCATCCGGCCAAAGGCGACGGATATGCGCCGCCAGCGCATCCGCGGTTTCAAACTGGCCGCCGTTCTGACCATCGGTACCTACGAAGTCGGTATCGCAGAAGCTGCATACGGCATTGGCCCGGTCCTTTTCACGGCCAGTCCAGAGATTGCACTTGCTGAAGCGGCAAAACACCGCTGCCCGCCCGGCCTGGGCACCCTCTCCCTGCAATGTATAGAACGCTTCCTTTACCCGATACATCAGGTTTCCACCTCATACCGCAAGGGATCTGAAACGCCGTTGGCGGCAAACGCCTCCAGGCGCTCCACGCAGGAGCCACAAACGCCACAGGCCCGGTCCCGGCCGTTGTAGCAGGTCCAGGTTTTGCCGTAATCGAGCCCCAACTTCAGGCCCTCGGCCAGGATGGCCCCCTTGTCCGAGCCCATGAAGGGCGCTTCTATTTTCACCGGCTCATAGTTCGCCACCTGACAGACGGCGTCCATTTTCTCCACGAACTCCGGTCGACAGTCCGGATAGATCGCGTGATCGCCGCCATGGGCGCCGTACCAAACAGCAACAGCACCGGCGGTAACTGCATAGCCGGTGGCCAGCGACAACAGAATCATGTTGCGGTTGGGCACCACGGTGGCCTTCATGTTGTCTTCTTCGTAGTGCCCCTCGGGCACGTCCACTGCATCCGTCAGGGCCGATCCGGCCATGACTTCACTGAGCGCACGAATATCGATCACCTTGTGCGGCACCGATAATTCTTCGCACACCTGGCGGGCGCATTCCAGTTCGCGAACATGCCGCTGGCCGTAGTCAAACGACAGGGCATGAACCTTATACCCTCGGGCACGGGCAAGGTGGAGCAGGGTGAACGAATCCATTCCCCCAGAGTAGATTACAACGACGGTTTCGGTCATCAGGTCATCCCGGTTTCAGACAGCCAGCAGGGCGTCACTGGATTGTTATAGGGTCGGAGTAACATCCGTGGACACATTGTAACAGTGGAATGCGACGATGGGTTCGCGTCTGCAGTAGCGTGCGGGTAAACTCTGATGACGGCACATCAACAAAAACCAGGCGGAATGAGAACCAGAACCAGCCCAGCCTTTATTGACTTCGAGGCCTCCAGCCTCGATCTGATCGCCAGCTATCCGATCGAGGTGGGCATATGCTTGCCCGACGGCACCTTGCACAGCTGGCTGATACAACCCCATGTACTTTGGCAGGACTGGTCAGAAAGTGCCGAGCAGGTTCACGGAATCACCCGGGAAACCCTGGAAACGGAGGGTACACCGGTGTCGGAGGTTGCGGCACACCTGAACCAGCTGCTCTCGGGGCAGGTATTCTGCGATGCCTGGACGTTTGACAGCTTCTGGCTTCATCGGCTGTTTCGAGCCGCCAACACCCGCGCCGACTTTCAACTGGAATCCATTTCCATGTTGCTGGATGCCAATCAGGTAAGGCACTGGTCGGCATCGCGTCAGCAGGTTATCAAGCGCCTGGGGTTGCCCGTGCACAGGGCGGCAAACGACGCGCTTATCCTCCACAGAACCTGGGAAGAGATCCAACTGTTCGCTGCGGACGACGAACCGCTTCACGGACGCAGCCGGCAGGTCTGAGGTTTCCATCTTGGAGCACAGCGCGCCGGCATGGAACTCAGCGCTGGGAACTATTTACCTTGGGGACGAGGACTTCGAGTCACCTTGAGGGCGAGGACTTCGAGGCCATCACGCAAGGTGTTCAGTGTCCAGTAGGTCACCAGCACCATCAGCGCCGCCCCAATGACGGTAAAGGAAAAATTATCACCCACCATCTGGCTGCGGGCGATGAACAGGTATACGGCGAGCGCGAGGACAAGCAGCACTTCGACTATGGCGTGTGACTGTAACCGGTTTTTTGCAGATCCGTTTTCTTCGGACATCTTACTGGGTTTCAACCTCTCATTTCTGACGATACATTGCATTGATTAGTGTGCAAATTATCGCCAAATATGGTCCGGGCGTCTGTACGAACTAGTGGCTACGAGGTTTCCACGATGCCGTCAGGAACACACTTTTCGGACGGCCAAAAAAAACGCAGCCCCGAGGGCTGCGTATAAAGGAGAGATCCATGCGGTACGCCACAGATAAAAGGTGGGCACCGGAGGATTGCACAACGTAAAACACGTGACAGGACAAATTATGATCGCTTCGAGGAGCCGCGTCTGTAGGGGTTTGCCGAAGCACTCTGCCCCTTGCAAAGCCATGGGCACGCGATACACTGATGACAGTACCGAAACCGATATGCTCGGCAAACGATGCCGGAAAAGGCCCATGACAATGCTTCAGAAATACCAGTATCTGATGATTGACGCGATTGCGCACCGCAAGGGTGAGGCATGTGCGCACTCCATGGTGAACGACATCTAACGGCTTTCGGTCAGTCCCGGGAGCCTTTGGAGCGACCGGGCAAGCTTCTCCGCGAGACCCCGGTTGCCCAGAGCGCCGGGGTTTTGTTTTTGCAGCCGCAAAACGACAAGGAGAAGATCATGAAGAGACATCCGACAAAAGCAGCAAACCAGCCGGCAAGCAGCCGCACGGGGCCTATTCGGCGCCCGGAAAAGCTGCCTCTGCTGGATGCCATCTGCAAAAAACTGAACCAGCGCGTCAACCTGGACGACGAACAACGGGTGCTGGGGCTGTATGAGCGAGGCTGGATATTCAAGGGTGTTCTGGGCAATCTGAACGATGGCGAGGCACGATACGTGCGTGCTCTTGCCACTCGCTACGGTTCCTGGATCGCCCGCCAGGTTGCGTAATGGGAAACCCGATGGGCCGAACCGTCAATGCTGGCGGTTCAGTCCCTGTATCATGGCGGCATCGCCGCCGTGCACCATGGCGTAGTTGTTCACCACGTCGTGAATTTTTTCCTGGGAATAGGGTTTGACCACGTAACCGTTGGCCCCGGCACTGATTGCTTTCTGGATGCTGTCGATGGAGTCATCCGCTGTCACTAAAACAATGTGCTGATCCTTGCGCTTGGCCTTGAACTCCTCCATCAACTGATGACCGTTGCCGTCCGGCAGCCCCAGGTCCAGCAAGATGATCTGGAAGACGTCAGCCTCAAAGGCAGCCCTGGCACCCGCAATGTCCGGACACTCAACCACGCTGCTTGCACCTGCCGTGTAGAGCATGTCTACCAACCGCTCCCTCATGACCGGCTCGTCTTCCACCACCAATATTCTCATATCACTCATACCCCGCCTCCTGATTCTATTTTATACCCGGCCCCACAAGGCACTTCAAAGGGAATCACCGCCGGTTCGCCGGGGAATCGCCAGCGGCTCATGCTGGGCAGTGGCTGGCGCAGGTTCTCCAGTCTCGTCCAGGCGAGCGCCAGCAGTGCGGGACGAACTGGCGTTTACCCCGCCGGACCGGGTCAGAATATTACTGATACTGACGGCCGTGGTGTAGAGGGAAATCGCGATGATCAGCAGGATAGGCTGCACAAACGCCACGAACCCGGGCACTTCGCGATGACCAGCGATACTGAGCATAAGGATGATGGCCGGCCCCAACACTACAAACAGCGTCAATGCGATAAAGAACACAATACGCTCCTTGAAACGGCCCAAGTCGCGGTTACTGACCAGCCCCAGCACAAATTTTCCGATGGCCAGCCCGGCCAGTATCGCAGCCGCAATGCTCAGATCGGGCCTGAGTAGCGTCTCATAAAGCTGGCCATCCCATAACCGTTGCATGCTGATGACCAGGAACGGAAAGAGGACAAACAGAATGTCGGCGTAGGTGCCATACATCATACTCAGCGAGTGCTGTTCGCTTTGCTGGAGGTTTTCACTCATCAATCACGATTCCTGTTTTTATCGGTAGCCGAAATGTCGGTTGTCATAGACGTGCCTCCCGCCCCTGCAATGCCCTGTCGATCATGTCAGCCAGGGCTTGCAGCTGGCTGTGAACGTGGTCCCAGTCACGGTCTTCAACGTTTACGCAAGCCTCCAGTTTCCCTGCCTGCCGTGTCATGTCAGGGTAGCCCATGGCGCCGGCGGTGCCTTTGATCTGATGGGCTTCCGATGCCAATCGCTGCTGATCACGACGCGCGGCTGCGGCTTCCATGGCCACTTTTCGGGACGCCAACCCATCGAGGAAGCGTTCGACCAGGTGACCAATGTCCTCATCCTCCGTCGAGTCTCTGCTCGGGCCATTGGACTCTGGGAGGAAATGGTCCAGCGTGCTCAGCAAATGCCTACTGTCGATGGGTTTGTTCAATACTCCATTGCACCCGGCCGCCATCAACGCATCGGTTTCCGACTGGTCACCGGCGGTGAAGGCAATAACTGGCCGGCGGAAGCCCGTCTGCCGCAGTAACCGGGTAGCCTCCACTCCGTCCAGACCCGGCATATGGCGGTCCATCAGCACCATCTGCACCGATTCGGACAGCGCCGTTCGGACCGCATCATCGCCACTGGCAACGGTGATGACATCCAACCCCTGGGCCCCGAGCATGCGCTCCACCAGACGACGGTTGTCCTCGTTGTCCTCCGCGACCAGTATTGTGCCGCAATAGCGCCGGTGGCCATCGGATTCACTCTCCGGCCGCACCACCAGATATCTGGCCATGACTTCGTAGAAACGCTGTTTGTCGATGGGTTTGGCCAGATGGTCATTACAGCCTGCGAGGCGATAGTCTGCAATATCCTCCGCCATCACGTTGGCCGTCAACGCAATGACCGGGATATTCAGGCCAGCCTCACGAATGGCCGCCGTTGCATCCCGACCGTTCATGATCGGCATCTGTATGTCCATCAGAATCAGATCAAAGGGCTCCCTCAGCGCCAGATCCAGTGCTTCAGCACCATTGCCGACATGGACCAGCTCAGCGCCCGTGCGACCCACCAGCAGGGACACCAGGCGACGATTCACGTCATTGTCCTCCGCCAGCAGGATACGGCCGGAAAGCCTTGGCGCAAGCACCATGGGAATGCTGCGCCGACGTTGCGACAATTCCGACGCGTCGCGCAGAAAGTGGACATCCTCCAATGGGCCGGTGGCGATGGAAAGCTCAAACTCACTGCCTTCGCCATACGTGCTGGAAACGGATATGTTGCCACCCAGCAACTCCGCCAGCCGACGGGAAATGCTCAACCCGAGACCGGTTCCTCCATATTGCCGGGCAATCGCGGCGCTACCCTGGGCGAACGGGTCAAACAGCCGGCCCAACTGTTCGGGTTTCATGCCGATGCCGGTGTCCACCACCCTGGCCGCCAGGGCCTGGCGCTCACGATCACATCGAACATTCAGAGAAATAGAACCATTTTCCGTGAACTTAAGCGCATTTCCGCACAGATTGATGATGATTTGCCGGAAACGAGTTGGGTCCGTTGCAACCTTTTCGGGCAGGGGATACTCACAGATGATATGAAACGCCAGCCCCTTTTCCCGCGCCCTGGGTGCGAAGAAAGCGCGGATCTCATCAAGCAGTTCCGGCAAATTAACCGACACAATATCCACATCCAGTTTGTTGGCGTCGATCTTTGAGTGATCCAGGATATCGTTGATCAGGTCCAGCAGGTGACGGCCACTGCGCACCACCGTTTCCGCACTGGTGTGTTTCTCCCTCTCGGTCAGGTCCGGATCAAGTAGGGTTTCGCCATAACCGATAATCGCCGCCAGCGGTGTGCGGATTTCGTGGCTCATGTTGGCCAGGAACTGGCTCTTGGCTTCGGCCGAATTGCGCGCCAGTTCTTTTTCCAGGCGTTCCTGCTCCCGCTCCCGCTCGATACGCTGGCGTTGGTGGCGCTCGGTGGCATCAATACAGGTGCCCTCAAGATGGGCGGGATCGCCATCGGGGGTATACACGGTATGTAACGAAATGGTGGCCCAGCGCTCTGCACCGGAACGGGTGTAATACCGCGCTTCGATACCCTTGACTGTGCCCCGGGATTCCAACTGCCCAATCACCCAGCGGCGCACGCGCTCATCCGCAAAACAGGTTTCCAGGGCGTCTGGATCAAGATCCAGCAGCTCCCGGCTACTGGTATAGCCCATCAACCTTGCCATGGCGGGGTTGGCGGTGACGAAACGCCGGTTCAGTGACATC
The DNA here is from genome assembly GCF_032922745.1 of Marinobacter salarius. NCBI lineage: Bacteria > Pseudomonadati > Pseudomonadota > Gammaproteobacteria > Pseudomonadales > Marinobacteraceae > Marinobacter > Marinobacter salarius. Next base: position 784,097 of record NZ_CP136693.1, read on the forward strand.
TGGAACACGCCCTCTATGGCGTTGTCGAACAGCGACTGGTATCGACGCAGGTTGGCCAGCGCTCTCTGGCTCCAGCCCAGTGCTTCGCCCTGCACCTGTTTGATCCGGTCAGCCAGGGCAAAGGAGAACAGGATAATCTGGGCCGTCAGGCCGAACTGCGGGGCGTAGGAGGTGAACATGTTCAACGGCAGGTAGCCCATCACGGTCAGGCCATAGATACCGAAACCCACCAGCGCCAGGGTCCAGGCAAAAAAGTAGGAGCGCGCAGCCGGGTTGTAATAGCGCCAGGACAGGTAACTGACCACAATCAGGATAATGCAGAGCAGGATCGACGCCAGCACGATCCACTCCATCGCCGTGTGGTAGGGCAGGAACAGGGATAGCACAAAGGTCGCCACAATGGCGTACAGGCAAAGCTGGATCACCTTGTCCAGGTCCGCCGACCGCTCCCGGGTTTCCAGCAGGGACCGGGCCATCAACAGACCCCAGAACCAGGTATTGATGATCTGGTAATGGAGGTATTCTTTGTGCAGTAGAGCGGGGCGATTCTCCAGTAGCTGGATACCGTGCACCTGCTCAGTAGCTATGAATACCGCGGCCGATACCAGGTACAACACGTAGTAAATATTGCTGCGTTCGCGAACGGACACGGCTACAAACAGGTTGTAAGCGAGAATGGCCAGAATGCTGCCAAACAGAATACCCCGCACGGCTTCATCGACTGACACCCTCTCGATATAGGCATCGGGGTGCCACAGGGTGATCGGCAGGCGGAAGGTATTGGTATTGGTAATGCGCAAATAGATGCGAGTTGAACTTCCCGGTTCCAGTGACAATCGGAACGTGGGGTTGGGCACCGCCAGGTCACGCCCGGACCAGTCGCCCTCATAGCCCGCACGGCGCTGCTCTATCAGCTCGCCATCCCGAACCAGGTAGAGCACCACCTCATCCACCAGTGGCAGGGCCAGCTCCAGTATCCAGTCTGTCAGCGCTGCGCCAGCTCCTACCTCGACATCAAATCTGGCCCAATAAGCAGATTCCGTGTAGCCAAAATTCAGCACACCGCCCTCATGACGGGTGAAAGGCGCGGTATCTCCACTCAGGATGTCGTTGAAATCGAGGGTGTGCTCCGGGTCCTCCAGGTACCAGATACAACTACCCAGATCACGCACACTGCTGGTGGCGCTGTTCAGAACAATCTCGCCGTCCTGGCATCGTTCCTGCGCCACGGCGGAGGCCGGAATAACAATAGCCAGAACCGCAAGCGCGATGAAACGGAGCCATCGGACGTGGCATTCCCATTGCTGCAAAATGTGATCTCCGCGAGGGCAGATGCCTTTTTTATGGTTTATTGTCAGCAGTCACGCAGGTGCCGAACGAATTCAGCGGCACCCTGGCTAAACACTTTAGCGTTTTACCAACAACGACGCATCTCAGGGTCACTTGAAATGAGACATTCCTGCATTTTCGCCGCCATTCCTCTGCTTGCCCTGACATTGGCCGGCTGTGAGCCGGACGACTCCTCCGACAGCAATTACATCAATCCGGCGGCCAGTGTGTCGTTGTCTTTCGAGAGTTTTACAGTCGGGGACGAAGATGGCCTGCCACCGGTACTGCCACAGACCACTTTCTACGATGTATATCGGGGCATTGAACCCGCGGATGGCGAGAACGACGAAGGTGTGGTCGCCCAGCTCCGCGATCGCTTCGAACTGCTGATGGGATTGACGCCAAGTGATGATGGGACAACCTACACCCACGCGCGAAATCCGATGGACTTCCTCCACTACGTTATCAGCACGAATCAGGTGAACACCTTCAATGATGGCCGGCGGCTGATGCGCGACAGCATCACTCAGGGCGAGGGTTCCCGTTACAATACTCCTGCCAACGATGCACTGATCCGATTTACCGAAACCGGCAACAACAATGGCGAACCGCCCGAGCCGGATCAGATCTGGGTGTACGTCCTGCTCGACTGGACCAGCAACCCGCAGCTCAACAAGGTTTTCCGGGCGGCCCAGTTTGTCGCCAGGGAACCCGCCGATGACGACACATCTCCCCCGGAGGTGAACAGCGCAGTCTGGAGCGGCCGTTTTCACGGTCCGGATTTTTCCGTCAGCGGTTACAACCAGCCTGAGTATGCCGTCATCAGCCTGACGGGACGGGAATTTGGCAATGCGGAAATGCGGCAGGAGTTTATTGGCAACAAACGCGACACGCTGTCACTGACACAGACCTCGGGGATAACCATTGACGGTGAAGAGCCCGATTGTATACGGGTGGATGTGAACTATGAGAACGCCAGGGTGCGTGTGTTCACATCCTCTGATGAGCCGCCCAGCACCACCAATACCGAGGGCACGACACCCAACCCTGCCCACTGCGGCAACCAGCAGAGCGGTGACGAGGCGATTGTCTACGAGTCCGTGGTCATCAGCGAGCGTCAGTAAATGGCCCGGTCCTGCATGTCCCAGTTCTTGAGGAACCCCTTCTTGCGGTCAATCATGCGCTCATAGGTCGAGATCATGATGGCGGCGTGGGGGGCTTTGGTCAGTCGGAGGGTTTCAATGCGGCGCTCAAGGCGCGCCACTTCAGTACTGACCTGCTGACAGACGTGTGACCGAACACTGTCGTGGTGGTCAAGCTTGACCGGGCGTGGCTGCTCCTGCCCAGACTGTGGCTGCGTGTGCTTATCCATGATCGTCCTCTTCCACTGAGTGTCCAATGATCAATACGCCGAAACCGATGATTCCGCCCACGTTTCAATGGCTCTTTTGGCCGGGCTGGAAGTCCTTTTATCCTTTTGTTTCGTCGGGCTTTTATTAAGCCCCGGTACATACTGTAGCAGGCGTTGTCCACGTTGTATGATTTGACGTAATTCTGCACAACTGTCGGACAAAACTCAATAAAAATGAATAGAGTTTCATATTTGTTGCAGTGAATACGACTCCGCTACCCAAACCACACGCACAAACCCCTGCTATAGTTCCCTTCAGATCACAACACAATGCGCATCCGTTTGCCATAACGCCCCCATTCCATCCGGGCCAGGAAGACCGCTTATGAACCAGACATCCGTTGCCGATACACTAAGGGAATACCTTTCCCTACTGGAGCTGCTTGACGATGCCTACTGGGAAGCGAGCTCCATTCAGCACAAGGACATGCTTTACGACATCATCAGCATCTTCAGTCAGGAAGTGGCCGAGATCAACAAGCTCAGCGTCATGGACCACCATTATCCTTACGAAGTTATCACTGAAGGTATCCGGCGGGTGGTCCCCAAGCTGGAGCGGCTGGATGAAAACCGCGAGGAAGTAATCCAGCGAACCCAGACGCTAACCGATTTCCGGGATATCCTGTCGTCTGTGCTGGGGATACTGGAGGAACAACTCGCGACCCTTTGAGGGGTCAGTCAGGCCTCCACCAACGGCCTGCGGTTCTCAGGCATCAACGGAAAGCGGTCGCACACCGTGTAGACAAACCGTGCCAGCGCCGGCAAGTGGTGACCAACAATGGGGATGCCGGTGTTGAGCAGGCTGACGGAAATATCCCGGGCCGCATCCGCCCAGCACAACTTGTTGATCAAACCAATGTGGCCAAAGGCATGCCTGCTTCGCTGGCCCCATAGCCCTATGGGGTTACCTCCCAGCATCATGCCTGCACTGAAGCGCATGGGGATCATCATGGTGCGGTCAATCTGTAGCGAGCCAAACTGTTGGATCGAGCGCCTGACGGTCATCTCGCTGCAAATACGTTTGCCGTTCCAGACCCCGCCATTGAGCATCATCTGAAAGAAACGCCCCATTTCCTCGGCGGTGCCACACAGGTTGCCCGCGGGGATAACCGCCTCCTGGAAGCGGGGATCATTGGAGACTCGTTCCACGGTGCGTATATCGCCTCCCAGCGCCCGGTTAACGATCCAGGAGACCGGAAAACGCGGCGTTGGGCCGGTGGCATAGTTACCGGCCAGCTTATCCACGTCTGCGGATGCAATCCCGTAGGTAAACCACTTCATCCCCATGGGCTTGCGGAGGTGTCGGTCGATATACGACTCAATGGTATCGCCGGTCACTTTCTCCAGCACCCGCTGCAACACGAAGCCCCCGGTGATGGCGTGGTACGCCACTTTGGCACCATCCACCTCCACCGGCTTCGCCTCACACAACAGGCGCCAGATTTCGTCCCTGTCCCAGAGCACATCAATGGGGGTTTCCCGGGGAATCGCCGGAATGCCGCCACGGTGGGACAACACCTGGTGGATGGTAATGGTGCGCTTGCCACCCCCCGCGAACTCCGGACAGTAATACGACACCGGGTCCATCAGATTGACCAGCCCCTGTTCCGCCAGGATGTGGATCAGCAGGGCTGTGACTGCCTTGGAGGCGGAGAAATAGCAAACAGGCGTCTCCGTAGTCATCGGCACTTTCAGCGCGTCTACGGCGTCATGGGGCCCGTTGCCGCAGGCATGGCCGATGGCCCGATGTAGGATCTGCTCGCCCCGGTGCCTGACCGACAGCTGTATGCCCGGATGCACCCCGGTTCGGTACAACCGCTCAACGCTGTGCCAGATGGCCTCGACAACCTCGGGGCTCACACCAGCCAGCTCCGGTTTCTCGCCGGCCACATCCCGGTGGGTTACTGACGCCAGGTCATAGGGAACGGCAGAGGTGTGGAGTGCACGGCGGGCAATTCGGTTCATCGCTTGACCTTTGATTCCGGAGACTGTCTTTTCGCACATCCTGACGCTGAGTGTTACCCGGCACATTGGCCGGATAGCGGGCCTGGCAGCGTCAACTCATCCAGCACGATCGTCTTCAGGGATTATGGGCTTCCTCGGTCAAGGGTGCCAGCACCACCTGATTGCGGCCATCGGTCTTGGCCTGATACATGGCCCTGTCGGCTGCCGCGCACAGGGTATCGGCGCTTTCACCATGGTCGGGAAATACGGAAACGCCGATACTGACGGTCAGTGCGACCGTGTTGCCACTCCCCAGAGACTGTGGGGCATCACTCACCAGTCGGCGCAGTCGCTCTGCGGTATCCAGAGCCTCGCGATAGTCCATTTCCGGCAACAGGATAACAAACTCTTCGCCGCCAAACCGACCGACACTATCCACACTCCGCACGCTCTCTGCCAGCAATGCGCTAACCGCCTTCAGCACGGAATCGCCAGCGGCGTGCCCATGGTCATCATTGATAGCTTTGAAGTGGTCAAAGTCGATCCACAACAGGGCCAACTCACGGTCGTAACGTTTGGCGCGGGCGATTTCCTCTTCCAATATGCGGGTCATCTCCCGCCGGTTCAGCACCCCGGTCAGCGAGTCACGGGTTGCCAGTTCCGACAGTTCTTCCTCCAGCTCCTTACGATCCGAGATATCGAGAATAATCCCCTCGAGTACCAGTTCGCCCTCACCTTCAACGCCCCGTCCACGCTCCCATACCCATATTTTCCGGCCATCCTTACGGGTTATCGGGTATTCAATGGAAAATGGCTCGGCGTTACCGATGGCGGATTCTACCGTTCGCAGGATGGTTTCATTGCAGGCTTCGTCGATGAGTTTTGCATAGCTGACCAGGCTGTTGTTCACCAGCTCGTGTGGCTCATAACCGGTCAACTCAAGACAACCGTTGGATACGGACAGCATGGTCCAGAACTCATCGTACCGGCAGCGGTAGGCCATTCCGGGCAGGTTGTCCATGATTGTGGATAGCTGGCGTTCACGCCATCGAAGGGTGTTCTCCGCTTCGCGGATATCGGTTATGTCCTGGCCGATAGCAATGGAGCCGGTGATCTCCCCGGCATCGTTCCGAAGGCTGCGTGAGTTCCACGAGAGCTGACGCTCGCGGCCGTTGCGAGTGGTAATCCAGGTTTCATAACCCACCACCTCGCCTTCGTCACGTAGGATCTCATTGGCCCTTTCGCGAATTCGCACCCGATTCTCCTCTTCCGGGTACAACCATTGCCATATTGCATCCGAATCCATGACCTCTTCTCTAGGATAACCGCTGATATCTTCAGCAGCCTTGTTCCAGAGTACGACCCGACCCTCCGGATCCAGCACATTGATCCATACATTGGCACGCTCAATCACGCTTTCGCGGAACTGGTTCAATTCGCGAATCTCTTCCTGCTGACGGACGTTCAGAGACAGCAATGTTCGATCACTCACGAATTGACGGATCAACGACAGGAAAAGCACGAGCGCAGTCACAAGGACGAAGAACGCTCCTTTGTAGGTCTGGACCCGGCTCAGTGTCTCTGGGTCGGGAAACCACTGCTGTACCAGATAATCTGAAAACGTAATCCACAGCCATCCTACCAGCAGATAGATGCCGACAATCCATAGTGATCGCCGCAGTGGCATATGGCGCCCTTGAATCTTCTCCATTAAGTCTTTCCCCGGGTTCCGGCTGCTTCCCTGTCGGTGTGAACACCTCGGGCCAAAATCGAAGGCATTACACCCTGAAAATAGTCACAGACGGCGCTGCCGTCGAGGGAATATTGCAATTGATGAGGCATAAAAAAACCCGGAGGGTGTTTCCACCGTCCGGGTTGTGCCAGGCTTTATAAGCTTACTTCACCTGTGCGCGAGCCTCTTCAAGAATGCGGTTGAAGGTCTCGCTGGGCTGCATGATCTTGCAGACTTTCTCGGCCGGTGGGTGATAGTAACCACCGATATCGGCCGGATGGCCCTGGATCACACTCATTTCTTCCAGGATCTTGTCCTTGTTGTCTTCCAGTTGCTTCGACAGCTTGGCGAAGAAGTCCTTCAGATCCTTGTCGTCATCCTGGTTGGCCAGTTCCTCCGCCCAGTAACGGGCGAGGTGGAAGTGGCTGCCGCGGTTGTCCAACTCACCGGTATTACGCGACGGTGACTGGTTGTTCTCCAGCAGGCGCTCGGTGGCTTTGTCCAGGGTCAGACCTAACAGGCGGGCGCGTTCGTTGCTCTGCTTTTCACCCAGCTCTTCCAGAGAGACCGCCGTCGCCAGGAACTCACCCAGCGAGTCCCAGCGCAGGTGGTTTTCCTGCAGCAACTGCTGAACATGCTTGGGCGCGGAGCCGCCAGCACCGGTCTCGTACAGGCCACCACCGTTAAGCAGCGGCACGATGGACAACATCTTGGCGCTGGTGCCCAGTTCCAGGATGGGGAACAAGTCGGTGAGGTAGTCGCGCAGGACGTTACCGGTCACGGAAATGGTATCCAGGCCACGGATCAGGCGTTCCATGGTCCAGCGGATGGCGCGTACCGGAGACTTGATCAGAATGTCCAGGCCTTCCGTATCGTGCTCCTTAAGGTACATTTCCACTTTCTTGATCAGCTCGGCATCGTGGGGGCGTTCGTCGTCGAGCCAGAACAGGGCCGGCATGCCGGTGGCGCGGGCACGATTGACGGCCAGCTTGACCCAGTCGCGGATCGGCAGGTCCTTGGTCTGGCACGCGCGCCAGATATCGCCCTTCTCGACCTTGTGTTCGGTCAGCACTGTGCCATCCTCGGCGACCACGCGAACAACGCCGTCGTCCTTGATTTCAAAGGTCTTGTCGTGAGAGCCATATTCCTCTGCTTTCTGAGCCATCAGGCCAACGTTGGGCACGGTGCCCATGGTGGTGGGGTCAAAAGCGCCGTGGGTCTTACAGAAGTTAATCACTTCCTGGTAGATGGTGGCGTAAGTGCTCTCCGGCATCACCGCCTTGGTGTCCTTGAGCTTGTTGTCCCGCGCCCACATCTTGCCGGAGTTACGGATCATCGCCGGCATGGAGGCATCAACGATGACGTCACTGGGCACGTGCAGGTTGGTGATGCCCTTCACCGAGTCCACCATGGCAATTTCCGGGCGGTGCTCGTAGCAGGCGTGCAGGTCCTCAAGGATCTGTTCCTGCTTGGACTCCGGCAGTTGCTTGATCTTTTCGGTCACGCTGGACAGGCCGTTGTTGGGGTTCACGCCCAGCTCGTCAAACAGCTCGCCATACTTGTCGAACAGCTCCTTGTAGAAGATCTTTACCGCGTGACCAAAAACGATCGGGTGGGAGATCTTCATCATAGTGGCCTTGACGTGCAGGGAGAACATCACGCCGGTTTTCTCGCAGTCTTCGATACAGTCGTCGAAGAACTTGCGCAGGGCCTTGCAGCTCATGAACATGCCGTCCAGCACTTCGCCTTCCTGCAGTGGCAGCTCGCCTTTCAGCACGGTCTGCTCGCCCTTGGCGTTTTCGAAGACGATGCGGGCGTTGGTGGCCTTGTCCAGGGTCAGTGACTGCTCGTTGGAATAGAAATCACCACCGCGCATGTGCGCCACGTGGGTGCGTGACGCCGGGCTCCACTCGCCCATGGTGTGGGGATGTTTGCGGGCAAAGGCTTTTACAGCCGTCGGAGCGCGACGGTCGGAGTTGCCTTCACGCAGTACCGGGTTAACGGCGCTGCCCAGAACTTTGGAATAGCGGGTGTGGGTCTCTTTCTCTTCATCGGTTTTAGGGTGTTCCAGGTACTCAGGAACCTTGTAACCCTGCTCGTTGAGTTCCTTGATTGCTGCTCGCAATTGGGGAATGGACGCGCTGATGTTGGGAAGCTTGATGATGTTGGCTTCCGGGTCTTTGGTGTAGTCGCCCAGTGCTTTCAGGTCGTCGGGGACTCGCTGGTTTTCTTCCAGGTAGTCGGGGAACAACGCCAGGATACGGGCCGCGAGGGAGATGTCACTGGTGCCGAATTCGATGCCTGCGGGCTTGGCGTAAGTTTCCAGGATGGGAAGAAGTGACCGTGTCGCGAGGGCGGGGGCCTCGTCGGTCAGTGTGTAAATGATCTTGGCTTTGGATGATGTCATTTTCGTCCTCAGGCTAATGGGTGAGTTCAGGACGGTCATGGCAGGGTCAGGTGTCTTGTGAACGCCCGACCTGAGCAATGACTGATTCGGGAACTTTTGATAGACCTACTAAGATAGCATTTTTTTGCCAATTCTGGTTACGATCTTAGTATAAGAACCGACTAAAAGTTCGCTAAAAGCCATTACAGGACGATGAAAAGGCGGGAATTTACGAAACTTTCGGACATTTTGGTTTGGTTGGGTTTGGGAGTGTCGCACTGGAGGAGGGGACAACCAAAACACGCTCAAGCACATCCCTGTGGCGCTTGGGCTCCGCCATCCATGGCTCCGCACAGTTTTGGTTGTCCCCTCCTCCAGCGCTCGACAAGCTCTGTGCATTCCCGCCGCAGGCCTACTCCTTCGGTAACAACCCCGCCTCGTCGAGGCAATCCCGAATCCGGTCCAGTGCCTCCGGATTACCCAGAGCATCCCGGTTGTCGGCTTTGCTGGAACCATTGATCAACCGTGCCACCGCCAGCTCCACCTTTTTGCCACTGCGGGTGTAGGGAATGTCCGGCACCTCAATGATGTGCTTCGGAACGTGGCGGGGGCTGGCGCCCTGGCGGATGCGGGTTTTTAGAGTTTTCTGGAGGTCGTCGGTGAGGGCTTTGCTTTCGGCCGGTACCACCAGCAGAACCACTTCCACGTCGCCTTCGATCTGTCGGCCAACCACGAGGCTGTCTTTCACTTCCGCTATGGTCTCTACCTGACGGTAGATTTCGGCGGTGCCGATTCTTACGCCGCCGGGGTTGAGGGTGGCATCGGAACGGCCGTAGATGACGGCGCCGCCGTGTTCGGTGAATTCGATGAAGTCACCGTGGGCCCAGACACCGGGGAAGGTATTGAAGTAGGCATCTTTGTAGCGTTCGTTGCCGGGGTCGTCCCAGAAGGAGACCGGCATGGAGGGTAGCGGCTGGCGGCAGACGAGTTCGCCACGGCCGCCGCTGACCGGTTGGCCGTCGTCGCCGTAGGCCACGGCGTCGACGCCCAGGAAGCGGCACTGGATTTCGCCACGGCGTACCGGCAGCAACGGCGTGGAGCCAACGAAGCAGCCGCAGATGTCGGTGCCGCCGGCGATGGAGCCGAGCAGCACGTTGGGGGCGCCGTCGCGGTAGACCCAGTCGTAGTCTTCCGGCAGCAGTGGCGAGCCAGTGGAGAAGACGACTCTCAGGGCATCCAGGTCCAGTGTTTTCGCCGGGGCCAGCTCGGCCTTGCGGCAGCCGGCAATGAAGCGGGCACTGGTGCCGTAGTGGGTGACTTTTTCGTCAGCGACTACCTGCCACAGGTAGTTCAGGTCCGGGTAGCCAGGAGAGCCGTCGACGGTGATCACGGCGGCGCCTGTCAGCAGGGCGGAAGCCTGCCAGTTCCACATCATCCAGCCGCAGGTGGTGAAGTAGAGGAAGCGGTCGTCCGGACCCACGTCGCCGTGGAGCATCAACTCCTTGGCGTGGTTGACCAGCAGGCCGGCGTTGCCATGCACGATGCATTTGGGCTTGCCGGTGGTGCCGGAGGAATAGAGGATATACACCGGATGTTCAGGCGGTAACGGAGTGAAGGAGGGCGCCTGTCCCTGTCCTTCGGCAAGGGCATCGTCCCAATGTGTGACTTTGTCGCCGCCGATAGCAGGCTCACCGGGCAGTTGCTCGATACTGACGACGCAACGCAGGGTTGGCAGGCCATCAATCAGGCCGGAGAAATCGGCCTGGCGGTTAAAGACCTTGCCCCCATAGCCATAGCCGTTGACGACGATCAATGCCGCCGGCTCAATCTGGCCGAAGCGGTCGAGAATGGCGCCAACACCAAAATCCGGGGAAGCGGAACTCCAGATAGCACCCAGGCTGGTGGCCGCCAGCATACCTACGAGGGCTTCGTATCCGTTGGTGACGACCCCGGCTACGCGGTCGCCCTGCTGGATACCTTTATTGCGAAGGAAGGCTTCCAGGGCACCAGTGTCTGCCTTCAACTGGGCGTAGGTGCGGCGCAGTACCGGGCGGGTTTCGCAGTAGGCCACCACCGCTTCGCTGTCGGCATGCTTGCCTTCAGCCAACCGCAACAGGTTGGCCGCAAAGTTAAGTCTCATGCCCGGGAACCATTCAGCCCCCGGCATCTCCCGCTTACCCAGCACTTTGTCCGCCGGGGTCTCGCATACCAGCCCGCAATAGTCCCAGACCTTCTGCCAGAAGGTCTCAAGGTTCTCAATCGACCACTGGTGCAGGGAGTGGTAATCGGCAAACGGGCCGAAGCCGTGTTGCTCCAGCCAACCCTGGAACCGACCCATATGGCAATGTTTCAGTGTGTCTTCCGAGGGAGACCAGACCACCGGTGATTGTTCTGTGTTGCTCATCCGTCTCTCCTGTTGCTTACTGCATATGCCAGCCGTGGCTGACCACAATGGATTGGCCGGTCAGTGCCGCCGATGGGAAGGCCGCCAGGTGCACCGCCAGCTCGGCGACATCTTCCAGGGTGGTGAATTTACCATCGACAGTGTTCTTCAGCATCACCTTGCTGATCACCTCCTCCTCGGAAATACCCAACTCCTTTGCCTGTTCCGGGATCTGCTTATCCACCAGTGGCGTCCGGACAAAACCGGGACAAATGATGTTGGTACGCACACCATGTTCGGCGCCTTCCTTCGCCACCGCCCGGCACAAACCCAGCATGCCGTGTTTGGCTGCCACATAGGGCGCCTTGAGCGGAGAGGCTTCAAGAGAGTGAACCGATCCCATATAAAGCATGGTGCCGCCTCCGCCCGCGTACATCTGCTTAAGCGCAGCTCGGGTGACTAGAAACGCACCATCCAGATGGACGCTCATTACCTTGCTCCAGTCAGCAAAGGCGAGCTTATGTACCGGGTCGATATGCTGGATGCCGGCATTGGCAAGCGCAATATCAAGGCCGCCCCATTTGTCCACAACGGCGGCCACCCCGCGGTCAACGGCATGCTCGTCGGTAACATCCATGGCCAAAGCCATGGCCGTGCCGCCCGCTCGTTCGATAGCATCAACGGCTTCCTGGGCACTCTCCAGGGTGAGGTCAGCCACGGCAACCCGGGCGCCTTCGCGGCCATACTGTTCGGCAATGGCCCGGCCGATTCCGCGCCCCGCCCCGGTAATCAGGGCTATCCGGTTTTCTAGACGCATTAGTGTTCTCTCCTTAGTCGTAAGCCACGCTGGGGAGCCAGGTCGCAATTTCGGGAACCAGGAATACGATTGACAGTGCTACCAGCTGAATAATGATGAAGGGTACGACGCCTCTGTAGATGTCCATAACGTCGATTTCAGGCGGGGCAACACCCTTGATATAGAACAGGGCAAAACCCACTGGCGGCGTCAGGAACGACGTCTGCAGGCACATGGCAAAAAGGATGGTGAACCACACCAGGTCGAATCCAAGTGCTTGGACAACGGGCGCCACCAGCGGCAGTATGATCAGGGTGATCTCTACCCAGTCCAGGAAGAAGCCCAGCAGGAAGACCGCAAACAGAATGGTCAACACCACGCCGTAGGGGCCAAATGGCAGCCCCAGTAACGCGTCTTCAATGACCTGATCGCCACCCAGCCCCCGCAGCACTACGGAAAACGCTGTTGCACCCAGGAAAATGGCGAAAATAAACGCCGCCGTGCGCGTTGTCTGCTGCACTGAGGAATTCAGCACTTTCATGTTCAGCCGCCCCGACATCAGGGCCAACAGCAGAGCGCCGAGCGCACCCACACCGGAAGCCTCCGTGGGTGTGGCGATACCGGCAAAAATAGAACCCAGCACCCCAAGAATCAGTGCCGCCGTCGGCACCACTGCCTTGGCCACTTCCCAGACGATGCTCCAGGTTACTTTCACCGTGCCCTCGGGCACTGGCGCAATATGCGGCTGCAACAGGGGGCGTATCATTACATAAGCGACGTACATGGCACCCAGAAGCAGCCCTGGAAGGAACGCGCCCATGAACAGGTCGCCCACGGATGCCTCTGGAACCGCCAGCCGGTCTGCCATCAGCACCAGCATGATCGACGGCGGGATCAGGATCCCCAGGGTACCGGTGGCACAGGCCGTACCCACGGCAAAGCCCTTGTCATACTTGTTCTCCATCATCACCGGTAAGGAGAGCATGCCCAGTAGTACCACGGATGCCCCGATGATACCGGTAGTGGCTGCCAGCAATACGCCGATGACAACCACGGTTACCGCATATCCACCACGAACCGCACCAAAGAGTTTTACCATGCTGTTCATCAGTTTTTCGGCAACGCCGGACTGATCAAGCATGATCCCCATGAATATAAACATGGGCAGAGCAACAAGGGTTTCACTGTTAACGATGTCCCATATTCGCTCGGGGACGAGACCCATGGAAGACTGGTAATCGAACCATAGGTTAGCGCCGAAGTTCTCGACTGCAATGACACCAATCAGGGTCCAGATGACGGCGGTACCACCGAGCACCCAGGCGACAGGGTAGCCGGTCATCAGCAGCGCCCCGAATGTCAGGAACATGCCGATTACAAAAAGCGTTTCAAGCTCCATCAGGATGCGTCCTCTTTCTTGTTATTTCCGGTCCCGATCCGGATGGGCTTCGGAAAGCCAAAAAGCAGTGCGGTTACTTTCAGCAAGCGGGATAGCGCGGCCAGAGCGAGCAGGACAAAGGACACTGCCAGAACGAACTTCAGAGCCCACCGGTATGGAAGACCGGCCGGTGCCTGACTGGTTTCACCCTGCAGCCATGAGCTGTAGGCGTAGGGGAACATTTCCCAGACCGCCAGCGCGAGAAACGGTAGCAACAGGAAGAGCAGACCAAACAGTTCAATCCAGCCCTGACCCCTGAGCGAGAGGCGCTCATGGATTACATCCACTCTCACATGGCCATCGACCACCAGGGTGTAGGCCAACCCCAACAACCATCCCGCGCCGGCCAGGTGCCACTGAACTTCTTCCAGCGTCACAGAGCCGACATCAAAGGCATAACGGCCAACAACGGCGTAAATGATAACCCCGGTTATCACAACCCAGAGCCAGGATGCACTCTTGCCGATCGCGGAAATAACACGGTCCACACCCTGGCTGATCCAGGTTGTGGGTAACTCAGTGTGATGATGGAGAATATCGTCGGTGTCGGACACCGATGGCCGCCCACTCTGCGGTGAGCCTTTACCAGGCACCGTCATACAACAGTTCCTCACTCAGAAAGCCGATTGTGAAACAAGGATGGCCCCGAAGGGCCATCCAGACTTGGTCAGAGAACACCGGACCACCGCCCGGCGTCTCGTGGTCGGCCAGGGACCTTAAAGGTCCGTCGGAACGTAGGCGCGCTCGTCCCAGACCTTGTAGGTTTCAAGGAATTCGTTCTGGCTTTCGTAGACACGCTTGAAGTCAGCATCTTTGGCAGCTTCCTGCTTCATTACCTTGTCAGTAACCGCTTTCAGCTCCTGCAGAACCTCGCGGGGGATCTGGTCAGCTTGGACGCCCTTTTCCTGGAAGCCCGCCAGAACCGCACCATTCTTGTACTCACCTTCGGCCAGTCCGAGGGTAGTTGCAGCAGTACAGGAAGCATCAATCAGCGCCTTCTGGGCCTCAGTGGTCTTGTTCCATTCGTCCTTGTTGATCAGCATGTACTGGGCAGTGAATTGCTGGTGCCAGCCTGGGAACAGGTTGTACTTGACCACCTGGTCGAAGCCAAGAAGCTGGTCAATGGCGGGCATGGAGAATTCGGTAGCATCGATGGTGCCTTTCTCCAGAGCCTGGTAAAGCTCGCCACCAGGCATCATGGTCACGGAGGCACCCAGTTCTTCCAGAACCTTACCACCCAGGCCGGCGAAGCGAATCTTCAAGCCTTTGTAGTCTTCCAGGGTTTCGATGGGTTGCGAATACCAGCCAGCTGTTTCAGGCCCGATAATACCGCACAGCTGTGCGTGCACGTCGAAGCCCTTGTTGGCATAGACTTCCTGCAGCATCTCATGGCCACCACCGTAGTAATACCATGCCGTATAGGCCCAGGGCTTCATGCCGAAGGGTACCGCCGCAAACAGGGGAATAGCAGGTACCTTACCCTGGTCGTAACCGATCCAGGTGTAGCCTGCTTCAACCTTGCCATCGGAAACCGACTGCAGAATATCAAAAGGCGGAACCAGCTTTCCTGGCTCATAAACGCGAACCTGAATGCTGCCATCGGAAGCGGTGGTGAGGTTTTCGGCAACCCAGGCACCAGGGGAACCCAGGCCGGGGAGGTTGGTGGCGAAGGCAACCGGCATTTTCCAGCGCAGGTCATCCGCGAATGCCGATCCCGTAGTCAGGGCGATCGCACCGGCGATACCGGTAAGGGCCTTGAAGAGTTTCATTGGCAAGTCTCCTAGCATTGTTGTTGTAGTCGGCCAAACAGGAGGTTTCCCGGCAGGCCTGATTCAAGCGTAGTCAGACATCGCAGGAAACGAGACGGACAAGATTAATTTTGGGTCCAACGAAAGCGCCAGTCTTGTTTTCTGCGTTGTTCTGACGTCCTGCATCCGGGATATAGCAGGCACTGTGCCAATCACAATATTTTGTTATTTATCAAACAGATAAAAACGAGGAAAGACATCGCACATGACAGACAGTCCGGAAAACCGGACGCATATAGACATCCGTCGTAGGGGTTTGTACGGATAACAGGACAGGTGTCCTGATTTCAGGACATCTTGGCGAGTTTTTCGTAAAGCACCGAACGCGAAATACCCAGCAGTTTGGCTGCCCGGGTACGATTACCACGACTGGCGACCAACGCTTCTTCAATTGCCTGGGCTTCGGCATCGGCCAGGGTTTTAGCCAGTGGACGCACTGGCTGTGGCACCAGCGATGAGGCTGGCCGGTTGCCATTGCGGGGCAACACCTTGAAAATGGCATCGGCGTCCAGCAGACCACCGTCTTCACCCATGGTCAGGGCCCGCTCCAGCACATTGCGCAGCTCACGGATATTACCGGGCCAGTCGTAACCGCCCAAAGCTGCCACACCAGCGTCGGTGATTTCACCCCGCATCTCCAGACCGTCGCAGATTTCACCCAGCAGGGCCTCACACAGCACGCCCAGATCGGCCAGGCGGTCCCGCAACGGAGGAATAGGGATTTCCAGCACGTTCAGCCGGTAATACAGGTCCGACCGGAACTCACCTTCGGCAATCATCGCCTCCAGGTTGCGACTGGTCGCGGCAATGACCCGCACATCCACCGAGGCCACCTTGTTGGAGCCCAGAGGCTCAATCTCACCTTCCTGCAACGCCCGCAGCAGTTTTGCCTGCAACGGCAGTGGCATATCCCCGACTTCATCCAGAAACAGGGTGCCGCCGTTGGCGAGCTGGAACTTGCCTTCCCGGGTGCGGCGATCCGCCCCGGTGTAGGCTCCGGGTGCCACGCCGAAAAATTCAGCTTCCAGCAGGTTGTCTGGAATAGCCGCAACGTTCACGCCCACGAAAGGTTTTTCGGCACGGGTTGAAACGGAATGAATGGCCTGCGCCAGCACCTCCTTGCCTGTGCCGGTTTCTCCCAACAACAACACCGGCATGTCACGACCGGCCGCCAATCGGGCCCGGCGCTTCACCTCCAGCGCTGCGGGACTGGCCCCCACAAAGTCGGCGAGGTTGTAGCGAGTGCCACGCGCTTTCTTCGCCAGCGCCTTGCGGGCTGCGGCCAGATCCTGGTGCAGGCGACGGTACTTGGCCACCAACGGCGTCAGCGGTTGCAGGTCGTCATACAGCACAAACGCCACCGCCCCCATGATGCGCCCTTCGTCGTCATAAAACGGCAGCCGGGTCACCACCAGTTGTTGCTTGCTGTGCTCCATGATATCGAGCAGCAAGGGTTTACCGGTTTCCACCACTTCCGGCATGCGGCTCTGGGGGATCACCTGGCGAACAGGTTTACCGATGACGGCCCTGGGGTCTTCCAACCCGAGCAGATGGGCATAACTGTTGTTGATCCAGGTAATACGGCTTTGATGGTCAACCGCAATCGCGCCGGCACTGGCTTCCTCAAACATGGGAAACAGTGCCTCGATCAGATCCCTGGTCAGGCCACTCTTGTTATTCTCGGTAAACAGCTCTGTCATGTACCCTGTACCACCGGGTTGGATGTTATTCATGGCAATATCCAGAGCACCCGGCGAACCGGGTGCAGAGACGGAAGTATATGGCGCCCCCGGAACAGGGGCAAACAATGCCGGCCCGGAACCTGCCCGGGCCGACCGACAGGTGTGTCAGTCTGGAATCTGTACCTGATCGTCAGCGAACACGATGCGGTCGCCGGCATCCGGGGCAGGATCGATCGGGGTCAGGTTAGCCTCAGACAGAGGGGTGGCCATATCGCCACGCGGTACCGTTCTGACCACCTGACTGGGCGGCAATGCCTGCTTATCGGCAAGGTTCGCCCACACCAGATCCAGGGCCTGGAAGAAGTAGTGATGCAGCGGCACATACCGGTCCGCAATACCCGGAAAGCCGTTGAGGACATCCAGGTGATGGGCATTGAGAATCTCGTAATACCTCAGCTTGCTGTTGCTGCCCTCAACCCGCTGGTTCAGCCCGAAATAGGGCCGCGAGGTGTGGTTGATGGGCAGGATGGCGTCGGCACGACCGGTCACAAAGACCGCTGGCTTGCCCCGCAGGTTGCCAGACGCGCGAATTTGCTCAACGCCATCAGCAATACGCTCTGACCATTCCGCGGCATCACCCGACAGCGGGCTTCCGGTCACGGCATCGGTGCCCAGGGCAAGGCTTCTCAGACACAGCAGAGCATCCAGACCGTAATCCTGCTGACTGGTGCTGGGCGATGCACTGGCACCCAGATTGGTGGGCTGACCTTCGGCACCGTCGTACACCAGATTCACCCCGGCACTGGGGGGAATACCGTTACTCGCGGAGAACAGCGCTGCTTCCTGCGCCGCAGTGATCGGCGTGACCGCTCCGCCAGTCCCCGTAGCCGCCAGGCTGATGTCACACAGCCTGTCCTCAACACCGGCCTGACCGTAGGCGTTGGCATAGGTGGTGGAGATACTCTGGGCAACCGCCAGCCCGAAATGGACCGGTGCCAGCAGGTTCTGCTCCGGCTGGATACCCACTTCCTCTTCCAGGATGCGCAGCGCATCGGAGGCGCGGTCGTCGGTGGTAGCGCCTGTCACCAGGCCCTTGTTGGCCAGTGAGTTACAGATGTTCTCCGCAATCGTGAAGTTGTTGAATGTGGCGTTCAGTGGTGCCACATCACGCACTTCCGGTGCAATGTTCGCGCAACCCTGATACACCGCCAGCGCTGTGGTGTAATCCAGCAGGCTGCGGCTGTGTTCGGCCAGTTCGGGGCCACTGCCCTGGCGGATGGTAAAGCTGGTATCCACCTGCGGATTGACGTTGGGCTCCGACACCGCCACCCCGTCGATCAGCCCCTTATCGTCAAGCTCAGCGGCACGGACCGAAGCCCCACCACCGTTGGAAACGCTGGACGCAATCACCAGGGTATCCTTCGGCTTCACCTTGATCACTTTGCGGCCATTACCGGTTTCCTGCCCGAATTCCTCGTTCAGCACATAGAAGCCGAACTCAATCGACTGCAGTACATGCCGCCCCCAGTCAGCCTCGGGGTTGGCCTTGGAGTGAGCGTGCTTGTAGGCGAAACGGTCCGGCCAGGCGGCATCAAAATCAGCCCGCGCCTGGGCATCCAGATCGGCCCGGAACTGCACCGGCTCATCCGCCTGGGTAAGAGTACCGTCGATACGCTGGGCAGAGTTGGTGGCCAGGTTGTGGGAACCGGTTCCCGTGCCCTTGTCGGTGTAGACCACGGCGCAGCCTTTCTTCAGGCCCCATTCGCCGGCGGTACCGATTGCGCCGTATATGCCGCGGGAGCCGGACGAGGGCGCCGTTACCATACAGGCCTGCTCGGGGTCGAAACTGGCCGGAACCTGGACCATCACGGTCACCGGCACATCACTGCCATTAACCGTCATGTAAGCCAGGTATTCATTACCCGCAATCAGCCCCTCACCACTGCTATCGACCTGGGGACCAAAGAATTCGCCGTAACCACCACCGGGCACGGTGTCCACAAGAGCCCGATAGTTGTTGTAGATGGCCAGCGTCCGGAGTTCTTCAGGCGTGGGGTTGAGCGGATCATCAAAGGCCGGTGCCGTTGCACTGGCCAGGCCGCTGGCGCCAAGTCCACCGGTCAGGAGATCATCGGTGACGCCATCATACTGAGTGGAATGGACCTCTCCCTGGATGAATCCCGGGAGCTGGTTGAACGGTTTCTTGCTGCTGCTGTCGTTGCAGGCGGTACCCGTCAGAGCCACCGCACCAATCAGCGTGTACTGAAATAGCGTTTTCATAGGTTGTTCCCTGTTGTTTTTGTTAGACATGAGAACCCGGCGTACACGAACGAAGCCGGGTACCATGACAGGGGCCATGCGTATCCTGTGCCAATACAGCAGAACGTTGATTTTCATTGCTTTTTCTTGGAATCGCTCTAATTCTCAAGCACTATTTCCGGATTTCCGGACAGTGGTTAGAGGGGGAGGTGGGCGGAAATGCCCTCTACGGGCCGTCTCGCGACATTGTCCTGAAGCCAGGACAGTGTCCCGTTTTCAGGACAGCGCTGAGCACCGCACAATGCATCCGTGGTCATATTCGAGACGTATAAGTCTTCGTTTCCGCCCGGATGAACGGAGAGTCCATGCACATCAACCGCCTGCTGGCATTGGCCGCCAGCACCTTGCTATCTGCCTGCGCCTCACACCTGAACGCGCCAGCGGAAACGGTGTCGGTACCCGATACCGGCTTTCGCACCACAACTGGCATCACCTATTCCCCGGACAACTGGCCTCAGGAGCTCCAGGCGGATCTTTATCTGCCAGACAGCCCCGACCCCGCACCTGCAGTACTCCTGGTGCATGGCGGTGGTTGGGAACGGCGTTCGCGGAAGGACATGACATGGATCGCAGAGCACCTGGCCGGCCGGGGCTTTGCCGTGATGAACATTGATTATCGGTTTGCACCTGAACACACCTTCCCGGCGCAACTCCACGATCTTCAGATAGCCATGAACTGGCTTCATGCCAGGGCGGGAGCCTACAACCTGGACCGGAATGCGATCAGTGCATTTGGCTTTTCTTCCGGCGCTCACCTGGTCAGCTTGTTGGCCGTGATTGCCGAAAGCCAACACCCGTTGAACCAACCACACGGAGGCGCGGACGCGCGGCCGGTGGCTGTTGTTGCCGGTGGCTTGCCAGCCGACCTGCGAACCTTCGGGTCCGGAAAGCTGATCCGTCAGTTCCTGGGCGGTGATCTGCAGGACATTCCGGGTGTTTATGAGGCCGCCTCGCCGATCACCCACATTACCGCCGGCACGCCTCCGTTTTTCCTGTTCCATGGCGCCCAGGATATGCTGGTGCCTGCGGATCAGGCGCGGGATTTTCGGGCACGCCTTGCGGAGCATCACGTTGAGAGTGAGCTTTACCTGATGCACCTGCGAGGCCACATCACCAGTTTCCTGACGGCCGGCAATGCTGTTGAGAAAGCCACAGACTTCCTGATCCGGCACACGGAAAAGCGGCCGGAGTGACTAAAGAGTCACAAACGGAGCAATTGTTAATGCCAGGATGACAACGATGGCCAGGCAAGCCGCCAGGGTTGTCACCGGCTTGCGGCGAAGCCGATGCCAGAATCCGCCGACCCGGCCCGCCGCCAGATCCTCCTCGTAAGCGTCACGCTGACGCTGCAGGCGCTCCTTCTGGTAGGTCTGCAGCAATTCCCGGGCTCGTTGGGCCTCCTCATTGTCGTGGACCCAGAATCCACCCATGCTGATACCCCAGCGACTGGGAGGCGTCTCGTAGTAGGAAACGTTGTGCGTCTCGAACAGCTCGCGTATTTCGTCCGCCTCGTCGTCGGGGACGTGACGAAGGTTCATGAGGTGGTTGGTCATGGTAGGTCCGACACCGGTTTATGGGATACCCTTATCATCCTAGACCCTTATCCTAGCATTCCGCGGCGGCTCTCACCGCCCAGTCGATCAGGATACTCGATGCCAGACAGCGCCATTCGACGATTACTGGAGTTCGACAATCAGGTTCAGCGCGACCGCGACCAGAACCCGGTGTTCCTGCACCGGCGGGATCGCCGTTTTGCCCTGGACTGCCACAACCAGGGCGTCAGCCCGGGTCCGGATCGGTGGCTTGAACATGTCAGGCGCCTGTCCCGCCGTAGACCGACCGATGACCCGTTGAAATTCTGGCGAAGGGTGACCACAGGTTTTGCCCTGGCGGGGCTCGTTGCCGGAACGCTGGCCATGCTGGGGCTACTGTTCTACGACGGTGGCCAGCGAATCAATCTGACGGTGATCCTGGCCTTCGTGCTGCTCCAGTGCATCCTCGCTGTGGTTACCACTGTCCAGGCCTTTGCCGGCTGGCAGCCCTGGCGCTGGCTGCTGAGGAAGTTTGCGGTCGCACGCCCCTCGGGCGCCCTGCGAACACTGCAACCACTGTTAATGGCCCGTGCCGCCCATACCGGCGGACTGGCGTTTGGTGTCGCCGGACTGATAACCCTGCTGGTACTGGTGGTGATCCAGGATCTCGCCTTTGGCTGGAGCACCACCCTGAATACCGGCACCGACAGCTACTACCGCATGCTATCCGCCATCGCCACACCCTGGCAGCATCTGTGGCCTGCGGCGATGCCGGACCGCGAACTGGTGGATGCCACCCGGTTCTTCCGCAGCCAGTCTTCCACAACGACCGATCCGGCCCTCTGGGGGAGTTGGTGGCCGTTCGTGGCAATGGTCTGGATGATCTATGTCGTCCTGCCCCGGCTCGCTCTGCTGGTGGTGGCGATCGTTCATCCCCAAATGCGCGCGCGTAAGGCGCTCCGAGCCCATCATGGCTGGGTCGCCCTCCAGTACCGCATGGAGACACCCACCGTGGACACGGGCAATCGCCACAATGACGCCGCCGACCAACCGGATACGACAACGTCTGCGAAATTGCAGCCTATCCCCAGGGCCCAGGCTATTATTCGCTGGGCGGAAGCCGGCAGGCCAGCGCTGCCGCAAACCATCATCGCAGGAGACCAGGAGCCCCTCGCCGCCGGCGGTAGCGCCTCGCTCGAGCACGACCATCACATCATCGAACTGGCAAACCAACGACTGACCAGTGCTCTCACTCCCGCGGCCATTATCGTCACCCGCAGTTGGGAACCACCCACCGGCGAGCTTGCGGATTTTCTACAACAGGCCCGCGAAACATGGCCAAGGCAGACCACCATTGCGCTGGTACCGATGGCAGCTCAACCAGACCAGTCGCCACCGGACCATCAACTCAGCCAGTGGCTGCGGTTTGCGGAGCGTACGGAGGATGAGAGGATGGTGGTCAGCACGCCGATTACAACACCGCCGGATATCCTTATGCACCGCGCACTGCAGGACCAGGACGAATAATGAAAGCCCCCGTGTTTGCCGTGGTCGGCCACCCCAACAAGGGCAAATCCAGCATTGTGGCCACGCTGTCCCAGAACGACGCCATTGCCATCGCGCTGGAGCCTGGAACCACCCGTAAACATCAGGCCTATCCGTTGGCTGTCGATGGCAAGACACTGTACACACTGGTGGACACGCCGGGGTTCCAACGCCCCCGGCGTGTACTGGAATGGCTTGAAGCCCACAGCGTGTCTGCCTCTGACCGGGCCGAAACCGTCGAGGCCTTTGTGGTCCAACACCGCCAGGACAACGGCTTTGTCGATGAATGCGAGCTCTTGCAACCGCTCATTGAAGGCGCGGGCATCATCTACGTGGTTGACGGTTCGGTTCCCTACAGCACCCAGCATGAAGCGGAGATGACCATCCTGCGCTGGACCGGCCGGCCGAGCCTCGCCTTGATCAACAGTATTGGTGAAGACGACTACAGCGACACCTGGGCCAGGGCGCTCGGCCAGTTTTTCCAGGTTGTCCGGACCTTTGATGCGGTTCGCGCGCCCTTCGAGCAACACCTCAGCCTGTTGCGAGCCTTTGGGCAACTTGAGCCGGACTGGGAGCAGCCCCTGGACAGCGCGACGGCGTTTCTCTCGGCGCAGAGACGGCAACGCCGCACCCAAGCGGCCACACTCATCGCCCGTAGCCTGGAAGACATGATGTCCTTCCGCGAAAAACGGACACTGACCACACTCCAGACCAGCGAAATCTCCGATCACGACCTGGCCGCACAGTTGCGCAAAAGCTGGTATGACAACCAGAGAAAACGGGAACAGCACCTTCGAATTGCCATTGAGAAGCTCTACGAGCATCACCGTGTACAACGACAGGAAGCGGAACTGGAATGGCACAGTGAACACGACCTGTTCAGCGAAGACAGCCACAAAGCCTGGGGAGTAAACCGCCGCTACCTGGCCACCGCAGGCTTCGGGGCCGGTGCCGTGAGCGGGGCCGGGGTGGATGCGTTGACCCTTGGCCATTCACTGGGCGCCGGAGCCCTGGTAGGCGGGCTGATCGGTGCCGCAGGCAGCTATTTTTACGGCGACCGCCTGGCACTGCCGGTGCTCAATACCGGTGTACTAAAAAACGGGCTCAGGACCGCCACCTTCGGGCCTGTACAAGACAGCCAATTCGGCTATGTTGTATTAGGAAGGGCCGTTAATCACTGGTGGCATATCAGCCACCGAAATCATGCCGGCCGGGACCTGCTGGATCTTGAACCTGCCGATGACCATTGGCTTGAGCAACTCGACCGCAGCCAACGCCGGACCATCCATCAGGCCTTTGAACGTTGCCGGAAAAAGCGCGCCCTGGATGACAAAATGAGGATAGCCTTTATAGCCGCCATCGAGCAGTCGCTGGACGCCTACGACGATTGGCGGTTGAACCGAACCTGACGGGGATGTTTATACTGTAAGGCTGCTCCATCACACAGCGAGGGATAAGTATGAAAATTGTACGAGTTCAGGACATCATCGGCACCGAGCGCGAAGTATCAGGGCCGGGCTGGACCAGCCGCCGCATGCTGTTGAAGAAAGACGGCATGGGCTTTTCATTCCACGAGACCATCATCCCTGCGGGCGCCGAGCTGAACCTCTGGTACAAGCATCACCTTGAAGCTGTATATTGTGTCGCCGGTAACGGCAGCATCTACGACAAGGCCACTGGCGAAACCCACGAGATTTCCGATGGCACGCTTTACGCGCTGGACAAGAACGACCCGCACACGCTGCGTGGTGGCACCGAAGACATGCGACTGATCTGTGCCTTCAACCCGCCCGTCACCGGCCGTGAAGTCCACGACGAAGACGGCGCCTATCTCCCGGACACCGGCGACAACTAAGCCCGGCCCCAGTGGCTGACGTTTCAGGCACAACAACACCGCCACCGGCAGCCAAGCTGCTCCCGGTGGCGGTGTTGCTTTGGCTGGCCGGTGTTTACCTGCGCATACCGGTATTGGTTGCACCTCCCCTGGCGCCCTTCATCAGCGACGAGCTCAGCCTGTCCCAGGCTCTGACCGGTGCGCTCACCACTCTTCCAATATTGATGCTGGCTGTCGGTTCCATGCCCGGTTCCCTGGCCATCGCACGGATGGGCCCACGCAATACCCTGGCGCTGGCCATGGTGATCATGGTCATCGGTTCCGCCGGTCGCGGGCTGTCACCAGACACCGTCACACTCATGCTCGCGAGCGCCGTCATGGGTCTGGGTGTGGCCATGATGCAGCCCTCACTGCCGGCACTGCTGCCGCGCTGGCTCGAACCCAAACATCTGGCCATCGGCTCCGCCATCTACATGAACGGCATGCTGATGGGTGAATTCATCGGCGCCGGCATCACTCTTCCAGTACTGATGCCATTGATGGACGATAGCTGGCGAGCCACCCTCCTGGCCTGGTCACTGCCCGCGTTGCTGGTCGCTGCCGCTCTGTTCCTGCCGAGAAGAGAAATGGCACGGCCGGTGAAAAAACCGGCCTGGCTGCCCGATTGGAAAAACCCACTGACTCTTCGAATTGGCCTGCTGCTGGGCCTGTCCGGATCCCTGTTCTTCGGCCTTAACGCCTATATGGGCAATATCCTGGAGCAACAGGGTAACTTCGACATGCTGGCGGATGCGCTGTTCTGGTATAACTTCGCCCAGGTGATCGCCTCCCTGGTCATGCTGAAAATGGCAAGGTATTGGGTAGGCCTCAAAGGCCCCATCATGGTGATGGCAACCTGCAGCATCCTGGGCACACTGGGAACGGTCGTCTTCACCGGCTGGTGGTCAATAGCCAGCGCAACGTTTATGAGCTTCACGGCCGGTATTCTGCTGATCCTGCTGGTGGCTTTACCCCCTGTACTGGTGGAATCAAGAGAAACGGGGCGACTCTCAGCAGGAAACTTCCTGGTTGGTTACACAGTGGCGTTTTCTGTTCCCATGATCGGCGGGTTACTGGCCGATTGGGGCAACGACGCCCGATACGCCATCATCTTTATCATCGCCTATTGCGTTCTGGTTCTTCCCCTGACTTTTACCCTGGACCTGAAACGACAAAAGGGCCAACCCGAAAGTTGACCCTCAAAAAGCAGCCCACTCACAAATTGCTAGCCGTGGGGTGGGGGTAAATTTTCCGCCAGAAATGGGTGTCTGAGCGAAGCGAGTTCCATTTCCAAGGAAAAATTACCCCCGCCCCGCGGCCACCCCAATGTCAGATGTAATAGTCCTTTAACGGAGGGAATCCGTTGAATTCTATTGCACTGTACGTCGTGGTGTAGGCACCGGTGGACAGCCAGTACATGCGGTCGCCGATGGCCAGATTCAGCGGCAGCGGGTACTTGTGATGTTCGTACATGATGTCGGCGCTGTCGCAGGTTGGGCCTGCAATTACACAGTCCTCGCCTTCGCCGGATTTTTCGGTGTAGATCGGAAACTTGATGGATTCATCAAGCGTTTCGATCAGGCCACCGAATTTACCTACATCCGTGAACACCCAGCGATGCAGCGCTGTGCGTGACTTACGGGAAATCAGTACAACTTCACTCACCAGAATACCCGCGTTGGAAATCAGCGAACGGCCCGGCTCGATAATAATTTCCGGCAGATCATTACCAAAATCCTCATCCAGGAAACGCTTGATCTCTTCCGCGTAGGTTTTCAGATCGTTGGTTCGGGTAATGTAATTCGCCGGAAAACCACCGCCCATGTTGATCATCTTCAGTTCGATGCCGTCTTCTGCCTTCAGGCGCTCGAAAATTACCTTCACCTTGCCCAGGGCAGCGTCCCACGCGCCGATTTCACGCTGCTGGGAACCCACGTGGAAGGACACGCCGTAAGGTACCAGGCCCAAGTCACGGGCCAGGATCAGCAGATCCATGGCCATGTCGGTCTGGCAGCCAAACTTGCGTGACAGCGGCCAGTCAGCAGTCAGGGTGCCTTCGGTCAGGATGCGAACATACACTTTCGAGCCCGGTGCCGCCTTGGCAATATTGCGCAGGTCCGCTTCCGAATCCGTCGCGTACAGGCGAACCCCTCGCTCGTAGAAGGTGCGAATGTCCTTGGCCTTCTTGATGGTGTTGCCGTAACTGATGCGGTCGCCCGTCACACCCAGGCCCATGACCTTGTCGAGTTCGTACACCGACGCAATATCAAAGCTGGCGCCCTTGTCCCGCAGCATGGTCAGAACCTGCGGGGCCGGGTTGGCCTTCACTGCATAGTAAACGTTGGCATAGGGGAAGCCTTCCACCAACTCGTTGTACTGACGATCGATGGTCGCGGTATCAATCACCACACAGGGCGTATCCTTGGTATCGGCAAAAGCCTTGATACGGGCAAAGGTCTCTGCGTCGTAGTAATCAGCAATAAGAGCGTTGGCAGACTCGATCATGGATAGTGTTTCCCTCCACGGGCAAACAGGCATAAAAAAAGGCACCACAGCAACACTGCAGCACCCGTCAATCGCGCGATCATCGGTCCTTTCCCTGGGGCGGGATATGAGCATATCTACCCATAAACGAAGGCTTATTGCGGGCTCTCTGACACCTCAAACTGAGTCGCAATTCTGGTAATTTTGTTACCGTCTGCTTCTGCTTTCCTGAAACGGAAACCGGGTGTGATAGAGTGAGTCCAAATTCACTGGACTGTTGGAGAACCACATGTCTGACGTTGCTTCCCTGGCTGCCAGCGCCACTCAGATGAGCCAGCAGAATGTGCGCGAACAGGCGCAGATTGCTGTGCTAAAACAGTCCATCGATATGGCCGGGCAGGGTGCCCTGCAACTGCTCGAAGGCGTGACTGAAACCGCCGTAGCCACTACCGGCGCGACCCCATCGGACAATATCGGCAGCATGGTCGACGTCAGGGCCTGACACAGAAACCTTCCATCAAAGCGCAGTTGAATTCTAGCTTTACGTAACGACATCACCCTTTGTCATTAGAGCGGGGAGGTGGGGGTATTTTTCCGCCAGGAATGGGTGTCTGAGCGCAGCGAGTTCCATTCCCAAGGAAAAATACCCCCACCTCCCCGATCCCCACCATAAGCCCCAGTCTTACCTATAGAAAAAGGCCCAAAACAGGCTCATCGAACAGGACGCTTCTTAGTCCCCTGACTCGCATCCGCCGTCAGGGGATCTTCCGGCCAGGGGTGCTTGGGATACCGACCGCGCATATCCTTGCGGACCTCCGGGTAGGCGTTCTGCCAGAAGCTTGCCAGGTCGGCCGTGACAGCCAGTGGTCGCTGGGCCGGGGACAGCAGGTGGATCACCACCGGCACCTGGGCTCCGGCAACCGTAGGAGTTTTGGTCCAGCCGAACAGCGCCTGGAGCTTGGCCGCCAGTACCGGGCCATTTTCTGCGGTGTAATCCAGCGCCACAGTCTGCCCGGTGGGGATCGTCAGACGGGTGGGAACCAAGTCTTCCAGAGCCTGCTGTTGTGGATAATCCAGCAGGCTGGAAAGAGCCTGGTTCAGGTTGAGTTTGTCCAGGTCACGCCAGCGGATCATCCCTGCCAGGAACGGGCCAAGCCAGGTTTCCAGGTTGTCTGTCAGCCAGCGCTCACTGACCGTTGGCCATTCTCCGGGAAAGCGTTCTGCCAGCAGGGCGACCCGGGCAAGCCATTGTTCCGCCGCCGGCGTCCATGGCAGGCTCCCAAGGCCCTTCTTGCGCACAGCGGCGAGCAGCCCCTGCTGCACCAGTTCCGGTGACGGGGCCGGCAAGGCTGTTTCCTCCAGCTCCAACTGCCCCAGTTTTCGGACGCGACGGGCCACCACGGTTCCGCGTCGCTCGTCCCAGACCGCCTCCTCGTATTCTTCAATGTGACCGGACAGGTCCTGTTCCAGCAACGCTGGGGTAACCGGTGCAGCAAGATAAATCGTGGCCTCCCTGGCCTTGCCGTCCAGTTCAGCGGCAACCAGCCACTCATAGCGAGCCAGCCGGTCGTCGCTGCGAAGGGCTGCGCCGCGGCCGTTGCTGAGCTGGTATCGTGGTGCTTCGTCCCGCCGTTTACGGGCAATCCGGTCCGGGTAGGCCTGTGCGAGCACGCGTCCTACCTCATCCTCGGAGGGCATTGCCTGTGGTCGTTCAAGCCCGGCCGCCAGGCGGGACACCGACTTGGTGATCGATATCACCCTGGCGGTATCCACACCCTGTCGCGGGCCGGAACCCCGCAGCATCCTGACCCGCTCCTGCATGTCCGCCCCCACTGACCGGCCCGCCAGATCCCGCTCTTCCAGCAGCGCCGCCAGTTCGGCGGCGAGATAGCCGTGGCCGATATCCCGTCCGCGTAGAATCATGTGCGCCAGCCTTGGATGAACGCCCATGTCCCGCGCCGCCTTGCCATGTTCGGTAATGGCGCTGTCGGCGTCCAGCATATCCAGCCACTGCAACAACGCCACGGCCTGCTGCCAGTGCGCGGCAGGGGGCGGGTCAATCCAGTCCAGCTGCTCCGGCGACCGCGCGCCCCATTGCGCCAGTTCCAGCACCAGAGGCGCCAGGTCCGCTTCCTGTATTTCCGGCGGAGTGAACTCGGCCAGACCGAATTGGGCAGACTCGCTCCACAGCCGGTAACAGACGCCAGGCTCAATCCGCCCGGCCCGCCCCTTGCGCTGCTCCGCAGACGCTTTTGACACCCAGCCCGTCACCAGCCGTGTCATACCGCTGTTGGCCTCAAACACCGCCCGGCGTTGTTGACCGCTGTCTATGACGACGCGCACGCCTTCAATGGTGAGACTCGATTCGGCAATAGCCGTGGCCAGAACCACTTTGCGATAACCTTCGGGCGCCGGCGCGATGGCCCGGTCCTGCTCCTCACTTTTCAGGTTGCCGTACAACGGCGCCACGATCACATCATTGCCTGTCTGGTTCTGAAGCTGACGCTCAACCCGACGAATCTCGCCCGCACCAGGGAGAAACACCAACAACGACCCACTCTGATCCGCAAGCGCCTCATGAATAACGGACACCACCTGTTCTTCTACCCGGCCATTGCGCGGAATCGGACGATACGCCACCTCCACAGGGAACGCCCGGCCTTCACTGCTCAGCACCGGCACATCACCCAGCAACCGGGCGATGGGTGCGGTATCCAGCGTGGCGGACATGACGATGACCCGCAGGTCCTCCCGTAAGGCCTGGCGGGCTTCCCGCACCAACGCCAGCCCAAGATCAGCCTGCATTGACCGTTCGTGAAACTCATCGAAAATCACAACGGCGTAGTCTTCCAGCGCCGGATCATTCTGGATCAACCGCGTGAGAATGCCTTCCGTGACCACTTCGATCACCGTCGCCGACGTCACCCGCGTATCCAGCCGCGTGCGGTAACCCACCGTCTGGCCCGGCTTCTCTCCCATCTGCCCGGCCATGTACCTTGCCGCCGACCGGGCTGCCAGCCGTCTCGGCTCCAACATCAGGATCTTGCGATTCTCACGCCAGGGGGCATCCATCAAAGCCAGTGGCACCCTGGTGGTTTTACCGGCGCCCGGTGGTGCCTGTAGCAGGATGGTTGTTTGGGACTCCAGGGTGTTCAGGAGGTCCGGGATGATGTTGTTGATTGGGAGCATTTGTTTTTGGCTGTGTTCAGGACTGGTTGGGTTGGGGGAGGGGCGTGGGTGTGTTTTATTTTTCAAATGAAAATGAACTCGCTTTGCTCGGACACCATTTTCTTTTGAAAAATAAAACACACCCACACCCTTAGGTAACTCCCGTAATTCTCCAAAGGGTACTATGGTCTAAACTTGTTTTACGCGAAACGTTGATGCGCTTACCTCAACAGACGCGACAACTGCCAGTTACATGAGAGTGGGGTGGTGGAATTATTTTCCGCCAGGAATGGGTGTCTGAGCGAAGCGAGTTCCATTCCCAAGGAAAAAATTCCACCACCCCGCTCATGCCCCCTAACGATCAGTCCTGCCAGCCCCCCCAGGCAAAGGCACAAAAAACGCAAACACCGCTCCAAGAGCCAACGCCACCACCCCGATGCCAAAGGCCGTGGTCAGGGTGCCGCCGGCTTCCAGCCATTGCTTGGTGAGCCACGGGCCGGCCATCTGGGTGAAGCCGTAGACCGACACCATTGCCGCTGACAGTCGCGGCCCCTGGTGCGGATGCAGGGCCCGGCCGATGCGTTGGGTGAGCATCACCGTACCCACGAACGTGCTGCCCACCAGGGCGGCACAAACCGCCAGGCCCAAGGCACCAGGCAAGATCACTGCCGCCAGGGCGCCGGCAAGCTGTACCACGAAATTCATGCGCAATGCAGGGAGATCGCCGATTTTTGCACCAAGATAGTTCCATATCGAGGGTGACAGGATCGTCGCCACAGCCGCCAGGAACCAGGCGCCATCCAGCAGCCAGTGGTCGGCCGGTAACTGGTCCTTGGCCAGCAATGGCAAGAACGTCATCGGCAGTATGTAACCGAGACCAGCCCCGGCGTAGGAGAGAAACAGGGGCACACTTGCCCGGTCAAACAGGGGCGATTTTCCCGGCGGGGTTTCGCCGTCGCTTTGCGCCCTCACCGGTACGTCCAGTCGGAGTAACCGCGCCGTGGCCCACCAGGCCAGGGGGATGGAAAGCACGACGGCAGGCCACCAGCGTTCAGTCCCCTCAAGCCAGTGGGCGCTGGAGCTGACCAGGCCACTTGATACCAAAAGGCCCAGGCCTACACCAATGTAGAGATGCCCACTCAGAGTGGCGCGGTTGCGCAGCACCAGCCATTCCAGGATCAACGCCGGAGCCTGGACAAAGACAACGCCGTTGGCGATGCCATTGAACAGGCGGGCGGCGGACATGGCCACAAGGTGGTCAGTCTGCGTCATCGCAAGGGTGGTCAACAGATGAACCACGAGGGACGCCGGCAGCAGCATGCGAATGTGGCTGATGGTGTGCCAGCGGATGGCCAGCAAGGCGCCAAGCAGGTAGCCAAGGTAGTTCCAGGTGGCCACCGCAGCACCCTGCCCGGCAGTGATCTGGCCATCGTCCACCAGATACGGCAATAGCGGCGTGTAGATGAAACGGCCCAGGCCGTGGGTGACCAGCAACAGAATGGCACCCGCTACCACGACCAGATAAAGATCCCGCGGCGGTGTGCAGGAAGGGTGGGAATTTGGCATCACAGAACCCCTGGGGAAAGCCGGTAGGCAGTCTAAGTCAGTGGGAGCAGGAAGTCAGCCGAGTCAAAGCGAGGAGCGCAGGGTCATGACTGGGACGCTCGCGGATGATTTTCCCGGGCCCACTCGTAGATCTCACGATAGGCCTCAACCAGGTCTTCCGGCTTGTGGGGAGGCTGAAGCACGGCGGTCATTTCGCCGTCCGGGTTGATCAGCGTGAAATGCCCGCTGTGTTCCACCAGCCGTTCGCCATCCACCTGACGTTGGGAGAAAACCGCGTTCATGCTTCTGGCGAGCTCTCTTAGTGTCTCAATGTCGCCAGTCAGGCCGTGAAAGTCGTCGCCGAAAAAGCCCACATAGTCTTTCAGTCTCTGGGGCGTATCGTGTTCCGGGTCGGCGGAAATCAACAGGAACTCCGGCTGCGGTAGCTCCTCCGGTAGCATTTTGTCGGTTTTGCGCAGGGTCGCCATGGCGGCGGGGCAGATGTCCGGGCAATTGGTATAACCAACGAAAGCAAACGTCCATTTGCCCTTCAGGCTGTCCCGGGTGACCGTTTCGCCCTGTTCGTTAAGCAGCTCGAACTCTGCAAGTTGACGACTGTTGTCGTACACGTAGGCGTTGATACTGCTGAGTTCCGGTGGGGGTGAAGGCTGGTCATTTCCGACCAGCAACACCTGCCGTCCAACCACCAGCCCGAAGATCAGCACGACAACCAACAGCAGCAGGATCAGCGTCAGGCGAATCGAACGGTCCATGAAATCTCCGGTAAATCAGCATTCAGAAAAACACAAAGTGGTCGACCAGCAGCACCACAAACAGGGCCATCAGATAGGTGATGGAATATTTGAAGGTGTTGAGCGCAACACGACGGTCATCACCTCTGAGCAACCGTACGGCATACTGCAGGAAACGCAGGCCGAGGGCCAGTGCACCCACCAGATAGATAACGCCAGACATACCGGTGACAAACGGCAGCAGGCTGACAGCAAGCAGCATCAGGGTGTACAGGAGTATATGTAACTCTGTGTACTTGTTGCCATGGGTGACTGGCAGCATGGGAATACCGGCCTTGGCGTATTCTTCCTTGCGATGGATGGCCAGTGCCCAGAAATGCGGTGGCGTCCAGGCGAAGATGATCAGCACCAGCAACAGGGCGTGACCTTCCACTTGCCCGGTCACCGCTGTCCAGCCCAACAGTGGCGGCATCGCGCCGGCCAGGCCACCGATAACAATGTTCTGCGGGGTCATACGCTTGAGAAACAGGGTGTAGACGCCCGCATACCCCACCAGTGACGCCAGGGTCAGCCAGGCTGTCAGCGCATTCACCTGCCACACCAGGATGACCATGCCGGCAACCGCCAGCACGGTTGCGAACAGCAGTGCGTCCAGCGGCGAGATTTTCCCGGTGGCGACGGGCCGTTTGCGGGTACGGGCCATGACCGTGTCGATTTTCTGATCCACCACGTGATTGACCACGGCTGCCGCGCCCGCCAGCAGGGCGATGCCCAGGTTACCGTAGAGCATAACCTCCCAACCCGGCACGCCCGGTGTGGCCAGTAGCATGCCTATGACTGAGGTGAGGATCATCATCGCCACCACAGTGGGCTTGGTCAGCTCCAGAAAATCCCGCCAGGAAATGCCCGCGGCAGCGGACTCGTTGGTCGTTCCCTGCGCCGGCAGTGCCTTTACGTGCTCGCTCATGCCGTCACCTCTCGCTCGATTGTTGTTGTAGGTTCTGTTTTCGCTGCCTCTGGCAGGGCCTGTTGATGAAATCGCCAGAGCAGATTGATCACTGCCAGCAAAAGCCCTGCGCCCATCGCGTTGTGCGCCACCGCCACTGACAGGGGTATATGAAACACAATGTTGGCCAGGCCCAGCGCAATCTGCGCAACCAGGGCCACGGCCACCAGCTGCACATGCCACGCCAGTGGTGTTCGCTTTGTCCTGCGCCACAGTAATGCCAGAAAAACCGTGAAGTACGCAAGCACTATCATCGCTCCCAGCCGGTGACTGACATGGATGGCGACACGACCGTCAGCCGTTAGCTGCCCGCCCAGGTAATTCGGCCCCACATGCTGGGTGACATCGAACCCATGCTGGAAGTCCATCTCAGCCGGCCACCATTCGCCCTGGCAGGTGGGCAGGTCAGTACAGGCCACAGCAGCGTAGTTGGCCGCTGTCCAGGCCCCCAGGGCAATTTGCATAACAACCAGCGCCAGACCACCGTATAGCCACGGCCGGAAACGGCGCAACCCGGGGGGCCGGCCTGCGCCGGGTGATTCCCCTTCAGGTTGCGGTCTACGGCGTAGGCGAAGCGTGAGCAGTGTCAGCAGGCTCAGGGTGGTAAAGCCCCCTAACAGGTGCAGGGCAACCACCTGCGGCCAGAGCTTCAGGGTCACTGTCCACATGCCGAAGGCGCCCTGGAGCAGAATGAAGGCAGCAATAAACAGTGGCAACCGAAGCGGCACGCCGTCACGACGATGACGGAACGCATAGGCCGCCAGGCCAAACACCACCAGCCCCAGCGTGCCGGCGGCGTATCGGTGGATCATTTCAGGCCAGCCTTTTTCCACGTCGACGGGCGTGTCGGGAAAGCGCGCATTGGCGATGGCCATCCGCGACTCATCATGGGGCACCGTCAGAAACCCGTAACAACCGGGCCAGTCCGGACAGCCAAGGCCCGCGTCCACCAATCGGGTCCAGGCCCCAAGCATGATGACGACCACCGCCAGCAGGGTGGCCAGTAGCGACCAGCGCGCCATGAGGTGGGCCGGGCGGGAAAGACGGGGTTGGGTGGTGTTCAACGGGGCATCTCCGGTTACTGATGGTCAGCCGATCTGTGACAGCTTCAACAGGTGTTTCAGATCCTTCAGCATATCCTTTCCCGTGTGTTCGGTGCCGTAGTGCATGATCACGTTACCAAAGGGGTCCACCAGCAGAATCCGTGGCTGGTGCTCCGGGTTGATGCCGGACGGCCATTTCGGAGCGCGGCCCTCCAGGATACTCAGCCGTTCCATGGAGCTGTATTCGTCGCTCCAGCGAGCCGAAAGATCGTCAGGGATAGTGCCGAGCCAGGCCGAACGATTTACCCGGTTAGCATTCTTGCCCAGGGCAATATTGACCTGGCGCGCCAGATACAGAAGCTCTTCACACTCCGAGGCGCATTGCTCGGAAACCACCACCATCATCCATTCGGCGTCGGGTTCGTCAGGGCCAAAGCGGTCGACAAGCGGGTTGCCGCTGGCTCCCTGAAGCTGCATTTGAGCCAGGGGCGCCGGCGGCTGGATCAGCTCGCCATTATTGCTATTGCCGGCAGGATTCAGCCAGCCGGTGTAGTACATGATAGTGGCAAAAATCATCGGGCCGAAACCGATGGCAAACAGTAAAAGGGCGGTTCGCCTGCCGCGGCGTACCTGCTCTGGAGAGACGTTGTCGTCCGGGTCTTTCTGGTCCATGCGCTCAGCCGTTGTCATTGTGATTACGGACTCCTGTTTTGCGATAGCTCGCTACGACCGTCAATATAACCAGCGCGATGGCCAGTGAAAACCATTGCACCGCATATCCATAATGGGTTTGTGGCCCCATCCGGTCTGGAGCCCAGTCGGCGCGGTAGGCGCCAGGTTGCTCCGGCCCGGAAAGCCTGAGTACCAGGCTGGCAACATCATTCTCAATTTCCCGAGCCTGCCCGTGGGACAGCGACTGTGTTCGCTTCGGCCAGCCCGCTTTGTCAGATGGCACGGACTTGAGCACCGGGGGTTCCGGAAACTCACTCAACCGCCCCTTCACACTAAGCTCTCCGGACGGATAACTGACATCGGGCAGTTGATCACGTCGCCGGGGAGCTTGTACCCAACCGCGATTTACAACCACCGGGCGGCCCTGAACCGGGTGGAACAGGGTCAGTACCTCATAGCCCGGCGCGCCATCGCGTGTGCGGTTATCGAGGAGCCAGGATACCTCGCTGTAACGGCCGGACAGTGTCACCGGTTGCCCGGCTTCGAGGCCGGCCGCCAGATGTTGCGACCAGCTCAGGTTTCCGGCCTGTTGCTGCCACTGTTCAAGCTGGGCCTGTTTCTCTCCTGCTCGCTCCAGCTGCCAGATCCCCAGGCCTAACAGTACCGGCAGAAAGAAGCCGGCGAACACCAACAGGCGCCAATCGAAGTGCCATTGGCGACGAGAACGATCGGTTGGATCAGACATGCTCTGCTATAGTGGGCTCTGGATCTACATTCCCGTTTACAGGATTTCCCATGCTGAAGATTCTCATTGTCGTACTCATGCTGGCCGTTCTGGTGAGCCTGTTCAGCGGTCTGTTCTTCCTGATCCGGGATGGCGGGAAAACGAACCGTGTCCTGAATTCCCTGGCGTTGCGGGTCGCCCTCAGCGTACTGCTGCTGGCAGTCATTCTGATTTCGGTATGGCAAGGGGGCCTGACCCTGAATCCGACCCCCTGACGCGCGTCGTCAGAGCACGTAGACGAAGACGAACAGCCCGAGCCAGACCACATCCACGAAGTGCCAATACCACGCCGACGCCTCGAAGCCGAAGTGGTAATCACCCGTGAAATGGCCTTTGTGTATGCGGATCAACATGATCGTGAGCATCAGGGTACCCAGTATCACGTGGGCGCCATGAAAGCCGGTCAGCATGAAGAAGGTGCTGCCATAAATACCCGACTGCAGGGTCAGGTTCAGATCCTGATAGGCATGAGCGTATTCATAGCCCTGGACACACACAAAGATCAGCGCCAGCGCAATGGTGGCGCTCAGCCAGAGTTTGAGCTTTTTGCGGTTGTCTTCCTTGAGGGCATGGTGTGCAACCGTGACCGTAAAGGACGACGTCACCAGCAGGATGGTGTTAATCAGCGGCAAACCCCAGGGACCGATAATGCCTTCCGGTGCCGGGTAAGCGTCGGGATCAGGGTTGTTGATCAGCGGCCAAGTCGCCTGGAAACCTTCCCACAGGATGTTGGAGCTACCACGGTCGCCTTCACCGCCAAGCCAGGGCACCGCGAACATCCGGGTGTAAAACAGGGCACCGAAGAAAGCCGCGAAGAACATGACCTCGGAAAAAATAAACCAGCTCATACCCCAGCGGAAGGAACGATCCATCTGTGGGCTGTAAAGGCCTGACCGGCTTTCCTTGATGACCGTGCCGAACCACCCGAATAGCATATAGGCCATGATCAGGGAGCCTATCAGGAACATCACCCAGGGGCCGGTGGTGCTCTCACCCTGCTGGCCGTTCACCATTATGGCCGCCGCGCCGTAGAGGGTAACCCCCAGCCCGACGGTGGCGACAATCGGCCACTTGCTCTGTTCCGGAACGTAGTACGTCTGGTTTTCCGCCATGACAATCTCCGATGGCTTATCCGTTATCGTTTGTTGTTGTGGGCGCCAGTCTGCCTCTGTTTCACTTTACTTCCGGCGGCGTGGCAAAGGTGTGGTAGGGCGCCGGAGAAGGCACCGTCCACTCAAGGCCTTCTGCTCCGTCCCACGGCTGGGCAGACGCCTTTTCACCGCCCTTGACGCACTTGACCACAATCACCAGGAACAGGATCTGACTGGCACCAAACAGGAATGCGCCGACGCTGGACACCATGTTGAAATCGGCAAACTGCAGCGCGTAATCCGGAATACGCCGCGGCATACCCGCCAGCCCGAGGAAGTGCATCGGGAAGAACGCCAGGTTCATGCCGATGAACGACAACCAGAAATGCGTCTTCCCCAGTGTTTCGTCGTACATATGGCCGGTCCACTTGGGCAGCCAGAAATACGCCGAGGCAAAAATGCCGAAGATGGCGCCCGGTACCAGTACGTAGTGGAAGTGCGCTACCACGAAGTAGGTGTCGTGATACTGGAAGTCAGCCGGCGCAATGGCCAGCATCAGGCCGGAGAAACCGCCGATGGTGAACAGGATGACGAAGGCGACCGCAAACAGCATCGGCGCCTCGAACGTCAGTGAACCCCGGAACATGGTCGCCACCCAGTTAAATACCTTCACCCCCGTGGGCACGGCAATCAGCATGGTGGCGTACATGAAGAACAACTGCCCGGCGATGGGAATACCGACGGTGAACATGTGGTGAGCCCAGACCACAAACGACAGCAGGGCGATGGCGCCCACCGCATATACCATGGAGGCGTAACCAAACAGGGGCTTACGGGAAAACGCCGGGATGATATGCGACACCGCACCGAAGGCTGGCAGGATCATGATATAGACCTCCGGGTGCCCGAAGAACCAGAACACATGCTGGAACAGCACCGGGTCGCCACCACCAGAAGCATCAAAGAAACTGGTGCCGAAGTTGATGTCCATCAGCATCATGGTGACCACGCCGGCCAGAACTGGCATGACAGCAATCAGCAGGAATGCCGTGATCAGCCAGGTCCAGACGAACAGGGGCATCTTCATCAGAGTCATGCCCGGCGCCCGCATGTTCAGGATGGTAGCGATCACGTTGATAGCACCCATGATCGACGACACGCCCATGATGTGAATGGCGAAAATAAAGAACGTGGTACTGGGCGGGCCGTAGGTCGTCGACAACGGCGCGTAGAAGGTCCAGCCGAAGTTGGGCGCACCGCCCTGCATGAACAGTGTGGATACCAGAATCAGAAAGGCACACGGCAGGAGCCAGAAGCTCCAGTTGTTCATTCGTGGCAGCGCCATGTCAGGCGCGCCCACCATCAGCGGAATCATCCAGTTGGCAAGGCCAACGAAGGCCGGCATAACCGCGCCGAACACCATGATCAGACCATGCATAGTGGTCATCTGGTTGAAAAATTCCGGCTCAACAATCTGCAGGCCCGGCTGGAACAGTTCAGCCCGGATTACCATGGCCATGGTTCCGCCGAGCAGGAACATCGTGAAACTGAATATCAGGTACATGGTCCCGATATCTTTGTGGTTGGTCGTCAGCAGCCACCGAGAAAAGCCCTTTGCGGGGCCGTGGTGATGATCGTCCTGGGCGTGGGTATCTGCAACCGCACTCATGAAAAACCCCCGTTACCGCCGTATATTCAGGCTGGTGATGTCATTAATCTGGCGTCATTGGATAGGGTGGGCTGAAGCCTTCGCTCCACCCCCACCCGGTTCATCATTCCTGATTCTTGTACTCAAAGACTTCTTTTGGCGTCACCATTTCGCCGGTGTCATTACCCCAGGCATTCCGCTCATAGGTAATGACCGCCGCGAGGTCGACTTCGCTCAGCTGGCCGCCGAACGCCTGCATGGCGGTGCCGGAAACGCCGTTTACAACAATATCCATATGCGCCTGCATGTCTTCGGTCACGACTTTACTGCCCTTCAGAGCCGGGAATGCTGGTGGCGCACCGCTACCGTCCGCCTGGTGGCAGGCAGCACACGCGCTGGCATAGGCTTTTTCGCCACGTGCCATCAACTCTTCCAGGGTCCAGTCCTTCTCGGTCAGCTCACGCTCACGCTGGGCCGCTTCCTTCTGCTCGGCCACCCAGGCATCGTATTCGTCCTGAGGAACAGCCTTGACCACCACCGGCATGAAACCGTGTTTTACGCCACACAGTTCGGTGCATTGACCACGATAGATACCGGGCTCGTCGACCCTGGTCCAGGTTTCGTTCACAAAGCCGGGAATGGCGTCTTTTTTCACGCCGAAGGCAGGCACCCACCAGGAGTGGATCACATCATTGGCGGTGACCAACAGGCGGATCTTCGCCCCAACAGGCACTACCATCGGGTTGTCTACTTCCAGCAGGTAGTTCTCGGTTTTCTCGGTGCGGTTGTAGATTTCGTCATCGCTGGTGGTGATATTGGAGAAGTATCCAAAATCATCCTCTATGTAGTCGTATTTCCAGCGCCACTGATAGCCGGTGACCTTGATATCGACGTCAGCCTCAGTGGTGTCGTACATGTCCACCAACGTTGCTGTGGCAGGAATGGCCATTACAACGAGAATCACGAGGGGAATGATGGTCCAGAGAATCTCGACCAGGGTATTCTCGTGAAAGTTTGCCGGCTTCCGGCCCGGGGACTTGCGATGGGCGAAGATGGACCAGAACATGACCCCGAACACCACGATGCCGATGACAACGCAGATCCAGAGGATCGTCATGTGAAGGCTGAAGATTTCATTGCTGGTACCGGTGACCCCGGGACTCATGTTCAGCGTCCAGTCCGCCATGGACAACGCTGGCGTCATAAGCCCGCCCAAGAGGACACCTGCCCGCTTAGCGTGCACGCGCATAATACTGTGTCTCCACAGAGTGTTATTCTTGTCGGATTTTGCGTCCAATCCGCCCCGCTCCGGCCAGTGCTCGCACACACTATTCAAGACAGGGTGGAAGTCTGCTATGGATAATACACATCCCAGTATAGACACAGATCAAAAAAATGCGAAAGCCCGTCCACCCATAAATGTACTAAAGAAGGAAGCTTGCTCATTCCCATAGAATCGTCTCCGCGACTCGCCACCACCGATCGCAGGCTCTGGGCGCTGGCCTGGCCACTGATGCTCACCAATCTCACGGTGCCACTGCTGGGACTTGTGGATACCGCCGTGCTGGGGCGCCTCGATACACCGGAGTATCTGGGCGCGGTCGCGGTGGGCGCAAACCTGTTCAGCATCCTCTACTGGACGTTTGGCTTTATGCGCATGGGCACGACGGGGCTGGCTGCCCAGGCTTGGGGTAAACGCGATGAATTCGCGCAGATTGCCCTGTTGCTGCGCTCCGTGCTGCTGGCAATCGGTATCGGCCTGCTGCTGATTCTGTTCCATCAGCCACTGATCAAACTGGGCCTGACCCTGATGAACCCCAGTGAGCGTGTTGCCGCGCTGGCATCGGAGTACGCCAGCATCCGTATCTGGAGTGCCCCAGCCGTGCTCTGCCAGTACACGCTGGTGGGCTGGCTGATTGGCACCCAGTATGCGCGGGGGCCCATGGTCATGCTGATTGTGGCCAACGGCCTCAACATTGTTCTTGATGTGCTTTTTGTGACCGGTTTTGGCTGGAACAGCCGTGGCGTCGCCATGGCCACCGTGATGGCGGAGTACTCGGCGGCCGCCATTGGGTTTTACATGGTTCTGAAACGGATGCCGGATGGCCAGGGGATCGAACGGGCGTTGTTCGGGCAGTTGCGGGATTACCTAAGAATACTGCAGGTGAACCGGTACATTATGGTGCGCACCATTGCCCTGCTTCTGGTATTGGCCTTCTTCACCGCACAGGGCGCGCGACAGGGCGACACCATACTGGCCGCCAACGCAGTGCTGATTACCTTCCTGCTGGTTATTTCCAACGGCCTTGACGGCTTTGCCAATGCCGCAGAAGCATTGATTGGTGAAGCCGTGGGAAAAAACAGTCGGCGCCAGTTCAAAAACGTATTCCAGGTGGCGTTCCGGTGGTCGTTATGGGGCTCGGTGCTGTTTACCGTCGCCTTTGTTCTTGGCGGGCGCTTCCTCATTGGCTTGCTAACAGGTATCGAGGAAGTGCGCGCAACCGCGTGGGATTATCT
This sequence comes from Marinobacter salarius, assembly GCF_032922745.1. Classification (NCBI taxonomy): domain Bacteria; kingdom Pseudomonadati; phylum Pseudomonadota; class Gammaproteobacteria; order Pseudomonadales; family Marinobacteraceae; genus Marinobacter; species Marinobacter salarius. Next base: position 824,985 of record NZ_CP136693.1, read on the forward strand.
ACCGTGGTTATGGATGCTACCGCTGGCCTCGGTGTGGGGCTTCCTTCTGGATGGCGTGTTTATCGGCGCAACCCGAACGCGAGACATGCAGAACACGATGCTGTTTTCAGCACTGGTGGTTTTCCTGCCGGTCTGGTGGCTGACGACCGGGTGGGGTAATCATGGACTGTGGTTCTCGCTGATCTGCCTGATGCTGGCACGGGCAGTTTCCATGGGTTGGCTGTTTTTGAGCCATTCACGGCACGATCGCTGGTTTTCAGGGCAGTAAGGGAGTGTGCTGACAAACTAGGTACAACCTGTTCAGGTTTAATGCTCACACCACAGCAGCCTGTCAAAACTCGTCTACACTTGTGAGAAAAGGCAGGCATGTTGCGGTAGCCAGCCGCTTCCCATGCCCCTGACGATCCCAAGCGTATAACGGGAGGCGCCTTGCGACCCCATTCCGTTCAGAGACCGGCTTCTCCTGAAATGACACCAAAGGTAGTTCTCGACATCATTGATCAGGCCCGAAGGCAGGAAGCCCGCTCCGGCACCTTTCTAAAGCAGATGCGGGAGAGGGCATCGTCGCTGCCTGCCACCATCACCATTGACGGTTACCAGCCAGCGACCTGCCTGTTCCAGTTTGCCATTGAGTACATCGAAATGGCGCCCCGACTGATTGAATGCGTGGAAGCCTGCGCAAGAGAAGCTCGTAAGGCCGAGCTGTTTGCGCCGTTTGTAGAGGCAGCGATCGGTTATTTTACCCAACCATCCGTTCTTCTGGTACGTTATGATGGCCTTGACGGGCTTCTGATACGAGCCTATCTCTGCCACCGCCTGATGGAGGAAATGTACGAAAACAACCGCTCCACCCGCGCCAGCGAACTGGTCGACGTGGAGGCAACACGGGCAAATCTGCTGGCGCATCAGTTGATCGGCGAACCGTTCGCCAACGAACTGGACCAGTCCATCACCGTCACCGTGTTGCAGATTGCCGGCTCACCGGACTATTACGAACTGAACCTGGACCCGTTCGTAGAACAGACAAGGAACGTTGCATGGGACTGGATGAGACACTATTGGGAAAACCTGCTGGTCCGTAACCACATACGTTTGTCGTTAGGAGCGGGTCTTTAGAAAATACGGATGAACAACATTGATGTACAAGCTGACCGTAACCCTGTTTCTGTTGCTTGCAGGCTCTCTCTGCAACGGCACCGAGACCAACACCGTACCTCTTCAACTGACCGATAACCTGTCAGGAAAGCCGGTCGCCAATGCCGTGGTGATTCTGGAAAACGGCCCTACGGAATCGCCCATAGAGGCTGAAATTGTTCAGAAAAACCGAAACTTTCACCCTCATACGCTGATCATACCCAAGCATTCCCAGGTGGACTTTCCCAACCAGGACAACACCCAGCACCACGTCTACTCATTCTCACCCGCCAAGACATTTAACATTGAGTTATACGCCGGACGACCAACAGAACCGGTTGTCTTCAACAAGACCGGTGTGGTGGAAATTGGTTGCAACATCCATGACCACATGCAGGCCTTTATTCTGGTCATCGACAGTGCACCCTCAGGCCGAACGGATGAACAGGGCCGATTGACGGTTGAGATTCCGCCGTCGGCAGACGATGGGTCCGGTAAGATTGAGCTCCAGGTATGGCACCCCCGATTGACAGACAACACCCGTATGGCCCGATTCACCGTTGAGCAACCCTATCCCGAATCACTCAAACTGTCGGTGAAATTGTCCCCGGAACCCGCGAGTGATGACAGGCTGGATGGCCTGCAAGAACGTTTCCGGGAGCTTTGATGGCGGTCGCTAGCCGAATAGGGTTTCGTGGACGTTTAGTCACCGTCATGGTCACCATGGTGGCCATCGTCAGCCTGAGCATCGGTGCACTGTTAATGCTTTACCTGTTCGAGGATGAGAAAGTACGTGCACTTGAGCAACTGAGTCTCGGTGAACGAGTTGCAGAGGAAGTGCTTGAGCGCCGCACCAGCCTGATCCTTTCCCGGCTGGACGTTGTGGTCCGCGATTTCGGCTTTCGCTCTGCCGTCGCCAGCGGAGATCGCGCCACCACGGACAGCGCACTGACCAATCAGGCCCGAAGGGTGAATGCCGATTTTGCCGTCTTGCTTGGCAGCGACGGACATATTCTCGCCGACACCGATGGACTGCCCGATGCGTTTGCCAATAGCCCGCTGGTTACAGAAATGCTGTCCAGGGCGCGACAAACAGGCTTTGCCAGCCAGATGAGCGTTTTCGGTGCAGACGGCTTTGAACTGCTCACAATCCCGGTGGAAGCGCCCGGATTAAGGGCCTGGCTGATTGCCGGTTTTAACATCAACAATGATCTTACCGACATTATCGGTCGACTGAGCGGCACCGAGGTGTTGTTCAGGGCCTCCACTGGTGAAGAAGGCAGTTATCAGATTCTTACCGACCCGGGTTCCATCAACGCATCGAGGCTGGATGAACTGAACAATGCCATGGCCAGGACGTCCGGCGAGAACCAGTTTCTTGAGAGTACACATTACTTCACCCGCATCATAAGCCTGACCGGGGACGAAACACCGGCCCTGCAGCTGCTGCTGTTGATCAACCGTGAGGCCCGTCTCAGCAACTACTATGAGCGTGCTGTGGAAATTCTTACGCTGGTCAGTGCCGTTCTTGTGCTGGCTGCCCTGATTGCGCTCATTATCGCTCGCAACATGGGGCAACCAGTCCTGCAACTGGCGGACTATGCCAAGGCCATCGGCGATGGCCACACGCCCGCACCTCCCCGTATTCGCGCCGGCGGCGAACTGGCCGAATTGCGCAGGGCGCTTGGCGACATGCTGAGCAAACTGCGGGACCGCGAGGAGCAGATACACTACGCCGCCAGCCACGATGAAATTACCGGGCTACCCAATCGAAACGCCTTTCTGTCGCGCCTGCGGGAGCAATTCGACAACCACCGCCCCTGCAGCCTGATGGGCCTGCGCCTCAATGATATTTCTGACGTCAATGACACTCTGGGCCTCGAGTTCGGGGACAAGGTTTTACAGGCGGTGTCGGCCAGGTTGGAGGAAGCACTGCCCGGCAGCTCAGCACTGGCAAGGACCGGAGGCGCCGAATTCCTGATGATGACTGGTCTCCAGCCGCAATCCGAGCTCGATAAACTTGCCACCAAGATCAGCGAAATCGTGGAATCGCCGTTGTTCATCGACAACACTCCGTTCTCCCTTCGCTGCACCATGGTTACGCTGCAGCTACCCCAGGACGCCATCGATACCGACCAGGTTCGCAGGCGTCTGAACCTCACGTTCGAACAGGCACACAAAAGCCGGCTGCCCGTAACCCATTATCAGCCAGGACAGGATGAGAACCACCTGAGGGAACTTCAGCTGATCTCTGATCTGCACCACGCCATTGCCAGCAACGGCTTGCATATGAACTACCAGCCCAAACTTGATATGGCGTCTGCCGGCTTTCATCAGGCCGAAGCACTGGTGCGCTGGATTCACCCGGACCTGGGGTTCATCTCACCGGAAGAGTTCATTTTCCTGGCGGAGCAATCCGGCCAGATCACCGACCTGACCCGACACATTCTCCGCCGTGTTGCCAACGATGCAAGCAAGTGGCACGCCGCGGGCCTGAATATTGGTGTTGCCATCAACCTGTCGGCGCTCGACCTCACCCGCCCGGAACTCGCCAGGGAAGTTGCCGAGGCGTTTTCCCAATGGCAGTTACCCATGTCCAGTATCACCCTGGAGGTAACCGAGAGCGCCCTGATGGAGGAACCCGAAACGGCCTTTGAAACCCTGCGGCGCTTACGCCAACTCGGTGTCACACTGTCGGTGGACGACTTTGGCACAGGCTATTCCTCGCTGTCGCAATTGCGCAATCTGCCGGTGCAGGAACTCAAGATCGACAAATCCTTCGTCCTGCGCCTGAATACCGAACCCCAGGACCAGCTCATCGTGCGCTCCACCATTGATATGGCCCATGGCCTGGGGTTGCGGGTTGTCGCGGAAGGGATCGAAAACGCCGAAAGCTGGTCGCTGCTGCGGGACTGGGGCTGTGAGATCGGGCAGGGGTTCTTCCTCAGCCGCCCCGTTGCCGCTGGCGACCTGAAGGAGACAGAGCAGTCGCTGACGGACCGTCAGCAGGAACTCAGATACGCAGGAGAAACCACGTCATGACACGCTTGGCCAGGGCACTAAGCACCGGTTTGCTGGCATTAACGGTATCGGCAAACCTGTCCGCAGACACAGGCAGCAGGCTTTGGGCCACCGGTGGGGTAACGTCCGTCGGGGGTGCCGCCGGGGGCGGTCTGTCACCCTGGGCCCTGCTTGGCGGCTATGCCAGCGATGAAGAGTGGGGGGGCACGCTGACCCTGTCCCGCGCTGAAACCGACGACTATACCCTGTCGGTGGTCGGGACAGGCGTCACCTGGAACAATCGTGTTGAGCTCACGCTGGCGCGCCAGACTCTGGACCTGGACAGCCTGGTGTTCACCCTGAAAAACGGCTTTGGCCTTGAAGAGGACGAACTGGTACAGGACGTTTTCGGGCTCAAAGTAAGACTCGCCGGCGACGCCCTCTACAGCCCCTGGGGGCAATGGTCAGCCGGGCTTCTGCACAAACGCAACCGCGAGTTTACCGTACCCGACGCCATCGGCGCGGAAGATGACAGCGGCACCGATATCTACGTCGGAGGCAGCAAACTCTTCTTCGCGGCGGTGATGGATCGCAATCTCCTGGTCAATGCTACCGTTCGCGGTACCAAGGCCAATCAGGGCGGACTACTGGGTTTCGGCGGCGACCGCAACGACAGCTACGAGGCCATGTTTGAAGGCAGCGTCGGGTTGTTTGTGACCCGCCAGTGGCTGGTGGGTACGGAATACCGCCAGAAGCCGGACAACCTGGGTTTCGCCACCGAGGAAGACTGGTGGGACGTCTTTGTTGCCTGGGTACCCGACAGGCGCTTGTCGGTCACGGCCGCCCTGGTCAATCTTGGTGATGTTGCCACCCTGGAAGACCAGCGCGGCGCCTACCTTTCACTGCAGGCCAGTTTCTGACAACCCGGGAGATCATTATGAAACATTCTGTCATCATCTTGGTTCTATTACCTCTTCTGGCTCTCTCCGGTTGCCAGTCCATGGTTGAATCCAGCCAACAGAATACTTCTCTCTATCAGCAGCTTGGGGAACGTTCCGGCATTGCCGATATCGTCGAAGACCTGCTCTACCGGATTGTCGAAGACGAGCGTATCAACGATCAGTTTCGTGGCATTAACGTGCGCCAGTTCCACACCAACCTGACGGACCAACTCTGCGAACTCAGTGGTGGGCCGTGCACCTATTCCGGGCGCGGAATGCGCGAAAGCCACGCCGATATGAACGTGACGGACACCCAATTCAATGCCCTGGCTGAGAACCTCATCCTGGCCATGGAAGAGAACGGCATACCCACGGGTGCGCAGAACCAACTGATCAAAAAACTGGTGCCGCTGTACCCCCAGATCCGCAACCTTTGATTTGAGCCGGGCGACAAACCGGTTAAGCTTGCCCGCTGACCGATAAACCTTTCCTGACGGGAGAATAAACCTTGCTCGACAACGCGGATCTGGGAAAACTGATTGTTCGACTGACCCTGGGCGGACTATTGCTGTTTCATGGCATCGCCAAGCTGTTCCATGGCGTGGGCTTCATCGAAGGCCAACTGGCCAGCCATGGGATTCCCGCCTTTTTCGCGTGGGGCGTGTTCATTGGTGAGTTGCTGGCACCACTGATGGTGATCCTGGGTTACCAGACCCGTATCGGCGCGTTACTCATCGCCTTCAACATGCTGGTGGCCATTGCTCTGGTACACAGCCATGAACTGATGGCACTGGGTAACAACGGCGGCTGGGCACTCGAACTGCAGGGCTTCTTCCTGTTCATTGCCATTGCCGTTATTTTTCTTGGACCGGGCCGCTACAAGCTCAAGAACTGACCGTTCGAGTGGTCACCGGTCGCGTGTAACTAACGACGCATGGAGACAGATACGATGACCGATAAAAAGTCAGAGCTCCGCCCAGGCCGATACCGACACTATAAGGGTAGGGATTATGACGTCATCGGTGTAGCCCGCCACAGCGAAACCGAAGAGCCGATGGTCGTATACCGCTGCCTGTACGGTGACTACAGCCTATGGGTACGACCCTTGGCGATGTTCCAGGAGACAGTGGAAGTCGCTGGCGAGGATGTTCCCCGGTTTACCTACGTGGCCGACGATCACCCGTAAGCACGATTTTTGACTGCAGCACGCGTTTCCGGCACATTAGCGCGCTTTCCTGAACCGCCCCACCTCCGGGGCGCTGAAAGCCATCCCCGACATCCCGGAGTTTGCCATGAATGCCGTTGTTGCTGCGGTCGTGATCATGCTCGTGCTGAGCTTGTGCCGCATCCACGTTGTTGTTGCCCTGATTATTGGCGCCGTCGCCGGCGGCCTGATCAGCGGCCTGTCACTGGACGCCACCATTGCCGCGTTTAACGAGGGCCTGGGAGGCGGCGCCACCGTCGCCCTGTCCTACGCCACCCTCGGTGCCTTCGCCGTCGCCATCGGCAAATCCGGCCTCGCCCATGCCCTGGCGGACAAAGCCCTGAACCTGGTGGGCCGGCAGGATAACGGCAAAGCCGCTGGCGGCATCCGCCTGCTGATCGTTGGCCTGCTACTGGCCATTGCCATGTCGTCCCAGAACATCCTGCCCATTCACATTGCTTTCATTCCGCTTGTGGTGCCACCACTGCTGTACGTGATGGCCAAACTGAACATGGACCGCCGCCTGGTGGCCTGCGTGCTGACGTTCGGGCTGATCACTCCCTACATGTTCCTGCCTGTAGGCTTCGGAGGGATTTACCTCAATGAAATCCTGCTGGCGAACGTGGGCGACAACGGCATCGACGCCACCGACCTCAACGTCATGTCCGCCATGGCTTTGCCAGCACTTGGCATGCTCTGTGGACTTCTCGTCGCCGTCTTTTTCAGCTACCGCGGCGACCGACACTACAGTCTGGACGCCATTGCCCGCACCGAACGGGTAGATGTGACCTACAACGGCAGCACGCTGCTCATGGCCCTGGTCGCCATCGTGGCGGCGTTCGTGGTACAGCTGTGGTTGGGTTCGATGATCCTCGGGGCGCTGGCTGGCTTTGTACTGTTCAACCTGTCCGGGGTAGTGAAATGGAAAGAAGCCGACGACCTGTTCACCGAAGGCATGAAAATGCTGGCAATGATCGGCTTCATCATGATCGCCGCTTCCGGCTTTGCCGAAGTCATGCGCGAAACCGGTGACATTGCCACCCTGGTGGAAGGCTCCGTCTCCGCCATCGGCGACAACAAAGCCCTGGCCGCCCTGCTGATGCTGGTCGTTGGCCTGCTGATCACCATGGGCATCGGTTCGTCGTTCTCCACCATCCCCATCATCGCAGCCCTCTACGTGCCGCTAGCCCTGGAACTGGGCTTCAGCCCACTGGCCATTGTGGCTCTGGTCGGCACCGCCGGCGCCCTGGGCGATGCCGGCTCTCCGGCCTCGGATTCCACCCTCGGCCCCACCGCCGGCCTCAACGTCGATGGCCAGCACAACCACATCTGGGATACGGTGGTGCCGACGTTCCTGCACTACAACCTGCCGTTGTTGGGCTTTGGGTGGTTGGCGGCTATGGTTCTTTAGGGTTCGGAGTTGTCTGCTATTCGTAGCCTGACTTCAACGGGGGCTGCGAGGGGGCAGGGGGAGTTTTTGCTCTTGAAATGGAACTCGCTGCGCTCAGACACCCATTTCTGGCGAGTAAAAATCCCCCTACCCCCTCACGAACCAACACCCAAGATATCGCCAAGAACACACAAAATGTCACTGTCCTTTCAAGCGATACCCTTTCGGTTCAAACCGGAGGGTGTTGGGGTGCTTTCTGCCGGGAAAAAGGTGTCTGAGCGCAGCGAGTTCTTTTTCCCAGAAGAAAGCACCACGACGCCGTCCAGGCCCCCAAAACCAGCAGGCTACAACAGGAAGGCAAACTCCAAAGCCTCAATCATCCTTGGAAGAAAAGAACACCACCTGCTTAACGGTATGATCGTCTTCGTTGTCGAGCTTGTTCACCCGGGTTTCCAGTTCGGGATTGGTCGGCTCCGGGGTATCAGACACCGCATCCGTGAAACCGCAGGCGACGCACTCGCGAACCTGATCATCGTCGTCGGTGGTAAACATCATGATTTTGTCCATCTCCGCACAGCGGGGACAGACAGCGCCGGCGATAAAACGTTTGGGGGTCGCCATGGTTAAAACTCCAACAATTCCAGAACCCGGCCAGCCACAAAACTGACCGGGTGATATCGGCTTAAGCCGCGTCTTCAGTAATACCCGTCTGTTTCAGCAGCGCACCCACCTCCGGTTCACGGCCACGGAACGCCTTGAACAGTTCCATCGGCTCCTGGGAACCGCCTTTTTCAAGGATGTTCTGCAGGAACGCCTTACCGGTTTGCGGATCGAAGATACCCTTCTCCTCGAACAGCGAAAACGCATCCGCCGCCAGCACCTCGGCCCATTTGTAGCTGTAATAGCCCGCGGCGTAGCCACCCGCAAAAATGTGGGAGAAGCTGTTGGGGAAGCGGTTGAACGAGGGTGCTTCCACCACCGCGATTTCGCTCCGCACCTTGCGATGCATGTCCAGCGGGTTGGTGGGGGCGTCGAGGGTGAATTCCGCGTGCAGGCGGAAATCAAACAGCGAAAACTCCAACTGACGCACCATCGCCATGCCGGACTGGAAATTCTTGGCCGCCAGCAGCTTTTGCAGCAGGTCGTCCGGCAGCGGCTCACCGGTTTCATGGTGCGAGGCGATCAGGGCCAGGGAATCCGGGTTCCAGCACCAGTTTTCCAGGAACTGGCTGGGCAGTTCCACCGCGTCCCAGGCAACGCCATTGATTCCGGATACGTCCAGCACATCCACCTGGGTGAGCATGTGGTGCAGGCCGTGCCCGAACTCGTGAAACAGCGTGGTGACCTCATCGTGGGTCAGCAGTGACGGCTTGCCGTTCACCGGCGGCGTGAAGTTACAGGTCAGGAAAGCCACCGGCAGCTGCAACTGGCCGCGCAGGTTGCGCCAACGTACTCGGCAGTCCGCCATCCAGGCGCCGCCACGCTTGCCCTGGCGGGCGTACAGATCAAGGTAAAACCAGGCCAGGGGCTCGCCATTGCGGCTGATGCAATAGGCGGTCGCGTCCGGGTGCCAGGTTTCTACGTCTGGTTTGGCTTCAATCTGCACGTCGAACAGCTTCTCGGCCACGGCAAACAAGCCTGGAACCACCTTGTCCACCGGGAACCACGGGCGCAGGGTTTCCGGGGAAATGTCGTAGCGTTCCTGGCGCAGTTTTTCACTGTAGTAGCCGATGTCCCACGCCTGCAGGTCCTCAACGCCGTGGGTGTCCCTGGCGAAGGCCTTCAGCTCGGCAAACTCCCGCTCGGCAATGGGTTTGGACTTGGCCGCCAACTGGTTCAGGAAGTCCAGCACTTCGTCGACATTGCGAGCCATCTTGGTGGCCAGGGAGCGCTCGGCGTAGTTGTCGAATCCGAGCAGCTGAGCCATGGAGTGACGACGCTTGAGGATTTCCGCCATCACCGGCGTGTTGTCCCAGGTGCCGGCATCCGGGCCCATGTCGGACGCACGGGTCACAAAGGCTTCGTAGACTTCACGACGCAGGTCGCGGTTGTCACCGTAGGTCATCACCGGGTAGAAGCTGGGGAAATCCAGGGTGATCACATAGCCGTCCAGATCCTTCTGTTGCGCTGCCTGCTTGGCACCATCGAGTGCGCTCTCAGGAACGCCCGCCAGCTCTTCCACATCGGTGATGTGCTTGAACCAGTGTTGAGTGGCATCCAGAACGTTGTCGCTGAAACGGTTGGAGAGCTCCGACAGCTCCATCGACAGATTGGCGTACTGCTCTTTCTTTTCCTGGGGCAGATCGACGCCACCGAGGTGGAAGTCCCGCAGGGTGTTGTCCACGGATTTACGCTGCGCCTCGCTGAGTTCATCGTACTGGCCGCTTTCTGCCAGCTTCTTGTAAGCCTCGCAGAGTTCTGCATTCTGGCTTAACTCGGTGCTGTACTCGGTGAGCTTTTCCAGGCAGTTCTTGTAAACCTTGCGCAGGTCATCACTATTCATCACACCGTTCAGGTGGGAAATCACCGACCAGGCTCTTTCCAGCCGGTCTTCGGTTGCCTGCATCGGTTGCGCCAGGGTTTCCCAGGTGGGTTCGTCCTGCTGCGCCAGTTGTGAGATTTTCACGCGGTTCTCGCTGAGAATCTGGTCAATTGCCGGTTCCATGTGCTCGGTGCGAACATGGTCAAACTTGGGCAACAGGTCGTCGGTCAATAACGGGTTATTCATAAGTCCCCTTCTCAGCCTTTAATTTGTCAGGTAGCTTCGAGTATTCAACATCGGGAAAGGCACCTGTGGGGAAGCTTTTCCAAAACTGTACGGAGCCATGGATGGCGGAGTCCAAGCGTCACATGGATGTGCCGAAGGAGCGTGTTTTGGAAAAGCTTCCCCACAGGTGCCCCGAGCCTTCGGGTAAACGCTATATAGGTATATGTAATGTCGAATGTACGAACACACAAGGGTAACACGCCACAATTTGGAGAACGCGCCTGGATTGACCCAAGCGCAGTAGTCATCGGGGATGTCCAGACAGGGGATGACGTCTCCATCTGGCCAATGACGGCGGTGCGCGGTGACATGCACAAAATCCGCATTGGCAATCGCTGCAGCATCCAGGATGGGTCGGTGCTGCACATCACTCATGCCAGTGATTATAACCCCGGTGGCTATCCGCTTCTGATCGGGGATGACGTGACCGTTGGCCACAAGGCGCTGCTACACGGCTGCACCATTGGTAACCGGGTGCTGGTAGGTATGGGTTGCATCATCATGGACGGCGCCGTGGTGGAGGACGAAGTGATTGTCGCTGCTGGCTGCCTGGTGCCGCCGGGCAAAACCCTGGAGTCCGGTTACCTGTACGTTGGGTCACCCTGCAAACAGGCCCGGGCGTTGTCGGATCAGGAAAAGACCTTCTTCAAGTACACCGCGGCCAATTACGTCAAACTCAAGGACGACTATCTCAATGAGGTTTAGTGGAGAGATCCGCCATTGAAGCGACTGCTGTTAACCACCATCCTGCTGAACGTTTTGTTCGTGGCGTTGCTGCTGCCTCACTATCCCCAAATGCCCTGGTTGGCAGCGGAAGCCCTGTTGATAAGTGGACTGTTCGCTCTTCTACCTGAAAGCACGGGGAAGCGTGTCGGAGCGGCAACTGTTGGCGCTCTCTTTGGCCTGCTCGCTTTCTTTGCACTGAGTGATGTTCTGGTTCGCCACAGCATCGGGCGACCTTTCAATCTCTATCTCGAGTTGGGCCTTGCCGGTTCGGTGTTTAACCTGTTGCAGAGCAACCTGGGAATGACACTGTCGCTGACGCTGATCGTCATGGCCCTGGCTGTCTTCGTGGGGTTGGGCATCTGCGTAAGCCGGTTGCTCCGGCAGACTGATGCAAACCGTTCCCGCGCTCCGGCAACCGCCGTTGCGGCTCTGGGCATCGTCGCCATGGGGGTAGCGTTCCTGCCGCAACCATTCGTGGGCCTGACAGCAGCCCGGGCAGCCACCCAGCAGGTTGAACTGGCCGCTGATACCTATCAGTCAACGGCCTCTTTCCAGCAGCATTTGATGGATAACCCGGGCGCCAGCCAATCCAGGCCACTGCAGGCGCTTGCTCAAACCGATGTGATCCTGGGGTTCATTGAGTCCTACGGCATATCTTCCGTCACCGACCCGCGTTACGGGCCCCTGATCCAGCCTCGCCTCCAGCAAATGGAGCAGGTGCTGGCGAACGCCGGCCTGCATATGGTCACGGGCCGCCTGCAATCCCCCGTTCAGGGTGGCCAATCCTGGCTGGCGCATACCACGCTGCTCAGCGGCCAATGGATCGACACCCAACTCGATTACGACACTTTCCTGGCCAGCGACTATCCCACACTGATTAATGATATGGGCGCGACTGGCCATGATACCGTGGCCGTTATGCCCGCCATTACCCGGGAGTGGCCGGAGGGTCTTGCGTTCGGCTACAACCGCATCTATCACTCCACCACCATGGGCTATCGTGGACCCGCCCTGAACTGGGTCACCATGCCAGATCAGTACACCTGGTCATGGTTCCAACGCCAGATTCGGGAGCGCGCTGATCATACCCCTGTGTTCGCTGAGGTGGCGCTGATCAGCAGCCACGCGCCATGGGTCCCCATACTCCCGGTTCTGGACGATTGGGACAGCATTGGCAATGGAGAAGCGTTTAACCGCTGGAAAGACGCCGGCGAAGCACCTGCGAGCCTGTGGCGGGACCCCGAGCGCGTGCGCGATCACTATGCCCGCTCGCTGGATTATGCACTGAACGTGGCCACCGAATACGCCAAACGCCATGTGGATAACAAGACCCTGCTGGTGCTGACAGGCGACCATCAGGCGGCCCCTTTGATCACCGGCGACGACGCCAGCCGCGACGTCATTGTTCATGTGATTAGCGCCGACCCCACAATGCTGGCGCCGTTTGTTGGCAGCAGTGATCAGAAGGGCATACGCGGATTCCGGTGGGGTGCGCACCCCCACTCGGATCAGCAGGGGCCTTCGATGGCCAGCTTCCGGCCCTTTCTTCATCGGGCTTTCAGCGGCCCGCACATTCCGGTAGAAGTGTCTGCTTCAGGCGTTGTTGAGCAGTAACCGGTAAAGAAGGAGAACGGTCAGATTCAGCTCCCGGCCTCTGCCGTTGTTTTTGCGCCGGCTTTCCGAAGTGTCTCTGCATACGCGGTGCTACGACGGTGCCGCGACACCAGGTCCAGGATGGTCTCACCGTTTTCATCGACTGCGTTGAGATCCCGCCCCGCTTCCACAAAGAAACCGACGAAACGGTCAAAGTCTTCGGCAATCATGGCCTGGTAGGCTTTGATCAGGGCGTTGAAGTCAGGATTGATGTTGCGGTCGTAGGGCGTAATGGCCAGGAAGCTCTTTACCCGCTCATCACTCCATTCCTCACCAATCACTTTCGGTTTGTCAGGTCCGCTCATAATCTCTCTCTGGCCTTTTCGTTACAGCTTTTTACAGCAAATAGTTACGACAAATGTGTTTGCGTTGGGCTGCACAGTATAAAGATCTAAAAGCGCCGGGGTTATATAAATTGACTATGAGGAGCTTCCCGGCAGGCATATGCGAACTTCACGGGTTAATTTCCACCGGTAACTGGTCCGTCTCCACGCTGTCGTCGCATTGCGGGTTGCGAATGGCGATCTCCACCCTCCGGTTCTTGGCCCGGTTCTCCGGGCTGTCGTTGGGCGCCAGCGGGTTGGTTTCCGCCCGGCCCGCCGCGACAACCCGCTCCGCCGGCACCTGACGATTCAGCACCAGCTCGTGAACCACCGACACGGCACGCGCGGCAGACAGGTCCCAGTTGGAGCGATAGCGGCCACTGGCTATCGGGCGGTCATCCGTGTAACCCGCCACCAGAACGTCACCGGTGCAACCAGACAACACCTCTACCACCCGTTCGATGATCGGCACCATTCCCGGCTTGATCGCCGCTTCTCCGGAGCGGAACGTGGCTTCCTCCGAAAACCGGATCACCACCCGGCTTTCATCGTAGTTGACGCTCAATGCCTCCGAAGCCACTTCCGGTTCAAGCTCTTCGATCATTCGACTTGCCAGATCGATCACACCCGCCGGAATTTTGGTCGGGGCATCCGCTTCCGCGCGTTCATCAATAAATTCGGGCTCGTCGGTCGCTGTCTCCATTGGCTCCGGCAGGGAAACCGTATCCGACTCAATCAGGGTCAGCGGCGAGCCCCCCACAGCATCGCCGAGCACCTGGTTGCTGCCGAAGGCCCCCGCCATGGAATTAGCCATGGCACGGTACTTTTCAACATCCATTTCCGCGAACGACAGCAACAGGATAAAAAAAGTCAGCAGCAGGGTGGCCAGATCGGCGAAGGTGACAATCCAGGCCGGGGAGCCACGGCCATGCTTCTTCTTTTTGACGGGCTGGCGAACCACCAAAACCTACGCCTCCCGCTCCGGCGCAAGACCATTGCGCTGCTCCGGCGTTACAAAGGACGACAGCAGTTCGGTCATCACCCGGGGATTCTCCCCGCGCATGATGGTACGCATTGATGTGGTAATCAGTAACTGGTTACGTGCCTCATCTTCGGCCTTGAGCTGCAGCTTGTCGGCCAGGGGCAGGGCGATCAACTGGGCGATGAAGGCGCCATAGAGCGTGGTCAGCAGGGCGATCGCCATGGCCGGCCCAATGGAGGACGGATCGTCGAGGGTGTTGAGCATCTGCACCAGGCCAACCAGTGTGCCCAGCATACCGATCGCCGGAGCGGATTCACCGATACCACGAAATACCCTTTCGGAGACTTCGTAGCGCTCGGCCGTTTGCTGGGTTTCCTGAGCCAGAGCTTCTTCAACCAACTCCGGTGGGTGGCCATCCACGCACAGATTGATGGCCTTTTTCAGAAACTCGTTTTCGGTGCCGTGGTTCTCCAAGCCCAGGATACCTTCCTTGCGAACGACAAGAGCCAGTATGCCAACTTCGCGGATCAACTCCGCCGGCCGTTCGACGCGATCCTGAAACGCCGCTGCAAACGCCAGCCTGAAAGCACTCATCACCGAAGGCAGACGAAACTTGATGAGGGTGACGGCAAACGTGCCACCCAGCACAATCGCCAGCCCCGGAAGGTTGAAAAAGGTCAGTATTGACGCGTTGGCCAGCATCGCGAGCACGACAATCAGTACGCCTGCCACTAGCCCGACAAGGGTGAGTATATCCATCAGAGACCTTAAATCAGCGATTAATCAGCGAGCTTCAGGAACCGTCTACACCTGCGAAGCATAGCCCATTGATCCGGGTTGGGCTCAGTCGTTTCGCAATTCTTCAATCACCGGACGGGTGTCCGGGGTTTTTCCTCGCCATATCCGGAACGACTCCGCCGCCTGTTCCACCAGCATGCCCAGGCCGTCGAACACCCGGGTGGCTCCCCGGTCCAGTGCCCACTGGTTGAAGGTGGTGGTCTGCAGAGAATACATCATGTCGTAAATCACCGTGTCGGCACCGATCACATTTGTGGAAACCGGTGGCAGATCTCCCTGCAGGCTGGCACTGGTGCCATTGATGATGATGTCGAAAGCGGAGGTCGGCTGTTCAAATCCGCAGGCCTCCAGGTGCGTATCGCCAGCCACGGGTTCAAAGAAACTGACCAGGCCCTCGGCTTTTGCCAGGGTGCGGTTGGCAATCGTCAAGGCGGCGGGTTCTTCCGCAAGAATCGGCCCCAGAACGCCACGAACGGCCCCGCCGGCGCCCAACACCAGCAGGCGTTTACCCGCCAGGCGAACGCCATGGTTGACCATCAGGTCGGTAACCAGTCCTTTGCCATCCGTGTTGTCGGCGGTTAGTGAGCCCTTACTGTCTTTGTAGAGCGTATTCGCCGCACCTGCTCGCTCGGCGCGCTGGGTTCGCAGGTCCGCGAGCTGCCAGGCCTGCTCCTTGAAAGGCACGGTGATATTCAACCCCTTGCCACCGCGTTCGAAAAAGCCTTCGACGGTACCCGCGAAATCGTCTTCTGGCGCCTGTATGGCCGTGTACTCCAGCTGCTCGCCGGTTTGGCGGGCAAACAGGCTATGAATGCGGGGAGATTTGCTGTGACTGATAGGGTTACCCACCACGGCGTAAAGATCGTTATGCATCGACATTCTCCAGCCAATCCCGTCCAGTAAGAAAATAGTCCGTCAGCCGGGCTTCTTCCGAGCCGGGCTCCGGAACGAAGGCATATTCCCAGCGCACCAGCGGCGGCAGCGACATCAGAATGGATTCGGTACGGCCACCGGACTGCAGGCCAAACAGAGTGCCCCGGTCGTAGACCAGGTTGAACTCCACGTAGCGACCGCGGCGATAAAGCTGGAAATCACGCTCGCGATCACCCCAGGCCAGGGCTTTGCGACGTGCCACAATAGGCTCATAGGCATCGATAAAGCTGTCCCCGACAGATTGCATCAAGGCAAAATCACGACGGAAGTCCCCGGTGTTGTGGTCGTCGAAGAACAACCCTCCCACGCCCCGGGGTTCGTCCCGGTGCTTGAGGTAGAAATAGTTGTCACACCAGTGCTTGTACTCGCGATAGAGTTGGTCGCCGAAAGGATCACAGGCGGCTTTCGCGACCCGGTGCCAATGGACACAATCCTCGTCGAAGCCGTAATAGGGCGTAAGATCATAGCCCCCGCCAAACCAATAGACCGGCTCTGCATCCTCGGGGGTCGCAACAAAAAACCGGACGTTGGCGTGAGACGTGGGTACGTAGGGGTTCGAAGGGTGCATGACCAGAGACACCCCCATGGCTTGCCAGGGCGCACCCGCCAGGTGGGGCCGATGCGCGGTGGCTGACGCAGGCATGGTCTCGCCCATCACATGGGAGAAGTTTACACCGCCTTTCTCGAACACCTCGCCATCGGTGATCACCCGGCTGATGCCACCTCCGCCTTCGGGCCTGTCCCAGGCATCGGTTTCGAAAACGCCCCTGCCATCGACCGCAGCCAGCCGTTCGCAGATCTGATCCTGCAGGCCAAGCAGGTATTGTTTCACGGCATGGCTGTCGGGGTGCTGAAAAGGGTGCTGAGACATGGGAACTCCTAGCGCAGTTGCTTTCCGCTGACGATATCGATGATACGGCTGGGTTGACGGTTACCGCCCAGTTCTCCCGGCACCAACCAATCCAGTTGGCCCTCGAAGTAACGACGCACCTGCCAGGAGCTTCGGGCCGGCTGGCGCCCTGCCGGATTACAGGAGGTAGAGACCAGGGGAAAGCCGGCCGCCTCGCACAGCGCGCGCACAACCGGATGGTCACTGACCCTGACAGCGATGGAGCTATGAAGACCTCGAACCTGTTGAGGGATTTGCTTGCGGACATCCGGCAGAAGACAGGTGACCGGGCCGGGCCAATGACTCATCGCCTGGCGCTGCTGCTGCTTCGGCAGCGGGTCGAGCAGAAACCGTACCTGATCGACAGACGCCGCCACAAGGATCAGTCCCTTCTCCATCGGGCGCTGCTTGAGCGACAGGACTCGTTCAACGGCGTCCTGGTCCCACGGATCGCAACCCAGCCCCCAGACGGCTTCCGTGGGATAGGCAATGACCCCGCCACCAAAGACGGTGCGGCGGGCGCAATGAAGGTGCCAGTCGGACAAAGGTTGCTGTGGTGATTTCATGAAATCTTCAAGTCTTTAAACGCGGCTCAGGCAATCCGTTGAAACCCTCCCGGCGCAGAATCCACCAACCCCTGTAACTCCAGGAGAAGCAGCGACTGCATCAACTGATCGGCGGGAAGGCCGGTCACTGAACACAAATCATCGGTTGACTGCGGATCATACCCTAAAGCCTCCAGCACCGCGATTTCCCGGGAGTCCAGGTTTTCTGTCGCCGGCCCATGCATGACCACCGAAGAGGGATTGCCCTCGTTCTGACCGGTCCACCAACCGCCCAGTTCCTCGCAGATATCGTCCACGGTTTCCACCAGTTTCGCACCCTGGCGTATCAGGTGATGGCAACCACGGGCCAGGGGATTGTGGACCGAGCCTGGAATGGCAAAGACCTCCCGCCCCTGCTCCAACGCCAGTCGCGCGGTGATCAGGGAGCCGCTTTTGAGTCCCGCCTCCACCACCAGGATGCCACGGCTGAGACCGCTGATAATCCGGTTTCGGCGGGGGAAATGGCCCGCCTTGGCGGACGTACCCGGCGGGTATTCGGACACAATCACCCCCTCACCGGCGATGCGTTCACTGAGCGTGCGGTGGCGATAGGGGTAGGGTTTATCAACACCATTGCCAATCACCGCGACGGTCGGGAAGCCGGCATCCAGGGCGCCGGCATGGGCGGCGCCGTCCACCCCCAGAGCCAACCCGCTGGTCACCAGCAGGCCTTTTTGGCCAAGCGCCGCGGCAAAGGAGCGGGCGTGTTCCAGCCCCGCCCGGGTGGCGTTGCGGCTCCCCACAATACCGATCTGATCGCGCCCCAGCAGGGAGCGATCACCGCGCACATAGAGCACCAGTGGCCCATCGTGAATATGCCTGAGAGGCTCGGGGTAGTCGGCATCGGCGATGGTCAGGATAGCCGTGCCAGTCCTCAGGCAATTCCGGTATATGCCGTCGGCGTTGGCGACCACAGGGTGAGCGTTATCCTGGCGGCGCCATGCTTCGAGAGCAGCGATCGTTTCCGCCGCCAAACCCAGTGCTTTCAGCGTGGCGGCGTTATGGGTCAGGAGTTGCCGGAAATCGGGAAGCTGTTCGAGGATCGCCTGCTGACGACGGGCTCCGAATTTCGGCAGACAGGACAGGAATATCCAGAATCCGTGTTCCGATTGGAACAGGTTCGGGACAGACAGGGAGTCGGTAGCGAGGGGCATGGCATCCTTCCGTGGATCAAGGTTGGGTATCGGGGCTTGCCTTCCTGGCAAGCCGGAGGTGAATTATGCCATAAAAAAAGGAGCCGGCGATGCGGCTCCCTTTCTACGGACGTTTTACGTTGTGATCAGCTCAGGGATTGGTCACCTTGTCACCAACCGACAACGGACGGGTAGCCTGCAGGATCAGGCCATAGCTCATTTTTTCGTAGGCCTGAAACACCATCATCAGCCCGGCACGCTCGGAGGGCAGTTCGATGGTTTCATTGGTGACCGGGTCCCGAACCAGGTTGCCACTCTTCAGCACGGCCATGACATTACCCGGCTTCAGGCCTTCCCGTTGACCGCGGTTGATAGCCACCACGTCAAACTGCCCGATCTGGCTGACACCACCATCGACCGAAATCATCTGGGCCTCGATGTCACTGTCGGGAGAGCTGGGCACAAAACTGGTGGTGATGCGACGCTCTTCGCCAACCAGCAGACGGTCCCCGATGCGAACTTCCTCGTTGGATTGTTTCAGCCGGAGCGTCAGAACGTCTTTATTCTCGGCAATGACTTCACCGCGGGCAATACTCCGGGCTTCAAGACCAAGGAATTCGCCGGTTTCCGGGTCCCGGAATTCCTTGCTGCGGCGGAATACGCCCACATTGTCAGCCGGCTTCTCACCACGAGCGTAAATCCGATCACCCGCGCCGGTAATAATCCGGCCGTCCTCGCCCTCCAGCACGTAAGGCGCTCCATTCAGCGCCTCAACGTCAACGATGCGCGTGTCGGTCAGGAAACTGCTGATCGCATCCAGGGGAATGGCGGGAATCGGCGTGTCGATGGGCTCGGAACGCACTTTTGGTGAAAGCTTCACCACCCGATCACTGGAAACCTTGGTAACACGCGGCTTGCCGTCAATATAGACCAGCGCCAACTCGTCACCCGGATAGATAAGGTGTGGGTTTGCAACCTGTGGATTAACGTGCCAGATTTCCGGCCAGTACCAGGGGTTATTCAGGAAGCGGGCGGAAATATCCCACAGGGTGTCACCCTTCACGACAGTGTAACGCTCGGGATGATCGGACCTCAGTTCCGGGGCGGCGTGGGCCCAGGAGGTTAGCAGCAGCATGCTTGCTGCCAGAGCGTACAGCAGTTTCCTCATTGTTTAAGTCCTTGATCGCGTGCCTTGAATCGATAGATTCTGTTCTTGGTATGCAGCCGGTACTCTGCCTTTTATACCACTACTATAGAAGATGTCTCGCAAATTGTGATGTTATCTTTTGTTCTTCCAGTAAATTCTACGCTATGGTCGAGAGCTTTTGACTATCAACTGATCAGTTTGTACTCAATGAGCGAGTTGAGGGATAATAGCACCATAAACGGCGACAACCCGTTGAAACCGGCTCTTTCATCCCGATCATAATAGTCACGGGATGGAAAAATGCGCAGTACGCTGTCGCATTTCGGAGACAGTATTCACACCGTTACAAAAGATAACGGTGAAAGCCAGAATCAGACACCAAAAGTACGAGCGCCATGATATTAGATATTCTCGAATACCCGGACCCCCGCTTGCGCACCCTTGCCAAGCCCGTGGACGAGGTGACAGACGAGACCCGCAAGCTGATCGACGACATGTTCGAGACCATGTACGATGCGCCCGGCATTGGCCTGGCCGCCACCCAGGTCAACGTGCACAAGCAGATTATCGTCATGGATCTGTCCGAAGACAAAAGTGAACCGCGGGTATTCATCAACCCGGAAGTGGAAGTGCTTGATGGTGAGCTTGAAGACATGCAGGAAGGCTGCCTGTCGGTGCCGGGTTTCTACGAAGACGTATCCCGTATTGAACACTGCATGATCAGGGCCGTTGGCCGTGATGGCAAACCGTTCGAGTTGGAAGCCCGTGGCCTGTTGGCGGTATGTATCCAGCATGAAATGGATCACCTCAACGGCAAGCTGTTTGTGGACTACCTGAGTTCGCTGAAGCGCACTCGTATTCGCAAGAAACTGGAAAAGCTTCACAAGAAAAGCGCCTGAAGCCGCCAAAACAGCGTAAATCGGGACCGGGTGAAAACCCGGTCTTTTCGTATTCAACGGACCAGGAAGCGATACCCGTGCGACTTGTTTTTGCCGGCACCCCTGAATTCGCAGCCACCGCGCTGAAGGCACTGCTCACGACACATCATCAGGTGGTTGGCGTTTACTCCCAACCCGACCGGCCCGCTGGCCGTGGTCGCAAACTGACACCCAGCCCGGTCAAACAGGTTGCGGTTGAGGCGGGCATTCCCGTGTTCCAACCAGAGTCCCTGAAATCGGCCGAAGCGCAGGAACAGCTCCGCAGCCTTAACGCAGACGTGATGATCGTCGCTGCCTACGGCCTGATTCTGCCGCAGGCGGTGCTGGACCTCCCTCGTCACGGCTGCCTGAACATCCATGCCTCGTTGCTGCCTCGCTGGCGCGGTGCCGCGCCTATTCAGCGCGCAATTGCCGCGGGTGACCGCGAAACCGGTATTACCATCATGCAGATGGACGCTGGCCTGGACACCGGCGCAATGCTGCTGAAAGCCATTACGCCGATCGAAGACGCCGATACCGGCGGCAGCCTTCACGACCGTCTGGCGGGCCTGGGTGGCGAAGCCATCGTCAAGTCGCTGGAGCAGCTTGAGAAAGGCGAGCTGCAGGGCGAAATCCAGGACGAGGCCCGGGCCTGCTATGCCCGTAAGCTCAGCAAGGAAGAAGGGCATATCGACTGGACCCGGGACGCCCCCGCCATCAGCCGGCTGATTCGTGCCTTTAATCCCTGGCCGGGCACCTACACCGACCTGGAGGATCTGCGCATCCGCATTCATCAGGCAGAGATTCTGGACGACACCAGCGACAAACATCCCGGCACGGTGATTCGCCGCGACCGCGAGGGCATCGACATTGCCTGCGGCCTGGAATCCCTGAGGATCACCCGTTTGCAGTTGTCCGGCTCGCGGCCACAATCGGTGAACGACCTGATCAACGGCGGCAAGGACATACTGATGCCCGGCCAGGAGCTGAACTGAATGAGCCAACAGGGCCAGCCACTGCGGGCGGTTGCTGCCCGAGTGTTGCAATCCGTTGAGAACGGCCAGTCGCTGTCCCAATGCCTGCCCCACGCCATGGGTGATGTGGCAGACAACGAACGACCACCACTACAGGCACTGTGTTACGGCACCTGTCGCTGGTTTCACCGGCTCGATGGCGAGTTACAGGCGCGCCTGAAAAAACCGCTGCGCAAATCCGACCGGGTGGTCCACCACCTGATGCTGGTAGCGCTGTTCCAGCTTCGCTTCAGCCAGCAGGCCACCTACGCGATTCTGAATGAAACCGTGGAAGCCTGTCGCGCCCTCGACAAACCACATCTGACAGGGCTGGTGAACGGCGTTCTGCGGGCTGCGGAGCGGGAAGGGGAGCCGCCCATTGCCGACGAAATCGGTCGTTTCAGCCACCCTCCCTGGATGCTTGAAAAGCTGCGCCATAACTGGCCTCACGACTGGCAGGCCATTCTCGAAGCCAATAACACCCAGGCCCCCATGACCTTGCGGGTGAACGCCCTGCGCTTCAGCCGCGACGACTACCTGCGGTTGTTGTCCGATGCCGGTATCGATGCCAACGCAACCCTGTTTGCGCCCCACGGCATCCAACTGGCTGCTCCCGTGCCGGTGGACCTTCTTCCCTGGTTTTCCGAAGGCGCGGTCAGTGTGCAGGATGAAGCAGCCCAGCTCTGCACCACCCTGATGGACCTGGCGCCCGGTCAACGGGTGTTGGATGCCTGTGCCGCACCGGGAGGCAAAACCTGCGCTATCCTTGAAAGCTGTGGACAACTGGAAGAAGTGGTCGCTATCGACGAATCCGCTGATCGACTGCCACGGGTGCAGGAAAACCTGGAACGGCTGGACCTCGTGGCCACACTGAAGCAAGCCGATGCCGCAGATATTGACCAGTGGTGGGACCGGAAGCCGTTCGATCGCATCCTGCTGGACGTTCCCTGCAGCGCCACCGGCGTGATTCGCCGCCATCCGGACATCAAGTTGCTGCGCCGTGAATCAGACATTGTCCCGCTCGCCAGCATTCAGCTGAGTCTGCTGGAGTCGATGTGGCAAGTGCTCGCACCCGGAGGACGCCTGGTCTATGCCACCTGTTCGGTGTTTCCGCAGGAGAATCACCGTATAATTCGTCGATTCCTGAAACAGCAGGACGACGCTGCCCTGGTGGAGCCCGATGTCCTTTGGGGGCGCGATATGGAAACCGGCCGCCAGATGCTGCCTGTTCCCGAAAGCCACGATGGATTTTTCTACGCTGTGCTGGAGAAACCCGAACCATGAAAATCCTGATTCTCGGTGCCGGCCAGGTGGGCGGGACCCTGGCAGAAAACCTCGCCAACGAAGCCAACGACATCACCGTGATCGACAGTGACAGTACCCGCCTGCGGGAGCTTCAGGATCGCCTGGATATTCGGACTGTCCAGGGCATGGCCTCCTTCCCCACGGTTCTGCGTCAGGCGGGCGCTGAAGATGGCGACATGGTCATCGCCGTGACCAACAGTGACGAGGTCAACATGGTGGCCTGCCAGGTCTCCAAGTTGCTCTACAAAACCCCGACCACCATCTGCCGGGTCAGGGCCAACGCCTACCTGGCAAAACCAGAACTGTTCTACCAGCGGGATCAGAAGAAGGATCTGGACAGCCTGCGGGGCTTCCCCATAGATGTTCTGATCAGCCCGGAGCACCTGGTCACCAAGCACATTACACGACTGATCGAATACCCCGGCGCGCTGCAGGTACTGGAATTTTCCAAGGGGCTTGTTCAGTTGGTCGCCATTCGGGCGACGGAAGGCGGCCCACTGGTTGGCCACGAATTGTCGTACCTGCGCAGCCATATGCCCAAAATCGAAACACGGGTCGCCGCCATTTTCAGGAAAGACCGGGCGATCATGCCTCAGGGGGATACGGTGATCGAAGACGGCGACGAGGTTTTCTTCATCGCCGCCTCCGACCATATTCGCTCGGTGATGAGCGAGTTGCAGCCACTGGAAAAACCCTACAAGCGCATCTTCATCTGTGGGGGTGGCAACATTGGCCAGCGCCTGGCCCATACTCTCGAATCCCGCTACCAGGTGAAACTTCTTGAACGGGACCACGAACGTTGCGTGATGCTGTCTGAGAACCTTCGCAAAACCGTGGTGCTGGAGGGCAATGCCGCCAACAAGGACATCCTGTTGGAAGAAAACATCGAGAATACCGATGTCTTCTGTGCGGTCACTAACGATGACGAAGCCAACATCATGGCGTCACTGCTGGCCAAACGTCTGGGTGCCCGCAAGGTACTGACGCTGATCAACAACCCGGACTACGTCGACCTGATCCAGGGCGGCGACATTGATGTCGCTATCTCGCCCCAGCAAACCACCATTGGCAGCCTGCTTACCCACATTCGCCGCGGGGACGTAGTAAACGTTCACTCACTCCGTAGGGGCGCAGCCGAAGCCATTGAGGCCATCGCCCATGGCGACCACCGGTCCTCCCGGGTAGTGGGTAAGCGGCTTGACGAGATCAACCTGCCGGAAGGCACCACCATCGGCGCCATCGTCCGCCACAGCGAAGTCCTTATCGCCCACGACCACCTGCGGGTACAGCCGGATGACCACGTTATCCTGTTCCTGGTAGACAAGTCGCGGATACGGGATGTAGAGAAACTGTTCCAGGTGGGACTGACGTTCTTCTAGCGCAAAATCAATCTTCTGAACCCAACTTAGAAATACGCGATTGGCAGGCGTATAATGCCCCTTTTTTCCGGAGTGCCCCGGCCAGATGCCCGGGCGCCACACACAGACTGACCAGCAGGCAAACGTCGTGACAGACAAGGCAACTTCCGCAAACACGCCGGACATCAAAACCTTCCAGGGCCTGATCCTCGCCCTGCAGAACTTCTGGGCGCAGCACGGCTGCGTAGTCCTCCAGCCCCTGGACATGGAAGTGGGTGCCGGCACATTCCACCCGGCCACCTTCCTGCGCTCCATCGGTCCGGAAACCTGGAACGCCGCCTACGTTCAGCCCAGCCGACGCCCCACCGATGGCCGCTACGGTGAGAACCCCAACCGCCTGCAACACTACTACCAGTTCCAGGTGGTGCTGAAACCGTCCCCGGACAACATTCAGGAACTGTACCTGGATTCCCTGAAGGCTCTTGGGCTGGACCCACTGGTACACGATATCCGTTTTGTTGAGGACAACTGGGAATCACCCACCCTCGGCGCCTGGGGCCTGGGTTGGGAAATCTGGCTGAACGGCATGGAAGTAACCCAGTTCACCTACTTCCAGCAGGTGGGTGGCCTGGAATGCTATCCGGTCACCGGCGAGCTCACCTACGGGCTTGAGCGCATTGCCATGTACCTGCAGGGTGTGGACAGCGTCTACGACCTGGTGTGGACCGAAGGCCCGGATGGTGTGGTCACCTACGGCGACGTGTTCCATCAGCAGGAGGTGGAGATGTCCACCTACAACTTCGAGCACGCCGACACCGAGTTCCTGTTTCACAGCTTCGATGTGCACGAACGCGAGAGCGCGCGCCTGATCGAAGCCGGCCTGGCATTGCCCGCCTATGAGCAGGTGCTCAAGGCTTCACACACTTTCAATCTGCTTGACGCCCGCCACGCCATCTCCGTGACCGAGCGTCAACGTTTTATCCTGCGGGTTCGCACCCTGGCCCGGGCCGTTGCCCAGGCGTATTTCGACAGCCGCCGCAAGCTTGGCTTCCCGCTGGCACCGGATGCCCTGCGCAAAGAGGTACTGGCAGCGACCGAGGCCGCCGCCGAAAAGGCGAACGGCAAGAAGGGTAAGAAAGCGAGAAAAGCTCAGCAGGAACAGGGGAACGCATAATCATGGCAAAACAGGATTTTCTGGTCGAACTGGGCACTGAAGAGCTGCCTCCCAAGGCCCTCAAGCCACTGTCGGACGCGTTTACCCGTGGCATTACCAATGGCCTGGAAGAGGCCGGTATTCAGTTCGGCAAAGTGGAAGCGTTTGCCGCACCACGCCGGCTTGCCGTCAGGGTACGGTACCTGGAAGACGCTCAACCGGACAAACCGGTGGAAAAACGCGGCCCTGCCGTGAAAGCTGCGTTCGACGATTCCGGCAACCCCACCCGGGCACTGACCGGCTTCGCCACCTCCCTGGGCGTGACACCGGACCAGCTTGATACGATGGAAACCGACAAGGGTGCCTGGGTGGTCTATCGCACCATCGAGAAAGGCCGTCCCACCGTTGAACTGATGCCGGAACTGGTAGACCAGTCCCTGGCCGCACTGCCGATCCCAAAACGCATGCGCTGGGGCGCGCACAGAACCGAGTTCGTGCGCCCGGTGCACTGGGCCATCCTGCTGTTCGGCAACAAGGTGATCGACACCCCGATCATCGGGCTGACCCCGGGTAATAAAACCCGTGGCCACCGTTTCCACTGCCCGAAATCATTGATCGTGCCCACGCCCGGCGACTACGAAGTGGTGCTGCGCCAGGAAGGGTATGTGATCGCTGACTTCGCCGAACGCCGCGAGCAAATCCGCGACGGCGTCACCGCCATCGCCAAGAAAGAAGCAGGCGGCCAGGCGGTTATCGATGAAGACCTGCTGGATGAAGTCACCGCCCTCAACGAGTGGCCCGTGCCGCTTATCGGCCGTTTCGAGGAACGCTTCCTGGAAGTTCCCGCCGAGGCACTGATTTCCTCCATGAAGGAACACCAGAAGTACTTTCACGTGGTTTCCGCCGACGGCCGGATGCTGCCGCTGTTCATCACCGTTGCCAACCTGGAAAGCAAGGACCCGCAACAGGTCATTTCCGGCAACGAAAAGGTCATCCGCCCACGCCTGTCTGATGCGGCTTTCTTCTACGACACTGACCGCAAGACCCGGCTGGAAGACCGCATCGACCGGCTCAAGCCGATCGTGTTCCAGGACAAGCTGGGGAGCATTTACGACAAATCCGTGCGCGTTGCCGCATTGGCGAAGAAGATCGCCGGCGCCATTGGCAGCGATCCCGTTCTGGCTGAGCGCGCCGCCATGCTCGCCAAGACCGACCTGGTCACCGAGATGGTGCTGGAGTTCACTGACCTGCAGGGCATCATGGGCCAGTACTATGCTGCCAACGACGGCGAGAACGAAGACGTGGCCAGCGCCCTGAACGAGCAGTACATGCCCCGCTTTGCCGGTGACGACCTGCCCGCAACCCTGACGGGCTGCGCCGTGGCCATTGCCGACCGCATCGATTCCCTGGTGGGGCTGTTCGGCATTAACCAGCCACCGTCCGGTACCCGTGACCCGTTCGGGCTGCGTCGAGCCTCACTGGGCGTATTGCGCATCATCATCGAGCGAGAGCTGCCGCTGGACCTGCAAACCCTCTGCGAGTGGGCAGTAGAGGAACACAACAGCATCACCGAACCGAATGTGGCCAACACGGTGGTGGACTACATGCTCGAGCGTTTCCGCGCGCACTATGAAGAGCAGGGCATCAGTGCCGAAGTCTACCTCGCCGTGCACGCCCGCCGTCCAACACGCCCGCTGGACTTTGACCGCCGGGTGAAAGCCGTGGAAGCCTTCCGCCAGCTACCGGAAGCCCTGGCCCTGGCCGGCGCCAACAAACGGGTGTCCAACATCCTTACCAAGCAGGGTGGCGACAGCATTGGTGAAAGCATCGACAGTGAGTTGTTGCAGGACAAGGCGGAAATAACACTGGCCGACCAAATCCGCCAGCAAGCCGACAAGGCATTGCCACTGTTTGAAAAAGGCGATTACGCGACGGCCTTGAGCTCTCTCGCCAGCCTGCGGGAGCCGGTGGATAACTTCTTTGATGAAGTCATGGTGATGGCTGACGACGAGGCCGTGCGTAATAACCGCCTGGCCATGCTCAACCTGCTGCGTAACCTGTTCCTGCGGGTGGCGGATATCTCGGTATTACCCACTGCCAGTGGGCAGTGAAAATCATACGGGGGCTGGTAAAAAACCAGCCAATCCGTATAATACCGGCCGTTGATCGGCGTGTGGCGCAGCTTGGTAGCGCACTTCGTTCGGGACGAAGGGGTCGCAGGTTCGAATCCTGCCACGCCGACCATTTTCCCGCATCTCAGTCCCTTCTTTAACGACGAAATACTCCCCTTTAAGCGACTCTTTTCTTTCAATTGACATAAAGCTTTCACATTGGACATGTACAACGGTGCTCTCATCCCAACGGAGCAGCAGTAATGTCCGACCAATCCTCCCTTTTGGTAGAGAAGCTCTGGCGACTCAAACGTCGCATCGACAAGGGCCAGTGCCCGAGCGTCGACTTTGTCCATCTCAACGTCTTGCTGAGAGAGCCCAACTACCGCAATGACGTTCTGATGCGTGTGGAAGCCAATGGCACGCCAGAGCTTCAGGCGCTGGCACGCGAGATCATGGCCAACGATGATGGCCGTCCGCTGATGGCCAAGTCCTCGAACCAGAAACTTCAGGCCAGTCCCGTCACGCCGCAAAAAAGACGCGGTTGGTTTGCCCGTCACGCGCTGGTACTGGTTCCCGTCATTGGCACGGTTGTCGCCACGGTCGCCGGTTTTACCGCATTTGAGAATCGCAACGTGCGTATCAGCGCCGACATTACCACAGACACCGTCTGGGAAAGCGGTCATCGATACACCCTTGAAAACACCGTGTTTGTGGAAGGCGCGAACCTGACCATTGAACCCGGCGTAACCATAGAGGGCGAACCCGGTTCCGCCCTGGTTGTCACGTCCAGTGCCAAACTGTTTGCCCGCGGCAGCCGTAACCAACCGGTGGTCTTTACCAGTAGCAAGGAACCCGGAGCACGGGCTCGCGGTGACTGGGGTGGCGTTGTGCTTCTTGGAAAGGCACCGGTGAACGAGCCGAACGCCCGCATTGAAGGCGTACCTGAAAACGACACCCGTGGGCAATTCGGTGGCAGCGACACGCAGCATAGTTGCGGCGTGGTGCAGTACACCCGCATTGAATTTGCCGGTTTCGAGGTCTATCAGAACAACGAGCTGAACGGCTTAACCCTGGGTGGCTGTGGCTCCAACACCATCATCCAGAACGTGCAGGTTCACCGTGCTCTGGACGACGGTATCGAAATGTTCGGTGGCACCGTCGACCTGAAAAACATCCTGGTGACCGGTGCTGCCGATGACAGCATCGACTGGGACTGGGGCTGGCGAGGCAGGGTACAGTTTGCCATTATTCAGCAGTACCGGGATGTCGGCGATAACGCCTTTGAGGGCGACAACAACGGTTCCAGCCACTCGGCCGTGCCACGGTCCGAACCCACATTCTACAACGTCACCCTTTATGGCAGCGGCCGTTCCGCCAAAGAACACCGCGCTATTATGCTAAGAGAGGGATCCGGCGGCCACTTCCACAATATGATCATCGACAGTTACGCCATTGAGGCCCTGGATACCAGGGATGAGGTCACCGCGCTGGTGGGCATGAATGCCCTGACGTTCAGCCACAACCTGCTTGCCAACAACGGTAGGTTAGGCAACCTCACCATTGTTAACGAAACCGATGATGACGATTTCGGCTTCAACGAAGAGCTGTGGATACGCAGCCCCGAACTGCAGAACACCGTTCAGGTTGAAACCGGCTTGCAACCCTCTGTCACCAGCGAGTCGTCGCCGCATTTCCGCCCCAGAAGCTCAGTGCGCGCCATGACTGCCAAACGGCCTCCGAAAGCCGAATTCTTTGATGAGTCGGCGATGTACCAGGGCGCTGTTAACCCCAGGGCCACATCGACCTGGCTGGATGACTGGACGGCATTTCCGGAATCCTGACGAGCTTACCAATGCCTGGGAGGGTGGCTACCTCCACAAAGGAATGCAGAGGTCTGAACTTTTCTGTACCCTGCGCGGCTCTTCGCGAAAGGAACAACCATGACCTCCCAGACAAACTCCCTGGCTACCGATGAACGGCCGGGCGCTTTCTCCGATAGCGACCCGATCGTTCTGACGCTTACGATTGGCTTCATCCTGCTGTTCGTTGGTGCTTCCATTATTGACAGCAGCGCCGTCGCTACAGCGATTGGCGCCGGATTCACCTGGACGGCAAAGTACCTGGGGTCGTTCTTCCAACTACTCCTGCTGGCAACCTTTTTCATCGCACTCGGAACAGCGGTCAGCAAGGCCGGCAATGCACGGATTGGTGGCCTGGACCGGCCGGAAATCAGCCGTTTTCGCTGGCTTTCAATGATCATGTGTACATTGCTGGCCGGTGGAGGGGTGTTTTTCGCCGCCGGGGAACCGGTCTATCACTTTGTGGTAACACCACCGGCGTTTGATACCGAAGCCGGAACGGCTGCGGCCACCGCTCCCGCCATGGCGCAGTCGTTTACTCACTGGGGCTTCCTTGCCTGGGCCGTGCTCGGCTCGCTGACCGCACTGGTTCTCAGCAGGGCTCACTATGATCAGGGCAAACCGCTGCAGCCGCGAACCCTGTTGTATCCGGTGTTTGGTGAGAACGCTGTTCAAGGCAAGCTGGGTGGGGTGATTGACGCCCTTTGCGTCATTGCCGTGGTGGCGGGAACCGTCGGCCCTATCGGTTTCCTGGCAACCCAGGTGAGTTTCGGGCTGCACGAGCTGTTTGGCATCACCGATGGCTATGGCACCCAGCTCGCGGTACTGATCATTCTGGCCGGGGTGTACATGACATCCGCCATGACCGGACTGCACAAGGGTATTCAGTTGCTCAGCCGGTTCAACGTGCTCCTCGCCCTGGCCATCGCCGCAGTGATTTTCCTGTTCGGTCCCACACTGTTTCTGGCCAACACCTTTACTCAGTCATTCGGCGAGTACCTGACGTCTTTCATGGCGATGTCGACGATGACCGCTGAAACGGCGCCGGACTGGTGGATGAAATGGTGGACGGTGTTTTTCTTCGCCTGGTTTATTGGTTACACGCCTTTGATGGCGGTGTTTGTGTCGCGAATTTCCCGCGGACGCACGGTTCGTGAAATGATCCTCGCGGTTGCCGTATTGGCACCTATTGCCACCACAATCTGGTTTACGCTGCTGGGTGGCTCGGGGATCTATCACCAGCTGGCCGGCACCTTTGACCTGACCGAAGCGTTGAACAATTTCCGTTTTGACGTCGCCACACTGACCGTGGCCCAGGCGCTGCCAGGAGGCACCTGGATGGCCGCCGCGATACTGCTGCTCACCACCATTTTTGTCGCCACCACCGGCGACTCCATGAGCTATTCCATTGCCATGGTGGGTGCGGGCCATGATGAGCCAAATCCTTGGATCCGTGTATTCTGGGGCGGTGCTATGGCGCTGATGGCCGCCATTCTGCTGTATATGGGTTCAGGGCAGATTGGCGTGCTTCAGCAGTTCATTGTGATAACCGCCATACCGGTCTCCTTTGTCATACTGCCATCGCTATGGACAGGGCCGAAAGCGGCTATGGCCATGGCCCGTGATCAGGGGCTTGCCTGACCATCATCACCAGTTCGATGCTGCTGTTCCCAGAGCCTGGCGTAATGCCCCTTCTGGCCCAGCAGCTCGACGTGGTTGCCACTCTCGACAATACAGCCGCCGTCCATCACCAGAATGGTATCCGCATCGCGCGTCGTCGACAGCCGATGAGCGATAACCAGGGAGGTGCGCTGGCGGCTGACTTCCTTCAAGGCCCCCAGAATCGCCTGTTCAGACAGCGAATCCAGAGAAGATGTGGCTTCGTCCAGAATCAATAACGGTGGGTTCTTGAGAAGTACCCGGGCAATGGCGACCCGCTGTTTCTCGCCGCCGGAAAGTTTAAGCCCCCGCTCACCAACCTGTGTGTTATAGCCATCGGGCAGGCTGTGGATAAACTGTTCCAGGTGCGCCATTCGGGCTGCCCGGTACACCTCTTCCTCGCTGGCATCAGGCCGACCGTAAGCCAGGTTCCGAAAAAGCGTGTCGTTGAACAGCACCGT
This sequence comes from Marinobacter salarius, assembly GCF_032922745.1. NCBI lineage: Bacteria > Pseudomonadati > Pseudomonadota > Gammaproteobacteria > Pseudomonadales > Marinobacteraceae > Marinobacter > Marinobacter salarius. The sequence goes on from NZ_CP136693.1 coordinate 856,449, forward strand.
ATCCTGGGGCACCACGCCAATGGCGGAACGCAGGCTGTCCTGGGTGACCTCACGGATATCCTGACCATCGATGGTGATACTGCCCCGGTTCACATCGTAAAACCGGAAAAGCAGGCGGGCGAGGGTCGATTTCCCCGCACCGCTGGCGCCCACGACGGCTACGGTGTGCCCAGCGGGAATTGAGAAACTTACGTTCCGGAGGATCTGACGGTTGGGGCGATAACCAAAGTGAACCTGGTCGAAACGAACCTCGCCTTTGTCCACCACCAACGCTTTGGCGTTCGGCGCGTCCTCAATGACCGGTTCGTCGCCGAGCAACCCGAACAACCGTTCCACATTCACCAGCGCCTGGCGGATCTCCCGATACACGAACCCCAGTGCATTGAGCGGTATAAACAGCTGTAACAGGTAGGCATTAATCATGGTGAAATCCCCCAGGGTGATCTCACCACTGGCGACTTCCTGCACTGCCATGGCCATGATGACGATCATCGCCACACCGATGATCAGGGCCTGGCCCGAGTTCAGGGCGGCCAGCGACAGCCGGTTTTTGAGCCGTGCCTGTTCCCAGTCATCCAGGTCCTTGTCGTAGAGCTCTGCCTCGAAGCGTTCGTTATTGAAATACTTTACGGTCTCGTAGTTGAGCAGGCTGTCGACTGCGCGGGAATTGGACTGGTTGTCCCGGGCATTGGCTTCGCGCACGTATTTCGTGCGCCACTCGGTAACCTTGATGGAAAACACCACATACACCACCACCGCTACCAGGATCGCCAGCACATAGCCCACGTTGAACACCACGAAGAGAATACCGGCCACCATCAGGATTTCGAGGAGGGTGGGGACAATGTTGAAGAGAGTGAAACGCAGCAGGAAGCTGATGCCGTTGGTGCCCCGTTCAATGTCCCGGGCCAGTCCGCCGGTTTTCCGGTCCAGGTGAAAGGACAGCTCCCGGTTGTGCAGATGTTCGAAAACCCGCAGCGACACTCGTCGCATGGCCCGTTCCGCGACTCGGGCGAACACCGCGTCCCGCAATTCGCTGAACAGGGTGCTGCCAAATCGGAGCAGGCCGTAGGCGACGACCAGTATGACCGGTATCCACAGCAGTACCTCGCCGCCCTGATTTTCGTCCAGATAGTCGACGATGTATTTCAGGGCGACCGGTGTAGCCACCGTCGCCAGTTTGGAGAAGATCAGGAACCCCAGCGCCAGCATGACTCGACCACGGAATTCCGTCAGATAGGGCCATAGGCCGGCGATGACTTTCCAGTCGGGTTTGTGGTTGGCGGGGTACTCGTTGTCAGCGTAGGCGCGCACTCGGGTTTCCCTTCAATAACGGAGTAGTCGAGCGCACGAGATGGGACTTGTCTGCCAGGACACGCTGTAAATACGTCCCTGTACGCTCGACAAAAGCCATCCATGGCTTTTGACGGTCCTGGCAGACAAGTCCCACCCCGCACGCTCTTACGTAGCTGTATGATAGGTTCTAATACGAGTAAAAACCGTAATGTTATCGGAGTTTACAGTACCCCTTATCCTGGAGGCACACCATCAACACCCGTCATCGGAAGGCTCTGAAACTGGTTGTCGATTTTATCAGCCCTTACAAAAGGGCTGTTACCGGCGCTCTCGTGGCTCTGGTTATTACAGCCGGCATCACACTTGCCCTAGGTCAGGGCTTACGGATTCTGGTGGACCAGGGCCTTGCCACCCAGTCTCCCGCGATGTTGTCCAAAGCAGTCGGTCTGTTTTTTGTGCTGGTGATCGGTCTCGCCATTGGCTCCTTCGCTCGTTTTTACCTGGTGTCCTGGATTGGCGAAAGGGTGGTGGCGGATATTCGAAAGCAGGTGTTTAACCATCTGATCGACCTTCACCCTGGTTTCTACGAGAAAAACCGAAGCCTGGAAATACAGTCGCGGTTTACCGCTGATACGACAGTGCTGCAATCCGTCATCGGCTCCACGGTCTCCATCGCGCTGCGCAACACCCTGATGCTGGTGGGCGGGCTGATCCTGCTCTTCATAACCAATGCCAAACTTGCCGGTATCATCATCCTCGGCTTCCCACTGGTGATCATTCCCATCCTGATCTATGGTCGCCGTGTGCGGCAGCTGTCCAGGCTGAGCCAGGACCGGGTCGCGGAAGTGGGCAGCTACGTGGGGGAGAACCTCACCCAGATCAAGACGGTGCAGGCGTTCAACCATCAGCCTCATGACCGCCGGTTTTTCTCACAGGTGGCGGAAAATGCCTTCGAGATTGCCCGTGTGAGGATTCGCCAGCGGGCCTGGCTGACCACCATCGCCATTACCCTGGTTATGGGTGCCATTGGCGTGGTGATCTGGATTGGCGGGCTGGATGTGATCTCAGGTCGTACCAGCCCGGGCGAGCTGGCGGCATTTGTATTCTACAGCCTGTTGGTGGGACTGGCCGCCGGCGCCATCAGTGAAGTGATTGGTGAGTTGCAGCGCGCAGCCGGAGCGGCGGCGCGGATTTTCGAGCTGCTGCAGACACCCAGTGAAATCCTCAGTGGGGCAAACGCCACCCAGGCTCTGCCCGACCCCCTTCGCGGCGACATCGAGATCAGCAATCTGACCTTTTCCTATCCGGCCCGTCGCGATATCGAGGTTCTGCAAAGCCTTTCACTTCACATCCAGGCAGGCGAAACCGTGGCACTGGTTGGTCCCTCCGGTGCTGGAAAGTCTACGTTGTTCGATCTGCTCTTGAGGTTCTATGACCCCGACACGGGGCAGATTCTTATCGACGGCGTCGACAGTCGTAAGTTAGCGCTTACAGACCTGCGCCAATGCTTTGCGCTGGTGCCACAGAACCCCGCGCTGTTTCACGGCACCATTGCCGACAACATCCGCTACGCCCGACCAGAGGCCAGCGACACTGCCATGGTGGAGGCCGCCAGGATTGCCCATGCCGATGAGTTTATCCACAAACTGCCAAAAGGCTATGAAACACCACTGGGCGATACGGGTCTCGGGCTATCGGGGGGGCAGAAGCAGCGGCTGGCGATTGCCCGCGCACTGCTTGCGGATGCACCTATACTGTTATTGGATGAGGCGACCAGCGCACTGGATGCAGAAAGCGAACACCTGATCCAGCAAGCCATGCCGGGACTGATGTCCAACCGCACGACATTGGTCATCGCACACCGGCTGGCCACCGTCAGGCACGCCGATCGTATCATTGTGATGGACGCCGGAATTATTCAGGATATCGGCAACCACGATAAACTTGTCGAACGGAATCCGCTGTACCGGAGACTTGCGGAACTTCAGTTCCGGGAGGACATTGGCGGCCGCAGTACGTAGAAACAACAGGGCCGGGTTTTCAAACCGGGCCATCATTTCGTGTATGCTGACAGTACCAAACCGAATTCGAGGAGAGGCAAAGTGACGAACAAAGAATTGCAGGCACTCAAAGAACGTTATGTCGCGGCCGGTGCTGCCAGCCCCAACGAGCAGTTTGCCGACCATGCGACCAATGCCGAGCTCTGGGATGCCGATGGCAAGCGTATGATCGACTTCGCCGGCGGCATTGGTGTACTGAATATCGGCCATCGTCACCCCAAAGTGGTTGAAGCGGTGAAGGCGCAGTTGGACAAGCTGATGCACACCTGCCAGACCGTCATGCCCTATGAGGGCTATGTGAAGCTGGCGCAGAAGCTCAGTGAAGTGGTTCCGGTAAAGGGCCACGCCAAGGTCATGCTGGCCAACTCCGGCGCAGAAGCCCTGGAAAACGCCATGAAGATCGCCCGCGCGGCGACCGGCAAAACCAATGTGATCTGCTTTGACGGCGGTTATCACGGCCGTACCTTCTACACCATGGCCATGAACGGCAAAGCCGCTCCTTATCAGACCGATTTCGGCCCAATGCCGGGCACCGTCTTTCGCGCCCCCTATCCGGTTCCCTATCACGGTGTCAGTGAGGATGAAGCGCTCCGTGGCCTGAAGATGGCCATGAAGGCCGATTCACCCGCCAGTGACACCGCCGCCATCGTGATTGAGCCGGTATTGGGTGAGGGTGGTTTCTACGCCGCACCAGCCAGCTTCCTCAAAGAGATCCGCAAGATCTGCGATGAGAACGGCATCCTGATGATCGCGGATGAGGTTCAGAGCGGCTTCGGCCGGACTGGCAAGATGTTCGCCATCGAACACAGCGGTGTTGAGCCCGACATGATGACCATGGCCAAGAGTATGGCCGATGGCATGCCGATCTCAGCCATTGTCGGTACCGACAAGGTTATGGACTCGTCCGGCCCGAACTCCCTCGGCGGCACCTACACCGGCAGCCCGACGGCCTGTGCAGCAGCCCTGGCAGTATTTGACGTGTTCAAGGAAGAAGACATTCTGGGTAAGAGTCAGCGCCTGGGTGACACCCTGCGCAAACGCTTTGATCAGTGGCAGGAACAGTTCCCCCACGTGGACAACGTGCGCAACCTCGGGCCCATGGCTGCCATTGAACTGGTCACCGACAAGACCAGCAAGGAACCGCGGGCAGACCTGGCGGCGGCCGTTACCAAGAAAGCCAAGGAAAATGGCCTGATCCTGCTGAGCTGCGGCATGTACGGCAATACCTTGCGTTTCCTGATGCCGGTCACCATCGAGGACAATATTCTTGAGGAAGGCCTGGCGATCGTTGAGCAGGCACTGAAAGAGGTGGGCTAACACCTTCTGGCAGGGTCATTAACACACCTGCCGCTGTATACCGGAACGCTGGTCAGTGTGAAGCTGACCAGCGTTTTTTTATGGGCTCTATCCGTTCTAGATCAACTTCCTGATTTCCTTCCACAAGCGCCGATAGGCATCGGCAGCTGCGGATGACCGATCCATCAGTTCCACCGGCTGGCCACTCTCACCCATCTTCTCCACCACACTGGCATTGGGAATCAGCGCGTTCAGCCCATTCTCGAGGCGCTGTTTGCGATGGATCACCATCTCGCGATGCAGATGCTTGCGGCGGTCCACGATGGAGAAAAACGGGTGCAGACGACCGGGTTTGAGCTTCTTGTCCTTGGCGAAGGCCTGGAGCTGTTGCCAGCTATTCAGAGCGAGCCAAGTCGGAACCACCGGCACGAACACGCCATCGGCGGTTTTCAACACCTGCTCGGACAACCGCGACATTGAGGGCGGGCAATCCAGTACGACCAGGCTGGTTTCCTCCGATAGCGGCGCCAGCCAGTTTTTGAGGGTATTGGCGCTGTCGTCCTTATCCAGCCGGACATCAAGGTTGCGAAAACTGTTATGGGCCGGGATAAAATCGAGGTCAGGGTAGGCGCTGGCCCGAATGAATTTGCCGATGGGGGTCTTGCCATCCATCAGTGCAGCCAGTTTCCGACCCTTGATCTCGTCGGTTCCCGCCAGGTACCAGCTAGCCGCCCCCTGAGGGTCGAGATCCCATAACAGGGTGGGAATGCCGGCCTGGCTGGCCAGGTAGGCGATGTTTACAGCCGCTGCGGTTTTTCCAACACCACCTTTAAGACTGTAAAACGCAATGATCTTCATGCTTCCTCCTAAAGCCCCGTCAAAACACCGGCTGCAAGCTTAACCGATCCCATTGGTGAGCGTGTTGCAGTTTAATGACACGTCATTTAACACGACATAAATTCTGTAACTCCTCCCCCTGACTACTCCCCGCAAACTGTGCGAAAGGATGTTTTGGCTAACGATTGAACACTTCATGTTGACAATGGACATCCACAACTGCCGTCAACCGGCGGCATTGGCCATTGGATCGTCTCCACAACAAATACAAGACAGGAGCACACAATGATCTCCATACAACGCCTGGTAACCGGTGTCAGTCTCGGCCTGACACTTGCGTTGCCCATCAATACTGCCCACGCCGGTACCTTTGTCCATCTGTTCGAATGGAAGTGGAGCGATGTCGCCACTGAATGTGAACAGTTTCTTGGCCCTAAGGGTTACAGCGCCGTTCAGGTGTCACCGCCGCAGGAACACATTCAGGGCAGCGCCTGGTGGACGCGCTATCAACCTGTCAGCTACCAGCTCCAGAGCCGCAGTGGTAACAGCAGCCAGTTCGCCGATATGGTTTCGCGCTGCAACACGGCCGGGGTCGACGTTTATGTGGATGCCGTGATCAACCATACCGCCAATGGTACGGGAAACGGCACGGCCGGGTCCTATTACAGCAGCGATTCCCTGACCTATCCTATCTACAGTGGCAACGATTTCCACGCCGAATGCAGTATCAACGGCTCGGATTACAGTTCGGATGCCTGGCGCGTTCGCAATTGCCGCCTCGTCGGCTTACCGGACCTGGATACCGGAAGCGGCTACGTGCGCGACACTCTGGCCGGCTATCTCAATCAGCTCACGTCGCTGGGTGTGAAGGGTATACGGGTGGATGCCGCCAAACATATGTCGCCCGGTGATATCGGCGCCGTCATCAATCAGGCCGGCGGCCCGCTGTACGTATTCCAGGAGGTGATCGACCTGGGTGGCGAAGCCGTCAGTGCCACTGAGTACACGGGTACGTCAGACGTCACCGAGTTCCGCTACAGCGCGTCCATCGGCAACGTCTTCAAGAACCAGCAACTGGCCAACCTCAACGCCTTTGGAGAGAGCTGGGGCTTCCTCTCCGGCGGTGATGCCGTTGTATTCACCGACAACCATGACAACCAACGTGGCCACGGTGCCGGTGGCAGCAATGTGCTGACCTACAAGGATGGTGATCTCTACAACCTGGCCAACGTGTTCATGCTGGGCTGGCCTTATGGCTACCCCAAGGTAATGTCGAGTTACGCGTTTTCCAACGGTGACCAGGGCCCTCCAGCCCAAAACGTCTACCAGAACGGCACTGCTCAGTGCGGCTCCGCCTGGGTATGCGAACATCGCTGGGACTCCATTGCCAACATGGTTGCCTTCCGGGCTGAGACTGACGGCCAGGGCGTGAACAGCTGGTGGGACAATGGCAATAACCAGATTGCGTTCAGTCGGGGCAATAAGGGGTTCGTCGCCATCAACCGTGAAGGCAGCACACTGTCACGGACTTTCAGCACCGGGCTGGCTGATGGAAACTATCGCAATGTGGCTGGCAACGGTGCCTGCGTAACGGTGCAGAATGGCCAGGTGGCACTGACGGTACCGGCGATGGAGGCAGCGGCACTTCATAGCGCTGCCCCCTGTGACGGAAGCGATCCCAATCCGCCAACAGCAGGGACGGCATCCGTCACCTTCCAGTGCCAGAACGGCACTACCATCATGGGGCAAAGTGTGTACGTTACCGGCAACAACGATGCTTTGGGTAACTGGTCACCTGCCGGTGCGGTAAAACTGGATCCAACAGCCTACCCAACCTGGAGTGGGTCGATCAATCTACCAGCGGAGACCTCCATCGAGTGGAAATGCCTGAAGCGCAGCGAAACCGATCCTGGCGCCCAGCAGCAGTGGCAGTCAGGGGATAATAACCTGGTACAGACCGCAGGTGAGGGCACCAGCAGTTCCACTTCCGGTTCTTTCTGAAGCGCACCTGCCACTACCACACCGACTGACAAACGGCCCGCGTTAGCGGGCCGGTACCGCCGACCTCGGTTACTCACACTCACGGTTTCATCGTATACTGCCTGACGACTTTTTCGGTATGCTGGATTCCACCGGCATCACTTCCCCGAACGATCAGGCTGATTTATGACCGACCCGGAAATCCAATCTCCACCGACCCACAAGCCAAGGCCCTGGGTTGATCTACTCGTGAGTATCATCATTCCCTCCGTCATTCTGATGAAGTTGAGCGGGGATGAATATTTGGGCAGTGTCATGGCCCTGGTCATCGGTCTCGCGTTCCCCCTTGGGTGGGGGCTGTTCGAGTTGGTGCGCTATCGCAAATACAACTTTATCGCGGTGCTCGGCATTGTCAGCGTCGGTTTGACCGGTGGTATCGGCCTGATGGAGCTGGATGCCGGCTGGCTGGCGATCAAGGAAGCGGCTGTTCCCGCCGTCATCGGTATTGCCGTGCTCGTTTCAACCCGTACACGATATCCGCTGGTTAGAACCCTGCTGTACAACCCGTCCGTGCTGAACGTGGACAAGATTCAGGCGGTGCTGAAAGAGAACGACAGTGAGGACGAGTTCGAGGCGCGCCTACTCAAGGCCAGCTATTTCTTCAGCCTGACCTTCCTGTTCTCCTCCATCATGAATTACGTGTTGGCCAAGTGGATTGTTACCAGCCCGTCTGGAACCCAGGCGTTCAATGAGGAATTGGGCAGAATGACCCTGGTGAGTTATCCCATGATCGCCATCCCCTCGATGATCATGATGATCGCCATTTTCTACTACCTTTGGCGCTCCATCCGACGACTGACCGGTTACACCCTCGAGGATGTTATGGCGCCACACCTTGCGTCCCAGCACGACAGCAAGTCCTCTGATACATCGACGGGTAATGGGGGTTGATTCCAGTCAGTCACGATTCAGTTAAGTTGCTGAATTAGAAATAAAAAAGGCGACCATCGGGTCGCCTTTTTCATGTGCCCGGATAAACCGGGTCCGATCACAAACCCGCCGCGATCACACGTCCAGGTTAGTCACCTCAAGCGCATTACTCTGGATGAACAAGCGCCGTGGCTCGACGTCATCGCCCATCAGGGTGGTGAAGATCTGGTCTGCCGCAATAGCATCCTCGATGGTGACCTTCATCATGCGACGAGTCTCCGGATCCATGGTGGTCTCCCACAACTGCTCCGGGTTCATCTCGCCCAGCCCCTTGTAGCGCTGGATGTTCAGGCCGCGCTGGGCTTCCTTCATCAGCCATTCCAGAGCGCCCTCGAATGACAGCACCGCTTGCTTGCGCTCGCCACGCTGGATATAGGCGCCGTCTTCGATCAAACCGTCCAGCGTTTCCCCCATTCTCGCGATGGCCGCGTAGGAAGACGACTCAAAGAACTCATGGCTGAACACGTGGTTGTGGGGAATCCCGTGCACATAAATCACCACCTTCGGCAGGTAGAGATTGCGTTCGGTGTCCTTTTCCACCGAGAAGGTGTACTTGGTACCGGTGCGGGTATCCAACTGAAGACCGTCACCCAGGCGAGCCACCCAACGAGCCACTTCCGCCTCTTCCTTCAGGTGTTCCGGCTTCAGCGTCACGTTGTCCAGCATTTGCTGGAGCACCTTGGCCGGATAGGCACGGGACAGACGATCAATCATCGCCATCACCGCCTGGTAATCCTTCACCATGGTTTCCAGAGCGGAATCCTTGATAGCCGGTGCGTCCGGATTGACATAGAGCTGGGCGCCTTCCAGGGCGGTCTGTGTCAGGTACGCTTCCTTGGCTTTCTCGTCTTTCAGGTACTGCTCCTGCTTGCCACGCTTGACCTTGTACAGCGGTGGCATGGCAATGAACACATGGCCACGCTCAATAATTTCACGCATCTGACGGAACAGGAAGGTGAGTAGCAGCGTACGGATGTGGGAACCGTCCACGTCCGCATCGGTCATGATAATCAGGGAGTGGTAGCGGAGTTTTTCCGGATTGAATTCCTCTCGCCCGATGCCGCAGCCCAGCGCAGTAATGAGCGTACCTACTTCCGCCGAGGACAACATCTTGTCGAAGCGGGCCTTCTCCACGTTCAGGATCTTACCCTTGAGTGGCAGGATGGCCTGTGTTTTACGGTCACGCCCCTGTTTGGCACTGCCGCCGGCTGAATCACCCTCCACAATGAACAGTTCGGAAAGAGCGGGGTCTTTTTCCTGACAGTCCGCCAACTTACCCGGCAGACCGGCAATATCCAGCGCCCCCTTGCGGCGCGTCATGTCACGGGCCTTGCGGGCCGCTTCACGGGCGCGAGCCGCTTCAATCATCTTGTTGACGATCAGTTTGGCCTCGTTGGGCTGCTCCTGCAGGAAGTCCGCAAAGGATTGATACAGCTCCTGCTCAACCGCCGTTTTGACCTCGGAAGAAACCAACTTGTCCTTGGTCTGGGACGAGAACTTGGGGTCAGGAACCTTCACGCTGATAATAGCCGTCAGACCTTCCCGAGCGTCATCACCGGACGTGCTGACCTTGGCCTTTTTGCCCAGGCCTTCGTGCTCAATATAGTTGTTGAGCGAACGGGTCAGGGCCGCACGGAACCCAGCGAGGTGGGTACCACCGTCGCGCTGCGGGATGTTGTTGGTAAACGTGTAGATATTTTCCTGGAAGGCATCGTTCCACTGCATGGCCACTTCCACCGCAATACCGTCTTCACGTTCCTTGATGAAATGAAACACGCGGTTGATCGGTGTCTTGTTGGAGTTCAGGTGCTCAACAAAGGCACGCAGGCCACCCTCGTATTCGAATACCTCTTCCTTGCCACTACGCTCATCCTGCAGGCGGATACGCACACCGCTGTTCAGGAACGCCAGCTCCCGCAGGCGCTTGGCCAAAATATCCCAGTGGAACTCAATGCTGGTAAACGTCTCCGGGGACGGAATGAAGTGAACCTTCGTACCACTGGCGTCGGTGTCGCCAACCACATCGAGCGGCGCCTTTGGTACGCCGTTGTTGTAGGTTTGCTCATAAACCTTGCCATCACGTCGGATAGTCAACGTAAGGGAAGAGGAGAGGGCATTCACCACCGACACCCCAACACCGTGAAGCCCGCCCGAGACCTTGTAGCTGTTGTCATCAAACTTACCACCGGCATGGAGAACCGTCATGATGACTTCAGCAGCGGAGACACCTTCTTCCTTGTGAAGGTCTACCGGAATACCACGGCCGTTATCCCTGACCGTAACCGATTCGTCCGGATGGATGATCACCCCGATTTCAGAACAGTGCCCAGCCAACGCCTCGTCAATGGAGTTGTCCACCAACTCAAAGACCATGTGATGCAGGCCGGTGCCATCGTCAGTGTCACCGATATACATACCGGGCCGCTTCCGAACGGCATCCAGTCCTTTCAATACCTTGATGCTTGAGGAGTTGTAGTTCGATTCACTCATTAGGGTACTCCTGAAGGGTGATTTCCCGGCGTGAGGCCATTGCCGCTGTTGTTTCAGAGCGATGAAAGTGGATCATCCGGGTTCCTGTTCTTCCGTCAATTTGCCATGTTCCACGTGGAACAATCTGTATTCCGGCATGGTGTGCCGCCATAATTCATCCGGCCTGGGTGCCTCTATCGATGTCACAAACACCTGACATCGTAATTCGTAGAGCTTTTGGGCAAGCATGGCCCTGTGGACGACATCCAGTTCTGCATTGATATCATCCAGCAGAAAGGTAACCTGCTTTCCCAGATCGCTTAGCACCATGCCCTGTGCGATCTTCATTAAAATAACCAGCGTCTTTTGCTGGCCCCGGGAGAAGGTTTCCGCGACCGGTCTCCCCTGGTATCGCAAGCGGATGTCAGCCCGATTGGGACCGTACAGGGTATGGCCCATTTTCTGTTCCTGCTCCCGGTGCGAACGCAGTACCTCGACCAGGGGTTGGCTGGCGTCCCAGCCCACGTAATAGTCCAGCTTGAGCCCCTCAACCCAGGGGGTGTCTATCTCACCGAGTAAACTGTAAAAAGCCTTGGTAAAGAGCCGAAAGGTTTCGTTCCGGGCTTGCGTCAGGCGCTCTGCCAACTCCGTGTACTGTGAATCCCAGACCTTCATCAGAGCGTCATCTATTCTACCATTTCTCAGGATCTGATTCCGCTGTGACGTCACTCTTTGACACTGCTGCCACAACGAAGCAAACGAAGGTTCCACGTGGAACACTGCCCAATCGAGAAACTGCCGGCGTTTTCCGGGCCCGCCGGCAACAATATCAAACACGCCTGGATCGATGACCGAAACGGGCAAATGCCGGGCAAGCGAAGACAGGTTACGAACCGCCTCGCCATCCACTCGAAGCATGGTTTCTTTAGCGGTCACATCCCTGGAGATACCTACACGATGGTTAAGCTCACCAACTGATGATTGTTCTCCTCCCGACATTCCCTGATCCAGACCACCAAACACCGTCAGTTTGTGTTCGCCGTGGCTGACCACCGCCTGATGTCGACCTACCCGGAATGAGCGGCCAAGCCCCAGGTAACCAATGGCTTCCAGAACGCTGGTTTTTCCACTACCGTTAGCGCCATACAACAAATTTATGGAAGGTGAGAAACTGACCGGCACAGGCGAGAGATTGCGGAAATGTTCCGATTGAAGTTTAACGAGCGCCATAGGTCACGATAGGTTATTAACCACCAGGAGACGGGGACAAAAAAGGCAGCGTGCCTTACCGACAACGCTGCCCCAGTGTACAAAACCTTGCGGGTGAACGCGATTAATGCAGCATATTCAACCGCTCGTCCATGAAGACATCCATTTCCGGCGCCAGTATGTGAACGTAACGGTCGAAATACAGGAACTGTTTCAACAGGAGCGCAAACTCCCTTGGAAAATGCAGCCCGTGGCCCTCGCCAATTCGTACCATATCCATCAGGATATTGTTCACGTCATCCTCGGCCTGCTCAGCCTGATAGGGAACTTCATCCGGCACCATAGTATCCATTTGCTGGTAAAGGCGCCGCAGATCGGCTGCCAGTTCAGCCACCTGAACCTTTTGATCGGTGATACCGATGCGAATCATCGCGTCTGCCATGCCTTCAAAATTGCCGACCATGACCGTTGAAATAAAATCACTGACGGCCTGCCAGGTATCCGGACGGATGCGTCCAACAATACCGAAATCAATAAAGCCAACCCGGCCGTCTTTCAGCACCATCAGATTACCCGCATGAACATCAGCATGAAAAAACTCACACTGGGTGAGACTGGAAAACCAGGTGTTCATTGCCGTAATCAGCGTGCGCTCCGGATCCCGCGCGTAACCCCGGATGCTTTCAAGATCCGTCAGAGGCACGCCGTAGAAGCGCTCCATGGTAAGAATGCGACGACTACTGCAGCTTTCGTAAACCCGTGGCACGGTGGCGTCTTCATTGTGGGAGTTATGGAGAAATTCCCGGAACACCTTAAGGTTGTTCGCTTCCTTGATGAAGTCGCATTCCTCCATCATGGTACGCTGGATTTCCTCCACGATCCCCGACAACGATGTCCAGGATAGTTTGGGCGCCAGGGTCTCCAGGATTTTCGCGGACAGGTACAGGAAATTGAGGTCCGTCAGCAGGATGGTTTCCACACCCGGCTTTTGCACCTTGATCACCACATCCTCACCGGTAACCAACTTCGCGGCATGAACCTGTGCAATCGATGCCGACGCCAAAGCCACTGGGTCAATGTCAGAGTAAACGTCTTCGATTGGTCGGCCCAGTTCATCCCGGATAATCTTCCGGATCACACTGAATGGCAGGCTTGGGGTACGGTCCAGACAGTATTGGAATTCCTCTACGTATTCCTTGGGGAAAAACGTGGGGGAGCTGGCAATAAACTGTCCGAGCTTGATGTAGGTGGCACCCAGGGATTCAAACGTCTGCCTGAGCAACCGCGGCGCGGGCGGTCGATCGCCCCGCACCCAATTTACTCCAGCGCGTCCCAACACTGATACGGTCTGACCGATTCGAAAGGCACCCTTGAGGCTGTTCGTCACCGTTCCCATGACTCTCTTCCTTACTGATCCGGTAAATATCTGGCGGCCACGACCAATCCGGCGGACCTACTACAGCCGCATCGGCATGACGACATAGAGGCAGCGACTGTCGTTTTCGGCCTCAATCAACGCACTGCTATTGGGATTGGCCAGGGTTATCTTGACCTGATCCTCATCCAGCGCATTCATCACATCCACCAGGTAGCCTACATTAAAGCCGATCTGAAGTGATTCGCCCTGATACTCGACTGGCAGCGCGTCTTCGGCCTGTTCCTGATCCGGGTTGTTGGCAAATACCTGCAACTCGTTGGGCGCTAGGTTCAGGCGTACGCCACGGATGTTTTCATGGGAAAGAATGCCGGCACGCTGAAGTGTGTTCTTGAGGGTAGCGCGATCCGCCAGGACAACTTTATCCCCACCCCGGGGAATCACCCGGTTATAGTCGGGGAACTTGCCTTCGATCAATTTCGAGGTAAAGGTATAGGACCCAACCGTTGCCCGCAGATGATTATCGCCAATCACCAGGGTCACCGGGGTTTCCACATCATCCAGCAAACGCGCCAGTTCCAGCACACCCTTACGCGGCACGATCACCTGGCGGGGTTCCGGGCAGCCGGTGGGCAAATCAAAATGCGCCATGGCCAATCGATGGCCATCGGTGGCCACGGTGCGAACGTGATCCTTGTCGACTTCCAGCAACAGCCCGTTCAGGTAATAGCGAACATCCTGTTGAGCCATTGCAAAGGCGGTGGCATCGAACATTCGGCTGAGTTCTTTCTGGGGCAGTTCCAGGCCGAAACTTTCCGCATCATCCTCAACGTTGGGAAAATGCTCCGCCGGCAAGGTCGACAGCGTAAAGTGGCTGGCGCCACAACGCAGGTGCAGGCGATCGCCCTCCAACGCCAACTCGATAGGCGCCTCATCACCCAACGCTCGGCAAATATCAGACAGTTTCCGCGCCGGAACTGTAATGCGGCCTGGCTGGTCAACGTGCACCGGTGACACCCGGCCCACCAGTTCCACTTCCATATTGGTACCAGTCAGCGTGAGGGTATTATCCTCAGCCACCAGCAACACGTTGGAGAGAACGGGCATGGTCTGTTTTCGCTCCACCACACCGGCAATGGACTGAAGGGGGGTGAGCAGAGATTCTCGGCTGATCGTCAGTTTCATGGCACTCAGCATTCTTTTATTGGAAGGTGAATGTGTATTGGCTGCCGCTAACCCGGTCAGGTTGTCAGTAGCCGCATAAAGTTCTGATAATCCTCTCGGATGCCAGGATCCGTTTCCTGCAGCTCTACAATCTTTTTGCAGGCATGCAATACCGTGGTGTGATCACGGCCACCAAACGCATCTCCAATTTCCGGCAGGCTGTGATTGGTCAATTCCTTGGCCAGGGACATGGCAACCTGTCTTGGCCGGGTCACAGTGCGGGTACGCCGTTTTGACAACAAATCGGCCACCTTGATCTTGTAGTACTCCGCCACCGTACGCTGGATATTATCGATGCTGACCTGCTTTTCATGCAGCGCCAACAGATCCTTGAGGCTTTCCCGGATAAACGGCGGGGTGATCTCCGAACCAGTGAAGTGAGCATTCGCTATCACCAGACGAAGCGCCCCTTCTAACTCTCGAACGTTTGAACGAATTTTCTGGGCAATGAAAAACGCCGCTTCGCTGCTGAGTTTAACATTCACCTGTTCGGCTTTTTTCATCAGGATAGCGACCCTGGTTTCCAACTCCGGCGGCTCTACCATCACGGTCAGGCCCCAGCCGAAACGGGATTTAAGGCGCTCTTCCATATCCACAATTTCTTTCGGAAAACGGTCACAGGTCACAATAACCTGTTGCCCACCTTCCAGTAACGCATTGAAAGTATGGAAGAATTCCTCCTGTGAGCGTTCCTTTCGGGCGAAAAACTGAATGTCGTCAATCAGTAGCGCGTCCACAGAGCGGTAATAGCGCTTGAACTCATTAATGGCGTTTAATTGGAGCGCCTTCACCATATCCGCCACAAAACGCTCGGAGCGAAGATAGGCCACCTTGGCTCTCGGGTTGCGCCGTACAATGTCATTACCAATGGCATGCATCAGGTGGGTCTTACCCAGACCCACACCACCGTACAAAAACAATGGGTTATAAGCTCCACCAGGGTTCTCCGCCACCTGCATCGAGGCCGCCCGGGCCAACTGGTTCGATTTACCCTCCACAAACGTGTCAAAGGTAAAGCCTTCGTTCAGGAAACTCTGGTGCTTGATGTCACCCTCAACCTGAACCGAACGTCGTTCGCTGGTACTCTTGGCCTTCACCGAAGGCGTGGTCACTGTGGCCGCAACGCCTTTCTCTTCTTCCGTTACCCGGCTACCCGCTTCCTCCTGTTCGGCGGCCACACCACTGACCGCGTTCTCGGAACGGACCACCAGGTCAGATGACCGTGGCGCGGAACCCACCTTCATATCAATCCGAGGTGCCTGGCCACCGTGCAGATCCTTCAGGACTTCTTCAATTCTTCTGAGGTATTTTTCGTTCACCCAGTCCATGACGAACCGATTGGGTGCGAACAGCATCAACTGACCCTCGCGGTGATCCGACTGCAAGGGTCTAAGCCAGGTGTTGAATTGCTGGGCGGGAAACTCGTCCCGGAGTACTTCCAGACACTGATGCCATATGTTGTTCGGCACGACAGTCTTGCCTCCGATGCCTCAGAAATTTCTCGTCACGGATCTCCATGACCCGACGAAAGAGATGACCAAGGATTCTAACCTGAGGGCCTCCCGAGTGAAAGAGCCAAACGCATTTAATAAACAGCCTGTGGAAATTTATTTTCTTTTATTTCAAATTTTTACAGACTTACCTACAGGCTTGTGTACAGAAATATCGTGCAGGAAAAGTTACCCACAGACCTGTGTGTACAGAGCACGCTAAACCCTGTGGACGACACCCCGATGTTCGGTGGATAAATCGCGATCTGAGCAAGCCTGCAACTTACCCACATTTCCTGCCTTGGATATACACAGGCCTCATCCCCACTTCTCAACTACTTTATGAACCATTCAATCCACTGTTTCTAAGCCAATTCCATCGGTTTTCCACAGAAAAAGGCCTGCCTAATAACAGTAATAATAATCCTTAAAGAGAATACAAAAAGACCTAATGAATTTATTACCTGGACTGTGAATCAGCAAAAATGGAAATAACCCAAGGCTGGTCTCGAATAACCATTGAATTCCACCGGCACATTGCATAGAATGCCGCTCCTGTTTTGGCTGTTCATTTTCCAGCCAACGATTGAATTTCCAACATCTGTAATGTGAGACCGACACCATGAAAAGAACGTTTCAACCAAGCGTACTGAAGCGTAAGCGCGTTCACGGTTTCCGTGCCCGCATGGCGACTGCCAACGGCCGTAAGGTCATTTCCCGTCGTCGCGCCAAGGGCCGTGCCCGTCTGTCTGCATAAGACATTGATCGCCTGATGAAGGCTTTGACCTTTCCAAAATCGTCCCGGCTGCTCAAGCCCTCCGATTACGGCAAAGTCTTCGACGATGTACAGCTCAGGGTTCCGCACCGAAATTTCCTGATCCTGGCCACACCCAATTCACTGGGGCACGCCAGGATCGGTTTGGTGTTTTCAAAGAAGAATCTCAAACTGGCGGTACAGCGCAACCGCGTTAAACGCCGGGTTCGGGAAACCTTCAGGCACGAAGAGGGTTACCCTGCCCTGGACATCGTGGTTCTTGGACGGCGAGGATTGACGGAGCTTGATAATGCCGCGCTCAATGCTACCCTGACAGAGCTTTGGGCACGCCTCAGGAAGAAAAACCGCCAGCTCCAGAAACCAACCACATCGGAACTTTCCGGTACCGGCAAAGGAACGGGTTAATGCGCAAACTGCTGCTCCTGCCCATCCGAGTCTACCAGTACGCGATCAGCCCGATGATGGCCAGTCATTGCCGTCACTACCCCACTTGTTCCCAATACGCTGTCGAAGCCATCACCGCCCACGGCGCCATTAGAGGCCTTTTTCTTTCGGTCAAACGTCTAATGAGGTGTCATCCATGGGCAAAAGGCGGGTATGATCCCGTTCCGGGCACTGACGTTCGCACTGAGATAGTACCTTCCATCTGCTGCGGGCCGGCCAGCCAAACCCATAACACTAACCAGACCAAACAGTAAGTTTATGGATATTCAACGCATTGTATTATTTGCCGGCCTTGCCATTGTCAGTTACATGATGGTGCTCGCCTGGAACGAAGACTATAACCAGCCGCAGACCCAACCCGCTACGGAACAGGCCAGTACCGGTACCCAGCCTGCATCGACAGATGACATGACTCTCCCTAGCGAGAGCACCAGTGGCCCGGATACCTCAAGCGAAGAATTCACCACTCCGGAAGGCGATGGCCAGACAATGTCCGCCTCGGAAACATCCTCGGTTTCTGCCAGTGATCAACTCATCACCGTGCGCACCGATGTCTACGAGCTCAAGATCGACCGCGTAGGCGGTAACATGATTGAGAGTTCTCTGTTACAGCACGACCGGTCCCTGGACAGCGAAGAATCACTGAGGGTGTTGACCAATACCAGCAAGCGCACCTACATCATGGAAAGCGGGCTGATTGGCCGCGATGGCATCGACAGCAAACGCAATGGCAGTGCTCCGGTTTACAACGCGTCGGCGTCAGAATACGAACTGCAGGAAGGCGAGAATACACTGACAGTCGATCTCACCTTCACCACCGACAACAATGTCGAAGTCACCAAACAGTATCTCTTTAGCCGAAACAGCTATGAGATCGATGTTCGTTATCAGATCAACAACCAGTCCGATAGCGTCTGGCAGGCAAACATGACCGGCAAGATTGTCCGTGATCAGGCGCCAGACCCAACCGCCCAGAATAGCCTGGGCATACGTGCCTTCCTGGGCATGGTGGTCAGTTCGCCAGAAGATCCTTACGAGAAATTCGATTTTGACGACCTCTCCGAGAACCCGATCAATCAGTCGGTGACCAATGGCTGGCTGGCCTTCCTTCAGCATTACTTCCTGGCCGCCTGGGTGCCCGAACGTGATCAACCGGCCCAGTTCCAGTCCACTCGTCGTGGTCCGCTCTATGTTATGGGATTTGTGTATCCCGCGACCGTCGTGGAGCCAGGTCAAACCAGTGAAGTAACCGCCAAGGCCTATGTGGGTCCCAAGATCATCGAGCGCCTTGAAAACGTTGCCCCGAACCTCGACCGGACGGTTGATTTCGGCTTCCTGTTCTTCATTGCCCTGCCGTTGTTCATTATTCTCGATTGGTTCCACGGGCTGGTTGGCAACTGGGGTGTGGCTATCATCCTGCTGACAGTCCTGGTCAAGGCGGTGTTCTTCAAACTGTCGGCGACCAGTTACCGGTCGATGGCAAGAATGCGAGCGGTGGCTCCCCAACTGACACGGTTGAAAGAACTGTATGGCGATGATCGCCAGCGCATGTCCCAGGAAATGATGGCGTTGTACAAACGGGAGAAGATAAACCCGTTGGGTGGCTGTCTGCCGATACTGGTACAGATGCCGGTCTTTATATCCCTGTACTGGGTGCTGTTTGAAAGTGTGCAGTTGAGACATGCCCCCTTCATGCTGTGGATCCAGGATCTGTCAGTCATGGACCCCTACTTCATTCTGCCGATCCTGATGGGTGCCAGCATGATGTTGCAGATGAGTCTGAACCCGACACCACCGGACCCGATGCAGGCGAAGATCATGAAGTTGATGCCGCTGATCTTTACCGTGTTCTTCCTCTGGTTCCCGGCAGGTCTGGTTCTGTACTGGTTGGTCAACAACATCCTGTCCATCAGCCAGCAGTGGTACATTACCCGCAAGATTGAAGCAGAAGTTGCGGCCAAGAAGAGCTGACCGGTCATCCAACGGTTCCAGTGATTGCGGAGGCTCCTTTTGGGAGCCTCTGTTGTTTCAGGGGGTTTAGGGGGCTCAGGGAGATAGTAACGATGTTTTATGCCACCGATACCATTGCAGCGATTGCCACGGCGCCGGGCCAGTCCGGGGTGGGTATTGTTCGGGTATCTGGCCCGCAGGCGACGGCCATTGCACGACAGATGCTGGGGTTCGAGCCCAGGCCGCGTTACGCCCATTATGGGTCGTTCCTCGACACTCGGGGGGAACTGATCGATGAAGGTATCGGGCTGTATTTTCCCAATCCCCATTCGTTTACCGGCGAAGATGTGTTTGAGCTCCAGGGCCACGGCGGCACCGTTATTCTGGACCTGCTGTTGAGAACGGTGTGCGAACTTGGCGCTCGCCTGGCCCGGCCCGGTGAATTTTCAGAACGGGCTTTCCTGAACGACAAACTGGACCTGACCCAGGCCGAAGCCATTGCTGACCTGATTGAAAGCAGTTCGGAGCAGGCAGCGCGCTGCGCGGTGCGTTCCCTGCAGGGTGTATTTTCCCGCAGAATCGACGCCCTGGTTGAAGCTGTTACCCACCTACGGATTTATGTCGAGGCTGCGATCGATTTCCCGGAAGAGGAAATCGATTTCCTGGCAGACGGCAAAGTGGCGAATGACCTGCAGGCCATTATTGAGGACCTGGATATTATCCTTGCGGAAGCCCAGCAGGGCACCATTCTAAGAGATGGTATGAAGGTGGTGATTGCCGGGCGTCCGAACGCTGGCAAGTCCAGCCTGCTCAATGCCCTGGCGGGACGGGAGGCTGCCATCGTGACCGCGGTTGAAGGCACCACCCGGGATGTATTGCGTGAACACATCCATATTGATGGCATGCCCCTGCACATCATCGATACCGCCGGCCTGCGGGACAGCCCTGACGAAGTGGAACAGATCGGGATTGCCAGGGCCTGGGACGAGATTCGTCAGGCCGACCGTATACTGTTGATGGTGGATGCGACGACCACACCGGAAACCGAACCTCATCAACTGTGGCCGGACTTCATCGACCAGTTACCGCCCGGCGCCCCTCTGACTGTCATCCGTAACAAGGTGGACCTGACTGGCGAACCCGCGGGCATCGAGCAACTGGACGCCAATGCCGCGCCGGTAGTGCGTATTGCGGCCAAATCAGCAGACGGTCTGGAAGAGCTGCGCGATCACCTGAAACAGTGCATGGGATTTGCCAGTACCACCGAGGGCGGCTTTATCGCCCGGCGTCGCCATCTGGATGCCCTTGAACGGTCCCGGGTTTCCCTGCTGCAAGGTGAGGACCAGTTACAGGGCTACGGAGCTGGTGAGCTGTTAGCAGAGGACCTTCGTGCCGCCCAGGATTCGCTTGGAGAGATCACTGGCGCAATGACGCCCGATGACTTGCTGGGAAAAATCTTCAGCAGTTTCTGCATCGGCAAATAAGCCTCGAAAGAAACGGTTTGAACGGGCCTTCTTCCATGTAAAACTAGGCGCTCAATCGACTGTTGAAAACGGCTGGTGAGTGTAGATGTATCGTCCGTATTCCTGTCTTCTGATTTTCGTCCTTCTCAGCGGGTGCGCAAGCGTTGACGGTGATCGTTTGTCCAAGGCGTCGTCGGATTTGCTGGAACGAACCGGGCAGGTGATGAAGAAAATTGTTAACCCGGGATCGTCGAATCCGTACCAAAGGGAGCAGCAGGCGCTGTTTGACCAGCCGTACATCGACCCACTGACGGAATACCTTGCTGAGCACCGCGACGATCCGTCCCGGGCTTCCATGCTGCAACAGGTAGAGCGCGAAAGGGATGCGCGTTGTGAGGCCGTGGCTGAAAAATACGCCAATGAGCCTGCGACCAACGCAATGCTTCAGCGCTATCAAGCCGGCTACAACTACTCATGCCCGGACCATGTTGCTGCCTTTTCGGAACGGGTTGAGCGGCAACCGCCGATACCGGAACCCAAGCCTCCTGCTGAGCCGGAGCCAGCCACGGTGGTGGTTGCCGATGACAACGGAGTTTCAGACCGGGCCCTGAGTGACTGCTACCTATTGACGGCCATTCGTAATTACAGCGAGGCCAGAAAAGCCTGCCAAGGCCCGGCAGACAACGGCGACGTGCGCTCGCAGGCGAATATGGCCACGATTTTCTATGCCTTCGAGGATTACGCCAGTGCACTGGTGTGGGCAGAAAAGGCCGCGCCGGCCTCTGGTGAGGCCGCATTCCTGCTGGGCCAGATGTACGCCACCGGCCATGGTATCGGGCAGGATATGGATCAAGCCGTTTATTGGTACACTGAGGCCGCAAAGCGGGGCCACAAGCAAGCCCAGGCAGCGCTGGACCGGCACCTTGAGGACCTCCCTGCCGGCGACACCTGACCCATTGTCCGAGGATAGCCTTAATGCCAGGGACTCTTCCCAGCCGCCTGAATAACCGGAAAAATCCGTCTTCACGCCAATCCATCATGTGGATGTTGGGTTTGTTGTTGCTGGTGTTTGTTGCTGGAATGTTTCTGTTGTCCAGCCTGAATCTCAGCTACTCACGGGATGCCCTCTCCGAGCTTCGCCGGCAGCAGATCAATGAGGTGGTAGGTGCGGGACTGTCGCGCATCAACGCCCGCCAATCTGCATTGGCGAGCTACACCATGACCCTGGCTAACATCGGCGAGAGTTTTCATGAAATGGTTGCGAGCGGGATGTCCGATAGCGCTTCCCAAGTGCTTCGGGAGAGCCTGGAACACGCCTTGAGGGCGCACTTACAGGATTTTGACGGAGCGGCGGGCGCCGGTCTCTGGTTTGAACCGGGCGTTTTTTCAGAAACAGGCTCCAGCTATATGCCCTACTTTCTACAGGGTAACGACAACACCCTGACGAGGCTGGATACCGAATCCCGCTTTGACCACTATCGCAACGCCCCCTGGTTCAATCGCACACTGGAGCAGGAGTGGACGGCCGACCCCGACAATTCCGGACACGTGTACTGGTCGCCGGTGTATTTCGACCTCAATACCGAAAGAGCGGTGCTGACGCTCGCTACTCCTATGTACGATCGCGAAGGCAACCTGCTGGGCTTGGCCACAACAGCCTGGGGTGCGGACCAGATCATTGATGTCGTCAGTCGCATCACTGTCACCCAACACAGTTTCGCCTTCCTGAATGACCGCAACAATCGCAACCTCTCGAGCCTCAGTCAGGGGGAAGACACTCGTGAGGATCAGGCCCTGATTGATGCCATCCTGGCGCTTGACCTTGGTGCCGATGTTGACGCAGCCCGTCTACCGGGCGAGGTCGGGAAATTGACCACCCGAGGCCTCTCAGTGGGCAACGAAGACTACGAACTCTACTTTGCGGCCACCGCTGGTGGCATGGTCTACGGCGCGGGTGTGCCGCGAAATGAGATCAATGCAGTACTGCTGCCGATGGAGCGCACCAACTACCGGATTCTCGTCGGTACCGTGTCGGCGATGCTGATCCTCAGCCTGTACCTGTTGTACCGAATTATCCAGCTGATTCGCGAATTGCAGGCGTCCTATACTGACGAGCTCACCGGTCTCCCCAACCGTGTTCGTCTGTTGCGGGATCTCCAGAACCGTCAAGCCGCCGCCTTGCTGATTATCAATCTGGACCGTTTCAACCAGATCAACAGCTTGTTCGGCACTGTCTGTGGCGACCATGTGCTCTTGGCGGTTGCCACACGATTGACCGCGTTCAGCCGCGATCACAACGGAGAGATTTTTCGGGTGTACCGTCTTCCCGGCGATGAGTTCGCTATCATGGCACCAGCAATGGAGCCGGAAGTGGCTCACCAACTTGCTGTTCAGGTCCGGCATCTGGTTACGGGCGACCGAGTGTATTGGCAGGAACAGCGCCTGACGGTGGATGTCAGTATTGGCATCGCGCTTTGCAAGAAACGGGAGCCGGAAGATGCCGCCGATCAGTTGGTCAGCCAGGCAAAAGTGGCGGTGCTTCAGGCACGTGAACAGGGCCGCCACCACCTGTTGTATGACCCGGCCGTGGGGGTTGAGGAAAACTACGAAAACAATCTGTACTGGGCCAATCGCCTGAAAGAAGCCATTGACCATGATCGCCTGGTGCCGTGGTTTCAGCCGATCCACGATAACCAGAGTGGCCGTATCTCCAAGTACGAGTGCCTGGTGAGAATGGTAGAACCGGATGGTAGCGTGATCAGTGCTGGCCGTTTTATGGACATCGCCAATAAACTGCGGCTGAACCGGCGTATTACCGAACTGATGATCGAGAAGTGTTTCGCCTGTTTTACCGGGCGCGACGAGGAATTTTCGATCAACCTCTCCTACGGCGACATCACCGAGCCGGAGACCGTCGCTCGAATTCTCTCCGCCATCGAAACTTCAGGCATTGGTGATCGCGTTATCTTCGAGATCCTGGAATCCGATGGTATTACCAATTACGACGATATCCGTGTGTTCATTGAACAGGTCAAACCCTATGGATGCCGTATTGCCATCGACGATTTCGGTACCGGCTACTCCAATTTTTCCCACCTGCTGAGCCTGAACGTGGACTTCATCAAGATTGATGGCAGCCTGATCCGTAATCTCCATCAGGATCACACCGCGTTTCTGGTGACCAGTGGCATTGTCCAGTTCGCCCGCAGTCTGAACATTCAAACGGTGGCGGAGTTTGTCCACAATGAGCCGGTTCAGGAAAGGGTACGGGAATTAGGGATAAACTTTTCCCAGGGCGAACACTTCAGCATGCCGATTCCGGCTCCCGGGTCTGCAGACTAGGCAGACACGCGTTCATTTCCTTACGAAAACACACACTTTTATTGTCAAACACCGCTAAAGCCTGGGTTAGGCTCTAATGGGCAAGTAATAACGCCACGTTGTGGCGATCATGAATGTTAAGGAGGTAAACCGTGCGGAATCTGCTATCCCTGCTGCTGGCTGCTCTGGTCGCAATGGTGAGTGTTTCTACAGCTCAGGCTTATGACAAGCTCTACCTGTATACGGAGAATTTTCCCCCTTACAACATGAGTGCCACTGGCCGCGCTTTTGAACACAAAGGCAACGCCATTGACGGTATCTGCACGGAAATGGTCAAGGCCATTCTGAACAACACCGATCTTGAATATGTGATCAAGCTTAGAAACTGGGACTATGGTTACAATCGGGCGCTGAACAAGAGCAACCACGGCATCTTCTGTACAACCTATACCGAAGAGCGTGCACCCCGATTCAAGTGGATTGGCCCGTTGTCCCGTAATCTGTGGACCGTTTTCGCGCCCCCGGGCACCGATCTGCAGATTGACCGGCTGGAAGACACCAAAGGCATGCTTTTCGGCGGCTACCGCAACGACGTAAAGACCGAGTATCTGATTGAGCATGGATATGAGGTGTCAGCACTGGACAGTGATGACCTCAATCCCAAGCGCCTGGAACTCGGCCAGATTGACCTCTGGCTCGCCGACCGCCTGGGCGGGCCTTATGTGGCGTCGCAGCAGAATGTGGATGGAATCGAGCCCGTTTTCTCTTTCAATGACACCGAGCTGTTTCTCGCCATCAACCCCGAAACCCCCGAAGCCACCATTGAAGCACTTAACGCCGGGCTCAAAAAGGTGCACGAATCCGGCATGTTTGAGGCCATTGAAACCAAATACGGGCTGTAAGCCAGCGTTGGTGGTGTATGAGCGAGGTCTGTGTTTCCAACCTCGCCATACCATCAGCCGCAATCAGTCAGTGAAGGCCATGTGCTCAGGGGCCAGTTGCATCAGATTCCGGCTCGGGCTCAGCATTCCGGTGGCGTGAGCCTGTGCCCGTGGCAACAGGCGTTCGTAGTAGAATTCCGCCGTCGCCAGTTTGGCGCGATAGAAGTCCTCGGAGTCGGCGCCTCCCTTGTCCAGTTTATCAGAGGCAACAGTAGCCATTCGTGCCCACATATAGGCCATGGTGACGTAACCGCTGTACATCAGGAAATCATGGGCTGCTGAACTCACGACGTCACGGTCCTTGCGGGCGGCCAGCATCAGGCGAACCGTCAGCACATTCCATTGCGCGGTCAGTTTGAGCAGCTCCACCGAGAAAGGTCGAACCCGCTTATCGGCCAGGCTCTTGCGGGCAAAGTTCGCCACTTTCAGAGTGAATTCCCTGACCGCGCCACCCCGGGTCATCAGCAACACCTTGCGGCCCAGCAGATCCAGCGCCTGGATACCCGTGGTGCCTTCATAGAGCGTGGCAATCCGGGTATCGCGCACGATCTGTTCCATACCGTGCTCGCGGATGTACCCATGCCCCCCGAATACCTGAACTCCATGGTTCGCGGCTTCGTTACCCAGTTCCGTCAGGAAACCTTTGAGGATGGGCGTCAGGAACCCCAGCTTGTCGTCGTAGGCATCGGCTTTTTTCTGATCGCCGGTGGTGTGGCCTTCCACCATATGGTCAGCGAGCCGCGCGGCGTAATACAGCATCGCCCGCCCGCCTTCGGCGATGGCTTTCTGGGTCAGCAGCATGCGGCGGACATCGGCATGGTGAATCAGGCTGTCGGCCTCCTGTTCCGGTTCCTTCTTTCCTGACAGGGCGCGCATGGAGCGGCGTTCTTTGGCGTACTCCAGCGCCCACTGATAGGACAGTTCCGCCGGGCCGACACCCTGGATGGCGGTGCCGATCCGCGCGGTGTTCATGAAGGTGAACATACAGTTCAATCCCTCGTTCTCCGGGCCGATCAGGAAACCGATGGCATCATCGAAGTTCATCACGCAGGTGGCTGAGGCCTTGATCCCCATTTTCTTTTCCAGGCTGCCACAGGTCACACCATTGGCTTCGCCGACACCACCATTCCCGTCGGGCAGGAACTTGGGCACGATGAACAGGCTGATGCCCCGAGTGCCTTTAGGCGCACCCGGCAAACGGGCCAGCACGATGTGGACGATGTTCTCGGTCAGGTCGTGGTCACCTGAGGAAATGAAGATCTTGGTACCGGAGAGCTTGAAGCTGCCGTTTTCCTGAGGGGCCGCCTTGGTTTTCACCTGTCCCAGATCGGTCCCGCACTGGGGTTCGGTCAGGCACATGGTGCCGCCCCAGCGGCCTTCGGTCAGCGGTACCAGATAGGTTTGTTTCTGGTCTTCGCTACCGTGCAGAAAGATGGTGTTCATGGCGCCCATCGACAGGCCCGGGTACATGGAGAAAGACCAGTTGGCGGTACCCATCATCTCCTGTTTGAACAGGCCCATGGAGGCCGGAAGCCCCTGCCCGCCATACTCCTCCGGTGCCGACAGACCCTGCCAGCCGCCCTGCGCGTACTGTTGATAGGCTTCACGGTAGCCCGCGGGGGTGATGACTTCGCCGTTATCCAGTTTGCAGCCTTCCTCGTCGCCGCTCTGGTAGAGCGGGCTCAATACTTCTTCGCAGAATTTGCCGCATTCGTTGAGTATCGCATCGACGATATCAGGAGTGGCATTCTCCCCGGTCTTCAAGCGAGTGTAGTGCCCTGGGTAGTCGAAAACCTCGTTGAGCAGGAACTTCATGTCGCGTAAGGGTGCCTTGTACACCGGCATAGCAAATACCTCTGTGGTTCTGTTTCCATTGCCCGATGTTTTACGGCATTGCCGGCGACCTGCCATTGACGGAAACCGCCATGCCCCCTGTCAAAAAGGACAATTGGCTGAAATGACGCGAGCATGCACGCCGACGTCCTCTAATGATCGATAACAACGTGATGGGCGTATTTGAAGGGCCGATCATCCATTCTGAATAGCCAGGGGAGTGTAAATATCATGCAAATATCGATTGGGACCAACAGGATCACTGGTTTGCCCCGCTGTCTCTGGTTATTGTTGGCGACAGTGTTGCTTGCCGGCTGTGCGGGGCCGGCGCTTGAGGACTACAGTGATCGCGGGCCGGTGTTGACGCCCCAGGAATTCTTTACCGGCGAACTTTCCGCCCGGGGTGTGGTCAAGGATTTCTCGGGCGAAGTGATTCGCACCTTCGATGCGGATATCTCCGCCAGTTGGGACAGCAACGGCGTCGGCACCCTGGATGAGGAGTTCCGCTTCGACGATGGCGAAGTCCAGACCCGGGTATGGACGCTGACACCCGACAACGGCGAATTGCACGCCGATGCCGGTGATGTGGTGGAGCCCGGCACCATGCGTTGGCAAGGCAATGCCATTAATATGAATTATGTCCTGCGGGTGTCCTATGGCGACGGCACCATTGACGTCCGCATGGATGACTGGATGTACCTGATTACACCGGACACCCTGATTAACCAGACCACCATGACGAAATGGGGGATTGAAGTCGGGGAGATCGTGCTGGTGATCAGCAAACGATAGCCCATGTCGAACCTTCAGCCGGTTGTAGGGGCACAATCAAGCAGACGGATAATGCAATTATGGTTAAGCAATGGTTGATCGCTCTGGTGCTCGTGGTTTTGGCCGCCGGGGGGGCATTCTCCTGGCAGCATCTGACCGGCGAGCAGGCGGCGGACGCCCAGCGGGAACGCCCTGCAAGCAAGGTAAATACGGTCACCCCCGAAATGGAGCTGGTCAGTGACACCGTCAGGGCGGTGGGTAGCCTTAAGGCCCGGGATCAGGTGGAACTGACCACCGAAGTTAGCGGTCGTGTCGTTGAAATGAACCTTGATGCTGGAAAACGGGTCCAGTCCGGTGACCTGTTGCTGCGGCTGGATGATCGTCAGGCCAGCGCCGATCTGCAGGTGGCGGAAGCCACCCTCTCCGACGCCCGTCGCCAGTTTGATCGCGCCCGGAAACTCCAGGCCAACAACAGCATATCCCAGTCCCAGGTGGATGAACTGCGCACCGCTGTTGATGTGGCGGAAGCCCAGCGCGAGGCGGCACGTACCCGCCTCGACAACCACCGTATTGAAGCGCCGTTTGCCGGGGTTATTGGCCTTTCCGATATCAGCCTGGGAACCTATCTCGGTGCAGGCACGTCGGTGGCCACCCTGGATTCCACCACCAAGATGGAACTGGGGTTCGCCATCCCCGAGCGTTTCCTGGGTCAGATTAACATTGGCCAGACCGTGCGGGGTACGTCTCCGGCCTATTCCGGGGAAACCTTTGGCGGTGAACTGGTGGAGCTGGGCACGCGAATTGATGAGCTGAGCCGAACACTGCCGGTCCGGGCGCTGATCGACAATCCCGATGGCAAACTCCGGCCTGGCCAGTTCATGTCGGCCACGCTGACACTCCGCGAACGAGAATCCCTGGTCATTCCCGAGCAGGCAGTAATGATTCGCGGTGACGAGAAGTATGTGTTCGTGGCCGAAGACGGTATCGCCCGACGGGTTTCGGTGACCCTGGGGTCCCGGATGCCTGGCCTGGTGGAAATCGTTGACGGACTGTCGCTGGATGAGCAGGTGATTGTAACGGGCCAGGACAGATTGAGCAGTGGCGACAGGATCAGTGTGGTGGAAGGGGAAAACGTGATTCCCGACAACCGCTTTGCCAACTCCCTGGAGTCCTGAACCGTGATCCTGTCTGATGTCTCCATCAAACGCCCTGTCTTTGCGACGGTTCTCAGTCTTCTTATTGTGGTTTTCGGGTTGGCGGCGCTGCTGGGGCTTCCGGTGCGGGAGTATCCGGACATTGACCCACCCGTGGTGTCCATTTCCACGGATTACATCGGCGCCGCCGCCGAAGTGGTGGACACCCAGATCACTCAGGTGGTTGAAGGGGCTATCAGTGGGATCGAAGGTATTCGCTCCATTGAGTCCTCCACCGAACAGGGCGAATCCCGAACCAGTATCGAATTTACCATTTCCCGCAATGTCGACATCGCCGCCAACGATGTGCGCGATGCCGTGTCCCGCATTGCCGATCAGCTGCCCGAAGAGGCTGAGGCGCCGGTCGTCCAGAAGGCCGACTCGGACGCTCGCCCGATGATGTGGGTGACCCTGCGCAGTGACATCTGGGACAGTGCGGAATTGAGCGATTTTGCCGAACGGGTGCTTGCCGACCGACTGTCGGTACTGGATGGCGTTGCCGACGTACGCATTGGTGGTGAGCGGCGCTACGCCATCCGGGTCTGGCTGGACCGTGAACGCCTGGCGGCACGGGATATCACCGTGGCCGAAGTCGAGCGTTCACTGCGAGCCAATAACGTTGAACTCCCCGCGGGTTCGGTGGACTCTTCCACCCGTAACTTCACGGTGCGTGCGGAAGGCCGGCTCACCAATGTGGAGCAGTTCCGTGATCTGGTGATTCGTCGCGACGGCAATGATCTTCTGCGCCTCGGCGAGGTGGCGAATGTCCAGATGGGGGTTGAGTCCGATGTCAGCCGACTGCGGGCCAACGGCAAGACTGCAATCGGCATGGGCATCATTCGTCAATCCAAGGCCAACACGGTGGCGGTGTCCGATGCCGTGCGTGCGGAGCTGGAGAAGATACGCGAGACCCTGCCCCCGGAAGTGACCATTGCCGAAAGCTACGACGAGTCGATATTCATCCGCGCGTCGATCAAGGAAGTGGTGTTTACGCTCGCCATTGCGGTGTCCCTGGTCATTCTGGTGATCTTCCTGTTCCTGCGGTCCTGGCGGGCCACCTTGATACCGGCGGTGACCATCCCGGTGGCGGTTATCGGCGCCTTTATCGGGCTGGGCTTCCTCGGTTTCTCCATCAACGTACTGACCTTGCTTGCAGTCATTCTGGCCATTGGTCTGGTGGTGGACGACGCCATCGTCATGCTGGAAAACATCCAGCGCCGGATCGATGAGGGCGAACCGCCACTGCTGGCGTCGTATCGCGGCGCCAAGCAGGTGGCCTTTGCCGTTATTGCCACCACGCTCACCCTGGTGGCGGTGTTCGTGCCGATTTCGTTTATGGGCGGCAACATCGGGCGACTGTTTGCCGAGTTTGGCTTCACTCTGGCGGCGGCGGTGGTGGTGTCCAGCCTGGTGGCACTTACCCTGGCGCCCATGCTGTGCTCGAAATGGTTGCGGCATAGCCCGGAATCGGCGGAAGGGCACCGTTTGTGGGCGGCCAGTGAGAAAGTGCTCAACGGTCTGACCCAAGGCTACGAGCGTATGCTCCGATTCGCCCTAAACCAGCCGGGGTTGTTGCTGGGCCTTGGGCTCGTCGGGCTTATCGTTGCCATCGTGATTTTTCCAAGATTGCCGCAGGAGTTGGCACCCACAGAAGACCGGGGCGTCATCATCATGCCGACCAGCGCCCCACGGGGTTCGACGGTCGAGTTCACCGATCATTATGTGCGTCAGGCGGAGCAGGAACTGTTGCCTTACCTGGAAGAGGGTGTCTCCAATCGGTTGCTGTCAATCGTTGGCTTCCGCGACGAAGAGGACAACGCGTTCATGATCATGGGCCTGGTGCCCTGGGAAGACCGTGAGATCAAACAACAACAGATCACCAGCGAGCTGCGAGGCAAGCTTAGCCAGGTCACAGGTATTCGCGCGATTGCGGTGAACCCACCGGGGCTTGGGCAGCGCGGCTTTGATCAACCAGTGGAATTCGTGGTGGCCGGGCCGGATTACGAAAGTGTGCAGGCCTGGAGCGAGGAAATCGTCGAGCGAGCGAAGGACAACCCGAACCTGCTGAACCTGGACACTGATTTCGAACTGACCCGCCCCGAACTGCGTGTGTCCATCGACCGGGAGCGCGCCGCGGACCTGGATGTCACCATCGAAGATGTGGGTCTGACGCTGCAGACCATGCTGGCATCACGGCAAGTCACCACCTACCTGGACCGCGGACGCGAATACGACGTCATCCTCCAGGCCGCGGACGCTGATCGGGCGACGCCGTCGGACCTGGGGCAGATCTTCCTGCGCCCCCGTGAGGGAGGCACTCTGATCCCTCTCCAGGCGCTGGTGTCGGTGGAGGAAATCGGTGCCAATCCCGACCTGAGACGCATCGACCGCTTGCCGGCGGTTGTCATCAGTGCCTCGCTGGCCGATGGCTATGATCTGGGGTCGGCACTGACGTATCTGAACAACCTGGCTGTGGATAACCTTCCGCCGGAGGCGAGGGTGAGCTACAAGGGACTATCGAGGGAATTTCAGGAATCGTCGTCGGCGATCTATGTCACCTTTGGCCTGGCATTCGTAATTGTCTTCCTGGTGTTGGCTGCCCAGTTCGAAAGCTGGATTCACCCGTTGATCATCATGCTGTCGGTACCATTGGCGGTTACCGGAGCCCTGCTGGGCCTGTGGTGGGCCGGCATCAGCCTGAATATCTACAGCCAGATTGGCATAATCATGTTGCTGGGGTTGATGGCGAAGAACGGCATATTGATTGTCGAGTTTGCCAACCAGCTCCGGGATAAGGGCTATGACGTGAAGGACGCGATTCTGGAAGGTGCCAGCCTGCGCTTCCGGCCGGTGTTGATGACCACCATATCCACGGTCTTCGGTGCCGTGCCTTTGGTGCTCGCAACGGGCGCGGGGGCGGAAAGCCGGGCGTCGATCGGTATCGTCATCCTCGGCGGGCTGGTGTTCGCCACCACCCTGACTCTGTTTATCATTCCGGTGCTCTACAACCTGTTGGCGCGGTTTGCCAAGTCCACCAACGCGATTGCACTGGAGCTTGAAAAACAGGCCAGCCGGTCCCCTGGTGGTCGCGGCATGGCGGCCGCCCCGCAATCGAAAGAGATGGATCAGTTCTGACGACCGCAGGTAGCACCAAACTGTGGATAATTTATTGGATAACCTTCGGATAAGCTTTGGTTAAAACAAAAATAATTATTATAAAACAAGAAATTAAGCAACATTATGGGGCGTTTTAGAGCACTTCTGAGATGTGGATAACTTTCTTGAAAAGTTTTCTGAGAAGGTGTCTACAAGCCGCTGATATCTGTCAGATTTCGGTTATCCACTATTCGTGAAACCCGGCGTGGAACCCTGTATATCGGGTAGGTAATGCTCGAGGTCTTTCGATTACCCCGCCTGTCTGGTTAAAATTTGCACATTCTGACTGCAATTTACCGGGTGAGGCGTTATACTCCCCGCCCTGATTTTCAGGCTGTTTCCTGAGACCGAGAAATTTTCTGAGTCCCCGTTTGCCGAGGTGATGTTGTGGATTATCCGACCCGTTTCGATGTCATAGTCATTGGTGGTGGCCATGCCGGCACTGAAGCCGCGCTGGCGGCTGCACGCATGGGTTCGCAGACCCTGCTGCTGACCCACAACATTGAGACCTTGGGCCAGATGTCCTGCAATCCCGCCATTGGCGGCATCGGCAAGAGCCATCTGGTCAAGGAAATCGATGCTCTCGGCGGTGCCATGGCCATGGCGACCGATAAGGCGGGCATCCAGTTCCGCGTGCTCAACTTGCGCAAGGGACCGGCGGTACGAGCCACCCGCGCCCAGGCGGACCGGGTGCTGTACAAGGCGGCGATCCGCGAAATCCTCGAGAACCAGCCCAACCTGACCCTGTTCCAGCAGGCTGCTGACGACCTGATTGTGGATGGTGAGCGCATTACCGGCGTGGTGACCCAGTCCGGCATTCGTTTTCGCGCGCCCACGGTGGTGCTGACCACCGGAACCTTCCTTGGCGGTGTTATCCACATCGGCATGCAGCAGCATTCCGGTGGCCGTGCCGGTGACGCACCGGCAAACGCGCTGGCACAGCGTTTACGAGAACTGCCGTTCAACGTCGGGCGCCTGAAAACCGGCACCCCACCCCGTATCGATGCCCGCAGCGTGAATTTCTCCGTGATGCAGGAGCAATGGGGTGATGACCCGGCGCCCGTGATGTCCTTCGTGGGTTCCCGTAACCAGCATCCTGAACAGGTATGTTGTTACGTTACCCGCACCACCGAACAAACCCACGACATCATTCGCAGTGGCTTTGACCGGTCGCCCATGTTTGCCGGTAACATCGAAGGCATCGGGCCTCGCTATTGCCCGTCCATCGAGGACAAGGTAAGCCGGTTTGCCGACAAGGACTCGCACCAGATTTTCGTGGAGCCGGAAGGGCTGACGACGAATGAGCTATACCCCAACGGCATCTCCACCAGTCTTCCGTTCGATATCCAGCTTGCCGCTGTGCGCACCATTCCAGGCTTCGAGAATGCCCACATTACGCGGCCCGGCTACGCCATCGAGTACGACTTCCTGAACCCACAGGATCTGCGCCACACCCTGGAAACCAAATTCATTCAGGGCCTGTACTTTGCGGGCCAGATCAATGGCACTACTGGTTATGAAGAAGCCGGTGCCCAGGGCCTTCTCGCGGGTATCAACGCGGCATTGCGTGCCCAGGACAAGGACGAATGGTACCCCCGCCGTGACGAAGCCTACCTCGGCGTTCTGGTGGACGACCTGATCACCATGGGTACCTCCGAGCCGTACCGCATGTTTACCAGCCGTGCTGAATACCGGCTGATCCTGCGGGAGGACAACGCCGACCTTCGCCTGACGGAAACCGGTCACAAGCTCGGGTTGGTGGATGACCAACGCTGGCAGGCCTTCAACAGCAAGCGTGAAGCCATCGCGACTGAACGTCAGCGCCTGGAAACCACGCGCATTCATCCGGGTACATCTGGCGGTGACGCCGCCAACAGCCACCTGCGCCAGCCCATGAACCGCGACCAGACACTCGCAGAGCTGCTGCGGCGCCCGGAAATCAACTATCGCCACATTGCTGACATGGCCGAAGGCCAAGCAGACGACCCTGCGGTGGCGGATCAGGTGGAAATCGAGATCAAGTACGAGGGTTATATCTCCCGCCAGGCGGACGAAATCGAGCGCCTGCGCCGGAATGAAAATACCCGTTTACCGGATGATATTGATTTTGATGCCATCGGCGGGCTGTCCAACGAGATCAAGCAGAAGCTCAAGGAAGTACGGCCGGAAACCGTGGCCCAGGCCTCACGCATCCAGGGCGTGACCCCGGCCGCCATTTCCCAGGTGCTGGTACATCTCAAGAAGCGCGACCTGCTGCGCAAGCAATCCGCCTGAGTGCGCCCATGAGCGACGCACTCTGGCAACGCCAGCTCACCCAGGGCCTGGGTGACCTCAACCTGGAACTGGACAGCGCCAGCCAGCAACAGCTGCTGGCGTTTCTGGCCCTGCTGAATAAGTGGAACCGGGCCTATAACCTGACGGCTGTGCGGGAGCCACGACAGATGGTGTCTCGCCAGTTGTTGGACAGCCTCAGTATCCTGCCGTTTGTAACCGCGGACCATCTGCTGGATGTTG
Organism: Marinobacter salarius; assembly: GCF_032922745.1. Taxonomy (NCBI): domain Bacteria; kingdom Pseudomonadati; phylum Pseudomonadota; class Gammaproteobacteria; order Pseudomonadales; family Marinobacteraceae; genus Marinobacter; species Marinobacter salarius. The sequence continues at coordinate 891,036 of NZ_CP136693.1, forward strand.
GCGCAGGTGGTGGGTTGCCCGGCATCCCCCTGGCGATCACGTTGCCCGAAAGGCGTTTTACCCTGCTGGACAGCAACAGCAAGAAAACCCGCTTCCTGACCCAGTGTGTGCTGGAACTTGGCCTTGAGAATGTGGAGATCATTCACGGCCGGGCTGAAAGCTGTGATCCCGCACTCCGATACCGACAGATCAGCAGTCGTGCGTTTACGGCACTGGATAACCTCGTCAACTGGTGCGGGCATTTGCTTGCGGATGAGGGTGAGTTCCTTGCCATGAAAGGCCAGTTTCCGGATGATGAGGTGGCTGCCCTGCCAGCAGGTTGGCAGGTAACATCCCGACAGTCATTATCGGTACCTGGCTCGGACGGCGACCGGCACCTGCTGGTGATCGGTCGGGATTCCAGCCATCAGAATTTCACGACAGGAGGCGAGTCATGGCGCGTGTGATTGCAGTGACCAATCAAAAAGGCGGTGTGGGTAAAACCACCACCTGCGTCAACCTGGCTGCGTCGTTGGCCGCAACCAAGCGCCGCGTGTTGCTGGTGGATATGGACCCCCAGGGCAACGCCACCATGGGAAGTGGTGTGGATAAGAATGCCCTGGAGCGCTCCGGCTACGACATGCTCACCAAGCGGGCAACGGCAGCCGAGGTGATTTTCCGGGCCGAAGTCTCGGGGTTCGACATACTACCGGCCAACGGCGACCTGACCGCCGCCGAAGTGGAACTGATGAACGAAATCGGCCGCGAGCATCGCCTGCGTCTCGCGCTGAACAAGGTGCGGGAGAACTACGACTACATCCTCATCGATTGCCCGCCGTCCCTCAGCCTGCTGACCGTCAATGCGCTGTCAGCGGCGGATACGGTGCTGATTCCCATGCAGTGTGAATACTATGCCCTGGAGGGCCTGGCGGCCTTGATGAACACGGTTGAGCAGATCCAGGAAACCGTCAACCCGGATCTGCAGGTGGAAGGCATCCTGCGCACCATGTACGACCCCCGCAACAGCCTGACCCTGGATGTTTCCAGCCAGCTCAACGAGTTTTTCGGCGACAAGGTTTACCGTGCGGTGATCCCCCGAAACGTGAGGCTGGCGGAAGCCCCGAGCTATGGTATGCCGGCACTGAAATACGATCGCGCGTCCAAGGGCGCGGTGGCCTACCTGGCCCTGGCCGGTGAAATGGTACGCCGGCATGGATCGCAAAAGACATCTGCGGCCGTTGCCGTGTAAACTACCTCTCCTTTGCACACAGATATTTCATCGGGAAGAATGACAAATACCATGGCGGCGAAGAAACGAGGACTGGGTGAGCGCGGACTGGGCGCTCTGTTGCAGGGCTCCAGAGTCAACCTGGACCAGGAACTGAAGGATCACGATGGTGAGCTCCGGGAAGTTCCGATCGACCTGATCCAGCGTGGCCGGTTCCAGCCTCGCCGTGACATGGATCCGGCGGCCTTGCAGGAACTGGCTGACTCCATTCGTCAGCAGGGTGTGATGCAGCCCGTGGTAGTGCGTCCGATTGCCGAAGGCCGCTTTGAGCTGATCGCAGGCGAGCGCCGCTGGCGAGCCACCCAGATGGCCGAGCTGGACCGCATTCCTGCCATTATCCGTGACGTGCCGGATGACGCCGCCATCGCCATGGCGCTGATTGAGAATATCCAGCGCGAGAACCTCAATCCCATCGAAGAAGCCTTTGCGTTACAGCGTCTGCAGGACGAATTTGGCCTGACCCAGGCTCAGGTCGCTGAAGCGGTGGGTAAGTCCCGTACCACCATCACCAACCTGCTGCGACTGATCAGCCTGTCGGAAGACGTTCGTGTCATGCTGGAGCACGGTGATCTGGAAATGGGTCATGGCCGAGCCATGCTTACGCTTCAACCCGAGCAGCAGATGCAGGTTGCACGACAGGTGGTCGCGAAGTCCCTGTCGGTTCGGCAGACGGAAGCCCTGGTTCGCCGGGTGCAACAGGAATCGCCGAACCGCAAGAAAACCAAGGGTGAAGTGGATCCGAATATCCGCGCCCTGCAGGACGACCTGGCCGAACGACTCGGTGCTCGGGTGTCGATTGACCATGGCCAACGTGGCAAGGGCAAACTGGTGATTGAATACACCTCCCTCGACGAGTTGGATGGCATTCTGGGCCATATCAAGTAACGCCCTCGGCAAGATTCCCACAGTGCCACTGTTAACAATTTAGTGTTGGCAATCTGCGACCAACGACGGGGTACCAAAGGTCAGTTTTGACTAGGTACCACTACATATAGTGCTGCCCCTTCGTTTTGGTGTCTATTTGTGTCCCCATTTCCCCCAACGCCAGTTTTTCTGCGTGTTTCGGGGCGGAGCGACCGTTCCGGTTTTGTTGATTCGTGTAGATTGAACACATATAATCTGCGGCGCTTGTATCGGTGCGATTGTCTAATTAATAAACGGCACCGAACCAAAGCGGTGTGGCAACCGGGAAATACCATGACGAAGGCTGAACAGGGTGGGATACAGCGTCCGCCCATCGCACGATGGTTTGTAATAGAAAGTGTGGTATTGGTCGTCGTCAGTCTGGCATTCCTCTTTCAAAGCCAGGTGGCCGGTTATTCAGCACTGTGTGGGGGGCTTATTTTTCTTCTGCCCCACGGCTATTTTGCCTTCAAGGCTTTCCGCTACTCCGGCGCGCGGTCTGCCAGGCAGATCATGAGTTCTTTTTACCAGGGTGAGGCCGGCAAGCTCATCCTGTGCGCCATCCTGTTTACGATGGTGTTCAAATGGATTCCGTCGCTTGATATAGCGGCACTTTTTTTATCATTTGCGATCATGTTGGTCACCAATTGGTTGACTCCGCTCCTTGCGGGCCGCAGAACGCAGCGAAGCTAACAGGACCTGAGAGAACGTTATGGCAGGCAGCGCATCAGAGTATATCCAGCACCACCTCCAGAACCTTACCTACGGAAACCTTCCGGCCGGGTATGAGCGTGCGGACGGGTCGGTCACGTCAGAAGCGGGCTGGACGATGGCCCAGACAGCTCAGGAAGCCTCCGACATGGGGTTTTGGGCTGTTCACGTGGATTCCCTCGGATGGGCGGTTGGCCTCGGTGCCCTGTTTCTGATTCTGTTCCGCATCGCTGCCAAGCGCGCAACGTCTGATCAGCCGGGCGGCTTGCAGAACTTCGTCGAAATCATGGTTGAATTCGTCGACACCAGTGTGAAAGAGACCTTTCACGGGCGTAACAAAGTAATTGCACCGCTGGCACTGACCATTTTTTGCTGGGTGTTCCTGATGAACCTGATGGACCTGGTGCCGGTGGACTTCCTGCCGCAGCTCTTCCATCTCATGGGGCTGGAATACATGAAAGTGGTGCCGACCACCGACGTGAACGTCACACTGGGCATGTCACTTTCGGTCTTCTTCCTGATTTTCTATTACAGCATCAAGGTGAAAGGCATTGGTGGTTTTGTGGGAGAGCTGACGTTGCATCCGTTCTCCTCGGACAACCTCTTCCTCAAGGTACTGTTGATTCCGGTCAACCTGTTGCTGGAAGGTGTGAGCCTGCTGGCCAAGCCCATTTCACTGGCACTGCGTCTGTTCGGTAACCTCTACGCCGGCGAGCTGATCTTTATCCTGATTGCCCTGCTACCATTCTGGGCACAGTGGGCGCTGTCGGTACCCTGGGCTATTTTCCACATTCTGATCATTACGCTGCAGGCGTTCATCTTCATGATGTTGACGATCGTCTACCTGAGCATGGCTCACGAAGACAGTCATTGATCGGAACCATTAAACCGTAGTTTAAATACCAAAACCCTTAAACTGAAAACCTAACTGAAAACTGGGAGTTATCATGGAAACTGTAGTTGGAATGACCGCGATTGCCGTTGCACTGCTGATCGGCCTGGGTGCCCTGGGTACTGCTATCGGCTTTGGTATCCTCGGTGGCAAGTTCCTGGAAGGCGCTGCGCGTCAGCCGGAAATGACCCCGATGCTGCAGGTTAAAATGTTCATCGTTGCAGGCCTGCTGGACGCCGTAACCATGATCGGTGTTGGTATCGCTCTGTTCTTCACTTTCGCCAACCCGTTTGTCGGCCAGATCGCCGGTTAATCGAGTCGCCGCCGGGGACACTCCCGGTCTGATGATTCTTTACACAACAGGCGAGAGGTGAAGACGTGAACATTAATTTGACGATGATTGGTCAAGCCATCGCGTTCTTTATCTTTGTCGTGTTCTGCATGAAATATGTGTGGCCGCCGATTATGGCCGCACTGCAGGAGCGTCAAAAGAAGATCGCTGACGGACTGGCTGCCTCAGACCGCGCTGCGCGCGATCTGGAACTGGCTCAGGAAAAGTCAGCTCAGGAACTGCGTGAAGCCAAGCAGCAAGCGGCTGGCCTGATCGAACAGGCCAACAAGCGTGCGGCCCAGATTGTGGAAGCATCGAAAGACGATGCCCGCAAGGAAGGCCAGAAGCTGATTGAGCAGGCCAAGGCCGAAATTGAGCAGGAGCGCAATCAGGCTCGTGACGCGTTGCGTGCAGAAATTGCCGCCATCGCGGTTGCCGGTGCTGAGAAGATCCTGGAAACCTCTGTCGATGCCAACAAGCACAGTGAGATGCTGGACAAGCTGGCAGCAGAACTCTAAACGACGAGGTTTATCATGGCACAACTGAGAACGCTGGCCCGCCCTTACGCAAAGGCAGCATTTTCGGCCGCTCAGGACCAGAAGCAACTGGCTGAATGGTCTGAAGTGCTAACCGTTGCCGGGCAGATTACAGCCAACGAAGACATTCGACAGCTTCTCTCCAGTCCAGGCACCGAAGAGCAGAAGAAGGCAGAGATGATTCTGGAGTGCGTTGGAGACAACGTTACAGAGTCGGTTAGCAACTTCCTGATGATTCTGGCGGCCAATCGCCGGTTGAGTCTTCTGCCCGAGATTGCAGCGCTCTTCAATACGTACCGGGCTGACTTTGAGCGCACTGTTGATATAGACGTCACCTCTGCATATGAGTTGACGGACGAACAACAGCAGAAGCTCGCCCAGGCACTGTCGACCAAACTCGAGCGCCAAGTGTCACTCGCAGCGTCAATGGACAAGTCTTTGATCGGTGGTGTGATTGTACGCACCGGCGACATGGTGATTGACGCCTCTGTACGCGGAAAGCTGACCAAATTGGCCGACGCTCTGGGCTCCTGATTTCAGCACAAGGTTTGAGGATAAAGGCATGCAGCAACTGAATCCATCCGAGATCAGTGACATCATCAAGAAGAGAATCGAAAAGCTCGATATTTCTTCTGATGCAAAGAACGAAGGTACGATCCTCTCCGTTTCTGACGGTATCGTACTGATCCACGGTCTTGCCGACGTTATGTACGGCGAGATGATTGAATTTGCCAACGGTATATTCGGTATGGCCCTGAACCTGGAGCGTGACTCCGTGGGCGCGGTTGTACTGGGTGACTACGAAGGCCTGGCGGAAGGCCAGAAGGTTCGTTGTACCGGTCGCATCCTGGAAGTACCGGTTGGCCCCGAACTGATGGGTCGTGTCGTTGACGGTCTGGGTAATGCCATCGACGGTAAAGGCGAACTGGGTACATCCCAGACCTCACCGGTCGAGAAAGTGGCTCCCGGCGTTATCGCTCGTCAATCCGTTGACGAGCCGGTCCAGACCGGCCTGAAAGCTATCGATACCATGGTGCCAATCGGCCGGGGCCAGCGTGAGCTGATCATCGGTGACCGTCAGATTGGTAAGACCGCTGTCGCCATCGACGCGATCATTAACCAGAAAGACACTGGCATCAAGTGTATCTACGTGGCTATCGCCCAGAAGCAGTCTTCCATTGCCGCGGTTGTGCGCAAACTGGAAGAGCACGGTGCGATGGATCACACCATCGTGGTCGCCGCCGGTGCTGCCGACCCTGCAGCGATGCAGTTCCTGGCGCCCTACTCCGGCACGTCCATGGGTGAGTACTTCCGTGACCGCGGTGAAGACGCCCTGATCATCTATGATGATCTGTCCAAGCAGGCTGTGGCCTATCGCCAGATTTCCCTGCTGCTGCGTCGTCCGCCGGGCCGTGAAGCATACCCGGGTGACGTTTTCTACCTGCACTCCCGTCTGCTGGAGCGCGCGTCCCGGATCAACGCCGACGAAGTTGAAAAACTGACCAACGGCGAAGTGAAGGGCCAGACCGGTTCCCTGACGGCTCTGCCGATCATCGAGACCCAGGCCGGCGACGTTTCCGCGTTCGTACCGACCAACGTGATCTCGATCACCGACGGCCAGATCTTCCTGGAGACCAACCTGTTCAACTCCGGTATTCGCCCGGCGATGAACGCAGGCGTCTCGGTATCGCGGGTGGGTGGTTCCGCCCAGACCAAGATCATGAAGAAGCTTGGCGGCAACATCCGTCTGGCGCTGGCCCAGTATCGTGAACTGGCCGCTTTCGCACAGTTTGCTTCCGACCTTGACGAAGCGACCCGTAAGCAGCTTGAGCACGGTCAGCGGGTGACCGAACTGATGAAACAGAATCAGTACAGCCCGATGTCCGTGGCTGAAATGGGTACGGTTCTGTTCGCAGCCAACGAAGGCTTCCTGGACGACGTTGATGTCGACAATGTAGTGAAGTTCGAAGCACTGATGCTGGACTGGATGCGGTCCGAGCAGAAAGAACTTCTCGACAAGATCAACGAAAAAGGCGATTACAACGATGAAATCGCCGCGAGCCTGAAAGCTGCACTTGAGAAATTCAAGACCACTCAGAGCTGGTAACGAATGGGCCTGCAATGCGTTGCGGGCCGATTTTCGAGCAATGAGTGTCTAACTTGAGAGGGCAGTGAGTTATGGCCGCCGGAAAAGAAATACGTAACCAGATATCCAGCATCAAGAGCACGCAGAAGATCACCAGCGCCATGGAAATGGTCGCGGCGAGCAAGATGCGCAAGGCTCAGGAACGCATGAAGGCAACGCGCCCTTATGCGGAAAAGATGCGCCAGGTTATTGGGCATATTGCCAAGGCGAACGTTCAGTACAAGCACCCGTTCATGGTCGAGCGTGAAGTCAAGCGCGTGGGCTATGTGGTGGTGTCTACGGATCGTGGCCTGTGTGGTGGTCTGAACATCAACCTGTTCAAAGCGCTTGTCCGTGACATGCGAGCGTGGAAGGAGAAAGGAGTAGAGGCTGATCTGTGCGCCATCGGGCAGAAAGGTGCTTCTTTCTTCAAGAGCTACGGCGGCAACGTCGTTGCGGCTCTGACCCATCTGGGGGACAGCCCGAGCTCCGAAAAACTCATCGGCAACGTCAAAGTCATGCTGGACGCGTTCTCGGAAGGCAAGATCGACCGTCTTTACCTGGTCAGCAACGAGTTCGAAAACACCATGACCCAGACCCCGCAGGTGGAGCAGATTCTGCCGCTGCCTCCGGGGGAAGACGAGGAAGAGATCAAGAACCAGTGGGATTATCTCTACGAGCCCGATGCCAGGCAGATCCTCGATGGCCTTCTGCCACGTTACATTGAATCCCAGGTGTACCAGGGTGTGGTAGAAAATCTGGCATGTGAACAGGCCGCCCGAATGATCGCCATGAAGAGTGCAACTGACAACGCCGGTGGCATCATCGACGAGCTTCAGCTGGCTTACAACAAGGCGCGTCAGGCAGCCATCACCCAAGAGATTTCGGAGATTGTCAGCGGTGCGGCTTCGGTCTGATCCGCCAACAATCCAACTGGTTTTATTGACTATCTAGATAACGAGGAACCGAGCATGAGTAGCGGACACATCGTTCAGATCATTGGCGCGGTTATCGACGTGGAATTTCCACGTGACTCCGTACCCAACGTATATGACGCACTGCTGCTTGAAGGTGGCGATACAACTCTGGAAGTCCAGCAGCAGCTGGGTGACGGCATTGTTCGTACCATCGCCATGGGCAGCACTGAAGGCCTGAAGCGAGGCCTGAAAGCAGATAACACCGGTAAGGCCATTTCCGTACCGGTTGGCACCCAGACCCTGGGCCGTATCATGGATGTTCTGGGTCGTCCCATCGACGAAGCCGGCGAAATCGGCGAAGAAGAGCGTTGGGCGATTCACCGTAAGGCACCGGGATACGCAGATCAGTCTGCCTCTGCCGACCTGCTGGAAACCGGCATCAAGGTTATCGACCTGATCTGCCCGTTCGCCAAGGGTGGTAAGGTTGGCCTTTTCGGTGGTGCCGGTGTTGGTAAGACCGTCAACATGATGGAGCTGATCAACAACATCGCGAAAGAGCACTCCGGTCTCTCCGTATTCGCCGGTGTTGGTGAGCGGACTCGTGAAGGTAACGACTTCTACTACGAAATGAAGGACTCCAACGTCCTTGATAAGGTAGCGATGGTCTACGGCCAGATGAACGAGCCTCCCGGAAACCGTCTGCGTGTGGCCCTGACCGGTCTCACCATGGCTGAGAAGTTCCGTGACGAAGGTCGTGACGTACTGCTGTTCGTCGACAACATCTACCGTTACACGCTGGCCGGTACCGAAGTATCCGCACTGCTGGGCCGTATGCCGTCCGCGGTGGGTTACCAGCCGACACTGGCTCAGGAGATGGGTGAACTGCAGGAGCGAATTACCTCCACCAAGACAGGTTCCATCACGTCCATCCAGGCCGTATACGTGCCAGCGGATGACTTGACGGACCCGTCGCCAGCGACCACCTTCTCCCACCTTGACGCGACTGTGGTACTGAGCCGTGACATCGCTTCCAAGGGTATTTACCCGGCGATCGACCCGCTCGACTCCACTTCACGTCAGCTGGACCCGCTGGTGATTGGTAACGAGCACTACGAAGTGGCTCGTGGCGTGCAGACTAACCTGCAGCGCTACAAGGAACTGAAAGACATCATCGCGATTCTGGGTATGGACGAGCTGTCGGAAGAAGACAAGCTCACCGTTGCCCGGGCCCGTAAGATCGAACGTTTTCTGTCCCAGCCGTTCCACGTTGCTGAAGTCTTCACCGGCTCGCCCGGTAAGTATGTTTCCTTGAAGGAAACCATCAGCAGCTTTAAAGGCATTCTCAACGGCGACTATGATGATATGCCCGAGCAAGCATTCTACATGGTTGGTACCATCGAGGAAGCGGTCGAGAAAGCGAAGGAAATGAAGAGCAAGGCGAAGAAGTAATCTAAGCCTTATGCGCTTGTTTCCGGATCGATCAAAGAGGCAACAACATGGGTATGACCGTGCATTGTGACGTGGTAAGTGCCGAAACAAAGATCTATTCCGGATTGGTTGAAATGCTGATCGCAGCGGGCTCAGAAGGTGACCTGGGTATTGCCCCGGGTCATACGCCTCTGCTGACTCAGCTGAAACCGGGCCCCATCCGGATAATCAAGCAGGGCGGAGAGGAAGAAATCCTCTACGTGTCTGGTGGTTATCTGGAAATTCAGCCGAATCTGGTGACGCTGCTCGCGGACACTGCCGTCCGTGCCAAGGATGTGGACGAAGCAGCGGCGATCGAGGCTCAGCGTGAAGCTGAGAAGGCACTCGCCAACCAAAGTGGTGAATTTGAGTATTCCCGTGCCGCCGCCGAATTGGCCGAAGCTGTTGCCCAGCTTCGAACCATTCAGCAGCTGCGCAACAAGATGCGTTAAGCATTTCTGTTCGGGACTGCCGATCACCGAAACCGCATCCTGAGTGGCCCGGGAACAACGAAACGTTGTCGGGCAACCAAGGGTGCGGTTTTTTTGTATCCAGGCACTGAAACTGACCACCGACCCGGAGCGTGGTAATCGTATGACTCCCCTTCACGTTGTAATTCTGGCTGCCGGCCAGGGTTCGAGAATGAAATCGTCGCTACCGAAGGTTCTCCATCGAGTGGCTGGCAAGCCCATGCTCCATCACGTTATTGATACTGCCCGCCAGTTGGGCGCATCTGGTATCCACGGCGTTATTGGTCATGGTGCGGAACAGGTCCGGCAGATTACCCCGGCCGAGGATCTCATCTGGGCATTGCAGGAAGAGCAACTGGGTACAGGCCATGCGGTTGCCCAGGCTCTGCCGGCTTTGCCGGATGAGGCTCGGGTATTGATCCTTTATGGCGACGTGCCATTAACCAGAGTCGAAACACTTCAGGCACTGGTCTCTCAAGTAAGTGACCATTCACTCGCGTTACTAACCGTGAACCTGGAAACGCCGGACGGTTACGGGCGCATCCTGAGGGATGACAATGGCAAGGTGTGTGCCATTGTCGAACAGAAGGACGCCACCGAGGTCCAGCGGCAGATCCGCGAGGTGAATACCGGGATTCTGGCGGTCTCGGCGCGCCACCTGAAGGGCTGGTTGCCGCAGCTCTCCAACCGTAACGCCCAAGGCGAGTATTATCTTACGGACATCATTGCCATGGCCGCTGAGCGCGGTGTGGATATCGCCGTTGCCCAACCCGGCACGAAGTACGAAGTACAGGGTGTTAACAACCGCCTTCAACTTGCCGAGCTTGAGCGTTGGGTGCAGCGTCAGGAAGCGGACCGGTTAATGACCGAGGGCGCAACCCTGGCCGATCCCGCCCGACTTGATGTACGCGGTGAATTATCCGTGGGCCAGGATGTCCTGATCGATGTTAATGTGGTGTTTGAAGGCAAGGTCTCCCTGGCCGACGGCGTCAGCGTGGGGCCGGGTTGCGTGATTCGGGACAGCCGTATCGCGGCCGGCGCAAACATCGAAGCGCACTCCGTGATTGACGGTGCGGAGATCGGTGCAGGAGCCAATATCGGGCCCTTTGCCCGTATCAGGCCGGGTACGCGGCTGGCGGCCAACACCAAGGTGGGTAACTTTGTTGAAACCAAAAAAACCGATGTGGGCGAGGGCAGCAAGATCAATCACCTCAGTTATGTTGGCGATGCCTCACTTGGCCGTAACGTAAATGTGGGTGCAGGAACCATCACCTGTAATTATGATGGTGTGAATAAGTCGAGAACTGTTATTGGTGACAATGTTTTTGTGGGTTCCAACACTTCGCTAGTGGCACCAGTCAGCGTTGCCGCAGAGTCCACCATTGGCGCCGGCTCCACTATCACCCGGGATGTGGCGGAAAGCGAACTGGCGGTTGCCCGGGCCCGGCAACGCAATATCTCTGGCTGGGAACGGCCGACGAAAAAGTGATTTAAACGATTTATAACGGACAGGTGACAGCGACATGTGTGGCATTGTAGGTGCGGTATCAGAAAGGGATGTTCAGGGAATTCTTCTCGAAGGCCTGCGCCGACTGGAGTATCGGGGCTACGACTCCGCCGGCATGGCCGTGATTGACGGCAAGCAAGCCATTAATCGGGCCCGCGAAGTGGGCAAGGTAGCTGCCCTGGCTGATGCCATCACTGGTAATGGGCTTGAAGGGGCCGCCGGTATTGCCCATACCCGCTGGGCCACCCATGGTGAGCCCTCCCAGATTAATGCGCACCCGCACATGTCCGGTGAGCGACTGGCCATTGTTCACAACGGCATCATCGAGAATTATCAGGAGCTGCGGGAAGAGCTGAGAGCCGATGGGTTCGAGTTCACCTCCCAGACCGATACCGAAGTCGTTGCGCACCTCATCGAAAAGCAATTCCGCCTCAGCAACAGCCTCTATGAAGCGGTAAGCAGTGCAATTCAGCGCTTGCGCGGTGCCTTTGCCCTGGCGGTGATCCATGCTGACGAGCCTGACCACATGGTCGTTTGCCGCGAGGGCAGTCCGTTGGTAGTCGGTGTCGGGATTGGCGAGAATTTTATTGCCTCCGACCAGCTCGCATTGCTGCCAGTCACGGATCGTTTCATGTTCCTCGAGGAAGGGGACATTGCCGACATCCGCCGCGACCGCATCGAGATCCATGATCGCAACAAGCAGCCGGTTGAACGCGCAGTCACCCGTTTTGAACACAGCCAGGATGCCGCTGAAAAAGGCGAGTACCGCCACTTCATGCTCAAGGAAATCCATGAGCAGCCGAGGGTTATCCGTGCAACGACAGAAGGCCGGGTGACCAACACCCGTGTGCTGGAACAGGCTCTTGGAACCCAGGCCGGCAACCTGCTGGAAAACGTCCGCCATGTTCAGATCATTGCTTGTGGCACCAGTTATCATGCCGGTATGGTGGCGCGCTACTGGATCGAGGACCTGGCAGGCGTGCCCTGCTCCGTGGAAGTAGCTTCCGAGTTCCGCTACCGCAAACATGTGATTCAACCGGATACCCTGTTCCTGTGTATCTCCCAGTCCGGCGAAACCGCCGATACCCTGGCCGCCCTGCGCCAGGCAAAAAAGGCCGGCTTCCGCGCCGCCATGGCAATCTGCAACGTGCCCGGCAGTTCCCTGGTCCGTGAATCCGACCTGGTCATCATGACCCAGGCCGGCCCGGAAATCGGCGTCGCCTCCACCAAGGCTTTCACCACCCAGCTAACCGCGTTACTGATCTTCACCCTGGCACTGGCACGCCACAATGGCCTGGAAGAGTCGCGGGAAGCTGAGATTGTTGAAGCAATCCGCCTGCTTCCCGGACAGGTGGATCAGGTGCTGGCCCTGGATGGCGAGATCGCCGAATTGTCGAAATCCTTCATGGACAAGAATCACAGCCTGTTCCTGGGCCGTGGCGCCATGTTCCCGGTGGCCCTCGAAGGTGCGCTGAAACTCAAGGAAATTTCCTACATCCACGCCGAAGCCTATCCGGCTGGTGAACTCAAGCACGGTCCGCTAGCCCTGGTGGACAGCGAAATGCCGGTCGTCACCGTTGCGCCTAACAACGAGCTCCTGGAAAAGCTGAAATCCAACCTGGAAGAAGTCCGGGCTCGAGGTGGTGAACTGTTTGTGTTTGCTGACCAGGCTGCGGACGTGCGGCCCCAGGAAGGCATCCATGTGATGCCATTGCCGTCGGTGCATCCAATCACCTCTCCGATCGTTTACACCGTGCCGTTGCAGTTGCTGTCCTATCACGTGGCTGTGTTGAAAGGCACTGACGTGGATCAGCCCCGTAATCTGGCGAAAAGTGTGACGGTTGAGTAGCGGGCATATACGTAGGCCTGGAGATGTCAGAGGACATTAAAGTTTGACAAATTACATTAATGTTTGATTATTTACATTAAAGTTTGATCAAAGTAGGCCCCCTGCTATTCTCAATTCAGCAGGGGGCCTTTTTCATGACAGATACCAATAAACCGCTTGATCCGAAGCACGAAAAGCTACTCAAAACCCGGGGACGGGGAACGGGTAAAGACTACGAGCCGTTCATCAAGGTTCATGAACTCAGCAGCTCAGGTGAGAGTGTTCGAATCCGCAGTGCTTCGGTTGGTAGAGTTCATCACCTACTGTCTGGTATAGAGCTTTTCGCCTTCCTGGTCTTTGATCAGTTCGAACAAACGACTGATATACGAGAGCAATATCCCCTCCCGATAAACGATACTCTCGATATCTGTACACGTTTAGGAATTCGGCACCCCCAGATTCGTGGCTCGCTGACTGTGGTTTCCACCGACCTGTTGATTGACCTCTCGTCGAAGCAGCAGCTTGCGATTGCAGTGAAATCTTCTGCAGAGCTTTCCAAGTCGCGAGTTATAGAAAAACTGCAAATCGAAAAAACCTACTGGGAAACCCGTGGGGTGGAGTGGAAGATTTTCACTGAGAGGGAGGTGTCCGACGGAATGCGGGAGAATCTCCCGTGGATCCAGCCCTATCTAAGCCCCGATATAACTGACCACCAGCAACTGGGAGCCACAGAAGTCCAGGATCTGTTACACCGATTGAAAAGGCATCCAAAGACCAAGGTCACAAGGCTTTGCGCAAAGCTTGATGACCAATACGGATTGGACCCGGGGTTTCACCTCGGCGCGCTTCGACATGCGGTTGCACACCGGTTTATAAGGGCTCCATTAAATAAAGCGTTTCACAGCTGGACCTTCAGTGATCTGACACTCAGGGATACAGCGTTCGCCGGCGAGGTGAACCATGCTTCTTAACCGGGTGGTCAAAGACCCTGAGACTGGCAAACGCTACCGCGTGGTCCTGGAGCAACTCAGTGATTTGATGATGATTGATGTCGATAGCGAGAAGGCTTGGCCCTTTCCCGTGTCGGAACAAGAGTTTCAGGAACTTGGATACGCCTCCATTCCGGATCCCTACCCGTTGCCAAGTGTGAAGGAAGGAAGCGTTGGCGCCAAAAGGCGTGATGAAGCCTGGGACACGCTCAGTCCATTGCTGGCCCACCATCTGTCACTATTCGTCAAAAACGAACGAAATCGCCTGATCAAAGAGGCCCTGGCATCCACCGATACAACACGGCAATACATCATTCGACAGCTTCGCCGCTACTGGCAGAGGGGAATGGCACCGAATGCATTGGTGCCCGACTACCACAAATGCGGCAACCCAGACGGGAAGTGGAAAACAAGGTTGGTCCAAAACGAACAGTTTCACCAGGAGTTGGCGTTCCTGTAACGGAGGAAGTTGCAGAGCTGTTTCGGATGGCGCTTGATGGCTTTTACCTGACCAACGAAAAGGTGCCACTTACCGCGGCCAGGGACAAAGCAGTGGGGCTCTTCAAAGCTCGATACCCCTCTGCAACTGAAAAAAGCCTGCCCACCATGAGGCAGTTCAGATACTTCTATGAAACCAATTATCGCAAGAACGAGGTGGTAAGGAGGCGGACTCCAAGCCGTATCTATCAGAAAGATAAAAGGGCGCTGACCAGCACCTCGGCCAATCTGAACTTCGGCCCAGGGGCACGGTATGAAATAGACGCAACCATTGCAGACCTTTATCTGGTAGCAGAGAAAGACCCAAACGTAATCATTGGTCGCCCTGTGTTGTACTTCGTCAAAGACGTGTTTAGCCGAATGGTGGTAGGCATGTATGTAGGCCTGGAAAGCCCGTCGTGGGTGGCTGCGATGATGGCCCTAGGTAACGCCTTCAGTGACAAAGTAGCCTATTGTCGCGAATACGAAATCAATATTGGGGGAGAAGACTGGCCCAGTATGGGGGTTCCCGCTGGAATCATGGCTGACCGGGGCGAACTCTTGTACAAACAAGCCGATGTTCTGGTTAACAGGTTTGGTATCCAGCTAAGTAACTCACGAGCCTACCGGGGTGATGACAAAGCCATCTGCGAGCGATTTTTCGGCACCATTCAGAGTAAGTTCCGACCTTATGTCGGCGGAGTGGTCGAGCCGGTAAATGGAAAAAAACGTGCTGGCAAGCGCTATGAGCTGGATGCAGACCTGAATCTTTTGGAATTCACACAAATGTTGATCAATCTGGTCCTTTTCTACAACACCCAGCACGTCGTTGAAGGTTATGATTTTGCGCCTGACATGCCCACAGATTTGCCAGCGGTGCCTCGGGAACTATGGAACTGGGGAATTCAAAACCGTACCGGGAAGCTTCGCTCCTGTGACGAAGATCTGACTCGCATCAATCTCCTTCCCTATGAGAGTGGAACAGTGTCACAGGTAGGCATCACCTTCAAAGGGCTTGTTTACACGTGTCAGGAGGCGCTAGCCCAAGGCTGGTTCGATCGCATCCGCCAAAGCCGCCCTTCAAAAGTGGAAATCGCGTTTGACCCGCGACGCACCGATACTGTTTACCTTAGGCCTGACTCCTCATTCGAAAACTACTGGGTATGTGAGCTTTCGGACCGAAGCCGTCGATACAAAGGTATGAGTTTCGTTGAGGCCGCAGGAATACTGAAAGAGATGAATCGAACCAAAGCCACCGCCAAGCAAGACGAGGATTATCAGAAACCGGATTCCCTAGCCGCCATTGAGAACATTGTTGCCACTGCGAAGAAGCGGCAAGAAGCCAGCAAACCATCTGTTACGGATACTGAGCGACTTCGAGGGATAGGACAGAACCGCGTCAAAGAAAAAGAGTTGGAGCGAAACCGCAGCGGAATCAAATCCAACAAAAAACCGCAGCAGGCCCGTCCAGCTGATGTAGTGCCGTTCCGTTCTGACAAAACCGAATCAAGCGACAATATCGATTATCCGGATATGGATGCCTTCCTGGAGGACGATGATGATTAAACTGCCAATGGCACAGTATCGGGAAGCAGAAATCCGGGAATACGAATGGCAGCCTCTGATTAATGCCCTG
This sequence comes from Marinobacter salarius, assembly GCF_032922745.1. Taxonomy (NCBI): domain Bacteria; kingdom Pseudomonadati; phylum Pseudomonadota; class Gammaproteobacteria; order Pseudomonadales; family Marinobacteraceae; genus Marinobacter; species Marinobacter salarius. The sequence goes on from NZ_CP136693.1 coordinate 907,092, forward strand.
CCACCCATTAACTCGCCGCAGGCTACAGCAAGGATGCTGGCTCGTTTTCCAATAGTAGATGACGCCGAAAAGGCATTGCCCGCCCATATCCGACGCCATGCAATGATGAGGATTCTGGACCAGTTCCTGTACCCAACGAGCTCTCATTGGCAAGCCCCCGATACAGTAGACGCCTGATAGCGTTACACTAAACGCAAATCTACAGGTGTTGGCAATGAGCGGAAAGCGTTACTCCGAGGAATTCAAGATTGAGGCGGTCAAACAGGTCACGGAGCGTGGCTACAAAGTGACCGATGTGTGTCGGAGGCTGGGGATTACCTCGGCCAGTCTGCACAAATGGATCAAGCTGTACGGTGATGCTGGCAGTCAACATCAACAGATCAGTGAGCAGCAGGATGAGCTGCGCAAACTGAGAGCGGAGTTGCGGCGGGTCAGTGAGGAGCGCGACATACTAAAAAAGGCCGCGGTGAGTTCAACCGGTCAATGCAAATATGCTTTGCAGCTTTTCAGCAGGTGTCAGGTAGTCGAGTGTTTTCCTCGGCCGCTCATTCAGTTTCCTCGCAAACGCATCTAACTGCTCCTGAGAATAACCCGAGATATCAGTCTTTTTGGGGAAATACTGGCGCAATAGCCGATTTGTGTTTTCGTTGCTACCTCGTTGCCATGGGCTCTGTGGGTCACAGAAATATACCTGCATGTCGGTTGCCAACGTAAATGCCTTGTGGTTACCCAGCTCACCCCCTCGGTCCCAGGTCAGGCTTTTCTTAAGTTCCTCTGGGAGGCGGCCAACCTCTCGACAAAGTGCCGAAACAACGCTCGCCGTGTCTTTGCCTGCAACGTGTACCAGCATGGTAAAACGAGACTGCCGTTCGACAAGCGTTGCAATGTGCGAGTTCTTGGAACCGGATATCAGGTCGCCTTCCCAATGGCCTGGTATGGCCCTGTCTTCAACGTCTTTTGGTCGGGCACGGATAGATACTGCATCCGAGATGCTGGTGCGAGATTCCTCCTCTTCAGAGCTTCTGTGCCGTGACCTGCGCATACCGCGTCTTGAGCGAAGATGCTTAACAAGCTCTTTCTTCAGAACACCTCTGGCCTGAATAAAAAGACTCCGGTAAATCGTTTCGTGGGACACATGCATCGACCTATCATCCGGGAACTGACGCTTTAACCAGCCTGCTACTTGTTCCGGAGACCAGTCAAGACGGAGCTTTGTGGCGACGGCAATCCGAAGTGCCTCATTCAGTGCAAGCGAGCATTTCTTAGGTCTCTTTGACTGAGCCCAGGCACGCTGATCTGCCAGGTTCGCTCGGTACTCGCTTCTCCCACCGTTACGATGCACCTCGCGACTGACGGTTGATGTGGACCGTTCGATCAGCTCAGCAATTTGGCTCAAACTCAGGCCAGCTGAGAGGCCTCGTGAGATCTCCTCTCGCTCGGCAGTGCTGAGCACCCTGGCGGATCTCGACCGTCCAGATGGTGCAATACCTCCGTGGATCGCAAGCATTCCAGTGATCGACCCTGCATGTTTTCCCAGGGCCCTCCCAATCTCACTGAGCGACTGGCCTTTTTTCCACCTATCCCATAGCTCCTGCTTCTGCTGTGGAGTTAGCCCTCTGACTTTTGAAACATACTGCTGCATCCTGAAAGCTCCGGTGAACACCAACGTGCATTATGTTGCACTGACCGGTTGAATCTACCGCAGCGTTCTTTGCCAAAGAGTCCAAGTAAAGTATCGCTTCATCAGGGCTCACCAGAGTGAATTTCAAGTCCGTGTGATGTGCCGAGTGCTGGGAGTCCACTTCAGTGGTTTTTATGCCTGGCTGCATGAACCGGAAAGCCCTCGCGCCAAGGCCAACCGTCGCTTGGTGGGATTGATTAAGCAGGCCTGGCTCGAAAGTGGTGGCGTTTACGGTTACCGAAATATCACCCTGGATCTCAAAGACCTCGGCGAGAGATGCAGCAAAAATCGGGTGTACCGATTGATGAAGACGGAAGGTATTCGTGCTCAGCGCGGCTACAAACGTCACAAAGGCTATTACGGCGGAGAGCCCGCTCATGTCGCGCCCAATCATCTGGATCGCGATTTTGAGGCTCAGAAGCCAAACGAGCGATGGGTGACTGATATTACCTACATTCGGACTCACGAGGGCTTCTTGTATCTCGCCACAGTTCTGGACCTGTTCTCCCGGCAAATTGTGGGCTGGTCTATGAAGCCACGGATGTCGACGGACCTGATTATGGACGCCTTGCTGATGGCTTCCTGGAGGCGCAGACCGAAACAGGAGGTCCTGATTCACTCAGACCAAGGCTCGCAGTACACCAGCCGTGAATGGAGAGACTTCCTGAAAGACCACCAATTGAAACCCAGCATGAGCCGTCGCGGAAACTGTCACGACAATGCGGTTGCCGAAAGCTTCTTCTCGTTGCTCAAGAGTGAACGAGTGAAACGGAAAATATACAAGGATCGGGAAACAGCCCGGCAGGATATCTTCGATTACATTGAGATGTTCTATAACCCGGTTCGCCGGCACGGAAATAACGGTGGGCTGTCCCCCGTGGACTTCGAAAAGCAGTATTTCACAAAGCTGTCAGGTGTCTAGGATATCGGGGGCTTGCCACTACTGAGGGCGATAGGAATCTCGATGTTTCTTCCTTTAACCTTCTACCTTGAACCTTCTCAGCGTAGTGATAAACGAGTTAAGAAGCCTCGAATTATCATCCTTTCGGTATACACAGGACAGGTCGATGGTGGCCTCCTTAGGGAGATCTGAAATCTCTCGATAGACGACGCCGGGAAGCGAAAGAGTCGAACCCGATTGGGACACTAAGCACACTCCGAAGCCACTTGCGACCAAAGCGACGCCTGTTACTACATCACCAACCTCCTGCGTTATTTCTGGGGTAAAGCCAGCCGCATAACAAAGGGACATGACTTTATCTACCAGGTTAGGGCGGCCGCTGGATGAGAAAAGCACCATCGGATGATCTGCCAAATCTCGGAATCTGATAACTGGTTGAGTAGCCAAGGGACTATTGGCATTTACAGCTAGCAGAAGTCGCTCCTGATTTACCAATTCTGTTGTTATATCGGGCAGCGGTTTAAGCATCCGGTTGAATCCGAGAGTAATTCGGTGCTGCCTCAGGGCCTGGATTTGCTCTTCCTTTTCCATCGTGTGCAGAACCACTTTTACCTCGGGATAGTCCTGTTTGAATTGCAGGAGAATCCGGGGAATAGTATCTAGAACGCCGGAACCGAAAACCGCTACGTCAAGCCGACCGAGACGCCCTTGGCTTGCTCGTTGGGTTTTCTCTGAGGCCTGCTGCACCAGTGAAAAGATATTGCGGGCCTCTTGGGCGAGTAGTTCACCAGCTTCGGTTAGCTCCATGCCTTTTGGAGTGCGGTTGAACAGTTGAACGTCAAGCTCTTCTTCCAGTTGATGGATCTGCCTGGTCAGTGGCGGTTGGGAGATATGTAACTGAGCCGCGGCGCGTCCGAGATTCCGTTCTTCAGCAACCGCTAAGAAATATCGCAGTTTTCTCAGGTCCATACTGATACACCCTCCCCTAGATTATATTTAAAAGGTATCACAAAGCCTTCTAAATGGTATTAGACGGTATGTTGTGGCGTTTCTAGACTCAAGTCAATTGGGAACAAATTGTTCCAGAGTAGTTTTCTATTCCCTGACAAAAAGAAAACGGGAGCTATATGCCGCGGCAAACCTCGACAGGACCCACCATTATCATCGTCGGCGCGACGGGCGCATTTGGGCAAATCATCGCTGGGAGTCTTCTGGCCAAAGGATTAGATGTGTTGGCGGTCGCCCGCGACGCGTATGCTCTTGCTTCGTTGGCAGAGAAGTTTCCTGGACTGCGTACATGTGCCGCAGATGTCAGTTCTGATAGCTCAATTAAGGAGATTCGTGGAGCCCTTGTAGGTCCTGTTAAGGCTGTTGTTCACGGCCCTGGGGTCGGTGTCGCTGGAGGTATTACGCAAGCGGACATAGGGATTTTGATCGAGGCGGTAAACATCAAGGTTGGGGGGCTTTTGCGCGTGGTTCGGGCGTCGGAGGACCGAATGTTGGAAGGGAGTCGCATCATTGCCATCGCCGGACATTACGGCCTGGAACCTACAGCCTATGCCGCATCTGCAGGTGTCGCCAATGCCGCGCTTTTCAATGTGGTTCGTCAGTTGAGCTTGGGTTACGGAGAACGGGGCATTACCGCCCATACAATCGCTCCGGGGCCTGCTGAAACGGAACGACTGCGGAACGTTGCTGCGGCCCGTGCAGAGCGAGATGGAATCACCACGGATGAGGTCCTGGAGCGCATGCGCTCAGAATCTTCCATCGCTGCATTCACCACTCCTGAGCAGGTCGCTTGGGGGGTCTCGATGTTGCTTCAAGATGAAGCCAGTGCCATGACCGGGTCGACCTTGATGCTGGACGCCGGTCGCCGCCACGGTCTTCCATAGGGGGATATCATGCCAGTTGCCAAGTTTTATTCATCGGGTTGTGCTTTGGAAACGGAGGTAGTCAAAACGTTTCTTGATAGGGCTTCGGACCTTTACGCCCACATCCTTGAATGCCCGAAAGATCGTGTTCGTGTGTATTTCTTCCCGATTGATTCTGAATCCGTTGCCATTGAAGGAACGGTGCCCGGGCCTGCGTCCTTTTTCTTCGAGTTCATTGTGCTAGAGGGGCGCTCGTTGGAGCAGCGGCAGCAGATTGCACGGAGTTTCTGTGACCTAGTCGCATCGGTTTTTAATGTCGATGCCCAAAAAGTAAGGGGGCATTGTATTCGCGTCCAACCAGAGGATTGGTGTATTGGCGGGCAGTTCGCCAGCGATCTCCGCAAGAAAGAAATTGAGGCGAGAAAGAATCAACCTAAACGTTGATGTCCCCCACAACAGGCCCGGGAGGTCCTGTTTTGCCAAGGATGGCGTTTTTTGTTGTGCCCAGAGGTACTGCCATGAACCAAACAATCCAAAACTCTTTTGTTCAGCCGCACCTGAAACTTACTGAAACCGCAGTGATCGACCTACTTAATGCGGCTATTGCACAAGCCGATCAATTGGGCTTTCAAGCTGCCGTATCGGTGTATGACTCGTCGGGGCTTTTGCTGGGATTTCTCCGTATGCCTGGAGCCTTTCTGGTGTCCTCCGAGCTTTCCCAGCGCAAGGCCCGATGTGCCGCAGGTCTGGGTATTGATCCTGAGACTGTCGAAATGGTTTTGTCTGAGGAGGCTGCCCGTGTGCGGGATGGCCTACGGCGCAGTGCTGATTTCACACTGATTAGGGGCGGATTGCCGTTGTACTGGGAGGGATCCCTGGTCGGTGGCATCGGTGTTTCCGGCGGTACGGAAAGCCAGGACTTGGATTGCGTGACCGGTGCAATCGAGAGCGTTAAGGGTTTCCATTCTAGTCTGCAATCGGAATAGAGAATTGGGTATGTCAACGTTGGTGCTGTCCGCTGTGACAATCGCGGTCTCTTTGCTAGCTTTTCGGGCCTACCGTCGGGAACGAGAGTCCCGGGCTCTGGTGAATGATTTGTTGGCGCATTTCGCTGCCGGAGATTCGGGGAAAGGTCAGGCATTGCCAGACATGGTCAGCCAGTTGGCGGAAATCCTTCAGGATAAAATCCGTTCGGCCGGGGCCATTCACACGCTGTCCCGGGAATTGACTGTGTCCACTGGAACCCTCGTATCGGGATTCACTACTGTGGTAGGTCACAGTCATCGTCAGTCCTGGCGGGCTCAGAAAGACATTGCCGCGTTTGAAGTAATTGCTGAACAGATCCAGCGGATCGCCGAATTGGCGGAAGGCAGTGTCGGGGCGATGTCCCGGGTGTGTGCCAACGCCGAAAGCGGCGAGCAAAAAGTCCTTCAGGTTCGGGACCGGGTCACCCACCTCAAGGCATCGGCTGAAAGATCAGAACGGCAGTTTCAGGAGGTTCAGGAGCAACTCAGTCACATTGGTGGTATCGTGACCCTTATTGAGACGATTTCAACTCAGACCAACCTTTTGGCCATGAACGCAACGATTGAAGCCGCCCGAGCTGGTGAGGCTGGGCGTGGTTTTGCCGTGGTTGCTATCGAGGCTCTGCGTGCTGCCTTGTTCGATTACCGACGCATTCGAAACGAGGTTTTCGCCGGTGTGGAGGCGGGCGAGTTTGCCCGCGTGCGCGAGGTGGGGCCCTTCGTGTTCGGCCTGCCTATCAAACCGTAGAAGAGGCTTGCGAAGCCCTGTTGTCCAGTACCTGACTCTTCCTGTAACGATCTGCCATACCGGTTTTCAGGGTAAGCGAATGGCTCGGCTAGCTCATACTATAAAGGTATGGAAAAGGCTATTTGATAGTATTGGAAGGTAATTTAATGGGCGATTAACTTTGGAGATAGAGGCAGCTTTTTCAGGACTGTCACACCACAAAAACAAAACCTCTTTATACGAGGAGAATGAAATGGTCGATAAAAACAACCTTCAGCCAACTGGCACAACACACCGAGCCCCGCGCAGCCTAGGGCCATCGTTTGCCATTGCACTAATCGCGCTATGTGGGCCCGTAGAAGCGATGACAATCGACAGTGGTAATCGCGACATACGTATGAGCTGGAATAATACGCTCAAATACAGTGCCGCCTGGCGAGTGGAAGATCAGGATCCAAACGTCGCTGACAACAGCATTGGCGTTCAGGCGAACACCAACGATGGCGATCTGAATTTCGATAAAGGTTTGATATCAAACCGACTGGACCTGCTGTCAGAGTTCAACTTTAACTACAAGCGTCGTTATGGTTTCCGACTGAGTGGCGCGGCTTGGTATGACTCCGTTTACAACACCGAACACGATAATCCAGGAGCTTTAGGCGGCGCCCTCTATAACCCACGATCCGTGGATACCGATGAGTTCACCGATGAGACAGAAGAACTTCACGGGCGGGACGCAGAGCTTCTCGATGCATTTGCTTTTGGTAACTTCTATCTCGGTCGGAAAAGTCTGAACGTTAAGGCTGGCCGGTTTACTCAGCTCTACGGAGAAAGCCTGTTCTTTGGATCTAACGGCGTGGCTGCCGGGCAGACCTCGTTGGATCTGGTTAAAGCATTGTCTGTACCTAACTCCCGGTTCCAGGAAATTCTGCGACCAATAAACCAGTTCTCCGCCCAGCTACAGCTAAGCCCTGAAGTCTCTGTAGGCGCTTATTACCAGTTTGAGTGGCGAAAAACCCGGTTGCCGGCTTCCGGGAGCTACTTCAGTTTCGCCGACTTTGCGGGTGAAGGTGGCGAGACAATCATTCTAGGCCCCGGACAATCAGTATTTCGAGGGAGTGATCAGGAGGCCAGCGACAGTGGCCAGTTTGGTGCCCAGATCAAAGTAAAAGTGGGCGACTACGACCTCGGCTTCTACGCGGCTCAATATCACGACAAGATGCCTCAGTTCTATGTTCGACCTGGCGTGAACGTCCAACCGGGTAGTATTGGCGATTACCTCCTCACCTATGCGGAGGATATTAAAATGGTAGGCGCCAGCGTGAGCACGCTTATTGGCGAGGCAAACGTCGCGGCAGAAGTTTCATTTCGTGACGATATGCCATTGGTTGCATCGGGAAACACCGTAATTTTGCCGGGCAATACGACTGCGGATAATAGTGACAATCCTGCCTATCCGGTTGGTAAAACCTTCCATGCCAATCTCTCGATGATCAATGTTTTTAACGAGAGTGCGCTCTGGGATGGTGCTTCTTTGTTGGCCGAAATGGCGTTCAACCGTCGGCTGAGTATTTCAGAAAACCCTGATCAGCTGGATCCCAGCGCCACCCGTGATGCGACCGCTATCCAGTTCCTTTTTACCCCAGAGTACTTCCAAGTTGCCCCTGGGCTAGATCTGAAAACGCCCATTGGTGCCAGCTATGGAGTTGATGGCCGTTCATCAGTCAACGGTGCGCTCTTTCCGTCTGAGCGCGGTGGAAACCTGAGCTTTGGTATTACGGCCGATTACCAGAGAACCTGGCAGGCCGGGCTGAGCTACACCCATTACTACGGAGCAGCTGGCTCGATTATCAAATACGACACAGCTGTGCCGGAGCTTTCCTACGAGAACTTTAACGGTGATCGAGATTTCATCTCTCTCTCTGTTCAACGCACATTCTGATGATCAGTTACGCGCAGGTGTAACGAGGAGCTTGTCATGAAAAAAAACAACATTGTAAAAGTCATTGCAGCAACCCTGGCGTTAGGTGCTACAAGCGCATATTCGGCAGTCTCTGCGGAAAAGGCGGAGAGTCTCAAGAATGAGCTAACTCCAGTCGGAGCAGAGCGTGCGGGCAATGAAGATGGAAGTATTCCCGAATGGACAGGGGGTATCACAGAACCGCTTACCGGGCGTCACATGGGCGATATTCCTGCAGAAATTTTTGAGGATGAGAAGCCGCTTTATAAAGTCACCAGATCAAACTTGGCCGAGTACGAACATTTGCTTTCCGAAGGCGTTAAAGCACTGCTGGACAAGTATCCGGATACCTTTTATCTGAATGTTTATCCGACTCATCGTACTGGAGCCCATCCACAGTCGGTTTATGAAAACGCCTACGCCAATGCAACACGTTGTGAAACGGTTGATGAAGGCTATTCCCTGGAAGGTTGTGCTGGCGGAACCCCCTTTCCAATCCCGCAACGCGGCGTTGAAGTCATGTGGAACTTCTTGTTGAGGACAGAGGCGCCATCGATCGAGTACACCTTCAGGAACATCGTCGGCAACTCCGATGGCTCTCACACCTTGGCAACCCGGAATGAGATCTCCTTTCAGTATCCGCAGTTCTATGAGGGCGTTACACCGGAAAGCTGGAGTGGTGAATACGCCATGTTCCGTTTCAACACACTGGCGCCCCCTTTTAAAGCGGGCGAATCTTTGGTGATCCGGGACAGCATTGATCAGGACCAGTCCAGGCAGGCCTGGCAATACTTGGTTGGACAGCGGCGGGTTCGGCAGGCACCAACCGTTTCCTACGATACGCCAGACTTCGTTTCTTCAGGGGCTAACTATTTCGATGAAGTCCAGGGTCTCTTTGGCGCGCTTGATCGCTTTGATTGGAAGCTTGTAGGTAAGCAAGAAATGCTTATCCCATACAACAACAATGGTTTCATTGGCGCGAGTCTTGAGGAGGCGTATCTGGATTATCACGCCAATCCGGAGGAGGTCCGCTGGGAGCGTCATCGTGTCTGGGAAGTCGAGGCCACTGTTCGTGAAGGTATGCGCCATGCCGTTCCCAAGAGAACTTACTTTCTTGATGAGGACACTTGGCTGATTTCATTGGTTGATGGTTACGACTCTGAGGGCAACCTCTGGCGAGCGTCGATGACAACACCTTTCGTCGTTCCAACGGTGCCGGCCACGATGCTTAAAACAACACTGGTATTTAACCTCCAAGCAAACACTCTGAGCATTATTCAGGCATTGCAGGAAGAGTACCTGGATGTTGTGCCAACCAAACCCGAAACCCACTTTACGGGCGACGCCGTTGCCGCTGAAGCCATGCGCTGAGTCAACGATGCAGGCGCCCGCATTTGGGCGCCTGAATCAATGCTGCGTATTGTCTGTAGTTGATATCAGGTGAAATAACAATGAAGACAATAAGTTCACTGATTGCGCGTGCCCGGTTATCGGTGTTGGCAGCACTGTTGCTGGCGGGCGCTCCTCTTCATCTCTCAGCACAGGATATCAAAGAGGTATTACCTGATCTGACAGAAATGCCTGCGATTCACGTCAAAAATGCTGAGCACTCTGTTCAGCTGGCTGTTGCCAGAGCAGGAGACAGATTGGTCTCTGTCGGAGAGCAGGGCATCGTCCTGCTGTCTGATGACAACGGGCAAAGCTGGAATCAGGCCCAACGTGTTCCGGTAAGCGTGACACTAACGGATGTAGAGTTCGTTTCTGATACAGAAGGCTGGGCCGTGGGTCACTCGGGCGTGGTGTTGCGCACGGACACTGCTGGACAGCAATGGGAAAAAACAATGACTGGCCAGGAGGTTGCGGCGACCATCCAGAAGGCGCTTCAGACGTTGCCAGAGACGGAGCCCGGAATCACTGCTTTGAAGCGAAACGCCAGCTATTTGACTGGAGACGAGCCGATTCTGGATGTCCATTTTTCGGAAACGGGGCGAGAGGGTTGGCTGCTGGGAGCTTATGGCATTGCTCTCCACAGCAGAGATGCCGGCCAAACCTGGGAATCTGCGTTTTCGGAAACAGCTAACCCGAACTCCTATCACCTCTATCAATACGTAACTGCTCCGGGAAACAAATCCTTCATCGTTGGGGAGCGAGGGCTGACTTCCGGTTCCGTTAGTGGATCTGACGGATTTGAGGCATTGCCCATTGATTATCAGGGCACTTTCTTTGGCGGTATCAGCTCTGCGAATGGACAGGTCATTCTCTTTGGGTTGCGGGGGACTGTGTGGATTGGTGACAGGGGAGTTTGGTCGAGGATTCCTTCAGGCTCCCAGGCATCATTCAGTGCCGGAGTTGTAACCCCCAAAGGAATCGTTCTTGGGGATGTGACAGGTCGTTTGTTTCTCAAATCTCCTGAGAGCGAACAGTTTCGAGAGATGGCTCAAGCCTCGGATGCTGCTATTACCGATCTGATATTAAGTTCTGGCGGTGATTTGGTGATGTCTACTGCCAGAGGACTCAAGCGTCTGGAACTTGATAACACGGAGCTCAAATAGACTCATGAATATGCCCGCCGACAAGGCTAGTACCGACATCATTTGTCGGCTTGAAGATTTTGACACTCGCTCTGGCACTGTTGTTGAGAGACTGCTTTTCAATAACCGGATGCTGGTTGTTTTAATGTGTCTGGCAATTACCGTGTTTCTGGCCTTTCAAGCCCGCGACCTCACTATGAATGCAGCTTTCCAGAAAATGATTCCAACGAATCATCCCTTCATAGTGAACTATCTGGAAAACCGCAGTGAGTTGGCCGGTAGTGAAAACTCTTTGCGAATCGCAGTTGAGGCGCCAGAGGGAACGATCTTTGAAAAGGACTACCTCGAAACTCTACGGAAACTGAGTGAGGAAGTCTTTCTCCTCCCCGGCGTCGATCGGCCGTATATGAAGCATCTGTGGGCGCCCGCCGTACGCTGGTCTGGTGTAACGGAAGTGGGGCTTGATGGGGGGCCTGTAATACCTTCTGCTTATAATGGAACGGCCGAAAGTATTGATCAGGTCCGCCAGAATGTTGAGCGCTCGGGCGAGATTGGACAGCTGGTCGCAGAGGACTACCGATCCTCAGTTATTTTCGTGCCCCTTCAGGAAACCAATGTGGTCACCGGGGAGACAATCGATTATCACGAGCTTGGCCAACAGTTAGAGGAGTTTAGAGATAGGTACGAGGCACAAGGAGTAAACATACATATCACCGGCTTCGCCAAGGTGACTGGCGACCTTATCAGCGGCATGAAACAGGTCCTGATCTTTCTCGCCCTGACGATCGCCATATGCACTTTGGTACTGTTTTTCTATACCCGATGCTTGCGCAGTACGTTTCTGGTCGTTGGCTGCTCTATGGTGGCAGTCGTGTGGCTGTTGGGCTTGCTCAGTGTCTTGGGCTTTGGTCTGGATCCCTACTCCATTCTGGTCCCCTTCCTCGTGTTCGCGATTGGCATGAGTCATGGCGCCCAAAAAATGAATGGCATCATGCAAGACATCGGTCGTGGCACGCACCGTCTGGTGGCAGCCAGGCATACCTTCAGGCGCCTGTTTATTGCGGGACTTACGGCGCTGGTATCTGATGCTGTTGGCTTCGCGGTTCTGATGGTTATTGATATCCCGGTTATCCAGGACCTGGCGGTTACCGCGAGTATTGGCGTAGCTGCACTTATATTTACGAACCTTATTCTTTTGCCGATCCTACTCTCCTATACCGGTGTGAATACGAATGCCGCGGCACGGAGCGTTCAGGCGGATCTTGCAAACCTGAACGACAAGGACCACTCCAAGCACCCAGTCTGGGCGTTCTTGGACAGGTTTACTGAGCGGAGAGTGGCCGGGGTGACCATATTGGTGTTCGTGTTGCTTGGAGGTATGGGGCTGTTCGTTGGATCCAAGGTGAAGATAGGCGACACCGGCGTGGGAGCGCCGGAATTTCGGGCCAATTCACAATACAACCTTGATAACAAGTTCATGGTTACCAACTATGCGGCCAGCAGTGATGTGTATGTTGTTATGGTCAAGACAGAACAGTATGCATGTGCTCATTACGACACTCTCAGGGTCGTCGATGCGCTTGAGCGTCAGCTGAAGCAGCTTCCAGGCGTTGAATCCACCCAGTCGCTGGCCGGGCTCGCCAAGGTCGCTAATGTTGGGATGAACGAGGGCAGCATGAAATGGTGGGGTATTCCGAAGTCTCAGGGCATGCTGAACGCCATCGTTACCCGGGCCCCGAGGGAGATGTTCAACCAGGAATGCGATTTGCTGACTGTGTTCGCATACCTCAAGGATCATAAGGCCGATACCCTGAATGGCGTGGTGGAGGTAACCGAAGCGTTCTCGAAGAATTACAGCACGGACAAAATCCAGTTTCTCAATGCAGCGGGTAATGCGGGAATAGAAGCGGCCACCAACATTGTGGTTGAAAAAGCCAATCTACAGATGCTGGTATTGGTCTACGCTGCGGTTATTCTGTTGGCACTTGTTACTTTCCGTTCCTGGCGCGCGGTGGTCTGCGCCGTCGTTCCCCTGATGATTACTTCGGCACTGTGTCAGGCGCTGATGGTATGGATGGATATCGGGATCAAAGTCGCTACGTTGCCGGTAATAGCCCTAGGTGTGGGCATTGGTGTCGATTATGCTTTGTATATCCTTTCGGTTACATTGGCAAGGCTCAAAGCAGGTGAGTCATTGTCTGAAGCCTACTTCGGCGCCCTACTGTTTACCGGCAAGGTGGTAATTCTCACGGGTGTAACCCTCGGTGTGGCGGTGCTTACCTGGGCGTTCTCTCCTATCAAGTTCCAGGCAGACATGGGATTCCTACTGGCCTTTATGTTTATCTGGAATATGTTGGGTGCATTGATACTGCTGCCCGCTCTTGCCCGCTTTTTGTTGGTGCCGAGAGTGAAAGCGATGACAAGCTGAAATTGCCAGTATACATTGGCTTTGTTTCGAAAGGCTGAAGGGAGGTCGGTCGACTATTAGAATAAAACAAGCCCCGCCGGGTCCGTGAGGAGACAGGGAAGGTGGCGAGGATGAATGCTTGAGTTCCCAGGGGATACCATGCCAGCGCAAAAACTCATGGAGCAGTTCAACCTCCGGTCCCACCTTCGGTTCAATATTGAAGAAGGCAACATCTGGCTGGATGAGAATCGCATGTTACTGCTACATGCGTCGGCATTGGGTGCCCTGCGAAAAGAACTGATTCAGTCGCTGGGCATACAGCGTGCGAAGGCGCTGCTATTAAGAATGGGGTTTGAATCTGGACAGCGAGACGCTGAATTAGCTAGGAAGCTTACCGGCTCTGGCGAACCGTACGATGTGTTCCAGATTGGACCACAGCTACATGCCTTTGAGGGGCTGGTCAAGGCTACCATCACCGAGGCGGAAATCGACTGGGAGCGCGGATCCTTTTTGGGAGCAGTCGATTGGCAGGGTTCATGGGAGGCGGAGTCTCACATCCAAGCGTTTGGCGTAGGCGATGAAGCCGCATGCTGGACGCTTGCCGGTTACGCATCAGGTTACGTAACACGGTTCTTTAACCGGTTTGTTGTTTTTCGGGAAGAACAGTGCTTGTGTTGCGGTGATGATAAATGTTCGATTGTCGGCAAGCCTGCTGAAGAGTGGGAAGATCAGGAATACGTCAAGCTGTTCAAGCCCGACAATATCGATCGCGAAATCCGAGAGCTCCAGGACGAAGTGTCGTCGCTACGAGAGACTTTATGCCACCAGCGCGGTAGAGGTGATCTTGTTGGCGAGTCCCAGGCGTTCAGGAACGCCTTCAACCTTCTGGAACGTGCTGCGGACAGCCCGATTAATGTGCTTCTGCTGGGTGAAACCGGTGTCGGGAAAGAAGTTTTTGCGCACTGGCTGCACAAGCACAGTAGCCGGGCTGAAAATCCTTTTGTTGCTGTTAATTGTTCCGCCATTCCCCATGATTTGATCGAATCAGAATTATTCGGGGTCCGAAAAGGGGCGTTTACTGGAGCGGAGGAATCACGCCGAGGCCGGTTCGAACGCGCTGACGGCGGAACCTTATTTCTAGACGAAGTTGGCGATCTGTCGCCATCCGCTCAAGTGAAGTTGCTACGGGCCATCCAGACTGGAGAAGTCGAACGGTTAGGCGACGACAAAACAATCAAAGTCGATGTACGACTTGTCGCCGCAACTAACGTTAACCTTCAGGAGGCCATCGCTTCGGGCAAGTTCCGATCTGATCTTTATTATCGCTTGTCGACTTACCCGGTAAAGATACCCCCGTTAAGAGATCGAAAATCCGACATTCCTTTGTTGGCCGACGCGATGATCGCGAAATACGCTCCGGTATACTCCAAGACGGTCAAAGGCCTTTCTGACAAGGCGGCTCATGGTCTTATGGAATATGACTGGCCAGGAAATGTTCGTGAGCTTGAAAACCTGATTGAGCGAGGTGTTCTCCTGGTTCCTAACGGCGGGTTTATAGAGTTTGAACATGTCTTCGGTTCCGGACTTGAGTCCCATGATGAGGTGGCCGTAGGTCAAGAAGGGATCGTCAGTAGTCAGGCCTCGGAACAGGAGGTGCGTCTCGCTGAGAATCTTCTGGAAAACGGATTTGATCTTGGGCGGCACGAACTGATGTTGATGGAAATGGCAGTTCATAAAGCAGGTGGCAATCTTACCCACGCAGCGAAGCTGCTTGGCGTATCCCGACGGCAGCTGGCCTACCGATTAAAAAAACAGCCCTGAGAAAGCCCCGGAGAGCTAGAGGCCCCGGGTGTTGGCTCGAAAGTCAGACAGGAGCTTTCTGGGCACATCTTGCGTTTAAATATTCCGTTCCTCCTGATCCTCCGCATTCTGCTTTTTTCTTTGGATTCACTCCAATCTGTAACAGGTGCTATTGCGTTGAGGCACCGAAATATTCCTATGTCTGAAAATGCCGGGTTTGGCAGACCTGTTGCCGCTTTTTGGGTTGATTCGACCGTAGAGTATTGGCCTAACCGCTCCGCACGGATCCGGCTGTTCAAATTTGTAAGGCAGACTTGCAAGTTGTTCGAGAACGTAAGGCAAGACAAACGCTCACCTTCCTGGAGTACGTAATAAATCCATAAAAAACAGTGCCTTGAATACTTGGCACGAGCGGTGCATTTGCAAGGTGGAAGGCACACTTTGTGTGATGGCCTGAGTCGGGGCCATTCAAGGCCCGACAGCAATAAACAAAAACAAGATGACATCAAAATTCCCCGCCCTGTACGTCAGGGCCCGTGATGTCACCAAACGAACTGGCCCAGTGCCAGAGGTTGAGGTGCAGCAAATGACAGAAGACAGTTATCCGGCAGATATCACGCCAGCCCAGTTGGATACCGAGCGCCGTTATGTCCGGATCACCGGCGAGCGCTCGGGTGGTTTCGTCGAGTTCGATTTTGCCATGGGCGAGCCAGAGCTATTTGTCGAAATGATCCTTTCACGACCCGCGTTTGAGGAATTCTGTGAAATGAACCAGGTGCAGACCATGGGTCCTGCTGAGGATTCAGGACCAGAAGACCGAATGGCGGACTTTGCCTGGAACCTTCGGGATGCCACCGGCAAGCGCTTCAAGTAGTGCCTGATCACTCTCATGACATCAAAACAGCGGAGGATAACAAAAAATGCAGATTGACCTGAGAACCGTCAATATTGAACCGGTCAGAAAGACCTTTGACCACCTGGCCCGCAGGTTCGGGGATAAACCAGCGTCGCGTTACCAGGAGGGTAGTTACGATATTCAGGCGGCGGAGAATCTCCACTATCGCCCGACCTGGGATCCTGAACAAGAGCTCTATGACCCCAATCTTTCCCGTATTCGGATGAAAGACTGGTATGACCTCAAAGACCCTAGGCAGTTCTACTACAGCACTTACACGCTTGCCCGCTCCCGTCAGCAGGAAAACATGGAGGCCAATTTTGCTTTCGTGGAAGCGCGGGGCCTTCAGGACATGCTTCCTGAGGATATCAAAGACAAGGCGCTGAACCTTCTGGTGCCGCTTCGTCACGCTGCCTGGGGGGCAAATCAGAACAACACCCTAGTTTGTGGCTATGGCTTTGGTGTCGTGTTCACTCAGCCTTGCATGTACCACGCGATGGATAATCTAGGTATTTCGCAGTACCTCTCACGCATTGGTTTGCTGCTGGGCGGTACAGATGCCCTGGAGCAGGGCAAGGACACCTGGATGAACGACAGCAACTGGCAATCGCTGCGTCGCTACGTCGAGGACACCATGGCAATCCGCGATCCGTTCGAGGTGTTTGTCGCGCAGAACGTGGTTCTGGATGGGTTGCTGTACCCGATCGTTTATGAGCGCCTAGTGGATAACTACCTCGCTTCACAGGGTGGTCAGGCCGTGGCCATGCTGACCCAGTTCATGACCAACTGGTTCACCGAATCGAAAAAGTGGACCACTGGGGTGCTGAAAGTTGCCGCCGCGGAATCCCCGGAGAATGCACAGGTTTTAACCGAGTGGGTCAACCATTGGAGCGACAGAGCTGTGTCCGCATTGCTTCCGATTGTTAATTCGGTTCTGGATGAGCGCGTGGATGAGATGGTGTCCGAAGAATTGGACGCCTTCCGAGTCCGCATCACCAAAACCGGTATCGCTTTGTAAGGAGAGGTCATGTCCACCGTTTTTATTGCGTTTCAAACCAACGAAGAGACACGCCCCATTATCGAGGCGATCGAACTGGATAACCCGAATGCAACAGTCCACCAGGAGCCCGCGATGGTGAAGATTGATGCACCGGATGAGCTGATCATCCGCCGGGAAACCATCGAAGATCAAATAGGGCGGGAGTACGACTTGCAGGAGTTGCAAGTAAACCTGATCACCATGTCTGGTCATCTTAATGAAGATGAAGACACGTTTACCCTGAGCTGGAAATAACGCCGAGGATAGAGTTATGGATACCCCAGTAAACAAGAAAAAATTGAGCCTCAAAGAGAAGTACAGCTACCTGACCCGGGATTTGGCCTGGGAACCGTCTTACCAAAGTAAAGAGGACCTGTTTCCCTATGCCACTTATGAAGGGATAAAAGTCCACGATTGGAGTAAATGGGAAGACCCGTTTCGTCTGACCATGGACGCCTACTGGAAGTACCAAGCCGAGAAAGAGCGTAAGTTTTACGCCATCATTGATGCCTTTGCTCAGAACAATGGTCACCTAAAGATTACCGATGCCCGGTATCTTTCGGCACTGAAAATTTTCCTACAGGCAATCAGCCCGGCTGAATATGCCTCTCATAAGGGCTTTGCGCGTGCTGGCCGCGAATTTCCGGGCGTTGGCCCTCAGGTTGCTTGCCAGATGCAGGCTATCGACGAGATCCGCCATGCGCAGACACAGGTCCATGCCATGTCGAACTACAACAAGTTCTACAGTGGCTTCCACGCATTTGCGGATCAGCGCGATCGCATCTGGTACACCTCGGTAGCACGGTCATTCTTCGACGATGCCATGTCTGCCGGGCCGTTTGAGTTCATGATCGCCATCGGCTTCTCGTTCGAGTACGTGCTCACCAACCTGTTGTTTGTCCCCTTCATGTCCGGTGCGGCCTACAACGGAGACATGTCGACTGTGACCTTCGGCTTTTCCGCCCAGTCGGATGAGGCCCGTCACATGACTCTCGGCCTGGAGTGTATCAAGTTCATGCTTGAGCAGGATCCGGACAACGTCGCCATTATTCAGAAGTGGATCGACAAGTGGTTCTGGCGGGGCTTCCGGGTTCTTGGTCTGGTAAGCACCATGATGGACTATATGCTGCCGAAGCGGGTCATGTCCTGGCGGGAAGCCTGGGACATCTATGGTGAAGAAAATGGCGGAGCCCTGTTCAACGATCTTGCCCGCTACGGCATCCGCCCGCCCAAAGGCTGGAAGGACGCCGGTGAGGCGGTTGATCACATGTCCCACCAGTTCATGCTGGCACTCTACCAGTGGAACTTTGGTACCGCTTTCCATACCTGGATTCCCAGTAATGAGGATATGGACTGGCTCTCCAAAAAGTACCCGGACACTTTTGACAAGTACTACCGTCCCCGTTGGGAACACATTAAGAAAATGGACGAGGCCGGGACCCCGTTCAACAACTTTGGTTTGGCGAAGTTGTGTCAAATCTGCCAGTTGCCAACGGTATTCACAGAGCCCGGAGACCCCACCACTTTGTGTCACCGGGAGACAGAATACAGAGGGGAAACCTACCAGTTCTGCTCCGATCACTGCTGTGACATTTTCAAAGAAGAGCCGGAGAAGTACATCCAGGCTTGGCTGCCAATGCCGGCCCTGTTCCAGGACCCGATCAATGGCGATCTGGAGGCCTGGATGAAGTGGGTCAGTCTGGAAAACGGTTCGGATAATGGCGATTACAAAGGATCGCATGACCAAACAAGTTTCCAGAAGTGGCGTGAGATGACGACTTCTAACTGAAACTGAGTGCTGGCCGGTCCGGGTATCTGGGGTGGCCAGCGGTGAGAACAAAAACAAGGAGCTGCAAAATGTCAGTTGTTTCCAGAAAAGAATATATCGGTGTTGCGCGTGATCGCGTCGAGAACTTTAACGGCAATCAGCTGGTTTATGTCGGCTGGGATAATCATCTGCTGTTTGCCTCTGCCTTCCTTTTATGTCCAACGCCAGAAACCGTGTTCCGTGACTTGGTTCAGAACAACCTGGCTCCGTTGCTGAGCGCTGATCCGGATGCCGAAAAAATTGACTGGGACTCGGTCACATGGCTCAAGGGCAATGAACCCTGGACACCGGACTGGGATGCCAGTCTTGCGGCCAATGGCGTTGGTCATAAGTCGCTGCTGCGTTTCAAAACGCCTTCGCTGAACACAGTCTGTGGTTAATATCCGGAGGGTGCCATGAGTTACGAGCTGACCATTGAACCATTAGGCCAAACCGTCGAGATCGAGGATGGCCAGACCATACTCGACGCCGCTCTACGAGCAGGCATCTACCTGCCCCATGCCTGCTGCCACGGACTGTGTGCGACCTGCAAAGTACAGGTGGTTGACGGTGAAGTGGAGCACGGAGAGGTCTCCGACTTTGCTCTGATGGACTTCGAGCGCGAAGAGCAGAAGTGTCTGGCCTGCTGTGCCACTGCCGAGAGTGATCTTGTGATTGAGGCAGAGATTGAAGAAGATCCGGATGCGCAGAATTTGCCGGTTAGAGATTACCAATGTGTGGTTTCTCGGATAGAGGACCTTACTCCTACCATTAAGGGCGTTTGGCTGAGGCCTGAGTCCGGTGAGGAGGTGGCATTCCAAGCGGGCCAGTATATCAACCTGGAATTGCCCGATGGAATCGGACATCGAGCGTTTTCAATTGCCAACGCCCCGTCTGAGTCTGGCGAGATTGAACTTAATGTAAGGATTGTTCAGGGCGGCAAGGGTACAACTTACATCCATGAAGAGCTCCAAGAAGGTGACGTGCTGACCTTGAGCGGGCCTTACGGAAGGTTCTTTGTGAAGAAATCTGCGCAGGTTCCAGTGATCTTCATGGCCGGTGGCTCTGGCCTTTCCAGCCCAAGGTCGATGATTCTTGATCTCCTGGATGAAGGGTTTGATCTACCCATCACCCTCGTTTACGGCCAGCGCTCGCAAGAGGAGCTCTATTACCACGATGAGTTTCTCGAATTGGCAAGGCAGCATGAGAATTTTACCTATGTGCCGGCCCTGTCCGACGAGCCTGAGGCCTCATCTTGGGAAGGGTTCCGCGGTTACGTGCACGACGCGGCCAGAGAGCACTTTGGCAACGATTTCAGCGGTAACAAAGCATATCTTTGTGGTCCGCCAAGAATGATCGATTCCTGTATCTCCGCATTAATGCAGGGGCGTCTGTTTGAGCGCGACATTTACACCGAGAAATTCATCTCCGCGGCGGATGCCCAGCAGGTTCGGAGCCCTTTATTCAAATCTATCTGAACACAAACATAATAATGAAGTTGGGAGCGGGTACTGCGAGCCGGAGACATAATGTCGATGAACTCAGTGCCCGTGGACATCGGGCCGACTCGTCATGGGGTCACGCGAGGCTGCACAATCTACGCTTGGGATCCGTCGGGAAGCCGATTTGAAACCTTTATGGGTGGATATCAGCCTTATCCCGATTACGAACCTCTGACGTGGACCTTCGATAATTTCGGCCAGGGGCTCGATTATCCTCAGCGGAAACTACACGAAACTTTCTTGACCGTGGTCAGCTGACGCCGAGGGCATCTTCCATACCGGAGAGGGTGTCGTACAATGCATACCTAAAAGGTAATAGCTGACTGTTTAAATGGTATTAGACGGTATAGATTCGGAATCCTACACTCAAAATAGGTTGGAATAACCCGCTATCAAGGACGCTGAAGACCAGCTCCTCTGAAACAGAACAAGCAGGAATCAATATGCGCCAGATAGATAACTTCATAAACGGCGAATTTGTCGCTTCTAGCGTTGGCAGGCGGTTTGAAAAGCGGTCCCCTGTCGACAACCGAGTCATAGCATCGATTGCGGAGGCCGGGCAGCCAGAGGTGGATCAGGCTGTAACTGCGGCAAAGCATGCACTGACAGGAGAGTGGGGCAAGTTGGCCACAAATGAACGGGTGGATCTGCTTTACCAGGTGGCCGATGAAATCACTCGTCGCTTCGACGATTTTGTCGACGCCGAGATGGCAGACACAGGGCAGCCCGAACATGTTATGAGCCACGTATTTATCCCGCGCGGCGCCGCAAACTTCAAGGTTTTCGCGGACATTATAAAGAATGTCCCGACTGAGAGTTTTCACATGGACACTCCGGACGGTCGTGGTGCCCTGAACTATGGTGTTCGCGTTCCCAAGGGGGTGATTGGCGTAGTGGCGCCCTGGAACGCCCCATTCCTGCTGATGACCTGGAAAGTGGGTCCCGCCCTGGCATGTGGAAATACCGTGGTGGTTAAGCCTTCGGAAGAATCTCCTCTGACTGCAACCCTGCTGGGTGAGGTAATGAACAAGGTAGGCATCCCCAAAGGCGTCTACAACGTCATTAACGGATTTGGTCCAGACTCCGCCGGGGAGTTTCTGACCCGCCACAAGGATGTTGATGCCATCACCTTCACCGGCGAAACACGAACCGGTTCGGCGATCATGAAGGCCGCATCGGATGGCATTCGGGACGTGTCGTTTGAGATGGGTGGTAAAAATGCCGGAATCGTGTTCGCCGACTGTGATTTTGATAAGGCAATTGACGGCATTTTCCGGTCGGCATTCCTCAATACCGGTCAGGTATGTCTTGGGACTGAGCGGGTCTATGTCGAGCGTCCAATTTTTGACCGTTTCGTAGCCGCCCTCAAAGATAAGGTTGAAAACGTCAAGTTTGGCCGACCCACCGACAATGGTGTGAATTACGGGCCGCTGATCAGTCAGGAGCATCGGCAGAAGGTTTTATCCTATTACGCCAAGGCCAAAGAAGATGGAGCCACGATTGTAACTGGTGGTGGTGTTCCGGAAATGCCAGGTGAGCTTGCCGAAGGTGCCTGGGTTCAACCGACGATCTGGACGGATCTTCAGGAGTCGTCCGCTGTAATTCAGGAAGAGATCTTCGGCCCTTGCTGTCATATCCGACCCTTTGACACCGAAGAGGAAGTCATCGAGTTAGCTAATGCTTCCGATTACGGACTATCCACCACGATCTGGACTGACAACCTCACACGCGCGCACCGCGTTGCGGCCAAAGTCGATGTTGGGATTACTTGGGTTAATAGCTGGTTCCTCCGGGATCTGAGAACCGCCTTTGGAGGTGCCAAAACTTCGGGCATCGGTCGTGAAGGTGGTGTGCACTCCCTGGAGTTCTACACCGAGATGCGCAACGTTTGCATCAAAATGTGAGGCTGACATGGACCAGAAAATAATTGATCAATACGGCGACGAGCTCTATCAGGCGTTTGTCGAACGCAGGACCATCGCGCCTTTCACTGAGCGAGATCCGGACATCAGTCTTGACGATGCCTACAAAATCCAGCTGCGATTCATCCAGCGACGTTTGGATGCAGGTGAAACGGTGGTTGGTAAGAAAATCGGTGTGACCAGCAAAGCCGTGCAGGATTTTTTGGGTGTGTTTCAACCGGATTTTGGGCAGTTGACCTCAAAAATGGTCTACCAGGAAGGTGATGTCATTGCTCTTGACGACTTGATTCAGCCAAAGGCCGAAGCAGAGCTGGCATTTGTGCTGAAAGAGGACTTGAAGGGGCCTGGGATCACAGCCATGGACGTGATCCGTGCGACCGATTATGTGGCTCCCTGCTTTGAAATCGTGGATTCACGTATTCGCGACTGGAAGATCAAGATCCAGGACACGGTAGCTGACAACGCCTCTTGTGGGGTCTACGTGATTAGTTCATGCAAAGTTGATCCCCGTGAAGTGGACATCACTCTCGCCGGTATGGTGCTGGAGAAAAATGGTGAGCTTTATTCGACCGGTGTAGGGGCCGCAGTTCAGGGTTCCCCTGCCAACGCTGTGGCATGGCTCGCCAACACTTTGGGCGAACTGGGGATTCCCTTCAAGGCCGGTGAAGTCATTTTATCAGGCTCTCAATCCAACCTGGTGCAGGTTACTGATGGGGATGAGTTGGTGTGCACGATTGGTGGTGTAGGAAGTTGCAAGGTCCGCTTTGAAGGGAGGAGCGCAGTATGAGCGTCACACTGACTCGGGAAGATATTGTGCGCCTTTGCGAGCGGGTAGAAGGGGCTCAGACCCGCGCTTACGCCATACCCAAACTGACCAACGAATATCCCGGTATGACTATTGAGGACGGATATGCCGTCCAATCAGAGTTGCGGCGGCGCTTTATTGAGAGCGGGCACACGCTGGTTGGCTGGAAAGCGGGTCTGACGTCCAAGGCAAAAATGGAACAGATGGGCGTGAACGTTCCATCCATTGGCTTCCTGACGGACCGGATGGCCCGACCCGAAAATTCGGTGGTATCTACCTCTGATCTGGTGCATCCGCGGGTGGAATGTGAAGTGGCCTTCGTGACCGGTAAGGACCTCGCTGGTCCTGGAATCACCGCACAGGATGTTCTTGATGCGACAGATTATGTGTTACCTGCGATTGAAATCATCGACTCGCGATTTTCCGGCTTCAAGTTCGACCTCGAAAGTGTGATTGCTGATAACGGATCGTCCGCCCGGTTTGTTGGCGGGGGCCGCCCGCGGTACCCGAAGGATCTCGACCTTCGCGCGCTGGGAGTGGTGATGGAAAAGAATGGTGAGATTGTCGGGATGGGTGCGTCAGCCGCTGTGCTCGGTCACCCGGCGGAAGCTGTCGCCATGCTGGTGAATATCCTCCACGACTTGGGGGAGACTCTCCCGGCAGGCAGCTTTGTCATGAGCGGCGGTATTACCGAAGCCATTGCCGTAGCACCGGGCGACCATGTCATTGCCCGTTACCAGGACCTCGGCAGTGTTTCCGTGCGGTTCGGCGAATAACAACAGGAGCAAGAAATGCCCATTATCGAGATGCATTTGATGGAAGGTCGCACAACTGAGCAGAAGTCCAGTGCCGCGAAAGCAATTACTGATGCCGTGACATCCAGCCTGGGTGTAAGGGCCGAATCCGTCCGAATTCTTATCACTGAACATGCTGGTGCCGAGTTTTATGTAGCAGGTGTCTCGCCAGCCCTTAAAGCTCAGCAGGCTGACCTGGCGGACATAACAAAAGCAGAGGATTAAACCATGCAAAAGATCAAATGTGCGCTGATCGGGTCCGGAAACATTGGTACCGACCTGATCTATAAAATCCAGCGCAGTGAGTACCTGGAACCGGTCTGGATGGTCGGTATTGATCCGGAATCCGAGGGCCTGGTGCGCGCCCGGGAAATGGGTCTGAAGACCACAGCTGAAGGCGTTGATGGGCTTTTACCCTATATCGAGGCGGATGGAATCCAGATTGCCTTTGATGCAACCAGTGCCTACGTGCACGCGGAGAATAGCCGTAAACTGAATGCACTTGGAGTGCTGATGATTGACCTTACGCCCGCGGCGATTGGCCCGCTATGCGTACCTCCTGTCAATCTCAAAGAACATACCGACAAGTATGAAATGAACGTGAACATGATCTCCTGTGCTGGTCAGGCGACGATACCCATTGTACGCGCAGTATCTAATGTCCAATCGGTGGATTATGCAGAGATTGTGGCCACCCTCTCCTCTCGTTCGATCGGTCCTGGCACTCGGGCCAATCTCGATGAATTTACTTACACCACGTCAGGTGCGCTGACCAAGGTGGGTGGTGCCAGACGGGGCAAGGCACTAGCAATTATCAATCCAGCTGACCCGCCCATGATCATGCGGAATACCATTTCCTGTCTCACCGATAACGAGCCGGATCAGGAAACGATTACTGCATCGGTGTTAGCGATGATCAAGGAAGTGCAGAAATACGTTCCAGGTTACCGGCTGGTAAACGGCCCAGTATTCGACGGTAAGCGCGTTACGGTCTTCATGGAGGTGGAAGGGCTGGGGGATTACCTGCCCAAATACGCCGGCAACCTCGACATCATGACCGCCGCTGCAACCCGGACGGCGGAAATGTTTGCCCAGGAAATTCTCGAAGGTACGTTCAATCCCCAGCCTGTGGAGGTAGCGTAATGACTGACTCAATGATCGCCGGCGAACTCGAAGGCCGGAAGGTAATTCTTCACGACATGTGTCTGCGCGACGGTATGCACGCCAAGCGCGAACAGATTTCCGTAGATCAAATGGTGACGGTTGCGACGTCTCTGGACGATGCGGGTGTTCCGTACGTTCAGGTGACCCACGGGGCTGGGCTTGGTGGCAATTCGCTGCAGCATGGGTTTGCCATGGCCAGCAATGAGGAATATATCAGCGCAGTGGCGTCCAGGATGAAGCAGGCCAAAGTGTCGGTCTTGCTTATTCCAGGACTGGGCACCATGGATGAACTCAAGTCGGCTCATAAGTCAGGCGCCCGCAGCGTTCATGTGGCGACCCACTGCACGGAGGCGGATACCTCACCCCAGCACATTGCTTGCGCCCGTGAGCTAGGAATGGACACCACCGGCTTTCTTATGATGGCGCATCTCAACGATGCTAAAGGACTCGCTGAGCAGGCCAAGCTGATGGAGTCCTACGGTGCCCACACCGTTTATATCACTGATTCGGCGGGCTACATGTTGCCCGCAGACGTAAAGGATCGCGTTCAAGCGCTTCGAGAGGTACTCAAACCGGAAACGGAAATTGGTTTCCATGGGCACCATAACCTGGGTATGGGTATAGCCAACTCCATCGCGGCGATTGACGCAGGTGCGTCCCGTATTGACGGATCAGTCGCTGGCCTTGGAGCCGGTGCGGGAAACACGCCGCTGGAAGTGTTCGCCGCCGTATGTGAGCGCATGGGCATTGAGACTGGAATCGATGTGTTCAAGCTGATGGATGTTGCGGAGGACGTCATCGTACCGATGATGGACCACATCGTACGTGTCGACCGGGAATCCCTAACTCTAGGTTACGCAGGGGTGTATTCCACTTTCCTGTTACCCGCAAAGCGGGCGGCTAAGCGTTACGGTGTGCCAGCGCGGGATATTCTGGTGGAACTGGGCCGACAGAAGATGATTGGTGGTCAGGAAGACATGATTGATGACACCGCCATGACGATGGCGAAAGAACGTGGCTTGTTGAAGGCCGAGGCCAGTTGAGACTGACCTGTTATTGGACGAAATTTAATCACGACAACAAAAAGAGGTGAACCATGGCTATCAGAGGTGTTTTAAGGCTTGGTGAGATCGGGATTCGAGTTCTCGATCTGGATGACGCACGAACTCATTATGTAGACCGCATGGGCCTGCATGAAGTGATGACCGATGAGACGAACCGACAGATCTACCTCAAGGCCTGGGACGAGCACGACCATCATTCAGTGGTGCTGCGTGAAGCAGACGAGGCTGGCCTGGATTACGTCGCATACAAGGTTTTTGACGATGCCACTCTGGACGACCTTGAACCAAAAATTGAAAAGTTTGGAATATCGGTTTCCCCTATCGAGGCGGGTGTTTATCCAAAAAGTGGCCGACGCCTTGAGTTTACTCTGCCGTCCGGCCACCGGATGCAGCTGTTTGCCGAGAAAGAACAGATTGGCAACACCTTGGGCACCCGAAATCCTGGTGTAATGCCTGATGAGGGCGTGATACGGGGATTCCGGATCAACCGCCTGGACCACTGTTTGCTCGGTGGACCCAATATTGACGAATGTGCGCGTCTGTTTCAGGAGGTCTTTGATTTTGATCTCGCCGAACGTATTGAGGACCAGGAAAGCGAGGCTTCCCTGGCGTTGTTCCTGAGTTGCTCTACAAAACCCCACGATGTGGCGTTTGTGATACAGCCGGAGCCTGGGCGATTCCACCATGTCTCGTTCCTGCTTGAATCGGCGACAGACGTCATTTACGCGGCAGACATGATCGGAAAATATCGGATACCTGTAGACGTCGGCCCCAACCGCCATGGTGTAACCCGCGGAAACACTATTTATTTCTTTGATCCATCGGGCAATCGCAACGAGGTCTTCTCAGGGGGGTATGTCCACTACCCTGACACTCCAACGTTAACCTGGGACACGTCAGAAATGGGTCCCGCCCAGTTCTCGCAGGACAATACGCCCCGGGAGAGTTTTCTGACGGTGATGACCTGATAACCCTCACCACCACAAAGCGGTAAGCCAACAATGACAAAAACAGGTGGAGGAATTTGGTATGTCCTATCGGATACATCTCGATGATCTGGATCTGGACTTCCCCTGTGACGCCCGGCAGAACGTGCTTGAGTGCATGATGGGGTCAGGAAAAAACGGTATCCCGGTTGGGTGTCGTGGTGGTGGCTGTGGAGTCTGCCAAGTTCAAGTGGTAGAGGGTGAATACGATGCTCGGCCGATGAGTAGAGCGCATATTGATGACGAAGCGCTTGCCCAGCGGCGGGTGCTCGCCTGTTGCATCCGGCCCCGGAGTGATCTGTCCTTAAAAGTGATTGGCAAGTTGGCACGGCCAATTCACCGCAGGTGCCAGAAGAGCCCAAAGCCAGACCAGTGACGTTGTCTCCAATCAAAGGTTGTGTCTGCATAAGTTGACGGGATTGGTCGACGAACTCTAACCATGGACGGTTCTCTTTTCTGCTAGCATTTCGTGTCTCCTATAATTGGGCTTCTGAAGAGGTGCCAGTGTCTTCGTTCTCTATTCTTATGATCGGTGCCGGGGGCATCGGTGGGTATTATGCAGCTAGGCTCGCCGAAGGTGGGCACAAGTTGGTGCTGACCGCTCGCGGTCGTCATCTTGAGGCCATAAGGGATTCTGGGTTGACGGTGGAGTATGAGGGAAGACAAATTCACTGTCCGGTGCCAGCATTAGATAATGCAACCTTGGTGCACCGCTACCACCCTGACGAATTTGATCTGGTCATTATTGCTTTGAAGTCGACGGTGACGGAGTCGGTCCTATCGGAACTGGGGGCGTGGCTGACTCAGGGTACTGTACCTGTTCTGTCTATGCAGAATGGTGTGGACAATGAACAGATGATTTCAGATGTGGTCGGTGAAAAGCGGGTCCTGGGTGGTTTGGCGGTCCGTATCGGTGGACACATAAGAGAGCCGGGAACGGTGTTCGCTGAGGGGGTTGCCCAGATTGTAATGGGGGCTTGGCCCAGGACGCCCGATCAGCCGGATTCGCGAACCGCGTTGCTGGCAAGGTGTGCGGATGCGTTCAATGAGGCTGATATCCCAACCACTGTGTCCGAAAACATTCGCTACGAGCTATGGCGAAAACTTGTTATCAACAACGGGGTAAATCCATTATCTGCATTGACAGGACTGGATACCCGCAGCCTCACCCACCATCCTGAGTTCGGAAAAATTGTATACGGAATGATGGCGGAAACCGTTGAGGCTTCAAGGGCGGATGGCGTGAACCTGACCCGCCAGGATCTCGAAGAAATGTTTGAACTCATAAGTAGTTTTAACGCCATCAAAACTTCCATGTTGGTGGATATGGAAAAAGGCCGGCCATTGGAGTTGGACAGTATTGCCGGTGCTGTTTTAAAGCGATGCAAGAGTTTGGGTGTTGAAGCGCCTTACACGTTTCTTGTGAAGGCTTTGCTTGCTAGGTTAGCTCAGGGTGAATAAAAAGCATCAAACTTTAATGTCTTTACTCAGGGCTGCCTAGATCCGCTGTAGGTTAAGAATTATCAAACTTTACAGCGACCGACCTCTGAAAGTGCGCGAAAATGAGGCCGGTTTTTATCAAACATTATTGTTCACTGACAGGAGAACCCACCGCCGAGGTATGGTTTTTCAGGCGCCCGTGGCCACGATTCTCCGCTGAGCCCAGGGATATTCCTTGACCGGCAAATGAATCACCGCCGACAGGGCTCCCACCCCAACGCCAACCCACCAGACCAGAGTGTAGTTGTTGTAGATATCGTATAGGGCCCCACCCAGCCACACTCCCAGGAAACCACCCAGTTGGTGGGAGAAGAACACCAGCCCATACAGCGTGCCCATGTATTTCAGGCCGTAAATATGCGCCACCAGGCCGGAGGTCAGTGGCACCGTGGCCAGCCAGAGTGAGCCCATTGAAACGGAAAACAGCACCACCGTCTCTGGCGTTATCGGCGTCATGATAAACGCCGCCGACACCAGAGTCCTCAGCAGATAGATGATGGCCAACAGGTATTTTCGGGAGTATCTGTTGCCCAGCCAGCCGGCGAACAAGGTTCCGCCAATGTTAAAAAAACCGATGAGTGCGATGGAAATGGCGCCCAGCCCGGATGCCGATGTCACCCCGAGGGTATAGAGCAGGCTGTCCGGCGCGATGGGGCCGCACATTTCGGTTATAAAAGCGGGGAAATGGGCCGTGATGAAGGCCAACTGGTAACCGCAGGAGAAAAAGCCGATAAAAATAAGCACGAAGGAAGGATCTTTAACCGCCCGTTTGATCACCACACCCATCGGCTCTTCACTGCCGGTCGGCTGCTGCGGTTTCGTCCCCCGCATCAGCAGCAAGGCCATCATGGACAGCAGGATAAAACCTGCGAAGACAATAAAAACCGACTGCCAGGGCATCTGGCTCAGCAAGGCATTGGCCACCGGCGGCCCGACGATCTGACCGGCAGAACCCGCCGCCGTCGCTATCCCAAGTGCCATGGATCGGTGCTTGTCAGGCGCTGCCCGCCCGACCACGGCCAGAATCACCCCAAAGCCGGTACCGGCAATGCCGAAACCAACCAGCATTTCCAGCAACTGGTGTTGGCCAGGGGTGATGGCAAACGCGGACAACACCAGTCCGGTCACATAAAACGCACCACCACCAAGAATTGCTTTGCGGTCCCCAAAGCGTTCAGCGAGAGCTCCGAAAATTGGCTGCCCTATACCCCAGAACAGATTCTGGATTGCAATTGCCAGGGAAAACGATTCACGCGGCCAGGCGAATTCCAGGGCAATCGGCAACTGGAACAGCCCGAAGGATGCGCGAACCGCGAAACTGACGAGAATGATAATGCAGCCCGCGACCAGGACCGGATTGATCATCCGGTCATAGGTACCGGTAAAGGCTTTATCCACAATATGAGCTCACTGTGCTTACTGGCTTGAACGGGGTGGCAGGTGGGGAAATAGTTCACGATAGCGTGGCAACATGCAACAGATAATCCGGCCGCCCCTGCCATTGCAGGAGCAAAATGACGCTTGCCGCCGTCCTGGTCTCCCAGATGCTGCGTTACTGTGGTGATCGCTTTTCGCCGGCTACCTGAACTGGCCATTGCTACCCGTTGGTCTGGCTAACAGAGCCAGCTCCTTCACTAGTCTGACCATGATCAGTGTCGCGAAAACGAGATATTTGCTATTGTGCGAAGCTGATTGGTTTAGACAAGAAGCCAGACATGTCAGCGGGAGAGACCGAGTCGCACAATCGTGGGCCCGGCGCCGAAGGAGCAACTGCCCCGGAAACTCTCAGGCAAAAGGACCGCTGACGTGAAGACTTTCCGAAGAGTTGCCGGCGACTGCGTCCGTCGGCACACCGAAGGAGCAAGCGGCCGGTTCCGATGGAACGGCGCGTGAATCTCTCAGGTCCAGAGACGGAAGGGGTGCTTTCTACCAGATGGTTTATTTATGCCGTGGAGAAAGGGAACCCTGGGCGCCCCTGGAGAGTATTATGAAGCGAATTGCAGTTATTGGCGGTGGTATTACCGGTATCACCACTGCTTACACCCTGGCCAAACGCGGCCTGGATGTTACGGTTTACGAAAAGCACCGTTATGCGGCGATGGAAACCTCTTTCGCCAATGGTGGCCAACTGTCCGCCTCCAACGCTGAGGTCTGGAACAACTGGCAGACCATCATCAAGGGCCTTAAGTGGATGTCCCGGAGGGATGCGCCGCTGCTGGTTAACCCCAAGCCTTCCTGGCACAAACTGAGCTGGTTCGCCGAGTTCATCGCCGCGATTCCCCAGTACGAACAGAACACCACGGAAACCGCACGCCTTGCGATTGCCGCCCGGGATCACCTGTTTGCCTGGGCGCAGAACGAAGGGATCGACTTTGATCTGAAGAAACAGGGCATCCTCCATATCTACCGTGACAAGGCCGGGTTCGACCATGCGGCGAATGTTTCCAGGTTGCTGGCTGCCGGCGGCCTGGAACGTCGGGCGGTCACTCCCGAGGAAATGCGGGCTATTGAACCCACGCTGGCGGGGACCTATTACGGCGGTTTCTACACCGAAAGCGATTCAACCGGTGATATCCATAAGTTCACCAATGGCTTGGCGGAGGCCATTCTTCGCCTCGGCGTCAAAACCTGTTATGAGCACTCGGTGACGGAACTGAGTGCGGATCAGTCCCACGCCTGGGTCACCTCGTTTGATGGTGAAGAGCAAACTCGTGACACCTTTGATGGTGTGGTGATCTGTGCGGGCGTGGGTAGCCGGGAACTGGCCGCCAAGCTGGGGGACCGAGTCAACATTTACCCGGTGAAGGGGTATTCCATCACCGTTGAGCTGGACGACCAAGCCTCCCAGGAAGCGGCACCGACGGTCAGTTTGCTGGACGATGCCACCAAGATAGTCACCAGCCGGCTGGGAGATGATCGGTTCCGGGTTGCGGGTACGGCGGAATTCAGCGGCTATAACCGTGATATCCGGGATGACCGAATCCGGCCGCTCACCCGATGGGTCGAGCAGTGTTTCCCTGGGGTTTGCACCCGCCGCGTCGTACCCTGGGCAGGGCTGCGCCCCATGCTGCCCAATATGATGCCGCGAGTCGGTCCGGGCCGGTTGCCCACCGTGTTCTATAACACGGGTCACGGTCATCTGGGCTGGACCCTGTCTGCAATCACTGCCGAGATGGTGGCGGATGCTGTTGCGTCCGCGGTGTCAGGCACAACAGCGAGTACAGCCGGCTAGTGTTGGGAGATCGTGCCGAACTAACGTCGTTCGGCAGGCAGGAGTTCCTGGCTTTTGGCCGCGAGTACGGAATCAGCTACCGCTTCCCCGGCGTCGACGGCCATGACGCCCCCGATGACGATTCAACCATCGCCCGGGGGTGGATTGATGAAACCCCGCTACCGTCGGGGTTTCGCTTCACTCATTCCGACCTGACGATCTCCCACAGCTACGAATCGGTGTCGCTGGGCCATGCGCCCCTGTTGATGGTGATCGTGCTCGAAGGACGCATCCGCCTGTCGGTTGGTGCGGTCGAGCGGGAGCTTGGGAGTGGCATGGCTGCCAGCCTGCAATTACGACCGGAATATGCACTGGCAGCCTATCAGCCTGCTGGTCAACGTTTGAAAACCATTGTGTTGGCTTTTGATCCCGGTGGCCCGTTGCCGGCGCAGACCGAACAGGGGTCACTGCGAGCCCTGCTCAGGGGGGTGCAGGACCCAGTGGTGCTGTGGGACGTTCCACCGGTTCTCATGACGGCTCTTGAGCAACCCCTTGGCGTCGGGCTGCCTGAGCTTCAGAAAACACTGGTGCTGGAAGGTCTGGCTCTGCAGTTGGTGGGTTATGGTCTTCCGGAGCCGGTGCCAGCGATTGAACGGAAAAGTCGCGCGTCCACCCAGGAACACCAGCGCCTGGAGGCCATTCGTCAGCTGATGGCATTTGCCCCGACGGACAATTACTCCCTGACGGATCTCGCCAGCCGTGCCGCAATGAGTCCCAGCAGTTTGCGTAGTAAATTCCGTGCGACCTACGGATTGTCGGTGTTCGGTTATCTGCGGAAGTGCCGGTTGAACCTGGCCTGGCATTACCTGGAGCAGGGATACTCCGTTCAGCAGGCTGCCCACCGGTCCGGCTATCGACATGCCACTAACTTTGCGACCGCGTTCCGGCGCCAGTTCGGTGTTTCTCCCAAAACCGTCGTTTGAATCACGGTATTTATCATTCCGCATATAAATTCTGGCACTTGGCATATCTAATGCTGGATCTAAAAGCGAATAATTCGCATTAAATTATCGTTAGACCCAAGTGAGGTTTTCATGTTCCGACATTCCCGTTTGTCATTTGCGGTTGCCATGGCCCTTGTCGGTGTCACCGGCGCGCCATTAGCCGTTGCCCAGGAACAGGGCGAACCGAAAATGCTGGATGCGCTAAACGTAACAGCGACCCGCAGCGCCACGAAAACCGATACCCCGGTGATTGAAACCCCGCAATCAGTATCTGTTGTCAGCCGCGAAGACTGGGAAGAAAAAGGCGCCCGTACGGTGCAGCGCGCCGCCAGCTATACCCCGGGTGTGGGTACGAACCAGGTGGGGTCTTCCAACCGCTACGATTATCTGATTCTCCGCGGTTTTTCCGATGGCAGTATCAATAACACCTATCTGGATGGCCTGCGGGTAATGAACGACGGTGGCTCCTACAGCTCCTTTGCCATTGATCCCTGGTTTCTTGAGCGTATTGAGATTGTTAAAGGCCCGACCTCCGTTCTCTACGGCCAGGGCTCCCCTGGTGGGATTGTTGCCCTGACCAGCAAGCGTCCGGAGTTCCGGGATGGGGGTGAAATCCGTGTCTCGCTCGGCAACAACGCCCAGCGCAGCTTTGCCTTTGATGTCACCGGTCCGGTGGATGATGAGCAACGGGTTGCCTATCGTGTGACCGGCATTGCTTCCGCTGCTGACGCGCAACAGGACCACGTGGAACTGGACCGTCGCGCCATTGCCCCGTCGCTGACCTGGGACATGACCGACGAGACCAGCGTGACTCTGCTGGCCTACCTTCAACGTGATCCGGAAGGTGGCTACCACAGCGGTTTGCCGTACGAGGGCACGGTGGAGTCCCGCGACGGCCAGAAAATCGACAACACCTTTTTTGAGGGCGAACCGGACTACGACCTTTTCCGGCGCGACATGACCATGGTGGGATACGATCTGGAGCATCGAATCAATCGTAACTGGTCCGCCTTGCAGAAAGCCCGTTACCTGGATTCGGACGTTGAGTTGAAACAGGTTTATGCCTACGGCTGGGCCTCGGCCACTGAGCTTAACCGCTACTACTCCGGTGGCGATGAGGATCTGCAGGCACTCACCGTTGATAACCAGATTCAGGGGGAATTGACGACTGGCGCGGTGGATCACACCGTATTGGTGGGGGTGGACTATCAGCAGCGTGAGAACGACGTGGTCTGGCCGTCGGGCGCCTTTCCGGCCATCGATGCCTTCAATCCTGAGTACGGGGCCGATCCCTCTGCCCTATACCCCCCGCAACG
Organism: Marinobacter salarius; assembly: GCF_032922745.1. NCBI lineage: Bacteria > Pseudomonadati > Pseudomonadota > Gammaproteobacteria > Pseudomonadales > Marinobacteraceae > Marinobacter > Marinobacter salarius. The sequence goes on from NZ_CP136693.1 coordinate 941,004, forward strand.
CAATCTCCGTAAGCAGAAACAGACCGGGGTCTATCTGCAGGACCAGCTGGCCACCGGTGGCTGGCGGTTGACGTTGGGTGGCCGTTACGACTGGGTGGAGATCGAGAACACCAATCGTGACACCGGTGTAGTGACAGAGCTGGACGAAACCCAGTTCAGTGGCCGTGCCGGGCTGCTCTACCTGTTCGACAACGGCATTGCACCCTACGTGTCCCACTCCACGTCGTTTTCGCCCAGCGCCTATACCGACGAGAACGGCGACCTGCTGGCCCCGAGTGAAGGCAAGCAGATAGAAACCGGGCTTAGGTACCAGCCGGTGGGAACCACGGACCTGTATACGCTCTCTCTGTTCCGCATCAACCAGGAGAATCTGGCCACCAAGCAGCCACAGGAGTCCTTCTACCGCAGCATCGGTGAAATTGAGTCCCAGGGTGTGGAGCTGGAAGCCAAGGCGCAGCTGACGGAGAACCTGAATGTCCAGGCCGGATATGCGTTCACGGACGTCACCTTTGAGAAGTCCGAGGCCTATCGCGAGGGCAATGCCGCCAGCCAGGTGCCGGAACACCAGCTGACCCTGTGGGCCGGTTACCGGTTCACGCAGGGAGTCCTTAACGGGGCAAACGCGGGATTGGGTGTCCGTCACAACGCGGACATCTACGCCGATGATGCCAACACCAAAAAGGTGCCGGACTACACCCTGGTGGATCTGGCCTTGGGCTACGATTTCAGCAAGCTCGGCCTGGAAGGCGTTTCTACCCGGCTGAACGTGAACAATCTGCTGGACAAGGAATACGTGGCGTCCTGCTACAACAGTCTGGACTTCTGTTACTTCGGGGCAGAACGTAACGTTACGGCGTCGGTTTCCTATCGGTTCTGATCGGCGGGTTTGGCCGACTCGGTAGCGTCGGGCAGATCCTCGGGGGATAACGATATGGTGGTCATGCCCTGCTGCAGTTTATTCAGCAGATGCAGCAGGCTGACCCCGTCGTCAAAACTGGTTCCATCCAGGGCTTGCTGGTAAAACTCCTGAATTGTGTCCTGCAGGTTGTTCCAGAATACCCGCCCTGTATCCGTCAGTATGACCAGTCGGGCACGACGATCCTGGGGGTCAGGAACACGCACCACATGCCCATCGCGCTCCATGCGTTTGAGTACGCCATCCAGGTTCTGGCGACTGACATAGAGGTACTCCTTGAGCTGATTGAACGATGTACCGTCTTCAAACCCGTCCCGTGACAGGGCTCCAAGCACCGCCCACTGAACGGCGCTGATGCCCATTTCATTCTGAACCTGTCGCTGGAGGATGTTTCCCGTCTGAAACAGACGGAAAAACAGCCGATTCGGAATGCCTTCGGATTCGTTAACGATCATCAGTGCTCCTGTATCTGCACCCCGAACCGTAGAGGAAAGAGGGCGCATCACTCCGGTAGGTACTCGCGTGTGATGATATTCTTCATGATCTGTGCAGTGCCGTCACCTATTTGCAGGCCCAGAACGTCGCGCAACCGCTGGGCGAAGGGTAAGTCCTCGCCGTAGCCGGTGTGACCATGAGCGAGCAGACACTGTTTCACCACATCAAACGCCAGTTTTGGCCCCCACCATTTATTCATCGCCGCTTCGGCATTGTGGGGCAGGTTGTTATCCTTTAGCCAGAGGGCATGGTAGCACTGAAGGCGGGCGGCATGAACGTAAGTCTGGTATTCCGACAATGGGTGAGTCAGGCCCTGAAAGGCCGACAGGTTCTGGCCAAAAGCGGTACGTTCTGTCAGCCACTGCCAGGTTTCATTCAGTGACTGCTGGGCAACCGCCAGACATTGCAGGCCGATCAGTGCGCGGCTGTAATCAAACCCCTGCATGACCTGTTTAAAGCCCTTGCCTTCGTCGCCCATCATGTTATGGGCAGGAACTTCCACGTTGTCGAAGAAGATGGAACCGCGGCCGATGGCGCGCTGGCCGTTGTCTTCAAAGCGCGTTGTGGAAATGCCCGGACTGTCCATCGGCACCAGAAACGCGCTGATGCCGGAGGCCCGTTGCTCAACACTACCGGTGCGGGCGAACACCACCGCGACGTCGGATTGGTCTGCCATGGAAATCGACGTCTTTTCGCCGTTGAGTACGTAGACATCGCCCTTCTTCTCCGCCTTCAGTCGCAGATTGGCGGCATCGGAACCGCCATGGGGTTCGGTCAGGGCGATACAGGCTACTTTCTGGCCGGAGGTCATACCGGCAAGCCACTCTGTTGCCAGGTCCGGCGCGGCGTGGCTGGCGATGATCTGGCCATTCAGTGAGGTGAGCAACGGGATATAGCCCACGTTGAAATCGCCTTTGGCAATTTCTTCGATGATCAGGCCACTGGTCACGCAGTCCAGGCCGCTGCCACCGAACGCTTCCGGTAACTCGCCGCCGAGCAGGCCCATGTCACCCATCTGCTGGATCACCGAGCGCTCGATTACGCCCTCCTGATCGCGTTTGCGGTAGCCCGGAGCCAAAACATCAGCACTGAACCGGGCAACGTTCTCACGGATGGCGTTTTGTTCTTCGTTGAATGCGAAATTCATGGTGTTCTCCGAGCGTTGTTTGCTGCCCGGTGGTTTCTCGCCACCGGGCGAGTCGGTTATTTCTGGTATTTACGGAAGTCCGGTTTGCGCTTTTCCTTGAAGGCGTTAACCCCTTCCTGGGATTCCTCGGTGTTGTAGTAGAGGCTCAGGGCCTGCATGCCGAGGGCGCCGATACCGGCAATATTGTCGCTGTCGGCGTTGAATGAACGCTTGGCAATCGTCAGCGCGGTCGGGCTCTTTCCGAGAATTTCGTCACACCAGCTGCGCACTTCGTCATCCAGTTGCTCGGGCGGGACCACAGCATTTACCAGCCCCCACTCCTGAGCCTGTTGCGCACTGTATTTACGGCACAGGTACCAAATTTCACGGGCGCGTTTCTCACCCACCACCCGTGAGAGGTAGGCGGTGCCGAACCCGGGGTCTACGGAGCCCACTTTCGGGCCCACCTGTCCGAAAATCGCCGTTTCCGAGGCAATGCTCAGGTCGCAGACCACATGAAGCACATGGCCGCCGCCAATGGCAAAGCCGTTGACCCGGGCGATAACTGGCTTGGGTACTTCCCGGATCAGGCGTTGCAGCTCTTCCACCGGCAGGCCGATCAGGCCGCGGCCGTCGTACTGTCCTTCATGGGCGCCTTGATCACCGCCGGTACAAAAGGCCTTGTCGCCGGCGCCGGTGAGCACGATAACGCCGATGTCTTTGTTCCAGCCGGCGGTATGGAAAGCGTCCAGCAGTTCCATACAGGTCTGGCCGCGGAAGGCGTTGTACCGGTCAGGACGGTTGATGGTAATGGTGGCAACGCCGTCGGTTTCGTCGTAGAGGATGTCTTCGTAAGTCATGATGCGTTCTCCAATGTTGTGCGATCAGTCGCTTAGCCGGCCATGGTCAGGCCGCCGGATACGCTGATCACCTGTCCGGTAATAAAGTTGGCGTCATCGCTGGCAAGCAGGGCGACGATGCCTGGGTAGTCGTCCGGCTGGGCCAGACGCTTCATGGGCACGGCGTTACGGAAGGCTTCCAGCAGCTTTTCCGGGTTGCTGGAGGTTTCCGCCACGCCCTTGAGAAGTGCGGTATCCGTCGGTCCCGGGCAAACCACATTCAGGCACACGTTCTTGGTTGCCAGTTCACGGGCAACGGTCTTGCTGAAACCCACCAGGCCAGCCTTGCAGGCGGCGTAGACAGATTCTCCGGAGGAGCCGACGCGGGCAGCATCCGAGGCGACGTTGATGACCTTACCGCCACCGGCGGCGACCATCTTGGGCAGCACCACATGGTGCATATTCAGTGCACCGGTGAGGTTGACCGCGATTAACTGGTCCCAGAGCTTGGGTTCGGTTTTCAGAAATGGCATGAAGCGGTCGAAGCCGGCGTTGTTCACCAGCACCGTTGGCACCCCCAAATCGCCTTCGATGGCCTCGACGGTGCTGATAATGGCGGCGTAATCGGTAATATCCGCTGCGTAGGCCTTGGCCTTGCCACCGGCTTCGTTGATCAGATCCACAGTGGCCTGGGCGGCGGCTTCATCGCGGTCGAGCACAGCCACCAGGCTGCCTTCCTCGGCAAAGCGCAGTGAGACCGCGCGACCGATACCGCCCCCACCACCGGTGATAATGACGGTTTTTCCGTTGAGACCTTTCATCGTTGTACTCCTGTTGCTGAGATAGATTGCCCGGGTCAGGCGCGCTTGGCCGGAGCGAGCCGGAGATCTTTCGCCTGCTCCCGGAGTTTGAACTTCTGGATCTTGCCGGACGCCGTGCGGGGCATGGCCTCGATCACTTCCAGGTATTCCGGCAGGTAATTCTTGGAGAGCTGGTGCCTGAGCAGATGGTCTTTGACGTCGTCCAGGGTCAGGCCATTGGTAGTCTCGTCCAGTGTGATATAGGCGCACAGACGTTCACCAAGTCGGTCGTCCGGGCAGCCCACCAGTGCAACGTCAGCGATACCGGGGATCTTGTAGAGCAGGTTCTCCACTTCCACCACCGGGATGTTTTCGCCGCCACGAATGACAACGTCTTTGGTCCGGCCAGTAATGCGGATATAGCCGTTTTCATCCATGCGAGCGAGATCGCCGGTGCCGAACCAGCCGCCTTCGTCCACGCCGTACAGCTCGGGGCGCTTGAGATAGCCGACAAACAGGCTGGCGCCTCGAACCATCAGATTGCCTTCCTCTCCGGTGGCCAGACTGTTGCCCTTAAAGTCGGTCACCTTGACGTCCATGTAGGGCAGTGTCTTGCCGTCTGACTGACTGGCACGCTCGGCGGGGTCTTCGGGGCAAGTCATGGTTACAGCGCCGTTTTCGGTCATGCCCCAGGCGGACACGATCCTGGCCTTCAGGTTCTGGCCGGCCTGTTCCACCAGCGCGCTGGGAATCGGGGCGCCTGCAGAGACAAAAATACGCAGCGAATCCAGCTCGCCTTCGTGTTTTGGCGCGGTTTTCACCAGATCGGCCAGAAACGGGGTTGCTGCCATGGTGAACGCCGGCTTCTCCGCCGCAATCACCTTGCAGACAAACTCGGCGTCCCAGATGTCCTGCAGGATCGCAGTAGTGCCCAGGTATACCGGCATCATGATGCCGTAGAGGAAACCGGTCTGGTGCGCCAGCGGTGACGCCATCAGCACCGTGTCGTCAGACGTCAGGTGCAAACGATCGGCGTACGGGCGGACGTTGGCGAACAGGGTGTTGGAGGTGTGCATAACCCCCTTGGGTTCGCCGGTGGTGCCTGAGGTGTACAGCACCTGAATGACATCATCGGCGGACGGCTTACGCTCCTCGAACACTGCTGCCGTGTCCACCTCCTGCTCCCAGGGCTTTTCGAGCAGCTGTTTTTCGAAACTGCGCTCGCCATCGCCGCCGATCACCAGCACGGTTTTCAGCTCAGGCAGATCACCGAGCAAGCCGTCGACCATGGCCTGGTAGTCGAAATTGCGGAACACCTTGGGGATGACCAGCAGCTTGGCTTCACCGTGCGCGAGCATGAAGCGGAGTTCGCGCTCACGGAAGATCGGCATCAGCGGGTTCAGCACAGCGCCTACACGCATGCAGGCCAGGTGCAGAGCGATGGTTTGCCACCAGTTGGGCAACTGGCACGCCACAACATCTCCTGGCTTGATGTCCATACCAACCAATCCAGCGGCAATGCGGGTGACGTTGTTGTTCAGTTCCCGGTAGGTCAGCGCCGTGCGGGTGTCTTCGCTGACACGGTAGCCAACAATGGCTTCGCGGTCCGGCGTGGCGGCGACGGCGTGGTCGAGATAGTCGGTAATGAGTGTGTCGTTCCAGGCACCGCTCTGAATCATGGCTGAGCGGCGTTCCGGTTGGGGAGTAATGCCTGTTTCCATTTGATTCACCTGTTGCATTGGTTTGTTGTTGTTGGCGGCCTGGTCAAAACGCAGGCCGTATCGTCTATTTCAAAATACGCCTGATCAAAATAATGTGTCAATATGTTGCCTTAAAAAAATAACAGGTCTAGACTCGTGTGTAGTTTTTGTCAGCCTATGAGTGCATAAAAGCTAGATTTTTAGTGGAGATCGTTATGATATACGGAAACATATTGCTGGAAAGGCGCGATCCCGTCGCATTGATTCGGCTCAACCGGCCGGAGGTGCACAACGCCCTGAATAACGCGCTGATGTCTGAGCTTTCAGATGCCCTCAAGGCACTGGAAGCCGACAGTGAGGTGCGTGCGATTGTGGTTACCGGTAATGACAACGCGTTTGCCGCAGGCGCGGATATCTCCGAGGCGCAAGCGCTGGATTTTTCCCGCGCGTACCGGAATGAATTTATTACCGCCAACTGGGAGCAGGTGACCCGCTGCCGCAAACCGGTTATTGCCGCAGTTGCCGGTGTTGCCGTAGGCGGTGGTTGTGAGCTGGCAATGATGTGCGACTTGCTGATCGCCGCTGATACGGCACGCTTTGGTCAACCTGAAGTGAAACTGGGCCTTCTGCCCGGCGCCGGCGGTAGCCAGCGCCTGACGCGAGCGGTGGGCAAAGCCAAGGCGATGGACTTGTGCCTGACCGGCCGAATGATGAGTGCTGATGAAGCTGAGCGCTGTGGCCTGGTGAGCCGGGTTGTGCCCGCTGATGGGCTTCTGGATGCCGCGATGGCCGTAGCCCGCGAAATCGCCGGCTATTCCCTTATGGCGACGATGGTGAACAAGGAGGCCGTGAACCAGGCATTTGAAACTACCCTGCGGGCAGGTATTGATTACGAACGCCGTTTGCTGTGGGCCAGCTTCTCAACAGACGACAGCAGTGAAGGCATGAACGCCTTTCTGGAGAAGCGCAAACCACAGTGGAAACACCGCTAACGGTGGTCGATCGGAGGACAGGTTATGAATATTCACTTTACCCCCGAAGAGCAGGCCTTCCGTGACGAAGTGCGGGCCTTTCTGAAACAGCAACTACCCGCGGATATCGCCAACAATGTCCGCCTCGGCCGGGCGCTGTCGAAACGGGATCATCAGCGCTGGCAGGCGATACTGAACAAGCAGGGCTGGTATGCGATCAACTGGCCCGAAGAATACGGTGGTACCGGCTGGACCGTGGTACAGAAACACATCTTTGAGGAAGAATGCGCTGCCTTTGGCGCGCCGCGGGTTATTTCCTTCGGCGTTAACATGGTGGCGCCGGTGATTATCCGGTTTGGCACGGAAGCTCAGAAGGCCTGGTACTTGCCGCGTATTCTCTCCGGCGAGGACTGGTGGTGCCAGGGCTACTCCGAGCCGGCTGCCGGTTCCGATCTGGCCGGCCTGAAAACCAGAGCCGAGCGTGAGGGCGACCACTATGTGGTCAACGGCCAGAAAACCTGGACCACGCTGGGGCAGCACGCCAACAAGATCTTCTGTCTGGTTCGAACCGACCCGTCGGCCAAGAAGCAGGAGGGCATTTCCTTCCTGCTGATCGACATGGACATCCCGGGCATCACGGTGCGACCAATCATCACTCTGGACGGCGAGCATGAAGTGAACGAGGTGTTCTTCGATGATGTCCGGGTGCCTGTGGAAAACCTGGTGGGTGAGGAAAACAAGGGTTGGACCTGTGCCAAGTACCTGTTAACTCACGAGCGTACCGGGCAGGCGGGCATCGGTTTGTCCAAGGCGGCGCTAACGCACCTGAAGGCCATTGCCGCGCAGGAAACCATAGGTGGCCAGCCGCTGGTGGACGATCCATTGTTCCGGGCGCGGATTGCCGAGCTGGAAATGCGCTTGCTGGCGGTGGAAATGAGCACGCTGCGGATTCTGGCCGCCAGCCGTGACGGTGGGGTGCCCGGGGCGGAAAGCTCGTTGTTGAAAATCCAGGGTTCGGAAATCCGCCAGGCCATCAGTGATCTGATGCGCAAGGCGCTTGGGCCCAATGCCCTGCCGTTTCTGGAGGAAGAGCTCAATCCCGGGTTTGATGACGAGCCCCTGTACCGCGATTACAGCGCTACGCCGGCAGGCCAGTACTTCAATTTGCGCAAACTGTCGATCTATGGCGGCTCAAACGAGATTCAGAAAAACATCATCGCCAAACTGGTTCTGGAGCTTTAGGAGGCATTATGGACTTCAACTTGAGCGACGAGCAGCAGATGTTGGCGGAAACCGTTCAGCGTCTGGTACGGGACATCTACACCTTTGAGCACAGGCTTGCCGGCTATCAGAGCGATGCCGGGGAAAGCCCGGAATTCTGGCAGCAAATGGCGGAACTGGGTATCACCTCGGTGCCGATAGCCGGCCGATACGAGGGGTTCGACGGGACCGGTGTGGAAAACATGCTGGTGATGAAGGAGCTGGGCCGTGGTCTGTGCCTGGAGCCCTTCCTCCATTCACAGATATACGCCGCCGGGCTGGTACAGCAATTGGGTTCTCCCGAGCAGCGCCAGCGATTGTTGCCCAAGGTGTCGGCCGGTGAATGTCGGCTGGCGGTCGCTGACGAGGAAGCAGGCACTCACTATCAACCTGATCAGGCTCGCTGCCGTGCGGTTGCCTGTGAGCGTGGCTGGCGCCTCAATGGCCGCAAGCGGGTGGTCATTGGCGGCGATTCCGCCCATTACCTGTTGGTGACCGCGCGAACCGAAGACGGACTAAGCCTGTTTATGGTCGATCCGGATGCCGAAGGAGTCAGGCGAATCGGGTATGCCTGTGTCGATGGCCCACGCGCCTGTGATCTGGTGCTGGACGATGTCTATATCGAGCCGGATGACCTGTTGGGGCAGCCCGGTAGAGCCTTGTCGGCCTTGCAGTATCAGCGCGGCAGGGCCCTGGCGGCCCAGTGCTCGGAAGCTCTGGGCAGTATGGAAGCGGCGTTTGGCCTGACCCTGGAGTATCTGAAATCCCGGCAGCAGTTTGGCAGCCCGATTGGTCGCTTTCAGGTGCTGCAGCACCGCATGGCGGATATGCGCGGCGAACTGGAGCTGGCGACGTCAATGGCGGTGCTGGCAGCCTGTGTTGCCGATGACCCGGACTCTGAAGACCGCAGTCGCAAGCTGGCGGCGGCAAAGTTCATAACCGCCAGAGCGTCACAAATGATGGCCGAGGCGGCCATCCAGCTCCACGGCGGTATAGGTATGACGTGGGAGTATGTGCTCGCTCACCATGCCAAGCGTCTGGTGATGTTGGCGCACCAGTTCGGGGACGACGATTTCCATCTCAGTCACTACTCGGCATTGCTGGAAACCCCAGCAGGGAATCAGCAGTCGGTTGCCGTTTAAAGGGCGAACGGGACACGCCCACCAAGACACACTAGCGGAGAAGACATCATGGCTAACAACGCAAGCTTTAACTGGGAAGATCCCCTGTTGCTGGATCAGCAACTGACCGAAGAAGAACGTATGGTGCGTGAGAGCGCGTACCAGTTTGCTCAGAATCAGCTCGCGCCGCGGGTTCTTGAGGCCTTTCGGCATGAGCAGACGGACCCGGAGATTTTCCGGGAAATGGGGGCAACCGGTCTGCTGGGCGCCACCATACCAACCGAGTACGGTGGTAGTGGTCTCAACAATGTGTGTTACGGCCTGATTGCCAGGGAAGTGGAGCGGGTGGACTCAGGGTACCGTTCGATGATGAGCGTGCAGTCGTCACTGGTGATGGTACCCATCTACGAGTTTGGCAACGAGGAAACCCGTCAGAAATACCTGCCAAAGCTGGCCAGCGGTGAATGGATCGGCTGTTTCGGGCTCACCGAGCCGAATCACGGTTCTGATCCCGGTGCGATGATCACCCGCGCCCGCAAGGTCGACGGCGGTTTTCGACTGACCGGTAACAAAATGTGGATAACCAACAGCCCGATTGCGGACGTGTTCGTGGTCTGGGGCAAGGATGATAACGGCGAGATTCGCGGCTTTGTACTGGAAAAAAACTGGGACGGCCTCAGTGCCCCCGCCATTCATGGCAAGGTGGGCCTGCGTGCGTTTATCACCGGTGAAATTGTGATGGATGAGGTGTTTGTTCCGGAAGAGAACGCGTTTCCGGAGGTGCGTGGACTGAAAGGCCCGTTTACCTGTCTGAATTCCGCCCGTTACGGCATTTCCTGGGGTGCAATGGGGGCTGCCGAGGATTGCTGGCACACGGCGCGTCAGTACGTGCTGGATCGCAAGCAGTTTGGGCGGCCTCTGGCTGCCAACCAATTGATCCAGAAGAAGCTGGCGGACATGCAGACTGACATTACCCTGGCGTTGCAGGGTTGTCTGCGCCTGGGGCGCATGAAGGATGACGGTACGGCGGCCGCGGAAATCACCTCGCTGATGAAGCGGAATTCCTGCGGCAAGGCACTGGATATTGCCCGCCTGGCCCGGGACATGCTGGGCGGCAACGGTATCAGTGACGAATTTGGTGTCGCCCGTCATCTGGTGAACCTGGAAGTGGTCAATACTTATGAAGGTACGCACGATGTGCACGCGCTGATACTGGGGCGTGCACAGACGGGGATCCAGGCCTTTTTCTGACGAACCGGGCAGCACGGAAAGGAGTTGATTGCGTTTTGCCCATTTTAGGACAGAACGCAGTCGCTCTCCGTCCTGTTTTTTAGTAATATTACGAAACTCTTTTGAGTGGTCGTCCGGCCACTCTTCCTTGTTTCATGTAAGACCAATTAGGCACTCACCCTGTACCTTTGGGGGATTACCGGTTACACAAATATCAAGGAAGATGCGGGCCTTCTGCCACACAATTCCAACAAACCGTTTACTCAGAAGATTCCCGCAATGCCCACAACCGTTCTTTCCGGCTTTACTCACAACTTCCTGGGTAATGCGCCCACCTGGTACAAACAGGTCATCCTGCTTTTCCTGATTGCCAACCCCCTGATTGTCTGGACCCTTGGCCCGGCCGTGGCCGGTTGGGCGTTGGTGGGAGAGTTTATTTTTACCCTGGCCATGGCGTTGAAGTGTTATCCACTGTTGCCGGGTGGGTTGCTGGCGATTGAAGCCCTGTTGGTGGGTATGACGTCAGCGGACGCGGTGTACCACGAGGTGTTGGTGAACTTCCCGGTCATCCTGCTGCTGATGTTCATGGTGGCTGGCATCTACTTCATGAAAGAGCTGCTGCTGGTGACCTTTACCCAGATTCTGGTGGGTGTGCGCTCAAAGTCCGCGTTGTCACTGCTGTTCTGTGCTGCTGCGGCCGTTCTATCCGCATTCCTGGACGCACTTACGGTCACGGCAGTCATCATCAGTGTCGCTGTCGGTTTTTACTCGGTGTACCACAAGGTAGCTTCCGGCAAGGGTTATCATCACTCTGATCACAACGCCAACAGCGACGAACACGTGATTGAGTTGCACCGGGAAGACCTGGACAAGTTCCGGGCCTTTCTGCGTAGCCTGCTGATGCACGGTGCTATTGGAACGGCCTTGGGGGGAGTGTCCACCATGGTGGGCGAGCCCCAGAACCTGCTGATCGCCAAGGTAGTAGGGTGGGACTTTGTCAGTTTCTTCCTGCGCATGGCGCCGGTGAGCCTGCCGGTGCTGGTGGCCGGCCTGACCACCTGCTGGCTGCTGGAAAAGCTGCGCTGGTTTGGGTATGGCGCCCGGTTGCCCAAGCCTGTCCGCCAGGTACTGGAAGAGTTTGCTGACAACGAGCGCACCAAGCGCACGAAAGCCGACCAGGCTGCCCTGTGGGTGCAGGCAATGGCGGCCCTGGTGCTGGTTGTTGGGCTGGCGTTTCACCTGGCAGAGGTAGGATTGATCGGTCTTCTGGTGATTATCCTGATCACCTCGTTCACTGGTGTTACCGATGAGCACCAGATCGGCAAGGCCTTCCAGGAGTCGCTGCCATTTACCTCGTTGTTGGTGGTGTTTTTCGCCATCGTCGCGGTGATTCACGAGCAACACCTGTTCAAGCCGATCATCGATTTTGTGCTCAGCCTGCCGCAGGACCAGCAGCCGGGCATGTTCTTTATTGCCAACGGGCTGTTGTCGATGATCAGCGACAATGTGTTTGTAGCCACCGTTTATATCAGTGAAATCAAACAGGCGCTGGACGCCGGCAGTATCGACTACGAGCATTTCCAGGAGCTGGCCATCGCCATCAATACCGGCACCAACCTGCCCAGTGTGGCTACCCCCAACGGCCAGGCCGCGTTTCTGTTCCTGCTGACATCCGCAATCGCCCCGCTGGTACGATTGTCTTACGGGCGGATGGTTGTGATGGCGTTTCCCTATACCATCGTAATGGGTGCGGTGGGCCTGTTTTGCGTCATCAATCTGGTTTGACCAAGCTGACATCGCCATACCAGGCGGTGGCAGATGCTCCGGTGTTGTCGGAATCCGACATGATGGCGACGCCCACCAGCTTCGGTGGCTCGCGGTCAAAGGCTTTGCGGTAGTCCGCAACGATATCCCGCTCCACCGTGACCCATTCGCCTGTGTTCGCCGTCCCGGAGTTCACAGCTACCATCATCGTGGTATCGGTGAACGGGTTGGCAACGATTTCGCCAACCGGCAGCCGGTTGGCCCATATGTAGTTCAGCGCATTGCCCGGCAGTTCCTCCCCGAACACCACTTCCACGGTCTTGCGTTTGGCGCGCTCGAAAAAGCCGGCTTCGTCCGGCTCGAACTCAAAGGCCACGTAGATTCGCGCAGGGTAGTCATCGCCCTCCTTTTTACGGGCGTTTCCCTGCTCATAGACGTTCGACACTTTCCACCGCCAGCGCAGGATCAGTGAATCCCCGGGTTCGACGGACACCCTGGCTATCAGCCCGGAGGCACTGTTGTCCGTGGTGGCCTTGACCACCTGCTCGCCGTTGTCGTCCGTCAACTGATAGCGACTGTGGCGGTCTATCTTCGGAAACTCCATCGGTTCCCAGCCATCTTCCAGGGACGTTATGGCCGAAAACGCGGTGATCAGAGAGTTTTCCGTGCTGTCAGCCTGGGCCGAAGCGGCCATCAATGAAAGTGCGAGGGCGGCCGTCAGGTATCTCGGTAGCGGTGTCATGGGGTGCTCCTATGGGTTTGTTTACTGACCGGTAACCGTCGAAAAAGTGCCTTGTTGTGATTTATCTTAGCCTATATAGTGTTTATATCCTTGGCTTAGTACCAGATATAGTGATCAAAGGCTGATCAATCACAGATCGCCCTCGTCACGATGATCGTGGTACCGGGAATCCGGTGAGACTCCGGAACTGACGCGCAGCGGTATTGGGGAACGAGCGTGGCATAAAGACACTGGCGAATGCCGGGAAGTCGCCACGCAAGGCCGAGCCAACAGGTTCACGCCCCTGAGTCCGAAGACCTGCCAGGGAATACAACTGCACCTTCGCGTATCAAGGTGAGCAGATCGGTTTTGCGTTGTCTCTGTTCAGAGCAATGCTCGCCCCTGCGTACGCGAAGGTCTTGGCATAAACGCGTACTCAGGAGAACCGACATGTCCACTGCTACCCTGGCCGAGCCCGGCCAATCTGCCTCAACCAGCACTGCCTCCCTACAGGTTATTAAACGTAATGGCGCCCTGGTTGGATTCGACGCCAGCAAAATCAGTGTTGCCGTGACCAAAGTGTTTCTTGCCGTCGAAGGCGATGAAGCGGCAGGCTCGGCCCGTATTCACGATTCCGTGGAACAGGTTACCCATCAGGTCATGCAGGCCATCAGCCGACGCTTGAAAGCCGGCGGCAAGGTGCACATTGAAGATATCCAGGACCAGGTGGAACTGGCGCTGATGCGGGCGGAGGAGCAGAAAGTGGCCCGCGCCTATGTACTCTACCGGGAGGCTCATGCCCAAGAGCGGGCCAGCCTGGCGCCGGTGGAGGCCCATCCCACGCTCACGGTGAAAAAAGCCAACGGTGAGGCCGCGCCGCTGGATCTGGGGCTGATGAAAGTCCAGGTGGAGCGTGCCAGCCAGGGATTGGAGGGCATCGATGGCGAATCACTGGTGGAAGGGGCGCTGCGGAACCTGTACGACGGTATCGCTGAGGAGGAGGTGCTGTCTGCGCTGATCATGACCGCCCGCGGCCGCATCGAGCAGGAACCGGACTACAGTGCCGTAACTGCTCGTCTGCTGCTGGAACAACTCAGGCTGGAAACCGCGGCCGCCTTGAGCCTGCCCCTAAGTTTGCCGCTGGCGGAAATATACCCGCAGGCCCTGAGCACCTTCATTGAGCAGGGTATCCACTACGAACTGCTCGACGAAGCCATGGCGGCGTTTGACCTGGAGCGGCTGGGTTCTGCCCTCAAGCCGGAGCGGGACCACCAGTTTGGTTTCCTCGGCCTGCAGACTCTCTACGACCGCTATTTCCTCAACTGGAAAGGTGACCGGCTGGAGTTGCCCCAGGTTTTCTTCATGCGCGTGTCCATGGGCCTGGCGTTGCAGGAAGATGACCCCAATGCCCGGGCCATTGAGTTCTACGACCTGTTGTCATCCTTCGACTACATGGCCTCCACGCCGACCCTGTTCAACAGTGGTACCCGACATTCCCAGCTTTCATCCTGCTACCTCACCACCGTTCAGGATGATCTGGAGGGTATCTATGGTGCCATCCGCGACAACGCCATGCTGTCCAAGTGGGCCGGCGGCCTGGGTAACGACTGGACGCCAGTCAGGGCTTTGGGCTCCCACATCAAGGGTACCAACGGCAGCAGCCAGGGTGTGGTGCCATTCCTGAAAGTGGTGAACGACACGGCGGTGGCGGTGAATCAGGGCGGCAAGCGCAAGGGCGCCGTGTGCGCTTACCTGGAAAGCTGGCACCTGGATATTGAGGAGTTCCTGGAGCTACGCAAGAACACCGGCGATGAGCGTCGTCGTACCCACGACATGAACACCGCCAACTGGGTACCGGACCTGCTGATCGAGCGCATGCGCAGTGATCAGGACTGGACCCTGTTCTCGCCAAACGACACTCCGGACTTGCATGACCTCTATGGCAACGCATTCCGGGAGCGGTACCAGGAATACGAGGCGATGGCGGCCATGGGCGAGATTACTCTGTTCAAGACGGTGTCCGCCAAACAGCTCTGGCGCAAGATGCTGACCGTGCTGTTCGAGACCGGTCATCCGTGGATCACCTTCAAGGACCCCTGCAACCTGCGCTCACCGCAGCAGCATCGGGGCGTGGTGCACAGCTCCAACCTGTGTACCGAGATCACCCTGAACACCAGTGCGGATGAAATCGCCGTGTGCAACCTGGGGTCCATCAACCTGGCGGCCCATGTCCACAACGGTGAGCTGGATGTCCAGCGCCTCGAACGCACGGTCAATACTGCGGTCCGCATGCTCGATAACGTGGTCGACATCAATTACTACGCAGTGCCCCAGGCGAAGAGTTCCAATTTCAAGCATCGGCCCGTTGGTCTCGGCCTGATGGGCTTTCAGGATGCGTTGTATCGGCTCAACCTGCCCTACACCAGCGCGGAAGCGGTGGAGTTTGCCGATGTGGCGATGGAGCAGATCAGTTATTTCGCGATCCGGGCCTCGGCTGCGCTGGCCGGTGAACGCGGTGCCTACGAGACCTACGAAGGCTCATTGTGGCATCAGGGTATTCTGCCCATTGACTCCATCAACCTGTTGAAAGAGGCCCGTCACGACGGCGACCTGAGCCTGAATGCCAGCAGCCGACTGGACTGGACGGCGGTGCGGGAACTCATCGCCCGCAATGGCATGCGTAACAGCAATGTGATGGCCATTGCGCC
This sequence comes from Marinobacter salarius, assembly GCF_032922745.1. NCBI lineage: Bacteria > Pseudomonadati > Pseudomonadota > Gammaproteobacteria > Pseudomonadales > Marinobacteraceae > Marinobacter > Marinobacter salarius. Next base: position 956,655 of record NZ_CP136693.1, read on the forward strand.
AACGGCGACCATCTCCAACATCGTCGGTGTCTCCCAATCCATCGAACCGGCGTACCAGAACCTGTTCGTGAAATCGAACCTCTCTGGCGAGTTCACGGTAGTCAATCCGTCGCTGGTCCGTGACCTGAAAGCAGAGGGCCTGTGGGACAACGTGATGGTCAACGACCTCAAGTACTTCGATGGCAGCGTGCAGCAGATTGATCGCATTCCGGCGGAACTGAAGGCCCGCTACGCCACCGCCTTTGAGATCGATGCCCGCTGGCTGGTGGAGGCGGCGGCCAGGCGCCAGAAATGGCTGGACCAGGCCCAGAGCCTGAACCTTTACATGGCGGAACCCAGCGGCAAAAAGCTGGATGAGTTGTACCAGCTGGCCTGGGAACGGGGACTGAAAACCACCTATTACCTGCGTTCGCTGGGGGCCACGGGTGCCGAGAAAACCGCGCCGGTAGCGGCACCGCAGCCACAGGTATGCAGCATTGATGAGCCGGACTGCGAAGCCTGCCAGTAAATCCGACCGCCACCAAGATTCTAGAGGTAAACAGATGCTTAACTGGGACGACGAACCAAACACCCAAACCTGCCCGGCTGCCCAGGAGGGTCCGGCCCCGGTCAATGTCGATGACAAGCGCGTTATCAACGGCGAAACCGATATCAATCAGTTGGCACCCTTCAAGTACCCCTGGGCCTGGGAATACTTCATGAATGCCAACAAAAACCACTGGACGCCGCTGGACGTGAACATGGCTCAGGACGTTCACGACTACCACCATCGCCTGTCCGCGCCGGAAAAGCACGTGTATGAGAACGTGCTGGCGTACCTCACTACCTCCGACATCCTGGCGATGCGCAACATCGGCCTGGCGGTGATGGAGAAAATGAGCGCTCCGGAATTGCAGATTTACCAGGCGCGGCAGGTGTACGAGGAAGCCATGCACACCTGGGCCTACCAGCACTGCATTGAAACCCTCAACCTGGACCAGAGCGAGATCTACAATCGCTATCGGGTGGTCCCAGCCATCAACGGCAAGATCCAGATGGCCAACCGCCGGCTGGATGCCGCCATGCGCTCTGACATGAACCTGCGCAACAAGGACGACCTGCAGGAGTTCATTATGTCCTACCTGTTCTTCGCAGCGGTCTTTGAGGGTGCCTGGTTCTACAACGGTTTCAGCCCCATCTTCGCCCTGCAGCGCCGGGGCCTGATGCGGGGCACCGGTGAGCAACTGCAGTACATCCTGCGGGACGAAGCCATGCACTTCTCGTTCGGGCTGAAAGTGGTGAACCAGATCCTGGAAGAGGAAAACATCACGCTGGACCCCAAAGCCGTGCGCGATATGTGGGACGAGTCCGAAGCCGCTGAAACCGCCTACGCCAACTACATCCTGCGGGACCCGATCCTGGGCTATTCCGCCGAGTACCACAGCGAGCAGTTCCGTTTTGTGGCCAATCGCCGGGCCAGAACCGTTGGCCTGGACGAACCGTTCCCGGGCGCGAAGAACGTCTCACCCTGGCTGGATGAGCAGGCCACCCTGCGCAAAGAGAAGAACTTTTTCGAAACCCGGGTCATCGAGTATCAGACCGGCGCGCAGTTGGAGTGGTAGCAACTTACTGACCTTCAGTTCGGCGGGCTGGCCGGCACTTACGTGCCGTTCAGAATCCAGCCTGCCGCTTTCTCCGCAATCATCAGTGTGGGGGAGTTGGTATTACCGCTGGTGATGGTCGGCATGACACCGGCATCCACCACGCGCAGGCCGGCGACGCCACGAACTCTGAGGTAAGGGTCGACGACTGCCATGTCGTCGTCTGCCCGCCCCATGCGGGTGGTTCCCACAGGGTGAAAAATCGTGGTGCCGATGTCTCCCGCCAACCGGGTAAGTTCCTCATCGGTCTGGTACTGAAGACCCGGCTTGAACTCTTCCGGCTCATACTTGGCCAATGCCTGTTGCTCTGCAATGCGGCGCGTTACCCGAAGGGAATCCGCCGCGACCTTACGGTCTTCCTCGGTGTTCAGATAGTTGGGGGCAATTGCGGGCTTGATTCTGGAGTCCCGGCTACGAATACGCACGGTACCGCGGCTCGTTGGGTTGAGGTTACAAACGCTGGCGGTAATGGCTGGAAAGTCATGCAAAGGCTGGCCAAATGCCTCCAGACTCAATGGCTGAACATGGTATTGGATGTTGGCGTGCTCATATTCTTCGGAACTGCGGGTAAACAGACAGAGTTGGGAGGGGGCCATGCTCATGGGGCCGGAGCGGGTAAGCAAATACTCCAACCCAATTCGTGCCTTGCCAACCAGTGAGTTAGCCATGGTGTTCAGGGTCTTCGCGCCCCGAACCTTGTAGACCGATCGAATCTGCAGGTGATCCTGAAGATTCTCGCCGACGCCGGGCAAGTCGGCAACAACCGGGATATCGTGCTCCCGAAGCAGATCCGCGGGGCCAATGCCCGACAACTGCAGCAACTGGGGGGATCCGATAGCGCCGGCTGAGAGGATGACCTCGCGACGTGCGTGGGCGGTAATTTCCCCCTCCCCCGGTCGTTCCACACGTACGCCGGTGCATCGGGGCTTTTCACCGGCCACCATGTCCAGCGCCATGACATGGGTGGAGTGCCACAGTGTCAGGTTAGGGCGCGTCTTGGCTGGCCGCAGGAACGCCTTTGAGGTATTCCAGCGCCAGCCGGAGCGCTGGTTGACTTCGAAGTAGTCAACGCCCTCGTTGTCGCCGCGGTTGAAGTCCCGGGTTCGGGGAATGCCAGCCTGAACGCAGGCGCTGGCAAAGTCCTCCAGAACGGTCCATTTCAGCCGTTGATGCTCGATCCGCCACTCACCGCCGTGGCCGTGGTAATGCCCGTGTTCGGGATCGGCGTCGCCCTCTTCGTCCAACCGGTAGTGATCTTCATGACGCATAAAGTCGGGCAGGCAGTTATCCCATGCCCACGCCTGCTCCCCGGTAACATCGGCCCAGTGATTGTAATCCCGGGCCTGGCCACGAATGTAAAGCATGCCATTGATGCTGGAGCAGCCACCCAGGGTTTTCCCCCTGGGGTAGATCAGTGATCGACCATTCAGGCCGGGGTCCGGCTCGGTGCGAAAGCGCCAGTCAGTGCGCGGATTGTCGATGCAATAAAGGTAGCCCACTGGAATATGGATCCAGTGGTAATTGTCACGACCACCCGCCTCGATCAGCAGCACCCGGTTGGCCGGGTCGGCGCTCAGACGGTTGGCCAGCAGGCAGCCGGCAGAGCCGGCTCCGACAACGATGTAATCAAACTCGTGCTGCCCGTGTGCATTGTTGTTATTGGACATGGTCTGTCTCCCGGACTGGTTTGCGTGTTACTTGGCGGTTGGCATCACGAATTCGGCACCGCCATCGATGGAGTCTGACCAGCGCTGCATAATGGATTTCTGCCGAGTGTAAAATTTTACGCCCTCTTCACCGTAGGCATGGGTGTCGCCAAACATCGAGCGTTTCCAGCCACCGAATCCGTGCCAGGCCATGGGAACCGGAATGGGCACGTTGATACCGACCATACCAATCTGAATGCGACGGCCAAACTCACGGGCGACGCTGCCGCTCTCAGTGAAACAGCTGACACCGTTGCCAAATTCATGATCATTGATCAAACGGATGGCGGTCGCAACATCGGGAACCCGCACACAGGCGAGCACTGGTCCGAAGATCTCTTCCCGGTAAATCGTCATCTCCGGAGTCACATGATCAAACAGCGTGCCACCCATCCAGAAACCTTCGTCGCAGCCTTCGCCCGTTGACGCTGCATCGAAGTCGCGGCCGTCGACCACCAGTTCAGCGCCTTCCGCAACACCCTTATCAATATAACCGGTAATGCGCTGGTGAGCGCCGGCACTGACAATCGGACCCATTTCGGCGTCCAGTTCCATGCCGTTCCTGACCTTTAGGCTGCGTGCCTTCTCTGCCAGCCTGGGGATCAGTTTGTCAGCGACATCACCGACCAGAACCGCCACGCTGATTGCCATGCAACGTTCGCCGGCACTTCCATACCCAGCGCCAATGAGCGCATCCACGGCTTTGTCCAGATCGGCATCGGGCATAACCACCATGTGGTTCTTGGCTCCGCCGAGGGCCTGAATGCGCTTGCCATGACGGGCGCCATTTTCATAGATCAGATTGGCAATCGGAGTGGAGCCGACAAAACTCAGTGCCATAACGTCCGGGTGCTCAATGAGCGCTTCCACCGCACCCTTGTCACCCTGCACCACATTGAACACGCCGTCGGGCAGACCAGCCTGTTTGAGCAGGTCAGCGAGCATCAGTGACGCACTGGGGTCGATCGGGCTGGGCTTGAGCACAAAGGTATTGCCGGCTGCGATCGCCACCGGGAACATCCACATGGGCACCATCACCGGGAAGTTGAACGGCGTAATACCAGCGACCACGCCCAGGGGCTGGCGGGTCGTCCAGTTATCGATACCGGTACTGACCTGCTCGGTATAGTCGCCTTTAAGAAGCTGGGGAATACCGCAGGCGAACTCCACGATATCAATCCCCCGGGCGACTTCCCCCTGAGCGTCGGTAAAGACCTTGCCATGTTCGCGAGTAATCGCTTCGGCCAGTTCGTCTTTGTGCTGGTTAAGCAGTTGCAGAAACCTGAACATGACACGTGCACGACGAATCGGCGGGGTGTCCGCCCAGCTTGGGAAGGCGGCAGACGCAGCGGCCACGGCCTGATCTACATCATCGCGGTTGGCAAGAGCAGTCTGGCCTGAGACCTTGCCGGTAGCGGGATTGAATACGTCCTGCGTTTGGCCGGAGCTGCCTTCTGAAATTTGCCCATTGATATAATGCTGGATCGTTGGATTGCTCATGGTTGCCTTTTCCTGTTTTTGATTCAGTTTGTTGTAAGTGTTCTGGAAGCCCTTAATCAGGGCATTCGTCGTTGTTGGATAAGGATTGAACAGATAATTTACGATCGCTCAGGCATCGAAGCAATTGAGTTATTCTAAATCATGATATAAGTATTGCTTATATTGTGACTCAGGAGGGGGAAACGGCTATGCAACACTTGCAGGGATTACGTGCCTTTGTGTCTGTGGCTCGTGAGGGAAGTGTTTCCAGGGCTGCCGAGCGACTGCATCTGACACAGCCGGCCGTGAGCCTGAAATTGAAACAGCTACAGGATGATCTTGGCCTCAGGCTTTTTCGGCGTAAGCCGCAGGGGTTGGTGCTGAGCGCTGATGGTCACAACCTGTTGCCGGTGGCAGAAAAGGCGTTGGCGGGAATAGCCGCATTTGAGCAAAGCGCCCAGGCATTGCACAGCACTGTTCGCGGACGCCTTAAGATAGGCACCATCGTGGATCCGGAATTTATCCGTCTGGGGTCGTTTCTACACCAATTGGTGGCTCGCGCGCCCCAACTTGAAACCGAGCTGCATCAGGGGATGAGTGGCCGGGTTCTGGAACAGGTCCGTAATGGCAGCCTGGACGTTGGTTTTTTTCTTGCCCCGCCAGGTCTGGGCGCTGGACAGTCATCGCCAGAGTTAATGTACAGAGAGCTGACCCGGTTTGACTATCACGTTATTGCACCGGCGGGATGGGCGTCACGGGTGGCGGACAGTCGCTGGTCGAGCCTCGCCGGGCTGCCCTGGATCGTGACGCCGCCGGATTCAGTGCACAATCGGTTATTGGCTGACGCAATGGAGCCTCACGGATTGGTTCCAAATGGCGTTGCACAGGTCGACCAGGAAGCCTGCATGCTGGACCTGGTCAGGGCGGGCGTCGGGCTCAGCCTGGCCCGGGATGCCCTGGCGATGGCAGAGCGACAGGAACGGGGGCTGGTCGTTGTGGAAGGCGTGCGTATCCCCTGTGCCCTGAGTTTTATCTGGCGCAAGGACCGGGAGGACGAGCTGGTGATTGCAGAGGCGCTGGAGGCTCTTGCCGGTGTGTGGTTGTTTGATACCCTCGATGCTGCCGAATCCGCCAAGGTTGGCGGTACGAGGCCTAATGATGAAAAGGTCGGTCCGTAAGTCAGGTAGCATTCATGGCTGGCGTCAGAAAGACCACGAGGCGAACAGGGCGCTGAAACTTTTTTGGAATAAACGCCAGGCTCAGCCGTCTCCCTGATGAAAGCCACCCGAAACGGGTAAATCAGGAGGACGTAACCATGAAAAAGCATGTACTGACATTCGCAATCTGTTCCATTCTTTCCACCGGCGTTTTCGCCGCAGAAGGGTCTGGCGCGGCCAATGCAAACGCGCAGGCTGAGAACAACATGAGTGCGGAAGCCAGCACCCGCAACGGTGTTTCCGCGAATGGTGGTGCCTCTGCAAGCGCAGAGGGCAGTGTCAACGGCGAAGCCGCTCGAGACGAAGCTGCCGACCAACGCCAGGCGGCCAGCGAAGAAGCCCGTGGAAGGGCCGATCAGGCAGTCAGCGCCGGCGTTGAAACCGGCGAGAAAGTGCGAGCAACCGCCGATGCCACAGCGGACACGGCTCGCGATGAAGTTGGTGAGAAGCGCGAACAGGCGCAAGAGCGCATGAATGAGACCCGAAATGCCGAGATTCGCGCTGAAACCAATCAGCAGATCGGAACGTCTGTATCTGACAGCGTCCGGAGTGAAGTGCAGAACACCGTCAAGGGGACCGTGAAAGGGTCCGGCAGTGGCGGCCTGCTATAACCACTCCTCCAGACTCGCCGGGCCATAGGGCCCGGCTTTCTTTTGGACGCCCAAGTGAAAGGAGCAGACATGCAGTTGATTCAACGTATTTTGACCTTGCCCCTGGCCATTGGCCTGGCGTCACCGGTATTAATGGTTCAGGCGCAGGAGAAAGCGTCAGCGAACGGTTACCTTGAAGGCGGTTACGAGCACGACAGCAACGTGACTGTGGATGAACTGAACACGTCCGCCGATGAGAGCGATCAGGCCTGGGTTTTCGACGCCGGTCTGGAAGGCATCCTGAAACCCACCGAGCGGTTAAACGTGACACTCGGCTATTCGCTCTCGGGCAGACGGTACCAGAACCTTGATGAATTCGATCAGAACATTCACCTGCTGTCGGCCGATGTCAGTTATGACTTCGACCCGGTCACCGTTGGCACCAGTTATTACTATTCCCACGCAACCCTGGGGGCAGATCCGTTCCTCGATTTCCGGCGTGCCAGTGTCTACCTGGGCAGCCTGCTCGCGGAGGACGTTTATCTGCGGGGCAGCCTGCAGGACAAGCGCAAGGAATTTGATGACAGTGATGCGCGGGATGCCGAGATAAAAGGCGCCAGTCTGGACGCATTCTTCTTTTTCAACCAGGCCCAGAGCCACTTTCTACTCGGCCTCGACGGTGATCGCGAAGATGCGGAGGCGGAAGCCTATGACAACGACCTGCTTCGCGTTCTGGTAGCGTTGGTGCATCGGTTTACCCTGGCAGGCGAGGAAAACCGCCTGCGGCTTGGCTGGCGTTACGAGGACAGGGAGTATGAAGAGGTGACCGTCACCAGTACCAGCCCGGTTCTGACGGACCCTCTGACCGGCGACCTTACCGAACGCTCAAGCAATGAGCGGGCGGACAAAGCCCGTATTCTGGAGGCCAGCTGGCGGATTGGACTCAATGAGGTGTTCAGTGTTGAGCCCAGTGTTTCCTGGGGCCAGTACACGTCGAACGTGGATTCCGCGGATTACGACAAGACGGTGGCGGGGGTGACGCTCAGGGCGGATTTCTGAAACCCGGCAGTCAGAAATCCAGAAAGCCGTGACCGAATTCGGTGTCCCGGCCAGGACGGCCAAGATCCTTCGCTGCATTGATCAGGGCACCAACGGCCTTGTCTTCCGAAAGTTCATTGCGTTGGCAGGCCAGCGCTGCGGCAACCACCGGCGACGCCAGCGAGGTGCCGCTGTCTGCAACCATGCCGGCATCAGGGTGTGCTACCGGAACGGTGACGCCGTTGCTGGCAAACATCACCTGTTCACCCCGATTGGCCCAGCGGTAGAGTTTCCCGGAACTATCAGCCGCCGTCACACCGATCACTTCCGTGTAGGCGGCCGGATATAATGGCGGGGCAGAGGGCCCTTGATTGCCTACCGCCGCAACCATCAGCACGCCGCGCTCCCTGAGGCGGCTCACCGCCGCGGCGAGAAGCTGGTTGTCCGGGCCGGTCAGGCTGATGTTGATAACCGACAAATCCTGACCGGCCAGCCAGTTCAGGCCTTCCAGTAAATGACCAAGTGTGGCGCCTGAGAGGGTGCGATCCCGGTCATAAAACACCGAGGCATTGAAGATCGTAGCCTGCGGCAGCCGGGCAGGCCATTGTCCAGGCCGGTTTCCCACCAGCAGGCTGGCGACGGCCGTGCCATGAATCGCCGGCTCAGTCAGTGTTCCATCCACTTCCGCCAATGCCAGAAAACGCTCCTGCACAACCTGTGCACTTTCAAATACCCGATGGTCTGTGGCAATCGACGTGTCCACCATTCCAACGCGAACCGGGGCGGTGCAGAGGCTACGCCACTGTGGCATTTTGGTCTCTGACAGGGGCTCTTTTGCACCCGTTTGCGGAGCATAGATATGGTTGCGGTCCAGTCGATCCGCGAGTTCTGGTAGGGCGTCCTGTAGGGCATTATGGGAATCCAGCTCGGCAGTGACCCGGAACCGCACCACGGTCATTCCCAGACCGGTCAGCTCGCGGCGCTCGAGAATTGTGATCCCGGGTCGGTCAAGGTGGGCGAGTTCCGCTGCGGTACCGGTCACCAGCCACTGACCTTCCACTGCCCGGAAACCGTCGTCCAGTTGGATATCATTGAACGCTTTCTGTCCCTGACGCGTGAGGATGGGAAGGACCGATGGTAACGCTTCGAGCTGTTCCATGAGCTCTGTGGCCTGTGTGTTGATCTGCTTCTCAAGGCGACGATCCATGGCCTGCTCCACCATGCGCTGTGTCTTCTGTTCAACCTGGCGGGTTATCGGATCTATCTGGCCGCTGGTTACGTCACCGACACCGATGGACAAGGCCGGTGCGGAAAGCGTGCAAAGAGCGATTGCAGGAAACAAGTGTCTCAAGAGAAAAGGTTTCATCGTGCCCGTCCGATTAAAGATGTGTGTTCTACGATACAACGGCCCGGTGGGAAAAAAATTCCTTCGTTCATGGAATAAATCGGTTTCCCGACCGTTTTACCGATAACACCTTTGGAAATGGAAGGCTATGAAAGAGGAAATCACCGAACTATTACCAAGGCTCCGACGATTCGCCTACTCGTTGACCGGCTCCCTGTCAGACGCCGACGACCTGCTACAGAATACGGTGGAGCGTTTGTTGACCCGGGACATGCCGGACGACGCCGATCTTACCAAGTGGGCATTCCGGGTTTGCCGTAATGTCTGGATAGACGAGTGTCGCGCGCGCAAGGTTCGGCGGGATGCCGCGGAGCATCCGGAGTTGACGGATGGCCAGGTGATCAATGGCGAGCACCAGACCACCAAAGAGATCGAGTGGCACCGGGTAGACGCTGCGATGGCAAGGCTGCCACAGGACCAACGCCAGATTATCTCCCTGGTGGCAATCCAGGGCATGCCCTACAAAATCGTGGCTGAGATTCTGGAAGTGCCCAAGGGTACGGTGATGAGCCGGCTGGCCCGAGCCAGGGCGGCATTAAGCGAGGCCCTGGCGCCTGTAACCATGAGGACCGATTCATGAAGATGACTGATGAAACCCTGTCGGCTTTCCTCGATAACGAACTGACCGACGCGGAGATGGAAGCGGTTCGGGACCAGATTGAGAAGGATCCAACGCTGGCAGATCGACTGGCCGAGATGGCGTCCGTGGATGCCGAACTACAGGCCCATTACGGCTCGATTGATGACCATCCCATGCCGGCTTCGATTATCCAAATGCTGGAGGAAAAGGCCTCCCGGAGCGCTGCGCCCGGGCGGGACAATGTGGTCACCTTTCCGTGGTGGCGCAGGCTGCCCGGCCACACGGGTAAAGCGATCGCCGCCGCTATCATCGCGGGGGTGGCGCTGACGCAATGGCTGACGGTAGCAACGGACGGCGATCCGATGTCGCCCGCGGTGGCGAACGTTCTGGATAGCCAGCCCAGTGGCGAGGTTTACCAGGTTAATGACCAGGCGAGCCTGGCGCCGAGACTGACGTTCCAGAGCCAGGCCGGCCAATGGTGCCGTCAGTTCCGCCTGGAGACGCAAACGTCCGCGTCGGAGCAAATTGCCTGTCGCACTGGTGAGGGTTCCTGGGAACAGGTGGCCACTGCCGAAGCGGAGCCTTCCCTGGCACCTGATGCATACCAGACAGCGAGCGGTGGCAGTGTGCTTGACGAGGAATTGGACCGGATGATGGCCACGCCCCCCGTTGGGCCGAACCAGGAGCGTGCGTTGCTTGAACAGCAGTGGCGGAGCGATTGACAGCCCTGCCTCCCAGCAGTTTACGGCTACGGCAGATGGAAACACGGAAGAATCCAGCTAGTATCAAGGTGTTTATCCTTCGCTGATCTTATGGGGCCGTAATGACCGAGTACTTTATCCAGGCGTTTATCTATCTGACCGCCGCTGTTGTCGCGGTGCCATTGGCGAAGCGCCTGGGTTTGGGGTCGGTATTGGGGTATCTGGTGGCGGGTGTCGTCATCGGGCCGGTGACGGGGCTGGTGGGCCAGGAAACCGCAACCATTCAGCATTTTGCCGAGTTTGGTGTGGTCATGATGCTGTTTCTGGTGGGCATGGAGCTGGACCCGAAATCCCTCTGGGCCATGCGGATTCGTTTGCTGGGCCTGGGCGGCCTGCAAGTGGTGCTCACCTCCGCTGCCGGAATGGCGATTGCCTGGTGGATGGGGCTGCAATGGCAGACCACCGTCGCCGTTGGCCTTATCTTCTCGTTGTCTTCTACCGCCATTGTGCTGCAGACCCTGAACGAGAAAGGACTTAGCAAAACCGAGGGGGGCCGGGGCGCTTTCTCGGTGCTGTTGTTCCAGGATATTGCGGTCATTCCCATGCTGGCGGTGATTCCCCTGCTGGCGATATCCGAACTGGCGGGCGTTGGGGCGACGGACCCCGGGCACCAGGGCGGTTTCAGCCTGGTGGCGCATCTGCCAGGCTGGGCTCACGCCCTGGTGGTGATCGGCTCTGTGACTACGGTGATCGTCGGCGGTCATTACCTGAGCCGGCCCCTGTTTCGTTACGTGGTTCAGTCCGGTATGCGGGAGGTTTTTACGGCCACCGCGTTAATGCTGGTGATCGGTATCGCCGCGCTGATGAGCATCGTCAATCTGTCGCCGGCGCTCGGGGCCTTCCTCGCCGGTGTGGTGCTGGCCAACAGCGAGTTCCGTCACGAACTCGTGGCCAACATTGAGCCCTTCAAAGGGCTACTGCTCGGATTGTTTTTCATCACGGTGGGTGCCGGTATCAACTTTGAGGTGCTGGCGGCGCAATGGGGCACAGTAATCACATTGGCGCTGGCGGTTATCCTGGTCAAGGCAGCAATTCTGCTGCTCCTGGCCTTGTTATTCGGGCTGCGGGGCCGTGATGGCTGGCTGTTCACCCTCGGGCTGGCCCAGGCCGGCGAATTCGGCTTCGTGCTGCTGACCTACAGCATGCAGAACAGTGTGATCCCGGCGGACATCGCCCAGCTTCTGGGATTGGTGGTGGCGCTGTCCATGTTCCTGACGCCTCTGTTGTTTATTGCCTACGACCGGCTGATCTTGCCGCGGTATCGTGAAGCCCGCAATGAGCAGCGGGAAGCCGATGTGATCGAGGAGCAGGCGCCAGTGATCGTGGCCGGGGTTGGACGATTTGGCCAGATTGTGTGCCGGTTGTTGCGGGCCAACAAGATTCCCATTGTCGCGCTGGATCTGGCCCTGGATCAGATTGAAAACCTGCGACGTATCAACATCAAAAGCTATTTCGGTGACGCCAGCCATACGGGTTTACTGGAAACGGCGGGCATCGCCCACGCGCGCATGCTCGTGGTTGCGATTGACGACCGGGATAGAGCCGTGGCCCTGGTCCGCCACGTCAAGCAACACTACCCCGGCGTCTGGCTACTGGCGCGTGCGTTCGACCGGGGCCATGGCTACGAACTTCGCCAGGCGGGCGCTGACGACGTCGTCAGCGAAACCTACCACTCCGCGGTGGAACTGGGCGGTCATGCGCTGACCGCATTCGGCGTTCACCCATTGCGGTCGCGACAGATGACCTGGGCGTTTATCAATAATGAAAAGTCCCACGAGGACGAACTGTTCGACGCCTGGAAGGAAATCGAGGAGGGTATCCGCTTCAGCCCCCGTTATGGTGAGCTGTTCATGAAGCTGGAGGACACCCTGAGTGACGTGATGCAGCAGGACTGGGAACCGCCCAGCCGTGAGGAGGTGCCCTTGTGGTCACCTCCCAAAACGGATGAGTGAAACGCGCCTGGGGAGCGTGACTCGTCTTGCCATTGCTTCACCCCTTGTTCTTTTATGCAAACAATATTCTCAAATATTTGGAATACATGTCCGTAATCGGACAGGTTAGTCTGAATTCACCGAAACACGAAGGAGAATTCAGACATGAAGGTACTGATTGTACTGGCCCACCCGGAAAGGCGGTCATTCAGTGGGGGTTTGGTGGATGTGGCTACGGAAACCCTGAATCTGGCGGGGCACGAGGTAGAAATAGACGATCTCTATGGGGAAGGTTTTGATCCGGTGGAGCGTTCGTCGTGGTATGGCAAGCGTCAGGATGAGTGCTATTTTGCTCCGCTGACGGAGCAGCGGGCTCACTATGATGCCAATGCATTACCTCAAGACGTGCAGCGTGAGATAGCCAGGCTGAATTGGGCCGATCTGGTGATTTTCCAGTTTCCGCTATGGTGGCATTCTCAACCCGCCATATTGAAGGGCTGGTTTGATCGTGTGTTGGTCTATGGCGGACTTTACTCGGGAAGCATGCGCTATGATCGTGGCTATTTTCGCGGTAAACAGGCGATGTGTTCCGTGACCACAGGTTCGCCGGAGCAGGCGTTCATGCCATTTGGCCGCGCCGGCAATATGGTGGAATGGCTGTGGCCGGTTCATTCTTCACTGTATTACGTGGGCTATGACGTGCTGGCACCGCACATAAGCTATGGGGTGCAGGGTGGCGGCATCCGCTATCAGGAGGAAGGCGCGTTCCGGGACCATCTGGAGGCACTGAAAGACCAGTGGGCGCACCGGTTGTCGGGGATTGAACAGGACGCGCCAATTCCCTTTACTGGCTGGAATGACTGGGACGATGCCGGAGTGCTCAAACACTCGAATCCGACGCGTTGGCGGTTGTGAGCAACGTTGTGATTTGCCCTGAGAAGACTATGCTTGAGCTAAGGCCCGGCAGAGGAGAGCATCGCCTTGGCACAACAACGGGACGTCACGGTCTTTTACGATGAACGGGTATTGGCCCATCACCCCGATACCAACATGGATTTCCTGCCCGGCCGCCTGGACAAACGGGTACGTTCCATTCTTTCAGGCCTCAATGTGCAGTGGAAGTACCCCGAGCATCCAGGCCGTATTACCGCGATCATGGACTTGCTTGCCCGTGATCCCATTCCCGGTGTCCGGATCGAGCCTGGTAAGGCGGCAACGCCGGATCAGTTGAGCCGGGTTCATACGACTTCGTTCCTGGACGACATATTCTCATTGCGGGACGAAAGTGCGTGGCTGGATGTGGATACCACAGCCGTTTCACCGGGCAGTGTTGAAGCTGCCGAAGTCGCTGCAGGCACGGCCATCGCAGCCGTGGAAGCGGTGGTTGAGGGCCGAACGAACAGCGCCTTCGCAATGGTCAGGCCGCCTGGTCACCATGCTGAGCCAGTACGCGCAAGGGGGTTCTGCCTCTTCAATAATGTTGCCGTTGCGGCTGCACACGCGCAGGCGGAGCTGGGCTGTGAACGGGTATTGATCGTCGACTGGGACGCCCACCATGGCAATGGTACCCAGGACATCTTCTGGGCGGATCCGGACACCATGTTTTTTGATATTCACCGGGCCGCACCATTTTACCCAGGCAGTGGCGCGTTAACCGACGTAGGCGCCGGCCTGGGCGAGGGCACCACCATTAACGTGCCCATGCCCGGTGGCGCGGGCGATGTCGCTTACCTGAAAGCGCTGCGGGAGATACTGGTACCCGCCGCAGACTACTTCAAACCGGACCTGGTACTGGTTTCCGCCGGCTTTGATGCCCATTGGTACGACCTGGCGCTCAATGTGTCCTACGAAGGCTTCTCAGCCATGACGGGCATTGTGCAGGAAATTGCGGACAAGCACTGTAACGGCCGGCTGGTCATGGTGCTGGAGGGCGGTTACAATACCGAATCATTGTCTCATGGCGTGCACGCAGTGCTTCGGGCACTGGCCGGTGGCACGTTGGCGGAACCAAGGGTCTGCGGCATGGAAGAAGTGGACACTGCCATCGATTTTCATAAGGGCGCCTTCGAGCCCGATAACACGGATTAGTCCTTCTCTGCAGCCTTCCCAAAAATAAAATAGCGGTTTCCTATCGAACGGCTAAAAACAATCAATTTGAATGTTTTTGATCAAATCAATACTTTAGCCAACTCAAGTTAGCCAATGCCTAAACTCAACCAACGGGAGATATCTACTATGGGTATGATTAACAGCGAAATTAAACCGTTCAACGCCACCGCCTTTAAAGGCGGCGAGTTCGTTGAAATTTCTGAAGCCGACGTAAAAGGGAAGTGGTCTGTCTTCTTCTTCTACCCGGCCGACTTCACTTTTGTATGCCCGACCGAGCTGGGCGACGTTGCCGACAAGTATGAAGAGCTGCAGAAGCTGGGTGTGGAAGTATTCTCCGTATCCACCGATACGCACTTTACCCACAAGGCGTGGCACAGCAGCTCCGAGACTATCGGCAAGATCAACTACTTCATGGTAGGCGACCAGACCGGCACCATCACCAACAACTTTGGTGTGATGCGTGAGGGCCAGGGCCTGGCAGACCGCGCTACTTTCCTGATCGACCCGGATGGTGTTATCCAGGCCATGGAAATCACTGCCGAAGGTATCGGCCGTGACGCTGACGACCTGCTGCGCAAGGTAAAAGCGGCTCAGTACGTTCGTAACAACCCCGGCGAAGTTTGCCCGGCCAAGTGGAAAGAAGGCGAAGCGACTCTGACTCCGTCACTGGACCTGGTTGGCAAGATCTAAGGTTTCGGTAACAGTGAAACCTGTAAAAGGCCCGCTCTGCGGGCCTTTTTTGGTGCGCCCGGCACGGGCGCACTCCTGGAGGTGGAAGTCCTCCCGTGAGCTGGCCACAGCGAACGAAGTGAAGCGCAACTGCGGAAGGGTGACCGACCGTGGAGAGGAAGCGTGGAGCGTAAACCGTGAGCCGATGAACAAGAATCGGATATGAGGCATTGCCGAGCAGGGTGAGCGGGCCAAAAGCCGCGAAGCTCTTGTGGCCAAGGCGAGGTGGTGTAAATCCGGCGGTTGTGCGGTGAAGGAGTGTGTTCTTACCCGGGGAGATCTCGCCTCATGCCTGAAAGGGCGACGTGGTAACACGGAGCGAGAAGTCAGCAGAGGCCATAGTAGCCGCTTATTCAGGGTGAAGGGCTGAACGAGAAGGAGCGTCAAACGCCTTGTCGATGAGTACTGTACAGCATCAGATGTCCGCGTCAGCGGAGCGGGTTGCAGGACGGGAAGGTGAAGCCTTGCCGGACGTGACCCGCGATGAAACAGGACTCCCGCGACAAGAATCGGAAGGCGCAGGGCGACACCTGCTGGAGCAGGCGTTCGCACGAGAGAACATGCAGCGGGCATGGAAGCGCGTGAAGGCCAACAAGGGATCTGCGGGTGTTGATGGACTGGACATTGCCCAGACCGCCGAACACCTGAGATGGACGTGGCCGGCGCTCCGGCAGCAACTGCTGGAGGGCTCCTATCGGCCACAGCCTGTCCGTCGGGTAGGCATCCCGAAGCCGGACGGCAGTGAACGGGAACTGGGTATCCCTACCGTCACCGACCGTCTGATTCAACAGGCACTGTTGCAAGCGCTGCAACCTCTGATTGATCCCACCTTCAGCGAACACAGCCATGGCTTCCGTCCGGGTCGTCGGGCCCAGGATGCGGTTCTGGCTGCGCAACGCTACGCCCAGCAGGGCTGCCACATCGTTGTGGACGTTGACCTGTCGAAGTTCTTCGACCGGGTTAATCACGACATCCTGATCGACCGCCTGAGGAAGCGCGTGAACGACCCCGGAGTCATCCGGCTGGTTCGTGCGTATCTGAATGCGGGCATCATGGACGGTGGCGTAGTTATAGAACGATACGAGGGCACGCCGCAAGGCGGGCCACTGTCGCCACTGCTGGCGAATGTTCTGCTGGATGAGGTGGATCGGGAACTGGAACGCCGGGGGCACTGCTTCGCTCGTTATGCCGACGACTGCAACGTCTACGTTCGCAGTCATAAAGCGGGAGAGCGGGTGATGCGGTTGCTACACCGTTGTTACGACAAATTGCACTTGGTGATCAACGCATCCAAAAGTGCAGTCACCAGCGTGTTCGGCCGTAAGTTCCTCGGTTATGCCCTATGGCAGACAAAGGATGGAGACGTCCGGCGCGCCGTATCAACAAAAGCGTTACAGGCGTTCAAGCTGAGGATCAGGCAACTGACCCGAGGGTCAGGTGGTCGCAGCATCTCACAAGTGGTGGAAAAGCTCCGCAGCTACCTGCTCGGATGGAAAGGGTACTTCAGACTGGCGCAAACGCCTCGCATCTGGCGATCGCTGGATGAGTGGATACGTCGTCGCCTGAGAGCCTTGCATCTTAAACAGTGGCGGCGGGGCAAGACCATCTACCGGGAGCTGTTGCGCTTGGGCGCAAGTCCCTGGGTGGCGGAATCCGTGGCGGCTCTGAGCCACCGCTGGTGGCATAACAGTCGCTCCGCCATTCACAATGTGCTGACGACTGCCTACTTCGACCGGTTGGGTGTGCCGCGCCTCTCGTGATACCTCAACTTCTCGAACCGCCCGGTGCGGACCCGCTTGCCGGGTGGTGTGGGAGGGGCGGAACCTGCTGGTTCCCCCCTATCCCGATTTGTGCGCCAGGCATGGCGCGTAGCGCCTTGACGGGCGCTGTTCCGGTACAGGTGGTGCTGGCCGGATGACTTGGGGGTGCAAGTCCCCTGTGGACCCGGCAAGGGGAACCACTAGCCGGACGGCAAGGGTGTCCATCGTGAGATGGAATCTGAAGGAAGCCGCAGGCAAAGCACTGGCCTGACGAACAGAAATCGCATATGAGGCGGTCACACCGGGTAAGGCGTCAACTATCGTCAAAGCCCTGTACTTGCACGGAAGGTGTGGACGTAAATGCGGCGGGCATAAGTGTGAAGGTCACGCGTCTTACCCTGGGAAGTCTGGTTCTCTGCCGCTGTGCTACTCACTTCGCGAGAGGTGGGGATGGGGAGCCAGAACTCAGCCGAGGCCATAGTAGGTGCGTCACCGCGTACGGAAGGGCCGAACATGGTTGGCCGTTAGTAGGCGATGAGTTCTCGTAGTGTGCTTATGAAGACAGAAGCGACCCGGATGGGGCAGGGCATTCAGGAAGGCGCTGGACGGTATCCGGCAGAGACTGAAGTCCGTGTCGAGGCAGACGCGGGGGCTCACTCGTGGACGAACGCGGAGCCGAACACGCTGATGGAACAGGTGCTTGAGCGCCCGAACCTGATGCGTGCGTATCAGCGGGTGGTATCCAATAAGGGTGCCGCCGGTGTCGATCAGATGCCGGTGATGGCCCTGAAGGGCCACCTGCAACAGCATTGGCCAACGCTGCGCGAGCGGCTGTTGGCCGGAGACTACCATCCTCAACCGGTCCGCCGGGTCAGTATCCCCAAGCCGCAAGGCGGGGAGCGGACACTGGGTATCCCAACGGTGCAGGACCGCCTGATCCAACAAGCCCTTCACCAGGTGCTGAGCCCGACGCTGGAACCGACCTTCTCGGATCACAGCTATGGGTTCCGCCCCGGTCGAAGTGCCCACCAGGCGGTCAAGGCGATGCAGCAACACATCAACGACGGCCACCGCTGGGTGGTCGATCTGGATCTGGCCCAGTTCTTTGACCGGGTCAACCACGATGTGCTGATGAGCCTGCTGGCTTGTCGCATAGCCGACCGGCGGATACTCACCCTGATCCGGCGTTACCTGCAAGCCGGCATGCTCGAAGGAGGACTGGTCAGCCCGAGACGGGAAGGCACGCCGCAAGGCGGCCCCCTGTCGCCCTTGCTCTCTAACGTGCTCCTGACCGAACTGGATCGGGAGCTGGAGCGGCGGGGACACCGGTTCTGCCGCTATGCGGACGACTGCAACATTTACGTCAGCAGCAAAAGATCCGGCGAACGGGTGATGGCCAGTATTACCCACTTCCTGGAAACGCGCTTGCGCCTGAAGGTGAATACGGTGAAAAGCGCCGTGGACCGCCCCTGGCGTCGGAGCTTTCTGGGTTACAGCGTGAGCTGGCATAAACGTCAGGTCCGGTTGAGAGTCGCGCCCAAAAGCCTGAAGGCCTTCATGGCCAAGCTTCGCCCCCTGCTGAAACGGTCACGGGGACAGTCGTTGACGACCACCATCCGGAACCTGAACCCGGTGCTGAGAGGCTGGGCAAATTACTATCGCCTGACCGCCTCGAAGCGTTCGGTCGAAGCCCTGGATGGCTGGATAAGACGGCGGCTTCGCCTGATCCTGTGGCAGCAGTGGAAGCGGACCCGCACGCGGGCCCGCAACCTGGTACGGCTAGGCTTGACTGAGATAAGGGCTTGGAGGAGCGCGACCAATGGTCGTGGACCCTGGTGGAACAGTGGCGCGACTCATATGAACGCGGCCCTGCCTAAGAGGGTATTCGACCGTCTGTCTCTGGTAAGCTTGCTGGATACGATGACTCGGCTTCAGAGCCGACCATGAACCGCCGTGGTACGGAACCGTATGCCCGGTGGTGTGAGAGGACGGGGGAGGTAACTCCCCCTCCTACTCGATTCTATCCAATTGATTTATCGAGTCGAATAGCAAAGGCCTATCAAATACTTTGGATCAATTAATTTGAGCTGTGGAAGGCCAGTCCGTATCGTTCTCCTATATTCGATTCACGACTCAAACCGAGTTCGCACATTCAGTTTTACGCTATTCAGAGGGGAAAAGAGAGCATGTTGGATGCCAGTATCAAGGAACAGTTGAACGCTTACATGGACAAGCTGCAGCAGCCGATCGAGCTGGTTGCCGCTTATGACGACAGCGAAAAGTCCCAGGAACTGAAGCAGTTGCTGGACGAGCTCGAGCCCATGTCTGACAAGATCAGCCTGCGCACGGAAGAGTCAGAGCAAGTACGTCGCCCGTCATTTGCCATTAATCGTGTTGGCAGCGACATCGGCGTGCGATTCGCCGGCATCCCCATGGGCCATGAATTTACCTCCCTTGTTCTGGCGCTGTTGCAGGTAGGTGGTCATCCGCCCAAGGCCAGCCAGGAAGTGATTGAACAGGTCAAAGACCTGGACGGCGACTTTGAGTTTGAAACCTACTTCTCGCTGTCGTGCCAGAACTGTCCGGACGTGGTCCAGGCGCTGAACCTGATGAGCGTCCTCAATCCAAGGATCAAGCATACGGCGATCGACGGTGCCCTGTTCCAGGATGAAGTGGAGCAGCGTGAAGTCATGGCAGTGCCCAGCGTTTATCTCAATGGCAAGCCGTTTGGCCAGGGCCGCATGACTCTGGAGCAGATTATCGCGAAGGTCGACACTGGTGCAGAGGCTCGTGACGCTGAGAAGCTCCAGCAAAAAGACCCGTTCGAGGTGCTGGTCATTGGAGGTGGCCCGGCGGGTTCTTCAGCCGCTATCTATGCGGCGCGCAAGGGTATCTCTACCGGTATCGCCGCAGAACGCTTCGGTGGCCAGGTGGCGGACACCATGGGCATCGAGAACCTGATCTCTGTGCCCTACACCGAGGGCCCCAAGCTGGTGGCGGCCATGGAGCAGCACGTCAAGGAATATGATGTAGACATCATGAACCTGCAGCGCGCTGAAAAACTGATCCCGGCGGCCCGTAAGGGTGGCTACCACGAAGTGCGTCTGGCCAATGGCGCCTCTTTGAAGAGCCGCACGCTGGTTCTGTCCACCGGCGCTCGCTGGCGCCAGATGGGTGTTCCGGGAGAAGAGGAATACCGCAATAAAGGTGTGGCCTATTGCCCGCACTGCGACGGCCCCTTGTTCAAGGGCAAGCGTGTGGCGGTGATCGGCGGCGGTAACTCCGGCGTGGAAGCGGCCATCGACCTGGCGGGTATTGTTGGCCACGTGACTCTGATTGAGTTCGGCGCTGCCATGCGCGCAGACGATGTGCTGCAGAAGAAACTGCGCAGCCTGAAGAACGTGGAAATCATTACCTCGGGCCAGACCACTGAGATTACCGGCGAGAACGGCAAGGTGAACGGCCTTCAGTATACCGACCGCACAACCGGAGAGAGCCACCATGTATCGTTGGAAGGTGTGTTCGTCCAGATTGGCCTGGTGCCGAACACCGAGTGGCTGAAAGGTGACATCGAGCTGAGCCAGCATGGCGAGATCATTGTCGACGACCGGGGCGAAACCTCCATCCCGGGCGTGTTTGCGGCCGGTGACGCTACCACCGTGCCCTACAAGCAGATCGTGATCTCTATGGGTGAAGGCTCCAAGGCCGCCCTGAGCGCGTTCGACTTCCTGATTCGAAACTCTGTTGATGAGAGCGAGAGTGACGAAGCTGCGGCCTGAAGCTCCGCCTGAAATTCGGAGTGAAAACAGGTTCACACACGGCTGACCCCTAACCAGTTCGTGTTTTTCCGCCCCGTTGTCCGGTTTCCGGATAGCGGGGCTTTTTTATGGGCGTTTCCTGGGAGTGGAGCGGTTAGGTTGTACAAGTCGATTACTTTCTGTACACTTTATTTTAATTGAACGTTCAATTAATAAAACGGACAGGAAGCGCGATGCCGATTGTTGGCGTGAAAGATACCCGAAAGCAGCAACTGATTGATGCCACCATGGCGTTTATTGCCGAGCTGGGGCTGCAGAACACCACCATCATCTCCATCAGCCGTCGTGCCGGCATGTCGTCCGGCATCATCAGCCACTATTTCGGTGGTAAGCAGGGGCTGATCGAAGCTGCGCTGCGTTATTTGCTGGACCAGTTGGGGAAGGAGCTGCGGGAGCGGATGGCCCGCACCGACGGGTCGCCTGAACAACGCCTTCAGTGCATCGTGGAAGCCAACTTTTCCGAGTTCCAGCGTACCGATCTGGCGGCAAAGACCTGGCTCAGCTTCTGGGCCCGCTCCATGCACGAGCCGGGTTTGCAGCGCCTGCAGCAGATCAACAACGCCAGGCTGTACAGTAATCTGCGTTACTCCTTCGCCCAGCGTTTGCCAAAACAGGCCGCCACCGAAGCCGCCCGCCAGCTGGCGTCGATGATCGACGGTTTCTGGCTGCGAAGTGCCCTGAGCACCGATCCCCAGGAAGGCTTCTCAGCGGCGGAAACGCTGTGTAAACGATTTGCATTGAACGCACTCGAATCCGCCCTTAATTAACCCCGAATTCACACGATCAGGTTTGAATCCCATGACTGAATTGCCCCGTTATCAGAATTTTATCAACGGCCAGCCCATGGCCAATGCCTCCGGTGAAACCTTCCCGGTTGTGAATCCGGCCACGGGCGAAGTGATCTATGAAATGGAAATCGCCGATGAAGCTGTCCAAAAGGCCGCGATAGACAGCGCCCAGGACGGCTTCAAGGTCTGGTCTGCGATGACCGGTGCCCAGCGTGGCCGTATTCTCCAGCGTGCCGTGGCGTTGCTGCGGGAGCGTAATGACGAACTGGCTGCCCTGGAAGTTCAGGACACCGGCAAACCCTGGCAGGAAGCCCAGGTCGTAGACGTGGTAACCGGTGCAGACACCCTGGAGTATTTTACGGGGCTGGCGCCCTCGGTAGAGGGCAACCAGCAGGACCTTGGCGGGGATTTCTATTACACCCGTCGTGAGCCGCTGGGCGTGTGCGCTGGTATCGGTGCGTGGAACTACCCGCTGCAGATTGCCTGCTGGAAGTCCGCCCCGGCCCTGGCTACCGGCAACAGCATGATCTTCAAGCCCTCGGAGGAAACACCAATGGGCGCCCTCAAGCTGGCGGAGATCTTTGTCGAAGCCGGCGTACCGGCCGGCGTGTTCAACGTGGTCCAGGGCGCGGGTGATGTCGGTGCCTGGCTAACCCACAGCCCCGATATCGCCAAGGTGTCGTTCACCGGGGAAGTTGGCACTGGCCGGAAGGTAATGACCGCTGCCGCTTCAACCCTGAAAGACGTCACCATGGAGCTGGGTGGTAAATCACCGCTGATTATTTTCGATGACGCGGATATCGATAACGCGGTGTCCGCCGCCATGCTGGGTAACTTCTATACCCAGGGAGAGGTCTGCACCAACGGGACGCGCGTGTTTGTGCATGAAGACATCTATTCGGAGTTCATGGACCGCCTGCTGGAGCGGACACTGAACAATATCCGTATGGGCGATCCCACCGATCCGGACACCAACTTCGGCGCGCTGATCTCACAGAAGCATCAGCAACTGGTGCTGGACTACATCGAGAAAGGCATTGCCGAGGGTGCAACCCTCAGTCACGGCGGCAAGGCCGCGAAGCCGGCCTCCGCGCCCGGGGGTTACTTTGTGGAGCCCACGATCTTCACCGACTGTACCGATGACATGACCATCTGCCGCGAGGAAATTTTCGGGCCGGTGATGTCGGTACTGACCTTCTCCGACGAGGAGGAAGTGATCGACCGTGCAAATAGCACGGATACGGGCCTGGCAGCCGGGGTATTCACCAGCGACATTCGTCGGGCCCACCGTGTCATTCATCGCATCCAGGCTGGCATCTGCTGGATCAACAGCTACGGAGCATCGCCTGCGGAAATGCCGGTGGGTGGCTACAAGCTCTCCGGTGTTGGCCGCGAGAACGGCCGAGTCACACTCGACCACTACACCCAACTGAAGGCGGTGTACGTGGGCATGGAAGACATAGACAGCCCTTTTTAAGCGGGTTGCCGGGAGTTGCGTATGAAAGAAGTGAACTACGATTACATCATTGTCGGCGCGGGGTCTGCAGGCTGTGTGCTGGCCAACCGGCTTACCGAGGATGGCCGCCACCGGGTGCTGCTGCTGGAAACCGGCGGCAGCGACAAGAGCATCTTTATCCAGATGCCCACGGCGCTGTCCATCCCCATGAACACCAAAAAATACGCCTGGCAGTTTGAGACCGAGCCGGAACCCTACCTGGATAACCGCCGCATGCACTGCCCCCGGGGCAAGGTGCTGGGCGGCTCTTCCTCCATCAACGGCATGGTATACGTACGTGGCCATGCCCGTGATTTCGACGAGTGGCAGGAGCAGGGCGCCGAGGGCTGGGACTATCGCCACTGCCTGCCCTATTTCAAGAAGGCGGAAACCTGGGCCTTTGGCGCTGATGACTACCGTGGTGACCAGGGCCCGCTGGGCGTGAATAACGGCAACAACATGCAGAACCCGCTCTACAAGGCCTTTGTGGATGCGGGCGTGGATGCCGGTTATTTCGCCACCGACGACTACAACGGCGAGCGCCAGGAAGGTTTCGGCGCCATGCACATGACCGTCAAGAATGGCCGCCGCTGGTCTACCGCCAACGCTTACCTGCGCCCCGCCATGGCGCGGGACAATCTGACAGTGGTCACCCATGCCCTGGTGCACAAGGTGTTGCTGGAGGGCAAACAGGCCACCGGTGTGCGCTACGAGAAAGACGGCAAGCTGGTGGACGTTACGGCGTCAGAGGAAGTGATCCTGTCCGCCGGGTCTATCGGTTCGCCTCATCTGTTGCAGCTTTCCGGCATTGGCAATCGCGGCGTACTGGAGCAGGCCGAAATCCCCGTCAATCACGAACTGCCCGGTGTCGGCGGTAACCTGCAGGATCATTTGGAGTTTTACTTCCAGTTCCGCTGCAAGCAGCCGGTCTCTCTCAATGGCAAGCTCGACTGGTGGAACAAGCTCAAGATCGGTGTTCGCTGGTTGCTTAAGAAAGACGGCCTGGGCGCCACCAATCACTTCGAGTCCTGCGGCTTTATCCGCTCCAAGGCGGGCGTCGAGTGGCCGGACCTGCAATATCATTTTTTGCCAGCGGCCATGCGCTATGACGGCAAAGAAGCCTTCGATGGCGACGGCTTTCAGTTGCACGTTGGCCACAACAAGCCGAAAAGCCGCGGCTCGGTATATGTGCAGTCAGACGATCCCCGTCAGCCGCCGCGCATCCTCTTCAACTACCTCAAACATGAGGATGATCGCGAGGGTTTCCGTGACTGCGTGCGCCTGACCCGTGAGATTGTCAGTCAGCCTGCCATGGACGCTTATCGGGGCTCGGAAATCCAGCCCGGTGTTGATGTGCAGAGCGACGAAGACATAGACGCCTTTGTCCGCCAGGCGGTGGAAAGCGCCTATCATCCATCCTGCACCTGCAAGATGGGTATGGATGACCAGGCAGTGGTAGGTCCCGACACACGGGTTCATGGCCTCACCGGCCTGCGGGTAGTGGACTCGTCCATTTTCCCCACCATTCCCAACGGCAATCTCAATGCCCCCACCATCATGGTGGCGGAGCGTGCCGCTGACCTTATTCGTGGCGTCGAGCCACTGAATCCGTCCGATGCCGCAGTGGCGATGGACGGGCAATGGCGTGATCGTCAACGCCCCGGAGGGGCCAGACGCGGGACCGCCTAGTACCGTTCCCGGCGGCGCAATGGCCGCCGGTTGTTATGCAAACCATCAGGACTTACCTATCGTCGCTGCGGCGCGATAACCGTGTCGTTCTGAGCGCGCGATAGTTAAGTGTTGACCCGTCAACGCGGGGGTTTGTGTCCGATTCGAATGAACACGTGCTTCAAAGTAGAGGAGGAACACCCATGTTGTCCCATATAATAAGTAACGCCAGAAACTGGAGGTGTGTATGACACTCTGGTTATCCACAGGCCTGATTTTCACTTTCGCGGCTATCGCGCTGATCCTTTTCAAATGGTGGGACCTGAAAGTCATCGGCGTGACGCCGGTACGTACCTTCACGTTTATCGCCATTCTGTTTACCTCGGGCCTGGATGTCGGCCTGATCATGTTTCCGCTGACGGAATTTGCCGGTTACGGCAACCTGACGGAAAGTCCTGAGTACGGCTTCGCTAACCCACTGGCGATTGAGTTCGGGTTCTGGGCCTTTCTGATCTGGGGGTTCTACTTCCTTACCTGCTTCTACTTCTGTGTGATCGAGCCGCGGGTCAAGTTTTTCGACATACCGCTGGTGCGAGTGGTCAACAATGTGGTGATCATCGGCACCTGTGCATTTACTGCGTTCCTGTTGCTGGTCAACCTGCCCTGGTATCTGCCGGAAATTGGTGACGGCGAAACCGTCGTGCCGACGTTCTACCTGATCGTCTTCGCGGCGATTGCGGCGGCGGTTTATTCCAGCAGTAAAATCAAATACGTGCGCATACTCAGCCTGGGTTCCAGTTGGCTGTTTATCGCGCTGATTGCGGTAATGTGGGGCCGTGCCTTCCTGACGGGCAACGGCAGTGTCGGCGACTTCTTTGGCACGGCAGGGTTGATTGGTGAGTACTTCACCAACCTGCATCACTTCATGTTGCCGTTGAACGACTACCACGAGTTTTACCTGTTCTGGTGGTTCTCCTGGAGCATCATGATCGGCCAGTTCACTGCGCGCTTTGTCAGTGGCCTGCGCACCTGGCAGTTGATGATCGCGATGCTGGTGTTTCCGTCCATTGCCATCGGTACCTGGTTCTCGGTGCTCTACCATTACCACGCTGAAGGCCTGAACATCGCCAGCTATATCAACATAGCCATGATCACGGTGGGTATCCTGATGGTGATCAACTCACTGGACTCACTGATCCGGCTCTACACAGACAATCTCAACCTGACCGCAAGCCGGCTGGGACAGTGGAAGTATTATTTCGGCAACCTGATTGTGATGTGTGGTTTGACGCTGCTGTTCCAGCTCGACTTCCTGCGCATTCAGTGGGTGGGCGCTCTGGTGATTGCGCTGTACTTCGGCTGCTTCGTGTACATTGTCACGAAACGTCGCGCTGAGGTGATGGGCATTGAAGGTTCGCCCAAAGAGAATACACTCGACTTCAGGAAGATTGAGTTAGCGAGCTAGATAGCATCACACACCATCAGGGGAAACCCGGGAGGGCTTTATGTTTCTCGCCGAGAAATCGACCGGACACATGATTGAGGTGTTGGACACCAAAATGCTGATCGACCCCAACGAATCGACCGTTAAGGGCAGTCTGCATTTTGGCGAAGAAGCCCAGGACCCGGAGTTTTTCGACAAGGCCGGCCTGAATTTCCCCTCCGGGGAATCCCTGCCGCAGTGCTGGACGGACCCGGATTACCGCAGGCGGTGATCCGGGTTAACCGCAGCCATCAAATGCCAGGTCGGGCTGCCCGCGATGTTTGAGGGAATGAGCCTGACAGAGATGGCGGGCCAGGCGGTCAGCCTGATTGCACTGGGCTTCTGCATTGTCGGCTTTGCCAGCAAGCGGGATGACCGTTTGATGGTGCTGCTGATCTCCGCGAATGTGGCCTTTGCCCTTCAGTTTGCCCTGTTCGGCAGTTGGACGGCGGCGGTGCTGAGTTTGCTGGTGATCGGCCGCATCGTGCTGGCCCGGCGATATCTGGGCAACTGGAAAGTCATGCTGGCGGTGCTCGCGGTAAACCTGCTGGCAGCGGCTCTGACCTGGCGGACTCCCGTCGATTTCTTCGCCATTGGCGCGGCCATGTTCGGTACCGTCGGTATGTTCATGCTGCGCGGCATTCCCATGCGGCTGACGCTGGCCGCTGCTGCGATCTGCTGGATGTTGAACAACCTGCTGATTGGCTCTGTCGGTGGCACGCTGGCAGAGGGTATGGTGGTGGTGACCAATTTCATCACCATCTTCCGCCTGGCGAGAATGAAGCGCCGTTATCCGGAGGCCTTCGCCAAACTGAACGAGCCGGACTCATAGCCGGCCGCGTTCAAAACCCTTCAGTACGTTCACCACATTCACGCCAATGGCATCCACATCGTAGCCTCCTTCCATGGTGAACAGGGTGGGCAGGTTCAGTTTCGCCAGCCGCTCCCCCATCGACAGGTAGTCTGCGGACGTCAGCTTGAAGAAGGAAATCGGATCGTCCTCGAAGGTGTCTACTCCCAGGGCGATCACCAGTGCTTCGGGCTGGTATTCCGTAATGCGCTGACACGCGGTTTCCAGCCCTTCGCGCCAGACCTTGAAGGGCGTGCCGGGTGGATACACCAAGTTCTGGTTATAGCCGTTGCCGTCGCCTTCGCCGGTTTCATCCTCAAACCCGAGAAAATGAGGGAACACCAGGTCTGGGTCGCCGTGCAGGCTGATGGTCAGGACGTCGCTGCGCTGGTAGAAAATGGCCTGGGTACCGTTGCCATGATGGAAGTCGACATCCAATATCGCCACGCGTTTGGCGCCCTGGTCTCGAAATGCCTGGGCGGAAATAGCCGCGTTATTGAAAAAGCAGTAGCCTCCGAACAGGTCGGCATGGGCGTGATGCCCGGGTGGGCGGCATAGTGCAAACGCGGCAGGGTCTCCGTTGGCCACCAGTGACTGTGCGGTCAGCGCTACGTTTGCTGAGGCGCAGGCAGCATCCCAGGTACCCTCGGTGATCGAGGTCTCGGCGGCAAAGCTGTAGTAGCCCAGGCGGCCGTCGATGTCTTTGGGTACCCTTTCCCGCATACCCCGGCCCGGCCAGACGGCGGGAATGGCCTCGCCGGGTTTGTTCTCGGCTTCCCAATCCTCCCAGCAGATTTGAAGGAAGTTCACGTAATCCGGGGTGTGCACGCGCAGAATCGGTTCCAGGCCGAAGTCTTCTGGCGGAAGGACGTCTCCCAGTTGTTCCTGTTTGACCCGGCTCAGTATGGTTTCCGCCCGGGAGGGCTTCTCGTGGGGCGCGATAAGCATGCCACCGTCCAGCTCAGTTGTGGCGGTACGGCGGTTGTGCAGTGGGGAAAAAACGGTCTTCATGGAAAACGATTCAGTGTTGGTTGCAAAGTGTCGTTCGCTGGCGGTCCCTGGCCGATATCTGACAGTATATTACCCATCTAACCAAACAACGAACCTGTTACAGGATGCCGTCATGAAAATCGCTGTCTTCTGTGGCTCCAGCCGGGGCAATGATGTAGGTTTTGCTGAAGCCGCCGAAGTGTTCGGACAGTACATGGCCAGCCAGGGTATGGATCTTGTGTTCGGCGGTGGCAAGGTGGGACTGATGGGGGTGGTGGCCGATGCGGTGCTTGCTGGCGGCGGTCAGGTGTACGGGGTGATCCCCGAGTCTTTACGTGATCGTGAGCTCGCCCACCAGGGGCTGACCCGGCTGGATGTGGTTGGCTCGATGCATGAGCGCAAAGCGCTGATGGCAGACATGGCCGATGCGTTCGTGGCTTTGCCCGGTGGGCCAGGCACCATGGATGAAATCTTCGAGGCCTGGACCTGGGGCCAGCTTGGGTACCACAGCAAGCCGTGTGCCTTCTACAACGTCGATGGCTACTACGATGATTTGCTGGCTTTCATCCGCAAGATGTCGGGCGCCGGCTTCCTGAAACCGGAGTACGCCGAGATGGTCATCGTGGCGGACCAGCCAGTGGATCTGGTAACGGCGCTGAAAAACTATCAGCCGCCGTCCCGCAAATGGTCGTGAAGCTGCTGTAGGCTCAGGTTTTCCGCCGCCAATGAGCGCGAAGATACGCAGAGTGCACCGCAGGCGGCCCCGAGTCGAAGGCAGGTTTGCAGGTTTTCACCGCGCAGGTAGCCGCACAGAAAGCCACTGAAGAATGCATCACCTGCTCCATTGGTATCCTGCACCTGGCGAACCTGAAAAGCCGGTTGTTCAACCCATTGCCCGTCTCGGCTCAACAGCGTGGCGCCGTCACTGCCGTGAGTGCATACTACCAATTCCTTACCATCGCCGATCATCCTTTCCATAAACCCGCGATAGTCCGGCAGGTTGTCACTGGACAGGAAAATCACGCTGGCGGACTCAATAAACGGCTGATGGTGGGGGTTACGGCCGTCGTAGTCGTGAAGGTCCGTCCAGATGGGCTTGTTGGCGTTTTTTGCCAGTGTCATCGCCGGCTTGGTGTAGCCCAGTATATTGATCACCACCAACGTACAGTCGGAGATTGCGGCGGCCACCGGTACCCAGTCAACGACAGCTGGATCAGCCGGTGGCTGTACAAACAGGGAAATCCGGCCACCGTGAGGGTCCATCAGGTTCACGTGCTGCTCTGTCGGCGTGTCGGTGATTTCTGCAAGCAGCTCGATGCCGGGTTTTGCCAGTGCGTGGCGCACCCGATCGGCTTCAGTATCCTTTCCCAGCAGGGTATGGAGGACAACCGGATGCCCCAAAGCTGCCAGATTCAGCGTTTTGCCGGCACCGGTGCTGCCGACGGCTTTGTAACTGTGCCTGGGCCACAGTGTTTGCGGTGTTGGCGTTGGCAGGGCATCCAACTGGACGATGGTATCCAGTGATGCACCACCGATAATCACGATGGAGTTTTTCATGGAGCTGGTCTCTGCAGGAAGATCCGTTCAGCTTACCGGGTGTAAAACTGGTCAGGCTCCTCCCCACGACTACGCCCCTGAACGATCAGCCAGCAGCGTGGTGCGATCTTTGGCCTCCCTTGCCGCCGCGATAAGCCTGACCGACTCATTGAGCTGATCAATAACTTGCATCGCTTCGTCATGGGTAAGCACCACTGAATTTGTGTGGCCGCAGCACCATTGCGATGCACCGCTATCCAAGATTTCCCTATGAGGCGATGAGATGAAACGAGTATTGGTATCGAACGGCAATCCGATGGAATCGATTGTTGGATTTTGTCGCGCTGTGAGAGTCGGCCCTTATATTTCTGTCGGCGGAACGGCACCTGTCGATTCGGAAGGAAAAACTGTCAGCATCGGAGACCCTGCCGCACAGGCTAGACGGTGCCTCGAAATCATCAAAGAAGCATTAGAAAACGCGGGATCTAGAATGGAGGATGTTGTCCGAACGCGAGTAATGCTTACCAATATTGAAGACTGGGAAAAGGTAATTGATGTACGCGCAGAGTATTTCAAAGACATCAAGCCAGTAGACACCATCGTGCAGGTGTCACGATTTGTGAATCCTGAGTGGTTGGTTGAATTTGAAGCAGATGCAGTTGTGTCGGACGGAACAGAGCCTGAAACAGTCGGGCCAAAGAAATGACCGGAGCAGATCGGTATAACAAACGCATGCAGTTGAATGCAGCAAAGCTGCGCTGATCATGCCCCTAAACAAATGCGTTAAATCAGTAGTGGTACCGGAGCTGGGCAATGAGCAAGGCGTCATCCGTGACCTTGTAAACGATGCGGTGTTCTTCGTTAATTCGTCGGGACCAGTAACCAGCGAGGCTGTGTTTGAGGGGTTCCGGTTTGCCCACTCCCTCGAATGGTTCTCGTTTGGTCTCCTTGATAAGCTTGTTGATTCGGTTCAGGATTTTTTTGTCGGTTTTCTGCCAGTACAGATAGTCTTCCCAAGCGTTCTCGGAGAAGATGAGTTTCATTCAAGAAGTTCCTTTTCCTGACCACCGCCTTGCTCCAGCTCGGCAACAGATTCCAGCAAACGTCGAGTGTTTTTGGGTGCGCGCAGAAGGTACGCGGTCTCTTGCAACGCTTCATAGTCCTCAAGAGATATCATCACCACGGATTGTGACTTGCTCCGGGTGATAACCACCGGAGAATGGTCTTCACAGACCTGCTCCATGGTTTTTGCTAGATTGGTTCTAGCGGCTGTGTAGCTGATGGCATCCATAAGGCTGATCCTGTACAGAATATTGTTCATGTTCAGGATACCGTACAACTAAGGATTTAACAATCGGCTGCACAGCGACCGGTTTTCCGCCGTTTCGCGACTCCAAACCGGCGCGTGAGCCGGACGCTATAAGTGTCAGTCATTGTCTCCATTTACGGTAGGCTCCTTTCCCTACTTTTCACTGCATGAAGGAAACACGAATGCTTATAGACCTCGAGTCGATCGAAGCAAAGCACATCCACCCGATCCTGACCCAGACCGTAATCCCGCGGCCGGTGGCGTGGGTGTTGTCGCAGAACCCTGGAGATGACTACAACCTGGCGCCCTATTCGTTCTTTACCGTGGTTACCGGTAAACCGCCGATCCTGATGGTATCTGTGGGCAAGAAACCCAGCGACAGCAGCTTCAAAGACACTCGAGTGAATATTGAGGCTCGTAAGCAGTTTGTGGTGCATATTGGGAGCCGCAGCCAGGCCCAGGCCATGACGGAGTCGTCCCGCCATCTGGACCACGGCCAGTCCGAACTGGACCGGCTGGATATGAAGCTAGTGCAGGAAGAAGGCTGGCCCATACCCCGGGTTGAGGGGTGCCTGGTGGCGTTATACTGCGAGTTGCGAGAGGTCATTGAAATGGGTGACACGCCGCAGTCGCTGGTGTTTGGCAATATCAAGAAGGTGTTTGTGGACGATCAGGTTGCCAGCATTAACGATCAGGGGCGTTACGTTATTGATGCCAAAGGCATCGACCCTATTTCGCGGCTGGGTGGCAGCGAGTACGGCACCCTGGGCGACATTCTCAACGTGCCGCGCCCGGACTGAGGCAGACTGCAGCAGGCTCAAACGAGCTGACAGAACTGACCGAAACGGCGCCGAATTCATCGCATGGGGCCAATTTCGGCGTTTTCCCTCCTGGGCTATTCTCATCCTGTTGGCGTGTGATCCGCGCTGAAATGTTGAGAAAACAACGGCAGATGCCGCCAGGGTGGTTATGAGCGAACAACATGTAGACGTACTGATTGTCGGCGCCGGCGTTTCCGGCATTGGCATGGCCTGTCACCTCAAACGAGAGTGCCCGGGCAAGTCTTTCACCATCATTGAACGCCGTGAGTCCCTTGGAGGCACCTGGGATCTGTTCCGCTACCCGGGTATCCGTTCCGATTCCGACATGTACACCTTTGGCTACAACTTCCGCCCCTGGACTGGGGGCAAGGTGTTGGCGGATGGCCCGTCGATCAAGCAGTACGTTCACGATACCGCCAGGGAAAACAACGTTGAACAGCATATCCAGTATGGCCTGGCGGTTGTTTCCGCTGAGTGGTCAGGCGCAGACAAGTGCTGGACACTGACGGCCCGCAAGGAAGCCACCGGCGAAACCGCTACCTTTACCGCCAGCTTTCTGGTGGGCTGTACAGGGTATTACAACTACGATGCCGGCTATAAGCCCGACTTCCCTGGCGAGGCCGATTTTGGCGGCCAGATTGTGCATCCGCAGCACTGGCCTGAGGACCTGGACTATACCGGCAAACGTGTGGTGGTGATTGGCAGTGGTGCCACGGCCATCACCCTGGTGCCAACGATGGCGGAGGAAACCGCGCACATAACCATGTTGCAGCGTTCGCCCACCTATCTGATGCCGCTGCCATCCCGGGACGCCGTGGCGCTGGGCCTTCAGAAGGTTCTGCCCGCCAATGTCGCCTATCGGCTGACCCGTGCCCGTAACGTCAGCATTGCACGGTTGCTGTTCAATCGTTCCCGCAAGAACCCCAAGGCCATGCGGCGGTTGTTCCTGGCCATGGTACGCCGGCAACTGGATGGCAAGGTCGATATGCGCCATTTCTCACCCAGCTACAACCCCTGGGATCAGCGCCTGTGTGTGGTGAAGGACGGTGATCTGTTTGAGTCTATCAAGGCGGGCAAGGCGTCGGTGGAGACGGACCATATCGAACGCTTTACCAAGAACGGTATTCTGCTGAAATCCGGCAAGGAACTGGAGGCCGACATCATCATTCCGGCGACGGGGCTGGATATCCAGATGCTGGGTGGCATGGACCTGGTGGTGGATGGTCATCCGGTCACGCTGCGGGACAAGGTGATCTACAAGAACGTAATGGTGGAGGGCGTACCCAACGCCGGCATGATTTTCGGGTACACCAACATCTCCTGGACCCTGAAAGCCGATATCGCGGCTGAATACCTGTGCCGCCTGTTCAATCATATGGACAGCAAGGGGCAGAGCGTCTGTATACCCCGTGACACCGGCGACAGTCGCGCCGGAGACACCATGATGGGCGGCCTGGATTCCGGTTATATCCGCCGGGCTGACGACAAGTTGCCAAGGCAGGGAACCCATGGCCCCTGGAAGGTCAGCCAGAACTATCTGGAGGATGTGAAAACTCTCAGGTTTGAGCCTATCGAGGATGGTTACCTGGAGTTCGATGGTCGCCGGCCGGTTCAGCAAACCAAACCGAAACGCGGTTTCATGAGGCCGTTGCGTTCAGCGCTGTTTGGCTCTTGAAGGTGTGACACAGCTCGATCATTGATGAATGCAACTACAAATCTGCCGCAAAATATGGCAGTCTCATTGCCCGTTTTTGAACAGGCAATGATGTATGTCCGGCCGTAAAAATAAGAAGAATATGCCGTTGTGGCATCCGGTTCTCTGGCCTTCGTGGCTTCTGGTCTTCACGCTTTATCTGCTTGCCCTGCTGCCAATGTCGGCCAAGCAGCGTTTTGGCCGGCGGCTGGGCTGTTTTCTGGAAGGCAAGCTGACGTCACGGGCCAAGGTGGCCAATACCAATATTGCGACCTGTTTTCCGGAGCTTGATGACGCCGCTCGTGAGCGATTGGTGCGGGATAACTTTGTGGCCTGTACCCGTGGTTTCCTGGAAAGTATTCACGCCTGGTGGCGGGATATGTCGGGTTTTTGCGAGGGCGCCGAGGTTCAGGGGCTGAAGCACCTGCGAGAAGCCCAGGCCAGAGGTAAAGGTGTGCTGTTAATCGGCGGGCACTACAGTATTTTCGACTTTGCGCTTCCTTTGATTGCCTGTCACTTGAAGAAACCGGGGTATATGTACCGCCCCAACAATAATCCGGTGATTGACCGGATGATTGAAAACGGTCGCCGGCGTCACTTCGGTATCCGCCCGTTCACCAAGCGTGAGTTGAGGCCGCTGGTGTCGTTCCTCAAAAAAGGCGGGGAAGTCTGGTTTGCCTGCGATCAGGACTTTGGCAAGAAAACCGAGCTGTTTGTGCCGTTTTTTGGCACCGAGGCCGGGTGTATTACCTCACCCAGCTACATTGCTCGAGTGTCCGGTGCCTCAGTCATCTGTGTGAGCCATCTGCGGATGCCTGATGGTCGTTACCGGGTGATATTCTCGCCAATCCAGGAGGGATTTGGTGTCTGCAAACAGAGTGATACGGAAACCTGGAGTCGCTACATCGAAGACACCGTTCGTGAACAGCCAGACCAGTACCTATGGCTGCACAAGCGCTTCAAAACCCGGCCCGAGGGGTGTGCCAAGGTCTATTGATGCCTCGGGCTGTTTTCAGGATTACTCGCGGCCCAGGTAGCGCCGGACAATGTCCTTCCAGCCTGATGATTCCGTGACCTCAAGAATCTGCTCGGACACCGGCCCACGCAATGGACTTTCGGACGGCAGGGCCAACCCATAGAGTTGCTGCTGGAAAATACCGGGCAGCAGGGTCAACCTCTTGTCCCCCAGTTGCAGGTTGCGGTATTGCAGCAGGGCCCTGTCGTAGACCACGGCATCGGTTTCACCATTGGCGACTGAGAGCATGGCGCTGGTCAGGTCTGGATAGAGTTGGTGCCGAATGCGCTGATCTTGCAGATACTGCTCGCTGGCGGTGTTAGCGATGGTGGCTACGTTGGCGCGGTTGAGGTCGTCGGGGCCCTGAATCTGATATTGCAGGTTGCTGACGGTGAGCGATGAGGTAATCGCTGCGGTAAAACTCGCCACCATGATCAACCCGGCAAACATCCACACTAACGCAACCATTCGGCCCGCCAGCGACACCGGAGCCTTGTCACCATAACCAACAGTGGTCATTGTCACAGCCGCCCACCAGAAGCTCGCTCCTATTCCCTGTACCGCGGTGCCACCAAACTGCTCCGGATTGCGCCGACGCTCAAACAGCCACAGCACAAATCCCACAGCCAGAAGCAAGCCACCCAGGGCGATAACCACGCTCATAAATTGCCAACTGATCAGCGCGCGAAGGCTGGCGAGGAGCCCCTGCTCCGGCGCCGGAGGTACGGCGATGGACAGGCCTGTCTGGTAGAAGGGGTGGGTGAAGTCGAATGCCGCTTCCCGTTCGGCGGTCATGGTGAGAGCTCCCACCGCCACGTCGACTTGTCCGCTTTCGACCTGCGTCAGTAGATCACTGAAGGAGAGAGGAACGAATGTGTATTCCCGGTTCAGGCCATCGGCAACCTGGCGCCACAGATCGATACTGATGCCTTCCCACTCGCCGCTGTCGGTTTCCATGACAAAGGGCGGGACAGTGGTGATGCCGACTTTGATCGGCTCCGGTTGTCCCGCCGCCTGACTGGTAAACAGCAGCAGGAGGGGCAGGGCAAGCCGTGAGATCCATCGTTTCATGGGTAAGTCCGTGTTGTCAGGAAGTTAGTCAAACGCTGAGCTGATCACATCACGGTAGTTCCGGATGCGCTGTACATAGTGTACCGGTTCGTAGCCACGGGCGTAGCCGTAGCGGGTACTCGGGTAATAGCGCTTGTCAGCTTTCAGCGGCAGGACTTCTTTCATATCGTCCCAGGAGTCGGGGTTTTTGCCCAGTTCGCGCGCAAGCTGGCGGGCATCCAACAGGTGACCACGGCCAATGTTGTAACTGGCCAGGGCAAGGAAGGTGCGGTCTGGCTCGGGAATGGTTTCGGGTAACCGGCGATGGCGATCCGCCAGGTAGCGGGCACCGCCATCAATGGCCGCCACGGGGTCCAGACGGTCCATTACGCCAAGGGATTCGGCGGTGTTCCGGGTCAGCATCATAATGCCGCGAACGCCGGTGGGTGATACGGCAGCCGGGTCCCAGTGGGACTCCTGATAGGACAGCGCCGCCAGCAAGTCAGCCGGCATGCCGGTTGTGGTTTCTGCTTCGGCGAAGCGGTCAATAAAGTCGGGAAGCCGCTCATCTATCCGGCGGTTGAGGGCGCGCAGGTCGACGAAATCGAATTCGCCGATGTACGCGTAATAGCGGCTCTCGATATAGCCGATGGCTTCGTCACCGTCGGTGCTGTTCATCCATTCCCGGGTGGTTCCCGCCAGATCGTCGGAACCGGCTGGCAGGTACCAGCCCAGGTTATTGCCCTGGGTGAGGTTCATGGCCACTTCCAGGTGGGGGAAGTGGCGGCGCATGACCTGAACGATGTTGGAGTCAGCGACGGTGCAGTCGATGTCCTGCTCAGCGACTTCAGAAAGCAGAACTTCGGTCGTTCTGCCGTCATCTTCGGTGAACGTGATACCTTCGTGTTCGCTGGCGAGCTTGTTCAGCGTTTCTACGTAGCTGGAATCGGCGGTGACCGCAATGCTGACCTCAGGCATGCTTTCCGGTTTTCTGGGCATGGGTCGCATGTCGCGATGACACACCAGTTGCTCGGTGATTTCGGTGTGCGCGGGCCCGCGTGTGAACCGTTCTGTCCGTGATGGCAGGTGGGTCAGCCCGGCGGCCGCCAGATGCGTGTTGCCAGCCTCCAGCGCCTGCAAGACCTCGGCGGTTGAATCGTGCATGGTCCAGTTGACGGTCCAGCCTTTGCTCTCGGCGAAGCGTGACACCAGGCTGAACTCTGGGCCAATGGGGTTCTGGTGGCGGTCGAGATAGTAGGTGGTGGCGCCGTTGCGAGTTGCCACCTCCAGTACGCCGGTCTCTTGCGGCGGCGCGAGTTGTTCGGCCGGTTTATGGGTGGATTCGGTTTCAGATTCGCCCTGGCTACAACCAGCCATGATGGCAATGAGCGGAAGCAGGGCTCCCTTCAGCGCATGAGTCATAAAGACCTCGTTTTTTGGATTTATAAAATTATAAGGGTTTCTACGTACTCTGTGTGGAAACGTATCACTTTGATTTTGAGCGGCCTGTGCAGGCCGGAGTTAACTGGCCTATGCTGGAGTGGTTCGATATTCCAAGGAGATGCGTAATGAAAGTCTGGACCAGAATCCCGATTCTTGCAGCCTTGCTGATTCTGCCACTGGCCGCGATCGGTGCCGATGGGGCTGATGGAATGGTAACGACGCAAAGTAATTACAGCGTTGCGATGACGGCGGACAAGCTGGTCTCGACCCTTAAAAGCAAGGGTATGACGGTGATGAACCGCATTAACCACACGGAGGGGGCCAGCAAGGCGGGGCTGGAACTACGCCCAACCGAGGTGGTGATTTTTGGCAACCCGAAGGTAGGAACGCCCCTGATGCAATGTGCCCAGAGTGTGGCGATTGATTTGCCGCAGAAAGCGCTGATCTGGGAAGACAGTGAGGGAACGGTCTGGTTAGGCTATAACGACCCGGAGTATCTGAAACAGCGTCATAGCATAGAAGGCTGTGATGAGGTGATCGAGAAAATAGACCGCGCGCTTGCGGGCTTTGCCAAAGCCGCTACCAACTGAGTCTCGCCGGGAGATTACCTCCTTTGACGTTTATGGCTTGAGATGGCTGGCGTCGAAGCGTTCAAGGCTGTGCATCAGGCTGGCTCTGGATAACTCTCCCATGTGGCTGTCCACAAGGTTCCCCTGGGCGTTGTAGAACAGGGTTGTTGGCAGGCCCTGGCTTCCGGTGGCGCGGCCAAAGCCCCCCTGGCGGTCGCTGAGCACCTGTTCCAGGTTGAGGTTTTGCTCGCTGAGAAACCGTTTGATGGTTTCGGGATGTTCGCCTTGGTTGGCAAACACGAAGCTGACTGCGGGATAGTCGCTCTGGGCTTTCTCAAGTACCGGCATTTCGCGAATACAGGGGGGGCACCAGGTAGCCCACAGGTTTACCACAGTGGGCTTGCCCTGGTTCAAGGATTTCAGACTAACCGGTTGCTCGTTCAGGTCGGTCAGGGCAACATCAGGAAAGCCTTGGATCTGGTTGTTGATTAGAGCGATGACACCGGTTGTAGAACCCCAAGTTATCAAGCCTGCGGCGACGGCGAATCCCAGTGGCCGACGGATTCTGGTGCTGCGCCAGAGCAGGTAGCCGGTGAACACCAGTGCTACAACTATGCCGAATACAAGGTCGAAGCCGCCATCACGAATGTCGATGATACCCAGCCAGTCGTCCTGATAGTGTTCAAAGTAGCGAACGACAAAGCCGATGCGGGCGCCCAACAGGGCTGCCAGGAAAATATCCGCCAGAGCACCGGATATCGGGAGGTTTTCTTTGCGGCCGGCCAATGACCCTACAAGCAGGGCAATGATAAAGGCCAGCATTAGCAACAGATGGCCTATGGAAAAGCCGAATGGACCCATGCCTACGCTGAGCAAAACGTCTCCCGTTGTTGAGTGGAGTTTGGTGATATTAGGCGCGTAGTGACCCGTGATAGGGGTGAGAGTTCCATCGTTTGTCAAAAGTTAGAGGGCATCTTACGGAGAAGCCGCTATGGCTATTTCAAGAGTCCTCTGCTACCGTGCCTGCATCCTGCCTCTAGGGATTTCCGCAATTCAAGGCTTCAAGCCCGTGCGAACCATCCATACGACCTGTCAGAGGACGTCACCCCGTTAACGGTGTGTGGCCGTAGTCGTCTTTTATTCCATGAATCTTCATGGCATCTGCCCGCATTCGCCGAGATCGGTGTTCGTGGAGGCAGACTAATCAAGAGTTGATCCACTATGAGTTTTTCTTCACTCGGTTTGTCCGAGCAACTGGTCCGTGCCACTGCCGACCAGGGTTACGAAACCCCATCACCCATCCAGGCCAAGGCCATTCCCGCCGTTTTATCCGGCAGGGACGTGATGGCGGCTGCCCAGACGGGTACCGGTAAAACCGCAGGGTTCACCCTGCCATTGCTGCAGCGCCTGGCGGAAAACCCCCGCACTGGCAAAGGCCCGCGTGTACTGATCCTGGCTCCTACCCGCGAGCTGGCGGCCCAGGTACACGACAGTGTGGCCCTTTACAGCCGATACATGCCCACCAAGTCCGCCGTGGTGTTTGGTGGCGTAAAAATCAATCCGCAGATGATGAAGCTGCGCAAGGGCCTGGACGTGCTGGTGGCCACACCCGGCCGTCTGATGGACCTGTATCAGCAGAATGCAGTTCGCTTCAACGAAGTGGAAATCCTGGTGCTGGACGAAGCCGACCGCATGCTGGACATGGGCTTTATCCGTGACATCCGCAAGATTCTTGCGCTGTTGCCCGCCAAGCGCCAGAACCTGTTGTTCTCCGCCACCTTCTCCAATGAAATCCGCACCCTGGCCGAAGGCCTTCTGGATAACCCGGTGCAGGTGGAAGTGGCAGCCCGAAACACTGCTGCGGAAAGCATCAAGCAGTCGGTCTATCCGGTTGATCAGAGCCAAAAAACCGCCTTGCTGAGCAAGCTCGTGCGAGACAATGGCTGGGAGCAGGTGCTGGTGTTCACCCGTACCAAACACGGTGCCAACCGCCTGACCCAGAAGCTGGAGCGTGACGGTATTACCGCTGCTGCGATCCATGGCAACAAGTCACAGGGGGCTCGTACCCGCGCCCTGGCTGATTTCAAACAGGGTGAAGTGCGTGTACTGGTCGCAACCGACATCGCAGCCCGTGGCCTGGACATCAAACAGCTGCCCCAGGTGGTGAACTTCGAATTGCCGAACGTGCCGGAAGACTACGTTCACCGCATTGGCCGTACTGGTCGTGCCGGTGAAAGCGGCCATGCACTGTCGCTGGTCAGCGCCGATGAGGGCAAGATGCTTGCCGGCATTGAAAGGCTGATCAAGAAGCAGTTGCCGCGCAAGTCTGTTGAAGGCTTCGAGCCCCAGAACAACCTGCCATTGAAGCCAAAAGCCAAGGCAGACCCCAGCCGGGCCCGTGGTCGCGGCGGTAACGGTGGTGGCAATGGTAAGCCCGGCGGAAATGGCCGTAGTTTTGGCGGCAAGCCGGGTGGTCGCAGTGGCGGCCGTAGCCAGAATGGCAACGGTGGTCAGGCAAGGCGCTCACCCCAGCGCGAAAACGCGTAGTCCTGCCTACTCCACAGAAAACGGGGCCCCAGGGCCCCGTTTTGGGTATTGGCTCAGGCTGACTTTTTGCCGTCCGGTGTCTTTTTCTCGAGGCCGGTGTCGGCGCCTTCCGGCACAAACACATCACGTACGGTCAGCGGCTTGCCGTCGGCATCCTGAACTTCAACCGGTAAAATGGCACGCCCGGTTTCGCGGTCCCTCAGGTCCAGCGGTGTTTGATCTGGCGCCGGATTCCATTTGTCGCCCCACTGGCGAAGGGCGATCACAATCGGGAACAGATCCCGGCCTTTTTCGGTCAGCCGGTACTCGAATCGTGAGCCGTGTTCGCCCACATCCACCTTCTTCAATACCTCGTTGTCCACCAGCCTCGCTAACCGGTCGCAGAGAATGTTGCGGGCAATACCCAGCTCTTGCTGGAAGTCCACAAAGCGGCGGGTGCCATACATCGCGTGCAGCACTACAAGCAGAGACCACCAGTCACCCACCTCGTTAAGGGCGCGGGCGACGGAGCAATTGGAGTCATCAAAACGTTTTCTGGCCATGTTTCGGAGTGTACCTAATAGGGTTGCATTTTAAAACCAGATTCAATATGGTTGCTTAAAGAAACCAGATTAGTAAGGTTGCGATCTACCATGAGCATGAATCTTGGCCCTTTGTTTGAACCCTTTGAACTCCACAACCTGACCCTGCGCAATCGCGTGGCGATGGCTCCGATGACCCGCAATTTCTCGCCGGGCAACGCCCCGAGCCAGGATGTGGTGGACTATTATCGCCGCCGCGCTGAAGGCGGTGTTGGTTTGCTGATTACCGAAGGCACTACAGTGAATCATCCTGGCGCCAACGGTTATCCGAATGTGCCGTTCTTTCATGGCGACACAGCTCTCGCCGGCTGGAAGGATGTGGTTGATGCGGTCCACGAGGCTGGCGGGGCCATTTTCCCGCAGTTGTGGCACGTGGGTGCCGTACGCAAGGAAGGCACCGAGCCGGACCCATCCGTACCCGGTTACAGCCCGTCCGGTCTGTTTTCACCGGGCAAACCCAACGGCAAGGCGATGAGCAAGGACGACATTGACGACGTCA
Organism: Marinobacter salarius; assembly: GCF_032922745.1. Classification (NCBI taxonomy): domain Bacteria; kingdom Pseudomonadati; phylum Pseudomonadota; class Gammaproteobacteria; order Pseudomonadales; family Marinobacteraceae; genus Marinobacter; species Marinobacter salarius. The sequence continues at coordinate 997,755 of NZ_CP136693.1, forward strand.
TCACGGCGTTTGCCGACGGTGCTCAGGATGCCAAAGCGTTGGGCTTTGACGGTGTGGAGATTCACGGCGCCCACGGTTATTTGCTGGATCAGTTCCTGTGGGAAGGCACCAACCAGCGTGATGACGAATACGGCGGCAGTATGGAGAACCGTCTGCGCTTCGTGGTTGAGATCGTTGAAGCTGTCCGCCATCGGGTAGGCCCGGACTTCCCCATCATGCTGCGTTTTTCCCAGTGGAAACAGCAGGATTATGAGGCGAAGCTGGTGAACACACCCGAGGAACTGGAGCAGTTTCTGAAACCGTTGGTGGATGCCGGTGTGGATATCTTTCACGCCTCCACGCGTCGCTTCTGGGAGCCCGAATTCGAAGGCTCTGACCTGAACCTGGCAGGGTGGACCCAGAAACTGTCTGGCAAGCCGACCATGTCCGTTGGCAGTGTGGGCCTGACGGAGGACTTCATCAGCGGTACTTTCGCCAGTAAGAAGGAAGCGGTGGAGCAATCTGGTATCGACGAGCTGGTTGAGCGCATGAACAACAGCGAGTTCGAATTGATCGCCGTTGGCCGTGCATTGCTGCAGGACCCGGAGTGGCTGGTGAAAGTGAAGGATGGCCGCATTGGCGAGGTGGAGCCCTTCGCGAAGAAGTCGCTGGCAAAGCTCTACTGATCAGACAAGGCGTTGACGATAGGCCCCGGCGAGACACCGGGGCTTTTTTGGTGCGCCCGGCACGGGCGCACTCCTGGAGGTGGAAGTCCTCCCGTGAGCTGGCCACAGCGAACGAAGTGAAGCGCAACTGCGGAAGGGTGACCGACCGTGGAGAGGAAGCGTGGAGCGTAAACCGTGAGCCGATGAACAAGAATCGGATATGAGGCATTGCCGAGCAGGGTGAGCGGGCCAAAAGCCGCGAAGCTCTTGTGGCCAAGGCGAGGTGGTGTAAATCCGGCGGTTGTGCGGTGAAGGAGTGTGTTCTTACCCGGGGAGATCTCGCCTCATGCCTGAAAGGGCGACGTGGTAACACGGAGCGAGAAGTCAGCAGAGGCCATAGTAGCCGCTTATTCAGGGTGAAGGGCTGAACGAGAAGGAGCGTCAAACGCCTTGTCGATGAGTACTGTACAGCATCAGATGTCCGCGTCAGCGGAGCGGGTTGCAGGACGGGAAGGTGAAGCCTTGCCGGACGTGACCCGCGATGAAACAGGACTCCCGCGACAAGAATCGGAAGGCGCAGGGCGACACCTGCTGGAGCAGGCGTTCGCACGAGAGAACATGCAGCGGGCATGGAAGCGCGTGAAGGCCAACAAGGGATCTGCGGGTGTTGATGGACTGGACATTGCCCAGACCGCCGAACACCTGAGATGGACGTGGCCGGCGCTCCGGCAGCAACTGCTGGAGGGCTCCTATCGGCCACAGCCTGTCCGTCGGGTAGGCATCCCGAAGCCGGACGGCAGTGAACGGGAACTGGGTATCCCTACCGTCACCGACCGTCTGATTCAACAGGCACTGTTGCAAGCGCTGCAACCTCTGATTGATCCCACCTTCAGCGAACACAGCCATGGCTTCCGTCCGGGTCGTCGGGCCCAGGATGCGGTTCTGGCTGCGCAACGCTACGCCCAGCAGGGCTGCCACATCGTTGTGGACGTTGACCTGTCGAAGTTCTTCGACCGGGTTAATCACGACATCCTGATCGACCGCCTGAGGAAGCGCGTGAACGACCCCGGAGTCATCCGGCTGGTTCGTGCGTATCTGAATGCGGGCATCATGGACGGTGGCGTAGTTATAGAACGATACGAGGGCACGCCGCAAGGCGGGCCACTGTCGCCACTGCTGGCGAATGTTCTGCTGGATGAGGTGGATCGGGAACTGGAACGCCGGGGGCACTGCTTCGCTCGTTATGCCGACGACTGCAACGTCTACGTTCGCAGTCATAAAGCGGGAGAGCGGGTGATGCGGTTGCTACACCGTTGTTACGACAAATTGCACTTGGTGATCAACGCATCCAAAAGTGCAGTCACCAGCGTGTTCGGCCGTAAGTTCCTCGGTTATGCCCTATGGCAGACAAAGGATGGAGACGTCCGGCGCGCCGTATCAACAAAAGCGTTACAGGCGTTCAAGCTGAGGATCAGGCAACTGACCCGAGGGTCAGGTGGTCGCAGCATCTCACAAGTGGTGGAAAAGCTCCGCAGCTACCTGCTCGGATGGAAAGGGTACTTCAGACTGGCGCAAACGCCTCGCATCTGGCGATCGCTGGATGAGTGGATACGTCGTCGCCTGAGAGCCCTGCATCTTAAACAGTGGCGGCGGGGCAAGACCATCTACCGGGAGCTGTTGCGCTTGGGCGCAAGTCCCTGGGTGGCGGAATCCGTGGCGGCTCTGAGCCACCGCTGGTGGCATAACAGTCGCTCCGCCATTCACAATGTGCTGACGACTGCCTACTTCGACCGGTTGGGTGTGCCGCGCCTCTCGTGATACCTCAACTTCTCGAACCGCCCGGTGCGGACCCGCTTGCCGGGTGGTGTGGGAGGGGCGGAACCTGCTGGTTCCCCCCTATCCCGATTGGTGCGCCAGGCATGGCGCGTAGCGCCTTGACGGCGCTGTTCCGGTGCAGGTGGTGCTGGCCGGATGACTTGGGGGTGCAAGTCCCCTATGGGCCCGGTAAGGGGAACCATTAGCCGGACGGCAAGGGTGTCCATCGCGAGGTGGAATCTGAAGGAAGCCGCAGGCAAAACACTGGCCCGACGAACAGGAATCGCATGAGGCGGTCACACCGGGTAAGGCGGCCACTATCGTCAAAGCCCGATACTTGCACGGAAGGTGCGGACGTAGATGCGGCGGGTATAAGTGTGAAGGTCACGCGTCTTACCCTGGGATCTCTGGTGGTCTGCCGCTGTGCTACTCACCTCGTGAGGGGTGGGGATGGGCCGCCAGAACTCAGCAGAGGCCATAGTAGGTGCGTTACCGCGTACTGAAGGGCTGAACCCACTATGAGTGGATAGTCGGATCTTATCTCTGATTAGAGCTTGCAGATGCCTCAAGCGAGGGCTCGCAACAAACGTGGACGAGGCGGAACCTCGAAGACAGTTGCAGTGCAAATCACTCTGACAGGCGGGAGATCAACGGAACGCAGCTCGCCCAGCAATGGGAGGTGGGAACCGCCGTGGTACGGAACCGTATGCCCGGTGGTGTGAGAGGACGGGGGAGGTGACTCCCCCTCCTACTCGATTCTGTCCGGGCTGTAATTTAACCTGTTGCCGAAACCCGTATGATTAATGCTCTTGTTTTCAACTAAAGGGATACACCATGAAGTCTGTAACTTCTCTTTCAGCCATTGTCCTGCTTGCGTTGACTCTGGTTGTGGCCGGCTGCGCCACGGTCGGCCAGGACTTTGCCACCCATAACGTTGACCAGATCGAGATCGGCGATACCACCCGCGCCGATATCCAGGAGATGTTTGGTGAGCCCTGGCGCACCGGTATCGAGGATGGCAAGCGCACCTGGACCTACGGCAAGTATCGTTGGTCTGCTTTCGGGGAAGCCGAAACAACGGACTTGGTGGTGCGATTCAATGAAGACGGCACGGTGTCTTCCTACGTCTACAACACCACCGAGTAACGACGAGGTTTCCGGAGGCTGGTGAATGGATGACCAGGGTGATCCGGCGGATATCGAGCAGCTACTGGACCGGATAGAAGCCAGGGCCGCCGGTCGTTCTCACGTATCCATCGGTGAAATGATGGATGCGGTGGGGCACCGAACCTTTGGGCCGCTGGTACTTCTGGTTGGCCTCATCCTGGTGACGCCTCTCAGTGGTGTGCCTGGAATACCAACCCTGATGGGCCTGCTTACGCTGCTGACGTTGGGGCAGGTTTTGTTGGGGCGAACCCATTTCTGGCTACCCAGCCTGTTGCTTCAGCGTCAGGTTCCGCGCCAGAAGCTTGTGCAGGGACTGCATATACTTCTCCCTGCCGCACGGCGGATTGATCGCCTGATACGCCCGAGATTCACGTTCCTCGTCAAGGGTCCTGGCCTCTACGCCATGGCGCTTGCGTGCATGGTGATTGCGATCGTGATGCCGGCGACGGAGCTCGTGCCATTCAGTGCCAGTATTGCTGGCGTGGCGCTGATGACATTCGGCCTTGCGATGATCTCGAAAGATGGTCTCCTTGCCGTGCTTGCCTGGGGTGTTTCGCTGGCGGGGCCGGTGATGTTGGTGCGAACCATCGGCAGCTGAATAAGGCCAGATTACGTAAAGTCGGGGGTTATGAACTAAATTGTCAGTAGAAGAACGCCTCATTCACAGGCGAAAGAGGAGAAACACCATGATACGTTTATTCTATCTGGTATCTTCGATTGACAGTGCAAAAGAAATCTCCGACGACCTTCACGAGCACGACGTCACTGACTGGCGCTTCCACATTGTCAGCAAGGACGAGGCCGGCCTCTACACTCACCAGTTACACACCGCGTCCATCCTGGACCGAACGGATCTGCCCAGGTACGTGGAGCGCGGCGCCATAGCCGGCTTTGTGCTGGCGCTGGCCTTCCTTGTACCGTTGGCCTTGCTGGAAGTTCTGAACATGCCGGCGGCCGCCTGGATCGCCCTGTTTATCTTTGTGGTGGTAGCGGGCGCCTGGGTTGGTGGCTTTGGTGGTATCCAGAGCGAAAACTACCGTATCGAGCCGTTCCACCATGATATTGAGGCAGGGAAGTACCTGATCATGGTGGACGCCCCGAAGGACCACATTCCCAAGGTCAAGGAACTGATGGCGAAGAACCACCCCGAGGCCAAGTTGCAGGGCAAGGATTCCAGCATTAACAATCCGTTTGCCGGCCGGCGTCGGCATAAGATCAAACAGGCCTGATGCGAGGCACTGTTCAAAACGGAATGGTTTCATGACAAAGAACGGTGTCATTCTCACCGGCGGTGGCGCGCGGGCGGCGTATCAGGTCGGCGTGCTTCGCGCTATCGCTGACATGTATCCGGACTGGAACCACCCGTTCAATGTCATTATCGGTACCTCGGCCGGGGCGATCAATGCCATGGCTCTTGCCGGTAACCGGGGGCTGTTTCGCCACAGTATTGATCATCTTGATAAAGTCTGGTCGGAACTGACCATGGACCGGGTATTCCGGGCGGATACCTTTAGCCTGATGCGCAGCTTCAGCGCCATCGCCCGCAAGATGATCAGTCGCCCCATTGAGAGCGGGCCGGTTTCCTTTCTGGATAATTCGCCACTGCGGGAATTGCTGGAGCGGGAGATCGACCTGCAGAGCATTCGGCAAACCATTCAGGAGGGCCACATCGACGCTGTGGGCCTGAATGCCTGCGGTTACGCGACTGGCCAGAATGTGTGTTTCTTTGAAGGGGCTGAAGGGCTGCAAGGCTGGTCGGTCGGACAGCGTGGCGGCACCCGCACAGAGCTGGCAGTGGACCACATCATGGCGTCTGCGGCTATTCCCACTCTGTTTGCGCCGGTGAAGATCAACCGCGAGTACTTTGGTGATGGCGTGACCCGCCAGATGGCCCACATCAGTCCGGCATTGCGACTGGGTGCACGCAAGGTGCTGGTGATCGGGGTTAGTGCCAACGCGATGTGCCCGTCCAGGCGCCCGGAAAAACCCGGTATGCCAACGCTGACCCAGGTACTGGCCCACGTGTTCAACGGCATGTTCCTGGATACGCTGGATTACGACATCGATCGCTCACGGTTGATCAACCAGTTGCTGGAACTGATCCCCGAGAAGAAACTGAAGGAATCCGGGCTGGACCTGAACCCGGTGGATATTCTGGAAATTTCCCCCTCCGAGCCCATCAACGAAATCGCCATGAAATACATTGACGCCATGCCGCTGGTGTTGCGACGGTTGACCGGTGCTTCGGACAACGCGCCTTTTTCCAGCGCCAATCTCGCCAGCTTCCTGCTGTTCGACAAACGCTTCTGTCGCGATTTGATTGAGCTGGGCTACCGGGACGGTCAGAGCCAGTCCCGGCAGATTGAGCGGTTTTTCGAGAAGGAGTCGGGGCCTGAAGACTCAGCCCCGTAACCCACCTACCAGCTTGTCGATGCTCTCCTTGGCATCACCGAACAGCATCCGGGTGTTGTCCTTGAAGAACAGCGGGTTCTCAACCCCGGAATACCCGGTGGCCATGCCCCGCTTGAGGACCACCACCTGGCGCGCCTTCCACACTTCCAGTACCGGCATGCCGGCAATCGGGCTGCCGGGATCTTCGGCGGCGGCCGGGTTTACGGTGTCGTTGGCACCGATGACCAGCACCACGTCGGTGCTAGGGAAATCATCGTTGATTTCGTCCATTTCCAGCACGATGTCATAAGGTACGTGGGCCTCAGCGAGCAGCACATTCATATGTCCGGGTAGGCGACCGGCCACCGGGTGAATGCCGAAACGCACGTTGACGCCGCGGTCCCGCAGGATTTTCGTCATCTCGCTGACGCCATTCTGTGCCTGGGCGACCGCCATACCGTATCCCGGCACGATGATCACTGACTCGGCATTGCGAAGCTCTTCGCAGACATCGTCAGCACTGGATTCGTAGACCGTCTGGTCGGGGTCTGCCGCGCTGGAACTGCTGGTAGTCTGCCCGAATCCGCCCAGGATCACGCTGATGAACGAGCGATTCATGGCTTTGCACATGATGTAGCTGAGGATGGCACCGCTGCTGCCTACCAGGGCACCCACCACAATCAGCAGGTCATTACCCAGCATGAACCCGATGGAGGCCGCGGCCCAACCGGAATAACTGTTCAGCATGGACACCACCACCGGCATGTCGGCGCCACCGATCGCCATGATCAGGTGAATGCCGAGCACCGAGGCAATGGCCGTCATGATGACGAGGGAAATCAGCCCCAGCGCCATGCTGTCGGTACCGAGGAACCAGGCGCCCAGCAATACGCAGGCAATGATGGCCACCAGGTTCATTAGGTGCCGGCCTGGCAGTGTCAGTGCCTTGCTGTCGATACGGCCATCCAGCTTGCCGCAGGCCACCAGCGACCCGGTGAAGGTCACGGCGCCGATAAAGATACCGACAAACACCTCCACCAGTTTGATGGTGTGTTCGGCACCCGTGGTGGCTACCAGGGGCTCGATATAGCCCGAGAAGCCCACCAATACCGCCGCCAGGCCCACGAAACTGTGCAGCAGGGCCACCAGTTGCGGCATCTGGGTCATTTCCACCTTGTTGGCGATGGGGATACCAATACCGGCGCCCAGCAGCACCGCAATCACGATCGCGATAACACCACCGTCCACGCTGGCCAGGGTGGCGCCAACAGCGATGATGATGCCGGCGACACCATAAAGGTTCCCGCGCCGGGCGGATTCCTGATGGCTAAGGCCACCCAGGCTGAGGATAAAACAGATACTTGCGACCACGTAGGCCACGCTCACCAATCCTGTGCTCATATCGGGCGCCTCCTACTTGCGAAACATTTTGAGCATGCGATGGGTGACCCGGAAGCCGCCCCCCACGTTGATGCTGGCAATCAGCACCGCGAAAAAGGCCATGATGCCGACGGCAAGGTTCTCCGCCTGGGCCAGGTGCAGGATGGCACCGATTACGATGATGCCACTGATGGCATTGGTTACGCTCATCAGGGGCGTGTGCAGGGAAGGGGTCACGTTCCAGATGACCTGCCAGCCGATAAAGCAGGACAGCACAAACACCGTGAAGTGCTGCAGGAAGCTTTCCGGCGCATGGGCACCAACCCCGTATAGCGCCAGGGCCGTGACCAGCAGCAGCGCGCCCTTGCCAAACTGGCTGCGGCGTTTGGCGTCTTGCCTCGCGGCCTCCTTGTCGGCAGCCGTGGGTTCTTCAGTGCCGGGCGCCGGCTTGGGGCTGACCGGCGCTTCCGGTTGAGGTGGTGGCCAGGTAACGTCGTTCTCTCGCACCACTGTCAGGCCACGGATCACATCGTCTTCCATGTTGACCTGGGGCTGGCCGTCTTTCTCCGGGGTTAGTTCAGTGATCAGGTGTACCAGGTTAGTGGCATAGAGATCGCTGGCCACCTTGGCCATACGGCTGGGCAGGTCGGTGTAGCCTATCAACGTCACGCCGTGATGGTGGGCCACCTTGCCGGGCTCTGTCAGCTCGCAGTTGCCCCCGCGTTCCGACGCCAGATCGACAATTACACTGCCGGGTTTCATGGATTTCACCATATCGGCGGTGATCAGCTTGGGCGCGGGCTTGCCGGGAATCAGGGCGGTGGTGATGATGATATCCACCTCTTCGGCCTGTTCCGCGAACAGCGCCATCTCCGCCTTGATGAACTCGTCGCTCATCTGCTTGGCGTAGCCGCCGCCACCGCTGCCGTCCTCGTCGTCGAAATCCAGCACCAGGAACTCGGCGCCCATGCTTTCAACCTGTTCTTTCACTTCCAGACGGGTATCAAACGCCCGCACAATGGCGCCCATGCTGTTTGCGGCGCCGATCGCAGCGAGGCCAGCGACGCCGGCCCCGATCACCATGATCTTTGCTGGCGGTACCTTGCCAGCCGCCGTCACCTGGCCGGTAAAGAACCGCCCGAAGTTGTTGGCCGCCTCAATCACCGCGCGGTAGCCGGCAATATTGGCCATGGCGCTCAAGGCATCCATCTTCTGGGCACGACTGATGCGAGGCAGGCTATCAATGGCGAAGGAGGTAATCTTTTTGGCCGCCAGCTTCTCCAGCAGTTCGGGATTCTGCGCTGGCCACAGGTAGCTGACCAGGAACGCCCCTTCCTTCATCAGGTCCACTTCGTGTTTCTTGAGCGAAGGGTTCTTCATCGGCGCGCGGACCTTGAGGATAAAATCCGCGTCCTGCCAAAGCGATTTGGTGTCCGCCGCAATGGTAGCGCCCACTTTTTCGTAGGCATCATCCGTGTAATTCGCGGCCTCACCCGCGCCGCCTTCGACCATCACCTCATAGCCAAGGCCTATCAGCTTATGCACCGAGGGCGGCGTTGCCGCGACCCGTCGTTCATCCTCGAAAATTTCCCTGGGGATACCGATCTTCATTGTAAGTGCGTCCTCCGGAATGACCGATTCACTGAAAGTCTCGGTTTTTACTTATAGGTAGACGCTAACAGATTTACAAAGGTTTTCCTAAAAACGAACAAAGCGAAAAAACGGAAAGGTAAAACGAAAAAAATAATAAGCCCGTTAGAGGTCCTTCTCTAACAGTGCCTGTACCTCACTTTCGGCCAGCCCATCCAGCATCGCCCCCCGAAACTGGCGGTTGATAAACCGCTCGGTTTCATGCTGGATCATTACCCGCTGCCCCGGTTTTCCAATGTAATCCATTGCCCTGAAAAGGATATAGCGAATGGTCATGCGGGAAATCTCATGAATCGTCTCCGTCGGCACAGCACTGACCAGCCGCCGCTCGATAATATCCTCCGCCATCTCGCGCGCGCTGGCATCCAACTGCGCCTCAAGCGCCCTGCGCAACAAAGCCGACGGCCCGTGAAGCTCCCGCACCGCCACCGTCGTTGCCGCCGGATTGGCCAGGAAGTAGTGGTAAACAAACGTCACCGTATCGTGGGACGCCTGCTCCGACGACTCCGCCATCCGCCGCAACTCCCGCACGCCGGCCTTCATGTCCTCGGCAATGTACCCAAGTACCTGCAGACCGAACTCGTCCAGATTCTTGAAGTGCCGATAAAAAGTATTGGGATTCAGTCCGGCCTCACGGGCCAGTTCCCGGAGACCGAGAGATGTCAGGCTGCGGCTCTGGGTAATCAACCTGAGCGCCGCCTGAATCAGCTTCAGTTTTCCACCGGTAATCATGTTCATTGAGCATGCACCTAAAGTATGCGGACGAGTTGGGGGAGGGGGTTCCCGAAACTGTGCGGAGCCATGGATGGCGGAGCTCAAGCGCCACATGGATGTGCTCGAGCGTGTTTCGGAAAAGCCTTCCCAATTGCCCCAGCCCCCGAAGTTTGATCTGGGGGACAGTTAGTTATCAAACGAGGCCAAACAGCCAGATCCTGATGTTTGGAAGTATACAACTGTCTACTCTGTTGGGTATACATGTGTCTACCGCCAATCATCATGGCGAAACAGACAACAACAGGCAAGGCCAGAAGGCCAGCGAACAGCGAGGTGGAAAACATGAGTCAGACAGCAAAAATCGCCATCATCGGCACCGGATTCTCCGGCCTGGGCATGGGGATCAAACTCAAAGAAGCCGGATACGACAACTTCGTCATCCTCGAACAAAGCGACGACGTCGGCGGCACCTGGCACGAAAACCACTACCCCGGCTGTGCCTGCGACGTCCAATCCGCCCTCTACTCCTTCTCGTTCGAACAAAACCCCAACTGGACCCGCATGTTCGCCCAGCAGAAAGAAATCCAGGCCTACCTGCGAAGCTGCGCCGAAAAATACGACCTCATGAAACACGTGCGCTTGAACACCCACGTGGCGGGTGCCCGCTTTGACGAGAAAACCCAAAGCTGGACCGTCGAAACCTGCGACAGCCCCAAGCTCTGGGCCTACATGCAGGACAAGGGCCTGAACCCCGGCGACAAACTCAACCGCAAAGACAAGGGCCTGCCCAAATTCAGCACCTTCAAGGCAGATGTTGTGGTTTCCGGCATGGGCGGCCTTAGCACCCCGGCATACCCCAACATCAAAGGCATCGACACCTTCACCGGCAAAAGCTTCCACTCCCAGGACTGGGACCATGACTACGACTTCAAGGGCAAGCGCGTAGCAGTGATTGGCACCGGCGCCTCAGCCATTCAGTTCGTACCGGAAGTGGCCAAAGACGCAGCTCACCTCGACCTCTACCAGCGGACTCCACCGTGGATCGTGCCCAAGCCTGATCGCGAGATCCGCCCGCTGGAAAGGATGATGTTCCGCAAGTTCCCGCAGACCCTGAACGCCTTTCGCCAGAGCATCTACTGGATGCTGGAAGCACGGGTACTGGGCTTTGTAGGCAATCCGCGAATCCTCAAAATCGGCGAATTACAGGCACGCCGCCATATCCGCAACCAGATCAAGGACAAGGAACTGCGCAGGAAAGTTACCCCGGACTTTCACTTCGGCTGCAAGCGGGTGCTGATTTCAAACAACTATTACCCGGCGCTGGCCCAGGATAACGTCGAGGTGCTGACCGACGGCATCCGCGAAGTGCGTGGCAATATGATCGTGGATAACAACGGCCATGAGAGGGAAGTGGACTGCATCATTTATGGCACCGGCTTCAAGGCCCAGGACCCGATACCCGCAGGCATGGTACATGGCCGTGGCGGCCAGGACCTGCTGGATGCATGGAAAGGCGGTGCCGAAGCCTACAAGGGTAGCGCCATTGCCGGCTTCCCCAACTTCTTCATGCTCATGGGCCCCAATACCGGCCTCGGCCACAGCTCCATGGTCTATATGATCGAAAGCCAGATCCAGTATGTGCTGGATGCCCTGAAGAAAATGGACAAGCACGGCTGGAAGAGCGTGGAAGTGAAGGAAAACGCCCAAAGCCAATACAACGCCTCTATTCACGCCAAGCTCGGCGACTCCGTGTGGCAGACCGGCTGTAAGAGCTGGTATGTGAACGAGAATGGAAAGAACACCACGCTATGGCCGGGCTTCACCTGGCAATTCCGCCAGCAGACGAAGCGGTTTGACGCGGGGCAGTATGTGTGTGAGCCAGAGGCTGTAGACGTCGAGCAGGCGGCTCCGGCGGTTTAGATTGCCTGGTTCGGTGTATACCCAATATGGGCTGAAAGTTACTCATATTGGGTATTTTGCACAATCAGGCATCGGAATCCTCGATTATCCTCGCCGTGGCCCGATAGGCACAGTTGCTGACCTTCATGGGACAATTGGACACCATTGTTTTTGCGGGACAGAGGGTTATTCAGGCTCTTGAGATCGTCGGGTACACCTTTAAAGGCAATAACCTGATTGAGCAGGCTGAGTTTGCCGTGGATGTTGAAGGCTTCAGTCACATAGTTTTGGAAAGCGGGACCTCCCGCCCTGGCGAGTATAGTGCCGGTGGGATTGCGCAGCCAGGATGCCTTTACCTCGATTTCAGCAGCCTCATTAACCTGCTCACGGTAGTCTTTCGGGGTGAGCTGTGAGAGTTCGATCGCCTGCAGATAGGCAGGCAGTACGGAATTGATGGTCATATTGGGTTTGAAAACCGCTCGCACCCACCAGCCCGGTGTCCAGGTATTGTCGCTTGAGGTGTCAAAGAATTGAGGGTGCCGATCAAGGGACTGGTACATGTAATACCCCATGGCAAACTCCCTTGCCATCGCAAGCGTGAAATCCCGTTCGGCCCTGGTCATTGGGGGTACTTCTGGTGCCAGATCATAGCCATGTCGCGCTAATATCTCGGAGAGCACGTCCAGATTCTCCGACATCAGCGCCAGGTAGACCATTTTGCCAATGATGGTATCCGCCCTGACCAACTGAGTGCGCACACGATCGAGGGTGCTCTCCAGCAGCCGAACGGCCGCTTCAGGATCTCCCCGGTCGGCCTCCCGAAGAGCTTCCAGCATCACCAGCCGGTGGCCACTGAGCAGGTAATGGAAACTGGGCATAGGTTCGTGGACCGATGGTTTGGCCAGCGACTGGAAACCGTCCATGGTCATGAAGGTGCGGTAGCGGTCGAGCACCGTTTTGTCAGCCTCGGAAAGCGCTGGAGCCTCATTCCAGGACGATAGCACCCGAACTCTACAGTTCTCATCAGTCCACCGGCAGAAAAAGGCGCCCTCGGGCCTGGCAAGAGCCTCGTAGTCTGGCCAGGGGGCCCGCTCCGTGGTGAACGGGTCGTCTGCTTCGAGTTGATCCTGTTCCCGGGAATAGGCAAGAAGACTCTCGCCAATATCGGAGGGTTCCCCATTCAGCGGCGCGTCAATGCCCAGCAGATAAAGATAGGCCTCGTTGGTCTTTTTCGCGGTCGTCTGCTCAACCAGTGCAGGGACTTCCGGGGATAGAGGTTCATCAAACTGGAGCAGTATCAGCGCGATGATCACCAAAGGCATGAAAAACATAGGTCGTTTCCTGATCCTTGGAAAGTCTGTTTAGTTTACCAAAGGCTTGATAGAAAACCTTGCCTGCATCATCGTTTGTAAAAGGGCGCAACGGAGAGCACACCATGACCAAACCAACCCTACCCGATGAATCCGGGATTCTGGAGGCGGAGCGGCGTATTCGACCATACCTGGGCGAAACGCCATTGCTACAGGTGCCTGATCTGGATGCCACCATGGGCCAGCCGCTGGGTTTGAAGTGTGAGAGCTTTCAGCGCACCGGCAGTTTCAAGGCTCGGGGTGCACTGAACTGGCTGCTGACCGCCAGTGCTGACGAACTCGAGGCTGGCCTGGTGACGGTGTCCGCCGGGAATCATGCAATCGGCCTGGCCTGGGCGGCGGCCATGCAGGATGTTCCGCTCACGGTGGTGATGCCGGAAGGTTCCAGCCCGTTGAAGATTCACCGCACCCGGGCGCTGGGCGCCGAAGTGATTGTGCACGGGAATATCCAGCAGGCGGTGGCGCTGTGCCATCAATTGCGGGATGACAAGGGGCGGACGCTGGTTCACCCTTACAATGATGTCCGCATCATGGCTGGACAGGGCACCGTTGGCCTGGAATTGCTGCGCCAGCAGTCGGATGTGGATCGGATACTGTGCCCCATCGGAGGCGGCGGTTTGATTTCCGGGCTGGGGCTGGCCATCAAGGCACAGCGGCCGGAAGTGGAGCTGATCGGCGTGGAGCCGGAGGGTGCGGCGACCATGTTTAACGCCTGGCACAAGCAGGATGCCAGCGCCAGCCTCGACTCGGTGGATACCTGGGCTGCCAGCCTGGCACCGGCGGTGGTGGGAAATTGTACCTATGCCGCCTCCCGCCAGGTGGTGGACCGGATTGTGACGGTTACCGAGGCAGGTATCAGGGAGGCGAGCAGACGCCTGCTGACCGAGGCCAAACTCTATGTGGAACCCGGTGCCAGCGTCGGCTTGGCGGCGGTACTGGAAAGCCAGGTTATGCCTGAATCAGAGAAGACTACAGTTCTGATTATTACCGGCGGCAACCTGGATCTGGAGCAGGTCGGTCAGTGTCTATGATCCTAGTTTAGTGAGCGCCATCGGTCTGGGAGAGCCTGGACACAATCTACGTAAGCTCAGTCTGCCACTCTCGGACCGGTAGGGTTGCAAGACTCTGTGTGCTCTAGACAAAGCTGTGCAATGTGATCCAGAAAATGGCTTTTATAAGGGTTGGTTTCCGGTAGCTTTGGCAGCCACCAGTTGTAGAGCAGAAGGTAGGTGTCAGACAGGGCACTTTGCACGGGGTCGTCGAGATTGGGTTTTGTCATCAAATGAGAGATAAGTGGAAACGGAAGGTATAGAAAGATACTCAGTACCAATACGAACGTTGCTGCAAAAATAAGCCCGTGTTTCTTTTTAGTGGTCATTGGAAATTCCTTTTTCAGTGGAGTTGGTTTTCACGAGAGCTTGAACCTTCAGAATCAATGCGAAGATTTATGGACCTTTCGATAGAAAAACCAGAAAACGAGAGCCGAAGTTACACCGAACAAAGCTCCGATCATTGCGAGCTTCTGAGCGTAAATTATCCAGCCCCATATAGTGGGAATCCCATCTACAGACGTCACCACGGCTTCGCCGAAGAAACGGCTTCGTCCGATTCCTGAATAATACGGGTCTTTTATGGGCCAGAATTTAAAGGCACTTGGAATAGTTGAACTCAAAAAACCGACAGTAAGCACTGGTATCAGGGTAAGCCTGCTTAGCCAACGGATAATCAATAAAGCCGGCAGGCTCAGAAACAGGAAATGCAGGCTTGTGAGCAATAGCGTCATGAGAAGCATTGAATGGAGAGGCCCGTCCATTCCTGAAGTACCGAGGACAAGTGCTAATGCAGTGACAATGACTGCAGGTGTGGCAACGCATGCGAGACTGGGTAAGATCACTGAGTTCATTCACCGATAGCTGATTTTGATGAGGGCGATTTTCGCGCGGGGGAATTGGGCCTTCTCAGTCCAGCTCGCGTAATCAGTCACGTCCGTTTGATTGAGTACCGTTCCTGCGTAGTTGCGTACCCAGCTTTCCTCAATCTTTTCTAAAAGGCACAGGTTGCCCTCGGCCTCTGTGAGGGGCTCGTAATCCAGTCGGGTGTTCGGAACTTCATTCGTATGGGGCCGTAAACTGGTTCGGGCTGGCACTTGATCGCGGTAGTACTCGGTTTGTTTGTGACCTACATGGATTAGGTCTTGATCTGCGGGTGCACTGATCCCCAACAGGTAGAAGAAGGCGCGATTCTTTTGGACCGGCTGCGCCTCAGCTAAAAGTACCTGGACTTTAGGGGTAGAGTCATCGAACCTAAGAGCAGTCAGCCATGTGGCCAAAATCGGCACTAGAATCAGGGGTAGGGATGGCATCGACACGATCCTTGTCTTTCAGCAAAACAGTGCATCTTCCATGACGCACATGAACTGGACTGAGTGTATCTGATTCGCTACCCGTCTGCATCGATCAGCTCACAAGCGTACCGCCATCCACTGCCAGGCATTGCCCGGTAATGTGTCGTCCGGCTTCAGACGCCAGCAACACCGCTGCACCTTTCAGATCTTCTTCGCCACCAAAGCGTTTCAGTGGAATGCGCTCAAGCATTTTGTCGCCTTGTGCATCCAACAGTCCCTGAGACATCTTGGACGGGAAGAAGCCTGGACAAAGCGCGTTCACATTGATGTTGTAATGACCCCATTCGGACGCCAGGGCGCGGGTGAAGTTCACCATGGCGCCCTTGCTGGTGTTGTAGGCGATGGTCTGCATGCCCTCCGGGTTGCCAGATAGCCCGGCAATGGAGGCGATATTGATCACCTTGCCGGTCTTGCGCGGGATCATGCAGCGCTTGCCGACGGTCTGGGTGAGGAAGAAGCTGGCGTTCACGTTCAGGTTCATCACCTTCATCCAGCCTTCAGGCGGGTAGTCTTCTGCCGGGGCGCCCCAGGTGGAACCGGCGTTGTTCACCAGAATGTCGATGTCGCCTAGCTGCTCGACCACCTGATCCACCACCTTGGGAATGCCTTCCAGATCGCCCAGGTCGGCGGCGATGGTCACCACCGTCACGCCCTGGCTTTCCAGGTGTTCTTTCGCCGCATCCAGCTCGTGCTGTTTGCGGGCGCTGATGGCGATTTTGGCGCCCAGTTCACCCAGCGCCTCGGCCATTTGCAGGCCAAGGCCACGGGAGCCGCCGGTGATGAAGGCGACTTTGCCGGACAGGTCCAGTAGTTGTTTTACGCTCATAGTCGATTCCTTGTTATCAGTCCGAAGGTTCAGGCGCTGGCGGCCAGCAGGCCGTCGCTGACTTGGGCCAGATGATGATCCGCGTCGCCGAACAGCAGGTTGATGGTGGTCAGCCGCTTGAACATGTGAGCGGCAAACATCTCGTCCGTCACGCCCATACCACCGTGCAGCTGCACACCTTCCTGTGCGACATAGCGGGCACCCTGGCCGACCAGGGTTTTTGCCATGGACAGGGCATTGCGGCGCTCGGCCCGGTCGTCGGAATCGGCGGTGTTGGCCGCCAGAATCGCCATGGATTTGGATTGTTCCGTCTGAATGAACATATCTGCCATGCGGTGCTGCAATACCTGGAATTTGCCGATAGGTACACCGAATTGCTTGCGGGTTTTGATGTAGTCCAGCGTGGTTTCGTTCATGGCTTCCATGGCCCCCACGGCTTCGGCACAGACCGCCGCAATGCCCAGATCGGTGGCTTTCTCAATGTGCGGGAACGCCTGGTCCAGCTCACCCAGAAGATTGTCGGCGCTGACGGCGACATTGGAGAAACTGATGTCTGCGATGCGGTAGCCGTCATGGGCGGCGTAGTCGTCAATTTTCACGCCTTTGGCATTGGCATCGACGATGAACAGGGACAGTCCGGTCTCATCATTGGTGTTGCCGCTGGTGCGCGCAGAGACGACCAGTTGGTCCGCCTGGCCGCCATGGATGACTGCGGTTTTCTGGCCGCTGACCATGAAGTGGTCGCCGTCCTTGCGGGCAGTGGTCTGTACCTGGCTCAGGTTGTAGCGCGCGCCGGGTTCGTAATGTGCAAAGGCCATCTTGCGCTCGCCGGAAGCGATCGCCGTCAGGTACTCGTCTTTTTGGGAGTCGTTGCCCACATCACGAATCAGCCCGCCGGCCAGAACGACCGTAGCCAGATAGGGCTCAACCACCAGGCCCCGACCGAAGTTTTCCATCACCACCATGGTGTCGACGGCGTTGCCATCCAGACCGCCAAAGGCTTCGGGGAAGGTGAACGCCAGCAGGCCCATATCCGCCAGGGCGGCCCAGGTGTTCGGGTCGGTGCCCTTGCCGGATTCGATGAAGGTGCTGCGCTTTTCAAAGCTGTACTCGTTGGTCACAAAGCGGCGCAACGAGTCGTTCAGCATTTGCTGTTCGTCGGTAAGATCGAAATTCATAAGACCGCCTCCTTTAAAGACCAAGCACGAGCTGGGCAATGATGTTGCGCTGGATCTCGTTGGACCCGCCAAAGATCGACAGCTTGCGCATGTTGAAGTAATCGCCGGCCGCCGGGGTAGCATCGATGGACCCGGCACGGGGGCCGTTGTAGTCCAGTTCCAGGGCGTCCGGAATGTGCGCAATGGCATCCTGTCCGGTGGCTTCCATCAGCAGTTCAAACAGCTTCTGGCCGATTTCGGTGCCACGGATTTTCAGGATGGACGCCTGCGGGCCGGGGCCGCGCTTGTCGGTCAGCACCCGAAGTACGGTCAGCTCCAGTGCACGCAGCTCGATATCCAGTTGCGCTAGACGATCGCGGAAACGAGTATTCTCGATCAGCGGGCGCTGGCCGTCCTGTTCCTCGTTGGCCACGACTTTCAGTCGCTTCATCAACGCTTTCCACTGCCCGACGTTCGCCAGACCGGTGCGCTCATGGCCCAGCAGAAACTTGGCGTAGGTCCAGCCCTGATTCTCTTCGCCGATCAGGTTCTCAGCGGGCACTTTCACGTTGTCGAAGTAGACTTCGTTAATCTCATGCTCGCCATCCAGCATGATGATGGGCTTCACATCAATGCCGGGGTCGTTCATGTCGATCAGCAGGAAGGAAATGCCTTGCTGCGGCTTGCCTTCGTTGCTGGTGCGTACCAGACAGAAGATCCAGTCGGCGTGCTGGCCCAATGTGGTCCAGGTTTTCTGGCCGTTGACGATGTAGTGATCGCCCTCGCGCTTGGCCGAGCAGCGTAGTGACGCGAGGTCGGAGCCGGAGCCCGGCTCGGAATAGCCCTGACACCACCAGTCTTCGCCGCTGAGAATGCCCGGCAGGAAGCGCTTCTTCTGCTCGTCGTTGCCGAAGGTCATGATCACCGGGGCGACCATGCGCAGGCCGAAGTCGAGCTGGCGCGGGGCACCGGCGAGGGCGCACTCTTCTTCAAAGATGATCTGCTCAATCGGGCTCCAGCCCGGGCCGCCGAATTCTTCCGGCCAGGTGGAGGCGCCCCAGCCTTTTTCATGCAGAATCTTCTGCCAGCGCTGGGTCATGTCTTTGTCGTGGCGCAGGCGTTTCTGGACGCGTTCGCGGATGTCGTCCGGGAGGTTGTCTTCCAGGAACTGGCGAACCTCGGCGCGGAAGGCCTCTTGTTCCGGGGTGTAATTCAGGTCCATGTTGCACCTCTTGTCTGATGGCTGAGGTAAATGGTTTTTTGGATTGTGAGTGGCCTGCGAGTTTTAATGCCTGGCCTTCTAACTCTGAGGCGGCGACGAATGGGTATCCCCTTTCAAAACACGCTCCTTCGGCCCATCCCTGGGGCGCTTGGACTCCGCCATCCATGGCTCCGTACAGTTTTGAAAGGGGATACCCATCCGACGCTTCGAGTGTGTTCGTGCCTATTCACACAAACTGCTTTGAGCTGTCATGGTCCATTGTGGAACCGCATCACCTGTTGGCCGCCGCACAAAATTATGGGCGGCTGTCGGGTAGGGGCATCCAAAACCGTGCGGAGCCATGGATGGCGGAGCTCGAGCGTCACATGGACGTGCCGAAGGAGCGAGTTTTGGATGCCCCTACCCGACAGGCGCTTCCCCCT
Organism: Marinobacter salarius; assembly: GCF_032922745.1. NCBI lineage: Bacteria > Pseudomonadati > Pseudomonadota > Gammaproteobacteria > Pseudomonadales > Marinobacteraceae > Marinobacter > Marinobacter salarius. Next base: position 1,016,816 of record NZ_CP136693.1, read on the forward strand.
TAGTCGAAGGCGAAAGAAGCCTTAGGCAACCTCAAACAACCCAGCAGCACCCATACCAGTACCGACGCACATAGTGACCACGACGTATTTTACGCCCCGGCGTTTGCCTTCGATCAGCGCGTGGCCGACCAGGCGGGAGCCGGTGGTGCCGTAGGGGTGGCCTACGGCGATGGCGCCACCGTTGACGTTCAGGCGGTCCATGGGGATGCCAAGTTTGCGCTGGCAGTACAGAACCTGCACGGCGAAGGCTTCGTTGAGTTCCCACAGACCGATGTCGTCGACGGACAGGCCGGCGCGTTTGAGCAGTTTGGGAACCGCGAAGACCGGGCCGATGCCCATTTCGTCGGGTTCGCAACCGGCAACCGCGAAACCACGGAAGATGCCCAGCGGAGTGGCGCCGCGCTGTTCGGCCACTTTGCTGTCCATCAGCACGCAGGCAGAGGCGCCGTCGGAGAACTGGCTGGCGTTGCCGGCGGTGACCACGCCGCCTTCCATTGCTGAGCGGATTTTACTGACGCCTTCCAGGTTGGTGCCCGGGCGGATGCCCTCGTCCTGGCTGATGGTGACTTCCTGGCTGCTGAGCTGGCCGGTGGCCTTGTCCGCCACGCCCATGGTGGTGGTGATGGGTACGATTTCGTCGTCGAACTTGCCGTCCTGGCGGGCCTGATCGGCCAGGTTCTGGCTGCGAACACCGTATTCGTCCATGTCTTCTTTCTTGATGTCGTAGCGCTTGGCCACGGTTTCGGCGGTGTCCAGCATGGACCAGTAGAGCTCAGGCTTATTCTTCGCCAGCCAGGGTTCCATGAAGTAGTTCTGGTTGACGTTGGCCTGCACGGTGGAGATGGATTCCACGCCGCCGGCGACCATGACCGGTACTTTATCCACAGCAATGTGGTGCGCTGCCATGGCGATGGCCTGCAGGCCAGATGAACAGAAGCGGTTGATGGTGGCGCCGCCAACGGTAACCGGCAGGCCAGCACGGATGGCACCCATGCGGGCCACGTCGTTACCGGTGGAGCCTTCTGGCAGGGCGCAGCCCATCAGCACGTCTTCGATCTCGTTGGGGTCGACCTTGGAGCGCTCGACCGCGTGCTGGATGGCGTGGCCCGCAAGGGTCGCGCCGTGGGTCATGTTCAGGCCGCCGCGCCAGGATTTGGCCAGGGGCGTGCGGGCGGTGGATACGATGACAACATCATTAGACATAACAATTCTCCTTCGTTCGAAGCGCCTGTTTATCGATAAAGGGCAGGCGCCCCGAGGGTATTGGTGGACCGGTTATTTAGCGTCGAAACCTTTGCCTTCTTCGGCACGCTTGGCCAGCAGGGCCGCCGGTTCCCAGAAACCAGGCTGGGTGTGGCGGTCTTTGGTGAAGGCCTGCATGGCGCGAACCACGTTGGGCAGCCCGACTTCCTCGGCGTAATGCATGGGGCCGCCGCGGAACACGGGGAAGCCGTAACCGGTCAGGTAGACCATGTCGATGTCAGAGGCGCGCTGAGCGATGCCCTCGTCCAGAATCTGGGCGCCTTCGTTCACCAGCGCATAAACGCAACGTTCAACGATTTCCTGATTGCTGATCTTGCGTGGTTTGATGCCCAGTTCAGCGCGGACTTCGTCCACCACTTTGTCCACTTCCGGGTCGTGCAGGGCGTTGCGGTTGCCCGGCTCGTAGCGGTAGAAACCGGCACCGGTCTTCTGGCCGTAGCGGCCCATTTCACAGATACGATCGGCCAGCACCATCTTCACCATGTCCGGGTTTTCTTCGTACTGGCGCTTGCGGATGGCCCAGCCGATGTCGCCGCCGGCCAGGTCGGCCATGCGCAGTGGGCCCATGGCAAAGCCGAACTTCTCGATGGCCTTGTCGATCTGCTGCACGCTGGCGCCTTCTTCCAGCATCAGCAGGGCTTCGCGCTGGTACTGGTTGATCATGCGGTTGCCGATAAAGCCGTCGCACACGCCGGAGACCACGGCGGTCTTCTTGATGGTCTTGGCGAGTTTCATGGCGGTGGCCAGTACGTCCTTGGCAGTTTTCTCGCCACGGACGACTTCCAGCAGCTTCATGATGTTGGCCGGACTGAAGAAGTGCAGGCCGATGACGTCTTCCGGGCGCTTGGTGAAGCTGGCGATCTTGTTCACATCCAGGGTGGAGGTGTTGGAGGCCAGGATCGCGCCCTGTTTGCACACTTCGTCCAGCTTTTCGAACACGGACTGTTTGACGCCCATTTCCTCGAACACGGCTTCGATCACCAGGTCGACACTGCTCAGGTCGTCATAGGTGAGGGATGGGGTCAACAGAGCCATCTTGGCCTTGGCGTCGTCTTCGCTCATGCGGCCTTTCTTGACCCGGCCTTCATAGACTTTCTGGATCGCTGCCACGCCCCGGTCGAGGCCTTCCTGCTTCATCTCGACCAGCGTCACCGGGATGCCAGCGTTCAGGAAGTTGATGCTGATGCCGGTGCCCATGGTGCCGCCGCCAATCACGCCGACGGATTTCACGTCACGGGTCGGGGTGTCAGAGGGCACATCCGCAATCTTGCTGGTCAGGCGCTCGGAGAAGAACGCGTGACGCAGGGCGCGGGATTCTGGCGTTTGCATCAGGTTGACGAACGCTTCGCGCTCCACTTCCATGCCCTTGTCGAACGGCATGGTGACGGCGGCTTTCACGGCTTCGACGCACTTCAGCGGGGCCGGGTAGTTCTTGGCCATGGCACCCACGGTGTTCTGGGTGAACATGAAGAAGCCTTCCGGGTTCGGGTGCTTGGCTTTCAGGTCGCGCACTTTTTTCAGTGGAAGGTTCTCGCTGACCACCTTGGTGGCGTAGGCAATGGCCGCGTCCAGCAATTCGCCGTCGACAATCTCATCGAACAGGGCGCTGCCCTTGAACTGTTTGGCAGGTACGACGCTGCCGGAGACGATCATATTTACAGCGTGCTCAGCTCCGATGACTCGTGGCAGGCGCTGAGTACCGCCGGCGCCTGGCAGCAGGCCCAATTTTACTTCCGGCAGGGCGATCTGCGCGTCCGGCTTGGCGATGCGGTAGTGGCAACCCAGCGCCAGTTCCAGACCGCCGCCCATGCAGGCGCCGCTGATGGCCGCAATCACCGGCTTGCGGCTGCTTTCCACGTAGTTGACTACCGTGTTCAGGTTGGGTTCGGCAAAGGCTTTGGGAGAGCCGAACTCGCTGATGTCGGCGCCGCCGGAGAAGGCACGGTCGGAGCCGATCAGTACCACGGCTTTCACTGCATCATCGGCTTCTGCCTGCTGGATACCGTTAACAATACCCCGGCGGAGTTCAAGGCCCAGGCCATTGACGGGCGGGTTGTCGAGTCGGATGACGGCGATGTTGCCGTTCACATCGTAATGGGCAGTACTCATGTAGCAGCTCCCTGATACTGGCATTGGATAGTAGGCGGTGTACGGAAGACCTGTTGAATTATCCATACACTGGTGTATTGTTTGTCCATACACTAATGTATGTTTTGGGCGGGGTCAACGCTTTCAACCATGGCTCCGCTGTTGATGTAGAATTCACACCCAACAGCCAGTAGCAGGACCAGATTCCACCATGACGGATGCCAAACCTCAGAAACGCCGCAGCCGCAAGACGCCGGAAAAAGCGCAGTTGACCCGCGACGACTGGCTGGATGCGGCCGCCGGCGAGGTTGCAGCCGGTGGTTTCAGCAACCTGAGGGTGCTGACCCTGGCAAAAAAGCTCGGTGTGACCCGTGGCAGTTTTTACTGGCACTTCAAGGACCACGAAGACCTGGTGGTGCGTTTCCTCAACCGCTGGCGGGACCGGCGTCTGCACGAGCTTCAGTACTGGAAACCCAAGGGTGGGGATGTCGAAACCGAATTGCGGCAAATTCTGGAACTGTTGCTCACGGATGCGTCCCGTAATATCCGTCGCCTGCAGGTGGAGCTGGCGGTGCGGGATTTTGCCCGCAGAAATGACTACGCGGCTGATCTGGTCACGCAGGTGGACGAAGCGCGCATCAACCAGAACTGCGAGCTATATGAACGGTTGAGCAGTGATCCCCAGCGCATTCGCGATCTGTCGCTGCTGATGTACGTGGCCACCATCGGCTCCCAGGTGGTGCTTACGGGGAAGAAGGGCGATGCTGAAACCATACGCCGGGTGGAAGACTTGATGGCGCGCGTGGCGTTGGGGCAGCGTGATGACGGTTAGATGGCTGGCCCTGATCCTGCTGGGGCTCTGTGCCGGTGCCGTTCATGCAGCCGGAGATGAATGTATGGACGGCGCCACCACTGAACTGGAACGGATGTATTGTCGCGTAGTGAGCGAAGGGCTTGGCGGGGGCTTGCCGTCCCCCACGGATTTCAAGCGCAACGATCCGCAGGTGCAGGCATTGCTTCTGCGGCGCCCTGCCGGGCGACTGGGCCTGGAAGTGCCTGAGCCGGGTGCTCCCGCGCAAGCCGACTCCAGCCCCGGATTGTCTGGCGCGGAACCGGAACCCGTTCGCGCCGGGCCTGAAGAAGACCCGCCGCAAAGCTGGTTGCTTTCGGATTGCCAACTGGAAGGCCAGCGCATTGCCTGTCCCCGGCAGCGCTATGATCTGGTCTCAAACCAACCCAACAGCCAGCTGGCGGAAGGGGCCCTGGCGGAGGATAACCGCCTTGGCCTGCGTCCGTTCGAGGGCAATCGCGATGATTCAGAGGCCGTGCGCCGATACCTCTCCAAGGCGTACGACCGCTACATCCCCGCGATGGTGGACATCGGCCTGGGCGCCAACACCATGAGCTTCACGGCGTTCCACAACGCCTTTCACACCATTGAGGATGGCGGCATCGACTTTGCCCGGCGCATGGAACAGACCTTCACCCTGCTCAAGCAGGACAAGAAGAATCTGGCGGTCAAGGCCCGTTATCACGATGAGCTTCCGCAGGACCTTTCCCTGTGCACGGTGATCAACCGCGAAATCGTGGTGTGCGACAACGTCGGTACCAACTGGGTCTACGTCAGCCCATCCAGGTAACGGCTCAGGCTGTGTCCAGGAAATCGTTGAGATACCCGGCGACGGCTTCGGGTTGCTCTTCCTGCAGGAAGTGACCTGCCTCCACCTCCTTCACTCGCAGGTCTGCGAAGCATTCCTCAACATGATTGAGGTACTCCGGAATGATCACCTTGTCCTTGTTGCCGTAAATATACAGGGCGGGCATGGGCCACGTATGGCCCGCCGTGGTGGCCCAGCGTTTGGCGTCTTCGTGGAAGGTGCGGTAGTAATTGGAGCTGGTACCCGGCGTTCCCGGAATCTGGAAGGTGCGCACGTATTCGTCGAATGCGTCCCGTGGAAACGGTTCGCGGTTCCAGGTGCGCAGGAAATGCCCCAGCCAGGCCTCTTCGGCGCCGGGAATCATCGCTTCAGGCAGGCCTGGCGTCTGCATGAAGTGCTGATACCAGTAGGCTGCACCGCTGCTGGCGCGGACCTTCTCGATCACTTCCTGGTTGCCCTTGAGGTTGTTGATGATGGCGATGTTCATGATCACCAACCTTTGCACCCGGTCGGGAATGGCCAGTGCGACTTCCTGGGCGACGATGCCGCCCCAGTCGTGGCCCACCAGCTGAAACTCATCAATACCGAGCTGGTCCAGCAGGCTGATCACATCCTGTGCCATTTCCTGCTTGCGGTAGTGTTCGATGTCCGGGCTGCGTTCACTGTCGCCCAACCCTCGCAGGTCGGGGGCGATGATGTGAAAACCCGCCTTCAGATACGCTGCCACGTGCTCCCAGCAGTAGGAGCTCTCCGGCCAGCCGTGGATCATCACCAGCGCCTTGCCACCGGGTGCCCCGCCTTCTCGCCAAGCGAAGCGTCCCCGGGGCGTTTGTCGCTGTTTTGGTTCAGACAGGTGCATGGCTGGGCTCCGTGAATGCGAATGGTACTGCTGCCAGACCATAAACGGACTGACGCAATCGCGCAATCAGAGGGTGTCCACCGGCCTGCCCAGATCCCGAAGCACCGTGTCTACAACCATGGGGCTCCATAGCAGGCGGTGGTGGCCCAGGCCACGGGTGCGGAGTACGTTGGCGTTTTCCCAGTTGTTGAAAACCCGTTCGCTTTCGTCTGGCGAGATGGAGGTGTCATCGTCATCAATGACCATCAGGCCTCGCTGGGTGAGGGTCCGTGACAGGGCTTCCAGGTCCAGTTGCTCCCAGACGGATTTGCCGAAACGCTCCTCCATCAATTGCAGATGCACCGCCAGAACGTCCTGACTCAGGCCGAGTTGACGGCCCAGGTTATCCATCACCGCCGTGAGGCTGACAGGGGGCGCCAGCATGACCAGATAATCAGGCTGAAGGCCGTCCGCGATTGCGCGGGCAGCGGCAATGCAGCCAATGGAATGGGCCAGCACCCCGTGGACCCGGCCGACGCTGGCCGCCACCCTGGCAACGACTTCGGCCATCTCGAACAGGTTGGTGCTCTCGCCCTGGGCACGGCCGTGGGCGGGGGCGTCGAACAGCACCACACGATAGCCGGCTTCCACCAGCGGGTTGACCCAGGCGCCGAACTGGATGCCGGCACCGGCCCAGCCGTGAACGCCCAGAATCACAGGCCCCTGGCCCCAGGAATACACCGGAATGGTCCGGGCGCCGTGCTGCAGCTGGGTATAGCTGTCAGCATTGTCCAGCAGGTATTCATAGCGGGATGGCATGGGCAGGCGCGAGGGCCTGAACGCCATGCGGTTAACCAGCCGGCCGGCTTTTTCAGGAGCCATTCGACCATAGAGTTGAAGTGCCAGGCGGATGGGCGAAAACCCCTTCGGGCCTTCAACCTTGTGGGTTGTCGGTCGCTCGAAGATCACTGATTGAGTGTTCAGTTGTGAGGTCATGGTGAAAGTCCTTCTTCCAGTGGTAGTGGATGACAGGTTCAGGTTAGGGCTTGCGGGTTGCCAGCAGGAGTGTCATATTTGACATATAAAGTGCTGAAAGGGCCATTTACATGTTCAACGTTGCCATTGTTGCCTTTCCCAACTGCCATGCCTCCGGTGTGCACGGCATCATGGATTTCTTCACCGTTGCCAACTTCTGCGGCCGCGCTCCGGCTGGCCGTAGCGAGCCCCTGTTTAATTGCCAGGTGGTGACGGTGGACGACCGGCCAGTCCGCGGGTACAGCGGTGCGGTGGTGACGCCAACCTGCAAGCGTGGGGATTTCGAGCCGGGCCTGATCGTGGTGGGCTCCTCGGTGGAAGCCGCCGTGGGCGCGGAACGGCTGGAGAAGACGCTCGCACCCTCAAGACCGCTTTACGGCTGGTTGCGGGAAGGCCTGGAGAGGGGCGCCGTGCTGGCGAGCGTCTGCACCGGCAGTTTCGTACTGGCGGAGGCGGGTTTGCTGGACGACCAGGTTGCCACCACCCACTGGCGGGCAGCGCCGCTGTTCCGTGCCCGCTATCCACACCTGCGCCTGGAGGAAGACCAGTTGCTGGTGGATAACGGCCGCATCATCTGTGCCGGCGGCGCCACGGCGTTTGTGGATCTGTGCAGTTACCTGGTGGAGCGCTTCTCGTCACCGGCGGTTGCCTTGGCCTGCAGCAAGATGCTGGTGCTGGACGGCCGCCGGGCGGAGCAAACGCCCTACATGGCCTTCTACAGCCAGAAGGCCCACCAGGATGACGCTATCCGCAAGGCACAGTCCTGGCTTGAACAGCACTACGCCGATGCACTGACCATCGACGAAGTGGCTGCCGTGGCGGGCCTTGGCACCCGCACCTTCAAGCGTCGTTTCAAGGAAGCCACTGGCGAAACCCCGATCGGCTACCTGCAGCATCTGCGGATCGAGGCGGCCAAGCACCTGCTGGAATCCAGCCGCGAACAGACTGCACGCATCATCTGGAGTGTGGGTTACGAAGATGCCAGTTCGTTCCGGAGGCTGTTTAAACGCACGGTAGGCTGTACCATGGAGCAATACCGCAAGCGTTTCAGCTATGTATCCCCAAAAGTAGCCTGATGCCCCGACCGAAGACAGGACTCCCATGCCCGGCAAAAACTCCACCCGCCTCAACAAATACATCAGCGAGAGTGGCATGTGTTCCCGGCGGGAGGCCGACCGCTATATCGAGAACGGCAACGTTGCCATTAATGGCAAGGCGGCCCAGGTGGGCGATCAGGTGCTGCCCGGTGACAAAGTCACGGTGAACGGTCAGTTGATCGAGCCGCGAGACGAAGAGGACCTGATCTTTATCGCCCTCAACAAGCCCGTGGGCGTGGTCAGCACCACCGACCCGGCGGAGCGCCGTAACATCGTCAACCATGTGGGTCACGGTGAGCGGATCTTCCCCATTGGCCGACTGGACAAGGACTCCCAGGGGCTGATTTTCCTCACCAGCAACGGTGATCTGGTGAACAAAATCCTGCGCGCGGGCAACAACCACGAGAAGGAATACCTGGTCACCGTCAACAAGCCGGTGACCGCAGAATTCGTGCAGGGTATGAGCGCCGGGGTACCGATACTGGGTACGGTCACCAAACGCTGCCAGGTCGAAAAGGTGTCCCGTTTCGTGTTCCGTATTACCCTGGTTCAGGGCCTGAACCGACAGATTCGTCGCATGTGCGAGTTCTTTGATTACGAGGTCACGAAGCTCGAGCGTGTGCGCATCATGAATATCAGCCTCAAAGGACTAGCAGTCGGAGAGTGGCGGGATCTGGGGCCGAAGGAGCTGGCCGGGTTGTTTGACATGATCCGCGATTCGTCCTCGGAAGTGAGCCCCGAAACCCGTAGCGAAACGAAAAAGCCGGCGAGCAAGCGGCCTGGCAAAAAGCCCGGGACATCGCCATCGGGACCTCGTGGAAAGGGCGCAAAGGCAGGACAGTCCGGTCGGCCAGGAAAGCCCGCTGGAAAACACGGCAAACCCTCGCGCCCGGGAAAACCCGGCAAGCCGGGAAAGCCAGGAAAGTCACGCAAACCCAGGCAAAGCAGCGTTAAGCGCTAGGATACGTTCACTTCCGTACGGCACGAAGGCGCCACTGTCGCTATGCTATACCGTTTTTACCCCTGACCGGATATTCTGAATGTTTGAAGCGTTTATCAGTACCTACATCAGCAGCACGATCCGCTTTATGTTCCTGTTGGCGCCGTTTTTCGTGGTCACCATGTTTCTGGCGCTCACCCGGGGGCTGCCGGCGTCTGAAAAGCGTTCGATCATCCGCCGTTCCACCGTATCCGCAATGATTCTGGGGTTGGTACTGTTCTTTGCCGGGCCACTGCTGTTCAGTGCCATTGGCATTACCCTGAACTCGTTCCGGATCGGTGCCGGCAGCCTGCTGTTCCTGACCGCCATCAGCCTGGTCACCAGTGGTACCCGCAACCACGCCACCGGGCTGCCGGATGAAGACCGCGATGACATTGCCGTGGTGCCACTGGCGATTCCGGTGATGATAGGCCCTGCGACCATCGGTGCCATCCTGGTTTACGGGGCCGAGCTGAACGCTGTGCCGGAAGTGGCCGGAGGGCTTCTGGGGCTGGTGTCGGGGCTGGTTATCCTGGCGGTTCTACTGCACTTGTCCGGATACCTGGAAAAGGCGCTGGGTAAGACCGGGCTGAACATACTCTCCAAGATCAGCGGCCTGATTCTGTCTGCCATGGCGGCGGAAATTGTTCTAACGGGCATCGCTGGATTTATTGCTTCCACGTCGGCCTCCTGATGTCTTTCGATACCGTAGCGCACAATCGCAGTCGCCAGCAGTTTGACGGAGTGTCCTCCGTGTGGCTGTTCGGTTATGGCTCGCTGATTTACAAGGTGGACTTCCCCTTCCTTGAGCAGCAGCCGGCGACGATTGAAGGCTGTGCCCGACGTTTCTGGCAGGGCTCCCATGACCATCGCGGTACCCCGGAGGCTCCCGGGCGTGTGGTCACGCTGATCAGTCAGCCTGACGCGTCGTGTAAGGGTATGGCCTATCGGGTATCGCCAGAAGTGTTTGAGCACCTGGATGTGCGTGAGAAAAACGGCTATTTGCGCTTCAGCACACCCATGAGGTTCGATGATGGCAGTAGTGCGGAAGGCCTTGTCTACATTGCCACCGAAGATAATGAGGCCTTCCTTGGCCCCGCACCTTCCCTCGATATTGCCCGCCAGATTGCCAGTTCGTCTGGTCCGAGCGGTCCTAACAGTGAATATTTGTTTAAGCTGGCCGAGGCATTGAGAGCCCTTGGTGATCACGATCCCCACGTGTTCGAGCTGGAATCCCACCTGCGTTGATTCTGTCGTGACGGTCAGCCGGCCACGGCAACTGTAAAGACTGTCCGCGCCTGCGTAAAAGAAGTGCAAAGCCGTCGCCGATCGCCTGACTTTCCCCGGAAGTTCCGTACTCTGAAGTCAGGGAGCAGCCACAGAGTTTTCGTGGATGCTAATCCGGGATCTGAAAAGATCGGGAGAAGAGCGATGAAAGCATTTCTGATTGGCAGTTGTTTCGTTGGCCTGATAATGGCCACCAGCCCGGCTGTGGCAGACTCTGACAGGCGGGAGAACCACAGGGCAGGGTTCCACCAGAAAGTGGACCACGACAGGGGCATACCCCACCACAAGAAGCTTCTGTCATCCCGGCACCGCGATGCGGATGCACACCACGGCCACCGGGATCGCAAGCATGGCTGGAAAAACAAGCCTCACAACCGACACAAACACGGTTGGAAGCATAAGAAGTACCACCAGAAAAGGCATGGTTACCAACACCACTGGAACAACGATCGCCACTATTATCGGGACGACCGTGGTACCGGTTTTCGATTCTATTACAACAACAGCACCTCCCCCATGGAGTATCAGCTACTGCAGGGTGCTCAGTTACTGATTGACGTAACCCGTTGATCATCGGGTTGAAGCCTCTCACCGGCGCCTGTGAACGGCGCCGGCTCTTTAGTCCAATCATTATCAGCGGGGATTCTGCCTCAAAAAAAAGACCGCTTCTAAACAAAAGCGGACCTTTTTCTAGGCCGCGTGAACCCGTTACCTCCCTCTCAAATTCACTGGAAGACCTGGCGCTATAAGAATATGGCGAAACACCAACGGGCGGAAACCTCTTACCAGCGGTGCAACTAAAGCAGGGATGTTTACACTCGCAAACAGCAACGCGCTGCTTTCCGATATCCAAGCGCTGGTGGCGATTTCCGCAGTGATGATTTCCGGCGGAGGGGACTAGACTGCCTTGCCCCAAGCGCCGGTGAGGTATGGAAAAGAAGGGTGTATTTTGCGCAGCTACTTTATACAAACCTAGTGATTCTGAGCATTGTTAGTATTTACTAAAGTCGTGAGCCAGTTGATTGGTTTTGAGCTATGATAAGTGTAAAGTGACGTGTAAAGTATGCTAAAGCAACGTTTTTGCTATCAAGAGGCTGAATGTCATGGCTCAAGGCTATCGTAGAGGAGAGGTAAAGAATGCTCCCCTAATTTACGTATTTGCTATGATTAGAATACAGGATATTAGATCCTATGCGCGATATATGTCAGATGTCCAAGAGAACCTTCGCGACAAATTACCAAACTATTATGAGCAAAAAAGCAGCGATAAAAATATTCAAATTAACCAAGACGGAACGGTTAATACAATAACTAACGATAGAGTGAATTTTTATTTTTCTGACCTAGAAAACAAAAAAGGAATCATGGTCAAAGATGACCGCATAGTCTTGCATAGCACTTCATATACTAGGTTTGACGATTTTAGAGGGTTTTTCGAGCCTATAATCGAAGAAGTAAAGAGAACCATGAAAATTGCATACTATAAGGGGTCAGGTATACGTTACGTTGATCATGTCAAGCCTATAGGGGATGTTCGCATAAATGATATAGTTTGTGACGAGAGATTCCTTCCTAAGGTATTCGTGGATGACCAGAGTGGCGGTGCTAATGAGCAAAGCCAGATTGAATTATACAATGCTACTAAATTCGGTAATTTGATAGTCAGAGGTACTTATCTAAAGAAACAGCCTCCTGTTCATCCTTCGATTTTGAACAGTTATTCCGTAATAGGTGGCGATGAGTCAGTTGAGGAGACTCTAGTAATAGATACTGACCATGTTGATTATGAAAATAACCAAAAATTAAAGGAATTTGATGTTTCAAAGGTATTTGACCATATCGATGAACTTCATGAGGTTTGCCATAAGGTGTTTGAGGAAACGGTTAATATAGAGGCATTGGAGTCTGCTAATGACAACTAAAACTAATGGTCACAGCCCTTTTTCGGATGCTCGTGTTGGTGGAGGTCTTTTGGCCCTAATGGCATTTGCAGGTGCGACTGTTGTTACATCATCTGACAGCATCAGCAATGTCATGAACTCGCCTTGTGAGCAATTTGAATGCTCTCGAGAGAGTTTTGTGGCCAAGCTTTTTGATGATGCCTTTGCAAACCAAGAGCATTCCTCTTCTGAAGATAATCTGGAGTATTTTGATTATTCGTTGGTCAGAAATAATTCTCATTTGATCGTCCCCGACGTTTTAAATCGGCTCCTATCTGAGTTTGATTTGTCCAAAAAACTCCTTTCGGAAATTCTGGGTGTAGCAAGGCCCACTCTATATAGCTGGTTAAAGGGAGGTGCGATCGCTGATGAAAACTATGAACGTTTGATTGTAATTTCTGATCTCGTAGAGTTACTAGATAACTCTCATAGGTCGTCCCTTCCCAAGTTATTTAAAATGTTTGTCCCTAACGCGGGCGGCAAGAAATTCGTAGAGCTTTTTGGTGAAGCAGTAAAAGCGGGCGACAAGCATCAATTTCTTGCATCCTATTCGGAAGTTAAAGATAAGCTTGATAAAAGGATTCGCATCGATAAGCGAATTTCGAATAATTCTGATCTAGAGGGTGCGACGAACCAAGTTTCATCTTTTAGCTAGCGGGTAGCCATCTGATGTCTAGAGCAGATGCGATAATTGCAAACGGCTGGCTCCAGTGGGCTACTGTGGATGCCGAGGTCCTGCAGCAATACTGTGGTGACTTAGAACTGAAGGAAGAGTTTTATGTGCTAGCTACTCAATCTTGCGATCTTGCCCATGGTGATTTTAATAACGAACCTCATGCCGAGTTTATCGGGTTTTCCCTGATTTCTCAGGTTCGGCCAGAGTTATCGAAGGCCAGTAACAGTAGAGCTTTAGATGTGGAGATGACCGTTTCCGCAGAAGTGAAATGTTTGGGTTTCCGCATGCGCGAGAGATTTTTCGTACGGCGAGAGCTGCTTGAGAATTTTTCTCCTACGCATCCTTTTCATCTAAGCGGGAACGTGTGCACTCAGTTGACGACCTGGCTTGCGGCAAGATATTACCGCCCTTCGTTCTCAGATGACTTTAATGATCACTGGAAGAAAGTGATTGGTAAGATCAAGGAGAAAGTTAAAAAGGCTTATGATCGATTTGGTGACGTTATCACTGGTGTTTTTCTTGGTGTAGCAGATGATAACGACGCTCAGGATTTTAGTGCGTCTTGGATCATCGTGTATAGTCAAGCGAGGCTGCCCGTTGGTCAAGGCGCTGACGACTTGATGGAGTTCTTTGAGTCTTGGGAAAGCATTTTGAGTAGTTATATGGATGATAATGGCTTTGATGGTGTTGTATCTATCCAATCGACCGCTGAGATTACTCTCAGTGAATTGGAGAATCATAAAAGAATTTTCTTGGATGATATGTGTTTTCGCGGTGATGGTGCTGGGGATGTTGAGCACCAAATGGATGGGCGCTAAAGACCAATTCATATCAGTAGTAGCGGATGAGTGGACTTACTCTGATACGTGTGACCCACCTTAGCCTCAAACTGAGTCCGTCGAACTCGGGCCTGAACGTTCGCTTTGCGACCAGCGCTCAATTTATGGAATCAATCTCCGGCCACTTGATGGTGTCATGACCAAAGGGAAATACCCGGCGGCCAAAACTCTTTACCTATGTCACCGTAAACTGGCCGCAAGTAGTCGGCCTCAGCTAATGCCCGAGTTCGATGTGCACTTTCCTCATGTGTCTCCGTAATTTCTTTTTGGACACCTTACAGCCGCAAACGCTGCACTTTACCATCTCGCGTTTCTTCAGTTTTTTCTGATCAGTTTTTTTAAGAGGCTGTATCTTGGGGGGTGGTATTTTGTATCCAAATTTATCGGCATCGTAGAGCCAAAAGAGATAATCCGGCTCATAGAAGGGCCAGATGGTGTCTTTTGCTCTGTCGAGCACGCATAGCTTTCCCAAGAGAAATCCGGCGTTGTTTTTGACTCGAACCTCGGTGGATTCGAGTTCGGCAGATTCCAAGACGATGTCTGTATAGTTTCGATTCGCCTCTACACACGTTCTTTTGACAATACCAATCTCTAGATTGCTGCCTTCAGCAAGCTCCAGTGATGTCTTATCGGTAACCAATGCTGGACCATCGAATTCTGACGTTTTATCTTCCGGATAAAAGCAACCGTGCTTGTACCAAGGCCATCCCAGCGGAGGGTCTAGCCAGACACTGCCGCCGTTGTGACGAATAAAGAAAACCTCATCTCCGCACTCTGGACATTTTGTGCTAAAGCAAGTGCTCTCGGTTGCGGTGTTGTATCCAGAGAAATCATTTACGCTAGAGCTGGAGCCGATACAGCCTCCGTCAAAATGCATCGGAATGCATCTGCCATTAGCGTATCTAAATTCAACTGGATTACCGCACTTGCTACAGATACTCATTGCGGGCCCTAAGCACAGATTTGAGGTGTCTTCGAGAAATTTGATGCAATTTCTGCGTGTTGTACCAGCACGTTAGCAGTGATCTCAAATAGATTCGAAAAATTGATTCGCTGATTACAGTGAAGTGGGAAGTAAGTTTCGAATATTTTGAGAGTTACCCGTGGAGGTGATCTTCCATGGCCAAGAGGGCGATAAGGGCTCAAAAGAGCTGAGGCGGTATTTAGCGGACTTACCCTGCTATGAATGGAACTCAAAAGCTGAAGATGGAGATCGGATCTGAATGTCCGCTTTGCGACCGTAGCTTCAGTTCCGTATCTTGGCCAATCAAACTTTGGAACGCCGCATTCAGTTTCGTGTGACCTACGAAGCTGAGGAGTAACCGCAGGATTAGGTCCATCAGATGGGCGCAGGTTACTCCTTGGTATCTCTATGGACTGAACGCGTCAACTATTCACCGGCTGAGGCTGCAATACCCGGCGACTCCGATGACGTGAACGCAACCCCACCATGATAAGTGGCACCACAATCATGGCACTGCCCACGGCGAACCAAAGGTCGGGCATTTCATTGAAACCTATCCATCCAATTAGTACCGCCCAGATCAGGCCGGTGTATTCGGCGCTGGTCACCTGGTTGGCATCCACCTGCTGGTAGGCCAGCAACACGGTGATGTTGTAGCCCAGAATAAACAGGGCAGATCCCAGGGCGCTGATGAGTATGGAGCTGTCCCAGGCGGCGCCTTCCCATAAGGCCAGTGCGCCGGCAGCCGGGATGATCAGCGCGTAATTCAGGAACAGCTTGTGAACGGTGGACTGCTGCTTCGGCAGTTTACGCACCATTACAGCGTTGATGGCCAGTGCAAAGGCGGAGGCCAGTGCGGCGATGGCCGCCCAGTTGAATTCTACTGGCCGCAGGATAACGACGATGCCGCCAAATCCGCTGAAGACGGCAAAGACGCTCAGCGGGGTCAGCTTTTCCCGGAACAGCATGACGGACAGCACCATGACCAGGATGGGAGCTGCGTAGAACACGGCGTTGGCGGTGGCCAGCGGCAGATTGCCGAGGGCAACAACCATGCACAGGATGCCAGCCAGGTGTATGTGGGCCCGCACGGCGTGGACCTTGATACCGGAAAACAGGTGTTTCCGGTTGAGTTGGCCGGCCAGGGGCAGTAGCAGCAACAGGGTGATGACGCAGCGCAGGAAGGCAAACTGGAATACGGGGGCGCCGGGTTCCAGCAGTTTGATGAACACATCGCTGATCAATGCCATGGCGTTGCCGATCACCAGCAGAAGGATTGCACTGTTTACGGTTTTGCCTGACATGATTTCGGCTCCTCTTGGTTGTGCTCCGACATCGGAGTTGTAGCCCTGCACACCACCCTTTCCAAAACACGCTCCTTCGGCACATCCATGTGACGCTTGGACTCCGCCATCCATGGCTCCGTACAGTTTTGGAAAGGGTGGTGTGCAGGGCTCCCTGAATCTTGTGGTGGTGAGTCTAGTGGTGTATTACTATCCGATAAAATGATCTTTAATCACTTATCATTAGAAATTTAGATAATGAAGCTTCCACCTCTCAAAGCCCTACCCGTCTTCGAAGCCGTTGCCCGGCTGAACAGCTTTTCGCTGGCGGCGGAGGAGCTGGCGGTCAGTCAGAGTGCGGTCAGTCACCAGATCAAGCAGTTGGAAACTTATCTCGGTGAGAAACTGTTCTGGCGCAGTGGCCGCACTCTGACGTTGACCGACGAAGGCCGGCAGTATCTGGATGGCGTGGGGTCGGCGTTGTTGCAGATTGAACGGGTGAGTGAGCAGTTGCTGGGCCATGAGGAGTCGCGGTTACGGTTGTCGGTGTTCAGTTCATTTGCGGTGCGCTGGCTGGTGCCGCGGTTGCCGGATTTGCAGCGGGAGTATCCGCAACTGGATCTTTCCCTGGAGATGAGCAGTGAGAACCCGGTGCTGTCCGACCGGGTGGCGGACTGTTTTATCACTATCAAGCCGTCTTCCGCGGCATTCAGTTATGAGTTGCTGTATACCGAGCGGCTGTTTCCGGTGTGCAGCCAGGATTACTGGCAGCGCATCCGTCGGGAACTGGGGCGGGATTCAGAGGTTGAGGGAAGGGATGAGCCAGAGTTGTCGCCAGAGGAGGTGTCACGGTTTCCTTTGCTTTCTACCCACAGCATTTTCGACAAGGCCGCCGGTGACTGGGAGGCCTGGTATCGGGCGGTGGATCAGAAGATTCCCGGTACGGCGCGGATACAGCACTTCAGCCACATGTTGCTGGCTCTGGAGGCGGCCCGTTTTCATCAGGGCATCGCACTGACCAACGATTACATGCTGAGCACACGGCAGGATTCCGGCGATTTTGTCCGTTTGCCCAGTCACTCGGTGATGACGGGCGACAAGTTCTATTTCGCCTGGAAAACCAGCCGTCGGCGGGAGCGTGGGCTGCAGGTGTTGCGTCGCTGGCTGGTGGATGAGGCTATCCGAGGCGGCTTGCGGGGCGAGTAACAAGCCCCGGCGGCCTATTTATCCGCTTTTTTCTTCAGCAGCCGATGCTGTATTTCACCGACGATACCGCGGCGGAATACCATCACGCAGACGACGAACACAGTCCCCAGGATCACTTGCACCCAGGAGCCGAATGCCGACAGTTCATGGCTCAGGGCGCCGACGGTAATCGCGCCCAGTACTGGCCCGAAGATGGTGCCAAGGCCTCCCACCAGTGTCATCAGGATGACTTCCCCGGAGGTTTGCCAATGCGCATTGGTCAGTGCGGCAAACTGGAATATCACGGCTTTTGTGGCACCGGCGGTTCCGGCGAGTGTGGCGGAAATGATAAACGCCAGTAGCTTGAAATGGTCGACGTCGTAACCGAGCGAGAGTGCTCTGGATTCGTTTTCCCGGATGGCCTGGAGGACCTCGCCAAAGGGGGAGTTGATGGTTCGGTGGATAATGGCGAAACCAATCATGAATACCGCAAACACAAAGTAGTACATGGCGATTTCGTTGTTGAGGCTGATGAAGCCGAAGAGTTCGCCACGGGGAATGCCCTGGAGACCGTTTTCACCTCCGGTGAACGGCATCTGAAGCGCCAGAAAGTAGATGATCTGCGCCAGCGCCAGGGTCACCATGGCAAAGTAGATGCCCTGTCGGCGGATGGCGAGGAAGCCGAATATCGTGCCGAGAATCAACGCAAACCCGGTGCCGGCAAGAATGCCGAATATCGGCCCGAATCCCCATTCTTTGGTGACATAGCCGGTAATGTACGCGGCACCGCCGAAGAAGGCGGCGTGCCCGAACGACAACAGACCAGCGTAGCCGAGCAGCAGGTTGAAGGCGCAGGCGAAGAGCGCGAAGCACAGAAGGTCCATCACAAAGACCGGGTAGGCATAGAAGGGCGCGCCAAGGCCGGCGACCAGCATGATGATAAACAGAACGCGGTTGATCATGGCCTTACTTCTCCTTACCGAATAAGCCCGCAGGGCGGAACAGCAGCACCAGCACCATCAGGAAGAAGATCACGGTGCTGGCCGCTGGCGGGTAGAACACTTTGGTAAGGCCCTCAATCAAGCCCAGCGCAAGCCCGGATAGAATGGCGCCCATAATCGAGCCCATGCCGCCGATCACCACCACGGCAAACACGACGATGATCAGATCCGCCCCCATTAACGGGCTGACCGAATAGATCGGCGCGGCCAGTACACCTGCCAGGCCGGCTAGGCCGGCCCCGAAGGCGAAGGTGAGGGTGATCATCAGTGGCACATTCAGGCCAAACGCCTGGGTCAGGTCCGGGTTCTCGACACCGGCGCGCAGCCGTGAACCCAGTTTGGTGTGTTCGATGACGTACCAGGTGGCAAAACAGACCACCAGGGAGAAAATGATGGCGAACAGTCGGTAGGTCGGGAAGTACATGAACCCGAGGTTTACCACGCCACTGAGACTTTCCGGTTGCCCCGGATAGGGTGTGCCGGAAACGTTGAAGTAGTTGGCAAACAGGCCCTGCAGGATCAGCGTGATACCGAACGTCAGCAGCAGGCCATAGATGTGGTCAAGGTCATAGAGACGCTTGAGCATGAAGCGTTCAATGGTCACACCCAGAATACCGACGATCAGGGGCGCCACCAGCAGTGACGCCCAGAATCCGATCTGAAGGCTGATACCGAACCACTGCTCCAGCAGAGAGTAGCCAATCAGTGCGATAAAGGCACCCAGCATGTACATGGCACCGTGGGCAAAGTTGATGATATTCAGCAGCCCGAATATCACCGCGAGCCCGAGGCTCAACATGGCGTAAAACACACCCACATTCAGCCCAAGCAGCGCCTGGGCCAGTATGACCTGCATCGACACGTTGGCTATCTCCCCTGAAGCAGTGGTTAATCGGCGTGGTTAGTTAACCAGCGAACACTTGGTGTCTTCCAGCGAGATATAGGCCTGATCCGCAGGGATCTTCGAGACTACCCGCAGCAGGTCCCATTCCTCACTGGCTTCGTCCGGCTTCTTCACTTCCACCAGATACATGTCGTGGAGCATGGAGCCGTTGGGCAGAATCTTGCCCCCTTTCACGAACATGTCGTTAAGGGTCATGTCGCCCAGTTCGGCACGAACGGTATCGCTGTCGTCAGAACCGGTGGCTTTGACTGCTTTCAGGTAATTGGTGACCGCCGAGTAAACGCCGGCATGAACCATGGTGGGCATGGCGTTGTGGCGTTCATAGAAGCGGCGGGACCAGGCTTCGGTCTCGTCGTTCTGGTTCCACACGAAGGCGGTGGTGAACTGCAGGCCCTGGGCAATGTCCAGCCCCATGCTGTGGACGTCGGTGATGAATACCAGCATGCCGGCCAGTTTCTGTCCGCCCTGTACGATGCGGAATTGGTTGGCCTGTTTGATGGCGTTCACCGTGTCCTGGCCGGCATTGGCCAGGCCAATGACATCGGCTCCGGAAGACTGGGCCTGGAGCAGGTAGGAGGAGAAATCGTTGGTGGACAGTGGCGCATTGACGTTACCGACCACCTCGCCACCGAGACTTTCCACCACGGCGCCGGTGTTGTCCCGCAAAGAGTGGCCGAAGGCGTAATCGGCGGTAATGAAGAACCAGCTTTCACCGCCGTTCTTGACCATCGCCGTAGCAGTACCAACCGGCAACGCGTGGGTGTCGTAGACGTAGTGAATACCGTAAGGCGTGCACTGTTCTTCTGTCAGTGCTGTGGTGCCGGCGCCGGTGTTCATGGTGATGATTTTCTTGTCGTTGGCCAGGCCCTGAACGGACAAGGCAACGGAGGAGTTGTCGAGGGCGGTGATCATGTCCACCTCTTCCGCATCGATCCATTCCCGGGCGGTACTGGCGCCGATATCCGGCTTGTTTTGGTGATCCGCGGAAATGATCTCAATGGGTTTGCCCATCACCGAACCGCCAAAATCCTCGACCGCCATTTTGGCGGCAGTCACCGCGCCCGGCCCTTCGAGGGCCTTGTAAACGCCGGACATGTCACTGAGGACACCGATTTTTACTTTGCCGTCGGTCAATTCGGCCGCTGCCGTGAGGGGCATTGCCAGGGTAGCCGCTGCCACGGCGCCTGCCAGTCCAGATTTCCAGTGCTTGAACATGGTGGGATTCCTTTTGTTATTAGATTCGGGTTCAGACACTCAGGTGCCTGTTCAACTGCTCTTTCTTGGCCTCGAGATCGGCCGCTTCTATCTGCTCAACCACTCGTCCGTGCTCAATCACATAGTGTCGGTCGGCCAGCGGAGCGGCAAAGCGGAAGTTCTGCTCAACCAGAATGATGGTGAATCCCCGGTCACGCAGTTTGCGGATGACATCATCCAGGGATTTGAGGATAACCGGCGCAAGCCCTTCGGTGATCTCGTCCAGTAACAGGAGATTGGCGCCGGTACGAAGGATGCGGGCAATGGCCAGCATCTGTTGCTCGCCCCCGGAGAGCTTGGAGCCCTGGCTTTTGCGGCGCTCTTCAAGATTCGGGAACATTTTGTAGATCTCGTCCGCGGACATCCCGCCATCGGCCACCACGGGGGGCAGCTCGAGGTTCTCGTCCACGTTGAGAGACGCAAAAATCCCCCGCTCCTCGGGGCAATACCCCAGCTTGCCAACGTGGGCAATGCGGTGGGTGGGCATGTTGATGATTTCGGTGCCGTGGATCTTGATGGAGCCGGTGCGTTTGCTGACCAGCCCCAGAATCGACTTGAGCGTGGTCGTGCGTCCGGACCCGTTGCGGCCAAGCAGGGTAATCACCTCGCCTTCCCGCAGAGTCAGATCGAGGCCATGGAGAATGTGGGATTCGCCGTACCAGGCGTGAAGATTCTCGATTTTGAGCATTTCCGGGCGTTGATCAGGCTGCATCGGTGGTTCCCATGTAGGCTTCCATGACGGCGGGGTTGGTCGATACCGTGTCGTAGTTGCCTTCAGCCAACACCTCCCCGCGGTTCAGGACGGTGATGGTGTCGGCCAGCGTGGACACCACATTGAGGTTGTGCTCAACCATCACGATGGTTCTGCCATCCACCACCTTGCGAATCAGCTCGGTGACCGTGCCTACGTCCTCTGAACTCATGCCCTGGGTGGGTTCATCAAGCAGCATGAGCCTGGGTTTGAGTGCAATGGTGGTGGCAATCTCCAGCGCCCGCTTCTGTCCGTAGGCGAGTTCCACCGCCTTGGTATCGGCAAAGGGCCCCAGGCCGACCTGTTCCAGGGTGGCCTGGGCTTCTTCATTCAGTTGATCAAGAATTCGTACCGGCCGCCAGAAGTGATAGGAAATGCCCAACTTGCGTTGCAGGGCGACCCGAACGTTTTCGCGGGCAGAGAGGTGGGGAAATACCGCCGAAATCTGAAAAGAGCGAATCAGCCCCTGCTGGGCAATACCCGCGGGGCGCGCGTTGGTAATGTCTTTGCCAGCGTAGATAATCTGCCCGGCGCTGGGCTTGAGGAATTTGGTCAACAGGTTGAAAAACGTCGTTTTTCCGGCCCCGTTCGGGCCTATCAACGCATGTATGGAGCCTGTCTTGACGTTGATGCTGACGTCACTGATGGCGGTAAAGCCTTTGAAATCCTTGGTCAGGTTCCTGGTTTCAAGGATGGTTGAGGATGGTTGTGTCTGCTCGCCTACAGCCTGCTCTTCCACGGAAAGACACCCCTTTCAATTCAGGTGAGCGGCGCTGATGCCGCGTGTTTTTATTCGTTGTTGTGACAGCTGGTTTTTTGAAAGGTCGCAAATACAGCTATTTGAACCGACATTCAGTAATAGTTGGCGAATGTGGATTCTGTCAAGAATGGGAGAGGGGAACAGTGGGGGAGACACGCCCCGTTCAGGGCGTGCCTTTAGTGGTTATTCCAGTGGTTATTCTTCGTCCCGTGGCGGGCGTTCGACCACTTTGCGCTTACCCTTGGCACACCGGGACAGGGCTTTCAGCCCGTCGGCTTCGAAGGCATCCACGCGGATGACATCGTAGAGTGCTTCCAGTGCCTCAAGAAGTTTGTCGCATTCGTCTTTCTGAACAACGCCCTGCTCGCAGGCCCAGTCCACCAGTTCCTTACGCTGGTGCCCCATCAGCAGGTCGATACCGCCCAGCTCGTCTTCATCCCGATTGCGCAGGGCTTCATGCAGGCGATCGCGCATGTCCTTGGTTTCATTGGCCAGCCGGTAGGCGTTCAGTACACGGCCCAAAGGGTCGTCCGGATCGGTATTGATGTAACTGCCACGGCTGATGCGCTGGCGTAGCGGCGTATCGTTCACAATGCTGGCGGCCACCTCCGTGCCCAGGGCGTCGTCCGGGCCGTTGAGGCCGGTGGCGCCCAGAGGGAACACCAGCATCCGCAGCGGCCAGCGCAACAGCGGAACCGGGAAGTTGATGATCAGCTCGCGCATGGATGTCTTGAGGTCGCGCAGACTGGTCTGAAGGCACCATTCCACCAGCGGCCGCTGGTCTTCCGGATAGCCTTCCTCGTGCCATTGCTTGATCACCGCCGTGGCGTAATACAGGTGTACAAGGCAGTCCGCCATCCGCCCGGACAGGCGCTGACGTGCCTTGAGGCCGCCACCAACCGTGAGCAGGGTAACGTCGGTCATCAGGGCAAACGCGGCCGAGAACCGGGCAAGCTGGCGATAGCTGGACTGGATGTTACCCTGGCGGGGCACGGTTTCCAGCAAGCCGCCGCTCAGTGCCAGCACTAACGAGCGTAACGCGTTGCGGGTGGTGTGGGCGATATGGCGGTAAAAGATGCCGTCGAACTTCTCGACCGCCGCCTTTTTATCGTCCATGCCCGCTGCTTCGATTTCTTCAACAATAAACGGGTGACAACGGATGGCACCCTGGCCGAACACCATCAGGCTGCGGGTCAGGATGTTTGCGCCTTCCACCGTGATACCGATGGGCACCGCCTGGTACGCCCTGGCCAGGAAGTTGCGGGGGCCGGTAATAACACCGCGGCCGGCAACCACGTCCATGGCATGGTTGATCACCGTGCGCATCAAGTCGGTATTGCGGTACTTGAGCACCGCTGACGGCACGGAGGGGCGTACACCCCGGTCCAGCATGCCGGATGTCAGTAATCGGGCGGCATCCATCATGTAGGTGTAGCCGGCGATGGGCTCCAGCGCTTCCTGAACCCCCTCAAACTGGCTGATGGAGCGGCCGAACTGTTCCCGGGTCAGGGCATAGGAGCCTGTGGCCATGCTGGCCACTTTGCCAGCGCCGGTGCCCAATGCGGGCAGGGAGATGGAACGGCCGATGGACAGGCATTCCAGCAGCATTTTCCAGCCTTTGCCCAACATGTCCTGGCCGCCAATCACCTGATCCATGGGGATAAACACGTCGTTGCCCCAGGTCGGACCGTTCATGAACACGGTATTCATTGGCAGGTGACGGGCGCCGGAGTGAACCCCTTCCAGGTCCTGTGGAACCATCACGCAGGTAACGCCGATGTCGTCGGAGTCGCCCAGTAGTTTGTCCGGGTCGTAGACCTTGATGGCCAGGCCAATCAGCGTCGCCACCGGTGCCAGTGTGATGTAGCGCTTGTTCCAGGTGACTTTCAGGCCCAGTACTTCCTCGCCATTCCACTGGCCCTTACAGACGATGCCCTTGTCCGGAATAGCTCCGGCGTCAGAACCGGCGACCGGCGACGTCAGCGCAAAGCAGGGGATTTCCTCGCCGCCGGCCAGCCGCGGCAGATAATGTTCTTTCTGGGCATCGGTGCCGTATTCCATCAGCAGCTCGCCCGGGCCAAGCGAGTTGGGCACCATGACGGTCACAGCGGCGGATACGCTGCGGGTGGAAATCTTCATCACGATCTCGGAGTGGGCGGTGTGGGAAAAGCCCTTGCCGCCCTGTTCCTTGGGAATCATCAACCCGAAGAAGCCATTCTCGCGAATGAACTTCCAGACCTTGTTGGGCAGGTCGTACTCTTCGTGGGTGATTTTCCAGTCATCCAGCATGCCGCACAGCTTCTCGACCGGCCCGTCGAGGAACGCCTGTTCTTCGCTGGAGAGGTGGGCCGGTTTGGCATCGAGCAGTTTCGACCACTTGGGTTGCCCGGAGAAAAGCTCGCCATCCCAGTCTACGGTACCTGAGCGCAGGGCCTCGGCCTCGGTATCCGAGAGCTTCGGGAGCCGGCCGCGCACCCAGTTCAGCAACGGAGCGCTGAACTTCTCGCGCCGCAAGTCACCTGGGAGCACCAGCACCAGGCTGAGAGCAAGCAGCCCGCCACCAAACAGTATACTGAGGATGTGCCAGCCATCCTGAAACAGCCCGACGACCGTTGCAATCACAAGCACGGTGGCGGCAGTGGTGCCACCGATGCCAAGATAGATCAGTACCAGCGCACTGATCAGTAGAAGCAGAACACTCATGGGCGGATCTCCATATCGAGAAGAAATTCAACCTGAATCGTTCTTACCTTCGGCCAAAGCCAGAGAGGTTGCAAGCGCTTGCGTTAGTGATCTTGACGCACCGGCGAGGATTCCGACATTGATCGTTATCTGAAGCGGTTCATACATAGCCGGCTGTAAAGACCAGGCCCAGCACAATCGGCATCACCACAAGGCTTCCGAGGTTACTCATAAGCACCAGTGAGGCTACTTTATGAGGTTCCTGTTGATACTGCTCCGCCAGCATGTAGTTCAACACAGCAGAGGGCATGGCGGCGAAGACCCACAAAGCAGCTATCTGCAGGCCCGGCAGATCCAGAATCGCTATCATTGGCCAGGCAAGAATCAACCCGGATGCAGGCGCGGAAATAGCGCCCAGAACCCCGAGTTTCCAGTCGCTGAAATCCACATCCAGCATGCGAACACCAAGCGTAAAGAGCATGAGCGGGATACACACTCCGCCTAGCATGTTCAGGGTTTCCAGCAGCCATTGTGGCATGGGTACGCCACCGAAGTTGACGGTAAGGCCGGCGATACTTGCCGCAATAACGGGTATGCGAAGCCGTCTGATGATCGACGTGTGCGGGTCCAGCATGTAGATGCCCACCGTAAAGTGCAGCAGCATTTCCACGACAAATAGGACAACGGCCGCGGGCAGGGCTGCCTCGCCGAACGCAAATACCAGTACGGGAATGCCCATGTTGCCGGAATTGTTGAACATCATCGGCGGCAGGAAGGTTTTAAGGTTCAGGTTCAGAATCCTGGCCAGCGGATAGAGGACGATGCCGGAACCCAGAACGACCACCGTTGCCGCCAGAGCCAGGCTGGTGTAATCCTGCAGCGGAGCCTGTTGATCAGCCAGAACCGCGAACACCAGCATGGGGACGAATAGCTCCATATTGAGGGTGTTCAGGCCTTTGATGTCTGGAGTGCGATATCGGCCGTAAAGGGCACCACAACCGGCGATCAGAAAGACCGGCAACATCGTGGACAGGATCTGGGCAAGCATTCAGGGGCTCCGAGGGTCGATCAGGGTAAGCAAATAACTCGTTAGGTTCGCAATTATACCGGGTTCCAGGCAAGTAAAACCTGTGGCCTTGCGACCAAAGATAACCCCTTCCATAAGCTGGGGAAGCAGCGCCCAACTTGCACGGATTGTAACGACTGCCACAGAATAACCTTGCCTAACTCACCATCCTAGCGGAGAGCCACTTGTGCCTGAGACCTTTGACCAGCCTGTTGAGCGGGAAAACACCTGTTCCGTAAAATTTGACGCCCGCAAAGCGGTATTCGGCAAAGATGACGTTATCCCCCTGTGGGTGGCGGATATGGACTTTCCAGCGCCGGAAGCGGTGACCAGGGCTCTGGAAGAACGGGCAAGGCACCCGGTATACGGTTATACACTGTTTCCGGAGAGCCTGTACCAGTCGGTGATTGACTGGTTTGAACATCGGCATGGCTGGGTCATTGAGCGGGAATGGTTAATGATGGCTCCGGGGGTGGTGCCTTCGCTGCACGCGGCGGCACTGGCGTTTGCCGGCGAAGGTGAAGGGGTGATAATACAGCCTCCGGTTTACCCGCCTTTCTTCAGTGCCATTCGGAAAACCGGTCGTGCGGTGATTGAAAACCCGCTGGAACAGGTGGATGGCCGTTATCAGATGAATCTCGAACACCTTGAGGCCTGTGCAGCGCGGGGCGATGCCAGAGTGTTGCTGCTGTGCTCGCCCCATAACCCGGTGGGAAGGGTGTGGAGCGAAAGCGAGCTCAGGGAGGTATTGGCCATTGCCAGGCGCCACAACCTGGTGGTGCTGTCGGATGAGATTCATTGCGACCTCACCTATCCGGACAAGCCTGCCCATCATGTACTGGCGAAACTGGCCGATGAGGAACAGGCCCTGATTACCACCGTAGCGCCCAGTAAATCCTTCAATATGCCCGGTCTGGGCTTGTCGGCGCTGGTGGTGAGGAATCCAGAGCATCGGAAGTTATTGAAAGACGTGTTCGACGCCATGCACATGAACCAGTGCAATCCCTTCAGTATCGCCGGCTTCGAGGCCGGGTATCGCCAGGGTGGCCCATGGCTGGACGAACTCATGATCTACCTGCAAGGCAATCGTGACAGGGTGATGGACTACATCCGCCAACACCTGCCTGACATCCGGGTAACGGAGCCGGAGGGCACCTACTTGTTGTGGCTGGACTGCCGGGGCCTGGGCATGAGCGACGCGGAACTGAAACGGTTCTTTGTGCAGGAAGCGGGTATTGGCATGAACCCGGGCATCACCTTTGGTGAGCCCGGCAGCGGGTTCATGCGTATGAATATTGGTTGCCCGCGCCGGGTTCTGGACACGGCCCTGGAGCAGATCCGGCAGGCGCTGAATAAATAACCGGATCAGTCGGCGTTTTCAGCGCCGTTACTGCAGGGATCGTCTACTGGCTGCCAGTGAGGCGGCTGGCTCATGGCTGGCATCTGGCCGTTGCTGGGGCGTATGGCGCGGTAAGTCTGCCCTTCGTGTATGGCCATCTGGCCCACGGTATAGCTGCCGCCAAAGCTCCATCGCCCGGGTTCTTTGCAGGCCTGTGGGCGCTCGTTGGGCGTTTTTACGGGCGTTTCGCCGGCGTCGGCCGGTGCCTGAGGTTGGTGGTTCACCCCACCTTCCGATTGGCGCTCAGCAACGTTGCTGTCATCACGACCGACCCCGCAATCAGGCACTGACG
This sequence comes from Marinobacter salarius, assembly GCF_032922745.1. NCBI lineage: Bacteria > Pseudomonadati > Pseudomonadota > Gammaproteobacteria > Pseudomonadales > Marinobacteraceae > Marinobacter > Marinobacter salarius. Next base: position 1,044,057 of record NZ_CP136693.1, read on the forward strand.
CCAGTCTTTCCCATTCGAAATCCGCACCGGGTGTTTTACCCTCGTGGAGTTCGCGGGACTGGTACCAGTCACCCTGGTGAAACACTGTCTGTCCCGGTGGGTAATAGCGGCTCGGTATCCAGGTATTTTCCTCAGGATCGCAGGGGGCAGCGACCGCTGGGGTGTTGAAAGCCGCCAGTATCAGTACGCCGGCCCATCTGAAGCGCCTTGTCATGCCATTGACCATGAATGCCTGCCTTGTCGATATTTGTTGTTGGGTGCTCAACGGTATTTGCGGCGAAGTTCGGTGGTTCGGGTGGCCAGGAACAGTCCGGCCAGAATCAGAAGGCCGCCAATGACATGGAACAGGCCCAGGCGTTCCCCGAGGAAAATGCCCGCCATCACCGACGCAAATACAGGGGTGAGGTACATGAAGATGGCCGCTTTTGCAGGACCAATCCGATGCACCCCATGATTCCAGAACGCGTAAGCCAGAATACCGGGGAAAATTGCAAAATACATCATGGGCAGCGCGGTTGATGCGTTCAGCTCGAATCCACCTGAGAAGAACAGTAGGTCCACCAGGAAAAACGGCAAGATCACCATAGTGCCGCAGGCGATCTGGACGGTCAGAAAGGTCAGTGGGGCCAATGGTACCGCCTGGCGGCGAAGCAGTACTGAGAACAAGCCCCAACTGGATACCGCCAGTACCATGATCAGATCACCGGGTTGCGCCCGCAAACCGGTCAGCACTGAGAGGTCTCCCCGCGCCACAACCGCCAGGATGCCCAGTACCGCCAGCCCGATGCCGAGAGCCTGAATGGGGCGTGTGCGATCTCCCAACAGCAACCAGGCCAGTAACGCCACCATGATGGGTATGGTGGCGTTAATCAGCGCGATGTTGGTGGCCGTGGTGGTCACCGCGGCAAAATAAAGCAGCGAGTTGAACGCCGCCACACTGAACGTGGCGAGTGCCAGTATCGACAGTGCGTGTTCGCGGATGACCCGGCGCTGGCGCCAGACCCCCGGCAGCCCGAAGGGCAGGAGTATCGTCAGGGCTATCACCCAGCGCCAGAACGACATGGACAGGGGAGGAATCTCGCCAACCACACTTTTGGCCACCACGGCGTTGCCCGCCCAGAACAACGGGGTCAGGACCAGGCCGGTGTAGGCCAGCCATAGTGGTTTAGAGGTTTCAGAAGACACGCCAGCTCCCGTCTGAATTTCTGGTTCCGTGATAGATTCCAGGAACCCGACAGGATACTACTCTCCAGGCACTTCTGCCTCCGTACCAACGTGGTAGGCGGCAAAACCGGCCATGACCACCTGATCCACCGCCATGCCGATAATTCGGCCGCTGCTGCGGGCGCGGATGGGATGCTGGGCGTTGGTGATGGGATCCGAAACATAACCCAGGATTTCACCTTCAGAAACCTTGGCCCCCAGCTTGGTTTCGCTGAACAGAATGCCGCCGTGTTCGGCCCGTATCCACTCGGAATCGTAATAGACGGGTTCCGGGTCTCCCCAGACGAACATCCTTGAGATCATGCCTTCCTTGTCCATCAGACTGGTCAGGCTGTTCACCCCGGCCTTGATCTGGTGCTCCTGGATTCGCAGTGATTCACCGGCCTCCATGGTGACGGACCGGATGCCGGCTTCGACAGCGGCGTGACGAAGCATGCCGGTGGTGCCGGTACTGTGGACGACTGCCATGCGGTCAAATCCACGGGTGAGTTCCGCCACTTCCGGGTTATTCATGTCCGCACGCAGTTGGGGCAGGTTGGTGCGCTTGAGAGACCCGGTGTGGATATCCACCAACATGTCGCAATGACGGATTACGTTCTCGAACAGCGAGTGGGCAATGCGGTCCGCCAGGCTGCCATCGGTGCTGCCGGGGAAGTGACGATTGAGGTCACGGCGGTCGGGCAGGTAGCGGCTGCCTTGCTGGAAACCCGGCAGGTTGACGATGGGAATGCCGATCACCCGGCCGGAGAGCTTGTCTGGCTCCAGGTCGTACATGGTGCGGCGGATGATCTCGATGCCGTTGAGTTCATCACCGTGAACGGCCCCGGTCAGGCATAGGTTAGGGCCGGGTTTGGAGCCATTGACCACCAGAACCGGTGTTGGTTGCGACAGGCCGGCAATCTGTATGGCAGGGGACCAGGCCAGGCGAGTTGAGGTTCCGGGCAGAACCTCGGCACCGAGCATTTTCAGGCTGGTGGCCTTTTCGGGTTCCGTCACCTCAGCAGACTCTTCCACGCCGTTTTCATCGGTCGCCGTTGCGGGGTCTGCGCCCTGGGCAGTGGGTTTGGGCTGATCCACCGTTGCGTCGGGCTTCGAAGGTTCGGGCTCCGAAGTCTTCGACTCCGCTGGTTCAGCGGGCTTTGGAGGCGGCGCCACCTCCTTTAAATCAACATTGGGGGCCACTTCTTCCACGGCTGGTTCTGCCGTGGAATCTGGTGTTTTATCCTGTGAGGCGAGCTCCTCATCGGATTTCTGAGTGGTGTCTGCTTTACCGCTATTCTTTTTCGGTTCAGACGAGCGCAAGGGTTCCGAATGCTCGACATCCTCAACACTCTCGTCCTCGGCAAGCTCCGCGACGAGCATCTCCGTGTTATCGGAGTCATCGGACTTGTTTGCGTAGACGGCAGGGATTGCGACCAGGCTGCCAGTCAGGGTAAACATCAGGCCAGCGCGAAACAGATGTGTCAGCCAGCGATACAGCATAATTCCTCTCGAGTCTTCAGCCAGTTTGAGGCTCGTTGTCCGATCTGTGAAAACGGTACAAGGATAGAGACCCCATTGTTTCATGAATACGGCTGTGACAAAGGTTTAATGCCACTTTCATGAACTCATTGTGTAATTCCGCAAAATGACCTATTCAAAGAGGTTACAGGATGCGGATTGCAGTTCTGTATCCGTTATACGTTCGATGGAGGATAAACTGTATGGATCTTTTGCGAGTTCTGGTTGCGATTTTGTTACCGCCGTTGGGCGTCTTTTTACAGGTGGGGATTGGCAAACACTTCTGGATCAACATCCTGTTGACGATTCTCGGTTACATTCCCGGTATCGTGCACGCCGTCTGGATCATCGCGAAAAAATAGGCCGCCCCTGAGCAGGAACCAAGTGTCTGTGAGGGGCGGGCTTCAAATGTCGGGAGTGGTGCGCCAGATGTCGCCTTCTCGCGCAGCCCGGCCATCTGCCTCCAGTTTTAGCAGGTGCGCCAGCGCGGAGCGGGCGGCGACGCCATGGATCGCCGCTGGAACATCGTCATAGGCCTTTGCGGTCAGATCTTTCAGGCTGGCCGGGGCGAGGCTTTTCAGCACCCTGACAACCTTGTGCTCCCGTGCCAGACGATGCGTGATGAGATAATCGATCACCGATTCGGGGCGTGCCATCAGGAAACCGTGGGCAGGCGCTATGTAACGCACGGACTCGGCCAGCAGGTCGTACAGCGACTCCAGGTAGGCCTTCATGTCACCGTCTGGCGGATTAATGACCACGGTGGAGCCCTGCATGATGTGGTCTCCGGAAAACAGCAGCTCTTGTTCCAGGAGCAGATAGCAAAGATGGTTGGAGGCATGCCCCGGGGTGTAAAGGGCTTTCAGGGTGCCAGCCTCGGTGACGATCAGGTCACCATTCACCGGCTCTACATCCGGCGAAAACGTCTGGTCCTGGGCCGGGCCTTCGGGAGCCAGCTGGCCGTAAACGCGACAGCCGGTTCTTGCCTTCAGTGCCACTGTTGCCGGCGAGTGGTCCTGGTGGGTATGAGTGACCACCACTTGATCAATCGCTCCACCAGTGAATTCCAGAATGCGCTCAATATGCGTTGCGTCGTCCGGGCCGGGGTCCAGTACCGTAAACCGTTTGTGGCCAAGCACATAGGTGTTGGTGCCGGGGCCGGTCATCATTCCCGGGTTTGGCGCTGTCAGGCGAACCACACCGGCCGCCACCTCCACCGGTTTCCCGGGAACAATGTCCGCGTGTGTAGAGCCTGCACCCTCCGGGTCCAGCTTGACCGCTTCGTCATAGGCGGGTGCCCCCGGCTCCAGCATCGTGGTCCTGTCTTTCTTGACCGCCGGCCACGGCTTGTTGGGATAGGGCTCCGGCGGATTAGCGTGGACATAGCGCATGAGGGCTTCCGTGGTGCCGAACTCCGCCAGTATCCGCAGCGTCCCAATGGTTGGTAATCCTAGCAGGCGGCGGCCACTGCGATGATCTTCCAGGGCTTCCGCCGGGCTCAGCCAGACGTGGTCAATGGTTTCATTGCCGTCATGACTTGCCCGTTGCCCTTCCGGTGCCACTGCAATGAAGAAGCGTGTATCAAAGCGCCGGGGAGGTCCCGGCGGTGTCACCCAGTGCCCGAGGTAGCCCAGACGGTCCAGGGGAATGGTGAGGTTATAGCGATGGCACAGTTCCGCCAGGGTTAACTCACCTTTAAACAGAGCTTCGCGGTCGCTGTGAATGGGATGGTCATGAGTCAGCGCAGCACCTTTTTCATCAACGGCTAACAGAATGCCCGCTTCCTCAAAACACTCCCGGACAGCCGCAAGCATGTAGTCGGCGCCACCTTCATCCATGGCCATTGTCTGGCTGATTTCAGTGTCAGCCCGCCCGATTGCGTGGGCCCGCCCATTATTTTCCTGATCGTCGACAGAACCACCGGGAAAGACAAAATAGCCCGGCATGAATACCGCGTCCCAGGTTCGTTGCAGCAGCAGGATCTTTGGACCTTCAGCAGTGTCTTTGGTCAAAACCAGCGTGGCAGCAGGGCGAATATCCATGGAGTGTCCGTTGTTTTCACATAGTGGTGCGCGCCAGATTCCTGGGCGGGGATCGGGATGGCCTTTTCAAAACTGTGCGGAGCCATGGATGGCGGAGCCCAAGCGTCACATGGATGTGCTTGAGCGTGTTTTGAAAAGGCCATCCCTATCCCTGCGACTCTAAAGCCAGACGCGCCGAAAATAACTCCCAAGATAACCAATGTGCGGTCTGCTGTCTCGGGGTGTCGGCATGGTTACAACCAAGTATCATTGGGTTTACAGAAAATTCCCCCACACAGGAACGCCGACTTGGCTCGCATCAAGCTCTCTTTCCCGGATAACGCCTTTTATTTTGAAACCAAGATGCCGGTTCGGATCACCGATATCAATGGAGCCAACCATCTGGGAAACGATGCGTTAATCTCCATGCTGTCTGAAGCCAGGGCACAATTCCTGGTGAACTATGGTGTCGAGGAAGCCGACAAAAACGGCGTGGGTATTATCGTGACCGACCTGGCAACGATGTACCAATCGGAATCGTTCTTTCCGGAGATGCTCCGCTTTGAAGTGGGGCTGATGGACTTCAACAAATACGGCGGGGATTTCGTATTCCGCGTAACCAAGGCGGAGAGCGGTCAACCCGTGGCCCTGGCCAAGTACGGTTTCGTGTTCTTCAATTACCAGCGCAAATCGGTTGTGCCGATGCCAGAGAGTTTCCGCGCACGCTTCGGCGATTAGTATTTAGTCCTGGAGTGCCAGCTTTCGGATGCCTTGCCGGTAGAACAGGTAGGCCATGACACCTGCCATCAGGTTGCCAACCAGCGCACCGCTCATCAGGCCGTTGATACCGCCGAGCTGTGAGCCGAGCCAAAGCAGTGGCAGAAAGCAGAGGAATAACCGCAGGACCGACACCAGCAGCGCCCGCATGGCAAGCCCCAGCGCATTGCACACCGACACCATCAGCATGCAGATGCCCAGGCCGGTATAGCTCAGCGGCACCCGAACCAGATAACTGCCCAACACATCGCTGACGGCGCGATCGCTGGTAAACAGCTCTGAGACCACTCCTGACGCTAAAAGCCAGATCAATCCAATGGCCAGTTGCCACACCACCACAAAACGAACCGCCAATCGCACGAGAACGCGAATCCGCGCAAGCTCACCGGCCCCAAGCATGCGGCCAATCATGGGCGGCATCGACATGGTCAGTGCCAGCACCACCACTATGGAGAAGAACTCGAGGCGAGTGCCCAGGCCCCAGGCCGCGACGGCGGCGGAGCCAAAACCAGCCACCATGGCGGTCGCGAACATGGCCGAGGCTGGCGGCATCAGCTGGCTGACCATAGCCGGCGCCATGATGCCATTCAGTTGTTTCAGTGCCTTGCCGAGGGCCAGCTGGGAAAGGTCGAAGCGTATCCAGCCAGAGCGCAGCAGTTTGGGGTAGATAAACAGGCAACCGATACCGAAGGCGGTCACGGTTGCCAGGGCAGCGCCTTGCAGGCCCCACCCGAAAACGAAGATGTACAACGGGTCCAGGGCGATGTTTGCCACGCTGGTGGCGACCATCATATAGCCAGGGAGTTTGGTGTCGCCGTGGGAGCGGCACACGCTGTAGCCAAAGTAGAGCATGGCGCCGGTCCAGGCGGAGAGTAGCCAGGGTATCCAGTAACTGCGGATCAGCGGCAGCAGGCTCTGTTCGGCACCCAGGCCAGCCATAATCTGGGTTTGCAGCAGCCAGAGGGCGATACACAGGATAATCACCAGAGTGGCGCCCACGGTGACGACGAGACCGCCCAGGCGTTCAGCACGGAGTTGGTCGCCGGCGCCTAGCGTTCTGGAGATGATGGCGGTGGTGGCGATGCCAAGGCCCACCTGCAGGCCGATGATGAGCTGCTGCATGGGCAGTGTGAAGCCCAGTGCCGCCAGTGGGTCGCGGCCGAGTTGGCCAATAAAGGCGCTGTCGACGAGTTGGAAGGTCATCAGTGACAGTACGCCGAAGAGCATGGGCCAGGTCATGGTGAACAACTGGCGCGGCAGGCTGGCTTGTGGGGTGGCGTTCGTCACGTTGGTGGCTTCTGTTCCAGGTGTTTTGCTTGGTGGGCGATTTTAGCAGTTATCGGTTTGTGAGTGGGTGCAAAGGCCGGGGCGCCTTCCCCAGACACGCCGTGAACCCATCCATGGGGGCTCGGCATTGCCATCCCTGGCAATGCACGGTCTGGGGAAGGCGCCCCGGCCTTCGCACATCAATTACGGAGTCGCTTTCAGTAAGTCGGAGTGCTGGGAATCAAAGCGCCGAAAGAGCGGCTTCGTAATTCGGTTCTTCCTTGATTTCACCAACCAACTCACTGTGCAGAACCTTGTTGTTCTCGTCCAGGACTACCACCGCGCGGGAGGTCAGGCCCGCAAGTGGGCCGTCCTGGATGGCAACACCGTAATCCTCCTGGAAACTGTAGTTTCGGAAGCTGGAAAGGGTAGTGACATTTTCCAGGCCTTCGGCACCACAGAATCGACCGGCAGCAAAGGGCAGGTCGGCGGAAACGACCAGCACCACAGTGTTGTCCAGGCTGCTGGCTTTTTCGTTGAACTTGCGGGTGGAGGTGGCGCAGGTGGGGGTGTCTACGCTGGGGACGATGTTCAGGACTTTGCGCTTACCAGCCCAGTTGTCCAGGGTGACGTCTTCCAGGCCCTGAGTCGTGAGGGTGAAGTTGGGGGCGGTGTCGCCGGTTTGCGGAAGGGTGCCGCTCACGGTGATTGGATTACCGCCGAGTGTGACGTTGCTCATTTGGAACTCCCTGATACTGGCTTAATGGATTTGTGTTTAACAGCTTACTCTGTGTAGTCCATTTTGGATGTTTTTTCATCCACGAGTCGAGTTACGTCGGTTTCAGGCGGGCTCAAATCCGGGAGCAGGGTGCCGCTGGACCAGCAGCAGGAAGCTGACCAGGGCTGCAATGGCGCAGGCAGCGATGATGCCCGCCATTACCACGGGGGTACCATCGTGGAAGTGCCCCACCAGCGCACCCACGGTTGCAGCAACCGCCATCTGGGTGAAGCCGAACAACGCCGACGCGGAGCCGGCCATGCTGGGGAAGTTGGCCAGGGCTCCGGCCATGGTCTGGGGTAGAATCATGCCCACGCCCACCATCAGCAGCGATTGGGGGAGAATAACGGCCCAGACGTTATAAATATGGGCCGTTGCCAGCGCGGCCATTAAAGAACCGCCGGCCACTGCCACAACCAGGCCACGGATCAGTATTTGATCCGGCGTCAACGATCGCCCCAGTCGAATGGCCGTGAGATTGCCGCCAATGTAGCCGGTGACGATGCAGGCAAAGAACAGGCCGAAGTATTGCGGTTTCACGCCCAGGAAATCAATCAGCACGAACGAAGAGCCCGACAGGAACGCAAACAGGCCGGCAAAGGTCAGGGAATTGGTCAGGGTGTAGCCCAGGAAGCTAATGTCCGAGGCAATTGCCCGGTAATTCTTCCACAGGCTGCTGATTCGCAGGGATTGCCGGTTTTCCGGGTGCATGGGTTCGGGAATACCGACGGCGACGACAATCGCCATCAACAGAGCGTAGCCACCCAGCGCCAGAAAAATTGACGACCACCCCAGGCTGACCACCATAAAACCGCCGAGAGTTGGTGCAACAGCGGGTGCCAGGGCCATGATGCTGGCCAGGATGGCCATGATCCTTGCGGCGTCCCGTGGGGAATAGATATCCCGTACCGCTGCCCGGCCCAGCACTGGACCGGCTGAGCCGCCAAGCGCTTGCAGGAAGCGGCACAGGATCAGTGTTTCAATATTGGTGGCAAGAGCACAAACAACGCTGGCGATCGCAAACAGCAGGAATCCGCCAATCATGATGGGCTTACGCCCGAAACGGTCCGCCAGCGGGCCGCAGACCAGCTGTGCCAGGGCAAAGCCGACCATGTAGATACTCAGGGTAAGCTGGACTTGTCCGGTATCGGCTGAAAGCGCCTCTCCCATGGCGGGCAAGGCAGGCAGATACATATCGATCGCCAGCGGCCCGAGGGCGACAGCGGCTGCCAATAGTATCGTTGTCCATACACTCGTTAGCGCAAGCATTAGGTGACCTGAAGTTATTCGATGACAAGCGAGCTGGGAGTGGTGATGGCCTTCCGAAACCGTGCGGAGCCATGGATGGCGGAGCCCGAGCGTACAGGGACGTATTTACAGCGTGTTTCGGAAGGCCATCACCACTCCCAGCGACCTACTCGGAGTCTGGTCAGTCTACGGATCAAGAGGGACAAGATAACGGCCGGCTATTTCATACGATATATGAGCAAATCAGATGAATTAGGTATTGAGGCCGTTGATGGTCGCTGCTACGCCGTTGACGTGGTTTCGAATCCAGCGGTGAGCGGGGTCGTTCTGGTTGCGTTTGTGCCACAGCATCAGCAATGTGAATGGCTTGTAGTCGAATGGTAGGGGCGTCCATGCAAACTGCTGCAGTAAGTCCTCACTCATGCGCTTGGGTGCTGTTGCGAGCATGTCAGTGCCTTGCAGGAAGGCTGGCAGGCCGGAAAAATTGGACACGGTTACGGCGGTTCTCCGGGTCAATCCCTGGGCGGCTAACGAACCTTCGAAAGCCGTTTTTTCACCGGTGCCAAACAGGATGGCGATGTGGTCCGCCTTCAGGTAATCCGCCAGGGACTCCGGGGCCTGGCGGATGGCGGGATCGTAGAAAACCACCATCTGATCCGCCATCAGGCCCCGCTGCATGATGTCGGTGGCTTCCGGTGCGTGAGGGGAAATAATCAAGTCACACAAGTCTTTACGCAACATGTCGGCGGTCGGAATGCCCGAGGGGACAACCTGCAAGCGGATGCCAGGCGCTTCTTGTCGGATCACGGACAACAGTCCGGGTAACAGCAGGTCGCGCTGATAGTCGTTGGCGGCGATGGTGAAGGTGAACTCGGCCGTGGCCGGGGCAAACGGCGGCCCGGAAGACAGGGAGTGCAGGTCGTCCAGTATCTGGCGAATGTGTGGGCCGGCCTGGAGCGCATAACGGGTGGGGACAATGCCTCGGCCGGATTTGACGAACAGGGCGTCGCCCAGGGCCTGCCGTAATCGGTCCAGAGTGTGACTGACCGCGGACTGGCTTACGCCCAGGCGCACGGCTGCCCTCGACACGCTGCCCTCATCCAGCACGGCGATGAAGGTGCTGAGGGAGCGAATGTCGAGGTTGAATGTATCAATGGGGTTCATGAATGGCAGTGTACCCGAGGTGTGGTGCGTTGCCCATTCCAGACTGATTTGGCGTTAGCGACTTGAGTAAACATTCAGAAAGCGATGCTGACTGGTTTACGATGGAGGAAAATAACGGACTGAAAAAGGAGCTCCCGATGAAGCCAATCCTGGCCTTCGATGTGTACGGAACCCTGGTGGACCCCATGGGTATGGCGCAACTGCTGGCTCCAGACGCGGGCGAGGCAGCGGAATCGGTGAGTGCCCAATGGCGGGAGAAGCAGCTGGAGTTTTCCTTTCGCAAGGGGCTGATGCGGATGTACGAGGATTTCGGGGCCTGTACCCGGCAGGCGCTGAGATATGCGATGGCCAGCCACGGTTTGAACCTTGGAGGAGAACGGGAAGATGAACTGATGGGGGCCTATCTGTCGCTGCCGGCTTTTGACGACTCGTTACCGGCATTGGAGTCCCTGAAAGGGGAATATCGGATGTTTGCGTTTTCCAACGGCACTTATCCGGCGTTGGAGAAGGTGCTGGGGCATAACCATTTGCTGGATCTGTTTGAGGGGCTGGTGTCGGTGGACGATATCAAGAGCTTCAAGCCGGACCCGGCGGTGTATGCCTATGCGCGGCGGGCGACGGGGGCAATAGATCGGCCTCTGTGCATGGTGTCGAGTAACGCATGGGATGTGATCGGGGCTCGAGCGGCGGGGTTGATGGCGATCTGGGTTCAGCGTGATCCCGGGAAGGTGTTTGAGGATTGGGGGATTGAGCCTAATGCCGTAGTTCGTAGTCTTTCTGAGTTGCCCGCGACTTTGGCTAACCTCTGATTTTGGTGGGGGCACGGCTCGGGAAGAGCTATCCAAAACACGCTCCTTCGGCACATCCATGTGGCGCTTGGGCTCCGCCATCCATGGCTCCGCACAGTTTTGGATAGCTCTTCCCGAGCCGCGCGTTCAACTCTGGTGATAGCCGTCCTTTAGTCCGATCTTTGCGCCAACCACTCCGCCATCTCCAGCCAGCTTTCCTTCGGCGCCTTGCTGCCGGCCAGGATGCCCATGTGGCCGCCGGGGGTAACCCGGAAGGTAACGTCTTTTGAACTGACGTGGTCTTCAATACGCTTGACCGCGACCGGTGTTGCCAGGGTGTCGGTGTCGCCGGCGATGGCAAGTAAGTTGGCGTTTACATTTTCCAGCCTGGCAACGTCCTCGCCGATCTGGATCTGGCCTTTAGAGAGTTCGTTGTCGATCCACAGGCGTACTACGGCGTCCTGCACGATTCCACCCGGGTAGGCGACCATGCGGTCGAGGAAGGCGGAGGTGGTGGCGTGGCTGGCGACGAAGTCGCGGTCGCCCAGGCGGACGATGAGTTCCCAGTAGCCCATCACGCTGCCGATGGGGTTGGTGAGTTTGAAGCCGATGGTGTTGGCCCAGCCCGGTGAGTGGAACCAGTGGGGTTTGACGTCGTGCAGGCGAAAGCCGGTGCGTTTGCGGACGAAGTCGGCGACGTCGGACACCCGTTGGTACATCAAACCCATCAGCCCGGATGCGTGGCTGTCGATGGGTGAGCCCAACACGATGGCGTTGCGGATGTGCTGGTCGCGGCTGAGGGCGGAGTAGAACAGCGTGAACATGCCCCCCAGGCTCCAGCCGTGCAGCGACAGCTCCTGTTCGCCGCTGTGTTTCCGCACCCGATCCAGGTACGCCGGTAGCAACTCCGCCACGTAGGTGTGAAGGTTATAGTGACTGTGCTGCCGCGTGGGCACGCCCCAGTCGATCAGGTACACCTCAAACCCCTTGGCCCGCAGGAACCGTACCAGGCTGCGTTGGGGGAACAGGTCGTAGATCAGCATGTTCACCGCCAGTGGCGGCACGATCACGATGGGCGTTTTGTGGGGCGTACGTTCCACATCGATCATTTCGCCATCCAGCTCAATAAAGTCCTCCGCCAGCGGAGGGTAGTAACGCAGGCTCACCAGACCATCGGTGTACAACGTCTCGAACGGCGTTTGCCCTGCCTGCACCAGGCTGGCGGCGCGGAATACGCGGTCGAAGGCGTTACCGGCGTATAGTGCGGTCTGGCGGGTTAACCCGGAGGCTTTTTCAAAAGCGGATTTCATCGGGTTGGGCATAGAGGTTTCCATAAAATGCATGTCGCTAACGGATTATGAATGAAAGCATGCGGCTGGCACGCAAATCTGATCGTGCGGGTATGAAAGCCCTTTCCCGGACCGTGCATTGCCATGGATGGCAATGCCGAGCCCCCATGGATGGGTTCACGGCGTGTCCGGGAAAGGGCTTTCATACCTGCACAGCCACCAGTGTTGGATAAGACTAGACTACCCGCATGGGCCAGAACTATGGCAAGAACGTCCACCACCAATGGCAAACCGGTCACTTCAGGCCACTGCCCAAAGCTGCCAACCATTGGTATCATTCAGCCATCGAAAAAAACCAACAACAGGACAACCATGCTCAGCTTCCTGCCAGCCCCCGTCATCGGCGTTATCAGTTCCATCCTCCTGGGGCTGAATACCCTGTTCTGGTGCCTGCTTCTCTATATTCCGGCCATACTCAAACTGATCATCCCCCACACCGGCTTCCGGGTACTGTGCACCAAAGTCATCATCTGGATTGCCGAAGCCTGGGTCGCCTGCAACACGGGCTGGATGAAACTCACCCAAGGCACGAAATGGACCGTCCACGGCGACGAAAAACTCAAACGGGAAAGCTGGTACCTGGTGTTGAGCAACCATCAAAGCTGGGTCGACATCTTTGCCATGCAGCGGGTGTTTAACCACCGTGCACCGTTCCTCAAGTTCTTCCTCAAGCAACAGCTGATCTGGGTGCCGGTTATTGGCCTGGCTTGGTGGGGCCTGGATTTCCCGTTCATGAAGCGCTACACCCGAGAGTACCTGATCAAGCACCCGGAAAAACGCGGTGAGGATCTTAAAGCGACGCGGGCAGCCTGTGAGAAGTTCCGCTACACCCCGGTGAGCGTGATGAATTTCGTGGAAGGCACTCGCTTTACCCAGGCCAAGCACGACAAGCAGAAATCAAAATACACCCACTTGCTGACGCCCAAAGCCGGTGGCGTGGCGTTCGTGCTGGATGCCATGGGCGACTCCATCGAAACCCTGGTGGATGTCACCATTGCCTATCCGGGGGGCGCTCCAACGTTCTGGGATTTCATGTGTGGAAGGGTCAGTGACGTGAAAATGGAGATCGACACCGTCACCATCCCGGAGCATCTCAAGGGTCGGGACTACGCGTCGGATGCAGAGCACCGGAAAAACGTGAAGAACTGGCTGGCAGAGCAGTGGCGAGCGAAGGACGAGCGCCTGTCTAGGATGCTTGAACCAGACTAAGTGTTGTCTTCGTCGTCCTCGACTTCATCCGGGTGTTCTTTCTTGTAACGCTCCCACTCTTCCCAGTCATGAGGCGTGCCAGCATGAGGGCGCTTCAAGTGCTTTGCGTGCTCCATCGCATTGTGGCGCAGGCTGTGGTCGCGCTCCTCTTCTTCCTCTTCGAAGCCGTACTTCTTCAGGAACTCGGTTGGGCTGATAGGCATCCGGATTCACCTCCGTCACGAATAAGTGCCCGTCTACTTAGTAAGATGGTGCTCCGGAGCCCAATTTTCAAGCGTCGGTGGTGTTCGCGGGCTCGCTGCTGTCAGCCGTTGTTTCCACCAGATTGAACAGGATCTGCTTTCTCTCGTCATCCACCCCCGCATAGGTCACGGTTACCGGCTCTTCCAGTTGGAACGTGCGACCGTTCTTGTTGTGAACGAGACGCAGAGTGACCGGATCGAAGCTGAACTTGCCCTCTAGGGTCTTACAGCTGACAAATCCTTCCAATCCGTTGGCATCGAGTCTTACAAAGAAGCCGGCAGGCGTGGTGCGGCTGATGACGCCGGCCATTGAGTCTTCCCCAAGGGTCTTCGCAAAATCACTCTTCAGCCAGTTTTCAAGGCTGTTGGCGGCCTGACGGGCGCGGATCTGGGCCTGTTGTAACTCCGCCAATTGCTCTTCGGTGAGTTCGTTCAGTGCATCCTGCCACAGGATCGATTTGATCAGGCGATGCACATGAAAGTCGCTGAACTTTCGGAGTGGCGAGGTGAACGTGGTGTAGGCGGCCAGCCCCATGCCCTGGTGGGGAGCCGGCGTGAACGACAGCTCGGCGCGGGCAAGCTGGCGGGAAACGATAGACTTGACCGGAACGTCTGCCTCCAGCCCTTCCGTCTTCTTCATCAGCTCACGAAAACCTTCGGCACTGGTGACATCAATGCCCGCCAAGTCCGGAGCATAACCCTCCAGCAGGGCGCGGACATTGTCAGCACGGTCGTCCCGCAAACCGGGATGCTGGATAAACAGCCCCTTGTCACGTTGGCCAAGGAAGTCCGCCGCGCAGCGGTTGGCAGCGATCATGCACTCTTCCACCAGGCGATGCGCTTCATTCTGCACGGAGGGCTCAATCAGTCGTACTCGGCGGTTTTCATCCAGGCGCAGACGGAATTCCGGTCGGTCGCCGTTGACCAGTGCATGCTCAGTCCGCCACTTACGCAGGGCGGTGGCGATCTGGTGGAGCTGGTCCAGGCTGTTGGACACGCTTTCGGGCAGTGCCTTGATGTCGTCGTCTTCGCGACCTTCGATCAGATTGGACACCAGTTCGTAGCTGAGTTTGCCATGGGAGCGAATCACGGCTTGATGAAAGCTGTAGTCGCCCAGGCTGCCGTCATTATTCACCTGTAGGTCACAGACCAGGGCCAGACGTTTGACATCAGGCATCAGTGAGCACAAGCGCGTGCTCAGGGTATCCGGCAGCATCGGCAGTGGCTCGCCAGGGAAATAGATGGCGGTGGCACGGCGGAAGGCTTCCTGCTCGGCGGGGCTACTCGGTTCGATCACCGCCGTTGGGTCCGCAATGGCGATGGAGAGCTTCCAGCCGGTAACATTGGGCTCGGCCAGCAGGGCATCGTCCATGTCCTGGGTGCCGGGGCTGTCGATGGTCACATAGGGCTGGTCAGTGCGGTCATCCCGGCCTTCGCTTTTTGTTTCAACGGTTGATTCATCCAGCGCACTGGCCTGTTTCTGCACGGCATCGGGCCAGGTGTCTGGCAGGTGAAAGCTGGCAACGGTAAGTGCGCGTTCGATGCCGGTATCACCGGCTTTGCCGAGGACTTTCAGGATCTTTGCCTGGCCTTTGCCATCTTTGATCGGATGTTTGTGAATCTGGCAGTAGATGTAGTCGTCGGGCTCGGCACCCTGGCGCTCTTTTGGCGGTATGAAAATCCAGCGGTTGATGCCGGGGGTTTCCGGCACCACGAAGTGGCCTTTACCTTTAACCAGATAGCGACCAACGAACGTGTCCAGACTGGTGTCCAGCAATTCATCAATCACGCCCTGGGTTTTGCCTTTATCGCCTTCTTCCTCAGTGATCTTAACGCGGTCACCGGGCAGCACTTTCTGCATTTCTTCCGGTGGCAGGAAGACATCCCGCCCCTCATCCAGCGCGACAAAGCCGAAACGCCCATTGGTGGCTTTGACGGTACCCGGGAAGACAACCTTGTTTTCCTCGATATTGGTTTTCAGCTGGCGCAACTGGCTGAGGGCGTCGGCATTGAGCATGAACAGAACCTGGCTGGATAAAATTTGAGTGTTGCTGCGGAGTATACCGGTTATGGCGGTATGAGTCAGACCATGTTACGCGGGGTTAATTTCCTGGCCCGACCCATCAGTGATAAGCACTTTATTCCGCCCCTGCTGTTTCACGCGGTAAAGCGCCTGATCAGCCTGGCGCAGAATGGTGTCAACGTCGTCACCGGGCTGGCAGAGATACCCGCCCACACTGACGGTCACGGGTGTACCGGTGCGAATGCTGTCCCTTTCGATCGTTTCACGTATCCGCGCGGCAATCTGGCACAGGGTGTCCTCATCACAAGGCGAGAGAACCACCACGAACTCGTCGCCGCCCCAACGCCCTGGATGGTCGTAGGGTCGCACGCCAGCTTTGAGCCATAGCGCGACACGGCAGAGAATGTCGTCACCGGCCTGATGGCCCAACTCGTCGTTGATGGCCTTGAAGTGGTCAATGTCCAGCCAGATCAGGCCGAAGCCCGTGTTTTGTCGTTTTGCCCGTTGTATTTCCTCATCCAGGGCTTCATCCAGGCCGCGACGGTTCTTCAGGCCGGTGAGGGCGTCGATGCGCGCCAGCCGGTTCAGTTCATCGGTGCGTTGTTCCACCTTCCGTTCCAGTTCACGGGTTGAGTTCCCGAGTGTGTCGGTCATTTTCTCGAAATGACCGGCCAGCCGGCCGATCTCGTTGTTCGGCTTCTCCAGGTGTGGAAGCGTAAAACTGCCGCTTCGAACGTTCTCAACGGCACTCTCAAGGCTGACGAGGGGTTTGAGGATGCGGGAACGGATGATCAGATGGAACAGAATCAGGGTGACCAGCAAACTGGTCAGGAATACGGCAACCAGAGGCCATAGGTAACTGCGGGGCAGGAGCGCTTCAAGATCCAGCAGGGTGATTTCGAACCAGCCGATGGCAGGCAGGAAGGCCACGCCCGCCAGGTGTTTTCGGCCGTCCACGGCCACGAAGCTGCTCTCCACAGCACCGGTGGCGCCGCCCCGGTTTTTCAGGAGTTGCAGCATGCCGAGCACCTTCTGCTTGTCTTCCGGGTTATCAAACAGCAGGTCGACGGTGCTTTTCTGGCCTTCGGGTTTGATGATGCTGGCAAAGTCGATGTAGTTGCGGTCGCGGTAGAGCTGTATCGCGCCGTTGTAGTCCACGAACAGGGTGGTGATACCCTCCTGGTCAATATCCACGATATCCTGCAGGAACGCGTCCAGGTCCAGGCCGGTACCGACCATGCCGACGATGCGATCTTCCTCATCCCGCATCAGCACGTCGATCCAGAGTTTGGTCACACCGAGTTCGGTATCAGGGTTTACGTTCAGATGAAAATTGCGGCCTTCCTCAATCAGTTGGAAGAACCAGGCATCTTCGGGTTTGTCGGGGTCCAGGATGTAGCGGAACTGATCATTCGCAAATTCGTTGTTGGTATTATTGTAGTAATAGCGGCGGGAATCACGGAGGGCGACGAAATAACTGTTGTCGCGGAAATTGCTCCGGAAACTTTCCATTTCGCGGATGGCGTCGCGCTGTAACGCCTTATCTTCCGGTGAGGTAACCCAGTTGACCAGAGTGGAAGAGTCGGCCATCTGGCGGGCAAGCCCGATTTCCCGTTCCAGGGATTGCAGCAGGCGGGCGCTGTCGTAGCGCACCTGAATTTCAGCAACCTGCTGCCCCCAGCGCTCAATGATGTCCTCGGAAAGCTCACGATACGCAAGCCAGGAGGCGACTGAGACGATGATCATCAGAGCCGCTGCCAGGCCGAGTAGTCGGGTTTTCAGGCTCAAAAAGCTTTCCTTATGCACAGTCTGGATCTATCAGGAAGGTATGATAGAGCAGGCATGGCAAAGTGTGTAGGAAAACTAGTTGTGTTCTGCGAAGACTTTGGTCTGGCCGCTGTCGTTGAACATCAACACCTGATAGCGATCCTTGCGATCCCCCACTTCCATGCCGGGGGAGCCGGCTGGCATGCCAGGCACCGACAGGCCCTTTGCTTTCGGGGCCTGGGCGATCAAGCGGTGAATGTCATTGGCAGGCACATGGCCCTCAATCACATAATCGCCGACGAACGCAGTGTGGCAGCTGGCGAGTGACGGTGTCAGGCCGGCGTCGATCTTTATCGGGTTCAGGTTATTGGTTTCAGTGACTTCCACCTTGAAACCGTTTTCCTTCAGGTGGTCCACCCAATCCGTGCAGCAGCCGCAGGTCGGTGACTTGTAGACATGGATGTCTTTCAGCCCGTCTTCGGCCTGTAACTGACCGTTCAAGCCGACGGTTGCGACGAGGCCAAGGGCCAACAGTTGTTTTTTCATGATGTTACCTCAATGATGATGGCTGTGATCGTGGTTTGGTTCTCCGCCGCCAGAGGGTGACAACCAGAACCACCAGACGATGGCGGCCATCAGGACCAGTCCTCCGGCATTGACCAGAAGTGCGTTCATTGGTTCCCCTCCTTGCCTGCGTTACTGGTGGTTTTGAACAGTCGCAGCCGGTTGGCGTTGGTAACGACCGTGACCGAGGACAGCGACATCGCGGCGCCGGCCAGTATCGGGCTCATCAGAATCCCCCACAGTGGGTAAAGCAGTCCGGCCGCGACGGGTATGCCCAACGAATTGTAGGCAAAGGCGCCGAACAGGTTCTGATGGATGTTGCGTACCGTGGCCCGGGATATCTCAATGGCGTCGGCAACGCCGTGGAGAGAGCCCCGCATCAGCGTAATACCGGCGCTTTCAATGGCGACATCGGTGCCGGTGCCAATGGCAAAGCCAACGTCCGCCGCTGCAAGGGCAGGCGCATCGTTGATGCCGTCGCCTACCATTGCCACGGTATAACCTTTGCCCCGCATCTCGCTGACGATGGTGGCCTTGTCTTCCGGCAGAACTTCAGCGCGGTAATCGTCGATCCCGGTTTTCTCGGCGATGGCCCTGGCGGTGCCGTCGATGTCGCCGGTCACCATCATCACCCGGATGCCGGCGTCGTGCAGTCGCCGTATGGCGGCTTCCGAATCCTGTTTCACCGCATCGGCAACGCCGACCACCCCCAGGGCTTGATTGCCCAGGGCCAGGAACAGTGGGGTTCCGGCCTCGGCGGTGATGGCATTGGCCTCCTCCTGCAGTTCGGCCAGATCAATGTTCTCGCTCTCCAGCCAGCGGCGGTTGCCCAGGCGCGCGGTTTGTCCATCCAGCTCGCCCTGCACGCCTTTGCCGTTGAGGGCTTCGAAGCGGGTGACATTGTCCGGCGTTGCCCCTTGGTCCTTCGCCTTCGCCATAATGGCTTCGGCCAACGGGTGCTCCGAGTGTTGTTCCAGACCGGCGGCCAGGGCCAGCAACCTGCCGGTATCGCCGTCGGTGGCATGGAAACGGGTTACGGCCGGGTGACCCTCGGTAATGGTGCCAGTCTTGTCCAGGATCACCAGATCCAGCTTGCCGGCCGTCTGCAGGGCGTCCCCCTGGCGAATCAGCGCGCCGTATTCGGCCGCCTTTCCGACGCCCACCATCACTGACATAGGCGTGGCAAGCCCAAGGGCACAGGGGCAGGCGATGATCAGAACTGTTGTCGCGGCCACCATCATGTGAACCACGGCCGGTTCCGGCCCGACGTTGTACCAGACCAGTGCCGATACCACGGCAATCAGCATCACGCTGGGTACGAAAATCGAGGAAATCCTGTCTGCCAGGCGGCCGATAGCGGGCTTGGAGCCCTGGGCCTTTTTCACCAAACGGATGATTTGTGCGAGGGCGGTTTCGCTGCCGACGCGGGTGGCCTTGTAGATAATGGAGCCATGGGTGTTGATGGTGCCGGCGGACACTTCGTCGCCCTCGCCCTTGCTGACAGGCATGGGCTCGCCGGTGAGCATGCTTTCATCAACGCGGGTGCTGCCTTCGGTAATCTCCCCGTCCACCGGGAGTTTTTCACCCGGACGAACGCGGATGTGATCACCCGCCCGAACCTGTTCCACCGGCAGATCCTGCTCCTCGCCATCACGGATTACGCGTGCGGTTTTGGCGCGCAGATCCAACAGCCGGCGCACGGCTTCCGAGGTCTTGCCCTTGGCGCGAAGCTCCAGTGCCTGCCCCAGATTGATCAGGCCGATAATCATCGCTGACGCCTCAAAATACACGTGCCGTGCCATTTCCGGCAGTGCATCCGGGATGCTGGCTACCGTCATGGAATAGACCCAGGCAGTGCCGGTCCCCAAGGCGATCAGCGTATCCATGTTGGCATTGTGGTGCCGGAACGCTTTCCACGCGCCGGAGAAAAAGTGACCACCGGTGACAGCCATGACGCCCAGGGTGACCACGCCAAGGGTCAGCCAGATCGGTTGGTTCTCGCTGGTCACCATCATGGTGCCAAAACCCATGCCCCAGATCATCAGACCGAGACCAAGGCCCAGACTGACAGCCATCTTCACCAGCAGGGTCTTGTACTGCTTACGATCCTCCTCCTGCTTGCGGTCGTCCGCCGCGTCAGGGTCTTCGATTTGGCTGGCTCCATAGCCGGAGCTTTCCACCGCCCTGATCAGAGCCTGCGGGTCAGCATGCCCGGTCGCCGTGGCAGTTCGGTCGGCCAGGTTCATGTGAGCGCCGGTGATGCCGTCCACCGATTTCAGGGCACTCTCAATCGTATTCACGCAGGAGGCACAGTTGGCGCCGGTAACGGCCAGTTGAATCTGGCCGTCGTTCAAATCGGTTTTCTCATTCATCGAGTCTTACTCCTTCCAACCGTCGTCCGGCAGGGATTCATCCCAATGTTCAATCAGCCTGCATATCGTGTGTCCGTCCGGCGTGCCGTCCGGCATATCCTGCCAGGCGGACAGCGCGGCGGTCATACGACTACGCAGTTGCTGTAACTCGGCAATCTCACGCTCCACTTCCACCAGCCGCTGCTGGAACACGTCCCGCACCATCGGGCAGGGCGAATGATGGTCATCTGCCTGCTCCAGAATCTGTCGTATTTCCGGCAGTGAAAATCCGAGTTGCCGGGCTTTGCGGGCAAATCGAAGGCGACGCAAATCCTCAGAATCGTACTGTTGATAATTGTTGTCGGGGTTCCGAGTAGGTTTTAGCAGTCCTTCCCGGGTGTAGAATCTAACCGTATCCGGATTTACACCAGCGCCTACAGCAATCTCTTTAACTTTCATAAGCCAGATCGCTACCAATCAAGTTGATCGAGTGGGTGGCTGAAACCTTCTTCCGAAACTGTGCGGAGCCATGGATGGCGTAGCCCAAGCGTACATGGATGTATTTACAGCGTGTTTCGGAAGAAGGTTTCAGCCATTCACGAATGGCACCCAAGTATGAGTGCTGTTGATACAAAGAATAGCTTAAAACCTATGAGCTACTCACAGGTCAAAGGTTTTTCAGGAAGAGTTTTTAGCGCGCAGGAAAGTGCCACAGGCTTTGCACTGGTCTGGGGCCATCAGCTTGGCCTGCCAGCCAATCTTTTGCCCACAGGCGGGACATGCAAGACGCAGTTGCAGAATGATAATGGGGGTAACTAAAGCGGCAATCAGAAGCCCCAGTGGCCCCCAGCTGTCGCCACTGGATAGCCCAAGCTGGCTGCTGAAGACCAGAACAATGACCAGCGAGAAGAACGCGAAAATGAAGTAACGCTTGTTCCAGGCTTCCCACCGTCGCAGAAGGACATCCTGTTCCGGCGTCAGATATTTAGAACTCATGAGGCCACACCTTGAAAATGAATACGGCAATAGTGGTGAATTGCGGCACTCATTTCAATCAGCTACCAACCGGCGTGTCGATTTCCAGCAAACCAGCACTCAGCGCCCGCTCCAGTTCACGTGCCGGAATCGGGCGGCTGATCAGGTAACCCTGAATCACATCGCAGCGGTGATTCTTGAGGAAGGTCAGCTGCTCATGGGTTTCCACGCCCTCCGCCACCACCTGAATGCCCAGATTGTGGGCCAGGTTAATCACCGCGCGGGTAATCACCGCATCGTCGTGGCGTTCGGTAACGTCGGTAATGAAGGAGCGGTCAATCTTCAGCAGGTCCACTGGAAAATCCCGTAGGTAACCCAGTGAAGAGTAACCCACACCGAAGTCATCAATGGCCAGGTGCACACCCAGCTTGTGGAGCTTGGTCAGCTGGTTCAGGTTGTGCTCGATATTCTGGATGAAGATCTCTTCGGTCAGCTCCACCTCCAGCCGGCTCGCGGGAACGCCATTGCTTTCCAACGCTTCCTGGATATGGTCGACAATACTTTCGTCATCCAGTTCGCGCCCAGAGAGATTCACCGCGATGCGCAGATTGGAGTAGGGACCTTTCTGCCATTTCGCCAGTTGCCGACAGGCGGCCATGACCACCCAGCGACCAATGTCGGTAATGCGGCCGCTTTCCTCCGCCAGGGGAATGAAGTCCACTGGTGGCAACAGGCCTCGGCGAGGATGCTGCCAGCGTATCAAAGCCTCCACGCTGTTTATGGACGAGTCGTTGAGATCCAGTTGCGGTTGGAAATAGAGCACGAACTCGTCGTTGGCCAGCGCGTGGTTAAGATCCTTGTCCAATTCCAGGCGCATGACCTCCCGGTCCTGCATGCCCTCGGTGTAGAACTGATAGGTGTTGCGGCCCTGTTCCTTGGCGCGGTAGAGCGCCACATCGGCATTGCGCAGCAAGGTATCGGCATCCAGGCCGCTTTGAGGATAGACAGCCACGCCCATAGTGGCAGTGATACTATGTTCCTCACCCTGCACGGCAAACGGCTCTTCAAAGCATTGCTTGATCTGGCCCAGCAGATTGATTACATCATCAATGTTTTCAACATGCTGCTGGCACACCATGAACTCATCGCCGCCGGAATAGGCCACCATCACTTTTTCGTCGCTCAGGGCATTCAGGCGTTCAGCGACTTTGATGAGCAGTTCGTCGCCGAATTGATGGCCGAGAGAATCGTTGAGCGTCTGGAACCGGTCCAGGTCGATCATCACCAGCGCTGCCTGGCGCATCTGACGGTCGGCGATGCTTAGGGTGTGCGCCAAGTCTTCCATGAAAAAACGACGATTGGCGAGGCCGGTCAGCGCATCTGTGGTTTCCAGGCGAGCGAGATCTTTTTGCACCGCCTGACGTTGGCTGATTTCCGCATCCAGCTCCCGGCGGGTTTTCAGCAGTGCATGGTTGCGCTTGAGAGTCAGCTGCACCAGGAGTGTGGTAAGGCTGGTCAGCAGGCCCATGAACAGCATGACGATGAAGGTCACAAATGGCCAGCGGCTGCGTTGTTCCTCGACCCACGAGATGGAGGGGGTTACCGCCAGTGTCCAATCGAGTGTTGGCAGGTCAACATCCAGGGTGCGGGAAAACCTGGAGTCTGTTTCCATTGAATCGTTAAGCACATAGGCGGGGTCGCCTTTTTCCCGGATTTCGATGTGGAAGGAGGTCAGGGCGCGGTTGGAAAGCATGTAATTAGCCAGGGTTTCCATCCGGAACACACCGGCAATAAAGCCGTTGTTGGCGTTGCCGGTGAATATGGGCGCGTAGATGACCATACCCTTGCCACCCTGCTTCAGGTTCACAATGCCGGAGATATCGAGGTTCCCCGTGGCTTGTGCCTCAAGCAGCGATGCCCGTCGTTCCGGGGAGAAGGCCACATTGAAACCAATGGCGTCTTCGTTACCTTCGATCGGCACCATCCAGCGGATGACATAATCGCGGTCAATCCACTCGATCGCCTGGTAGACGCCAAAATCTGACAGGTATCGGCGGGCGTCTTGCTCCCAGATCTCTTTTGGCGTGTCCGGCAAGGCTTCAAATCGTTTCGCCATGCGGCTGATGGAGTTTGCGTGAACACGGAATTCCCGCTCCAGCCGCTTTGCCATCGAAGTGGCTTCGCTGCCGAGATTGGACTGGATTTGGGTGTGGTCCTGTTTTTCGATGCCGTACTGCAAAACCAGGGCGATTCCCAGAAACACCAGGAAAATCAGTGCCGGAAACGCCGGGTTCAGCAGTCCCCTCACGAACAGGGTTAGCGCCGATGCAGGTTTGTCCACAAAATGCTCCGGTTGATGAGGTGAGTGACTAACATATCGGCCGTATTCATCTAATTATGAGGGATAAACGCTATGATCTGTTACCAATTGCTGAATCCTTCCCTTCAGTGAAATTCCGAAAGCGCCATCCGGCAACGGATGGTGAATCGCTTGCTGTTCTTCGGTTGTCGGGTTTGCCAGGTCAACGATTCGGGGAGGGACCGGCTTTTTGTTGGCATCCATCAGTATCTCAATCCTGGGTTTGAGTTTTTTACCCGGGTGCACGGTCACGATCAGGGCCACTTCCCCGCTATTGAGCTCCACCAGTGTTCCAGGTGGATAAATGCCCACCATGCGAATAAAGGCTTCTACCATGTCAGCATCGAACTGCCGGCCGCGATTGCGGTATAGAACGCGGATGGCGTCAGATGCCGGAATTCCGTCACGGTAGCAGCGGTCACTGGTCATGGCGTCGAATGCGTCAACGATGGAGACCAGCCTGGCAAAGCGGCTGATCTGCCATTCCTCCAGTTGCTGCGGATAGCCGCGGCCATCCAGGCGCTCATGGTGGTGACGGGTCACATCCAGGACAATTGGATCCAGCTTTGGGTCAGAACTCAATAGCTCATAGCCGAACGTTGTGTGTTTTTGCATGATCGCATATTCAGCCGTGCTCAGAGCGCCAGGTTTATTAAGAATTTCGTCAGGAACCTTAAGCTTGCCCAGATCGTGAAGCAGTCCGCACATACCGGCAATTTCCAGGTCCTCGTCGGGCAGACCCAGAAAGCGAGCGAAGGCTATGGTGAAAATGGCCACCCGCAAACAGTGTTCCGCGGTATAGGCGTCGCGGGACTTGATGCGGCTCATCCAGAACATTGCACTGGCGTTGGCTTTGATACTTTCCACGCATTCCCGGATAACGGGGCGGGCGTCTTGCAGATTCAGGTCATTGCCCCGTTCAAGGGCAAGGGTGATCTGTTCCACGAACGCCTGGGTTTTGCCCCACACCTGATTGGCGCGAGGTATTTCTTCCGCGAGGGAACGGGTTTCCGGAAGTGGGTTAGCCGTGCGCTGTTTGTGACTGGTGACCCTTGCGAGGGCCTCAGCCAACACCTGCTCGTCGCCTTCAACCAGCGCCCATTCGCAGTACTGACGGAGTATGCGAGCCTGGTGATCGTTCTCAAGAGTGAATCCCTGGAACAGTACGGGCACTTCGATCCAGGGTCGGTCCAGCTTGACGATGCGCATGCCGTAAGTCAGCAGATCGACGGTCAGACGGACGCGCTCAACTCTGGTTTGGGCGTCAGGGTCAAGCGATCCTGCCTGAGAACGGGCAATCGGTTTTCGTGAAGGAGGTGTGCTGGTTTTACGTCGGAACCACATGGCTCTGCCAGTCTTCTGATTGTCTGGCTAGATTATGGCAGAAGTGTTGCGGTCAGAACAGGATGGCGGGAATCCTGACTGTGGGCGACAGCTTAGCCTGGCGGCCGCGACACTGTGGGCACGCCAAGGCGGGGGATTTCCTGCTTGGGGCACCGGTCCATCACGACCGTTACACCGGCCTGTTCAGCTCTGTGAGCACCCGCTTCGTTGATAACGCCGATTTGCATCCAGATAACGGGAATGCCCAGCTCAATCGAGGAGTCGATGACGGGGTCGGTATGGCTCGGTGCGAGAAACAGATCCGCCATGTCCACCGCTACTGGAATGTCTGCCAGGTTGGCGTATGCGGTTTCCCCCAGCACCGTCCTGCCAGCCAGCCTTGGGTTCACCGGAATCACCCGGTAGCCTCGGCTCTGCAGATAGGCCATCACCTCATTGCTGGGGCGGTTGGGTTTATCGCTGGCCCCAACAAGCGCTATGGTGCCAACATCGCGCAGGATAGAGTAAATTGTTGTTGGTGTACTGATTGGCATAATGCGTTCAACGTTGGTAGCGGTTTTGCGGGAACATAATACTCAAAGCTCGGAGTTTATATCTAAAAGCTTGCATATATTACTATCCCTGTTCAAGATTTTGTCACCCTATCCCTTCCGGTAACTACTTAAAGGAACGAATTATGGCAACGCTGACAATGCTGGGAGTTGGCCACTCCGAAGCGCTCAAGCATTGGAACAATAATGCAATGGTGGAAGCGGGTGGTCGGAGATTATTGATTGACGCGGGCTATACGATTAAGTTTGCGCTTCAAGATCAGGGGTTGGGTCTGGCCGATGTACACGCGGTTTTTATTACTCATGCCCATGCCGACCATTGTTTTGGTCTGGAGCGATTAGGATACGAGTGCCGTTTTCAGCATGGTTTTCGTCCTACTCTTTATCTGCCGCCTGGAGTGTATGAGGAGCTGTGGGAGCATACATTGAAGGGTGTCATGGGGCAGGTTGGTGAGGGGCCTGCTGAGTTGGACGATTTCTTTGATGTGGTTTTGCTGGAAGACATGAGCTTTGAGTTTGAGGGCATCCAGTTTCAGCTGTTCCAGAATCAGCATACCCCGCAAAAGCCATCGTACGGCCTGTTTATCAACAACCACCTGATGTTCAGTGGCGATACACGGCCGATTCCTGATCTGGTCGAAAAATTCACTCCCCAGGTCATTCTTCACGATGCAACGCTGTCGGACTGGAATCCTGTTCATGCCTCGGTACGTGAACTCAGGGAAACCTATCCCTTTGAGGTGCGCCAACGCATGCATCTGATGAGTTACGAGGACAACTTTGAACAGCACCGGCTCGAAGTGGAAAGCGAGTTTGCCGGTTTCGTGAGGCAGGGACAGGAATTTGCGCTTTGACTGACGAATTGGTGTTTGCGCAGGTACTCCATTCGGATCTGAATGCCGGTCGCTTCCTTGTACTTGTGACGCACGATCAGCGTCTGTGTTACAGCCACTGGCGACCGTTTCAGCAGAAAGGGTTTCCAGCAGTGGCCGTTGGCCAAGGGTTCGAGGTGCGCCTGGGGAAGGATCGCCGGGACGGAGAGACCCTGGTGGTGCGCGAGGTGCTGACTCAATGCGCCCCTCCTGACATCACCGTGCGCAGCGATGGTCGTGAAGCACCAGCAGACGAACCGCGGCCTGTTGGGGAAGCCGAATTTCTGTCCGTCCTGGACGATTTTCATGGCGTCGTTGTCATCGCGAACAGAGTGCTGGATGGCTCTGAACAATCCGACATGAACGTGGCTGGATCGCTGGTATTGATCAACTGCCGGGTATTGGGAGACTTTCGTTGGATTCGTGCCAGGTTTGCCGGCAGCCTGTGGTGCCTGAACTGCAAATTCGACAATCATTTCAGTTTGAAGTCCGGGCACCTGAACGGCAGCGTACTGATGTTTGGTTGTGATTTCAGCGGTGCGGGAGGGGTTTCCTTCCGTGGGCTACAAGCCTGCTCGTTGCTGATGGAGTTTGGCACTCGTGGCAGTGATGACATGCTCTGGCTTAACGAGATGACGTTGACAGGATGCTTGGCACTCAACGGTACCTTTGATGCTCCGGTTCAACTGATGGCGATTCAGGATGATGCGCCTGTGAATACGTCGCCTTCTCTGGGGCAGGTTTTTATCGGCCGTCAAAGCTATCAGGCCGAACAGCTCAGCAAAAACAGCTTCAATGGCGGGTTGCATATCGCTGGTTACACGGTGTCTGGTGATATCGAGATTCATCGTACTCACCTGCAACACCTACGGCTTACCGACATAGAGACAAACACACTTCTGGTGCAAGATTGCGAGTTGGTTGCAGATTTGTGTATGGATCGGATTCAGGTGATGAATGAGGACGCCGGTATTGCCATCCGGGACACATTGGTTGGGCGTCGCCTGAAGATAACGGGGCGCCATTTGCGTGGGCGCTGCAGTTTGAACGGCTCCTCGGTGGGCCAGGCTTGGATAGTGGAACTGGAAGCGCCAGAGGAGGGTACGCCAAGTGTGGATCTGACACGTTTTCATGCTGACCAGGCGTGGTTTGATCCGATCTCGCTGATCTACGGGCCCACTCAACGACGTCGTGCCATGACCCCGCCCCCTTTTGGTTTGCTGACGCGGGCCGATGTCAGTAATCCGGGCGAGGATGATCGCCGCCACCTGGCAGAAGCCTACACGCAGTTCAAAAACTGGATGTCTGCCACAGGGCATTTGCGTGAAGAGGATCATGCATTTTTCCATATGCGGCACTATAAAGAGGCAAGTCGCTCACGCCGTTATTTGCTTGGTGGTATGTTTGGCTGGGGGATACGTCTTCGCAACATTCTGGCGGCAGCGTTGATGATATCCTTGATGTTTTCAGCCATGTTTGTGGCACTGGGCGTTGGGTCTGGTGAGGCGGTCATGCTGAGCCTCCAGAGTTTTATCAGCAGCTTTTATGGCAACTGGAGCAGCCCCACCCCTCCTGCTACCGGGATCATGTCAATACTGGTAACGCTAGAGTCGATGATCGGTGTGCTCTTCGTGACCGTACTTGTTGGTGCATACATCCGAAAACTGCTGAGATAACCTGATCATGTGGTATCTGTGTGGGTTGGGCAGCAACATCAGGCCCGAGACGAATTTGGCAATCGCCATTGACCGATTGCTGGCCGATTATGGCTCACTGTGGCTTTCGCCAGTGATTTCCACGTTTCCCGAGGGTATTGATACCGAGCGATCGTTTCTCAATGCACTGGTCATTGTATTTAGCCCGCAATCCCCGCTGCATCTTAAAAGCAGCTTTAACCATCTGGAGGAAACTCTCGGGCGTGATCGCTCTGATCCGCTCAGTAGCCGCAAGGACCGAACCATTGATATCGATATTCTCGAGCACAGTGACAACGGATTTTTTAGCGGGCAGCAGATTGGCGAGCGTTACTATCGGGACTTATTCAACGACAGGTTTGATGCGTCATTCCTGTCTACGATTACCGTGCGCGGCCATTCCCTGGGCAAGACGCCGACCACCATCTACCGGAATTTGTGCGCCAGTGATGAAATCGTTGTCCAGCAAGGCCAACAATTGAATAACCACGGCGTCAAATCCACCCTCGCAGGCCAGTAAGGTTTCCGACATCACCTGTTGTCTCTGGTTTTCGGTATGACGAGGCAGGAAACCAATGGGGCCCGGCATGATGGCATTCACCCTGACGGTCGGCGCCAGTAGCGCCGCGTAGCTGAGAGTGGCATTGGCAAGCGCCGCCTTTGATGCGCAATACGCTGCGTAGTGTGGGTTGGGTCGTTCAGTGAATATATCCGTTATGTTCACGATCAGAGACGGTCGCTGATGTTCCTGGGCAGCCATCTCCAGATGTTTCGAGAGCCCATCCATTAACTGTATTGCCGCCGTGCAGTTGATTTGAAACAGGCGCGCTGCTTGTATGACCCGCGCCTTTAGGTCCGGGGCGTCCGCTTCAAACTCTGAGGCGTTGTTTATCAACAAACTGATAGTGGCAGTTTGTTGCGCAACTTCGTCGATTGCGGCCTGAAGCGACACGGGATCACTGAGATCAACTGCGATTGCGGTCGCACCACGTCGGACAAGATCTTCAATATCGACGGTATGGGTGCGATAGAGGGCAACAACCTGAAAGCCTCGCTGAATCAGGGCGTCGCTTATATGGTAACCAAGTCTGCGCCCGGCACCGGTGACCACAGCAACTGGCTTAGTTGTCATGCGCTCAGTTCCGTTGATTCAGAAGTTGGAGGAATTCGGCCCGCGTAGCTTGTGACTTGCGAAATGCGCCGAGCATCACCGATGTTTTCATCCTCGAGTTTTGCTTCTCCACACCACGCATCATCATGCACATGTGTTGGGCTTCGATAACCACAGCAACGCCGTTGGCATCGGTTACGGATTCTACGGCTTCCGCAATCTCGCGGGTCAGATTTTCCTGGATCTGCAGGCGACGGGCGTACATATCGACAATGCGAGCAAACTTAGACAGGCCAAGCACCTTGCCCTGTGGCAGGTAGGCAATGTGGCACTTCCCGATAAACGGCAGCATATGGTGCTCACACATGCTGTACAGCTCTATGTCCTGAATCACCACCATTTCATCCATGGCGGACTCGAAAACCGCGTTATTGACCAATGTATCCAGGCTTTGCTTGTAACCCTGCGTCAGGAACTGCATAGCCTTGGCTGCCCGTATGGGGGTGTCCTGAAGTCCCTCGCGATCAGGGTTTTCGCCCATGCCTGCAATGATCTGCTGAAAATGGCTGGCCAGGTCGTCGAGCTTGTTGGTCATAGTCGCTTCCGGTTAAATGAGTCAGTTCAGGGCGAAAGCTTAAGGGAATTTGCCCGTGTCCTCCAGATTTACGACCACACAGGGTGAAAAGACCACCCCGGAACGCTCAGGTTCGCAAATTGTCGGACCAGATCTGGCGAGGGCGGTTGGTTTGATTTAAAGTTTCAATTTCAGGCTGGTTTCAGGAAACCGCAATGGAACAGGTAATACCGGGAGTTCGGGGTGCCGCCCCCGGCGCAGGGACTGCGACACTGGAATGGTGGCAACAGGAAGGTAAGTGGTTTTCCTACGGCGGCCACGCTATCTTCAGCAGAATGGCGGGCCAGGGTGATCCCGTGGTACTGCTGCATGGATTTCCAACGGCCAGCTGGGACTGGAGCCGGCTGTGGCCAATGCTGGTGCAACATCACACCTTATTCACCCTCGACATGCTGGGCTTCGGTTTTTCCGATAAGCCGGCACTTTACGACTACAGCATCGAAGATCAGGCTGACATGTTCGAAGGTTGGATCGCTGGCCTGGGACTGAAGAGCGTTAGTCTGTTCGCCCACGATTATGGCTGCAGCGTGGCCCAGGAACTGCTGGCCAGGGATCAGGAAGGGCTTTTGCCTTTCACCATCGCCCGGGTCGGCTTTCTTAACGGGGCCCTGTTTCCGGAAGTTCACAGCCCGTTTTTGATCCAGAAACTCCTGGGCAGTCCTCTCGGTGGCCTGATCAGTCGCGGGCTCACCCGTCGTACCTTCGAACGCAACTTCCGGCGCCTGTTCGGCCCGGAAAACCCGCCGTCGCGGAAAGATATGGATGATTTCTGGTACCTGTTGACCTACAACAATGGCCGGGGAATTCTGCACAATCTGATCCATTTCATGGAAGAGCGCCGTTGCCACCGTAATCGCTGGGTGGGTGCCCTGCAGGAAGCAGAACAGCCAATGAGGCTGATCTCAGGAATTGCGGACCCGGTGTCCGGTTCCGCCATGGCGAGGCGTTACCGGGAGTTGGTGCCGAACGCGGATGTGGTGAGTCTTCGCAATGTCGGTCACTATCCTCATTTTGAAACGGCCGGCGAGGTATATCGGGCGTGGCGGGACTTCTGCAAGCAGCAGGCGTAACCCTGCTGTGGTTACAGGTCGGTGGCCAACGTCGTGTGGTCAGCGTCCTCTGGTGAGCCTTCGTGCAGCCTTCGGGCGGCGCTGACCACTTGGTTGCGGCCTCTCGCTTTGGCTTCGTAAAGTGCCTGATCCGCGCGGTTCAACCAGACTGACCAGGTTTCACCCTTGCCCACTTCCGCCACACTCGCGCTGGCCGTGATCTGTATGCCTTCCACGAATGGGCGTGCACTGATGCTCGTCAGCAATTCCCGTGCGACTTTGTCAGCATCCTTCTGGCGGGTTTCCGGTAGTACCAGCATGAATTCCTCCCCGCCAATACGGAACAGGCGGTCGCTCTCTCTCAGTCGCCTGCTGATCCGCTGTGTCAGCTCCTGCAGAACCTTGTCACCGGCCAGATGGCCCCAACGATCATTAATCATCTTGAAGTAATCCAGGTCCAGCAGTATGAGACTGGACACTCGTTCATATCGCTCACGCATCTGGATCTGTCCATTGAGGATGTCGGCCAATTGCGAACGATTGAAACAACCAGTCAGGGGATCGGTGGTGGCGAGGCGCGTCAGTTCGACCTGCAGACGGCCCACCAGCCAGGCGAAGATCATCACGAACAGGCAGGTCAGACCGAGGGAAAAGGTGATGCGCCAGAAATCCGCTTCCGGAAACTTGATAAACGACACGACGGACATACTGACTAAAAACACGATATTACTGGCGGTGGCCTCCTTCAACGGAAGCAAGAAAAACAGCGCGGCGGCGGCCGGGTAAGCCCAGTAGAGCCCGGCGTGGCCATTGATCAGGGTGGAGTACACAGCGCAGACCACCGCCAATGTTGGGAACAGGCGCCCCTGGAGAAAATAGATGCCGCGGAACCGAAGGAACGCAATAACGGCCACTGCGTTCAGGCAAAACAGAACCAGAAGTAATGCCAACAAAACATTGCCCTTTTGCCATTGCACCATCACTAATGGAGCGACGGCAATAAAAGCCCAGAAATGCAGGTGATAAACGATCTGACGCTTGAAACCGAGTACTGCGAGGGTGGGGTTGGTGGCCAGGTTGTCTGTAGTGGCAAGAGGATTCACAGCATACTCCCGCTGTTTGTGGTGGGCCCGCACTCCTTGATCCAGGCTTTTTCAAAGTCTAGCACGACCTTCGCGGGAAGGTAGTTGGTTTTACACCTTTCAATGGGCGAGAATCGCGCTCTGGCTGCCGGGAGTCCAGTTCGCTAAACTGGCGGGCTCGGAACAAGGAGCCGTTATGAGCGCAGTACACACCCGTTCTCCCGCATTGACCATACGCGCCGGCCGCCGTGCTTTTGAGCGGTTGCGGGAGCAACCGTTCGCGGCGGGCGACGTGCACGTCATCCCGGGCGCGGCGGGTGGCCCCAAGGCGTTGGGTATTTCCGGCCTGGATAAAGCCATCTTTGGGGACTTTCTGCCCAGGGCGCCACAAGAGCGCTCGCTGATTGGCTCTTCCATTGGCAGTTGGCGATTTGCAGCGGTGGCCTCGACGGATGACCCCAAGGCGCAGCTGGCCCGGCTGGCGGACCTCTACACATCCCAGCGCTTCTCCAAAGGCGTCAGCATGGCGGAAGTCAGCCGCAAGAGTGTGTTGTTTCTGGAAGAACTACTGGGGGGCCATGAGAACCATATTCTCAATCATCCCTGGTACCGCCTGAACGTTGTTGTGGTTCGCAGCCGCGGCATGCTGGAGCACGATACCAGGGGGCGCCTCAGCCTGGGCCTGATGAATGCCATCAGTGCCAACATGGTCAGCCGCCGACATCTGGGCCGGTTCATGGAGCGGGGCATCATCCATGATGCGCGAGTGAAAGCGCCCCTGGCCAAACTGGTGGATTTCCCCAGCCATGAAGTGCCGTTGAGCCGCGATAATCTGATGCCAGCGCTACTCGCGTCTGCGTCCATACCCATGGTGATGTCCGGCGTCCGTAACATTCCTGGCGCCCCTGATGGGTTATATCGGGATGGCGGCCTGCTGGATTACCATCTTGACCTGCCGTACCAACAGCCTGGGGTGATCCTCTATCCCCACTTCACAGATAAGGTGGTTCCAGGCTGGTTCGACAAAACCCTGCCCTGGCGCCGAGGCGATGCCACCCGACTGCAGGATGTGCTGTTGGTGTCACCGTCCCCGGAATACCTGGAATCTCTGCCAAACAGGAAACTGCCAGACCGGAAGGACTTCGAGCGCTACATAGGAGACGACGCTGGCCGCGAGCGCGCCTGGCGCAAGGCGATTGCCGAAAGCGACCGGTTGGGCGATGAGTTCATGGAATTGGTGGAATCCGGCCGTCTGAAGGACGTCATGCGGCCTCTGGATGGGAAGCGCTGAGCGCAGGCAATAAGCTCCACTTTGACTATACTGCCCTTGAATACAAAAGAATAAAGCGGGGGCTGACCAATGACTGATGAGAAGCCGGAAATTCCCAGAACCACGCCGTGTTCAGTGCTGGTCGAGGGCGGCAAGAATTACTTCTGGTGCGCCTGTGGCCGCAGTAACAGCCAGCCATTCTGCGACGGCTCCCACAAGGGAACAGGATTTACGCCGGTTAAATACACGGCCGAAAAGAAAGAATGGGTGTGGTTCTGCGGCTGCAAGCACACTGGCAACCCGCCGTTGTGCGATGGCACCCACAAAACCCTGGATCAGGGTGCCTGAATACCGGGCTGGAGGCTTAGCCGGTAACCGCTGAAACCGTGTAGCGTGTCCTGCAGCGCCAGTACTCTTAGCGTAACAGAGACCTGGCGATCGTCGGCATCCAACAGCTTCAGGTCGATACGCTGTATTTGTCGCTCCTGGCGGGACGCCTGCAGGGTTCTGAGGAAGTTTTCCACGTAGGCCGGGTCGACCAATTGCTCGAATGGGGTACCTGCCAGGTCCGCCGGTGCCCTCTTCAGAAGGTCCACCACCTGGGGTGAAATGTATCCGGTCAGTGCCTTTTCATCCAGCTCACAGATCGTTGCGCCGGAAAGGGCGACCAGGTCCCGGCTGCGTTGTTCGCTGTCATTTAATGCCTGCCGCAGGATCGATTTTTCAACCTGCATGTTGTTCAGTTGTTGTTCATACCCGTGGGATACTTTTTCGACGTTGCGGTAGTGGCTTTGCCAGCGGCGGATGCGCAGGCACAGGAAAACCACCACCACCGTCGCCAGCACCGTGATCACCAGCCCTGCGAGCCAGATAAAACGGAACGAGCGGTGGGCAGGTTGCGCCAGGAATCCGGAATCCGGCAGTGTGGTTACCAGCCAGCGATACTCTCCAATTGCGACTTCAGAGCGCAATGACTTGGAACGGTCCGGACTTTCCGCGCGGGTAGCCTGGAACAGCGGGGTTTTGGTATGTCTATCCAGAGTATCCACGCGTAAATTGAGCGTGCCGGGCACCGAATCCTTGAATACGGTTGTGAGCCAAAGCTCAGCCGGGGTAGTGTGGTTGATGGTCCTGGTTGGCGAAACGCCGTCTGTGTAGAGCGGTGGAAGCTCGTCGTACCCACGTAAGCGGGCGACGAGTGTGTTGTGCTGCTTGCGGTATACCTGCTCGGCGAGTGAACGCGATTGCTCTTCGAGCGCCTGCGCCGTCAGGCCGGTAACAACAAGGCCGGCGAACAATACCAGCAGGGGCGCCCACAGGTGTGGCAACGCAATAACGTGTCCTGTCCCTGTCAATCGGGGGCTTTCCATAGGTTGATCCATAACCGGTGGCGAACGTGTGGGGGACTTCCTGTTCCTATACTTTAGACCACTGCTCGCGCCCTGAAAAACTTTACTCCGGAATCCTCTACTGTCATCTCTGGACCTGCCGTGCCGAACCGTACACCAGCAGGAATACGGCAAAACCCGTCACCACCACCGAGGGGCCGGCCGGTGTATCCAGGTGCCAAGACATCGTAAGCCCACCACTGACGGCGATAAAACCGAACAGCATGGCCAGGACCACCATATGTTCGGGGTTGCCGGCCAATCGTCTGGCGGTGGCAGCCGGAATGATCAGTAATGCGGTGATCAGCAGGACCCCGACAATCTTCATGGCCACTGCTATCACGATGGAAAACATCAGCATCAGCACCAGCCGCAGACGTTCAACCGGTATGCCCTCAACCCGCGCCAGTTCCTCGTGAATGGTGCTCATCAGCAGACCGCGCCAGAGCACAGTCAATAACGCCAGAATCAGGATGGCACCGCCGTATATCCACAACAGGTCGTTTCGGCTCATGGCCAGCAGGTCCCCAAACAACAGGCCCGTCAGATCCACTCGAATGTCGGGCATGAAGCTAAGTGTGACCAGGCCGATGGCCAGGGCACTATGGGCGAGGATGCCCAGCAGGGTATCGGTGGCCAGAGTCTTGCTGCGAGAGAACAGCACCAGGGCAATCGCCAGGACCACGCAGGTCACGATAACCCCCACATTCAGCGGAACACTGATCAAAAAACTCAGGGCAATGCCCAGCAATGCCGAGTGCGCCAGAGTGTCGCCGAAATAGGCCATCCGCCGCCACACCACGAAGCAGCCTAGCGGACCGGCGATCAGGGCGACACCGAGACCGCCAATCAGCGCCCGCCAGAAAAAGTCGCCGAGCACGGCATCAATGATGGGCATGGGAGCACTCCGCGTGGTCGTCGTGGTCAGCGGACACCACATCGCCATGAAGGTCGTGGCTGTGGTTGTGGTGGTGATGGTATACCGCGAGGCTTTCTGCCACCGGACGACCGAAGGTTTCGATAAAGGCGGGATCGTGGGAGATATCCGCCGGATACCCGCTGCAGCAGACATGCTGGTTCAGGCAGATAACCTTGTCAGTGGCAGCCATGACCAGGTGCAGATCATGGGAGATCATGATCACGCCGCAGTTCAGTTCGTCCCGCAGGCTACGGATCAGCTCATAGAGCGAGGCCTGGCCATTGATGTCCACGCCCTGGGCCGGTTCGTCCAGAACCAGTAGATCTGGCCTGCGAGCCAGCGCCCTCGCGAGCAGCAATCGCTGCTTTTCGCCACCGGACAATCGATGAACCGAGGCGTCGAGCAAATGTTCCACACCGGTCTTGGTCAGCGCTTCAACGCACTCCTGGTGTGATCGGCCACTGAGCAGCATGAACCGCTTTACGCTGAGTGGCAGTGTTGTCTCCAGTGTCAGGTGCTGGGGCACGTAACCGATGGTGAGCCTGGGGGCGATGGTCAGGGTGCCGTCCGAAACTGGCTGGATGCCCAGTATCGCCTTGATCAGTGTGGTCTTTCCGGCGCCATTGGGGCCGATAATGGTGATGATATCCCCGCGCTGAACCCGTAGGTCTACATGGTCCACCACGGGACGGTCATCGAAATTGACGGTTAGTTGGTGTAGCTCTACCAAGGCATCAGTCATGGGCAGTGTCCGATGCGCAGCCGGGGCAAGTGCCGGATACCTCGATGGTCATATTGTCCGGCTGGAAAGCCTCGTCCGCCGCAGCGTTCTTGACGGCATCGGACACGCCGGGCGCCGTCAGTTCCAGCACGTTGCCGCAACAACGGCAGATCAGGAACAACCCATGGTGGTTTTTATCCGTGTGAGTGCAGCCGACGAATGCGTTCAGTGACGCAATCCGGTGAACAAGGCCATGCTGCTGTAGAAAATCCAGTGCGCGGTACACCGTGGGGGGCGCGGCGTTATGACCATCTGTCGCCAGCACGGCAAGCACGTCGTAGGCGCCAAGTGGCTTGTGGGATTGCCAGATCAGTTCCAACACTCGCTCTCGGGTGGGTGTCAGGCGGGCATTGTGTTGCTGACAGATGGTTCGGGCCTCTGTCAGAGCCTGGGCGACACAGGCGTCATGATTGTGCGGTCGATAGGGAAGAGCGCTGGGTGACATGGGCACTGTCCTGTGGAATTTGCAACATTATAACATTAGCAAAAGACAGTGCCAGGTATGATGGGAGTGTTGATCGCCGGTGAGTGCTAGCGGGAAGCCTCCAGCGCTAATGACTCAAGGTAGCCGAGGTCGGGAATGAAGGCGGTTTCGCCTTCGACTTCAACCGCCATCAGGTCGGCGGGGCCGGTGTCGCCGTCAATCTTCTTCAACTGATCTTCGGTCAGGCGCGTCTGGCTGGGGATACCCTGGGTGACCAGCGCCATAAAGGGGACCGAGTTATGGTGATCACCGATGGTGTTCAGTATGACGATTCGGCCCCGATTGCCACCGGGCACGGTCAGCCTGCCGCCATTTGCGGCATCGTAGGAGATCACCGGCAAGTTCAGGCCTCGCCAATCAAGCTCGCCCACCAGCCACTCAGGCGAATGCGCAGCGGGGTCGGAGTTGGCGAAGTCCACCACTTCCGCAATCGACACGTTAGGCAGCAGCAATTGCTTCTCGCTCATCGGTATCATGACGCAGGGCAGGGTTTGGCTGTTATCGTTCATCACTCATATCCTCAGGCGGAATCCCTTTTTTGCCGGCCTTTGAGCAGGCAGGATTCTTCAATCGTTTTGACGAGTTCGCGGGCGAGCTGTTCCGGCGTACCACAGTATACGGAACATCCGGTTGCTGCCACGGAATCCGGCATGGAACTGTTACCGCAACTGCTGCTCTCCTGGACCCATATGCGGCTACCATAGGCTTTCAGCAGAGGCGCGGCAATGGCACCATCGTTGCCCATACCGGAAAAGATAATGGCATGGCATCGGGCACCGTAATGGTCGCCGATGTTCAGCAGTACCTGGTCAATGGAGGGGCCATAGGGGCCGGGCCAGGGCGTCTCCCTTTCCTTGAGCGCACCGCTGTCGTCCAAAGTCCACTCGTGCTCCACCGGCATCAGCACAACGTCGCCATTGTGAACACGATACCCTGTTTCAGCCCCTTTGAGCTGGTAGTGTGCGTGACGGCCCAGCACGCGAGTCAGCACGTCGGTGAAGTTGTTGTCGATGTGTTGGGCATAGATAAAACCCACTGGCAACCCCGATGGCAGGTTGTCCAGGAAGGTTTTCACCGCGGCCGGGCCGCCCAGTGACGCCCCTAGAATCCAGACCTCCTCAGCCGGCAGGTCTGCTGAGGCCGGCTGGATCCAGTGAGGCAGTTTGGGAGAGGTCTCCGATTGTGGTTGTTCGGTGGCCAACTCTTCAATAGCGGCCGCGGAATCCAGCTTTTCCAGATGCCCCAGGGACTGCTCCAGCTTGTCCAGCAAGCGGCGTTCCCAGCGGAAATACTCAGTGGTGCCCGGTTTTGGAGCAGGGTCGAGGCCAAACAGAACGGGTGCTTCGGTGTTCTCTAGCAGATGGTCAAACAGCACCGGGTGATCGGCTTCGTCTTCCAGAGTAATCAACCACAGGCTGGCATCCGGGAATTCAGAGTAGCCCTGCAGACGATCCGGGTCTCCGGAAAAGCAAACGTCCAGGCCAAACCTGGACGAGGCTTCCTGCAGGCGGTGGCGCTGAAGGACAATATCCGAGACGATACCGACCGCTGGCCGTCCTGGCTGGCCGGTCATCACTGATTCCTGGTCAGCCGCGTGATGGTGTCAAGCAGCTCGGTCTCCTGGAAAGGCTTGCCGAGGTATTCGTTGACACCAATGGCCAGCGCTCGCTCGCGGTGTTTTTCTCCGGTACGGGAGGTAATCATGCAGATTGGCGTGTCCCGCAGGTTGTCATCGTGGCGCACAAAGCTTGCAACCTCGAAGCCGTCCATCCGGGGCATTTCGATATCGAGCAGGATAATATCCGGCTTGTGGTCCTGCAGTTGGGCGACCGCATCCAGGCCGTCTTTGGCCGTGACCACCTCCATACCGTTACGCTCCAACAGGCGAGACGTTACCTTGCGCACTGTTACCGAGTCATCGACCACCATTACCACAGTAGACTGTTCCTCGTGGCGCGATGCTTCTTTCGCCTTTTCGAGGTTTGCCAGGCGCTGGCGCTCGGAGAGGATGTCGGAACGGATCATCGCCGGCAGGTCAAGGATCACCACCACGTTACCATCACCCAGGATGGTGGCACCGGACACACCCCGGACGGTACTGAACTGCGGCCCAAGCGACTTAACCACGATTTCGCGGCTACCCATCAGGCTATCCACCTGCAGGGCCATGGGCTGTTCGGCACCCCGCACCAGGATGACCGGCAGCGGCAGGGCCTGACCTTGAAGCTTGGGATGGTGATCACTGTTAAGCAGGCTGCCCAAATACTGCAGGCGGTACTGTTGGCCAGCGTATTCATACATTGGTGCATCGGGCTTGTAGTATTCCTCAAGCTCGTAAGTGCTCACCCGAACGATGCCTTCGATGGTATTCAATGGGATGGCGTAGAAATCCTCGCCGGTGGAGACCATCAGTGCCCGGTTGACCGATACTGTGAACGGTAATCGAACGGTAAAGACGGTGCCTTTGCCAACGGTGGAGTCGATGTCCAGGCTGCCGCCTAGCTGCTTGATCTCGCTGGCAACCACATCCATGCCCACGCCACGGCCGGAAATCTGGGTAACGGCCTGGGCGGTGGAGAAACCGGGTTGCAGGATGAACTGCAGGATTTCCCGCTCGCTCAGGTCCTCGTCCTTGGCCATCATGCCCTGGCGAATGGCCTTGTCGCGAATGACCTGAGCGGGGATGCCCGCACCATCGTCGATCATCCGCAATACCACATCGCCGCCTTCCCGGGTCAGCGACAGCGTCACTTCGCCAGTTTCCGGCTTGCCGGCCGTCTTACGGTCGGCCGGCTTTTCGATGCCGTGGTCCAGCGCGTTACGCAACATGTGCTCCAGCGGCGCGATCATGCGCTCGAGGATATTGCGGTCCATTTCCCCTTCCGGGTTGCGGACATCAAACTCGACTTTCTTGCTGAGCTCGCCGCTGATCTGGCGGACAATCCGGCGCAGTCTGGGCACCATGGAGGCAAACGGAATCATCCGGGTCTTCATCAGACCTTCCTGAAGCTCCGTGTTGATCCGCGATTGTTGCACCAGCAGCGTCTCGGTATCCCGTACCCGGTCAGACAGGGTTTCCCTCAGGTCCGCAAGGTCAGACGATGACTCCGTCAGGGCCCGTGACAACTGCTGGATGGCGGAATAGCGGTCCATCTCCAGCGGGTCGAAGTCGTCGCCGTAATCCGGGCCGTGCTCTTTCTCCGCGCGGAACAGAATCTGGGTTTCGGTCTCGATTTCCATCCGGCGCAGCTGCTCGCGCAGACGCTCGATGGTGGCGGCCATTTCGTCCAGGTTGTGGCTGAAATCGCTGGTCTGCTGCTCCAGTCGACCACGGGTAATACTGGTTTCACCGGCCAGGTTAACCAATTCGTCCAGCAGCGGCGCGGAGACCCGGATGGTTTCCTGAGGCGCGCGCTGGGCGGCAGCCGCTTTCGCGGGCGTCTTGGAAGGAACCTTGTTGGGTTTGGGCGCGGGTGCGACTGGTTTTTCCGGTTTGGCAGGCGCTTCCGCCGCCGGCTCCTGGGTTTTCGGCAATTCCTCTGTTTTTGCGTGCGGTTTGGTGGGCTCTGGAACAGCGCCTGTGTCTTCAAACCGCTGACGGATATCGCCCACCAGCGACACAATCGCGTCGTGGTCACTGGTAATGGCTTGCCAGGCCTCGTCGCCCGGGGTATTACCGCCCAGGTCGATCAGCCGCGTTTCCAGCGCGTGGGCCTTGTCGCCCAGCTCGACAAGCTGCGACAGCCGAGCGCCACCTTTCAGGGTGTGGAGGGCCCGCTGGGCTTCCTGATTAAAGTGATGGTTAGCCGCATCCTTACGCCAGTCGTCCAGTAACTGCTCCAACTGATCGAGGATCTCGCCGGCCTCTTCCAGGAAAATCTCCAGGACTTCGGCATCGACGGTTTCGCCCTCTGCAGAGGGTTCAGTCTGAGCGGCGGGCGCGGACAGCTCGTCACCGGAGACTTTGTGGGCGTCGTTCAGTGCTTCAACCAATACCACGTCCGAAGCGGGCTTGTTGCCCTCTTCCAGACTGGTGAGCATGGTTTTCAGAGTGCCATGCGCTTGTTCACTGAGTTCCAGCAGGATTGACTGATTGCTGGAACCGGCGATCAGAGGGTCCAGGGCATCAGACCAGGCCTCGGCCAGATCGGCAATCGGGTCGACATCGGACAGGCGAGCGCCGCCTTTGAGTGTATGCAGCTCCTGCTGCAACTGGGTAACGCCAGCCAGCTCTTCGGGCTCTTCGCGCCACTGGGCCAGGCATTCGCCGATTGCTTCGTGAATCTCCAGGCCCTCGTCGAGGAAGATGCCAACCAGGTCATCGTCGGAGGCCTCTGCAATAGCGTCTGTGACCGATGCCGGTTGTTCGTCGGCTGCGGGTGCCTCGTCGACAGTTTCCGGTTCTTCCGCAGGTTCTTCAAGTTCCGCGGATGGTTGTGGCTTGCCAGAGAGGATGGCTTCGACCTTGGCCACCAGTTCTGTTGCCGGCGGGCAGGGTTTCTGGGTGGCAACCTGTTCAACCATTTGTGCCAACCGGTCGTGGCAGGCAAATAGCAGGTCGTTCATGTCGTTGCTGGCGTCAAGCTGGCCTTCGGCGACCTTCTCGAACAAATCTTCAAGAACATGGGTCAGGTCGCCAATGGCATCGACGCCTGCCATGCGGGCACCGCCTTTGAGGGTGTGCACATCGCGTTGCAGCTCCGCCGCCACGTCGCGATTGTTGATGTCCTCACTCCAGGTATGTAACGCGCTGCCGGTGGAGTTGATCAGGTCGTAGGCTTCTTCCAGGAAGATGCCGATCAGTTCCGGATCCAGGTGAGACAGGTCGGTGGCATGTTCCTCTTCAGGTTCCTCCGCCGTGGTTTCTGGCTCTTCGGTCTCATCCTCTTCCAGTTCGGCCAGCGGAATCTCGTCATCGTCTTCCGGTTCAGCGTCCTGCTGTCTGACATCGGTCACTGGCCTGGAGCCCGTGGCGCTGTCCATGTAGGCATGGATTTCACTGATCAGGTCCGGCGCCGGGCGCGGTGGTTCCTGTTGCTCGAGAGCATCGACCATGCCAGCCAGTCGGTCATGAGAGCGGAATAACAGGTCGGAAAGCTCTCCGGTAACGGCAAGCCGTTGCTCGGTCAGTCCTTCAAACAGGTTCTCCAACTCATGGGAAAGATCACCCACCGGCTGAATATCTGCCAGGCGAGCACCGCCTTTGAGGGTATGCAGGTCCCGTTGTAAAAGGCGTAAAAGATCCAGGTTCTCAGTGCTGTCGCTCCAGCTTTGCAAGGCGTCGGCGGTGCTGTCGATCAGGTCACGGGCTTCTTCAAGGAAGATCTCCGCCAGTTCCTGATCCATATCTTCATCGGTTTCCGCCAGTGGTGGCATCTCACCACTGGGTTCCGCGGCATCTTCCGCCTCGGCCTCCAGGCTGCGATCGATCTCTTCCAGATCCCCGGTGAACTCCTGTTCAAACGCATCCGGGCCATTGTCTGCGGGCGTCTGGGGAGCCAATATTTCCAGGTTGGCAATCAGATCGGCGTTGGCCTCGGTCGCAAGCCCGGCCGCTACCTGATCCATCATGTTGATCAGGTGCTCATGGCCTGCGCGTACACTATCGAAGAAAGGTGAATCGGGAACGAAATCGGGGTTTGAAGCGCGCTCGTAAACCTGTTTAAGGGCACCCGACAGTTCGGCAACGTCGCCCAGCCCGGCGTCCTGTGCGCCTTCGGTGAGTTGGTGCAATTCCCTGCGCAGCGTTTCCAGGGCGGAGGTTGCTTCGGGGTTTTCCGCCCACTCGTCAAGAATCCGGTCGGCATCCAGCAGGATATCCAGGCCTTCATTCAGGAACAATTGAACCAGTTGTGGGCGGGCATTCTCTTCCGGATCGTCGGTCCGGGAGCCATCGCCACGAAGGGTGGCATTGCTGACCTGTTCCAGTTTTGCCAGGAAGGTTTCGGTGCCCGGTAGGTCAGCCTGGGGATTCTCCCGGATCTGGCCAAGGCCCTGAGTCAGGAAATGACAGGTATCGCCAATCAGGCTTATAACGTCGCGATCGGCACGTTTATTCC
Organism: Marinobacter salarius; assembly: GCF_032922745.1. Taxonomy (NCBI): domain Bacteria; kingdom Pseudomonadati; phylum Pseudomonadota; class Gammaproteobacteria; order Pseudomonadales; family Marinobacteraceae; genus Marinobacter; species Marinobacter salarius. The sequence continues at coordinate 1,086,900 of NZ_CP136693.1, forward strand.
GTGCCCGGGCTTCCTTGACGAAGCGTTCCAGAGGCGTAATTACTGTCGCAATGGGTGCGATACCGGCGGTGTGCGCACTGCCCTTAAGGGTATGAAGCGCGCGTGACAGGTCGTCGGTATAGGCAACGCTCGCTTTGTTGCCCGCGGCGTAGAGGAAGTCCTGCAGGGTTTGCAGGTGGGTTTCGGTCTCGCTCTCGAAAATATCCAGCAGCACTGGATCGACGACGGCATCCTCTTCTGCAGCTGTCAATTCTGGCTCGGCTTCGCCGCTCACGGTTTCTGACTGTGGCTCAGACGGAGGCATGGTGCTGGTATCTGGAATTTCGCCGTTTGCCAGGGCATTGGCGCGTGCTTCCATGCTCGATGTGTCGCGGGAGGGGGACTGGCGTTTCTCGAAATCGTCAACCAACTCGGGCAGGGCTGCAGTAGCGTCGTCCAGCATCGCCGCGATGTCGTCATTCATGAAAATACTGCCGTCAATCACGCGGTTCAGCATGTTCTCGACAGACCAGGCCAGTTCGCCGACAACCAGCGCACCAACCATCCGACCGCTTCCTTTAAGAGTATGGAACGCGCGCCGGACTTCCGAGAGCGCCGTGCGGTCATCGTGCTGACGCAGGAGCATTGGAAGGTATTCGCGAATGGTGTCCAGCACCTCGCCGGCTTCTTCAATGAATATTTCGAGGATTTCATCGTCGATCAGGTCATCCCCGAACTCAGCCTCTGGTATGGACTGTTGCCCGGCATGGGCGGCTTCGCCGTCGCTGCCACCGTCGATTACGGGTAGCTCTTCATCCACTGCACCGGTTTCTTCCGATACGCTGTCGATGTCGGTTTTTCGCGTGGTAGACAGAGCTTCAGCGCGTTCAATCAGCTCGGCAACCTCGCCATCGGCCTGTCCGTCGCGGAAGTCGTTGATCAGCGAGGGAATTCGGCTGTTGACGTCATCAATCAAACCGAACATGTCGTCGGTGGGCCGGAGCGTTTGGTCGATCACCCGGTTGAGCAGGTTCTCCACGGACCAGGCCAGCTCACCGATGCTGGTTGCGCCCACGAGCCGGCCACTGCCCTTAAGAGTGTGGAACGCGCGGCGGACTTCAGTCAGTGCGTCGCGATCATCGTGGTTCTGACGCAGGCGAGGATAGAATTCGTTGATCGTTTCCAGAACTTCTTCGGCTTCCTCGATAAAAATGCCGAGGATTTCGTCATCCAACAGTTCTTTATCAGAGCTCTTGGATTCGGCTTCGACCGACTCGACGGGTACTTCCGCGTCAACAACCGGTACTTCGTCGGCGGTCGGATGTTTCCAGGTGGGCTCTTCGCCAACCGGAAAGCCGAGGGAGTTCAGGCTGGCCTCGGCAACCCCGAGCACACTCTCGTTGTCGCTTATGCCCTCGGCAAGCCGCTCCAGATAGTATTCAATACTGGTAATGGCGTCGGCCAGTGTATCGAGCTGTTTCCAGTCCGGAACCTGCTTGCCCCCCAACAGTACGTCGGTGATGTAACGTTCGGCCGAGGCGAGCATGTCGGCCACGCGATCAAGGGGAATCAGGCTCAGGCCACCACGGATGCTGTGCAGTAGGCCGGGAACGTGTTCAATTTCACCGGTTTCCCATTGGGAAGCGATGAAATTGACGATGGCCGTTTTCACCTGCTCCAGCGTATTGCGGGACTCCCGCAGCAGAGCGCTGCTGGCTTCACCCAGTTCGCGGGAACCAAGGTTGATGGTTTGGGTGTCGTCACCAGTGACATCCGATTCCGACTGTCGGTCGCCGTCGAGGCCAGCCAGGCTGGCTTCGACATAAAGCAGGGCACCGGCAATATCCATCAGGGTGCCGTCATCCACGGAATCGGACTGGTTGGCGAGCTTTTCCACCAGTTCGATCTGTTCGGTAATGACTTTCCGGGGTATCCCAAGGCCCAATACGGCCAGAGTATTGGCGACTTGGCGCAGGCCTGGAAGCAGTTCTTCCAGTTCATCGTTCTGGCGTAGCTCGGAGCGCACAAACAGATCGAGCTGGTCCTTGAGCTTGGCCAATTCCTCATTGAGGGCGCTGACCACCGAATGGATCGCGTCACGGCCAGGGCCAGAAACCCGGCTCTTGGCGGCGTCCACATCATCGTCGGAGGGCAAGGCCTGGTCGAGCTGGTAACTGTCGCGCAGTTCCTTTACGTGGGGCGTGTCGAGGTCGCGGGCACGAGCCACGTAGTAAAGCAGGTGTTTCAGCAGCGCTTCTGGAACGGCCTGTTGCAGGATATCAACATGTTCGTCAGTGAGGCGGCGGATTTCGGCGTCCAGCTCGCGCAGCAGAGACTTCACTGCGGTGTTGACGGGGTTCGCATGCTGCTGGAGAGTCTCCACGAATGCTCCGGCCGCTTTCCAGAGTTCGCCCCGGGGCGTTTTCTGGCACAGGCGGATCAGCCGCTGGATGACCTTCTGCATGTAGTCAAAGTGCGCGTCCAGGTCGGCCTCACGGACCACGCCAGCAAGGGCGAACTGATACATCTGGCGCAGTTTGCGGATATGTCCAAGTACCTTCGGATCTTGAAGACGCTGGGAAACATTGGCGGCAGCCGTTGCCCGCGAGGGCGACAGGTCAGGTTTGAACAGCGATGTATCGGACAGCAGAGACTCGCCCCGTGCAGCGCGGAGATCGTTCAGCAATGGCAGCAGCACCATCGGGAAATCGTCTTTGCTACTGGTCAGATGCTCCAGGTACTGGGGCAGTTGCAGGATGGCCTGCATAAGCACATCGACGGCATCGTCCACACTGGTGACGGTTTCATTCAGGACCGCCTGGGTCAGTTTCTCCATTTCCTCGGTCAGCAGGGCGGCGCCATAAAGCTCAACCATCTGCAGGGTACCGTGAACCTGGTGGAGATAGTTCAGGCAGAAGCGCAGGCGCGCAGTGTCGTCACGATTCTCGACATACGCTTCCAGTGCGTGCTGACCTTGGGTCAACGTATCCTGTATTTCGCCCCGAACCCAGTCCAGGGCGATGCTGTCATGGTGATTGCCCATAACCACTCCGGTTATTCTTCGTCAGTCTGGCGCTTGATCCACGCCAGCACATGTTCCGAGGGTACCCTCTGTAAGCCAGGGGGCTGCCAGTCGGTCAACTCCCCTTGGCCCAGGACCAGCAACCCCCCGGGCGCCAGCCGCTCTGCAAGTCTTTTCACGATTTCCCGCCGGCGCCAGCGCCGGAAATAAATCAGCAGATTCTGGCAGAAGATAATGTTCATTCCGTGCATCGGAGCGTGTTTCAAGTCCAGCACATTCAGCCGGGTAAAACACACCCGCTCCCGGATGCTTTCTACAATCTCGACGTTGTTCCGCTCCGCCGGCCGGAAATACCGGGCCTTCATCGCGTCATTCATTGCCATCAGCTTGCGGGCACTGAACAGGCCGGACTGGGCCTTGTCGATGGCCGGTTTGCTGATGTCAGAGCCAGTGACACCGAACAGCGGCTGAAGCGATAACCCTTCCATGCATTCGTTCAACAGCATGGCCAGCGTGTAAGGCTCCTCGCCGGTGGAACATCCGACACTCCAGACCTCCATAGGGCGCCGTTTCAGCGCCTCCCGGGGCCGGGTAAGCACGTAGTCAGACACCAGGCGAAAGGCATCTGAATCCCGGAAAAACCGGGTTTCCTGAACCGTCAGCCGATCCACCAGGGTGGACCACTCAATAACAGCGTCCGGGCCAGATACGATCATTTCGTAGTAGGCCTGATAGCTACTGCAACCAATCTCCCGCATGCGGATCCCGAGGTTGGTCTCGAGAAACGATTTGCGCCCGGAAGACAGGATGATGCCGGTACGATGCTCAAGCAGTGTCTGCCACTGGTTGAACTGCGCCTCATCCATGTCGGGAAGTCGGCGCAGTGACCAGATGCCTTTGGCGGGTGACAGATGGTTGCGTGTTTCAGCCATAAACTGTCAGCAGCCTCGGAGCGGTTGTCAGCTCACCACCGGTACGTCGCTGTCTTCCTCTTCTTCCTGGTCGGCCGACTCTTCCTCGGGCAGTGTGAAGCCCGCAACAGAGGACCGCAGTTCAGACGCCATCTCTGCCAGGTTACCGATAGACTTCGCGGTCGCGTTGGTACCGGAGGACGTCTGCGAGGTAATTTCCTGGATGACGTTCATGGTGTTGGAAATGTGCGCAGCAGAAGACGACTGCTGACGTGCTGCGTTGGAGATGTTCTGGATCAATTCCGCCAGAGACATGGATACGTTCTCGATTTCCTCGAGGGCGATACCCGCGTCCTGTGCCAGGCGGGCACCACGGACCACCTCGGCGGTGGTGTGTTCCATGGAGATAACGGCTTCGTTGGTATCCGACTGGATCGTCTTAACCAGCGCTTCAATCTGCTTGGTTGCCGCAGAGGAACGTTCCGCCAGTCGCTGAACTTCGTCCGCAACGACCGCGAAGCCCCGGCCTGCGTCACCGGCCATGGAGGCCTGGATCGCAGCGTTCAGGGACAGGATGTTGGTCTGGTCGGCGATGTCGTTGATCAGGGATACGATGTCACCGATTTCCTGGGAAGATTCACCCAGACGCTTGATCCGTTTAGAGGTTTCCTGAATCTGCTCACGGATGTTGTCCATGCCGCGGATGGTGTTCTGTACCACTTCCGCGCCTTTCTTCGCGATCGCAACCGACCGCTCCGCAACCGCAGAGGATTCAGCCGCGTTGGAGGATACCTGGTCGATGGACACCGCCATCTCGTTCACGGCGGCGGAGGCGCCGGCAATTTCCTGGGCCTGGTGCTCGGAAGCATCCGCCAGGTGCATCGCTGTGGCCTGGGTTTCCTGAGCCGCTGACGCTACCCGTACCGCAGTGCCACGAATCGCCTGTACCAGTCCGCGCATCTGGTCGATCGCGTAGTTGATGGAGTCGGCGATGGCGCCGGTAAAGTCCTCGGTAACCGTGGCCTCCGTGGTCAAGTCACCATCCGCCAGGTCGGCGAGTTCGTCCAGCAGTCGCAGGATCGCGTTCTGGTTCTGCTCGTTCTGCTCCTGGGTTGTTGCCAGGCGCTCCTGGGCTTCGCGGTAGAGCACCACGCCGATCATCACAACGATACCGACCATCGCGGCCAGGATGATGAAAGCCAGTGTCGGGCTGACGAAACGGGATCCGGCCTGGCCGGTGAATGTCTCGGACAGAACCGATAGTTCGTCCAGCAGAACCTGTGAGTTCTGGAAGATGTCGCTGGCCGCAGTACGCACCTTGAAGAGGTCGGGAGAGGCTTCAAGGATGGCGTCTACGTTCTGGGAAACGAATTCGAACAGTTCGCCAACGGCTTCCAGGCCGTAGATGGCATCTTCATCGTTCACCTGGGAGATGCCCATGGCCGGGTTGCCATTGACCTGGCCGTCAAGAACCCGGCCGAACAGGCTGGCGTCGCGGCCGAACCGGTCGGCGGCGATAACCGCGTCTTCGTCACCGGAGAGAACGTTGTTGACCGAGCGAACGATCCGCTCCGCCAGCAGTGACTGGCGCTGAGCGAGGGCGATCTGTTCGGCGGGCGCATCGTTGTCCAGCAGGATCTGAACGATGTCGTCGTATTCCACCTGCAGCTGCGGGATGGTTTCGTTCAGCGTCCGCGCTACTTCGTGGAGGCCGAGTACTGCGTCCTGGGTGGACAGGATGCTGTCGGCGTTGTCACGAACTGACTCCCAGGTCGCCTGCACGTTGCTGTTCTGTGCAACCTCGCTCGGGGGCAGGCCGGTTTCCGGATTACCGTCTACTACATAACCCCACAGCTGTTCGAACTCGTCACGGGAGCGCCGTAGTGCGTCGAACGCTGATGCCGTGCCACCGGCGGCTTCCGTCGCGTTCTTCGCGATTTCCTGGGACAGCACCCGCAGTTCGGCTGAGTGAGCGATGTATTCCTGATCGTTCTGGCTGTCCCGATTGATAATGAACAGCACCGCAACGAGCAGGACGGTCAATGCAATCAGCGCGGCAATCAGGCCGGCAACCAGTTTGTTGCCTCCCTGTCCCATACTGAGTCTTCCGGCTCTATTTTTCATTTTCTGGCTCCCGGCCTCTTCGTAATAGTGGCAAGTTTGTTTCTGCGGGCGTTGGGCAGGCGGGAAGATGTTCCTGCCAATGTCACCACCCTTACCATTGCGCTAAATCCAGGAAGCGTTCGTCGCCGAGAAGCTCGGCGGCGGAAAACACTTTCCAGACTTCCTCGTTACGCTCGTAGCCGCCATTCACAAACGGCTGAACGCTTGCAGGCACATCCTGTGGCGATGCCACGAAGCTGTCCACTGCGAAATACTGCATACCTGAGACGCTGTCGACCACCAGGCCACTGAATACGTCGCCCTGCTCGACAACCAGTACCCGGCGTTCGCGAGTGCTGCGTGAAGAACGGGGAACTTCAAAAAAACCGGCAAGGTCGACCAGTGGCAGGAGGCGGCCACGTACGTTGGCGGCACCCATCATAAACGGATGAACACCCGGTATATGGGTATAGCGGGGAACATGGAGAATTTCAGTGACTTCACCCATGGGCGCTACGTAACGCTCACCCGCCAGAACAAAGCCGATTCCGTTCCAGAGTTCAACGGCTTCCTGTTGTTCCGGCAGGCCGGCAGCCATGGCGCGGCTGCGTCGGGCGATATCCGTCAGAACGGCAAAAGGGGCGGCCTGGGCGGACATGCTTACTCCACGGTTGGGGATCAGGCAATCAGACTATTGATTGTTTTGATCAGATCGTCTTCAACGACGGGTTTTACGAGGTAACCCTTTGCACCCTGACGTGTTCCCCATACGCGGTCCGTTTCCTGGTCCTTGGTGGTGACAATCACCACCGGGATGGAAGCGGTTTCCGGGGCGCGGGTCAATTGACGAGTTGCCTGGAAGCCGTTCAGGCCGGGCATAACGACGTCCATCAGGACCAGATCTGGTGTTTCGGCGCGTGCCTTGGCAACGCCGTCGGCTCCGTTGTCGGCAGTCAGCACGTCGTGCTTGTGCTTTTCCAGAATGGTCGAGATTTTCTTAACCTCGGTCGGGGAATCATCAACAATCAGAATGCGGGCCATGGTGTCCTCAATAGTTCTTTGCTTCAGCAGCTTTATTGTTCCGCCTGGGGAACATACTGGCGAATCGTGTTTAGAAGCTCGTCCTTGCTGAACGGTTTGGTCAGATACTGGTCTGATCCGACAATCCGGCCTTTGGCCTTGTCGAACAGTCCATCTTTACTGGAGAGCATGATGACCGGCGTCTTTTTGAAAGAGGAATTGTTCTTGATCAGTGCGCAGGTCTGGTAGCCGTCCAGCCGGGGCATCATGATATCGACGAAAATGATATTGGGCTGGGAATCGGCAATTTTCGCCAGAGCGTCAAAGCCATCTGTTGCGGTAATGACTTCGCAACCGACTTTTTTAAGAAGGGTTTCGGCGGTGCGACGAATAGTCTTGCTGTCGTCGATCACCATAATCTTCAGATTCTCGAAGTTGTCATCCATTGTCCAACTGCCTTGCGCTCAGCGACTGTCGTTATTTTCAACCGGGATTTTTAACACAAACATTAACGATGTTCTATAAATCCTGCTTATTTATAGAGTATTGGGGGCCGGATAAAAAGTATAACTTTGTGACCAAATGTACTTCTGCCCGGAAAGTCACGTAATTGATACAGGATTTCTCCGGATGCATTCGCGGCTCGGGTACAATACCATCTGTGTCCACAGCATAGCACCTCTTCCCAGGATCGCTCTGCAGACCGGTTCGTGTTTTCAACCTTTTATCTGGCGAGGCATTATGACAGTCCGACTTGGTATCGTGATGGACCCCATCGAGAAGATCCATTTCAAGAAAGACAGCTCACTGGCGATGTTGCTGGCAGCGCAGAAGCGGGGCTGGGAAATCGAGTATATGGAGCTGCCGGACCTGTATTTGAAAGGTGGGCAGGCGAGGGCCCGAACCCGTGACCTGACCGTGCACATGGACCCGGAAGACTGGTTCGGTTTCGGTGGCGCCCAGGACCGGGCACTGGGGGACCTCGACGTTATCCTGATGCGGCAGGACCCACCGGTGGACCGGGAGTTCCTGATGGCGACGTTCATTCTGGAAATCGCCGAGCAACAGGGTGCCCTGGTGGTCAATCCGGCGTCCACGCTACGGGATTGTAACGAAAAGCTGTTTGCCGCCCAGTTTGAAGACTGCACGCCGCCGTTGCTCGTTACCCGTTCGGCCGAGCGACTGAAGGAATTCTACGCCGAGCATGGTGATGTCATCATGAAACCGGTTGATGGCATGGGCGGGCGCTCCATCTTCCGGATCAAGGAAAACGACGACAACCTTGGGGTTATTATTGAAACCCTGACCAACGATGGCGCCCACCAGGCCATGGCGCAGAAATACATACCCGAGATCAAACAGGGCGATAAACGCATCCTGCTGATCGATGGCGAGCCGGTCCCCTACGCGCTGGCGCGCATCCCCTCTCAGGGTGAGAATCGTGGGAACCTGGCCGCCGGAGGGCGGGGGGAAGGTCGTGAACTCACGGTACGTGATCGCGAAATCTGTGACCGTGTGGCGCCAGTGCTCAAGGAAAAAGGACTCATTTTTGTCGGCATCGACGTCATCGGTGACTACCTCACCGAAATCAATGTCACCAGTCCCACCTGCATCCGGGAACTGGATACCGCCTATGGCATTGATATTTCCAGTCAGTTGCTGGATGCCATAGAGCGCCGTCTGAAATAATGGCGTCCAGTCAGGTTTAACCGAGGGTAAATAGCAGGAATGGCAGTACAGGTCAGCGATTTCGATCGGTTTTCGTTCACGCTCTTCATGGCGCTGGCGCTCCACGCCATCGTGGTGCTGGGTATTACCTTTGCGCCCGAGCCTCCGCGCTCCTCGGCCCAGACCATGGAAATCACGCTCTCCCAGTTTGATGACGAGACCGACCCGGAGGAAGCCGATTTTCTGGCCCAGACCAGCCAGAAAGGCAGTGGTACCGAGGAAGAACCGGTGGAAATGACGACACCGCAGCCTTCCGACGTCAGCCAGCCGGAGGTCGCCGAAGTTCAGCCGGAACCTCCGTCCCGTGTTGAGCCCAGGCAAGAGCAGGAACAGCCGGTGGTGCAGACACAGGCTCAGAATGAACGCCAGGTGTCGGAGCCTTCAGCGGCGGAACCAGCATCGGATGAGCCGCTACCGGTGAAGGAAAAGAAAAGCCTGATGGAGCGCAGCCTGGAAATTGCCAGTCTGGAGGCGCGATTTGATCAGCAACGCAGAGCCTACGCCAAGAAACCCCGGGTCATGAGGGTTACCGCGGCCTCAACGTTGAAATCAACCAACGCGTGGTATGTTCAGAATTGGGTCAGCAAGGTAACCCGTGTCGGCAATATCAACTATCCTACCGAGGCCAGGCGAGCTGGAATCTATGGCACTCTGCGGATGCTGGTTTCCATGAAGAAGGATGGCACAATAAAGGAACTGGCTATACTCGAATCATCCGGCAGTAGCGTGCTTGATGATGCAGCAATACGCATCGTGAGAATGGCAGCGCCTTTCGCGCCTTTCCCGGATGACATGCGCGAGAATGTCGACGAACTGGAAATTATCCGCACCTGGGTATTCGAACGGCGGGGGCTGACATCGGGATGACAGCATCAAAACACTCTCCACACAGCCTGCGGCACCAGTTTCTGGTGGCGTCTCCTTATTTGCAGGACCCACGTTTCCACGGTGCAGTGATCTATCTGTGCGAGCATTCGGATGAAGGCGCCCTGGGGCTGACGGTGAACCACCCCCTGGACATCCATCTGGGGGAAATTCTGGAACAGCTGGACATGGAGGGTGGCGAGCTCGACGTGCCGGTATACGGAGGTGGACCGGTTCAGCCCGAGCGCGGGTTTGTGCTGCATTCCCCGGATGCGGGCTGGCAGAACACTGCGCAGGTGGCTGACGACGTCTTGCTGACCACCTCCCGTGACGTGCTGTCTGACATTGGTGCAGGCAGGGGGCCAAAGAATTACCTGGTGTGCCTGGGTTATGCGGGCTGGAATGAGGGGCAACTGGAAGAAGAGCTGTCCAGCAACGCCTGGCTGACCTGTCCCGCCACCGCCGATATCCTGTTCAGGACACCCTGGGAGGACCGGTATCAGGCCGTGCTGAAGCTCATTGGCATTGACCTCAACCAGCTCAGTGAGTTTGTGGGCCATGCCTGAGGCTGGAAACCGGCGGGTAATAGCGTTTGATTTCGGCACCCGCCGAATTGGTGTGGCCAGTGGTCAGGAAATGCTGGGCACGGGTAAGCCTCTGACCATGCTGCCGGCCCGTGATGGGGTTCCCGACTGGGAACAGATTGGTCGGCTGCTGAAAGAATGGCAGCCGGACCGTGTGCTGGTCGGCCTGCCCCTGAACATGGACGACACCGAAAATGACATGTGTGCACGGGCGCGGAAATTTGGCAAACGCCTGCACGGTCGCTTTCACGTCGAGGTTGAGATGGTGGACGAACGTCTCACCAGCTTTGAGGCCAAGGGCGATGTAATGGCGTCCGGTGGCAGCCGTGATTTCGGCCGCGATGGCGTCGATGACCGCGCCGCCGTGCTGATTCTGGAAACCTGGTTTCACCAGCAGGAGTCCCGTTCGTCCTGACCGGGCCCGGGCTGCTGACTATGGGGATTTAAATGACTGCATTGCTTGAAATCGACCGGCTGCTGGATGACCTGGAAGCTGGCCTGCGCAAAAAGCTGGAAGAGCGTGGCGTAACCTCCCCGGCGCTGATTGGCATTCGCACCGGCGGTGTCTGGCTGGCGGATGTCATGAGTAAGCGCCTGGGCCTGCAGGAACCCTGGGGGGAACTGGATATTTCCTTCTATCGCGACGACTTCAGCCGCATTGGACTGAACCCGAAAGTGAAGCCGTCCAGCCTGCCGTTCAGCACCGAAGACCGTGACATTATCCTGATCGATGACGTGATCATGAGCGGCCGTACCATTCGCGCGGCCATGAACGAAATCTTCGATTATGGCCGGCCGGCGAGTATCATCCTCGCCACGTTGGTGGATCTGGGCGCTCGGGAGTTGCCTGTTCAGCCAGATGTGACCGGGCGGGTGCTTGCCCTGCAGTCGCATCAGCGTGTCAAACTGCGGGGGCCGGACCCACTGCACATAGAACTCCAGGAAACAGGCCACTAATCAGCGAACGCAAAACATCAACAGGCGACCCATGACGGCAACCGATCCCTCACAAACCTCCCTGCAGCTGACCGCGGATGGCCAGTTACGCCATTTCCTGACCCTCGACGGTCTGAACCGCGCTCTGCTGACGGAAATCCTGGACACCGCGGATTCGTTTATCGAAGTGGGGGAGCGCAGCATCAAGAAGGTGCCACTGCTGCGGGGGCGCACCGTGGTCAACCTGTTCTTCGAGTCCAGTACCCGCACCCGCAGCACCTTCGAACTCGCTGCCAAACGGCTGTCGGCCGACGTGCTCAACCTGGACATCAACACGTCCGCAACGTCCAAGGGCGAATCCTTGTCGGACACACTGTTGAACCTGGAAGCCATGGCCAGCGACATGTTCGTGGTGCGCCATTCCCAGAGTGGTGCCCCCCATTTTATCGCCGAGAGCGTTACCCCTGGAGTTGCCATTATTAACGCGGGCGACGGCCGCCACGCCCACCCAACCCAGGCCATGCTGGACATGCTCACCATTCGCCAGCACAAGGGTGAATTCGAAGGCCTGAAGGTGGCGATTGTCGGTGATGTGCTGCACTCGAGGGTGGCCCGTTCCCAGATTCGTGCCCTGAATGAACTGGGCGCCGCTGAAGTGCGCGTCATTGCGCCCGCGACCCTGCTACCAAGGGACGTTGAGAGCCTGGGGTGCACCGTGGAATACGACATGGCCCGGGGTATGAAAGATCTGGACGTGGTGATCATGCTGCGCCTTCAGAGAGAGCGCATGGAGGGCGCACTGCTGCCCAGCGAACGGGAGTTTTACCGGCTCTACGGCCTGAACCAGGAGAAGTTGGCGCTGGCCCATCCTGAATGCATCGTCATGCACCCGGGGCCGATCAACCGAGGCGTGGAAATCGAGTCCGCGGTCGCCGACGGGCCACAATCCGTGATCCTGAATCAGGTCACCAACGGTATCGCCATTCGTATGGCGGTGATGTCCATGGCTATGGGAGGGCAGATGGCCGAGCGCAGTCGCAAACTGGCGGGGAGGGCCCAGGGATGAGCAGCCTTAAGATTATCGGTGGCCGCCTGGCCGACACCAACGCCGAAACCACCGTTCTGGTCCGCGACGGACGTATCTCCGCCCTGGGTGAAGCGGCCGGGAATGAACCTGCCGACCACGACTTTGATGCCACCGGCTGCCTCCTGACACCCGGATTTGTGGATCTGTGCTGCAACCTGCGGGAGCCGGGCAATGGCCAGAAAGGCAATATTGCCTCGGAAAGCCTTGCCGCCGCTCATGGCGGCTTCACAACCCTGTGTGCCTCGCCGGACACTTCGCCGGTCAACGACTCCGGCGCGGTGACCAATCTGATCCTGGACGTGGCCGCGAAGCGCTCTTCGGTTCGGTTATTGCCGGTTGGTGCAATAACCCGTGGCCTGGAAGGCGAACTGCTCAGTGACATGGCGGGCCTGGCCGGTGCTGGTTGTATTGCCCTGGGCAACGGTGCCCGCCCGGTGAAGAACGCCAGGGTGTTGCGCCGTTGTATGGCTTACGCCCGGACGTTTGGCCTGACGGTGATGTTCAGCCCCGAGAATCAGGCGTTGGCGGCGGACGGCTACGCCCACGATGGCCTGGTGGCTTCGCGGCTGGGCCTGCTGGGTATCCCGGAGGTGGCGGAAACCGCCGCGGTTATGGAAATGCTGTTGCTGGCGGAGGAAACCGGGGTTCGACTGCACCTTGGCCAACTCTCCTGCGCCCGCAGCGTGGAAATGCTGGCTGATGCCCGCAAGCGAGGCATTGCGGTGACCGCCGATGTGGCCATGCACCAGTTGATGTTCACCGAGGACGCCCTGTCGGGATTCGACAGCCGCTATCACGTGCGACCGCCACTGCGCTCTGAAAAGGACCGCCAGGCGTTGCTGGGCGGGGTGCGGGATGGCGTGATCGACGCCATCACCAGCCAGCACCAGCCCCACGATTCCGCTGCCAAACAGGCGCCTCTGGCGGCGACGGAGCCGGGGCTGTCCACCATCGAAAACACGCTGTCCATGGGGTTGTTGCTGGTCGAACGTGGCGAGCTGGACATGGCTAGCCTGATCCGCTCGCTGACTGGCGGCCCGGCTGAGGTGATTGGCCGTTCTGCCGAGCTCCGGCAGGGTGCGGTTGCAGACCTGTGTGTGTTTGACCCCGATGCCACCTGGGTTCCCAACGACAGCAGCCTCAGCTCCGTTGGACGTCATGTGCCGCTGCCAGGAAAGGCCCTCCCAGGCGTGGTTCGTCTGACCCTATGCGGCGGGCGGCAAGCCTGGCCCCAATCTGACCTGTAGCTCCCGCCTTCATATCGCTTCATATCAGCAAAGTGTGGCAGAGGTTGCGTAACCTCTGTCGAGCCCGTCACAGTTCCTCACCTTTTTGCCCGAGAGCCCTTGAAGACAGGCACCTGTGCCAACGTATTCTTACCATCGCCGACATAGTCTCGGCGAAGGATCGCGGTGACGTGTGCACATGCGGACGTGCCGTCGCCCAACAATAATAATTCAGGAGTCATCCCCGTGAAATCAGCCAACCTCCCGCGAAAGGCCACTGCGGTGGCAGCCCTGTGTGCCACTCTTGCGTTGTCGCCGTTCGTCCAGGCGGAATCAGACATCATGGAGCGAAGCTTCTGTGTGTTTGACCCGGTCGGTGCCAACGGCCCGCTGTTTGCCATTACCAAAACCTTCCAGCCGGTGGCCCTCAAGGAAGGTATCAAGCTGGACCTGCGTGCTTATACCGACGAGAAAGTCGCGGCCGAGGACTTCAAGGCCGGGCAGTGCGATGCGGTTTTGCTCACCGGTACCCGTGCCCGCGAATTCAACAAGTTTACCGGCACCCTGGAAGCTATGGGCGCTGTGCCCGGTGAAGAGGAAATGCGGCTGCTGTACAACACCCTCAGCCAGGAAAAGGCACGCCCGTTCCTGATTGACGGTGACTACGAAGTGGCTGGTGTATTCCCCGGTGGTGCGGTGTATCTCCATACCCGGGATCGGGCCATCGATTCGGTGGAAAAACTGCAGGGCAAGCGCATTGCCACGCTGGATTTCGATACCGCGTCCGTGCGTATGGTGCGCCACGTAGGGGCGTCTGTAGTGGGCTCCAACTCCGCCAATTTTGCTGGCAAATTCAACAACGGCAGTGTTGACCTGGCCTACGCTCCGGCGGTTGCTTATTCGCCCCTGGAACTCTACAAGGGCGTGAACCCGAACGGTGGCGTATTCAAGTACGCCCTGGCCTATATGAACTTCCAGGTGATCATCCACCGCGATCGCTTCCCGGACGACGCCGGCCAGATGGTGCGTGACCAGGCCATCAAGCGTATTAACGAGGCCTATGAAATCATTGCCGAAGCCGAAGCCGGTATCCCCGACGACATCTGGATGCATCCGCCACAAGAAGATGTGGCCGAATACGACAAGATGCTGCGCAAGGTGCGGTTGTCGTTGCTGGAGGATGGTGTCTACGACGAGCGTGCGATCAGTCTGATGAAGGCGATTCGCTGCCGGGTGGACGGTGCCCGTTCCGAGTGCGCCTCCTGAGCCGACAATGAAAGGGGCCCGGGTGGGCCCCGGTGATCGCCTTAACGGATGGAGTCTTTCAGTGCCTTGCCTGCCTTGAAGCCGACAGTTTTGCTGGCGGGTATCTTGATGGTTGCACCCGTTTGAGGATTACGGCCATCCCGAGCCTCACGGCTGCGAATGTTGAAAGTACCGAAGCCAATCAGAGTGGTGTCTTCGCCACGGGCCGCGGCGGCGGAGATCTGGTCGGTAAAAGCGGTAATGACTTCGCTGGCTTTGTCCCGGGACAGTCCGGTTTTATCCGCAACGGCGGCGGCAAGTTCAGGTTTGCGCATCAGGTACTCCTTTTTGTCGTTTTTGGTCACTGGCCGACAGATGCGACACCGTCGGCTGATCAAAGCTATAGCGGTTTGCGGGCCAATGTGCAAACCGGTAATTGGAATGCATTTGAAACGCCGTTTCCATTTGCGGGATGTGTCTCATAAAAACAGGGGGTTGTCGGCGATAATGCCGATTCGGTTACAAACCGTAACAGATTGTGAGTGCGGCTTTGGCCTGGTGACACTCCGGTTCTGAACAAACGCTCCGAACAACAAAAACGCAGAAGAGTAGAAGGTACAACGTTATGACGAGTATTCAGAAACCTGCCAGTCAGGCTCACCTGGGCAATACACGTTTCCGTGGCGCAATGGCCGCTGTACTTGCCAGTGTGGTTTTGAGTGGTTGTGGTGTCGTCAACAACATGATCTATAAAACCACCGGCGACGTGATGCAGGGCTTTTCCCGCAATCACACCGTGCCCTATCTACTGGAAAGTGACGACCTCGCCATGGGTTGCGCCATGAGTGAGGCTACCGCGCCCCTGCTGATGTCTTTTGGTCGGGTCACCAGTGAGCCTGACCAATTGGCGGTGATGCTGTACCTGTCGGCTGGCGGCTGTGCAGAGGAGCAGGCACGGGAACACGAACTGGATGGCCTGGCCGCCCTGCGTGCGATGGACGCGGAAGAAGCGGAAGACGCCATGATTCGCCAGAAGCGCGCGCTTTCCCTGGCCGCCAAACGCTATCATCGGGGCTGGAAACACCATAACGCCTTCTATGGCAAACCCGATGCGGGTGAGTGCCCTGATTTCGATGATGACCTGGGCGAGTTCATCTACATGGCGGGCTTGTTGTCTGGCTTGCAGGCCCTGAACGCTGAAATTCAGTCCACCTCGTCCATCGGCGTCCCCAAGAACATCGGCTCTACGGTTTCGCGCGCGACCAGTTGTCTGGAAAACGACAAATGGTGGGGGGCTCCCATGGCACTGCGTGCGACGGTCTGGTCAATGATTCCTGGCGCACTGCCAGAGGGCGAGGATCCTTTTGAGCGGCTGGAAATTGCCGACGCGCAGGGCGAGGAAGCCGGTGTCAGGATCAGCCACGTGTTCCACGCCATCGCGGCCCAGAACAAAGGTGATGAGGAACGCCTCCGTGATGTGATCCGTAGTCACGCACAGGCCATCGAGGAAACGCCGGCGAACGAGGAGTGGGTCTTCGTCGATGCGATGGCCACGGACATGATTGTGGCGATCTCCGATCGACTGTGGATGGAGAATACCGGGCACCGGACGCCCATAGGGCAACTGGGTACCTTCTGGGACGACGAGAAGGAAGCGGTGGAAACCATGGATCTGGACGATCTGCTGTAAATCAACGTTCCCAGAGTGAGCTGTTATGTCCCAGGGTGGTTTTCGACGTAATGGGTTGGAGTGGTTGTCCTCTCTGCCGGCCTGTCTGCTTTTGCTGTCAGTGGTGCTGTTCTCCACCAGTAGCGACATCCACAATCAAATGCTGCGTGGCGGCGAGCAATTGTGGAGCGGCTACTACAAGCTGAGAGTCGACCCGGTACAACCCACCTGTGACCCGAACGTGGACATCGACGCCGCTGTTCAGGAAGAGTTGGCGAAAGAGGGCTCCGACAATCCCATGGCGGCCCTGCTGGGAGAGTCGGAAAAAGACCCGGATGAGGTTCGCCTGGCCATTGAACGTTCGGTGGCGGACTGCCGCCAGAGCTATCAGAGTTACGATAACCTTAAGGACAAGCTTACTCCCGGCGTAAAAGCCTACCGGGCAGTAGAGCTGTTTGTGGCCGACCTGATCGCCTTCGGCCTGGAGTCCCAGCGCTACATACTGGTGATCCTGGTAATGCTGTGCGCGGTGACCGCCACCCTGACTCGCCACCATATTGCCATGCGGGCCATGGAAACTCGTCTGGACTACATGGTTTCCCACACCCTGCAGACCGTCGCCAATGCCATGCTTCTGGGGTCCAGCGTGATCTTCCGCCAGTCCAGTTTTGGCGCCGACACCACCATGTCGTCCGATGAACTGCTGCTCCATAACCTGTGGATTACCGGTTTCGCAGCGCTGACACTCACCAGCCTGTATCGGCTCGTCAGGGTGCCGGACGACCTGAGGGAAGGCGGTGATCTGAACAAGGCCTTCCTGGCGGTGCCTCTCTATACCGTCATGTGTCTTATATCGGGGACCTATTTTGCGCTGATTGGTCACGCCTCCGGTATCGGTATCTATCTGGGCAAAATGATGGAGCTGTCCGACATGTTCCTCAACGTCGGGCTGTACGTGTGGGTGGGCATGATGCTGAAGCAGACGCGCCTGGCCACCCTGGTGTTCAATGTCTTCCGGCCCTGGCGTATGCCGCCTGAAATGCTCGCTGTTGTAGCGGTGCTGGTGGCTGCTGTGCCCACTGCCTACACTGGTGCGTCCGGGATCTTTGTCATCGCGGCCGGCGCGGTTATTTACAGCGAACTACGCGCTGCCGGTGCCCGCCGTCATCTGGCGCTGGCGGCAACCGCCATGTCCGGGTCCATGGGTGTGGTCCTGCGGCCCTGCCTGCTGGTGGTGGTCATTGCCTACCTGAACCGGGAAGTCACCACGGACGAGTTGTTTGGCTGGGGTATATGGGTGTTCGTGCTCACCGCGACCATGTTCACGGTCGTTGCCCTCACGGTGAACCGTCAGAGCAAGTTCAACCTGGCTCCAGCGTCCACGGCCTTTCTACCCATGATGTCAGCGTTGAAACATCTGATCCCCTATGCGCTGGTAATCGCAGCGGTGGTTCTGTTGTACCGTTTTGCGCTGGATGTGCAGATGGATGAATTCTCCGCCCCTCGGTTGTTGCCGGTGATCATGCTGGCGATCCTGCTGTACGAGCATATCAGCCTGAAAAATCGCAAGGGTCGGGCCAGTGGCGAGATCAATCACCAGGGCCTGGAACGCAGCTTACGCTCGGCTACCAACGACACCACGGCAGAAATCGGCGCGCTGTTGCTGCTGCTGGGTCTGTCGGTCAGTATCGGCGGAGTGATCGAACGCTCCCATATCATGGGAACCTTTCCCCAGGCATTCGACAGTGCCTGGTCTGCCATGCTGTTGATGGTGCTGATCCTGGTGGTGTTGGGCATGATCATGGACGCTTTCGGCGCCGTTATCCTGGTGACCGCCACCGTGGCCACCATCGCCTACAGCAGTGGCATACATCCGATTCACTTCTGGATGGTAACCCTGGTCGCCTTCGAGCTGGGTTATCTAAGCCCGCCGGTGGCGCTGAACCACCTGCTGACGCGGCAGGTTGTCGGGGAAGCGGAAGTGCTGGCAGCACAGCAGGAAGAGGGCACCTTCTACCAGCGCCACGAGCGTATCATCATGCCACTGATTGCCATGGGCATTTCACTGGTACTGGTGGCCTTTGTGCCGTTGCTGTTCTACGCCTGAGTTTGAGGGATCAAACTGGCTCTGCAGCCCGGTGTTCGCCACGCAGAAGCGTAACGTCGGCCCTGGGTGGCGCACCGAACAGGCGGCTGTACTCGCGGCTGAAATGCGAAGGGCTTTCGTAACCCACCCGATAGCTTGCGGTGGCAGCCTCAAGCCCCTCGGTCAGCATCAGACGCCGGGCCTCATGCAGGCGCAGCTTCTTCTGGAACTGCAGTGGCGACATCCGGGTCACCTGCTTGAAACTGTGGTACAGGGTGGACTCGCTCATATTGGCCGCTTCCGCCAGTTCACTGATTCGTAGCGGTTCGGCGTAATGATCCTTCAACGTCGAGATAACCGTGGAAATGCGGTGAGCCTGGGAATCGGTGGCGGCAAACTTGCGCATCCGTGACCCCATTTCGCCAACCAGTGCGCGATAGATGATTTCCCGCCGAGCCAGGGGCGCCAGAATAGGAATATCACCTGGCGAATCCAGCAGGCTGAGCAGCCGGTAGAGCGCACTCTGCATCCGCTCATCCATCGACGACATGCACAGGCCACACTGTACTTCCGGGCAAGATTCGTTGGAGTGTAGCGGGGGAGCCTTGTCGCCCAGTTCGAGCACCAGCTCCGCTACTTCCTGGGGGTCTACCTTGAGCTTTACCGCCAGATAGGGGTGGTCCTCGGAGGCATCGATAATTCGTCCCAGTACTGGCAGATGCACCGAACTGGCCAAGTAGGTCAGTGGCTGGTAGGTGATCTCGCGGTCGCCCAGTTGGATGGTCTTGGTGCCCTGAATCACGAAACACAGTGAAGGTTCATAGACACTGGAACCACAGCTGGAAGGTTCGTCGCAGCGGATCAACTCCAGGCCATCAATGGCTGAACCCTGAATGCCCTGGTGTGTCGTCCATTGGCTGGCGACACGGGCGAGCTGTTGCTGCAGATTGAGCGTGAGATTTCCGGAAATCTCAGGAACGTTGGCAGTCATCGGTGGGTCTCCCTTTGGCTGCAGTATAATCCTTCATAACCTGAACTGTACGGGTTCTCAGGCATTTTCTGCAGGATCAGGCAATGACCACGCAGAAATTGGCAACCCGGCCTCTCCGGCATAAACCATGCCGGCAGAATCGGGCAAGCTTCCCGCAGTAACCCGATACCGCTTTACGCCTTCCACTGGATATTGTTGTGCTCCCGTTGGGTAAACATTACCCGATCCGATAAACCGGCGCTATGTCATCCATAGCCAGCATCTCGATTCAAGGTTATTGACCTCAAGCTAACTTGAGGAAATAAGCTTCGTGTCGAATTCGTTGTACCCCAAGCGACTTAACAAGCGATCCAACCGATTACTTGGCAAAAACGGGAACGCCCACAAGGCGAACCCGATAGCGGAGCGAGAAACCATGGAAAGTCTGACTGCAAAACCGTTCAGAGGGTCTGGCCGTTTACTGGGCCTGGCTGTAGCGATCACTGTTTTATTGACCGGCTGCGAGGCGCAAAGCGATGAAGCTGCAAGCATGCCGCCTCCGCCGGAGGTGGATGTGGCTGAAGTGGTCGTGGAACCGGTCACTCTCTGGGAATCATTCACAGGCCGTGTGGCATCGCCGGAAACGGTGGACTTGCGGCCCCGCGTCAGTGGCTACATCGACAAGGTGGCCTTTGAGGAAGGCGAACTGGTGCAGGCCGGCGAGCTGTTGTTCCAGATAGATCCACGTCCGTACGAAGCCCAAAAGCAGGCGGCGAGTGCCGAACTGGCGCTGGCCAACAGCCAGCTTGATCTGGCCAGAAGTGAAGCCGGCCGGGCCAAGACGCTGCTGGAAAGCCGGGCAATATCCCGTGAGGAATACGATCAGCGCAATACCGCGTTGATGAGCGCCCGGGCCCGTGTACAGGCTGCCCAGGCCGCGCTGGATACCGCCGAGCTGAACCTGCAGTACACCCGTGTAACTGCACCTGTCAGTGGACGGACTGGCAGGGCCCTGGTGACCCAGGGCAACCTGGCGAACGCCGACCAGAGCCTGCTCACCACGGTAGTTTCGGTAGACCCGGTGCACGTGTATTTCGAGGCCGATGAGCAATCGGCGTTTAGTAGCCAGCAGCTGCTTGCCAATGGTCAGCCCAGGGATGTGCGCATTTCACTGGGTGGCGAGGATGGCCGTCAGTACCAGGGCGAGCTGGATTTCGTCGACAATCACCTGAATCCGGGGACCGGCACCCTGCAGTACCGTGCCGTGCTCAACAACCCGGACGGTCTGATCAAGCCCGGCCAGTTTGCCCGTGTGGAAATGCCCGTGGCCGAGCTGGACCAGGCACTGCTGGTCAACCGCAAGGCGGTGCTGACCGATCAGGACCGTCGTTTCGTCTACGTGGTGGATGAACAGGATCGGGTTGCGCCCCGGCAGGTCACTACTGGCCGTCAGGTGGATGATCTCCAGGTGATCCGTGAAGGTCTCAACCATGGCGATCTTGTGATCATCAATGGTGTGCAGAAGGTGTTTGGCGCTGGTATGCAAGTCAAGCCGCAGCTGGTTGCCATGAAAGAATCCGACCAGGGAGAAGGCGCCGTTGCCGTCGCCCAGGAGCTGGCGCAATGAATATCTCCCGATTCTTTGTCGACCGGCCGATATTTGCGGCGGTGCTGTCCATCATCATCTTTGCCATCGGGTTGATTTCGATTCCGAACCTGCCGGTCAGCGAGTACCCGGAAGTGGTGCCTCCGTCGGTGGTCGTGCGCACCGTCTACCCCGGCGCCAACCCCAAGGAGATTGCCGAAACCGTGGCCACACCGCTGGAAGAAGCCATCAGTGGTGTCGAAGACATGATGTACTTCAAGTCCGTGGCGGGCTCGGACGGCGTTCTTCAGATGACCGTCACCTTCCGGCCAGGCACCGACGCCGAGGAGGCCACCGTACGGGTGCAAAACCGTGTCAGCCAGGCCCAGGCCCGGCTGCCGGAGGAGGTGCGGCGGCAGGGCGTGACCACCCAGAAGCAGTCGCCCACGTTCCTGATGGTGGTGCACCTGACATCACCGAGCGGCACCTACGATACGCTCTACCTGCGTAATTACGCGCGGTTGCATGTGCGCGACCGGCTGGCCCGGATCCAGGGTGTTGGCGACGCGCAGATATTCGGTGGCGGTGATTACGCCATGCGCGCCTGGCTGGACCCGGACCGTATTGCGGCCCGTGGCTTGACGGCGAGCGATGTCGTCCGCGCCATGCGTGAACAGAACGTACAGGTGTCTGCCGGCCAGATTGGCGCGGAACCGGTGCCGGACAGCGACTTCCTGACACTGATCAACGCCCGTGGCCGACTTGAAACCGTGGAAGAGTTTGGTGACATCGTGCTCAAGCGCGGTGACAGCGGCGAGATTCTGCGCCTGGAAGACGTGGCCCGGTTGGAAATGGGGGCCGGTGACTACACCCTGCGCTCGCAACTGGATGGCAAGGATGCGGTGGCCCTGGGTGTTTTCCAGGCGCCGGGCGCAAACGCCCTGGAGATCCGCGACGAAGTGATCGCCACCATGGATGAACTGTCTGCCCGCTTCCCGCAAGGGGTGGAGTATGAGGCGGTTTACGATACTACGATCTTCGTCAGCGATTCCATCAAGGCGGTCATTGCCACCCTTCTGGAGGCGGTGTTGCTGGTGGTACTGGTGGTCACGCTGTTCCTGCAGACCTGGCGGGCGTCGATTATCCCGTTGCTGGCGGTACCAGTGTCGGTCATTGGCACCTTCGGCGCACTATACCTGTTGGGCTACTCCATCAATACCCTGACGCTGTTCGGCCTGGTGCTCGCGATTGGCATCGTGGTGGACGACGCCATCGTGGTGGTGGAGAACGTCGAGCGTAACATCGAGGAAGGCCTGAAACCGCTGGCGGCGGCTCATCAGGCCATGAAGGAGGTCTCTGGCCCTATCATTGCGATCGGTCTGGTGCTGTGCGCCGTGTTCATTCCCATGGCGTTCCTCTCCGGGGTTACCGGCCAGTTCTACCGGCAGTTTGCGGTGACCATTGCCATTTCCACGGTAATTTCCACCATCAATTCGCTGACCCTGTCGCCGGCGCTGGCGGCGATGCTGCTGAAACCTCACAGCGCCCCCAAGGATCGGCTGCAGCGTGTGATCGACGCGTTGTTTGGTTGGCTGTTCCGGCCCTTTAACCGCTTCTTCAACGCCAGCGCCGAGAAGTATCAGGGTGGCGTGTCCAGCTCCCTGCGGCGGCGCGGTGCGGTGTTTGTGGTATACGCGCTGTTGCTGACAGGTACCGGGCTGATGTTCAAGGCGGTGCCGCCGGGCTTCATCCCCATCCAGGACAAGCTCTACCTGATGGCGGGCGTGAAACTGCCGGAAGGGGCCTCCCTGGAGCGTACCGATCAATTGCTCCAGAAAGTCACCGACATCGCCATGGAAACCGAAGGTGTGGCCAACGCCGTGGCATTTCCCGGCCTGAACGCACTGCAGTTCACCAACACCTCCAACACCGGTGTGGTGTTCTTTCCCCTGAAACCGTTTGACGAGCGCAGTCTCAGTGCCGGGGAGATCAACGCCCAGATCAACCAGAGAATCAGTGGGCTGAAAGAAGGCTTTGCCTTCTCCTTCATGCCACCGCCGATCCTGGGCTTGGGTAATGGCTCCGGCTATCAGTTGTTCATCGAGGACCGTGGGAATCTCGGTTACGGGGCCCTGCAGAACGCGGTGATCCAGTTCCAGGGGGCCATCAGCCAGACACCGGGCATGGGGTATCCCATCACCAGTTACCAGGCCAATGTGCCGCAACTGGATGCGGAAGTGGACCGGCTCAAGGCCAAGGCCCAGGGCGTGCCCCTGACTGAAGTGTTCGACACCCTGCAGACCTACCTGGGGTCCACCTATGTCAACGACTTCAACCGGTTTGGCCGTACCTGGCAGGTCATCGCCCAGGCAGACGCCCCCTACCGCGACAGCGTGGAGGACATTGCCCGCCTGCGCACCCGTAACGACCAGGGCGAGATGGTGCCGATCGGCTCGATGGTGAACATTCGCCAGAGCTTCGGACCGGACCCGGTATTGCGTTATAACGGCTACCCCGCAGCGGATATCGCCGGGGAGGCGGACCCAAGGGTGCTGTCATCGGCCCAGGCCATGGATACGCTGACAGCGCTGGCGGACCAGGTGCTGCCTGCCGGAATGGCGTTTGAATGGACTGACCTGAGCTATCAGCAGGCCACCCAGGGTAATGCCGCGCTGGTGGTGTTCCCGCTTGCCATCCTGCTGGTGTTCCTGGTTTTGGCAGCGCTTTATGAGAGCTGGACCCTGCCGTTGGCGGTGATCCTCATCGTGCCCATGTGCATGCTCTCGGCATTGATCGGCGTGTGGTTTAGCGACGGGGACAACAATATCTTTGTCCAGGTGGGTCTGGTGGTGTTGATTGGCCTGGCCTGCAAGAACGCCATCCTGATCGTGGAATTTGCCCGCGAGCTGGAGCTTCAGGGGCGGAGCATTGTGGAGGCGGCGCTGGAAGCCTGCCGGTTGCGGCTGCGGCCCATCATCATGACCTCCATCACCTTTACCGCAGCGGTTGTGCCCCTGGTGCTGGCCACCGGCGCGGGTGCCGAGGTGCGCGAGGCTCTGGGCACGGCCGTATTTGCCGGCATGATCGGGGTCACCCTGTTTGGCCTGTTCCTGACTCCGGTGTTCTACGTGGCGCTGCGCAAGCTCTCTGGAAGCCACCCGCTGAAGAGCCATCATACATCCACACTGTCTTCCGATGACGGCGATAGCGAAGACGCATTGCCAGGAGGTAGCCATGCTTAAAGTCATCACCATGACGGGGGCTCTGACCCTGTTAACAGGATGTGCCGTGGGCCCGGATTACCAGGCCCCGACGACACCGGAACCGAATGCGTTTTCGGAAGGGCGAACCATGGTTGCCGGTGGAACCGACCAGCAGCGTTTCTGGCAGGGATTTGATGATCCTTTGCTGGCACGCCTGATTGATGATGCCCTGGCCGCCAACCTCAGCCTGGAAGGCGCCGTCGCTCGCTATGAGCGCGCGGCCGCCCTGCTGTATGGCGCTGAGCGGGACCAATGGCCCAGCGTCACGGCCAGCGCCTCTGGCGCCGAACAGTACCTTGCGGATATTGAGCAATCTCCTCCCGGTGCCGGGCCAGAGCGGGTGCAGCGTTACCAGGCTGGCGTTGCCGCCAGTTGGGAGCTGGATCTGTTCGGGCGCCTTCGCCGTGCGACGGAGGCCCAAAGGGCGGAACTGGAGGCAGCCGGTGCCGATCTCGGTGCCGTTCAGGTAGCCATCGCGGGCCAGTTGGCCAGCAGCTATTTTGAGCTGCGAGGCCTTCAGCAGCAGTTTCAGGTCGCCCTGCAGAGTGTGGCTTTGCAGCAGCAGTCACTGGATATCGTGGAAGCCCGGGTAAAGGCCGGGCGTGGTACCGAGTTTGATCAGGTGCGTGCCCGTGCCCAACTGGAACGGACCCGGGCCGAATTGCCCACCCTGCAGGCGGGAATACGAGGGGCCATGCACCGCATTGCCGTGCTGACGGGCCAGCCGCCGATGGCGCTTGTCGATACGCTGTCACCTCGTGGAGCGCTGCCGGAAACCCTGCCGACGATTCCCGTGGATAGCCCGGGGGAAGTTCTGCGCCGCCGCCCGGATATCGCCGCTGCTGAGCGACGCCTGGCGGCCTCCACCGCCCGCATCGGGGTGGCCACCGCCGACCTGTTCCCTCGCTTTACCCTGAGCGGGCTAATCGGTTCCGTTGCCGGCGACACCAGCGATCTGTTCACCGGTCCGGCGGAAACCCGCCGCGTTGCCCTGGGCATTGACTGGACCTTCCTGGACCACGACAGGGTCAAGGCCCGTATCGAGGCGGCAGGGGCCGATAGCCGTGCGGCATTGGCCAGCTACCAGCAAACGGTGCTGGAGGCCCTGGAAGAGGCAGAAACGCGATTGGTGCGCTATCAGCGAGCGCAACAGCGGGAAGAGCGGCTGGAACAGGCGATGAATAATGCCGAGCACGCCGTGGAACTGGCCCGGGCTCGCTATGAAGAAGGGTTTATCGGCTATTTCGAGGTGCTGACGGCGGAACAGGAGTTCACCGCCACCCGGGATGCGGCCGTGCGTAGCCGCACAGCGGTTACCCTGGCGATGGTGGATGTCTACCGCTCGCTGGTAGGTGCTCCGGGGTAAGTGTAAGTATCCCGGCGATCCTGATCACTTCATCTCGAAGCCCTTGCCACGCAGGAAATCCCGCATGTGGGGGCGCAACTTGGATGTAAACAGTGGTTTCAGCTGTTGCGACCAGTTGGTGTCCTTGGTGCCCCCGGTGCGGGCCTGGTAATAGGTGTTCATAGTGGTGTCGAATTCCGCCACCAGGTCCGCATCGCGTTCGCCCTGGTAATAATCCTCTTTAAGGATGGACGCCAGTGGCAGTCTCGGTTTCACCTCCGGAGCCTGGTCCGGATACCCCAGGCACATACCGAACACCGGATATACATGCTCCGGCAGACGTAGTAATTCGCTGACTTCCGCTGGGTTGTTACGAATGCCCCCGATATAACACAGGCCCAGCCCCGCCGATTCCGCTGCGGTGGCAACGTTCTGGGCCACCAGGGCAGTATCGATGCTGGCCACCAGCAACTGCTCGGTCATCCCGCGGACCACCTCGGCACCTGCGCGCTCTGCGGCATCCGTGGCCCGTTTCATGTCCGCGCAGAACACCAGAAAATCCGAACTTTCCGCCACATAGCGTTGGCCACCACTCAACTCGGCCAGGGCCTCACGGTTCTTTGGATCGACCACGTGGATA
This sequence comes from Marinobacter salarius, assembly GCF_032922745.1. Taxonomy (NCBI): domain Bacteria; kingdom Pseudomonadati; phylum Pseudomonadota; class Gammaproteobacteria; order Pseudomonadales; family Marinobacteraceae; genus Marinobacter; species Marinobacter salarius. Next base: position 1,113,163 of record NZ_CP136693.1, read on the forward strand.
ATGGAGTAGGCCTGCACATGGCTGGACGTAGCGGCGCTCTGGCCGGCCCGAATCAGTTCCTCGAAGAGCTCGCGGGGAATCCTGCGGTTCTGGAACTTGCGGATTGAACGGTGTGATTTAAGAAGCTCAATGGTGGGATTCATAGCGTCCTTCAGCATGACAACGGAAAGGCTTATCCTGCCATTGGCGGGCGATGATGGCAAAAGCTCTGGCCAAGCCCCGTCGGCGCGAGCGGTGCCTGGTTCAGAGACTTGAGCGATACTTTCACGTCGTCCAGGAAGTTGCCGATGGTGCCTCCGGGCTGGCGGTCAGAGGTGCTTCACAATGGCGCCCCCGAGGTCTCTGATAGCGCCATTGCGTGCATCAAAAGACGCACCGGTTTGCGTTATATAAATCGCGATCACCAGAGGCGGGCGATGGGGTGGCCACAGCACGGCAGTAATTGAACGGGAGCCGTGGCCGCCGGCTCCAGAACGGTCTCCGATTTTCCAGTCCAGTGGTATCGCAGCCCGGAGCAAGTTGTCACTGACACGGTTGCCTTTGAGCCACGTAACCAGAGTATCCCGGGAACCTTCGGATAGCGCCTCACCAAGTACCAATTTGCGGAGGTTAGCGACCATCGCCTTAGGACTTGTGGTATCTCGCAGGTCACCCGGCGTGGCCTCATTGAGTGAGGTTTCCGTCCGGTCCAGCCGCGTAACGGTATCGCCCAGATCGCGTGCATACGCGGTAACGCCGTCGGGGCCATCAATGGCACCCAGTACCAGATTGGCGGCGGTGTTGTCGCTGGTGGCCATGGTCGCTTCACACAACTCCCGCAAACTCATGCCTGCCTCTTCCTCTGCACGTGTCTCAGTGACCGGTGAATAGGTCACCAGATCGTCCTTGCTGAAGATCACTCGCCGATCCAGATCAACAGTGCCGTTGTCCACCTTTGCCAGCAACGCCGCACAGGCCAGGGTTTTGAAGGTGCTTGTGATGGGGAAACGGTCATCGCCGTGATAGTCCCAGGATTCTCCACTCCCGGAATCATAGAGGGCGATGCCCACGCGTGCGTCCAGGCGCTGCTCCACGGTTTTCACCGACTCAAGCAACGGGTTGGCGTGGACCAGAGAAAGCGTGGAGGTCATCAACCAAAGGGCGAGCATTAACAGGGCGGAACGCATCTAATCTCCCACTGAGTAAGACAGAATTCGCGACAGGTGGCTGTAGGGCAGGCCAGTTTCCTTGTGCCAGTCGTTGAAGGCCTGCTGTGCCTGCATCAAGGCTTTTTTGCTGCCGGGGCTGGCATCCAGCCGTTCCTCCCGGTACAACCCGGCGGCCACATCCGACGACAGGATAAACCCATCCCAGCCTACCCGACGCAGGAAATACTGGGCGGTGTTGCCGCCAAGGCGGGCACCGTGGCGTTTGAACCACATCAGCAGGCCAACCTGATCATGCGAAGGCCACTGGCTCAGGAAGGCTCCAAAGCCACCGTGCTCACGGGCGCCATCCACAATCATCCGGGCGTTGTCAGGCACCGTGCGAATTTTCTGCATGTTGCGCACAATGCGTTCATCCTGTGCCAGATCCTCCAGCACTTCTGGCGGAACCTGCTGCCAGTACAGCGGCACGAACCCCTTGAAGGCATCTTCAAATCCCGGCCATTTGTTCTCGATCACTCGCCACACGAAACCGGCCTTGAAGACGCACCGTGTGACCTCGGACAGGTAGTGGTCGTCACCCATGGCTTCAAGCTCACCGGGCGCCGCAACCCGGGGCAATATGGCGCGTAGCTCGACTTCGCCGCCTTTGCGGGCGGCTGCCTGATTGTAAATTCTGGAGAAGGACATCGTAATTTCCGGAATCCGGTTGTCGGGTTGAAGGCGTGTGGTCCACTATAAGGTAAATGGGTTCAATGAAGGAGCCAAGCCATGCCACTTATCGGATGGGTTTTTGTCATAGTCGCGCTGGCCCTGGTGGTCGGCAGCCTCTTTGTGCTGCGGGACAGCGCCAACAGTATGAAGATCTCTGACGAAAAGATGAAAAAGATCCAGGAGCGCAAGGCCGAAGTAGAGGCTGAGGAAAGTGCGGAAGACCGGGAGCAGTGGTAATCCGCCGACTTCGTCATTGTACATTTTACGAAGATTCACATTGTTGTTGAAACGATAGAGCAGCACAGCCCGTAACTGTGATGGATTTCTCATTTCACGGCAGTTTGGCCACCGGCGAAACCGATCGTGAACGATCTTCATCCAGGAAAAGGGTTTCAGAATGACGGGATATTACGATTACACCCTGGTTGCCGCATCTTTTGTGGTTGCGGTACTGGCATCGTACAGCGCGCTCTACTTCGGCGCACAGCTTGCAACGCTCGAACAGGCAAAAGCCAGGCTATGGCTGGCGCTCGGGGCGCTGACGATGGGAACCGGGGTCTGGGTCATGCATTTCGTAGGCATGCAGGCCTATGTGATGCCGATGGAAATGAGCTACGACCTCACCATTACCCTGATTTCCTGGGTTGCCGCTGTGGGTGCTTCGGGACTGGCCCTGCATATCATCGGCAAGGACCGCGCGGGCGCGCTGCAGATCGTTATCGGCAGCCTGTTCATGGGCGGCGGCATTACGTCCATGCATTACGTCGGCATGGCGGCCATGGAGATGGAGCCGGGGATGCGCTACGACCCGGTTCTGTTCAGTGCTTCCGTTGTCATTGCGGTCGGGGCCTCGGGTGTGGCCATGTTTATTTGCCGCCGCTTGCAGTCAATACAAGGCCTGAAAGGAACCGCCCTCCAGCTCGGCGCCGCCCTGGCGATGGGTGTGGCTATCTGTGGTATGCACTACACTGGCATGGCTGCCATGATCTATCCTGAAAACGCCATGCCCGCCGCAGACAATCTGCTATCGGGTGATTGGCTGGGTGCCCCTCTGGCCCTGTTCAGTGGCGTATTAATCCTGATTGCTCTTTTTGCCTCCGCCAATGACGTCAAACAGCGCCGGAACGCTGAAATCCAGGCGCTGGAGGAATCCCGGCGTGTCGAGCGCAAAGCACTGTACGATTCGACCACGGGACTGCCTAACCGGGCCAGCCTGGCGAATCATATGGTCAGGGAACTGGCAAGGAGCGAAACCGACAAACACGCATTCGCAGTGCTCTACCTGGATGTTGCCAACCATCGGGAGATTCCCGACAACCAAGCTGAAGACGCAATAGCTGCCCTGGCCAGAAGTGTGAGGACAGCCATCGATGAAGGAACCTACCTGGCGCGCCATTCAACCAGTGCGTTTGTGTTGATTGTGACAAGCCCCGCAGACGACAAACACAGAGACATGTATCAGCGCCTTCGGAATCTTCCGACGGAAACAGACGGTGGCGTTACACTTGAACTTCGAGCCGGGCAGAGCGTGTTCCCCAACTCTGGGCGTAATAGCCGTATGCTGATGAAAAAAGCGATGGAAACCTCAGAGCTTCGAAAGCTGGGACTCGCCAGCCTGAACGAAGAGGTAAAATCCGCGGATTACTTTGAGGCGCGTTCAGCACTGCCGGAAACATGATGCTGGCGGGTCAACGACGCCAGTTCATTTCGCAGCGGATCCAGCAACCGGGCCCTGACGGTAGGATGCACTCGCGATTCTGGGTAGCAGATGACCAATCGAACGTGGGATATGTGTTCGTCCTTCGGGAAGACAATATTCTCAACGTACTGGCCCGATTGGCTGGCTTCCACCAAGTTGCGTTCCGGCTTGTCATCGGACCCAAGCCGGTCGCCCTCGGAGAAAAAATTAAGGCACCTGGAGACGTTGGCCGACACCTTGCGGGGGTTGAACCCCCATTGGGCCGGCAACGTTCGGCCCAGGCCACCCGCTGCGATGGTCACAACCAGGTCGACAACGATGTCACGCTTGGCGAGTTCACGTGCCACCTTGATCGCCTCGAAACCGCCCTGACTATAGCCGACGATGGCTATCCTGCGGTTGGCGCCAGCTGCTTCGCTTAAATCGTCCGCGATGGCTTTCGTGGGATGCAAATGGCTGTACATCGTTGTGTCGAGGTAGCCGGACTCCCTCATCATGCGAAGCAGGTGTTTCTGCATAAGGTCATGGCCCAGAAGGCCGTGAATCGCCGCCACCTTTGGTCCATCGAAACCTGGGTCAACTGCCGGGTAGTCCGGTGCCTGGGGAAAAGGAATGCGTATCATCGACTGCTTTTCTCTCTATTGGGCTATTGGGAGGAGCTTTGATCCACCAGCCGAATCGCAACACCGGCATGCTTCGCCCCGGCTTTAGTTTGGTGATGGGATTCGAAAAGACTTAACCATTGGCCTGCTTCCAGTACCAGCGTCCCCTGGCCCGAGAGGCTGCCATCACGGGTTGTGTATTCACTGGCATAGGTGAGCTGAAACGAACCAGGGGGCTTTTCCACCGGGCTGATCTCATATCCCATGGAGAGCGCCCGCGAAGCAACAAAGTTACTGTGTTCGGTTGTGACTGCTCCCACCCTTAGAACCCTCGACTCATCCAGAAACTCCGGCAACACATCGCCTGGGGCGCCGGTAGGGGTGGTGGCACGACACTCACAGTAGCGGATTTCGAGAAGCAAAGGCTTGCTGCCGAGGTAGTCTGAAGGTGTGGGCTGGCCGGCTAACGTCAGGGCAGGGAGGGTGAAAAATGCTAGCAAGCTGATATTGCGCAATGTCTTCCTTGGCATTTTGGGCTCCTAAAGATTGTTTACACCACTGGCTCTGACCAAACGGCATACTCATTGCCATTGGGATCCGAGAAATGAAAACGGCGACCGCCCGGAAATGAAAAAATGTCCTGCACGATGGCACCGCCCGAGGACGTCACTTTTTCAAGGGTGGCTTCCAGGTCGGTACTGTAGAGGACTACCAGGGCACTTCCGTTGCTGGTGGTGGCGACCTTATCCGATTTGAAGAAGCCACCGTCCAGCCCGGCATTCTCAATAGCAACGTATTCCGGCCCGTAGTCTACAAACGACCAGCCAAACGCGCTGGCAAAGAACCGTTTCGTGACGTCAAGGTCCCGTGAAGGGAGTTCAACATAGTTGATCTTTCCAGTTTCTTTCATGTCCCTAATCTCCCTCGACGACGGCTTCCCGTTCCCTTTCGTACTCATCGTACGATTTGTTGGAGCGCGCCATACACTCTTCGTACTGAGCCGGCGGAACCGTATTACATTCCTGTCGGTTGTTGTGCTGGATGTTGTCGTAAACGGCCTTGTTGCTGCATCCAGCTACCGAAAAAATGAAACATGCCATCAAAACTCTGTGCATGATTTTTACCGTCCCTAGAAGGTAGCTTTGATGCAGCTACCATTTTCAGTTGGCGGAAGGCAGGTTGCCTCCCAGCATGTTCTCAACCACCGCCGCATTGTAGAAGGCTTCAACCGTCTGGATCTTATCGTTGCGCACGCGGAACCAGACGGCCAGCCGCACATCCCCAATCGGCTCAAAGTGGGTCTGGTAATCCAGAACCGCGAATACGTGCTCCCCATCGGCACTGAGCTGCCGGAGGACAAGGTCTTTCTGGATGGCAGCCATCCCGAACTGATAGGACAACATGTCATCCGGACTGAGGAAATGCATGTTCGGCCCCACATATTCAAACCCATCGGCAACCAGCCACGCTTTTGCCTCATCAAAGCGATGAGCCCGGGTATCGGCGATGAACTGCTTCACGACGTCTTTTGGCTGCATGTACAGACTCCATTCCAAGACAGGACGATTTAGATGTCTGGATCTGCGTAGATTGCATTGTTCTACCATCCAGATCAAAGCATAGCGATGATTGTTATCGCCGTGGAGTCTTCAACCTTATTCAATCCCTGGCATACCGAGGTATTCCAGTAGCGATTTTATACGGTCGATCCAGGCCTGAACGGCCGGTTAAGGTTCGAGAGTTACTCTTCCCTGCCCATTGTGCCTGACGGCGAGGTGTGGCAGTTTCAGAGATGTTTGAAACCATTGCTATCGGATTCTCGTTTACTCCAACGTATAGCTACAACGTCAGACCGGATTCATTCTCATATCATCCATGCATAGCAGGCGAGGTTCAACAATGGCAGGCGTCGACCTGGGGCCAAAGGGCCAAGAGCTGAGGCAGCGATATATTGAAAGTCTTCCTGCGCGTCTGGAAGAGCTCCATGCGTCCTGGCATTGGCTGCAGCACGTCAGTTGGGACTCGAAATCGCTGACTACTATGGCGCAGTGTGCCCACAAGTTGTATGGCAGTGGTACGACCTTTCAGTTCCCGGACATCAGCCACTCAGCCCAGATTCTGGAAGATCACTTGCAGAAAGTGCTGAACAAACCGGATGTAACGGTGGATGAGCGACATACAATCGAGACGTCCCTCGACAATCTGGAGGGAGCCATTGAGAAAGCAATCCATACGGCCACACCCATCCAAGCGGTAACGACGGTTCGGGCGGCCACAAAAAGCCACCATCGCATTGCCGTCATTGAAGATGATCGTAATCAGTCGGATTTTCTGCAGAGTTGGCTGGAGCAGTTGGGCTATACAGTGGAGAGCTTCGAGACGCCAGAGACATACAGCCGGAAAGTGGACGACCACAATCATCACCTGATTCTGCTGGACATCAGTTTCCCCGAGGGCGCACTGGAAGGGATCGTTTGGCTCGAGCGACTGAAATACCGATGGGATGCGAGTATACCGGTGATCATGATGTCGGCTCGCAGCGATATGGTCGCGCGAATGCGTGCGCTTCGGGCCGGGGCGGATAGCTATCTCACCAAACCCCTGGATCTGGGAGTTCTGGAGAAGCAGATCGAGCAATTGCTGAATGCCAACGCGGGCTCAAGGCCGCGTGTGCTTTGGGTGGAAGACGACAGCGATTTACTCGCCTACTACGAAAATCTGCTGGCTGAGCAAGGCTATGAGGTTGAAAGTCTGTCTCAGCCGGTGCGAATCCTCGAGCGCATTGAACAATTCGAGCCGGACGCCATTGTGCTTGACCACGAGATGCCCGGGGTCCAGGGGTTGGAATTGGCACGGGTGCTACGTCAGGATGCCCGGTACATGACTATTCCCATTCTATTTGTGTCGGCCTCGCAAGCGGTCTCCGAGCAGATTGGGAAGTACAGTATGACGGGTAACGAATTTTTTCAGAAACCGCTGGACAACGAGCGGTTTCTGGCCGCGCTTCATCATCACCTCGCGCAGGCTCAGCTGATTTCAGCGCGTATCAACCTGGTGAGCCAGCGCAACGAACGCCAGGGACTGCAAAACCACGACTATTTCCTAACCGAACTGGCTACCTCGATTGCCTACCTGGAAATGGCGCCGGCCAGTCAGGGCTGTTTTCTGGTGCAGGCGGGCATTGACCGGGAAGAGTATCTGCGCGCTCAGCACGGAGCCCGCGCTATGGCGAGTCTCACTGCTCGCATGGAGCAGAACTTTGCCAACCAGTTGGGTGTGAGTGATTCCGGCTGTGCTTTGGGGGGCGGTAGTTTTCTGTTCAAGGTCATTATTCCCGTGGGTACAGAGGCCGGCGCGTACCTTGAGCATTTTCACCAGCGTTTGAACAGTCAGGAGTGGGCCCTGAGCGAGCCGCCCATCCCGATTACCCTCAGCATCGGTGTGTTGCCCCTTACCGAAGCGGTGAATGAAGACAAAGCGCTACTGGAAGTCGAGCAGGCCTGTAGCGAGGCGATGCAAGCGGGCGGTGGATGCCTGATGTGGCACCAGCCGCCGGAGCGCTCTGAGCACAGTAATTTGGATGATCGTATACGCGAACTGCTGGATGCCAAAGCCTTCAAGTTGCACTATCAGCCGATCGTGAATATGGATTCCGGAGATATACTGTTTGAGGCGCTCGTAAGATTGGTGGACGAGGACAACGCCGTGTATTTACCCGGTCAGTTCTTACCCCACTTGACTGAGGGCGGCCATGGATCTCTCTATGATCTGGATCGCTGGGTTGTAGAGCACGCATTGGAGGGGCTCTCAAAGCTCGAGGGCAAAGCCGTTGCAAGTCACTCGGTAGCCATCAAACTTGCCTCACCAATGACAGACGTGGCGAAGCTGATGTCATTTGTCAGCAGCGAGATGCGCAACGCGCGCATCAAGGGCAAGCGCCGAATCTACCTTGCCCTATCCAGCCCAACCGTGTTTAAAGATGTGGCGAAGGCCAGACAGGTGCTCAAGCTGCTTCATGATATGGACTGCGGACTGATTATCGAACACATCGATATCAGTCAGGCTTCCATTGATTTGCTGAAAGAACTGCAATCCGTCGATTTCGTGAAACTTGGATCAAAATATGGCTCGACTGCGGAACAGACACCGGAACTGGAAAAATTGATCCGCCAGCTTACCGCCATTTTTGGTTCCAGCTTGCCGATTGTGGCCACGGGCGTGGAGGATGCGAGGGCAGTGGCCTGGTTCTGGGAGAGAAACATTCGCTATTTCCAGGGGCATTTCATCCAGGCACCAGAAGTGGTTATGAATTTCGAGTTGTGAGGGGTGGGCACTGGCGGCGCGCAGAGCACGATTTTCCCACTCCTGAGTGAGGGGCTGAGTTTTCGCAGCCGTGGTACGTGACGGGCCTGATCAGGAAGAAAAAAAGCGCCGTACTCAAAGAGCAGGGCGCTTTCTTCCGCAGAGGCGGGCTTACACTTTCGGTCCGGCCTCCACAATGGCGTCGGAAACATCAAACTTCTTGAAGTTTTCCACGAACTGGCCAATCAGCTCAGCGGCCTTGGCGTCGTAGTCTTCCTTGCTGGCCCAGGTGTTGCGCGGGTTCAGCAGGTTGTTGTCCACGCCCGGTACGTCAACCGGCACGTCCACGTTCAGGGTGGGCAGGTGCTCGGTCTCGGTATCGTCCAGGTCGCCATTCTGAATGGCGGCGATGATGCCACGGGTGGTGGGGATGCTGAAACGCTCACCCACGCCGTAGGGGCCGCCGGTCCAGCCAGTGTTCACCAGGAAGACCTTGCTGCCAAACTCATCCATGCGCTTCATCAGCAGCTCGGCGTAGACGCCGGCCGGGCGCGGGAAAAAAGGCGCGCCGAAGCAGGTGGAGAAGGTGGCTTTCAGCTTGGAAGATGAGCCCATTTCGGTGGAGCCCACCAGCGCAGTGTAGCCACTCAGGAAGTGGTAGGCCGCGGCTTCCTTGCTGAGGATGGACACGGGCGGCAGCACGCCGGTCATGTCGCAGGTTAGGAAGACGATGTGTGACGGCTCGCCCGCGCGGTTCTCAATAACGCGTTTCTCAACATGCTCCAGCGGGTAGGCGCAGCGGGAGTTTTCGGTGAGGGAGACGTCGGTGTAGTCCGGTTCGCGGGTCTCCGGGTCGATGGTGACGTTCTCAACGATAGCACCGAAGCGGATGGCGTCCCAGATAATGGGTTCGTTTTTCTGGCTCAGGTCGATGCACTTGGCGTAGCAGCCGCCTTCAATGTTGAATACGGTGCCGGGGCCCCAGCCATGCTCGTCGTCGCCGATCAGGAAGCGATCAGGGTCGGCGGAGAGGGTGGTCTTGCCGGTGCCGGAGAGGCCAAAGAACAGGCAGGTTTCGCCGTCTTCGCCAACGTTGGCGGAGCAGTGCATGGGCAGCACGTCTTTTTCCGGCAGCAGGAAGTTCTGTACGGAGAACATCGCCTTTTTCATTTCGCCGGCGTAGTGCATGCCTGCCAGTAGTACCTTGCGCTTGGCAAAGTTGATGATCACGCAGCCGTTGCTGTTGGTGCCGTCGCGCTCGGGCACGCACTCAAAATTGGCGGCGTTGAGGATCTGCCACTCCTGCTTGTCGGCCGGGTTGAAGCTGTCAGGGCGAATAAACAGGTTCTGGCCGAAGAGGTTCTGCCAGGCGGTTTCGGTGGTCATGCGCACCGGCAGGTAGTGTTCCGGGTCGGAGCCAACGTGTACCTGGCTTACAAAGCTGTCTTTCTCGGCGATGTAGGCTTCAACGCGATCCCAGAGGGCATCAAACTTGTCCGCATCGAACGGGCGGTTGATGGGGCCCCAATGGATATCGTCAGAGGTACTGGGCTCTTCGACGATGTAGCGGTCTTTCGGGGACCGGCCTGTACGTTCACCGGTTTTGACCACCAGGGAACCATTTGCGGCCAGTTGGCCTTCGCGTCTTTCCAGTGCCAGCTCAACCAGTTGTGCTGCACTCAGATCATTATAAGTGTTACTCACTTCGACCTCGCCCTCGGGATGTGATCGTGATTACTCAGGCCGTCCCCCCTAAAAATTGACGGAAATCTGAGCAATCGGGTCAATTCAGGCGCGCTATTATGCCAGAGACGCCGGTAAAAAACGACTGCCCCGGAAACCGCTCTATGACTGGCTTCCGGGCCGTTCAGCCGGGTGTTCAGTGTAACGTATGGCCGGTGAAAAGGTGATCAATATCATTTCTATCGAAGCGATAGTGTTGATGACAGAACTGGCAGTCCATTTCGATGGAACCCTGCTCGTCGAGGATACTGTAGCACTCCTCCTTGCCGATGGATTCCAGGGCGCCCAGCGTTCGCTCCCGCGAGCAGCTGCAGCGGAAGGCGACGGGCTCGGCATCGAACAGGCGCACAGTTTCTTCGTTGAACAGGCGATGGAGCACGGTTTCGCTGTCCAGGGTCAGTAGTTCTTCGGCTTCGACGGTGCTGGCCAGGTGGTTAAGGCGATCCCACAGGTCGGAGTCCTGTTCGGTGTCGCCGGGCAGTTTCTGCAGCATCAGGCCGGCGCTACAGTTTTCATCGGCAAACAGGAAAAAGCTGGTGGGGATCTGCTCGGAGCGTTCGAAGTATTCTTCCAGGCAGCCGGCCAGGCTTTCCTCTTCCCGGGGCACCACGCCCTGGTAACGCTGGCCTTTGTCCGGGGAGATGGTGATGGCCATGCGGCCCTCGCCCAGCAGCGCGTTCAGGGAGTCCTCGGTCACGGCGTGTTCGTCGTAGCGGGCCAGGCCGCGGATGAAACGATCATGGCTGCACTCCGCCATCAGTGTGCGCAGCGGGCCGTCGCCCTGGGCTTGCAGGGATAGGGTGCCTTCAAACTTGAGGGTGCTGCTCATCAGCACGCTGGCCACCAGGGATTCCCCCAGCATGCGCCGCACGGACGCGGGGTAGGGAGCCTGGTTGCCAATTTCACTGTAGCTGTCGTTCAATTTCACCCAGGCTCCCCGGACCTGGCTGTCTTCAAAAATAAATCGCTGGAACTGGTCCCGGGATGCCATTGGTATTTCTCCTGAGCGTTAAAGTCGGAAACGGTAATCATTGGGGCGGGAAACAGGAATGCTAGAGCCCGTTCTGTTCCCGGAAGCGTTGTATATCCCGTCGGTCTTTCTTGGAAGGCCGTCTGGCCGGGGGTAGCTGCGCCGCCTGCATGGTTTTGCGCTGCCACGAGAGTTCTTCCCGGCGTTTCACGCTGTCGTCGGTTTCGTGATAGAGCTTCTGGGCTTCGGGGGCGCCCCGGCGCCGGTCACTGATGTCGTCCACCACCACAATGCATTCCTGCCAGCCCAGCCGCAGGGTCACTTTGGCGCCGGGCTCCACCAGTTTTCCGGGTTTGGTTCGCTGGCTGTTGTAGTGAACCTTGCCCCCTTCGATGGCTTGCTTGGCGAGGTTGCGGGTTTTGTAGAAACGTGCTGCCCACAGCCATTTGTCGAGTCTTACGCGGGTGTCGTCAGTGGTGGTTGCCGTCATGTCTCCTCACCTGAAGAGCGTATACGCATAGTATAGCTGGCTCACTGGCCGGATGGCAGGGGTTGGCGCTGACGCAGTGCCGGCAGGATCTCATCAAAATGATGAATCGAGGGAATGTCCGGGTGTCGGTCGCGGGCGGGCTGCCTGCTGTCTGGTGCCAGAATGGCAAGGCACTGGGCGATGCCAGCGGTGCGGGCGCTTTCCAGTACCGGGAAGCTGTCGTCCACCATTAATGTGGCGGCAGCCTGATAAGCTTCCAGCCCGGCGAGGTCCTGCCAGAAGGCGGGATCTTCCTTGGGTTTGCCCAGCTGGTGGCTCGAGATGATGTTGTCCACCCGGCTGTCCAGGCCGGTGCGCTGAAGCTTCAAACTGAGCGGGTCCGGATGGCAGTTGGTGACAATCACGGAGCGCAGCCCGGTATCACGGACGGCATCGAGAAAATCCGTCACATGCGGGCGGTAGCCAATGCGTTCTCCCACTTCGGCTTTGAGCCCGGTGATGTCCATATCCAGCCGGTCACTCCAGTAGTCGGTGCAGTACCAATTCAGGGAACCACGTTCGGCCATGATCATCGGGATGATGGTGTCGCGGGCTTCTTCCGGGCTGAGGTTGTTGTACTCGGCGTAACGCCTGGGCAGGTGCTCAAGCCAAAAATGGTTGTCGAAATGCAGGTCGAGCAGTGTTCCGTCCATATCCAGGAACACCGTCTCAAGGGAGTGCCAGTTCACCATAAACAAAAACAGCCTGAAGTTGGTTAAACGTCAGGCTGCCGAAGAATGCGCAAATTGGCAAGGCGGGTTTTTACGGATCAGTTACTGCTTTGTTCAATGGGCTGTTGTTTCCTGCCGGTGCGAGTACAACCGAGGCAGCGAACAAAGGTGGCTTTGGCCGGGCCAACAACCAGAACCTCGCCAGCTTCCGCTGCGTTACCGCCCAGTGCGGAGAACGGCAAGGACACCAGGTAAACCACGCTTCCCACGATGGTGGTGGCAAACAAGGCCGGGCGAACAAACAGCGCATCACCTGTCATTGCAAGCGCTGTAGGCTCTTCGTCAATGGCTTGGGCGTGGCCGACGGAGGAAAAAGCCAGCAGGCAAACCGCTACGGCTGTAATAACGATGTGGGAAATCTTACCGGTCATTTCTTGTTTCTCCTGAGCTTACCTTAGCTTGTCGGCATTTTGATCTGGCCGATGGTCGCCCTGCCTTGGATGGCTGACGATACATATACCGCACAGTGTAGCTTACGATTATGGATACTCTGTTAACTATGAATCATATTTGCGTATTTTCAAACGATTTTTCTGTTTCATTAGTTGTCTGGCCGCCGTTCAGCGCTGGCATTTTCCGCAGTAAACCGTCGAGCGCTGGTTCATCCGGATTTCCTTCAGCGGATGTCCGCATTCGTGGCAGAACTCACCATTACGGCCATACACCAGCAGCGACTGGGCAAAATAGCCCGGTTTGCCGTCGCTGTTCACAAAGTCCCGCAGGGTGGTTCCACCCATGAGAATGGCAGCGCTGAGGGTTTCGCGGATGGCTTCCGCCAGGCGGTTGTAGCGGTCCAGGCTGATGCGGCCGGCAGCGCGACGGGGATGGATGCCGGCCTTGAACAGGGCTTCGTTCGCATAGATGTTGCCCACACCCACCACCACATGGTTGTCCATGATGAAGGACTTCACTGGAGTCTTCTTGCCCCGCGAGAGTCGATAGAGCAGTCGCCCGTTGAATTCCGGTGCCAGGGGTTCTGGCCCCAGGCTGGCGAGCAGTGGATGCTGGTTCGGTGTTTCGGACCAGAGCCAGCAACCAAAGCGGCGGGGGTCGTTGAACCGCAGGCGGATCCCGCTGTCGAGTGTTAGTTCCACGTGATCATGAAGCAGGGGGTCGCTCTGGTCGGTGATCACCCGCAGGCTACCGGACATGCCCAGGTGTACAATCAATGTTCCGGCAACGTTGGCGGAGCTTACGCCAATCAGCAGGTATTTGGCCCGGCGGTCCACGGTGTGGATGACCGAGCCTTCGATCAGTTCCGCGAGATTGCCCGGCACGGGCCAGCGTAGGCGGCCGTCGCGCACGGTTACCTGGGTGATGGTCCGGTTTTCACAATGGGGGGCGATGCCGCGTCGGGTGGTTTCTACTTCGGGCAATTCGGGCAAGGGGGCTACTCCAGCGGCACGGGCGGTAACGGATAAGTGTAATCGGTAACAAATTCGCATCCAAATGCGGTTGTTCGGGCTAACAACTGTACGCTAAAGTGGCTCAATACGGTTGTCGGGCAGTGCCGGATCCTGATTTCGAACGAGGAAAACTCTATGTGGTACAACGGTCTTCTGGACCTTTCGGTGATGCAGCTGATTCTGGTTGCGCTGGGACTTACACACATCACAATTATCAGCGTTACCCTTTACCTGCATCGTCATTCTGCTCACAACTCGCTGGATCTACATCCGGTGCTGGCGCATTTTTTCCGCTTCTGGCTATGGCTGACCACGGCGCAGAATACCAAGCAGTGGACGGCGATCCACCGTAAACATCACGCCAAGTGCGAAACCGAGGAAGACCCTCACAGCCCGGTGATCCTGGGTGTTCGCAAGGTGCTGTTTGAAGGTGCAGAGCTGTACGACGAAGCCGGTACACCAGAAACCCTGGAGCGTTACGGCCAGCGCACTCCGGAAGACTGGGTCGAGAACAACGTCTATAGCCGCTATAAACTGCTGGGCATTCAACTGATGGCGGTGATTGATCTGCTGCTGTTCGGTGTGCACGGTATCTGGATCTGGGCGGTGCAGATGATGTGGATTCCGGTCTGGGCGGCCGGCGTGGTCAATGGCATCGGGCACTTTATGGGGTATCGCAATTTCGAGTGCAGTGATAATGCCCGCAATATCTCGCCCTGGGGCATCCTGATTGGTGGCGAAGAGCTGCACAATAATCACCACACCTATCCCAACTCCTCCAAGCTGTCTCGCCGCTGGTATGAAGTGGATATTGGTTGGGGTTACATCCGTCTGTTCCAGTTCTTCCGGCTGGCGAAACCCAAGGGCTTCAAGCCGATTGCGCATTATGTGCCCGGCAAGAAGGAAGTGGATGTGGAGACGGTTCAGGCCATTACCAACAGCCGGTTCGATATTATGCGTCAGTATCGCAAGCGGGTGATGGAGCCGGTGTTGCGTCAGCAGAAGGCGGTGATGGATGAGGAGATTCGTCCGCGTTATCGCAGTCTGAAGCGGTTGCTGTCCCGTGAGGTGACGTTGATCAAGCCGAAGGAGAAGGAGCACCTGGAAATTGCTCTGGAGAGCAATGCGGTGCTGCGGCAGATTTATGAGAAGAGTAATGAGTTGCAGGAGTTGTGGCGTCGCCGTGGTTTGAAGCCGCAGGAGAAGTTGCATGCGCTGATGGAGTGGTGCCGGGAGGCGGAGGCCAGCGGTATTCGCTACCTTGAGGACTTTGCGGCGCATTTGCGGGCTTATTCTCTTCGGCCTTCTCCCTAGTAGCCTGATTTTTCTGGCGGGTTGGTCTCCTCAATTGGTTGCTTTTGACGTATCCACTCTGAATAAACAGTAGGTCACCTGGCCTGCTGTTTTTTGTCTGTGCAGGGTCCAGTTGGCTGGCGCCGTAGGCGTTGGCATGTCGCTTTCGTGTTCTGCGTAGATCCAGCCGCCGGGTTTCACCCAACCATTGTCCGCGATCATCGGGAACAGTTTTTCCAGCCAGCCCTGTCTGAAGGGTGGGTCCATGAACAGGATGTCGACGGGTTTGGCCGGTGGCTGGGCCAGGTAGGTGTCGACGGTCTGGCAGGCCACTTCTCCGTTTTCCGATTTCAATAGGCGCAGGTTGCTTCTCAGGGCCTGGGCGAGTGCGGGCGTGTGATCGACGAAGGTGGTTGGGCCAGCGCCTCGGGAGAGGGCTTCCAGGCCCAGGGCGCCGGAGCCGGCGAAGAGGTCGAGGCAGCGGCTACCGGGCAGGTGGTGCGTCAGCCAGTTGAACAGGGTTTCGCGGGTGCGTGCCGGTGTGGGGCGTACGCCGCCGGCTTCGGGGAAGCGCAGTTTGCGGCTGCGCCAGTCGCCGCCGATGATGCGGAGTTCGCCGCCGTTGCTGGCTGGCCTGGGTTTCTGGGTGCGCGCCATGGGGATGAGGCCTCTCGAGCATGGTTTGGTACGCCTGCCGGTGCAGGTTGCGCCATGTTACGAAGGTTTATGGGGCGAGTCACCTACGGCCATCACTTAGGCCGGTCAGTCTGCTAGAATACCGCCTTTCTTGTATCCCGCGAATCGATGATCAATGGTATGACTATGACGGCAGAGTGGATTGCTATCGGCCTTCTGGCCCTTCTTGTCCTTGTGTTTGTTCTGGATGTGGCGGCAAACCGTCAGCGTGTACCCCGGCCAAAGCCGGTGCCCCAGAAGAAGCCGGAGGCTCCGGAAGGTGCTACCCCGAAATCCGGGCCGGAGGAGAAGGCGGAGCCCAAGCCCCAGCCCGATAGCGCGCTGGTTGCGGAAGCACCTGAAAAGCCAGTTGTTGAGGAAGCGCCCGCTGAAACCCCGACAACGCCGGAGCCGGAGCCTGAACCAGAGCCGGAAGCGCCTCAGGTCAGTGTTTTCGAGCGTATCCGCAAGGGGTTGGGTAAAACCCGTGCCAATCTGACCGGTGGTTTTGCAGACCTGTTTTCGGTCGGCAAGAAAGTGGACGAGGACCTGCTCGAGGAAATCGAGACCACGCTGCTGATGGCGGATGTGGGTGTGACCGCCACGTCGGAAATCATTGAGTCGCTGACCGAAAAACTGGAGCGCAACCAGCTCAAAGACGGCGAAGCTCTGCGCAAGGCTTTGAGGGATGAGCTCCATGGCCTGCTGGCGGATGTGACAAAGCCCCTGGAAATCGATGCGGGCAAGAAGCCCTACGTCATCCTGATGGTAGGTGTGAACGGTGTTGGTAAAACCACCACGATCGGCAAGCTCACCAAGCTGTTTCAGCGGGACGGCAAGTCGGTGATGCTGGCGGCGGGGGATACTTTCCGTGCCGCGGCGGTTGAGCAGTTGCAGGTGTGGGGCGAGCGTAACAACGTTCCCGTCGTGGCCCAGCATACCGGCGCCGACAGCGCATCCGTCATCTTTGATGCTGTTCAGTCCGCACAATCCCGTGGCGTGGACGTGGTGATTGCGGACACCGCCGGCCGCCTTCAGAACAAGGACAACCTGATGAGCGAGCTGGAGAAGGTTGTGCGGGTCATGAAGAAACTGGATGAGTCCGCGCCCCACGAAGTCATGCTGGTTCTGGACGCCGGCACTGGCCAGAATGCTTTGAGTCAGGCCCAGGTGTTCCAGCAGGCAGTGGGGGTCAGCGGCATTACCCTGACCAAGCTGGACGGCACGGCCAAGGGTGGTATTGTGTTCGCCATCGCCCGGCAGTTGCAGCTACCCATCCGTTACATTGGTGTGGGGGAGCAGGTGGATGATCTGCGCAGCTTCGATGCCCGCACCTTTGTGGATGCGCTGTTTGATGAAAGCTCGGATAAGTAACCTTCAATGATCGAGTTCCGCCAGGTCACCAAACGTTATGACAGCGACCATACCGCGTTGCGTCAGGTCAATTTCGGCCTGGAGCGTGGTGAGTTGGCGTTTCTTACGGGGCATTCCGGTGCTGGCAAAAGTACGCTGCTAAAGCTGATTATGGTGATGGAGCGCCCCAGCGCCGGCGAGGTGATTGTGGGCGGGCAGGTGCTCAATACCCTGCCGCGCCGTCAGGTGCCTTACATTCGCCGGCACATAGGTGTGGTGTTCCAGAATCACCAGTTATTGTTTGATCGCACTGTGTTCGACAACGTCGCCATGCCTTTGGAGGTGATGGGCACCCCGGCCCGGGATATCGGTCGCCGCGTACGGGCCGCTCTGGACAAGGTGGGGCTGTTGAGCAAGGAAAAGATGAACCCGATGCAGCTGTCGGGGGGTGAGCAGCAGCGGGTGGGCATTGCCCGAGCGGTGGTGAACAAACCCCCGGTGCTGCTGGCGGATGAGCCCACCGGTAACCTGGACCCGGAATTGTCGGCCGATATCATGCGGCTGTTCGCGGAATTCAGTCAGGTCGGGGTCACGGTGCTGATTGCTAGCCACGACATTGCACTGATCAACGATCTCGGTCGCCGTACGTTGACTCTCGATCATGGTCGGCTGGTGACAGGTGTTGGCGTCAAGGGGGGGCTTCATGGCTAACGACCCCCGACGGCAGCCTGCCCGAGGCGCCAAAAGTGCCCGTTCACCCTGGCGCCAGCAGGCCGAAAGTTACCTGAATCATCATCGTAAGGTGGCCCGGGACAGCGCGCAGCGTCTTTGGCACTCACCAGTGGCGAGCATGATGACCTGGACGGTGATGGGCGTGGCGCTGGCGCTGCCAGTGGCGCTCATGCTGTTGCTGGCCAGTCTGGAAGGCGTCAGTGCCGGCTGGGAAAGCTCGGCGAGGGTGACGGCCTATCTGAGTGACACCGTTTCTATTGAAGATGCCCGGTCATTGAAAGCCGAGGTGGCTGATGACAGCCGGGTGGCGGAAGTCGAGCTGATCGACCGTGAGACTGCGCTGGAAGAGTTCCGCGCTTCTTCCGGCCTTGAAGACGCCCTCGATTACCTGGACGGAAACCCGCTTCCCCATACTCTGCTGGTCACACCCAGTGAAGGTTCCCGCACCGCCGACGGCGTGGAAATGCTGCTGAAGGTTATTGAAGGGCTGGACGGTGTTGACCGGGTACAGGTGGATCTCGGCTGGTTGCAGCGTCTGAACGCCATGACCGACCTGTTGGGCCGTGCCGTCTGGGCGCTGGCGCTGTTGTTGGCGGCCGCCGTGGTGCTGGTGATTGGCAATACCGTTCGCCTTGCGATTGAAAATCGCCGCGACGAAATTCTGGTGGCAAAGTTGGTGGGTGGCACCGACGCTTTCGTGCGCCGGCCGTTCCTCTATACCGGGGCCTGGTTTGGCCTGGGCGGTGGCATTGTGGCTTTTATCCTGCTCCAGGTGTCGCTCTGGTGGCTCAGTGGCCCAGTGGAGCGCCTAGCCGGGTTGTACCGCAGTGAGTTTTCCCTGAGCGGGCTGAGCGTCGATGGCGCGCTGGCGTTGATAATTGCAGCCATGCTGTTAGGCTGGTTAGGCGCCTGGGTTGCCGTCAAGCGCCATCTGGATGACATTGAGCCGGGGGAAATTGCCGGCGGATGATCTCCGATCTCGGAAATACCGTATTGAAGCCAATGCAGGTTTCGGCGTAGCTTGAAGATAGAATTCGAAGGCAGCCAGATTTCCAGTTTGTTGATTTGAAACGATTTAGATGGAAATTTGGGTTATTTGCAGAGTGCTTGGCGGGCTGAATTAGAGTTGCTATATTTATCGGTCGTCATGTTCGGAGGATAAGACATGGGTACGAGTTTACAGATCATCGACAGACTGGTTCCGGGTGCCAACCTTGAGTCCTATATCCAGGCGGCTAGCCGCATTCCGGTGTTATCTGTCGAGGAAGAGCGCAAGCTCGCCGAGCGGCTGCATTACGATGGTGATGTGGAAGCTGCGCGTGAGTTGGTTCTTTCGCATCTGCGCTTCGTGATCCACATTGCCCGCAGCTACGCGGGTTATGGGCTGTCCCAGTCGGATTTGATCCAGGAAGGCAACGTAGGCCTGATGAAGGCGGTCAAGCGTTTCAATCCGGAATATGGTGTGCGTCTGGTATCCTTCGCAGTTCACTGGATCAAGGCCGAGATTCACGAGTTTATCCTGCGCAACTGGCGCATCGTGAAAGTGGCGACCACCAAGGCGCAGCGTAAGTTGTTCTTTAACCTGCGCAGCCAGAAGAAGCGTCTGGCGTGGTTGAGTCATGATGAGGTTAATGCCGTGGCCAGTGACCTTGGGGTTGAGCCCAAGGTTGTGCGGGAGATGGAAGGTCGCTTGGCTTCCCATGATACGGCGTTCGACGGCCCCCAGGACGATGACGACGACAATGCCTATCAGGCGCCGGCGTATTATCTGGAGGACAAACGCAGCAATCCGGCTACGCAGCTGGAGCAATCAGACTGGACAGACGATTCCAATGGTCGTCTGATGGCGGCGCTGGGGCAGTTGGATGAGCGTAGCCAGGATATCCTTCGTGAGCGCTGGTTGTCAGATAGCAAGTCGACGCTGCATGAGCTGGCTGACCGATACGGCGTTTCCGCTGAGCGTATTCGTCAGTTGGAGAAGAACGCCATGAAGAAGATCCGTCTGCATATGACGACGGAAGAAGAGGCTGCTTAACTCCTGGTTAATCCGGGGTTTGTCAGAACGCCACCACCCTTTGCGGGGTTGGTGGCGTTTTTGTTTGTATAATCCTTAAAACAAACACAAACCTTGGGGTGGTCGCGAGTGGGCAGGCTCTTCCAAAACACGCTGTGAATACGTCCGTGTACGCTCGGCTCCGCCATCCATGGCTCCGCACGGTTTTGGAAGAGCCTGCCCACTCGCTTCTCCAGCTTCGGAGTAAGGATAAGAACAAATGACTGAAAATCGGTTTCATATAGCCTTCCTTGGTGTTGGCCTCATGGGTGCGCCCATGGTTCGGAATTTGTTGGGTGCGGGTTATCCAATGACGTTGTGGAATCGGACGGGGAGTAAGTGCGAGCCTTTTGCCGATGAAGCTATCATTGCCGGTACACCGGAAGACGCGGTTCGAGATGCCGACATCGTCATCACCATGCTGGAGAACGGCGATGTAGTGGAAGACGTGATGGTGGCGCAAGGGGGTATCGCGGCGCTCAAGGCCGGGGCGGTCTATATTGATATGAGTTCGGTTCAGCCGTCGCTGGCGCGACGCCATGCGGCCTTGGCGCAGGAGCAGGGGGTCGGGTATGTGGATGCACCTGTGTCCGGCGGTACTGTCGGCGCTGAGCAGGCAACGCTGAGTATTATGGCAGGTGGCGCCGACGCGGACGTTGAGCGGGTGCGGCCGGTTTTTGAGGCTCTGGGGAAATGTACGCCCATTGGTCCGGTAGGGGCGGGGCAACTGGCGAAGCTAGCCAATCAGGCGATTGTGGGGATTACCATTGGTGCGGTGTCTGAGGCGTTGTTGCTGGCGGCGAAGGGTGGGGCTGATCCTGCCGCTGTTCGGGAGGCGCTGATGGGCGGTTTTGCGGGGAGTCGGATTCTGGAGTTGCACGGGCAGCGGATGATTGACCGAGACTTTTCACCCGGTGCACCGGCGCGGATTCAGTTAAAGGACCTGCGGATGATTCTGGATGAGGCCCGTTCCGAGGGGCTGACTCTGCCGCTGTCGCAGCAGGTGCATAATGAGTATCAGAGCCTGATCGCCAACGGGCACAGCGATGTGGATCACAGTGGTTTGCTGCTGGAATTGGAGCATCTCAATGGGGCATTGCTAGGCTCTTCGTCGGCCATCAAACGCAAAAGGTAGACTCGCAGCGAACCCCTGCATGCTGTATTACCGAGGTGGAATGCATGAGCAGGGCGTGGGCGAGATTAACTTTCGGAATGTTTTCGCAGTGATTGACCGTCTGGGCTATGGTGGTTGGGTGAGCATGGAATGTCGCCTTGCGGGCGATACGATGTTGAGACTAGGCTGGTTCCGGGGAATGCCGTGACCGTCGCCATTGGCGACACCCTCTTACAAGATCGTAACTGGCCGGCAACCGATGTTCTTCGTACCCTAGCTGTTAATGTAATCCGCTATCGGGAGGATAACCGGTGAAAGCACTGGTAATTGAAGACGATCAGGACGTGGCAAACTACCTTGTTAAAGGGCTGAGAGAGTCTGATTTTGTCGTGGATCACGCGGCGGATGGCAAGGAAGGCATGATGATGGCCGCCAGCGAAGACTACGACATTATGATTGTGGATCGCATGCTGCCCGGCATGGACGGTCTGTCAATCATCAAAACGGTACGTGCCACGGGTAATCAGGTACCTGTGTTGATTCTCAGTGCCCTGGGTGATGTCGACGACCGTGTGGAAGGCCTTCGAGGCGGGGGAGACGACTACCTGACCAAACCCTTTTCTTTCACCGAACTGTTGGCCCGCATAGAATCTCTGGCTCGCCGCAACCGTCAGTCTGCAGAAACCGAGACGGTGTTGAGGGTGGCGGATCTGGAAATGGATCTGCTCGCCAGAACCGTCAAGCGGGCCGGGCATAATATCGACGTACAGCCCCGGGAGTTCCGTCTGCTGGAATATCTCATGCGCAATGCCGGGCAGGTGGTTACTCGCACCATGTTGCTCGAAAAAGTATGGGACTATCATTTCGACCCCCAGACCAACGTGATTGACGTGCATATCAGCCGTCTGAGAGCGAAGATCGACAAGGAGTTCGAGACCCCTTTACTGCAGACCATTCGGGGTGCAGGGTACATGTTGCGTGAAACTGCTTAGCCAGCTCAGAACTTCATCGTTCCAGTTAGCCCTGTTGTACATGGTGGTGTTCGCCACCTCGGTTTTCCTGTTGCTTGCGTTTATCTACTGGCGCACAGCAGGGTTTATGACTGCGCAGACCGATGAGACCATCGAGGCTGAAATTGCCGGCCTCGCTGAGCAATACCGTGGCAGCGGTATCAATGGCCTTATTTCCATCATACGCGAGCGTGTTGCCCGCGACCCCAATGCCAAGTCCATCTATCTGTTGACGACAGATGACTTCGTCAAGCTTGCCGGTAACGTTGAAAACTGGCCCAAGGGCTCTCGCTCCGACAGCGGCTGGATCAATTTCACCCTGAATCCGTCAGTGGGCTGGACTGGCCCGGAGCGCCTCGCACGGGCGCGCATTTTTGAAGTGCAGGGCGGTCTGCGCCTTTTGGTGGGCCGCGACGTGGACGAGCTCACCAACCTGAAGCGGGTGATCGAAACCGCCATTAACTGGGGGATGGGCATTACCCTGGCACTGGCGCTGCTGGGCGGCTTTCTGATGAGTCGAAGTACCACCCGCCGCATTGAAGTTATCAATAACACTTCCCGGCGCATCATGAACGGCCATCTGTCACTACGCATACCAACTCGAGGAACCGACGACGACTTCGACCAGTTGGCAGAAAACCTGAACCAGATGCTGGACCGGATTGTGTACCTGATGGAAGGTATCCGGCATGTGTCCGACAGCATCGCCCACGATCTAAGAACCCCGCTGACCCGGCTGCGCAATCAGCTTGAAAACACCCTTATGTCGGTAGACAACGACGAGGCCCGGGAGCAGGCCGGCAAGGCCGTGGCAGAGGCGGACCAGTTGTTGGCCACCTTCAATGCCCTGCTTCGGATCGCGCGTTTGGAAACCCGTGGCAATACAGCGGACATGCAGCAGGTACCCCTGGGAGAGCTGGTTAGCGATGCGTGTGAGCTGTATGAAGCGTTGGCGGAAGACAAAGAGCAGCAGTTCGAGCAGTCCCTGGAAGATCATGTGGTGATCGAGGGCGATCGGGACCTGCTGTTCCAGATGGTCAGTAACCTGATTGATAACGCTATCAAGTACACCCCGGAACAAGGCGAGATCCGGGTAAACGTACGCAAGGACGGCAACGACGCGATTTTCGAGGTAGGGGACAGCGGCATCGGTATTCCCGATGACGAGAAAGACCAGGTGTTCCAGCGCTTCTACCGGGTTGGCAAGAGCCGGTCATTGCCCGGCAACGGCCTGGGGCTCAGCCTTGTCAGCGCGGTGGCGGAGATCCACCAGGGCGTTATCGCACTGAGTGATCATCACCCCGGGGAAGACTATCCGGGGCTGATGGTCACCATTCGGTTGCCCGCTTACTCGCCGAACCGGAAACGTCTGAAAGACACTCAGGCCATGCCCGCTGCGGAAGCCGGAGAGCAGAGCTCCCCGGGCGAACTCAGGGGTGTTTGATCAGTTGTTGGATACGCCGCGGAACTGATTCACGCGGCTGATCACTGGCTTCAGCAGCGTGTCTACCTGTGAGCGGCGACGATCGAATTTGGCCTGGATGCTGTCCCACTCACCTTCCAGGTGTTTCTGTTCCAGCATGATAAACGCCGCCAGGTTATGACGGTTCAGCTTGCCGGTGATGCCGTATTGGTCAAGCCGATAACCGATACTGTCGAGACCATTGAGGGCCGTGTTGAGAAGCTTTTTGGTGTTCATTCTGGTATCCCGTGCTTGGACGTTAAATCGGAAATTCAGTTAATTGAACGCTAACGCCTGCGTCTAGAGTGCGCAACCTAATCCGGCTCTGACCAAAACGTAATTCGGCCGCCACCACTGTGTAACCTGTTCTGTGGATAATAGTAACTGTAGCTAAGGAAGCCGGCGGAAACTTCGCTTGCTTCTCCCTCCAGCACAGCGCTAGCCTTACCCCGTTTTTACGGGGTTTTTTTATGTCTACACGGTGGTTTTTCTATGGCCAGAACCCGCTACATAACCGCGGAGGGCGAGCAGGCTCTTCGTGAGGAATTGCGTTTTCTCTGGAAGGAGAAGCGTCCGGAAGTGACGCAGGCGGTGCGGGAGGCAGCCGCTCAGGGCGACCGCTCAGAGAACGCCGAGTACATTTATGGCAAGAAGCAGTTGCGAGAAATTGACCGCCGCGTGCGTTTCCTGACCAAACGGCTAGACGAACTGGCGGTCGTGGATCGCCTTCCTGACGACCGGGGAAAGGTCTTCTTCGGCGCCTGGGTAACTATCGAAAGCGAAGAAGGCGACGAAAGCACCTACCGGCTGGTTGGTCCGGACGAATTCGATCTGCCCCGCGGCTACCTGAGCATCGACTCTCCCATGGCTCGTGCCCTTCTGGGCAAACGCATCGACGACGAGGTTAGCGTACGCACGCCGGATGGCTGGAATCACGTTGTGATCACCCATATTCATTATGAGCCGCTAACACCCGACAAGTGAGGAGTGTCACAAAACTGGCGACTGGCCGGGTTTTTTGTCGTTTTTGGCGATAGACTGATCAAAAATTGTCAGTCTGAGGTGTGTTTGTTCAAATAATGTTCAGGCTCGGCATGACGCAAAAGGCAGTCGTTATGGGCGGATTCGATACAAAAAGGACTATGGTCGGCACGATCATGCTGGTGGTGGCGCTGTCACCTCTGGTATTGGCTCAAACCGTCGAAGAATCCGTGGAGGGTGGTGCGTTCAACTACGAGGAGCGCTCCACGCTGGAAACCATTCCGTTTAACTCCATGGAAGAGGAGTCGCTGGCCAACACCGTCATCGAAGGTGGGCTGGAAGCACCGGCTGCCGGTGTGCCCGTGCAACCGCGAACGGACGAGGATTTCTACCTGGACCCGCTCGCCCTTCAGCCTCGTGATCCACGTACCGATCTCGGACGCAGTGAAATTCCGGTCGAATTTCGCTTCAGCAACCCCAAGTCCATTCCCGGGCAGACCCACGGCGATAATTACATCATCCGCCCGCCGACCAATCGGAACTACGGCGCGTTCAATACCACAACGACGGAACGATAGTTCGCCTGCCGCGCTGGTTCAGGCGGCGACGAAGCCTTCGGGATCTGTCCTGCCCAACACATCTTCGTAAAAGAACGTCAGCGCCTGCTTGGCCTGATTGAGGCGTGCCCGCGACACTTCCAGGCGTTCGCTCAGATAGGCCAGGAACAATTGCCGATCGCCAGGCTGCAGCGTTTCCGGATTCTTCAGGTCGTGGAAAAGCACGAACCGGGAAATCCAGTGGAGATAGGTTTGCTCGGCGCGTTGGTTAAGCTGATGTTTGCGGATGGCGCCAGTCACTCGACTGACAAGGCCGGGCTGAGACTGTTCCAGCGCCTCGGTGATATCCATGATGCGTCTTCCGTGTGAATTGTTGTTCTTATGATGCGCGCATCTTATGACAATCGTTTGACCGCCGCAAAACTTTTGCGAGGGAAGTTGAGCGGGAGCAGAACCGTCGGTGCGTCGGCTGCTCCCGATCAAGCTGGACTACGGGTTACTTCAGGGATTCCAGCTTATCGATGTACTTCTGCATGGCTTCCTCGGATGAGGTGCCCTTGACCTTCTCCCAGGCGTCGTACTTGGCGCGGCCGACAAAATCTATCATGCCCGGGCGTTTGCCACTGACATCACCTTCGGTGGCCTGCTTGTAGAGGGCATAGAATTCCAGCTTCAGTTCGTTGGAGGGTTTGAAGTCGCCCTCGGCGTTCTGGATGTAGTTGACGGCTTCGTCAAAGCGGGTTTTCAGGTCACTCATATGGCGGTTCCTTTTCTGGTGTTGAATCCGATATTCACGATGCGGAAGAGTATATCCAGAGACAGTGTGACCGTCATTGGCCGATCGTTCCAATCCTTCGACGAATGGGGTATTGTCCGCATCCTTCTTTTAAGATAAACGGAGATGCCCCATGGCCGCCGCCAACAAACTGGCAAGCATTGTTGCCAAGATCAATCAGTTGCCGGAATTTGCCCGGCCCAAGGCTTTGTCGCTGTTTTTCGGCAAGGCGGTTCCGTTCACTGGTACCACCGGCATTCGCATTGAAGCCCTAGATCAGGAACGTTGCGTGATCTCCCTGAAGAACAAACGCAGGGTCCAGAACCACATCAAGGGCGTACATGCCGTGGCCTCCCTGTTATTGGCGGAATCCGCTACGGGCTTTCTCCTCGGTCTGAACGTGCCGGATGACAAGGTGCCCGTGATCAAAACGGCGCATGCCGAATACACCCGCCGTGCCAAAGGTGATATGAAGGTGGAGGCGTACCTTACCGCTGAGCAGCGTGAGCGTATGCTGACCGAAGAGAAGGGCGAAACCTCGGTGCCGGTGACCATCCACGACAGCGAAGGCCAGCAGCCGATCGAGATTGAAATGATCTGGGCCTGGACGCCAAAGCGTCGCTAGTTGCGATAGGTCATTGTTGTGAAAGGCCCCGGGATGTCGAATGGTTGGCAATTCTTTGCCCGGGGTCGAAATATTGCCAGAAGCTGGCCAATTTTTGCTTGAGTACCCGATTTATCCTGTGTAGAGTTCTGTCTGTAGCGTGCCAGGATGGTGCGCACAATGGACTGTAACACCGCAACTGAGTTTGCACATGGACCACAGGGAGCAAGCGCATGTCTTCAAAAGACGGTTCCGTCGCGCCGAAAGAGCGCATCAATATCAAGTATGTCCCCGCCACCGGTGATCAGCAGGCTGAAACAGAACTGCCGCTGAAGATGTTTGTCGTTGGTGACTTCAAGGGGCAAGCCGAAGAAACTCCGATCGAAGACCGTAAGGCGATTTCCGTCGACAAGAACAACTTCCGTTCTGTGATGTCGGAAGCCGGTCTCACCCTCTCCACCACGGTCACCAACAAGCTGGACGAAGAAGCCGAAGAATTGCCGGTTAACCTCGAATTCCAGACGCTGGACGACTTTTCCCCGGATAGCATTTCCCGTCAGGTACCTGAGCTGAAGAAGCTGATTGAGCTTCGTGAAGCCCTGGTTGCCCTCAAGGGCCCGCTGGGTAACGTGCCATCGTTCCGATCCAAGCTGCAGGAACTGCTGGACAACGATGACGCCCGCGACAAACTCCTCCAGGAGCTTGAGCTGGCCACGGACGAAAGCGGCGAATAATCCGGACTCTTGATTCGAATTCTGCCATTGCTGGCAGGTTTCACTTTTCTATTAAAACGTACTGAAGGGATGTGGTATGTCTGATACTGCTGAGCAGCAATCTGCTGCCTCCGAAGCTGCTGCGGAAGGCTCACTGCTGGACCAGGTAATGGCCAACAGTCGCATGGCTCCCGCCGATGAAGGATATGATGTGGCGCGCCGCGGCGTGGCAACGTTTATCTCCAACTTGCTGAAAAGCGACGAAAAAGGCCAGCCGGTCAACAAGGCACTGGTCGACCAGATGGTGGTCGAGCTCGATCGCAAGATCAGTGCCCAGATGGATGAAATCCTGCACGCGCCCAAGCTGCAGGAGCTGGAGTCTTCCTGGCGTGGTCTGAAGCTGATGGTGGATCGCACGGATTTCCGCGAGAACATCAAGGTGGACATTCTTCACGCCACCAAAACCGAACTGCTGGAAGACTTCGAGTTCGCACCGGACGTTACCCAGACTGGTTTTTACCAGCACATCTACTCCACGGAATACGGCCAGTTTGGCGGTGAGCCTGTGGGTGCCGTGGTGGGTAACTACGCGTTCACACCCTCCACGCCAGACATGAAACTGCTGCAGTACGTGTCTTCTGTCGGAGCGATGGCCCACGCGCCGTTTCTGTCCTCTGTTGCGCCAACGTTCTTTGGCGTCGACAGTTATCAGGAACTGCCGGCTATCAAGGAACTGAAAGCCGTCTTCGAAGGCCCGAAATACGCCAAGTGGCGCTCCCTGCGTGAGTCGGAAGACGCCCGCTACCTGGGCCTGACATCACCGCGCTTCCTGCTTCGTGTGCCTTATGATCCCACGGAAAACCCGGTACGCAGCTTCAACTACAAGGAAGACGTGTCCGGCGACCACGAGCATTACCTGTGGGGCAATA
Organism: Marinobacter salarius; assembly: GCF_032922745.1. NCBI lineage: Bacteria > Pseudomonadati > Pseudomonadota > Gammaproteobacteria > Pseudomonadales > Marinobacteraceae > Marinobacter > Marinobacter salarius. The sequence continues at coordinate 1,141,255 of NZ_CP136693.1, forward strand.
CCGCCTATCTGCTGGCGACACGCCTGACCGAAAGCTTCGCCAAGTACCGCTGGTGTCCGAACATCATCGGCCCGCAAAGCGGTGGTTCGGTGGAAGATCTGCCGGTTCACACGTTCGAATCCTTCGGCCAGCTGGAAGCCAAGATTCCGACCGAGGTGTTGATCACCGACCGTCGCGAATACGAAATGGCTGACGAAGGTTTCATCGCCCTGACCATGCGTAAGGGCAGTGACAACGCAGCGTTCTTCTCCGCCAACTCTGTGCAGAAACCGAAGCAGTTCCCGAACACCAAGGAAGGCAAGGAAGCGGAAACCAACTACAAGCTGGGTACGCAACTGCCTTACATGATGATCGTGAACCGCCTGGCGCACTACATCAAGGTGCTGCAGCGTGAGCAGATTGGTTCCTGGAAAGAGCGTCAGGATCTTGAGCGTGAGCTGAACACCTGGATTCGCCAGTACGTGGCCGACCAGGAAAACCCTCCGGCGGATGTTCGCAGCCGTCGACCGCTGCGTGCCGCCAAGGTGACCGTTTCCGATGTGGAAGGCGATCCGGGCTGGTACTCGGTATCCCTGGCGGTTCGTCCGCACTTCAAGTACATGGGTGCGAACTTCGAACTGTCACTCGTCGGCCGACTGGACAAGGACTAATCCGTGTTCAGGAACACCGGTGCAGACGGTGTTCAGGCTTCGGGCGGCAGCCTGTTCGAGCGTTTGGAACAGGCTGCCGAACCCGCCGGGCAAAGCATGGGGGAAGTAACCCATGTGGTGGATTCCATAAAACGCCACCTGGTTCGCCTGCTGAATGCCCATCCGGGCAACAGTGAGAGCGTGCCGGATCTGGGGTTGGTGGATTTCAACGACGCCACGCTCGGTACCCATGACCTGAGCATTCGTATTCGAAGCGCTATACGGCAGTGTATTGAGAAGTTTGAACCCAGGGTGAGCCGGGTGGATGTGATGGCAATGCCCCAGGGGCCGGATCCATTGCAGTTACGGTTTCAGGTGACGGTCTACCTGAAGGTGGGTTCGGAAGACGATAAAACGACCATTGATTTGTTATTGGATGACAAGCGCTACTACCGGGTGATGTGACATCACTGTTAGTAGCTATCGGACAAGGATGAGAGATCAGGTCAGGTGTGGCTCCCAAAAGTGTGCGGAGCCAAGGATGGCGGAGCCCAAGCGCCCCATGGATGGGCCGAAGGAGCGTCTTTTGGGAGCCACACCTGACCTGAGCTCGGTGCCAGAGGGGAACGGCGATACCTTTTCTTCTGGGAAAAAGAACTCGCTTCGCTCAGACACCTTTTTCCCGGCAGAAAAGGCATCCCCACCCCCCTCGATCGAACTTTGGTGTAGTAGTTCTATGAAGTTGAATCGGTTTTACAGGGACGAACTTAGCTTTCTGCGATTGCAGGGGCGGGAATTTGCGGATGCACATCCGCAACTGACTCGTTTCTTATCGGAGCAGAGCACCGATCCAGATGTCGAAAGACTACTGGAGGGCTTTGCGTTTCTGACGGGGAAGCTTCGAGAGAAGGTCGAGGACGAGTTTCCCGAGCTGACCCATTCGCTGCTGAACATGCTGTGGCCGAACTATCTGCGGCCGGTGCCCAGCTGCACCATCATGCGGTTTGATCCGCAGTTGCATGCCATCAGTGAACGCCAACGGGTGGATCGGCATACCGAGATCAAGAGCCGCCCGCTGGGCGACGCCACGCGTCAGACCCAGTGCCGGTTCCGTACCTGTCGGGCGGTGGACGTGTTTCCAGTCAGCGTGGCGGATGCTCACGCAGAGCACTCCCGGGAAGTGTCTTCTGTCACCGTCGACCTGGCGTTGCACACCGATCAGCCGTTGTCCTCCCTGGGGTTGGAGAATTTGCGTTTTTACCTGGGTGGCGAGAGCCATATTTCCGAGACGCTGTACCTGTGGCTGAACCATTACCTGCAACGTATGGAACTGGTGGTGGGCGATTCGGTGTTTTCCATTCCGGCCAGCCAATTGAAGCCCGTTGGGTTCGCTAACGACGAGGCGCTGTTGCCGTATCCGAAGAACGCCTATCCGGGCTATCGGATTCTGCAGGAGTTCCTGAGCTTTCCGGAAGCTTTCCGGTTTGTGGATATACAGGGCCTGAAAGCACGGCTGCCAGCGGTGCAGGCGGATGAGATCAGCCTGCGGTTCCATTTCAGCCGTATCCTGCCGCCGGATGCCAAGATTCGTGCGGAGAATTTCCAGCTTTACTGCACGCCGGCCATCAATCTGTTCACCCACGAAGCCGACCCGGTGGACCTGAATGGCCGCCAGACGGAGTACCGGATTGCGCCGTCCAGCCGGTCGCCGGAGCACTACGAAGTATTCAGCATTGAGCAGGTGGAGGGCTGGCTGGAAGGCCGGTCCGGGCGTGGGGAGCCGCGGTTGTACACCGCGTTTGAGAGTTTTCAGCATGAGGTGGAGCGGGATCGTGGTCGTACCGCCCTGTACTACCGGGTTAAGGCCCGGGAGAGCGTTCGTGGGGATGGCTTTGACCACTACATATCCTTCGTGCGCGGTGACGAGTCCGAGTGCCTGAACCGGCAGGAAGCGGTATCGCTGACTCTGACCTGCACCAACCGTCAGTTACCGCATCAGCTGGCGGTGGGGGAGATCTGCATGGCGACAGAAACCACGCCGGCGTTCGCCTCGTTCAGCAATATTACCCGGCCCACGCACACCCTGCGGCCGACACTGGATGGCAGCCTGTTGTGGACACTGATCTCCAACCTGTCGCTGAACTACCTGTCGCTGCTGGATGTGGACGCCTTGCGCACAGTACTGCGGGTTTATGATTTTCGCGCCCTGGTGGATCGCCAGGCGGAGCGGGTATCCCAGAAGCGCTTGGCCGGCATTCTGGACATCGAAACCACGCCGGTGGACCGGATGGTGCGGGGCTTGCCGGTGCGGGGTATCCGCTCGGTGATGCGGCTGGATCAGCAGTCGTTCGCCTCGGAAGGCGATTTGTACCTGTTTGGTACGGTACTCAGCCAGTTTTTCGCGCTTTACGCCAGTATTAACGCCTTTCACCAATTGGAAGTGGTGAATGCAGACAATCAGGAACGGTACACATGGACGTTACAACAAGGGCAGCAGCCTCTGATGTAGCCGAGTTGCAACCCGTTCTGGGCAATGCACGGCGCTACAGCTTTTTCCAACTGGTGGATCTGATCCATCGCCACCACGGTGATGATCTGGAACGATCCCAGGACGAGCAGCCACAGCGGGAGCGCATCCGCTTCTCCGCCTCGGCCGGGCTGGGTTTTCCCGGCAGTGATGTGGTATCGGCGGCGTCGCCGGAGCACGAGCACGCGCCCTATCAACTGGAAGTCAGTTTCCTGGGCTTGCACGGGTCCCAGTCGCCCCTGCCAGGCTATTACCTGGAGGATCTGGCCTGGGAAGCGGGGCAGAACCTGGGCATTCGTCGCCACTTCCTGGATTTCTTCAATCACCGGCTGGTGACGCTGTTTCATCGGGCGTGGCGCAAGTATCGCTATTACGTGCGGTTTCAGCCGGAGGCCTCTGACGGCTTCTCCGAGCATATTTTCTCCCTGGTAGGTCTCGGTGACCCGCAGGTCAGGGCGGCAACACCGGTTAACTGGTCGAAGATGCTGGCCTATGCCGGGATGATGGCGGGCCGTAGCCGTTCTCCGGAAGTGGTCAGCGGCATCATTGGTCATTGCTTTGATCTGGACGATGTCGGCATTGAGCAGTGGGTATTGCGTCGGGTGGAGATCCCGAAGGATCAGCAAACTCGGCTGGGGCAGGCCAACGCCGCCCTCGGTGAGGACACGCTGGTAGGATCGGGCATTCGCGATCGCAGCGGCAAATTCATCCTGCGCATCCGCAACCTCGACCGACAGCGATTTGCGGATTTTCTGCCCAACGGCGACGACCACGACCGGCTGGTGAAGCTGGTGGAGTTTGTCACCCGGGAACAGCTGGCTTACGACCTGGAACTGCAGATGCGCCCGAGGGATGTAAAGCCAATGCAGTTGGGCGCGGATGTGCGGCTGGGCTGGAACTCGTTTGTCACCCCGGAAAAAGCCCGGAAGCTGCCAGCGGTGCGGTTGCAGATTCGCCGCTGAATTCTATGGATTGCTTAGCAGGTTAATAAAGGAAACCGGATATGGAACATCAACCAACCCATAACCTGAAACTGGTGGTCAGTAACCCCACCCAGGTTGCCAGCGGCCTGGCCCGGGAACACGTGTTCGGGATCAGCGGCGGCTCAATCGGCAGTGCCGGCAGTGATACCTGGCAGCTGTCTTCACACCGCACCGGTGCTGTTGGCGGCCATGCAGAAGTTCGGTTTATGGACGGCGTGTTCTGCCTCATTGACCGCAGCGGCCGCACCTATATCAACAGCGGCACTCAGCCAGTCGGCCGGGGCCGCCGGGCACGCCTGAAGAGTGGTGACACTATCACCATTGGTCGCTATCAGCTCAAGGCAGAGGTGCTTAGTGGTCAGCGCCAGGACGGTACCCTGCCGGAAGAGGTTGAGGACGCCACTCTGGTCAATGTCGATGAGGGCGAGCTGATGCGCGCCGAGGAGCGCGAACTGGAAACCGTTGGCGATGAACCGCTGCACGGTTTGCAGCCGGCGCCGGGTGAAACCTTCAGCGACGATCCCCTGCAGGCCTGGTCAGACCCCCGTGGCGAAAGCCAGCACGCTGATGTGGCTGAAAGCCGTGACCGGGAGTCCCTGCTGGCGGACAAGTCAGAGTGGTACGCCAGCGAGGGCGCTGTAACCGACGAGTATCGCGAGAACCGTGACGTAGCCATGGGCTTGCCCATGCGAAAAGGAGAGGGTGACAGGATGTCAGAGACCACCAAGCCGGCCCGCCGCCGGGAGACCAGTGATCAGAGCCGCCAACACATCAGCGGTGCGCCGCTGTTGCGCGGCATGGACACCGACCTGGGCTTCGCCGACAGCGACGAAATGCGCCTGTTCCTGGAAGAGGCCGGGCAGACCCTGAAAGCCACCGTGGAAGGCCTGCTGGCCCTGCATCAGGGTGAGGACAGCCGCCATCAGGCTCTGCGCACCCGCTTGCAGCCCATTGAGGACAATCCGCTACGCCTGGGCGAAGACTACAACGAGACCGTGCAGACCCTGTTCGCCAGCCAGCGCAGCCCGGTTCATCTGTCCGCACCGGCAGCGGTCAGTGAGAGCCTGCAAAGCCTTCACCATCATCAGCTCGCTACCCAGACCGCCATTCGCGAGGGGCTGGATGCCATTCTTCACGCCTTCTCACCGGAGGCGTTGCTGCGCCGGTTCCATGGTTATCGCCGCGGGCTGAAAACCGACGAAGACGAGAGCAACTGGGCATGGGAGATGTACCAACACTATTACCGGGAACTGAGTTCCAGTCGTCAGCAGGGATTTGAACGCCTTTTTCAGGAGGTGTTTGAACAGGCTTACGATCAACAACTGCGTCAATTACAGAGGGAGAACCTGTCGTGAAGTACTGCAAATGGAGTTTGCTGGTCGCCATTCTCGTTTTGGTGGGGTGTAGCACCCCCTACAACGCTGTTACCAAGACCGCCAAGGTGATGTGGGATCCGGACATTCCTGTGGGTTACCCGGATGAGCTGCCAAGCCGCGTGGACCTGACCATGTTGGCGGAGCCGGACGTGAACCCCAACGAATCCCTGGCGCCGACACCCATCGCCTTCCAGATCATCCAGATGCGGGACAGCTCGCGCCTGATGGCGGCGGATTTCGACCAGTTGCTGGGCGAACTGGAGCCGTCCCTGGGTCGCAACTACGTCGACCACAGCGATTACACCCTGGTGCCGGGGCAGTTCAAGTTCATTGAGCCGTTCGAAATCGCCGAGGATACGCGCTTTATCGGTGTGATCGCTTTCTACGCTTATCCCAACCTGTCTCAGTGGAAGAAGGTGGTGAAGGTGGATCCCATCGGTGGTCGTTACCACCTGCTGGTCAATCTGCGCGAGCGTGAAGTCAAACTCAGAAGGTCGGATGAGTCCTGATGTCTGCAACGAATCGAGTCGTCTGGAGTGATGGGCTGTTCATCAAGCCCCAGCACTTCCAGCAGCAACAACGTTACCTGGAACACCAGATCAACGAACGAGCCCTGGCGATTTCTGATTACCTGTACGGTTTCAGCGATCTGGAGCTGAACGCCGAATACCTGAGCTTTGGCCGGGTAGGCCTGGTACGGGCCAGCGGCCTGTTTCCGGACGGCACCCGTTTCTGCCTGCCCCAGGACGACGTGATGCCGGAACCCCTGGAGATCACCGATGCCTCCGTGGCCAACCAGGTGGTGTATCTGGCCCTGCCGCTGGGCAGCGAGAGCCTGGCGGAAGTGGAATGGCCGGAAGCCGCCATCGCCGGCCGTTTCCGGGCCCAGAGCGAGGAAGTCCGGGACCTGCATTCCATTGACGGAGACTCCCACACCATCGACGTCGCCCGAGTGGCCCCGAAGCTGATGCTGGAACGGGATGATCGCAGTGCCTACGCGGCCCTGGCCATTGGCCGGATCCTGGAAAAGCGCCCGGACGGCAGCCTGGTGATGGACCCGAACTTCATCCCCACCATGCTCAGCGTGCGGGCGGCTCCCCGGCTTCAGCGTTTCGTCGGGGAAATGGCTGGGCTGATGCGCGAGCGGGCCAAGAACATTGCCGAGCGCGTGGGCGCCCCGGGGCAGGGCGGTGTCGCGGATGTGGCGGATTTCATGCTGTTGCAGATGCTTAATCGCGCTCATCCCCGTTTCCTGCATCTGGCGCGTTTGCGTCAGTTGCATCCGGAGCGGCTCTACGAGGCTTTGCTGGAGCTGTGCGGCGAACTGGTGACCTTTACCGATGAAAACCGCCTGCCCCAGGAATACACCGCGTACGATCACGACCTGCCGGAGGATTCCTTCACCCCGCTGATGCAGGTACTGAGGCAATCACTGAGCACGGTGCTGGAGCCGCGCGCGCTGGCTATCCAGCTGCAGCAACGCCAGTACGGCCTCACGGTGGCGCCGGTCCAGGATGCACAGTTGATCGGCCAGGCCGAGTTCATCCTGGCAGTGAAGGCGGACATGCCGCTGGACGATCTGCGCAAGCAGTTCACCCAGCAGTGCAAGGTGGCGTCGGTGGAGAAAATCCGCGATCTCATCAGCCTGCAATTGCCGGGGATTCCGCTGTCGGCCCTGCCGGTGGCGCCCCGTCAGTTGCCGTATCACGCCGGGTTCGTGTACTTCCGGTTGGACGACCAGAGCCAGGCCTGGCAGATGCTCGACAACGCCAGCGGCTTTGCGTTCCACGTGGCCGGCAGTTTCCCGGGAATGGAAATGCAGTTCTGGGCAATCAGGAGCTAAATCATGGCAGATGCACCGGTGATGGATTCACCCAATGGCAACACGGAAGCAGGTGGCAGTGCGTTTGATGACCTGATGTTCGCGGACAGTAACCGCGATGGTCGCGTGGGCGATCAGGGCTTCGGTAATGACCAGTTCCAGCTGCGGGGCCTGGAGGATAACCGGCTGATTGATGCCGCGACGCCCCTGCTGGGGCTGGTAATCCGGGTGCGCCGGCTGGCGGAGTTCCACGGTGTGGAAAACTTGTACCAACAGGTGGTCGACGAAGTGGCCGCCATTGACCGGGAACTGGTGGAGCAGGGCTACGAGCGGCCGACGGTGGTGGCCTATCGCTACGTACTCTGCGCCTTTATTGACGAAGCCGTGTTGGGTACCGACTGGGGTGCCCACAGCGTGTGGTCCCAGCATTCGCTGCTGTCCCGTTTCCACAACGAAACCTGGGGTGGCGAAAAGGTGTTCGCCATCACCGCCCGCATGGAGCAGGAACCGGAACGTTACCGCGACATGCTGGAGTTCATTTACCTGTGCCTGTGCCTGGGTTTCGAAGGCCGCTACAAGGTAATGACGAACGGCCGGGACGAGTACGAACAGATTATTCGTGGGCTGTATGAACAGATTCGCGGGTTGCGTCGCGACGAGGACCCGCAGCCGCTGACCCGCGCACTGGACAACGTAACACCGGCTCGCAACCGGCTACGGACAGGCCTGCCCCTCTGGGGCATTGGCGGACTGTTTGTGGCGGCCATGGCCGGGGTATACACGCTTTACAACATAGCGCTGAACGAACGCATCAGGGATGTGCTCAGCGTACTGGAACAACTCCCGAAATAAGGAGATCACTGTGATTCGGGTAGAACTGCCGGCGCTGATTGGGCGCCTCAACGAGATTTGTCGCCAGGGAATGGAAAGCTCGGCGGCCCTGTGCATCAGCCGCCAGGGTGCGGAAATCACTCCGGCCCACCTGCTGTTCAAGCTCCTGGAAACACCGTTTACGGACGTGCGCCAGATTTTGGAAAGCACCGGTATTGACCACCACACCCTACAGCCGGTGGTGGGGGACAGCCTGAACGGCGAGCCTCAGTCCGCCGAGCCGTACCCGTCGTTTTCGCCGCTGCTGATCGAGCTGCTGCAGGACGCCTGGCTGATTGCCTCCACTGAACTGGGCCACACCGACCTGCGCTCCGGTGCCATCATGCTGGCACTGCTGATGAACGCAGACCGCTACCTGATGCCCCAGGTCAGTCAGCGCCTGAAAGACATCAACCGCGAACAACTGCGCCGCCAGTTCGATTCCATGACCCGCGGCTCGGTCGAACAGCCTCGCGCTGAGGATGGCCCCAGTGCCGCCAATCAGGCGCAGGTGGACATGGACCCGCTCAAGCGCTACGCCACCGACTTCACCAAACTGGCCCGGGACAAGAAACTGGACCCAGTGGTGTGCCGCGACACCGAAATCGATCAGATGATCGACATCCTCTGCCGTCGTCGCAAGAACAACCCCATTGTTGTCGGCGATGCCGGCGTGGGCAAAAGTGCCGTTGTTGAAGGCCTGGCCCTGCGTATCGTCAATGGCGATGTGCCGGAACGCCTGACGGGCGTGGAACTGTGGACTCTGGACATGGGGGCACTGCAGGCCGGTGCGTCGGTGAAAGGCGAGTTCGAAAAACGCCTGAAAGGCGTGATTGAAGCGGTGAAAAGCTCCGCGACGCCCATCATCCTGTTTATCGACGAAGCCCATACCCTGATCGGCGCTGGCAACAGTGAAGGCGGCTCCGACGCCGCCAACCTGCTCAAGCCGGCCCTGGCCCGTGGCGAGCTGCGGACCATCGCCGCCACCACCTGGCGCGAGTACAAGAAGTACTTCGAGAAAGACCCGGCCCTGAGCCGTCGCTTCCAGCCCGTCGCGCTGGACGAGCCTACCCCGGCTCAAGCGGTTCATATCCTCCGTGGCTTGCGCACCGTTCTATGAAAAGGCCCATCAGGTCCTGATCGCCGAAAGCGCCCTGAAAGCAGCAGCCGACATGTCGGCCCGCTACCTGGCTGGCCGTCAGCTGCCGGATAAGGCCATCGACGTGCTCGACACCGCCTGCGCCCGGGTCAGCCTCAACCTCAGCACGCCTCCGCGCCGCCTCAGCCACGTGCGAAGTGAACTGCACCAGTTGGGCATGGAACAGGAATTGATGACCCGCGAACAGACACTCGGGCAGGCCATCGACCAACAGCGTGAAAACGAACTGGTGGAGCGCCTGGAAACCCTGCGTGAGGAAGCGGAAGAACTGGAACAGCGCTGGAACGACCAGCGGGAACTGGTGGCGCGTCTCGTCGACATTCGCGAGCAACTGCTGAGCGAGGACACTGCCGAGACTGACGCGGATGTATCAGCGGAAGACGCCACGCCGGAAACCAGCGAAGAGCGCCCTGACCTGAAAAGCGAAGCCGCCGCCATCGAACAGGAACTGGAAGAGCTGCAGGCCGACGAGCCACTGGTACACGCCCGTGTCGATGCCCGCCAGGTGGCTGAAGTCATCGCCGACTGGACCGGTATTCCGGTCAACCGCATGACCGCCGACGAACTGGAAAAGATCACCCGCCTGCCGGAGTATCTGCAATCGCATATCAAAGGCCAGGACACCGCCATTGGTGCACTGCACCAGCACCTGCTCACCGCCCGCGCCGACCTGCGTCGCCCGGGTCGCCCAATGGGCGCCTTCCTGCTGGCCGGCCCCAGTGGTGTGGGTAAAACCGAAACCGTGGTGCAACTGGCCGAACTGCTCTACGGCGGCCGCCAGTTCCTCACCACCATCAACATGTCCGAATACCAGGAGAAACACACCGTCTCCCGCCTGATCGGTTCACCCCCTGGCTACGTGGGCTTTGGCGAAGGCGGCATCCTCACCGAAGCCATCCGCCAGAAACCCTATTCGGTCGTGCTGCTCGACGAAGTCGAAAAAGCCCACCCGGAAGTCCTTAACCTGTTCTACCAGGCCTTCGACAAAGGCGAACTCGCCGACGGCGAAGGCCGCCTGATCGACTGCAAGAACGTAGTGTTCTTCCTCACCTCAAACCTGGGCTACCAGACCATCGTCAAACACGCGGGCGAGCCCGAAAAAATCGAAGAAGCGCTGTACCCGGAGTTGGCGGACTTCTTCAAACCGGCACTGCTGGCACGTATGGAAGTCGTGCCCTACCTGCCGCTGGGCGAGGAAACCCTCAACCGCATCGTTGGCGACAAACTCGACCGCCTGGCCACCCAGATCGGCGACCGGTACCACACCGACGTGGAACTGGAAGACGGCCTGGTGGAAGCCATCCGCAGCCGCGCCACACGCAGTGAAAACGGCGCGCGAATGCTGGAGTCGATTATTGAAGGTGAACTATTGCCGCCGGTATCGCTGGCGTTGCTGGAGAAACTGGCTGCTCGTGAGCCAGTCACCAAAGTGACGCTTGGTGCTCAAGACAACAAGTTCACGGGAACAGTCGCTTAGCGTGCAGGCACCCTGAATGGCAGCGCACTGTGGGGTTGAGCTTTCCAAAACCCTGCGGAGCCATGGATGGCGGAGCGGAGCCTACAGGGATGTATTCACGGCGTGTTTTGGAAAGCTCAACCCCACGGTGTGCGGGCGGCGAACGAGAGCGGAGCGTACAAGGATGTATTCACAGCGTGTTTTGGAAAGCCGAACCACAGGGTACGCGGTCGGCGAACAACCTACACAGGGAAGAAAAAGAATGGGACGGATGCAGACGGAGTTGCACACCGGCATAGACCTGGCGGTTGAACTGCTCCGGCAGGACAACCTGCCAACCCTGCTAAAAGTCGCCTCACGGCAACTCGAAAACACCTTCGGCCTCACCCGCTGCTGGTCACTCGAACTCGACCTCAGCGGCCGTACGCTCCACTGCGCGGCACTGGGCGAGCAGGGCGAATTCGATTGCGGTGACTTCAGCCACCCCTTTGCCCACCTGCTGCAACAGGGCAAACCCAGGGAATTGTCACGGGCCGCGAGCTACCGCCTGGATCATCCGGGCTTCCAGGCCCTGGTCGACGCCAGCAACCGGCCCCGCTCATTCTGGCTGGAACCCATCAAAGGCGAAGACGGCCGCACGCTCGGCATCCTCGTGCTGTGCAACGAAGAACCCGAATGGGACGGCATCACCGCCCAGCCACTGTACCGCGGTTTGTTGACCCTGCTGTCTCACCAATGGGTCAGCCAGCTCAAGACCAGCGACCAAGTCTGGCAGCGGCGCATGCTTAAGCGCTCCCTAGACCACCTCCACGACGCAGAAGCCGTACGCCAGCGCTGTGAAGAGTTGGCGACCACTCTGGTTGGCAACTCCAAAGGCATGACCGACCTTCGCGCCCAGATTGTCCGGGCCGCCGGCAGCCAGCTATCAGTTTTGGTGCAGGGAGAAACCGGCTGCGGCAAGGATCTCGTGGCCCAGGGCATTCACCGGTTTTCGGATCGGGCCGAAGGGCCCTTGGTGGTGGTCAATTGCGCCGCCATCCCGGACTCGTTGCTGGAAAGTGAACTTTTTGGCCATACCAAGGGTGCGTTTTCCGGTGCCGACCGGGCCAAGGAAGGTCTGCTGGCGCAAGCGGATGGTGGCACCCTGTTCCTGGACGAAATCGGCGACATGCCCATGGCTCTGCAGTCCAAACTGCTGCGGGTGCTGGAAAGCCGACGCTTTCGCCCACTCGGTGCTCAGCAGGAACAACACTCCGATTTTCGACTGGTCGCGGCCACCCATCAGCCACTGAGTGACTGCATCGAGGAAGGCCGATTCCGCCGTGACCTGTTCTACCGGCTCAGCCAGTTCCCGCTGCGGGTCAAGCCATTGCGGGAGCGCCCGGAAGATCTGGAGCCCTTGTGCCGGCATTTCATCCGTGAGTACACCGCCCGCGAGGGCGCCGGCCCACTGGGTATCAGTAGTCACGCCTTGGGCATGCTGGCGAGCTATAACTTTCCCGGTAATGCCCGGGAATTGAGGAACATTGTTGAGTTTGCCTGCCTGCAAACCCCGGTGGGTGACGATATCCAGCCGGAAGTACTGCGCCTGGATGACCTGTTTCCGAGCCAGGAAACCTGTATTGCCAGCGACATCCAGGCGGCTGCCGTCCCCGGTCTGCCCCAGGCGGATGAAGTGGACGACCTCCGGGCCGCGGCCCAGGCGTTCGAGGCGGCCATCATTCGTGAACGCCTGCGCCAGTACGGTGGCAACCGTGCTCAGGCAGCGGAAAGCCTGGGGCTGCCCAAACGCACCCTGGCCCATAAATGTCTGAAGTATCAGGTGACAGAAGCGTGAACCCTAGCATTCGAAGTAACAGCCTCCTTGCCATTGTGCTCTGTGCCCTTGGTACGACGATGTCTCTCGTCGTTAATGCGCAGGGCAATCCCCAGATGGCCGAGGCCATGGCGTGTACCGAAGAGAGCCAGCGCCTGGAACGGTTGGCGTGTTTTGACGAGGTGTTTGGTACCCCGTTTTCAGTGGCGGTTGAAGACGCCATCGTTGGTAACCAGCCCGAGCGCTGGCGCCAGGCTTTTGCCCAGGAACATCGCCGCCGCCCGGGTGACGGCCCGCTGTATCGCAATACCTCGGAGCTGGCAGGACATCTGCTGACGCTCAGTGCCCTTGGGGTCAAACCGCCGAGGCCGCTGCTGGCGGTGCAGTGTCACAACAACATCACCGAACTGACGTTGATGATGCCGGAGGCGGTGAAAGAGGAACGGGTCACCGTCGATTTTGGCCAGGGCCGTCAGATCTGGCGGGTCCGGGACGACGGTTTCGTGATCAGTGGGGGCCGGGGGCTGCCCGCCATCCGAACCGTGCGAAACATGGCGGGCGAGTCCGGAGTGACTGTGGCGTCGTCCAGTGGTGTCGTCGACGGGTTGATGTTCGACCTGAGCGGGTTTCGGGAAACCCTTGAGCCACTGCGGGAAGCGTGTGGCTGGTAGTGACATAGGTTGATCAAGAGTGATCAAGAACGTATAGCGCCATTTGCAAAGACAGGGATTGGACATGCAGGCAGTAGAGCAGCATCCATACGTTGAACAGGTGTTGAATAGGCTTTCCGGTGAGAGCGCCACAGGTGAGAACCTGATGGACGACCCCACCATGGAATACCTTGAGAACGAAATCATGAAAGTGGGCTCGCTGGCCCACACCGGTGTTGAATGGGGCAAGGTGGAGAGTGAATCGCTTCGCTTGCTGTCAGACACCAGTAAAGACCTCAAGGTGCTGGGATTTCTTCTGCTGTGCCTGCAGCGTGGCGGCAACGGTGAACGGTTTGCGCTGTCGCTGTATCTGTTGCACCGGGTACTGGAAAGTTGGTGGCACGATGCCTGGCCTTATCCGGGCGACAAGGGCAAACGCGCCCGCAAGATGCTGATGACCCAGATTCTGCAACGGGCCCTCAAGGAAGTGTCGGCACTGAGCTTCGACGGCGGCGTGGGTGATGGCCGGGAATTTTGCCTGACCACGCTCGCCAAGCTGCTGGAACAGGCGAGTGCACTGGAGCTGCCGGATGACGGCCTGGTCGACTTACGTCGGGCCGTGGAAAAACTGCCATCGCCTTCTGATACGCCCAGGCCGTCGGAAGCCACCGATAATACCGAAACCGCGGGTACGTCATCGGCCGGCTCCTCTTCGTCGCAAGCCAGCAGCACCTCTTCCGCGTCTCTGGGCAGCCTGACCTTGGACCCCGCCAACGAGCGGGCTACCCGCCAGAGCCTGCTTAAAGTGGCGGATATGCTGACCGAAACCACACCCGCCGACGCATTGGGCTATCAGCTCCGCCGTTACGCGATCTGGCAAACCATTACCTCGGTTCCTCCGGCTCGTGACGGCATCAAGAGCGACCTGGCGGCGGTAAGTGCCGACAGGGTGGCTGACTATCGCGAGAGCCTGTCCAAATCCCCGGATCTGGCACTTTGGCAACGTATTGAGCAAAGCCTGTCGGTCAGCCCATTCTGGCTGGAAGGTCATTGGTTGAGTGCGCAAGTGGCGTCTGCACTGGGGCACGAGACCTGTGCCGAGGCTATCCGCACCGCGGTCAAAGCCTTCGTTGAGCGGTTGCCAGAGTTGGCGGACATGACCTTTAACGACGGCACGCCTTTTCTGCCCAAAGCGGTAGCTGACTGGATGCTCAGTGGTCCGGCGAAGGGCGGCAGCGCTGGAAGCGCAAGTTCCTGGGAGCAGGCTTACGACGATGCCCGTGGAATCATGGACAAGAAAGGCCTGGCTCCGGCCATGAAGCTGCTGGAAGAAGGCCTGGACTCCGCCCGCGAGCCCCGTGACCGGTTCTACTGGCGGCTGATGAGTAGCCAGTTAATGAAAGACAGCGGCATGAAAAGTCTGGCGAAACAACAGGTGCAGGATCTGCGTGAGCAGACCCGCGGCATGAGCCTTGAAGACTGGGAGCCGGGCCTGGTGGCCCGGCTGGACAGACTTGCTTAACAACTGACGGATCAAATTGACAGGAATGGACACCATGTGGAGACAAGCCCTACTCATTGGACGACGGATACTGCCCTTTGTGCGCAGTGCGGCGCCGATTACCCTGGCGCTGGGTGTGGTGGTACTGCTGGCCGCAACCTGGTGGTTGGGCCCGCGCCTGGAAATCGGCGGTGAATACCCGTTGGCGGCCTGGCAGATGCGTGCTCTGGTGACGCTGGTGGTGGTACTGCTGGTGGCCATGGTCTGGGGCATGATGCTGGCGCGCAAGCTGCGTAAAGTGAACGTCGCCAAGGCGGAAGAGCAGAAGGAAGAGGAAGACCCCATCCTGCCGCTGGAACGACGCCAGCAGCGCCTGCTTGATCGCCGCCTGACGGAACTCAAGAGCAACCTGCCTGGCCGTAAAGGTGTTTATCGTTTGCCCTGGTACCTGGTGATGGGCCTGGAAGATGCCGGTAAAACCAGCCTGATTCAGCGTTCCGGGCAGACATACACGCTTACCAATGTCACCCGTAACCCGCGTACCGAGCGAAATCCTTTTGGTTTTGAATGGTGGGTCGGCGATAACGGCGTACTGATTGATCCGGACGGCGAACTGCTGAGCCAGAACGACGGCGAGGGCGCCACCAGCGATATCCAGCAGCGGCTGTGGACCCACTTCATCACCTGGCTGGAAAAGAATCGTCCCCAGCGCCCCCTGAATGGCGTTGTGCTGGCGGTTGATCTTGCTCGCCTGAGCACCGGCAACGAACAGCAGCGCCAGGCACAGGCCATCCTGCTCCGTACCCGCCTGCGGGAGTTGATGGAACAGTTGGGCTCCCAGTTGCCCGTGTACATCAGCTTTACCAAAATGGACCTGCTCTACGGTTTTGCACCGTTTGCCCGCACGCTCTCCAAGGCTGAGCGTGAAAACCCTCTGGGCTTTACCTTTCAGCTGGACGGTCAGTTGGATGCCGACGACTGGCTGAGCGAGTTTGACCAGAGCTTCAGTAAACTCGCGGAACAACTCGGTGAGCGGCTTCCGGATGTGCTGTCTGCAACGCGGGATGCCGAAGAGCGTGCAGCTGCCTACTCGTTTACCCGCCAGCTAGCCGGCCTGAAGCCTGTACTCGAGCAATTCCTGGCAGACCTGCTTTCTGCGGATGCCTTTTCAACACCGGCCCTGGTGCGAGGCACTTACTTCACCTCCGTGGTTCAGGAAGGTGTGCCGGAAGATGCGTTTGTCTCAGCCGCTGCCGCCAATTATGGGCTTGCCAGCCCGATACAGCCGGCTCAGCGTGGTGGACAATCTTCAAGCCTGTTCACCGAAAAACTGTTTCCCAACATCATCTATCGCGAAGCGGGCCTGGCCGGTGACAACCAGAAGGTGGTCGGTAGCCGGCGTCGCCGCATTGCTGTCGCGGCCGTCGTAGCCGTTGCCGCTGGCCTGGGTATGACCGCCGGATGGCAGCACTACTTCATCGAGAATGCCCAGGCCGCTGCCGCGGTCGAAGAGCGGGTGCGCAGCTTTATCGATAACTGGCACCCCATTGGCTACGAACCCGACACCACTGGCCGTAACCTGCTGGAGCCACTGGACCAGCTGCGGGAGGCCACGCTGGCGTTTGGCGATTACCGGGCTGAGCCTGCCGTTGTCGCAGACATGGGCCTGTACAAGGGGCACAAGGTTGGCCCGGAAGTGGAAGAGTCTTACTTGGATATGCTGGCCTACCAGTTTATGCCTGCACTGATGTTGGGTGTCATGGAGGAAATGAGCGATGCCCCGGACACCAGCTCGGAGCGCCTCGACCATTTGCGTGTGTTGCGGATGCTTTACGATGCCAGCGGGCGCCGCCGGGACATTGTCCACAGCTATATGAGTGACTACTGGCAGCGTGCCTATCCAGCGCAGAGAGATCTGCAACAGCGACTGCTCAGTCACCTGGACTACGCCATGCTGCACACCGACCTGAACCAGCGGGTGGAAGAGGGCGACAAAACCGCCGATATGGCCCTCGCTCCCTTCCGCAGCAGTGTCCAGTGGGCCCAGCATGAACTCGGACGCATTGCCACGCCCGAGCGTGTCTACCGGGACCTGGAGCAAGAAGCCGAGCAGAATTTCCAGTCGCCCCTGGATCTGGCGCGGGAATCCGGACCGGCGTTCAGCACCGTATTTGTTCGCCTGGACGAATTCGGTGAACCTCTTGAGGAGGGGAATACCGAACAGGAGGATCCTGTGGTGATCCCATCCCTGCTGACTCGTGAGGGCCTGGATTCCTGGTTCCTGCGCAAGTCCGGCTCGGTTACGGAGCTGGCACTGGTCGACGCCTGGGTGCTGGGCCGTCGGGACGATGTGAACTTCAGCAAGGCGGATGAAGCGCGCCTGCAGGCACAACTGCAATCCCTCTACGCTGAAAACTACGTGGCAAGTTGGCGCCGGGCCTTGAGCCGGCTGGATATCCAGAGCTTCAGCGACCTTAACCATGGTGTGCGTGTTCTGGAGAGCCTGACCAGCGGCCACGAACCGCTGAACCAGTTGCTGGCACAGGTCACCGCCAACACCCGCCTGATCCCCGGAGGCAGCGAAGAAGCCGAGGCAGCCCGCAAAGTGATGGAGCAGTCCGCTCACTTCCAGATGGTGCAGGAGATTGAACGACAGTTCACCGACCTGAACGCACTGATGGACAAGCAGGGTGACGACCCCAGTGATATGGAACAGGTGATGGAAGTCGTTCAGAACCTACACACCTATCTGCGTGGCATCCAGGAAGCGCCGGATCGTGGCAAGGCTGCACTTTCCGCCGCCCGTGCCCGGATGGGCCTGCAAGGCGCGGACCCGATCTTCACCCTGCAACGGGTGGCCTCGAATCAGCCGGCACCGCTGGACCGCATGCTTGAGAAGCTGGCCACGGAAAGCTGGCGTGTGGTGCTGGACCAGGCCGTGGCACAGCTGGAACGCCAGTGGTACCAGGAAGTCTACCAGCCGTTCCAGCAGAGCCTGGCCAGGCATTACCCGTTCAATCCGGGCGCCGGCCGCGACGCCGCACTGCAGGATTTCGAGCGCTTCTTTGCGCCTGACGGAGTGTTGGACCAGTTCTACAATGACAACCTGAAGCTGTTCTTGGAAGACCATCCAGAACACATTGCCGGTTCCAAACGCGCCAGCCTGGTTCGTCGTGATGTGCTGGCCTCGCTGGAGAAAGCCGAGAACATCCGCCGCGCCTTCTTCACCCGAAGCGGGTCACTGGATGTCGAGTTTGCCCTGGAGCCGTTGCACCTGTCTTCCAACAAGCGCCGTAGCGTCATGAATGTGGACGGACAGCTGGTGGAGTTCAGCCATGGCCCAAGCCAGAGTATTCCACTGGTGTGGCCCAACACCCTCCGGGATTCGGTCGAAAGCCGCGTCACTCTGGTGCCCACGGAAGTTAATCGGTCACCGCGCAGTGTTTCGGAAAACGGCCCCTGGGCGCTGTTCCGCCTTCTGGACGAAGCGGATATCACCGGTGTGAGCAGCAGCGCCGTGGACGTGCGGTTTGCGCTGGACGATGGCGAGATGCGGTATCGCCTGCATGCGGGCAGTAATACCAACCCGTTCACACAGTCACTGCTGGCGGGGTACCAGATACCACGCAGTCTGTATTAGACTACGCACCAGAGCCAATACGGAAACAGGACGGTTTCCGTATTGGCGGTTCAGGATTTTACTGCTTCAAGGATCGAAGACATGCCCCAGGCAACCGGACTGCAGTTCACGGCCACCCTTGGCCAACTCCCCAAAGACCTGTTCGTGGTCGCCCGTTTCGAATTGACCGAGCACCTTTCCAGGCTCTGCCATTGCAAGCTGGAACTGGCCAGTACCTCGCCCGACATTGCCCCCGAAGACGTGCTGGAACAGCCTGTGGAACTGGTGATGTGGCAGGACGGTATACCGCTGCGGCGCTTTACCGGCGTGATCAACGAATTTGTCCGGGGCGACTCCGGCCACCGCCGCACCCGTTACGACGTCATCGTCCAGCCACCCCTGTGGCGCCTCGACCTGATGCACAACAGCCGCATCTTCCAGACCCAGGCCACCGACGCCATCGTGCGCACCCTGCTGGAAGAGCGGGGCCTTATCGATACCGTATTTGATTTGAAACGATCCCCCGAAGAACGGGAATACTGCGTCCAGCACCGGGAAAGCGACCTGGCCTTTGTCGAACGGCTGGCCGCCGAAGAAGGCTGGCACTACCGTTATTACCACGGCGATGTGGACGGCAACGACCAACCCGCCCTGATCTTCGCCGACCACCACGGCGACGCCCCCAGGCTCGACCCGGTGGAATACAATGCCAAGGCCGGTGGCAGCACCCGCCAGAGTACCGTCTTCCAGTTCCGCTACCGGGAACGGGTCAGAGCCGCCTCCGTGGCCATGAAGGATTACACCTTCAAGAACCCCGCCTATGCCCTGATGCACGAACACCAGGCCGACAAGCTCGATGCCCAACGGGAAGACTACCAGCACTACGATTACCCCGGCCGCTTCAAACAGGACGCCAGCGGCCAGCCCTTTACCGAAAGCCGTCTCGATGCCCTCAGAAACGACGCCGCCATCGCCGATGGTCAGAGCAACCGCCCCGACTTCACCGTGGGCGCCAAAGTCGAACTCACCGACCACGACAACCCACGCCTGAACCGGGAATGGCTGTTCACCAGCATCACCCACACCGGAGAACAACCCCAGGCCCTGGAAGAGGATGGCAACAACGGCGCCACCACCTACCACAACGCCTTCAACGCCATCCCCGCAGATCGCACCTGGCGGCCACAGGTCGAACACCGCCCGTTGATGGACGGCCCCCAGATTGCCCTTGTCACCGGCCCCAAAGGCGAAGAGATCCACTGCGACGAACACGGACGCGTCAAAGTACGATTCCCGTGGGACCGCTACTCAAAGAACGACGAACACAGCAGCGCCTGGCTCAGAGTCAGCCAGGGCTGGGCGGGTGGCCAGTATGGTTTCATTGCCCTGCCGAGAATTTGCAACGAAGTCATCGTCAGCTTCCTGGACGGCGACCCGGACCAGCCGATCATTACCGGAAGAACCTACCACGCTACCAACACGCCGCCGTACGCGCTGCCGGAGCACAAGACCAGAACCACCCTCAAGACCCAGACCCACAAGGGTGAGGGCAGTAACGAACTGAGGTTTGAGGACGAAGCGGACAAGGAACAGATCTACGTCCATGCCCAGAAAGACCTGGACCTGCTGGCGGAGAATAACCGCACCGAAGTCATCAGGAATGACAGCCACCTGACCGTGGACAATCACCGCAAGGCCCACATCAAAGGCAATGACCACGCCACCGTGGATGGTGAGAAGCGGGAACACACCGGCAAGGATCACAGCTTCAACGTGAGCGGCACTCTGCATCTCAAAGCTGGCACCGCCTGGCTCAGCGATTCCGGCACCGAACTGCACATCAAGGCCGGCCAGAAAGCCGTTATCGAAGCCGGTGCGGAAATCACTCTCAAGGCCGGCGGTAGCTTCGTGAAGATTGACCCCAGTGGCGTTGCCATGGGTGGTGCCGCCATTAAGTTGAATGCTGGTGGGTCACCGGGCAAGGGCAGTGGGCAAAAGATTCAGGTGCCAGAAATGCCGGGGTTGGTGGAGAAGAGTGGTGGGGCTGTTGCGCCTGCTGAGATTGCAGATGTTGGCCAGCGGGCGAATGCCGAGCCCAAACCTGTGGTTGCGCACCGATTGAAACAGGCGCGAATGAATCGGGCAGCGGTGGTGGAACAGTGTCAGGAGCAGCCTGATGGTTCGTGTCCTCTCAGTAACTGCCCGTGTGGGAAAGCTCAGCAGGTGTAAGCGGAGAGTTTCATGGTCAATTCACCTAAAAAGTTCAATAAAACTCGTTATCTTGTTTTGGAATCTCAGCAAAAAAAGCCCTTGCTCCAGGAACTCTACGAAATCTCGGAAAGTCCTCAATGGCTCTACCTGTTTGCGGATACCGACTGGCAAGCCTATCTCAAGGATGGTCCGATTTTGTTGGAAGCCGGACAGGACAGTGCTGAGTACCGTTGGGCTCTTAAGGGGCTGAAGCAAGAACGTTTGACCGGTCTTATTCTGGAATCTACAAAGGAACTTGATGTAGTAGCCAACTGGTTGAGGGAGCGCTTGACTGTGCGTTTCGAGGGTCAAAGAGAAGGACTGCTTCGGTTTTACGACCCACTGATCTGGCATCAATTGAAACCACAAAGTAAGCCAGGGGCAGTTGTCATTGATCGGGCCATCTATTGGTATGAAGAGCTCGGTCAACAGCGGTGGCTAACGACTGAGAATCCAGAACCAATTGCCATGTCGTCAGCGCCGTCACTGGACGAGCAACAGTGGTTGGCATTGAATGCCACCAGCGCCTAAACATGAATTTATCGTTTTAAGCGAAAGGAATTACATGGATGTCTGAAACCACGTCTACCCAAACAGCAGGAAGCTGTGGCCCGGCCTGCGAGGGCGAATCGTTGATCATTGAGGTGATAGGAAAAGATCACCCTGAGGGGCATGCCTTCCGGATCTATGACGAAAGTGATAATGAGCAGCAGGAATGGTTAGAGAATCAGGGGCAGGTTGAGGATCTGGATGAGTCGATGCTGACTATCTGGCCATGGAAAGGACAGACAAACCGTAACATCTGGCTTGATATTGAGGCTCGGGAAGGCGCTCCCATCCGCGTTCCCCTGTTCAACGGTGTTGCCAGCACCCCGCGTCAGCTCGAGAGACAGTGGAACCGAATATGGCCAGTAGTTCCCCTGGCCATGATAAATGATCCGGACCCGGAACCCGGCCAGTCTGCCGGTAACGTTGTTCCGGTCAGGCCTGGTTTCATCTACATCTTCCGGAACGGCACACTCTGGCGCGAAATTGAGGTTCGCAATGGGGAAGCAGGTGCCCCGGAGTTCTGTGATGTCCGCCTCGCGGATTACCTGGAGCCGGGCTCGTCGGGCGTCACCGATGATCACCGTGACGTCGCAGGTAAACCCTTGCCCGGAATCTGGTTGCCTGTGTGTCACATGAATAACTCCGTCCTGGTCGAGTTTCAGATGGCCTTCTCGGAAGTGCAACTATCTGCTGAGCGTATTACTTATCTGGAACTAAACAATGCAGCCCGGCAGCAACGATGCCAGACACTGCGAGGCCCGGAACCCCCGGTTTCCCCGCTGGATTCTACCGAGCAGCAGATGACGGCGGGCGGTTTGGTTTCCCTTACACCCCTACCGCCAATGCGACTGAGGGAGTCGGAGCTGGAGCAACGTCTGCCTCGCCCTTGGAATCAGGTTTACAATCTCTCCGGTACCCATGCCAGTAACCTGTTCAGTCAGGCTAGGGAAGAATTGCAGGCTTTTGGCACCGGTGGGGCTTCTGCGGAAGAAGCCTGGGAAGCTGCGTACTATAGCGATGCCCCCCTCCGGGGAGCGCCTGCCGCCCGGGCTGATGCCCTGTTAGCAGGATCAGAACCCGATTCCATTAATACTGAACTCTGGCAAGCACTCGATACCTCGGAAGATGCCTTGTCATCTGCAAAGGAAAACCACTACGCAGGCGTAATCCTGGAGGACCGCCTCTTTTCTCTGCGTCATCGCCTTACCCAGGCACTGGAAGCGCATCGTCTGCTGACTGGCCTGCTGGAGGCGGTTGGTCAAAAACCTCATAGTGATAGCGCCCAGCTCGTATACCGACTTATGGGGCCGGAACGATTGGGAGGGCAGGACAACCCCTTGCATGTCCACTTGAATGAAATAGACTCTAGCCGATTCGGCCCTCTGCACACCCATCTGCTGACCGCACAACGCCAGCTTGCCCGGGAAGAACTCGCCGAAGCTCAGAAACAACTGGCAGGGCTGGTTCGGCAAACTGATAACCAGATTGCTATGGCGGATCTGTTCAGCCTCTCGAACGCTGACTATATCGAAGGTTTTTCCGTTACCCGAGACCTCTTCCTGGCGTTGGCGCTGGATCCCGACGGTATCGATCATCTGGCCCGCGCCGAGTCCACCAGCGAAGCGCAGGTACAGGATGCCAACGACCTGGTCCTAAAGATCGTTGAAGAGGGCAGCGACCAACCACTGCATCGCATGTTGTTCCCATCTGAGGAATCACAGGGGCCTGACGGCGTAGCTCATGGAAGCGCCGCAAAGGGAGAATGCGGTGATGGCCGATGCCGCCCGGCAGACTTGGAGAGATTACCCGACCAACCACCTAAAATGGATGAGGTGCAGACCCTGACGGCAGCGGCACTGGCCGGTCTGGCGAAGACCGATGCTATTGATCTGTCCTCTGAAGCGAAACGCTGGATGGCCGCCGTCGGCGCGACCCTCGACGGGATCGACAAGCATGTCCGCGCCCTGGCCAACCGGCTGAAATCCCAGGCCTACAGACTCGACAGCCGGCTATATGGTCCACTGTTGAGAATGGCAAAGGCTCGCGATCCCTCACTACTTGGTAGCGTGCAGTTGGTGGCCCGAAATGCGGTCCCCCAGGGTTGGATTATCCTCGGGTTACGTGACCCGGCCTCCGGCCTGGAGATGGGGCTAACCGAAGCCGACCGTGAATATGCCCACAAAATCAACGGCCACCGACGTTTCTACGGGGAATACCTGGACTCTGATGGCAACCCCTTGGCAAGTACCAGAAAATCCAATATTCCGGACCTCACCGGGACCGCCGAAGCCCGCGAAGTGAGAGTCTACGCTGCCCCCGAAACCTCGGAGGTGGTCCGGGCGCAGCGGGATATGAAACGGATGAAGCGTTGGGATGATTTTTTTAGCAGAATCAGGGTGCCTTATCTGGTATTGGTCCTTGAGGGGCATAATATTTGGAATGAATTCAGTCTTCTTAAAAAAGTCGAGGCTCAGAAAGGTCTAACTCGTGCAGGGTTCGGAGTTGTAAGCGCAGGATTAGACTTAATATTTGCAGGAACTATTGCTGTTGAGCGGCTGAGCATGGACCTTAAAATCTGGGGTCAAATTTCTTCCAAGTTGGGAGAGAAAGCGTTCCAAACCACCAGCCCCGTTTTCCAACGAGCATTGCCTTCACTTGCTCGGGCAATACCAGCAGTTGTTACAAAACGCATGCTCGGTGGCCTGATTACCGCTGGACTCACTATTACTGTCTCACTACTGGACATGGCCCACGAATGGGATACTGGCGACATTGACTCTGCAGCAGCCTATGGTGCTTCAGCGGTCGGTGGAGGCATGATGGTGATGGGAGGGCTGATGATGGCCAAGATGACCGAGGCTGGAATCGCACCGATTCTGTTGGGCCTGGGGCCTTGGGGTTGGGTTCTGGCTGGAGCCACGGTCGCTATTGGCGCCGGGTTGCTGGCCACAATGCTGAACGACCCGCCTCTAGTCGACTGGCTGAAGCGTAGCCCATTTGGCCCGGAACAAGACGATGCTTATCCCCATCTGGCGGACAATCCGGAAGAAACCTATTACCGACTGGTGAACTTGTTGGCAAAGCCACGCATTACGATTGAAACGGTCAATAACCTGCACGCTAAACTAGCAGGAGAAGGCTACGCCATCGATGCAGGGCAGGAGAGAAAGCTTGCAACCATCAACACCGTTGTACGGGTTGAAAATAATCTTGCCGCCATGCTGGACTCAGCCATCCTTACCATTGCCATGCGACCGGTAACGGTTACGCGTACTCCCACCCGCCGAGGACTGAGAACGCGACGGGAGATAGCCGAAGAATCACCGCAGGTGATACTTGAACAACCTATTCCCAGTGGTAAGGCCTGTTACCTTGCGCTGCCACCGCGGGAAACCTTTAAAACCACTTGGGGCCAAGAGGGCGTAAGAACCCGTGAGGTAGTGGTCCGTGCGCAATGGCAGGGTAGTGTGGAATTTGACGAAACCTGCCGTAACATGGTCTTTCCCGCCCCGGAACTGCACGACAACACCACCTTTGATCTGGTTGCTCACGGTGAGCCGGACTTCAGCGAGACTCGCCGGCGTTTCTGGGCGGATGAGCAGACTCATAAATCGGAGGAAACCACATGACGGCCATCCAGGAGGATTCCGGCTACGCTTCAACTGCGTATCGCAGCAATCGGAAAGCTCTGGAGCCAAGAGAACCCGACCAGCAAAGCGCCCTGTTCCATAAGACTTGGACCATGGGGCCGCCGTTACCGAAAGGTCCCCTCTCTGGAGTGTTTCCTCACAGCTTTCTGCAAACTTGGGGCCCAAAGGAAGTTAGAGAGGACGATGAGAACCTCCGTCGCTTCAAATCCGAGGCTGAGGCTGGGGGAGAGCCACTTGATCCAGTGGGCTGGATTAATGACGAAAGTATACGCTATGCCTCTCTGCCCAAGGTGAGTTGGGTGCTATTGTGGCTCCAGCATGGGGGGCGCCTCACATCCCTGTGGCTATTTCCATTTTTCATATTCGCTTGGTCGGTTTTGTGGTTTATGGAACCTGAGCGGGATTCTTTTTCACAATTCTTTTCAGATGGAATACTCCCGACACTACTATTCTTTTTCCTACCCTTACTTCTCTGCTGGGGCATTGGCAGATTCCTCGAGATCAAGTATCCAAAAGTTGTCTATCAGCAACCCAAGGGCCCTCTGTGGGAACTCAACCGCCGCACTGGCATGGTCACCCTCTTCAAGGACCCGGAGAAGGAAGGTCAGTCCGGCGAAATACGGGGCGAGGCCCCATTCCATGAATGGGACGGCTACCTACTCAGCCTGCCAGACCATCAGGGCAATATCTGGTATCGGCTGGTACTGGTCCACAAAACGCAGGAGTGGGCGCTGCCCATGAACCAACTATTAGCCGCCACGACCAATAGGGAAGACGTACTCGCATACTGGGATCTGGTCCGCCAGTACATGGACGTCACCAAACCATTACCAGATATTCCATTGTTTGAAGCCTACCGTTACCTCGACCCAACTACCCGTTCGCACGATGAGAAAAAGGGAAGAGATCCTTTATACTGGCGTAATATGAGCGAGCAGGACTACGAAGCGTTCAAACGTAAAAACCGCACCGCTCTGGCTGGCCACTCATGGTAGTCGGCAAAGCACGTTTCAGTGAAGAACCACTAATATCGTAATGGATAGTTACCCATGAAAGGACTCCTAATCCTCCTCTGCCTACTAACCACCCAAATCACCCAGGCCGGTACCTACCGCTGGGTCGATGAAAACGGCCAGACTCACTTCGGGGACCGGCCGCCGGTGAACGCAGCCTCGGATGAGGTAACACTGAAAGCCCCCGCACCGTCTTCCGATACCGATGCCCGTGCGCGCAAGCAGCGGATGAACGAATTCCTCGAGCAAACCGAGCAGGAGCGGGCAGAGCGCAATAAAGCAAAAGCACAGCAGGAGGCGAAAGCGGTGAAGCATGAGGCTATGTGTGAGTCGTTGCGTTCACGTTTGAAGTATATGAAAAGCGTATCGGGGATTTACCGGCTGAATAATGACGGCGAGCGAGTGTTTGTCGACGATGAGGAAAACAAGCGTATCCGTCAGGAGTTTCGTGCCAAGGTACAGAGTGAATGCGGCGCCTGATTGCGTTCTGGTTTGTTTTTGCTCTCGTTGCAGCGTTCAACGCCCATGCAGAACGACCGGAACTGGCGCTGGCTGGCGTCTATGAGGAGGGCGTTGCCCTCAATGATTACTGGGTAAGCGAGAAACTGGACGGTGTTCGGGCCTATTGGGATGGTGAGCGATTCTGGTCCCGGGGTGGCAACGAGTATCGGGCGCCGGACTGGTTTACCGAGGGCTTTCCTGATGTGCCCATGGACGGCGAACTTTGGATGGGACGAGGCCGATTTTCGGAGTTGTCCGGTGCGGTTCGACGGCTGGAGCCGGTAGATCCGAGCTGGCGCCAGATCCGGTTTATGGTGTTTGATCTTCCGGCGCTCGATCAGCCCTTTTCTGAACGTATTGCGGCTATGGAGGCGTTATTGCAGCCATCACTGTCGCCATTCCTGGCCATGGTCGTGCAACGTAAGGCCGCGGATCATGAGCGTTTGATGTCGGCGTTGGACAAGGTGGTGTCCGAGGGCGGCGAGGGTTTGATGCTGCGGCGCGGCGGCAGTCTTCATTCAGCGGGCCGCTCAGATGACCTATTGAAGGTGAAGCGTTATGACGATGCCGAGGCGGTCGTGGTGGAGCATCTTGCCGGCAGAGGAAAATACGAAGGCATGCTCGGATCGGTGCGGGTAAGACGGGATGATGGGCGACAGTTCCGCATCGGCACCGGGTTCAGTGATAAACAACGAGAGAGCCCACCGCCGATTGGAGCAACCATTACCTATAAATATTACGGCTTCACGTCGACGGGCCTTCCACGGTTTGCCAGTTTTCTTCGAGTTCGCGATGACGAACCCACGGCGCCTTGAGTTACCCCGCTGAATTACGAGGTCTTCACATGGCGCCCCGAACCTTGTGCTACAGTAAATCTAACCGTGGTTGTTCTACCTCTTTCCATGGTTGCTGAATAGCCGCATTGCAAGGACAGTTTTTCAAGCGGTGTTCAGTGAGCAGTGTGTATCGTTACCACAAGCCGAAATAGCAGTAAGGTTTACTGATAAGGAGGCAACAAATGGAAGCGAAATCCAGTCAGAACGAGTACGAGCAGGTCAGGCAAGATTTGCAGCAACTTCGCGAAGATCTCTCCAAGCTCACCAAAGCCGTTGCTGATGGGCAAAAGAGCAATATCAGTAGTCTTCGTGATGAAATTCGCCGGGAAAGCCGTGAGGCCTTTGATCAGGTCCGGCAACGCGGTGATGAGGCCTTCAACCGTGCCCGGGATGCGAGCAGTAAAGCGGTGCACGATGTTGAGCACAAAATCGAGGAGCGGCCGTTCCTGAGTGTTGTGCTCATGTTCCTCGCAGGCTTGTTGGTTGGCCGGTTGCTGGATCGCTGATCATGCCCGATTCCGCCTGGTTACAGGGCGTCTTGCGCAAGGCAGTCGCGGCCATCATTGGTTTTATGCTGGCCTTTGTGTTGCTGGTCGCCCTGTTGATTACCGGTTTTTACATGCTCGTCAATGCCGCCATGCTGGCTTTATCGCCCGTGATGGGGGAGGCCGGCGCCATGGCGGTGACGGGCATGTCCTGCCTGTTGTTGCTGGCGTTGTTTTTCTATCGAATGACTCGTCCGGCTACGTCCAAGAAAACCGCCAGTGCCGCCGGTGAGGGTGATGACCAGCCTTCCACGTCACCAATCGATGCCATCAGAGACCTTGTCCGCAACAATCCACTGGAAGCGGTGTTTGCGGCATTTACTCTTGGTGTGGTGGAGCAGGGTGATCCTCGCCTGAAGTCACTGCTGTTGCAGGGCGGCATGGTCCTGATGAAGGAAGCTGAGGCCGAGCAGGCTCGAGACAAAGACAAAACGGACTCACGGGAAAGTGGCACGGACGCGCCAGTCACATGATCGTCACCTGAGCGTAACCCCCCGCGCCGACAATAGCCGTGCAGTACCATTCATTGCACAGGGAGCTTGTTATGAAGTTACGCACGTTACTGGTTATGGCATTACTGATGTCTCTATTCTCTGCCGCCCATGCGGCACCGGATTGGCATGGCAAGGAGGATCGTTGGACTCCGCCAGGCCTTGAAAAATGGCACGACAAGTGGCCGGATCTGAAGGACAGACATCACCGGGGTAAACGCGAGGTCCATCTGGGGCCGCGCCCGTTCTGGCTGGTGGAAGACATGGATGAGGGGCGCCTGAAAGACCGGCTCCAGTCCTGCCGCGCCGACAAAATCCGTCCTACGGATTTCTCCATCGGCCATCGGGGTGCGCCGTTGCAGTTCCCGGAACACACGCTTGAATCCTATGTTGCGGCTGCCCAGATGGGTGCTGGCATCCTGGAGTGCGATGTTGCCTTTACCAAGGATCGGGAGCTGGTTTGCCGTCACGCACAGAATGATCTCCATACCACCACCAACATCGTGACGATTCCGGAACTGAACGCCAAGTGTACGCAGCCGTTTGTCCCGGCGGACCCGGCAAGTGGCACTGAGGCGCAGGCAGAATGCCGCACCAGCGATATCACGCTGGAGGAGTTCAAGTCACTGGAAGGCAAGATGGACGCCTTCAACCCCATGGCAACCACGCCGGAGGAGTACCTGGAAGGCACGGCAGACTGGCGCACGGAGCTTTACAGCAGTCGCGGCACCCTGTTGACCCATAAAGAGAGCATCGAACTCTTTAAACGACTGGGTGTGAAGTTCACGCCGGAACTGAAAACGCCGGTGGTTGAGATGCCCTATGAGGGCGACTACAGCCAGGAAGATTACGCCCGCCAGATGATTCAGGATTACGTTGAAGCCGGCGTGAACCCGAGGGATGTCTGGCCGCAGTCGTTCCTGCTGGATGATGTACTGTTCTGGGTCAATGAAACGCCGCGGTTTGGACGACAGGCTGTGTTTCTGGATCAGGAACCGCTGACACCGGAAAATTCCTCCCTGGCGTGGATGGAAACCCTGTCGGCGCAAGGCGTGAATATCCTGGCCCCCGCGCTGTGGAAGATGTTGACCCTGGATGGCCACCAACAGATCGTGCCGTCAGAATACGCTGAAAACGCCAGGGCGGCGGGCCTCGATATGATCGCCTGGACGGTCGAGCGTAGTGGTCCATTGGCCAATGGCGGTGGTTGGTATCACCAGACCATTACCGACGCCATCAATAACGACGGCGACGTGTTCAACGTGATTGATGTGCTGGCCCGGGATGTTGGGGTCATTGGTGTCTTCTCGGATTGGCCCGCCACCACCACCTTCTACGCCAACTGTATGGGATATGCTGGCAGAGGTCACTGACCGTAGATGCGCGCCTCAGTCATCCGTCTGAGGCGCGCAGATTTCGCATAGTTGGCAGATCTGGCCGCAGGCCTTCCGATGTTTGCAACAGGGTTGTGCCTCGAAAAGTTGTCATCCCGACATTAACCAACATGAAATGAAGGTGAACAGACCGTATTGCGCATTTAACCCACATCCCGCTAATTTGGAGGTAGCCTGAGTTGAGGTAATCGGTATGAAGCTTTACCGGTTGATCCAGCAGGAAATCAGTTATTTCCGAACTCAGAAGGATGGATGCGATATGAGCTATAAATCCGGTTTTGCCTATGTAACGGTTCTGGCCTCGGCCATGCTGGCCGCCCCGGTTGTATCAGCCCAGGACAACACCGATCGCGACAGCTCCGGTGTATATCTGAGCGGCAGTTATGGTGGCTACAAAGCCCATGGTGGCGAGTTTGATGATGAAAACGATCTGTTCGGCGTGGGGCTGGGCTACCAGTTCAACCAGTTCTTCGCCCTGGAAGCCGAGTACATTGATTTCGGCAACTTTGGCGACGATGACGTCGATGGCAAGTTGAAGGGTACTTCCCTTGGCCTGATCGGGCGGCTGCCTTTGACAGATACCTTTGGTGTTTATGCTAAGGCTGGCGCATTTGCTTCGTCGTTCGATGTAGACGCGTTTGACGAAAGTGAGACCTACGATGAGGTCAATCCATTTGTCGGTGCCGGTGTTGATTTCCGGGTCACCGAACAGTTGACGGCGTTTGCGGAATACAACCGCTACAACGTTGATATCGACGAAGACGACTTCAATGGCCAGGTCACCAATGACGGGCCGGACTTCGATACCGGTCGTGTTGGTATGCGTTTCCAGTTCTAACGTAAGTACCTGAAAAACCCGGGGCGGTTCTGGCCCCGGGCTTTTTATCAGCTTCTCTGCAATACCTACCGTATTACTGAACGTTTTCCAGCTCGCCAAACCGCTCTGCGAACAGCGCTGACGACAGGTAGCGCTCGGCGGAATCCGGCAGAACCACCACGATATTCTTGCCCTTGAATTCCGGCAGCTTTCCGATTCTGACCGCAGCCACAACCGCTGCACCACAGGAAATACCACAGAGGATGCCTTCCTCCTGCATCAACCGGTGCGCCATGTCCATGGCGTCCTGATTGCTGACTTTTTCCACCCGGTCCACCAGGTCCATGTCCAGGTTGCCCGGAATGAAGCCGGCGCCAATGCCCTGGATCTTGTGGGGTGCTGGTGTTTGGTCCTGACCGCCGCGGGCCTGAGTGATGATTGGCGAGTCTTCCGGCTCCACGGCAACGGTGGTGATGGCCTTGCCTTTGGTATTGCGGATGTAACGGGTTACGCCGGTCAGGGTGCCGCCGGTACCAACCCCGGAAACGAAGATGTCGATGGCACCGTCGGTATCGTTCCAGATTTCGGGCCCGGTGGTGTCCTCGTGGATGCGGGGGTTGGCCGGGTTCTCGAACTGCTGTGGCATGAAGCAGTTGTCCGGGTCTTCAGCAACGATCTCTTCGGCCTTGGCGATGGCGCCTTTCATGCCCTTCGCCGGCTCCGTAAGCACCAGTTCCGCCCCCATGGCCTTCAGTACTTTGCGGCGCTCAAGGCTCATGGATGACGGCATGGTCAGTTTCAGCTTGTAGCCTCTCGCAGCAGCGACGAAAGCCAGCGCGATGCCGGTGTTACCGCTGGTGGGCTCGACGATCGTCATGCCGGGTTTGAGAGCGCCACGCTTTTCCGCATCCCAGATCATGGCGGAACCGATCCGGCACTTCACGGAATAGGCCGGGTTGCGCCCTTCAATCTTGGCCCAGATGGTGGCCCCTTCGTTGACCCGATTAAGCTTGACCAGCGGGGTGTTGCCGATCGACAGCGAGTTGTCTTCGTAGATCTTAGCCATGGTGTCGTCTCCTTTGCGTTTTCCCTGTCGCAAAAGGATAGCATCAGCTAGCCCCGTCTGGCTGCCTGATCTTCAGTGGTCAGAGCTTCCAGGCGGTTGCGGCCGTTTTGCTTGGCGAGATACAGCGCCTTGTCTGCCAGCCGAAGGAATTCCGCCGGCACCGTGTCCTTGCCGGGTGTGCCAGTGGCCAATCCAATACTCACGGTAAAGCGGATCTGTTCGTCGTCGCAGCAGGTGGCTTGCCCCGCCAGACCCTCGCGGAATGCTTCCAGCCGCGAAACCAGCTCATCACGGTCGCTGAAGCTGGTGAACATCACAAACTCCTCACCGCCGAACCGGGTAAGGCGGTCTGTGTCACGCCGAAAGTGAGAGCGCATGGTATCTGCCAGCGCCACCAGACAACGGTCGCCCGCGTCGTGGCCGTAGGTGTCGTTGATTTCCTTGAAATGGTCCGCGTCCACCATCGCCACGGCAAAGCCGGCTCCGTGTCGTTGACACCAATGGAAGCTCTTGCTGAACTCACGGTCGAAATAGCTGCGATTGCCGATCTGGGTCAGGTCGTCTGTTACGCTGAGATGCGCAAGGCGGTCATTGGCCGCAGCGAGTTCATGATTCAGGCGCCCGAGTTTGCGGTTCCAATAGAACAGCAACCCCAAGAGCACCACGGCACCCATGATGAGCTGGAATACCAGGGTGTAGTCGACGGTCTGTTCCAGTTTGAGTCCTGCCCATTGTTGTTCAATGGTTTTAAGCTCCGCTTCCGTCAGGCTGGACACCAATTTTTGCATGATGTTGAAGAGTTCGGGCTGGTCATTTCGGGTGGCGACTCCCAGGGTCCAGTCTGCGGGAATTCGCCCGAGCACTTTCAGGTCCGCCAAACCCAGCTCCTGCATGTTGTAGCTGGCGGTGGACAGAGTGCCAAGGTACCCCGCCAGCTTCCGTTCCTGAACCATGAGCAGTCCGGTTTGTTCGCTGGGCACTTCCACCAGATTGAGGCCGGGATTGGTTGTCCTCAGCAGTTCCAGAAAAGCGTAGTCCTTAACCACGCCGACCGGTCGGTCCCCCATGTCGTCCAGTGTATTGATGTAGGGGGCTTCCACACGTCCCAGAAGCACGCTGGGAATCTGGATATAGGGTTTTGTGAAATTCAGGTATTCAAGCCGCTCCGGTGTTTCCATGGCCATGGAAAGCATGTCGCAGTGTCGGTTTTTGACTGCCTCTATGGACTCGGACCAGCTGTCTACGGGAAGAGGGGTGAATGTGATATTGGAACGATTCGCAAACAGGGCGAAGATGTCGGCGGAAATACCGAGGTGTTTATCGTTTTCGCTGAGGCCCTCCAGTGGCAGCCAGTCAGGGTCTACGCAGATGGTCAGTTGTCGGTTGCGGTCGGCCAGCCAGGCCTGTTCGGCATCGGAGAACGTTAACGGGCCGGTGGCCGGTGTCCGGTTACGACGGGCGGAAGCGCCAAGCCAGCGATTCTCGATAGTGCGCATTTCCGTTGGGCTGATGGCCTCCAATGCGGCGTCCATTATAGAGGCGAGCGGCTCAAGAGCGGGACGCACGCCAAAACGCAGGTCTTCTCCCGGCATGCCATCAAGGGTCATTTCGCCGGCAATAACCACTCCGGCAATGCGAAGCTCCCTCACCCAGTAGTTTCCGTTTGGCAGGGCTGCCAAGGCAACGTCGACGGAGCCCTCAGCCAGAGCCTGGAACATGGCCTGCTGGGAGGTGAAAGCGAACACATTGTCGCCCAATGCATCACGAAGGGGCCTCTCGTAGTCAGATGCCTGAACCAATAGCGACCTTCAGTCCCTGCAAGTCCGCTGGTGATTTGAATGCCAGATTCTTATCCAGAGTGAAGGCGACGTTGGGAATGATGTGGTAGGGCCGGGTGAACCGTATGAACGCTTCGCGCTCGTCGGTTTTCGAGATATTGGCCATGATATCGATGTCACGATCCATAAACCGGGGGTACAGTTCCGACCATTGTCCCGGCACCGGTACGATTTGCAGGCCGGTCAGATCCGATATCCGGTTCAGCACGTCAACGGACAGTCCTTGCAACGCGTCAGCGTCGTGAAAACTGAAGGGCGCATAGTCACTCATAAAGCCCACCCGTACCGGGCCGACCTCACTGATGTAGTGCTGATGGGCATCACTAAGGGTAAAACCCGACGATTCAGCAATGCTGGTCCCGCCGTATTCCTGCCACCGCTTGAACAGTTCCTCAATGCGCTCATCGGGAATGGCAGCCAGGCCGCTGCTGACCACGTCAAACAACTCATCGTTTGATTTCAGAACGCCAAGTCGAAAGTCTTCTTTCGACCATTCTCCCAACGGTGCGGGGCCAGCAATCTCCAAAAACCGGAAGCCGGCCTCGTTAGCGTAGTAGTTCAGGGTCAGTTCAGGACCGATGATGCCGTCCACCCAGCCAAAGGCCAGTGCCCGAACCAGGCCGGGAATGGAATCGTAGGTGACGAGCGACAAGCCCGCCGTTTCAAGTGCATCGCGGAAATAAGCGTCACGCACAACGCCAATACGGTAGTCACTGAGGGATCCCGGGGAATCAATGTCTTTGAGCGGGTTGGCTGGGTCATGCATCAGATGCATCTGACGAATGTGGTACGGCTCGGTAAACTGTATGGTTCTGGCGCGGCCGTCGTTGTATGAAATTCCTTCGATAACGTCGATGTCGCCGCGCTGGAATGCGCCGAACACTTCGGGCCAACTGCCTGCCCGAAACTCAATGTCCAATCCTGACTGGCTAGCCACCTCCCGGACTATATCGATAGAGAAGCCGGAGGCTGTGCGGCCCGCCATGGACGTGTAAGGTTTGTTGTCGGCCACAATGCCAACGGAGATGGGTTCTTTTACAGAGGGCCAGGCAGGCATCGATAGGAAGGTGAGCGCCAGTACACCGAAAATGCTAGCAAGCAGTGTGATCAGAGATGGCCTTTGCCAGGCAATTACAGCGCTCATCGGGTGATTCACAATTCTGTGGTGATTAACTAGTGAGTGTAGTCGTTGGCGGGTTATTTGCCCAATGACGAGGTGATTCGTGGCCTGCGATTGCTGGTGCGTGATGGTAGGATGTTGCCACCTCAGTACGTTATGGGAACGACCATGGGCCTTTTGTTTGAACAGATCGACAGCCAACCCTCATCATTGGGAGAGATCACGCTTCGCCGCCGTCGCATTCCGGCGCTGGGTGACCGGGATATCTATGAGGTGAAGCTGGGTGAAGAGTTTCTCATGTCCAGCATGTTTGTGGACGCGGAAGTAGCCCTGGCGGACCTGGGCCTGAACGCCGTCGAGGGCGAACAGCTGAAGGTGGTGGTAGGCGGCCTGGGGCTGGGCTACACCGCGGAAGCGGCCCTCAAACATGAGCGCGTGAGCGAGCTGCTGGTCGTGGATGCCCTAGACACCGTCATCCACTGGCACCAGCAGGAAAAGGTTCCGTTGGGTAAAGTGTTGAATGCCGACCCACGTTGTCGCTATGTGCTGGGCAGTTTCTTCGATCTGGCGGTATCGGAATCCGGTTTCGATACCGAAACCCCGGGCAGGGTGTTTGACGCCATCCTACTGGACATTGACCATTCCCCCAGGGCCCTCCTGAACGAGTCCAATGCCAGCTTCTACAATGCTGAAAGCTTAGGCAGAATGGCGGCTCACCTGCGCCCTGGCGGCGTTTTCGCCATGTGGTCCAACGACCCGCCGGACGAGCCGTTCATGGACGTGTTGCGAACTCTGTTCACGGATGTGGATGCGAAGGTGGTGTCGTTCTACAACCCGTTCCAGAATCGGGAGTCCACCAACACGGTGTTCCTGGCCAGAAAGCCTCTCAGTTAACGGAACGGCCGGTGTAACTCGAAAAATCCGGCCTTTGCGGTTGGTGCTGGTCATCCGTCATATAGGCGGATGTCAGGATGAACTCTGCGGTGGCCCGGTTGCAGGCGACGGGAATGTTCCACAATGCAGCAATGCGTAGCAGGGCCTTGATGTCCGGGTCGTGTGGCTGGGGTTCCAGCGGGTCCCAGAAGAACACCAGCAGGTCAATTTCCCCTTCCGCGATCTTGGCGCCAATTTGCTGGTCGCCTCCGAGCGGGCCACTGAGCAGGCAATGGATGTCGTCCCGGCCCAGGTTTTCCTTGAGCAACCGGCCAGTGGTGCCGGAGGCGTAGAGTCGGAGGGAGGCAAAGCGTGTCTGGTTGTCGGCGACCCAGTCCACCAGTTCTCTCTTTTTGTTGTCGTGGGCGACCAGAGCGACGGATTTAACGGCCATTTGCGGTAAAGTCTCCTTTTTGGGGTGTGTCCGGTATAGGGCTCCAGTGTTTCATATTCGTGATAAACGCGGAACAGGAAATAGGTGTTATGTCGACAGATCACGCCATCAACTGGGCAGAGACGCCCGCCGCCGTGTGGCGCCGCCACCGTCAGGGTCTGAGGGCCATTCGGCGGCTCGACCCGGTGGGTTGGGCCGACCTGACCGGCATCGAGCGACAGCAGGCTGCCCTGGCCCGTAACACCGAGCGCTTCCTGGCCGGTGAACCCTCAAACAATACGCTGCTCTGGGGAGCCCGGGGCACCGGCAAATCATCGCTGATCAAGGCGCTGCTTAACCGGTATCGGGAGCAGGGGCTACGGATGATCGAGGTGGACAAGGACGATCTGGTGAACCTGCCGGAGATCGTCGACGACATCGCTGAATTGCCTTGGCGGTTCGTGATCTTCTGCGATGATCTATCGTTTGAAGTAGGTGAGTCGGGTTACAAGGCGTTGAAAAGTGTGCTGGAAGGCTCGCTCGAGCTGCCGCCCGAAAACGTCAGGGTGTACGCCACCTCCAACCGCCGGCACCTGATGCCGGAATTCATGGACGATAACCTGAAAAGCGAGATGCGCGGCGGCGAACTCCATCCGGCGGAGGCCATCGAGGAGCAGGTATCCCTGGCGGACCGGTTTGGGCTGCAGTTGTCGTTCTATGGTTTTCCCCAGGATGTATACCTGCAGGCCATTGATGCCCTGTTTCCCCAGGTGAGTGATCGCGAGGCGTTGCATCTTGAGGCCATTCGCTTTGCCACCAGCCGGGGTGCCCGTAACGGCCGCACGGCGCAGCAGTTCTACCGCCAGTTTGCCGGCGACCCGGATGCCTTTGGCCAGTAGGCAACTGGTTACTGTCGCCGCGCCAGCCTGATGAACCGGTGGTGAATCATCCGCACGCCGATGAACACCAGGCCCAGCACAACCGGTATGGCAATGCCCAGAACCAGCGAGGTGTTGACGTCGAATCCGGCGTCATCGGCGGACTCCAGCGCCAGCTTCAGCAGTGCCAGCAGGTAGTAGCTGATGACCACCACGGAAAACCCTTCCACTGTGTGCTGCATCATCAACTGGATTTTTGAGCGCCGGTCCATGGAGCTCAACAACTGTTGGTTCTGGCTCTGGATGGCCAGCTCCACCCGTGTACGCACCATGTCCGAGGCCCGGTCCACTCTGCGCGACAGGTCCTCCAGGCGTTCCTTCACCGATTCGCAGGTTTCCACCGCCGGTGTCAGCCGCCGGGTCATGAACTCGGTGATGGTGAGGTGTCCCGACAGCTCATCTTCCCGCAGCTCTTCCAGGCGGGTCAGCACCAGCTGGTGATAGGCCCGTGTCGCCGAGAAGCGAAAGGTGGCATGGGCGCGGAAGGCTTCGATGCGGGCCGCAATGTTGGTCAGATCCGCCAATACCTCACGTTCGTCGATGTCCTGGTTGTCCGCCAGGGACTGGGTTATCACCGCCAGTTGCTGGTCCATGTCGTTCAGCGAGGGTGTCATCTCCCGTGCCAGTGGCAGCGACAGCAATGACATCAGGCGATAGGTTTCGATTTCCATCAGGCGTTGGGTCAGCCGGCCGAGCTGGCTGTCGGACATGTCCCGGTTGAGAACCATGAAGCGCCCAAACCCATCACTATGGAGCCTGAAGGTGCCCCACACCCGGGCCTTCCCTTCCCAGGGGCTGCTGCCCACCAGTCGTTCTCCCTCGAACCAGTGGCGGATTTGCGCCAGGTCGGTTTCCGGGCCGTTTGAGGCTTGCTGCAGGTCAATATGGAAGGCGGCCACAACGGTGCCGGTGAGCTTCTCGAGCCATCCCTTGGGCAGCGACGAGATGCCGGTATCCTGGAAGGGCTGATGGTCGTCCCCAATACCCAGATTAATAAACGTGTAGGAGGCAAACTCCATGTGCATTTCACGCCGGATACGCAGGGAGCCAAAGGTGGCCTCGTAGCAGCTGACGTCCTCCCGCGGCTCGGGTTGCCCCAGCATGATATGCAGGTCCTGCCAGTGGCGGAACTGGTCGGCCCGCTGCTCCGGGGTGGTTATCAGGGCGATGTGGGTAACCTGTGCCGGGCATGGCAGCACGTGGAACGGGCGGGAATGGAGCTCGTTGTAGAGCTCTGCCCGAAGAGGGTGCAGATCCAGCTGTGTGAGCGGCGGGTTCAAGGCTTGGTCCTTTGACGACGATTGAGGGGCCTACAACGGAACAATAAAGGCTCGCGGGTCGTTCCGAAAGACGACTTGTGGCTTACGACTCTGGTCGCGGGCGGGACGGCAAAAGCACTGTAAAACGCACGCCACCGGTATCATCGCTGGCCATCACCTGGCCGTTGTGGTGCTCGGCAATCAACCTGACGATCAACAGGCCCTGGCCCAGGTGTCCTTCCTGATGGCCGGTTCGCACGGACACGAAGGGGCTGAAAATGTCACTGGCGAGGTTCTCCGGCAGAGCGGAACCTTCATTGAACACGCTCAGTTCCAGTTGTCGGGCGTTCTGCGTCAGCCGTATTTCAATGTTTCCCTGCTCTGGTGTGAAATCCCGGGCATTGTCCACCAGTTTGTCCAGAAGCTGCACCAGCAATTCCGGGGAACCGTGGCATAGACAACCGTTGGCCGGTCCGATGTAGTGAATACGGTGGTCGGGGTCCAGTTCCTGATAGGCGAGGGTGGTCTGGGAGGCGACTTCGGCCAGGTCAAAGGTTTCCTTTTCGGCGTGGTCAAAGCTTTGCTCCAGCCGGGCTGCCTCGCTCATCCCTTGTAGTATCTGGCTGAGACGATCCGTGGCGGAGCGGGCTCGTTCGATGTAACTGGCCTGATCATCCGGGTCTGTGGTTTGCCCCAGATTCTCCAGGGAAGAACGTACCACCGCCACGGGGGTTTTCAGTTCGTGGGACAGGCGCCGGGAGAAGCTCTCCAGATAGTCCGTGTAGCCCTGAAGGCGGTCCACCATTTGGCTGAATTGCCGTGACAGGTCGCCCAGTTCGTCCTTCGCTTTTGCGGGTGGCAGGGTGCCCAATACGCGGCCGTCGTCGTCAATGCTGGCGCTGACCGCTCGCTGCAGCCGGGTAATGCGCCAGGACAGCCAACTGGCGTAACCCAGCAGAACCAGCATCAGGCCGATGATCAATAACACGCTGCGGGAAATGACCGAGCCAAGGGTGCTGCCGGACAGCGCCAGCAATTGGTCCAGTGATTCTTCCAGTACCAGCGTCCGGCCATCGCCCAATGATTGTTTCACCAGCATGTAGGTGTCGCCTTCCCGGTGACGAACCAGCCCCTGTGATGGCAGTTCCCCAGCGTCCATGCGATGGGTTTCCGCATTCAGTGGTGAAGGCTCGGGCTGGTAGAAGCTCACCAGTGCCCGCAGGCCGTTCAGGCTGATGCGTTCCAGGATCTGCAGTGGGCTGAGGCTGTCGAATTCAGCCTCGTCGGTTTCGGAGTCGCGTGTCTGACGAGCGATCACCCAGCCGTCCGGCTCCAGGACCCAGGTGCCCTGGCCCGGAGCAATCATGGCCGCAAGTCGGTTTTCGAGTTGTGGCATTCGGGTGACGATGTGCGCCGAGGTGGGACCGGCAGAGACACGTCCATCACCGGTGGCTACCGGCTTTTCCGTAGGCCATGTCACCTGAAAACCAAGGCGGGACGAGGGTGCCGGACGCGGCATTCTCAATTCAGCCTGGTAGCCGTTGCTGACCGCCTGCCAGTGGCCGCTGATGCGATAGTCGGTTGCCCCTTCGCGCTCCGGGTCAATCGCATTGATGGCCCCTGGCGCCTGTGTTCGGATCAGGCGCCGCGTCGTGTGCTTATCGCCGATAACCTGGAGTTGGATCTGGTCATGGGGTTGGCGGGGTTTGCCGGGGTTGAAGAAGTCAGCGGTTCTGCCGCTGACACGAATCAGGAGGTAGAGATGGGTTTGATCGACGGCTGCCTGCCAGGATAACTCGGGTCCGTCTTTGTCGATGGCTTGTTGTGTGCCTTGCCACTGCTGTCGGGATTCTTCCTCATCATATCCGGGCCAGTCGTCGCCGTAGCCATCCAGATTCGGGCTGCGGGACAGGAGGTCGGCGTAGATAACGTTGGTACCCGCAGCAACCGTTGGGGTCTCGGCAAGTTGTTCCGCTGCAAAACCGGCCGTGCGTCCGGCCTGGCTCTGCAATTGACGAGCGGCCTGGTCACGCAGGGCCTGGTCCAGCTCCAGCACGAACTGCAGGCCCGCCCAGGGAATCAGCAGCATCAGCAGGCTGGCAATGAAGAGTTGGCGCTTAAGGGTCAAAACTCAGGCCTCATGGGCGTTCCAGCGGTAACCCATGCCGTAGGCGGTGTGAATGCCATCGAAGGCGTCGTCGATCTGCAGGAACTTTCGGCGTATACGTTTGATGTGTGAGGTCACCGTATTGTCGTCCAGTACCGTGCTGGCGGCTTCCATCAGTTGGTCGCGGCTGCGAACGTGGCCCGGGTGCTGAACCAGGGAATGCAGCATCCAGAATTCGGTGACGGTCAGGTCGATGGGCTGGTCATTCCATTCTGCCGTCATGCGGTCCACGTTTAATGCCAGGCGGCCACGGTGCACCACTTCATCCGGTTGCTTCAGGGCCTCGGCCCAGGCATCTGCCCTGCGCAGCAGAGCGGTAACCCGGGCCAGCAGGTGGTCCATGCTCATATCCTTGGTGACATAGTCATCGGCACCCAGTCGCAGGCCGTGAACGGAATCGATGTCGCTGTCGCGGGCGGTCAGGAAGATGATTGGCAGGGTTTTGGACAGGCTGCGCAGGTCCTGACACAGCGTAAAGCCGCCTTCGGGTTCATCGCCCAGTCCCACGTCGATGATGGCCAGGTCCGGCAGGGCGGTGCGCAATACCTGGAAGGCACTGTTGCGGTCACCATAGGCAGACACCCGGTATCCCCGGCGCTCGAACGCGTCACGGTAGTTTTCCCGGATGGCGGGTTCATCTTCAATCAGCACGATGTGTCGCTTCATAGCCTGCAACCATTCCCCTGTTTGTACGGGTTCCTATTTAACCATGGCCTGTGGCCAGAACAAGGTAAAGCAGAGGGTTTGCCACAATTCATCATTTTTTCATCGCCGGATCGCCAGATTGTGGCACCGGATCGCCGCTTCCATGGGCTGAAATAGTCGCCAGTTGCCACCAGGCGTGCTTTTTCAACCACAGTGATACAAGGAAGCGAAACAATGCTGTTGACCAACCTGGGACCCTATTCATCAACCGCCCCGAATGGCGGGCGGCAGATTGCCGGTAGTATGACAGGGAGCAAGATCTCCCCTCGGCTGCGACGCTGGCTGGAGGGCATTTCCCTGTGGCTGGCAGTGCTGCTTTTCCTGTTTGTACACCCGGTGTACGCAGAGGCCTCCGAAACTGGACGCGAAGGCGCCGGTGAGTTTCATTTTGTCGATGATGCCGGCCAGCGACTGGGCTCGGCAACCCTGTTGAACACAGACTACAACGTAACTGTCAGCGGTCTTATCGCCGACACCCGCTTGCGCCAGAGCTTCCGTAATACCAGTCAGCAGTGGCGGGAAGGCGTGTTCGTGTTCCCGTTGCCGGAAAATGCGAACGTATACGGCATGACCATGACCGCTGGCGAGCGGGTGATTGTCGGCGAGATTCACGAAAAGCAGGAGGCCAAACGCCAGTACGCCAAGGCGAAGGAGGAAGGCCGTAAGGTCGCCCGTGTAGACCAGCAACGGCCCAACCTGTTCACCACCCGTATGGCGAATATCCCCCCGGGAGAAACCATCACGGTTGAACTCAACTACCAGCAGGCGGTGCGTTACCAGTCCGGCGAGTTCGAACTGCGCCTGCCCACCACGCTGACACCGCGCTACATGCCTGGCCAGGCACTGGACAACGAGCCGGCGCAGTGGTCGGGTGGTTGGGCGTCGCCCACCACGGCAGTGCCGGATGCCGACCAGATCAGCCCGTTCACGGTGCGGCCCGACGATGTGGGCCCGGATAGCCATCGCGCAACCATTGCCCTGGAAATCAACGCCGGCCTGCCGGTAAGCCGTGTGTCGAGCCCCAGTCATCGAGTGACCAGTACCTGGAACGGCAACACCGTGGAGGTGGCGCCGGAATCCCGGGCTGTGCTTATGGACCGTGATCTTATCGTGCGCTGGGCGCCTGCCCGGGGTATGGAGCCCGCAGCCGCCGTTTTCCAGGAGCAGTGGCAGGGTGAGGACTACCTGCTGGCGTTAGTGGTGCCCGGCGTCAATGGAAAACAGCGCCTGCCAAGGGAGCTGGTGTTCGTGATCGACACCTCTGGTTCCATGGCTGGCGAGTCCATCCGTCAGGCCCGGCAGGCGTTGTTGCGGGGGCTGGAGACACTCGATGCCGATGATCGTTTCAACGTTATCCAGTTCAACAGTCAGACCCACTCACTGTTTATGGAGGCGGTTCCCGCCAGTGGCGACAACCTTGCCCGGGCACGTCGTTACGTGAAAGGGCTGAACGCCGATGGTGGCACCGAGATGGCCTCGGCTCTGGATGCCGCGCTTGAGATGACCGGTGATGGTGGCGAGGAGTCCCGCGCCAGGGTCAGGCAGGTGGTGTTTATTACCGATGGAGCTGTCGGTAATGAAAGCGCGCTCTTCGGGAAAATTCGTGATGGGCTGGGCAGCAGTCGGCTGTTCACCGTAGGCATCGGTTCTGCCCCCAACATGCACTT
Organism: Marinobacter salarius; assembly: GCF_032922745.1. Classification (NCBI taxonomy): domain Bacteria; kingdom Pseudomonadati; phylum Pseudomonadota; class Gammaproteobacteria; order Pseudomonadales; family Marinobacteraceae; genus Marinobacter; species Marinobacter salarius. The sequence continues at coordinate 1,183,775 of NZ_CP136693.1, forward strand.
CATGCGTGAAGCTGCGCGCTATGGCCGCGGTACCTACACCGCCATCAGTGACCTGTCGGACGTGGCCCGCCCGCTGGACGAGCTGTTCGGTAAGATGGAGGCGCCGGTGTTGACCGATATCGCAGTGAGTTGGCCGGGCCAGGCCGCTGCAACCGAAGCCTTCCCTGACCGAATTGGCGATCTGTTCAGGGGGGAGCCCATGGTGCAGGTTGTGCGCGGCCTGCCGGCTGAAGGCGCACTCGACGTTTCCGGGCGTCTTCCGGATGGCAGTCAATGGCAACAGTCGTTGAGCCTCGAACAGGCCGCCAACGGCAAGGGCCTGCATCGTCATTGGGCAAAACAGAAAATCGATAGCCTGATGGACAGTGGGCTGACCGGCCAGATTGATGATGACGCGCGCCAGCATGTGATCCGTTTGGGGCTGGAACATCAGTTGATGACAAAGTACACCAGCTTCCTGGCCCAGGACAAAACCCCGTCCAGACCGTCTCAGGAGGCGCTGGAAACCGACAGCGTGCCCACACTGCTGCCCGCCGGGAGCCAGGGCACGATGTTGCGATACCCCCAGACTGCAACCATGTCTCCACTGCTGATCGCCATTGGCCTGATTGGGCTGATGTTCTCGGCCGCGATCACGCTCCTGAAGCGGAGGGTATACCCATGAACCGATTGATTCTCCTGTTGGCGACGACGTTCGCGACTGTCCTGGCGGTCGGCCTGTGGATTCCGTTCAAGGCCCTGGTGGCGCAGGAGCTTCTGGAGCTGGCCTGGGCTGAAAGCCAGGCGCGGCAGCAGGAAACCCGGCCCTGGCCCTGGGCAGACACCTGGCCAGTGGCCCGCCTGATGGTGCCTGAAACCGGCCAGTCACTGATCGTGCTGGACGGCGCGCACGGTGAAAGCCTGGCCTTTGGGCCGGGGCAGGTGGTGGGCAACGACGGCCGGGCGGGCCCGGTAGTAATTGCGGGCCACCGCGATACGCATTTCCGGGGGCTACAGCATCTGGAAACCGGCAGCCGGGTAAAGTTGCAGGATCGCGATGGCGACTGGCGTTCATTCCGGGTGGACCGTATTCGCGTTGTCGATAGCCGGCACGAGCAAATCAATACCGCACAATTGCCCAGGGATTCGCTGTTGCTGGTGACTTGTTATCCCTTTGATGGCCTTGAGAACAACGGTCCGCTACGCTATGTGGTGGAGGCCACAGCCGAGTCCCTGGTGACGACCAATCAAGCCGATAACGCCCTGGCCCGGGAGGCTGTTGCCGGAACCTGATTTTGGCGTACACTTGTGCGCCAAAAATTGCATCAGGGTTGTCGTTAATGGGAATGCCAAGAAAGCTGCTGGCCTGGCTGATGGTGCCGGTCATCTGTCTGTTTGCACTGGTTCTGTATGTTGCCCGGCCATTTAATCCGAACAATAACCGCTTGCTGGCACGAACGATTGCCCGTGTCGGTCGTTTTCTCCTGGGCATGGAGCGCCCTCTGGAAGGGGCCGACAACATGCCGCAGGACCGGCCCACGGTCGTTATTGCCAATCACCAGCACAACGATGACCTGTTCGTGATGGGGGATTTGCTGCCTCCCCGCACCGTCACGGTAGGCAAATCATCGCTGATATGGATCCCGTTTTTTGGCCAGGTGTTCTGGCTCGGAGGCAACGTCATCCTCAACCGGGGACGCTCCCACAAGGCTGTTGCGGTGATGCAGGCGACCAGCGAAGCGATCAGCCGTGACCGCAAGAGCCTCTGGGTCTTTCCAGAGGGCACCCGCAGCCGCGGCCGGGGTCTGCAATCATTCAAGAAAGGGGCTTTTCACGCCGCCATTGCTTCCGGTGCGCCCATCACCATGGTCTGCGCCAGCCAGTATTATGATCGTACCCTGGGGTGGTCCGGCCGTCGCGAACCGGTGGCTATCCGGGTGCTTCCGCCGGTTGAAACCGCAGGGCTCACGGTTGCGGATATTCCCCAGTTGATGGCCCAGTGCCGCCAGCAAATGGAAACAGCCATCGCGGACCTCGAACCTACCGCCTGAACGTGTCCCACGAAACTGCCTGCCTCCCTGCGGAAGTGCTTGAAGCGCCGGGTAAAACAGGGCAGTCTTTCGGGGACTGTTTCGCTGCTCGGAGATGCATACTATGAATCTGATTCTGTTCCTGATTATTGGTGGTGTGGCGGGTTGGTTGGCCGGCCTGATCATGAAGGGCCGAGGCTTCGGCGTACTGGCTAACATCGGTATCGGTATTGTCGGGTCTGTTCTGGGCGGTTTCGTTTTTCGCCTGCTGGGCCTGGCTGCGCAAGGCGCCATTGGTGAACTGGTTACCGCCACAGTGGGTGCCGTGTTGCTGTTGGCCGTCGTCAGCGCGATCAAGAAGTCCTGATTATGATCGTACCTGTCTCTGCCGTTTTTGCAGCCGTTCTGGGGCTGCTGTTGCTGGTGTTGTCGGGGATGGTTTCCCGTTTCCGCCTGAAATATAAAAAGAGCCTGGGCGTCACCGACGACCGGGACTTCGAGGCGGCTGTCCGTGCCCAGGCGAATCTGGTGGAATACGCCCCCCTGGGGTTGGTGATGCTGGCGATTGCCGAGTTGAACGGGGTTTCCAGTGGGCTGGTGTACTGGGCAGGGATGGCCTTTGTGGTGGGGCGAGTGTTGCATGCCTTCGGCATGATCAATGGCCGGGGTGGCCCCCATATCGCCCGTATGGCAGGTATCCTGTTGACCTGGGTTAGCATCCTCGCCATTGCCGTATTGCTGCTCTGGAATGTGTTCCAGGTCTACGGCTGAGTCTCCCGCGGGGGCGACGCGGCCCCCGGATCTTTTATTTGTAAGGCCGGGCTCCTAGAGCGCCCGTGCCATTTCCATGGTGACGTATTCCAGTTCCAGCCGGCGGTTGGCGGCGTGGTCTTCCGGGCGCGCCAGGGGGCGATCGCTGCCCCAGCCGCTCACCAGAATCTGGCTTTCCCTGACGCCCTCGCGAATCAGTACTTTCGCCGCGCTGCTAGCCCGCAGGCGGGACAGGAAATGGTTGTATTCACTAACGCCGAAATTATCGGCATGGCCATGGATACGCACCGTAGCGCCCGGGTTGTGTCGCAGGTAAAGCGCGTGCTGGCGCAGGATGGCCAGGTCCTGCTCATCCAGGCGATGCTTGTTGAAACCGTAGTGGAACCGTAGCCGGTGTGGCTTGCGGGGTGTGTCGTCCGATGCCAGTGAGGGCATTGGCAAGCCTGATTCGATGGCCGCTCTGGCAAGTAGATCCGGGTTGTCCAGTATGAGTACAGTCATGGCAGTTTCCTTGGTTGCACGTCCTGTTTTTCTTGTTGTCCCGGCAACTATTAGCTGTGGCCGGGACAACGGCAATTGGCGATTGGTCGAAACCCATACTTCGTGCTCGTTTCGAGCATCGTGCGATTCGCCCCTTTGCGGCTGCCTTGATTGAATGTCATTTGTATGACCATCGTGTGACAACCGCAGAGTAGCCTGTTTGTGGTGCCGCGCACAGTTTGTTTTGCCCGTGGCCGGCTAAACCGCTTCAGAATTCATTACAACGCGAAAAACTGGCCATGCTGTGGTAAAAAGCACCTCTCAAGGGACAAATTATGATGAATTGTGACGGCCCATGCTGATTATCCCCGCCGAAAACACCGTGAACTGGAAGCGCCCACCCTGGGTCACCCTCGGGCTGATCACGACGTGCCTGCTGGTTTTTTTCTTTTATCAGGGCGACGACAACCGGCTGATTGAAGAAGCGGTTGAGCAGTATCTGGAATCGGATCTGAAGTCGCTGGAAGCCCCGGTATACGAGGACTACCTCGAGCGCCAGATCGAGTTCGAAGACAATCAGAATCGGGTCTACGACCTGCAGAACTTCCAGCAGCTGCAGGAAGAGGGAGGGGACTTGTGGGTTGCCTACAGCCTGCTGGCGGACCGTGAGTTTTACCAGTACATGCTGCAGAACCGGGACAGGCTCTGGGCGCCGGCCGAGCGCCGCCTGTGGCTGGAACAGCGTGGGGGTATTCAGACCCAACTAATGGATAGGCTCAGCGCCAATCAGCTAGGGCTGGTGCCCGCGGAATTTTCCCTCTACACGCTGATTACCTATCAGTTCCTCCACGGCGGTTGGGGCCACATTATTGGCAACCTGGTGTTCCTGTTCCTGCTGGGGTTTACCGTCGAGAAGGCCCTGGGGGCAGGGCGTTTCCTGCTGGCATACCTGTTGTGTGGCGCTCTGTCGGGTGTGGTGTTCACCGCGTTTTCCATGGGCAGTCACATACCCCTGGTGGGTGCATCCGGGTCCATCTCCGGGCTCATGGGCATGTACGTGGCCATCTACGGGTTGCAGAGAATCCGCTTCTTCTATTTCGTTGGTGTGTACTTCAATTATTTTCGCGCCCCGGCGTTGGCGATCCTGCCCGTGTGGTTGGGCAAGGAAATCTACGATTACTGGTTCGCCGGAGCCACGGGCATTGCCTACATGGCCCACGCGGGTGGCCTGGTGGCCGGCGCGGGTATGGTCTGGCTGCTGGGCAAGAGCTGGTTGCAGGTGAAGGAAGAGTTTTTCGAACCAGAGGAAGATGAGCAGGACGAGCGTTTCACCACCGGCTACAGTCAGGCCATGGCCAGCCTCGGCCGCATGGATTTCGACCTGGCCCGGCGCCAGTTCGAGGCGCTGAGAGAGCACTACCCGGACCGCACTATCCTGTTGGAGCACTTATATCAGCTGGCGAAACTGCGCCCGGACCTGCCGCAATACCGCGAGCGGACTCAGGAATTGATGAACGAGTCCCTTAGCCGGCGCCAGCCCGAGCGGATGGTCGAAATCTGGCAGGAGTACCTGGGCAAAGGCGAGGGCCATGCCCCGCTCGACGCAGAGGACCACAACCGGGTGTTGTTCACCTGCCTTCGTAATGACGACCTGAAAGCCGCGGAGAAAGCCTTCGAACGCCTGCGCAGTGCCGGTGATCAGCTCCTGGCCAGCGAAGCCTGCCGCTTGTTGGCCGAGGAGTTCGAAAAGCGCGAGATGACGCCCAAGGCTCGCCACTACAGGCAGTTGTTACAAGAAAGCTAGCTCACGGTTGGAAAAGCCTCCCCAACAATCGGCCTGACTCCCTTACTCCTGAACTGCGAAAGAAGCCTTCGGGCCTTTCAATGGCTCCCGGTTCTCAACCTGCTGCAGATACACATCCACCTGCTCGTGCAAAGGATGGTTCAGACAGCGTTTCTTGACGAAATTGAGGAACGCCGACGCTTTTTCCCACTGCCCCAGACCATTCGCCAGCGCCTGGGCGACCAGCAGATAGGCCGGTGCCAGTTCCTCGCTGTCCGGGAAACGCTTGTGGAAGTCCTGCAGTAACTTCAGTGCCGGTTTGAAATGCCCGCGCTGATACAGGCAACGGGCGCAGCGCACTGACAGCTCGGGGTCCTCCAGCCGGAACCCCGGCTCCACGGTTTCGATAGCTGCCAGTAACGCCGCGATACCCTCGCCGTCGTTCCGTTCCGCCAGCATGTTCAGCAATCGGGGGTGATACCGATACAGCTCCGGAATATCATTACGGGCGGTCAGCAGCTGATGCAACTGTCCCAACCGAAAGGCGTTCTGGGAATCCCGTTTCAGGGCTTCCTTGAGCATCGACTGGACCCGATCGTAGTTGCCGTCCTTCAGGTTCATGTCAATGTCGGCGTCAAACCGATGGGTGCGGTCGCGGTTCTGCATTTCGCCGGCGTTTTCGTCATCCTGCAGATCGCTGGCAAAGCCCAGCTCCTCCTGGTACTGGAACAGCAGGTAACCCAGCATGTGGAACAGGATCAGCGTAAAGGTGCTGTTGAGAAAGCCCGCCAGTGTGCGGGCAACACCCGGAGCGAAGTGGGTGAGGGCGAAATCCTGGGCCGCCCCGGACGCCAGGGTCAGCAGGATCAGGTAGCCATACAGCAGGAAATAGGGCGTGCCGATGCGCGAGATCAGCACCGCCAGGTTCATGGGGTTTACCGCGGCCATGACCGAGCGCTCCATGGCGAGCACCATAATGCTGGCGGGCAGGGCCAGTATCACGAAGGCCACGGCCAGGAACATCAACAGCGGCCCGCCAACCATGGCAGCGGCCGCTACCATGCCGCCCATAAGCGCAAACACCAGTAGCTGCAGGATCACAATGTCAAACCCGCTGCCGGTAAATGCCACTGCTACCGGAGGCGGTTTCATATGACCCTCGGCGGTGTGGCTGATAACGGCATAGGTATACTTCAGCAGTGCCAGGGCCAGCACCAGCGTGATGATCAGGCCGATGAGATTGCCGCTGACGACCAAGGGCACCAGCGTACAAATGGCAATAACCATCAGCGGATCGGTGTGGAACGGGTAGCGGAAGAAAGCACCGATCCGGTTCCAGAATGGCACGGCCTCCGTGGCGGCACCGAGATAGCGCATGGCACGGCTGCAGTGGGGGCACAAGGCGTGTTGTTTTCGAGTGTCCGCATCCGGCATGCAACGGGTGCAGTAGTGTATCTGGCAGTCACCGCAATGCCATTTTGCGGGTTCGCCGGGGTGGTAATGGCAGTCGTGTTTCACAATGGGCCCGGTTCTGGTACATCGAGGGTTTGAGGGGCAATGATGGCAGAAGGTCGGGTAGACTGTCACCGAATTTGCAGCGTACCAGTGTGGGTGGCATCGCATTAACGGAGGTTTCTTGGAGCAGGCGGCGGATCTGAAAGCAGTCGGGCCGGACAGCACGGGTCGCAACGACAACCGGTACACCTGGCGGGGCATTCTGTCCCTGGCCCTCAAACACAAGCCGCGGCTGGTGAGAGCGAACATGCTCGCCATACTGGCCACGGTGGTCAGCGTGCCTATTCCCCTGCTGTTGCCGGTACTGGTGGACGAAGTGTTGCTTGATGAGGCCGGCCCGGTGCTGCCCGTAATGCAGACGATGCTACCCGAAACATGGCACCTGCCGGTGGTTTACATCGGCCTGATGGTGGTAGCAGCGTTTCTGCTAAGGTCGTTGTCGCTCACCTTCAACGTGCTTCAGTCCCGTGAGTTCTCCAAGATTTCCAAGGATGTGGTGTTCCGTATCCGTTCCCGACTGCTGGGCCGGCTGCAGCGGGTGGCCATGTCGGAGTACGAAACCCGTGGCTCGGGCGGCATCACCAGTCATTTTATTACCGACCTGGATACCATCGACCAGTTTCTGGGTACCACCATCAGCCGTTTCCTGGTGGCGAGCCTGACCGTCACCGGAACCGCCATCGTGCTGATGTGGGTTCACTGGCAATTGGGACTGCTGATCCTGCTGTTCAATCCGCTGGTGATTTTCGCCACCATGCTCATTGGCAAACGGGTCAAGGAACTCAAACGCCAGGAGAATAGCGCCTACGAGGACTTCCAGGGTGACCTGACGGAAACTCTGGACGCAATCCACCAGCTCAGGGCGGCTAACCGGGAACAGCACTACCTGCGCCAGCTGATCAGCCGCGCCCGCACGGTTCGCGACCATGCCATACAGTTTGAATGGCGCAGCGACGCCGCCACCCGCGCCAGCTTTGCGCTGTTCCAGTTTGGTGTCGACACTTTCCGCGCGGCCGCGATGGTGACGGTCCTGTTCAGCGACCTGAGCATCGGCATGATGTTCGCCATCTTTGGTTACCTGTGGTTTATGCTCACGCCGGTACAGGAAATGCTGAATATGCAGTACGCCTGGTTCGCCGCCAATGCGGCGTTGGCGCGCATCAACCGCTTGCTGGAGCTGGAGGAGGAGCCCCGCTACCCGGCGCTGGAAAACCCCTTCAGGGATCGTCACACCGTTGGCCTGACGCTGAAGGACATCCACTTCAGCTACGGTGAGGAATCCGTGCTCAAGGGCATTGACCTCCATCTTGAACCGGGAGAGAAAGTCGCGGTTGTGGGCGCCAGTGGCGGCGGAAAATCCACTCTGGTGCAGGTCATTCTGGGTATGTACACACCGCAGCAGGGGCAGGTGCTGCTGGGTGGTGTGCCGGTCCAGCGCATCGGGCTCCCCTGTCTGCGGGAGAACGTGGCCACCGTGCTACAGCACCCGGCCCTGTTCAACGACACCGTGCGACAGAACCTCACCCTGGGCCGGGACAAGACCGACGCCGAACTGTGGCAGGCCCTGGCCATCGCCCAGCTGGACGGGACCGTGGCGGACATGCCTCAGCAACTGGATACCATGATTGGCCGTCAGGGGGTGCGTTTGTCCGGTGGCCAGCGCCAGCGGCTGGCCATTGCCCGCATGGTGTTGTCGGATCCCTCCGTGGTGATCCTTGATGAGGCCACCTCCGCCCTGGACGCCGAAACCGAGTTTCAACTGCATCAGGATCTGGAGGCTTTCCTGCGTCAACGCACCACCCTGATCATTGCCCATCGTCTGAGTGCCGTGAAACAGGCCGACCGTGTTTACGTTTTCGAGGACGGCTTCATCACCGAGGAAGGGCATCATGACGAGCTGATCGCCCGCCAGGGGCTCTACGCCCAGCTTTATGGGGATCGACAGGCCTGAGGGGGATAGGGGTATTCACCGCCGCAATACTGAACATTCACGGAACCGCAGTTGAAGTCTGGTCAATCGGTGCAATAGTTATAGGAGACTTTCAAAATCAGGGTCTTTGCATCAGTCTATTGCCATCCGCGGTCAGTACGCTGATGCAAAGGCTACTGCTAAGCCTTCCGAAATCTTCGGATCATCAAAAGGAGGCACCTCATGTCGAAACAAAGCCTGAGTAAAGACAGTCTCAATACCCTCTCCAGCCTGGAGGCTGGTGGCAAGACCTATCACTATTACAGCCTGCCCAAGGCTGCCGACACCCTTGGCAACATCGACAAGTTGCCGTTTTCCCTCAAGGTGTTGATGGAAAACCTGCTGCGCAACGAAGACGACGCCACCGTGGACCGGGGCCATATCGATGCGATGGTTCATTGGATGAAAGACCGTAAATCCGATACCGAAATCCAGTTTCGTCCTGCCCGTGTGCTGATGCAGGACTTCACCGGTGTCCCCGGTGTGGTGGATCTGGCGGCCATGCGAGAAGCGGTCAAGGCAGCCGGCAAGGACCCCGCAATGATCAATCCGCTGTCGCCGGTGGATCTGGTGATCGACCACTCGGTGATGGTGGACAAGTACGGTGACCCATCAGCCTTCAAGGACAACGTTACCATCGAGATGGAACGCAACCAGGAACGCTATGAGTTCCTGCGCTGGGGGCAACAGGCGTTCGACAATTTCCGCGTGGTGCCGCCGGGGACCGGTATCTGTCACCAGGTGAACCTGGAGTATCTGGGTAAGACCGTGTGGAGCAAGGACCAGGACGGAAAAACCATCGCCTACCCGGATACCCTGGTGGGCACAGACTCCCACACCACCATGATCAACGGCCTTGGCATCCTCGGCTGGGGTGTGGGTGGTATTGAAGCGGAAGCGGCCATGTTGGGCCAGCCCGTGTCCATGCTGATTCCGGAAGTGGTCGGTTTCAAGATTACCGGCAAGCTGCGCGAAGGCATTACTGCAACCGACCTCGTGCTGACCGTCACCGAAATGCTGCGCAAGAAAGGTGTCGTGGGTAAGTTCGTGGAATTCTACGGCGACGGCCTGAAAGATATGCCCGTTGCGGACCGTGCCACCATTGCCAACATGGCGCCGGAATATGGGGCTACCTGTGGCTTCTTCCCGGTGGACGAGCAAACCATCAAATACATGCAGCTGACCGGCCGCGAAGACGACCAGCTTGAGCTGGTGGAGGCCTATGCGAAAGCCCAGGGCCTCTGGCGCCAGCCCGGCCAGGAGCCGGTCTACACCGACACCCTGGAACTTGATATGGGTGACGTCGAAGCCAGCCTCGCCGGCCCCAAGCGCCCGCAGGACCGGGTTGCCTTGAAGAACATGAAGGCCTCGTTTGAACTGCTGATGGAGACCGCTGAAGGCCCGGCAGAATCCCGTGAAGACAAGCTGGAATCCGAAGGCGGGCAAACCGCCGTGGGTGTTCAGGAAAGCTACGAGCATGCCGCCAGTCAACCATTGGAAATGAACGGCGAAAAGACCCGGCTGGACCCTGGCGCGGTGGTCATCGCAGCAATTACTTCTTGCACCAATACGTCCAACCCCAGCGTGATGATGGCTGCGGGCCTGATTGCCCAGAAAGCGGTCGCAAGAGGGTTGGATACCAAGCCCTGGGTGAAAACCTCCCTGGCGCCGGGCTCCAAGGTGGTAACCGATTACCTGAAGGTGGGTGGATTCCAGGACGATCTCAACAAGCTTGGTTTCAACCTGGTGGGTTATGGTTGCACCACCTGCATTGGTAACTCCGGCCCGCTGCCGGATGCCGTTGAAAAGGCCATCGCCGATGGTGATCTTACCGTGGCCTCGGTGTTGTCCGGTAACCGTAACTTCGAGGGCCGGGTGCACCCACTGGTGAAAACCAACTGGTTGGCCTCACCACCGCTGGTAGTGGCTTATGCCCTGGCCGGCAACGTGCGCCTGGACCTTTCCAAGGATCCTCTGGGCGACGACAAAGACGGGAATCCGGTGTACCTGAAGGACCTGTGGCCAAGCCAGCAGGAGATCGCTGAAGCGGTCGAGAAGGTGAAAACCGACATGTTCCATAAGGAATATGCCGAAGTCTTCGACGGCGACGCGACCTGGAAGGCGATCAAGGTCCCCGAGAGCAAGGTGTACGAGTGGTCGGACAAGTCCACCTACATCCAGCACCCGCCGTTCTTCCAGGGTTTGAAGGAAGAGCCTGACGCTATCGACGATATCAAGGACGCGAACATTCTGGCGTTGTTGGGTGACTCCGTCACCACCGACCACATTTCACCGGCCGGGTCGTTCAAAGCCGACAGCCCGGCGGGGAAATACCTGCAGGAGCGGGGTGTGGAACCGAAAGATTTCAACTCCTACGGTTCGCGCCGGGGCAACCACGAGGTGATGATGCGTGGCACCTTCGCCAACGTGCGCATCCGGAATGAGATGTTGGACGGCGTTGAGGGTGGGTTCACCAAGCACATCCCCACCGGCGAGCAGATGCCCATATACGATGCCGCAATGAAGTATCAGGAAGAGGACACCCCCCTGGTGGTCATTGCCGGCAAGGAATACGGCACCGGCTCCAGCCGTGACTGGGCTGCGAAAGGTACTCGCTTGCTGGGTGTGAAGGCCGTGGTTGCCGAGTCCTACGAGCGTATCCACCGCTCCAACCTGATCGGTATGGGCGTGATGCCGCTGCAGTTCAAGGACGGGGTCGACCGCAAGAGCCTGAAGTTAACAGGCGAGGAAACCATCAGCATCAAGGGCCTGTCCGGTGACATCAAGCCGGGTCAGACACTTGAAATGACGGTGACTTATCCGGATGGCAAGACCGAGACCTGCGAGCTGCTGTCCCGGATCGACACCGCCAACGAAGCGGTCTATTACCGCCACGGCGGTATCCTGCACTATGTCGTGCGGGAGATGCTCAAGTCGGCGTGACTGTTTGGTCTGGCGTTGGCCTGGCAGGGCAACCTGCCGGGCCTCTCAATACTCAGTTACCCATTACCCCGCCACTGGCAGTTCCAGCCAGAACGTAGCCCCCTCGCCCGGAACGGATTCATAGTCCACCGTGCCCTTCATGCGCGCCATCAGCTCCCGTGTGATGGCCAGACCGAGCCCGGTTCCGCCACTGGCTCTTCGGTCCGACGAATCAGCTTGTGAGAACTTCTTAAAAATATGCTCCCGAAAATGCGGGGCGACGCCCTCACCATGGTCCCTGATACACAGCCGAACCGACTCTCCGCGCTGGCTGGCGAAAATGTCGACGGAGGACCCTGCCGGAGAAAACTTGATGGCGTTGGACAACAGGTTGGTGATGGCCTGGTTCAGGCGCTGACGATCCACATGAACTGTCACGGCTGGCAGTTCAGCCACCTGAAGATGAATGTCTCGCTGTTGGGCAAAGGTTGCGATGTTTTCAACACTCTCGTGAACAAGATCCTGCAGAACATGGTGTTCGCTACGGAAGGGCATTTTGCCGGCCACAAGCTTTTCCATATCGAGTAAGTCGTTGATCAGGAACGTAAGCTGCTGGCTGTTCCGATAGGCGATGTGCGCCAGTTCCGAGGCTTTCTCCGGCAGCTCGCCGACGGCATTGTTGGCCAGCAGCCCCAGGGAACCGGAAATCGAGGTCAATGGGGTGCGAAGCTCATGACTGACAGTGGAAATGAACTCATTCTTCAGGTGGTCGGCTTTCTTCCGCTCTGAAATGTCCTCGGTGATCAGCCAGACAACGGGTTCGTCGCCGTCATCGTCCAGTTGCAGCCCGTGGAGCATGACGGGAGCCAGTTCCTGCCCAGGCGTCATGAAGTAGCCTTCAAGGCCGCTGAGTCTGGTATGTTCCTGAAGTGTTTCCTGGACCCTGGGCCTGTTTGCCAGCGGCTCTCCATGGACATCAAGCGGTTGGTCGAAGAAATCCAGTGACTGGACGGAACTGCCAAACTGGTTTTCGAACGCTGGGTTTGCCCGGAGCAGTCGATTGGAGGTGACGCTGAACAGCCCGATGCCCATGGGTGCCAGTTCGAAGAGTCCCTACCACGCGACGGGTGTTGAGCAGCATTTCGATTTGATCTGGCGATAAGCCCTGCGCGGTCAGGTCGAGCCCGATCGCAGCCTCATTGCCGGCCAGTGGGTAGACATGGCGAATCACGAAATCCGGAGCCAGTCCAATGTTTCGGAGTTCTGGTGCCAGGCTTAAGATGACCGACGCCAGTTCCCGGAACCGTTGGTCGTCGATATCGGGTTGTATTGCGACGTTGGCGGCCAGCCCCCACACTGTCTGAATGTTCTGCAGTATGGTGCTTTGCAACTTGAGGCCTATCTCATCCGTCTTTTCCTGCCACTGCTGACGGACATGATTGCGGTGGCTGGAAGAACTGGACGCATCAAGGGAAGCCGCAACAATCATAACCAACAGCAGAGCGCCCAGCCTTGAAGCCCAGATCAAACGATGAAACACGTTAGAACGCGTTTTTGCTGCCACTATCGATTATCCATCACTCTCATCGGGTTTGATATCCAGCCAGAACGTCGAGCCGTATCCCTCGGTGGACTTGAATCCCACGTCGCCACCCATTTGAGACATGATCTCCCGGGTAATGGCCAGCCCGAGGCCCGTACCGCCCCGTCCACGGGTGTCCGAGCTGTCAGCCTGGGCGAACTTTTCGAATATCCTGGGTCGGAAGGTTTCCGGTATGCCTGTGCCATAGTCCGTAACTTCGATGCGAAAAAGACCGTCATGGAGGTGTGTCAGTATGACAACTTCGGCCTCCGGCGGGGAAAATTTGATGGCGTTGGACAGCAGGTTGTCGAGCGCCTGTCCCAGGCGAAGGGTATCAATAACGGCGTTGACCCAGGGATGGTGGTTTTCGAACCGAAGGGAAACCTGTTCGATCAACGGCATAGGTTGTGAGTCGGTCTACACTATCCTGAATGACGATGCCGATGTTTTGTTTGCGCATCTGCATGTCCATTTGACCGGATACCAGCTTCTCTATATCGAGAAGATCGTCAATCAGATGTCGCAATTGATCGCTATTGCGGGCCGCGATAGCCACCATGGCTTTGACCTTGTCAGGCAGGGGCCCAAAAACCCCGCCCGCGATCAACCCAAGGGAGCCTGATATAGAGGTCAGGGGTGTCCGCAATTCATGGCTGACGGTAGAGATGAACTCGTTCTTCATCCGGTCGACCTTACGGCGCTCTGATATGTCCTCAACCAGCGACCATACCAGTGGCTCGCTGCCGACACGCTCCACCAGAACGCCTTGGAGGAGGATCGGGAACCGGGAGCCATCCTTGCGGATAAACTCCTGTTCCATGGGGCCGAATCGCCCGTGTTCTTTCAAATCAGTGATGGCCTGCTGCGTCTGCTCTACGTAATCCTCGGGCGTTGCGCTCCAGTAGTTCAGTGCCAGGAACTCTGAATGAGAGTAACCGCTGTATTCCAGCAACGCGGTGTTAACGTCATGGTTTTGCCCGCTTCTGAAATCGGTCAGAAGGATGCCGATTGGCGATAGTTCGAAGAAGGTGCGTAGCAGTTGCTCTCGTTCCACGAGAGCAAGCTGTGAGCGTTTTTTTTCATCAATGTTGGCGACGAATCCGTGCCAGATGATGCTGCCGTCGGGGCGCCGTTCAGGCGTGGCGCGGCCTTCGACCCAGATCCAGTTTCGGTCCTGAGCTTTGGCTCGGAACTCGGACTCCCAAATCGCCAGCGATTCCTCAGAACGGTTGATAGAGGCCACTACATGATCGATGTCGTGGGGATGTATGGCGTTAAAGGCGGCACCGGCATCCTCTTTGACGGCTTCTGGGGAAATGCCGTAGAATGTCGCGTATGCCGTCGCTGCTGTAGAGAAACCTGGACCCGCCATCCGGGAGCACCTGGTACTGATAGAGCATTCCAGGCACGTTTTCCGATAGCTTTCGCAGCGTATCCTCATGGGAGTATTGCTGGAGAAGGGCTGCCATCCATTGCGCCAGCCACACGATAAACAGGCGGTCCAGATCCGTGAACGGTCTGGGCCTTGGCGATACCGATGAAAAATTAAGTGTGCCGAAGAGCTTGCCATCAAATTCTATCGGCGCTGCAATATAGCTTTCGAGGCCCATTTGGGCATAGCACGGTTGGTGGCGATATCGGGAGTCGCCCATGTGGCTGATCGCCAGATGGTCGCCTTTTTTGAGCATCAGTGTGCAGTAGGTTTGTTCCAACGGTAGTGACAGGTCCGCCTCAAGAGGAGAATCGTCAGGCGCTCTGAACCAGCGAACTGTGTAAACATCGCTGGTGATTTCGCTGACGATCCCGGTCTCCAATTCAAGATGGTGGCGGCCGAGATCCAGGGCCATGTCTATTTTTCGTTCCAGGGGGGCGGATGCGTCCACCGTCAGGTTGTTCAGTGCACTTAGAATCCGTGTCTTTTCGATTTGTTCCTGGCGGGATTTGTTCGCCTCGAAGTCATTGATTTCCTCATCAACACACCGAGCCAACTCCTCGAGAAGCGCACGCTGATCATGGTCGAGCGATCGTGGCCGGGTGTCTATGATGCAGAGAGTGCCCAGATTGTAACCTTCATGGCTACGGAGCTGCGCACCGGCGTAGAAGCGAATGTGTGGGGGCCCGGTAACGAGTGGGTTGTCGGCAAATCGGGGATCTTCAAGGGTGTCCTCGACAATAAACAGGCGATCGATAAGGATGGCGTGGCCGCAGAAGGACATATCCCTGGGTGTTTCCCTGGCATCCAGCCCCTGGCTGGATTTGAACCATTGCCGCTTGTCGTCGACCAGTGACACCAGGGCAATGGGGACTCCGAAGGCGAGCTTGGCCATTCGTGTAAAGCGGTCAAATCGCTCCTCCCGTGGTGTATCAAGCAGGTGGGTGCGCTTCAGAGCAAGAAGTCGTACTGCCTCATTGAATGGACTTTCGGGTGTTTTCATCGGTCCGTTTCCTTGTCAGCGTTGCTCAGCAGTGCGTCCCGCGATGCCGGGATATCGACCCAGAAATGCGCGCCCTTGTTATTGTAGTAGCCAACACCCGCGTTCATCAGTTTTGCCAATTCCGCACAAATGGCAAGCCCCAGCCCAGTGCCCTTTACCGAACGGGTGGTACCGGTTTCGGCCTGGGCGAATCGTTTGAACACGCTGTCGGCAAAGGAATCCGGTACGCCGGAGCCCTGGTCACTGACGGTGATTCGCACGCAGTCTGCCGAGTGAAGCCCGGCGCTTATCCTGACCACCCCCTCCTGGGGCGAGAATTTGATGGCGTTGCTGACGTAATTGTCCAGAATCTGCCTCAGCCGGTGTTTGTCGCAGAGCAGGGGCGGCAGATCTCCGCTGTCTGACACGAGCCGGACCTCGTGTTCGGCTGCCATGGTGTTGTTGTCCTCTACGGCGCCTTGCAATATCGGTTGGATGGCTTCATTTTGGATTCGCACCTTGAGACTGCCATCGGACAGTTTGTTGAAATCAAGCAAATCCGACACCAACAACTGCAGGCGCTCTCCATTTCTCAGTGCAAGGTGTGCCATTTCCTGGCTTTTGTCGTTGAGCTGCCCGGTTACGCCGGAAGTCAGCAGCTTCAATGCCCCGGTCAACGAGGTGAGCGGTGTGCGAAGCTCGTGACTGACGGAAGACATGAAGTAATCTTTGAGCCGGCCCAGGTTGTCCCTCTCTTCCAGCAGTTGGTTGAAGGCTCTGGACAGATTGCTGACCTCGGGAATGCCGGATTCTTTCAGCCGCATGGCGGAATCCGGGTTTTCGGCCATGCGCCGAATGCGCCCCGTCATTCGGTCAAGTGGTGACATGGTGGTTCTGACCAGCAGAAAACTCACGGCGGCGATGGCAAGGGTAATCAGCAGGCTGATGTTGAAAAACTGAATAAACGACTGCCGGGCTGGCGTGGTTGCCTGCTCATAAGGTACGGCACGAACGAATACCCATCCCAGCCGCTGCAGGTGCTTGGTCGCGTATATCAGCAGCTGGCCCTCCTGACCACTGACCTGTCCGAAGGTAATGCCGGATAACGCTGCGTCTGTCAGGGCGTCTGCGCCAGGGTCTGGCAGGGGTTCGATATTCTGCGAGCCCCTGCCGGAGTCAACGTACAGAAAGTTCTCCGTGTCGATGATCCTCTCGATACCCCGAGAACCACCGAAGCCCCTGTGGCGATTTTCCGGCAGCAGGCTGGTTTTGCCCAGGTCCAGGGTGCCACCAGCGAATCCAAGCAAGTCGCCATCGTCGGTTTCGATGGGTGCCAGAAACGACAGTAGGGGCCTGCCTGTCGTCCGTCCGATGATGGGTTTGCTGACGATGGGGCGTCGGGCTTCCAGGGCTTCCTGAAAGTGGGGGCGATCCAGGTAACAGGTTCCAATACGTTTTGGAACGTAAACATTTTCCGCTACAGCGCACCCTTCGTCATCGAAAATGAGAAGCGCCGCCGGGAACAGATCCTGGAGCGTCATCTGGCGAGCCAGCGCGGTAGAGAGATCAGTTTGGTCGGGAAGGCGGTCGTTGTCGGCCAACTGCGACGCAAACGCCGACAGGGAGTTCAATCGAAGCTGAAGTTTTTGGTCGACCTGCTCTGAGGTTCGTGCAGCTTCGAGAATCTGGCGTTGGGTGAGCAGGTCTTCGAAGTCCTGCACCAGGGCCTGGTAAGCGATCGCAATAATGGCCGAAACGGTTGCGAGGCTGCCGATGACGATGATGATAGCCACCCGGCTGCTAAGGGAAAGCGATTTGCGCGACCGCAATGAAGTTCCTCACTGTTGCGTTTTAGCGGATAATGTTCTGTGATGGACGAAGGTTAGCCTAATTCACCCGGTTATATTAGTAAAAATTCGAGGCGCTAGATCTCTTATGGGTAAAGATCCAACAACGGATATTGCGGATAAACTCGCCCACTTGCGCCTGAGTTTTCGTGGCAAGGCGGAGGGAGAACTCGATCAGTTGAGCGAAGTTGCTTCGAAGGTTACCGGGGGGGATCAGAAGCAGCGCCTGTTGCGTGAAGATGTGATGTCGGCCTACCAGCTACTTCATCGTCTGGCCGGTTCTGCGGGAACCTTCGGTTACACCAGGTTGGGGGCGGAGGCCCGTAGGCTGGAACAACGCCTTAAGCCATTGACTGAACGAGACGCCAGCAATGGCGATACCAAACTGGTGGTTCCCGCTGAGGAACATCAAAAAACTATAGATACGCTTGTGCAAGCTGGGCGATTGCGTGCTCTGCTGGATGAACCCGTGGTGCCTGCCATCCCTAGTGTCAGCAATTCTGAGTGGTTGAAGGGTAACCATGGCCTGCCAGTCTCTGATATTCATGTTGTTCTGTGCGGACTGTCAGAGGGGTCGCAGGTCTTTCTCGAGTACGCACTCTCAAACTACGGTTTTTCGGTATCGCGTCAGGAGGTCACCGCTCTGTCGTTCAGCCAGGCGCATGAGATGACAATGGTCCTGACCAGTGAAGACGGGCTTTCCGACGTATCCTCGGCGCTTAATTCGCTTTTCGGAAACGAGGAGTCACTGAAGCCTCCGCTGATTTGCGTGGGACGCAGCGACGACTTCCGCGACCGGTATGCCTTGGCCGATAAAGGGGCGGATGCACTGTTTCACGAGCCAATTGATATAACCATGCTGGCGGAAGGTATTGAGCGTCTGGTTAGCGAACAGAGCAGGACAGTCTCCGGGAAAATCCTGATCCTGGATGACGATGAAGACCTGGCGGAGCACTATCGGGCGGTTTTGGAGGCTGCTGGCTTTATCGTTCGCGCGATCAGTGATCCGGAAACGGTTCTGTCTGAACTCTCGGAATTCTTCCCGGACATAATGCTGCTGGATGTTCTTATGGGCGCGTATTCCGGGCCGACGGTGGCAAAGCTGATTCGCTTCGACCCGGAATGGGTAAGCCTGCCGATCATTTATCTTTCGTCTGAGCAGGATAAGCAGGTTCAGCTCGACGCTATGGCAAAAGGCGCTGATGAGTTCCTGACCAAGCCCATGTCCGACAGCCATCTGGTACGTGCCGCTCAGATTCGCTGCTATCGCGCCCGTCAACTTAACGAGTTGTTGATACGAGACAGCCTTACAGGCCTGCTGAAGCATTCGTTCATCAAACAGGAAGTAGAGAAGGAGCACGCCCGCTGCAAGCGACTGTCGCACTGCTCGGTCGTTGCTATGCTTGATCTGGATCATTTCAAAAAGGTGAATGATCAGCATGGCCACCGAACAGGTGACGTTGTCATCAAGGCGCTTGCCAGTCTGCTCAAGCGGCGCTTGCGCTCAACTGACCTGATCGGACGATACGGCGGGGAGGAATTTGTGGTGGTATTGCCAGAGTGTACAACGCAGGAAGGGCAGTCGGTTATGAACCAGATCTGCCATGCGTTTTCGGACCAGCTATTCACCAATAATGGTGTAAGCTTGTCGGTCACCCTCAGTGTGGGTATTGCATCGCTGAGTTCTTTTGGATCTGGCAGCGATGCGCTCAATGCAGCGGATCAGGCCCTTTACGAGCGAAAGGAAGCGGGCCGTAACGGAGTAACCATTTTTCATCAGGGATGAGGCGTAATGTAATGAAGGCACTGATTCTGGAAGATGACTCCCTGTTGGCCGATCTGCTGGAGACGGTGGTTGGTGGGCTTTATCCCGGGGTCGACATTTTTGTAACGGCGTCTGTCAGGGGTGCCCTGATGCATTGGTCAGAACACGGCTCCGACCTGATGATTATTGACTGGAATTTACCGGATGGTTCCGGCCTTGAGGTTATTCGGACGGTCCGCGAGAAAAACAGAGAGACGATCATTGTCATGGTCTCCGGTCGGGCTGACCGGGACTCTGTTCTGAAAGCCGCACGTCACGGCATCAATGGTTATATCAGCAAACCCTTTGATGTGGCGATGGTGCACGATAGGCTGACCGCACTGGTGGACCCGGCGGCCTTTGATCGGGAGTCGCAACCCGATCTGGAGCACTTGCTGCAGATCTCGGTAGAATCCGTTATTCAACTGCCTTCCGCCATTGATACCGCCCGGGTTATCGAGTTGATGGGACGGAAACAGGACCTCTCCCCATCGCAACTCGCGGAGCGATGGAATGACGAGGTTGCACTGACAACCCGTCTACTTGATGTGGCCAACAGCGCCTCGTTTCAGAAGACTGGTGAGCCGGTCCGCAGTTTGCGTGACGCGATTGCAACCATGGGTGTTGATATGGCCCTGCGGCACGCTATGGCCATGTCGCTGGATATCGGCGGCCAGTTGCGGGATTCTCGTTTGGCGGAAAAAGCGACAGCCATTCTCGAAACCGCCGAAAAGGTGGCCCAGGAAGCCGTGCGAATTGCACTGCGGACTGGAAGCGATCAATCCGAAGTGCATACGGCGGCCCTGCTCAGCCGGGTAGGCGAGCTGGCGGTGCTCAAGGTGATGCAGCAGTGCCTGGATCGCAAGGGTACGGTTTCCGATGAGCAGATTGAGGACGGATTAAAGGCCTGGGCTCAGGGTTATGGGAATCGTCTGAAAGTGCAATGGCACCTGCCCTTGCAGTTGCGGGAGCTGATTGGTGCCGTTCATTTTCTGCCGCGTGATGCCACGAGCGATTCAAAACTGGTTATGCGTGCCTCCGCCTTGATAGCGGATGGGCAGAATCAGGGCGAGGAATGTTTGCGCTTGCTGCGCAGACTGGGGGTGGATAACCATGAGAGAGGTACAGACGATGGCTAGCCCGGTCGGAGAGCTTCAGCGAATTCTTTATGTGGAGGACGATGCCGACATCAGGGCCGTGGCGGAGCTGGCACTGGAAACCGTTGGGGGGTTTTCAGTAAAGAGCTGCAGCTCCGGTCAGGAGGCGCTTGTTGAGGGTCCGGATTTTGACCCCGAACTGATCCTGCTGGATGTTATGATGCCGGGTATGGATGGCCCGACTACGTTTCAGGCGTTACGGGAAATTCCGGCATTGAGCGCGACACCTGTGGTGTTCATGACCGCTAAGGTGCAAACTGAAGAGGTGGCGTTCTACAGGGAATTGGGAGCGGTTGACGTGATACCCAAACCGTTCGACCCCATGACCCTTGCCGATCAGATACGTGAAATATGGACGTCCAAGGTGTGAACATGGTTGCGAAAGAATCGCCAGAGGAACTGAAACACAAGCTGAATCTGGAAACGTCCCGGATTAATTGGCATGACCTGCAGGTGTATTATGCCCGTGGTCATGTCGTGAAAGTGGTCCCGGAACTGGACCTGCTGGATGTGGCGGCAGAACTGTCAGCGGACAACAAGGCCCAGTTTGAGCGTTGGTTGGCCGATAACAAAGTGGGCGATGTCGCTCCGGATCTTGCCCGCCACTGGTATGACGAAAACACGGAACTCTGGGCAGTGGTGATTGCGCCCTGGGTGCTGGTGCAGGACAGGTCCGGGCATGTACTTCACTGAAACTCCTGGAATAAGGCCGTGAAACTGCATTACTTTCATGGGCGTGGCCCGCTACGGGCACTGGTTATGGTCCGGGAACAGCGCCGGGTTGAATTGTTCATCAAACCCGTCGGTGAGGACATCTGGGCGTTGGTGGCACTCAGTGGTTCGGTGGACGGCCAACCAGAGAAACATCGTTGCCAGGGCCCCTATCGTTCCATTTCCCAGGCGGAAGCGGTGTTGCGCAGTGTTGCGGGCGCGCTGATGGGGCAGGATTACCAGCCCCAACCCAACGACTATGTGGTCTGGTCGGTGATGGCCCAACGCCTGGCGCGCACCATTCGAACCGATCGCGATGCCAGTGCAGGCAAGTTTCATTTTGATCCCGATCAGTACGAACCTATCGGCTGATCTTTCCCACCCCAATACACTTTTTTCGAGGACTTCATGCTGACCGGCGCACTGCTGATCCTGGCACCGCTTTTCCTGGGGTTCGCCCTGGCACTTGAGAACCGCCATCTGATGACGGTCATTCATTACGGCGTTGAAGGGCTGGTGTATTTTATCCTGGCACTCTTGGGACTGAGCCTCGGGCAGATGGAAGGCGTTGGTGGCCAGTTGGCCAATATGGCATCCCAGGTTGCCGTGCTCGTGGTGGTACTGTTTGTGGCCAACATGGCGGGGCTGTGGCTGTTTCACCGTTGGCAGCCGATGGCAGCGCGGGAGGATCATGTGGACCAGCCTCGTGGCTATCGTCGCCTTTTCCTGGCGGGGTTGAAGCCACTGTTGGCGGTTGTAGTGGGTGGTTTGGCCGGTTTCTACTGGCTGCCGGATATGCCCATGGCCGAAGACGTGGCGACCTGGTCGCTAATGTTGCTGCTGTTTCTGATTGGCCTGCAACTGCGCAATGCCGGCCTGTCCCTTCGTCGGCTGCTGCTCAACCGACAGGGGTTGGGCATTGCGTTGGCGCTGGCCGGGAGCTCTCTGCTTGCCGGTTTTGCAATGGTGCCCTTGCTGGACGCCGCCTGGCATGAGTCGTTGGCACTGGCGTCCGGGTTTGGCTGGTATTCCCTGTCCGGTATTGTGATTGGCGATGCCCTGGGGCCGTCCTGGGGCGGTGTCGCCTTTCTCAATGATGTGGTCCGGGAGATTATTGCGCTTGCGATTATTCCGCTGTTAATTGGCCAGCGACCGGCCATGGCCATCGGCTATGGGGGGGCGACTGCCATGGACTTCACCCTGCCGGTGATCCGCAGCAGTGGCGGCCTGGACTGCGTGCCCGTGGCGATTGCGTCGGGGTTTATCCTGTCGTTCCTGTCTCCCATCCTGATGGCCGTGTTCCTGTCCATGGGAGGGTGATGTTTCAGAGCAGGAGCTTTCTGACGTCGATCTTGTAGTCTTCCGGGTCCACTGAACGCAGAATCCGGTCCTGGGCCCCGGGTTTGGCCAGGTCCAGGGTGTCAACGGTGATAGGCATGCGAAAACGGGTGTTATACATCACACGCAGCACCGGCAATCGCTGGTCCTCGTCATTGGTTTCGACGACAACACCGAGACGGCCGCTTTCCAGCAGCACCAGTGAGCCAATGGGATAGAGCCCCACACAACGAATAAACTCTTTCACCAGGGCGGCGTCCAGATGGCTGCCGCTCCACTCCAGCAGTTTCTTCAGGCCCTGGGTCGGTGTCATACCCCTGTGATAGACACGGTCTGAGGTAATGGCGTCGTACACATCGGTAATGGCTACCATACGACCGTACACGGAGATTTCCTCGCCCCTCAGGCCCTCGGGGTAGCCACTGCCGTCCAGGCGCTCATGGTGCTCTGCGGCGGTGACGATGGACAGCTCGCCGATACCCTCTGTTGCCTTGAGGATATCCCGCGAATGCCGCGCATGGGCTTTCATGACCTCAAACTCGTCTGGCGTCAGCCGTCCCGGCTTGTGGAGAATGTCGTCCGGCGTGAGAATTTTGCCGATGTCATGGAGCAGTGCGCCAACGATGGTCTGGTGCAGTGCGTCCGGAGGCAGCTTGCGGTAGTTTCCGAACAGGGACATCAGCACACTGAGATTGACCGAGTGCTCCAGCAGGTAGTTGTCCTTCTCACGGATGCGGCCCAGGCAACTGAGGGCATTGGCGTTGCGCAAGATAGAACTCTGTAGCTCGTCAGCCAATTGGTGAATGGGGGCTATGTCGATGGCCCCTTCAAGCTTCACGCTGTTCATCAGGTTGCCGACCAGCCCCTGAGCCTGGTTGTGCACCTGCTGGGCGAACACCATTTCCTCGGCCACGGCTACCCGTTTGAAAACGCCGGGAGTCTGTTCGCCGGCGCGCTGCAGCGCGGACTCGTTGCGGCGATCGACCTCGTGGGCTGGTTCCGAATCCTGGGAATCCAGGCCCTTGGAGACATCGATGTAGACGTAGTCCACCCCCATCCGGCGGATTTTTTCAACGGTGTCCTCTTTTTTGATCACGCCGCGACGGCGTTGGGTGTTGTGAGGAATCCAGTCGTTGTTCAGGTCGGTGATGTACATGCCGACCTTGAGCGCGGAGACGGGGATGCGTTTGATCATCGCGGCTGGAAGAACGTTCTCAGGCTGTTGTCATAGGTTGTAGCCAGTACGTTCTCCAGCGGTAGTTGTTTCACCTCGGCGATTTTCTCGGCAACAAATGGTATGTAGAAAGGTGCATTTTCCTTGCCGCGATAGGGAACCGGGGTCAGGAACGGTGAATCCGTCTCCAGCAGGATCTGCTCGATGGGTGCCATACGCACAATGTCACGCACGTTTTCGGCTTTGTTGAAGGTGGTGATGCCGTTAAAGCCCAGGCACCAGCCTTCGTCCAATGCGTATTGCGCCAGCCCCGGGCCTGACGTGAAACTGTGGATCACGCCGCGGCGCTTAAGAGTACCTTCGAACTCCTTCAGGATGTCGATGGTGTCGTCATCGGCCTCGCGGCTGTGGATGACCACGGGCCGGTCGGTGTCACAGGCGATCTGCAACTGGCGGCGGAACACGTCACGCTGAACGTCCCGGTCTGCGTTGTCGTAAAAGTAGTCCAGGCCAATTTCGCCCACTGCCACGATCTTGTCGTCGCCAGCGTGCGCGCGGATTTCCGCCTCGGCGGCATCGGAATACTGTTCGGCATCGTGGGGGTGTACCCCTTGCGTGCCATACACCCAGGGGGCTGTTTGGCTCAGTTCACGCACGGTAGCCAGATTGTCCGGTGACACAGCGATGGTGATCACACGTTCGATATTGACCCGCTGCGCTTCGGCCAGGGTTTCCGCCAGGGGGCGATCCTTGAGGTAATCCAGATGGCAGTGGGTTTCGATAATCGGTTGATCGAAAACGGGAATGTCGCGACGTTTCTTGCTCATTGGCGGTTACTTCACTCCATCGCAACCAAAGCGTTGGCTGCTATCCTGAGAACTTTGTCACAGTAGTTTATCAGCTTGTTCGATTGTTGACCTACATTGCTGTCATAGGGAGAAGTGCATGCACATCATTGTTGTTGGTGCCGGCGTGGTTGGCGTAACCACGGCGTATGAGCTGCAAAGCCGGGGCCATCAGGTAACCGTGCTGGAACGTCACAGCGCGGCTGGGAATGAAACCAGCAAAGGCAACGCCGCCCAGCGCTCCTACGGGGTGGTCTATCCATGGGCAGACCCATCCATGGTGTTGAAGGCCATCCCCTGGTTATTCAAGAAGGACGGCCCGCTGAAAATGTCGGTGCCGCCATCCATGGAAACCTTGCGGTTTATGTTCGCAACGCTGCGCTACGCCTGGTCGCCTGGCCTGTTTGGCCTGAACAAGCGCGCCATGATACGCCTTGGTATTCATAGCCGTGAACGCTTCCTGGCCCTTGAAAAGGAGCTTGATCTGCCGTTCGACGGCGGCCACCAGGGCCTGCTTCACCTTGCCAGCACCCCGGAAACCCTGGAAAACTACCGCGAAACCCAGCGGTTGCTCGACGAACTGGGTATCCCCTCCCGATTGCTCACTCCTGAACAGGTTCGCGAAGCAGAGCCCGGCATGATCGGGGATGGCCCACTCTACGGCGCCCTGAGCTATGACACGGATGGCACCGGTGATTGTCATCTGTTCTCCCGTGAACTGGCCAAGGCCTGCGAAACGAAGGGGGTGCAGTTCCGCTACAACACGGAAACCGAACATTTGGTGGCTGATGATCGGCGGGTAACGGGGGTGACCATCCGCAAGGACGATGGCACATCGGAAACCCTTGAGGCAGACGCTGTGGTTGTCAGTGCCGGTTGCTGGTCGGGGCATCTTACCCGTCCCCTGGGGCTTGAGTTGCCGATCTACCCGGTGAAGGGCTACAGCTTTACGGTGCCCTTGAAAGACCCTGGCCGCGCGCCGGTGTCGACCATCCACGATGACAACTACAAAGTGGTCTCGACCCGTCTGGGAGAGAGACTACGCGCCTCCGGCTTTGTGGAATTGGACGACTTCAACCGCGACATTCCGGAAGCCCGGCTGGCGACCATTCGAAAGTCCGTGGAATCCCGTTTTCCCGGTTGCGCCGATCTGGAGGCCGCCGAGACCTGGACCGGTTTTCGCCCCATGACTCCGGACGGTCCTGCCATCATCGGTCGAGGCCCCCGGGAGAACCTGTTCCTCAACACCGGGCACGGCACCTTTGGCTGGACCCTGTCAGCGGGCAGCGCTTCGGTGATTTCCCAGTTGATTGATGGGGAAGCGCCCTCGGTGTGTCTGGATGCATTCCGGCCCGGGCGATTTGCCGAATGACGTTACCTTCGGCGGCGGGTTCACACCACCGCGCTGATGCTTTTTACCGGCGCTGGCAGCGCTTGAACGATTGGCTGGCGCGGCATCGCGAGTTCTGGCAACCGACGCCATTCGCCGATCCGAGCCCGGCCTGGGCGGAGAACTGGCCGGTATTGGCGGACCGGGTTGCCCGGCTCTCCGACAGCGACTGTGAGCAATGGGACGATGATCCTGTCGCGCTGGCTGAATGGGTGGCCGGGGAGTTGCCATCTTTCCGGGACCTCGGAGAGCTGACCGACATTCAGCCGCTTGCCGTCGAATCCGCCGATCAGAACACCTTGCCCGAGGTGCGGGCAACGGATATGCCCGGGCGTAAGCGGCTTCAGGCCGGTGCATTTGCAAGCGCTATCCACCCCCTGAAGCAGGATGTGCTGGACTGGTGTTGCGGCAAGGGCCACCTGGCCAGAACCCTGGCACCCCTGTGCGGGGGTGACGTAACCGGGTTTGAATGGAACGCGACCCTGGTGGACGATGGCAACCTCCTGGCCGGAAAGTTCGGGGATGCGGTTACCCTGCAGTGCCAGGATGTCATGGCCGAGAACCTGACGATGCCGCCCGACGCTCACGGTGTTGCCCTTCACGCTTGTGGTGACCTTCATCGCAGGCTGATGCGTAAGGTGGCTGGCGAGGGCCTGCCAAGGGTGAGCGTTTCACCTTGCTGCTACCACCTGACGGAAGCGTTGGACTACCAGCCTCTTTCCAGGCGCGTCCGGGCTTCAAAAAATGGCTTGGAGCTGACCCGCAACGAGCTGCGACTGGCCGTCAGGGAAACCGTGACCGCACCGAAGCGTGTGCGTGAGCAAACCCGCAGGATCAGTCGTTGGCGTCTCGGGTTCGATGGTCTTCAACGGCAGCTTCGCGGCGTGGATGCCTACCTGCCGGTGCCGTCGCACCCGACGCGGCTGACGAACGGCGATTTTGCCACCTTCTGTCGCTGGGCAGCCGGCAATAGGGGGCTGGAACTACCCGGGGACACAGACTTTGGTGTCTGGGAACGTCATGGCGAGCGGCGACGGCAGGAAGTGCGCCGCCACGAGCTGGTGCGCCACCTGTTTCGGCGGCCACTGGAGCTTTGGGTGGTGCTGGATTATTCAATGTTTCTTGAGGAACAGGGGTATGACGTTCGGCTGGGGACCTTCTGCGAGCGCCAGCTGACGCCCCGCAATCTGCTGATCGACGCCGAAAAAAGGTCTGTGGACTGCTAAATGGCTCAGGGCTTTCGGTACACTACATTTTCCACGCAGCCGTCCCGAAAATACACGTAGGTCAGTTCATAAAGGGCGCCATAGTATTTCGTCTGGTATACCCAGGTTTCCTGGGGTGTGGGGTAGGTTTCCGGAGGTCGGCCAAAGGCTTTTAGGACATGCTCTTTGGTCATGCCTTTCACCACCTGTTCCCGCACCAGATAGCGCCGCAGGTCGGTGGAGTTAATAAAGCGGCAGGTGTCATCACTGGTCGCCTCCTGTGTGCTTTTTTCCGGTTCTTCCACTGTTTCATCACGCTTGGGTGACGGCGGGAGGTTCTGGCCAAAATTGCCGCCAATCCGGTTGTCACGGATGGTGATTTCCTCGGAGTCTTCCCCGCAGTGCTGGTCCGAAAAGCGAGTATCACCACCGGCATCGCACCGGTAAACCTGGGGCCACGCAGCAGCGGGTATACCCCATGTGAGAATAAAGACGAACAACATTCGCTTCACGGCATTCTCTCGCGAGCATGAAATTAAGGGCGCCTGCCCGCCAATTAAAAAAGGCGCCCGAAGGCGCCTTTTCGTTGAGCTGATCTGCACAGGATGTCTGTACAGGATCAACGTCGACGCTTAACGGCGAACCTGAATACGAGCCTCAACCCGACGGTTCTCCGCGCGGCCAGCAGCGGTCTCGTTACTGGCAACCGGCTCGGACTCACCGTAACCAACGGCATTCACACGGTCCTCACTGATGCCCAGGGCATCGGTCAGCCGGGTGGCAACTGCCTCGGCACGGCGCTGGGACAGGAAGCGGTTGTATTCCGCCTCGCCAATGCTGTCACTGTGACCGGCGACTTCCACGTTGGTTTCCGGATACTCGAGCATGAAGTTGGCGACGCGGCGAATCTCATTGTCGAAGGCATCGCCGATCACCGAACTGTTGGTCGGGAACTGTACGTTCAGCTCGATGGTTTCGACGGTTTCTGTCACGCCTTCACAACCCATGGCATCCACGTCTGCGCCTGCAGTCGTGCCGGGGCACTGGTCCGCGCTGTTCACCACGCCATCGTTGTCGCTGTCCAGTTCACAACCACGGCTGTTGACGCTGGCGCCCGCCGGTGTGTTGGGGCACTGGTCCACGCTGTTGGCGACACCGTCACCGTCGTTGTCACGCTCACAGCCATTGCTGTCAACGTTCACACCTGCAGGTGTTCCGGCGCACTGATCGCGGTTGTCCGGCACGCCATCGTTGTCGCTGTCTGCGGCTTTGCGTGGTGAGGGCTTTGAGTCCGCGACGGTGCGAGAGAAGGCAAAGCTCAGGCCAAGGGTTGCCTGGGTATCGAAGGTGCTTTCGTCAATGCCATGGAACTCGCGCAGGTCCGCGCGAATGGAAACGCTATCACTGACGTTGTAACGGAAGCCCGCCCCGACGTTGACGCGGGTTTCGTCGTGATTGGAACCGGCTGTCTGGTAGCTCAGCACATCGTCGCCGAAGTCCGCGTGGCCGGCACCGGCCGAGACATACGGATTCCAGGCTTCATCCTGGCCGGCAAAGTAATAGAGGCCGTCCAGTCGATATTCTTCAAAGTCGCTGCTGCCATTGACGTACTTACGATCGGCATCCGCCTTGGAATAGACGCCTTCCACGGCCCAGTTGGGGTGGAAGCGAAATTCCGCGCCAATGCCCAGGGTGCCGGTTTCACTGAGGTCGCGCTTGTCGTCAAACAGCTGGAAGCCGGCAAACGGGTTCAGGTAAATGGTTTGCTCGCGTTCGGCGAGTGCGGGGGTCGCAAGGGATGTCGTCAGGGCCGCAATGGCCAGTGGGCGCATGATATTCATGCAGAACCTCCTGTTCAATTATCGTTGTAAAAAGTACTCATGTCGTACTTTCGCATAAAGCATTGCTGCAGCGTACTTACGTGAAATTTAAGTCAGGGGATTCAAAAAAACAAAAAAAGAGGGCCAGTGTTACGTCCGCAATTGTACTCAGGCCCTTGATGACATGGCGGTAAAATACAGGTGGGCACTTTTCTTGCTGAAATTCAGGGTGTCACCGTTGTCGAAAGCGACTTCGAAGGACCGTTCGTCCTCCCCCGTCACTGAGCCCGGCCCGAAGATGGCATGGCTGAGACGGTTTCTTGCCCAGAGCGGTGTCGTCTCCTCGGCCGTTGCTTCCGTACTTGTCTGCAATGTGACGCCTTGAAGGTGCGCATAGCGAAGACCGGTCGACGTCAGTGGTACGGTGGCTGTCAGTGCGTCAGCGCTGTCGCAGGAACGCCCGTCCAGCCACTGGCCAAACTCTTGGGACAGTGGAAAGCACAACTCATCGACAAACCGGCTTGGGCCCTGGTCGCCGTCAAGGTGTCTTTTTTCTCCGAATGGCCGGGTGATCAGGTGTAGCTGCTCCCGGGTTCGGGTCATGGCCACATAGAGCAGACGGCGTTCACTTTCCAGGAAGGCCTTGGGGTCGTCCTGGGCTCGGGGGCTGTAGGGCAGGTACTTCTCCTGCAGTCCCGGCAGTATAACGGTCGACCATTCCAGGCCCTTGGTGCGGTGGATGGTGGAGAGCAAGGCGCCGCCATGGCGATTTTCACCCGCCTGTTTCTTCAGAGCCTTGAGGTGTTCCAGCGCGCCGTCAATGCTGACATCGAGTCCCGAGAGGTACAGCCGGAAGCCCCGGATGGTCTCGATGCGTTCGTCCGCGGTTTCATGGGTCAGTGCCAGGCTGCGAATGCCCTCGTAGAGTTCGGTTTCCTCCGCATAGCGGGATATCAGATCTGCCACTGAGCCTTTGAAGCGCTCCAGCTGTGCCAGTGTTTCCCCCAGCTTGCGGAGCTTTTTGGCCGCCATGGGGGCCAGTGCGTCAAAGTCCATGGCCAGCAGCCGCTCGTGCCAGCCCTCGCCGAACCCAGCCAGAAAGCGTGCCAGCTGTTCGAGCTCGGGCTCCTTGAGGCCCACATGGGGGAAGCGCAGCAATTGCCGGGCAATATCAAGCCGATCTTCATCAGGCAGATTGCGAATCCGGCCCGACACCACCATCAACAGGCTGGTGATGGCCTGAACCTCGCGACTGAACAGGGCTCCCTTCCCGGCGTCGATGCGGTAGGGCACTTGTCGCGCGAGCAATTTCAATTCGATAGGAACACTCTGGCTCCACACCCTGAACAGGATCGCCGTGTTGGCAAGCGCTTCGTCGTCCATGGGTTGCAGTAGTTTCAGGACGAGATCACTGTCGTTTTCCTGCTGGTGCAGGGTGATGCCGGTCTCAGGTGTGGTTGGATGGGAATGGCAGAGCACATCCTTGCGACCGGTGTTGTGACAGATCAGGTGATTGGCCAGCAGAGCCACCTGATGGCCATACCGAAAGGTATAGCTCAGGGTCTGCTCCAGTGGGCTTTCAAACTCTTCGCTGAAACGCCTGAGTATGAAATCGGGTCTGGCGCCCCGGAACTCGTAAATCGTCTGATCCGGATCGCCCACGACAGTCACCCGTGCCCGGTCACCGGCCACGTATCTGAGCAGTAGATGCTGGATTTCGTTGGTGTCCTGATACTCATCCACCAGTACCAGGTCCATTTTGTTGCCGACCAGGCGCTGTAAGGGCGGGTTCTGGTGAATGGCCATCACCGGTTCGTAGAGCATGTCGGCGTAGCTGATGCGGCTCTGGGATTTGCGCCACTGTTCAAAGCTGTGGAACAGGTCGATCAGGTAGCGGTGTTTGTCGGAATAGCCCAGTTCCTCAAAGACGATGTCCACCGGGGACAGGGTGGTTTTCACCAGGTCGATGAAGTTAACGGCGGTTTCGACAAAGTCTTTCTTGTTACGGCGGATCTCGTCGGCCAGGTCCTCGGGCGCCAATCGCCGCGTAAGCTGCCAGGCCTGATAGCTGATTTCCTGGTCGGTGAGGATCTTGTCGGAAAACCCGGGCAGGAAACCCTCCCGCACGAACCGCTTGTAAAGCCGTAGCCCCATGGCGTGGTAGGTGCGAATTTCAGGTGTCGCCAGGCCCAAGTTACGTGTTACGTCCTGAAGTTTGTGCTCGAAGTCCACCCGCGCAGCGCGGTTGAACATCAACACCAGCATACGGTTCGGATCATGTCCCTGTTCTAGCAGATAGCGGATGCGCCAGGCCAGAGTGGACGTTTTTCCACTGCCCGCCACGGCGGTGATTACCGCATGTTCAAAACCTGCGGTGATGATGGCCCTTTGCTCATCAGTGAGGTAATCGGGCAGATTGGAGGTTTCAGGTATTTGGGGTGGGGGCGACATGCTGTGTATTGTACCCGGCGACTGGTAGTGCTGATACTGGTGCCGCATAATCCTGATAACTTTTGCTTTTCTGCTCGTCGGGATTGACCGCATATTGGGTGCAGGAGGGTTTGGGGGTTCTCTTCCAAAACACGCTCAAGCACATCCATGTGGCGCTTGGGCTCCGCCATCCATGGCTCCGCACAGTTTTGGAAGAGAACCCCCAAACCCTCCCTCTGAATTAGGAGAATGATGTTATGGCTACAACTGCAGAACCGGTGAACGTGCTGGGTGAGAAGTTGGAAATTTGTGGTTCGGATCCGGAAACCGGGTTTTATCGGGATGGGTGCTGTAACACTGGGCCCGATGATTTGGGCGCCCATGTCGTTTGTGCAGTCGTCACAGATGATTTTCTGGAATATTCAAGTGCTCAGGGTAACGATCTGAGTACACCAAGACCTGAATTTGGTTTCCCCGGTTTGAAAGAAGGGGATTCCTGGTGCCTGTGTGCATCCCGCTGGCAGGAGGCGTTTGAGGCCGATAGTGCGCCGCGTGTGAAGTTGCGTGCGACGCATCGTTCAGCGTTGAAGTATTCAAAGCTGGAAGATCTTAAACGTCACTCCGTGGATTTGAGCTGAGTGGATGGCGGATCAAATCGGGCCTGATCTGGCCGGGTGGCAGGAGCTGCAAGCCGGGTTGCGGGCTGTCGGACATCGTCGGTTGGTGGTTCTGGAAGGTGAGCGCGCAGCCTCTCTTACGTGGCTGCGTGAACTTCTTCCAGTATTGTCGATAGCGCCAGGCGTCTGGACCGGGCCGGTTGAGGATCAGCCGGAATCCTCGCTGACCTCGATCAAACCGGTCGAGGGACGTCGCTGGCTGGGACAGGAACTGGCTTGCGTGGTCTGGGATGGCTGGCGGGGGAATCCACCGGACGGTTTTGCGGCGTTGTCTGGAACCCTCGCGGCCGGTGGTCTGTTTTTCTGGCTGATGCCGAAGCTTGAAGAATGGGGCGATTTCGACGATCCGGATTACCGGCGCACCGGATTGGACGGAGCCGGTCAGCATTCGTTTGCGGCTCGTCTGGCCGGAGTTGTGGCCGGTGATCCCGATAGTATTCGTATCACCCCGTCTGTTGACCCTCAGCCGCCATTGCCAACGGTTGAACCACCCCGCGATGCCTTCCGGGTAGGCGCCACCGATGACCAGCGTGCGCTTGTGGAAGAGGTTGTTCGAACGGGGCTGGGGCGGCGTCGGCGACCGCTGGTGGTGACGGCGGACCGGGGGCGGGGTAAGTCTGCGGCTCTGGGCCTGTCGGCGGTTCGTCTTCTGAATGAAGGGCGGCGGCGCGTGGTTGTGACGGCGCCCGGGCCGGATGCGGTGAAAACATTGTTTCACCACGCCCGCCTGGCCAGCGGGCAGGCCTCTGATCCTGACATGGGCACGGGCGATGTTGCGGTGGGCGATCAGGGGCGGCTGGAGTTCTGGCCCCTGGACCGGCTGCTTGCTGAAAAGCCGGAGGCGGAAGTGATCATGGTGGATGAAGCCGCCGCCGTACCGGCAGACCTGCTCAAGCGGATACTGCTGGGTTGGCCCAGGGTGATTTACGCTTCCACGGTGCACGGTTATGAAGGTTCCGGTAGAGGCTTTGCCATCCGTTTTCGCTCGGTGCTGGATGCCGAAACGCCTCACTGGCGCAACACATCGCTTACGGCGCCCATACGATGGTCTGCCTCTGACCCCCTGGAGCCGTTGACGCGTCGGATGTTTTTGCTGGATGCCCCGGCACCACCCGTCAGTGATGACGAAGTGAATATCGCCGTTGAACGCTGGAACCCGGGTACCGCAGAAGACAGTGAATTGGAGGAGGCCTTCGGTTTGCTGGTGGATGCCCACTACCGAACCTCACCCGGTGACTTGCGCCAGTGGATGGACGATCCGGCCGCGGTGAGTTGGCGCCTGACCCGGGGTGGTGTTCTGGTCGGCGTGCTATGGGCGACGGTGGAAGGGGGGCTGGACAGCGAGCTTGCAGAGCAGGTCATGTTGGGCAAGCGCCGCTTGCGGGGGCATCTCTTGCCCCAGTCCCTGGCGACCCACAGTGGATTTGCCGAAGCAGCCTGCCAGAGTCTGTTGCGCATCGTGCGGATTGCCGTGAGTGCCGAGGTTCGCGGTGAGGGGCTGGGGCAGACACTGGTGGCGGCTGCAAATGATTATGCGTGCAAGCAGGGGCTGGACGGTATCGGTACCAGTTTCGGCGGTAACGCCGGGTTGTTGTTGTTCTGGCAGCGGTGCGGGTTGGAGCCGGTTCGGCTCGGGCTGAAGCGCGAAGCCAGCAGCGGCGAGTATCCCCTGCAGTTGCTTGCCGGGGTGTCTGCGCAAGGTAAGGCGCTGACAGACCATTTGCGTGGCAGGTTGACGGAGCACTGGCTCACCCTCGTGCCGCGCAACTGGATAGACGCAGAGCCGGAGTTGATTCTGCGGATAACCTGCGGCCTTCCCGCTGACAGACCGCTCAATGAGGATGATTTCAGGGACCTGCACAGTTTTGCCCATGGCTATCGGGGCTTCGATCTGGCCTTGCCGGTACTGAGACGGCTGTCATTGCAGGCAGGCGTCGTCAACGGGATGGCCGGCGAACGTTTGCGCTCCCTCTGGGCCAGGGCGGTGCTACAGGGTTGGTCGTGGCCCGAGTTGCAGGCGAACGGTGAATGCGTGGGCCGGGAGGCAGGCGAAGCGGAATTGCGCTCTCTGGTGGGCGATATTTTGCAGAACCGGCCGGACTTGTGAACCGCTCGCTTTCATTGCCGCCGACGACTGACCAGAATATCCGCAAAAATAAATCAACAGAGACTGAATCACCATGGCCCAGGGAACCGGCACCATCCTCGTGAGATTTCTGGCCGTCCTGGTCGCAAGCGCGCTGATGACAGCGTGTGCGACGAGCACAGATCCATCCAACCTTGAGCAGCGCCGTGCGTCGGTGGCGGATACGCCGTTGATGGCGGCGGTCAGCAACGGAAACCTTGAACAAACCAAGTCGCTTGCAGCCTCTGGCATGTCCTTGAACACACTGACCGAGGCCGGCACACCGCTCTCGGCGGCGGTCAGGGCGGGCGAGGACCGAATTGTCTGGTTCCTGCTCAGCGAAGGTGCAGCGCCGGACCTGGCCACGGCAAGTGGTGTCACGCCACTGATGATCGCCTCAGGGGATGGCCATCGGCGGATCGTGCAACTGTTGTTGTCGGCCGGCGCCAGCGTAAATGCATCGGACGGCGAGGGTACAACGCCGGTGATCCGCGCCGCCCGTAACGGTCATCTTTCCGTGGTGAAAGTACTGTTGGCCGCCGGGGCGAACGTCAATGTGAATCAGGGTGGCCACTCGCTGCTGATGCACATTGTCGAAGGCGGGGATTTACTGACCGCCGAGATGCTGCTGGCGGCGGGTGCAGACGTCAACTATCGCGGTAGCGATGGGCGAACGGCTCTGGATCTGGCGCGTGCCAGCAACAACCGGGATATCGAGATGTTGCTGATCCAGGCCGGCGCCGAGCTATGATGCGGGCTTGCGGCCCGTTCAGCTCAGTGCCATGGGGTCGTTGCTGTCGTCCAGTTCCGGCTCGAAGTGTTCTTCAACCACTGTGTCGGGCACGTCGCTGACGCTCGGGAATGACCAGGTGGGCTTGTGATCCTTGTCGATCAGCCTGGCTCTGATACCCTCCCGCAAATCTGGCCGCTGGGTGCAGCGGGCGGCCATGGTGTATTCCATCCGGAAGACGTCCTTCAGTGACATTTGCTGTGCCTTCTTTAGCTGGGTCCAGACCAGCCAGGCGGTAACCGGGCAGCCGCCGCGCAGGTTTTTCACACAGCCTTGCCACCAGTCGCAGTCGATCTCCGCCGCCAGGAGATTTTCAACAATGGCCGGGAGTTCATCGCCTGCGCTGAGCCTGGCGATGTCCTGCTCATGGCGCGCCAGTTCACTGGCTGGCAGTGCCCGGTAGTCCGGATGCTCAAGTTGCTTGACGAGCCGGAACAGGCGGTTGTCATCAGCCGCTGATTCACCGGTCCAGCGCTCCTCCTTCAACCGCTCGATCAATGATTCCACCTGATCTGGCAGGATGGCCATATCGGCCAGGCCAACCCTCAACGCGTCAGAGACGTTCAGCCGCGCTCCGGTCAGCCCCATGAACAGACCGATGCGGCCTGGCAGCCGATTGAGGAACCAGCTTGCACCAACATCGGGAAACAGGCCTATGGTGATCTCGGGCATGGCCAATGTGACATCGGGCGTTACCAGGCGGTAGCGGCAGGCGGAGAAAATGCCAAGCCCACCGCCCATCACCACGCCGTGGCCAATGGCGATCACCGGCTTGGGGAAGCAGTGAATGGTATAGTCCAGGCGATACTCACTGGCAAAGAACTCGGCCGGTGCGTCCGGATCTTCGTCGCCGGACAGGGCGCCATAAAGTTCGCGGATATTACCGCCCGCGCAGAACGCACGTTCACCAGCGCCGCGGAAAATAACCAGGCTGATGTGGTCAGCGTCGGCCCACTGATCCAGTACGGCCTGGGTTTCGTGGATCATCGACGCGGACAGGGCGTTCAGAGTGGCCGGTGAATCCAGGGTGATCAGGCCGATGTTGCCTTCCCTGCACGCGATTTCCTGAACCTGAATGGGCATGTCGACTTCTCCGCATCGAATGGGGTGATTATTGATCCATCACATTTGAGCTTTTTTTTTGCTGTGCTATAAGTTCGGTCAGAGTTCGCACCGGCAGGATCCTGTCGGGCTATAAAACGATGAGAGGGTAAAACCAATGAGACTGAAATACCACACCCTGGCCGCCGTGTTCGTGTTGGGGGCTGCCGCTCCCGCCGTTACCATCGCCGCTGGTGATGCTGAGGCCGGTAAAGCCAAGGCCGCCGTGTGCGCAGCCTGCCATGGCAAGAATGGCATCGCGGCCATTCCGGGTTACCCCAACCTGGCAGGACAGAACGAACAATACCTCGTGTCTTCGCTCAAGGCGTACAAGAACAAGCAGCGCAACGGTGGCCAGGCCGCCATCATGCAGGGCCAGGCGGCGGGCCTCAGCGATGAGGACATTGCCAACCTGGCCGCTTATTACGCCAGCCTTCCGGCGGATGGTGGGGAATAATCCCCATCACCGTCAGGACGTGGCAGGCGTTGCTTCGCTGATAATCCGGTAACTGGGTTCGTAAGCGCCGGAACCGGGTAACTTCATCCGGTCCTGGGCAACGAACTCTTTCAACATCGCTTCCAGGGGTGCCAGTAGCTCCGGATCGCCGGAAATTTCAAATGGCCCCTTGGCTTGCACGTGGCGTATGCCGCTTTCCTTGACGTTGCCGGCGACGATGCCACTGAACGCCTTGCGCAGATTCGCGGCAATCAGGTGAACCGGCTGGTCACGGTGTAGCGCCAGCGCCCGCATGCTTTTATGGGTGGGCTCGAACGGCATCTGGAATACCGGGTCGATCTTCAGCATCCAGTTGAAATAGTAGGCGTCCTGCATGGCCCGGCGGAAGGTTTCCACGTCCTTCATGCCCTGTTTCATGGTGCGGGCAACTTTGTCCGGGTCGTCGATGATGATTTCGTACTTGCTGGCGGCTTCATCGCCCAGCGCGTTGCGAATGAACTGGTCGATCATCTCGAAGTATTCCGCGTTTTCCTGCTGGCCGGTAAAGACCACCGGGAAGGGCAGGTCGGCGTTGTCCGGGTGGAGCAGGATGCCGAGCAGATAGAGGATTTCCTCTGCGGTACCCACACCACCGGGGAACACAATCACGCCGTGGCCTGTCCGAACGAAGGCTTCGAGGCGTTTCTCGATATCCGGCATGATCACCAGCTCGTTGACGATCGGGTTTGGCGCTTCGGCACCGATGATGCCTGGTTCCGTCAGGCCAATGTAACGGCCGTTCTTCACCCGCTGTTTGGCATGGCCAATGGTGGCGCCTTTCATCGGGCCTTTCATGGCGCCGGGGCCGCAACCGGTGCAAATGCTCAATCCTCGCAAACCAAGCTGGTGGCCCACTTCCTTGCTGTACTGATATTCGCGCTCGTTGATGGAGTGGCCACCCCAGCACACCACCAGGTCCGGATGACGCCCTGCCTGTAGTACACGGGCGTTACGGAGGATGTGAAAGATCAGGTTGGTGATGCCTTCCGGGTCGTCCCGGCGAAGACCGACCGCGGACTGGGGGATTGAGTAGGAATAGATAATATCCCGCAATACCGAAAACAGGTGTTCGCGGATCGCGCGCAGCATTTGCCCGTCCACGAAGGCGTGGGCGGGTGCATTGACCAGCTCCAGTTTCAGACCCCGTGGCTGTGGCACCAGGCGAACGTCAAAATCCGCATGGGCTTCCATCAGGGTTTTACAGTCGTCGGTTTCAACACCGGTATTGAGCACGGCCAGGGCGCATTGCCGGAAAAGCCGATACAGCCCCCCTTCGCTTCGGTCCTTGAGCCGGTTGACTTCAAAGTTGGAGAGGATTTCCAGGCTGCCTTCTGGAGATACCAGGGCATTGATGGTGGATTCGGTCATGAACGCAAAAGCTCCTGAATGTTCTGCGGGCCCCTGGCGTCAGGGCGATGCCTTTTTATATGAGTATAGCGAGTATCGGGAATGCCTGATTTTGAGGCAAACGGCGAAACCGTTACACTAAGCGCTTTACTGTAATTACGCTACCCGACAGACGTCCGATTTATGAAACTCCTTATACGCCCCGCCGCTGAAGTGGCCATCAAGAGTAAACCCGTTCGCCGCCAACAGATGCGGCACCTGCGACAGAATATTCGCAAACTGCTGGCACGCCTGGACAGCGATATTCACGTTGAGGGCTCCTGGGACAGGGTTGATGTGGCCATCCCCGACGGGCGCGGTCTGGCGGGCCCGGTGATTGATGAATTGTGTCGTATTCCGGGTATTTCGACCATCCAGGAGATCGGTGTATTTCCCTGGGTAAGTATGGACGACGTGGCGGAGCAGGCAGTGGCAGCGTATGCGGACCGTATCCGTGGCAAAACATTTGCGGTTCGGGTTCGCCGCCATGGTAATCACGGGTTCCGCTCGATTGATTTGGAGCGTTTTGTCGGGGCCGCCCTTTTTGAAGTCTCCGAGCCCTACGGCGTAAACCTTCGCAATCCGGATATTGAAGTGCGTATTGAGGTCCATGAGGATCATTATCACATTGCACACCGCAAACACCGTGGTGCTGGCGGCTACCCATTGGGTGCAGTGGAAACGGTGATGACATTGGTTTCCGGTGGTTATGACTCCTCGGTGGCGGCCTACCTGATGATGCGTCGGGGGCTTCGCTCCCATTTCCTGTTTTTCAGCCTGGGCGGCCCCGCCCATGAAATTGGCGTGCGCCAGGTGGTGCATTACCTGTGGGATCGTTACGGCGCCTCCCACGGCGCCAAGTTCATTTCCGTGCCCTTCGAAGGGGTGGTTGCTGAAATTATGCGTTCAGTCAACCAGCGCCACTGGGGGGTGGTGCTCAAGCGCCAGATGCTGAAAGCTGCCTCTGACATTGCGGCCGCCAATAACGCCGCTGGCCTGGTGACCGGTGATGCCGTGGCACAGGTGTCCAGCCAGACCCTGTCAAACCTCAACGTGGTGGACCGGGCCAGTAACGAGGTGGTACTGCGGCCGCTGATTTCCATGGACAAGGAAACCATCATCAACATCGCCCGGGACATCGGTACCGAACCGTTTGCTCGTACCATGCCGGAATACTGTGGTGTGATTTCCCGTAAGCCGGCCACACGCGCCAAGCTGCATCGGGTGGAGGAAGATGAGGCCGCTATGGACGCCAGGGTGTTGGAACAGGCCATCGCCAGCCGTCAGGACACACCGGTCAACCGCCTTCTGGAAACCACCCGGACGCCAGAAGAGGTTGAGCTTGTGCATACACCGGCTGTGAACGATGTGATTATTGACGTACGTCACCCGTCTGAAGGGGAGCAGTCACCCCTGCAGCTCACCAGCAATCAGGTGGTGGAGATACCGTTCTACGAACTGAATGAGCGAATCCAGTTGATGCCGGACGACAAGCAGTACCTGCTGTACTGTGATCGCGGCACCATGAGCCGCATGCATGCCTGCAATCTGAAGGCCGAGGGCCACACCAACATCAAGGTGTATGCCCCGGCCCGTTGATAGCTACCCTTCCAGCCCCTTGAAGAATTGCTGCACGTTGGTGCTCAGGGCTTCCAGATCATAGCCGCCTTCCTGCACCACCAGTGTGGGCAGGCCGGTGCGACGGATATCGGAACCGAGGCGACAGAAGCCTTCCGAAGAAACCGATACTTTGGCCTGGGGGTCGTTGTGGTAGATGTCGAACCCCAGGGTAAGAATCAGAACGTCTGGCTGGAACAGTCGAATGGCCGCCAGTGCTTCGTCCAGTTTGGCGAAGAAATCTTCCTCCGAAGCGCCATGGGGCATCGGTAGGTTAATGTTGTAGCCAAATCCTTCCCCTTCCCCACGTTCATCTTCATAGCCACTGACGACCGGGTAGAAATTGGTGGGATCACCATGAATCGAAACATAGAGAACATCGCTGCGGTCGTAGAAGATTTCCTGGATGCCCTGGCCGTGGTGCATGTCGGTGTCCAGTATGGCAATCCTGGGATAACGGGGTTTCAAGTGTTCTGCAGCAATAGCGGCATTGTTGAGGTAACAGAAGCCGCCGGCGGAATCCTTTCGGGCGTGGTGGCCCGGCGGTCGACAAACCGCGTAGGCGTGGCGCTCGCCGGCAACCAGGGCGTCAGCAGCGCCGAGCGCTGTCTGGGCTGACCAGTAGGCGGCGTCCCAGGTGTTTGCCCCGATGGGGCAACTGCCATCGGCCTGGTAGCGGGCAGCTTCGGCAAGGATGCCCTTGAGGGCATTCGGTGACCGAACGAAGATGTTGGAAATCACTTCGTCACCCCAGTCTTCCATCTTTGACCAGCGCCGGTGTGCGGATTCCAGGAAGCGCAGATAGCCCAGGTCATGGACCTTGGAGATCGCTCCGGCACCCTGGTCTGCCGGCTGCAACACCGGAATGCCCATGGCCTTCAGCCCTTCCAGCATTTGTGCGGTGCGATCAGGAACTTCCTGGGGCTGTCGCATCTGGCCGCGGGTGAAGTAAGTTTTCGGAAGATGCTGATCCTGAGAGGGATGAAAAAACGCCTTCATGTTCCTGCCTCCTGATAATGACATGGTTCGAGTATAGGCCCCCGCCGGCGCTGGTCAAAACACCATAGTCTGACTTTACAGTGGCGGTTTCTGCATCCACTATGAGAGACATATCACACTGACGCAAACCCCAATTTATACATTCCGAGAACATTCTGAAAAGGAGCCGATATGATCGAGTCACCACTGCTTCCCAAGCTGACTGGCTACATCGGCGGTCGCTGGTCTGAGTCGCCGGACGGTAACACCTTCGATGTCTATAACCCGGCCACGGGGGAGGTGGTTGCCAGTGTGGCATCGATGTCCGAGAGCGAAGTGTACAAGGCAGTTGAAGCGGGCAAGTCTGCGCTTCGTTTAACCAGCCCGTATTCCATCGAAACCCGCCGTAAATGGCTGGAAGATATTCGTGATGCGCTCAAGGCCAATAAAGAGGAAGTGGGCCGTATCCTGTGCATGGAGCACGGCAAGCCGTTGAAGGAAGCCCAGGGTGAGGTCGATTACGCCGCCGGGTTCTTCGATTACTGCTCCAAACACATCCAGGCGCTGGACGCTCACACTCTCGCGGAAAAACCAAAAGACTGTACCTGGACCGTGCATTATCGCCCCATTGGCGTAGCTGGCCTGATTACCCCCTGGAACTTCCCCATCGGCATGATTGCCAAGAAGCTGTCTGCAGCCTTGGCGGCGGGTTGCCCGTCGGTGATCAAACCGGCCAGCGAGACGCCGTTGACCATGATTGCGCTGTTCGCGCTGATGGACAAACACGTCGACCTGCCAGACGGTATGGTCAACCTGGTTATGGGCAAAGCCAGTGTGATCGGCAAGGTGCTGTGCGAAAGCCCCGATGTGCCCATGCTCAGTTTCACCGGTTCCACGGAAGTGGGCCGCAAGCTGATACTGGATACGGCAGATCAGGTGAAGAAGCTGGCCCTGGAGTTGGGTGGCAACGCGCCCTTTATTGTCTTTGACGATGCGGATCTGGATGCCGCAGCCGATAACCTGATCGCCAACAAGTTCCGGGGCGGCGGCCAGACCTGTGTCTGCGCCAACCGGATTTTTGTGCACGAGAAAGTGGTGGATGAATTCGGTCAGAAACTTGCCGACCGGGTCAATCGCATGACCGTGGGTAATGGTTTGACGGAAGACGTTGACCTCGGCCCGCTGATCAACAAAGCCGGGTTCGACAAGGTCAAGCGCCACGTGGAAGACGCCCTTGAGCGGGGTGGTGAACTGGTGGCTGGCAAAAAACCGGCAGACCTGGGGGATGGCCACCTGTTCTTCCCGCCGACAGTCATTTCCGGGGTGACCCGGGACATGTGCTGCTCCCGCGAGGAAACCTTCGGGCCGCTGGTGCCCATGGCCACCTTCCGCACTGAGGACGAGGTTATCGATGCCGGTAACGACACCGAATTTGGCCTGGCGTCTTACGTGTTCACGGCCGACGCGGAACGCGCCCAGCGGGTGGCCGCCGGGCTGCGTTTTGGTCATTGCGGCTGGAATACCGGTACCGGCCCCACGCCGGAGGCGCCGTTCGGGGGCATGAAGGCGTCCGGCACTGGCCGCGAAGGCGGCCTGGAGGGCCTGTTCGAATTCGTCGAAGCCCAGACCGTCCCGCGCGGTTTCTAGGGTTCCGGCGTCAACAGGACCTTAACGGAATCATCCACCAGGGTGGAATCGAGGTAACCGATACTGCCCAGGGTGGATGACACCACGCTCTTCATGCTGTTCGCCGAGGATACCTCCCTCGGCGGATGGCCCTTCCCGGTCAGAACCTGCCGCGACCAGAACGACTTCAGCCAGGCGTCATTGCGCTCGGTGATCAGGTCATTGAACTCATCCCGCATGCTGTTGCCCGCTGGAAGCTGGAACGCGACCACGCGCTGGCCGTCAGGCATTCGTGAGCTGCGGTTCAGGTAGATGTCCTTCACCTGTTGCACGGTGATGGAATCCGGGCCACCGTGGTGGCCGATGATCACCAATTCCGCCCGGGAGACACTGCTCAACAGGCACAACGCGATGAGCAATGCGGGCACGGATACGCGTCGAATCGCCATGGTGTTCCTCCTGATCAAAATGCGGCATCAAGCCGGACGGTGTATACGTCGGTGCTGTCGAATCGGCCGCCGGGATTGCCGGCCAGGGCATCCAGCTGGTTGCCAATCAGGCCACCAGTGGTTTTGCCAAAGCCCCGGGCGTGGGTCCAGTCCACCTTCATGGCAACCGAGGTGGTCATGTCCCAACGGAAGCCCAGGCTGTAGGCCTGGCGACGTACGTCCAGTACCTCCAGTGGCGTGCCGTCGCGCTCGTAGTTGTCCTGGCTTTCGACCCAGGAGGCCGTTATATAGGGCGTGACTTCCTTAACCCGGTAGCCAAGGGTGACGTAGGCGGAGTCGGTGTCCTGGTAAAAACCGTCCACCTCAACTCGTGTCAGTTCCGACATCAACAGCCAACTGCCATCGTCGTAGGACAGGCCCAATCCCATGAACTCGGTTTTTTCTTCGTCACCAAGCGGTGGTGTTCCGCCGATGGTGGCTTCTGCATGGGCGTACACGCCACGGAAGGTCCAGAGGTAATTGGTCCAGTTGGCGGTCAGGCCGGTGATGTTGCGCAGTTCCACATTGACGGTCTGGCCAAGGGAGGCGGCATCATCGTCAAGGTGGCCGGCAAAGGCGCGTGTCTGAATGGATGAGCCAGAGAGGTTGATGGTGTAGGCCGCATCGGCGCCCAGATAGCTGCGAACCGGTACCGGGTCGTAGACCGCCTCGGGCGGGCGCGCCCAGGGCTGGCCATAGCCAATCTCCAGGGTTTCGGATTCCATAAACAGCGGCAGGCGCATTTTACCGGCCCGCAGTTCGGAGCCATTGCTGAATTGGTGTCGCAGGTAGCCCCATTCCAGTTCCGTGTCCCAGTCTTCGCTACCACGGGACACCAATTGCAATACCGCGTCGGTGTTGCGGCTCAGTGAAAAGGTGCTCTGCAGGCCGAACAGGCTGAGGGTTTCGAGGTCGGATTGTTCCGTTGCCTCGCCGTAGCCGGCGTCATTATTGGCGCGGGTATAGCCAGTGCTGAAAAAACCGTTAAGGTGAACCTTTTCCAGGCTCGACTCGGTCATCTGCTTCTGCATGGAATCGAGCCGTTGTTCCAGCTGGTCAATTCGCTGGCTGTCATCGGCCATGGTGGGAAACGACAGGGTGGCGGTCAGTGCAAGGGAAGTAAAGGTAACGCGGGTAGTGCTTCGGTATACGGAGTACATCGTACATCATCTCCTTTGATGTCTGGTCGCAAGATGCGGGCGCCTTCCTGGCTTCAGGGGACTTATGTCTTGCCCCTGCAAATTGTCTGGTGCGGGAAAACGGTGGCCAGCGGAGGAACAGAAGGTTCTTCCGGGCAACCCGCGGCGGCGAGTATACCCAAGTTGACGCCAGTTTCATAAAAAGTGTTCACATTTTCTGTATCGGTACCTTACATGTGTGCGGGTAATCCCAGCACACCCACATCCGGCAAACCCTCCTTTCTCCTGTTATAATTCCGCACCTGTTCATTTAACCAGTAGCGACCGGATCTCTATGGATGTCTCCCACATTATCGACGCCCTGAACGACGCCCAACGTGAGGCAGTGACGGCCCAGAATGACCACTTGCTGGTGCTGGCCGGTGCGGGCAGTGGCAAGACCCGGGTGCTGGTGCACCGGATCGCCTGGTTGATGCAGGTGGACAAGGTGCCGCCCACCGGCATCCTGGCGGTGACCTTCACCAACAAAGCGGCGAAGGAAATGCGCTACCGCATTGAGCAGATGATGAATATTCCGGCTCGGGGCCTCTGGTTTGGCACCTTTCACGGCATTGCCCACCGGTTGCTCCGGGCCCATTACCAGGACGCCGGCCTGCCAGAGAACTTTCAGGTGCTGGACAGCGACGACCAGTTGCGGCTGATCAAGCGCGTGATGCGTGAGCTGCAGATTGATGAAAGCCGCTGGCCGCCGAAGCAGGCCCAGTGGTTTATCAACGGCCAGAAAGACGAAGGGTTACGGGCGGAACACATCCAGGAAAATCCGGGCGATCATTTCACGGCCACAATGCTGACGGTTTACCGACAGTACGAGAAGCTCTGCAACCTAAGCGGCTTGGTGGATTTTGGCGAGCTGTTGCTACGCTCCCACGAACTCTGGCTGTACCGTCCGGAACTACTGAGCCATTACCAGAGCCGTTTCCAGCAGATCCTGGTGGACGAATTTCAGGACACCAATACCATCCAGTACGCCTGGCTGCAGATCCTGGCCGGGAACCGGGTGCCGCTAACGGTGGTGGGCGACGACGACCAGTCCATCTACGGCTGGCGGGGCGCGAAGATCGAAAACATCCAGCAGTACCAGCGGGACTTTCCCAAC
This sequence comes from Marinobacter salarius, assembly GCF_032922745.1. Classification (NCBI taxonomy): domain Bacteria; kingdom Pseudomonadati; phylum Pseudomonadota; class Gammaproteobacteria; order Pseudomonadales; family Marinobacteraceae; genus Marinobacter; species Marinobacter salarius. Next base: position 1,228,520 of record NZ_CP136693.1, read on the forward strand.
GCCCGGATGGTGCGATTGGAACAGAATTACCGCTCCACGCAACTGATCCTGAAAGCCGCCAACGCGGTGATTGCCAACAACCAGGGCCGGTTGGGCAAGGAACTCTGGACCGATGGCCCGGATGGCGAGCCCATCAGTTTGTATGCGGCCTTCAACGAGCAGGACGAAGCCAACTACATCGCCGACACCATTGGTAGCTGGGTCAACGAGGGTAACCTGCGCAGCGAGTCGGCCATTCTTTACCGCTCCAACGCCCAGTCCCGGGTGCTGGAAGAATCCCTGATCCGCCAGGGCATTCCCTACCGCGTTTATGGCGGCCTGCGATTCTACGACCGTCAGGAAATTCGCAACGCCATCGCTTATCTGCGTCTGGTGCACTATCGCCGGGACGATGCGGCGTTTGAGCGCGTGGTGAATATTCCCGCCCGTGGTATTGGCGCCAAGAGCCTGGCGGATATGCGCGCGTTCGCCACGGAGCGCAGTATCTCCTTGTGGGAGTCTGCCGAGCGTTTGTTGGAGGCTGGGCAGGTGAAGGGCCGCGCCAAAACCGGTCTGCAATCCTTCATGGGCATCATCGAACGCCTGACGGAGATGGTGGACGATGCCTCATTGCATGGTCTGATGAAGACAACACTGGAGTTGAGCGGCCTCAAGGATTACCACGCCAGTGAAAAGGGTGAGAAGGGGCAGGCGCGGGTGGAGAACCTGGAAGAACTGGTGAATGCCCTGTCGGATTATGAGGTGGAAGAGGGCGTTGATCCGCTGTCGGAATTCATCGCCCAGGCAGCGCTGGACGCCGGCGAGGCTCAGGCGGAAGCGAATGAGGACTGCGTGCAGCTTATGACCCTTCATTCCGCCAAGGGCCTGGAGTTTCCGCTGGTATTCCTGGCCGGTGTGGAGGAAGGCCTGTTTCCCCACAGTATGTCGTTGGAAGAACCGGGGCGGATGGAAGAAGAGCGGCGCCTGGCCTATGTGGGCATTACCCGGGCCATGCAAAAGCTGGTGCTTACTTACGCCGAATCCCGCCGTTTGTACGGACAGGAGAAATTCCACGCGCTGTCGCGCTTTGTTCGCGAGATTCCCGGGGACTGCATCCAGGAAGTACGGTTGCGCAATACGGTGAGCCGTCCGGCCATGATGGCCCGGCCCAATGAGGGCCTGTTCAGCCAGGAACCTGACGTTGGCACGGGTTTCAGCCTGGGCCAGCGGGTACGCCATCCAAAGTTTGGCGAGGGTATCGTGATGAACTCCGAGGGCTCTGGCCACCATACCCGGGTGCAGGTGAACTTTGATGAGGGGGCTAAGTGGCTGGTGTTGGCCTACGCGCCGTTGGAGGCATGCTGAGATCAGGAGTCAGCGTTGTTTGGCAAAGCGAACCTTGGAGCCAGATTTCAATAACTCGTCCATCACGACGAGAGATTTGGGAAATAGAATGGCTCAGCGTGTTCCGGAATTTCCCATTTTAACGGGGAGCGGTTGTTCCTTTCGCTTAGTAATCCATCAGCCTTTAACTGATGAAGTGCTCGTCGAGCGGTCCGGTCTTTCCCGTCACGACCGCCAGCCAGGCGCAACGCATGAGCCCGCTCGACAGAGCCCTGAATGAATGCCTGAAACAAAATAAGCGATGCTTCAGGCTTTAGGGGATCGGGACAAGCCACAATACGGCCGTCCCGTCGCGCGTTGACATAATTCTCGATGCGTTGCTGCATTCCTTTCAGATCAAGCAGGCTTCCGACGTAATCCACCTGATCAATTGCCGTATCGACCATGAATCGGGTGAAATCCGTTAAACCTGTTTCGCTCAGTGGACCTCGGCCATCGGCCGTGCCCTGCAGTGGATAATCAGCATGTGCAAGCTTGGCCTTGTAGTTGCTCGAGGACCGAGCTAAACCGCGGCTAAGGCACCATACACCAATCCCTTCAACACCGGCCGCCTGCAACGCCGCATCTGTCCAGAGACGAACAACCCGCCCGTTCCCATCAAGAAAGGGGTGGATCCATAGCAATCGATGATGTGCGGCCATTAGAGCGGTAATCCGCATTTCACCGACGTATCGCTGACTCTTGTACTCAGAACAGAACTGATCCACCAGTGTCTTCACGTATTGGTGATCTGGCGGGATGTGTCTACCGATGGAGACCGTACTGGTGCGGAATTCACCACCAACCACTCTCTGCTCGTTTCCGTCTTCGTCCTTGACGACCTTTAGTCTCTCGGGAAGATCTGCGTAAAAATGGCGGTGAATGGATCGGATGAACTCTGGCGACAAGACTTCATCCAAGTCCCGAGAAGCGGATCGAATCCAATCCTGAACTTTAATGTGCGCCACTGACTCCAACTGGTGATCTCGAGCTGTGGGATCACTGTCATAGTTACCACGCTGCGCCTCACGGATTTGGTGTGGCAGCGTTTGGTTCCCTTCGATCAGATTGGAGTAATAGGAGTTAATTACAGCCATGTGGCGACGGATGGTCTGGGCTGTCTCATGGTTGAGATGCCCCGCCAGCTTCGCTGATTCGCGATTTAGAATACTCACTCTATCCGGAAGGTCTCCGTAGGCCTTTACCCTTCCTGTGGGCGCGAAAGGAGCGGCATTCATCCAGGATGTCATAGAACGTCTCATCGTCAATTGATCTGTCCGGTTCGATGGCCGGTTCCTAGAATCTAAATGGTAAGTCAGAAAACTGCAATATCAACGTACTGCGATCATTTTCCCTAGATGAGGAGCCAAAAAATGGTTGTCAGTGTCCGGTTTTATGTCCGGTTCGTGTCTCATTCAACAGCTACAATAAAATTCGCTTGTGTTTAAAAGCTTGGGGAGCTCGGCTTGGTCGCAAAGCGAACATACAGACCGTGCGATAACGCCGATGTTTAGCGGCTTGGACTTCCCCTATGGCGCTCATTCTACGTCTTGACCCGATTGGCAGGGGTGTCGAATACTGACAGAGGACTTGCCTGTGAACTGAATTCCACCGAATTTAGGCGTTCTGGCGGTGACTGCTATCGCTTCCGGCTCTGATCACTGCGGGCTTAGTGTGTCAAATATTTTCGCGTAGGTAATCACTTGAAGAAGTGAGGTTTCAGCGTCCTGCTTTTTTTTGGTCATAATCTTGAACAAATTGGGACTCCAGCCGTGAATGTAAGCACCGTAATCGGCTGCTTCAAACTCTCCTCCAATGACCAGCATGAGAGAAAGGAATCCAGCAATCCCTGTTCGTGGCACACCAGCAGTACCTGCTCGAACAGGTCTTCGATTTCCTCCGCATGGCTGCTGACAAACTTGGCCAGGGTGGTGAAGTGGGGAACGGGTATCGCAGGACAGGGCCTTGAAGATGATGTTGGTCTCGCAGCACCACTGCATCTCGCGGCTGGAGGTGATGCCCTTGGAGTAGGCGAACAGGATGATCTTCAGCAGGATGGCCGGATCGTAGGCTAAACGGTCAGTATCTTCGTTGCGGTATTTGGGATGAAAAACCGACAGATCCAGCTTGTGCTCGATTAGGTAGTGAACCGCACGTTCAAAGGTGCCGGGTTGAAGCTGTTCCTGGTAGTTGATCACGACCGTGGCACTCTGGTCGTAGTTGTAATGCTTGAAGCGGGGCATGCCAACGACTCCTTGTCCGTTTGCCTGATCCTACCAAACCGAAGCGGGGATTTCGGGGTTTTTCTACAGCCTCAACGCTTTTGTCCAGAGGCAGCCTCGGCAAAGCGAAGCGGCGGCGCGCGACCTATCTTTATTTGTTATTTCCGAGCATTTACAAGATGGTTCCGCAGGTTTTGATTGGGTAGGCCTCAATGTCGCAGGCAAAACCATTAATTTTGATGTTTATCATAGGCTGCGCCCATGTAATCCTCTAGAATAGGTTTTTTAGATCTTAGGGGGACGAGTGTTTTTTGATCATAAGAGAGAGTTGATGTGAAGCCTAGGTACTCTGTAAGTCGAGGTTCCTTTATTAGGCTCCTGCCAGAAGGTAGAACCGAGCAGGTGATCCGAAGGATGATAGAAGCCATCGATTTGGGGCTCTATTCAGAAGGGCAGCAGCTTCCGAGTGAAGCAGAGCTTGCCACACAATTCGGAGTAGCCACGGTTACCCTCCGCGAGGCGCTGGGATATCTCCGTCAAGTTGGGGCTATAGAGACCCGACGTGGTCGGAACGGAGGCAGCTTCATTTGCCGGGTGGAAGAACTCCCCAACGAGTTGATGCTTGAGCTGCTGGACGAATGGAGTGTTATCGAACTGCGTGATTTCGGCGATGAACATATGGCAGTCGCAGGGATGGCCGCCAGGCTTGCTGCGAGAAGGGCCACGCCTGACAGCTATCGCAATATAGCTTTTTATATAGATTCTTTGGGGCAAGCTGAGAATCGACGCAAACGATGCCGTGCAGATGCTAGATTCCATATGGAGATAGCGGCCCACTCCCAATCGGTGCGCTTAACGCATGCTGAGATACGCCTTCAGTCTCAGCTGGGCGAATTACTTTGGCTACCCGCCGATCAGGCAGAAGACGTTGCCGCAATTCAGCGAGAGCATCAGGATATTCTTGAGGCAGTTCAACAAGGTGATGCCAATCTAGCGGGCGCTCGCGCAGAAGCGCATGTTATGAAAGGAATACAGCGACTGATTTCGCTGAAAATGTCGCTAATGAAACCTGAGGCACGGGTCATTGATGAAGTCTCCTGAAGCAAAAAACCAACGTCTGCAGTGTAGGCTCAATATCAATAACGCTATTGCTAGTGTTTTTGGAGATATTGAGCATGTGGCGCAAGAGTTTGAGCGACTTTGGAGCAAAAAGGTAGGACCTGGTCGATCGCCAGCTTCTGCAGATTTGAAACTCCTGCGAGTGGTCGCTGACAAACTATTAGTTGATAATAATCGCTGGATGCTGGGCACTGGTGTCGTTTTGGAACCGGGCGTCCTGTCGGATTGTGATATGTACTGCGAATGGCGGCATTTGGTAGGAGAGGGACGCCCCGCCCAGCTCGATTTGAATTTCAATCGGGGCAGCGATAGCTATTACAACTATAGGGAAATGCCCTGGTTCACTCGCCCCCGTGATTTGGGGACAACGACAATTGAGGGACCTTACATTGATTTGTATGGTCAGGACGCATATATCTTAACCTTTGCTCGCCCGTTGCACGTTGACGGTGACTTCATAGGAGTTGCTGGCGCAGATGTCGACTTGGGTCGATTCGAGCGAGCACTTACCCCCAGCTTGTTGGCCTTGGAACATCAGGCCATACTGCTCAACGAAGAAGGGAGAGTGGTGGCTAGTAATACATCCGATTGGCTTCCGGGCGAGCGAATGCGCGATTCTGCAGATTTTGAGACAGTCGTGACCTCGTTGGGCGAGCAATACACCCAATGGTCGTTACTAGAGTATACCTCTGTCGCTATGTGAGTCTTTTCGTACTATTCTCAGTCACCGCAGACAAACTTTCCGAAAACGCCAAATGAAATAATGAACGCTCTCCGGGCTACGACTGTTCAGGTATTTTGAGTTAAGCTTTTCCCTCGGTAGTGATCAACCATTGAGCGACCTTTCCGCCGTATTTCCAGTTTTTACGCACCCACATTGCGCCTGGTATGCCTTGGCGCAGACGGTAACCCGAAAAACCTGTTTTGATTGTGCCCTTACAGACAGCCTCAAGACTTTAAGTTGGACGTGCACACGCCGGTAACCGTAATGAAGCCGCGTGAGCGTGATCTCGCGGATCCTCATCGACAATGCCGATGAATCCCTTGCCACTTGGTATCGACAAGACGCCCGGGAAAACTGCAAGACCGCACACGCCTGGCGTTCGCTGACTCCGTATCGCTTTTGCAGGTCAGCCACCAGTTGGCATTTACGAGGCGGTCTCAAAGCTAATGGCATGGTCCGCTCCAACCTTCCATAATTTTGGGAGGCACACGAACCGAGTAGAGCCGTCATGTCAAACAACAAGAATGTCGTTACTTTCGGAATCGATCTGGCCAAATCGCTTTTCCATGTTTGCGGTCTGGATGCTAACGGGAAACCAGTTGTAAGTAAGAAGCTAAGGCGAACACAAATCGTGACGTTTCTTTGCCAACCAGCCACCCTGTATCGTGACGATGGAGGCCTGTGCGGGCGCTCACTGGCTGGGGTGCAAACTCAAAGGATTGGGCTTCCAGGTTCGAATTCTACCAGCGCAGTATGTGAAGCCCTTCGTCCAGAATCAGAAAAATGATGCCAACGACGCGCTGGCAATCGCTGAAGCCAGTCAGCGGCCATCGGTGAGACCGGCACCGATCAAGACCCAATCCCAGTTGCACCTTCAGACTCTTCATCGGGTTCGAGATCGTTTGGTGAATCAGCGAACCCGCTTGATCAATCAAATGCGTGGGTTCTTGTTGGAGGAAGGCATCATTCTGCGCACCGGTGTCGGCAACTTCAAAAATCAACTTCCAGTCGTGTTAAGCGATCCGTCTGAGGAAATTTCGCCGGCAATGACTGCTTTGATAAATGAACTCTGGGATGAGCTGCTTGGCCTGGAGAGGCGCCTGAAATCAATTAACTCCCAGATAGAAGCTTGGGCTTCCCAGGACCAGGCAGCCCGAAGACTTCAATCTGTACCCGGCATCGGAGCTTTGTCTGCGACTGCTATCATCGCGGCAATTGGTAACGCGGCTCGATTCAATAAAGCTCGTGATTTTTCGGCCTGGCCTGGCTTGGGTTAGTTCCAAGGCAGCATTCGACGGGAGGCAAAACCACACTCGGCGGAATCAGTAAATCTGGTAACCCCTATATTAGACGTTTGCTGATACATGGCGCTCGCAGTTGTACGCTGCACCTGAACAGAGAAAAAGATCTGCTTGGCGTCTGGATTACCGACCTCGAACGACGAATGCCTTTTAACAAGGTCGTTGTCGCTTTAGCCAACAAACTGGCTCGCATCGCTTGGGCAATTCTTACCCGGCCAGCCGCCACTTACGAACAGATGCAACCAACCAGACAAGCAAACTATTAAACCAATCCAACCCATTCAGAGTTTTGCGTTGGCATGAAAAGATGAACAAACAGTCGATCGGCATAGCGTAAATCCGGGACAAAAAAGCGGGCTCCGAGCCCTTACCAGCTATTTGGAAACGCTATGTGCGGATATTCATCGTGGCCTTGGCGCCAAAAGCGCCTGACTCATGAGAGGCCGGATACATTTTTGCGAACTGTCACTGATCATCGGTCGTGCCTTGCAAAAAGGGAGCGGATCATACATTTTTTGCCACCCCGTCCTGAAGCATGGCCTTATCCAGGCTCAGATCAGCCACCAGCTTCTTGAGGCGCTGATTTTCTTCTTCCAGCTGTTTGAGGCGTTTCAGCTCGGATGGCCCCAGGCCGCCGTACTTCTTACGCCAGTAAAAAGTGGCGTCGGAGACGCCCATCTTCCGACAGACTTCCGGGACCGGTGTACCCAATTCGGCTTGTTTCAAGGCGAAGGCTATCTGCTCTTCGGTGTAACGGGATCGCTTCATGGCATGATCTCCTGCTCAAGGCTCTATCATGCCGGATTTTCCAGTTTTAAATGGACCTAAATTCTGGGGTAGGGTCACCAGCCCTCTCGCTGGAGTTGGATGCTTTAAGCAACAGCTTTTGCCATTACCGTTTTGGGCAACGTCCAGAACTTCACCCCCAGAATTCTCAGATCCAGTTTTGTTACCAATTTGGTGCAGGTAACAACGGTTGTGTTACTTCATGTAGCAACCTGGAGCCGACTGCCATTGATGCCGCGCGGCAACTCCCTCTGAAAGTTTCCATGGAAGGCCAGCACATAAATTACTCTATAACATTGTATTTATTGTGATTTATCAAGATTCACCATGTAAAACCTTTTAAACCATATGTTATATGGCACGGGATGTGCAGATTTTTGGTTGGCATCCCTCACACTCCACCGAGAGTGAGGAAACAGATTCTTTAGTTACGTTACTGAAAACAACAACGAGGACTTACCGTGAAAATATTGCGAAACTCAATGCCGGAAAGCTGGTCATTGGTCTTTTCTGCTTTCGCCGCCGCCTATGGTGTGGGTTTGATTGCGCTGCTAGCTCTGCCGTTTCTTATTAGCGCAATCATCAGTGATCTAGGTCTCAATGAAGCTCAAGCTGGCTACTTAATGTCTGCTGAGTTCCTATTTATGATGCTTGCTTCTCTTGCTGTTGCCCCTTTCATGGGTCGGGCGCCTCGTCGAACTTTGGCTCTTTCAGGCGCTTTTGTAGCCATCCTGGCAAACATTGCTTCCGCCATGGTTGTTGATGTGACAACGTTGGCTGCCCTGCGTTGTGCGGCTGGTGCAGGGGCGGGCTTGGGATTAGCTTGTGGCAACGCTTGTGTGTCCAGCGCACGAGATCCGGACAATGTCGCCGGCCACATGAACATACTGTTTGTGGCTCTGATGATTGTGGTAATGATTGTTTTCGCCCGCACCATGGCTAGCGCCGGCCTCTCAGGGCTTTACTATTCCTTGGCCATCACTCAGGCAGTTATGGTCCTTTTCATCTTTAAGATGCCCCAACGGGCTACCACTACTGTGACACTCCAACAGGCCTCTTCTGCTAGACCGAACAGCACACTGCTCTCTCCCGTGGGGATACTTATGATGCTGGCTACTCTCCTTTTTTCCCTTCGTGACACTATGGGTTGGGCTTTCTCTGAGCAGGTAGGTATTCGTGTCGGCTACGACGGTGAAACATTGGGGCTGCTCTTTTCACTCCAAGCATTTGTTGGGCTAGGCGGTCCATTGTTGGTCGCGCTGATAGGTAACCGTTTTGGACTGAGCAAGCCAGTAATCATTGGCATCTTGCTGTGCGGCGCCTCGAGCTTGTTCTATGTGCTGGGTGAAAACTCCATCGCCATGTACACGACTGGCGTCATGATGATTGCTTTCACCTATTTCTACACGCTGGCGTACCTCACGTCCTTGGCTGCTTCGCTGGATCGTGAGGGCAGAGTGGTTGCAGCTTGCGGCAGCTTCCTGACCCTTGGCATTGCTGCGGGGCCCGGCGTCTCAGGAACCTTGATCGCAATCGGAGGATACGAGTTAACTGGCTGGGCTATAGCGGTCGCCGTGATTCTCACACTGTTGGCTGTAGCTGGTCCTTTGCGGAAAGCAGAAGAGCGCCGACAGGCCGAGCTTCTCGAGGTCAGTCGAGCGGCGAGCGCTGCCTGATGGAAGTTCCGCATCGGAGTCAAAATGGGCTCCGATGCGGGATTCAATGCTTGTGATTGACCCATATTATTTTTAATTTACAAAACATATAAAATCAGTTTTAATATGTTTTACGTCAGAAATTTCAAAGCAACTGCGTCCAGATGTCGGACGAGCAGGGATAACAAGAGGTGTTTATGTCCAAACTAAATGTTGAACCAGCCGACCAGGCCTCTTACTTGGATGTGTCCGATCCAAATTTCTCGATCCGCTCGGAAGAGGTTCAAGAAGCTCGGGAAAAGAATTGGTACGCGCGTACGCCATACGGCATTGCGGTTCTGCGATACGACGACGTTAACACCTTGGTCAGAGACCGTCGCCTGCGTCAGGGAAGCTACGCGTGGCCGGCACACAATGATGCCCATGGAAGCTTTTCCGATTGGTGGATGCGCATGCTTCTAAGCAAAGAGGGCGCTGACCACTCGCGGCTTCGTCGCCTGGCTAATCCTGCTTTCGCTCCGAAGCTCGTAAAGAAAATGACTCCCGATTTCCACGAGATCGCTGATGAACTCATCGCTGATTTCATTGAGGAGGGTGAATGCGACTTTGTTGCACAGTTCTCTGAGCCCTATGCAACCCAGGTCATCTGCCTACTTTTGGGGCTGCCTCGGAGCGAGTGGAAAAATTTGGCCGAGCTTGCCTCAGAGATGGGTCTGGCTCTTGGTGTTACGTTCAAGCGTGATGAAGCGCGAATTAACGATGCCACTGACAAGCTCTTCGAGTATGCAAAGACCGTGGTCGAAAACATTAAGAAAGAAGGTCTCGACGACGACTTCTTGAGCAGTTTGGTAAGAGCAAATCAGGACGATAGCGAAGCACTGAGTGATCAGGAGCTTCTGGACATGATCGTGCTTGCGATTTTCGGCGGTATCGACACGACTCGCAATCAGATTGCTCTGGCAATGGACATGTTCATTCAGCACCCGGACCAATGGAAACTACTTGGCGAGCAGCCGGATCTTGCCAGAGCGGCAGTAGAAGAAGTGATGCGTGTGCGTCCTACCGTAACCTGGGTCACCCGTGAGGCTCTGGAAGACTTTAATTATAAAGGTCTCGAAATTAAGCAGGGCACAACCGTGCATCTGTTCAGTCAATCAGCCGGCACTGATCCGAGAGCATTCGGCGATTCAGAGTTCGATATAACTGCAAAGCGTTGCCCCCACTTCGGTTTTGGTGCTGGCGCGCACCTTTGTATTGGGCATTTCATCGCCCGTGGGGATATGACGGTGGCCCTGAGCAAGCTAGCTCCACGCCTTCTTGATCCAGAGTATGCGGGGTCCCCCGAGTGGTTGCCGGACAGCGGCAATACCGGCCCACTTAGCCTCCCGATTCGCTTTCAGGTTGGGGGAGAAGCATGAAAATCCCATCGGTCGCGATTGTCGGTGCGGGGCCGTCCGGTTGTTACTTGGCGCAAGCCCTGCGGAAGCAGTGGACTGACGCTCGGATCGATATCATTGATCGCCTGCCGGTTCCCTATGGTTTAGTCCGTTACGGCGTAGCACCGGATCATGTAGGAACCAAAGCAGTGACTCGGCAATTTGAGCGGCTCTTCGAGCGTGACGGTATCGACTTTTACGGCAATGTAACGATAGGTCGAGACTTGAGCCTGGATGATCTGCGAAAGGCCTACGATGTTGTGGTTCTCGCCACGGGTTTATCTAAGGATCGTTTACTTGGAATTCCTGGTGATTCACTGCCGGGAATTTATGGAGCAGGGGCTGTAACCCGCAGATTTAATGATCATCCCGATGAAGATGAGCTGACGCTCGATCTCGGCCAGCGTACCGTGATAATCGGCCAGGGAAATGTCGGCATTGACGTGCTCAGGTTGCTGAGCAAACCCATAGAGGCCTTCGAGGGTTCTGAGCTCTCACAGGCAGCGTTCGATGCCTGCCGAAAATACCCTCTCCAACGTATTGATATTGTCGGTCGCTCCCAGGCAGCGGAAGCTAAATGTGACGCGGCCATGGTGCGGGAGCTGGGCCAGCTTGATGGCATCTCTTTTCACTTCGCTGAAATGCTGCCCGAACCCGGGGTCGCAGACTCCAAGGATGCCCGCCTTCGATTGGAGGCCTTCCACGAGTTGGCTGCCCGCAAATCCCTAGACAACGATTGTTGCGAAGTTCACTTCCACTTCGGTTGGACGCCCGAGCAGGTGTCCGGCGAATCACGTGTTGCCGCAGTTACCTTTCAGGGTGACAAAGGCTCGCTAAAGCTGCCTGCGGACAGCGTAATTACGGCCATCGGCTTTACCAATGAAGGCTCGGACACCTCCGAAGCTTGGGAACCCGATAAGGAAGGAAGAATCGATGTGGGCCTCTACTGCACCGGCTGGTTTCGCCGCGGACCCCGTGGAACCATTCCCGAAAATCGACAGGATGCCCGCGTCGTAGCCGCCACCATTATTGCGGACAGCGACAAGATTAAGTTTGGGCGAGCAGGATTCTCAGAGCTCCCGAGAGACGTCGTCGATAGGGCTACAGACTTTGTTGGTTGGAAACACATCCAGAAGGTCGAAACAGCAGAGGCGCCGGCGGACCGAAGCAGTCGGCGCATTTCTAACTTGGCGAGGCTGCTTCAGATCGCCAAAGACAATTCCATGGGAGAAAACTGATATGACCATCCATGTAATTTATGGCACCGAGACTGGAAATTCGGAAATGGTCGCCGATGACCTGGTTGAAGCTCTCGAAGGCGAAACAGAGGCTTTTGCTCACGATATGGCGGACTTCGACATCGCCGAGGTGGACGCCGACGATTTCGTGATCGTTATTAGCTCGACTTACGGTGAGGGTGAGCTGCCTAACTCCGCCCAACCTTTTTTTGACAAGTTGGAGCAGCAGGCTCCCGATCTCTCAGATCTGACGTTTGCCACTTTCGGGTTAGGTGACAGCTTCTACGAGACCTTCAATCAAGGCAGCCAGATTATTGCAGACAAGCTTCGTGAGCTGGGCGCCACCGAAATTGGCGAGCGAGGAGTTCATGACGCATCCAGCGGCGAACTCCCTGGCGACGTGGCTTTGGATTGGCTCAAGAGTGTGTTGGAAAGCCAGAGGATGGCCTCATGACCGTCCTTCGCCTGTGCATCCTCGAAAACGGCCTCGTACCCGAGCCTTTAAAGGAGAGCTTTGTCAGTTACCCCAAGATGATTCGTGACTGGCTTTCACCCCAGCTACCTGAGGCTGAGTTTTACACGGTATCAGTGGTGTCCGGGGACTCGCTTCCAGAACCAGCGGCCTTCGACGGTTATTTGCTTACGGGGTCCAAGCATAGCGTGCGCGAAGAAGCCGATTGGATGCAGGCGGAAATCGATTTCCTTCGCAGGGCTAAAGAGCTCGAGCGCCCATTGTTTGGCATTTGTTTCGGTCATCAACTCATGGCCGACGCCTTTGGTGGGCGTACCGAACAGGCTCCTCAGGGTTGGGGGTTAGGGACACAAAACTATGTCTCAGCCGGCCCGAACGTGGAGGGTGCTGGCGATGTACTCGCTTTTCATCAGGATCAAGTGAAGACATCGCCCGCACAGGTCGAAGTATTAGCGGGTACTGGTCACTGTCCTAACGGAGTATTTGCCTACCCTTTCCCGGCTCTTTCTGTTCAGTATCACCCTGAATTTACACCGGACTATGTAGAAGCCCTGCTGAACCTTTTTGGGGGCAAATTGTTCGAGGAGTCTAGGGCGCAGGATGCGCGCGAAGGGCTGAAAAAAGCCGCGCTTGCGAATAGCGAGGTTGCCGCATGGGCTGCGCGATTCTTTCGTAATCATGGCCCAGAAACAAACCGGTCTCGCAGTGGATCAGCTCAGGTTCATCAATCTGAGCCCCACAACACATCCTGGCGAGAAAACTCGCCTAAAACAAAAAACCCAAACGAATGCCAATGAGTCCCTCGGGCAAATTTGGCGACAGGAGCAAGAAATGACAATTCTTACAAGTACATCTCAAGTTTCTTCACAGGCTTCAATCGAGACTGCGCTTGACCGACACAGAGAGCTCAACAACAGATCTGCTGCTCATGAAGAGCTTAGTGCTCGAATTCGTGAATCTGGCGTCGAATTCATCTACTACCAGGTTGTCACTCTGTCTGGAAGAGTGGCGGCCAAAGTGGTGCCGGCCAAACATTTACTCCGCAATCTAGACAAAGGCATTCAATTCCACCGAACTGCCATTTCTGATCTGCAGTGTAATCGTGCCGGTGAGCTCTTGGGTGGCGGTGCGCAAGCTGCTGAGTTTACGGGCATGCCGGATGCAGACACCTTCCAGGTTCTGCCTTGGGATCACTCTATCGGCAGTTTCTTCTGTCGACTCTATGAGCCCGAACATCGGATTGAGAATGGCGGAAGTCTTCTCGCAACGGACCCCCGTGGTCTGCTTATCGAAACCCACCGGCAGTTTACCAAAGACACCGGTTTAACTCTTAAGACCGGCCTTGAGCCCGAGATGTCGTGGCTGGGCGAGAAGCTCACGGTTAAGGTTCGTGCGGGGGCTAGCCCTGCCTATCATTTGGGCAACCTTGAAATGATGCGCCCTATTTTTAAGCGAGTCATGGAATACGGCCAATCCATGGGTCTCGACATGATCGAGGGTGACTACGAAGACGCAGGCCAGCTTGAGCTCAACTGGATGTTCGATGACTGCCAGCTTACTGCCGATCGGATGATGACCTATCGCCTGATTTGTCGTCAGGTGGCTCAGGAATTCGGAGTTAAAGCCAGTTTCATGCCCAAGCCCACCACTGGGACAATGGGCAATGGGTGTCACCATAACTTTAGCCTGTGGCGCGGGGATCAAAATGTGCTCGCTGAATCTGGGCGCAGAGACCTGCACCTTACTGATACGGGGCTTCATGCGCTAGGCGGACTACTGGAACATGCTCCTGGTTCCATGTTGGTTATGGCATCCAATGTAAATTCCTATAAGCGTTATTGGGATACTGGACTGTTTGCACCCAACTGCATCAACTGGGGTATCGACAACAAAACTTGTACTGTCCGACTCTCTGCTAACGGTCGCTTGGAGTACAAAGTGCCCGATGCCAGTGTAAACCCCTATCTGTCACAGGTACTCATGCTCGCCGCTATGCGGGATGGCCTGGAGAAAAAGTTGGATCCGGGTACGCCTGACACCAGTGACAGCATCCCAGTCGAAGGACCGGAGACTCGCTATCTGCCCCGCACTCTCGGAGACGCCATCCGCGCATTTGAACAAGACAGCGTGATCCGCGGTGCCATGCCGGAAGCCATGTCCTCTCTCTACAGCGATCTTAAGAAGGACGAGTGGGCCCGTTACTGCGCCGTCGTTACTGATTGGGAGAAAACAATGTATGAGGACTACCTGCCATGAATCAAAGCGCGACTAATCGCTCTATGCGGGTCATTTGCGCCGACCTCCCAGCGCCGCCGCTTTTCTGGCGTGACGAGGAGGGCCAGCGGCACGGTTATGAGGCCGATGTCGCTAGGCTCCTCGGGAAAAAGCTGGGGATGGATACAGTCTTTGTCTATCGCCAGTGGGATGATTTCTACCCCGCACTGGAAAAGGCACAAGGAGATATTCTGCTCTGCGGTCAGGGTATTTCGGAGTATCGCAAGAGCCTTGCTGATTTCACAGCTCCATACGCAGTCTTTGACGAATCAGTGATGGTTTTGCGCGATTCGTCCATCAAAAGCGCTACTGATCTTTCAGGGCGTCGAGTCGGTGCCATTGATAAAAGTCTCAATATGGCTTTGGCCGAGACTTTCGGAGGCGCTGTCGTCGTGCCCTTCTCGGGAGAATCGGATGACGTAATGGGAGATATGGTAGCCGCACTACGGCGCGGTGACATCGACGCTTTCGTAGACGATGACGTGGCTTTGTTGCCGCTGTCGGAGGAATCAGATCTGGCTATCGCTTTCACCGTGGAAACTCGAAACGCATGGGGAATTGCCGTAAAGAAGGGAGAGTCTGAGTGGCTGAAAAAAGTCGATGCTGCACTGGCTGAGGCGAAGGTTAATGGCGAACTCAAAACTGTATGGCAAAACTGGATGCCTGCGCTTAGCTATCCTTTCGAGAATGCTGCGCAGAGCGCGGATACCTGCCCCAAGGCCGGAAAAAAGCCCAAAAGGGCCCTTGCGGTCATGCATTCGCCCACTGACGTACCCGGCATTTTGCCAGAGATTCTCTCTGAACTGGACATCGAGCTTCAGACGCAGGTGGTAACAGAGCCCCTTCCTGACCCTGAAACGCTTGAAATGGTGGTGGTTCTGGGCAGTCCTGAATCGGCCTACGATCAAAGACTACCCTGGCTGGAGCCCGAGCTCAATTGGTTGAAAGGTGTCGTAGAGGCTGATGTGCCAACTCTTGGTATTTGTTTTGGCAGTCAGTTGCTTGCCCGCGCTCTGGGAGGCACCGCGGTGCCCGCAGATGAGGCAGAGATCGGATGGACGCCGGTAGAGTCAAGAGATCCGCAGTGGTCCCATGAGGGACCATGGCTCAATTTCCATTTCGACACTTTCCGCCTACCAGAACACGTCACTTTGCTGGCAGAAACCAAGATGGCCCCTCAGGCATTTTGTTACCGCTCAGCATGGGGTGTTCAGTTCCATCCCGAAATTACGGCAGAAATGTTTGATACCTGGCTTGGTGATTGGAAACGCAGCGACGAGGGACAGCGCTTTCTAGAGAACGCGGGGGATTTGCCTGAGCGCTTGCGTGAAGAGATCTCCCGCCACCAGCCAAGCAACTACGCCAATTTCAAAAATTTAATGCGAAGCTTTCTGGAGGCCGTTATGGCGCCAGATAGGGAGAACAGCTGATATGAATGAGTTAACTGTTAAAGACTGGTCAGCCAAGGCAGAGAATCTCTCGATCATTGGAGAAGCCTTCATTGACGGGGGATACCAACCGGCACGTTCTGGACTCACCTTCGATAATTTTAGCCCCGTCGACGGACGCCTGCTAGCAAAAGTTGCGAGGTGCGACGCCGAGGACGCTAACCTCGCCGTTGAATCGGCACGCCGCACTTTTGAGGCTGGTACTTGGTCGCAAATGGCTCCGGCTAAGCGACAAGCCATTTTGATTCGATTTGCTGAATTGATAGAAGTCCATGCCCAGGAACTAGCACTGCTGGAAACCCTGGATATGGGTAAGCCAATCGGCGATGCGTTGACGGTGGATTTACCCGCAGGTGCACGTGCCGTTCGCTGGTCTGCCGAGGCTATTGACAAGGTTTACGGTGAGGTTGCTCCGACTCCTGCCGATCAATTGGGTTTGATTACACGCGAGCCGGTTGGGGTTGTGGCGGCAATCGTTCCTTGGAACTTCCCGCTGATGATGGCCTGCTGGAAACTTGGTCCAGCACTTGCCACCGGCAACTCCGTAGTGCTCAAGCCATCTGAAAAATCACCTTTGAGTGCATTGCGGCTAGCCGCATTAGCGGTGGAGGCGGGACTCCCTTCGGGCGTTCTTAATGTGCTGCCTGGCTTTGGTCCGGAGGTCGGAAGCGCTCTTTCACGACACATCGACGTCGACACTGTGGTATTCACCGGTTCCACCCGGGTAGGGCGCCAGCTAATGGTAGATGCTGGGGAGTCAAACATGAAACAGGTGTGGCTCGAAGGCGGCGGCAAGAGCCCGAACGTTGTATTTGCTGATGCGCCTGACTTAGATGAAGCAGCCGTCGCAGCCGCCGCTGCGTTTGCCTTCAATCAGGGCGAAGTATGCACCGCAGGCACTAGGCTGTTGGTAGAAAACAGCATTCGCGAGGAGTTTGTTACCAAGGTAATGAAAATCCTCGAAAACGAATGGAAACCGGGCAATCCGCTCGACCCAACCACAAACATTGGTCCCCTAGTTGATCGCGGGCAACTGGAGACCGTTCTTGGTTATATCGAATCTGGCAAATCGGATGGCGCTACGCTCCGCTTGGGAGGAGCCCCACTCCCCGAAATCGCTGGAGGCCTTTTGGTGCCGCCAACCGTTTTCGACAATGTCCGGCCAGAGATGCGGATCGCCCAAGAGGAAATCTTCGGCCCGGTGGTTTCTGTGATGGGCTTCGACAGCTTTGATGAAGCCATGACCATCGCCAACAACACCATTTATGGCCTGGCTGCCGCCGTATGGACCAGTGATTTATCAAAGGCACACCGTGCGGCACGAGCACTTCGGGCGGGAAGCGTCTGGGTTAATCAATATGACGGTGGCGATATGACCGCACCATTCGGTGGCTTTAAACAGTCGGGTAACGGGCGTGATAAGTCACTCCATGCTTTTGACAAATACACTCAGCTGAAAGCGACGTGGATCAAGCTGTAGGAGAAAACTGATGTCCATGAATAATCCCCACTTGTTTTGTCAAAAGGCATACATTGATGGTGCTTGGGTTGACGCCGATTCCGGCTTGACCATCGAGGTTAATAACCCTGCAACAGGAGAAATCCTTGGCACTGTGCCCAAAATGGGCGCTTCGGAAACCCGTCGTGCAATCGAAGCCGCGGATCGAGCTCTTCTGAAATGGAAGGCTCTGACAGCCAAAGAAAGGGCAACATCACTTCGTCGTTGGTTTGAGTTGATGGTGTCCAACCAAGAGGATCTTGCCCGTTTAATGACCCTTGAACAAGGCAAGCCGCTAGCGGAATCGCGAGGTGAAATTCTCTATGCGGCTTCGTTTATTGAGTGGTTTGCGGAGGAGGGTAAGCGCATTTATGGCGATACCATCCCGGGACATCAAGCAGATAAGCGACTGATGGTAATCAAGCAGCCTATTGGTGTTACCGCTGCAATCACACCCTGGAACTTTCCTGCTGCCATGATTACACGGAAAGCCGGGCCTGCGTTGGCTGCAGGATGCACCATTGTCATTAAGCCGGCATCGCAAACACCGTTCTCAGCCCTTGCAATGGCAGCATTGGCAGAGGAAGCCGGAATTCCCCCCGGTGTGTTGAGTGTCGTCACGGGCAGCGGCTCAGATATTGGCGCTGAATTAACAAACAACCCTGTCGTAAGGAAGCTGTCTTTTACCGGCTCCACTGAGATCGGAAAGCAGCTCATGGCCGAGTGTGCCAAGGATATCAAAAAAGTGTCTTTGGAGCTCGGCGGTAACGCACCTTTTATTGTCTTTTCAGACGCTGATCTAGACGCTGCAGTGGATGGAGCCTTGGCTTCTAAATACAGAAACGCCGGGCAGACCTGTGTCTGCGCTAATAGGCTTTACGTGCACGACGAAGTTTATGACCTTTTCACCGAGAAGCTTAAAACCGCAGTGGCAAAGTTAAAGGTCGGAGATGGAATGCACGAAGGGGTCACAACAGGGCCCCTTATAGATGAAAAAGCCGTTGCAAAAATGGAAGAGCACATAGAAGACGCTGTTTCTCTCGGTGCCAAAATCGTTTCCGGCGGTAGAAAAATGGAAGGTACGTTTTTCGAGCCGACGATACTAACGAATGTATCCGCAACTGCCAAAGTAGCTAAAGAGGAAACTTTTGGTCCGTTGGCTCCCATATTCCGATTTACCAGTGAAGAGGATGTCATCAATCAAGCCAATGATACGGAATTCGGGCTTGCTGCCTACTTTTATACGCGCGATATGAGCAGAGTATTCCGTGTAGGCGAGTCTTTGGAATACGGCATTGTTGGAATTAACACTGGGATCATCTCCACCGAGGTTGCGCCATTCGGAGGTATCAAGGCTTCTGGTGTTGGTCGTGAGGGCTCGAAGTATGGGATGGATGATTATCTAGAGATTAAATATCTCTGTCTGAGTATTTGATTGCAGGTTGCTTGATAATAATCCGGCTATCTATTTTAAAGATAGCCGGATAGTCAGGAAATAAATGATAACTTCCTTTCGTGCAGAATATTTAGGTTTTATTGATTAAGTTTTAAATATTTTCTTATAAAACCATTAACGACGTCTCATCTGAAGCTTAGATTTATAAATGAATGCTTCAATGAGCTAAATAGTGATAAAAATGCAGGAATAAACCATGAATGCCAATCATTTAGATCTAGCCAAAAAAGATGTCCAATATCAATTGCATCCGTATACCGATGCTAGGCTTCACCAGGAAGCAGGTCCATTGGTTATTGAAAGAGGCGAGGGCGTCTACGTCTTTGATAACAAGGGAAAGCGCTACATAGAGGCTATGTCAGGTTTATGGAGCGCGGCGCTGGGATTCAGCAACCAGCGCTTAATTGCAGCTGCAGAGCGGCAACTTCGAACTCTTCCTTTTTATCATCTGTTCACTCATAAGGCTCATGCTCCGAGTATTGAACTTTCAGAAAAGTTAATAGAGCTGGCACCTGTTCCGATGAGCAAGGTCTTTTTCACAAATTCAGGCTCGGAAGCAAACGATACAGTTATCAAATTGCTTTGGTATCGTAATAATGCGATCGGTAAGCCTGAAAAGAAAAAGTTCATCAGTCGTCGCAATGCCTATCACGGTGTAACTGTCGCGAGTGCTAGCCTTACCGGACTGCAGCCGAACCAGCGAGGTTTCGATTTACCTCTGCCTGGCTTTTATCACGTCAGCTGTCCACACCATTATCGTAATGCTCAGCCCGGAGAAACTGAAGAACAGTTCGCTGATCGGCTAGCAGAGGAGCTCGAGTGCGTAATTTCGCGGGAGGGAGCCGAGACCATTGCAGCTTTCTATGCTGAGCCAATGATGGGAGCCGGTGGCGTAATCGTACCCCCTCGAACCTATTGGGAGAAGGTTCAGCGGGTATGCCGCAAGCATGACATCCTGATCGTTGCTGATGAAGTTATATGCGGTTTCGGAAGGACCGGTCAAATGTTTGGTTCGCAAACATTCGATATAAAGCCCGACGTAATGGTTGTTTCGAAACAGCTCTCTTCATCGTATCAGCCAATCGCCGCGGTCCTCATAAACGATGACGTATATGAGGGCATTGCTGACCAGAGCCACTCGTTCGGTGTTCTCGGCCATGGTTACACCGGCACCGGCCACCCCGTTGCAGCAGCCGTTGCTCTTGAAAACCTTAAAATCATCGAAGAGGAAGGCCTGGTCCAGCATGCTGCAGAAATGGGTGAAGTGCTGCGCGGGGGGTTGGCAGAGTTCTCTGACCATCCACTCGTTGGTGAAGTCCGTGGTAAAGGGCTGATCGCCGCCGTGGAATTAGTCGCAGATAAAAACACGAAAGCACCGCTAGAGGCTGTTGGCAAGCTCGGAAAGCATCTGGCTGGACGCGCTCAACAGCACGGAATGATTACCAGAGCAATGGGCGACTCGATAGCTTTCTGTCCTCCTCTGATTTCAAGCAAGGAGGATATCCAGCTGGTGCTCGACATCTTCAGTCGGTCGCTTGACGACACTGCTCGCTGGGCCGGCTTGGCATGATCTTAGTCCCATAAGTTTGAGAGTTTCTGATTAGTGAAATAGGGACTTCTCGTAGAAACCGCCGAAGATAATCCCGATTATGCTTCAAAGGAGATAATCATGAAGACTGCTACTGCGTCTAATAACTCTGCTCAACCTGAGGTTAATGAGTTCCAGGGCTTCAAACTTGAGCCAAGTAATTATTCACCGCGCCTACTGAACCTTTTCTTCTCTAGGGAGTTGGTGAGTGAGTTCCTTGCAGCCGTGTCAGATTATCCGGTTCAGGCCCTGGAGTATAAATCTATGCTCCGCTTCCGGGTCGCTAAGATTCTTGATGACCTGTGTGGGAACACTCTACAGCCAGTGTTAATCGATTCAATGGTCGAACGCAACACCGGAGGGATGATCGTCACTCCTGAGGGCCTTGACGATGTTTCTCAGGCGGATGAAATGGTAAAGTTTGCCACTGCTGTCGCCCACCTGATTGGAAGGTCCAATTTTGATTCGATGAGCGGACAGTATTACGCTCGCTTCGTTGTTAAAAATGTCGATCAATCTGACAGCTATCTGCGTCAGCCTCATCGAGTGATGGAGCTGCACAACGACGGCACGTATGTCGAACAAGATACCGACTTTGTGCTTATGATGAAGATCGACGAGCAGAACATGGAAGGTGGCAACTCGCTGTTATTGCACATCGATGACTGGGAAGACCTCGATTACTTCTTTAGTCATCCTATGGCACGCCGCGAGATGCGTTGGGCCGTCCCGCCAAGCAAGAACGTGGCCAAAGATATCTATCACTCGATCTTTGATGTCGATCGGGAAGGACGCCCGATAATGGCCTACATCGACCAGTTCGTGCAACCTGCCAACCTTGAAGAGGGCAACTGGCTTTGCGAACTCTCAGAATCTCTAGAAACCAATCCTGGCATTCTTTCTGTACCCTATTCCGTTGGTAAGTTTTTGCTGATCAATAACCACTTTTGGTTGCATGGCCGGGATCGTTTTACCCCCCACCCGGACTTGCGTAGAGAGCTGATGCGCCAACGTGGTTACTTCACGCATGCCAAAACGCTCCACAATCCTTGGCAAAAGTGAGCTCACAATCAGAGCCAAGCATATTGTGCGGCTCCGAGATTTATTCTTCTCCCATTGGGGGGGCAGGCGACTAATTAGAAGACGAGGTCTGCAGTGTACGACTTTATTATTATCGGTGGGGGCATTATCGGTATGTCCACTGCCATGCAACTGATCCGCACCTACCCTAACCGCAAAATGTTATTGGTTGAGAAGGAACCCGGTCCTGCTCACCACCAGACTGGACATAACAGTGGCGTGATCCACGCGGGTGTCTATTACACCCCGGGCAGTCTCAAAGCGCGATTTTGTCTGGAAGGTAATCGAGCTACTAAAGACTTCTGTGATACCCATGACATCGCTTATGACGAGTGCGGTAAATTGCTTGTCGCCACCAATGACCTTGAAGTGGAGCGAATGAAAGCGCTTTGGAAGCGCACCGCAGCTAATGGCCTGCAGCGAGAATGGCTGTCTGCTCCTCAGCTAAAGGAGCGAGAGCCCAATATAAATGGAGTTGGGGGAATATTCGTACCATCCAGTGGAATTGTAAATTATGGAGAGATAACCGCTGCAATGGCTGGTGAGTTTCAACGCCTCGGTGGTGAGATTCTTTACTCTACCAAAGTGTTAGGTTTAGAGGAGCGTGCCACGGAGGCGGTAGTTAAGACGTCAAAAGGAGACTTTGCTTCTCGATATTTGATCTCATGTTCCGGACTGATGGCTGACCGCATTGTACGTATGCTAGGGCTCGATCCGGGTTTTACTATCTGTCCTTTTCGTGGTGAGTACTTTGTCTTACCAGAGAAGTACAACGGCATCGTGAATCATCTGATCTATCCAATTCCAGATCCTTCCATGCCATTTCTCGGAGTGCATTTGACTCGCATGATCGACGGAACTGTCACCGTGGGTCCCAATGCAGTCTTGGCGTTGAAGCGAGAAGGTTATCAAAAGTCGGATATCTCCTTCGCTGACATAATAGGCATGTTCACCAACCCCGGTATCCTAAAGGTTCTGAAGGATAATCTTAAGCCGGGCCTTCGCGAGATGAAGAACTCGCTGTTCAAGGACGGCTATTTGCGGGAAGTTCAAAAGTACTGTCCGATCCTCAAAAAGGAGGATCTCGGTGAGTACCCTGCGGGAGTCCGAGCCCAGGCAGTATCTAAGGACGGAAAACTTGTGGACGATTTCCTGTTTGTAAACACTAAGCGCACCGTCAACGTCTGTAATGCGCCATCACCTGCCGCTACTTCCGCGATTCCCATCGGCGCCTACATTGTTGAGACAGTAAAAGATCGAATAGCCTGACTGATCTAGAAACTAACCTAACGACTAGGAGTTTTAAAAAGCCATGTACATGCTTGATTTATTGTCTTGAAATATGAATTCAGTGTTCGCTTGCGTATTCCAGACCAAGGTTGCCACTGATTCCAGACGAAGTCTGCCACCCATTCCACGCGAAAGCTGCCACTAATTCCACGGCAAAGCTGCCACCCCAGCAGACTGCCTGAAGCTCCATCAAAATCGTCCGGCGCGGGATTACTTAACGGTACTCTGACCCTTTTCATCCGGAGATGGGCCAGATGCCAGCGAAGAGGTTATCCATGCGTAAAATCAAAGAAGTCCTTCGCCTCAAGTGGGAGCGAGGGCTGAGCAACCGCCAGATTGCGGCGGCCTGTGGCGTTAGCCGCCCCACCGTAAGCGACTACCTGCGCCGCACGGTTGAGGCCGGTCTGAGCTGGCCGTTGCCAGCGGATATGGATGAGGCCCACCTGGAGCGGTTGCTGTTCCCGCCGCCACCGGACCTGCCGGCACAGGCCAGAGGTATACCCGACTGGCAACACATCCGTGACGAACTCACGGGCAAGAACGTCACCCTGTTCCTGCTCTGGCAGGAGTACCGGCAAGCCAACCCGGACGGTTATCAGTACAGCTGGTTCTGCGAGCACTACCGGGCCTGGCGGGGCAAGCTGGACCTGGTGATGCGCCAGGACCATCGGGCCGGTGAGAAGCTGTTTGTGGACTACGCTGGCCAGACCGTGCCCGTCATTGACCGCACCACCGGAGAGATCCACGAGGCACAAGTCTTTGTCGCGGTGATGGGTGCATCCAATTACACCTACGCCGAAGCCACCTGGAGCCAGACATTGCCGGACTGGGTCGGCTCCCACATCCGGACCTTCGAGTTCCTGGGCGGAGTGCCGGAACTGGTGGTTCCGGACAACCTCCGCTCCGGCGTCAGCAAGGCCCATCGCTACGAGCCGGATCTCAACCCAACCTATCAGGACATGGCCGCCCATTATGGCGTGGCCGTTGTCCCGACAAGAGTTCGTAAGCCCCGTGACAAAGCCAAGGTGGAAGGCGGTGTATTGATCGTCGAGCGCTGGATCCTGGCAGCCCTGCGCCACCGTCAGCACTTCTCCCTAGGTCAACTCAACGCCACCATCCGTGAGCTACTGGAGAAGCTCAACAGCCGCCCCTTCCGCAAGTTGCCCGGCTGTCGGCGTGACCACTTCGAACAGCTGGATCAACCGGTTCTACAGCCGTTGCCGGCAGAGCCGTATGTCTACGCAGAGTGGAAGAAGGCTCGGGTGCATATCGACTACCACGTGGCCATCGACGGTCACTACTACTCAGTGCCCTACACACTGATCAAGAAAGAGGTGGAGGTTCGCATCACCCACAACACCATCGAATGCTTTTACCGGGGCAACCGTGTCGCCAGTCACCGGCGTTCCGATCAGAAAGGGCGACACACCACGATTGCTACCCATATGCCCGAGTCCCATCGCCAGGCGGGCGAGTGGTCGCCGGAACGGCTCATCGCCTGGGCGGCCAAAACCGGACCGGCGACGGAGAAGCTTATCCGCACCGCTCTGGGTGCCCGCAAACACCCTCAGCAGGCGTACCGCTCCTGTCTGGGCATTCTCCGGTTGGGGCAGAGCTACGGCGAGTCGCGGCTGGAGGCCGCCTGCCAGCGAGCCCTGATGCTGGGAAGCTGCCGCTACAAGAGCATTGAATCCATCCTCAAACACCGTCTGGATCAGCAGCCCCTGGAAGAGCAACAGGAACTGGCCTTGCCCGACACCCACGACAACATCCGTGGCCCCGCCTACTACCACTGAAGGATCTCTGACATGCTAAAACATCCCACACTGGACAAGCTCCACGCCCTCAAACTGACCGGCATGGCCGCCGCCCTGGCGGATCAGTCGGCCACCCCCGACATCACCGATCTGAGCTTCGAGGAACGCCTCGGGCTGCTGGTCGACCGGGAAATGACCGAGCGAGATAACCGGCGCATGACCAGCCGGTTGCGCCGGGCTAGGCTGCGACACACGGCCATCCTTGAAGACATCGATTACCGGAACTCACGGGGCCTGGATAAAGGGCTGGTGCAATCACTGGCCGGCTGCCAATGGGTAAAAGAGCACCTGAACGTGCTCATCACCGGTCCCACCGGGGTTGGCAAAACCTGGCTGGCCTGTGCACTGGCACACAAGGCCTGCCGGGAAGGCTACACCGCCCAGTACGTCCGCCTGACCCGACTGCTACGGGAGCTGACCATTGCCAAGGGCGATGGCCAGTACGCCAAACTCCTGACCAACCTCGCCAAAGTCGACGTCCTGATCCTAGACGACTGGGGGCTGATGAAACTGAGCGCGGAGAACCGGAGAGACTTGCTGGAGGTGCTGGAAGACCGACATGGCCGGCGTTCCACCATGGCCACTAGCCAATTACCTATCGAGGAATGGCATGGCGTAATCGGTGACGCCACTCTGGCAGACGCCATTCTGGACCGGCTCGTTCACAACGCCTACAAGATCAACCTGCGGGGCGAGTCCATGCGAAAACAAAAGGCAAAGTTGACGGCCACCGAGACTTCGGAGTAAGAAGAGAAACCCCGCGTCGCTACGCTCCGATGGGTGGCAGCCTTGCTCCGATCCGGGTGGCAGGCTTCACGTGGAATGGGTGGCAACCTTCAGCGGTTTACGCAGTTCGCTCAATACTCCGCATTAAGAAAGCAATTTTATTGAATCCTCCGTGGAGGTGAGTGAGCAGAGCCGCTCAATGGTGGCGGCGATGAAAGAGTTTTCCGAAGGGCAAATGGGTGGAGAGTGGGTGTCAGCTAATGATGAGAAGGCGGCTTAAGCAATGCGCCTCACCACCAGAATTAACTCGAGGAAATTTACCATGTTCAACCGACGGTCTTCTACAAAGCTCGCCGCCGAGATGGCCGAGCTAATCGACTCAATTAGCCATGGAGATGTGGTCGATCTTGGCGAATTAAAGGAAATCTCACGCCACCCCAGACTCATCGCATCGATTCGGTCTTCCCTAGACCAAAGCAGGAAAGACAAGGCAGCGCAACAAAGCGAACTGGACAATACTACCCATGAGCTGGAGAAACTCAAAAAAAATAATTCGGAAGAAAAACAACAATATGAACAGGCGATTCGGCAACTTGAGAACGAAAGAGACCAACTGCAAGTCGCCCTGGAAGAAGTTGAATTAATCAAGGTCGACTTTGAGTACGAAAAGCAGGTGTGGCAGATGATTCAGTCTACCCTGACTGAAGGGGTGTGGGATTTTGTGATCAAAAACGGTGTGCCAGAGGATCCGGGCAGCGAGATGATTTTCACAGATCAATTCAGGCTCCTGCTTGGTTACACTCGTGACGAACTGCCAGATGGCATGGAAAGCCAGGTAAGCGTTATCCACCCGGACGATTTACCCCGAGTTCTAAAAATCTTCGAGCGTGAGATACAAAACTCCACAGGCTCAGGAGACTATGTCGAGGAGTTCAGGATGCGGCATAAAACAAAAGGGTACTGCTGGTTTCGGGAGCGAGGTCGGGCCATACGTGATCACCATGGTAAGCTTATTCGTGCGATAGGCGCCGTCAGAAATATTGAGGACGAGAGGTCCGCGAAGGTTGCCCATACCCGCATGATAGAAAACAGCCGGGAGACGTACAGTCGTATTGCTGATGTCGTCGATGTGATCAGTGGTATAGCAACGCAAACCAACCTACTTGCGCTTAATGCTGCCATCGAGGCCGCTAGGGCTGGGGAGGCCGGGCGCGGCTTTTCCGTAGTTGCAGATGAAGTAAAGAAGCTTGCAGACGGGACTCAGGAGGCAACCAAGCGAATACAGGAAATGCTTGAAGCTCAGGATAATAGGGAGCAAACGGACGGGACCAGCATCGCAGAGGTGATCAGCGCGAGGGGCTAAAAATGATGTTGCCCTGGGAGTTCCGAGCAGAGCTTTTGTTAAGTGATTGTTTTGGAGCCAACTTCAACTGAACTTGCTCATGACCATGAGACACGCAGATAATAGTCAAACTGCAGAAATTGAGGCTTTCATCGCCAGTGGGACGGCGAGGTTATCCGATGGCGCAAACAACAAAAATCCTGTCATGGCGATTAGTCGTGCGTCGACAATCCGGCAAAAACGCCCCTGCTAGCAATAACCCGCGCGACGACTGAGGCTTAACTCATACCGGCCCGCCGAACAAGAGCTATTCTGCAGATGGAGCACACTGACTAGCCTTAGGCCAATCTACGTCAACTGTGAAAGCACCGGAGCTGAAAAAAAGTCCCTGCTGACTCGCATCCACCCCATTGCAAACGCGTCAAGATACGCTGGCTGAAGTTGGCCTCGCAGCTCAGAGGGCTTGGGCCGATGCTAAGAACCTAACTGCCGTCGTTTTCCAAATACCATAGCAAATCCCAATCATAACGGCTTCTTTCGTTGACAGCTGATACGGGACGAGCACTTCGAAAAAGGCATACTGCCAGGGTGGTTTTACCCTTCATCCTCCAGAACACGCGCGATTACATAGCGCGTACAGGTGGTATTTCAATACAATCTCACGTTTAACTGCCTTGCTGTCTCGCCCCCCGGCTTCTACCGAATGCATCTGACCGACATTTTACTCAAGGGTAGCTTAGGATGGTAATCACCCCATTTTTAACGGGGTTCAAAAGTAGACCTCAGGCCAGCGTGGCCAACTTCTGTTGAGGAGTAACTTACGACGATTCGAGATACAATAAAAAGGGACTGGCTCGGGAGCCAGTCCAAAGGAGGGAGACAATTAATTAAAAAAAGTATTAAATATTTCAGAAGGTTCTTGATACCGATACAGTCAGGGTATCATCGTTTCTGAGAATCCCACTGCTTGACTCGTCACTACCAGAGATATCATTGAATAGCCAATCTAGCGCAAGATCTAGGCCAATTAAGCTAGTGGAAACCCCGACAGAATAGTCCTCATAATCTTGTATATCGATATTTCCCCAGTAATCACCAAAACTGTGACCGGCATGTGCATGGAGGGAAACATTATGAATAATTTCATGAGTAAAATCTAAACCAAGATACTGCCCCGACTCTCCAGTATTAACATAGTCGTCAGCATAGTTATAGTATACGGAAAAACCTTTGAAAGAAACTCCAGAACTAAACTCTACATAGTCGATGTCCGCTGCTTCATATCCTGGATAGGTGTAGTAAAGAGCGGTTAAGTTGTAACCAATGCCATTTTCTAGTTCATTGGAATATCCGACATAATAGTCCACTTCAAGGTTGGCATCGTCACCGAAGTCTACATTACTTCCCCAAGCACCGAAATATATCCCATTATCGAAAGATGCATCTATACTTGCTTGCACAGCCGGATCACCAGCGGTCAGAGAAATCCCGTGATAGCGATAGTCCGAAACAAACGTTACCGTACTAGATAGATCTGCTGCATTAGCTAACGGTGCCAGTATAAAACTAATGAGAAACGCAGGAATTGTCTTTTTGTTCATTTTTTAATCCTTTCGGTTGGTTGTCTTGCTTTGATAGCCAAACTTTCTGGCTGAAGATTTTTATGATGTTCTCGTGATCTTTTTCCTATAAGCCCTCCTAATGGTTGGTACCCCAAAGTTAAGTTAAAAGGCCTATATGCTTAGATTTAATAAATTAAAATTCATTTTATCAAAAAGAGATTTTTAAAAGAGTCTTAAATTCGAGCGTTATTGGATATACCTCCGGGGGACTCGCTTGGTTACTCCCGTGAATAGGTGGTAGGCGATGGTGTCACAGTGTGCAGCAACTTCATTGGCATTAAGTCTTTGGCCCCAAAACTCTACTTCACTACCTACGCCCGTCGCTGGGAGGTCGGTAAGATCAACAGTAAGCATGTCCATTGAGACTCTTCCTACCAGCTTTGTGCGCTGACCATTAACAAGTACAGGGGTCCCATCCACTGCTTGCCTGGGATATCCGTCGGCGTAGCCCATAGCCACGGTGCCAATCCTGGAAAGACGGTTTGCGATGAACCGTCCGCCGTAGCCAACTCCCTCGCCTTTATGGACCCAGCGTGTTGCAATAATTCGGCTTTTAAGACTCATGGCTGGTCGCAGCTTTTGGCTGTGCTCATTCCCCGCTTTTAAGGGAGAAGCGCCATAAATCATTATCCCTGGCCGCTGCCAGTGCTTTCTTGTTGATGGATGGTCTAGAAGCGCTGCAGAATTTGCGATGCTCAACTCGATCTCTCGACTTGTCAGAGTAATTGGTAGTTTTGAGAGTTGAGCTTCGACAGAAACCCGATCGCTTAGCTCGTGATCGGCATTCGCTAAATGAGTCATGACCACTACGCTTTGTACCTGCTTCAAGGCCTTTAGAGTCGCATAGGCTTGTGCGGCTTCCTTAGGGTTGAAACCAAGGCGATGCATTCCGGTATCAACTTTTAACCAAACCGGGATAGGTTTTGGCAACCGACTTTGGGCCAGAGTTCCCAGCTGTTGTTCATTATGAATAACTGTCCAGAAACCCTCTTTTACTATCACATCTAGTTCGGAATCTTCGAAGAAACCTTCCATCAGAAGGACTGGATGACGAATACCGGAAGCTCGAAGGACCATTGCTTCTTCTATAGATGCAACCGCAAAGACCTCCGTATCTTGAGACAGGGATTCTGCAACCTCAACGAGGCCATGGCCGTATGCATCAGCCTTAACGACCGCAACGGTTTTTCCGTGAGAACTCATCGATGCCGCCAAACGAAAATTTCCGCGGATGTTCTCTAGGTTTATTTCAGCGACTGCAGGCCTGGCCATGGAGATATCCCGTTTATTCAGTTGCTAGGATTGCCATTATTTCGATATCGGCATTCTTAGGAAGGCCTTTTACCGCGAAAGCAGCTCGGGCCGGATAGGGCTCAACGAAGTAATCAGACATTACCTCATTAACCTCTGGAAAATGCTTCATATCCGTCAGCAGGATGGTCATGTTCACAATGTCATTAAGTGTGCCTCCGGCGGCCTCAGCAACAGCCTTGAGGTTTTCAAACACCTGTACGGCCTGGGCGCGAAAGGATTCGGTCACAAGTTCCATAGTAATTGGATCTATGGGAATTTGGCCGGACAGGTAGACCGATTGGCCCAGCCGCACGCCCTGGGAATAAGGGCCGATGGCTTTCGGTGCGTTTGGTGAGTAAACAATATCTTTCTGCATGAGTACTGAGTCCTTATTGACTGGTATCGGTTACTTCAAAAATCGGTCAATAGATAAACCTTCGTTATCAATGTCCGGTGTCTTGTTGTTAATTACGTCCGCAACCAGGCGTGCAGAGCCTTGGGACATAGTCCAACCAAGTGTTCCATGTCCCGTGTTCATGAAGAGGTTTGAGATTGGCGTTTTGCCAATGACCGGCACGCTGTCTGGTGTCATAGGACGAAGGCCGCACCAAAACGTCGAATTCGTTAAGTCTCCAGCATTTGGAAACAAATCATTGACAACAAACTCGGCTGGTTTTCGGCGCTTATCTTTTAGGCTTAGGTCAAAATGGGCAATTTCTGCGGTGCCGCCTACCCGAATTCGATCTTCAAACCGAGTCACCGCGACTTTGAAAGCCTCGTCCATAACCGTCGATTGAGGAGCGCACGTCTCGTCTAGCAACGGCAAAGTCAGTGAATAACCTTTAATGGGGTAGATCGGTAATCTAAAGCCCAGTGGGTTAAGTAATAAAGGTGAGTAGCTCCCCAGGGCGACAACATAAGCATCCGCTTTTAGATAACCTTCGGATGTTTCGACACCAGTTATCTTTCCAGAAGAGGTTTCCAACGACTGAACTTCAGTGTTTAGCAAAAAACGGACGCCAGCTTTCAGGCAATGGTCAGCTAATCCTTTGGTGAATTTATTGCAATCACCCGTGCCATCCTTTGGAAAGCGCAACCCTCCAACAAATTTCTCCGAAACATTTGCAAGCGCTGGCTCGTGATGAATACAGGACTCCCGATTGAGCACCTCATGTTCTACTCCACCTTCCTTCAATGATTCCAAGTCAGCGCCGATGGAAACCATCTTTTCATCATCGCGAAACAGTTCAATTGTTCCTTTATTTCGATGGTCAAAATCCAGCGGCACTTCTTGTGTCAGCTCGTCTAGACAAATGCGGCTATATTCAGAAATTCTCAGCATTCGCCCTTTGTTAATTCGATATGCCTCCTCAGTGCATTGCCCCAACATTTGGAGCATCCAATTCGCAGTTCGGGCATTGATAGCGCTCGAACTAACAAGAATTGGAGCCATATCCTGCATCATCCATTTCAACGCCTTCAGCGGAATACCTGGTGCAGCCCATGGATTCGTATAACCGTAGGAGAGCATTCCTGCATTACCGAAGCTGGTTTCGTCGGCTACAGAAGGGTTGCGGTCAACTACGGTCACCTCATGGCCCGAATTGGAGAGGTACCATGCGGTCGAAACACCGGCCACGCCGCCACCCAATACAAGAATCTTCATGTTGCGAGACTCCATAAACTGATCGCAGAATTTTGTATTTGTGCTGTTTCGCGCGCTAAATAAGATGGCCCTACGCAATTCGAGGAGTGATTGGGGCCAGTGAATTGCACACGCAAAGGGCCTTTACCCACGGTTTTCGTAAACGAAGCAAATGATTTTGAGCAGAGATTTATTCGCCAATGAATTCGAGATCGTAGTTCCTCGTTCTTTGCCGAAATAAGGACCTGCAGATCACCGCAATTCTGAATTTCTCCGGGTTTTTTCATCATTCAATAACCCCCTTATTAACAAGTACCTCGATTTCCGTACTCGTTAAGCCAATGACGGATTGGAGAACGCTCTTGGTGTTTTGGCCGAGGGTTGGAGGAGCATCACGGTATGAAACAGGCGTTAATCCAAGCCTTAATGGATTCCCGACACCCGGAACTTTGCCCATTTTTTCGTGGACCATAGTAATTTGCATTTGGCGAGCCCGGACCTGCGGATCAGCAAACACTTCCTCTAATGAGTTCACTGGGCCGCAGGGCACGTTGACCTCTTCGAGCAATTCAAGCCATTCCCAAGTTTTCCTCTTTATTGTTTCCTGCCGGAGCAGCAGGATAAGCTCCTTTCTATTTGCTACTCTTGCGCGGTTTGTTGAAAATTTTGGATCATCAGGCCAGTCGGACCGACCCATAACCTCACACATGCGGCGGAACTGGCTGTCGTTTCCAACAGTAACCACGATGTCTCCGTCTGCAGTCGGAAAATCCTGATAAGGAACGATATTCGGGTGGGCGTTACCCATTCTTTCGGGAGATTTTCCGGTGGTGAGATAGTTCATTGCCTGATTCGCCAGGCTGGCGACCTGAACGTCCAGCAACGCTGTTTCAACATGCTGACCTT
The DNA here is from genome assembly GCF_032922745.1 of Marinobacter salarius. NCBI lineage: Bacteria > Pseudomonadati > Pseudomonadota > Gammaproteobacteria > Pseudomonadales > Marinobacteraceae > Marinobacter > Marinobacter salarius. Next base: position 1,260,820 of record NZ_CP136693.1, read on the forward strand.
CGCCAGTGCGATCGCGATGATTCAACGCGGACAGGACACCTATACATGCGTATAGTCCAGTCATGATGTCGGTGAGGGCCACACCTACTTTGATAGGGCCAGCACCAGGTTCATCGTCACCGCGCCCAGTAAGGCTCATAAGGCCGCCCATCGCTTGAATCAGAAAGTCATATCCTGATCTTTTGGCATAGGGCCCGGTCTGACCAAAACCAGTCACCGAACAATAAACGAGAGCGGGATTAATAGCAGCGAGGCTCTCGTAGTCGAGACCGTAGCGCTTCAAACCTTCGACTTTAAAATTCTCAATCACGACGTCGCATTTGGCGGCTAGTTCTCGAACGAGCTTTTGACCCTCAGGATGGGAAATGTCGACAGCCAAAGACTTCTTATTCCGGTTAGCTGTCAGATAATATGCGGACATGTCTGTTTCACCATCTTCAGATTTGAGGTAAGGTGGCCCCCAAGACCGCGTGTCGTCTCCTTTACCGGGTCTCTCGATCTTTATGACATCGGCTCCAAAGTCTCCTAAAATCTGGCTCGCCCATGGGCCAGCCAGAACTCGGGACAGGTCCAGTACTCGGATGTGGGAAAGTGCCCCGACCATGGTTTCTCCTTACGAAGTGAATGCCTGGATGCCGGTCTGTGCTCGACCGAGAATGAGGGCATGAATGTCGTGAGTACCCTCATAGGTATTCACCGCTTCCAGGTTCACCATGTGCCGAATAACGCCAAATTCGTCCGAAATACCGTTTCCGCCAAGCATGTCTCTGGCCGCCCGTGCTACTTCAAGGGCTTTACCGCAGGAATTCCGTTTCACAAGCGATGTAATTTCGTTCGGCGCATTCCCGCTATCCTTCATACGACCCAAGCGAAGACAGCCCTGCAGTCCCAGAGTGATTTCCGTCTGCATATCTGCGAGTTTTTTCTGGATCAACTGATTGGCAGCCAGAGGACGACCGAACTGTTTGCGATCCAGAGTATATTGGCGTGCAGCATGCCAGCAGAATTCGGCGGCGCCGAGAGCTCCCCAAGCTATTCCATACCTAGCGGAGTTGAGACAGGTAAATGGCCCCTTCAAACCGGTGACGCCGGGCAGTAGGTTCTCCTCTGGAACAAACACTTGGTCCATCACAATTTCCCCTGTGATAGACGCTCTTAACGCAACTTTTCCGTGAATAGCCGGCGCGCTCAGGCCTTCCATGCCTTTTTCCAGGATAAATCCTCGGATCAAACCGTCCTCGGTTTTCGCCCAGACTACAAATAAGTCGGCAATAGGGCTGTTCGTGATCCAGGTTTTGCTACCTGAAAGTGCATAGCCCCCATTCACTTTCCTTGCACGGGTGGCCATGCTTCCAGGATCTGAACCATGATCAGGCTCAGTCAACCCGAAGCATCCAATTAGCTCACCGCGAGCCAATTTCGGAAGGTATTTCTGCTTCTGCTCTTCGGTACCAAACTCGTTAATCGGCACCATGACCAGTGATGATTGCACGCTCATCATTGACCTGTAGCCAGAATCGACACTCTCAACTTCTCTCGCAATCAGCCCGTATGCAACATAGTTAAGGCCCGCACCGCCATAGGTCTCAGGAATTGTTACGCCAAGCAACCCGAGCTCACCCATCTCTCGAAAAATTTCCGGATCTGTTTTTTCGTGCCTAAAGGCTTCCAAAACCCGCGGCGAGAGCTGGTTTTGACAGTACTGGTTTGCTGTACGGCGAATCATTCGCTCTTCTTCACTCAACTGGTCATCGAGCAAAAGCGGGCTAGCCCAATCGAATCCTGCGCTGTTTTTGGTCATGGTTTTCCCCGATAATCTTCTAGGCACGGCACTAAATTGATAAAAATGCACATCTGGATGGTTAAAAATCATTCTAGGAGCTGTATGAAGCGATATACAAACGATATATTTGCACTCTTTTGTGATATTTCCGCACTATAGGGAATGTCATTAATCCCGATGAGGCTGAGATGAAACGAAAAATCCCGAGCACTGTTGCTCTTACTGGATTCGAGTGTGCTGCGCGACATCAAAGTTTTACCAAAGCAGCAGAAGAGTTATCGCTAACCCAAAGTGCTGTTCATAGGCAAATTGCAGGGCTCGAAGAGCTTTTGGGGGTCAAGCTATTTAAGAGAAGCAGGCAAGGGGTTCGTTTGACTGATGCTGGCGTTAACTACTATAAGCGGATCACGGTCAGGTTAGATGAGCTTGAGCGGGATACCTTAGATCTGATGGGCGATCACAGAGCCGATAATTCGATCGAACTTGCAGTTGTGCCAACATTCGGCGCTCGTTGGCTCATGCCGCGCTTTCAGAGCTTTCGTAAAGAGCAGCCTAACATCACCGTGAATCTAACGAACCGCACCCGACCGTTTTTATTTGCCGACACTCAGTTTGATGCTGCTATTTATTTTGGTGACGGTGACTGGCCAGGAACTGAAACCTATCATCTCATGCATGAGAATCCGACACCGGTTTGTAGTCCCGAGCTTATTAAGCCCTCGAAAACTCTGACTGTTGAAGATATTTCGAAGTACACTTTGCTTCAGCAAACAACTAGGCCATATGCGTGGAGAGAATGGTTCCTGAAAGCTGGCCTTAAGGTGGAGAGAGATCTCGCTGGGCCGAGATATGAACTATTCACCATGCTTGCTCAAGCAGCGATTCATCATATGGGTATTGCCCTCATTCCTCCATTTCTTATTCGTGAAGAATTGGAGTCTGAAAAGCTTGTAATGCCAATCCAGCATAGCTTTGAGAGTAAGTGGTCTTATCATTTTGTTCTCCCGAATAAAAATAGTGAAAATGCCCCAGTCTGCAAATTTCGGGACTGGTTAATAAAGGAAGTTAGGAGTTATAAAATAGGTGCTTCCTAGAAATTTCAGAAGGAGGAATAAAGCAAACAGGCATAGGATGCCGAGCGTCGCTCGATACTTTGGCAAAGGGAGAAGAATGCAGTTGCGAAACTTGAGCATTCGAGTGGACAGTGGACCGGTATCGCTATTGATAAGAGCTACCGCAAATAAATGGACGGCAGTCCATTGGCCCCGTTTTGCTTTTCCGTGACTTTCCCGAACCTCAGCATGTTCGTAACGAAGGTTCGCTTTTGTTTAAAAGCGGACCTACTGGGCGTCTCCAAACTAGGCCGGAAACCGCCCCCGGGTTTGATTGGCAATTCGAACGAGAACCAGCATCAACGGAACCTCAACCAGAACGCCAACCACCGTCGCCAGCGCCGCTCCCGATTGCAGACCGAACAGTGCAATGGCTGCTGCGACTGCCAACTCGAAAAAGTTGCTGGCGCCAATCATGGCCCCGGGCGCAGCGATGCAGTGACGGACGTTCCAGAGCCGTGCCCAGCCGTAAGCCAGGAAGAAAATCAGGAAAGTCTGCACAATCAGCGGCACGGCAATCAGCACGATATGCAGCGGGTTGTTCAGGATAACTTCGCCCTGGAACGCAAACAGCAGTACCAGGGTAACGATCAGCGCTGCCGGGGTGACCGGCCCCAGGCGTTTCATGAACACCCCGTCGTACCAGCCTTGCCCGCGCTTTGCGATCAGGGCGCGGCGAGTAAGGTAGCCGGCGGTCAGGGGAATGACAATGTACAGCACCACGGAGAGGATAACCGTGTTCCAGGGTACCTGAATGTCGGAAATGCCCAGCAGGAACACCACAACGGGCGCGAAGGCGAAGAGCATGATGATGTCGTTCAGGGACACCTGCACCAGGGTATAGGCGGCATCGCCTTTGGTGAGATAGCTCCAGACAAACACCATGGCGGTGCAAGGCGCTGCGCCCAGGAGGATTGCGCCGGCCAGGTACTCACTTGCCAACCCGGGGGCGATCAGCGGCTCGAACACCACCATCAGGAAAAACCAGGCGATAGCGAACATGGTGAACGGCTTGATCAGCCAGTTCACAATGGTGGTGATGGCCAGGCCTTTTGGCTCCTTGCGCACGCCCACCACTGCGCTGAAATCGATCTGGGCCATCATTGGGAAGATCATGGCCCAGATCAGAATGGCAATAGGGATCGACACCTGAGCGTATTCGAATCGGGACAGGGTTTCGGGAACCGTAGGTGCCAGTTGCCCAAGGGTCACGCCAGCGATGATCGCCAGCGCCACCCAGACCGACAGGTACTTCCCGAACAGATCCATGCCTCCGCCGGAGTCTTCGGTTGTGGTTTCTGCGTTGCTACTCATGACTTCTCTCTTACATGGACCGTTGATTGACGCGTTTTGAGGCTTCAGCGGCGCTTTCCACCCGCTCGGAATAGCGGTCCGTCAGAAAGCCGCTGCGGTCCCGTATCAGCAGGGTGAATTTCACCAGCTCCTCCATGACATCCACGATGCGGTTGTAATAGGGCGAGGGCTTCATACGGCTATTGTCGTCAAATTCCATGAACGCCTTGGGTACCGACGACTGGTTGGGAATTGTCACCATCCGCATCCAGCGCCCCAACACCCGCAACTGATTCACCGCATTGAACGACTGGGAACCACCACACACCTGCATCACCGCCAGGGTCTTGCCCTGGGTAGGGCGTACGCCGCCGATGGATAGGGGAATCCAGTCGATTTGGGTTTTCATAATGCCAGTCATAGCGCCGTGGCGTTCCGGCGAGCACCACACCATGCCTTCCGACCACTGGGCCAGTTCCCGCAATTCCTGAACTTTTGGGTGCGAGGCGTCTTCAGCATCGGCAAGGGGTAGACCGCGGGGGTCGAATACGCGGGTTTCCGAACCCATGGCCTCCAGCAGCCGGGCAGCTTCCTCAACAGCTAACCGGCTGAATGACCGCTCCCGCAGTGAGCCGTACAGCAACAGTATCCTTGGACGATGTGAAGAAGGCGGAGTTGCAAAAACCTGTTCCTCAGTTGGTTTGCGGAACTGGTCAGGGTCGATATTGGGGAGGTCACGGGTGCTCATTGTAATGAAAGGGTCCTTTACTCGTTAAAATCTTCCGGATATTATGCAATAAAATAGATATGCATGAAAACGAATATATGGGAATTTGCATATGAAACGCCGCGTTTTGTTCGTCTGTACCGCCAATAGTGCCCGGTCATTGATGGCGGAAGCCTTGCTAAGGGAACTGGCCGGTGACCAGTTTGAAGTGGCGAGTGCCGGAACCGAGCCTGACAAACCCCATCCGATGGCGCTGCAGGTGCTCTCAGAGTCGGGCTTTTCCGTCGATGGTTTGCAGAGTAAATCGCTGGCAGGCGTTGAAAGTGAGCATTGGGATTATGTGATTACCCTTTGTGAAAAAGCTGCCAACGAGTGTGGCAACGTCTGTCAGCCCGCCCAGCAAATCGCCTGGGACTTCCCGGACCCGGTGCCAAGCGGGCGCCATGCCACCTTCGCACTGACCCTCAAGGAAATCCGCGAGCGCATTGGCCTGTTTACTTTGGTACACAGAAAAGAAACCGGTATGAAGCCGGTGAGCTTTAACCCGGTAACGGTGTTCAAGGCGTTGGGTGACGAGCTTCGCCTGGCTGCGCTGATGCTGGTTCGGCAGGAAACGAAACTGTGTGTGTGTGAACTCACCGCCGCCCTCGATATTTCCCAGCCCAAGGCCAGCCGGCACCTGGCCACCCTGCGGGAGGCGGGCCTGCTGGATGCAGAGCGTCAGGGGCAATGGATGTACTATTCGCTGAATCCCCGGATGCCCCAGTGGCTGTCGCGGGTTCTGGATGAAACTGCCGATAGCAATCCCGCCCTGATCACTGAGGAACTCGAGCGCCTTTCTGTCATGCCAGACAGGCCGGTTGTGCGGTGTATTTAATGGATAACGCTTTCTGGAGCACATCATGAGCAAGATCAAAGTCGGAATAAATGGATTCGGTCGAATCGGTCGCCTGGCCCTGCGGGCAGCGTGGCAGTGGCCGGAGATGGAATTCGTAGCGATCAACGATCCGGGCGCCGATGCCGAGACGCTGGCACATCTGCTGAACTTCGACAGTATTCATGGCCGCTGGGACCACGAAGTGGGTGTGGACGGCGACAGTATCGTTATCGAGGGTAAATCGGTTCGCGTCACCCGCAATAAAACCATTGGGGAGACCGACTGGTCCGGCTGCGATCTGGTGATTGAAGCCAGCGGCAAAATGAAAAAGGTGGACGTGCTCCAGGCGTATCTCGATCAGGGCGTCAAGCGCGTGGTGGTGACCGCTCCGGTGAAAGAGGCTGGGGCCAAAAACATTGTGGTGGGCGTGAACGACGGCATTTTTGATCCGGCCAATGACCGCATTGTCACTGCTGCTTCCTGCACCACCAACTGCCTGGCGCCGGTGGTGAAGGTCATCCACGAGAAGCTGGGTATCAAGCATGGTTCCATCACGACGATCCATAGCCTGACCAACACTCAAACCATCATCGATGCGCCCCATAAGGACCTGCGGCGGGCCCGCGCCTGTGGCAGTTCACTGATTCCGACCAGCACCGGTTCCGCCACCGCGATTATCGAAATTTTTCCGGAGCTGAAGGGCCGTTTGGATGGCCATGCCGTGCGGGTGCCATTGACGAATGCCTCGCTGACCGACTGCGTATTCGAGGTGGAAACACCCACGGATCGCGATACCGTAAATCAGTTGTTAAAAGAGGCTGCTGAGGGCGATCTGAAAAACATTCTGGGCTACGAAGAGCGCCCGCTGGTGTCCATCGATTACCAAACCGACCCTCGCTCCTCCATTATTGATGCCCTCTCCACCATGGTGGTGAATGGTACCCAGGTGAAAATCTACGCCTGGTACGACAACGAATGGGGCTACGCCAACCGCACCGCAGAACTGGCGCGCCGGGTAGGTTCCGTCTGATATGACTGCTGCCATCCGACAGTACCTGGTCATCACCGGTAATTACTGGGCCTTCACCCTGACGGACGGGGCCTTGCGGATGCTGGTGGTGTTGCATTTCCATCAGCTCGGCTATTCACCGCTGGAAATTGCCCTGCTGTTCATTTTCTACGAGTTCTTCGGGGTGGTGACCAACCTGGTGGGTGGCTATTTGGGCGCTCGCATGGGGCTGAACCGCACCATGAATATCGGGCTGTTCCTTCAGATTGCCGCTCTTGCCATGCTGGCGGTGCCGGCGGCCATGCTGACGGTGCCTTGGGTGATGGCGGCGCAGGCCATCTCCGGTATCGCCAAAGACCTGAACAAGATGTCCGCCAAGAGCGGCATTAAGCTTCTGGTGCCAGATGAGCAGCAGGGCACTCTGTACAAATGGGTGGCCATCCTCACTGGATCGAAGAACACACTGAAGGGCGTGGGCTTTTTCCTCGGTGGTGTGCTGCTGATGGCTGCCGGGTTCCAGGGCGCGGTCGTTGTCATGGCGGTGGCCCTGAGTGTGGTGTGGCTGGCCAGCCTTTTCCTGTTGGGGCAGGACTTGGGCAAGAGCAAGGCAAAGCCGAAGTTTCGCGAAATTCTGTCCAAGAGCCGGGCCATCAACGTGCTGTCTGCTGCTCGAATGTTTCTGTTTGGCGCCCGGGATGTGTGGTTTGTAGTGGCTCTGCCGGTTTATCTGCACACCGTGTTTGGCTGGGATTTCTGGAAAGTGGGTGGCTTCATGGCCACCTGGGTGATTGGCTACGGCTTTATCCAGACCCTTGCGCCGCGTATTACCGGGAATATGGAAGGCCGGCAGCCCGCCATGATTTGGGCGGCGGCATTAGCGTTAATGCCAGCCGGTATTGCGGTTGGTCTTATGGTGGGCTGGTCGCCCCAGTTCGTGGTGATCGGCGGCCTGCTGCTATTCGGGGTACTGTTTGCCATCAACTCGTCGCTGCACAGTTACCTGATTGTCAGCTATGCGCGAGGGGATGGTGTCTCGCTGGATGTGGGTTTCTATTATATGTCGAATGCCGCCGGCCGCTTGCTGGGAACGATCCTGTCCGGCTGGGTTTATCAGGCCTACGGGCTGCAAGCCTGTTTGTGGATATCCGCGGGTCTGGTGGCAGCAGCGGCGATACTCTCGATGTTCTTACCGGAGAAGCGACCAGTTCCTGCCACCTGATCAGGTGGCCTGGTCGGGAACTTCCCGGATGCGGCCATGCTCGTCGATGGCAACATAAATGAAGAGACCTTCGGTTACCTTGCGCGGGGCCTTGGCGGTGCGGTCCAGGGTCCAGACTTCAATGTTGATTTTCATCGAGCTGCGCCCCACTTCCACCAACTCACCGTAACAGCCAACCTGGGATCCCACCCGCAACGGCGAAAGAAACTCCATCCTGTCCATGGCCACAGTGGCGTTGCGGCCCTGTGAAATTCGCCCCGCGAGCGTTGCCGCAGCAATGTCCATCTGTTTAACCAGCCAGCCGGCGAACACATCGCCGTTGGGGTTGGTGTCCGAGGGAAGGGGGATTACCTGGATTACCAGTTCGCCCCGGGGCGTGGGTTTGTCGTCATCAAGCGCCGTCATGGATTCAACCTTATCAGTTCGGAATTGTTTTAGTACCCCGCATGTTAGCGGCCTGCGCCGCGTCTGCAAGAAAAATTGAACGTCCTGTTCTATATTTCAGTGGCTGTAACAAAGTTGTCATAGAGTGCCTTTATTGTTCACACATCGGTGAAGCAAACCCGTAAATAAAGTCAACGTGACAAATGGAGACTCAACGTGATCAAACTTAGAACAGCCCTTTCAACTGTGGCACTGGCCGGTAGCATCGCCGCCGTGTCGACTCCTGCCATGGCGCGCGACACCATCAGCATCGTCGGTTCCTCTACTGTTTATCCGTTCGCGACGGTTGTGGCTGAGCGCTTTGGTTCTTCAACTGACTTCCCGACTCCGAAGCTTGAGTCAACCGGTTCTGGTGGCGGCCTGAAGTTGTTCTGCGCCGGTATCGGCACCCAGCATCCGGACATCACCAATGCGTCACGTCGCATGAAGACGTCTGAGTACGATCTTTGCCAGAAAAACGGTGTAAAAGACATCACCGAATTCCGCATCGGTTCTGACGGCATCGTGATTGCCAGCTCGCAGAAAGCCGATAACCTGGACATCACCCTTGAGCAGCTTTTCCTGGCCCTGGGCAAGCAGGTTCCTTCACCGGACGATGAGACCAAGCTGGTTGATAACCCCTACGAAAAGTGGAGCGACATTGACTCCAGCCTGCCAAACGTTGCCATTCGTGTGATGGGACCGCCTCCCACCTCCGGTACCCGTGATTCTTTCAACGAGCTGGCCCTGCAGGGCGGCTGTGAAGATCTGCCAGCGGTTGCCGACATGAGCGAAGACGACATGGAAGGCGTGTGTCAGAGCGTTCGTGAAGATGGCGCGTTCATCGAAGCCGGCGAGAACGATAACCTGATCGTTCAGAAGTTGATCGACGACAAAGGCCTTTACGGTGTGTTCGGTTACAGCTTCCTGGAAGAGAACGCTGACCGTCTGCAGGCTGCGACGCTGAACGGCAAGGTACCGACGGCTGAAGCCATTGCGGCAGACGAATACCCGGTTGCCCGTTCACTGTTCTTCTACGTCAAGAAAGCCCACGTTGGTGTGGTTCCGGGCATCGCGGAATACGCCGAGTTCTTTGCGAGCCCGAGCGCCATGGGCAAGAATGGCTACCTGAAGGACGTTGGCCTGATCGTTCCTCCGCGCGACGCGCTGATGAAGCTGCAGGACAAGGCATCTGACATGCCTAACCTGGCCAAGGAAGAACTGATGTAAGCCAGTCGACACCGTGTTGACTGACAAGGGTGCGGGTCTTTGAAAGGCTCGCGCCCTTTTGCACGTCTGGAAAGCGGCATGTGCGTCCTGTTTTCCGAATGATTACACTTGTGGTCCTTTTTAGCTTGTTACGGGAATTTTCATGCAACCGGCCAATCTGCTTTTACTGACCATCGTGCTGTCGATGGTTGCCTACGGCTTGGGCTATGCCCGATCGCGGTCACTGGCGATGCCGATGGGGGGCATTCGTCATCTCAAGTCCCTGCCCTTTTATTACGGGGCACGAGCGGCTTTGTGGTGCGGCATTCCCGCGCTGCTGGTGCTTGGGCTCTGGGCAGCGTTCCAGGGAAAAGTTATCCAGACCCTGGTTATTGGCTCCCTGCCACAGGAAATGTTGCCGGCGTCCGAGGGCGAGGCGAGTCTTCTGTTGAGCAAGATCAGCAACGTGGCCAGTGGTAGCCTGCCTCCGGGGTTTGCGGAAGCACCCATTGTTGAAGCTGCAGAGCGACTGAAGGCGCTGAGGGAACAGAGCCGGATGTTCATGACCACCCTGGTGGTGTCCGTCTCTGTGCTGGCGGGATTTTTGGGCTGGCTCCGGGTTCGCCCGGCACTGAACGCCCGGACACAAGTGGAGTCGATCCTGAAGTGGCTGTTTTTCGCCTGTGCCGCGCTGGCGATTCTGACCACCATCGGAATTATTTTCTCCGTGGCGTTTGAAACCTTCCGGTTCTTTCAGAAGATTCCGTTCACCGAGTTTATCTTCGGCTCCCAGTGGAGCCCGCAAACCGCATTACGAGCAGATCAGGTGGCAGCCCAGGGCGCCTTTGGCATGATCCCGCTGTTCACCGGCACGCTGCTGATTTCGGCGATTGCGATGCTGGTTGCGGTGCCGGTGGGATTGCTGTCGGCGATTTACCTCTCGGAGTACGCCAACAAGAAAGTACGCGGTGTGGTCAAGCCATTGCTTGAGATGCTGGCGGGTATCCCGACGGTGGTCTACGGCTTCTTTGCAGCACTTACCGTCGCGCCGTTCATCAGTAACTTCGCGGCCTCTCTGGGTATCGATGCGTCGTCCCAGAGTGCGCTCGCCGCTGGCGGGGTCATGGGCATCATGATCATTCCGTTTGTGTCTTCACTGTCGGACGACGTCATCAACGCGGTACCGCAAACCCTGCGTGACGGCTCCCTGGCTTTGGGCGCTACCCAGTCGGAAACCATGAAGAAGGTGATTTTCCCGGCGGCACTGCCGGGCATTATGGGCGGGGTGCTGCTGGCGGTCTCCCGGGCCATTGGTGAAACCATGATCGTGGTCATGGCCGCGGGCCTCGCAGCGAATCTGACGGCCAATCCGCTGGAAACCGTCACTACGGTTACCGTACAGATTGTCACCCTGCTGACCGGCGACCAGGAATTCGACAGCGCCAAGACCCTGGCGGCCTTCGCCCTCGGCGCGATGCTCTTCCTCGCTACCCTGTTGCTGAATGTGGTGGCCCTGAAAATCGTTCGCAAATATCGGGAACAGTATGACTGATCAACGTTCACAGGCGGAGCTCGTCCGCCAGTCACTCAAACGGCGTTACCGCAAGGAGCGCCGGTTCCGGGCCTACGGCATACTGGCGATTGCGATTGCGCTTTCCGCCCTGGTGGTGCTGTTCGTCGACATTATTGGTAAAGGCTACACCGGCTTCACCAAAACCACGATCACCATGGAAGTCGAGCTCGATGGTGAAATGATGTACCTGGACGACGCCACGGACAAAAAGCAGATCAAGATGGCTGATTTTGTGGAGCCATTGGTGCAGGCGATGATCAAACAGGTGCCTGGTGCAACGGAAGAGAACAGGGATGCTGTCCGTGATCTGCTTAACCCCTACGCGTCCAATGAGCTGCGTGACATGCTCGAGCAGAACCCCGAGTGGCTTGGAACCACCCAAACACTGACTGTTCTGGCTCACACCGACGTGGATGTCTACGTGAAGCATGCAGGTGACGACGCCTATTCGATCAAGCTCAGTGACCGGCAACAGCGCTGGGTGGATCAGCTGGTGGAAAATGAGGTTGTGCAGACGTCCTTCAACGATGTGTTCTTCAGCAGCGGCGATTCCCGTGATCCGTCCCGCGCCGGTATTCTTGGGGCGATCGTCGGGTCTTTGCTGACCATGCTGGTGACACTGGTGCTCTCGTTCCCCATCGGGGTTGCGGCTGCCATTTACCTGGAAGAGTTTGCACCCCAGAACAGGCTCACGGATTTCATTGAAGTGAACATCAATAACCTGGCTGCGGTGCCGTCGATTATCTTCGGTTTGCTGGGCCTGGCGGTGTTCATCAACCTGTTCGGTATGCCTAGATCGGTGCCGGTGGTGGGCGGTCTCGTACTGACGCTGATGACCCTGCCAACCATCATCATTTCCAGCCGGGCGGCCATTAAAAGCGTACCGCCGTCAATCCGGGAGGCTGCCGAAGGTATTGGTGCCTCCAAAATGCAGGTGGTGTTACACCATGTATTGCCGCTGGCCATGCCGGGAATGCTGACCGGTTCCATTATCGGCATGGCGCAGGCACTGGGCGAGACCGCCCCCCTGTTGCTGATCGGGATGGTGGCGTTCATCGTTGATGTTCCGGACGGCTTTTTCGATTCGGCGACGGTACTCCCGGTTCAGGTCTTCCTGTGGGCGGGCAGCCCGGAGCTCGCCTTTATAGAACGTGCGTCAGCAGCCATCATGGTATTGCTGGCATTCCTGGTTAGCATGAACGCACTGGCCATTTGGCTTCGCAAGCGCCTTGAGCGTCGGTGGTAAGGAGATAAGCGATGAATACGATGAACCCAACGATTACCAAAGAAGCCGATCATCAAGAGGTTGAGGCGGTTGCTCCGGTGCGGGAGCAGCCCGAAGAAACGATCATTGAGGAAGGCAAAACGGTGGGAGAGCCTTTTGCCGACAATGCCAAATTCAAGCTTCGCGATGTCAATGTTTCCTACGGTGATACCCGGGCGATCAAGAACATCAGCCTGGATGTGGCGAAGAACGAGGTCATTGCCTTTATTGGACCTTCAGGGTGCGGCAAGTCCACGTTCCTGAGGTGTCTCAACCGGATGAATGACAGCATCGAAATCTGCAAGGTGACGGGGTCACTTCAGTTGGACGATCAGGACATCTATGACCGTCGCCGCGACGTTGTCGAATTGCGTGCGCGGGTGGGCATGGTTTTCCAGAAGCCAAACCCGTTCCCCAAGTCCATTTATGACAATGTGGCCTATGGCCCCCGGATTCATGGCCTGGCCAATCGAAAATCCGATCTTGATGACATCGTCGAGAACAGCCTGCGCAAGGCGGGGCTGTGGGGCGAGGTCAAGGACCGTCTGGATGCGACAGCCACCGGAATGTCGGGTGGCCAGCAGCAGCGCCTGTGCATTGCGCGCGCTATTGCGGTGAGCCCGGAGGTTATTCTGATGGACGAGCCTTGCTCCGCACTGGACCCCATTGCAACCGCGAGGGTGGAAGAGCTGATGGCGGAAATGTCGGAGAGCTACACCATCGTAATCGTGACCCACTCGATGCAACAGGCAGCCCGTGTATCGAATCGAACGGCGTATTTCCACCTGGGGCATCTGGTGGAAGTAAACGAAACCAACAAGGTGTTTACGTCGCCCGAGCACGAACTCACCGAATCCTATATCACCGGCCGTTTCGGTTAACGCCGGTATTGTTGAACACTGGAGAACACAGTCATGCCAGATAAAAAGGACGATGTTTACGGCGATCACATTTCGCACAAGTTCAATGACGAACTGATGGCCCTGAAGAGCGAGTTTCTTGAGATGGGCGGCCTGGTGGAGTCCCAGGTCGACCGTGCGATTACCGCACTGGTGGACAACGATGGCCACCTGGCGGACGAGGTCCGTGCCACGGACAAGAAAGTCGATCAGATGGAAATCGACCTCGACGAGGAAGCAACCCTGATTATCGCCCGTCGCCAGCCCACCGCGCGTGATCTGCGGTTGGTGATTTCGGTGATCAAGATGGTGGCGGACCTGGAGCGGGTTGGTGACGAGGCGAAGAAAATCGCCAAGTTCGCCATCAAGCTGTCAGAGGAAGGTCAGGCGCCTCGTGGGTACGTGGAAGTGCGCCACATTGGCAATCATGTTCTTAGCATGTTGCACGATGCCCTGGACGCCTTTGCCCGTCTCGATTCCGAGCAGGCGCTGCGGATCATGAAGGAAGACAAGCGGGTAGACGAGGAATACCAGGCGGCCACGCGGACGTTGCTGACGTTCATGATGGAAGACACCCGCAACATTTCCCGCTGTATGTCGGTGATGTGGATTCTCCGTGCCCTGGAGCGGGTGGGGGATCACGCCTGCAACATTGCCGAGAATGTGATCTTCATGGTCAAGGGTGAGGATGTTCGGCATACGCCGGTGGAGGAAGCTGAGAAGGTCGTCGGGCGCTGAGTTCGTAGCCTTCTGGTGCGGGTGTTCCCGCAGGGCAGGAGGCACTGTTCAGGACACGCCCGTGAATACGTCCATGTAGGGCTCGGTCGCGCCATCCCTGGCGCTCCACGGTCCTGAACAGTGCCTCCCGCCCGGCTTTGTATATATCTCAGATATCGCCGGGGCTCAAGGCGATCAGCCTTGTTTCAATTTATCGGTATACGGCGGCCAACCGAGGGGCTTGCCGGCCAGCAGGTGCAGGTGGATGTGGAATACCGTCTGGCCTGAATTTTCGCCGCAGTTCATGACGACCCGATAGCCATCGTCGGCGAAGCCCATCTCCTTCGCCAGTTTGGCGGCAACCCAGTACAAGTGGCCCACCAACTCCCGGTCTCCTTCCTCAATATCGTTGATCGTTGCGATTTCCTTTTTCGGGATAATCAGCAGGTGCACCGGTGCCTGTGGGTTAATGTCCTTGAACGCCAGGCTGATGTCGTCTTCGTAAACGATGTCCGCCGGGATTTCCCGGTTCATGATCTTGGTGAAAATGGTTTCCGCCATGATGATTCCCTGTTGATGAGTTGAGGCTTGTGAAACGCTTTACAGTTGCTTCATCCCCGGCAGCCGATCCGCCAGTTGTCGGATCAGCGGGGGTAGTTCGTCGTCGATGCCCATAGCGTATTTGGCCACCCGGTTTCTGGCAAATGGCATTGCTTTCGCGGCGCCCAGGCCCAGATTGCGCAACAAGTGCAGAGGCGGCGTGCGGTTGCTGAACAGGTGATAGAACACGTCCATCGCCATCATCATACGGCGGTTGGCCGGGCGGCGTTGTTGCTCATACTTGGCCAGCCACGCCGGATCGGCCAGGTCGCAGCCAGCGCGTTTGGCCTCGCGGATGACGGTCTGCAGGCAGCGGGCGTCCTGGAAGCCCAGGTTGACGCCCTGGCCAGCCAGCGGGTTGATTGTGTGGGCAGCATCGCCCGCCAGCACGACACGATGGTTCACATAGGTTTTGGCGTGCTGGCGGGCAATCGGGAAGCTGGCTTTGGCTTCAATGTGCGTCAGCAGAGGTAATTCCGGCGGGAAGGCGTTCTGTATTTCTGCCATCAACGCACGGTCGTCCAGCGATTTCAGGCGCGCTAGTTGCTCCGGCGAGTCATACCAAACCAGAGAGGCCCAGCTTTCGCCATTGCCCGCGGAATGCAGCGGCAGGAAAGCTCGTGGGCCGGACGGGTAGAAGCCCTGCCAGGTGATGTCCTCAACCGCGCCCTGGTAGCGAACCGAAATGACCATTGCCTGTTGCTGGTACTGGTCCCGGGTTACGCCGATGCCCGCCAGTTCCCGGACGCCGGAGGCCGCGCCATCGGCGCCCACCACCAATTGGCACTCGAGTTCGGTGCCGTCCTCCAGGGTCACAGCAGCGTGGTTGTTGCCGTTTTCGAGGTGACTGACGGCGTTGTCGGGAAACAGGGAAACCGAGTGCAGAGCCGCGGCGCTGTTCCACAACGCCTGCTGGGTAATGCGATTCTCCACGATATGCCCCAGGTGTCGGGCGGACAGGTTGCTGGCGTCAAACACCACATCGGCGACCTTGCGGGGCAGCAGGTTGCTGAGTGGGTGGCGGGTCTCGTCCCATACTGCCAGGCGGGCGTAGGGTGTGGCACGCATGGCGAGCATGCTGGGCCAGACGTCAAGATCGTTGAGGTAGCGCTCACTGCCGGCGCTCAGGGCTGACACGCGGATGTCTGGAGGCAGCGAGGGATCGAATTCGGGGGCGGAGCCAAGGTCAACCAGGGCCACGCGGAAGCCACTGCGGCCAAGTCCGGTCGCGAGGGCAGCACCGACCATGCCGGCACCGACAATCACAATATCAAAGGCTTGAGTCATAACGGGTTCCTGTCTGGTACGCCCAGTTTACGCGATGGGCGCATCCAGACAAGCCGTCCGGATCAAGCCTGGGCCGGTTTTTGGTGTCAGTAACCGGCCAGGTTGGCGGTGGGGCTGCCGGTCAGGGACTCAGCCCTGCGGGCGCGGCCCTTGAGCCAGGCTGGCTTTTGCGCGCCTGGTTTTACAAATCCCTGCTCCAGCACCATCGGATGCACCAGTTCCAGGAAATCTGACGTTTTCATGTGGATGGATTCGGTGTGGCTGCCAGCGGCAAAGGCGAGTTCCGGCTGCCGGGTCAGAGCTTCTGCGCAATACACGGACATATCAAACAGGTTGCCGAATGGCGGCATGGCGCCCACTTCGCACTCGGGGAAGCGGTCCTGAAATTCCTGTTCGTCCGCAAGATCGACAAAATCGGTATCCAGGATGTGGGTCAGTCGGTCCCAACGGATACGCCAGGTAGCGGGCATGACCAGCATGGCCATTTTGCCATCCAGTTCAATAATGACGGTTTTCACCACCCGGTCGCCGGCGATTTTGACGTGATGGGCGAGTTGCTGGGCGGTAAACGCAGGGGGGTGAGACAGGCACATGTATTCCACGCCTGCCTGATCAAGGTATTCCTTCAACTGCTGTACCGGCATAGTGACAACCTCCTACCAGCAATGACAGCGGTACTGGAACCGGTGATATTCCTGAACCGGTTCCGGTGACTGGCGGTGACGCCGCTAATGCGACTGCACCGCCATTACTGGTCAGCTTAGTTGAGGCTGTACAGAATGCGAGTAACAGTGTGTGTTAATGAGATACCAATCACTCGGATTTGTAGACATGCACATCCCGCTGTGGGAACGGAATGGTAATGCCCTCGGCGTCGAACGCCTTCTTCACTTTCTCGTGCATGTCCCAGTAGTACGGCCAGAGGTCATCGGTGGCGACCCAGGCCCGGAACATCAGGTTAACGGAGTTGTCGCCAAGACTGCCCACGCAGATACGGGGTTCCGGATCCTTCAGTGAACGTTCGTCCTCGTCGAACAGGCGCTTCAGAATGGCCTTGGCCTTGTCGATGTCGTCGTCGTAGTGAATACCGAAAGTCATGTCACAGCGGCGCTTGTCGTAGATGCTGACGTTCACCAGGGTGGCGTTGGACAGGCTGCCGTTGGGAATGACGATGCGGCGGTTATCGAAGGTATTTACCACCGTGTAAAGAATCTGAATCTCCGCGACGGCACCCAGGTAGCCCTGAGCTTCGATGGTGTCACCGACTTTGAATGGCTTGAAGATCAGAATCAGTACGCCGCCGGCAAAGTTGGCCAGGCTACCCTGCAGCGCAAGGCCGATGGCAAGGCCAGCAGCACCAATAACAGCGATAAAGGACGTCGTAGCGATGCCGATCATCGACGCGACGGAGATCAGCAACATCACCTTGAGGATGGCGCTTATCAGCCCACACAGAAATTTGTTGAGTGTCGGGTCTTTTGCGCCCAGCTTTTTATCGAGAACCCCGATGCAACGATTGATCAGCCAGAGGCCGAGTACCAGCGTGATGATGGCCAGGACGACCTTTGGGGCGTAGGTCATGATCAACGAGAGTGCCTGGTCCCATAGCTCCGAGGCATTAATGTCGGTTCCCAGAAGATCTTCCATTCAGTGACTCCTTGTTCGGTAGTAGTGGCTTATTACTTTAAATATGACAGGGACAACGGCTGTTCAATTGATATTTGCCTGCGTTTTGTTATAGCAGAGGTTTGTGGCAAACGTACAACATGCGCGTCCAGTTTGGGTGGGAGCGTTGTACGTTGTAAATCAACGACTGGCCCACCCGATGATGGTTTCCGGCCCGCCCTTCACGACAATGCGGCCTTCCTTCTGGCTGAGCTGGTAGTCATACATGGGGTCGTAGTAGTCCTGCAACAGTGCCTCGATCCATTCATGGTGCGCACCGGTCTCACCGGTTCGGTGCTGGCGGTCGAGGGCATCCTCCATCATCTGCCGTAGTCGGCTATGGCGTTCACCGCCGAGGCGTTTCCGGATTCTGTCGAGGGCGCTGAGAAGGTAGTCGCGAAAGTTGAGCCAGCCTGCTTCTGTGCCGTCGCGTTCCACGTAGTCGGCCGTCATCTGGTCAACATAGTCTTCGCGGATGATTCGTACTCGCTCCTCGATCGGTTGATCCAGCACCATCAGGGGTGCTGCTGCCATTCGGTTTCTGAGGCTTTCCGGCAGGGCGCATCGGCCCACCAGTCTGCTTTCATCTTCCAAATACACCGTCCCGCCGACGTGATGATGGGCCTTGAGCATGGCCACGGCCAGGCGGTTTTCGAAATCAATCTGTGACGGTTGGGACGTTACCTGACGACCGAAGCTGGAGCCACGATGGTTTGCCAACCTTTCAAGGTCAACAGGATTGGGCAACTGATTCAGCACGCGGGTTTTGCCAGTCCCGGTGCGGCCGCTGAGAATAACGAACTCGGACGATGCAGTGAGGGCTTCCAGGCTGTCGATCAGGAACCGACGCATGGCCTTGTAGCCACCCTGGATGAGCGGAAACTCGATGCCAGAGTCTTTGATCCACTGCTGAGTCAACCGCGAACGCAGGCCGCCGCGGAAGCAGAACAGGTAGCCCTGCGGATTCGTGGCCGTAAATCGCTTCCAGGCTTCGATGCGTTGCGCCTTGAGGTCCCCGGAAACCAGTTGGTGGCCCAGTTCAATGGCCTTGTCCTGACCTTTTTCCTTGTAGCAGATGCCAACTCTGTGGCGTTCCTCGTCGTTCATCAGGGGCGCATTGATAGCACTTGGGAAGCTGCCCTTGCTGAACTCGATCGGTGCCCTTACGTCCATAAGCGGAACGTCGTTCAGGAACAGGGAGAGATAGTCGCTGGTATCGGGTCTGGACGGCATGGCAGGTTTGGGTTCGTACGGGAAATGAGGCAGCAGTATAACGAACATGCTGGTTTTTTGCTCGCCTGCGGGTGTGCCGCCGCGCCGCTGCCGCTACAATGCGTGCCTTGCCAGACCTGTGTTCCGGAGTAACCATGACCCCCGACATTCTAGATCAGCATCTTGGGAAAACCCTCAGCCGGGGGCAGGTTGCCGTAACGGCCCCGGCGGGTTGCCCCGACATCGTCCTCTACCTGTTCGACCCAGGGGTGCTGGAGGGCCCGCTGAGCCACGAAGAGGCGCAGGCGGTGGTTGCTGAGCCGGCGTACTGGTCGTTTTGCTGGGCCAGTGGACAGGTATTGGCGGCTTATATCCTGGCACATCCACACCTGGTAAAAGGCAAAAAGGTGTTGGATTTTGGGTCCGGTTCCGGGGTGGTGGCCATCGCTGCCGCAATGGCCGGGGCGAGGGAGGCCATCGCCTGTGATATTGACCAGGCTGCACTGGATGCGGCAGCGGCGAACGCCAGGTTAAATGGCGTGTCGGTGACCCTGAGCGCCGATTGGGCAACGCGGCCGAGTGATGTGGACGTTGTGACCGCGGCGGACGTGTTGTATGACCCGGAAAATCGCCCGCTGCTGTCCGAGTTCAGGCGAGCCGCGCCTTTGGTGATACTGGCGGATTCTCGCTTGCGGAACCTGGATGACGACCACTACCGGCAGCAGGACGTAATCGAAGGCCGCACCTGGCCAGACCTGAATGAGTTTGAGGAGTTTAATCGGGTGCGGGTGTACCTGGCAGGCCAGAGCTCGATGACCTGAGAGCGGGCGAAAAAAAAGGGCAACCTTTCGGTTACCCTTTTTCGGAACAGGTGTCGCGTCCCTGCGCTGTTGGCAACTACCTTGTTGCCGGTTTCCCTTGCCAGTCCCTGGTGCCGGCGTCCGAGCCGGCGATCCGAAGAGGTCTCCCTTAAGCGAGCCATCCCTGTGTCCCTGCTTCTCCCTGCATCCAATTGCCGGGGTGCATCCAGTGCGTCGTCCATTTCCCTGTCATCCTTGATGTAAACACTATACCAACCGCAGTTTTACAAACATGTGAACTGTGCACGCCAGAGCAGCTGTGCTGGTAGTGGTTTTGTTATAAGTTCTTTAATATCAGTTAATTGAGATATCGGCGGGTATTCCTGTCGGGGAAACCTACGCTATGTCGCAGCAAGATCTTACGAGTTTGTAGGATATATCTCACACAAGTCCGGGTTGATGTCTCAAGTCCGGTGGGTGGTGCTTTATTGACGGTTGTTGGCGTGAGCAATGGCTCGGTCGTTTTGCGTGTGAGGTCTTATAAATCCGGGACACGGCAGTAACCCGATAGCAATGCCTGCAGCGTCGGCGAGAATATCGGCAATGGCAAAGGTCCGGTAGGGTAGCTGGGCCTGGACAAGCTCAATGCCCAGCCCGAACGCCAGTAGGCCGATGGCAATCCACGGTTTCCCCAGGTTCGGCCAAGCCAGCCGGGCAACCACCGTCAATTCGAAGAATGCCAGCAGGTGATTGACCTTGTCGCTTGCTGCCGAGGGAATCGGGTAGGGCTGGCTGGTGGTTGCAAGGTAGATGATGGCGGCGGTCGAGAGAACCAGCACTGCCCGCCAAAAAGGCTGATACTCGAGCAGAATCAGAATGCGTTGCCTCAGGAATGCCATGGTCACCGTCGGGCTGTGGTGGAGTTTGCAACATGATATGCTTTGCGCCCCGTCACTGTCATTGAAGCTGAGGTGCTGCGAGGTATGTTGAAAGGTAATTTTTTCCGCGGCCTGGGTTACCTTGGAGAAGGATTCCGGCTGATACGAGAGCCTGGACTGAGATTGTTCGTCGTTATTCCCCTGGTTATTAATATTCTGTTATTCGGCCTCCTGTTCTACTTTCTGGCTGAACTCTTTGCAGCGATGATTGCCACAGCCATGAGCTGGTTACCGGATTGGGCGTGGCTACAAAGCCTCGACTGGTTGTTCTGGATTCTCTACGGCGCCGTCATCCTGTTGATGTTGGCTTACGGGTTCGTGATCCTGGCGAACCTCATCGGCTCGCCCTTCTACGGTTACCTGTCGGAGCTGACGGAAAAGCACCTGACCGGTCAGGAGGTCAGCACCGATGATGGCTGGAGCCAGATCATACGGGATATTCCCCGCTCTCTCTGGCGGGAGGTGCAGAAAATCCTCTACTACCTGCCCAGGGCCATTGGCCTTTTCATTATCGGTGTTATCCCGGTGGTCAATCTGGTGGCGGCCGTGCTGTGGTTCGTCTTCAATTGCTGGATGATGTCGCTGCAGTACGTGGACTACCCGGCGGACAACCATCGGGTCAGTTTCCCGGCCTTGCGGCGGCTGCTGGGTGACACTCGCCTGTCGGCCCTCGGGTTTGGCCTGCCGGTGGCATTGGCGGCCATGGTGCCGGTGCTGAACCTGGTGGTGGTGCCTGCCGCGGTTTGTGGTGCCACCGCCTATTGGGTGCGTGAGAACGGTCCCTCGAACACAGACGTATAAAGCAGTTACGGTGATTTAAATCTGTCGGAGGTTTCTTGGATACATCGGAATTTGTAATTGGTCAGCGCTGGGTCAGCCACAGCGATACCGCGCTCGGCCTTGGTATTGTCACGGACATCTCAGGCCGCCGTGTAACGTTGGGTTTCCCGGCGGCGGATGAGGAGCGCACCTACGCCATCGACAATGCTCCGCTGTCGAGGATCATCTACCAGATTGGCGAGGCTATCGAAACCTTCGATGGCGAACGTTACATCGTGAGGGCCGTGGAGGATATCGGCGGTGTGCTGATGTACCACGCCGATGACGGCGGAGAGAACCTGATCCAGGTTTCAGAGGTAAAACTCAGCAGTTCTGTGGACTTTTCCGCCCCCCACCAACGGCTGTTTGCCGGCCAGTTTGATCGCAATGGTGCGTTTCGCCTGCGGATGGCCACCGCGCAACACCTTGACCGGTTGCGTGCATCCTCGGCTCAGGGCCTGATCGGTGCGCGCACGCAGCACCTGCCACACCAGATTTACATTGCCCACGAAGTGGCAACACGTTACGCCCCCCGGGTTTTGCTGGCGGACGAAGTGGGGTTGGGCAAAACCATTGAGGCCGGCCTGATCCTTCACTATCAGCTGCACACCAGTCGCGCCCGTCGGGTACTTATCGTGGTGCCGGATTCGTTGATGCATCAGTGGTTGGTGGAAATGCTGCGGCGGTTCAACCTGCGATTCTCGATCATTGATCGCAGCCGGTATGAGGCCATGGAGGATCTGGAGGAGTTGTCGGAAGAGGATGACGACCTGACCGATGCCGATGAAAACCCGTTTGAGAGTGAACAGCTTGCACTGTGCAGCCTGGATTTCCTGATGACCAGCGAACAGGCCCAGGCGGATGCCATTGCCGCCGGTTGGGACCTGATGGTGGTGGATGAGGCCCATCACCTGGCCTGGAGCCCGGAGGTGGCGAGCCCTGAATATCGGCTGATTGAGCAGCTTTCAGAAGCCAGCAATGGCTTGTTGCTGTTGACCGCAACCCCGGAGCAGGTGGGGGTGGCCAGCCACTTCGCTCGCTTGCGGTTACTGGACCCGGCACGCTTTCACGATCTGGAGACTTTCCGGGAAGAGGAAAAGCAGTACGAAGTGATCAATGGCGTGGTTTCCCATATCCGAGAGCAAGGCATAACCGCAGTCTCCGACACGGATCGGAAAGCCCTCGAGGGCTGGCTGGGTGATGAGTTGGAAGGTTTGATGGCGTCCCAGGAGCCGGCACAGGCTGTGGTTGATGCATTGCTGGACCGGCATGGTACCGGTCGTGTGCTGTTCCGGAACACCCGCGCCGCCATCAAGGGTTTCCCTGAGCGCCACCCGCTACCGGTTTCGTTACCCTGCCCGGAACTCTATCAGCAGGAAGATACTTGCCAGGGTATTGCCGGGTTAACGCCCGAAACGGCCGTGGACGAAGAACAATGGCTGGCGGAAGATCCCCGTGTCGCCTGGCTGGAGAAGACCCTGACCGGCCTGAAGCCGGCCAAGGTGGTGGTGATCTGTGCCCACGCCTCGACTGCCATGGCTCTGGAGCACTACCTGCAACTGCGTGCCGGTATCCGCAGCGCCGCCTTCCATGAACACCTGAGCCTGATCGAGCGGGACCGCGCCGCAGCCTACTTCGCCGACACCGAACAGGGCGCCCAGGCGCTGATCTGCTCGGAAATCGGCAGTGAGGGGCGCAATTTCCAGTTTGCCCATCACCTGATCCTGTTCGATCTGCCCGCCAACCCGGACTTGCTGGAACAGCGCATCGGCCGGCTCGACCGAATTGGCCAGACCGACACCATCGACATCCATATCCCCTACTTGCAGGGAACGGCCCAGGAGGTCCAGTACCGCTGGTTTGAGGAAGGCTTGAACGCGTTCAATGAAAGTTGCTCCGTGGGTGTCGCTGTCCATGATCATGTGGCCGCGCAGTGGCGAGCCGTCATTGATGGTGCGACGGACGACCTGCCGGCGTTGGTTGATGCTTCGCGGGCCGAGGCCGAGCGCCTGCGTACCTTGCTGCGCAACGGTCGCGACGCGCTCATCGAGCTTAACTCCTGCCGTCCGGACGTGGCGGAGGCGTTGATCAGCCAGATCGAATCCGAGGAAGAATCCGCCCAGGTTCGTGACTATATGATCGAGGCCTGCGATATCCTCGGCGTTGAGGTCGAGGATCATTCCGAGCATGCCGACGTGCTGAGGCCGGGCGAGCAATACCAGGCCGGACACGTGACCGAGCTGCCGGAAGACGGCCTGACCGTTACCTGGAGTCGTCAGCAGGCTCTTGAGCGCGAAGACATGGCCTTCATGAGTTGGGAGCATCCGCTGGTGACCGGCATCATGGAATCGGTCACCAGTTCCGGGCTGGGTAAGGCGGCTTTGGCCAGTATGACGGTCAAGGCGCTGCCACCCGGCACTTTGTTGCTGGAGGCCCTGTATACCGTGCATTGCCCGGCGCCTGAATCGCTGCAGTTGTCCCGGTACCTGCCGGTCTCGCCGTTGAGGCTGCTGGTGGATGTGAACGGGCGTGACTTGTCGGCAACTCTGCCTCATGACCGGCTCAACGACATGTGCTCGAACATCCGCAGGCGCACCGCTCAGGCCATCGTGCCGCAGATTCGCCCGCAGGTGGAAACCATGGTCGATCATGCCGAACGCCTTTCCGAGCCGCACCTGGAGCCTTTGAGGGCGTCGGCCCTGGCCCAGGTCAGAAGCGTGTTCGGGGCAGAAATCCAGCGTCTTGAGGCGATGAAGAAGGTCAATCCGACCATTCGTGACGACGAAATCGACTTCTTCCGTAAACAGTTGCACGCCGCGGAGACGTTACTTGGGCAGGCCAGCCTGTCCCTGGAAGGCATTCGCGTGATTGTAACTGCCTGATGGTGAACCAGTTGCTGGTCAGGATTCATCTGATCAGGTAGGTTGAACGTAACAGAATGTAGTTTTTGACATTCAAAACCACGGACGACAGAGAGTATCCATGATGACTTTCATACTGTTTCTTGCTGCTGTTACCGGCCTTCTTGTTGTGATGCGCAAGGAATCCGGTGCCAAACCCGCTATCGGGGTGATGGTGGTAACAGGCGTGCTTTCGCTTTTCCTGGCGTCAGGATTGCTCGCGCTCATACTGTTTATCGGCGCCGCCGTCACCGCCGCTGCAGGTCTGCCGGGATTTCGCCGGAGCTGGCTGACCCCGCGGGTATTCGCCATGTTCAAGAAAGTGGCTCCCAAGGTGTCCGATACCGAAAAGGTGGCCCTGGAAGCGGGGACCGTCAGTTGGGATGGCGAGCTGTTTACCGGGCGCCCGGACTGGCACAGCCTGCTGATCAACCGCAACACGGGCCTGTCTGAGAAAGAGCAGGCTTTTGTGGACAACCAGTGCACCCAGGCCATTTCCATGTGTAACGCCTGGGACTTGGCCGTTGAACGTGCTGATCTGCCGGCGGATTTGTGGGAGTTCCTCAAGAAAGAGAAATTCTTCGGCATGATCATTCCCGAGGAATACGGCGGCCTGCACTTCTCCGCCAAGGCCCAGACAGCGGTGTTGCAGAAGCTGGCGGCCAACGAAATGCTGATGGTCACCGTGGGCGTGCCCAACTCCCTCGGCCCGGGTGAGCTGCTGGTCAAGTACGGCACCGACGAACAAAAGAATCACTATCTTCCCCGGCTGGCGGATGGGCGTGATATTCCCTGCTTCGGCCTGACCGGTCCCCGCGCTGGCTCGGATGCCACCTCACTGCCGGACACCGGTGTGGTCTGCAAGGGCGAGTTCGAGGGCAAAAAAGTGCTGGGTCTGCGCCTCAACTTCGAGAAGCGCTGGATTACCCTGGCGCCGGTTGCCACCGTGGTTGGTCTTGCCTTCCGCATGTTCGACCCCGACGGACTGCTTGGTGACACCAAGGACTACGGTATCACCTGTGCGCTGATTCCCCGTGATACCAAGGGCATGGAAATCGGCCGCCGGCATTGTCCCATCGGCACCCCGTTCATGAACGGCCCCATCAAGGGCACCGACGTGTTCATTCCGCTGGATTACATCATCGGTGGCCAGGAAATGGCCGGGCAGGGCTGGCGCATGCTGGTTGAGTGTCTGTCCGTCGGACGCTGCATCACCTTGCCATCCGGCGCGGCCGGAGCGGCTGCCTACTCAGTGGGCACCGCTGGCGGCTTCACCCGCATCCGTCGCCAGTTCAATACCCCGGTGGCAGACATGGAAGGCGTGCAGGAGCCTCTGGCCCGCATTGCTGCCAAGACCTACATCGCCCAGTCGGCAGTGAACCACACCGCGAACATGATCGACAAAGGCGAAAAACCGGCGGTACCGTCGGCGATTCTCAAGTACCACCTGACCGAATTCCAGCGCGGTGTCCTGACCGACGCTATGGATGTGCATGGTGGTAAGACGGTCACCCTTGGCCCCCGCAACTACCTGGGTATCGGCTTCAGTGGTGCGGCGGTTTCCATCACTGTGGAAGGCGCCAACATCATGACCCGCAGCCTGATGATCTTCGGTCAGGGTGCAATACGCTGTCATCCCTATGTACTGAAGGAACTGGCGGCCAAAGACAACGATGACATCGACGCGTTCGACGATGCCTTTTTCGGCCACGCTGGCCTGATCTTCGGCAACGCTGCTCGTGCGTTCACCCAGGCTCTGGGTATCGGCAAACCCGACGTGCCGTTTGACCACAATGCACGCAAATACGCTCAGGGTGTGGCCCGCTTTAGCGCCGCCTTCGGCCTGTGTGCCGACGCCGCGATGACCACGCTGGGGTCGGAACTGAAAATGCGTGAGCTGATTTCCGCCCGCCTTGGTGATGTGCTGGCCAATCTTTACCTGGCCTCCATGGTGCTCAAGAACTGGCATGAAACCCAGCCGGTTGACGGTGAGCGCGACCTGATGGAGTACAGCATGGCGCTGTTGCTGAACCGAGCGGAAACCGCCATGGAAGAATTCCTCCAGAACCTTCCTAACCGCCCGGTCGCTATGGCCTTGCGTGCCATCACCATGCCCCTCGGCCGTCGTTGGGACCAGCCCCGTGATGATCTGGCCCGCAAACTGGCAAAAGCCATCTCCACCGACAGCCCCGTGCGGGAGAAGCTGTTGGCCGGCGCCTGGACGACGGCTGGCGAAGGCAAGGGTGCGGTTGAGAATCCCATTGCTCAATACAACATATTGCTGAAGGATTACGACAAGGCCGAACAGCTTTATCGCAAAGTCACCAAGGCGTATGCCAAGGGCCAGTTGCCGATGGATGCACTGCATCCGGAAGAACGCTTCGAAGCCGCACTGGAAGCGGACATCTTCACCAAGGAAGAGGCCGAGTTCATGCGCGAGTACGAAGCCGTGGTCCTGGAAATGCTGACCGTCGACGACTTCCCGTTCGACGAGTTCGCCCGCAACAAGGACACGCTGATCGACCACAACCCGGCCTGACAGACGGTATAGGGGTTTGGATTGAGGGACGCCGGATGGCAACATCCGGCAGTCACCAAATCATGAGGTAATTTGGGAATGTGGCTATCAATCCTGGCGGTAAGCACCGGAGCCGTCATCGGCGCCAACCTGAGATGGGCCCTGGGCCTTTGGCTCAACAGCAGCTACCACGCCATTCCCTACGGCACCCTCGCCGCCAACCTCTCCGGCGGCTGGCTTGTTGGCCTGCTTATTGGCTATTTCGTTCATGGCACTTCGTTGGCACCGGAGTGGCGCCTGTTTGCCATTACCGGCCTTTGCGGCGCCCTGACCACCTTCTCCACCTTCTCCCTGGAAATGCTTTCCGCTATCCAGGAAGGCAAATGGAGCATGGCCCTGGCTGGAATTCTCGCCCATGTTGTTGGCTCTATCCTCATGACAGCGCTGGGAATTTACACCTTCGGTCTGGTCCGGGGATAATGGGTAACACTACGTACGCAATAAATTAAAAATACGCTTGGCAATCCGAAAAACAAAGAGTAAAGTTATTTTCGTAGGAAAGATTCAGTAAAGCTTTCATGAATAAGACGTACCTCCGCAGTTAGTAGTGACCGTCCTGTTTTTGATTCCGCGAATTCTGTATTTCCGTAAACGCTGATCAGGCATCACGACGATGGCCTGGCGGCAAGATAAAATGATTGATTTCAGGAAGTTTAAGTATGTCTACTACTACCGGCACTGTTAAGTTCTTCAACGAAGCAAAAGGCTTTGGCTTTATCACTCGTGAAGGCGGCCCGGACGTATTCGTTCACTACAGCGCAATTCAGGGCAGCGGCTTCAAGACCCTGGCAGAAGGCCAGCAGGTTGAGTTCACCGTTACCCAGGGCCAGAAAGGTCCTCAGGCGGAAAACGTTACTGCTATCTAACGGATAGTAGGGCACCGCCAAAAAGGCAGCCTCGGCTGCCTTTTTTTGTTGTGCGCCAGGCATGGCGCGTAGCGCCTTGACGGGCGCTGTTCCGGTACAGGTGGTGCTGGCCGGATGACTTGGGGGTGCAAGTCCCCTGTGGACCCGGCAAGGGGAACCACTAGCCGGACGGCAAGGGTGTCCATCGTGAGATGGAATCTGAAGGAAGCCGCAGGCAAAGCACTGGCCTGACGAACAGAAATCGCATATGAGGCGGTCACACCGGGTAAGGCGTCAACTATCGTCAAAGCCCTGTACTTGCACGGAAGGTGTGGACGTAAATGCGGCTGGCATAAGTGTGAAGGTCACGCGTCTTACCCTGGGAAGTCTGGTTCTCTGCCGCTGTGCTACTCACTTCGCGAGAGGTGGGGATGGGGAGCCAGAACTCAGCCGAGGTCATAGTAGGTGCGTTACCGCGTACTGAAGGACCGAACATGGTTGGCCGTTAGTAGACGGTGAGTTCTCGTGATGTGCTTATGAAGACAGAAGCGACCCGGATGGGTCAGGGCATTCAGGAAGGGGTTGGGCGGAACCCGGCAGGTACTGAGGCCCGTGTCGAGGCAGGCGCGGGGGCTCACCCGTGGACGAACGCGGAGCCGAACGCGCTGATGGAGCAGGTGCTTGAGCGCCCGAACCTGATGCGTGCGTATCAGCG
This sequence comes from Marinobacter salarius, assembly GCF_032922745.1. Classification (NCBI taxonomy): domain Bacteria; kingdom Pseudomonadati; phylum Pseudomonadota; class Gammaproteobacteria; order Pseudomonadales; family Marinobacteraceae; genus Marinobacter; species Marinobacter salarius. The sequence goes on from NZ_CP136693.1 coordinate 1,289,284, forward strand.
GGTGGTGTCCAACAAAGGGGCGGCTGGCGTCGATCAGATGCCGGTAACAGCCCTGAAGGGCCACCTGCAACAGCATTGGCCAACACTGCGCGAGCGGCTGTTGGCCGGAGACTACCATCCTCAACCGGTACGCCGGGTCAGCATCCCCAAGCCGCAAGGCGGGGAACGGATACTGGGTATTCCGACGGTGCAGGATCGCCTGATCCAGCAAGCACTTCACCAAACACTGAGCCCGATGCTGGAGCCGACCTTCTCGGATCACAGCTATGGGTTCCGCCCCGGTCGAAGTGCCCACCAGGCGGTCAAGGCGATGCAGCAACACATCAACGACGGCCACCGCTGGGTGGTCGATCTGGATCTGGCCCAGTTCTTTGACCGGGTCAACCACGATGTGCTGATGAGCCTGCTGGCTTGTCGCATAGCCGACCGGCGGATACTCACCCTGATCCGGCGTTACCTGCAAGCCGGCATGCTCGAAGGAGGACTGGTCAGCCCGAGACGGGAAGGCACGCCGCAAGGCGGCCCCCTGTCGCCCTTGCTCTCTAACGTGCTCCTGACCGAACTGGATCGGGAGCTGGAGCGGCGGGGACACCGGTTCTGCCGCTATGCGGACGACTGCAACATTTACGTCAGCAGCAAAAGATCCGGCGAACGGGTGATGGCCAGTATTACCCACTTCCTGGAAACGCGCTTGCGCCTGAAGGTGAATACGGTGAAAAGCGCCGTGGACCGCCCCTGGCGTCGGAGCTTTCTGGGTTACAGCGTGAGCTGGCATAAACGTCAGGTCCGGTTGAGAGTCGCGCCCAAAAGCCTGAAGGCCTTCATGGCCAAGCTTCGCCCCCTGCTGAAACGGTCACGGGGACAGTCGTTGACGACCACCATCCGGAACCTGAACCCGGTGCTGAGAGGCTGGGCAAATTACTATCGCCTGACCGCCTCGAAGCGTTCGGTCGAAGCCCTGGATGGCTGGATAAGACGGCGGCTTCGCCTGATCCTGTGGCAGCAGTGGAAGCGGACCCGCACGCGGGCCCGCAACCTGGTACGGCTAGGCTTGACTGAGATAAGGGCTTGGAGGAGCGCGACCAATGGTCGTGGACCCTGGTGGAACAGTGGCGCGACTCATATGAACGCGGCCCTGCCTAAGAGGGTATTCGACCGTCTGTCTCTGGTAAGCTTGCTGGATACGATGACTCGGCTTCAGAGCCGACCATGAACCGCCGTGGTACGGAACCGTATGCCCGGTGGTGTGAGAGGACGGGGGAGGTAACTCCCCCTCCTACTCGATTGCCCGGCGAAGCCGGCAAACCCGGCCATCTGAAAGAAGGTGGCGTCACCCCGACTGAGGGGAAGACAATCCGACTGGCAAGGGCGTCACTGGCCAACGGTGGGGTCTGAAGGAAGCCATAGGAAGTTAACGGTACACAACGCAAGTGAACCTGTTTCGGCAGTCCAGGTGGGTCAGCGTGCAAAATAACGCGAAGCCCGATACTCAGTCAGACCTGGGCTGTGCTTGAGGGTGGCATCGTTAACAGGGAGCCGGTGCAGTAACCGGGGAAGCCTGACACCGAATCCGGCGACGCCGGAGGCTGTGGCGCAAGGCGAAAGCCGAGGCCGCAGTCGGTGCGAGGTGGCAGATGATGCCGTAGTAGTGAGGAAGTTCCGGCCTGAGAAGCCTGGTAACAGCGTGGAGGACAAAACCGGAACGACCGCTGACGGAGGTTCAGCGGACCGGCCAGGGTCAAAAGCTCTGGTCGGATGCGAAGGGCGGAAGTCATTAACGAGAGTGACGGACGACGAGCGAACAGGTGGACGCTGCGCTCACAAGCTGCCCGACGGGGCAGGGACGTGCATTGAGGTGCTGCGGGAACGTAGTGGCTTCGGTGTTCTCCGGGCAAGGGAGTAAAGCGATACCGTGGCGGCAGATTGCCAGAGTGCTAGTACCCGGACGGATTGCTTGAAACAGACCGGCAGCCAGACCGATCCTCGAAGCCGTCACCACAGAGATGAGCAGGCATGAGGAAATACTACAGTCTGTACGGGCAATTGCTGTCAAAACAGCGCCTGTATGAAGCCTTCAGACACATCAAACGCAACAAGGGCGCGGCCGGAATCGATGGGCAGAGCCTGAGTGCGTTTGAGGCGGATCTGGAGGTGGAGCTGTCGTGCCTGTTGCTCGAGCTGAAGGAAAAGCGCTATCGGGCGCAGCCAGTCAGACGCGTAGCCATCGCCAAGGATGACGGCGGTGAGCGTCTGCTGGGCATTCCGACGGTTCGGGACCGGGTGGTGCAACAGGCGTTGCGCAGCATCATCGAACCGATCTTCGAGCCGGACTTCCACCCGTCGAGCTACGGGTACCGTCCGGGACGCAGTGGTCACCATGCCATTGGCAAGGCGGAGCGGTTCATCCGCCGCTACCGTCGTGACTGGGTTGTGGATATGGACCTGTCGAAATGCTTCGACACGTTAAACCACGATCTGATCATCCGCCAGTTCCGCCAACGGATCACGGACGGCAGTGTTCTGTCACTGTTGCGCCAGTGTCTGGAAAGCGGGGTGATGGTGGGGTACCACCTTGAAGACACGGAGCTGGGAAGCCCGCAGGGCGGCGTGATCAGTCCGCTGATTGCGAACGTTCTATCTGGACGCCTTCGACCAGTTCATGAAGGCGCGGGGTCACCGGATCGTCCGCTATGCGGACGACATCCTGATCCTGTGCGGTTCACGAGCGGGCGCGGAGAATGCGTTACGGGTGGCCCAAAGCTACCTGGAAGGGAAGCTGAAGCTGACGGTTAACGCCACCAAAACCCACATCGCCCACAGCGATGAGGGGGTGAAGTTCCTGGGCGTGGTGATCCACATGAACTACACCCGCATCCAGGACAAGAAGGTGGTGAAGCTCAAGCAGACGCTGAAAGCGCTGACGAAGCGAAACCGGGGCATCGGGCTTGCGGCGATCATCCGCGAGCTGAACCCGGTGCTACGGGGCTTTGCCAGCTACTTCCGGGTGGCAAACTGCGCGCGGGTGCTGAAGCAGGTGATGAGCTGGTTAAGGCGGCGACTGCGCTGCATCCAGCTCAAGCAGTGGAAGAAGCCGAGCCGGCTGCATCGGAGGCTGAAACAGTTGGGCTACAAGCCCCCGTTCCGGCACATCAAGATGCAAAGCTGGCGCAATGCGGCGTCCCCACTGGCCAGTCTGGCCCTGCCCAACACCTACTTGCACAATGACCTGAAGTTGATGGATCTTACGAAGGTCAAAACCGGCATCACTGTTCCCGAGTTCGGGGTAAGTTAATGGCATGAGCCGTATACGTGGCCCGTATGTACGGTTCTGTGAGAGGGATGAGGCGGTGTCGCCTCACCCTACTCGATGTGAGTGGATTTTGTGATTCCCACCCCAATGCGACATCTTTTATCCCCTGCCGCCGGGCGATCGCCTAACTGTCAGTTTGCTCAGGGCCTGCTATGTTGAACACCCTCAAAGCTGTCTGGATCCTGTTTTGGGCTGCGCTGCTCACGCTGATCCTGTTCCTGCCCATTGTTGTCGCCGCTCTTGCCGGCCGTAGCGGCAACGCCGCCTTTCACGGCACCCAGGTATACGCCTGGTGCATGCTCAAACTCACCGGTATCCGGCTGAAAGTCAGCGGACGCGAGCACATCGACCCGGCCCAGCGCTACGTTATCCTCAGCAACCATGCGTCCTATTTTGATCCCCCGGCCCTGGTGCTGGCATTGGGACTGCAATACCGCTGGGTGATCAAGAAAGAGCTGCGTAAGGTGCCATTATTTGGCCTGGCGCTGGAAACCTCGCGTAACCTGTTCATCGATCGCTCCCGGGGCAGTGATGCCCTGGAAAGTATCAAACGCGGCGTCGCCCAGTTGCCCGAAGGTACCAGCATCCTGATGTTTCCCGAGGGCACCCGATCCCGGGATGGCAACTTGCTGTCCTTCAAGAAAGGCGGGTTTGTGATTGCCCGCGACGGTGAACTCCCCGTTCTCCCGGTGACGATCCGGGGCTCCCATGACAGACTCCCCAAGGGAACCGCGGTATTCTCGCCAGGTCTGATCGAGATTATTGTTCATCCGCCGGTAGCCACCGCCGGACGTGAGGTGAGGGAAGTTCAGGAAGAAGTGAAGGGCACCATAGAAGGTGCCCTCTGAAGGACAGATAACGATCAGTCGTTGAAAACGTCTTCGTAGAGCCGCAGGGTGCCCTCCCAAGAACGTTTGGCAGCCTGCTCGTCATAGGCGATGGGCATATTGAATTCCTCGGCGACCTTATCCGCTCCAGGATTGGTAAACGAGTGCATGACACCGGGAAAGCTGACCAGGGTTAGATCGGCTTCGGCATCCTGCATTTCTTTCACCAGGCCGGACACCTGATCCGAGGGCACCATCTTGTCTGCGCCACCGGTGTAGACGTGAATCCGCGGCTGGACCTTGCCGGCTTCGGCCTTGATGGGGCTGCCCAGCGCGCCGTGATAGCTGACCACGGCATCAAGATCCACACCCAGGCGTGCCATGTTCAGTACCACGGCACCGCCGAAGCAATAACCCTGGGCGGCAATCTTGCTGCCGTCGACACTGTCGTGCTTCGCGAGCAACTCCCTGGCGGCCATGAAGCGAGCCTTGACCTGATCAATATCCTTGGTCGCCTCCTTCATAAAGGCCTGCGCGTCTTCGGGGTGCTCGGCGAGTTTGCCCGAGCCATACATATCCAGCGCAAACGCCGTGTAGCCGGCGGCTGCCAGCTTTTCCGCCTGTTCACGGGCAAACTCATTGTGCCCCCACCATTCGTGAACCACCAGAACACCGGGGCGCTTGCCTTCTGCTTCGTCGTCGTAAGCCATGTAGCCGGTAAACGTTTCGCCGTTTACGGTGTATTCCACAGTTTCTGTCTGCATATCGGCTGTCACCTGTCCGCTTGCCAGAGTAAGGACTACTGCGAGTGAGAGCGGGGTTGCTGCCAGGGCGTGCCTGTATCTATTCATTGGTTCCTGCTCCATTTGGGTCGATTGCGTGGATTGCTTCGGGTTTTACGCCGAGGCCCATCAAACCGATGCATTCAATTGCTACTGCCGGTGTCAGACCTTTTTACTACACTTTACCCGATGAGACATCGTTTACCCGACGGATTCAAGGGGTCAGGCATGAAGATCGGCGTACCGAAGGAGATCAAGAATCACGAGTACCGGGTGGGAATGACACCGGCGGCGGTTCACGAGCTGTGTGACCACGGCCATAAGGTGTATGTTGAGAGAGATGCTGGCGCTGCCATCGGCTTCACGGACGATGATTATGTGAAGGCCGGGGCCGAGATTCTGGATAGCGGAACGGCTGTGTTCGAGGCAGCCGACATGATCGTCAAGGTCAAGGAGCCCCAGGCGGACGAACGGGTCTTGTTGCAGCCCGGCCAGACTCTCTTCACCTATTTGCACCTTGCGCCGGATCAGGCCCAGACCGATGACCTGGTAGCATCAGGGGCGACCTGTATTGCCTATGAAACGGTCACCGACAGCCACGGGCGACTGCCGTTACTGGCCCCTATGTCAGAAGTGGCGGGGCGAATGTCGATTCAGGCTGGTGCCCACTGCCTGGAAAAATCCCTTGGCGGTCGGGGTGTACTTCTTGGCGGTGTGCCGGGTGTGAGCCCAGCGAAGGTAACCGTGATTGGCGGTGGTGTGGTGGGGCAGAATGCGGTCGCCATGGCCATCGGCCTGGGGGCGCACGTAACGGTCCTGGACCGAAATATGGACGTATTGAGAAATCTCGACCATCTCTATGGCAATCGTATTAGCACGTTGTTCTCAACCGCAGCGACCCTGGAAGAGACGGTGACCGAGTCAGACCTGGTCATCGGTGGTGTGCTGATTCCAGGCGCGTCCGCACCCAAGCTGGTAACCCGTGACATGGTCAGCCGTATGCCAGAAGGCAGCGTGATCGTGGATGTGGCCATTGATCAGGGTGGCTGTACCGAAACCTCGAAACCCACCACGCACGACGCGCCCACCTACATCGTGGATGGGGTGGTGCATTATTGTGTCGCCAATATGCCGGGTGCGGTGGCAAGAACCTCCACTCTGGCACTGAATAATGTAACACTGCCGTTTATCGTCGCCCTGGCCAACAAGGGACCGGAAAGGGCGATGAAGGACGATCCGCATCTGCGCAATGGCCTCAATGTGTTCCAGGGCAAGGTCACCTTCCGCGAGGTGGCGGAGTCCACAGGCTATAAATTTGCAGATCCTGAAAACCTGCTCTGACATTAACATCATTCAAACAAGGAGATTTCATGAAACTGATCGGTTCCACCACCTCCCCTTATGTTCGTCGTATCAGGCTGCTACTGGATGATAGTGACTATGAATTCGTGAACCTCGACATCTATGGTCAGGGCAGGGATGAGCTCCGGCGCAACAACCCGGCGCTGAAGATTCCCATGCTGATCGACGACAATCAGGAGGTGTACGATTCCCGGGTAATTGCCCGCTACCTCAGCGAAAAGCAGGGCATGGTGCCGTTGACCTGGGACCAGGAAAACCAGCTGACGTTGATTGACGCCGCTAACGACTCTGCGGTGATCCTGCTGTTGTCGGCACGTTCAGGCATCGATACCAACGAAGACCTGATGTTGTTCAACCTCCAGCGTGAACGCATCATGATGACGTTCAGAACCCTGGCGGCCATGGTGGACGACGGTCAGTTCGCCCAATGGGACTACCCGGCGATTTGCCTCTACTGTCTGGTCGACTGGATCGATTTTCGGGATCTGGTGGATTTCACGGGCATTGAGAGCCTGCTGGGGTTCCGGGACCAGAATCGCGATCAGCCGCTTGTCGCCGATACCGACCCGAGAAAAGCGTAAGGTTTTGTCGGGAAGTGATTGGCAATAAAAGACAAGGTGGCTTTAACACTTGCGTTTCTAAGCTATAGTTGATGGTAGCGTGGCCTGATCTTTCCAGGCCCGTGAGGCGTATCCATTCAACCAATAACAAAATTACCTCAAGGGGGGTAAAGCCATGCTCCTGAATCACGCATTTGGTCTGTTCACCCATCCCGATGCCGAGTGGGCCGAAATCCGCAAGGAACACGCGCCTCCCCGGCGGCTCTATGTTGCCTATGTGCTGTTGCTTGGCGCGATAGCGCCGATCTGTGCCTACATCTCCACGGCCCATTTCGGTTGGACGGTGAGCGGTGAGCGTGTCATAAAGCTCACGGAAGTCAGTGCAATACAGCTAAGCATCCTGACCTATCTGGCCATGCTGGTGGGCGTGTTCGCCCTGGGGTTCGCCATCAACTGGATGGCCCGGACGTATGGCGCCCATGAAGAGACCGTTCCTTCTAACGGCATTGCGTTGGCGTCGTATTCCTGCACGCCGCTGTTCCTGGCCGGTTTTGCGTTGCTCTATCCGGTGCCCTGGTTCAATGCTCTGGTCTTCCTGGCGGCAGCCTGTTATGGCGCCTGGCTGATGTACGATGGCTTGCCGATTGTCATGGGTATCCCGAAGGGCCAAGCGGTGATGTACGCTGGTGCCCTGTTGACCGTCGCCCTGGTCATTCTGGTGTCAACCCGTGTGGGCTCCGTCATCCTCTGGAACTATGGCATGGGGCCGATTTTCGTCGAAGGGTAGCGGGTTTGCCCGGCCTGTCGTGATTTGCTATTCAGGATGTCGCCATATCCACAGGGTTGGCCGGATGCGTACTCGACAGCAGCGACAAACGTGATATCCGCTTCTCCCAGGGCGTCGCCAGTGGCGACCCCCTGCAGGATGGCGTGATCCTCTGGACTCGTGCCGTACCGGACGACGATGCCGGGCGGGACGTGGACATCGCCTGGGAAGTCTCTACCGACGCTGATTTCCGGAGCATGACTCATTCCGGTCGCTCGCGCGCCTCGGCTCAGCACGACTACACCTTCAAGGTGGATGTTCGGGGCCTGATGCCAGGTCAGCGCTATTACTATCGTTTCCGCACCGCCAGAAGCACCTCCCCGACCGGTATGACGCAGACCCTTCCAGAGGGTGCGGTGAGCCAGGTGAGGTTCGCGGTGGTGTCCTGCTCCAATTACCCCGCCGGCTACTTCAACGTGTATCGGGAAATCGCGGGCCTGGATAACCTGGATGCCGTGTTGCATCTGGGGGATTATCTCTATGAGTATGACAGCGACCCGGATAGCTATGGCGCGGCGCAGGCAGAAGCCATGGGCCGTACGTTCCCTGCGTCGAATAACCGTGAGCTCATTACTCTGGAGGATTACCGCCATCGCTACGCGATTTACCGGGGCGATGATCATTTGAGGGAGTTGCACCGCAAGGTGCCGTTCATCACGGTCTGGGATGACCACGAAGTAGCCAACGACACCTGGAGGAACGGGGCTGAGAACCACAACGCCGATGAGGGTGATTTCAGTGACCGTAAACTCGATGCCCTGCGGGCCTACTTTGAATGGATGCCGATCCGGCCGGTCACGGACGGAGACCAGGAAACCATCTCCCGCAGCTTCCGCTTTGGCGACCTGGTGGACCTGCACATGCTGGATACACGGATCATCGGCCGCGACGAGCAACTGGCTTACACTGATTACCTGACCCAGGATGGCATTGACGCGGCCCGGTTTGCTGCAGATGTAGGCGACCCGAACCGTACCATGCTGGGTGCGGAGCAGCGGCTTTGGCTTGAGAATGCGCTGGCAACTTCAACCGCCACCTGGCAGGTGCTGGGGCAGCAGGTGTTGATGGGACGGATGACGCTGCCCGCGGAGCTGCTGGCCGGCATCATCAACCCTGACCCATCTGTGTTGCCGCCCCTGTTCGCGGAGCTGGCTGGCCTCAAGGGTCGCTACCTGGCTGGAGATCCCTCGTTGACCGACGAGGAAATTGCCCGAATTGAAACCGTGCTGCCATACAACCTGGACGCCTGGGACGGCTACTACGTGGAACGAGAGGTGATCCTGGAAACGGCGAGGCAACTACAAAAGAACCTCGTGGTACTGGCCGGGGATACCCACAACGCCTGGGCCAGCAACCTGAAAACCGGCAATGGTGACCAGGTGGGTGTGGAGTTCGCCACGCCGGGGGTTTCTTCCCCCGGTCTTGAAGACTATCTCCAGTTGCCTGAAGCGACCATACCCGATGCCGAGGCGGCTATTGAGCTTCTGGTGGACGATCTCGACTACCTGAACGTGAACCAGCGGGGCTATATGCTGGTGACATTTACGCCCGACGAGGCGAGGGCGGACTGGCGCTTCGTCAGCACCGTCAAAGACCGTAACTACGAGATTGTCAGTGGTCGCAATGCTGCGCGGCAGACCTTGCCGGGGCCTGGCAACCGTTCACTGGTAACGCCCGGTTGACGGCATCTGTAAACCCGCTGCCGAATGATTCAGGCGGCGGGTTCGAATTGCCGTTGCAACCACAGTTTGATGTCGTTGGATTCGTACAGCCACTGATCCTTGCCGTCATCCTGCCGAATTCGCAGGCAGGGCACCTTGACGTGACCGCCGCCGGCTTCCAGCTCTGAGCGGCGTTCGCCGTCATGCTGTGCGTCACGGGTTTCGATGTTGAGGCCCAGGCGCGCAATTTCCTTGCGGACCTTGATGCAGAACGGGCAGGCCGTGAACTGGTAAAGCGCGAGGTCTTCGCAGGCACTGTCCACCTTTGCCTGTGCGTCAGGCGTGCGCGTGATGCCCTTGGGTGTGCTCAACTTCTCGCTGATCAGCATGAAGGGGGTCAGGATCAGCCGAAGGGTACGGAAAAAATAGCGGATGATGATTCTCATGGACTCGATACTGCTCCAGTCGATGGGGTGGATTTCGTTGCAGACCAAACCGGATAGGGAATGCCCGACAGCCTGTTCATGCAATAAGCGTGTGCCAGAAGCAGGCAAACGCCAGCCATCAGGACGGGCAGTTGTGCCGGATCAGGCATCAGGCCGAGTGATACGATAAGCGCAGTGGCTCCGGCCGGCGGATGCACGACACGGAATAGTACCATCAGGCAGCCGGTCAGGCCGAGGGATAAAGCCGAAGCGCCGACCCTTGGCAGATCGACTCCGTGTAAAAATGCGGAGGCCTGGTCCTGTAGACCAAAAATATGAAGACTGAACAGCCCCATCAACGCACCGATGAGGTGGCCGCAAAAGGTATTGCGCGGAGAGGCCGGTTCCGCGAGCGGAACGTGGAACAGTATAAACGCCGTGGCGCCAAGCGACGGGAATATGAAGGCTTCCTGAGTAACCAGTGCGATAAAGGAAACAAGCGCGATACTCAGTGTGCCGTTGATCAGGCTAAACCCCGCCATTACAGTTCGGCGGCTGTATCGGTTCGTCAGCTGTTCAAGATGAAACACCTTTAGCAGACCACTGGCTAACTGCCAGCGCAGTCGTTCGTTTCTGCGTCCCATTGCTCTCTCGTTAACCTGAATCATTTGCACCAAAAAGGTGCGTGATAGTAAGCCCTGACCCTGCACAAGGCAAATTGCTATTTCCGATAACCGTGAGCGACTGGCAAAGGTTCACTGATGCTTCTGAGCAGAAGGGCGTAAGGTATTGCCTGGGGCGTTGTATTGCTGTCGCCGGGCGTTTCTGACAGTCTTTTGTTAATGACAGAAACAAGGCCGGGCTAACCGGACATTCAGGAGAGCACAGTAATGACAGAAGACAAACGCCGCCGTTATTCCGCGCCCGTGGTCGACGGCCTGGGCAAGTCGGCAAGCCGCGCCATGTTGCGGGCCGTGGGGTTTACCGATGAAGACTTCCGCAAACCCCAGATTGGTATTGCCTCGACCTGGAGCAACCTGACGCCCTGCAATATGCACATCAACCAACTGGCGGAGGAATCCGCCGCTGGTGCCGATGAGGCCGGGGGCAAGAGCCTGACGTTCAACACCATCACGGTATCGGACGGCATCGCCAACGGCACCGAGGGTATGAAGTACTCCCTGGTGTCGCGGGAAGTCATTGCCGACTCCATTGAAACCGTGGCTGGTTGTGAAGGTTTTGATGGCCTGGTTGCCATCGGCGGCTGCGACAAGAACATGCCCGGCTGCATGATGGGCCTGGCGCGGCTGAACCGGCCGTCGGTATTTGTCTATGGCGGCACCATCATGCCCGGCGAGAATCACACCGACATCATCTCTGTGTTCGAGGCGGTGGGTGCCCATGCCCGAGGTGATCTGGACCTGATTGAGGTCAAACAGATCGAGGAAACCGCGATTCCGGGCCCAGGCTCCTGCGGCGGGATGTACACCGCCAACACCATGGCCTCGGCGATCGAAGCCATGGGCATGAGCCTGCCGGGCAGTTCTGCCCAGAACGCTATTTCCGAAACCAAGGCGGCAGACTGCAGGGCGGCGGGCGCGGCAGTGCTCAACCTGCTGGAGAAGGACCTGAAGCCATCGGACATCATGACCCGTGAGGCGTTCGAGAATGCCATCACCGTGGTGATTGCCCTGGGTGGCTCCACCAACGCGGTGCTGCACCTTATTGCCATGGCCAGTACCGTTGGCGTTGACTTGTCGCTGGATGACTTCGTGGAAATCGGCAAGCGGGTTCCTGTGCTGGCGGACCTGCGCCCCAGCGGTCACTACATGATGTCAGAACTGGTGGCCATTGGCGGTATCCAGCCGTTGATGAAGATGTTGCTCGACCGTGGCATGCTCCATGGCGACTGCATGACGGTCACCGGCCAGACACTGGCGGACAACCTGAAAGACGTGGCTCCGTACCCGGCAAGCCAGGACATCATTCATGCCTTTGATGACCCCATCAAGGCGGATAGTCATCTGCGTATCCTTTACGGCAACCTGGCGCCCACTGGTGCGGTGGCCAAGATCACCGGCAAGGAGGGCACTCATTTCACTGGTCGTGCACGGGTGTTCCAGTCTGAGGAAGAGGCCCAGGAGCGGATCATGGACGGCACTGTTGTGGCCGGGGATGTGTTGGTGATCCGGTTTGAGGGGCCCAAAGGCGGCCCGGGCATGCGGGAAATGCTGACGCCTACCTCGGCCATCATGGGCAAGGGCCTGGGCAGCGATGTGGCGTTGATTACCGATGGGCGTTTTTCCGGTGGCAGCCACGGTTTCGTGGTTGGTCATATTACACCGGAAGCCGCCGAAGGGGGCCCGATTGCGCTGGTGGAAAATGGTGACACCATCACCATTGATGCGGTGGCCAACCGTATTGAGCTGGATGTTTCGGAGCAGGAAATGGAGCGCCGCCGACAGGCATGGACGGCACCGGCTCCCAGGTTTACCCGCGGGGTGCTGGCCAAATACGCGCGCACCGTAAGCTCCGCCTCGGAAGGCGCAGTGACGGACAAGCCCTGAGCCAGGTGCTGTTTTGGCTGGTATAATAATAAGGTGATACCGGAATAACACATAATAAGGTTTGACCAATGATCCGAACGGCCATTGTCCTGGCGTTGACAGTCCTGTGCTTGATGAGTGTTTCACCCGCTATGGCAATTGAGAGGTCTGAGTTGCAACTGGCCTCTGTCAACGCAGCGGTGGCCTACGCCGACGGTGACGGCTTGGTCTATGGCAAGAATGCGGATCGGCGGGTGCCCATTGCCTCAATCACCAAGTTGATGACCGCGCTGGTGGTGATGGAGTCCGGCGAGCCCCTGACTGAATGGCTGGACTTCCGGGAACGCCACATCCCCGCCCCCGCCAACGCCTATACCCGTATTCGCGTGAGCTCCGAGCTCAGACGCTCTGACGTACTGCGTATTGCACTGATGTCGTCAGAGAATTTTGCGGCCCATACCCTGGCAAGACACCATCCCGGTGGGTATGACGCCTTTATCGAAGCGATGAATGCCAAGGCCGTTGAGTTGGGAATGCTGAAAACAACCTTCGTGGATCCCACTGGGTTGTCGGTTGACAATCGTTCCACCGCGGCGGATCTGGTTCGCCTGGTCAGGGCGGCCAGCCAATACCCACAGATACGGGAGTATTCCACCACCCGCTATTTCACCGCCCAGTTCCGCCAACCCAGATATCGACTGGCGTTCGGGAATACCAATGTCCTGGTTCATCGTGACAGTTGGGGCGTGGGGATCAGTAAAACGGGCTATCTGTCCGAAGCTGGCCGTTGCCTCGTTATGCTGTTTGAACTGGATGGCAAGCCGTTGGTAACGGTGCTGCTTGATTCTCTGGGCACCCGTTCACCGATGGGGGATGCGGGCCGGATCAAACGATGGCTGACCACCGGCGCCGGTGGCAGTGTTGCTGCGGCCGCGCGTGCGTATGAGCGGAAAAAGAACGCAGCTTATGCCGCTTCGGATGGCGCATCCGTGAGCGTGAACTGACCTCTGGCGAATCGGGAACGCAGCGTATGATTGAGATATTCACCACCGGCGGCACCATCGACAAGGTGTATTTCGATGCCAACAGCGAGTTTGAGATTGGCGATAGCCTGATTGCGGAGCTGTTGGCGGAGTCCAACATCCATGACGGCTATACCCTGAACGGTTTGCTGCGCAAGGACAGTCTGGAAATCACGGACAGGGAGCGGGAGATCATCAGAACAGCCGTCAGTCAGTGTAACGCTGAGCGCGTACTGATCACCCACGGTACCGATACCATGCCGGAAACCGCCAGAGAGCTGCTGTCGGTGAAAGGGAAAACTATTGTGTTGTTTGGTGCCATGCAACCGGCACGGATGCGCCGGAGCGACGCGGTTTTCAATATCGGCTATGCATGGGCAGCGGTCCAGCTATTGCCTCACGGGGTTTATATCGCCATGAACGGCGAGGTGTTCGAGGCCGGTTCCGTGCGCAAGAACCTGAAGGCCCAGCGCTTCGAGCGCACCTGATCAGCCCAGGCTGTTCACTTCCTCAGCGGTCAGTTCCCGGTAGTGTCCCGGCGCCAGTGAATCGTCGAGCACAAGGGTGCCGACACGCCATCGATGCAATCCCGTCACATGGTTGCCTACCGCCGCAAGCATTCTTTTGACCTGGTGGTAACGCCCTTCCGACAACGTCAGGTCAATTTCCCGGGCACTGAGCGAGTGGACATCGGCAGGTCTGGTGGGCCGTGACTCACCGTGCAGTAATACACCCTGTTGCAGTTGCGTGATGGCGAGGTCATTAATGGGTTCGGCGAGACTCACGCGGTAGGTCTTGGGGCATTCCACCCGCGGGGAGGTGATGCGGTGTGACCATTGGCCATCGGTGGTCAGCAGCAGGAGCCCGGTGGTGTCGGCGTCCAGCCGCCCGGCGATGTGGAGCCCGTGACGAACGTCTGCGGGCAGCAGGTCCAGCGCCGTGGGCTGCTGACTGTCGGTGGTGGCACTGATCACACCATCGGGCTTGTACAGCATCAGGTACCGCTCGCCAGGCAGTGACAGCGGCTGCTCATCGAGGGAAACCTGGGTGTCTGCGTCCACAGGGGAGGCGGGTTTGCGACAGGTCTGCCCATCCATCCGGACTCGGCCTGTACTGATGGCTTTTTTCGCATCGCGGCGCGACAGAGTGGTCGCATTGGCAACGAAATAATCCAGTCGCATGCTCAGGTACAGCCCTCTCCAGGCGGCGGGAGTGTCAGGCTGGCAAGGCACAGTACCTCGGCGGAGCCCGTCAGTCGCGACCAGAGCACGCCGAGAAGTTCTCCACCAATCGCCGGACGTTCCAGTTGTGAACTGGGCTCTGGCTCAAGACGGTCGCCATTGTACTTTGCGAGTATGAAGGTGAAGGGGTGCGCCCCGGGGATACCCAGGCGGATATCGGTCGCCGTGAGCCGATCGCCATCCATGTCGTAGTGCAGGAAACCACGCGTAAACCAGTCCAATCGCTGGCCCTCGGGTAATGACGTGGCGGCCTTTGCCAGGCTGGGTTCACGGGGGAAGTGTTCCACCGTAACGGGGCCGTTGCCATCCAGGAATCCGGTCACGATTTCCACCCGTTTTTCCTCACCCACAACGGTCACTCGCCACAGTACGGTATTGAAAGGCATCGGCTGAACCAGCCGTGGGGCATCTTCCAGGCCTTCCTCGGCGAGCGTGGGGCCAACCCGTTCCTGGATGATCTGTTGCGCCGTTGCACTCCACCCCAGATAAAGCGTTGAAAGAAGCAGGCCGGCCATGATGGCGCTGGTTTGTGGCCCGCGGATCAGGAACGCCGTGATGCCGACCAGTAGCGGCAGGGTATAAAGCGGGTCGATAATGAAAATGCTGCTGATGGCCACCGGTGGGCCGATAGGCCAGAACAACTGGGTTCCGTAGGTGGTAAAGGCATCAAGCAGGGGGTGCGTCATAAGCACAAGCGCGGTGAGGGCAAACCAACGCCCGTAGCCGAGATGGGGGCGCCACCGATGGAGTGCAAAGGCCAGCAATACGGACAGCGGCAGCAGGACAAACAGCGAGTGGCTGAATCCGCGGTGCTGGGTGAAGTTGGCGACCGCCGTGCCGTAATCAATGATGACGTCCAGATCGGGAAGGGTGCCGAGAACGGCACCGACCAGCAGGGCTGAACGGCCAAGGGTTTTTCCGGCAACGGCACCGGCCAGCGAGGCGCCCAGTGCCGCCTGGGTAATCGAATCCATCGGGATGACACCTTGTCAGTTAAGTCCGGCAGGTATTATGCGCGGAATCGGTTGTCGGATCACGCCCCAGATGGTCGGCAGATGGCTGTCAGGTATCGCTCCCGGAGGTTTCAGGTGTCAGGTCTACCCCCAAGGCATCGAGAACCGTGTCGCCGGGGTAGCCGTCGGCAACGAGGCCATTTTCTGACTGGTAGCCGCGAATAGCCGAGCGTGTGTTGGGGCCAAGGATACCGTCCGGTTTCCCGGTATCAAACCCCTGCTCGTTCAACGCTTCTTGAAGAGTAAGGATATTGTTCCGTGACAAGGCTGGCATGTCCTCCGGCGGCGGGGTCTGCAGTTTGCCGGCGCCAGCGATGCGGTCCGCCAGATGTCCGACCGCGATGGCGTAGAATTCGGAGCGGTTCCACCCCATGATCACATTAAAATTCTTGTAGGCCAGAAACGCAGGCCCACGGTGCCCTGCAGGGACCACCAGCGCGGCTTCGATGGGCTCGTTCGCCAGTTTGTTGCCGAAGGCGTCGGTTACGCCCAGGGTTCGCCATTGTTCCAGAGGCAGCTTGCGGCCGTCGGCCAGGCTGTAATCAAATTCCGCGGGCAGAAGAACCTCCCGCCCCCAGCGGTAGTCGCCATTCCAACCGAGATCCTGCAGAAAGTGGCCGGCTGACATCATCGCGTCCGGCAAGCTGTTCCACAGATCGCGCTTGCCATCGCCGTCGCCATCCACCGCATGGCGCAGGAAGACCGTTGGCATGAACTGCACATGCCCCATGGCACCGGCCCAGGAGCCTTCCATCTGTTCGGCGGGGATGGCGCCCTCGTCGACAATCCTGAGGGCTGCAATCAACTGTTCGGTGAAGAACTGGCTGCGACGTTCGTCACACGCGAGGGTGGCAAGTGAGCTGGGCACCGACATCTTGCCAAAGTAGGAACCGAAGTTGGTTTCCAGGCCCCAGAACGCCACAAGGTAGGGGGCGGGCACGCCCGTTTTGCGAGTGACGCGTTCAAGCAGTTCTTCGTGTTGGTCCAGTAGCTTCCGCCCCCGGCTTACCCGGTCGGAGTTGACCCGGCGGTTGAGATAGTCTGCGAAGGTGGTGGTGAATTCGGGCTGGCGGCGGTCGAGCTCAATCACACGCTCCAGATATTCGGCGCCGGCCAGCACTTCGCCTGCCGTTTGTGATGACACGCCAGCCTCAATGGCCTGCCTTTCCAGGCGTTCGATGCACTGAGGGAAACGGTTGGCCAGGTCGGCGTCAGCGGCCGCGGACGCACTGCTCAGGATGAGTAATCCGGTGAGTGAAAGGTGTCGAATTGTCCGTTGGCCCTTCGATGTCCCTGTGAATATGCTCGGCACGCTAAACCTCGGTCTGGGGTGGATGTTCCTGGGTCATGGTAGCCTGTTTTTGTGGTCCTGAAACACTGTTGTTGCCGGATTCCGGTGACAATTCTTTAACCTGGGTTTCATACCGCCCGGATGTGTCGTCTTTTTGTAGCCTCGCTATTCCCCGCCATCGGCTTGTTCTATAGTTTGCAGAACGATACGACAACTTTCTGAAAGACAAAAGGTCCGAAAATGGCAACGCTGAAGGCGCTGGTGGTGGATGACGCCAGCTTTGTGAGGGATCTGGTCAAGCGAACGGTGCGTCAGCGTTTTCCAGTGATTGACACCACGGATGCCCAGAACGGCCGCCGGGCGCAATCACTGATGTCGCGCACAACGTTTGATCTCATCCTCTGCGACTGGGAAATGCCGGAGATGTCGGGCCTGGAGCTGTTGCAGTGGATGCGCCAGCAGCCACAATATGAAAAAACACCCTTCATCATGATTACCAGCCGTGGTGACAAGGATCATGTGGTTGAAGCCGTCAAGGGGGGAGTCTCTGAGTATCTGGGGAAACCCTTCAGCCCCGAGGGGCTGAGCAATAAGATCATCAAGGTGATGGGGCGCCGCCTCAAGGACGCCATGGATCGCGGCGGGAAGTCCATGGGCGGGCCGGCGGAAGCATTTCGCGAGTCCGCCAGCCTGCTGACCCAGAAGCGGGAAGCTGCTTCTCCTGCGCCAGTCCGTGCCAGCAAGTCGTCCACGTCCTCCGCCTCTGGTTCGACGGTCAGACCGCCAATGAGCGTGGCGTCGGTACGTTTTTCAGACAGTACGCTTCGCTCAGTCGTCAAGGACATCACCCTCACGGAGGTGCGGGTGATCGCCAAGCGGGACCAGAAGTTTCCGGGCATTCTTGATCAGGCTGTGGTGGATATCGAAGTGGCCGAAGGGCAAGTGGCGCGGCTCAATGGGTACGTCCACCAGTTGCAGGCGGTGGACAAACGTCAGGACACGGATTTCGTGGGCGTGACGATACAGTTCGTGGACGAAGACCCGAAAAAGCTGGAAGACCTGTCCCGCTTTATCGCCCGCTTCCGCAGCGGCGGTTAGCTCACGGAAGCGATGCCAGTCAGGACGCGGTTTCAGGAAGCCTTTCCGCCAACCGTTCCCGGGGGAAGTGGCAGATGAATTCGCTGCCGTCGCCAATCCGGCTTCGTATTTCCAGATTGCCGTCGTGGTTGAGCAGTACGTGCTTGACGATTGCCAGCCCCAGGCCGGTGCCACCGGTTTCCTTGTGTCGGCTGGGATCGGCGCGATAGAAACGCTCGGTAAGTCGCGGAATATGGACCGGGTCGATACCGATACCGGTATCTTTCACCGACAGATGTCCGCCGTCGCGGTCCGTTTTCCAGATAACGGTGATGCTTCCGCCAGCGGGTGTGTACTTCACTGCGTTGAAAATCAGGTTGGAGAAGGCGCTGCGCAATTGGCTTTCGTCGCCCCTCAGCAGGTGGCGATCGCCAATACTGACGTTGAGCTCATGGCCCTGGTCTCCGCTGAGGGCCTTGGCGTCATGGCAGATCTGCTGGATCATTGCCTGTAGGTCCGTCACCGCATCGTTTATGGTCTGTTCGCCGGTTTCAATTCTGGACAGCAATATCAGGTCGGTAATCAGTGCTTCCATGCGCGAGGACTGCTGTGCCATGGTGTTGATGGCGCGCCGCCACTTTGGTGGCAGGTCGTCGGCATTGTCCACCAGGGTTTCCAGGTAGCCACTGATCACCGTTAGTGGTGTTCTCATTTCATGGGAGACGTTGCCAACGAAATCCCGTCGCATTTGTTCAAGCTGGAACAGGCGGGTCACGTCTTTGGCCACAATCAGACGGTCGTCGTCGCCAAACAGGCTGATCTGGATTTGCAGGTGAATATGCGGTTTTGCGGGGGAGTTCAGTTCCAGCGGTTCCCGATAATCGCGGGAGTCGAAATAGGCCTTGAACGCGGGATTGCGGATCAGGTTATGAATGAACTGTCCGTGGTCCGAGCTGCGGCGAAAACCCAGCAGATGCTCCGCCGAGCCGTTCCACCACTCCATGGCGCCCCGTGAGTCGGTCATGATCACGCCATCCCGCATGGCATTGGTGGATTCCTGAACCCGGTTGATCTGGGCGCGAAGTTTGTCCTGGGTGCGTAGATGGTTCTGGTGAAGCCTGTGGAGACCGTCGAATATGTCGCCCCAGAGACCAACGCTCTGAGGAGCTTCGTCACTGCCACTGGGATTGCCGAGCCAGTGGTAAAGACGTTTGGCTTGGGCCAGAGTCCACCACAGGTAAGCCAGCAGCCCCGCCGTCAGCCCGTAGAGCGGCTTGCCAAAGAAAAGCCCGACGGCCACGCAGGCAATCAGGGTTGCGATAATCCATCGCAGGTACTTTGACCAGTTGTGTTGCATTACGGCTGCCCCTGAATCAGTTCCGGACCCTTTTCGGGGTAAAGGGCACCGGTTGTGGTTATGCTGCTCTGGTAGAGAACCGGTAGCCGGTGCCACGCACTGTCTGGATCAGGTGATCATATTGGTCACCAAGGGCTTTGCGCAAACGACGTATGTGAACGTCGACCGTTCGCTCTTCAACATAAACGTTCCCACCCCACACCTGGTCAAGCAGTTGGGAGCGAGTATAAACCCGTTCCTGGTGTGTCATGAAGAACTGCAGTAACCGATATTCCGTGGGGCCGATGTTCAGCGCGCCGGTTTTCGTGGTGACCCGGTGGCCGACCGGGTCCAGAGTCAGGCCATCCACTTCGATTGGGGTTTCCACGCCGGGCGGCGTGGTGCGGCGCAATACGGCTTTTAGCCTGGCCACCAGCTCCCTCGGCGAGAAGGGCTTGGTGATGTAGTCATCCGCGCCCACTTCCAGGCCCTGGATCTTATTGTCTTCCTCGACCTTGGCCGTCAGCATGATGATGGGAATTTCAGCCGTTGCCTCTTCTTTTTTCAGACGCCTGGCCAGTTCCACACCGCTGGTGCCTGGCAGCATCCAGTCAAGGAGTATCAAGTCGGGCTGTTTGTCAACGATCAGGGCATGCGCTTCGCGGGCATCCGCTGCCTCAAGGTAGTCGTAGTCGGCCATTTCGAGGGCCACGGCGATCATTTCGCGGATGGGTGCCTCGTCATCGACGATCAGGACAGTTTTTCCAGTCATGAGCATTAACCTGTGTCATACCGAGTATTGTTGCTGCCTCATTACAACCGGGTAGTGTTACAAGTATATGACAGTAGCAGGCTGTGACTGGATTTGTTCGACTAACTGATGATCCGGTCAATCAACAAACCGGTGAAAACCGCAAAACCCGCCCAGTTATTGTTGAGAAAGGCCTTGAAGCACCCGTCGCGCTCGCGGAAGCGGGCCAGGTGCTGCTGGAATATAAACAGGCAAGCCATGGCGACGAGCCCGAGGTAATAGAAAACGCCGAGTTCAGCCTGCTGGCCCACCAGGATGAGGATCAGCACCACCAGGGCCTGGAGGATTGCTATAACTGCCCGGTCGGCCTCTCCGAACAGGATGGCGGTGGATTTGATGCCAATCCGGATGTCGTCATCACGATCCACCATGGCGTACAGGGTGTCGTAGGCAACGGTCCAGAGCACATTGGCCGTAAACAGCAACCAGGCCAGTTTTGTGACTTCACCGGCCTCGGCTGCCCAAGCCATGGGAATGGCCCAGGAGAAGGCGGCCCCAAGAAACAGTTGCGGCAGATGGGTGTAACGCTTCATGAACGGGTAGATGAACGCCAGTACTACGCCCCCGAACGAAAGATAAAGTGTCAGCGTGTTGGTGAACAGCACCACCATCAGGAAAGCGGTCACGCAGAAGCCTGCAAACAGGGCTACGGCTTCCCAGGCTTCGATGCGACCGGAGGTTAGGGGGCGGTCTTTGGTGCGTTTGACGTGGCGATCCACCTTGCGGTCGGCAAAATCGTTTATGGCGCAACCGGCGGCCCGCATCATGAATACGCCGAGGGTAAAGACGATAAAGTTGCCAATGCTGGGGAAACCGTCTGCGGCCAGCCACAGTGCCCAGTAGGTTGGCCATAGCAGGAGCAGGCTGCCGATGGGGCGATCGACGCGCAGCAGTCGGGCGTAGTCTGCAAGGCGGGCCTGGATGTGATCTGGCACGGCATTGGGCAGCATAGGTCTGGTCCGTCCGGGATGATGTTTCTGAGGCTGAGCGGGGATTATAGCCAGCGGTGAGGTTCGGTTAAAAGAGCCGCTGCGTCAGGGGCAGAGCGTGGGCAGGAAATACTCGCCGACCAAGAGGCTATGATGACCGCTGAAAAAACGGGAGCGGCGGGCCGCCATGGGTTGATGGCGGTTAGCCCGATGGCAAAGACCGGTCTCGAACGGCCCCCGTTGCCACTGTGGGTTGCTGAACAGATAGGCGCCGAGAGGGCGGCGTCCCAGGTTGCGCAGGCGGCGTCCACGCCCAGATAGGGTTGCCAATGGAATGATCGTACGGGCGAGCACCCAGGGGGTGTTGTCGCCGTTCAGGCAGACCTCGCGGATCCACGCATTCTGGCGCACCGGAATACCCAGGGTATGGGCCTCCTCCACAGTGGGGCGGGCAAAACCTTCCTGGAGGATATCCACGTGAAAGTGCTCGCGACATCGGAGTTGAAGCGCCCGGGTCAGTGAGCCCTCCAGCGTCAGCCAGTGGCTGAGCGGCCCGTGGATGGCCGGGTTCTTCAGCGCGGCTGCTGAAAAAGAGCGGTACCAGTCCGTAGCGGGGGTGGAGATGGCGTTTTCACCCTCAAACATGCTGGGTGCGTACCGGTCAAAGTCCCTTGACGGCATAAATTCCCGGGGCGTTGCGCCAGTAACCTTTGTAATCCATGCCGTAGCCAAACAGGAAACGGTCCTCAACTTCCAGGCCGGTAAAGTCTGCCTTCAGGTTTGGCTTTGCCTTGCGATCGTGTTGTTTGTCGACCAATACGGCCGTCAGAACCTCGCTGGCGCCATGGGCGAGGCAGTAATCTGCAATGGCGCAGAGTGTCGTACCCTCGTCAAGGATGTCGTCAACGATCAGTACCGTGCGGCCATTCATATTGGCTTCCGGCTGCAGTTTCCACTCCAGGATGCCACCGGTGGTTTCCTGGCGGTAGCGAGTGGCGTGAAGGTATTCCGCCTGCACGGGAAACGTCAGCCTTGGCAGTAGGTGGCCGGTGAGGATAAGGCCGCCATTCATCACACAGAACAACAGCGGGTTGGTGTCCTTGAGGCGCCCGGTGATCTCTTCTGCAAGAGACTGGATGGCAGCCTGTACCTGCTGTTCGCTCACCAGGCAGTCGGCTTCGGCCATTACCTGATTCAGTTCGGCGACGGTGTCGGTCATAGCACTGGGGTCCTATCGTAAAACGGCCGATTATACCGGAGGTGGCACGCTGAAGGGAGGGGCGTTTCCCGGTTCGCCTGATGGAAATTCTGGCGATTGGCAGAAAACCCGTTGAATAGCCGTCGGCGACGGCATTGGTCAATGCCGCAGCGGTGGGTATGATGGTTTCCCAGTGTGAATGGTGCCAACTCGGTGCATGAAAGACTTGCGCGCACAATTGTCTGACAATTATTATCGCGCCCCAACGAGTTTCGGAGGAATGACATGAAGAAGTGGCAGTGCGTTGTCTGTGGATTTATTTACGATGAGGCGGAAGGCTGGCCGGAAGACGGTATTGAGCCCGGAACCGCCTGGGAAGACGTACCGGAAGATTGGGAATGCCCGGACTGCGGCGTGGGTAAGGAAGACTTCGAGATGATTGAAATCGGCTGATACGCCGGTACCGCTGAACAGGTTTGGAGAGCAGTAATGAACGCAGACGCCCCTATCGTGATTGTGGGTACCGGATTGTCAGGCTATTCGCTGGCTAAGGAAATCCGTAAGCAGGACAAGGACATACCAATCGTCATGGTAACGGCGGACGATGGCTATAGTTACTCCAAGCCCATGCTTTCCACTGGCTTTACCAAGGGCAAAGAGGCCGATGAACTGGCGCAGGCGTCGGCGGAGGCAATGGTGGAGCAACTGAACCTTCAGCTGCGTACTTACACCACCGTGACCGGCATTGATCCGGATGCCCACGAACTTGTGCTGGGGGACGAACGGCTAGGATACAGCAAACTGGTGTTGGCCTGGGGTGCCGATGTGATTCGCCTGTCCATTGCCGGTGACGGCCATGAGCGTGTCTTTTCCATCAACGACCTGATGGATTACCGAGCCTTTCGCAAGGCTCTGAAAGGCAAAAAGCGGGTGGCCATCATGGGCGCGGGCTTGATCGGGTGTGAATTTGCCAACGACCTTCGTAACGGTGATGTCGACGTGGATGTGATTGCTCCCTCTGATGCCCTGATGCCGGGGTTGCTACCTCCGGCCGCTGCGGAAGCGGTACGTGATGGGCTGGAGGGGCTGGGGGTCCGTTTTCATCTGGAAACAGTGGTGGAGCATATTGCCAACAGCGGGAATGGCGTTCGTCTGACCCTGGCCAATGGCGAGGAGCTGGACTCTGACCTGGTCATTTCCGCGGTCGGGCTGCGACCACGCACAGAACTGGCCGCTGCGGCGGGCCTGGAGACGCAGCGTGGCATTGTGGTCAATCGCGCCCTGGAGACATCAGCGCCCGACATCTACGCGCTGGGGGATTGCGCCGAAGTTGACGGCCACGTGTTGCTGTATGTGCTGCCGCTGATGGCCTGCGCGCGCGCGTTAGCAAAGACGTTGGTGAGTGAGCCCACCGAAGTGAAGTACGGCACCATGCCGGTTATGGTCAAGACTCCCTGCTGTCCAACGGCGGTGTGTCCGCCACCGGTGAATGCGTCGGGCAACTGGGAAGTGAATGCAGACGGCCAGGATGTCCGCGCCCTGTTCAGGAGTGAGTCCGGCGAGGTTCTGGGTTTTGCGGTGACCGGCGGTTATGCGGTGGAGAAGCAGGCCCTGTCGAAGGAAGTGCCGCCGATTCATAGCTGATGGGCGAGATCAGGATTGCGAAAATCCCCAGCTTGCGGTAGAAATTCATTCGTGAGCTAACGATATTGACAGGAGCTGGCATGCTTGAAGTAACCAGAAAACTGGTGGATCTGCTGGATCTCTCCCCCATCGGTGATGACCATTTCCAGGGGGACAGTGAAGATCTCGGCTTTCCCAACGTGTTTGGCGGCCAGGTTCTGGGGCAGGCGCTGATGGCCGCCAGTCGCACGGTGGAAGGTCGCCTGCCACACTCGCTGCATGCCTACTTCCTGCGCCCTGGAAATCACAGTATGCCCATCGACTACGAGGTCCAGCGGGTTCGGGACGGTGGCAGTTTTTCCGTCAGACGCGTGATCGCACGTCAGGGTGGCAAGGAGATCCTGACCGGCTCCATGTCGTTTCAGGTGGCCGAGGACGGCTTCGAACATCAGCTCGACATGCCCTCGGCACCGGATCCGGAAGGACTTAAATCCGAGCAGGAGCGCGGCGAACTGCTGGCACCTCATGTGCCCGAACATCTCCGCGACACTCTGACCCGGGATCGACCCATCGAAATCCGGCCCGTAGACCCGGTCAATCCGTTGAAGCCTGAACCGCGTCCGCCCTACAAGCAGAGCTGGTTCCGTACTCAGGGGCACCTGCCGGATGACCCGGTGTTGCACTGTTGCCTGCTGACCTACGCGTCAGACTTCTCCTTCCTGGGCACGTCACTGAACCCCCATGGCGTGTCGTTTATGAACAAGAAGATGCAGATCGCAAGCCTGGATCATTCCATCTGGTTTCATCGTGAGTTCCGTATGGACGAGTGGTTGCTCTACGACAAGGACAGCCCCAGCGCATCTGGCGGGCGCGGCTTCAATCGCGGCAACTTTTTTGACCGCCAGGGCCGGCTGGTGGCGTCGACCACCCAGGAAGCCCTCATCCGTGAGCGAGGCTAGGTCAGCGGAGATAGTTAGCCAAGCTTGCGGCTTCTGCCATGATGTTTGTAGTCGCCCAGCCAGACGATGATGTCGTCGAACGACAGTGGTGGCGTCAGGATATAGCCCTGTATCATGTCGCAGCCCATCTTTTCCAGTAGTTCCATTGTCTCTGTACTCTCCACACCCTCGGCTACAACGGCGTAGCCCAGGCTGTGGCACATCTCGATCGTGGTCTGGACAATGACGCGGTCACCAGCCTGGGACGTAAGGTCGGTGACCAGCGAGTGGTCGATCTTGATTTCGCTGGCGGGCAACCGCTTGATATACGACAGCGATGAGTAGCCGGAACCGAAGTCATCAATGGACAGTGGGATACCGGTGGTGTGCAGGGAATTGAGGGCGCGTAGTGAGTTGACCGGGTCCTGCATCATTGATGTCTCGGTGACTTCCAGGATAATGGCCCCGCGATGAATGTGGTAGCTGCTCATCAGGCGCTGGACGTAGAGCGGGAAGTCTGGTTCCCGCAAATTGTTGGGGGAGATATTCACCGAGATATTGAGCGGGTAGCCCTTCTCCAGCAATCGCCCTCTCAGCTTCAGTGACTCTTCCAGTACCCAGCGTGTCAATGGCTTGATCAGCCCGGTTTGCTCGGCCAGGGCAATCAACTCGTCGGCGGGTATTGGCTTTTTCCTGTCGGGCCAGCGAATCAGTGCTTCGAGGCCGATCACCTCCCTGGTTCTCAGTGACAGTTTTGGCTGCAGGTACAGGGCCAGTTCACCGTGTTGAAGGGCATGTCGTAGTTCGGACACCAGAGTAAGGCGGTCAGCGCTGTAGGGGTCCCGCGAAGGCTGATAAGCGGCCAGCCCACGGTCTCGGGCGTCGTCCGAGCCCTGCGCAATAAAGGCGCGCCGGATCAGGGTGTTGGTGTCGGTGGCATGATCCGGATAGATCGCCGAACCAGTGTGAGGGGCCAGCGGTAACTGCATGCCCAGATAGTCCAGCGGTTCTCGGATCTCCTCAAGCGCACGGACAATGGCACGGGGTGTATTCGAGATAACATCTGCTTCCATGACAAATCCGAAGGTGGCCGACTCCAGTGACGCCAGGTAGAAGCTCTGTTGATCGGTAATCTCCACCGCACAGATACCGGGCAGTTCGCTGACGATGCTGTTAAAGCGCCGGGCGGCAAGCTCAAGCAGCCGGTCGGTATTGCGATGTCCAAGGGTTTTGGTGATGGCTGGAAGGTTGCTTAGGTGGATCACAGCAATGGAGAAGCGTTTGTCCGGCTCTCGATTGATCAGTTCGTTGATGGTCATTTCCAGGCAGGCGCGATTGGGCAATCCCGTTAACGGATTGTGCAGAGCTTGTTCGATCAGCCGCAGCTCTGCCGAACGCCTTGCCGCCATGGCGGTAATCTCTGCTTCGCGGGCACGAACCTTGTCTTCACGCTCCTGGTAGAGCCGGGCGGCCAGGGCAATGGTCAACAGGACGGCTTCGAGCGCGGAACCGATTTCGATGCCATAGGCCGTTACGAAGCTGTTGGGCACAAAACCGTACTTATTGGCGGCGGTGATGGCGCTGCCCAGGGTAAGCAGGCCCCAGGCAATGGTGTAGTAGCCAGCCTGGGGGTTGCCACGAATCCATTGCACGGGCCCCATGACGGTCAACAGCAGGCAACTGGGAATCGCCAGGGCAACCGTGAGCTTGCTGGCAATGCTGTAGTCGGTAATGAACGTCGTCACCGCCACCGCGATATTCACCAGCACCGTATACCATACAAGTTTGTCCATGCGCGGGCTGGTGGCGCGCAGGTTGAGGAAGGCGCGGGAGAATAACAGGGTGAATATCAATGCTATGGGCACGGTCAGCATCATTGCCTGGTTGTGCAGCCAGGGCGACTCTGGCCAGAGCAACTGATAGGTGCTGCCATTCAGGCTGCCAATAAACATCAGGTAGCTGAGGGTCGACAGCACGTACAACAGGTACATGCGCTCCCGCAGGGCCAGGAAGATGAACAGGTTGAAAACGATCACCATGATCAGGATGCCGTAATAGATCGCGTGCATCTGGTCTTCGATGGACGTGGCTTCAAAGTAGATTCGAGGGTCCCACAGCCTGACGGGGATCTGCATGGCGCCCTGAGTCCGAATCCGCAACAACACCTGGTAATCGTTTTGCGGATAGGTTTCGAAGGAAAACAGAAAGTTGCGGTGTTGAATCTGGCGCTGGGTAAAAGGTAAGCGATCGCCCGTTGATAGGCGTTGCCTGACGACACCATTCTCGATCAGGTAGAAGGTGATATCGTCGAGTTGCGGATAGCGTATCTCCAGTAGCTTGCGGTCACTGGATATGGCGGATATAGGAACGCGGAGCCACACGGTGTCGCGAATGTAGCCGAAGTTGGGGCTTTCGTCTTCCAGTGACTGCCACCGGTCGGAAGCAAGGGCTTCCCTGAGATCCATCTGTTCCGAAGGTGCCACCCGGATGTAGTCCATATCCGGTTCTGCAAAGCCGGGCGAAGCCGCGTTTGCCTGGGTTCCGAAAGCCATTATGACCAATGCGCCCGCCAGGGCGAACAACTGAGCAATATGGCGCACGTAGTACCGATCTTGTGGTGATTGTCTGGGCCAGTATGGCGTTAACTTCAGGGGTGCTCAAGACCGATATCGCCAGTTTCCGTGCGTACCTGTGTCAGGATTACAGTTGTTCAAGCCACTCCCGTACCCAGGGAATGGCTTCCATGTCCGGTTCGGTGGTTTCCAGGGCATCGATCCTTAGGGTGTCCCCCACTTTCCGGGCTGAAGTTTCGTATAAAGCCTCTTCCATCAGCTCAGCGGCGCCACAGAACGTGTCACCGTAGGAACTGTCACCAAGCACAATTACTCCAAACGGACGTGCCGGTTGTTGGGGCAGGTGCTCCCGCAATCTCAGATAGAACGGCAGCAGGTTGGGAGGGAGCTCTCCCTGGCCGGTGGTTGATGTACACACCAGCAGTGGTTCGTCGTTCCCGGTGATGTCCTCCAGGTCGGGTTCCTCAAGGATCGTGATCCGATGCCCTTCCGGTTCCAGGGTTTTCTTCAAGGTACGTGCCGTCAGCAGGGCGCCACCATAAACGCTGCCGACCAGAATCCGGATTGAAGCCATGAATGGTCCTGTTGATTCGTAACGACAACCGTCCCTTGACGGCTGTCTGCGTTGGGGCCCGATCATAGCCGGTGATGCGGTAACGCTCAAGATCCGGCTCCGGAAGGGCTGGTTTCCCTAGGGGAGGTTCGTACTCTGGGAGCAACGCGATTGCGCCCGTCTTCCTTGGCGCTGTATAGGTGGACGTCAGCCTGTTTCAGTAATTCATCCACTGAGCCGGTCTTGGCAATGGAGCAGATGCCGGCGCTGATGGTGACGGGCATGCGCTGGCCGGTAAAGGAGAACTCGGCACTGGCGACCTCGGAGCGTAGCCGTTCTGCGAGAGTGAGAGCCTGTAGCAGTGACGTGTCCGGCAACAGGATCAGGAACTCCTCTCCGCCCCAGCGTGCGGCCACATCCGTTTGGCGGATAACGGTTTGCATCAATTCCGAGAAGGCCCGCAGTACGTGGTCACCGGCGTCGTGTCCGTAGTCGTCGTTGATACGCTTGAAGAGATCCAGGTCGATGAGAACGATGGAGAAATGGTGGCCGGAACGCCGGTACCTTGAATACTCCTCGTTCAGCCGATGCTGCATGTCCCTGCGGTTGGACAGGCCCGTCAGTTCGTCAGTACGGGCTGCATGTTGGTGGGTACGGGCCATATCCATCAACTCATTGCGTGCCTTCAGGCGACTGGCTTCCAGCACGAAACAGAAGATGGATTCGAACGTCAGCGTGGCGAAAAAACGGATCTTGAAGTCTGTGCTGTATTCGGCGGTCACCAACGGTAGTTCAGGGAACTGGAAAACCACGACCGCCAGCAGGCAGCAGAATAACAATACCGCTGTGCCGGTTTTCAGATCGGTCAGGTAAAACAGCAGCGGCGGGAACACGTAGAACCAGAGTGGGCCGGTGTTGCTCTCGCCACCGGTGATGATCAGGTATCCGAACAGCAGGCCGACAATGGAGATCATGCCAGCCTTCTGATGGCGGCGGTTGCGGGAACGGGCAAAGGACAGCATGTTCATTGCCACCAGTCCCGCAAAGAACCAGAGCGAGAGGGCATGGTGGGTATGCGTTGCAAACCACGCCTTGGCGCCAATGCCCAGCAGGAAGAGGATGGCCATGGCTGACAGACCGGTCAGCAGGCGGGAGACGCGTTCCTCCTCGCCTTCGTCGGCTACTTGTTGGCTGGTATCGGGGAGTCTGGTCATGACACTTTTTGTTGTTGTCGATTTGTTGTTGGTGCTTTGTCCAGACTGCGTGAGCCGGGATAGTGAATCAGATTAGTCGAAGCGGGAAATCTGTACAGCGACTTTGGTCAAGCAATCACCATTATGACCGTTATGTTTCAATTTCATGGCAAAAAATTTATAGTTGCCGCCGTAAGTACTGTGAAACTGTAGCTTCCCGTATCCTCCCTGTTGCGAGACCTGACGTATTATGGCCGGCAAAAACGGATTCCTCGATACTCTCCTGACCAGCCCATCGACCGAGCGTTATCGCGTTGGCTTCAGCTTCCTGTTCCTGCTCTGCATATTTATAGCCGTGGGACAGATCAGCGACGGCATGCCCAACAACATGCTGCTGATGGCAGCTGCGGTCATCGGTGGCTACATGGCCATCAATATCGGCGCGAATGACGTCGCCAACAACGTCGGCCCGGCGGTGGGGTCCGGGGCGCTGTCGCTGGGTGGCGCGGTTCTGATCGCCGCCGTGTTTGAGGCCGGCGGTGCCATCATCGCCGGTGGTGACGTGGTTTCGACCATTAAAGGGGGCATTATTGCCGCTGAAAGGCTCGATGATGTCAGCGCCTTCGTGTGGCTGATGACAGCCGCACTTCTTGCCGGCGCCCTGTGGCTGAACCTGGCCACCTGGATGGGTGCTCCGGTGTCCACTACCCACTCCATTGTCGGGGGCGTTCTTGGGGCCGGAATTGCCGCCGGCGGCTGGGGCATTGCCGACTGGGCCGTCATGGCCAAAATTGTCGCCAGTTGGGTGATTTCCCCCGTAATGGGTGGCGTGCTGGCGGCGCTGTTCCTGTATGCCATCAAGAAGACCGTGCTGTATCGCAAGAACGTGGTGCCGGCGGCAAGAATCTTCGTGCCCTGGCTGGTGGCGATCATGGCCTGGGCCTTTGGCACCTATTTGATGGTGAAGGGGGTCAAGAAGGTCGTTGAAGTAGACTTCCTGGGGGCCTCTCTGGTTGGTCTGGGGCTCGCCGCAGTCATTTTCTTCCTGATGCGGGTTCTGGTCGGCCGCCGTGCCGCAACCATGGAAAACAGCTCTGCCGGAGTGAATACCCTGTTTACCTGGCCGCTTATATTTGCCGCGGCATTACTCAGTTTCGCCCATGGGGCGAACGATGTGGCCAATGCCATCGGCCCGCTGGCGGCCATTAACGATGCACTGTCGGCTGGTGCAGTGGTCACCGCAGCGTCCATTCCTTTGTGGGTAATGCTGGTTGGTGCCCTTGGTCTGGCCGTTGGTCTGATGCTGTTCGGCCCACGCCTGATCAAGACCGTGGGGACTGAGATCACTGAACTGGATAAAACCCGGGCGTTCTGTATCGCCCTGTCGGCGGCGCTTACCGTCATCATCGCCTCCCAGTTGGGGCTCCCGGTCAGTTCCACCCACATTGCCATCGGTGGTGTGTTTGGTGTTGGTTTCCTGAGGGAGTATCTGAAGTCAAACTACGCCACCCAGCTCCACAACATCATGGACAGCCATGAGGAAGAGGAGCGTGAGCGTCTGCGCCCGTTCCTGGAAGATTTCCGTAACGCCTCGGTTGAGCAGATGGAAAACCTGCTCCAACAGGCCAAGAAAAAGAAACAGGTACCGCTCTCCAAGAAGGAGCGCAAACGCCTTAAAAAGATCTACCGCGAGGAGATGGTCAAGCGTTCGCACCTGACTCGTATCGTTGCTGCCTGGATCATTACGGTGCCCGCGTCGGCCTGCATGGCGGCCGTTCTGTTCTTCACCCTGCGCGGGCTGATGCTGTAAGGGATTGTCGCGCTGGTTGTCAGGTGCCTGTTTGGCCCATACTATTCTTCAATACGGGAGGCGTTTGCCTCCCAATACGTTGCCACTCTGTCCGGGGATTGATTCATGAGTTCAGCAGAAGAAAGCCGTCAGGCGAAGGTCATTGACGAGCTCAGGGTATTTATCAAGAAGGTTCTCAGTGACCCCACAATTGCCGTTAAATCAGTGGAAATTGCCCGTAAATACCGCAATCAGCCCAACTCCAACGAACTTATAGCTCGGGAGATCAGCGCCAACACTACGATTCGTATTCCGGAGAGCTGGAGCCGGGCGGATCATATGTTTCTCGATATTCTGGACGAAGTTCTGGATGACGAGGAGGCGCTTTACTGATCTATTCTGGCCTGCATTGGTCGTAGCGCAGGTGAGCAGGGCGCGTCAGGCCTGACGCGCCCCTGGTTGGTGCTGCTTCAGTACGGCATCGGCCATCTGGTCCAGGATGGTGATCTCGTCCTGGATGCCCTCATCCGATGATAATTCCCTCTGTTCTTTCAATATGTCCGCAAGGATCTCTTTCGTGGTCAAGGGGTTGGCCAATACCACCCGGAATACGATGCAGGGGTGATGAAAGTAGCGCGCTGGTTCGAGCCGCGTCCGGGAGACAAAGGCTTTGCCACGTTCACGCTGAGTCTTCTGGATAAACTTGGTGATGCGGTTCAGGCAGGTGTTCAGACGTTCGGCCTGGAGTGAGTCCGCAATGGTCAGAGCCTGCTGCACTTTCTCCGGGCAGTAGCGGTAGGTCAGGATGTTGAGCTCTGGCTTGGTGATGAGCTCAAAGTCCGTTTCTGTGTTGATCATCTCCGCGAACGTGGCGGCCTTGTCGATACCCTGGTCGATGAGGATCTCGTAGCCTTCCCGCGCCAGGATTCTCAGCCCCGACTGGATCAGCATCGACATGCCCGGCCTTGAGCCTTCCAGGGTGGTGCTGCCCAGATCTCGCGAGCCCTTGCGGATAATATACTGCGCGTGGTGTTCAACGGCGCTTGCCAGTCCCGGGTCACGGAACACGACCAGGCCGGCCCCCATGGGGACGTAAAGCTGTTTGTGGGCATCGAAGGTGACCGAGTCGGCTTTCTCGATGCCTCTGAGCAGGTGCCGGTGTGAGCGGGAGAACAGGGTTGGCCCGCCCCAGGCAGCGTCCACGTGGAAGTGTGCGCTGAATTCCCGGGCGATGTCTGCCATGGCATCCAGAGGGTCTACGTTGCCGGTTTCAGTGGTGCCTGCAATGCCGCAAATGGCCATGACCCGGATTTTCTGGCGGTGCAGTTCCAGGCATTTTTCGCGCAGCGCATCGGTGTTGATCCGGTTGTCGTCATCGGTGTCAATCGGCACCAGGAAGTCCCGGCCGAGGCCGAGCACATCGGCGGCTTTGCGCAGCGAGTAGTGGCCACGGCGGGAAACCAGAATCGCGGCGCCTTCGCAGCCGTAATAACGTAACGCACGGAACAGTCCTTCCTGATGGATGCCCCGGAAACTTCCTTCGGCAGGAAAAGCGTTGTTGCGGGCTACCCAGAGTGCGGTCAGGTTCGCCACGGTGCCACCGGAGCACATGGCGCCGAGGGCGTAGCGGGGATCGTGCATCCACTTGCGGTAAAAGGCGCCGTCCTGTTCGTATACAAGGCGGTGGATCATGCCCAGTACCTGACGCTCCATGGGGGTGAAGGCCTTGGAGGTTTCGGTTTTAACCAGATTCTGGTTGAGGGCGATCATGATCTTGGACAGCGGCAGCATGAAGTAGGGAAGTGCCGATGTCATGTGACCGATAAAGCTCGGTGACGCCGTATGTACAGAGTTGGCGACCAGTTTGTCGAGCAGAAACTGGGCTTGCTCTGAGACGAAGATGGGCTTTTCAGGGATGGCGTAGTCCGAGAAGTCTTTCTCAACTTCGGATAGATCCCGTTCAACCGCAACGATGTGCTCCTGGAGGAAGCCGGCAAGGTTGCTGGATATGTTCTGGTCAATCCGGCTTAGTGTGGATTCAGGTGCCTCTGGCACGGTGAATACACGGTACATGGCCTCTACTGAAGCCTGGGCGGATTTTTTCTTTCCGGTCATAGGTGCCACACACGTTCAGTGGTCATTCGCAAAGCCTGTCCCGGGCGTTCCGTTCTCCCTGAGGGGGCGTAGTATACGGTGTCGTGAAACCATACGCTACAGCATGGGCCTGCATGGCGGGAGGGTCAAAGGATCTCTCGGTGTACATCCAGTATGGCCGCGTCGATGCGTTCCTGTATGGCTTTTTCGATCTGGTCCAGGCGTTGGGATATCTGTTGCGATGAGCCGCCGAGGGCGGCAATGGTCCAGGTGGCGCAGTCGAGGGCGTCCTGGTCGGCGGTTTCGGCGACGGCCAGGTCGGGTTCTTTGCCCCAGACGGCTTTCAGGGCGGTGAAGACCTTGCGTTTGGCTTTCAAGTCTTCGCAGCCGTAGAGTTGGAAGTGCAGGGTCAGGATGCCCACGTGGGGCGTGATCACTGGTTGCTGGGGGTTGTTTTGGTTCAGGAGCTTTTTCAGGGCTTCGGACATGGTTGCTTCCGGCTTTGGTGCTGGAACCGGTGAGAAAGGACTCTCCAAAACACGCTCCTTCGGCCCATCCTTGGGGCGCTTGGGCTCCGCCATCCATGGCTCCGCACAGTTTTGGAGAGTCCTTCCCCACCGGTTCGCCAACTATTCAGGTGGAGTCCCTTAAGTCTACCACCACGACAGACTGATGAAGGTCCAAATTAGCCTACTACAGGCGTCGCCCGTTTGATAATAGCCGCCGGGTCGGTGCCGGAGGGCAGGTTGCCGTAGTTCAGGCCGCCGTTGTGTTCCAGGCGGGAGGCGCAGAAGGCGTCGGCGACCGCAGGGTCGGAGTTTCTCAGCAGCAGTGACGACTGCATCAACAGGGCCAGGCGATCCACCAGGTTGCGGGCGCGGTATTCGAAGTCGCTGATGTCGGCGAAGTCGTTCTGCAACTGGGCCAGGAAGCGGTCGAAGCGGGCGTCGGCGCCGCGGGCTTCGGCGGCTTCGCTGAAGAAGGCGTCGAGGGTGTCTGGTTCTTTCTGCAGTGCGCGCAGGGTGTCCAGGCACTGGACGTTGCCGCTGCCTTCCCAGATGGCGTTGACCGGGGATTCCCGCAGCAGTCGGGGCATGATGCAGTCTTCCATCACGCCGCTGCCGCCGATGCATTCCATGGCTTCGTAGGCGTGGTTGGGGGTGCGTTTGCAGATCCAGTACTTGCCAACCGGTGTTGCCAGTCGTGCCAGCAGGCGCTCGTGCTCCAGATGTTGGCTGTCCAGGGATTTTGCGATTCGCATGGTGTAGGCCAGGGCGGCTTCGCTTTCCAGTGCAAGATCGGCGAGGACGTTCTGCATCAGCGGCTGTTCGCTGAGTCGCCCACCGAAGGCGCTGCGGTGGCGGCAATGGTGGGACGCCTGGGCCAGTGCCTGGCGCATGCCGGCGGAGCTGCCGATCATGCAGTCGAAGCGGGTCATGGCGACCATTTCAATGATCGTCGGTACACCTCTGCCTTCCTCGCCCACCATCCACGCCAGGGCGCCGCGCAGTTCGGCTTCGCTGGAGGCGTTGGCGACGTTGCCCATCTTGTTCTTCAGGCGCTGGATCTGCCAGGGGTTCTTGCTGCCGTCCGGCCGCCAGCGTGGCATCAGGAAGCAGGACAGGCCGCTTCTGGTCTGGGCAAGCACCAGGAAGGCGTCGCACATGGGGGCAGATACAAACCATTTGTGGCCGACCAGTTCATAGGCCTGCCCCGGGCCTTCTGCACCGATGGCGTAAGCACGAGTCGTGTTGGCCCGGACGTCGCTGCCACCCTGTTTTTCCGTCATTGCCATGCCGATGGTGACGGATTGTTTTTCGCTGTCCGGCAGGTTTCGGGGGTCGTAGTTATTGGCGAGGATTTTGTTTTCCCAGGCCGCGGCCAGTTCCGGTTGTTTGCGGATTGATGGAACGGCGGCAAAGGTCATGGTAATGGGGCAGCAGTGGGCGGCCTCAATTTGGGAGTGCATGTAGTACTTGGCCGTTCTCGCGACATGGGCACCTGCGCCGGGATTGGTCCACGGGCTGCTGTGGAGGCCGTTTTCCATCGCTGTGGACATCAGTTGGTGGTAGGCGGGGTGGAAGTCCACCTGATCCGTGCGATGGCCAAAGCGATCATGGGTATTGAACGCCGGTTTGTTCTCGTTGGCATGGAAGCCGAGCGCGATGGTGTCCGCCGCGCCGGCGAAAGCACCAAACTGCTTAAGGTCGCTGGTCGCTGCTGCGGCGCCCTCCCGGGCGACCGCCTCCTGCAGGGCCTTGTCCTGTTCGAAGAGGTTGTAATCCTCCAGAGCAGGTGGCTGATTGAAGACCTCGTGGGTAACCGCCAGGTAGCGGTCGTCACTGGAGGGAGTTGCGGTTTCCTGCTGCAGGGGCTGGCGGGCCTTCATGTTTATCTCCTGGTGCCAGTCAACCCCTGCATGCAAAAGCAAATGATGGAGTTAACCAGCGGATCGTGGTCGTTGGTCTCTGCCTGCTCCGTGGTGTCAGCCTGTGCCGGGGACAGAGGCCCCACAAGGCTTTCGGCAATGGCGCCTACAAGGCAGGTACTGCTTTGCCTGGCATCCTGATCCGGGAGGCAACCCTCTTTGATGCCGTCCCGGATGGCCTGCTCGAAAAGTTGAGCGTAGGCGCGGCGGAACTTCAGGCGTTCTTCCTCAACTTTCGGGTCTACCGGCTCCGCGATCAGCGACCAGGCCATCACCGGACCTCTCAGGGCTCTCTCCGCAAACTGGCGAAGGGCCACTTCCAGACGGGAAGCGGCATTGTCTTCGGCGGTCAGTGCCTCAGCGACTTTGTCGACTTCCCGTTGTGTCGCAATCCTGAAGATCTCTGCAAACAGATCTTCCTTGGACTCAAAGTGTCGGTAGATGGTTCCCGTAGCAACGCCGGCACACGCTGCGATGCGCGTTATCTGGGCGCTGCGGAAGCCGCCGTCGGCAACGCATCTGTATGTGCATTCGATAATGCGCTTACGGGCCTCAGCCTTGCGATTGCGCATCTTTTCCGTTTCCCGATAGGCCATGCGGGTTCCTTATAAGTAGTGAATCATTATTCATTCTTTGTGTCAATCAATAGAACAGTATAGCTTGGTTCATATTATTCTTTAAAAACAATATTGTGGAGTTGTTTACAAAAAAGTTACAAAAAAATCGTTGTCAGGAAATAGCGCTGCAACTGA
This sequence comes from Marinobacter salarius, assembly GCF_032922745.1. Taxonomy (NCBI): domain Bacteria; kingdom Pseudomonadati; phylum Pseudomonadota; class Gammaproteobacteria; order Pseudomonadales; family Marinobacteraceae; genus Marinobacter; species Marinobacter salarius. Next base: position 1,325,444 of record NZ_CP136693.1, read on the forward strand.
AAGCGGATTATAAAGACGCCAAGGCAGGTAGTAAGACGCATCCGCCGAGATGGGGCGGCCGTGCCATAACAGGCTTGGCGCGCTCGTTGTACTGTTTTCGTTGATGGAGAAAATCATGAGTGAATTCGACGAAAGCAATCTGGAGCAATCCGGTAGCTGGACACATGACAGCGACGATACACATTCCATTGCCGGCCGTGCGCGAATCCGCGCTCAGCTTCAGCAGGATATTGAATCGTTTCTGAGCCAGGGCGGCAGAATTCAGGAAGTGGATACAGCATTCCGTTCGGACCCCTCCCGCAAGGTGGATGTCGGTTTCAATAATCGCTCCCTCTGAATTCATGAAGCCGCAGCCTCTGAGGCTGCGGCCTGTTTGCGTTCGTGGCTTACGGTTGTTTTGACGCCGGTCTCACCGCTGTATCCCATATTCCTCTATGCTGCGTTCTGCAGGATAGCGTGTTCCGTGCACCATGACCGTTACTTACCCCACATTCGACCCGTAGACAGGCCGCGTTCATGAGAGGATTCCTTCGTTTTGCAACCACGGCGCTCGTCGTTATGGCGCTGATCGCGGCGGGCATGGTCATTTTCTTTGGTGATACCCCGACCCCCTCCCAGGAAACGGTTGATGCAACCACCGATACAGATAGCAGCGTTGTGCCCATAGCGGATTCGGAGTCCGGGCGTGGGACGCCTTCAAAACTGGTGGGCGAAACCACGGTAGCGGTGCCGGATACCTTGCCTGCGTCGCTGGCGGGAACCAGCGTGCCTGGCGGCTGGGTCGAAACCGACGCTAATGGCTCCCTGGTCCCCACGCCGCAGTTGCGCCAGTTGTTTGAATATTACCTGGCGGCGCTGGGCGAGGAGACGTTACCCCAACTGGTTGCCCGAATAGAGCAGGCGTTGGCCAGACTTGAAGAACCAGCTCGATCGGAAGCCCTGGACACCCTGGGGGATTATCTGGACTACAAGTTGGCTCTGGGTGACCTGGAGGCAGCTTACGGCGCTGCCTCCACAACGAATGCAGAGGACATGCAACGGCGAATGGCGGAAATACGTGCCCTGCGACGCACCTGGATGGATGCGCAAACCGCTGACGCCTTTTTTGCAACGGACGAGGCTGTTGATAGGTTCCAGGTCGAGCAACTGCGTATCCGAACGGACTCGTCGCTGTCGGATGGCGAGCGGGAGCAGGCGCTGGCAAATGCTGAGGAGGCGTTACCGGAACCGCTACGCCAGGCTCGCCGGGAAACCCGAAAATTCACCGACTACCAGCGTGCGCAGTCGGAATTTGCGGATGATCCCGCCGCCCTGCGCGCCTGGAGGGAGGAACGCTTTGGTGCCGAGGCCGCCCGTGAACTGGAGAAAGTGGAAGCCGAACAACAGGTATGGGAGGCCAAGTGGCAAGCCTACAGCCAGGATCTGGCGGAGCTTGACGACATGGGGCTTGCGGGTCCGGAGCGCAAAGCCGCCATTGACGCGCTCAGGGACGATTATTTCGAAGGTGCTGAAAAGCTGCGTGCCGAGGCCCTTGATTCCATCCGGTAACAGTCCTTTCATCTGAACGTAGTAGCCTGATGGTGTGGCTCGGCTGTAAGCCCTGCCACCGCCGCTTATGGGCGTGTATGATGGGGCGGTAGCCCCATTTTCCACAGGAGGTATTCCGTGAGCTTTTCGGCCAATCGCATGTTCCCAGCCACTCGTCTGCGTCGTAACCGGGTTGACGGTTTTTCCCGGCGCCTGGTACGGGAGAATCAGCTCAGTGCCGACAACCTGATTTTTCCGGTGTTCGTACTGGAAGGCGAAGGCCAGCGGGAGGCCGTGCCTTCCATGCCTGGCGTCGAGCGCCTGAGCGTTGATCTTCTGGTGGAACAGGCGGCCGAACTGGTGGCTCTGGGGATTCCGGCGGTGGCGCTGTTTCCCGTGGTGCCTGCGGAGTACAAGAACCTGTCCGGATCTGGCGCGTGGGATTCCGATGGCCTGGCCCAGCGTGCGGTGCGTGCGCTGAAGGACGCCTACCCGGAGTTGGGTGTTATTACCGATGTGGCACTGGACCCATTCACCACCCATGGCCAGGACGGCATCATCGACAACGATGGCTATGTGCTGAACGACGTGACCGTGGAGGCGCTGGTCAATCAGGCGTTGTCCCATGCCGACGCGGGTGCGGATATTGTGGCGCCGTCCGACATGATGGACGGCCGAGTCGCCGCCATCCGCGAGGCCCTGGAGTCCGCTGGCTATGTGAACACCCGTATTCTGGCCTATTCTGCCAAGTATGCCTCCAGTTATTACGGGCCGTTCCGTGATGCGGTCGGCTCAGCGGGCAACCTGGGCAAAGGCAACAAAGCCACCTATCAGATGGACCCGGCCAACAGCGATGAGGCGCTTCAGGAAGTGGTGATGGACATCGCCGAGGGTGCCGACATGGTGATGATCAAACCCGGCATGCCGTATCTGGATATCGTTCACCGGGTAAAACAGGAACTGCAGGTGCCAACGTTCGTCTATCAGGTCAGTGGCGAGTATGCCATGCACATGGCCGCTGCGGAGAACGGATGGCTGGATGGCGACGCCGTGATGATGGAGAGCCTGATGGCCATGCGCCGTGCCGGTGCAGACGCCATCCTTACCTATTTCGCCGTCAGGGCTGCACGGCTGATGCGTGATAAACGCACCTGACAGGTTACAGTCAACAGCAGGGTGCCTTATGGTCTCTGATAAATGGAAGCAGTAAGCAATGACTACTGAATCTGCAAACAAGCTAAAGGCTGTCGATGTTCCGGACGTGCCGGCGCCTGTGGACGCATCATCCCCCGGCGTGGATGTTAATGTGGCCGCCCAGGAAAACTATTTCAATCGCGAACTGAGCCAGCTTCAGTTCAACTACCGGGTGCTCAAGCAGGCCCTGGATACCACGCATCCGTTGATTAACCGGCTGATGTTCTGCTGCATTTTTAGCAGCAACATGGACGAGTTCTTCGAGATCCGGGTGGCGGGCCTACGCCAGCAGATCAAGTATGGTCGTGAAACCTTGGGCTCCGACGGCATGATGCCGGAGCAGGTGTTGGGCGAAATCAGCCGGGTGGCCCATGAGTACATCCGGGAACAGTACGACATCCTGAATAACGTGCTGATCCCCGAGATGGAGCAGGAGAACATTCACTTCGTCCGGCGTCGTGAATGGACCGAGGCTCAGGCCGACTGGGTGCGCCGTTACTTCGAAGAGGAAATCCTGCCGGTGGTCAGCCCCATCGGGCTGGACCCCTCGCACCCGTTCCCGCGTCTGGTCAATAAAAGCCTGAATTTCATTGTTGAACTGGACGGCAAGGATGCCTTCGGTCGTGAAACCGGGATGGCCATTGTGCCTGCGCCACGTTCGCTGCCGCGCCTGGTGAGACTGCCCGATGACGTCTGCAACGGGGGCGACAATCTGGTGTTCCTGTCCTCCATGATCCACGCCCACACCGATGAGCTCTTCCCCGGCATGGAAGTGAAAGGCTGCTATCAGTTCCGCCTGACCCGTAACGCGGACCTTGAACTGGAGGACGATCTTGAAGATCTGGCCTCCGCCCTGCGCGGCGAATTGCTGAGCCGGCGCTTCGGCGACGGCGTGCGGCTGGAAGTGGCGGACAACTGCCCGGAAGAACTGGTGCATTTTCTGCTGCGCGAGTTTGGACTGACGGCTCGTGACCTTTATCAGGTTCACGGCCCGGTCAACCTGACACGTTTGATGGCCGTCGGTGGGCTGGTGGATCGCCAGGACCTCACCTATTCCGGCTTTTCGCCGTCGATTCCAAGGCAGATCCGTGCCAAGGAATCCATGTTCGATGCCATCCGCAAGCGCCCGCTGCTGTTGCTGCATCCCTATGAAAACTTCAGTCCCGTGACCGACCTGTTGCGGCAGGCTGCAAAAGACCCACAGGTCCTGGCTATCCGCCAGACCCTGTATCGCACCGGTGCCGACTCGGAAATCGTCGAAGCGCTGATGGACGCCGCCCGGCGTGGCAAGGAGGTGACTGCGATCATCGAATTGCGAGCCCGGTTCAGCGAGGCGGAAAACCTGGAGCTGGCCAGCCGGCTGCAGGAAGCGGGTGTGATCGTGGTTTACGGTGTGGTGGGTTACAAGACCCACGCCAAGATGATCCTGATCGTGCGCCGTGAGGAAGGAAAACTGCGGCGTTACGTACACCTGGGTACCGGGAACTACCATGCCGGTAACGCCCGCCTGTACACTGACTACAGCTACATGACCAGCGACGAATCCATCGGTGACGACGTCAACAAGCTGTTCCAGCAGCTGACGGGGATGGGCAAGGCCTTGAAGATCAAGAAGCTGTTTCACTCACCCTTCACACTCCATTCCCGTCTCCTGGGCCTGGTGGACCGTGAAGCGGAACTGGGGCCCAAAGGCCGGATTATTTTCAAGTTTAACGCCCTCACAGAGCGCGAGTTGATCAAGGCGCTGTATCGCGCGTCCCAGGCTGGCGTGAAAATCGATCTGATCATCCGCGGCATATGCTGCCTGAGGCCGGAAGTGCCGGGGCTGTCGGACAACATCCGGGTACGCTCCATCATTGGCCGTTTCCTGGAGCACACCCGAGTTTACTATTTCGGCAACAACGGCCGGCCGGAAGTCTATGGGTCCAGCGCAGACGGCATGGAGCGGAACCTGCTGAGCCGCGTGGAAACGGCCTTTCCGATTGAGGATCCGGCGTTGATTGCCCGTGTCCGCGAAGACCTGGACACCTATCTGGCGGACAATTGCCAGTCCTGGGTCTTGCAGCCAGACGGCAGTTACATTCAGAATCAGGCAGCCGAGGGCGAGGATCGCCTCGCGTCCCAACTGGTCCTGCTTGAACGCCTGACCGGGAAATAACGATAACCCGCATACGCCTGCCCCAGTGCAGGCGATGTGGGCGCTGTAATGGAGTAAAGGCAGTTGAAAAAACAATGGATGGTTGCCGGTGCAGCCGTACTGGCTGTTGGTGTAGCTGCGCCCTGGGCCGTTGGTTATGTAACCGAACAGCAGTGGCAGAGTGTCACGGCGAACGTCAATCAGGCGCAGCCCCTGTTCAAGCTGCAAACCCGCGATTATGACCGGGGCTACATGGGAGCCGAGTTCGCCGGCACCATCACGATCCAGGATCCGGACACCGGCGACGAGCACTCATTCGACTATCAGGCACGGGTAAGCCATGGGGTTACCGGCAGCCTGATTGATTTTACCCCGCCTCCTGAGCTTGACGCTGAAGTTGAGAAGATCTTCCCTGACGAAAAGCCCCGGCTGACCCTGGAGACCCGCCTGTGGGGAACGGCGATCGCCGAGCTTTCCGTGCCGGCTGTGAGTGTGATCGACGAGGAAACCGGCGAGTCCTTTGATATGTCGGAAAGCTTTAGCCGGGCAGAAATCAGTGGCAATGGGTCACAGGCCGATATCCTTATGCTCTGGCCAGGCGCCGTGATTCGGGGGCCAGACCTGCGCATCAGTATCGAGGATTTTCGCCTTGAACAGACCATGGAACACCTGGCAGGCGACGTCTGGCTGGGTGACGGGGACATGTCGCTGGCGCGGCTTGAAGTGGCGGCCCGGGGCGAGCCGACCCTTCGCTTTGACGACTTTTCGATGAGTGGTGAGACTACTACCGACGATGACGGGAAGAGCATTGATTCCGAGGCTGTCGTTACTTTGGAAAAGGTAACGGCGGACGACGAGAGCTTCGGCCCTCACCGTATGGAAATGGTGTTAAGCGGCCTGGACGTGCAAAGCTGGAGTGACCTGACAACCGCCATGACGGACATGCAGGCGGCTGCTCTCAACACTGCAGGCGGCGACTCGAGTGCCATGATGCAGCAGCAGATGGAATCCATGAATCGGATCAATCAGGCCATGCTGGGGCTTGCGGCCAACGGTTTTTCATTCGGGTTTCCGGAGCTGTCCTTTGCCACGCCTTATGGCCCGGTCAATGGCGAGATCATGGTGCAGCACCCGTCGCTGTCTGACGACGAGAAAGACCAGATGATGATGGTGATGCAGCGGCTGACCGGCAACCTGGATGTCAGCATGCCGCTGGCCCTGGTGGAGCAGCATCCGGAGTTGGGGATGCAGGTGGCGCCTTTGATCAAGCAGGGCATGGTGGTGCAGGAGGGTGACCGCCTGCGAATCCAGGGCACACTGGAAGATCTGGCCCTGGATATCAATGGCAACGTGATTCCGCTGCCACCGATATTCTGATCCTTTGTTCTGTGCTGCCCGGTATGGGCAACGCTTTCCCGTTTGTCAGTCCTTGATGAATTTCTGTTTGAGCGCGGCTTCCACGGCCGGGTCGACAAATTCGGAGACGTCACCGCCCAGTGAGGCGATTTCGCGGATCAGGGTGGAGGAGATGTACGACAGGTGGTTGGAGGGTGTCAGGAACACGCTTTCCACTTCCGGCGCCAGGCGGCGGTTCATGTCGGCTAGCTGGAATTCGTACTCGAAGTCGGAGACGGCTCGCAGTCCGCGGATAATCACGGTGGCGTTCTGTTCCCGGACGAAATCGGCGAGCAGATTGCTGAAGCCGGTGACGCTGACGTTGGGCAGGTGGGCGGTGGCTTTTTCCACCAGTTCGCAGCGTTCTTCCAATGTCAGTAGCGGGGACTTCTTGGGGTTGTAGGCGATAGCGACGACGACTTCGTCGAAGAGTCGGCCCGCGCGCTCGATGAGGTCGGTATGGCCGTTGGTGATCGGGTCAAACGTACCCGGGTAGATGACTTTTGGCATTCGGAGCTCCTTTTCACCGGAAGCGCACAGGATAGCAGCCTTCTTCTCGAACCAAAATGTTGCACTTTTGCGCTGGTTACGACTTCGGACTGCGTACCTGCCTAGGAAGACCTCAAATTTCTTGCGGGGCTCCTTTCTTTAACTCCTGAGTTTTTGAGCCAGTCTGGTGCTATTCCTTGCAGCCAGTGCATAAACCGACAATTGCGGATTCGCGCCAATGCTTGTTGGGAAGATCGAGGCGTCGTGGACGCTGAGGTTGGCCACGTGGTGGTGTTCGCCGAAGCCGTTGACCACGGATTCTTCCGGGTTGCGGCCCATGCCGCAGCCGCCCATCTGGTGGGCGGTGAACAGGCGGACGCGGTGGGGTTCCATGGCGAGGTTGTCGATGCCGGCTTTGGCGTCGGCCCAAGAGGTGTACCAGGGGGAATCCAGGTGAATGATGCGGACTTTCTGGGCGCCGGCGGCGAACTGAATTTCGGCCATTTTGTAGAAGGCGTCTTTCAGGCCCTTCCAGAGGTAGTCGCTGACGGGGTAGTCCAGGATCGGGCTGCCGTCGTCGCGGAGGCTGACGGTGCCGCCGGTACTGTCGGGGTGGAAGCCGTCTCTCAGCAGGGCGATGACGGAGTTCAGCCGGGGTAGTTTCGACAGGTCGCGGATCTGTTGTTCGCCGTGGCCGGGAACCACGCCGGCGGACATGGCCGGGTGCAGGGGCGGTACTTCCAGTTTGAAGCCGGCGGGTCCGTCGACGCCCTGTGAGAAGTTGAATTCGTCGGAATAGATCGACTGAGGGGCACCGTAGTAAGGATCGACGGTGTCAGGCATTTCCGCGATGGTGGCGTTGACCGGGTGCAGGAAGGTGCGCTTGCCAATACGGTCGTGCGGGTCGGGAATATCTGAACGCAGCAGCAGGCCAGGTGAGCCGATGGCGCTGGCGGCTACCACGAAATGCCGGGCTCGCAGTTCAATGGTGAAGCCAGACGGGGTGACACCGTCCGCCGCCATGGCCGAGGCCTGGAGGTGGCTGATTCTGTCCTGCTCCATCACCAGTTTGTCGGCCCGCAGACCGTGGAACAGTCGGGCGTTGTTGTCGAGGGCGACAGGAATAGTGGTGGTCAGAGCCCCCTGTTTGGCGTTCGTGGGGCAGCCCACGCCGCAGTAACCCAGATTCCAGCAGCCTTTGACGTTGCGTGGGATCACCTCCCAGGACCAGCCCAGGGCCTCGCAACCCTGGCGCAGGATGTCGTTGTTCACATTGGGCTCGGCCAGCCAGGGCTCAATGTTATGTCGTTGCTCGCGGCCGTCGAACCAGGGCTTCATGGCTGCCGGGGTCAGGTCGTCGAGCCCGAAACGGCTGGCCCAGTGATTCAGCGTCGGTGCCGGCGTGCGGAAGCTTGAGGTCCAGTTCACCGTAGTGGAGCCGCCCACACACCGGCCCTGCAGAATGGATATCGCGCCGTCTTTGGTGACCCGGCTCATGCCCTCCTGGTAAAGGGAGGCATAGGCGTCCAATTCGTTCATCTTGAAATCTTTCTGGTGATACAACCGGCCTTCCTCTACCAGAATCACCGACAGCCCGGCTTTCGCCAGAATCTCCGCCGTGGTGCCGCCCCCCGCGCCGGTGCCGATGATCACCACATCGGCTTCGTGGGTCTGGTTCTGTGTCAGGGTGGCACCGTCGGTGACCTTCCAGCCAGCCTCAAGCCCACGGGCAATACGATCCGTTAACGACATAATAATGCTCCGGTTGGCTCAGGCGTTGTCTTTGAACTGGGGCAGGGCGTCCACGGCCCAGGCGGGTGGTCCGGGGTAGCCGGAGAGGTGCCAGTGGTCTTCGTGGCCATAGAAAGCCACGTTACTGACTTTGGTCAGGGCGATGTAGCCGTTGTTGAACAGCCCAACACCACTGGTGCGCCAGCGCTCAAGGAAGGCATCCACGGACTGCGTGCTGGCGTTCTCCCAACTCGACCAGACCCGCGCCACCGTCACCCGTGTCAGCCCGAAGTTCAGCAGGTCAAACAGACCCCTCAACTCCTTCTGGTTGGCTGGTCCGAACTGGTGAATCCCGGCATCAATGCGCTCAATCGTCGCCTGAATCTGCTGGCGGCGAACCACGGGCTCCTCAGTCAGCCCAGGGCCCACCATGGCTGGCAGAAGCGCCTGGAACAGCACAATGTCATCGCGGGTCAGGAACTGGAACTCGTAGCTCTGGTCCATCGCCCCCGGCATCGGATAGTCCCGCCCGGCGGGCGCGGTTGCACAGCCGGACAGGCCAGCGGTCACACTCACCGTACCAAGGAACATGGCGCCACCAAGCCCGGTCCGCAGAAAACTCCGACGGTCCATGGTGGTATCGGGAAGGTCCGTTTGCACGGATCGAGAAAGGCTTTCAGGCATAACGACTCTCTTGTTCTTATTGTCTTTTGTTGGCCGGCGACCAGCACCCAAGTCACCGAATAAACAACTTATATATCATCTTGTGAGCCGTCGTTCCGTGCGGCGCATACACAAACTTGCCACTGTTGAACTTCTGCTTACTGAAAATTGCCCGTTGATGAGAGAACGTCAGGAAACCTTCCTTGCCGTGGTAATGCCCCATCCCCGAATCACCGATACCACCAAACGGCAGGTCATCCTGGGCAACGTGCATCAGTGCATCGTTGATGCACATGCCACCGGAATGGGTTTGGTTGACCACATGCTCCTGCATCGACTTGTCGTAACCGAAGAAATACAGCGCCAGCGGGCGAGGACGGTCATTAATGTAATGGATCGCCTCATCCAGGTTGCCATAGCTGATGATCGGCAGAATCGGCCCGAAAATCTCATCCTGCATGATTTTCATATCCGGCGTGGTCTTCAGCGCCAGCGTAATCGGCATCTTGCGGGTGCCATCCTTCAGGTTCTCACTGGCCGGATTGATCTCAATCAACTCCGCACCTTTCTCCCGTGCATCCTCAAGATAACTCTGCAGACGCTCGTATTGGCGCTCATTGATAATCGCCGTGTAATCCTCGTTATCCCGCAGGCTCGGATACATCGCCGCAAATTGATGGCGATACTCATCCACAAACGCCTGCACACGGTCCGCCGGGCACAACACATAATCCGGTGCCACACAGGTCTGACCCGCATTCAGCGCCTTGCCGAAAGCGATACGCTGGGCGGCGTCTTCCATCGGAACATCCGGCGATACGACGGCAGGCGACTTGCCGCCGAGTTCCAGCGTCACCGGCGTGAGATTTTCCGCGGCTGCCCGCATCACCAGCTTGCCCACTGACGTGGAGCCGGTGAACAGAAGGTGGTCGAAGGGCCGGCTGGAAAAGTCTGCGGCGACATCCGCCTCACCGTTAATCACACAGACCAGGTCCTCCGGAAACGCAGATTCGACAATCTCCTTGAATAAAGCAGAGGTGTGCGGCGTGAACTCAGACATCTTGATCATCGTACGGTTACCCGCAGCCAGTGAGGCCACCAACGGCCCAACGGCCAGATACAGCGGGTAGTTCCAGGGCACGATGACGCCCACAACACCCTTGGGCTGGTAATGAACACGGTTGCTGGCGGGCTGGAACAACACGGACACATGCCGCTTGGAGGGCTTCATCCAGCCTTCCAGGTTTTTCAGGGTGTAATTGATGCCTTGAATGGACGGCATCACTTCTGCAATCAGCGACTCGTCCTTCGAACGACAGCTGAAGTCCCGGTCTATCGCGTCCAGTAAGCGATCCTGGTTGGACAGCAGTACGCGCTTGAGGCGCTTCAGGTTCTCCTGACGCTCGGTCAGTGACGGCATCGGGTTGTTGCGAAACGCCTTCTTCTGGTCCTCGAACACACGATGCGTGTGCTGGATGTGCTTCTTGCTTTCAGTCAGCTGGACAACGGTGACTACCATATCGCTCTCTCCTCGCGGCTCCGGGCCATGCCGGATCACCGCCCTTATTGTTCGTGGAACCGGCGACAGTTCCGGAATGCGTTGGTGAAAAAGTATTCAGTTTGCGCTTGGGGCTATTATTAGAGTATATACTCTAGGTAGTCAAGCTGGCCCTAATGGCTGATCGGGCCATCCACGGATCGCAGCGCCGAAGCACAGACGCCCACATAACAACATGCATTGCTGAGCCTATGAAAACCCGAGACAAGATTCTTCTTTCGAGCCTTGATCTGTTCAACGAAAGGGGAGAGCGCAACGTAACCACCAACCACATCGCCGCTCACCTGGCGATATCGCCGGGCAACCTGTATTACCATTTCCGTAACAAGTCCGACATCATTTACGAGATCTTTCTCGAGTATGAAAAGCTGGTGGATTTTTACCTGGATATCCCGGAGAACCGGCCCATTACCCTGGACGACCTGACCTTCTATCTCGAATCGGTGTTCGATGGCCTTTGGAGCTACCGGTTTTTTCACCGCGACCTGGAATACCTGCTCGACAGTGACCAACGCCTGCGCCAGGACTACCGCGAGTTCACCAACCGCTGTCTGACGGCGATCAGCCGGATATTCGAGAAATTGGCGGAGGCAGGGATTATCGAGCCTCAGCCCGAAGAGCTGCGTTCCGCGATGTCCCTGAACGTATGGTTGGTCATTACCAACTGGATGGCTTTCCTGAAAACTGCCCATGCCTCTGAGGCCTCTGCTAGCCTGACTCTGACCGAGCTGAAGCAGGGCATCTATCAAGTGCTGACCCTGGAGATTCCCTATCTGACGGCGGATTACCGGGAGCAGGTGATGACCTTGCGGGAGAAGTATCGTCCGCGTTTGCCGGATTCGGTCGACGCACCGGTTTCAGGGCAGGGCGAACCCATCCGGAATCATTGAGGAACTTTTGATCAATTGGCGTGTCAATAATTACGACATCGGGGATTCGGACATTCTCGGTGTCTCCTGAGTGAGTTCTCAGGTTTTAGCACGTCGCAAACCCTGACGTTTCACCGGCCTGTCTTCTGGCAGGTCGGCTTTTTATGCCACCCCCCTCCAAACCGACCTTCCATTGCATCCTTGTCAGAGCGTTTTAAATCCAATAAACTCGTGAATGTTACCGGTAACATGCGCCGGCACAAAAACAATCAGGAGATACCAATATGTTCCCGACAAGACTCGCAGCTGGCCTTCTGTCAGCCACCCTGGCGTGCAATGCCCTTGCCGCCGATTTCAACTTCAAGTTCCAGTCTTCAGATCCTTCCGGCGTCAAGAACTTCGAGATCCAGCAGGCGTGGGCCGACCGAGTGGAAGCGATGACCGGTGGTCGTGTCGAGATTGACCTGCTGCCGGTAGGTAGCGTTGTCAGCCACACCGAAACCCTCGGCGCCATGAAAATGGGCGTGTTGGATGGCCATATTTCCGTGACCGGGTATTTCTCGGGAAAGGATCCTGCATTCGGCCTGATCGGTAACACCGTTGGCGCCTGGTCCAGCCCGGATCAGCTCATTGACTACATCAACCATGGTGGCGGCTATGAGTTGATGAACGAGCTCTACAAGCCCTATGGCGTGAAATTTGTCGGCGGTGGCGGTACCGGCGTGGAGTCGTTTGTGTCGAAGAAACCGCTGGATGGCGTCGAGGATCTCAAGGGCCTGAAAATGCGCGCACCGGAAGGGCTGGTTCAGTCCGTGTTCGCCGCCGCGGGCGCATCCCCCGTGAACCTGCCGGGGTCTGAAGTCTACACGGCGTTGAGCAAGGGTGTGATTGATGCCGCGGACTACACTGTGTTCTCCACCAACCATGAGGCCGGTCTGAACGAGATTGCGCCGCACCCGGTCAATCCTGGTTTCCATTCGTTGCCATTGATTGAAATCGCGATGGACCTCAAGGAGTGGAACAAGCTGCCAGAGGACATCCAGGCCATCATGACGGTATCCGCCCGTGACTTTGCCCAGGATATCAGCACCCAGTTGGCGATGGCCGATCGTGAAGCTGTCAACGAAGCCCGGGCCAACCCGGACATTACCATCCACGACTGGTCCGCCGAAGAGCGTCGGAAGTTCCGGACCATCGCCCGTGACCAGTGGCAGGTCTACGCGGAGCAGTCACCCAATGCCGAGAAAGTCTACCAGTCGGTGACTGAGTACCTGGAGTCCCAGGGCCTCCTCTAAAACAGGTTCCCTCGATATCAGCCTCCGGGGCCATAGGGCACCCGGAGCGAGGAGTTCATTATGTCCGTTGAAAACAACACAGATGCCCCGGCGTCCGGTTCTGATCGCGAAGATATCCAGCCTGATAAGGGCGAGGATGTCGGGTTTACCTGGCTGGACAAGGCCATTGTCTGGCTTGGCAAGAGGCTGAGCCTGGTCTTTGCCGCGATTGTAGTGGTGTCGTTCTATGAGATTGTCCGCCGTTATGTGTTTGATTCCCCCACGCTCTGGGTGCACGAAACCGTGACCTTTGCCGGTGCCACACTGTTTGTCATTGGCGGGCTTTATGCCCTGGCTACCGATCGACACGTGCGTATTGTATTGATCTACGACGCCGTCTCTCACCGTGCCCAGCGATGGTTGCGGGTTGTCCACCACCTGCTGGGACTTGCCTTCTGCGGCATGCTGCTGTTCGCCAGCTGGTCGATGGCGACCGAAGCCGTACTGGCGCCCTGGGGTGGCTGGCGACTGGAAACCTCCGGCTCTGCCTGGAACCCGCCGTTTCCCGCGCTGTTGAAGGTGGTCATCCTGGTTGCGGTGGCGGTCATGACGCTTCAGTTCCTGTTGCACCTTATTCGCGACCTTCGTGGCAAGGGAGATAAATGATGTTTGAACTGGCCTCCCTTGGTATCGGCTATGGCAGCCTGTTGATGCTTGTCATGCTGATTGTATTGCTCCTGACCGGTATGCAACTGGCGTTTGCCACCGGTCTGGTCGCTCTTGTGTTCGCGCTCGGTTGGTTTGGCCCGGATGCCCTGCCCATTGTCAGCAGCCGTCTGTACAGTTTTATCGGCAACTATGTGTTCCTGGCGGTGCCCATGTTCGTGTTGATGGCCTCGCTGCTGGATCATTCCGGCATTGCCCGGGACCTTTTCGATGCCATGGCTCGCCTGGGTCGCAAGCTCCGGGGTGGTGTGGCCATCCAGACGCTGGTGGTGGCCGTGATCCTCGCCTCCATGTCCGGTGTGATCGGTGGCGAGACGGTGTTGCTGGGCATCCTGGCGCTACCGCAAATGCTGCGCCTCGGATACGACCGCAAACTCGCCATTGGCACCACCTGTGCCGGTGGGGCACTCGGCACCATGCTGCCTCCCAGCATCGTACTGATTATCTACGGTCTGACCGCCAACGTGTCCATCGGCGACCTGTTCAAAGGGGCCTTCTTGCCCGCACTGATACTGGCGCTGCTCTATATGGGGTATGTGTTGATCCGGGTTTGGCTGAAGCCGGAGATGGCGCCGCTGCCCTCGGATCAGGACACGCCTGAAACACCAATGCCGAACTTCTTCAAGGCATTGCTGTTTCCTCTGCTGTCCGTGGTTGTGGTGCTGGGGAGCATCTATGGCGGTGTGGCGTCGGTCACGGAAGCCTCGGCCCTGGGCGTGATGGGTATTGCCATCAGCACCTGGATTCGTGGTGAGCTGTCTCTTGCCATGGTGCGCAAGGCCACCATCAGCACGCTGCGGGTGTGCGGCATGATTATCTGGATTGGTATCGGCGCAACCGCTCTGGTGGGCGTCTACAACCTCATGGGCGGTATCGATTTCGTCCGCGACATGGTTTTCGCCGTCAGCGGTGGCCATGGCCTGACGACGATCCTGTTCATGATGCTGATCCTGCTCATCCTGGGTATGTTCCTGGACTGGGTCGGCGTTGCCTTGCTCACCATGCCGATCTTCGTGCCGATTGTGACGGAACTGGGCTATAGCCCGATCTGGTTCGGGGTGGTGTTCTGCATGAACATGCAGGTGTCCTTCCTGTCTCCGCCGTTTGGCCCGGCGGCCTTCTATCTCAAGACCGTGACGCCAAAAGACATCTCCCTGGGGGAGATCTTCCGTGCCCTGCTGCCGTTTATCGCGCTTCAGGTGGTCGCCCTTGGTCTGCTGATTGTGTTCCCTCAATTGGCGCTATGGTGGCAGTGACATGAGTGAAAGGATGACACCAAAGACACCAAAAATCGTGGTGATGGGCGTGTCCGGGTGTGGCAAAAGCCTCACCGGAGCCAGGCTTGCACAGGAACTCGGCGTTCCGTTTTTCGACGCGGACGATTACCACAGCCGTGCCAACGTGGAGAAAATGGCAGCCGGTATTCCGCTGACCGATGAGGATCGTCTCGGTTGGCTGGATGACCTCGCCAAGTTGATCCGGCGGGAGGAGGGTGGCCTGGTGCTGGCCTGTTCCGCCCTGAAGCGCGTCTACCGCGAGCGTTTGCAGGGGGGCAGCCCTGAAACCAGGTTCGTTTATCTCAAGGGGGATTTTGAAACCATCTGGGCGCGCCACTCCAGCCGAACCGATCATTACTTCAATGGTCACGCGATGCTGGAGAGCCAGTTCCATTTGCTGGAGGAGCCGGGGCCGGGTGAAAACGCGGTGGCCGTCGATGTCTCCGGTACGCCGGAGCAAGTGATCCGTCACTGCCTTGTCGGGCTCGGGTATGATAGGCCTCTTTGAACGTTCTGGCTGGAGCCGTAAATGGTAAAGAACAAACGTCCCACATTGCAGGACATTGCGGACCGGGTTGGTGCTACCAAGATGACGGTCAGCCGTTGCCTTCGTGGCGCAGACAATGTCTCCAAGCCCATGCGGGAGCGGATCTTTGCCGAAGCCGAAGCACTGGGGTATATCCCCAATCGCGCGCCGGACCTGTTGTCCAAGTCCACCAGCCACGCCATTGGTGTGTTGCTTCCGTCCCTGACCAACCAGGTCTTTGCGGATGTGATCAAGGGTGTGGAAGCGGTTACCGAGCCCGCCGGTTACCACCTGATGCTGTCTCACTACGGCTACAGCCCCGAGATTGAGGAGCGCAGCCTGTCATCGCTGCTGTCCTACAACGTGGACGGCGTGATTCTCTCCGAGAGTCAGCACACGGGCCGCACGCTGAGGATGCTTCAGACCGCTGGGGTGCCCACCGTGGAAATCATGGACACGCATTCGACCCCGTTCGAGCAGGCTGTCGGGTTTGATAACGTCAGCGCGGCTTATGATATGGTGCGGGAGATGATCCGGCTTGGACGCAGGCGCGTGGTCTATCTCGCCGTGCGGCTGGATGCCCGTACCTTGCAACGTCAGCAAGGGTACAGCCGGGCAATGGA
This sequence comes from Marinobacter salarius, assembly GCF_032922745.1. Taxonomy (NCBI): domain Bacteria; kingdom Pseudomonadati; phylum Pseudomonadota; class Gammaproteobacteria; order Pseudomonadales; family Marinobacteraceae; genus Marinobacter; species Marinobacter salarius. The sequence continues at coordinate 1,341,433 of NZ_CP136693.1, forward strand.
AGAGCAGGGGCTGACGCCAGTCACCCTGCGCAGCGAGCAACGCTCGTCTTTTAGTGTGGGTGCCACCCTGATGGCGCGGATACTGGAGGAGAATCCGGACGTTGACGGCATATTCTGCACCAACGACGACGTTGCGATTGGTGCGTTTTTCGAGTGTCAGCGCCGGGCCATTCCGGTGCCAGAGCGGATTGCGATCGCCGGTTTCCATGGTCACGACGTTGGCCGCGTGATGGTGCCTCCCCTGGCGAGTGTGATCACACCACGGGAGGCCGTGGGCCAGAGAGCGGCCCAGGAGCTGCTTGCCCGCCTGGGCGGTGCCGGCATCAGCGAGCCGCGTATCGATCTGGGCTACCGGATAGAGCGTGGAGGCACGCTCTAGTTAGTCGTCGGTTTCCAGCCAGGCGGTCAGTGCCTCCCGGCATTCGTCGACTCCCCGTTTTGACGTTGCCGAGAACATAATCAGGTGCTCCACGCACTGGAACTCTTCCAGCTTTTTGGCAATGCCCATCATGGCCGTTTTGGCCTGACCAAATTTCAGTTTGTCGGCCTTGGTGGCAAGAATCATCAGTGGAAGGTTGTTATGTTCGCACCATTCCACCATCATTTGGTCGAAGTCCGTCAATGGGTGGCGTATATCCATGACCAGTACCAGCCCTCGCAGGCAGCGGCGATCATTCAGGTAGTGGCCCAGATGTTTCTGCCAGTCGTCTTTCATATCCCGGGACACTTTGGCGTAACCGTACCCGGGCAGATCGACCATTCGGCAGTTTTCCCGGTTGAGTGAGAAGAAATTGATCAGCCGGGTGCGCCCGGGGGTCTTACTGGTACGGGCCAGCTTGCCGTTGGTGGTGATGCAATTGATGGCGCTGGATTTGCCCGCGTTCGAGCGGCCGGCGAAGGCCACCTCGGAGCCGTGGTCTGGAGGGCATTCCTCCAGGCGTGAGGCACTGATCAGGAACCGGGCGCTGTTGAACGAGAGGCTTTTTTGAGTCAGGTCTGATGACACGGGTGTTGGCATTCCTATTGGATTTCAGTTATCAGGGATTAATGTATAATGCTACACCAAATCCGGGCAGTACGCTGAGCGTTGCTGCTGAACAGCCCCGGTTTGAGCCTTATTGGCCAGTGCCTGCCGGCTGCATAACGAAGAAAACTTTTGGATGAGAGAAGCGGAGCGAGCATGAAAAAACTGATCGCAGGAGTTGTTCTCGGTGTTGGCCTCACAGCGATGGCTCACGGGGCGGGAGATCCTGAAGCAGGCGAAGCAAATGCAGCAGTGTGTGCCGGGTGTCATGGCCAGGGCGGTGCCAAGCCGGTCATGGCGGTTTACCCGAAGCTGGCGGGCATTGGCGAAGAGTATCTGTACCAACAATTGGTTGCGATCAAGGAAGGCAAGCGTGAAATTGCCGAAATGACGGGCCTTTTAAGCGACATGTCTGACCAGGATCTGCAGGATCTTGCGGCCTATTTCGACAATCAGGATATCACCGTGGCTCAGGCCAACCCCGATCTGGTTGATGAGGGGCAGATGCTATACCGCGGTGGCAACATGGCTTCTGGCGTGCCGGCGTGTGCCGGATGTCACAACCCTCGAGGTATGGGCAATGAGCCTGCCGGCTACCCCAGGCTCAGTGGTCAGAGTGCTGAATACGTTGAAAAGCAGCTCAAGGCATACCGTGGTGGTGAACGTGACGCTGGCCAGAGCGCGTCCATCATGATGGATGTGGCTGCGAAGTTGACCGATACTGAGATCAAGGCCGTTGCGAGCTACGTGTCCGGTCTTCAGTGATGTTTGGCACGCGCTACGACTGAAAAACCCCGCAGATGCGGGGTTTTTTATGGGTTGCCGCTGTTTAATCCATGCACGGTGGAACTTTTCGTGCCTGCTGGGTCATAATCCCTTCAATTCATCCAATCTGATAACCGGAGACCATGAATGATCCGACTAATCCGGACCACCGCACTATCCATCCTGGCCATGTCGTTTATTGCGCAGGCCAGCGCAGCCAACTGGGAAGAAGGGACGCACTACCAGGTGCTGGATACCCCGGTGAGAACCGCCAGTGAGAGTGGTATCGAGGTGGCTGAGGTCTTTTGGTATGGCTGCCCCCACTGCTACACCTTCAAGCCGCTGGTCGAAAGCTGGGCGGAAGATCTGCCTGAAGACGTCAACTACGTAAAAATTCCTGCGGCCCTTGGCCGCTCCTGGGAACCCCATGCCAAGGCCTTTTACGCGCTGGAAGCCATGGGAGAGCTGGATAAGGTTCATGACGCCCTGTTTGACGCGCTTGCAGGTGAGCGCCGCCCGTTGAATTCGGGTGAGGCTCTCGCCGATTTCGTGGCAGGGCACGGCGTCGACGGTGAAGAATTTCTCAAGAATTACAACAGTTTCGGTGTGAACGCCAAAATGCAGCAGGCTCAGGCCAAGATTCGCGGTGCGCGTGTTACCGGCACACCGACTATGCTTGTGAATGGTAAGTACAGGGTCACGGCTTCCATGGCGGGTGGCCATGAAGCGGTACTGGAGGTTGTCGATTACCTGATTGAGCAGGAGCGTGCTGGTCAGGCCGAGTAAACGCATAGACCCGGTCCGCTGGCCGTGACCGGGTCTTGTCAGGAGTCTGAGCTGCCATCATGTACAACCGTATTCGCAAGCAGCTGAATGGTATCCTCAGGTCGACGAACGGCCCGCGCGGGGCTTGTTCCGGCGATGAGCATGTTCCAGCGTTCGAAGCGCATCGTCACATCCGGCTGCTGACCTTTAATATCCAGGTCGGCATCAACACTTCCTCTTACCGTCACTACTTCACCCGAAGCTGGCAGCACTTTCTGCCTCATCGCAACCGCATCCAGAATCTGGACCGTATCGCCACCCTGCTGAGCAACTACGATGTGGTCGCCCTGCAGGAGTGTGATGGCGGCAGTCTGCGCAGTGGTTACATCAACCAGGTTCAGTATCTGGCGGAGGCTTCAGGTATTCCTTACTGGTACCAGCAGCTCAACCGGAACCTTGGGCAGCTGGCTCAGCACAGCAATGGCCTGCTGAGTCGTTATCGTCCGCTGGATGTGAAAGAGCACCGTTTGCCCGGACTGATTCCGGGGAGAGGTGCCATTATCGCCCGTTATGGGGCCGAAGAAGATCCACTGGTGCTGGTGATGATGCACCTCTCGCTCAGCAAGGCGGCTCAGCAGCGGCAACTGGCGTATATTCAGGAGTTGATTTCCGAGTATCAGCATGTGGTTCTCATGGGGGATCTGAATAACCACGCAGAGCAGTTGTTGAGGAACACGCCGCTGAAGCATTCGAACCTGGTTCCGTTGCCCGAGACGGCCCACAGTTTTCCGAGTTGGCGGCCGGAGAGGGCGTTGGACCACATACTGGTCAGTCCCAGCCTGGAGATACGACGGTCAGAGGTAGTCAGCTATCCCGTGTCGGATCATTTGCCGATCGCCATGGACATCAAGTTGCCCAAAGGGTATCTGGAAACGTTTTAGGGGCAGGCACAAAAAAACCCGGCCATGGCCGGGTTTTTTGGGTAACAAAGATCTTACTTGATCTTCGCTTCCTTGTACGCAACGTGCTTGCGGACAACCGGATCGTACTTTTTGATCTCGATTTTTTCCGGGGTGTTACGCTTGTTTTTCTTGGTCGTGTAGAAGTGACCAGTACCTGCTGATGAAACCAGCTTGATTTTCTCGCGCATGATGCGGCTCCTTAAAATTTCTCGCCGCGGGCACGAAGATCGGCCAGCACAGCGTCAATGCCTTTTTTATCGATAACACGCATACCCTTGGTGGATACGCGCAGCTTTACGAAGCGCTTCTCTGATTCAACCCAGAAGCGATGGTTCTGCAGGTTGGGCAGAAAACGACGACGTGAGTGGTTCATCGCGTGAGAAACGTTGTTACCGGTGACCGGTCGCTTACCGGTAACCTGACAGACTCTGGACATACTTGCCTCCGACCTGAGCTTTGGTCCTGAAAATGCGTATTTAAATCGTTTAATCGGGTCTCTGGTTGCTACCTGCGCCTCAAAAAATGCACGCTGCTCGCCAGACGCCGCCAGAAAGGGACGTTTTTATACCAGAACTGCCTCCCCAACGCAAAAATTTGTTGGGAATTTGGCCAGTTTTCCGGCGAAGCACCGCCGGGTTTACATCAGGCCCTTTACATCAGTCCCCGTTCTGCAAGTGATATTACCTCACCATGGCCGACAACCATATGGTCAAGAACCCTGATATCCACCAACTCCAGCGCTTCTTTCAATCGCCGAGTCAGTGAAATGTCCGACTGGCTGGGCTCCGCGACCCCCGAGGGGTGGTTGTGGGCAAAAATAACGGCCGCTGCGTTGAACTCCAGGGCTTGCCGGACGACCTCCCGCGGGTAGACCGCCGCGCCGTCAATTGTGCCCCGGAATAATTCCTGATAGCGGATCACCCGATGTCGGTTATCCAGGAACAGGCCTGAGAAAACCTCATGGGGGTAGGTTCCCAGGCGACTGCACAGAAAACGCCGGGTATCCTCCGGTGAGCGCAATGGGTCCCCCTGGCGAAGCGGCTCGTCCATGACCCGTTTGGCCATCTCCATGGCGGCCTGGACCTGAGCGTACTTTGCGGTGCCGAGCCCTTTCACGTCGCAGAATTGCCTGCGCGAAGCGGTCATCAATCCTCGCAGGCCACCGAAGGCTTCGGTGAGATGGCGGGCGAGCGCCATCACCGGCATGCCGGTGGTGCCGGTTCGCAAAAATATGGCCAGCAGTTCCGCGTCCGACAGGCTGCCGGCGCCGTGGGCCAGCAGGCGTTCCCTCGGGCGTTCGTCGGTGGGCCAGTCTGAATTCGACATTATGGAGTCCTTTCTATCGTGATGACGCGCATCCTGCGCCTTGAATACCGGGGCGGTGGTGCCCTGTGATCAGTTGGAATTCTAGCATGCAGTGAGGCTGCCGGCAGCGCTCTGGCATGCTATCTTATAAGCCTTTAATTTCGTGATGAATACGGAGCCGTTGATGGCTGCTAAACGAATTCTTCTGGGTGTGACCGGTGGCATCGCTGCCTACAAGAGCGCAGAACTGGTTCGCCTGCTGAAAAAATCCGGTCACGAGGTGCGGGTTGTGATGACCCGTGGCGCCGAGGCCTTCGTGACACCGCTGACGTTTCAGGCGCTTAGCGGTGAGCCGGTCAGAACTTCTTTGCTGGATCCGGAAGCAGAGTCCGGAATGGGGCATATAGAACTGGCAAAATGGGCTGATCAGGTGGTGATTGCACCCGCCTCCGCGGATTTCATCGCTCGCCTGGCCCAAGGCATGGCCGACGACCTGCTGACCACCCTGTGCTGTGCCACAGAAGCCCCCATCGCGGTGGCTCCGGCGATGAATCAGGCCATGTGGGGCAACCGCAGGACCCAGAGAAACATTGGGCTGCTGGCGGCGGATGCACAGGTAACCCTCTGGGGCCCCGGCCAGGGCGCCCAGGCCTGCGGTGATGTGGGAGCGGGCCGAATGCTGGAGCCCACCGTGTTGTTTGATCTGATTTCCGGTGCTACCAACGGCCCACTGGCGGGGCGGCGTGTGGTTATTACCGCAGGCCCTACCCGGGAGCCGATTGACCCGGTGCGCTATATCAGCAATTACAGCTCTGGCAAGATGGGGTATGCGTTGGCCTCAGCCGCAAGAATGGCCGGTGCGAACGTCGTCCTTGTCAGTGGGCCGGTGTCCATTGAAGCGCCGGCGGGCGTTGAGGTTCGCAGTGTGACAACCGCGCAGGACATGCTGGAGTATGCAAGTGGCGCTGTGGATGAAGGCTGCGATCTGTTTATTGCGACGGCGGCGGTGGCGGATTATCGCCCCGATAGCTGTGCCGGCGACAAAATCAAGAAAACGGATGAAGGCATGAGTCTGTCGCTGGTGCGTAATCCTGATACCCTCGCCGCCATAGCTGCGCGTGCCGATGCGCCCTTTACCGTGGGTTTTGCAGCAGAAACCCGGGACGTTGAGCACTATGCCCTCGATAAACTGACACGCAAAAAGCTGAGTATGATTGTGGCCAATGACGTGTCTGCGCCGGGGCTGGGCTTCAACAGTGACAATAATGCTGTGATCGCTTTCTGGCCACAGGGCCGGGAGGCCATCGGGCCCGACACCAAGTTGGCAATCGCCGAGCGGCTGATTGCGCTGATTGGTGAACACCTCAAATCAAAGGCTGGCTCCGCTGGCGGTCTGTAACAAGGAAAACCAATGACCCGCAAAACCTTTCAGGTACGCATCCTGGATGACCGGATCGGTCGTTCAGTTCCCTTTCCCGAATATGCGACGGACGGCTCTGCCGGCCTGGATCTGCGCGCCTGTCTGGACGCGCCGCTCACACTGAAACCCGGGCAGACCGAACTGATAAAAACCGGACTCTCGATTCACATCGCGGATACCTCGTTGGCAGCGATGATTCTTCCGCGCAGCGGCCTCGGCCACAAACATGGCATTGTGTTGGGCAACCTGGTGGGCCTGATCGATTCCGATTATCAGGGCGAATTAATGGTTTCCTGCTGGAATCGGGGGCAAACCGAGTTCACCATCGACGTGGGTGAGCGCATTGCGCAGCTGGTGCTTGTGCCAGTCGTACAGGCAGACTTTGAAGTGGTGTCGTCCTTTGACGCCAGCGTGCGAGGTGACGGCGGTTTTGGTTCCACGGGAACCCGATGAGGTATCAGGCGCAGATCACTGCTCAGGGTCTATACTTCCCTGATAATTGAAGAATTCGGGCGAAAACACCTGCAGGATGGACTATGAAGCTTGGCAAAAAGAAGAACTCTGAGGACGCTGCACCTGACGCCAGACCGGACGGAAAGCAGGCAAAAAAACAGAGCAACGAGAAAAAATCCGCCACCGGCCCACGGCATAAACGGCTGACGTCCGTTGCTGTTTCCCAGGCCCTCGTGGTGGTGCTTGCCGGAGTGGCTTCGGCAGCACTGCTGTATTTTCTGTTGGCGGTTCCGGCAGAGTCCCGGCGTTATGAAACCCAGGCCTCCCTGGAGGCAGACGCCGCGGCTGTGCGTGTCGATCAGCAGCTCGCCTTGTTGCAGGCCACGGTTGAGGGCGTCGCCGATCAGGATTATGTGCGCGCCGCGCTGAGAGGAGAAGCCCCCGTGAGCGCCGCCGCGGCGAATCTCGCCAAGGTGTTGCCGGATATTGAGGCCGTCTACCTCTTTCCCTACGGAGACATTCCCCGTACATCCTCCAAACCTACCCTGGGTTTTTCCGGCCTCGACCTCGCCCGCCGCGCCGAGACGGGGCAGAGGCTTTTCCCGGATGCGTTCCCGCGCAGCGGCCAGTGGTACCTGCAGATGTCGACGCCGGTTCGCAACCCCCAGAGCCGAGCAGTTACTGGCAGCGTATTGGTGGTGTTCGATGCGGCCCGGCTGCAACCGCTGATGGCCGGTGTAAACCCGGCATTGGGCGGAGAGTTTTCCCTGGTACAGTCGGTGAACGGTTCAACGCGTAACATCGTCAGCCGCGGTAGTGGCAATGGCCCGACGTACGAGCGGGATCTTGTCAACCCTGACTGGAAACTCAGATACACACCTGCCTCCGCACCCGCGCCCCTTTTCAGTGGCACGTTGGCCATCGTATTCGCTCTGGTTCCGGCACTGGTCGCTGCTATCGTTGTCTGGGTTATGCTCGGCAGTGCCCAGCGAGGTCTGCGGCAGGACATAACAGCCTTGATCCAATGGACACACAAGGTCTTTGGTGGCGAGCGGGTCAAGCCACCGGCACTGAAATGGGACATGGTGGCGTCGACCGCTGAAGTGCTGCACCGGCTCGCCCAGATGGTGGAAAAACGGGTCGCCAAAGCCGGTGAATCGGCGCGGCCGAAACCAGGCAGTCGGCAGCCGTCCCAATCAACCGCTGACGAGCCGTTGTTCCAGGACAAAGATGTCCTGGACATTGATATGCTTGATGGCGATGACGACGTGCTCGGTTTCGGCGGGGCCGATGGCCTGGACGATACGCCAGACGTCGAAGAAGTGAGCCTGCCTGAGGCCGAGGTCTCAGACACCATATTCCGGGCCTACGACATTCGTGGCATTGTTGACGAAACCCTGACAGCGGATATTGTCGCCGTGATCGGCCGTGCCATCGGCAGTGAGGCTATCGAGCGGGGGGTGGACAGCCTGTGCATTGGGTACGATGGCCGGCATTCAAGCCCGGATCTGGCCGACGCGCTGGCGCGGGGCGTCATGGCCACTGGGTGCAACGTGATCCGTGTCGGTGCCGTGCCCACCCCCGTACTCTACTTTGCGACCCACGAGTTGGATAACGGTTCTGGTGTCATGGTGACTGGCAGCCACAACCCCGCCAACTATAACGGCCTGAAGATCATGTTGGGTGGCGAAACCCTGTCCGGCGAGGCCATCCAGAAACTGCTGCAGCGAATCCGCACGGGGGACTTTGCGGTTGGCCATGGTTCCCAGTCTTCGGAAGATGTGCGCCGCGCCTATCTGGATCGTATCGTGGGTGATATTGCGGTGGCGGCACCTTTGAAGGTGGTGCTGGATGCTGGAAATGGTATCGCCGGCGAGCTTGCACCGCTGCTGGTCGAAGAGTTGGGCTGTGAAGTGATACCGCTCTACTGTGAGGTAGATGGTAATTTTCCCAATCATCATCCCGATCCTGGCAAACCGGAAAACCTGGTGGACCTTATCGAGTGTGTGAAGGCCGAAGGTGCCGATATCGGCCTGGCTTTCGATGGCGATGGCGACCGCCTGGGCGTTGTGACCAATACCGGGAAGATCATCTGGCCGGACCGCCTGCTGATGCTTTTTGCCCGGGACGTGGTGTCGCGCAACCCCGGTGCCGATGTCCTGTACGACGTAAAGTGCAGCCGTCGTCTTGCGGGTGTGATCTCCGAGGCTGGTGGGCGGCCGATCATGTGGAAAACCGGTCACTCGTTAATGAAGGCCAAGATGAAGGAGTCCGGAGCCTTGCTCGCCGGTGAAATGAGCGGGCATATCTTCTTCGGCGAACGCTGGATGGGCTTTGATGATGGTTTGTATTCTGCTGCCAGGTTGCTGGAAATCCTCGGCATCGAAGACCGGCACTGCGATGAAGTGTTTGAGGATTTCCCTGAAGACATCAGCACACCGGAGCTGAACGTGGAGGTCTCCGACGAGACCAAGTTTCCGCTGATGGAGAAACTGAGTCGCGAAGGGGACTTCGGCGATGGAAACATCAGCACCATTGACGGTATCCGTGTCGAGTTTACCGATGGCTGGGGCCTGTGCCGGGCTTCCAACACCACGCCGGTGCTGGTACTCCGCTTCGAGGCGGAAACCGAGGAGGCGCTCGATCGTATCAAGGCAGTATTCCGTGAGCAGCTCCAAAAGGCGGCTCCGGACCTTGTCGCGGATTTCTGACAGCTCTGGAATAATGAACCGACTTTTTTGACTAACAAGGCAAGATGAATGGCTCTGGATCGTGAAACAGCAATGCAGGTGTCGGCCGTACTGAGTAAGGGGTTGCCCTATATCCAGCGGTTTACCGGAAAAACGGTGGTGATCAAATACGGCGGTAACGCCATGGAAAATGAGGAGCTGAAAAGCAGCTTCGCTCGTGATGTCGTTCTGATGAAGCTAGTGGGTATCAATCCGATCGTGGTTCACGGCGGTGGCCCCCAGATTGGTGAATTGCTCGAGCGCCTCAATATCAAATCCAATTTCGTGAACGGCATGCGGGTTACCGATAGCCAGACCATGGACGTGGTGGAAATGGTGCTGGGCGGCCAGGTTAACAAGCAGATTGTTTCACTGATCAACTCCCACGGTGGTACGGCTGTAGGCTTGACCGGGAAGGACGCCAATCTGATCCGCGCCCGCAAGCTGGAAGTCATGAACCGTTCTGCTGAGCTGCAGCGTCCGGAAATCATTGATATCGGTCATGTGGGTGAAGTCGCCAGTGTGAACGTGGAAGTGATCGACATGCTCACCCGTAGCAATGTTATTCCGGTGATTGCTCCGATTGGTGTTGGTCCCGATGGCGCGTCCTATAACATCAACGCCGATCTGGTAGCGGGTAAGGTAGCGGAGGCCATGAAGGCGGAAAAGCTGATCCTGCTAACCAATGTGTCCGGCCTCAAGAGCAAGGAAGGCAAAGTGCTGACCGGGTTGACCGCAAAACAGGTTAACGACCTGATTGACGATGGCACCATCCACGGCGGTATGCTGCCCAAGATCCGCTGCGCTCTGAACGCCGTGGAGAATGGCGTTCGAACCTCCCATATCATCGACGGCCGCGTGGCCCACGCGACGTTGCTGGAAATCTTCACGGACGAAGGTGTCGGCACCCTGATCTCCCGTAACTGACCATTGCCGCCTGTTGCCTCCCAGTGCGGGGTAACACCCTGGCGTCACGCCCCAAGAGGACCAAATCATGAAGCGCCTGCTGACCTTTTTGGTAGTCCTGGCCCTTATAGGCTACCTGTCGTTCAAGGGGGCGGTCTGGTGGCTGGCTGACCAGCGGCTGGCCGATGCCCAGCAGGCGATTGAGGAATTGGGCGTTATTGATCGGGGTAATATTCGCTCCGACCTTGTCGGCCGACTGGTGTTGGGTGATGGCAGCTACCAGGACTTCCGGCTTACCCGTCCAGTGGCGTTCGATCGGTTAATGTTCAATGCAGGCTCTCCGGTCGCCCTCGTGCGCGCGCTCCTGGACCCATCGGACCTGCCCCCGCATTGGTCATTGGTGGCGGAGAACCTGAGCCTGGGTCTCGACACCAACATGTTCCGCAACTGGGTGACGGCAGCGGGCGACGCAACCCCGGCGTTGTTCTCACCGGTCTGCGGTCCTGATCATCGCCAGCAACTCGGTAGCGGTGACCTGATGCGTCTTGGAGTCGATGGTGTGTCCGGTGAGGCTATGGTTATTCAGAGTGTCGATGGTCTCTACGTCGAGCTGACGACCGCCAACGCCGGCAGCGTGGAGCTGGACTGGCCCGGCGCTCGCCTGAACCCCTTGTCATTGCCGGCCCTGCCGGAATCCACACAGTCGCCGGCAACCGTGACATTGCGGGATGGGGGCCTGATGCGTCGAGTTGCGGCCTACTGTGCCCGGGAATCGGGTGTGGAAACCGGGGAGTGGGCCGGTATCGTCATGGCAGCGTTTCGCGAGTCGCTGGCGGCTCGGGGCTTTGGCGCCAGTGACCAGTTGCTGGCCCTGTACCGACAGTGGCTGACAGAAGGCGGGGAGCTGACCCTGGAATTGAATCCTTCGGCACCGGTATGGGGCGTGCCTGTTCGCAGCGATGAAGCCGCAGACGCCAGCCTGACCGTTCGCTACAACCGTTCGGTGGTGCCCGATGTCTACCTTGAGCGTGTTGAACCCGCAGTGCCGGACGTGCCGCAGGAAGTGCTTGAACCGGTGGTGCCGGGAGAGAGCGCCCCGGTCGTTGATGGCTGGAACCTGGCCGACACGGAGAATGCTGAAACCTGGGTCGGGCGCACGGTGAGAGTTACGCTGGACAATGGTAATGTTGTGGAAGGTCGCCTGGTCAGCGTGGGCGACGAACGACTGGAAGTCGCACGGCTGATCGATGGCGGGGAAGTGGCGTATCCGATCGCCATCAGACTGATTGCAACGTTTGAGGTCTGGCGCCAAGGCCAGGCCCGCTAGCCCCACACCGGGGCGGAGAGTGTTCTATGTCCGGATCCATCCAACACCTGCCTGGCATTCGCGAGATGCTCACCAGGCTGATCTCACAACCGTCAATCAGCAGCGCGTCTGCCGAGTGGGATCACAGCAACGAACCGGTGGTGCGTACCCTGGCCGAATGGCTGGAGCCCATGGGGTTCAACGTCGAGATACTGGAAGTGCCCGGATTGCCCGGAAAGTACAACATGATCGCGACACTGGGCAGTGGCCCCGGCGGTCTGGTGCTCTCGGGTCATACCGATACCGTCCCGTTTGATGACAAGCGCTGGCAAAGCGACCCGTTTACCCTGACCGAGCGGGATGATCGCTGGTACGGCCTTGGCACCTGCGACATGAAAGGCTTTTTTCCACTGGCCATTGAAGCGGCCAAAGCCTTCGTCGACCAGGATCTGAAGCAGCCATTGATCATCCTCGCCACCGCCGATGAGGAATGTTCCATGGACGGTGCCCGGGCGCTGGCCGAGGCCGGTCGTCCCATGGCCCGCTATGCGGTCATCGGCGAACCCACCGGTTTGAAACCTGTGCGCATGCACAAGGGCATCATGATGGAACGCCTGGTGTTTGAGGGCCAGTCCGGCCATTCATCTGACCCGTCCCTTGGACGCAATGCCCTGGAGGGCATGCACGAGGCGCTGGGTGAACTGCTGGCCCTGCGGTCGGGGTGGCAGGCGAAATACAGCAATCCCAATTTCAAGGTTCAATTACCTACCATGAACCTGGGGTGCATCCACGGCGGTGATAATCCTAATCGCATCTGCGCCCGCTGCGAGTTGCATTTTGATCTGCGGCCGTTGCCCGGCATGGACATGAAGGCACTGCGCCAGGAGATACTCGACACGCTGCAGCCGGTCGCCAAAAGCCGTGAGTTGTCGCTGACATTTGAGCCGTTGTTCGATGGTGTGCCGCCATTTGAAACCCCGGCCGAAGCCGAGCTGGTCCGCGTCTGTGAGAGGCTGACGGGCCACAGTGCGGAAGCGGTGGCCTTCGCCACAGAAGCACCCTGGTTGCAGAAATTGGGTATGGAAACCCTGGTTATGGGCCCCGGCTACATCGACCAGGCACACCAACCCGATGAATTTCTGGAGTTGTCGCAGTTGGACCCGGCGGTAAGGATCCTCAAGGGACTCATCAATGAGTTCTGTCTTTAAACCATACGAAGGCAGCTCAGTAGAATAACGAGGGTATTGGCGGGAGAGTCTCCCGCCAATACCCGGAACGCTCCATAAGCTGAAAACTCGCAGGAGAAGAGTTTGAAATCGAACGAATGGCTGCACGGATTCCGCCACTCATCGCCGTATATCAATGCCCATCGTGGTCGTACCGTAGTGTTGACGATAGGAGGCGATGCGCTTGCTAACGACAATCTGATCAACATTATCCACGACATAGCCCTGCTCAGTAGTTTGGGCATCCGACTGGTGGTGGCGTTTGGTGCCAGGCCGCAGATTCAGGCGAGGCTGGACGCGGCAAGCGAAGAATCCACTTTCCATCGAGGTCTGCGGGTAACGCCGGAGCAGCAGTTGGCGCCGGTGCTGGAAGCCATTGGTGGGTTGCGGGCGTATCTGGAAAGCCAGTTGTCCATGGGGCTGGTGAACTCACCCATGCATAATGCGCGTATTCGTGTCAGTAGCGGTAATTATGTGACAGCACGGCCAGTGGGGGTTCTCGACGGGATCGATTTTGGCTATACCGGGCGTGTGCGCCGGGTGGATGTGGCCGGTATCGAGAAGCTGTTGGAGTTAGGACACATTGTGCTTTTGCCGCCGCTTGGGTATTCGCCCACCGGTGATGCTTTCAACCTGTCCTACGAAGATGTGGGCAGCCAGGTTGCCGCCGCATTGCAGGCCGAGAAGCTGATCATGTTCACCGAGAATCAGGGGCTTCTGGATGAGGGCGGAGCATTGATACGGGAGCTGTCCGCTCGGCAGGCCTCCGATCGGCTGGCGGAGGACATGGTGCAAGGCCACGATGGCGATCTACTGCGGGCCGCGTGTGATGCTTGCGTCAAGGGCGTGCGCCGCGCTCATATCATCAGTTATGCCGACGATGGCGCATTGCTGGAAGAACTGTTCACCCGTGACGGGTCTGGTACGCTGGTCAGTGGTGACAACTACGAGCAGATCCGCCAGGCCCGGGTGGAGGACATTGGGGGTATCCTCGGCTTGATCCAGCCGCTGGAAGAGCAGGGCATTCTGGTGCGCCGTTCCCGGGAAATGCTGGAAACCGAAATCAATCGGTTTGTGGTGGCTGAACGGGACGGTACGATTGTGGGATGCGCCGCGCTTTATCATTACCCCGATGAAAGCGCGGGTGAGCTCTCATGTTTCGCCGTGGACCAGGCCTATCGTCGAGCCGGTCGCGGCGATGACGTCCTGGCGATGGTAGAAAAGCTGGCCCGGGGGCAGGGCATCCAGCGGTTGTTCGTGCTGACCACCCAGACCGAACACTGGTTCCGTGAAAGGGGGTTTCAGCCCTCCACGGCGCGTGAATTGCCAGGGCCGAAACTGGCTTCCTACAATACTCAGCGTAACTCAAAGGTCTTCGTGAAAGCGTTGTCCTAGCTGGAGCAGTCTGCGCTGGCGAATTTCCGGAGACTGCCCCGCCAGGGCATCCACGGTGTTATAGAAGGCGCGGAAGTCGCCAGTGTGGTCCCGGAGTAGCTGCCGGAAGGCGGGTACATGCTGGTTGTACTGGCTGAACAGGGCGAGATTGGCGTTGTTCAGTCCGGTCGGGTTCTCTCCAAAGGGGCCAGGCTGTTCCCAGGTTGCCGATAGGGTCTGGTACTCGTCCTGAAGGGCCTGGAACAGCTGCGCCTTTTGGTGCCGGAGTTTGGCCCTTGGCAGCGTGTCCTGTTGCTTGTAGAGCGCTTCAAGCTGCCGGGATGCATCGTCGACCAGGGCGAGGGTCTGGTTGCGTTGGTGTAGCCGCGCCAGCGCTCTGTGAAACCCCGAATCGTCTTTCTTTGCCTCCAGCCACAGCCTGAGGCCCTCCAACTCCACGGCGGTTGCGAAGCTCTCGTTAAAGGCCGTATCGTCGCTTATATAAACCGCTTGATGCGCCAGTTCATGGAACATCAGCGCTACCATGCGGTTGGCTGATAAAGACGTAAAGCCGGTGTGTAGAGGATCGTCGAACCAGCCGAGGGTCGAATAGGCGGTGACACCACCGATGAACGTATCGTAGCCGGCCTCAATGAATGATTGCTGCTCATTCCGGGCGTTCTCCAGCTCATAATATCCCCGGTAAGCCTGGCAGCCGACCACCGGATAGCACCACCGGTGGGCCTGAAGGGAAAACTCCGGAGCGGCCACCAGGTTGACAACCACCCAGGGCCGCCCGAGCTCAGCGTACTCTGCAAAGGCGTCTCCCACCGGCAATGCCAGACGATGTGCGGCAAAACGACGGGCGTCGTTCGCCACCAGGAGTTTCTGTTTCAGCGCTGGCGGCGTTGATGGTGCATTGATCAGCTCGGACACGGGTTGCGTGGACATCATCAGTGACAGGTGGCCACTGACCGCCTGGCTGTAATAACCTAAAGTCGTACACCCTGAAAGTGTCGTTATCAGTAGCATAACGAGGTAGATCTGACTAAGCTGTTTCATAGTCCAGGTTGTTAGTTAGTGGCTGGCTGGCGTAGCTGCCAAGCGCTATATTACAGCCATGTTCCCCCAAGTAGCAGGTAGCTACCGCTGCCTTTCAGGGATACCGGCCGGTGACAGGAACAGTTTACCCTATCTAGTCACTCGGCTTTACCAGATATCAGGTAGTTCATGGATCCGAAAGAACGTCGTTCGAGCCCCCGCCAACCGATTAAACTCGCTGCTCAGCTGGACGTTGGCAGTGGTGACAATCTGCCGTGCCAGATCGCCGATTTCTGCGCGGAAGGCCTGTTTGTACGTTATTCCGGGGAAACGTCCAGAAAATTGGATCAGGTGCTCTTGCGGGGTGCCGAGGATCTGGTGGTACGGTTCCGCAGCCCTGACGGCCTCAAGCGCCACGAGCTCCATGTGAATGTCAGGCGGCGCATAGAGGGCGCGATGGGCGTTAGTTTTACCCGCTCCAACCCTGAAGCGGTCAGTGCCATGCTGGAGCAGTGTGGCGCCAGCCGTCATCAGGATCGTGCGTCACTACGGGCACCCAGTGACAAGGTCCAGTTTGTTCTGCACCAATCCGCAAAGGCGGTTATTCAGTACATTGAGCCGTTGATGGATGCCTGTCTTGTGCAGATGACAACCGCCTTGCGGGACGCTGCCCAGAAGGCCGGTAATGACCAACAGGCCAATGAATACATGGACGCGTCTGGCCAGATCCAGGCCCGACAGCGGGTCATCTGGCACCAGATGGCGCGCAGCCTGGAGTCGCCACTAAAACCCGCTCCAAAGGGATTTCCCGGGTCTGAACTGTCGGTTGTCGACAAGGGCGAGTTTGAAGACTGGCTGACGATCCGGGTGATGGTCACGAAGGCGGATACCCAGTATCGGGGTGAATTGCTTCAGTTGAAGTTGCGGCTGGATAAACTGGGCATTGCCAATTCCACGGGGCATCATAATCCGTTGGGGCCCTCGCTGATCTGTGAGTCCTTCCATGTCGGCTTGAGCCAGCTCAAGGCGGATCGTGACGTTGAAAAAGTCTGCCTGCGTGTCTTCGAAAAATCGGTGCTGATGCACCTGGGGCCGCTATACCGGGAGTTGAACAGCATCCTGATCCGACATGGTGTGCTGCCGGACCTGGACCTCAGCAAGTATCTCAGTGAACAGGCGCCAAAGAAATCCGAACAGAGCGAGGAAAAGCGGGCTCAGCCGCCTGAGGCTCCGCAACCGGACGACGCTGGAGCGGCGGTAAAGCAGGCCCCAGAGCAAAAGACCAGCCGTCCGTCATCCCGTAATTCAGTGACCGAGTTCCGTGGCTATGCCAGCGCCGCCCAGACCGCGTTTGCCACCGTAAAGAATCTCCTCGGTACCCTGTCAGCCAGCCGCCTGGCGAGAGGTGACGTTGCTCCGCCTGATTTTTCCTCCGGTGCGAGGGAGTTGTCAGCCGGAGAATTACAGAAGCAATTGCAGGAGCTCCAGGTGCAGGCTGCGACGGTGGCTTCGGACCAGCCATCCCTCCGCGAACGTGTCGTGGAAAGGGTGAAGGAAAGCGGTGAACATGCTCTGGGCGAAGAACAACAGGGCACGCTGGACGTAGTGGACCGCTTCTTCAGCAGTGTGGTGGAAAGCCCGAAACTCAGTGAATACGCCCAGTCACGGATGCGCCAGCTGGAAGTGCCGGTGCTGAAAGTGGTGATGCGTGACCCGGAATTCTTCGACGACCAGGAAAGCCCGGTACGCGGCGTGATGAATCGACTGGCCCAGCTGGGCGTGAAAGGCGGCCGCATCAATCCGGTGGTGCAACGGCGCATTGATGAGTTGATCCAGCGGATAGCCACGGATTTTGAGCAGGATACTGGCGTGTTCGAGAACGCAGTGCAGGAGCTGGACTCGCTGATTGATCGCCAGAACCTGGTCTACCGCCGCAACGTGGAAAGAGTAACGGCAGCAGCGGAGGGCGCCCAGAAGGTTTCTGAATCCAAGAAGGCGGTTGCCCGGGTACTGGAGCTTAAGCTGGCCGGGAAAAAAGTGCCGAAAGCCGTGGTCAGTCTGCTGGATGGCGGCTGGCGAGACCTGCTATCGCTGACCTGGATACGTCAGGGAGAGGACAGCCCACTGTGGCAGGATTACCTGTCGGTGATCGATTCGCTGATGACCTTCGCGGAGGATCCGCAAAGCAATATCAATCTGCCCGAACTGCTGCGGGTGATCCAGGATGGGCTGGCGTCTATCTCCAGCAACCACATGCCGTCCTCCCAGATACGCGACGAGCTCAAGCAGTTCCTGGTGCGCAGCCCTGAAAGCCCGCCTGAGATGGTGGAGATTCCACCGTCGAAAAGCGAGGACGACAAGCGCCAGGCTCTGTCCGAACGTGATCAGCGCAGCCTGCAGCGATGGATCAACCGGGCCCAGCAACTGCGTACCGGCGACTGGTTGCGGGATCAGGAAAAACCGGATGAACCCCAGTATATCCGCCTGGTATGGGTTGCCCGAGGCTTCAGTCGATTTGTATTCGTCAATCATCAGGGCATGCGCGTGGTTGAACTGGAGTTGGAGGCTTTGGCCCAGCACATGCGCAAAGGCATTATCGTTCCGGACAACCAGTACGATCGGCCCCTGGTGGACGAGAGCATCGACCGGATGGTGCGTAAGGTCTATGACCAGTTGTCGTGGGCGTCCACCCATGACGAGCTGACCGGGTTGCTGGGGCGCCGCGAATTTGAACGTATGCTGGATCAGCAGCTGGCCCGGCGCGAGGACCAGCGGGCTCTGGTGTTACTGGACCTGCGCCAGTTCCGTCTGCTCAACGATACGGCCGGTTACCAGGCCGGTGATGAAGCTTTGCGCAGGGTGGCTGATGTGCTCCGTAGCCACGTTGGTGATGGCATGCCGCTGGCTCGGTTCTCGGGGAATGAGTTCGCGTTTATGCTGCCGGCGGAAAACGCCCTGGACGCGTCCCGTGGGATTGTCGCGGCCATAGAAGCCATGGAGTTTGTTTTCGACAGCGGCAGTTACCAT
The DNA here is from genome assembly GCF_032922745.1 of Marinobacter salarius. Classification (NCBI taxonomy): domain Bacteria; kingdom Pseudomonadati; phylum Pseudomonadota; class Gammaproteobacteria; order Pseudomonadales; family Marinobacteraceae; genus Marinobacter; species Marinobacter salarius. The sequence continues at coordinate 1,359,736 of NZ_CP136693.1, forward strand.
CTATCGGCCAGTGTTGGCCTGGCACCTGAGTTGCCGGCGCTGGCGAACGCCGAACGTTGGCTGAAGGCGGCGGAGGAAGCCATGAAGTCGGCCAAGAAACGCGGCCATGGCAAGGTGATGGAATACTCCCTGGATGCGCACGACCATGCCCGTCAGGAGCAGATTGCGGCGAAGGTGGCCAACCTTGGGGATCTCAACGAGGAGCGTATGTTGCTGCGTTGCCAGAAGATTATCCCGCTGCACGCGCGCACGTCCATGGCAGCGCAGTACGAGGTTCTCATCAGTATGTATGATGACGATGGCAACCTCATCACCGGCAAGGATTTTGTCCGCATGGCGGAGCGCTATGACCGAATGCAAGCGGTTGACCGCTGGGTGGTGGGGCACATGCTGGACTGGCTTCGCGACCACGCACCCGACCCGGAGCACATGGGTGGGATCTGCATCAATCTCTCTGGCCACTCGCTGAACGATCAGCAACTGATGGAGTTTATTTACGACAAGCTGAGCCAGAAAGATGCTCCCATCGAACGGTTGTGGTTCGAAATAACCGAGGCATCCGCAATCAACGACATTCAGGGCATTTCGGAATTCATTGAGGAAATGAAAGAACTGGGATGCCGTTTCTGTCTGGGGGATTTCGGCAGTGGGCCAACGTCGTTCCAGTTCATGCGCAGCCTGCCGGTGGATATGATCAAGCTGGACAGCGCCTTCACCAGCCAGTTGGACGCCAGTGAAACTGATCAGGCCATGGTGAAGTCGATGGTGGATATGGCGCACTACATGAAACGGGAAGTGATTGCTTCACGGGTTGAAACCCGCGCGGTTCTCGATATGCTGACCAGTCTGGGTGTGGATTACGCTCAGGGTTTTACCATCGAAAAACCGCGGCTGCTGACCAGCCTGGACTGACTTTCCGGACCTCATGCTATGTCTAAACGCCATCCGATCATCGCGGTCACCGGCTCCTCCGGCGCTGGAACCACCACTACGGGTGAGATATTCAGCCGCCTGTTTGCCAGCGAAGGGCTGCGGGCAGCCATGGTCAGTGGTGACAGCTTTCATCGCTACAATCGTGAGCAGATGGCCCGCCTTGCGGCCAAGGGGCAGTTCGGTGAACGCAACCATTTTGCCATGGCGGCGAACCATATCGACAAGCTGGAGGCGCTGTTCTATGACTATGGGCATACCGGCAACGGCCAGTTCCGCCAGTATGTTCATGATGAAGACCGGCGGTTGATCGAGGCCGGCCACAAACCGGGTACGTTCACCCCCTGGGGGCCGCTGGCGGCGGAAACGGACCTCCTGTTCTACGAGGGCCTGCACGGTGGCGTGGTCAGCGATGCCTACAACATTGCCCAGTACGTGGATCTGTTGGTGGGAGTGGTGCCGATCGTCAACCTGGAGTGGATCCAGAAAATTCACCGCGACACCAACAAGCGCGGGTACTCACAGGAAGCCGTCGTTCAGACCATTGTCAACCGTATGGACGATTACGTGCATGACATTGTCCCGCAGTTCGCTCACACCCATGTGAACTTCCAGCGCATTCCACTGGTCGACACATCCAACCCGTTTGTGGTCCGCGACGTGCCGACGGAAGACGAGAGCCTGATCGTCATCCGTTTTCGGGACCCATCGGAAGTGGATTTCCCCTATCTGTTGCAGATGATCGGCGGCAGCAGCCTGTCCCGGTATGACACGCTGGTCATCCCGGGAACCAAGCTATCGCTGGCCATGGACCTGACCATGCGCCCGCTGGTGCAGGACCTGATCGCCCACAAGCCCTTTGCCTGAAGGCCTTCAGGCCGTCAGGCGACCATCCCTGTAGTCCCGGAGGGTCTGCTCGATCTCTTCACGACTGTTCATCACGAACGGGCCATATTGCACCACAGGCTCGCCAATTGGTTTGCCGGCAATCAGCAGCGCTCGGGCTCCGTTCTTACCGGCGCCAACGTGGACACTGTCACCTTCGGAAAGAATGCTTGCCGCTGAGCGTTTCAGGGGCTGCGGGCCCGCCTCTGAAATCAGGGATGCCTCTCCGGCATACAGGTAAAGCAGGCCTTCCAGTTCCGGATCGATCGGCAGCAGAGTTTCCTTTCCCGGTTCCAGGTGGATATCCGCATACAACGGGCGTGTGCTGCCGCCGGTGATGGTACCCTGGTGTGCCTGGCCGTTTACGGTCAGCTCTCCAGCCACCAGCTTGATCAACCCACCATCCAGGGTAATGGCCGGTATTTCATCAGGCTGGATATCACGGTAACCCGCCGGTTTCATTTTCTCCGCAGCCGGCAGATTGAGCCACAGCTGGAAACCGCGCATCTGCCCCGATTCCTGCTGGGGCATTTCGGAGTGGACAATGCCGCGTCCGGCGGTCATCCACTGCACGCCGCCATTTTTCAGATTGCCCCGGTTACCGAGATGATCCTCATGCAGCATGTGGCCTTCGATCATGTAGGTCACCGTTTCAAATCCACGATGCGGATGGGACGGGAAGCCGGCCATATAGTCCTGAGGCTGGTCGGAACCGAACTCGTCCAGCATCAGGAAGGGATCAAGACGGACGTTCTGCTGCTGCCCGAGGGAGCGCTTGATACGAACGCCAGCGCCGTCGGACGTTTCGGTACCGGGAATAACCTGTCTGAGGGTTCGTTCGGTCATGACGGATCTCCTTCCAGTGCCTAGAATCGCCGGACTCAGGCGGTCAGGGTTTCAATGGCTCGTCCGGCCTCTTGCAGGGAATTCGCTTTCTGATTATCCCCCATGTTGAGACCCTCGGCGTAGACAAAGCGAACGTCCTTAAGGCCGATAAAACCAAGGAAGGAACGAATGAACGGCGTCTGAGTATCGTTCGGCGTGCCGGCGTATAGGCCGCCGCGCGCCGCCAGGATATACACCGGCCGGTCTTCCAGTAGGCCAACGGGGCCATTTGCGGTGTATCGGAAAGTGATGCCGGCACGGGCAATGTGGTCGAAATAGGCTTTCAGCACGGACGGCACACCGAAGTTGTACATCGGCACGCCCATAACAATGACGTCTGCATCGACAACTTCACTGATCAGCAAATCTGAATAATCGACAATACCTTGCTGCGAGCCGTCGCGGTCGTCCGCTCTGGTCAGGAAGGCACCGAACCGTTCGGCGTCCAGATGCGGTACCGGCTCTGCGGAGAGATCCCGATAGGTGGTTTGGATGTCGCCGTAGGTCTGCCGGATCTGGTCCAGTGTTTGATCGACGAGCCTGGATGACTGGCCGTCCTGGCCAAAAATGCTTGCGGTAATAACGAGAATATTCTTCATGTTCAGAGCCTCTTGGGTGATTAAAACGCTATGAGGCTATTGAACTGCGTGACGGGAAAAGATGAAATCGGAGAATCTTGGAAAGGTTGTTCAGTTAAATTGATCAAATTGGCCCGCGCCCGGTAAGGCGCAGGCCAATCTTCCTGTGCACGTCACTATTCGACGTTGCGGGAGTAAAAAATCTCCAGCATCTCCCGGCGCAGACGATCCTCGATGGATTGCGCCTCCTGGGGGTCGAGGTCGCTGGCATTGACGCCGAACACATAGTTATCCAGATCGAAATTTTTGAGCATCATCTTGGTGTGGAACAGATTTTCCTGATACACGTTGACGTCAATCATCTGGTAGGCGTTCTGGGTATCTTCGGACAGGTAGTTCTGGATCGAGTTGATGTCGTGGTCAATGTAGTGCTTGGTGCCGTCCACGTCGCGGGTAAAGCCGCGTACCCGATAGTCCACCGTGACCACATCGGAGTCGAAGCTGTGAATCAGGTAGTTCAGTACTTTCAACGGCGAGATCAAACCGCAGGTCGACACGTCGATATCCGCACGGAAGGTGCTGATGCCTTCGTAGGGGTGGCTCTCCGGGTAGGTATGTACTGTTACGTGGCTTTTGTCCAGGTGGGCCACGATGGCATCCGGCAGAGGGCCTGGTGACTCCTCGTTGTCCGGCTCACCGTTGCTGAGTTCGTGTTCGGCAATCAGCATGGTGACAGAGGCGCCGTGGGGCTCATAGTCCTGACGGGCAATATTGAGCACGTTGGCACCGATGATCTTGACCACGTCGGTGAGGATCTGGGTCAGGCGTTCGGCATTGTACATCTCATCGATGTAGTCAATATAAGCTTCACGTTGCTCTTCGGTCTGCGCATAACAGATGTCGTAGATGTTGAAGCTCAGTGATTTGGTCAGGTTATTGAAACCATGTAACTGTAGTTTGGTTTCCATGTTCAGCCCCCCCAATTGTCTGGAGATGAATGTCAGTGGTCATGTCTGTCTGATGCATGCCACCAAGGCCGCCACCGATAACTGACCGGATTGTTTACCTTTTGCGCAGACCGGCGGAGAAGGGTGCGTATTATGCACACCGACCCTCAATTTGGGTAGAGTGCAGGGCAACATTCTAGCATCCGTAATAACCGCCGGTTTGCCACAGACTGGCAGGCCTCTGTGACCGCGCTGAGGGGACCTGTTGTCTGCCGGTTCAGGCAGTGTCGCGTATTTCATGGCTGTGCGTGATGGCAACGCCCGCCTTTTCCAGCATGATGGACGCAGAGCAGTACTTCTCGGCCGACAGGCTGACAGCGCGCTTCACCAGATTTTCCTTGAGGTTGTTTCCGGTGACCACGAAATGCAGGTGGATGCGGGTAAACACTGCCGGAACGGCGTCAGCCCGCTCCGCTTCGAGTTCGGCATGGCAGGCGGTGACGTCCTGACGGCTTTTTTGCAGAATGCTCATGACGTCAAAGGATGAGCAGCCTCCCAGCCCCATCAGCATCATTTCCATGGGGCGTGGCCCCAGGTCCTTGCCGCCATGGTCGGGTGGGCCGTCCATCTGCGCCGAGTGGCCGCTGCCGCTGGTTGCCCGGAAGCTTGCGTCGCCGGTCCAGTCAATGGTTGCTTTCATCTGATTTCGCGCTCCGAATGGGATATAACGTACGATTGGCAGCGATGCTAGCATATCCCGTTAGCGCCAGCAGCCTGCTGAAAAGCAGCCCCGCTGATCTGGTCTATACTGTTTCAGGTTGCCGAAACCGGGCCTTCTTGTTATAAGTTGCGCTCATAATGAATAAACCCGCAGGGAAAGCAGGGTGAATAAAAACATTGGAATCCCGCCAGTACAAAGGAGGCATGACTCGCACTATGGCCACTATCGTCAAGCCGGTTGAGCAGAAAACCAAGCATCTGGACTATTTTCTTTCGCAGTGCCATCGCCGGCGTTACCCTGCCAAGAGCACCATTATTTATGCAGGGGACAAAAGCGATTCCCTGTTTTACATCGTCAAGGGCTCCGTTACCGTCATTATCGAGGACGACGATGGCCGCGAGATGATCATGGCTTACCTGAACGCTGGGGATTTCTTCGGTGAAATGGGGCTGTTCGACAACATGGATTCGCGCAGCGCCTGGGTAAAGGCCAAGACGGAGTGCGAAGTTGCCGAGATCAGCTATACCAAGTTTCGTGAAATCGCCCAGCAAGACCCCAGAGTTCTGTACTTCATCGGCGAGCAGATGGCCTCACGGCTGCGCCAGACCACCCGCAAGGTGGGTGACCTTGCCTTCCTCGACGTGACTGGACGGGTTGCCCGCACGCTGCTGGACCTGTGCAAGGAACCGGACGCCATGACCCACCCTGATGGTATGCAAATCAAGATCACCCGCCAGGAGATCGGTCGGATCGTTGGTTGCTCCCGGGAGATGGTCGGACGGGTTCTGAAAACCCTCGAAGACCAGGGCCTGGTACGGGTCAAGGGCAAGACCATGGTGGTGTACGGTACCCGCTGAAACCGATTGCTACCCTGTCCCGAAAGGCCGCTGGAACCAGCGGCCTTTTTCGTTGTGTGGGATAGCTCAGGGTAACCATCCGGGCCCCGACGCCGGATAGCAGGGCGGGCCAAACACCGGGCCAAAGGTGTCAGTCCACGAGAGCCACGGACTTTATTTGCATCCACACGGTCTTGCCGGGTTCAAGGCCGAGTTGGTCTACGGACCGGGTGGTCAGCCTTGATAACAGTGGGGTTGGCCCCGCGAGAAGCCGCACAAGGCTGACGCCCGGCGCCACATCCGGATCGACCTGATCGATGATGGCCGGAACCAGGTTCTGGATGCTCTGGTCGGAATGCTCGGTCAGTGCGAGGCTGATATCTCGCGCCAGGACCTGCACTCGAACCCTGTCTCCGGGTGTCAGCCGGTCGTCCTGGCGCAACCACAGTTGGCCGCCGTCGAACCTGAACAGGGCTAGATGCCAGCGCTCGTCCAGATGGTCGATCCGTCCTTCCAGCAGAACCCCGGCATCGTCTTCCAGTCGAAAAGGGTTGTTGGTGCGGGCGAGCGTTTCCTGCAGCGGCCCCTGGGCCACCACCCGGCCATCCTCCATCATCACGATGTGGTCGGCCAGGCGGGCGACCTCTGGCGTGGAGTGGGACACGTAGATGATGGGAATCGCAAGGGTGTCCCGGAGCCTCTCGAGGTAGGGCAGGATGTCCTGTTTGCTGGCGCGGTCCAGAGCGGACAGCGGCTCATCCATCAGTAACAGCCTTGGACTGGTCAGCAGTGCCCGCGCAATCGCGACCCGCTGGCGCTCACCGCCGGAAAGTCCGGCAGGCATGCGCTCCAGGAGGGATTCCAGGCCGAGCCAGCGAACGGCATCATCGAATCTGATCTGTCGTTCGCCGGCGGGAATGCGGCGGTAACCGAACTCCAGGTTCCTGCGCACGTTCAGGTGGGGAAAAAGCTGGGTTTCCTGGAACACGTAGGCCAGGGCGCGCTTGTGTACCGGCCGGACGAGCTCTTCCGTCTGCCAGGGTTCGCCCAGAACGGTCATGGTTCCGGGCGCGTGCTGAAGGCCTGCCATGCACCGAAGCAGTGTGGTCTTGCCGCAACCGGAGTGCCCGAACAGGGCGGTAATGCCGGTACCCGGGAGGGTCAGGTCAACGTCCAGGTCGAACCCCGGAAAGGCACACCGGAAGCGGGCATGGATAGTGGCGGTCATCTGAGAGCTCCCGCGCGGGCTTTGCCGTTAAGCGCGTAGAGGGTCACCAGAACCACAAAGGAGAACACCACCATGCCGGCGGACAGCCAGTGGGCCTGGGCGTACTCAAGGGATTCCACGTGGTCGTAGATGGCCACCGACAACACCTTGGTTTCACCCGGGATGTTACCACCGATCATCAGGATCACGCCGAACTCACCGATGGTGTGGGCGAAGGTGAGCACGGAGGCGGTCAGGAATCCGTTTCTTGCCAGGGGCACTGCGATAAACAGGAATCGCTCCCACGGAGCGGCACGAAGGGTTGAGGCGGCTTCCATGAAGCCCTCGCCGACGGCTTCAAAGGCATTCTGCATAGGTTGAACGGTGAATGGCAGGGAGTATATGACCGACGCCACCACCAGGCCCTCAAAAGTAAATGGCAACAGGCCAATGCCCAGAGACTGTGTTACTTGGCCAACCCAGCCGTCAGGCCCCATGACCAGCAACAGGTAGAAACCGAGCACTGTGGGTGGCAGCACCAGGGGCAGGGCAACGATGGCTGCGACTGGCTGACGCAACCAATGCCGGGAGCGGGCCAACCACCAGGCGATGGGGGTGCCTATGAGCAACAGCAACAATGTGGTCGTCGTGGCCAGCCTGAGCGTCAGCCAGACCGGGTCCCAGTAGGTTTCAAGCATCAGTCAGCCGTGTCGTAAGCGAGGTCATAGCCATAGCCCCGGATCGTGGCGATGGCAGTGTTCGATTTCAGGAAGTCCATCCAGGCCAGGGCTGCCTCGTTGCTGGTTCCCCGGTTCAAAAGGATAGCCTGTTGGTCAATGGGTTGGTAATAGTGTTGGGGCACGGTCCATAGGGCGCCCTCCTTATCTGCCCAGGATGTTACCTGAGACAGGGCCACAAAGCCGGCCTGGGCGTTGCGGCTGACCACAAACTGAAAGGCCTGGGCGATGGAATCGCCACGAACCAGCTTCGCCTGCAGTGCCTTCCAATGGCCCAAATGTACCAGAACCTGTTGTGCTGCAAGACCGTAGGGCGCGGTCTTCGGGTTTGCCATGGCCAGCCTTGAGAACGTTTGTTGGGCCAGGTAGCTATCAGCGTCCCCGAAAGCGTCCGGGGTCGGGCTCCAAAGCACCAGCTTGCCCCGGGCATAGGTGAAGCGGGTATTGGGGGCGCCGGCCCGCGCCTTCTCAATAAGCGCTGGCCTGCGTGCATCGGCGGCCATGAACACGTCGAAGGGCGCACCGTTCCGGATCTGGGCGTACAGCTTGCCGGTGGACCCGAAGCTGGCTGAAACCGTGTGGCCAGTCTTGGCTTCAAACTGTTTGGCCAGTTCGCGGGTGGTGTCGGTGAAATTAGCAGCAACGCCGAGGCTGACTTCACCGGCCATGACCGGGAGGCTGGCTATTGAAAAAAACAGCAGCGTGGCAATGCGTAAGAAGCAGACTCTTGGTTGATGATCCGCTGACGTGGATTGGTACATAACCGTTTTCAGTGACTCCAGATTCAGTTCTGCTTGCGCGCCAACTTAAACATCATCTCGGGAGCGACACGCTTGACCCAAAGCGCTGCCATTTCCTTGCCCTTGCCGACGGGAATCTCGCGTTTTCCCTTGGCCAGCGCACTGACGATGACATCCGCGCACTCGCCGACGTCCATGCCACCGGCAATGTTCTCGTCTTCCTCGCCGAAGGCCGAGCCATCGGCCGCCAGGGCATTGCGGGAAATGTCCGTGCGGATGAAACCGGGGGTAATGGTGGAGACCAGAATGTCATCGTCTTCCACCTCGGCCCGCAGGGCGTCGAAGAAGCCCATCACCGCGTGCTTGGCGGCACAGTAGCCGGTGCGCAGGGGGACGCCGACTTTACCGGCCACGCTGGCGGTCACTGCCAGGTGTCCGGATTGGCGCTCCAGCATATGGGGGAGCACGGCCTTGGTCAGCGCAATCTGCCCCATCACATCCACATCCAGTAGCTTCTGGTACACCGACAGCTCGGTATCTTTGCACAGAGAACGTTGGGAAAGGCCGGCGTTGTTGATCAACAGGTCGATCTGGCCGAAGTGACTGATGACGTGGTCGGCAGCCACCGGAAGTGAGGGCAGGTCGGTAACGTCAAGAGGCAATACCAGCATGTTTTCCGGGGCAGCGCCGGCATCAATGCAGTGCTGGCGGACCCTCTCCAGCTCTGGCTGGCGTCGCGCCGAAAGAACAACTCTTGCATTTTCGCGCGCAAACCTGGCTGCCAGGGCCTCACCAATGCCGGACGAGGCGCCGGTGATCCACACGACTCTGTTGGTAAACATGGGCTTACTCCGATTAGTTGGGTGGCATTGATCTTAGCGCCCCGGGCCGGTCGGCGTCATGTTTTTACGCGCCGGAGTCTGTCCCGGTACGCAGGCAGTCGAGGATGTGGTGCCAGACCTCGTCAGCATTGGTTTCATTGACCAGTTCGTGACGGGCGCCGGGAAACAGACGGTCGGAGGCAACGAGCAGGCCGGCGCCACGAAGGTTGGCAACATGCCGGTTGAAACCGTGTCCCATCTCGCCAACCGGGTCGCTGTCACCGGCCAGCAGGTGTATCGGAAGGTCCTTGCGCCATGTTTTTGGATTGATGGTCAGCATGCCACCAATGAAGTCGGACCATAGCCCAGCCGTGCAGGGGAAGCCGCAGAGTGGGTCTCTCAGGTAGCGGTCCACCTGTTGCGGGTCGCGGCTGAGCCAGTCATGGCTGGTGCGATTGGGGGAGAACGCCTTGTTGAAGGCACCGAAGGTCATATTGTCGATCAGGCGGCTGTGGTGCCGTTTCCCGCGCAGTGCCCGGATAGAGCGGACCAGCGCCAGGGAGGTCCGCAACTTCGGCTTGTCGATACGATTGGTCGCGCAGAGGATCAGTCTGTCGATCTGGTCACCATACTGCTGGCTGAAGGCCTGGGCGATGAACGAACCCATGCTGTGGCCGAACAGCGTTAGCGGGAGGTCGGGGTGTTGCTTTCTGGCGTGGACAACGACTTGCTGCAGGTCGTCCACCACTTTCTGCCAGCCCTTGTGGTCGGCGTAATGGCCAAGATCAGTTTCGGGGCAATGCGGTCCGTGGCCTCGATGCTGGATCGCAATCACCGATACCCCCTGTTGGTTCAGCCAGAGCGCCAGCGGCTGGTAGCGGGCTGCATGCTCCGCCATGCCGTGGGCAATGACCAGCACGGCCGACGGGGTTTCCGCCGCCCACGACAGCAACGGAATTCGATGGTGATCGGGGCTGTTGATGAAACTTTCCTGCAGGTCCATGTTGGTCGATTCCGGGCGGTTTGGTGGCGTAAACGGGAGTCTAGCCGGAAATCGGACGTTAATGTGAGACGGAGCCGGAAAATCCGGCTTTTGTGGCGCTAGTCCGCGTCCCGATCCCATTCAGGTGGCTTCCACAAGTGCTTCAGGCGGGCTTGCAGGCCGCCTGGTCGGGCCATGGCCCGGAACAGGTCCACGTACTCGTGGGTCCACAGCACCAGCAGGTTCCTGGAGTGTATCGGTCGGGTAATGCCGTAGTCCGGTGGTGCCTGTTCGTCTTCGGCGACAAAGGTGCCGAACAGTCGGTCCCAGACGATCAGGGTGCCACCGTAGTTGCGGTCGATATAGCCGGGGTTGCGGCCATGGTGAACCCGGTGATGGCTGGGGGTGTTGAACACGGTTTCCACCCAGCCTGGCAGTTTGCCAACCAGCGTGGTGTGAATGAAAAACTGGTACACCAGTGAGAGGGCATAAGCCACGCCGATCCACACAGGATTGAAGCCGATCAACGCCAAGGGCACATAGAACAGCCACATGCCGTTAAAGATATTGGTGGCATTCTGGCGCATGGCGGTGGAGAAATTCATACGCTCGGAGGAATGGTGGACCACATGGGCGGCCCAGAACCAGCGTATGCGGTGGCTGGAACGGTGCATCCAGTAAAAACAGAAATCCACTCCAACAAACGTCAAAAGACCCATCGCCCAGTTCAGTTCCAGATCCAGCAGTCGGTGGTGGTAGAGGAATGCGTATACGGGAAAGGCGATCAGGCCCGCGAACAGCAACTCCGTCAGTTGGTAGCCAGCACCCAGGGCAAAGTTCCGCAGGGCTTCCGGTACGTCCATGCGTTTGGGGTCGTGGCGAATCCGCAGGTACTCCCACAGGGTGACGGCAATGAACACCGGCGTTGCGACAACGAATATCAGTTGGCGTTCGTCCAGTGCCAGCCAGGGGGCGAGGGCGTTCCAGAGGGGGAGCAACCCGCTCTCCTCAAGAACCGCCCTCATCATGTCCATCAATGCCATGGTGAAACCGTATTGTGATTGTAGGTGTGACTGTATTCTGCGCCGATGGCGATGCCATAAATTGACAATAAACGCCACAAAATTGATGATTAGTGCCAACAATGAATGACGCAGCGCGTGGAGGACGGTGAACCATGGCCAAGGTAATGCGGGTAACCGGTGCCTGGACGGGACTGCTATCGGACTGGCTTGAACAGGAGGGACTGGAGAATGCCCCGGTCAGGATAGCGCTGGCGCGCTGGGCGTCGGAAGACAACGTACTGGTGCCGGTGTGGCGTGACCTGCTGGCGCAGGGACTGGCTCTGGCGCCTCAGTATGCCGCTCCCGAGCTAAAGGTGGGGGCCTGTGTGCGTCCTGCCCATGTGGGTGTGCTCGGCTATCTGGTGCTGGCGTCCGACACCCTCGGCGAGGCCATGTTGGCCTACCAGCGCTACGAAACCCTGTTTTATGGTGCCAGCCTGGCGGAAATCGAGGTCGTCGGCGATCAGGCGGAAATGCGCTGGCCGCCCTCGGAGAATGAGCTTGGCCAGCAGGCGGACGGCGCTGCAATTGCAGCATTGGTGACCTTTATGCGTCGCCAGATTGATCAGCCACCTCCGCCCTCGCTAGTGAGTTTTCTGGGTGACGTCGGTGCTGAGGCGGCCAGGGAATACGAACGGTTTTTTGGCTGCTCGGTGACCTGGAACGACAGCCATGTGCGAGTCCGGTTTCCGCTGCATTACCTCAGCCTGCCCATGCCCCGGCGAGACCCGACACTTCGCGAGTTGCTGGACCGGCAGGCCCGTGCCCTGCTGCGGGCGTTGCCGGAGGCGTCACAGGCGGGCTCGGGCATTGATCGCCAGCTACAGCAGGTACTGCTGAAACTGTTGTCTGATGGCGAGCCCACCCTGGCGCGTGCAGCCCATGCCATGCACATGTCACCGCGAACGCTGCAGCGACGCCTGGCCCGGTATCAGTTGAGCTGGCAGCAGTGGCTCGATCGGAACCGGGAACAGCTGGCGCGACAGTACCTGGACGACACCTCACTGACGCTGACCGACATTGCTCTGCTGTTGGGCTTTTCCGAGCAAAGTGCTTTTACCCGGGCCTACCGCCGCTGGACCGGCAATTCACCCGGCCGAGAGCGCCGTCAGTGGCTCAGCGATTAGCAGCATAGACCTTTTCCAGCGTGTGGATCTGTGGCTGCCATTGATCCAGCCAGGCCTGGATGTCTTTGGGGATTTTCGTCGGTTTTGGCCAGGGCACCGGGTATTGCCCGGGCTGGAACATGGGTGCGAACAAGGAGGCCGCGGCGAGGTCGGCGCGGGAGAAACTATCTCCAGCCAGGTAGGGCTTCTCCTGGTAAGCATTCGCCAGTTCGGTCAGGTAGCGCTCCATGGTTTCCCGCGACTGCGCGGCGGTTTTCTCGTTGATCTTCATCCATTTGCGCATGACCTCGTCCACCCGGCTGAAGGCCAGTCTCAGTAGAATCCGATTGTAGAAGGGCGTGCCCGCAGCCAGCATGGGAACGACCACCTTGGGGCGTTGCAGGAAGTGGTGGTAGGAGTAACAGCGCACGCTGGGGCCGGCTTCGTCGTCCAGCCGCTGCTCCCAGGACAGCGCAGCCTCGCGGGCCTGCGGGTCGGTCGGCGTCAGCGGGTTCTCGGGAAACGTGTCGTCCAGATAGTCAATGATGGCTTTCGATCCCTGAACCCGGTGACCGTCATGGTCCAGTACCGGTACCGATGAATCAGCGCCCGTCAGTTTGCGGATAGTGTTGATGTGCTGGCCGGGCAAAAGGCTGATGGCTTCGTAGCTCAGCCCTTTGTGATCCAGGGCCCAGCGAGCCTTTTCGCAGTAGTGTGAAATAGCAAACTGGTAGAGTTTTATCGCCATGACGTGGAATGCTCCCGGGTGTTTTGATGGCCTAAGCGTAATGCTTTAAGGCAGGAAATGGTAACGGCTCTGCTTTAAAATCGGCAGCCATCATGGATAATCTGCAACTGTTACAACCACAGGGAATGAGGAATAAACAATGAAAGGAATCGCCGCATTATGGCCGCTGACGTTGGTCATGCTTGGACTAATTGCCGGCTGCGCGTCCAGCCCTGATGATGGTAGTAAGAAGGAGACAGCCAAAGCCTGCAGCCAGGCGCTGCCACCGTGCTTTGTTCCGGGGCCGATTGAACAGCCTTTTGTTGCCCGGGGGAACGAGCCGTTCTGGCGGGTGATCGTCGAGCCGGGACAGCTGGTGCTGGAGCGAATGGGCGAAGAGCCCATCGCGCTGCGTTATGACATAGTCGAGCAAAGCCCTACCGAGCGGACTTTTCGCGCTGAAGGCGATGGCGTTCGGATTGAGCTCAAAGCGGCCAGCCAGCTATGTCGCGATTCCATGTCAGGCATGGCTTATCCCCGCCAGGTTCGACTCGACATAAACGGCGAGGCAGCCAGCGGCTGCGGGGGTGAGCCCGAAGAGTTGCTTCTGGGGCCTGAATGGGTTGTCGAGGATATCGGCGGTCGCGGCATTATTGACAGTTCCCGGGTCACACTGAACTTTCAGGCAGACCAGCGAGTCTCCGGGCGGGCGTCCTGTAATCAGTTCAGCGGCGGCTGGAACCTGACCGGTGAGGGGCTCGGGTTCACCCGGATGGCGTCCACCAAGAAGGCCTGCGCGCCGGCGCTGATGAATCAGGAAGACCGATTCCTGTCGTTGTTGGGTGAGGTGCAACACTTCGACATTGGCCGGCATGGCGAGTTGCTGTTGCTGACCGGAGATGGACGTCCGATCAGGGCATTTCAGTCCACAGACTGAGTCCGTATTGGTCCAGGATCTGTTGTACCCGGCCGCTGTCCATGAGTTTTCGGGTGCCTTCCGTTAACAGTTCCGCGAGTTCTTTCGCGTCTTCCCGTACCGGGGAAAACGCAACGAAGGCTTCGATTTCGTCGACCAATCCTGCCTGCCGGGGTGCGGTGACGGATTCGTTGTTGTTCATTTCCCACCAGGCCATTACGTAGATATCTTCCGCAAAGAGGTCGGTGCGATGTTGGTCCAGCAGGTAGATGGCCCGGTCAAGGGGGGACGGCCCCGCGATCACCCAGATTCTGTCCGGATTGGCGTGATTCTCCTCAATGTACCGGTCCAGATCATTGGTGTAGGAGTACCCATTGATGACCAGAAGCTTCTGGTTATGGAGCGATGCCAGCCCGTCGTATACCCAACGGTTGTCGGGGTGGGTAAACAGCGCAATGGCTGAGCGCCCCTGGGGGGTGTCTGGAAACACGAAATCCGGGGCATCGGTTGTGAAGGCACCGACCACTGCGTCCAGTTGACCTTCACGCGTTAATTGCAGCGCCCGTGCCCAGCTAACGTTGACGTACTCCACGGTATAGCCGGCTTCGCCAAGGACCTCGCGGGCAATGTCCACCATGTAGCCCTCGCGATCGCTCCCCGCTTCGCAGTTATGGGGGCACCAGGGATCGGATGCGATAACGATCGTCCGGGGCCGGGGTGTCGTATTGGAAAGGGCAGCGGACAGGGCCTCATTGGTTGGCGTCTGCGTGTCGACGTCTGAAGAAGGGCTCTCTTCGTCAGGAGGAGGTGAGCAGCCGTGCAACAGGAGTACGGTTAGTAGAGCCACTGCCAGTCTGGGCATGATCGTTGTCTGGGGCACCGCGAAGCTACGGCGACCTATTTATAATAGCCCGTCTGTCACGCTGCTGTCATCCAGGAGCCCACCTCCACCGGGATGGCCCCCGATCAGTAACGGCTGCGATTGTCTCCTTCCGATGCATCGACCGGCACCAGTGCCTTGACCAGTTCTTTCATCTCGAGAATGCCTACCTGGTTGCCTTTTTTGACCACCCGATAGACAAGGTCGGTATCGCCGTCGGACCTTGCGATCACCGACTCCAGGTTGTCCCGATCGGAAATGTCGCCGGCACTGTCAGCGGGAGGTTCCGTGGTTTTTGCCATCACGGAACGCACTCTCAGAACCCGTGCACGATTGATGTCGCTGATGAAATCCGTAATGTACGGATCGTTGGGATGCATGAGAATTTCCTGGGGTTCGCCCTGCTGGACGATGTGTCCGTCCTTGAGGATAACCAGGTGGTCAGCCAGCTTTAGCGCCTCGTCCAGATCGTGGGTGATGAACACCACGGTTTTCTTCAGTTCCTCCTGCAACTCCAGCAGCAGGTCCTGCATGTCGGAGCGAATCAGCGGGTCCAGGGCGGAGAAGGCCTCGTCCATCAGCATCACGGGCGAGTTGGATGCGAGTGCCCGGGCAATGCCCACGCGCTGCTGCATACCGCCGGATAGCTGGTGCGGGTATTGGTTTTCGTTGCCTTCCAGCCCCACCCGGGCGAGCCATTTCTTGGCTTCGTCCTCGAAGTCCCGCACCGTATGGCCTCTTACCAGCAGCGCCATGCCGGCGTTCTCCAGCACGGTCTTGTGGGGAAGCAGGGCGAATTTCTGGAAAACCATCGACATTTGTTCACGCCGCAGCTTCCGCAATCCGTCCTCGTCGAAGGCGAGTACGTTTTTGCCATCCACCTTGATCTCACCGGCAGTGGGTTCGATTAGCCGGTTGAGATGGCGTATCAACGTGGACTTGCCTGAGCCAGACAGACCCATGATGACGGTGATCTCGCCTTCTCGCATATCCACGTTGATATCCTGGAGACCCAGTACGTGGTTGTGCTTTTCCAGCAGTTCGGCCTTTCCCATACCCCGGCGCACATACGCCAGGGCGACATCGGGAATGGGGCCGAAAATCTTGTAGAGGTTCCGGATGGAAATCTTGATATCCCGGTCCACGATTCGCTCCCTTACTGTTTCTGTGAGGCGTTGATGCGCGCCAGTGAGGCCTTGGTTACCCGATCAAGGATCACCGCCAGAATCACGATGCCAAGGCCGGCAACCAGCCCGACACCCAGCTCCAGGTTGCGAATGCCCTGAAGCACCAGCACCCCGAGCCCCGGTGCCGACACCAGGGAAGCGATAACCACCATGGCCAGGCTCATCATAATGGTCTGGTTTACACCCGCCATGATGTTGGGCAGCGCCAGTGGAATCTGGACCTTGAAGAGTTTCTGGTGGCTGGTCATCCCGAAGGCGTCAGCGGCTTCGATTACATCCTTGTCCACCAGGCGGATACCCAGGTTGGTGAGACGGATGACCGGCACAATGGCGTACAGGATGATGGCAATGCCGTAGAGCTTGGACTCGGTCACGCTGAACAGGAAGATCAGCGGAATCAGGTACACAAAGGGCGGCAGTGTCTGCAGCATGTCGAGCACGGGAATGGTCAGGCGCTGCATCATGTCGCTGCGGGACATGGCAATGCCGATGGGCACGCCCAGCAGCACACAGAGGAACGCGCAGACAAAGATGATCGACAGCGTCTCCATCGCATACTGGTAGTAGTCAATAAAGGCCAGCAGAACCAGGCTGCCAGCCACAAATCCCACCAGTTTCCAGGATTTGGTGACGACAAACACCACGGCCAGCAGCGCCGGTATCACGATCCACCAGGGCGTGTTCAGCATGCCGTAGAGTGTCCCGTCCAGAAACCAGCTTAGCGGTTGGGTCAAAGGGTCCAGAACAACACTCAGACTGTCCTTGATGGACAGGAAGCCCTCTTCAAGACCTTTTGTCAGTTCCCTGGATTTGGGGAAGGCCGCGCAGGACTCGTTAAGCGCGTCCATGGATGGAAAAGGCAGGTCCCATAGTGACTCTGCTTCGGCGTCCGTTCCTTTGGTTTTTTGCAGCAACGCCGCCATTGACATGGGGGCATCACTTTGGCCGTCAGAGCACCAGTCTTCCAGACCCAGTGATGAAAACACGAAATCGTAGGTCGCCATTTGCGGTCAGTTCCCAGAAGCGTTCAGATGAAAATGGGTAATGTGAGTTCGCCTGTTCGGTTTGACAGGGCCGGGAGACGGCCCTGTCAGGGTAGGTGGAGAGATTACTCTCCCAGCACCGAAGCCAGGCGTTTCTTGGCCGAATCGTTCAGCCAGCTTGACCACTCGTCGCTGTTGTTGCTCAGGAAATACACGGCCGCTTCTTCTGCCGACGCGTTGTTGGAATCCATCCACGCCAACAGGGCGCTCATGGTGTCGGTTTTGAATGTCAGCTTGCTGAGCATTTCCGCAACTTCCGGCTCACGATCCTTGAAGTCCGTGGTCACGGACGTCAGTACGGTGGCGGCGGGAAATTCAGACACGCCAGGGTTGTCCGCATCCTGGGTCTGGTTACGGGTGTGAACCTCCGGCTTGTAGTCACCCAGTTCGACGCGGGTCATGTCGAACTTGCCGAGCGGGACAGTGGGGCCCCAGTAATAGCCAAACCAGGGCTCTTCAGACTGCACGGCAGAGGCCATGGACGAGGCCAGGGTTTCACCGGAACCGTGGTTGAACACCTCAATGCCAGAGCTTTCCAGGTCGAGCGCCCTGATCAGGTTGTCACTGACCACACGACAACCCCAGCCACTTGGGCAATTGTTAAAGCGGTTGTCCACCAGTTCCGGATTAGCCATGACACCTTCGATGGTGGTCAATTCGGGGTGCTTCTCGGCCAGGTAGGTTGGAATCCACCAGCCTTCAACGCCACCGGGCTCCAATACTTTGGTCAGACGCTCGATCTTGCCCTGTTCTTCCAGTTCCAGGTAGGCCTCACCTGCGGAGTTGAGCCACAGTTCGGTAACGATGTCCGGTTCACCATTTTCGGCGACCGAGGTAACAGCGGGGACGGTGTCGGAGGGAACCACGGTGACATCACAGCCGTACCCCTGCTCCATGATGAATTTGGCAACGCTGGTGACAACTGTGTTGGATGCCCAGCCCATTTCGGTGATGGAAACTTCACCGCAATCGGCCTGGGCAAGTGCAGGCACGGACATCGCGCAAAGCAGCGCGACTGGCGTTAGCTTTCGCATGATTGGTTCTCCTTATGGATTTTGAAAATACGCGGAAACAGATCCGCTGGAGCGGTTCTGAAGACCGCTCTAGAGGTGAATACGCCGTATTGATACTGCGTTTTCAGAGGGCAAGACAAATGTTGTGACCTCGGTTACTACGTATATTTAAGAGTAACGCCCTGAGCGTGAGTTACAAGCCATTCATGTAAAATGTCGCCAGAAAATGCACATGCTTTCCGGTGTTTTGAGCCCCAGTGTCAACGAATTGAAGCAATTCAGCAGTAGTTTGAAGGGTTGTCTGAAACGGGAGAGCCCCATGACCGAATTGCGCAAACTGACCCCCCATTCTGCTATTCCTGCCGAACAGGCCCGTCGGGATAGCCGCCAACGCCATCTGCTGAGAACCTTTCTGCCGGAGATGATTCGTCTTGAGCGTGTGCTGGCGGAAGCGCCGGGACAGGTTACTGTGAAGACGCTCTCTCGGGTTGCGATGAAACACATTGACCTGCCGATCTACCGGGTTGACCTCGGCAGCGAGGCACCCGATGCGCCAGTGGTGATGCTGGTGGGTGGCGTTCACGGTCTTGAACGCATCGGCAGCGAAGTCGTCATGGCCTGGTTGCGCAATCTGCTGGCAAGGATGTCCTGGGACGGGCATCTCCAGGCCCTGCTGAAAAAAGTGCGGGTTACCCTGCTGCCCATCCTCAACCCCGGCGGCATGTACCTGAATCAGCGCAGCAATCCCAACGGGGTCGACCTGATGCGCAACGCACCGATCACCGCCCAGGACCGCAGTGCGTTCCTGTTGGGCGGGCAGCGCTTCTCCCCGCGCCTGCCGTGGTTCATTGGTGATCCCGAGCAGGGTATGGAAGCGGAGAACCAGGCCCTTGAGTCGGTGATCTCGGAGCTCCTGCCAGGCCGTCCTTTCAGTGTCGCGCTGGACTGTCATTCCGGTTTCGGCTGGCAGGACCAGATCTGGTTCCCCTATGCTTACCGTCGTCGCCCCATGCGACGGATCGAATCGGTGATGGCATTGAAGCTGATCTGGGAGCAGGCCTGGCCGGAACACAACTATCGCTTCGAGCCCCAGTCCCGTCATTACCTGACCCACGGCGATCTGTGGGACTATTTCTACAAGAAGATCAACCGCAGCGGTGAGGGCGCCTTTATTCCCCTTACCCTGGAACTGGGCTCCTGGCGATGGATCAAGAAGCGCCCACGACAGTTGCTGCGACTGGACGGCTTTTTCAATCCGCTGGTACCCCATCGCCATCGGCGCGTACTGCGAAGTCACCTGACCTTTATCGATTTCCTGGTCAGCGCCGCCGCCCATCACGAAAACTGGTTGCCGCACTCGGATGAGGCGTCCATGCTAAGGGAGGCCGCCATCGCCCACTGGTACAGGGATCATCACTGACAATGCACTGGATTCTGTTGCGCGGACTGACCCGGGAGCAGTCACACTGGGGTTCTTTTCCCCACAGGCTTGAGGAAGCCTTTCCCGGTCATCAGTTTCATCTGGTTGATCTTCCGGGCACGGGCGTGCACTTCAAGGATTCCAGCCCTGACCGTATCGCGGAGATCCGGGAGAAGGTTCGCCGCAGTGTTGGTCACATTCCAGCGCCATACAATCTCATCGCTTTGTCCATGGGCGGGATGGTCGCCCTGGACTGGGCTCAGCATGTCACCGAGGGTGAAATTCAGAACCTGGTGCTGATCAACACGAGTTCCGGATTCAGCCTGCCCTGGCGACGGATGCGTCCGGGGGCCTGGCCTCGTATCGTTCGCCTCCTGACGCGCCGGGAACTGTTCGATCGTGAGGTGGATATTCTGCGGTTGACGAGCAATCGACCGGTCGACCTCGATGTCATGAAACACTGGTACAGCATCCAGCGCCAGCGGCCAGTCAGCTATGCCAACGCCTATGCCCAGATGAAAGCGGCGATGGCCTACAAACCCCTGCCTCAACGCCCTCTGCCGAACGCACTTGTACTCGCCAGCAAGGGTGACCGTATTGTCCATTGGAGCTGCAGTAAGGTGTTTGAGCAGCGTTGGCAATGGACGCTGAAAGTTCATTCGTCCGCCGGCCATGACCTGCCAATGGACGACCCTGAATGGGTCATCCAGCAGATAAAAAACTGGCTGCCCAAATGATTACGGTTGCTTGACGCAACCGGTGTTCCGCGTCAGTCTTCTACACAATTCCTCAGATTCACCCCGAGATACTTATTTGGATTGGAGTCGATAACAATGAAAATCTTTGAGACCAAGACAGCGCCCAACCCACGCCGGGTAAGGATGTTCATGTCTGAAAAGGGCCTGTTGGACAAGGCCGAGTTTGTTGAGATCGATCTGCAGAAGGGTGAGAACCTGACGCCGGAGTACGCGGCCAGGAACCCAATGAAGAAAGTACCCGTGATGGAGCTGGACGACGGCACCTGCATTGCCGAAACCATGGCGATTTGCCGCTATTTCGAGGAAAGCTACCCGGATGCGCCAACCCTGCTGGGCGACACAGCATTGGAGAAAGCGCAGTTGGAGCAGTGGCTGCGGTGGATCGAGTTTTCCTTATTCCTGCCCACGGGTATGTGTTTCCAGCACACCAGTGGCTATTTCAAGGACCGCATGAATCCGATCAAGGAATGGGGTGAGGAGTGCCGCACCTCGGTGGAAAAATTCATGCACTTCCTGAACAAGCATCTGGATGGCAGGGAATATATCTGTTGCGACCGATTCACGGCAGCGGACATCAATGCCTTTACCACCTTGGCCTTCGCCCGTGTGGTGGGTATTCGCATCAAGCCCGAGCAGGCCAATCTCCAGGCCTGGTATGATGGTATCAAGCAACGTTCTTCCGCTCAGGTATGATCCGATGACACAACAGACCCTCCTGGCCTGTGTCCTGGATAAAATCGATACCGCCAACCGTGCAGACCCCAATATCGAGCAGGTTGGCGGCGTACCCTTGCCCAAGGAGTACGCCTACAGCCAGCACATGACCCGCTGGCTGTTCGAGCTTGAGCCGCAGCCCTCCGAGCGCATGCAGATTGCCTGCCGCGCCCAGCACATTGAGCGCTGGACCATCCCCCGTAGCGATTTTCCGGAAGGTCGCAAGGCCTATTACGAATGGCGTCAGGCCTGTGGTCGCATGCATGGCCGCCGGGCTGCCGGGATTATGGCGGAATGTGGCTATCCACAGGAGGAATGCCAGAAGGTGGAAACCATCCTCACCAAGCGGGAGTTGCGCAAGGACGAAGACACACAACTGCTGGAAGACGTTGCCTGCATGGTCTTCCTGGAACGCTACTTCGCGGATTTCTATGAGGAAAAAGCCGATTACGACCGGGAAAAATGGCTGCGCATTGTCCGTCGTACCTGGGGCAAGATGTCTCCGCGTGGGCATGAGGCTGCGCTGAAGCTGGCCGAAGGGATGCCGGCGCATTTGCTGGCGTTGCTACAGGAGGCGTTGGCTGAAGATTAGTCCGTGCTCAAGTCAGCCCTCCTAAAAAAACAGCTCCTGCAGTTTCTTACCAGGTTCTTCGGCCCGCATGAAGGACTCGCCCACCAGGAAGCCGTAGATACCCCGGTCGGTCATGGTCTCCACATCGGCCCGGGTCATGATGCCGCTTTCGGTAATGGTAAGGCGGTCGGCAGAAATCCGTTCATGAAGGTCGAAGGTGGTATCCAGTGAGACGTCAAAAGTGTGCAGGTTGCGGTTGTTGATGCCCACCAGCGGTGTTTTCAGGGTGAGGGCATCGTCCATTTCCTCGCCGTCATGAACCTCGACCAGCACGTCCAGGCCGATTTCATGGGCAATGCCTTCCAGCTCCTGCATCTGGTCCCTGGTCAGGCAGGCGGCGATCAGCAGGATGCAGTCGGCGCCAATAGCCCGGCTCTCGTAGACCTGATACGGCGCCACCATAAAATCCTTGCGGATGACTGGCAGGCTGCAGGCGTTGCGGGCGGCTTTGAGGTAATTCTCATGGCCCTGAAAGAAGTCCTTGTCAGTGAGCACTGACAAGCAGGCGGCACCGCCTTTTTCGTAGCTTTCGGCGATGGCCTCGGGCACAAACGGATCGCGGAGAATGCCTTTGCTGGGGGAGGCTTTTTTGATCTCGGCAATGACCGCAGGCGTTTGCTGTTCGATGCGTCGGCGAAGGGCGTCCGCAAAACTCCGCGCTGGCGGTTGATCGCCAGCCATAGCCTTCAGGTCGCCAATAGAAACCTTGCGCGTGCGCTCATCAATTTCCTCCCACTTCCGATCAACGATCTTTCGCAGGATGGTAGGCGTCTTGTCCAGATGTCTGTCAGTCATTATCAGGCTCGTATTAGAAACACTGCGAAAAGTCAGCAAGCTCGGACATCTTGCCGGCGGCCAAACCTGAGCCCATAGCGTCCAGCGCCATCTCTACGCCTTCCGGCGTCGTCTTCGCCAGACCAGCCACATAAATTGCTGCGCCGGCGTTCAGGGCGATGAGGTCGCGGGCCTTCTCAGCCATTTCATCATGGCCACGACCGAACGCGGCACGGATCAGTTTCAGGGAGTCCTCGGCGGTATCCACTGTGAGACCAACCAGCGCCTGGCTCTTGATGCCCAGGTCTTCCGGGGTGATGTCGTACTCAGTGACTTCGCCGTTTTTCAGCTCCGCCACATGGGTGGCGCTGGCCAGGCTGATTTCGTCCAGGCCATCCTTCGAGTGCACCACCATAATGTGTTCGGCACCCAGGCGGTGCAGAACCTCCGCCATGGGGCGACACAGCTCTTTCGTGAACACGCCGATCAACTGTCGCTTGACGCTGGCCGGGTTGGTCATGGGGCCGAGGATATTGAAAATGGTACGGCAACCCAGTTCCTTGCGCGGGCCAATGGCGTGTTTCATGGCACCGTGATGGGCGGGGGCGAACATGAAGCCGACGCCGATCTCCTCTACGCAGCGGGCGACTTCCTCAGGCGCCATTTGCAGGTTGATGCCCAGCTTTTCCAGCAGGTCCGCGCTGCCACTCTTGGAAGACACGGCACGGTTGCCATGTTTGGCTACAAAGCCACCGGCTGCGGCGACCACAAAAGACGCGGCGGTGGATACGTTGAACAAGTTGGCACCGTCACCGCCGGTGCCCACGATATCCACCAGAGGGTCGGCGTTGACCGTCACGCGGGTGGCCAGCTCCCGCATGACTTCGGTGGCGCCGGTGATTTCGTCGATGGTTTCGCTCTTGATGCGCAGCCCCATGAGAAAGGCTCCAATCTGCGCATCGGTGGCTTCACCCTTCATGACGATGCGCATAACATCCTTCATTTCCTCCGTGGACAGGTCCAGATTGGAGGAGATGCGGTTCAGTGCTGCTTTCATGTCCATGTGGTGGCCTCTTATCGTGTCTTCAGAAAGTTGCGCAGCAGCTCATGGCCCTGTTCCGTCATAATAGACTCTGGGTGGAACTGTACACCTTCGATGGGCAGTGTTTTGTGCCGAACGCCCATGATTTCTTCCACCGAACCATCGTCATTGCGAGTCCATGCGGTGACTTCCAGACAATCCGGAAGGGTGTCTTTGTCGATCACCAGGCTGTGATAGCGGGTCGCCTTCAGCGGGTTGCTCAGGCCACGGAAAATGCCTTGGTCCTTATGGTAGACCGCAGATACCTTGCCGTGCATCACCTGCCCGGCGCGAATCACCTTTCCGCCGTACACCTGCCCGATGGCCTGGTGGCCGAGGCAAACGCCCAGAATCGGCAACTTGCCGGCAAAGTGGCGGATGGTGGCCATGGAAATGCCTGCCTCGTTGGGCGTGCAGGGGCCGGGAGAGACAACGAGACGTTCCGGCTTCAGGGCTTCAATGCCCTCCACGGTGATCTCGTCGTTGCGGTAGACATGAACATCTTCGCCCAACTCGGCCAGGTACTGCACCACGTTGTAGGTGAAGGAGTCGTAGTTATCGATCATCAGTAGCATAATCTTATCCTCCGCCTCAGTGGTCGAAATCGTTGTAGGTCATGGCGACGGCGCGGAAAATCGCGCGGCCCTTGTTCATGGTTTCCTTCCACTCAAGGCGGGGCACCGAATCGGCCACCACGCCCGCTCCTGCCTGAATATGCAGGGTGTTGTCTTTGATCACGGCCGTGCGGATAGCAATGGCGGTATCCATGTTGCCATTGAACGACAGGTAACCCACGGCACCGCCATAGACACCGCGTTTCACCGGCTCCAGTTCGTCGATGATTTCCATGGCGCGAATCTTGGGGGCACCGCTCAGGGTGCCGGCGGGTAGGGTGGCGCGCAGCACGTCCAGGCAACTGGTGTTGTCTTTCAGGCGACCGGTGACGTTGGAGACGATGTGCATCACATGAGAGTAACGCTCCACAATCATCTTGTCCGTCAGCTTCACCGTGCCGGTTTCAGACACCCGGCCAGCGTCGTTGCGGCCCAAATCGATCAGCATCAGATGCTCGGCGATTTCCTTGGGGTCGGCCAGCAGTTCCGCTTCCATAGCCCGGTCTTCGGCATCGGTGGCGCCACGCTTTCGGGTGCCGGCGATGGGGCGCACAGTGACTTCATCATCTTCCACCCGCGCCAGGATTTCCGGCGAGGAGCCGACGATCTGGAAGTCTCCCAGGTCCAGGAAATACATGTAGGGGGACGGGTTCAGCACCCTCAGCGAGCGATACAGGTTCAGCGGTGGCGCCTCGAACGGAATCGACATGCGTTGCGAGATCACCGTCTGCATCACGTCGCCGTCCAGCACGTATTCCTTGATGTGGCCGACGGCCGCTTCGAATTTTTCCTGGTTGAACCCGGAAATAAAGTCGCTCTCATCCACGGTTTTACCGCGCAGATGTTCCGGCGTGCGGGGCGCGTTGGCCGTCTGCCGGTGCAAGCGGGACTCCAGATCGTCAATTCGCTGGAGTGCCTGTTCGTAGGCGCCCTCCTGATTTGGGTCGGCATGGACAATCAGGTGCAGTTTGCCGCGCAGATTGTCGAACACCACCACGTCATCGGACACCATCAGCAGTATGTCGGGCGTGCCGATCTTGTCCGGCGGGCAGGTGTTGCGCAGGCGCTTCTCGATGTAGCGCACGGTGTCATAACCGAAATAGCCAACCAGGCCGCCATTAAAGCGGGGCAATTCCTCCAGGTCCGGCGCGTTGAAGCGGGCCTGGTAGTCTTCCACGAAGGCCAGTGGGTCGTCGACCGTGGTTTCTTCGATCACCTTGTCGTCGCGGGTAATAGTGACGGTGTGATCATAGACCTTGAGGACTTCCCGGCTTGGCAGGCCGATGATGGAATAGCGGCCCCACTTTTCACCGCCCTGGACGGATTCAAACAGGTAGGAATAGGGGCCGCTGGCCAGCTTGAAATAGGTGCTCAGGGGCGTGTCCAGGTCGGCAAGGACTTCGCGGTATACGGGGATACGATTAAAGCCGGCCTTGGCGAGCTCGGCGAATTGCTCGGGTGTCATGATAACGGTTCCTGAATCTGATCTGTATGGAGGACGTTCGGGCGGCATTCAGCCGGTGCGCCATCGCCACCATCGTGTTGCGCGGGTTGTCAGTACGCCACGCGCTGTCATCAGACTCAGTCCCTGCACGGCAGGAATCTCCCGAATTGAAGGTTTCAAATCAATATCCTGTGAGATTACAAAAGCTGGGCCAGGGAATCAACAACGGCATCCGCGCCGAGCGAATCCACGGGCGCCCCGTAATTATAGCCGTATCGTACCGCCACCGAAGGAATGCCTGCTGCCAGGGCCGCGCTGATGTCGGTGACCGAATCGCCCACCATCACCGTGGTGCCCCGGGTGCCGCCCAATTCGGTCATGGCATGGATCAACGGTTGCGGGTCTGGTTTGCGCACCGGCAGGGTGTCTCCACCGATGCTGATATCAAACCAGTGTTCTATGCCCATCTGCTCGAGCAACGGTGCCACAAACTGTTCCGGCTTGTTGGTGACGATGCCCATGCGGCAGCCGTGGTCGGCAAGACGGGTCAGGCAGTCCTCCACGCCGTCGTAGAGTACGGCATGCCGGCCATTAAGGTTTTCGTAGGCATGGTAGAACATGGTCAGTGCATCGTTGAACAGGGCGTCGTTCTTTGGGCTGACTGGTTCCCAGTCCGCCTGGCCTGCCAGGGCGCGGCGTACCAGCACGCCGGCACCGTTGCCGACCCACTGGCGCACGTTGTCGATGCCGGCCTTGCGGCGACCTAACTGTTCCAGCATGGCATCAATGGCCGCCGCCAGATCGGGGGCACTGTCTACCAGTGTGCCGTCCAGGTCAAACAGGGCAACCCCCGGCCAGCGCTGGTTGAATAGCCCCGCCAGGCTCATTGGTTCAGGCCTTTTTGGGCCAGTTCCAGTTCCGCCCGCATTCCGTCGATGGTGGTCTTGTAGTCGTCGGTGTTGAAGATGGCGGAGCCGGCCACGAAGGTGTCGGCGCCAGCCTCGGCGATCTCGCGGATGTTGTCGGTTTTCACGCCACCGTCGATTTCCAGGCGAATATTGCGGCCGCTGGCATCAATGCGCTTGCGGGCTTCACGCAGTTTGTCGAGAGTGCCTGGAATGAACTTCTGGCCGCCGAAACCGGGGTTTACGGACATCAGCAGGATCATGTCCAGCTTATCCATCACGTGATCAATGTAGTGCAGTGGTGTGGCCGGGTTGAACACCAGGCCCGCCTTGCACCCACCTTCACGAATCAACTGCAGGGAACGGTCGATGTGTTTGGAGGCTTCCGGGTGGAAGGTGATGTAGCTGGCGCCGGCATCAATGAACATCCGGATCAAGTCGTCTACCGGCGATACCATCAGGTGCACGTCAATTGGAGCGGTAACCCCGTGTTTGCGCAATGCTTCGCAGACCATGGGGCCGATGGTGAGGTTGGGTACGTAGTGATTGTCCATGACGTCGAAGTGGACAATGTCGGCGCCGGCGGCCAGTACGTTATCGACTTCCTCGCCCAGTCGGGCAAAATCGGCTGAGAGGATGGACGGGGCAATCTGGAAAGGGTTCATGACGGCTCTCTTGAACGGTTTGATAGTGATATCGACGATGGCGCGTACAGCGGTTCTCTCTGCAAAAGGCTGCAAAAAGCTGCTGGGCCGCAAAGCTGCTAGTCTACCAGTTTGATGGTGATTTTTCGCACGGAATGAGTGACAGCCTGTGAGCAGATGGATTGAAAAAACGGTTACGCAGGGCCTGGTCATCCTGGCCTGCCTTATTGCTTTCTGGGCCCCGCCAGCGTTGGCGCAGGCGCAGAAAGACGCGCAGGACCAGAGTGCCAACCCGACCGGCCAGGAAGCTGAAAAACCCGCCGGGGCGGCTGTTGAAAGGCCGTTGATATCGACGGGGCTCGATTCGGATGCAATCGCCAGAATCTGGCCGGACTCGTCAATATGGCTGGAACCGCCGGAAGAAGAGCCTGTGCTGGCCCTGTTTGAGCCAGAATCCGAGACCCCCGCGAAGGGCGCACTGGTGATTCTTGCCGATGAGGGGCAATCACCCGCCTCCGGGTTGGCTGCCGCCCTGCGGCAACCGATGGCACGTGCCGGCTGGGCCGTCATGGTGGTCGGGCTTGAGACACCGCCGTATGAGCTACAGGAAGCGCGTTCGACAACGGGACTTCGGGTCACCCGAAGACGCTGGCATGCCGGAAACGGACGCCGCCGATGAAACGAGCGAAAAATCTGTGGACGACGAGTCGGTGATGATTGATGTGATGGCCAGTGAGGATGTCGAGGCATTGGCAAGCCAGTACCGCGCCCGCATCCAGAAGGCCCTGGCTGCGGCGGTTGGCAACCTGGTTGGTCGTGGTTACAGCCGGGTGGCCATGGCTGGCGTCGGCCGGGCGGCTGGTCATGTCACCCACGCGGCCACGGCCAGCGGGGGGCAGGATGTGTCGGCGCTGGTCTGGATTGCGCCGGTGTTTGATCAGAGCGATTCGAAAGCCCTGGCGGAGTCACTTGGTGAGTCTGGCGCGCTGAAAGTGCTGGAGCTTTACAGTGCCCGCAGCTCGTTGGACGCCGGGGGCGCGACTCAAAGGTCGCCAAAGCAACGGGAGGCTGCATTCCGGCGGGCAGGGATTGCAGGCTACTCCCGACAACCTGTCGCAATGGCTGAACAGCCACAGCCCAGGGAGGCGCAAGCGCTTACCAATCGCGTCTCAGCCTGGCTTGCCTCCGAACGCTAGGAAATGATCAGCCACCCACGGCGGTGGATGAGCCGATGACAACTCCACCACAGCTCACAGCATCGCCGGTCAGAGCGGCCGGCTTGCCCTCAATCAGCACGGTTGGGCTTCCAACTGCGATGGTGCGGGGGTGTGGTGGATGCTTGGGCTTGGAGTGCATGGCGAGCTGGTCGCCGAGTCGAGCAACGGGCTTGCCGTCGATCAGCACGGTAGCGCTGCCGGTAATGACGGGGGTTGGAGGGAAGCCTTGGTGATCGGTTCCGATGTCGCCGAGCAGGACGAGTTTCTTACCCATGGGAATGTTCCTTTTCAGTGGGTCTTGCACGCCGCTGGTCCGTGGGCATGCCTTCAATAAGTGATACTGATGCCGAAGTCTAGCAAGCTTGGCGTCGAACTCAAAATGTCGGATTCAAACCGAAAGGCGCTGGCTGATCAGTTCCCAGGCCTGCTGGTAGCGAAGAAGGCGGTCTTTCGCCCTGGTCAGTTCCGCCGGGCTCAGCTTCTGTTGTGCCAGCTTGTCCGGGTGGCATTCAGACACCTTCTTCCGGTAGGCCCGTTTGATAACCTCGCGGCTGTCACGGCGGGTAACGCCGAGGACCTGGCAGGCCTGCTCGAAGCTGGAGGGCCGTGGCTGGCCTTCCGGTTCGGTGATCCAGACCTTGCTGGCGTAACTTTCGAGAATGTCATCGCTGACTCTGATCGGCAGCCCCATCTGGTCAATGGCGTCTTCGCAGCGATAGCGGCGGGGCTTCTCGGGGCGTCCCTGCAGCTGCGCCGCGTGGCAAAGGCAGATGGCAACGCGTAGCGAGGGCGAAGGCCAGATTCTGTGGGTCAGTCGCAGGCGCAGGGCTTTCAGGGTAGGGATGCGCTCAGCGCTCTTGCCCTTGCGGAAATTGTCAATGGCTTTGCGCCGCTGGCGACCGGAGAGTTTCAGGGCCTTCATCAGGGTTTCGGCGAAACCGATGTCTTTCTCCGTAACCCGTCCTTCCGATTTGGCGATGTAGCCCAGGAAAAAGAACAGGCTCCGGCGGCACCAACGCGGCAGTCGGGTTCTGACCAGCAATTCGTTGGCCTGGTGGCCGCAGGCGGTCAGCTCTCCAAGCAGCTCACTGAACTCCGCTTCCATGCGTGCGGGCAGGTTATTGTCTCTGGTCTCAGAGGTCATGGCTCAGCCCCCGCCTTCCTTAAGCATCCGATCCAGCTCGCGTAGCCGTTCCGGTGTACCGATATCCATCCAGTGTCCGGTGTGACGGATGCCTGTGACGCGTCCCCGGGTCATAGCATCTCGCAGGATTGGAGCCAGCTTCCGGGCGCCCGGTTGCAACCCTGAAAACAGGTTTCGGTTTAGCAGGCTGATGCCGGTAAAGGTCAGCGTTTCGGGGCCGTTGTCAATCACCGTACCATCCGCTCGCAGGCAGAAGTCGCCCGCTGGGTTGTGGTCAGGGTTACCCGTCATGACCAGTAACGCGTCTGCATGTTCGGGTGGCGTCAGTTGCGCGAGATCAAAATCGCACCAGATGTCTCCGTTGATCACAACGAACCACTCGTCGCCGCTGCTGGTTAACAGGGGCAATGCGTGGAGAATTCCGCCGGCGGTCTCCAGGGGGTCGCTTTCCCGCGAGTATTCAATGGCCAGCCCGACATTACTACCGTTACCCAGTTCCGTTTCGATCTGTGTGCCCAGCCAGGCATGGTTGATCACAACTTCCCGGAAACCAGCGGCTTTCAACCGTTCCAGGTGGTGCACGATCAGCGGCTTACCGCCGGCAGACAGGAGCGGCTTCGGAGTGGTCAGGGTCAGCGGCCGCATGCGCTCGCCTTTGCCGGCCGCGAGAATCATCGCTTTCACTGGCCGAATGTCTCCACAGGGCCGATCCGTTGCTCAATGGGTGGCACCACGGTTTCCGTGAGCCATTCGTGGAAGTGGCGCAGGGCGGCCTGACGGCTGCTGGCCTCCACCAGATAGCCCACGGTACGGGGAACATCCTTCAGGAAGCCGGTTTTGCCGTCACGTATGGCCAGCCGGGCAAAGATGCCCGCAGCTTTCAGATGGCGCTGCATGCCCATGAGCTCCAGCCATTGGCGGAAGGTGTCCCTGTCAGCCTTGTGAAGGCCGGCCTCGGCGCTGAGTACGCGAAAATGGTCTGTCCACTGGTCGATGCGTTCTTCCGGCCAGCGGATATAGCAGTCTTTCAATAGCGATACCAGATCGTAAGTGACCGGGCCGCGCACCGCGTCCTGAAAGTCGATTACGCCGGGCCTCGTGGTGCCGGGGCGGACCAGTAGGTTGCGGGAATGGTAGTCACGGTGCACTGCCACGTTCGGTTGGGCCAGGGCGCTCTCACGCAGGAAGGCGAAGGTGGTGTCCAGCAGCGCGCGTTCGCCGTTGGAGAGAGTCAGCCCCAATTGTTGTGTCAGCAACCAGTCCGGAAACAAGGCCATTTCCCGATCCAGCAGGGCGATGTCATAAGCGGGAAGTGGGTAGTCGGGTGCGTCGTCGGCCTGCTGTATGCGGACCAGTTCATCCATTGCCGCGCCATAAAGCCGGTCAGCGTTGGTGTGGTTCACGGCGCTGAGCATCAGGGCGTCACCGAAGTCTTCCAGCAGCAGGAACCCCCGGGTCAGGTCTTCGTGGACGATGTCCGGCACAGCGATATCAAGGCTGCGCCAGTGATGGGCAATAGCTACGAAGGGGTGGCAGTCTTCATGCTCGGGCGGCGCATCCATCACGATATAGGGTTGTGGCCCGGTGCCATGAGGGTCGCCGCTGACGCGGAAGTAGCGGCGGAAGCTCGCGTCCCCGGATACTGGCTCGGGTGTCGCCTGGTCAAAACCGGGAAGGTCTCTGACCCACTGGGTGAGCATTGTCAGGCGGGTATCCATGAAATTGGCTGTTTTCCTGGCTCAGAAGTTATCGGTGACCTGGCCGCAACGAACCTGCGGGCCCATGGCCGAAAGTTAGCAGATCAGTATAGAGGCGGTAAAACGGTTTTGCAGCAATGGCTGGTTTCCGTTAACAAAGGCCGGTTTCCGTTAACAAGGCAAAGGGCGCCGTGTAAACTAGGCCGCTGTTAAGTATCTCCGACAGCCGCGAATCCATTCTGGACAGGAACCTGCTCACCGTGCCAGCCCCAACAAGGAAGCTGCGAATGCCAACGCCCCGCATGCGGCACCGTCTCGGGTTGCTGTTTGCGTCCGTTACGGGGTGCACAATGTTGGCACCAGTTTCGGTGGTTTATGCTCAGGAAGCCGCCCCTTCGGCTGCCGAGATTGACTGGCGGCCCAAGTCTGATTTGCCGGAGGATGTCCGTCGATCCCTGCCGGACTTCTGCGGGGGTGGCTATTTGCCTTCCGCGGTCCCGGGGGTGGGAAAGGGAAACGCAGGTGAGCCGGCAGCGAAAAATGGTCAGGCGCCCCTACAGGCCAGTGGGCTCAATGCGCGGTATGAACTCGACAACGAACTGTTTCTGCGGGGAGATGTTCGTCTGGAGCAGCCGGGGTTCCGGGTGACTGGCTCCGAGGCCCGCTACAACCAGGCAACCGGTGCGGTGGCCATTGAAGGGCCGTTGACCAGCCGCGGTGATGGCTTCCTGCTGACCGGCGAGCGTGCGGACTACGACGTCAACAGCGGCCGGGTTGACATCAATACGGCGACCTTTCTCCTGCACGGCCCGGAAATGCGGGGTTCGGCCACTCAGCTCTCCCGCACGGCGGAAGACCAGGTGCGGATTCGTGGCGGCTCACTGACCACC
This sequence comes from Marinobacter salarius, assembly GCF_032922745.1. Taxonomy (NCBI): domain Bacteria; kingdom Pseudomonadati; phylum Pseudomonadota; class Gammaproteobacteria; order Pseudomonadales; family Marinobacteraceae; genus Marinobacter; species Marinobacter salarius. Next base: position 1,391,874 of record NZ_CP136693.1, read on the forward strand.
TGCGCCCCAGACAACAACGACTGGTCCATCGTGGCGTCGGACATCCACCTGGACCAGGGCGAAGGTGTGGGCACGGCAAAGCATGTGCGCCTTGAGATCAGTGATATCCCGGTGTTCTACTGGCCCTATGCCAGCTTCCCTATTGACGACCGCCGCAAGACAGGCTTTCTCTATCCGTCTTTCGGTACCTCCAATGCGGGTAGCGGCGCTTTCCTGTCGGTTCCCTACTACCTCAACCTGGCGCCGCACTACGACGCGACGCTGACGCCCCAGTACATACATGGGCGTGGATTGTTTACCGAGGCGGAGGGGCGTTACCTCAGCAGTCTGGGCGAATCGGTGCTTCAGCTAGGCTACGCGGGCAACGACACCGAGTACGAGGAGGAATTTCCCTCGCAAGGCGGCGAACGCTGGGGTCTTGATTTCAGTACCCAGGCGAGATTCGGATACGGCTGGACCGGCTACGGAGATTATTCCGTGGTTAGCGACGACGACTACCTCAGTGACCTCAACCGCAACCTCGAGATCAATAGCGCAACGCACCTACGGCGTCGTGGTGGCGTGCGCTACCGGGATTCCTCCCAGTATTTCGAGACCTATCTTAATGGCTACCAGACGATCACTGATACTATCGCCGACGAGGACATCCCCTACTCGCAGCTGCCGGAAGTATTGTACGGCGCCACATTCGATGCAGGACCGACGGAAGTGTCCCTGGAAAGCCAATACACTTATTTTTACCGCGACAATGACGACCTGACAGGGCTCGACCAGGCGAACGGCCATCGCCTACGGGCCATACCCGAAGTGGCGTTGCCTATGCGGGCTCTTTGGGGCTATGTCAGACCTTCAGTCAGCGTGGACTACACGCGTTACGAACTGGAGGATTACACGGCACGAGATCCCGGTTTCGACCGCACCGTTCCAGTAGCGGAATGGGATTCCGGCCTGTACTTCGACCGCCAGTCCACTCTGTTTGATATTCCCTACAATCAAAGTCTTGAACCGCGACTCTACTATGCTTGGGCAGACGCAGAGTCTGACCAGTCCTACATTCCGGACTTTGACACCGCCATCCGCTCGTTCAGTTTTGACCAGCTGTTCGAACGTAACCGCTTTAGCGGTGGTGATCGGGTAGGCGACAGCAATCAGCTAACAGTGGCACTGACCAGCCGCTTCAATGACCTGGTGACAGGTGCTGAGCGAGCGCGTTTCAGCATTGGTCAGGTGCACTATTATGACGACCGGGAGGTGGAGCTTCTGGACGGGAAGGGTGCCTCGGATGCCAGTGATTCGCCTCTGGCCGGTGAAGTGGTTCTGCGGCCTGTGGACGGCCTGGAAATCCGCAGTTCAGGTCTGTGGGAACCAGACACAAACGAGACCCAGGAAGGTCGTAGCCAGCTGGTTTTTCACTCCGATGATTACCGATATCTGGCCAGCCTGGGCCACACCTACGTGGCTGATGAATTTGAACAGTCGGATATCGGGGGCGTTTTTCCTGTCACAGACCGTGTTAGTCTGATCGGCCGCTGGGTCTACGATTCCGAGCTTGATCGTACGGTCGGTTCACTGGCCGGGCTGGAATACAATAATTGTTGCTGGAGTGTGCAGCTGGTGCACCAGAACTACCTGACGGACGACGAACAGCTTGAGAGTCGTATGCTGTTCCAGATCCAGCTCAAAGGACTGGGCGGGAGCGGCGGATCGTCCAGCCAGATTTCCGAAGCCATCTACGGCTTTGACGAAAGGGAACGTCGCCGTTTCGGTGATCGCTGATGCCTGACAGTCAGGCTCGGGATGCCGGGGTGACAGGCAGTATTCTTCCATACTAGAGGTGACTATGAAGGCGAACCTTCGCCATTGCGCACAAATGATGCTGGCACTGATGGTTGTGATGGTATCCGCAACCGTGCAGGCGGACCGTAAACTGCTTGATCAGGTGGTGGCAGTCGTCAACGACGACGTTATTCTTCAGTCCGAGCTCGAGGCACGGATCAACACCATCACCGGGCGGTTGCGCGCTCAGGGAACCGGATTGCCCCCCAGGGACATTCTGGAAGAACGGGTGTTGGAGCAGTTGATCAGCGAGTCCATCCAGTTACAGATGGCGGACAGGGCCGGGATGCGCATCAGCGACAACGAGCTCAATGAAACCCTGGCATCCATTGCGCAACGCAACAATATGACGCTGGCCCAGTTCGAGCAACAACTGGTCCAGGAGGGCGTCACCTATCGCGAGGCCCGTGAGCAGATTCGCAACGAGATGATTACCAGCCGGGTACAGCAGCGTCAGGTTGGCAATCGCGTGCGGGTTACGGATCGGGAAATTGAGAACTATCTTGCAGCAATGGAGGGGCAGGGCCGTAGCAATGCAGAGTATGAGCTTGCCCATATCCTCATTGAAGTGAACGATTTTAATGACGAGGAAGAGGTCAGCGCTGCCCGCGAAAAGGTGGAGCAACTGCGTGAAGAAATTGCCGAGGGGCGGGACTTCCGCTCTGTTGCCGTTGCCGAATCCGATGCCAGCAATGCCCTCGACGGTGGCAACATGGGATGGCGTGCCGAGAACCAACTACCGTCACTGGTGGCCGATGTGGTCCCGGATCTTGAAACCGGAACCGTCTCCCCGGTACTCAGGAACAGCAGCGGCTTCCATCTGGTGATGGTGATGGATCGCCGCGGTGGTGATAAAGCTCAGTTCATCGAGCAGTCGAAAGTCCGTCACATCCTGGTACGCACCTCGGAAACCGTGTCGGAAGCCCAGGCGGAAGCAACCGTTCGCGATCTCTATCAGCAAATCGATAATGGCGCCGATTTCGCCGTCATCGCCAGGGAACACTCTGATGACCCGGTTTCCGGCTCTGACGGTGGTAACCTCGGCTGGGTCAGCCCCGGGCAGATGGTGCCAGAATTCGAACAGGCGATGATGGAGGCGGATGTGGGCGAACTCAAAGGTCCGTTCCGCTCTCAGTTTGGCTGGCACATTCTGCAGGTCCAGGACCGTCGCCAGCAGGACATCAGCGGTGATGTAAGGGAATCCGAGGCGCGGCAGGCCATCTACCGCCGCAAGTTTGATACCGAACTGCAGAACTGGCTGCGTGAGATCCGCGACGAGGCGTTTATCGAGTTCAAGAGCGGCTACGGAGCTGACAGCGAATCATGACACAGCCGGTCACCCTCGCACTGACAGCGGGCGAACCTGCGGGCATTGGGCCGGAGCTTTGCCTGCAGCTGGCCCTGGAAAGACGCGGGCCCGGCCTTGTGGTGGTGGCCAGCAAACGTTTGCTGGAGGCGAGGGCCCGACTGCTTGGGCTGAACGTGTCGCTGGAGGACTGGGCACCGGGAGCACCAGCCACCGTTGAACCGGGCCGGCTCTCCGTGCTTTCCGTTGATGGATTGGCGTCCACTACGGCCGGCCACCTGGACCCGGCGAATAGCGCCTATGTTCTGGAAACCTTGCGAGTAGCGGCTCAGGGCTGCCTTGATGGCACGTTCGACGGTATGGTGACGGCTCCGGTTCACAAGGGCGTTATCAACAACGCCGGTATGGCCTTTAGTGGCCACACCGAGTTCCTGCAGGAGCTCTGTGGCGTTGAGCGTGTGGTAATGATGCTGGCCACGGACGAGTTAAGAGTGGCCCTGGTGACCACTCACTTGCCCCTGAAGGATGTCTCTGCTGCGATCACGGCTGAGCGCCTGACCCAGGTCACCCGTACTCTGGACAATGACCTGCGCAAGTTCTTTGGTCTTCAGCATCCGAGAATCCTGGTTGCAGGGCTTAACCCCCACGCGGGTGAAGGCGGACATCTGGGGCGGGAAGAAATCGACGTCATCGAGCCGACCCTGGACCACCTGCGCCGGGAAGGCATCGACCTGACGGGCCCATTGCCGGCGGACACCCTGTTCACTCCTCATTGGCTCGACAACGCCGACGCGGTACTGGCCATGTACCATGACCAGGGCTTGCCGGTTCTCAAATTCCAGGGCTTCGGCCGGGCGGTCAATATCACCCTGGGCCTGCCCATTGTGCGGACCTCCGTCGACCACGGCACCGCCCTTGATCTGGCCGGCACGGGCAGGGCAGATGCCGGCAGCCTGGAAACGGCAATCCGGGTGGGCGAACGAATGGCAACCTCAGCGAAAAGAGATCCTATCGAGTGAGTAGCAAACACGGCCATCAGGCCCGGAAACGCTTCGGTCAGAACTTTCTTCACGACCCCGGCGTGATTGAACGCATTATCCGCGCTATTCATCCCAAGGCGGACGATGCCCTTGTGGAAATCGGGCCTGGCCTGGGCGCTCTCACCGAGGAAATGCTTGCCGTTAACTCGAACCTTCAGGTGGTGGAGCTGGATCGGGACCTGATTCCCGTGCTCAGAACCAAATTCTTCAATTACCCCAACTTCCGCATCCATGAAGCGGATGCGCTGAAGTTTGATTTCGGCGAACTGGTTGCCGACAAGCCTCTGAGGATCATCGGCAACCTGCCGTACAATATCTCCACGCCGTTGATTTTCCACCTGTTGGGGCATTCCGGCGTGGTGCAGGACATGCATTTCATGCTGCAGAAGGAAGTGGTTCAACGGATGGCGGCGGTGCCCGGAGACAACAACTACGGCCGGTTGGGGATCATGACCCAGTATTTCTGTCGGGTGCAGCCGTTGTTTGAAGTCGGGCCGGGTGCTTTCCGGCCGGCGCCGAAAGTGGATTCCGCCATCGTTCGGCTGGTGCCCTACAAGACGCTGCCGCATCCGGCAAAGGATTATAAGCTGTTGCAGGCAGTGGTACGCACTGCCTTCAGCGCCCGGCGTAAAACCCTCCGAAAGGCGCTGGCCGGCATGGTTTCCGTGGAACAACTCAACAGCATTGGCATCAACGATGGCCTGCGCCCGGAAAACCTTGGCCTGGTAGAGTATGTTGCGATTGCCGATTTGTTGGCTGACAGTAGACCTGATAATTTCGGTGCTGATGAGGTAAATCATGACTGATTACGCCATTGGCGATATTCAGGGCTGTTACGAACGTCTCCTGGATGTGCTTGCCAAGGTGGATTTCTCACCATCACGGGATCGGCTCTGGGTGGCCGGTGACCTGATCAACCGCGGCCCGTCTTCGCTGGAAACCCTGCGTTACGTCGAAAGCCTGGGTAGTTCTGCGGTGGTGGTACTGGGTAATCACGATCTGCACCTGCTGGCGGTGGCCTTGGGTGGCCACGCCCTGAAGAATAAAGACACACTCGCCGATATACTCGAGGCGCCGGATCACCAACGGCTTTTTGATTGGCTGCGGCAGCAGAACCTCTGTGTTCACGATGAAGACCGTAATCTGGTGATGGTCCACGCCGGGTTGCCCCATATCTGGTCAGTGGAAGAAGCTGTCGGCTACAGCCGGGAAGTGGAAGCGGTGATTCGCGGGCCCGAGGCCGCAAACTACTTTGCAGATATGTATGGTAACTGGCCCGAACGCTGGCACCCGGACCTCAGTGGGATGGATCGGTGGCGCGTTATTACCAACTATTTCACCCGTATGCGGTTTATTGCCGAGGACGGCACCCTGGAGCTTGCCGCCAAAGAGTCGGCCGCGTCGGCGCCGGATGGTTTTGCGCCCTGGTTTCGCTTCCCTCGCCAGGATGATGTGCGTGTGGTGTTCGGACATTGGGCGGCACTGGAAGGCCAGACCGAAAGCACCCGTTATTTCGGGCTGGATACCGGTTGTGTCTGGGGTGGAAAGCTTACCCTGATGAATCTTGATACCGGGGAAAAGATCCACTGTGACTGCTAGGCAGATAGAACCCCTTCGCCCGGCGCTGGTGTTGGGCGCGCTGTTCGCCCTGTTGGCGGTGATGGCAGGAGCCTTTGGTGCACACGGGTTGCGTGGTGTAGTTGACGCGCGGGGGCTTGAAGTTTTCCAGACTGCCGTCACATATCAGATATACCATTCACTGGCGTTAATTCTTGTCGCGATACTCCCGGTTGCGGGTCTGTCGCGGCATTTGCTCGGCATTGCGGCCGGCTTTTTTGTTGCCGGAATCCTGTTGTTCAGTGGCAGCCTGTACCTTCTGGTACTAATGGACCTTCGCTGGATGGGGCCGGTTACGCCGGTCGGAGGAATCGGCTTTATGGTGGGCTGGATATTGGTTCTGATGGCGGGATTCAGGCGTTAGAGACAGATGTTTAAGGCAGGTAACGTTATGCAGGTACAGGTAAACGGCGACGCCATGGAGCTTCCCGAAGAAGTCACTGTCGCGGTATTGATAGAGCGGATGGCATTGGTTGGCAAGCGATTCGCTGTCGAAGTTAACGAAGATATTGTTCCCCGCAGCCAGCACGCCACGTTCAGCCTCAATGACGGCGACAGGGTTGAGGTGGTTCACGCTATCGGCGGTGGTTAACTGCAGCCTTGCCATTCTTTTTCACGATTTTATCAACAAGTTCAGGTGTTCAGCATGAGTGACCGTTCCGAAAGACCGCTTCCCGAAGACAAACCGCTCGAAATTGCCGGCCGGGTATACCAGTCCCGGTTGCTGGTAGGCACGGGTAAATATCGGGACATGGCTGAAGCCGGCCATGCGATCGAAGCCAGCGGTTCTGAGATTGTCACCTTTGCCGTGCGCCGTACCAATCTGGGCCAGAACCCGGATGAACCGAGTTTGTTGGACGTGGTATCGCCTGAGCGCTACACCATGCTGCCTAACACCGCTGGCTGTTACACCGCAAAGGATGCCGTACGCACCTGCAAGCTCGCACGGGAGCTGCTGGATGGTCATGATCTGGTCAAGCTGGAAGTGCTGGGTGAGGAAAAAACCCTGTACCCGAATATGACCGAGACCCTGGTGGCGGCGGAAGAGCTGATCCGGGATGGGTTCAAGGTGATGGTGTATTGCTCGGACGACCCGTTGCTGGCCAAGCGCCTTGAAGAAATGGGCTGTATCGCCATCATGCCGCTGGGTGCGCCAATTGGTTCCGGCCTGGGTATCCAGAACCGCTATAACATCCGTCTGATCGTCGAGAACGCCAACGTACCGGTACTCGTGGACGCCGGTGTTGGCACGGCTTCTGACGCGACGCTGGCAATGGAGTTGGGTTGCGATGGCGTGCTGATGAACACCGCCATCGCCCAGGCCCAGGACCCGATCCGCATGGCGAAGGCAATGCGCCTGGCCATTGAATCTGGCCGCGATGCCTATCTGGCGGGGCGTATGCCGAAGAAGCTTTATGCCAGTGCGTCGTCGCCCCTTGATGGTACTTTCTTCTGATCTGGTCCAGAATTTCAACTGATGGTGCCAGTACAGGCGGGCGCATCCATTCGGGACACGCCGTGAATACGTCCCTGTAGGCTCGTAAAAAACATCCCTGTTTTTTACGGTCCCGAATGGATGCGCCCGCCTGCACCCAAATTCCGCAGATAAACAGAGCGCTGCAGTCCTGTTATGACAGAACAAAAAATCAGTCGCCGTGAAGCGATTCTTCATGCCCTCGTGGAGCTTCTGGAGAAAGATCCGGGAGCACGAATTACCACTGCTGGCCTGGCCAAGTCGGTGGGTGTCACCGAGGCGGCCTTGTATCGCCATTTCCCCAGTAAACGGAAGATGTTCGAGGCGCTGATCGAGTTTGCCGAGGAGGCGGTGTTTTCCCGTTGTCAGGTTATCCTGCAGGAACAGGAGAATGTTCGGGTTCGGCTACAGCAACTCGTGCATCTGGTGCTGGTGTTTGCCGAACGCAATCCGGGGCTTTGTACGGTGCTGACCGGTGATGCGTTGATGGGGGAGGATGAAACCCTTCGCAAGCGAGCGTCGCAGTTCTTCGAACGCCTGGAAACCCAGGTACGCCAGGCACTCAAAGAAGGCGAGATTCGCCAGGGTTTGCGCCCGAGAACCAGTTCGGCAAGGGGCGCGGATTTTGTGCTCGTGTTTATGGAGGGCCGGGTTCAGCGCTACGTACGTTCCTCATTTTCCCGATTACCCTCCAACGATTTTGACGAAGCGTGGGGCCTGGTGTCAGAAGCCGTCTGGGGTGTTCAATCGTAGCCCGACGCCTTTCGCAGGATGTCGCGAACCGGCTCCCAGACCGCCGGGGCTGATATCAGGATATCCCGCCCCCACAAGTCCGCCGGATAGCCCTCCGGTACTTCACCGAAATGCCCCGCCGTCGCGTCTGACTCCAGAGCGATCAGCCGCGCCGCCGCGAAGTCCCAGGGGCTGACGTTCTCGTAGTAGATGTCCAGCCGCCCGCAGGCCACCCAGCAGATGTCCAGCGCCGCGGAACCAATACGCCGCAGATCCCGGCATTGATGAATCATCGCTCCCAGCCGGCTTAGCAGGGGTTCAAGGCTGTCCTTGGTGTAGGGGAAACCAGTGGCGAATAGCGAATCCCTGGGCAGTGTCGCCCCACTGTGTTTGATTCGGCTGCCATTCAGGGTGGCGCCGGTACCTCGTGTGGCGCGGAAGGTTTCACCAGAAAATGGCGCGTGTACCACGCCAGCCTGCACCCGCCCATTTTCCGCATAGGCGATGGAGACTGCGACCTGGGGGTGGCCGTAGGCGTAATTCACAGTGCCGTCGATGGGGTCGATGACCCACAGTGGAGTATCCAGGTGTTCGGCCTGGCTCAAGTCCGGCATGGTTTCTTCGGAGAGGATGCGATGGTCGGGGAAGCGCTCCCGAATGGCGCCGGTGATCATCTCGTCGGCCATCACGTCGGCGTGCGTGACCAGCTCCGTCTGCTGTTTATAGTCGGTGCGAAGGGTATTCTGTTCTCGTTCGTGCTTGATCAACTCACCGGCCTTCAGGGCCAGCTCTTCGGCGAAATCCGCAATGGCGGTATAGGCTTCCGGGTTAGACATGATGACGCCCTCCGATCTGAAATGAGGGCGCCAGTCTATCATGACCCTGTTACAGGCCGGTGAGCCACTGCTCCATCTTGTCCATCGCTGTCACCAGTCGCGGGCAGGCCTGTTTGACGAAATCGTCGCTCAGTTCCTGGTCACCGTACTCCTTTCCGGCCAGCGCCAGAGCCTCAGCACCGTCAAAATCCACGAACGCGAGACGTGCGGCAAGGTGGTCCGGGACAAAGCCGAAATCACTGGCCGGAAGGATGGCGACACCGGTATTTTCCAGTAGCGACTGACACAGTGCCTGACTGGTTTTTATGTCGCGACGGGCCAGCGCCTCGCGGAAGTTGGAAAAGTCCGGGAACAGGTAGAATGCACCCTCGGGCTTTTGCGCCACGGCACCCATTTCGGTGAGGCGGAGATGGAGGTATTCGCCCACGACCTTAAGCACCCGGCGTGACTGCTTCAGGTATTCATCCAGGTCTTCGCCGCCATTAAACGCAGCAATGGCCGCATGTTGGATCGGGGCGCTGGTCGCGGTGTAGGTTTCGCTGGCGATGATCGCCATGGCGTCCTGCAGTGGCCGTAACTCCGGCGGGAAAATAAACGTGCCGAGGCGCCAGCCACCCGCGCCGGCCCACTTGCTTAAGCCGGTGCTGATGATGGTGCCTTCGGGGTAATAGCGGGCAACGGACTTGTGACGGCCCTCAAAGTTTACTTCGCCGTATATTTCGTCCGACAGCAGGATCAGTTTGTACTTGCGAGCGACGTTGGCGATGGCCAGCAACTGGTCGTCTGTGTAGGTGCAGCCCGTTGGGTTGGATGGGTAGTTCAGGATCAGGATGCGCGGCCGTGACGGGTCGTCGCGGCAGACGATATCCAGCTCTTCTGCCGTCAGCTGCCAGTTGTTTTCCGCGTGCGTTGGCAGCCAGTGTACTGAACGGCCGATGATGCGTGCCTGCGGCGCGTAGGACACCCAGCTTGGGCGCGGAATCAGCAAGTCGCCATAGTAGGCCAACTGCAGCATGAACAGCAGCTCCTTGGAGCCGGGGCCGATCAGTACGTCCTCCCAGGTGCAGCGCATGCGCTCACTGCGGTTGATGTAGCCCGAAATCGATTCCCGCAGCGCCTTAAGGCCCTTCACTGGAAGGTAGTCCTTTTCATGGGCATGCTCGCGCAGGGCATCGACCACGCGTTCGGGCACCGGGAACGGCGACTGGCCGAGCCCCAGTTTGATAATGTCCCGGCCTTCGGCGCGAAGCTGGTTACTGAGTTCGTTGATTCGGAGGGTGGCGGAGGGCTGGATGCCCCTGACGTTCAGGTTAATGGCGTAGCGGTGATCAGTCTGGATGTCCATGGTCCCGGTCTGTTGGTTGAGGGGTACAAACCGCAGTATAGGAAACCTTTAAGTGCCTGTGTGGTTTCGGGGGTAGGTGATTGCCGCAGACGCTAGTCGGAATCGCTGGATTTCAGTTCGGTCAACACCTTGTTGAATCCGTCACGGAGCGCTTCTCCTGTCGGGTGCTGGCGGGAGAATGCCGCCCGAAAACTTCGTACTTCGCCAACGGTTCGCGGCATTGCAGACACATTTGCGAGCTCCGGGTGATCGGCAATGTGTTTGTCGATCAGATACCGACAGACGGTTTCCTCGCAGATAAACAGATCGATACGGCCATAGGCAATCATTTTCAGTCCCGTGAGTTCCGGAGACTCCTGGCTGATCTGGATCACCCGGGCATTACCGGCGGCCAGCCAGTCCATGAACTCTGGGGCATAACTGTAGAAGGCGGATAACCCAATCTTCAGGCCTGCCAGGTCATCCAGCTCCTGCCACTGAAGGCCCCGGTCGGAGAGGCTGAAAAACACATCGCGTGCCTCGCTGATGGGGTTGGTGAAGTGGTAGTGGCGGGCGCGGTTTGGCGAGTGAGTCAGGGAGTAGATCAGGTCTGAGCTTCCAGCACGAGCGCTGGCTTCCGCCCGGGCCCAGGGTACAAGCCGGAAAACAGGGTCATAGCCCATCCTCACAAGAATCTGGCGGATGGTTTCTGTATGGGTGCCCTTCACTGCACCGTCTTCCAGGTATTGGTACGGTGGGTAGTTCGACGTGACAACCGCCATTTTGGGGCGGTCAGCATGGGCAATAACGGGCATGAGCGCTGAGAGTAGAAGTGCCAGAAAACGTCCAGACATCAATGCGTTGATCCAAACAGGTGAGAAAGTGTCATGGCGCCAGTATAGCGATTCCACCCCGCCCCTGCACAGTTGGTGAAGAGCTTTCCTCAAAACTGTTAAACCGCAAACGAAGGGTGTCTGTGGCGTGGGAGTATGAATCACCCATTTGGGAGAGAGGGTCTGTTGTGTCGACAGGATGTGCCCGGAGGTCAGAGGTCCGGGCCGAAACGGTGAGGGTCCAGTTCCATATGGATGATGCGAGGGCCGAGCATGATGATTCGGCCGAGGTAGCGTTCCTCCCCGGTTGAAGTGAACTCAAACAGGAAGCGGCGCCACACCCGGGTGCGGCCGCTGTCGTCACGCTTGAACCATACGCCACGGAGATAGACCGCGTCGTCCAGCAGCATCACATCCATTTTCTTGCAGTAGTTCCTGGCTGCCTGAAGCACAAAGTCCTTGATGGCCTTGGCCCGCCACCAGTACCAGGTGGCGAAGCCGGCTACAAACAGCCAGAAGAGCGTTCCGAGGGTCACTGGGCGTGAGCCGTATTCCCGGTGTTGCCATTTCCGTATTCATCCGCCGTGGAGCCGTGGTGGTCACGGCCCAGCAGGATGTAGAACGCGGGCAACACGAAAATGGTGAACAGCGTGCCGATGCCCAGGCCTGCACTGATGGTCAGGCCGATGGCGAACCGGCTTTCTGCGCCCGGGCCTACTGCAATCAACAGCGGAACCATGGCGAAGATCAGCGCCAGGGAGGTCATGACGATTGGGCGCAGACGGATGGCCGCCGCTTCCACGACGGCCTCGCGCTTGTTCAAGCCCTTGTCCACCTGCAACTGGTTGGCGAACTCCACGATCAGTATCCCGTTCTTGGAGACAACACCGATGAGGGTGATCAGGCCCACCTGCGTGTAGATGTTCATGGTGGCAAAGCCGAGCACAATGAAGGCCATGGCCCCAGCCACCGACATCGGTACTGATACAAGGATGATGAACGGGTCGCGCCAGCTTTCGAACTGGGCTGCCAGCACCAGGTAGATCACCAGCAATGACAGGAAGAAGGTAACCACCAATGCGCTCCCCTGGTTCGCAAACTGACGCGACTCCCCGGTGTAGTCGAACGAGAAACCCTGCGGGAAACTTTCTGCGGCGGCATTCTCCATGAAAGCCATGGCATCACCCACCGTCACGCCCGGAGTCACAACACCCTGCAGTGTCAATGAGTTCAACTGGTTGAACTGAGTACGTTGTGATGGTTCCACGTCTTTCTGGAAGCTGATGACGCTGGACAGTGGTACCAGGCTGCCGCTGTCGGCACGAATGTAATAGTCATTGAGCGCCTGCTCGTCCAGGCGGAAATCCTGGTCGACCTGGGGAATGACCTGATAGGAGCGGCCCTGCATGTTAAAGCGGTTGATGAAGCCGCCGCCCAGCATACTGGACATGGCACGGCCAACGTCCTGCATCGACAGCCCAAGATCCGCCACCCGGTCACGGTCGACGTTGATGCGGGTAACCGGGCGGTCAAAGTCGATGGATTTCTGCAGGAACATGAAGTTGCCGCTTTGCATGGCCTGCCCGAGCAGATCATTGGCAACGTCATTCAGGCGTTCGTAGTCCTCGCCCGTGGTAATCACAAACTGGAATGGCAGGCCGCCACCGGAACCCGGGAGGGAAGGCCTGGGGAAAACGGCGGTCTGCAAGCCGGTGACGTTTTTCAGTTCCTGGTCAAGCTGTGGCTGAACCTCGAACTGGCTGACGTCACGCTCGGACCAGGGCTTCATCTTGAAGCCGCCGAACACGGCGTTGGGCCCGGTGATGCCGAGAATCATGAAGTCCTCATGGTAGCCGGGTACCGTCGACATACGCTCCTGAACCTCATCTCCATGTTCCTGGAGATAGTCGAGGGTAGACGTCTGGGGACCGAGCCCCTGATAGAACAGAATGCCCTGGTCTTCAGTGGGGGCCAGCTCGTTCTGGCTCATGGCCACCATGAAATAGATCGATCCCAGCACCACGATGGCGAAGAAAATCACCACGGACTTGGTATCCATCAAAGATGCAAGAGCACGTTTGTACCCGTTGGCCAGGCCGCCGAAGGAGCGCTCCACGACCTGCTCGAACCGCCCCGGATTGCCGTGGGGCTTGAGGATCTTGCCGGACAGCATTGGTGACAGGGTCAGTGCCACGATACCGGAAATGATGACGGTGCCGGCCAGGGTAAATGCGAACTCTGTGAACAGTGAGCCAACCAGACCACCCATGAAGCCGATAGGGGCATAGACCGCCACCAGCGTGGTGGTCATGGCGATGATCGGCGTTGCCATTTCACGGGCACCGTTCATGGCCGCGTTGAAGCGGGACTCACCCTCTTCAATGTGGCGGTGGACGTTTTCCACCATGATGATCGCATCGTCAACGACAAGACCGATAGCGAGTACCATCGACAGCAGAGTCAGCAGGTTCAGTGAGAAGCCCATCATCAGCATGAAAAAGGCGCCGCCAATCAGTGACAGGGGTACCGCCACGGACGGAACCACCGCCGCCCTGATCGAGCCCAGGCAGATGAAAACCACCACCAGAACGATAACGAGGGCCTCCAGCAGCGTCTGGATAACTTCTTTAATCGAGCTGTCGATAAAGTCGGACGCATCGTAGGCCAGGCGGACGTTCATGCCCGAAGGTAGCTGGCTTTCAATACCTGGCAGTTCGTCTTTGACCAGTTTTGCGACCGTTAACGGGTTAGCACCGGGTGACAGTTCAATGGCCACGTAGGTCGCTGGCTGGCCCTTGTACAGGGCGAGCTGGTCGTAAGTTTCGGAACCCAACTCAACGCGGGCAATGTCCCGCAGGCGGATCAGTGAGCCGTCGGATTCCTTGACCACCAGATCCTTGAACTGCTCCGGATCACCGACGTCGGTGTCGCTGGTCATGCTGATCTTGGTGTATTTACCCTTGGTATTGCCTACGGCCGCCTGATAGTTGTTGCGCAGCAGTACATCCACCACTTCCTGCGGAGTCATGTCCACGGCGGACAAACGCTCGGGGTCCAGCCAGACCCGCAGGGCGAACTGCCGTCCCAGCAGATCGGCCTTGCCTACGCCGGACAATGCCTGCAGCTTGGGCTGCACCACCCGCGTCAGGTAGTCGGTGATCTGGGGTACCTCCAGCTCATCGCTGTAAAAGGCGATGTACATCAGCGCGGTGGAATCGCCGGTTGTGGAGGTGATTACCGGGTCCTGCGCATCGGCAGGCAGCACGTTGCGCTGACTGGCCACTTTTGCCTGAATCTCGGCCAGCGCTGCGTTGGCGTCGTAGTTCAGCACCATCTTGGCTTCAATGGTGGATTGCCCCTGGGAACTTGTGGACGTGAGGTAGTCGATGCCACTGGCTTCAGCGATGGCCTGCTGCAATGGCGTGGTGATGAACCCTTTTACCAGCTCAGAGCCTGCGCCGGGGTAGGCGGTTGTCACCGTGACGGTGGTGCTTTCAAGTTCCGGGTACTGACGGATTTCCATCTCCATCGCTGCCCGGGCCCCGAGCAGCAGGATCAGCAGGCTGACCACCGTCGCCAGGACGGGGCGCTGTATGAATATGTCGGTGAAACGCATTACTTGGACGCCTCCGCCGGCTGCTCATCTTCCTGGACTTCAACGCGCTGGCCAGCCCTCAATCTCAGCAGGCCCTTGGCGACGACCTGCTCACCTTCTTTCAGGCCTTCGAGCACCGCAACGCGACTGTTCCGGGTATTGCCGGTCTGGACGGTGCGACGATTGACGACCAATTCACCGTCATCATTCTCTTCGACAACAAACACGAAATCGCCGTAGGTGTTGTAGGAAATGGCGGTTCTCGGCACGGTGACAACCTCCTGATCCTGGGGTTGCCTGGTTGCTACCGTGGCGAACATGCCCGGGCGAAGCTGGTTCTCCTCGTTGCCAAGCGTGGCACGAATCCGGACGGTACGGGTTTGCGGATTAACCGACGTGTTGATGGCGCTGACCTGGCCGGCAAAATCACTGTCGGGGATGGCCGCGACAGTTGCGACTACGTCATAGCCCTGTTGCACCATGGGCAGGTCTTTTTCTGAGAGGGTGTAATCCACGTAGATCGGATCGAGCATGTTGATTTCGACGATCGGCGTACCGGTACCAATGTATTCGCCCTGATCCACCAGACGGAGGCCAAGTTTGCCATCAAAAGGCGCGCGAATGATTTTCTTGCTCAACTGGGCTTCGGCTTCATTGACCCTTGCCCGTGCTGCGTCGAAATTGGCCTTGGCTTCATCGTACTGGGATTGCGACACGGCGCGCTTGGGAAGCAGGTCGGACACCCGCTTGAACTCCTGCTCCGCCAGCTGTGCCTCGGCACGGCGTGTGCGTAATGCGGCTTCATCAATGGCGGCGTCCAGACGGATCAGGATGTCGCCTTTTTTCACCGTATCACCTGACTCGAACGCGATGTTCTCAACCACGCCGGGGACTTCGTTCGCCACTTCAATGCCATTGATGGCTTCGACACTGCCAACGGCTTTGATCTCAGGTGTCCACATCTCGGTGCTGGCCATGGTCGCGGAAATTTTCGCCGGCGGCTGTGGCTGGGAAAATTGTTCCTGCATCTGGCCGAACTGGTAGAACTTGTAACCAAAAATGCCGCCGAGCACGACACCGAGAAAGATGAGTACAATCAGGAAGCGGGAGGCAGTGCGCATAATTCAGGTCCTGGGTCGTATGTCCGTTACAGGTAATCGTGTTAGCTTTGCAGGCTCCTGATCCCGTAGGGATGGAGTTGCCCGGCTCGTCGGGGGCTGTGTTGGCAAGGACTCGTCAACAAACCGTAAAGAATAGCATCCTATACAAGCGAGAGGGTTGCTGTCACTGATTTGTCAGTGAAAATGCGTACAATTACTGTGCTCCAGGCGCCTTCGCCGGCCTTGCCCAGGTGGGACCGGGAGCTCATCCCGTTCATTAGGTTGCCAAACAAGAATGACAGATTTACGACTTGGTCATCTATAAGGATTGGCGGATGCAATGGATTCTTGGTATTGCACTGGCGGCAGCCGTATTTATTGTGCTGAAGCAGTGGGGCGCGCTATCACCGGAAAAGAAAAAGGCCGCTACCTGGAAAATCGTGTTGGTGGCGGGCGGCGCTCTGCTGCTGTTCATGGTGCTGACCGGGCGGGTGCATGTACTGACGGCCGCAGTGGCCGCCCTTTTACCACTACTGAGAAAGCTGCCAGCCTTACTGAAGTTTGCCCCGACGATCAGCCGCCTGTTCGGGCAGAACCAGCCGAATGGGTCTGATAATGACGACACTGCCACCCACCACGAGCACAGGCAAAAAAGCGCCAGTTCCGGCAATATGTCGATCAGCGAAGCCTGTGAGGTTCTTGGGGTTGCGCCAGACTGCACAGACGAAGAGATCGTGCAGGCGCATCGACGTTTGATCCAGAAACTCCACCCCGATCGAGGCGGCAACGATTACCTGGCAGCAAAGATCAACGAAGCCAAGAGTGTCTTGCTCAAACGCCGTATCTGACTGGCCTTAAAGAACCTCAACCTTTACCTCGAAGGTCTGGTTCTGGCGGCGGCTGTTCCCGGTTTGGTAGGTGATGCCGGACTGCTCACCTACTCGCTGTTGGCGCGTGCTGCCGAGTTCCACCCATTCACCGGGTTCTACCCGGCGTATGGTCATCACCGCCTCGGTGTCGTAGCCGGGCGGATTGCCCTTCGGGTCTTCCTCAAAAGAAACGATGTTCAATTCGACCGCCTGATCTGAAATCACCTGCGGACTGACCAGGAAGCCGCTTCGGGTTTCGACCTGTCCCAGAAATGCCGCTGGATTGCGGCCCCCGCGGATGGCGACCGGTACGGTGCGGACCTGGCCAGAGGCAATATGAGCGGATTGCCCATCCTGAACGATCAGCGTGCGTTCCTGATTCCGCCGTGTCGTGGTGACCTTGCGTTCTGCCTGTACGCTGACCTGGTTGTTGTTGACGGAAAACCCGCCGCCACCGGTTTTGGCATCCACGTTGTGACGGGAACGAACCGTAATACGCATCTGTGAGGGGGCAACGTCCATGGTCTCCACCAGCCTGCCGATTTCATCCAGCACCTCAGGTTCACCACGAACCACCATTTGCTGTCCGCGAGCGGTGATCGACACTTGGCCATCCGGGTACAGTTCGCGGATCTGTTGCGCCACACCCTCTGCGGAGCGCTGTGACATCTGGTAAGTACGGGCCTCGGGCGCCGCCGCTAGAGCGCCTGAAAAAAGCAGCAGGATCAGCAACAAAGAAAGCGTGGACCGACGATTCATCGCTGTGTTCATGAGTGACTCCGGGACTGGTAGGGCCGCAATACCTGCAAAAACCGAATTTACGGGTTGCAAAGCCGGAAACCGGGGATATATATTGGAAAGCATGAAGACGACACACGCGACCTGTCAATTGAATGTTCTGCAAGCTTTCGGTGAAAAATCGATCGCTGCGGTCGCTGCTGTGTTTTTTTGGTGGTTTGGTTATGGCTATTTTAGCCAGAGCCCGGGCCGCCCATAAGATCTTCATCGACCGAATAACGAGGAAGGCAGCCCGGCAAAAACCCAGGCTGCCACCGGACTCAAAAAGCCCCGACTGGTAGCCACCAGCCGGGGCTTTTTTGATTCTGACACAGGGAAACGGGAACACTGACCATGAACATGTCGCTGAACATCGAGACACTGAACGAGACCCGGCAGCCATCAGAGGCTGAGCCGGGAACCCGGGAAGTGCCGCTGCCGACACCATCCGAACTGCGAGCCAGCCTGCCGGTTCCTGCTCACATGCAGGCGCGGATTCGCCAGCACCGGGATGCTATTCGCCGGATACTCAAGGGCGAGGACCCGAGAACGCTGGTGGTCGTCGGCCCTTGCTCCATCCACGACGAAGTGGCGGCATTGGAGTATGGCGAGAAGCTCAAAGCGCTGGCGGATGATGTCAGCGACCGTTTCCTGATTGTGATGCGTACCTACCTCGAAAAACCCCGAACCACCGTTGGCTGGAAAGGCCTGCTCTATGACCCGGAGCGCACCGGCAGCGGAAACCTCAACGAAGGCCTGCTGCGTTCCCGGCGCCTGCTGTTGAACCTGTCAGATATGGGCCTGCCATTGGCCACGGAAGCCCTGAGCCCGTTCGCCATGGATTACCTTGGCGACCTCGTTAGTTGGACCGCCATCGGTGCCCGCACCACCGAGTCCCAGGTTCACCGTGAAATGGTCAGCGGTCTGCCGATGCCGACCGGTTTCAAAAATGGTACCGACGGCAGCATTGGCGTTGCCATCAACGCCATGAAATCGGCGTCCCATCCCCATCACCGGTTCGGCATAGGCAGTCATGGCGCACCCGCGATGATTACCACCGAGGGCAACCCCGATACACACCTGGTATTACGGGGCGGGCGAGGTATCACAAACTACGATGCGGAGAGTGTCCGCGAGGCCGTGGATGCCTTGTCCAGCGCAGGTGTTTCTGCTTCGGTGATGGTCGATTGCAGTCATGATAACGCTCAAAAGCAATCATCGCGGCAACTGGAGATAGCGAAGGAAGTCATGTTCCAGAAGCGGTCGGGTAACCGAAATATTGTTGGTTTGATGCTGGAAAGTTTTCTTGAAGAGGGGCGTCAAAATGACAGCGACGATTTAATTTACGGATGCTCCCTAACGGACCCCTGCATTGGCTGGAAGCAAACGGAAGAGCTGTTACGTAGCCTGTGAACAACGCTCTGGTGCATGCGCCGGTCTGTAGGCCTCTCCCAGAACACGCCCGTAAATACGTCCCTGTAGGGCTCGGTCGCGCCATCCATGGCGCTCCACGGTTCTGGGAGAGGCCTACAAACCGGCGCCCCGTCTTGTTTGGTTTGCCTGAAACCGGGGCGGGGCCGCTCTGGTTATTCTTTTTCCGGAAGGCTTCCGTCCCCAGACACTGTTGAAAACAGTAACTGCCCCGCCAGCAGCAACAGAACGCCCCCCATCAGCCGGTCCAGCCAATAGCCGAAACGGTTAAATCCCTTGCGGATCTGCGGCAGGGTGAAGAATACCGCCACGGCCATGAACCACAGGCCGGTGGCCACTGCCATATAGACGCCATAAGCCGTTTGAATCGCAATCGGCGTACCCGGGCTGATGATCACGGAAAAGAGTGATACGAAGAACAGCGTGGCTTTCGGGTTCAGGGTATTGGTCAGAAAACCCAGCCGATAGGCCGCGAAACCGCTTTGCCGACCACCGTTTTCCGTTTCGACATGAATGCCGCCGGCTTTCGAGCGCAGGCACTGTATCGCGATCCAGGTGAGGTAGAGGGCGCCAACCACTTTGAGAATACTGAACAGCACCAGTGACTGCTGGATAATCAGGCCAATGCCCAGCAGGGAATACCCCACGTGAATCAGAATTCCCGTGCCAATGCCGAAGGCCGTCAGCAGGGCGTTGCGACGGCTTTGGCACAGCGCCTGGCGAAGCATCACAGCAAAGTCTGGCCCTGGGCTGGCGACGGCCAGGAAATGAACGAGGGCGACGGTGATGAATTCTGGCCAGTAGTTGTGCATACCTTTTATCTCCAGGAAAGCTCCGTTACAGGGCGCCAGTCTAGAAGGCGTGGTTGAAAAAGTCCCGCGTCGAATGCTGCGATGTCATTGGTTGGCAACTGAACGGTTTCTCGTATTCACTCCTATACTGAGGCAGAACCATGAATTTTGTAGGCGGTGAGGGGAGTTGTAGACGTGGAAAAACGCAAGGTGGATGTCGCTGTTATTGGCGCGGGTACCGCTGGCATGAGCGCCTATCGCGCTGCCCGCAAGCATACGGACAATATCGTTTTGATTGAAGGCGGTGCCTACGGTACCACCTGTGCCAGTGTCGGCTGTATGCCCAGCAAGCTTTTGATTGCTGCGGCCGACAGCGCCCATCAGTCGCGCAAGGCACCGATGTTTGGTGTTCACCCCGGTGATATCCGAATTGATGGCAAAGAGGTGATGGCGCGTGTCCGCAGGGAGCGGGACCGGTTCGTCAGCTTTGTGATAGAGGCGGTTGAGGGATTTCCCGAGGCTCACCGGCTTCGCGGCCAGGCCCGTTTCCTGTCGCCTCACCGAATTGTTGTTGGAGAGAAGGTGGAAGTCGAGGCCGCCCGTGTGGTCATTGCCACCGGTTCCCGGCCGAACGTCCCCGGCTTTCTCAAGGACGCCAAGGACCGACTGGTGGTGAACGATGACATTTTCGAGTGGGACGACCTGCCTGGGTCCGTTGCCGTGTTCGGCCCCGGCATAATTGGTCTGGAACTGGGGCAGGCGCTCAGTCGGTTGGGGGTTCGGGTGCGAATGTTTGGTGTCAGTGGAAGCCTTGGGCCACTTCAGGAAGAGACGATTCGCCACTATGCCCTGAAAACATTCAATGAAGAATTTCCGTTGGATACCAACGCCGTCGTCCGGTCGGTTGAGCGAACGGACGACGGCGTGAGTATTCGTTTTTCAGGAGCGGATCGCAGTGAAACCACGGAAAATTTCGACTATCTATTGGCAGCCACGGGGCGTCGCCCCAATGTCGACAGTCTGGATATACAGAACGCGGATATTGCCGAGGATGATCATGGCTCGCCGTTGTTCGATCATTACACGCTTCAGTGTGGTGACAGTCATATCTTTATCGCTGGAGATGCCAACAATGAAGTGCCACTGCTCCATGAGGCGGCTGATGAGGGGCGAATAGCCGGCGATAACGCGGCTCGATACCCTGATGTGCGGGCGGGGCTGCGCCGGGTGCCATTGGGCATCGTGTTCACCGATCCACAGATCGCCACGGTGGGTATGACTCTCAGCGAAGTCGATGAGCGTTGCAAGGGGCGCTATGCCGTTGGTGAGGTTTCTTTCGAAGGGCAGGGGCGCAGTCGCGTTATTGGCGCTAATAAGGGCTTGCTGCATGTCTACGGTGAGCGGGGCAGTGGGTTATTTCTGGGCGCGGAGATGTTTGGTCCTGCGGCCGAGCACATCGGCCACTTGCTGGCCTGGTCGCTGCAAAAGCACATGACCGTAAGCGAGATGCTGACTATGCCGTTTTACCACCCGGTGATCGAAGAAGGGGTCCGCACGGCATTGCGTGACCTCAACCGTAAGCTGGATATCGGCCCACAACCGATTGAGCATTGCCTGGATTGCGGCCCGGGTGGCTAGAGTCAAGGAGATGGCCCCGATCAGAAACTGTGTGCGACCGGGGTTGCCTCCGGGCCAGAGACGCCCCTTGTAATCTGTTGCCTGCGCGCCCATATCTTTTCGTGAAAGAAATAGGCAACCGTGTTAATTGCTGGTTCTACCATGGCAATCAGGCTACCAATCACGATGTCGCCGGTCAGCAGATAAGCAACGGTAAAGGCCACGGTGAAATGAGTAATGGCAAATGTAATGGTTTTCAGCAACGAGTTGTCACCCTCTGAACCATGGTCATGGAAAAACATCTTCAGGGCACTCATAGTCAGTCAGCTCCGCGTGTGCGATGGATATAGGTCCATTCAACAGCAATTGAGAATCGTTGTTAAATAAATAATGTGAAGATTTTTTATAGTCTTTGGCTATTGTTTGGTTCTGCCAAGAATTGGCAATAGCTATCACGAAGATTGGATAACTAAACTTTATCTATTCACGATTCCTGGTTAGATTAGCGGCCAGTACATTCCGGTAACTGTCAAGGAGACACGTTATGAGCAAGAACTTTATTGGGCTGGACACTGAAAAGACCCAGAGCCTGGCAAACGCACTGAACGATCTGTTGTCCAATTACCAGATCTTCTACATGAACGTTCGTGGCTATCACTGGAACATCAAAGGTGACAACTTTTTCGAACTGCATGCCAAATTTGAAGAGCTTTATGACGACCTGTTGTTGAAGATTGACGAGATAGCCGAGCGGGTTTTGACCCTCGGGCACAGGCCTGCGCACGCCTACAGCACCTACATCGAAAAATCCGAGGTGCCTGAGCGAAAGGATGTGGCCGATGGTAAGGATGCTGTTGAAAATATCGTAGACAGTTTCGCTAAATTGATCGGCAAGCAGCGGGAGCTGCTACATCTGGCTGGCGATGCTGACGATGAGGGCACCGTTGCGTTGATGAGTGATTACATCTCTCAGCAGGAAAAGACAGTATGGATGTACCGCAGCTACCTCGGCCAATAAAGCCCTTGGAACTCTCAATAGCTTGAGCAAGCGTTGAAAATGGCGACCGTGCGGTCGCCATTTTTTTGCGGGTACCGCCTCTCCTGAGCAGTCCTGACTTAAAAGTGACGCATTTCTGTCACCTCTTCTCCATAAAGTGTCGTGTACAACCACACGTGTAACGACAGAAGAAGAGGCAAACATGACATTCCAGAAGTCACTCCATACTGCAGCCATCCTCGCATCCACCCTGGGCCTGACGGCCTGCGACGGTGATGATGGTGACGATGGCAGCGCGGGTTCGCCCGGCACCAGCCAGACCCTGATTGAGCTGAATACCCTCGGCACCTATGCAAGCGGTGCTTTCGATGAAAGCGCGGCGGAAATCGTGGCCCACGATCCGGCGAACCAGCGCCTGTTTGTCATCAATGCCAACGATT
Source organism: Marinobacter salarius (assembly GCF_032922745.1). NCBI lineage: Bacteria > Pseudomonadati > Pseudomonadota > Gammaproteobacteria > Pseudomonadales > Marinobacteraceae > Marinobacter > Marinobacter salarius. The sequence goes on from NZ_CP136693.1 coordinate 1,414,489, forward strand.
CAACCGTGGATGTGTTGGACATCCAGGACCCCGAGATGCCAATAAAGCTCAGCACCATTGATGCCACCGCCGAAGGTGCTTCCGCGAATAGCGTGGCGGTATACGGCGATCTCGTGGCCGTCGCCATTGAAGCCAACGTCAAGCAGGACAACGGCAAGGTGGTGTTCTACAACAGCACCGACCTGAACAAGGTGGGTGAAGTAGAGGCGGGCGCCCTGCCGGATATGCTGACGTTTACCCGCGATGGCCAGAAGCTCCTCGTGGCCAACGAGGGCGAACCCAGTGATGACTACAGTGTTGACCCGGAGGGTTCCGTTAGCGTTGTTGACCTGTCCAACGGCGTGGCTGCGGCGACGGTCACCACGGCCGGGTTCGCCAGCTTCAACGGTCAGCTGGCGGAACTTATGGAACAGGGCCTGAGAGTATTCGGGCCGGGCGCCACTCTGGCCCAGGATCTGGAGCCGGAATACATCGCGATCTCTATCGACGGTGAAAAAGCCTGGGTCGCGATGCAGGAAGCAAATGCCGTTGCCGAACTGGACATCGCGGCCGGGGAAATTACCGCCATTATTCCGCTGGGCTTCAAGGATCACAGCATCATCGGCAACGAATTGGACGCCAGCAACGACGACAGCGGCATCAACATTCGCAACTGGCCGGTGAAGGGCATTTACCATCCGGATGCCATGACCAGCTACGGTTTTAACGGAAAAACCTATTACATCACCGCCAACGAGGGTGATTCCCGGGATTACGACGGCTTCAGTGAGGAATTCCGCGTCGCCGACCTGACGCTGGATGCCATGGCCTTCCCGAACGCTGCCGAGTTGCAGGAAGACGCTAACCTGGGACGCCTGAACGTCACATCCACCCTGGGTTTTGGCAATTCCTGCGCGCCCAGCGATCCTGCCAACGTCATTCTCGTGGGCGGTGAGTATGACCGGAGCTATGTGGAGAATAACTGTGTCTACAGTGAGCTCTACGCCTACGGTGCGCGTTCGTTTTCAATCTGGTCGGAAACCGGCGAGCGGGTCTTCGACAGCGGCAGTGAATTCGAGCGCATTACCGCGAGCCTGATCCCGGACAATTTCAACAGCAATAATGACGAAAACGCGTTCGAAAACCGCTCCGACGATAAGGGACCAGAGCCTGAGGCGGTCACCGTGGGTACTATCAACGGCCAGACCTTTGCCTTTATTGGTCTTGAACGGGTTGGGGGCATCATGGTCTATAACGTGACCAATCCGCAGAACCCGGAATTCGTCCAGTACCTCAATAACCGCGATTTCTCTGCCTCCCAGACCGATCTTGAGAGTGGAATGGCGGGTGATCTTGGGCCCGAGGGGCTTGCCTTTATCGCTGCTGACGACAGCCCCAATGGCAAGCCGATGTTAGCGGTAGGCAACGAGGTGAGTGGCACGACCACTCTGTATGGTATCGATGTGATTGAACTGGCCGCTGACTGACCGTCGGTGTGATAAGGAGAGCCGGACCGGGTACTGCCCGATCCGGTTTTATACGTTCTATCAGCCTTGGGAAACCGTCGCCAGCGGTGGCACCTGCTGATGCAGGAACCATTTTTCGGTGACGACCTTGCGGGTGAACCAGTGGGACCGCATCAGGGTGCTGGCCAATGGCATTTTGACCCAGTCCGGCACTTGCCAGCCCTCATCCTGAGGCATGGCGCGATTCCCAAAACGGCTGGCAATAGCTTCGCCGTAAGCCTGCAGTGCCTGGGCAGAATAATCCTCCTGGTCGCGAATAATGTCTGCCGCCATCAATGCGGACTCTATGGCAGGGCGAATACCTTCGCCGCTCTGAGTGTAAGCCAGGCCGGCGGAATCACCGATCAACAGCAGGCCGTCATCGGCCAGTGGTCTCTCCGCGTGGGCGTATAGCAGGTAGGCATGTCCTTTGAACTTGCCCGGTAAATCGGCCGGTATGCGTCCTTCGGATTTCATCTCCTCCACGAAGGCATTGAGGTGCTCGGTCAGTTTGTGATTGTCTTCCCGACCAAGGCCAATATTGAGAAAATTACCTTTTCGGAACACCCAGGCATAGCCCTTCAGGTCGCGGCAGAACCAGAGCTCGGGGGTGTCGCCACGGGCTTCGCACACCTCGGCCTGTTGAGGCGTCATCTCGAATTCCACCTCTTTGGCCGCCACCACGACTTCGTGGCTGCCAGGGCCGTCTCCCATCAGCTTCGCCACCGGGCAGAAATGGCCCCCGGCACCTACGATCAGGGGTGCCTCCCAGGTATCGTTGATCACCCAGTTGCCATCGCGACGAACAATGGACTTGACCGGTGTGTTCAGTTGCTTCGGCACGGTTGTCCTGTCCAGAAGAAACGCATCGAACTCGCAGCGCCGTATGCCGTAACTGACAATGTCACCGTGGTCATTTTCTACCGCCGGTTGCCCCATCATGCCTATACGGAACCGCCGGATGGGCTGGAGGGTTCGCCCGGTGCCGTAGTGGTTGATGTCGATGTCGAGACTGTCCATCACCGCAGGGGTAACCCAGCCGGCGCAGGTCTTGTCCCGAGGGAAATCCTTCTTATCGATCACCAGAATGCGTTTGCCACTGTCCTGCAGTGCGTGGGCAAGCGTGGAGCCTGCGGGCCCGGCACCCACGATAATCAGGTCGTAGTAGTCCATGATTATGCCTCCGGAGCTGCGGGGGACGAATAGATATCCTGGCGGTTTTGTGGCAGTTGGTTGTTCCCGCCATGGGTGAAGACCACCTGGAACAGTTGCAGTGACCCGGCCCGGAAGGCGGCTATGGAGCCGGCGAGGTACATTTCCCAGGCCCGGGCAAAGTGCCCGTCGTACATCTCTGTGACCTTGTCCATGTTGCTTCTGTACCGTTCCATCCAGTGGGTCAGCGTCTGGGCGTAGTGCAGTCTGAGGTTTTCGACATCCAGCACCGAAAAGTCGCTGTGCTCGCAGATGCCCATGAACTCAGAGATACTCGGTGGGTAAGCGCCCGGAAAGATGCGTTTCTCAATCCAGGCGTTCATCAGCATGGGCCGGTTGCGGCCGATGCTGTGCAGTAACGCCAGGCCGCCCGGCTTCAGGGAGCGACTGATCAGCTCCGACAGTGCCTGGTAATTGTCCGTGCCGACATGCTCCAGCATGCCGATGGACACAAAGGCGTCGTATTGGCCGCTGATATTGCGATAGTCGTCTTCAACGTATTCAATCAGGTGCTCCAACTGCTGACGCCTGGCTTCTTCCCGGGCGTAGGTTAGCTGTTCTTTCGAGATGTTGTAGGAATGCACCTCTACGCCGTAGTTCCTGGCCATATAGCGCGCAAGACCACCCCAGCCACAGCCAGCTTCCACAACCGTCATGCCGGGTTTCAGCCGTAACTTGCGGCAAACGTGCTCCAGCTTGGCCAATTGGGCCTGTTCCAGGGTCAAATCCGGCGTTTCGTAATAGGCGCAGGTGTACTGCATTTCGGCATGATCCAGCCAGAGCCGGTAAAATTCGTTGCCCAGATCGTAATGGTGGTGAATGTTCTCCCGGGCTTCAGAAACGCCAGTAGAGCGGGGGTTATGGTTGCGCCACAGGGCTTCCAGCCATTTGGGCCATTTCTGCCTGGCGTTGTGAATTGAGCGGTAAAGTGTCTCCATCAGCTCCGAAAGATCGCCATCTACCTGCAGTCTGCCTGCACTGTATAGATCTCCAAACGCCAGGTTGGGGTTGGTAACCAGCGTAAACAGCGCCTTGGGGTCTGTCAGTTTGAGCGTAAAGCGGGCATGGCCTTCTTCAGGGTCAATGAATTCGTTGTTCCACAACTGGAACCGTAGCGGCGGTGACCCGGCCATGCGCATCAGCTTGGCGATCAGCCAGCGTTCATAACTGTGAGGCTCACGGTCCGCCTGCTGCTCTTCCAGGGGCAACGTCAGGACGTGAGGCCTGTCCTCCGGTCGGTCGTTGGTGGACGCTGGGGGTTTCCGGGCGGTGCTTTGGCTCATGGATACATATCTCCCTTTTTCAGCTGGTTAATCACGGACTGAAGTCGGCGGGCTTGGCCGACAGTGATTCAGCATCAGGGCGTGTCCCGATATCACAACTGAGAATCGCCTGCTTCGTCTTTAGTATAGAAAACAAGCGTGTTTTGTCATATCCCCCCACACACCAAAGAATGGAGGGTTGCTATTGGGGCATTAGGTAAAAGGGGTAAAAGCGGGAATGGCGGGCAAAAAAACCGGGGCTGCAAGGCCCCGGCTTGTCGGTGTGCTGTCGGCTGCGCCGACGTCAGTAGGTCGAGCTCATGCCAAACCATTCCGGGAAAATGACGATCATCGCCAGCACCAGTACCTGCATCAGGATAAACGGTAGTACCCCTTTGTAGATATCGGTGGTCTGTACACCGGGTGGTGATACGCCTTTGAGATAGAACAGACTGAACCCGAATGGGGGCGTCAGGAAACTGGTTTGCAGGTTCATGGCAATCAGAATCGCGAACCACAGCATGTTGATGCCCATGGCTTCCGCCACCGGTGCCAGGATCGGCACGATGATGAACGAAATTTCCACGAAGTCGATGAAGAAGCCCAGCACCAGGATGACCAGCATGGCCAGGATAATGAAGCCCCATTTTTCGCCGGGAAGCTGCAGTAGCCATTCTTCCAGCAGGTAATCGCCACCGGTGTAGCTGAACACCATCGAGAATGCGGTTGCACCCACGAGGATGGCGAACACCATGGCAGTGACCTTCACCGTGTCCTTTGAGGCATCCCACACCATCTTGAAGGAGAACTGGCGGTAAATGATGGCCAGCACCACGGCGCCGACACCACCGAGCGCCGAAGATTCCGTGGGGGTGGCAATACCGGCAAAGATGGAGCCCAATACGACGATGATCAACGCCAGCGGCGGGATAATCGCCAGCAGCGCTGCACGGATTTCCTTGCCCCGTGACAGTCCGCTGTCATCCGGCATGGCGGGGCCGGTTTCAGGCTTGAAGCGGGTGAGAACAAGGATGTAGATGATGTACAGACCGACCAGCACCACACCTGGGATAACGGCTGCCCTGAAGAGGTCGCCAACCGGGAGCCCGAGCACGTCGCCAAGGATAATCAGGATAATCGAAGGCGGTACGATCTGGCCCAGTGTGCCGGACGCACAGATAGTGCCCGTGGCAAGCCGCTTGTCGTAGTTATGGGCCAGCATCACGGGGAGAGAGATCAGACCCATGGCTACCACACTAGCACCGACGACGCCCGTTGATGCGGCGAGCAGGGCACCTACCAGGATGGTGGAAATGGCCAGGCCCCCTGGCAATCCACCGAACAGGCGGCCCATGGAGGTCAGCAATTGCTCGGCCAGCCGCGTGCGTTGCAGGACCACACCCATGAAGATGAACAACGGCACCGCCATCAGCACCGTGTTCTGCATGACGCTCATGATGCGATAGGGCATGAAAGCGAACAGATCCATGCCTTCGGCATAGATCCCGAAAAACAGGGCAACGCCGCCAAAGGTAAAGGCAACCGGGAAGCCCAGCATCAGAAGGAGGAGGGCGGCTCCGAACATAATCATACCGATCATGCGAGACCCTCCGCGCCGTGCTTGGGCTCATAGGTCTTGTCGCCGGAGATAACCCGTATTGCGAAGGTCACCATGTTGAACCCGGCGATACCGGTAAACACCGCGGAAATCGGGATCACGCTCTTGATCACCCAGCGATGGGGTAGCCCACCCGGGTCGCCGCTGCCTTCGCCCATGCTGTAGGACTCAACGGCAAAATCGTAACCGTAGTTCCAGATCAGGTAGGCAAAGGGGATGACAAAGATAACAGCACCAACGATGTTGACCCAGGCTTTGGTCTTGTCACGCCAGCGGGTGTAGAAAACGTCTACGCGAACATGGCCGTCCGTGCGCAATGCGTAGGGGATGCCCAACAGGAACACCACGGAATAGAGATGCCACTCCATTTCCTGCATACCGATCGAAACTTCATTGAAAGCGTAGCGGGCTACTACGTCGTAGAAGACGTTACCGGCCATCAGAATCATTGCGGCACAGGCCACCCAGCCGCAAAAAATGGACAGGGTGGCCAGGCCCTCGTCCAGCTTGATAATCCAACGCATTGATTGTCCTCCGCCAGCGAGCCGGCGATTTTTCAATTGCTATAAACGACAAAACCGGGATCACTGCTAGAGCGATCCCGGCTCAGTTACTGCCGATATGTTACTCGACTTCTGCCATCGTGTTTAGGTAGGCCCGCTCGGAAATGTCCGTGTAGGCCCGGCTCTTCTCAAGATATTCCTGTTGGGATTTTACAATCTTTGCGGCTTGCTCATTGTTCGCTGCCGCTTCTTTCAGGAGTTTCTCATTGGCCTCGTGCATGGCCTGGAAGATTTCCTCAGGGAATTTCTTGATCTGTACGTTCGGGTACTCTTCCTTGATGTTGGCCCAGGCTTCTGCGTTTGCGTGCTGAGAGTGAACCAGCATGTCGTAGGAGGCTGTGCGCATGGCGACGCGCATGATTTCACGAAGGTCGGCTGGCAGTTCTTCCCATACCTTCTTGTTCACCAGGAACTGCAGCTCCGTGGCGGGCTCGTGCCAGCCAGTGTAGTAATAGTCCGCAATTTGCTGGAAACCGAGACGCAGATCCAGGGAAGGACCAACCCACTCAACCGCGTCAATGGTGTTGCGTTCCAGGGCTGTGTAAAGCTCGCCCGGTGGGATGTTGGTCGGATTAACGCCTACTTCTGCAAACACCTCACCGGCGAAGCCAGGAATACGCATCTTCAGGCCCTGCAGGTCTTCGAGAGTGTTGATTTCCTTGCGAAACCAGCCGCCCATCTGAACGCCGGTGTTGCCACCCGGGAACGACAGCATGTTGTGGGGTTCGTAAACCTCCTGCATCAGTTCCATACCACCGCCGTGGTAGAACCAGGCGTATTGTTCCATCGCGTTCATGCCGAAAGGCATGCTGGTGAAGAACAGGGTGTTGGGTACTTTGCCTTTCCAGTAGTAGGACGCGGAATGACCCATGTCGTACTGGCCGGCCTTGACCATATCAAAGACACCGAAGGGCGCTTTGTGCTTGTTTGACGAGTCGATGCGGACCTTCAGGCGGCCGTCGGACATTTTTTCGACAGTTTCAGCGAACCGTTTGGTGGTGTCACCGAAAATCGGGAAGTTGGGCCCCCAGGTCTCGGCCAGGCGCAGGGTAAACGTGTCTTGAGCGAGGGCTTGTGTGGAAGCAAAGGTAGTTGCTACAGCCAGCACAGCCGCGGATAGAACAGAACGGATCTTCATTGCTCTTCTAGCCTCTTTTGTCGTTGTTGTGTTGAGAGCCTCTCCCTCTGTCAGGGAAAGTAACTCCTAATTCTAGTTCAAGTTATCAACAAACGTTAAGAAACGGAATGAAAAACCCGCCTCTGTACGACCTAGGTCTTACGACTTTCTCCCGCTGGTCAGTGTGAGGCAATGTTCCTGGCCAGTACCATGGCGGAGGCGCCATCGCTGATAGTGGACACCGGATGGCGATACTCGACCAGCACCTTGAGGATGTCGCGGGTAATTTGCCGGTGCTTCTCAACCGCGCTGCACAGTTTTCACGTGGACTGTGTACATGTGACTTAAGTCTCTGATTATCATTTGAAGTTCAGGAAGATTTGAATAAAGGACGTGTATACACTCTGGGGCCTCTTTAATATGTATAGAACGGCGCTCGTTTGTACACATCCGGACTCTCGGTTGCGCTTTTCAACTGAGCCAGCGATTTTCACATCGGTAGAACCGCTGCGCTCAACAAATGACCCGCATTGAAATGCAGCCTCAGCATACGAATTCGCATAGTTTTTTTGAGTTCCCCAAGTTTTGTTCATAGGTATAGTGTGAGGCAGGAGATCGCATGGAAAGGTTTTGTCAGGAAGATAGACGAGGTGGCGAGTGCTTTTTACTCATGCGCGCGCACCCTTCAGGTAGGCCTGAGGATCATGGCCATTCAGCTTCGCTGACTCGATCAGGGTCATGTCGGCAGCAGCACACTGACATTGGAAAGCGGACCTTTTTGCCGAGACCGAGCGGGCTTTTTAGGGTGCCCTGAATAGGCATTCAGGATGTGCGCTTCCTGTCCCGGCGTGAAATCTGACATGGGCGCGCCGAGCACGTCGAAGGCCGAACCAAAGAAGTCCCGAAACGGAACATACTCACCGAAGGGTACCAGGTGGCGTTTGTAGTAAAGGCCTGAGGGATCGGAGAGGCTCGCCACCGCATTGTAGGCACGACCCTCCGATTCACGTACCGGGACGCCAATCAATAACGAGGTGCCTGCTTGATCGGCTAATACCTTAAGCTCAGCAAGATATTCCTTGGCCTGGTCATGCCACATCGGGATTGCCGATTCTGGCCAGATAACGATATCGGCCCCGAGATGCTCTATGGTAAGCGCCTGATAGCGCTCAAACGTGATCTCCCGGTAGTCCCGATCCCATTTCTTGTCTTGCTTGAGGTTTCCCTGCAAGAGGGCGACATTAATTGGGTCTGCGGCTGGTTGCGTCCACTCGCGATCCAGCAGCTGCAAGCCGGCGAAGGTTGAGACTATAACACTGCACCGATTACCGCAGCACCGCGCAGGCTTGGCGCCAAGACAATCCACGCAAGCCCAGCAGCGAAAAGTGCGACGAGAAAGCTCACGCCAAGCACGCCAAAGACAGGAGCGATAGTCGCAAGTGTGGTGTCGGTCTGGCTGTAGCCGATAAAGAGCCAGGGAAAGCCAGTTAAGAACCAGGTACGCATCCATTCACTCAGCACCCATGCCGCCGGCAGCCCTATCCAGAGCGCGATTGTGTCCATCTCAGGGCGCAGTCGGCGCACGAAATACGCAACGCCCCATGGAAAGAGAGCGAGCAGGGAAACAAAGGCCGCCGTGGCTAAAACTGCCACCACGGGGCCATTGCCATACTGGCTGATGCTGATATAGACCCAAGAGACACCCACGCCGTAGTAGCCAAGGCCAAAGAGGTAGGCAGACCACAGCGCTAGCAATCTTGAAGATTGCGCGGTCAGAACAAAAAACGTTGCCAGAGCGATCACCGCAAGCCATGCCCAGCCCACAGGGGCAAACGCAAGCGACATGGCACTCCCAGCAAGCAGAGCCATCAGCCCGGCAGAAGTGGCTGCTAGCGCACACTCGGGTACAACCGGAAGCAGTCAGGCACTGGCATCCTGTGCGGATCTTTTCAGTTTGCCGGCCCACCAACAGGACAGGTCGTCGAGGAGTTTATAAGCCAGCGGCACAAAGACCAGCGCCAGGCTGCTCGCCGCGAGCATACCACCCACTACCACCGTGCCGATTTCCTGGCGGCTGGCGGCGCCAGCTCCGCCAGCCACCATCAGGGGCAGAGAGCCTACAACGAACGTAGCGGCCGTCATGATGATCGCACGAAAGCGCTGGCGCGCCGCGTTGAGGGCCGCTGTGGCCGAAGCCATGCCGGTCCGCCGGTTCTGCGCCGCGAATTCCACAATCAGAATCGCATTCTTGGCCGCCAGCCCCACCAGCACTAACAGGCCCACCTGAAAGTAAAGATCATTGGGAAAGCCGCGCAGCAAGCTCGCGAGCGCTCCGCCCAACGCCGCAAAAGGCACTGAGGTGGCCACCGCGAGCGGCAGGGCGAGTCGTTCGTACTGGGCTGCCAGAATCAGAAAGACCATCAGTAAGCTCATGAAGAAGGCACCGGTGGCGCTGTCAGAGACCTGATCCAGTTGATAGGCTTCGCCAACCCAAGCCATTTGAGTATCCGCGTCCAGGGGGAGCGAGGCAGACACTTCTTCCAGAGCCGTTTTGGCCTGACCGCTGCTGTAACCCGGCGCTGGATTCGCCATTACCCGTATGGCCGGGTAGCCGTTGAATCGCGTCAGCAAATCTGCACCCCGGCTTCGCTCCAGTGAAACCAACGAACTCAGCGGCACCATGCTGCCATTGTCGCTACGGACAAAGGCGTGGCGGAGATCCTCAGGCTGGCGCCGGTACTCGCTTTCTGATTGCAGATAAACTCGCCATAGTCGGCCCAGATACGAGAAGTCATTGATGTAGCGGGCGCCAATGGTGCTTTGTAACGTGTCATAGATGCGGGAGACGGGTATGTCCATGGCCTTGCTTTTTTCCCGGTCCACCACGGAATGGTATTGAGGAACACGGGCTTCAAACATGGCGTTAACAGCGGCCAGTTCGGGGCGGGCGGCCGCGGTCTCTCGCAATGCGCCCGCCACCTTTTCCAGCAGGGCTACGTCGGTATCGCCCCGCACTTGCAGATAACCTTCTACGCCGCCCGTCAGCGACAGGCCGGCAATCGGCGGCGGTGTAAACGAGCGCAGGTTGGCTTCCTGAACGCTGCTGCCCAGACCGCGCACCCGCTCAGCCACCGCAAAGGCGCTTTGTTGCTGATCGTTGCGCTGGTTCCAGTCCTTCAGGCTTACAAAGCCCCCCAGCGCATGGCTGCGCATCACACCGTTGACCAGGTCGAAGCCGGCGAAGGAAATGTAGCTTTCAACTTCATCCATGGCCATGATCTTCTGAGAGAAAGCATCCCGCACCCCCTCGGTGCGCGGCAGCGACGAGGCGGGCGGCAACTGCCCCAGCACGCGCACTACACCCTGATCTTCCGCCGGCAAAAGCCCGGAGGGCAAACGATCGGTCAACAGCCACGTAGCACCAAAGAAGAACAGCAGAAGGATGAGGCCGGTGCGCGGGCGTTCCAGCAGCCCTCTTACCACCGCGGTGAAGCCGGCCGTTAACTTGTCGAAGCCGCGATTGAAGGCGCGGAAAAATTTGCCGGGCTCAGTTCGCTGCGGGCGAAGCAGCAAGGCGCACATGGCAGGAGTCAGTGTCAGCGCCACCACACCGGAGATAACTACGGACACGGCTATAGTGACGGCAAACTGACGATACAGGCCGCCGCTCAACCCTCCCAGAAAGGCTACCGGCGAGAATACTGCCACCAGCACCAGGGTGGATGAAAGCACTGCGCCGCTCACCTGCCCCACCGTTTCGATGGCGGCTTCGCGCGCATACATGCGCTTCTCGGTCATCAGGCGTTCGACGTTTTCCATGACAATAATGGCGTTGTCCACCACGATGCCAATGGCCAGAACAAGCCCGAACAGAGTGAGCATGTTCAGGGAAAAGCCCAGAGCGAGCATGCCGGCGAACGTGCCGATCAGGGACACTGGAATGGCCGCCACCGGGATCAGCGTGGCGCGAAAATTCTGCAGGAACAGGTAGGTCACCAGCACCACTAGGGCGACGGCCACCAGCAGCGTGATGACCACCTCGCGAATGGACGTTCGCACAAATTCGGTGGTGTCGTAGGCAATGGTATATTCGAGATCGGCCGGAAAATTTTGCCCGAGGTCCTGCAACGCGTCCCGAACCCGGTCGGCGGTGTCCAGTGCATTGGCTCCGGACTCCAGATAGATCTGGAAGGGCACTGCGGGCGAGCCATTGAAGGTGCCGGAAAAACTGTAATCCTGGGAGCCCAGTTCCACCCGGGCGACATCCCCCAGGCGCAGGTTGGAGCCGTCCGCCAGGCTGCGTAGTACAATCGATTCGAACTGCTCAGGGGTGGTGAGCTGACCTTCACTGGTGACAGTGAAGGTAAAGGGCTCTTCCTCACTATCGGGCGGGGAGCCCAGGCGGCCGGTGGCGTATTCGGCATTCTGCTCCCGCAAGGCGGCGGCCACGTCCTGGGTGGTGAGTTCATGCTTGGCGAGTCGGGCCGGATCGAGCCAGATTCGCATGGCGTAGTCCTGCAGGCCGAACAGACTGGCATCGCCCACGCCTTCGATCCTCACCAGTTCGTCCAGCATGTTGAGCAGCGCATAGTTGCTGATTTCCACCATGCCCATGCTGTCGTCGGGCGAAGTAAGCACACCCAGCAGGAGAATATCGGTGGAACGCGCCTGCACGCCCAGGCCCATGTCGCGCACAACCTGGGGCAGGCGCGGGGCCGCTGCCTGAACCCGGTTGTTTACGTTGATGGTGGCCTGATCAGGATCAGTGCCGATGTCGAAGGTCACCGTAAGTTTCAGGGTGCCCGTGTCGGTGCTGGTGGAGTCCATATAGATCATGTCCTCCACGCCGTTGATTTCCTGCTCCAGCGGAGAGGCCACCGAGTCCGCAACCACAGCGGCACTGGCGCCCGGATAGGAAGCGGTGACCACCACCTGGGGCGGCACCACGTTCGGGTACTGCTCAAGTGGCAACAGGCGTAAGGCGGCTAACCCCGCCAGAATAATAATGACCGAAATTACGGACGCAAAAATGGGGCGGTCGATAAAAAATCGCAGCATTACAGGCCCGCCTGTGCACGGGTGCGGGATTGCTCCCTTTGCGCATGGGCCCGGGACGGAACTGTTTCGACAACACTCACCGACCTGCCCGGCCGGAGCGAAACCTGACCGTTTACCACCAGCTGATCCCCGGCGGCGAGCCCAGCGGTTACTACCTGCAAGCCTTCAACGACAGGCCCTAATTTCACCGGCCGAGACCTGGCCATTTGCGCGTCGGTGGCATTATTGTTTTCGACGGTAAATACCCGAGGCCCCGCCGGGCCCTCAGTGACGGCTTTCGGATCGATGAGTACAGCATCCCTGAAAGTCCGCAGGGGTAGTTGCAGTCGCACAAATTGGCCCGGCAGCAACTCACCCTCAGTATTTGGAAACACCGCGCGCATCTCGACACTGTCGGTGAGAGGGTCGATGCGGGCGTCGGTATAATTCAACTGGCCCGCATGGGGGAAGACTCGTCCACGATCCAGAAGCAAGCCGGTTTCCACCGGTCCACCAGACCTGCCTGCAAACGCGGCCTGATGCATGGCGGCATCACCGGAAGGCAAGGTGAAATAAACGTGAATAGGGTCGCGCGGCGTGATGGTGGTCAGCAGGGTGCCGGCTTCCACCAGACTGCCTGCCGCGAGGGCCTCAAGCCCAGCGACGCCTGCCACGGTCGCTTCTACCTGGGCATAGTTCAACATTCGCTTCGCGTCATTCTCGGCTACCTCAGCTTTCTTTAGCCGAGCCGATGTCGCCTGCAGTGCGGTCTCGGCCTTGTCCCTGTCGTACTCACTGCTCACCTTGCGGGCAAACAGCTCCTGCTGGCAACGCCATTCCCGCTCCGCATTACTGTGCTCCGCCCGAACCTCGGCCAACTCCGCCTCGGCCAATTCCAGTGCCAGGGAGTAGGACTCCGGATCAATCTGAAACAGGGTCTCGCCCTTCTGGACAAGCTGCCCCTCCTGGTACAAGCGCTTTTTTAGAACGCCCCCCACCTGCGCACGCAGTTCCACGGCGCCAGGACTTCGCACCCGGGCGGCGTATTCGCCGTACTGCACCGCGTCGCCGGTTTCCACGACAGCGACGGTCACCTCTGCGCCAGATGTTTTCGGTTCGGATGTGCTCGACTCGGTGCCGCAGGCGCCAAGCAGCATTGCAGCTGCCAGAACAACAAGCCCTGACAACCAGCGAGAAAAGACCGATGGAAAAAACAGATGCACTAGCTTCATTAAAACCGCTCCGGGGACAGGCGAACCAAAAAGGCTGGCAAGTCAACCACGGGATTATTAAGGCGGTATTAAATGCACCTCAGCTAAAAGCGTCTGGCCAGCACATCCCATCTAGCCACTTCAGAGAACTCTTGGTAATGCCAATTCCCAGTCCATGCCGCCGCGTGCATTTTCCTCTGCGTGAAGGCGACCATTGAATTGCTCGGCAATGGATTCCACGATAGTCAGCCCAAGCCCATGCCCTTGTTCAGGCGCTCGAATGTTTTGTTGTCCATCGACGTGCTCGCTGGTTGACGGGCTATGGCCTCCATCGCGAATGATAAGCCTGACCATATCTCGATGATTCGACACCTGGCAGGAAACGGTCAGCTCCACCGGCTGGTCATGGCTGGAAAATTTCAAGGCATTTTCAAGCAGGTTCCTTACCGCGATAACCACCAAAGGGTGTGGTGCGTTCACGAGAATGTTCTCTGTTTCCAGATTCTGTTTTACTCGTTCTCTCCCCGGCATATCCACAAGCGCCTCGCATATGGCGATGCTTACCGAACAGGGCTCAAACTCGCGCCAGTCATCCCGGCTCTCCAAACGCGCCAGCATCAATAACTGCTCGGCGACATTCTGTAGCCGTTGCACGCCCGTTTCCGCCCTGGCCAGAGCCAGTTGCTGCTGTTCCCCGTCGATGCGACGGGCTACTTGCAGGTGGGTTTTAATTCCGGTTAAAGGCGTCCGGAACTCGTGGGCCGTATTGCTGGCAAACCGCTGTTCGCGGATCACTGTGCGCTCGACACGCACAAACAGGAAATTCAGTGTGTTGACGATGGGCCTGAGTTCGGCAGGAGCGCTCCCAATTGAAAGCGGCTTGAGGTTCGCGGGTTCTCGTAACTGAAGTTCGCGAAACAGCTTTTGCAGCGGCTCCAGTCCCCGGCGCACTCCCCACCAGAGGACAACCAGGCTACCCAGCAAGGCCAGGGAGAATGGCACTACCATCACGAGGATGATGCCGTTTTCAAGTTGTCTGCGCTCTGTAACCCGGTCAGCAGTCGTTATCTGCAGGCCATCCTGCTCCAGGGTGTAAAGCCGCCACTTCTCCCCGGCAACGGTGCGGGTGGTAAAACCAGGCTTTGCATTCGACAGGGAGGCACCGCGTGGGCCGGCGGTCTGCATCAGGATTTCGCCGGCAGCAGACCGAATCTGACACGCGACGCCCTCACTTAAGGGGGACATCAGTAATGGCTCCCTGGATACCTGAGAGAACGGCTCGGGCTGTTGAGAGATCAGACCGGCAACCATGTTGGCTGAAGCGGCGAGGCGCTGATCCAGCGTTTCCGATACCTTGTTTCCCAGATGCAGGTACATCAACATTGCCACGGTCAGCCAAAGTATGATCAAGGACAGACTGAGCATAGCCAAGAGGCGGCTACGGAGACTCATGCTTTTGTGCCCCGGAACCGCACGGGTGGACCCAATCGGAAACCAACCCCACGCTCAGTGATGATCAGTTTTTTACCGAATTTTTTTCGAAGATGATGGATATGAACGTTCAGGGCGTTGCTTTCGACTTCGGTATCCATCCCGTAAAGTCCATCTTTCAGACGCTCTTCACTCAATACCACCCCACGAGCATTGAGGAGCTTTTCCAGTAACGCCAATTCCCGCCGGGACAGTTCTACCGGTTCGGCGGCAAGAAAGACCTCCCCCGTCGAAGGGCGCAGTGTCAGATCGCCATGACAAATCTCTGACACGACCCTCCCTGCGGCTCGCCGTACTAGGGCATGCAAGCGTGCGGCGAGCTCGTCAAGTTCAAACGGTTTGAGGACATAGTCATCGGCTCCGGCTTCAAGCCCTTCGATCCGACGTTGCACCGCATCCCTGGCGGTGAGGATCAGTACCGGAGTGTGCACATCTGCAGCTCGCCATTGCGCCAACACCTCTAGCCCGTCTATATCGGGCAGCCCGAGATCCAGAACAACCACGTCAGGATTGAACTGCTTCAGCGCATGCTGCGCCTCCCGACCGGTTCGAACATGATCGACCACACAATGATGAAGCTCCAGCCCGGCCCTTAAACCGGATGCCACAAGTTCGTCATCCTCCACCATTAAAACGTGCACATTGACTCCCTCAGTTGGATTGCTCCGCAGCACTTTATGGTGTGCGTGGGTATTGAGCAATACGTAGAGACTGACGGTGATTCAGATTGACATCCGAGATTGTGGCTGAGCAGAGTACATCTGCATTTCGTTCCGGTCAGCTCTTAATGTTGACTTAATTCGGCTGGTTGACACTCGCGTTCCGAAAAAACAGACGGTTGGACAATTCATCCAATCAGGGGACTAGTGAGTGGGAATCTTTAGAGGGTAATCCCCCCGAAAAACAGCGGTGGCTAAAACGGGGTCAGGGTCATTAATGACATTACTAAGCTGACAACGGTTCACTACTAGTTCATCTGGAACGGCGAAGAGATCAGTTCAGTGAACAAATTCACACGGACATAAGGCCTTGGTACTACTAAAGAGCCTGCAGTACCAGGCCAAAATGGCGTCGCGGCTGATCTAATCACCACCCAAAGCGGCTTTTTCCTTTTCAAGGTAAACGCGATAGGCGTTGGCCTTGTTAAACGCATCGAACGCCGGCAAGTCGTCGTAGCGGGACCAGTCCGTTTGTTCATAGGCATCCTCGAATGGAATCCATGCTTCAACCGCTCCACCCATACGGTCCCGAACATACGCCAGATAGTCATAGGTGAAGTTGAGGGCCTCCATGGCATTTTCCGATGCCTTGCCATGGCCGGGTATCAAAATTCGGGGCTTCAGTTTCCGGACCTCATCAATGGCGCTCATCCAGTTACCGGTGTCCACCTCAGAGCTGGCGAGGTATGGAACCCGGTCATTCTGGATAATATCGCCGGAAAACAGAACACCGGCGGGTTGCACCATCATCAAGCTGTCATCCGGGGCATGGGCAGGCCCCGCATGCATGATACGGAACCGGTAATTGCCGGATTCCAGCGCAGTTTCCTCCCGAAAGGTGACATCAGGGGCGACTAACCTGGTGCTGTCATCTACCCAGGGTGAGAGTGCCTGTTTACGCTGGTTCAGGCGTTGCGCCGCCTCCGGGCTGTTGATATAGCGACTGGATGACTCCTGGGCAAAGACCTTCGCTTTTGTCTTCTCTTTGAAGGCTTGAAGCCCGTAAACATGATCCGCATGATAATGACTGATCACTACGTGAGTTATGGGTAATTCCGTCATCTCGCGTATTTTATCAATCATTGCTGCACCAAGGCTCGGTGTTCCCAGGGCATCGAACACCACCACTCCCTGGTCGGTGATTACAAATCCGGCATTGGCCGTAAAGCCTTCATTCTGCTTTCCCGGTACCCCGGAGTGGCCGGAAAAATAGTAAACATTGTCTACGCTCACTGGTTCCGCCTCAAAAGGAATCGATAGTGGCGGATACTCAGGCGAGGATCCGGCCTTGAGTGTTCCCGACCCGAGCAATATTGCGGCTAATATTCCGACAAATCTAACACTGAAAAAAATGTTTTTTGCCCGCATTCTGTTCTCTCCTATCTTTTTCCACGCTGCATTAAGTGCCTGCATTGGCGGTGACTAATGTCGACTTATCCGCACTCCAAAGACTATTTTTCGAGCGCAGGCCCTACGAAGTCCAACGGCAAAGCCACTTGCAACTTGGCTGTGAGGGGGCTATAAATTTGTTATATCCTTATAAAAAAACAAAAAGACTGGCCTTTAGTCTCTGCACTGAAGTGTCGGCCGACTTTCCCGAGAGGGAATCGAAAGAGGAGAACAATAATATGCTTGGCAAACCTCGCCGACTCAACCGGGATGTGTCAAAAGCGGTCCTTGAAGAGTCAGAACGCTTACCCTCGGCAGAACGCAGACGTTTTCTCAGGAATGGTCTGTTTACCGCAGGTGGCGCCATGGTTGGTGGTGCGCTCGCAGGCATTGCCCCGAAGGCCCTTGCGGCGACACAGTCTCCACCCGAGATTCCATCGTGGACCCGAACTCTCGGGGCGGGTGTGGTTGCCGACCCATACGGTGTTCCCTCTCCGTTCGAAAAGGATGTCATCCGTCGTAATGTGCCCTGGCTGACCGCTGACAAAGTCTCGTCAATCAGTTTTTCGCCACTCCAACACCTTAAGGGAATCATCACTCCAAATGGTCTTTTCTTCGAGCGCCATCATGCCGGACGACCGGAAATCGACCCCCAGCAGCACCGACTGATGATTCATGGCCTTGTAGAGCGGCCGATCATACTTTCAATGGAAGATCTTCAGCGATTCCCCAGCGTTTCCCAGATCAATTTTATTGAGTGTCCGGCCAACGGCGGCATGGAATGGCGTGGCGCGCAGCTCAATTCGCTGCAGTTTCTGCACGGCATGGTGAGTTGTGCCGAATGGACCGGTGTTCGGCTCTCCACGCTGCTTCAGGAAGCCGGCATCAAGACTGAGGGCAAGTGGTTGTTGGCGGAAGGTGCTGATGGTGCCGCCATGACCCGGAGCATTCCGCTCGAGAAAGCCCTTGACGATGTCATTGTGGCCTATGCCCAGAACGGAGAGGCGCTGCGTCGCGAGCAGGGCTATCCCATCCGCCTGGTCGTGCCGGGCTGGGAGGGTAATACCCATGTTAAGTGGCTGCGCCGGCTCGAAGTCGGCGACAAGCCGTGGATGCAGCGTGAAGAAACGTCCAAGTACACGGATCTGATGTCGGATGGCACAGCCCATGGCTTCACCTGGGTTATGGAAGCCAAGTCGGTTATTACATCGCCGTGCCCCGAAATGCCGTTGCGTGGCAAGGGTATTCATCAGATTGAAGGGCTCGCATGGAGTGGCCGCGGCAAGGTGAAAGCGGTCGATATTTCTGTCGACGGCGGCCAGAACTGGCAGCAGGCGCAGTTGCGGGAGCCGGTAATGTCCAAATCGCTCACGCGGTTCTCCCTCGAGTGGAAGTGGGACGGCAACCCCGCGCTGCTGCAATCCCGGGTTATTGATGAAACCGGATATGTGCAGCCGACCCTGGCTCAGCTCAAACAGGCCCGTGGCACCAACTCGATCTATCACAAAAATTCGATCCAGACCTGGAAGGTCAACGCAGACGGAGGTGTGGTCAATGTCCAGCTTTCCTAAGACACCACACCTGCTCGCTGGTGCCTGTTGCGGCATTCTTCTGGCTTCACTGCCTGTTATCGGTTCTGCGGAACAGGCCGGGCATTACGGCTATGGCGAATCCGCTACGGATGAACAGATCGCTGCCTGGGATATCGATGTTCGCCCTGACGGTATGGGGCTGCCCGAGGGCAGTGGTAGCGTCGATGAGGGCATGGCCGTTTACGAGACTTACTGTTCGTCCTGTCATGGAGCCTTCGGAGAGGGCATGGGGCGAAACCCCAAGCTGGCCGGCGGCGACGGCAGTCTTGGCCAGGACCGTCCGGAAAAGACGGTGGGAAGTTACTGGCCTTACGCCTCTACGCTCTGGGATTACATCCACAGAGCCATGCCCTTTTTTGCACCTCAATCGCTGTCGGATGATCAGGTTTATGCGCTGACCGCCTATGTCCTCAATCTCAATTACATCGTGGAAGGGGACTTCGTTGCCAACAAGGAGACCCTACCGAAGGTGGTCATGCCCAATCAGGATGGTTTCACCTGGGAAGACCCGCGACCGGTTGTTAACAACGAACGCTGTATGAAGGACTGCAAAGAATCGGCGACGGTGTCGGACTCAGCAGCTGGTAAGAACCTGACACCAAACACGACCGGTCCCCTTGATGAGGGCATGACAGAGTAAAGGCTGACCAGGAGCAAAAGGCTCCACAACGCGTGCCGAGGAGGACTACGTGATGCGAAAAGCGTTAATTTCCATGTGCTTGACCACGCTCGCACTGGGTGCCACTGCGCCAGTGTTTGCCGAAACTGCCCAGGCTGACATTGACCGGGGAAAGGAGCTGGCTTTCAGCCGGAAGGATGGTAACTGCCTGGCCTGCCACCAGATGGATGATGGCAAACTGACTGGAAACATTGGTCCGGAACTTGTGGATATGAAATCCCGCTATCCCAACAGGGAAATCCTGTTCAATCGCATCTGGGACGAAACCCAGTTCAACCCGGTGACGGTGATGCCGCCATTCGGACGACACATGATCCTGAGCAAGCAGGAAATAAACCGAATCGTCGATTACCTGTATACGCTCTAAATGCGGAGGAGAAGTTACCGTGACTGACCAAAGGCGAAGAGGCTTTTTGAAGGGGATGCTCGGTGTTGGAGTTGCCGGCTTTGCGCTGGGTTCCGGCATGGTGCCACTAAGAGTCGAGGCGGCAACCGCACCCGATGCGTCCGACTGGCCGGAGAAGGCGTTCGGGACTCCCGGGGTGGATGAAACCATTGCTGAACTGTATGGGATGGAAGCGACTGAATCAGATCAGATCACCATGGATTTGCCAACCATTGCGCAGAACGGCGCCGTGGTGCCCGTGTCTGTCGAAACCACACTCCCGAACGTAACGGGCATCGCGTTGCTGGTAGCCAAAAATCCGAATGCCCTGGCGGCCTATTTTGATATTGCCGGGGATGCACTGCCATTCGTATCGAATCGCCTGAAGATGGCCGAGACGACAGATGTGGTAGCAGTCGTGATTTCTGACGGCAAACCGTACAAGGCAACCCAGAATGTGAAAGTGACCGTTGGCGGCTGCGGCGGCTGACAGCTAACCGGACAGGAGAACAATAATGGCGTCCAGTATCAGAGTTCGTGCAGTAGAGAGCGACGGTGTGACATCACTGAAAGCCCTGGTTCGACACCCTATGGATTCAGGTTTTGTAAAGGATTCGGCGGGTGATGTTATTCCCGCCCATTTCATCCAGGTTCTGACAATTTCCCATGGCGGCAAGGATGTATTTGTTGCCAACTGGGGGCCGGCGGTATCCAAGGATCCATTCCTGGAATGTCGGTTCAAGGGAGCGAAAAAAGGTGACGAAATCACTATCAGCTGGATCGATAACGAGGGCGAGAGCGATTCAACCACTGCAACGATCACTTGAGGATTGTCGGCCGACCAGGTGCGCCCTGGATCGCCGAAGAGGAGGATTGAACATGCTTAAAGCGAAATTCATTCTGATCGCTCTCGGAGCAGCACTGGCCGTGCCCCAGGCACTGGCAGGGTCGACCCCTGATGAAGACCGGAAAGAAATGGCTGAATACTTCAAGCAGATGTTCCCGGACGTGCCTTTCGAGGACTTCGTGAACGGGCAGTACGCGCTGAACGACGATCGCCGCAAACAATGGGAATCCATGCAGGACTTTCCACCGTACGAGTTCGCGGTTGCCGAAGGTAAGGAGCTGTTCGAGACGCCGTTTGCCAATGGCAGGACCTACGCCAGCTGTTTCGAAAACGATGGCATCGGTATTCGCCAGAACTATCCCTTTTTCGACACGGAAAAGAACGAAGTTATCACCCTTGAACTCGCCATAAACCGCTGTCGCGAAGCCAATGGTGAGGAGCCCCTGGGCTGGAAGAAGGGGGCGATCGCGTCAATTTCCGCTTATATGGCGTCCACCTCCCAGGGCAAGCCCATCAATATCAAGGTCCCGGACGATCCCGATGCCATGACTGCTTACCAGGACGGCAAGGAATTCTATTACAGCCGTCGGGGCCAGTTGAATTTTTCCTGCGCAAGTTGCCATGTCCAGAATCCGGGCAAGTGGATTCGGGCAGACTTTCTGTCTCCGACAGTTGGGCAACCGGCAAACTTCCCGGTGCACCGTGCGAAGTGGGGTGAGTTGGGCACGTTGCATCGCCGCTTTGCGGGCTGCAATAAAAATGTGCGGGCAGAACCCCTTGCAGCGCAGAGTGAGGAATACCGCAATCTCGAGTATTTCCTGACCTACATGAGCAATGGTCTGCCAGTTGTCGGACCGGCAACTCGTCCATAGTCATAAACAGAGAGGGAGAATCACAATGAACAAGCCTTTACTGACAATCGGTATCTCGCTTGCGCTTTCTGTACCGCTGACAGGACAGGCGGGGCCCAAAGAGGACTTCAATGATGTCTACTCGAAGGCCCAGAGCATGCATCAGGATGCTGGTACCTTTCAGTGGACCGTCACCGCGGACCGATTGAAGGCGGCGAAGTCTGCTGCCGACAATGGCGATTATGAAAAAGCCGAGTCCATGGCCCGCGAGGGCCTGAAGCTTGCTGAAAAATCTGTCGCGCAGCGCGAACGGCAACAGCAGGAGGAGGCCTGGCGCAACGTCGCCATAGGACATTGACTTCGTGTGCCGAACCTTGCCAGTTTGCCCTGCGCGGAACCGGGCAAACTGGCTCACTCTAATAATTATAGAGAAAAGGAGAGTGCAGTGACAATTTCCCGTAGAGACTTCCTGATGGCAATGCAAGCGGCCGCTCTGGCTGGGCTCGCCCCGAAACTTGCTTTGGCAAAAGGCGGCGAGGGACTGTACGACGCACCGAAGTTCGGCAATGTCCGGTTGCTTCATCTTACAGATATTCATGCCCAGCTGTTACCAGTTCATTTCCGTGAACCCAACGTGAACCTGGGAATTGGCCCCAGCAAGGGAAGGGTTCCCCACTTGGTCGGCAGTCACTTCCTGAATCATTTCGGACTTCCCGCGGATACCCGGCGCTCCCACGCATTTACCTATCTTGATTACACCGAGGCAGCCCAGGAATACGGTAGTTTGGGTGGTTTCGCCCATCTCAAGACCCTCATTGATCAACTGCGGGAGCAGGCGGGTGCCGGTAACTCACTGTTGCTTGACGGCGGCGATCTCTGGCAGGGCTCCGGTACCGCATTCTGGACCCAGGGCGAGGACATGGTGGAAGCTAGTAACCGACTTGGCATCGATATCCTGACAGCGCACTGGGAGTTCACCTACCCGGAGCCGCAGATTCGAAAGAATCTCAACGCCTTCCAAGGAGAGTTTCTGGCCCAGAACGTCTTTCTCTCTGACGAAGCCATATTCATGGGCGTGGAATCCTACGACGAGGCCAGTGGACGGGTTTTCAAGCCGTATACCATCCGCGAACTGGGCGGTAAGCGCGTTGCGATCATCGGCCAGGCCTTCCCCTATACACCGATTGCCAATCCGTCTTATTTCATTCCGGACTGGCGCATGGGAATCCGGGAAAACGAGATGCAGGCGCTGGTCAACGAAATCCGCGAAAACGAAAAGGTCAATGCGGTCGTGGTGCTTTCCCATAATGGCATGGACGTAGACCTGAAAATGGCAAGCCGTGTGACCGGGATCGACGCCATCCTGGGCGGTCACACTCATGACGCGGTACCACAACCCACCGAAGTTACGAACCCTGGCGGCAAGACCCTGGTAAGCAACGCCGGTACCAACGGTAAATATGTCGCGGTACTGGATCTGGATATCGGCAGTAACGGCGTCCGGGGGTACCAATACAAGCTATTGCCTGTTTTTTCAGACCTGATCAAGCCCGATGCTGCTATGAGCAGTTTTATCCAGGAAGTCCGAGCCCCCTACATGGACAAACTTGGTGAAAAACTGGCCATCACGGACGACCTGCTTTATCGGCGGGGCAACTTCAACGGCACCATGGACCAGGTGATCTGCGACGCCCAGAGAAAGGTGCTCGACGCCCAGATTTCCCTGTCACCCGGGTTCCGTTGGGGTACAACTGTTCTGCCGGGTGAGCACATCACCATGGATGACATTATGAACGCCACAGCCATTACCTATCCGGAAACCTATGTCCGGGAAATGTCAGGCGCCGACCTTATGCTGATTATGGAGGATGTGGCCGACAACCTGTTCAACAAGGATCCCTATTACCAGCAGGGAGGTGACATGGTGCGTGTCGGTGGCATGGATTACACCTGTGATCCGACAGCCAGCATGAACAATCGAATTTCGGACATGCGCCTGGATAACGGCCAGCGGATAGAGGCCAGCAAAATGTACAAGGTCTCGGGTTGGGCCACAGTGAACTCACGGGCACCCGGCCCGCCAATCTGGGACGTTGTTGCTGAGTACCTGAAGTCAGAGAAGACAGTCAGGATCGACAAGTTCAATACACCAACCCTCAAGAATGTAGCCGGTAACCCCGGAATTGAAAACTACGCAGGATAAATGATGAACAGGAATCTCTTTGCTCAATCCAGAGCAGCAGTGTTGGGCCTGGCGCTCCTGGTAGCGGCGGGCACCCTTCACGGGGAATCGCTGAACAAGAGCAAGCCATTCGCCGAGAAATTCCTGCTTCTTCAACTGAGTGACGATAAAGCGGAGAAGCAAAACATGGTACTCAGTGTCGCCGCCAACCTTTTGGAGCACTATGGTCTGGACGCGATTGATATCGAGATAACGACGTTCGGACCAGGTGTGCGCCTGATGTACGCAGACAACAGTCGGCGGGAAAGGATCAGTAGCCTCATGGCCCAGGGCGTCCGGTTTAGCGTGTGCATGAACACCATCAATACCATCGAGAGACGCACCGGAAACCGTCCGGAACTCCATCCTGAAAACATCCCGGTCGACGTGGGGGTCGCCCATATCCTGGACGAGGTTGAAAAAGGCTATGTGCTGGTTCGCCCATGATCGTCTGACCCCAAAAGGAACCCCGTCATGAAGACCAAGCTGTCGAAGTCCCTTATAGTTGCATCGGCCCTTGCTGCTACCGGTATTGCCGGAGCACAGGAGAGTGCCCAGCCAGTGATGGTGGAGATCAAACGACTGTCCATGGATACCGCTCTGACCATCGCGAAAACTGCAATTGACACCTGCCGTGAACAGGGCGTTCAGGTCTCCGTCACTGTGGTGGACAGGGGTGGGCACCCTCAAGTGGTGCTGCGGGATGTACTCGCCATGGACCTCTCTCTCGAGGTCAGCTATCGAAAGGCCTACACCGCCATGACGTTCACCAGCCCGACCTCGGCTCTGGAAGATCGCTTTACCAGGCCATTTTCCGTCGGCAAGGTCGAGAAGGTGCTGCTCTCTGCCGGGGGAATACCCATTCAGGCAAGCGGTGAAACCATTGGGGGTGTTGGCGTGAGCGGTGCACCGTCCGGCGAAACAGATGAGAACTGTGCCCGCGCGGGTGTTGCTGCCGTGGAAATGGATCTGGAAATGGCGTCTTTCTGATTGTATTTATTTTAAATATACATCGAGATCATTATGTTAAGGCGTATAGTGCAAATGTTCTCTCTATTATTTCTGCTTCCCGCCCCGGCTTTGGCAGTGTATCCGGATGCTGTCCAGGTATTGGTTGATGAGGGTCTCAAGGTGGAAGCCAGTTTCGAGGCACCGGGAGGAGTGAAAGGCTTTGTCGGTCGAAGGAACGGACACCCGGTCTCCCTTTACCTCCTGCCGGATGGCGAGCATGTCGTCATCGGTAGAATGGTCGACGGTTTTGGCCAGGACCTCAGCGCTAGTCACATCAGGAAATGGCTGCCCAAACCGGATTTGACCGGAGCCTGGCAAAAGCTGGCGGATGCGGCCTGGGTGTCGGAAGGTCCCGGAGACGCCAAACGTATTGTATATGTTTTTACCGACCCCAATTGCGGCTACTGTGTGACCTTCCGTGACAGGGCTCAGCACTATCTGGAACGGGGCATAGAGTTGCGGCATATCATGGTTGGCATCATTCAGCCCTCGAGCCTGGCCAAGGCGGCCAGCGTGCTAGGCGCGAACGATCCCGTCAGTAAACTCGATTTCCACGACAAACAGTTCCCGCGAGACTGGCTGGAATCCGGGGAAAATGTACCTCAGGAACTGCGGAAGCTAATCCGGAGCAATAACCGACTGATGGAAAGTCTCGCGGTAGCAGTAACACCATCGGTGTTTTATAAAGACCTGGATGGAGACGTACGCAAGATCGTTGGGCTACCGGATGACTCGGCGTTATCCGAGGCAGTTTTCAGGGCTCCGGAATAGTGTCGCTATTGGCTCCGGTGTGTTCGGAACAAGGAGAATAACAATGGCGTTTAGAGGGTTGTTACTGGCTCTATTGATGTTTCCGGGATTGGTCAATGCCAGCAAAAGCATGCCGGATCACCTGGAGCTCACCCGGGTATCGGATCGGACTTACTCGGCCATAGGAGCAACCGGTCCCGGGACGTACGAAAACCATGGCCACAACAACAATCTCACTTTCATCATCACGCAGAAGGGCGTTGTGGTGTTTAATGGCGGTGACAGTTACCTTCTGGCGAAGTCCTTTCACAATTCGATTCGCAGCATCACCGACAAAGACGTCAAATACGTGGTCAATGAAAATGCCCAGGGTCACTCAATGCTGGGTAACAGCTACTGGCGCGATCAGGGTGTTCCGATCATCGCCCAGAACGAAGCAATCGAGGAGTTCAAACATGAGGGCAAAGCCAAGCTGCTCTCGATGCAAAACAGAAACAAGGACAAAGCCAAAGGCACCTATGTTGCGGTACCCGATATTGGCTTTGAAGACCGGCACGACCTCGATATGGGCGACGTAAAGATCGAGCTGCATTATTTCGGCCCGGGGCACGCACCGGGTGACCTGGCCCTCTGGATTCCCCAGGAAAAACTGCTGATCACCGGAGACCTCGGTTTCCACCAGCGTTTGTTGGCAGTCTTTGAGGATACTGATACCGGCTCATGGGTGGAGTCTTTCGACAAGATGACAGCGCAACTGGATCCGAAGATTGTAATTCCCGGCCACGGTGAGCCGACCACTATTGATGTGGTTACCAAGGAAACCCGCGGATATCTCGTGTTCCTGCGTAACGCTGTGAGAGAAATTCTGGAGCAGGGGGGTGGGTTGGACGATGCCTATAACATCGACCAGTCCCAGTGGTCCTATCTTGATACCTTTGAAGAGCTTGCTGCAAAGAATGCAGGGCGCGTCTATCAGGATCTGGAGTTTGAGTACTTCTGACATCAGCCGAATCTTCTGAACGGAAGTGGAATCCAGCGATCTTCGCCACCCTTTGGGTTCTGACAATCAGGCTGTTTTGAGCTTGCTGTTCGTTGATTCTGGTGCGGAGATCAGAGCTTTCCAGGCGTCATAGGTGCTCAGGAAAACCTTGCCAGTGAGCTCGTCACAAAAGTGAGTGCGTCGCAATCCATCCATGACAGGGCCTTTCACTTCACACAAGTGCAGATTGATGCCCATAGCTTTCAGTCGGCCGTTGATGGCTTCAAGACTTTCCAGTGCTGACGCATCGATGCTGTTAACGGCCTGGCAGGCCAGAACGAGGTTCTGCGTGTTCGGGCGTTCGGCAGTCAAAGACAGTATGGTCTCCTCCAGGTATCGGGCATTGGCAAAATAGAGGCTTTCGTCAACTCTCAGGATTATTGTTTTCTCGTCAGTCTCGACCTCGTGGCGCTTTACGTTTCTGAAATGCTCAGACCCGGGAAGCCGCCCCACCACCGCACTGTGCGGGCGGCTAGTGCGGTAAAGATAAATGCCAATGGACAAACCCACACCGGCAAGAATCCCGGTTTCCACGCCATGGACCAGCGTGAGGGCAATGGTGGCAAGCATCGCCGTGGCGTCTGCTTTGGAATAGCGAAAAGTGCGGCCAATGGCTTTGAAGTCGATCAGAGTGCTGACTGCAATCATGATGGTCGCGGCCAGCGTCGCCTTTGGGAGAAAGGCCAGCACCCCTGTCAGTGTGAGCGTGGCAATAGCAATACCAAGTGCAGTGAACATGCCGGCAAGCGGAGTCTGGGCGCCGGCTTCAAAATTGACCACTGAGCGGGAAAACCCGCCGGACACCGGTGAGCCACCGCTGATGCCCGCACCGACGTTGGCCAGACCCAGGGCAATCAGTTCCGAATTCGGATCCACTCTTTGGCGTCTTTTGGCAGCCAGCGTCTGGGCGACTGATACTGACTCCACGAAGCCGACCAGGCTGATCAGAATGGCTGCTGGTATCAGAGTGGCCCATATCTCTCTTTCCATGGGCGGAAGGCTGATGCTTGGCAGGCCACTCGGAACCTGGCCGACAAGATTGACGCCCTGGGCACCGACGTTGAAATACCAAGCCGCGGCTGTCGTAGCGATAACCGCCGAAACAGGCGCGGCTTTGGTAAGAATGTCAGCCAGTCTCGCCGACAGGCCAAGGCGCGTTAGCCAATTCTTGAGATAACGACGGCATAGGAAAAGATACAGAAGCGTCCCACCACCGATGAACAAAGTTATGGGGTTGAATGATCTAAGCCCACCGAGCAGGTTTTCTCCCATCTCGAGGAGGTTGTGGCCGCCACCCTGGATGCCGAGGATATGACCGAGCTGGCTTGCACCGATGAGAATGCCGGAGGCAGTAACGAATCCGGAGATCACCGGATGGCTCAGAAAATTAGCGATAAATCCTAGCCGAAGGACACCCATGGCAAACAGGATCAGACCTGACAGCGTGGCCAACACAAGGGCAGCGCCCACATATTCCGGAGAGCCGGTGGCGGCTATCCCTCCAAGGGCGGAGGCCGTCATCAGGGACGCCACCGCAACCGGCCCGACAGCCAGGGTCGCACTGGTACCGAACAGGGCGTAGACCACCAGCGGAATCATGCTCGCGTACAGGCCAACTTCGGGCGGCAGCCCTGCCAGAAGGGCGTAGGCCAAGGCCTGCGGAACAAGCATCAGCGTGACGATGACCGCTGCAAGGCCATCACTGATCAGCGTGTCAGCGCGATAGCCTTTCAGCCAGTCAACGATTGGCAGAGCTGAGGCAAGTTTCTTCACGGTCGCTCCTTACTCAACTGACCCTGCTCAGGATTGGCGCTCTGCTGGCTTAGCCAACCATTCGCGCCCTTTCAGCATCCCATTCCAATAGATCCAGGGAAGCTGTTTGGTTTTTAGAAACCAGGCCTGTTTCGTTGCTTTCGTACCATCGTTAACCCATTTGGGAAAAGTTGGTTGCAAGGCCCCGCCATATCCAAACTCAGCAAGCACGATGCGCCCCCTCTCGACGGTCAGAGGACAGGAGCCGTAACCGAGATAGGCAGCACGCAGCGGCTGATCATGAAGTGACGCCAACAGGTTTTCAGCAACAACGGGGGCCTGCTTTCTGACGGCCGCCATTGTCTTGGCATTCGGAGTACCACTGGCATCTCCGAGGCCGAATATGTTGGAAAAATGCGCGTGTTGCAGCGTTTCATGATCCAGGTCCAGCCATCCCCCAGAGTTGGCCAGTCCCGACTTCTCAATAAAGGCGGGGGCATTCTGCGGAGGCACCGCATGGAGCATATCGAAATTGACCTCGATTTCTTCCTGCCCACCTTCTGAGGTTGCCCTTAAAAACGTTGCAGTGCGATTCGCGCCATCAACACTGGCCAGTTGCTCACCAAAACCAACATCGATCCCATAGAGATCAATGTAGTGCTGCAGCGCCGGAACGTAGTCCTCTACTCCGAAAAGAACATTACCAGCCAGACGAAAGGATACGTCGATGTCTTTGAGACGATTTGCCTTGCGCCAGTAATCTGAAGAAAGGTACATGGCCTTTTGGGGGGCCCCCGCGCACTTGATTGGCATCGGTGGCTGCGAGAAAACCGCTTTGCCACGATGTAGCCCCTGCACCAACGACCGGGTGTAAGGCGCAAGATCATAGCGATAGTTCGACGTAACGCCGTTTTGCCCCAAGGTTTCTTCAAGCCCTTTTATGGCTCCCCAGTTCAGCACAAGGCCGGGTGCAACCACCAGGCGGCTGTATCCTACCGAAGCACCATCTGAAAGTGTGACGGTCTGGGCGTGAGGGTCTACCTGTTCGGCCGATTTCTGATACCAGGAGCAACACTCCGGAATAACAGATTTCGTCTTACGCCGGGTGCTTTCCGCAGAAAATACACCGCCGCCGACCAGGGTCCAACCGGGTTGATAATCGTGAGTGTCGCTGGGATCAATAATTGCGATAGCAAGATCTTTCTGACGCTTCAACAGACTGGCTGCGACAGTAACGCCAGCTGAGCCTGCGCCGATAATCACAACATCGTATCGTTTAATCTGTGTGGTGGTGGTACTTGTATTTGGAGCAGACATTATTGTTGGTCTCCATATGCCGAGGATTGATTCTTATTTGGGGTGAACTCTTACCTAACTCTCCAGAATGTCTTTGACCAGCTGCGGGTCATGGCCCGCAGCCTGGGCGGCATCAAGCAACATAGTGACGCTGCATTGCGGATCTTTCGCCTTGCTCTGGGCCCACATATGTACAGCCCGACGTCCGGTCCGACAGAACCCCAGGACCGGGGAAGCCGAGTTTTCGAGCGCTTCGCTGAATGCGTCGACGTCAGCTTTGGAATACTCTCCTGAAGGAACTGGAATGCTCACCCATTCAAGGCCCTGACTTTCTGCCGCCCTGGCATAAACCAATGCGCCCTCATAATCATCCTCGCCCTCACGGCGATGACAGATAACAGCCCCAAATCCCTGTTCTTTAATTCTGGCCATGTCTGCCGGTTTTACGGTATCGGCAACGGCGAACCCTGATTCAAGGAAGTGAATTTTCATTGCGGACCTCCGCTTAAAACTGGTTGATCGGAATTTTCAGGTAAACCTGTCCGTTATTTTCGGACGGCGGCAGCTCCCCAGCTCTCATGTTGACCTGAACGGCCGGCAGTATCAGTCGAGGCATTCCGAGCTTCGCGTCACGCTCTGAGCGAAAAGCGACGAAATCGTCTTCACTCATACCTTTACCCACATGGATATTGCTGGAACGTTGTTCGGCGACAGTCGTCTCATGAATAAACTCATCGCGTTTTCCTCCTGCTCCGTAGTCGTGACAGAGAAAAATGCGGGTGTCCTCAGGGAGTGACAGCACTTTCTGAACGGACTTGTAAAGCGTGTGGGCATCGCCACCCGGAAAATCGCAACGAGCCGTTCCCGAATCTGGCGCAAAAAGCGTGTCACCGACGAACGCAGCATCGCCAACTACGTAGGTTAGACAGGCCGGCGTATGTCCGGGCGTGTGAAGAACGCTCGCCTCAAGATTTCCGATCATGAACGTGTCGCCCTCCTTAAACAGATGGTCGAACTGGCTGCCATCCCGGGCGAAATCGGTTCCGGCATTGAAAGCTTTGCCAAACACTTCCTGAACGACAGCGATCTTTTCACCAATGCCTGTTTTTCCACCGAGACGTTCATGGAGGTAGGGTGCAGCAGACAGGTGGTCAGCGTGCACATGGGTTTCTAAAACCCATTCCACACTCAGGTCATTGCTTTGAACGTACTCAATAATTTTGTCAGCGGAGCGGACATCGGTCCGGCCCGCGGCATAGTCGAAATCCAGCACAGAATCGATGATCGCGCAGGCCGAGCTATCAGGATCCTGAACGATGTAGCTGAATGTGTTTGTAGGCTCGTCAAAGAAATGCGTGACCAGCGGATGTTGCATGGCGTCACCCTCGTCGCAAAGAGAATTGATCTGATTTCAACATATCAGATTTTGTGTTATAACGATAGAACGTTCAGTTATATAAAGTAATAGACGCTATAGATTTCAGCAATCTCTCCGTATGTACCTGTTATTGAGGAGTAAAATTAACTTCATGGTGGAGTGGTGGAACTTATCGGCACCATAAGGGACTCAATGGCCATTACCCGAATATTCCCGGAGGACAGAGCCCCCTATGCAATTACTGCTGATTGAAGTCGATGAACTGGTTGCTTCCGGCCTGGTCGCGGGACTTGAACTGGATGGGTTTGTGGTAGACCACGTGAGCAACGGTCGGCAAGCGAGCCACGCAATGAGTCTCTTTACCCCGGATGCGCTCATTCTGGATCTCGGACTGCCCGATGCTGACGGTATGGCCATGCTTCGACAGTGGCGCTCCGAGGGTCTCAATGCTCCCGTCCTGATCCTCACCGCGCGTGATGCGCTGAATGATCGTGTGACTGGCCTTGAGGCGGGCGGCGATGACTATGTACTCAAACCTTTCGAACTGGATGAACTGGTCGCCCGCCTTCGTGCACTTGTGCGCCGTGCTGCCGGCCGGTCCGTCTCTGAAATTGTCCATGGCGACTTGATCGTACGCCCCTCAGAGGGTGAAGTACGCCTATGCGATCAACCTGTGAGGCTATCGCGTCGCGAATTAACATTACTGGAAAAGTTCCTCAATGCCCGTGGCGCCGTGCTTACTGAGGATCAGCTTAAAGACAGCCTCTACGGTATGACCACCAATGTGGAAAGTAACGTGCTGAATGTGCACATCTATCACTTGCGCAAGAAGCTGGGGCGCGAGCTGATCGAGACGGTGCGCGGCGTCGGGTATCGGCTAGGGCCGCCGCTAAGCGTATCGGATCAGGCAGCGTCATGAGTCTGCAGCGTCGCCTCCTGTTACTTCTGGGTAGTAGCTTTGTTCTATTGTGGTTGTCGGCCGCAGGGTTGCTCTATGTTGATCTCGACCGTCAGGTCTCCGAGACACTGGATCATCGCCTGGCCGCATCTGCGACCATGGTGGCTGGACTGATCGCACGGCAGCCCGAGCTGTTGACGGCGCCCGCTGACAATCCGCTGCTGGTCGAACCTGAAAGCGAAGGCGTCGCCTGTCAGATCCGGTCAGCCGGGGGGCAAGTGCTGCTGCAGACAAGTGGCGCCAAGAACTTGCTGACGAAGAAGGCCAGCACCGGGTTTGATACGCGCACAATCGGCGAGACGCAATGGCGCCTTTTTACGCTTAACCATGAAGGTGTACTCATCACGACGGCCGACCGCATGACCGAACGCTCCTCGCTGCAGAATGGCATTATTATTGTGATGGTTGTGCCTTTTGCGCTCGCGTTGGTCGGCAGCCTGCTGGCGCTGTGGCTGGGTGTGAGGCAGGGGCTGAGCCCATTGAAACGCCTGTTTCGGGCTCTCGATAGCCGCAAACCGGCCAACCTTGAGCCAGTGAACATCGGTGAGGCACCGGCGGAGCTCAAGCCAGTCGTAGAGACACTCAACAACCTGTTTGTCAGGGTAGACCGTGCCGTGCGCCGAGAGCAGCGCTTTGCCAGCAATGCAGCCCACGAGTTTCGTACGCCCCTGACCGCTATCAAAACACACTTGCAGGTAGCCCAAAAAGTTCAGGGCGAGCGACAGCAGCAGGCGTTAATTAATGCCGAATACGGAGTTGGCCGCTTGCAACGGGTTACTGAACAGCTACTGATGCTGGCTCGTCTTGAGCAAGGTAGCGAATGGCCTGGCGCAGCAGAGTCCCGCGTCGATCAGGTGATCACGGAGGCGACAACCGATCTGCCACAGGCCACTCGGCTGAAGGTTGAACCGGGTACGGAGAATCCGGTAATGGCCGTGCCGCAGGTCTTGGCGGGTGTGGCTGTGAGAAATCTCATCGAGAACGCGCTGAAATACTCTGCATCGGACCGCCCTGTTGAACTGCGGGCATTCAGAGGCTCTGAACATGTAACCTTTGTCATTCGTGACCATGGCCACAACGATCAAGCTTCTGAACGGGCTCAAATCAACGGAGGGACGGGAAGCAGCGAGATCCGTGGCCATGGCTTGGGGTTAACGATCGTCGAGACCATTGTTTCAAGATTCTTGGGGAGCCTTGACGTCCAACACAATGCGGCGGGGGGGCAGGACTGGATTCTGGAGTTCCCGGTGGAGGGCTGAAATGATGCGCCGGTACCTGAATTTTTGCGATCAAGGCCCTGGGTTTACCGGCTTGGTTTTAAAGTCTAGCCTGAAGAAGGCTTGGCCATAGTAACGTGGAGAGTAACCATCGATTGGGAGATAAGCCATGTTCATTGAAACAATCAAGTCACAAGGACTATCACAACTTTCGTATCTTGTTGGAGGCGGTGGAAAAGCGATCGTGATCGACCCCCGTCGCGACTGCGAAATATACATCGAAAAGGCCGCCCAGCTTGGGTGTCGGATAACGCATATCTTCGAGACCCATCGTAACGAAGATCTTATCTCCGGTGCGCCGGTCCTCGCATCGCTCACCGGTGCCAAGGTCTACCACGGGCCTAATGCGGCCGGAAAGGTGGCATACGCCAACACTGTGTCTGAAGGTGATAGCTATCGCACCGGGGAGGTAAGCATCGATGTCCTCGAAACACCCGGCCATACTGACGATAGCGTGTCCTATATTCTGTCTGATCAGGCGTATGGCGAGGAGGCTGTTGCGGTATGCACGGGTGACGCACTTTTTGTCGGAGACGTTGGCCGGACGGACTTTTATCCGGAGCGGGCGGAAGAAGTAGCCGGGCTGCTTTTTGACAGCCTTCGGAAGCTCCTGACCCTGGGTGATCACATTTACGTCCTGCCAGCGCACGGGGCCGGTTCGGTGTGCGGTGATAACATGGCAAACCGCGATTTTTCATCGATCGGTTATGAGCGAGCGCATAACAAAATGCTCCAGATTACAGATCGCAACGAGTTCATCGCTGCCAAGCTCGATGAGCATCATTACCAACCGCCTTATTTCCGGCTGATGGAGAAACTCAATCTTGAGGGAGGCAGGCCCGCCGCCCGCACACTGGCGCCAATGCCGCTGGATATGGCTCAGTTCCAGGAACTTTGCAAACAGTCGGTACTGATCGATGTCCGCTCTGTGAGCGCTTATCTCGGTGCGCATGTGCCCGGCAGTCTTGCGCTGCCAGTGGGGATGCTGGCGTCGTTTGCTGGTTGGCTGCTCAACCCTGGAGACGATATCACCTTGATCGCCGAAAATGACACGCAAGCCGAAGCAGCGGCTCGCCACCTTGCCCGCATCGGGTTCGATAACGTTCGAGGTGTCTTTGCCCTGCCAATGCCGGAGCAGGTTGCCAATGCACTGCCGTTCAAATCGGTCCCGACTCTGGGGGTGGGGGACGTGGCGGATCGAGTCAACGATCAACCGGACAATTGGCAGTTGCTGGATGTGCGCAGCCAGTCAGAGGTAGCGGGCGGTGTGATAGCCGGTTCAATGCACATTTATGTTGGTCATATACCCGTCAAGCTGGATACCTTGCCATCTGATAAACACTACACCGTGATGTGCGCCAGTGGCGCCCGAGCGACGGTTGCTGCATCCGTACTACTCAATAGCGGCTTTAAAAACGTCGATGTATTCATGGGATCCATGGGGGCCTGGAAGAATGCAGGCCATTCAGTGGACTGATTGATATCGGGATGTATATCAGCGCAGAGGTGAAATAATGGAATGGGGTTCGTATATTCAAGGTGCTTTTGGGGGCCTGTTGATAGGCTTGTCTGCGGTGACGCTTATGGCCTCGCTGGGACGTATTGCGGGTATCAGTGGGATGGTATCAGGTCTGATCTTTGATCGGTTTACTGCAGAGTCCGCGTGGCGACTGGCATTTGTGCTGGGCCTTATCAGCGGGCCTTTATTGTTGGTTGTTCTGAATAGCTCGCTTGGAAACGTGGCGGGCAATCCGGAGGCCGTGGTCGGCAACCCCATTGGTGGCGTGCCGCTGATGGTTGTAGCTGGCTTTCTGGTGGGCGTGGGGTCTGGTATCGGCAACGGTTGCACCAGCGGACATGGTGTTTGTGGTATCGCCAGGCTATCCCCCAGATCCATACTGGCAACGTTGGTTTTCCTCTTAACGGGTGTTGTAACCGTTTACGTCGTCAGACTCATGACAGGACACTCTTTATGAAACTGATTTTTGGTTACCTGGCTGGTTTGTTGTTTGGCCTGGGTCTGGCTATTGGCGGTATGACCGACCCCCAACGTGTACAGGGCTTTCTCGACGTCTTCGGTAGCTGGGACCCAACGCTCATATTTGTGATGGGCGGAGCCGTGATAACAACGTTTATCGGCTACCGATTGGTGTTCCGGCGCCAGGGCCCTCTGTTCGCAGAAACGTTTATCGTGCCCACACGTCGTGATATTGATACCCGTTTATTGATTGGTGCCGCTGTGTTTGGGATAGGCTGGGGTCTATCAGGTTATTGTCCGGGCCCGGCCTTTGCGTCAATAAGTGGTATAACCTGGCCTCTCGTGGCGTTGTTACTGTCGATGGTCGTTGGCTGGTGGTTGGCTAGACGAATATGAAGTGAAACTGAGAAATATATCAGCGGTGTGCGAGGACAAGTATTTGATATAATGATCAATTCTAAAAGATAAATTAAATCATTAAGTTATCCTATTTTATCCTGTTTTCCCAGTCTGTCTGCTGAGCATTCCGCTTGGCTCTTAATGTTGACTTAATCCAGGTGCCTGAAGCTCCCGTCTGCGCCCCAGATGATCCATTATCAATACAGACGGGAGTATTGCGTGCGAGTAATCCGACTCTGGATACGAATCTTATCGGCTTTCCTGGCTTTGACTGCGAGTTGGCCAACTGTCGGCCAGTCCTTGCTTGATGGTAATGATGACTTCCTGTCGGCCCAAGAGGCCTTCCAGTATGACATTCAGGAAAATACTGACGGCACGCTAACGCTAGCCTGGGAGATCGCACCGGAATATTATCTATACCGCAAACGCCTCGCCATCGAGGGCTCAGGCGGTGACCTGGGAGACATCCGTTACCCCACCGGCACGGTTATTCATGATGAATTCTTCGGCGAGTCAGAGGTGTTTTATAACCACGCCGAAATCCTGATCAATCCCGGTAATGCCACGGCTCTTGAACTTACCTGGCAGGGTTGTGCTGATGCTGGCCTATGCTACCCGCCACAGATGGCAACTGTGGATTTCAGCGGCAATCCCACGAAATCTGCTCCCTCAACCGTCAACAATGTCACCCCTGTTAGTGGGCCAGACGGAGGACAGGGCGAACTGGCTACCGATCAATCACTGACTCAACAACTGGCTTCCAGCGGTCTGTTATTGAATCTCGCAGTATTTTTTGGCTTGGGCCTGCTACTCGTATTTACTCCGTGTGTGCTACCGATGATTCCGATATTGTCGACCGTGATCGTCGGCAATCAGGCGGGACGAGGCAGGGCGTTTGCTCTATCCGGCGTTTATGTTGTGACCATGGCGATCACCTACTCGCTATTGGGTGTCGCTGCTGCACTTGCAGGCGCCAATCTTCAGGCAATGCTACAGGCGCCGGTGTTCATCATTCTTGTTGCGGTGGTGTTTGTATTGTTGGCGCTATCCATGTTCGGTCTATACGAACTGCAACTACCCGCTTTTCTGCGTGATCGGCTGGCCCGCATCAGTAACCGTCAGGAGGGTGGCAGCCTTGTTGGTGCCGCAGCCATGGGTGTGATTGCCGCACTGCTGGCCAGTCCTTGCATGACCGCTCCATTGGCCGGTGCGCTTTTCTACATCGCAGACACTGGCAATGGAGTGCTTGGCGGTCTGGCGCTTCTGGCACTGGGTCTGGGCATGGGGACTCCGTTGATTGCTCTGGCAACCGTTGGGTCTGGATTTCTACCCAGACCCGGAAAATGGATGGACAGTGTAAAGGCAGCGTTTGGCTTCATCTTGCTTGGCACCACAGTATATTTTCTCGAACGCATTCTGGATGATGCCCTGGTCCTTGCACTCTGGGGGGCACTCACTCTCGCTCTGGGGCTCTCACTCTTACACATTGCCCGCGGGGTTTCACAAATCACACCGCTACGCTCTCTAGCCGCCAGTGCGGGCGTGGTGACCATGTTCTGGGGTGCCTTGATGATGACCGGTGCGGCTGCAGGGGGTATCCAGCCCTGGCAACCACTGAAGGCGTTTGTCGCCACGGGCAGTGACAGCAGAGCGAGCGAAGAACAACATGCAGCCTTCGAAAGTTTCAAATCGGTGGGTGATCTGGATCGGGCGCTTGCTGAGGCCGGAGCCAACGGCCAGTGGACACTGGTGGACTTCTACGCAGACTGGTGTGTGTCCTGCAAGATCATCGAAGAGGAAGTGTTTGGCGATACCGCCGTAGTGTCCGCCCTATCTGACATGCAGCTGCTTCGCGCCGATGTTACAGCCAATGACTCTCTGGATCAGGAACTTATGAAACATCTGGAAGTGGTTGGTCCACCCACCATCCTTATTATCGGGCCGGATGGCCAGGAGTACCGGACACAACGCACCACCGGAGAGGTTTCCGCCGAGGTGTTTCTCCAACGCCTGACCCGGGCACGTCAATCCTGAAGGAGCCCCTATGCCAAGCATTAACCTTGGTCCGTTTGCTTTGTCACTGGACCAGGCGCTGTTGATGATTGCGTTTGTCATTGCCCTGATCGTCGGTGGCATTGTCGGCCGCAAGGCGCAGATTCCCGTTACCGGACCACTATCCGATATCTTTCTGACGGCCATGGTGACCGCGCGCATCGGGTTCGTTCTGCGCTATTTCGAGTACTACCAGGCGGATCTGTTGGGAATAGTCGATATTCGGGATGGCGGCTTTGACATGATCGCCGGGCTGATCGGTGCCTTAGCTATGCTGGCGTGGAAACTCTGGCGCAATTCTGCGATCCGCTTCCCACTGGGCAGTGCAGCCGCCGCCGGGTTATTAACCTGGGGTACGGTTTCGCTGTTGATTGTCCTGATGGAAGGCCAATCCCGGCAGCTCCCCGACTCGCCCCTCTCTCATCTGGACGGCAGACCGACCACATTGCCACAAGTGGCTGATGGAAAACCCATGGTGGTGAACCTCTGGGCCAGTTGGTGCCCGCCTTGTATTCGCGAGATGCCGGTGCTGGACAAAGCCCAGAAAGAGAACCCTGACATTACTTTTGTCTTTGTTAATCAGGGCGAACAGCCTGAAACCATCAAACGTTTTCTGAACCAGTACAGTCTATCCCTCCGCAACGTGATTACGGATATTCGCACCAACATGGGTCGGACAACAGGCAGTCATGTCTTGCCGACCACCCTTTTCTACGATGCCCAGGGACGGCAGGTGAACGCCCATACGGGCGAACTGTCTGCTGCGTCGCTGGCCCATAACCTTGAACGCTTTGAACGCCCAGAAACTGACTCCGGAGGCTAATATGAAACCTTTGAACACCCTGCTGAAAAGCGCTCTGTTGAGTGCAACCCTGGTCACCACCGGTTATAGCCTGCCAGTGGCCGCACAAAGCTATCCACCTGCGGTACAGCAGTTGATAGATCGTGGTGTTTCGATAAAGGGCACCTTTGATGCTCCCGGCGGCATGATCGGCTATGTCGGTGATATGCAGGGCCGTGGAGTTGCGTTTTACCTGACTCCGGACAAAGAACACGTAGTCGTCGGCCCCATGCTCGACGAAAAGGGTAACAATCTGACCGAACCAAAAATTCAGGAGTTGGTGCTCGGGCCGCAAAACGAAAACGCCTGGCGCCAACTGGAGGATGCTGACTGGGTACGCGATGGCGACGCTGATGCACCGGTGGTGATATATACTTTCACCGACCCCAACTGCCCGTATTGCCACCGTTTTCGACAGGCTGCAGAGCCCTGGATTGATACTGGCCGGGTACAACTTCGCCACATCCTGGTTGGTATCCTGAAGCAGGATAGTCTGCCGAAAGCCGCGACTATTATCGGATCGGAAAATCCGAGCGCTGCATTGGCTGAAAATCAGCAGAGCTACAGCGAGGGCGGTATTGAGGTAGACCGGCAGATCGTCAGCGACCATGCCAAGCAGATTCAGGCCAACAACAAGCTGATGTCCAGTCTTGGCCTGAGCGCCACACCGAGCACCTACTACCGCAACAGCAACGGTAACGTACTGAAGAAGCAGGGGGCACCTCGGCCAGACGAACTGGAAGAAATCATGGGTAGTAAGATGCCCTGACCTTGGCAGCGCGCAATAGAGGCGCCACGACGTCGGGTTAAAGGTAGACATCAGTCGTTAGTGGTAGCGACGCAGTAGCCTGTGCGTATGTCTTCGATGTTTTTTATCAATTAGAAAAATAAAATATATAGTAATAACCTAAAGTTAGCTTGGTGGACAAACATTGTAAATGCGCACAGAGGAGACAACGATGAAGACTTTCAGCCTGTCACCTGCAAAACATGCCGGCACTCCGGATGTCGCCGGTTTCTTTGATCCTCACACCTTCAGTGTTCAATATGTGGTTAGCGACCCGGAGACCAAGCAGTGCGCCATCATTGATCCAGTGCTGGATTACGATGAAAAGTCCGGAGCCACGGCGACTCATCATGCGGATGAGCTATTGACTTACGTAACTGAAAACGGTTTTAACGTACAGTGGATTCTGGACACACATCCTCACGCCGACCACTTTTCCGCAGCACAATATTTCCGCGAAAAAACCGGAGCACCGACGGCGATCGGCGGTTATGTGACTGACGTTCAGGAGCTTTGGAAAGACATCTACAACTGGCCAGATTTTCCAGCTGACGGCTCACAGTGGGATCATCTGTTTCGGGCAGATGACGAACTCAAGATTGGAAACCTGCGGGGTCAAGTGATGTTCTCGCCGGGCCACACCAAAGCCTCAGTCACCTATGTGATTGGTGATTCAGCGTTTGTGCATGACACGATTTTTCAGCCCGACTTCGGCACAGCCCGTGCAGACTTCCCCGGCGGTGACGCTCGGCAACTGTGGGAATCCATTCAGAGCATCCTTTCATTACCGGATGAGACTCGGCTGTTTACCGGCCACGATTACATGCCCGGCGGCCGAGACCCTGAATGGGAGAGCACCGTCGCGGAACAGAAGAGAACCAACAAGCATCTGACGAACGCCTCGCAATCCGAATACGTTGAATTCCGGAATACCCGCGACAGTGAGCTGCCCATGCCCAAATTGATCCTGCATGCATTGCAGGTGAATACCCGAGGTGGGCAACTGCCAGAGCCGGAGGCGAACGGCAAGCGATACCTTAAAATTCCGCTGGACGCGCTCGAGGGCGCAGCCTGGGGATAGAGATCCAAACTGAATGCATACCCTTTTGCCGGGCCGAAAAGTCCGGCTTTTTTGTTTGCCCGGCGAAGCCGGCAAACCCGGCCATCTGAAAGAAGGTGGCGTCACCCCGACTGAGGGGAAGACAATCCGACTGGCAAGGGCGTCACTGGCCAACGGTGGGGTCTGAAGGAAGCCATAGGAAGTTAACGGTACACAACGCAAGTGAACCTGTTTCGGCAGTCCAGGTGGGTCAGCGTGCAAAATAACGCGAAGCCCGATACTCAGTCAGACCTGGGCTGTGCTTGAGGGTGGCATCGTTAACAGGGAGCCGGTGCAGTAACCGGGGAAGCCTGACACCGAATCCGGCGACGCCGGAGGCTGTGGCGCAAGGCGAAAGCCGAGGCCGCAGTCGGTGCGAGGTGGCAGATGATGCCGTAGTAGTGAGGAAGTTCCGGCCTGAGAAGCCTGGTAACAGCGTGGAGGACAAAACCGGAACGACCGCTGACGGAGGTTCAGCGGACCGGCCAGGGTCAAAAGCTCTGGTCGGATGCGAAGGGCGGAAGTCATTAACGAGAGTGACGGACGACGAGCGAACAGGTGGACGCTGCGCTCACAAGCTGCCCGACGGGGCAGGGACGTGCATTGAGGTGCTGCGGGAACGTAGTGGCTTCGGTGTTCTCCGGGCAAGGGAGTAAAGCGATACCGTGGCGGCAGATTGCCAGAGTGCTAGTACCCGGACGGATTGCTTGAAACAGACCGGCAGCCAGACCGATCCTCGAAGCCGTCACCACAGAGATGAGCAGGCATGAGGAAATACTACAGTCTGTACGGGCAATTGCTGTCAAAACAGCGCCTGTATGAAGCCTTCAGACACATCAAACGCAACAAGGGCGCGGCCGGAATCGATGGGCAGAGCCTGAGTGCGTTTGAGGCGGATCTGGAGGTGGAGCTGTCGTGCCTGTTGCTCGAGCTGAAGGAAAAGCGCTATCGGGCGCAGCCAGTCAGACGCGTAGCCATCGCCAAGGATGACGGCGGTGAGCGTCTGCTGGGCATTCCGACGGTTCGGGACCGGGTGGTGCAACAGGCGTTGCGCAGCATCATCGAACCGATCTTCGAGCCGGACTTCCACCCGTCGAGCTACGGGTACCGTCCGGGACGCAGTGGTCACCATGCCATTGGCAAGGCGGAGCGGTTCATCCGCCGCTACCGTCGTGACTGGGTTGTGGATATGGACCTGTCGAAATGCTTCGACACGTTAAACCACGATCTGATCATCCGCCAGTTCCGCCAACGGATCACGGACGGCAGTGTTCTGTCACTGTTGCGCCAGTGTCTGGAAAGCGGGGTGATGGTGGGGTACCACCTTGAAGACACGGAGCTGGGAAGCCCGCAGGGCGGCGTGATCAGTCCGCTGATTGCGAACGTCTATCTGGACGCCTTCGACCAGTTCATGAAGGCGCGGGGTCACCGGATCGTCCGCTATGCGGACGACATCCTGATCCTGTGCGGTTCACGAGCGGGCGCGGAGAATGCGTTACGGGTGGCCCAAAGCTACCTGGAAGGGAAGCTGAAGCTGACGGTTAACGCCACCAAAACCCACATCGCCCACAGCGATGAGGGGGTGAAGTTCCTGGGCGTGGTGATCCACATGAACTACACCCGCATCCAGGACAAGAAGGTGGTGAAGCTCAAGCAGACGCTGAAAGCGCTGACGAAGCGAAACCGGGGCATCGGGCTTGCGGCGATCATCCGCGAGCTGAACCCGGTGCTACGGGGCTTTGCCAGCTACTTCCGGGTGGCAAACTGCGCGCGGGTGCTGAAGCAGGTGATGAGCTGGTTAAGGCGGCGACTGCGCTGCATCCAGCTCAAGCAGTGGAAGAAGCCGAGCCGGCTGCATCGGAGGCTGAAACAGTTGGGCTACAAGCCCCCGTTCCGGCACATCAAGATGCAAAGCTGGCGCAATGCGGCGTCCCCACTGGCCAGTCTGGCCCTGCCCAACACCTACTTGCACAATGACCTGAAGTTGATGGATCTTACGAAGGTCAAAACCGGCATCACTGTTCCCGAGTTCGGGGTAAGTTAATGGCATGAGCCGTATACGTGGCCCGTATGTACGGTTCTGTGAGAGGGATGAGGCGGTGTCGCCTCACCCTACTCGATGGTGCGCCCGGCACGGGCGCACTCCTGGAGGTGGAAGTCCTCCCGTGAGCTGGCCACAGCGAACGAAGTGAAGCGCAACTGCGGAAGGGTGACCGACCGTGGAGAGGAAGCGTGGAGCGTAAACCGTGAGCCGATGAACAAGAATCGGATATGAGGCATTGCCGAGCAGGGTGAGCGGGCCAAAAGCCGCGAAGCTCTTGTGGCCAAGGCGAGGTGGTGTAAATCCGGCGGTTGTGCGGTGAAGGAGTGTGTTCTTACCCGGGGAGATCTCGCCTCATGCCTGAAAGGGCGACGTGGTAACACGGAGCGAGAAGTCAGCAGAGGCCATAGTAGCCGCTTATTCAGGGTGAAGGGCTGAACGAGAAGGAGCGTCAAACGCCTTGTCGATGAGTACTGTAGAGCATCAGATGCCCGCGTCAGCGGGGCGGGTTGCAACAAGGGAAGGTGAAGCCTTGCCGGGCGTGACCAGTGATGAAACAGGACTCCCGCCACAAGAATCGGAGGGCGTAGGGCGAAGCCTGCTTGAGCAGGCGTTCGCACGAGAGAATATGCAGCGGGCATGGAAGCGCGTGAAGGCCAACAAGGGATCTGCGGGTGTCGATGGACTGGACATTGTCCAGACCGCCGAATACCTGAGATGGACGTGGCCAGAGCTCAGGCAGCAACTGCTGGAGGGCTCCTATCAACCGAACCCCGTTCATCGGGCAGGCATCCCGAAACCGGACGGCAGTGAACGGGAACTGGGTATCCCCACCGTCACCGACCGTCTGATCCAACAGGCACTGCTGCAAGTGCTGCAACCTCGGTTTGATCCCACCTTCAGCGAGCACAACTACGGCTTTCGTCCGGGCCGTCGGGCCCACGACGCCGTGTTGGCTGCACAGCATTACGCCCGGCAGGGCCGCCATATCGTGGTGGACGTCGATCTGTCGAAGTTCTTCGACCGGGTCAACCACGACATCCTGATCGACCGTCTGAAGAAACGCACAAACGACCCCGGCGTCATCCGGCTGGTTCGGGCGTATCTGAACGCAGGCACCATGGATGGCGGCGTGGTCATGGATCGGCACGAGGGCACGCCGCAAGGCGGACCGTTGTCGCCGTTACTGGCCAACGTTCTGCTGGACGAGGTGGATAAAGAGCTGGAACGCCGGGGGCAC
This sequence comes from Marinobacter salarius, assembly GCF_032922745.1. NCBI lineage: Bacteria > Pseudomonadati > Pseudomonadota > Gammaproteobacteria > Pseudomonadales > Marinobacteraceae > Marinobacter > Marinobacter salarius. The sequence continues at coordinate 1,458,065 of NZ_CP136693.1, forward strand.
TGCTTCGCTCGTTACGCCGACGACTGCAACGTCTACGTTCGCAGTCATAAAGCGGGAGAGCGGGTAATGCGATTGCTCCGTCGTTGTTACGACAAGCTGCACCTTAAGATCAATGAATCCAAAAGTGCGGTAACCAGCGTGTTCGGTCGCAAGTTCCTTGGCTATGTATGCCTTATGGCAAACCAGAGACGGAGACGTCCGGCGCGCGGTATCAACGAAAGCGTTACAGTCGTTCAAACTCAGGATCAGGCAACTGACCCGGGGATCAGGTGGTCGCAGTGTTACACAAGTGGTGGAGAAGCTCCGCAGCTACCTGCTCGGCTGGAAAGGGTACTTCAGGCTGGCGCAAACGCCACGCATCTGGCGATCACTGGATGAGTGGATACGTCGCCGACTGAGAATGCTCCATCTCCGGCACTGGCGACGGGGCACGACGATCTACCGGGAACTGGTCCGCTTGGGCGCGAGTTCCTGGGTTGCTGAATCCGTGGCGGCCCTGAGCCGTCGCTGGTGGCACAACAGTCGCTCTGCCATTCATACTGTGCTGACGATTGCCTACTTCGATCGATTGGGAGTGCCGAGACTCTCGTGAAACCTCAACTTCTCGAACCGCCCGGTGCGGACCCGCATGCCGGGTGGTGGGGGAGGGGTGGAGCCTTATGGCTCCCCCCTATCCCGATTGGGCGGTACATCTATCGGCCGGCTAACGTGACTTTGTCACTGAAGCTCAGGCTCTGGAGGGATAGCTTAAGCTGGAAATTAGTCGATTAAACATAACGGAGTTTCAAGCATGATCAAGTCATTCAAGACCATGGCGATTGGCGCGATAATGACGTTAAAGTCATTCGGAGTCCAGGCAGACGTTCACAAAAGCGGTGTTGAGGAAGTGTTGGTCATTCTTTCGAGAATATGAACGTTCGCTTCGCGACCTGCGCCGACCTTGAGCCGCAACTCTTGCCCTGTCTGTTTCTTTAGAATGTTCTTAAGATGATGAATTCTCAGCTTGCAAACCGTCTGCTTGCGTGCCCCGGTTTCAACAGCAAAAAGCATCATTAGCTCAAAGCAGTAATTTCCATATTTGCTCAGCTTATCAGCGATGATCTTTTGGTCCTTTGAGTCGAGAGGTCGCAACTTCTCACCGTCGTTAAGGTGTTCTGGGGCAGCGATCTGATCTCTTCTGGGTACGCCGATAGAAAGGTCAGTTGTTTGAACCTCTTTGATCCTCGCGAGACCTTGCGGGTTAATGTACGGAATCCCAGCTACTCGTTTCTCTTAAGGAGGGTTGGGTAATTTCGAACTCTCAACAAGCCCTCCGATGATCAGGGCTCTATAAAAAGCGACAACGACTCCCATTCGGGTGCTTGCGACGTTTAAAGATAAAGATTGTGGCGTCTGTCTGAGTTGGCGCATCAGATAACGGCGATAAACATAGGTAACTCGGTTATGGGGCTCATTAGGAAAGGTGTATTCGTTTATTTCGTTTCCTCTCGAGTTGCTGTCCTCTAGCCATCGAAGAAATCCCAGGAGGTGAACGGCATGAGTTTCAAGAGTATCAACCGACACTTGGTCGAATTTGGCCATTTCGGCCATTTTATTCATGAGATACAGATTAGCGATGTCCCAGGGTTCGCCGTTTCCTCTGAAGAGAATCGGAAAGTTACGGATAATCCCATCGTCTCGTATGCCTGAGAGCGAATATGGGTCTTGGAATCGGTAGGACGAGAAGGTTGCGCGGTTTTTATCCTCAAAAACTACTTTTCGTGGGATAAAGATGCGGATTTTTGAGAGGTAAGCGGTGGAGTTGAGTTCTTCTCTGGAGAAATTTCCCGGCTTTCCCATAGCTGGATGCCCATGGCTATGTTTGCTTCGGCTGTTGGTACGCTCTAAGAATACTGTATATACTACTGTATAAATAGTACTTCGATGGAGCGCACCATGAAAAGAGCTGATGTTAACGCCCTCGAAAAGACCTTGGCCAACCTCCCGGTTGACCTCAAGCAACACCTTGCCAGTCAGCTTCTTGGGCAAATCAATGCTCAGGCTCATACCTTGCTTGAAACCGCCAGATCTCACCGTCTATGCCCCCATTGTGGTGATGAGCACCTTATCAAATGGGGTCATTCTGGTGGATTGCAGCGATATCGATGCCAGAGCCTGACTTGCCATAAAACCTTTAATGCCGTTACAGGAACATCGCTGGCCAGGCTGCATCACCGAAACAAGTGGTTTGATTATTTGCGATGCATGCGAGACAGCCTGACCCTGCGGGTATCGGCAGGCCGAGTAGGCATTGATTTAAAGACAGCTTTCCGGTGGCGTCACCGTTTTCTAACGGCCAGTGCAAACGCCAACGCGAATGCCCTTTCCGGCATTGTCGAAGTGGATGAAACCTTCTTTGCCGAGTCCTGCAAAGGCAAACGCAACATCACCCATCGCAGTTCCAGGAAGCGTGGCGGGCAAAGTAACAGGAAGCATAAAGCGGACAAAATTCCAGTACTTATTGCACGGGACCGCAACGGTCACATCAGTGATCTGGTGGATCCTGCATTAAACAAACCGACGGTTCATGCTTTTCTGACGCCGATTATCAATCCTGACTCGATTCTATGCTCAGATGGTCACAGCTGGTATAAAACCTTTTCCATCGAGCACGGCATTGCCCACCACAGACTGGTCACACTCGATAATCAGAGAGTGATCGGCAAGGAATACCACATACAGAACGTCAACAGTTACATGAGTCGATTGAAGGGCTGGATGGCGCGGTTTCATGGGGTTGGGACGGCATATCTGCCGAGCTATCTGGCATGGCGGCGGCTATTTGAATGCGCTCAACCTTCTGAAGAGGCTTGGCTCCGAATTGCGATCGGTGCAAACCAACAGCCAACGCCAACATAGCGATGCCCATACAGTTTTCACAATATGGTGCGTGTACCTTAGCGTGTCAACTGTGTGCGTGTACCGTAGGCTGATAGGCATCGGTATTCACGCCAAGGGCAATCGGCGACACACGGTAGCCGGGTTTATCGAGCTCCCTTCGAAGCTGTTCCGCAGCATTGGGTTTGGCGATCAGCCGGGTTTCGAAGTCCAGCCCCGGCGACATGTCCCAGTACGCATGGGTAGGCCGGGCAAAGCAATATATGCACGCATGCTCGCAGCCCCGGTACGGGTTTATGGACTGGTCGAATGGCACATCGGGCGACTGGTTGCGACTGATGATCGTACGCACCTGTTCATCCACCACTTCGGTTGCCAGTGAGTCCGGGCAGGTATCGTCAGCGGGGTCCTGATACCAGCCATCATCGTATTGGCGGTCCGTCACTATGGGCTGGAAACGATTCTGTGGATTGAGCGGCGTCGCGCGAGTCTTCATGGCAAACTCTCGATACTGTTTATATATGGCTATGTTTGCTTCGGCTGTTGGTACGCTCTAAGAATACTGTATATACTACTGTATAAATAGTACTTCGATGGAGCGCACCATGAAAAGAGCTGATGTTAACGCCCTCGAAAAGACCTTGGCCAACCTCCCGGTTGACCTCAAGCAACACCTTGCCAGTCAGCTTCTTGGGCAAATCAATGCTCAGGCTCATACCTTGCTTGAAACCGCCAGATCTCACCGTCTATGCCCCCATTGTGGTGATGAGCACCTTATCAAATGGGGTCATTCTGGTGGATTGCAGCGATATCGATGCCAGAGCCTGACTTGCCATAAAACCTTTAATGCCGTTACAGGAACATCGCTGGCCAGGCTGCATCACCGAAACAAGTGGTTTGATTATTTGCGATGCATGCGAGACAGCCTGACCCTGCGGGTATCGGCAGGCCGAGTAGGCATTGATTTAAAGACAGCTTTCCGGTGGCGTCACCGTTTTCTAACGGCCAGTGCAAACGCCAACGCGAATGCCCTTTCCGGCATTGTCGAAGTGGATGAAACCTTCTTTGCCGAGTCCTGCAAAGGCAAACGCAACATCACCCATCGCAGTTCCAGGAAGCGTGGCGGGCAAAGTAACAGGAAGCATAAAGCGGACAAAATTCCAGTACTTATTGCACGGGACCGCAACGGTCACATCAGTGATCTGGTGGATCCTGCATTAAACAAACCGACGGTTCATGCTTTTCTGACGCCGATTATCAATCCTGACTCGATTCTATGCTCAGATGGTCACAGCTGGTATAAAACCTTTTCCATCGAGCACGGCATTGCCCACCACAGACTGGTCACACTCGATAATCAGAGAGTGATCGGCAAGGAATACCACATACAGAACGTCAACAGTTACATGAGTCGATTGAAGGGCTGGATGGCGCGGTTTCATGGGGTTGGGACGGCATATCTGCCGAGCTATCTGGCATGGCGGCGGCTATTTGAATGCGCTCAACCTTCTGAAGAGGCTTGGCTCCGAATTGCGATCGGTGCAAACCAACAGCCAACGCCAACATAGCGTTATATATACAGTACTATCGATAGCTCGCGATTTCCAGTTTTCACGCTCAGAGAGTGGAAGAACTCAGACGTCATCCATCATGCCAATCTGCCTCGCCAGCCTCATGGCTTCGTTCTCCTCCATGGCGCGTAGGGATTCAGCGAGTTCTTTCGCTTCCGGAATTTCGGCCTTGCCGGCCAGGCTGTCATACAGGTCGATCAGTTGGTCATGGAAGTCGAACACCTCTCGGACAATGCTGTCGAAGTCGAGACTGGCGTAGTGATCATCGCAGGTGCGGTGGGTTTTGATGGCTTTGTGTTCGTCGTTCAGGTAGTCGTAGAGTCTTGTTTTCAGAGCCTTTGAATCGGCCTGTTTCTCGAACTCCGCTGTGATGCGCTCCAGTTCGGCCTCATGGTCCGACAGATACGTCAGCAGTGCCCGGGCTCGCTCCTCCTTGTTCTTTGTTGAGCACTCCGACAAACATCGGGACAGGTGGGCGTGGAGCTCGCGAGCCCACTCAATCAGGTCTTCAAAGCTTTTAATGTCCATTTGCCAGGCTCCTTATCCACATGGGTAATCGGAGAGCGGATGTGAATCGCCACTGCTCATTACTACTCATCACTACATCATCAGTAAGAGAAGTCTAGCCGACATTGCTAAACTTGTCCGGTGACCCCCACAGCCTGATGAGATACCCTCTGGACGATAAACTATCTGTGTACTCGCGAAATGGAAACGCCCATGGCAGAGCAACCCCCACTGGGAATCATCGAAGGCTTCTATGGCCCGTTGTGGAGCTGGGAAGAGCGTCGGCAGCTGGTTGCGGCACTGGCTCCCCATGGTTACCGCAACTATTGGTACGCGCCCAAGGCGGACGCTTTTCTCCGGCGCCGGTGGAACGAGCCGCATCCACAAGCGGAGGCCGATGAGCTGGCCGATTTCGCGCGGTTTTGTCGCAGTCACGGAGTCCGGTTCGGCATTGGCCTGAGCCCGTTCGAGGTGTTCAACAATTTCGATGACTCGGCGAAAACCGCGCTGACGCAAAAGCTGGCAGCGTTTGATCAACTGGGTATCACCGACCTGGCGATCCTGTTTGATGACATGAAAAGCGATACGCCGGAATTGGCGGCCCGACAGGCGGACATTATTCATTGGGTAGCAGAACGCAGCGCGGCGGATCAACTGACGGTCTGCCCCAGCTACTACTCCGACGATCCGGTTCTGGACCGGGTGTTCGGTCCCCGTCCCGAGCATTACCTGGAAGATCTTGGCAAGGCACTGGACCCGTCCGTGCAGGTGTTCTGGACGGGCGAGGAGGTGTGTTCGCGGGAGATATCGCCGGGCCATCTGCAGCGTGTTGCAGAAGCGCTGGGGCGCAAGCCGGTACTGTGGGATAACTACCCGGTGAACGACGGCGACCGTATGTCCCGCCATCTGCACCTGCGGGCATTTACCGGCCGGCCGGCGGCCAACGGCCCGTATCTCTCGGGCCACGCCATTAATCCCGCGTTACAGCCAACCCTCACTGCGATTCCGGCCATCACCCTGGCCCGTAGCTACAAACAGGGGCCCGGCTACCAGTATGGCAAGGCCTTCCAACTGGCCGCCGAGGAAGTGTTGGGCAAAGAGTTGGCGCAGCAGGTACAGGCCGATCTGCTGCTGTTGCAGGATGCCGGCTTGCACAGGATCGGTACCGAACGCCATCAGGCGCTGGCGGAATGTTATCGCCGCTTTGATCACCCGGCCGCCAGCGAGATCCTGCATTGGCTGGCCGGCCGCTATCAGGTTACCGATGAAATGGTGCAGACCCAGTAGCCGGTGGCGACTGCCTATTTAAGATAGTACTCCACGGTGGTCACCACCCGGACGGTTTTAATCGGCTGTTGGCCTTCGCTGACGCCTGGTGCCTGGTCTCGGGCCAGGATCTGGAACACGCCCTGATTGGCGCGGCGCAGGTTCCCCAATTCAGTTTTGGCATCCCTGGCGAACTGTGCGGCGGCCTCGCGGGCGGCGGCGGTTGCCTCGGCAATCATCTCGGGTTTGATGTCGTTCAACCGGTTAAACAGGTAAGTCGGCCCACCCGGGCCATAATCGGAGGAGAGTATTACGCCGGAATCCACCAATTCACTGACAGACTGCGCGGCCTGGCGAATGCGATCGATGTCGTCGCTGCGAACCATCAGGGTCTGGTTGATGATGAACTTCTGGCCGTTGCTTTCCTGGTAGGGATTGGCGCGGGTGTCCGTGACGTCCAGACGTTGCAGTTCCACCGCGTCGGTGTCGATGGCCTGCAGCTTGAGAAACGCCATGATGGCTTCGCGGCTGCTGTGGGCCTTCTCGCGAGCTTCCTCCAGGCTGTTGCCGGTGGCGACGAAACGCAGGGGCCACAGTGCAAGGTCCGCCTGTACCTCCCGTTCCGCAACGCCCTTGACGGTGACGAACCGGTCTCCGGTGCGTAGCCCGGTCAGGCCGTCGGCGATGAGCGATGCGGAAACAATGGCGGCAATCGCCAGGATCAGGGCAGACAGAATTTTCATCACGGCGTCCTTGTGTGTGGATCTGGCGGATACCATCGCCGCAAATACCGGGGGCGTCAAGCGCCCCCGGAGGGGAGGTCTGCTAAGAGGAGGCGGTTGCCACCTCGGCCTTGCCGGTCTTGATCATGGCATAGCCAAACCCGATCACCAGCGAACCGATGGCAATGGCGGCCACATAGGGCAGTACCGTGCTTACCGCATTGGGAATGGCGAGCACGAACAGACCGCCGTGGGGTGCCATGAGTTTGACGGTGAACAGCATGGACAGGGCTCCGGTGATGGCGCCTCCCACCATGCACACCGGGATAACTCGCAGTGGGTCTTTGGCCATGAAGGGGATCGCACCTTCAGAGATAAAGCACAGCCCCAGCACAAAGGAGGCCCGCCCGGCCTGCCGTTCGGCCTCTGCAAACTTGGCGCGAGCAATAAAGCTCGCCACACCCATACCGATGGCCGGCACCATGCCCGCGGCCATGATCGCCGCCATGGGGGCCGAACCACCGCTGCCTTCTGAGAGTAAACCGACACCGAAGGTATAGGCGGCCTTGTTCACCGGCCCGCCCAGGTCAAAGCACATCATGGCTCCGAGAATGCCACCCAGCAGGATGGCGTTGGTGGTGCCCATGCCTTCCAGGAAACTGGTCAGCCCATCCATCAGGGCGGCAGCGGGTTCGCCGACCACGTAGATCATGCCAAGGCCGGTGACCAGACTGGCCAGCAGCGGAATGATCAGGATGGGTTTGAGGGATTCGACACTCTCTGGCATCGGCAGTTTCTGGCTGATGAAGCGCGCCACATAACCGGCCAGGAATCCGGCGATGATGCCACCAAGAAAACCGGCGCCAAGGGTACTGGCCAGATAGCCACCGATCATGCCCGGCGCCAGGCCTGGCCGGTCGGCAATGGACCAGGCGATATAGCCGGCCAACAGAGGAATCATCAACTGGAAGGCGGTGCCGCCGCCGATCTGCATCAGCGCGGCTGCCAGGGTGCCTTCCTCTTCGAATGCGTCAATGCCGAACACAAACGACAGGGCGATCAGCAGGCCGCCGGCCACCACCATGGGCAGCATGAAAGATACGCCCGTCAGCAAATGCTTGTAGGGGCCGCGTTTCTCGCCACCACCTCCTGAGGTCGCTTTTTTCTGGCCTTCCTCGACAGAGGCATTGGTCATGGCTTCATCAATGGTGGGCCCCGGTTTTTTCAGGGCGCTGCCGGTGGACGTGCGCCAAAGGCGCTTGCCGGCAAAACGGCTGGGGTCGACTTCGATATCACAGGCCAGGATCACCAGATCCGCCGCCTCGATTTCCTCAGCGGTCAGTGGATCCTGGGCGCCCACGGAGCCCTGGGTTTCCACGCGGATCTGATGGCCAGCAGCGGTCGCGGCGGCGGTCAGGGCTTCTGCCGCCATAAAAGTGTGGGCAACACCGGTGGGGCAGGCGGTGACGGCGACAATGCGTTTGCCTGCGCTACCTGAGGTGGCAGGCTCGGGCTGTGAAGCCTCTGTTGGTTGATAGGGCTCGGCCTGCTTTTCGGCCTGGTCCAGAATCGACGCGGGATCGGGCAGGGCGGCCGTTACCGGGACCTGATAGAGGCGTTTGCTGGCGTAGGCGTTCAGGTCCGTTGGTGTTCCTGTTGCGGCAACGACCAGATCCGACGATTCGATGACATCCTCGGGCAGGGACGACAGTGGTTGCTGCGGGCTGCGAATGTCTGTTCTGGCTTCCCAGCCCTTTTGCTGCGCGGCCCGTTCCAGGGCCCGGGCCGCCAGGAAGCTGGTGGCCACGCCCTGAGGGCAGGCGGTTACAATGATCAGTTTCATGATGGCATCTCCCCATTGTTGTGCCCGGGCCAGGGGGTAAAGAGAGTGACGCGGGTTTGCTGAATCAGTTGGGTGAAGTCGTCGGCCATTGGATCGCCAACGCCAATGTGGCGAACGCACTCGGCCGACAGCGCGGTGGCGGTCGACAGCACCTGTTCCGGGTGGTGACGTTCGAGCAGGCCGTGAATCATTCCGGCCAGCAAAGTGTCTCCGGCGCAGACGGTGCTTGTGGCGGTCACGGGCGGTGGCGACGCTTGCCAGTTGCCCTTCGGCGACAGCCAGAGCACGCCTTTTTCGCCCATGGAAATCACCACATTGGCGATGCCGGTGGCCTGAAGTGAGCGACCTGCCTCGGCGATGGCGTCCAGGCTCTCCAGAGGGTGCCCGGCCCATTCGGCCAGCTCTTCCGTATTGGGCTTGATGCCGTCTGGCAGCACCTTAAGCCCGGCTGTGAGGCCTGCGCCGCTGGTATCCAGCCACACCGGGATGTCTGCTTCGCGAGCCAGGGTGACCAGTTCCGCCAGTGCCTCGGGCGGAAAGCCGACGGGCAGGCTGCCAGCAATGGCAACGGCATCGAACCTGTTGTTCAAGTTACCCAGGCGTGCCTTTAATCGGTCCAGGGCATCCGCGGGTACGTCAAATCCGGGCCCGTTCAGATCGGTCACACGACCATCGCCCTCGGCAATTTTCACGTTGATGCGATTCTGCCCGGGGATGCGGACAAAGTGGTCTGCCAGGATGTCAGACGAGAACAGGCGATCGAAGGGCGCGGCGTTGATCTCTCCCAGCAGTCCGGACACGGTCACGGTATGGCCGAGACGTGACAGCACACGGCCCAGGTTAATGCCTTTGCCGGCAGCTTCCAGGCGTGTGGACCGAGAGCGGTTCACGTTACCCAGCCGGATTGAGTCGGTTTCGGCATTGAGGTCCAGAGCCGGGTTCAGGGTGATGGTGAGTACGCGGGCCATTACAGTGTCTCCAGGGCGTCGCGCACTTCGGCTGCGGTGGCCTTGCCCAGCGCCAGTTTCGCCTGTTCACGGGCGTGTTCCCGGCTCAGCCCTCGGATACAGGCTTTGACCAGTGGCACTCGCCGGCTGGTCACCGAGAGCTCGTCCACATCCAGGCCCAGCAGTACCGGAATAGCCTGTGGGTCGGAGGCCAGCTCGCCACAGATACCTACCCAGCGTTGGTGAGCATGGGCGGCTTCGACGGTCATGCGGATCAGTTGCAGTACCGAGGGGTGCAACCCGTCGGACTCGGCCGAAAGCTGGCCGTGGCCACGGTCGATGGCCAGGGTGTACTGAGTGAGGTCATTGGTGCCCACCGAGAAAAAATCCACTTCCGGTGCCAGGGTGTGGGCCAGCAGGGCGCAGGAGGGCACTTCAATCATCACGCCCACCTGCAGGCCCTGGCAGGGAATCTCGGCGCGGACCCGTTCGACGATGGCCTTGGCCGCGCGAAACTCTTCCAGGTCCTTGACCATGGGAAACATGATTCGCAGTGGGCGGTTGTCGGCAGCCGTCAGCAGTGCGCGCACCTGGGTTTCGAGGATCTCCGGTCGTGTCAGCGACAGGCGAATACCGCGCAGCCCAAGGAAGGGGTTGTCCTCATGGGGAAGGGGCCAGTAATCCAGGGGCTTGTCGCCACCCACATCGAGGGTGCGTGCGACCAGTGGCAGGCCGTTGAGGGCGTCGAAGGCATGGCGATATTCCTTCACCTGGGTGTCCAGGTCAGGCGCATCCGGGTGTTCCATGAAAATGAACTCGGTGCGCAAAAGGCCAATGCCATCGGCGCCCCGGTCGACGGCATCCGGGGTGTGGGCCGTGTTGCCAAGGTTGGCGCATACGTCGATGGTGTGGCCGTCGGTGGTGGTGGCTGGCTCGTTCCGGCACTCGTAGGCGTCCGCCTGCAGGCGGGTGAGTTGGTCCAGGCGACGGTCAATGCGGTCGCGGCGTTCGGCGCCGGGGTTGGGCACGAGGCAGCCGCGTTCGCCGTCGACCACCAGGTCCGTTCCGTTGCTGATGGTCAGGATTCGATCACCAGCCCCGACCACGGCAGGAAGCCCCAGCGCCCGAGCCAGGATGGCGCTGTGGGATGTGGCGCCACCACGGGCTGTGATCAGGCCGCGAACGCGCTGGGTGTCCAGCCTTGCCACATCGGAAGGGCCCAGATCGTCCGCCACCAGTACATAGGGTTCGTCCGGCGGTGTCGGCATGGCCACCCCACAGAGGTTGGCCAGCACGCGCCGGCCAACATCCCGCAAATCTGCCGCCCGTTCGGCCAGCAACCGGTCCGCCAGTGCTTCCTGGGCCCGCGCGGCGGTATCAATGGCGTGCCACCAGCCGGCTTCGGCGGACGCGCCTTCGTTGATGGTTTCCAGGGCGGCCTGGTAGAGATCGTCGTCCTGGAGCATTTCCACATGCACCGACAGAATCGGCGCTGCCTCACCGCCTTCGGCCTGGCGGATCAGCGTGCGCAGTTGTCCATCGGCTTCGTCGATGGCGCGGCCCAGCCGGCTGGTCTGTTCACCGGCATCGCTGGCGGTGGACGGGTAGTCCAACGTTGGCTGACGCATTACAAAAGCGGGTGCGAGAGCCAGGCCCGGTGAGGCGGCGACCGCTTTCAGGGGTTCGTCATCGATCAGAGGTTCGGGTTCCGGTTCGGCAGGCGCCGGCTTGCACTGTTGTTGTCGAAGCGGGGAGACGGTTTCTCCTAGCCCGTTATTAATGGACTGGCAAACGGCTTCTACCGCCTGTTCCGCATCGTCGCCGGTTGCGGAGATGATCAGGGTTTGCCCTCTGCGGGCACCGAGGCCGATGATCCGGGTGAGACTGGTCGCCGATACCGAATTGCCATCGCCGTCTTCCAGGCGGATGCGAATGTCTGCGTTGTGCTGACGGGCTTCCTGTACCAGCTGTTTGGCGGGCCGGGCGTGAAGGCCATGGGTATTCAGCAGGCGTACCCGGTCGCTGACCGCATTGGCTTGCTCACCGGAAAGCCGGGAAAGTACAGCATCCACGGACTGGCTTTCCAGAGGGATGTTCTGGGCCAGGAAATTATCGATACGCTCCAGCAGTTCGCGGCAGTCGTCGCCAGGGCCCGCCAGGCAGAAAACGCCGGCGAGGTCGTCGCTGGGTTCTTTGGGGGTTGCCAGTGCCAGCGCAGGTCGGATACTGCCAACGCTGTGGTGAACCAGCCAAAACCCCTGGCCCAGCTCCACGGGTGGCTGGCTGACAATTTCTTTCATAAAGCTGGCGTCGACACAGCTCAACCCCTGCAGCCGGGCAGCAGCGCTGATGGCCAGTTCGCTGGTGGCCCGGGTGTCAACACCCAGGCAAAGGGTCTGAGCGTCGCATTTAGGCACCACTGGCTCTTTCGACAATAGGGTCACCAACGCCTCGGTGTCATCGGCTTCGGCCAGCTTCCGTGACAAGCCGGGTTTGTCCAGTACGCGGGTCAGGTGGCGCAGGATATCCAGATGCTCATCTGACTGGGCTGCAATGGCGACCAGGACGTACACCGTGGCGTTGTCATGCCAGGTAACGCCGCCTGGAAACTGCAACACCCGGATGCCTGTGCTGGTAACCGCGTCGCGGCTTTCGGGTGTGCCGTGGGGGATGGCAATGCCGTTACCAAGGACGGTGGAGGACTGTTGCTCCCTGGCCAGCATGCCCGCGTGGTAGTCGGGAGTGGTCCGGCCTGCGTCCTGCAGTTCCTGGCTGGCCTGGTTCAGGGCATCCTGCCAGTCGGTTGCAGTGCAGCCCAGGCGGATATCATTGGCTGTTAGCGTCAGCATGTGGGTAGCCTCGCCTTGTTGTTGTGTGGTGCCGGCACTGACGATCAGGATATTGGTCACTGCCAGTGAAAATGGGAGTTGCTGAATCGTGTCAGCAGACATAAAATGAATCATGAAACAGATATGATCAGAAATCAAGCAATCTGTGCCCAGGAGGAATCGGCCCCATGACCCTTGCAGAACTTGCCCGCCTGGCGGGGGTGTCCCGCACCACAGCCAGCTACGTTATCAATGGTCAGGGGCCGGCTCGCCGGATCAAGCCGGTGACTATCGACAAGGTGATGGCGGTCGCGCGGGACAACCACTTCCAGATCGACCCGCAAGCCGCATCGCTGCGTGGCGGGGCGAGCCGCACTCTGGGGTTTATCCTGCCGGACCTGGAAAACGCCAGTTACGCCCGTCTGGCCAAACTGCTGGAGCAGGGTGCCCGCGCCCGGGGCTATCAGCTTCTGATTGCCGGATCCGGGGATGACCCGGATACCGAGCGCGAGCTGGCACGTTCTCTCAAGGCAAGGCGATGCGATGCCCTGATCGTTGCGAGTGCCCTGCCACCGAATGACCCCTTCTACCAACAGTTGCAGCGGGAAGACCTGCCGGTGATCGCGGTGGACCGGTCGCAATCACCGGGTGTAGTCAGTTGCGTGGTGAGCGACAATCGTAAGGGCGCAGCCACTCTGGCCCGTTCGGTGCTGGAACCTGGCGCCGGGTCGGTGGTCTGGCTTGATGCGGTGCCGGCGCTGGCGATGACACGGGAGCGCCGCGAGGGCTTTGAGGATGTGGCTCGGAGTCGCAGTGGACAATGGGCGGTCTACAGTGGCGAACACTATGACCGAGCCTCTGGCGCCCGCCTGATGCAGCGGGTACTGGCGGATCAGGGGCTTCCGGATGCGTTGATTACCGCCTCGTACACCCTCTTGCAAGGGGTGCTCGACGTGCTGCTGGAGCAGCCGGGAGGCTTGCCGCAGTCTCTCAGAATGGCTACCTTCGGAGATGATCGGCTGCTGGATTTCCTGCCGGTCAAGGTTCACTCGTTACCCCAAAAACACGAAGCCATTGCCGAGGCAACGCTGGACCGGGCGCTGGCTGCCATCGCAGGTCACGGCGAGCCGGAAACCGTTATTATCAACCGCTCGCTGAAACGGCGGTGTTGAGTCAATGGCCGGGGGCGGTGTTGCCGGTGCGCTTCATGCGGCCGCAGGGGCTTAGTCCTTAGTCACAGGTTGTTTCGGGTACCTTGCGGAACTTTTTCAGCATCGCCTCGCGCCCTCGTGCTTCGTCCCGGTACTCCTCGGGCAGGGGCAGCAGGAAATACAGGTAATCGCCCTTGTTGCGGTTTTCAATGACCGACAGTTCGCTTTTATCGGACGACGTTCCGGTAAAAACCGGGCTGATAACCGCTACGGTCAGGTCGGGCTGTCGCTGCAACAGGGCGGCTACCGTGCCCAGGCGATCCTCGCTGTGAAAGGTGCCTGTCAGGTGAACGACCTGGTGGCCGGGATGACGTTCCAGCGCGGCCAGTATCCGGCTTGCCATGGTGTTGTCCCGCAGCAACTGGGCGTGATAAGTGTTCTGCAGTCGCTCATTGTCGGCGGTGCCATGCCGGCCGCCCATGGTGCCAAAGAATTTTTCCCGGTAGGCCGCGCTGCCTGCGAAGGGCGCGTCTGGGATGTGGCGCTTCCGAGCTGCGTTCAGGTCCGCCAGATACTCGGCCCCTCGCGCCCCACGCAGCGAGCGATATCACCCGGTGCGTTTGCGGCGATGACCGGCAGGCCCTGGCGACGGGCAAATTCCACCAGCGGTCTGTAGGCGTATTTGTAGATAGGCCAGGCGCCGGCATCCTCGATCAGTTCCATTTCGCCAATGTCGCCGGCCAGGTAGCGGTCCAGCACTAGCTGCCGGTCCACCTCGAACTGTTCCATGGATAACACCTGTTCAGGGCGATGCTGGTACAGATGAGCCTGCAGGCGGGATTGGAGCAGGTGAGCGCCCTGGTGGCCGTGATATTCGCCAATCATGACCACATCCTGTTCCGCAAGCCGCTCGGCCAGTTGCGGTATGGAAACCGCCGTGCCGGATACGGCCGTGCCGGATACGGCCTCGACCACGGGGGCATGATAGTGGGTTTGTGGTGGCGCCGGTTCCGGTGTTGGTGCCAGCAGGGAGCAGCCCGTCATCAGCGGGATGACAGCAAGTGACAATGTGATCGGCGCATGGGACATGAAAAATCGGCCAGTCTTGCAGCCGCTCAGGGCCGCGTTGGAGAACTTGATAGACATCTATACGATGCTGCGGATTGCGTAGCCAGTCAATTGTTCATGAACGAGCGTGCTATAAGGCACCGCTCCGGTTTTATTCCATACGTTCTGCGCTATGCTACCGGCATTCCCCATCTGGCCAGAAGGACGATCATGATCCCCTTTCGTTTTGTTGACCGCGTGAAGTTCATTGTTGAGCGCCAACTCGTAAAAGGTGCGGGCTTTCAGTTGTTGGTGGTAGGTGTCTTTATCGGCATTATTTCGCTTGTCGGCGGCTTGCTGGTGATCCCGCTCGGAACGCCGTTTGAAGATGTCGGCGACGCCATCTGGTGGGCATTTCTTCGGCTGACGGACCCGGGCTATCTGGGGGACGATGTGGGTAACTGGCAGCGGTTTGTGTCCACCATTCTCACTGTCAGTGGTTATGTGGTTTTCATGGGCACGCTGGTGGCGATCCTGACGCGCTGGTTGATCGCCAAAATGACCGACCTGGAGCGGGGGCTAACCCCGGTTACGCTGAGAAATCACATCGTAGTTCTGGGCTGGACCAGCCAGACCTTACCGCTGCTGGGCGAGTTGCTGGGGTCATCAGGGCGCATGCGCCGTTTCCTGGAAAAACGTGAAACCAACCGCTTGCGTCTGGTGGTGCTTTCCGAGCATGCCTCGGCGGCCCAGGTGCATGAGTTACGTGACGAGCCCGGGATCGGGCGCAAGTCTCGTCAGATCAT
This sequence comes from Marinobacter salarius, assembly GCF_032922745.1. NCBI lineage: Bacteria > Pseudomonadati > Pseudomonadota > Gammaproteobacteria > Pseudomonadales > Marinobacteraceae > Marinobacter > Marinobacter salarius. Next base: position 1,473,630 of record NZ_CP136693.1, read on the forward strand.
CCTGCGCGCCGGCGCTGCCATCCAGCCGGATGCCCTGCAGCGGGTTGCCTGCCTGGATGCTGCGGCAGTGATTGTGCCTAGCGCCTCCCATCAAGCAGGCAGCCTGGTGACATCGGACGTGGAGACGGTGAAGGCGCTGCTGTCCATTGCCGCCCAGGCACGGCATCTGGGGGCGTCGCTGCCCTTTGTCATTGCCGAGATACAGGATGTGCGCAAGCTCGCGGTGATCGAGCGCGCCTATCCCGGAGAGGTGGAAGTGGTGGCCGGCGACGCCACCATAAGCCGGCTGATGGTGCAGAACATCCTCCATCCGGGGTTGTCGGAAATTTACAACGAACTGCTGACCGCCGGTGAGGGTTGCGAAATCTACATCCGGGGTGGCGACGCCCTGGCGGGATTGTCCCTTGGCGAATTGGCTTCTCTGCGGCCCCAGGCAATTGTGCTGGGTATTCTGAAGCGCTCGGGCAAGGCCTGGATGGTGAGGATGCCGGCCTCGTCAGACACGGTGATTGAGGCTGGGGACCGGGTTGTCATGATGGCCAGGGACTACACCGAAACCGAGTCCGATTCGAGGGTGCCACCGCTGCCTGTTATCGCTCGAGGTGAACCCGCAAGCCGGGCCGTCTCGTTTTCAGGCGGGGTTCACCGAATTCTTGTGTTGGGGTGGAACCGCCGGGTGCCAAGCCTGATCGATGAGTTTTCCAGCTACAGCCAACGGCGGTTCGAGGTAGATCTCGTTTCAGTGGTGCCGGCCAAGGAGCGGGAACAGGAAATTGACCGCTACCTGGGGGGGCAGCGGGAGGTGACCTGCCGCCACATCGAAGCGGATTACATGGTGGAAGGCGAGTTGAGGCGCGTTGGGCCGCTTAACTATGAGTCCATCATGCTGTTGAGCAGTGATCGCCTGGCGTCCGGCGAGGAAGCCGACGCCCGTGCCATGGTGGGTTACCTGCAACTGGAAGACCTGTTGAGTGAAGGCGGTAAACGCCCGCAACTGATCATGGAACTGAGCGACCCGGACAATCGAAACCTGTTGATGGGCCACCAGAGCGAAATGCTGATCAGCCCGATGATCATCAGTCACGTGCTCGCCCAGGTCGCTCTGAGGCGGGAGCTGAGGGTGGTGCTGGATGAGCTGTTTACGGTGGGCGGTGCTGAGGTGCAGTTCCGGGATCCCCGGGACTATCCATTGCCTGCCAGCGCGGATTTTCAGGTACTGGAGAAAACGGTCGCTGCGGAGGGAGAAGTGGCGCTGGGCGTCTGGCGCGCACAGCCCGACGCGCTGGGGCGACATCTGGCTCTGAGCCCGCCACGGGACGAGTACCTTGACCTGAATAGCGCTGATCGGCTCGTTGTCCTTTGCAATGCCTGAGAGAGAGGCTTCTACATTCATGTAAAAAATGCTGAATATAGATAATATAAATTTCAATTATAAAATCAAAGCCACTAAAGTAATCGTCAATGTCAGCGGCCTGGTTATTTTTTGAACGGACGCTGGCTCGCTGAAGTCGCTTTTATGCTTCATAAAAGAGCACCTCAAACCTTAGAAGACAGGACTGAGACCATGCCATACGCAAAAGACGTTGACGCCATCGCTTCCCTGCTGAAGCAAAACCCGACCTGGAACGCCATCAAGCCCGAGCACGCGGCCCGCATGCGCGCCCAGAACAAATTCAAGACTGGTCTGGACATCGCCAAGTTCACCGCGAAAATCATGCGAGAAGACATGGCGAACTACGACAAGGACACGGCTCAGTACACCCAGTCCCTGGGTTGCTGGCATGGCTTCATCGGTCAGCAGAAGCTGCTGTCCATCAAGAAGCACTTCGGTACCACCAAGCGTCGTTACCTGTACCTGTCTGGCTGGATGGTTGCCGCCCTGCGCTCCGAGTTTGGCCCCCTGCCTGACCAGTCCATGCACGAGAAGACCGCTGTATCTGGTCTGATCGAAGAACTTTACACCTTCCTGCGTCAGGCGGATGCCTGGGAACTGAACCACCTGTTCCGCGCCCTGGAAGAAGCTCAGAACGCTGGCGACAACGCCAAGGCTGACGAGCTGATCAAGCAGATCGACAACCACGAAACTCATGTCGTGCCCATCATTGCCGACATCGACGCTGGTTTCGGTAACGCCGAAGCAACGTACCTGCTGGCCAAGCAGATGATCGAAGCAGGCGCTTGCTGTATCCAGATCGAGAACCAGGTATCCGACGAGAAGCAGTGTGGCCACCAGGACGGCAAAGTGACCGTTCCTCACGCCGACTTCCTGTCCAAGATCAACGCTGTACGTCTGGCTTTCCTTGAGCTGGGTGTGGACGATGGTGTGATCGTTGCCCGTACTGACTCACTGGGCGCTGGCCTGACCCAGAAGATCGCTGTTACTGAAGAGCCGGGCGACCTGGGCGACCAGTACAACAGCTTCATCGACGGTGAAGTGATCGAGAAGGCTGAAGACATCAACAACGGTGACGTTGTGATTAAGCAGAAAGGTCAGCTGGTTCGTCCCAAGCGTCTGGCGTCTGGCCTGTTCCAGTTCAAGCCTGGCACTGGCGAAGACCGTGTGGTTCTGGACTGTATTACCAGCTTGCAGAACGGTGCTGACCTGTTGTGGATCGAAACCGAGAAGCCCCACGTTGGCCAGATTGCTGCCATGGTTAACCGCATCAAGGAAGTGGTTCCCGATGCCAAGCTGGTTTACAACAACAGCCCGTCCTTCAACTGGACCCTGAACTTCCGTCAGCAGGTATTCGATGCATGGAAGGAAGAAGGCAAGGACGTATCCGCTTACGAGCGCGCCGACCTGATGAATGCCAAGTACGACGAAACCGATCTTGGCAAGCTGGCCGACGAGTGGACTGCCAACTTCCAGCGTGACGGGTCACGTGAAGCCGGTATCTTCCACCATCTGATCACTCTGCCGACTTATCACACGGCTGCTCTGTCTACCGACAACCTGGCCAAGGGCTACTTCGGTGACGAAGGCATGCTGGCTTACGTTGCAGGCGTTCAGCGTAAGGAAATCCGTCAGGGTATCGCGACTGTAAGGCACCAGGACATGGCCGGTTCAAACATCGGTGATGATCACAAGGAGTTCTTCGCGGGCGACGCAGCCCTGAAGGCTGGTGGTAAAGACAACACTATGAACCAGTTCTAAACAACGGTTCGGTTGTCACTGAAGCGGGCTGAGATGCTCGTTTCAGACCACGAAACCCCGCCTTGCGCGGGGTTTTGTTTTTTTACAGTAACGTTTTCTTCTAGGCTTCTGAAATTAAAACATAAACTGTCTGTTTTATCTTTTTCCCCCACCGGCTCTGTTTCATTACTGGAACAGTTTATCTCGATCAGTCGTGTTGAGTGTTTGTTCCTTGTCGCATTAAAAATATTAAAAACAGTAAGTTGAGATTGTCTTTTGGATACTGGCACGGGAATCGCTGTGTTCGTCTGGCGGGGCCGAGCCTTGGCTTACCGAAGGCTAGCGGTTTGGGTCAGCCCCCTCTGAAAGCCAATAATCGAAAAGGAATTGACATCATGGATACCAAAAAAAGTTTGCTGGCAGCTGCCATCGCAATGAGTCTGGGTGTTTCCGGTTTCGCATACGCGGATTTGGGAGGAGACGGGGATCCGAATACCAATGCGGATGATACCTCCACGGCTAACAATGACCATTCCGGCAATACCGATTCCGGTAACGACAACTCCACCAATACCGACAATACGAACAATTCGGACAACTCGGACAACAGCACCGATGTGGCCGATTCGTTCAAAATTGCCGATAGTGGAAATGACAGTTCGGACAACTCGGACAACTCGGATAATTCCGATAGTTCTGACAACAGCACCGATGTCGCTGATTCGTTTAAAATTGCCGACAGCGGTAATGACAATTCCGACAATTCGGATAATTCAGACAACTCAGACAATTCAGACAACAGCACTGACGTTGCCGATTCGTTCAAAATTGCCGACAGCGGAAACGATATGTCGGACAACTCGGACAATTCCGACAACTCTGATAATTCGGACAACTCTGATAACTCGGACAACAGCACCAGTGTGAACGATTCCTTCAAAATCGCTGACAGTGGCAATGATATGTCCGACAACTCCGATAACTCCGATAACTCCGATAACTCCGATAATTCGGACAATTCGGACAACTCTGATAACTCGGATAACTCCACCAACATTGCGGACAGTGGAAACACCACCGTGTCTGACAGTGGCAATAACAGCTCCGATAATTCAGTGGCCCTTGATCTGGACGTGTTCCTCAACAACGCAGATCTGGACGGTAGTGTATCGGGCACAGCAACCACCTATGGTGATGCCAATGGCAGAGCCTCACACACCGAGGTTCACAACAGCAACGAAATCTCTGGTGGTTCAGCGAACTACACCGGTGTCGGCGCATTTGCCCAGAACGCAGGTAATGGCAGCGTTACACAGGCCAATGTCAGTGTAATGTCCAACCTGTCCACCGGCGGCGGTGGCGGTACCCAGTGAGGAATTCAGGCCGCATCTGTCGGTAGTCGATGCGGCTTGGTTATTCCGGGAGAAATGCCATGGGTCAAGTCATCAAATGGAAACTGAGGGCTGTCTTGCTGGCATTATTGATCGGCGCAACGGGATTTGTATCGGCTGAGGAGTGGATGGATGCCACACCATTGTCGGCGGATCAGCTGGCGGATTCGAGTGGTCGCCAGGGAATCCCGATGCAGTGGCAGATTAACGATAACCAGCAAAATGCGAATGTGTCCGATAACCTGCTGTCGGGTAATGTTGTTACAGGTGATAACAGTATTTCCGACAATGCGTTCGGCAACATGAGCGGGGTTGCCACGGTGATCCAGAATACCGGTAACCAGGTGGTCATTCAGGACAGTACCCAGATCAACATACTGATAAATCACTGACGGAGGTGGGCCATGGTCAGAAAGGTTCTTGTTGCGGTCTGCACGAGTGCCGGGCTGCTATGGTCCACTGCCTTCGCCGGCTCGGTCATGGTGCCGGGTATTGGTGGTGATGTACGGGTAGAAATAAACAGTTATGAGAACAGGCGCTTCGATAGTGTCATCCGCCAGCAATACGATTTCAGTTGCGGCTCCGCTGCTGTTGCGTCGTTATTGGCGTTTCATTACCAAGATCAGGTAACAGAGCACGATGTATTCGTTGAAATGCTCGCGTTGGCCGATGAGGAAAAAGTACGTAAGCATGGGTTTTCCATGCTTGATATGAAGCACTATCTTGAGGCTCGAGGATACCGGGCCGATGGGTTTCGCATGGCGTTGAGCGGTCTCAGGGAGAAGGTGCGCTTGCCGATGATTGTGCTGCTGAACATCGAAGGCTTCCGGCATTTCGTCCTGATCAAGGGTATCAGCGAGGACGAGGTCCTGGTGGGGGACCCAGCGCGGGGGCTGAAGGTATACTCCTACGCACAGTTCAGCGATTACTGGAATGGCACCGCCTTTATTATCCGCAGCCATCTTGAGCAAGGCCGAGACGCTTTTCTTGGCGAGGGACATTGGCCTCAGGTGGCCAGGGCGCCAGTACAGAAAGGCCTGGGCGATCCTTCACTTGGGCACATACTGCCTTACTGGCCCTCTACAAGGGAATGGTGATGATCATGATAGTCCGGATCCCAGCTCTCGCATTGGCTCTTTCATTTGCAACCTTATCGCCGTCTGTCCAGGCAGAACTGACGCTCGGTGTTGAACCATTGAGTGATCCGCAGCTGGCTGATTACCGGGGAGGCTTCCTGATGGATAACCTGGAGATCAGTATTGGTCTGGAGCAGATCGTGGGTATTAACGGTGACACCCTCGTGATCAATCGTTTGACCATCCCCAATCTCAACCAGACTGTGAACGACCGTCTGGTAGATCATCAAATGGAAACAGTTCTCGAGGTGATCAGTGCGGACCGGAGTGGCGGCGCACGGGTTCTCAGCAATATGGCCGGGCCCAATGGATGGATGACAGTGATCCAGAACAACCTCGATAGCACTGTGATACAGAATATGCATCAACTGAACATTGAGCTGAACAATTTGGGTGTCGGTAATCAGTTCCCGGCAAGGTTCAGCGATCAGTTGGTACAGTTGCTGGGTCGTTGATGGCTCTTCGGGTCCTGTCTATAGGCTGATTGGGAGCTTCAGAGTAATTTCGCTGTTGGGTGCATTTTTCGTAACTCCTACGCTCACTGTCAGGCTCAGGCTTGTGGACCGCGTCAGCCGTTGGGACAAGCCGAACGACAATGATCCGATCTGAATTCGGTCAAAGTTGGAGGCGAACAGATCGTTATTCCTCTCGAACGTTGTTTTCCGGATGATCGAATGGTCATAGCTTAGACTAAAGGACGTTCGGTCATTAAAGGCAAATCCCATCCCGAAGCCGAAGCGCACGATGTCGCCAGGGTCGACCGTGCCGCCATTTTCGAAGCCTTGCTCCTCTTTAAGAGTCCAGACATAACTCAGGTTTCCGAATAGCACGGCGGGGTCTGTTGGGTAAATAAATGAAAAGCCTGGTTCGAATGCCCAGAAACCAGAACCGGTAGGTCGATTCTCAAGTTCTATACCAATTGGGTTGCCCTGTTCGTCTCGAATAATCCTTTGATCGACGTCGTAAGGACCTTCTCCGGTTGGTGCTTTCACTCGCATTGCGCCAATAACATAGGGCCAGCCACCCAGGCCATCAGTCAACTGGTAGCGAGCGGAGAGTTCAACATCACCGAGGCCCTCGCCAGACGACTCGCGAAGTGTATCCACCGGTGTGCCCTGGAAAACCTCGCGCTCCCGCAGGTCTTCGTTGATGCTGAGATAGGGGACTCGGATCGCAGCCTCGAGCTTGCTGGTGAAGCCGTACTTCAGCGACATCGCGCTGACGAAAATGTCACGCTGGATTTCCGAAATGTTGATCAGCCCGATGAGCAGGGCCGGTATTACCGTATAACCTTCCACGGCGACGGCCGTTGAGTTGCTAAGGGCGTGAGAAAAAGACGGTTCAATGGTAAACCGTCCCGGCCGGGTCACAATGCCGCGGTCTGCGGTGATGGAGGCAATATCGGTTGCTGGGTCGTTCCCCCGCTCAGGCGCCGTTACCGATGTGCTGTCATCCGTTGAGGCTGTGTCTCTATCCGATGGTGCAGCCTCTGCAACTAGTGGTGTCGCTGCGAATACCACAGGGACCAGCCAGGGCAATTTTGTAGTCATTGGACATCTCCTTCAGTCCCCTTCGACGGCGAAGGGGATGGTCTGTGTATAACGTGATGCTTGTCCATCAGCCGGTAAAACGAAACTCTTGAGATGTTAAGCAGTCGCGCAGCGGCGGAAATGTTGTTTTGAGCCAGCGCCAGGCTTACCGCAATTGCCCGCCGATCTGCCTGAGAGCGGAAACTGTCCAGAGATAGTTTCTCGCTCTGGCCATTAAGGTCGGCAGATGACTGACCAAAGCCCATATCGGCTGGTTCAATGAATGCAGCTTGCCCGAGTAGCAGAGCCTGACGCAGCCGGTTCTGAAGCTCCCGAAGGTTGCCGGGCCAGGGGTGCTCTGCAAGGCAGATGGTGGTTATTTCAGCAAGCCGTTTTGGCTCCAGGGAAGACGGAGCTGCGGCCAGTATGCGATTTGCCAACTCAGGAATGTCTTCCTTGCGTGCCCTCAGAGGAGGCAGAAGAACATTCAAACTGCCGAGTCGGTAAAAAACATCACTGCGAAAATGACCCTGGGCGACTAGTTGATCAAGCGGGGTTGTGCTGGTCGCGATGACCCGGACATCCACCTTTATCGGATGGCAACCCCCAATACGTTCGATCTGGCCTTCCTGCAGGAAACGCAGAATGGCCGATTGTTGTTCCAGTTTTAGTTCATCAATGCCGACAAGTAACAGGGTGCCACCGTCGGCGGTTTCAATTCTGCCCTTGCGAGAACTCATGGCGTGAGTGAACGCGCCCTTCTCATGTCCGAACAGTTCGTTTTGAGTCAGTGAAATGGGCAAAGCGGCACAGTTGACAACAACTAAAGGTTTGAGTCTGCGGGAGGAGTGGTTGTGAATGAACGATGCGGCCGCTTCCTTTCCGGTGCCATTTTCACCGTAGATCAGTACGGGTTCCTCAGTGTGCGCGAACCTGCCAAGTAGCTCCCTCGTCTGCGTGATTGCAGGGGATTTACCCTCCAGGGCAAACTCGTGGTAGCTCACAGGCTTGTCGTGGAAAGCCCGAGACTGGAGCTCCGACATGCCCCATAGGTGGCCAAGTGCTGCATGGAGCCGGTCAGGCTGAAGCGGTAATGTGTGGTAATCCCCACAGTGGTGGTTGATAAGTCTGCAAACCTCGGGATTATAAACCTGGCCAGGCTCAAGAATGGCTACCCAGTGTTCGATCTGCAATGCTTCCAGCCAGTTGTTTACACGCCCAAATTGGTCGTTGGAAACATCGCTGAGATCGAGCACGCCAACCCGAGCACTGACGCTGGAAAGGTTGCCGTGGTGCAGTTGGGACGAGACAGCGATAGGAATCAGCTGCCATTCTGGCAGTTGATTATTGCGTGCTTCTGAACCGGTGTGTTCCGCCGACAACCAAACGAGCGGTCGTTTTTCCTTCATGGCGAATCTCCATATGAGCTCGTTTTAGGAAAATGGACTGCGATACGTTTAGTAAATGTTGATAATGCCGGGACGGCTTGCTCCAGCCACTATCCTGTGATCGTTAATGGCTTCGTACAACAGGGGAAACCTCTCGGAACACTTATTCAGATTGCATGCCAGTTTTGAGACTTGTGGTGGTTTCAAAAGGTTAGGATGCCGACGCTATGCCAGAGATTAATCTCTGTAAAATTTGCCGACACAATTTAGCGTTCGCTCAGCTTTTTGCGGGTTTCGAGGCGACCTTCCCGACGGATTTCGGCGTTGTTGAAGCGGCGTTTCTCGTCGTCGGTTTCCGGCTCTACCGCAGGCACGTCCACGGGCTTGTCGTTCTCATCCAGCGCCACGAAAGTGAAAAATGCGGAAAGGATGTGTCGGGACTCTCCGGTGTAGCTGTTTTCTGCTTCCACCCGAGCCCCGATTTCCATGGATGATCCCCAGCTTCGGTTCAGGGCAAGACTGAACAACAGCGTATCGTTGCCCTTGGCGGGCGCGCGGAAGTGAATGGAGTCCACCGCTGCCGTCACGCAGACGTGGCCGGAGTGCCGTTCTGCCACCACCAGGGCCAGACGGTCGCATTTGGCCATGATCATGCCCCCGAACACCGTCTGGTGTGCGTTCATGTCATTTGGAAAAACCTTGTAGACATGTTTGTCGATGGCAGAGGCCGAAACCGGCCTGGGGGGTCTGGATGGCATAGCGTGTGCTCCCGGTGGTGGACGTATCGCTACTATACCGATCAGGGCGTCTGTTTAAAGCGTTCGATGCGCTCGCCAGTTTCCGGATGACTCGACAGCATGTCGCGAAGGCTGTCCCACCGGCTATTGTCCTCCTCTTTCTCTGGGCCCCGATCCTCGTCATGAGCGGCCATCAGGCGCTCCATGATGGTGACGAAGTGGGCCGGGTCCAGGTCGTGGTCCGTCATTGCTTTCAGGGCATAGGCGTCGGCCTCCCGTTCCATGTCACGGGAGTAGGACAGGCTCATCATGACCGCCGGAACCACTACGGTTGCGTCGGAAAACGCAGACAGGTCGCCGGTCATCATCACGATCAGCCAGAACGTCAGTGACGATTGCACCATGCCTTTCATGCCATGGTTATGGGCGACATGGCCGATTTCATGGGCGAGGATGGCGGTCAGTTCGTTATCATCTTCGGCGAGGTTCACCAGATCGTCCGTGAAGATCATCGTGCCGTCCGGCAGTGCCATGGCGTTGGCACCGATGGCAGGAGACGAGCGGAAAATCACTCTCAGGTCTTTGCCCGCTACCGGCGTCAAGAAAGGCTCGAAGTGGGCCTGCAACGCCTGCTGCCGTTCCTCCGACAGCCCAGAAGGTTCAAGCCAGGTGCTGTCCAGCGTGGTGAGTGTGGAGTCGCCAACCTGCTCCGCTATACTGTCCGGGAGCGTATTGGCCACCGTCTGGGCCGCCCAGGGCACGCCCCAGACAAATGCGGCACCAGTAGTCGCGACGGTGACGACGACCGCAACCAGAATCAGCCCCAGATGATTTTCCAGCGCGTGCAGCAGGCGATTGCCACGTCCCCGCCGGGATTGCCGGCTAAGCTGATCCACCGCGGCGTTGTCGCCGGTTTCGAATACGCCATCGTCAGGCAGGTGGAGGTAGCGGGGAGTATTGCCAATCCGCGGTGATATCGTCACATCGCTGGGTGAGAGGCGCAGTCGGGTGTCTCCCGCATCAACGATGATCACGCCAGCGGCGGAGCGCAATACTGCGCCCCGCCGGCTGGAGTCATTACCCGAATAGAACTGGCCTTCGATCGTGACTTCAGATGGCGGCGAAGTCGACATCGAAGGCATCCCCCAGTTCCTGTCCCAACGCGCTGGTGCGGTTCTGTTCGGCCGCAACGAAGTGGTTCAGATCCCCGCTGACCATCATGCCCGTGCAGGAAGCCCGGTACCTCGCCATGCGCACCTTGGCCCAGGGAGTGAACAGGCCAAGGGTGAGGACTACAAAGAAACTGTTGGACAGGTAAATCCACACCATTTGCAGCGGTTGCAGGCGGGATTCAAAGCCGTGACGGTCGAGGTGGACGGCATTGAGGAAGAGGTTTGAAATGCCCGCCATGAAATAGCCGAACAGTGTCAGGTAGCCAGCACCGGCAATGATCGACCCGACGGTAAAGCCGACATAGCGCATGGCGAGGAACGCCGCAACACCGAAGGCAATGGCGATCAGCAGGCCTTTTCCGAAGAAACGGTAGTAGGATCCGGTATCGGCTTTGAGCGCGAACTCGGTGGTGCCGTATCGGCTGCCGTTAGCGATGAATTCGTGGGTTTTCTTCATCACCAGTGGGGTAAGCAGCAATAGGGTCAGCATGTTCAGCAATGGCCACACAAATGCCACCATGAAAGCCTGGCCATAGCGGCCCTGAAAGTCGAAGCGGATGTTGCGGTAGGCACTGTTGACGGCATTGAACCGCAGCGAGCGCACCATGATCCAGGGTACGAGGGGGATAAACGCAATGGCGAAGACCACTGCGGCTTCAACGTACATTTCAGAAAGCACCACGTAGACAACCAGGACAGCCAGAGCAATCAATCGGCCTTTGAGAATAGTGATCGGGCTGGCCAGGTACTGGAAGCTGGCGCCATCGAGTTTGGTGTTGCCATAGAAGTATTGATTGTTACGCACTGTAGCCCAGGCCGAATAAATGCCAAGAGTGACAATGGTCAGCAGGATGTTGACGATCCAGATTCCGAAATATTCACGGCCGTTGCCGGTGAACTCCAGCGGTGCCTCCTGTTGTGAACCGGGCGGGTTGGCCGTTGCTGGCTCGGCGTCTGACGACGCTGACGGTTGGGCGCCGGCGGTTTCCGATTTGGGGGTTACAGCGGCAGCCGGCTGTTTCGAAATCTGTACATCGGCTCCGGCTTTTGTCAGTCGCTCATGGTAAATCAGGGCGTCCGCGTGACTGAGACCGGACTTGAGTGTCTTGGTGGCACCGCTGAAAAGGCTTGCAGTACGTTCGTCTGAGATCCGAAACAGGGCTTGTACATTTTCCCTGACCTCAGCTTCGCTGAATCCGTCGAGAATCCGCCCGGCAAACGTTATCTGATAGAGTTCGTTGTGGAGTTCTTTGGTCATGACGTCCCTTGTACCTGTTGTTCCCTGATGGGGTGCTCATGTCACCCGTTGTAATCGAAAAGTGGGGCTGCGCTCGTAAAAGACCGCTACGGGAAGAAAATTACCAGAAATTCATGTGGCATGTGCGATATCAGGCACAAAAAATCCATGTTAAACCGACGATAAACCGTCGGACGTAAAATTGAGGGTTAGGCGTGACCACAGAGCAGGGAATTGTCTTCGCAGTGTTGGCGGCCACGCTGGCTCTGTTCATCTGGAACCGGCTGCGGTTCGATGTGGTGGCGATGCTGGCGTTGTTGGCGATTGCCATTGCCGGGCTGGTGCCCACTGACGAACTGTTTGCCGGCTTTGGTCACCCTGCCGTGGTGACCGTTGCGGCGGTTCTGGTGATCAGTCAGGGCCTGGTGAATGGCGGTGTGGTGGATAACATAGCCCGGTTCCTGGGGAAGGTAGGGCACCGCCCCACCATACAGGTGCTTACCCTGACGGCGGTCGTTGCGCTCTGTTCCGGTTTTATCAACAACGTGGGTGCGTTGGCGCTGTTGATGCCGGTAGCAGTGTGGATGTCCAGGGAGGCAGGGCGCTCGCCCTCATTGCTGCTGATGCCACTGGCGTTTGGTTCGCTGCTTGGAGGCACCATGACCCTGATCGGGACGCCTCCGAACATTATCATTGCCAGCTATCGGGAAGGCAGCGAAGCGTTCGGTCTGTTCGATTTTGCGCCGGTGGGCGCTGCGATCACCTTTGCCGGTGTCGCTTTCATCGCCCTGGTGGGGTGGCGATTGACGCCCAGAAGGGGCGACGAAAGTGGGGATGACGACAAGCTTTTCAGCGTTGGCGACTACCTGACCGAACTGAAGATCCCCGAAGGTTCTCCCCATGCCGGCGCGACACTCCACAACCTGCTGGCGGAAAGCGGGGAAGACCGGGACGTGGTGGTGCTGGCGCTGATTCGCGACGACAAACGCCAGCTTGCGCCATCAACCTACAAGGTACTGCAAGAGAACGACCTGCTTCTGGTGGAATCGGACACCGAGAGCCTGCAGGCGTTCCTTGACAACACCGGCCTGGAACTCGGTAGCCAGGATGACTCCGAATCCGAAGAGGACAAAACGGCACGGAAAAGCCGTAAAAAGGAACTGAATGAAGGTGAGGTGCAGCTGACCGAAGCGGTGATCACCCCTGAATCTTCCCTGGTGGGGCAGACGGCCAATCGCCTCAATTTGCGCGAGCGCAACGGCCTCAATATTGTTGCCGTTGCCCGGCAGGGGCATCGGCTGAAGCGCCGGCTGGGGGATATTCGCTTCAATGCCGGTGATATTCTGCTGGTGCAGGGCTTCGAAGACACCCTGACCGGTACGCTGTCCAACCTCGGTTGCCTGCCGCTGGCCGAACGTGGGTTGCGCCTGGGCTCTTCCCGCAAGACCCTGCTGGCGTCCGGCATCTTTATCATAAGTATCGTTGCCATTGTCAGCGGTTGGCTGTCAGCCCCGGTGGCGTTGGTGTCCGGCGCTGTGGCCATGGTGTTGACCAAGCTGATTGACGCTCCCGGTGCCTACCGGGCCATCGACTGGTCTGTGATTGTGCTGCTGGCGGCGATGATCCCGGTGGGACAGGCGCTGGAAACCACGGGTGGCGCAGAGCTGATCGCCGGCCAGATGCTGGCAATTGGTGACGGACTGGCCCCGTCGGCCGTGCTGGTCATGGTTCTGGTGGGAACCATGCTGTTATCGAACGTGGTCAATAACGCAGCGGCGGCCATTCTGGTGGCGCCTATTGCACTGAGCCTGTCCGCTGAACTGGGCATGGCTTCCGATGCGGTGCTGATGGCGGTTGCGGTCGGCGCGTCCTGCGCCTTCCTGACGCCCATTGGTCATCAGTCGAATGCGCTGGTGATGGAGCCCGGAGGCTATCAGTTTGGCGACTACTGGCGTTTGGGCTTGCCGCTGTCGATTCTGGTCACTGTTGTTGCCGTACCGATGATCCTGCTGGTTTGGGGGTGATGAAGAGTGATGTAAGGGTGATGAAGGGTGATGAAGGGTGATGGGCGCGAGCATCGAGAGCGTTCCCTGTACCGAGCTCTCTGTTATGCTGAAGACGAGAAACGGGTAATCGACGGAGCCGACATGACGCAGAGCGAACAGGCGCAAAAAACAGAGTTGCTGGCCGAGTTGGAGGCGACCTGCCACCGGACCTTTGAACTGGTTGACTCCCTCAGTGATGAACAGCTTGAGGTGCCCTACCACCCGGGTGTGAACCCGCCACTTTGGGAAATGGGACACGCGAGCTTTTTCTACGAAGTGTTCGTTTTTAACCTTCTGGATGGTACCCCGAGCTACGATCCGTCCATGGATGACCTCTGGGATTCGTTTCACATCGACCATGGAGACCGCTGGAGTCGCAAGCTCTTCCCCGGTCGTGAGAAAACCCTTCAGTATTTCAACGTCATCTATGATCGCGTTGCGTCGCGCATCGCACAGCAACCACTGACCGATGAGGCCCTGTACCTCTATCGTTACGCCATTTATCACCAGCACATGCACATCGAGTCGATGACGTGGTGTCGGCAGACGGTTGCCCTGCCGGCACCCCCTGGCTTTGTTGGCGCCTTGCCAAAACGTGCGGAGCCTCTGCCCGGCGATGCACCCATCCCCGGCGGCCGCTACCAGATCGGAATGCCGGGCGAGTCTGCCTGTTACGCCACCACAGACTTTGCCTTTGATGGGGAAAAGCCGCGTTTCGAAGCCCCGGTGGAGCCCTTTGCCATCTCCCGCACCCTCGTCTCCAACCGGGAGTTTCTGGCGTTCGTTGAGGATGATGGCTACCGGCGACCGGAACTCTGGTCTTTCGGAGGGCGCAAGTGGTTGAGTACCGCGACCGATATTGCCCTGGTGCATGGCAGTTCCCAGCCAATGTTGCGGGAGCCCAGGCACCCGCTTTACTGGTGCTGGCACGAGGGCGAATGGCAGGAGCGTGTGTTTGACCGCTGGCAGGCCCTGAATCTGGATGCGCCTGTCGTCCACGTCAGCTATTGGGAGGCCGAGGCCTATTGCCAGTGGGCCGGCCGCCGCTTGCCAACAGAAGTGGAGTGGGAGGCTGCGGCACTCGGTAACCGGAGTGGCGAGGATTTTCGTCGTTTTCCCTGGGGGAATGAACGCCCAGCACCCGACCATGCGGATCTCGACGCCACCCACATGGCGCAGCAGCCGGTGTGGGATTATCCTGCGGGTGATAGCCGCTCCGGCTGTCGCCAGATGATCGGTAGCGTCTGGGAATGGACCAGCAGTCAGTTTCTTCCCTACGACGGATTCAGGGTCGATATGTACCCCTTTATGTCTACCTTGCAGTTCGGTGATCACAAGGTGACCCGGGGTGGTGGGTGTGCGACATCCTCATGCCTGATCCGGGGCACTTACAGGCAAGCCTATCTGCCCCTTCGCAACGACGTGTACACCGGGTTTCGCACCTGTGCGCTGTCGGATTCGGCTTCTGGTACACGCTGAGGATCTTGATATGAATGTCTATGAAACCGACGAACTACTCGGGCAGTACCTGGGGTTTCATTTTGGTGAAAGCCACTTTGGGGTAGGAAATTATCCCGCCCGCTGCGCCGGTATCTGCCAGGAATTGGTGGCGGGCCGGGATAAACGGCGAGCGTTGGACCTGGGGTGTGCGGTTGGCCGCACGGCCTTTGAGCTAGGCCGGGTCTTTGATGGTGTGGTGGGGGTGGACCTTTCCCGCCGGTTCATCGACGCGGCCACCACCCTTCAGAAAACCGGCGAGATTGATTATTTTCGCCGCGACGAAGGGGAGCTTGGCGAGCGCGTAACGGTGAGCCTGACTGCCCTGGGGCTCGACCGGGCGACTGAAAAAGTATCATTTTCCACCGGCGACGCCAGCAACCTGGGGCCGGAACATGTGGATTATGACCTGGTCTTCGCCGGCAATCTGATCGACCGCCTTCAGGATCCGGGCGCCTTTCTGGAAAGCATCCATCGACGCCTGGCTCTGGGTGGCACCCTGGTGATCAGCTCGCCCTATACCTTGATGGATGAATTCACCCCAATTGCCAACTGGATTGGCGGATACGAACGCAATGGCCAGCCCTATACGGTCTATCAAGGTATGAAAGAAATACTCTCGCACCATTTTGAAGAGATACAGTCGCCCAGGGATGTGCCGTTTGTCATTCGGGAAACCCGACGTAAATTTCAGCACACCATTGCGGAGCTCAGCGCCTGGCGTCGAACCCGGTGATCAGTCCCGACGGGTAAAAAATGCCGTCTGGGTAGGGTGCCCAACGTCGGGCACGTAGTCTCCAATACCTCCAAATCGCACGTCATAGCCATTGCGCTCGGCCACGCCACGGGCCCAGCGCTGGAACTTGGGTCTGTCCCACTCGAATTTGTGGTCTTCCTCGCGGAATTCACCCGGCGCCAGGTCGAACAGGGGGTTGTACTCCCGATTTGGCGTGGTCATGAACAGATACCCTGGCCGGTATTCCCCGAACACCGCGCGTTCCACCCTCGACAGCTGCTCGGGCCGGACATGTTCAATGGTTTCCACCATGGCGGCCGCATCGTAGCCGGTCAGGGCCGGGTTGCTCTCGGCGTAGGAGCCCCGGATCAGTCGGATTCTGGCGTTCTCTTCGCGCAGGTATTCAGCGAGCACGGCACGGGCCTGCTGTAGAGACACGCCGGAATCCTCAAGGCCGGTTATACTCTCGAACTGTGGGTCGGCAAGCATGCGGTAGAGCAGGGAGCCGGAACCACAACCCAGGTCGAGTACACGCCTTGCCCCGGTCGACTTCAGGG
This sequence comes from Marinobacter salarius, assembly GCF_032922745.1. Lineage (NCBI taxonomy): Bacteria > Pseudomonadati > Pseudomonadota > Gammaproteobacteria > Pseudomonadales > Marinobacteraceae > Marinobacter > Marinobacter salarius. The sequence continues at coordinate 1,490,188 of NZ_CP136693.1, forward strand.
TACGCAATACGAAATCCAGACGCTCCTCGTGGAGGGAGGTCATCTGGGTCATCATGCCGTTTTCCGGAACCTTGAGTTCGTGCATCAGGCTTTAGCGTTCTCTGTCGGTGATGGTCCCTGGTGGTTGCGCTGCAACACCTGGCTTGCCAGCGCGACGCCGGTTTCACTCATGGTCAGGTAAGCCTCGTCCGCACCGGCTTCGCGAATTCGTTCTGCTTCGTCGGCGTACAGGGTATGCGCCACGATATAACCGGTGAACCCCTTTTTCCGAAGGTTTCTGGCGGCGATCAGTTTGCCTTCGATGTCGCCCATTGCAAGGATGACGGCTTCAACCGCCGGCATGTGCAGCCCTTGCCAGAAAGAGATGTCCTCCGCGTCACCAAAGACCACATTGCGTCCTTCCCTCTGGTGTTTTTCCACCTTTGCCGGATCGGAGTCAAGCGCCTTGATCAGTGGCTCCTCATGAGCAAGCTGGTCATAGGCGGCTGAGCCGGTACGGCCCATACCCATCACGAGTAATCTGGTGTTACCCAGGGAGATGGGTTGCTCGTCGGGGTGGCGCCGCTGGCTTTCGAAACGAGCCAGCCGAGCACTGAAGCGCTCATAGACCGCGTGGGAAAGCCGGTTCACGGGGGCGGACACCACGAAGGACAGCGCTACGGTGATGGCCAGCGGCACCAACCACTCCGGCAGGGCAACGCTGGCCACGATAAGGCCAAACTCACTGTAATTGGTCAGTGACAGGGCACTCAGGAAACTGCTGCGCGAGCGCAGGCGGAAGGCCAACAACAGGAAGAAAAACAGCACCCCTTTGAGGGGCACTACCAGCAGCGCTACGGCTGCAAATAGCAATGCCTCACCATCGGGCAGGCCGCCGATGCCAATCTGCAGGAAAAAGCCCACCAGGAACATTTCCTTTACGCTCCAAAGCGATTTGGTCAGCTCCTGGGCGCGAGGATGATTGGCCAGCATGGCACCCAACACCAGGGCACCAAGCTCCGAACTTAGCCCAACTGCTTCAAAGCCGAGCCCGCCAAGTACCAGGGCCAGCAGGAGACCGAGCAGAACCAGCAACTCATCGTGACCACTGGCGTCCAGAAGTTTGAACAGCAGTGGTCTTAGCAGGGGCAGGCCAAAGATGATAAACGCCCACTGGGAGGGCGTCTGGCCAGCGGCCAGGCTCATCACCACGAGGGCGATCAGATCCTGCATGATCAGGATTCCGATGGCGACGCGCCCATGGAAGGCCCTCAATTCACGCTTGGTTTCCAGCACCTTGGCGGCCAGCACGGTACTGGAAAAGGAAAGAGCGATGGCGAGCAGGAATGCGGTCTGCCACGTGAGCTCCATCAGCAGGTAGAGGCCGGGGGTAAACACCGCGCAGGTGATGCCAAAATGAAGCAGACTGCCGCCGATCACTTCAGGGCTGATGATGGAGCGCAGCTTCAGCTTCAGGCCAACGGTAAACAGCAGCAACAGGACACCCAGGTGGGCGATGTGCTCAAGAACATCGGTGGCTTCAATGGCGAGGCCGGTGGCGGCGGAGAGACCGCTCAGCAAGAATCCCGCTGCCAGGTATCCTACCAAAGGCGGCAGACCAACCGCTTTGACCATCAGGCCAAGGACAAAGGCAAAGGATATCCATAGTGCTTCGGGCATGGGTCACTTCACGGTTTAGAAACGAGGCTCTGGCAAGGCTACCGTGTTTCCGTCGGGCCGTGTAGTCAAAACTGACTTGTCGTGTGAGTTACGACGCGTTGGTGGTTGGGAGAAACTCGCGGAACAAGCGTGCGGACTCTTCCGGCACTTCGACCATGGGGGCGTGGCCGACGCCTTCCAGAAGCACCTTGCGGGCATCGGGGATTCGCTCGACGAACACATCAGCGTTGCGATAATTGATCACCCGGTCTTCCATGCCCCAGACCACCAGAACCGGTGCCTGGATGCGGGTGATGGCATTGCGGAAGTCATCCTCGTAACCGGTATCCCGGATGGCATCGAAAATCACTTCGTTGACGCGGAGGTTGGCAATGGCCTTCTCTTCCATGACATCGTAAATGGGCCAGGGCACGAAGGGTTTCTTTTCCAGCGCAAAATCAACCAGGCGCTTAAAGTCGCCCTCCTGGGAGGGAATCAGCGGATTGTTACCGTCCATGACCAGGCTGACCAGTTCGCTGTCGTACTCGAAAATACCTGCAGGATCAAAGAGGATGGCGGTGCGGATCTGGTCCGGGTAGGTTGCTGCGTAGAGAGCGGTGATGGCGCCACCCATGGAGTTGCCCATCATGTGTGCCCTCTGGATGCCCAGAGCATCAAGAATCCTCGACAGGTGCTCGACCTGGTCCTCGAATCGATATCCCAGGTCCAGCTCCTTGCTGCTGTCACCATGGCCGGGCAGGTCGATGGCATAGACGTTGAACTCGTCCGTCAACTCCCGCGCCAGCCGGGTCCAGTTGTCCTTGTTGGCGCCAAAGCCATGGACGAGCACAATCGTGTCACCGTCCACCGGCTCTGCATTGCTCAGGTAGGCAATGGTCATCTCACCAACGGTGACACTGGATTCTTCCAGCCCGGCACTGGAGCGTTCCCAGCCAATGGCGTTGTCATACAGGGCCTGGCGGGAACAGGCACTGATCATCAGAGTGCCGATCAGCAACGCGATCACGATAGCAATGGGTCTGGCGTTCATCCAGGGAAGGCTCCTTGCGGAAAAGATTCAAACGTCCGTTTACATAAACGCTTACACTACCCCAAAAAAAGACCCGGTCAAGGATCGGGTCGAGGGATTACCGCATTCGGACTGGGGATCGAGGTAGGTGTTTGTGAAATCTATCAAAGCATCTACTCTAATTACCGTTTTCCAGTAACAATCGTTATGAGGTTGCCATGAAGCCCAGATTCAGTCTGGTTGGCCGTTATTCGTTTATTTCCCTGGCCCTGATGATTGGCTCTGTCGCGGTGCTCAGTGCGCTCTATACCGCAGTGTCGGACTCAGTAAACGAACGGCTCGCCGGTGAGCGTCTTGAAGCCCAGGTAGTCGGTAACGCTAACCGACTGACCAATTTCATTGAAAATCGGGTTTATCAACTGGAAACGTTGTCTACCCACCCTTCCATGCCTTTATATCTGACATTCAGCGAGGCGGTTCCCGAGGGTGTCAAAGAGTTGGTGCGGGTAGAGGCTGACTCGCCGGATCTTTATGGCATCCTGTTTTTTGACAGTGGCAACAACCTGTTGGAAGTGGTTCCGGGTCAGGCGGCTTCCGGAAGTCCTTACTGGAGCCGTGAAGGCTGGTCTCTGGCGGGGCTACCGGTCATTGATTTTGGAATCAGTGAAATCATTGGTCCATCGCTACCGGATAACGGCGGCCCGGCGTGGCTGCTCATCCGCCAGCCGCTGCGAGCCGGGACAGAGCAGGCCGTGCAGGGTGCAGTTGGCCTGCATGTGCGGCTGGCATCGCTGACAGAACTGATGCGAACAGAAAACCTGGCTGGAGTGTTGCAACCGTTCTTGCGCACGCCGACTGGTGAGCTACTGGATGCCACGGGTAACCTTCAGACAACGGTACCCAATGACCTTCGTAGCGGCCCGGAAGTGTTGCCCGGATGGCGTATAGATTATGTGGTCGCTGCCGGCGAGATCCTGAGTCCGCTGCGCACCGCCCAGCTGGGACTATACGCCTTGGCCGGCGTGTTGGTGCTGGGAACGGTTATTCTGTTTTGGGCACTTGCCCGGAGCCTGCGCCGCCGTGTGGCCCGGTTGACGGAGGGGGCGGAGGCCTTTGCTTCAGGTGATCTGCATTTTCGCTTGCAGGCTCCGAGGAACGATAAGGACGAGATTGACGTTTTGGCGCACGCCTTCAACGCGATGGCAGACCGCCTGCAGGAAATGATCGCGCGCACTGTACAGGCAGAAAAAATGGCCGTGCTCGGGGAGTTTGCGACGGGCGTGGCCCATGAAGTGCGGAACCCGTTGGCCACGATCAAATTGACGGTTCAGGCATTGGAGAAGCATGAGCCAGACAAACAGCGCAGGGAGCTGCTGGTTTCCGTCGAGGATGAAATCGATCGGCTTAATCGTGTGGTTGGAGACTTGCTGGATTATGGCCGCCCGGTGCCGGGCGAACCCCAACAGGTGGATATCCGCAGAATTTTCCGCCACGCTTCGGTGCTGACCTCTGGGCTGGCAGACAGTCGCCAGGTAACGGTCAGTGCCACTGGCGATTCCAGCTTGACGATCCATGCCAGTCCGGACCAGGTCATTCAATGCCTCGTCAATCTTGTGGCCAATGCGGTTCAGGCATGCAAGCCTGGAGGGATGGTGCACCTCCGGGCCTATCGTAGTAGTAGCTGCCTGACGGTGGAGATCGCCGATAACGGTTGTGGCATGTCCGAAGATACCCTTAACCGCGTGACAGAGCCTTTCTTTACCACTCGTTCCGACGGCACGGGGCTCGGCCTGAGTATCACCCGTCAGCTTGTTGAACTGAATGGCGGCGAGATGCATCTTCGCAGTCTGCCCGGGCAGGGAACAACGGTATCTGTCACCTTGCCCGCTGGAAAGAGTGGTAACCTGATAACAGACCAATAATAAAGAGAGTTCGTGAAAGCCATTATGCGCCTGAACATCCTGATCGTTGATGATGAAAAGAGTTTCGTGCGGTCTTTGACCTTTGCGCTTCAGGAAGCCGGTTATAGCGCCAGCTGCGCCCATACAGGTGAAGATGCTCTGGCAACCCTTGAGCGGGAATTGCCCGACCTGGTGTTGCTGGACCTGCGGTTACCAGGCATGAGTGGCATGGATGTCCTGAATGAAACGGCCCGTCTGTATCCGGAACTGCCGGTGGTGATGATTTCGGCCCACGGTGATACGCGGGCAGCTGTGCAGGCGGTAAAAGCCGGCGCTACGGATTACCTGACCAAGCCCTTCGCTCTGGATGAACTGCTTCACCTGATTGATTCGGTGACTGAACGGACCCGGTTGCGGGATGAACTGGCCTACCATCGCAACAGGGCGGCTTCATCCTCCGGTTTGATGGGTGACAGCGACACCATGCGGGCGCTCTGGCAGAAGGTGCAACGGGTATCGGCAAGTAGCGCTGGCAGAATTCTGTTGTTGGGGGAGTCCGGCACGGGTAAGGCTCTGGTGGCCCGAGCCATTCACGAACAGAGTAGCCGTTCCTCCGGCGCCTTCGTGGAGATAAACTGCGCGGCGCTGCCTGAGCAACTGATCGAGGCGGAACTCTTCGGAGCTGAGAAAGGGGCCTATACAGGCGCTCACCAGAAGCGGGCTGGTTTGGTGGCTCTGGCGCACGACGGTACCTTGTTTCTGGATGAAATTGGTGAGCTGCCCCTCACCCTGCAGGCCAAATTCCTGCATTTCCTGGAAAATGGTGACTATCGCCCGATGGGTGGTGGTGCCAGTGCTACCGCAGATGCCCGGGTTATTGCCGCGACCAATCGGTCGCTGGAAGCGGAGGTCCGCAACGGGCACTTCCGGGAGGATCTGTATTTCCGACTGAATGTCATCGAGCTGACGATTCCACCACTGCGGGACCGGGGCGATGATGTTCGCGAGCTACTGGACATGTTCATCGAATCCCAGGCTGGGGAAGAGGGCTGCCGACCTATCACTATTCTGCCGGAAACGCTGGCCTGCTTAACTTCCTACAGCTGGCCGGGCAACGTGCGGGAGCTGCGTAACCTGGTGGAACGGCTGACCATTCTCTATCCGGGTCAGCTGATTCGTCTCCATCAACTGCCTGCGGAGTTTTTTGCCACCCACAACCCAACCCCATCTGTCGATCAGGAGTCCGGCGATGCTTCCCTTGATCGGCATTTGCAGGACACTGAGCGCCAGCTGTTACTGAACGCTCTGAAGAAAACCGGCGGTCGCAAAGGGAAAGCTGCTGAACATCTGGGGCTATCCCGGCACGCATTCAAACGTCGTTTGCAGCGATTGGGGCTAGGGTGATGGGCGAAATCCGCTCACTCTGATCGACCTCAGTGAGCGAATTCCGCTCACACTTCCTTATTTTATCCGCACCATGATCGTCGAGGCCTGTCAGGCCAGGCTCCAGCCCCGTTTCGGTGCATTGGCCCTACTTTTGCTACCTATCTGGATAACTGGTTTACAACAATAATCCAAAACCACACGCCGGATACGACCGGCGCGGGAGGCTGACTTGTCGGGACTGACTACCCGCCCGGATCAGACAGTACCGTCCATAAAGTCCCGTTTCTGGCCATGTCGACGATGGCGACTCCGGATAGCGGTGATTGGTCTGCTGGCCGGTAGTGGGGCTCTTGCCGATATGCCTGCCCAACCATCGGCTCCGACGGTGGGGCGGGTAGAGCTGGGGGCTGATCATACCGGTGCCAACGCAACCGTCGCCTGTATGTACCCGATGACTGGCCGTTCCTCCAGCTTCGGTCGAGACAGCATTGTCGCTATCCAGCTTGCCCTTGAGGAACTCTCTTCCGATCCCGATGCACCTCGTCTGAGGGTCATTGTGGACGATTCCCGATCCAAAGCCTCCTTCGCCGTGCGCATGGCTGAAGATTTTATTGAACAGGATAACGCCAATATCCTCTGTGGCATGGTCAGCTCTGGTGTGGGTATGGCGGTCAGTCGGCTGGCAAAGCGGCGCAAGACCATTATGGTGGGAACCGATCATGCGTCTTCCCGGGCTTCCCTTGAAGAAGGTCATCGCTATTATTTCCGGGTGTCGAGTGACACCTGGTATTCACACGCCGCCGGTGCTCGCTATCTCAAAGAACTGCAGGACAAAACTGGGTGGCAGAAACTGGCATTCCTGGGGCCGGACTATGAATATGGCCGGGTTGCCTGGCGTGACCTCCGGCAAGCCCTGGAGCAGAACGATGTCCAGTTTGAGGAAACTGGTACTTACTGGCCCAAACTTTACGAGCCCGACTACTCACTTTATATACAGGCATTACTGGAGTCGCCCCCGGATGTGCTGGTGGTTTCCCTCTGGGGCGGTGATTTCATTGCCTTTCTGGAGCAGGCGCGCACCACACAGTTGTTCAGCCGCATGCGTGTGGCCAGTTTCGATGCCGGCGGTGATTACGAAACCCTGGTCAGCCTGGAGGATGATCCACCGGAAGGGTTGATTCTCTCTGCCCGTCATCACGTTAACTGGCCTCCAACAGAGCGCAACCGGCAGTTTGTAAACCGCTTTCATAAACTCTCCGGTCGATATCCGAGCTATTCCGCCCAAGGGGCCTACGCCGGCATGTTGACCATCGCTCGTGCAATTCGCATGGCCGGTGATGTTACCGATACTGACGCCATGATTGAGGCTTTGGAAGGACTTGAGATTCCCTTGCCCAAAGATCCGGAGGGTTACGTGTCCTATATCGATCCGGACACCCACCAGATTGTTCAGGCTCAGGCTATCGGGACCCCGGTGGCCAACGATCAATATCCACCTGCCCGGGTCATGCTGGGTAACTGGGTGGTTTATGACGCTGAATCCCTGAAACCGTCCCCCGCTTTGGTGAAAAAGCGACGCGGTAAATCCGGCGGCTGATCCTGAGCGATAGCCGTCAAAGCCAGAGAAGGTAAAACAAAAACACAACCTGAAGTACGACGTACAACAACAATGAAGGAGCACACAATGAAAAAGTCCAATCAACGTCCCGTCGGGCGAAAGATGCTTCTGGGCACGGTTACCTCCGTGGCCATGGCCTCGGTTGGTGTGATGGGTATGGCGGCTACCGCCAGTGCCGAGGATACCTTCAAGGTCGGGTTTGTGACCTTCCTGTCTGGTGGTGCCTCGGGGCCGTTCGGGGTCCCTGCCGCCCAGGGTGCGGAGATCGTCATCAAGGCCATCAATGAAGGCAGCCTGCCAGCCCCCTATAACACAAAGGGCGTCAATGGCCTGACGCTGGAGTCCGTGGTTGTCGATGAGGCCGGTGGCCCGACCAAGCAGGTTGAAGAGTATCGGAACCTGGTTCAGCGCCAGGACGTCGACGCGGTGATCGGTTACATCTCGTCGGGCGACTGTCTGGCGATTGGCCCGGTGGCCGAAGAAATGAAGATGTTCACCATCGCCTTCGACTGCGGCACCTCACGCCTGTTCCAGGAGTTGGAGGATCCTCAGTACATGTTCCGTACCGGCCTTGACGCAGTTGCGGATAACGTGGGGGCTGCCCGTTACCTGGCCGAAACGCGTCCGGATGCCGTGCGCATTGCCGGTATTCAGCAGAACTACGCCTGGGGCCAGGATTCATGGCAGGATTTCACCCTGGCCATGGAGCAGCTGATGCCGGAAGCCAACATCGTGAATAATCAGACGCCGCAGATCTTTCAGGGCAGTTACAGCACCGAGATTTCAGCGCTTCAGACCCAGCGTCCGGATATTGTCCACTCCTCCATGTGGGGCGGGGATATGGAGTCCTTCACTGCTCAGGCGAATGCTCGCGGTCTGCTGGAGCAAGCAACGGCAATTCTGACTACCGGGGAATCCGGCCTGCATCGTTTTGACGGACAGGCACCCAATGGCACGATTCTGGGTGGTCGCGGTCCTTTCGGTGGTTTTATGCCGGAAAACGACCTCAGTGAATGGTTCGCCAAAACCTATGAAGCTGAGCACGGCACCCCACCAAGCTACCCTGCATCCAAGGCAGCCCAGGCCCTCCTGGCGTTGAAATTCGCCGCCGATAATTCCGGCGTTGACGGTGTCCCCAGTCCGGAACAGCTGGCACAGGCGCTGAAAGGTGCTGAGTTTGATTCCGTGAGTGGTACTGTTCGCATGGCCCTGGCCGGTGGTCATCAGGCCTTACAGCCCATGCTTTATGGTGAATACCGTTACGAAAATGGCAAGGCTGAACTGCGCAATGTCCGGTCCTATCCGGGCGAGTGTGTGTCTGCACCGGATGGGTACAACGCCCAGCAATGGATTAAGGAAGGCTTCCCGGGAGCCGACTGTAACTGATTCATTGAACAACCACCGGCAGCCGGAAGGTTGCCGGTGGTCCGATAACGGGAGAGCACACTGATGTTAACGGTCTGGGCGATATTGATTGACGGTTTCATCTACGCGTCTTGGTTGTTTCTGGTAGCTGCAGGCCTGACGGTCATATATGGCGTCATGAGAATTCTGAACATGGCTCACGGTAGCCTTTATGCCCTTGGTGCCTATGCCTCCGCGTCTGCGTTGGGCTGGTATTACGCCGGCGGTGGGGACCAGTTGATCCTGGCCTTTGCCATCATCGCGGTTTCTGCGGTACTGATCGGGGCGCTGACCGGGCTGGCGATTGAACGAGGTCTGTTGAGGCTGATGTATGGCCGCGATGAGATCCTGATGCTGATTGTTACCTTCGCCGTCCTGCTGATTCTTGAAGACGTCATGAAGTTGATCTGGGGAACAACGCCCTATTTTGTTTACCAACCATACGCGGCCATGGGCCGTATCAACATTGATGTACTGACCGTGTCAGGTTATGACCTGATGGTACTGGCGGTATCCGTGGTGATTGGCGTGGGGTTGTGGTTCTGGTTGGAGCGCACGAAGGTCGGCAAGGTCCTGCGTTCTATAATCCACGACCGGGAAGTGTCCGAAGCCATGGGCGTTAACGTACGCCGCATGTTCACCATCACCTTCATGATCGGGGCGACTCTGGGCGCCATCGCCGGTGGCATTACGGCTCCGATCATCTCCGTGGTACCTGGGATCGGGATCGAGGTGATTGTTCTGGCCTTTGCGGTTGTGGTGACCGGCGGCCTGGGCAGCATTACCGGCGCAGCGGTGGGCGCTGTCATTGTCGGCCTGGCGCGGGCGACATCGATTCACACCATGCCTGAGCTGGAGCTGTTCATCATATACGCGGTGATGGCGACAGTGTTGATCTTCCGACCCCATGGCCTGTTTGGTCAGGTGACTGCGAGGAAAATCTGATGACGTTGGAAAGAACCGAAATCTCCCTGATTGGAGCCGCTGTCGCCATTGCCCTGTTGTCGCTGGTGGTGCCGAATTGGCTTGTGTTCACTAGTACTCTGGCCATTTCAACCGCCCTGGTGGTTATGGGTGTTGTCATGCTTATGCGAGCGGGGCTGGTGTCGTTTGGTCAGGGGTTGTTTTATTGCCTTGGCGGTTACTCCGTTGGCCTGGGTGGTCGTTACCTGGGTCTGACGGATGCCTTGCTGATGGTTGTCCTGGGCATCGCGGTGACGGTTGGCGTCGCCATGATTCTCGGGCTGCTTGTCACGCGCTATCGGGAAATATTCTTCGCTATGCTGTCCCTGGCCTTTTCGATGATTCTTTACGGGATTCTGGTGAAAAGTCACGGACTGGGAAGCACGGACGGTTTCGGCGTGGTGGACTGGACCATTCTTGGCTTCACGCCTGGCTCGGGTGACAGCAGTGCCAGGACCGCCTTGCTGCTGGCGATTGGGCTGGCGCTGGCGATTGCGTTGTTCCTCAATCGTTATTTCCGGTCCAGCCTGGGTCTCGCCTGTGAGGCCATCCGGGAGAATGAAGTCCGAGTAGAGTACATGGGGGTATCGCGCAAGCAGGTGCTCTACATTAACTACGTGATTGCTGCGGCCGTCGGCTCCGTGGGCGGATCAATGACCGCATTAGCTGCGGGGCATGTGGATCCGACCATGGCCTACTGGACCATCTCCGGCGAGTTCGTGTTCATTGCCCTCCTCGGGGGCACCGGGCATGTTGCGGCTCCTTTTATCGCCGCCCTGATCTTCACGCTGGTCAGAACCTATGCCATTGAACTGGCGCCCAATGCCTGGCAAATGATTCTGGGTATCGTGCTGTTGATGATCATCCTGTTTCTGCCCAAAGGAATCTGGAGCCTGTTTTCCAGCAAGAAAGGGGTGGCTTCATGACCGAGATTCTGAAAACCACTGGGCTGTCCCGTTATTTTGGCGCGGTGACTGCTGCTGAAGATATCAATGTAACCATTACCGAAGGTGAGATCGTCGGGGTTATTGGTTCAAACGGCGCCGGCAAGACCACCTTCATCAATATGGTGACCGGTTACCTACCTCCGTCCGACGGCACCATTGCATTTGCGGGTAAGGCCATTAAGGGGCTGGGGCCCCGCAAGTTGATGAGAAAGGGATTGACCCGGTCATTCCAGATTCCACAGCTGTTTCTGGAGCTTCCGGTTATCGACAACCTGGCCGTTGCTCTGGCGGCGGCTGACCAACAACAATTCCAGATGATCCGGCCGGTGCGCACATCGAAACGCCTACAGGCGGCTGAGGAGATTCTGGACCAGATGAACATCGCCCAATACCGCGATGAAATGGTGACTGCCATGCCCCAGGGCGCACGCAAACTGCTGGATATTGCCATTGCCATGTTAGGAAGTCCGCGAATGCTGCTGCTGGATGAGCCCACCAGCGGTGTCAGCATGGAAGAAAAATACACCCTGATGGACACCGTGATGGAGGCGGTTCGCCAACGCGGCTTGACGGTACTGTTTGTCGAACATGACATGGAAATCGTACAGCGCTACGTGACACGTGTATTGGCCTTCGCCAGCGGTATTGTGATCAAGGATGGTCCAGTAGACGAGGTGCTGGCAGATGAAACAGTCCAGGAACTGGTGACCGGCAAACGGAAGAAGCCCAATACCGTAGGAGACGCCTGACATGAGCCTTGAAATTGCCAATCTTGACGTTTCCATTGAGGGCATCGGCATCCTCCATGAGGTCAACCTGAGCGTCCCGCAGGGCCAGATGGCCGGCCTGATTGGCCATAATGGCGCCGGCAAGACCACGCTGATCCGCGCCATTATGGGCCTATTACCCTCGACAGTAGGGTCTATCGTCTTCAAGGGTGAGGACATCAGCAAACTGCCAGCCCATCGCCGCGCCAGTCTTCGCATCAGTTACATGCCGGAGGACCGGAGGCTAATACCGGAGCTGACGGTGTCCGAGAACATGCTCATGCCGGCCTGGACGAATAACATCAAGGATGGTGAGGAACGACTGAAGTGGGTGTATTCGCTGATGCCCGAAATTGCCGACTTTGGTGAACGCAAGGCACTGCAGCTGTCCGGCGGCCAGCAGAAGCTGGTGGCGTTAGGTCGGGCGTTGATTCCGGGCAGGGAACTGATTCTGTTGGATGAACCGTTCGAAGGGGTCGCACCGGTATTGGCGCGGCGTTTGTCAGAGGTCATTGCCGATCTGCGGGCCGAAGGCCTGACGGTGCTGATTGCGGAATCCGATGACAGCCATTCCGCGGATATGGTGGACACGACATGGCGCATTGAACGCGGATCCGTATCCGCCGGTCGAAAGGATCCGTCTGCATCGCCAGCTTGACCAAAGAATAACAGCCGATTGAGGGAATTTTCTATGAAAGTTCGCGCAGCAGTTTTGCAAGCTATCGGGGTGGGGCGGCCATACCAGGACACTAGGCCCCTGGTGATTGAGGAACTGGAACTGGCCCCTCCCAGTGACAATGAGGTGCTGATCCAGATCAAGGCCGCTGGTCTTTGCCATTCCGATCTTTCCGTGATTGATGGTAATCGCCCCCGTCCTGTGCCCATGGCTCTCGGCCACGAAGCGGCCGGCATCGTAAAGGCGGTCGGCAAGGGTGTTCGTGACCTGAAAGTGGGCGACCATGTGGTGGCAGTGTTCGTGCCCAGTTGCGGTCACTGCGTGCCCTGTGCGGAAGGGCGCCCGGCGCTGTGTGAGCCTGCGGCGAAAACCAATAACGTCGGCACTTTGGTCAGTGGTGAGCACCGGCTGCACCGTGCCGACGGTACCCCAGTGAACCATCATCTGGGAGTGTCCGCCTTTGCCGACCACGCGGTTGTTTCCCGGGATTCGCTGGTCAAGATCGACCCGGATTTGCCCCTGCACCACGCCGCGTTGTTTGGTTGCGCTGTGCTGACGGGCGTGGGCGCTGCTATCAACTCAGCCGATATCAAGGCAGGCCAGACCGTCGCGGTGATCGGTCTTGGTGGTGTCGGCCTGAACAGTGTTTTGGGAGCCTTGGTTGCTGGTGCTGGCGCGGTGATTGCCATTGATCTGGATGACAACAAGCTGGCGCTGGCCAGTGAGCTGGGGGCAACCCACGCTTTCAACTCCCGCGAAGAAGACTGTATCGACAGGGTCAAGGCGCTCACTAGTGGCGGTGTCGACTGCGCCATTGAAATGGCCGGTTCCGAAAAGGCCCTGGAATTTGCCTACCAGATCACTCGCCGTGGCGGAACCACGGTTACCGGTGGCCTGGCTAATCCTGAAAAGAAAGTGGCTATCCAGCAGGTCAGCCTGGTGGCGGAGGAACGCACCCTCAAAGGGAGTTATGTCGGCAGCTGTGTGCCGGTGCGCGACGTTGCCCGCTATGTTGCCCTATTCCGTCAAGGCAAACTGCCGGTGGACAAATTGCTCAGTGACACTCTGACGCTGGATGAGATCAACGAAGGGTTTGAGAGGCTTGCTTCCGGCAAGGCCGTTCGGCAGGTCGTGTTGTTTGACTCCGTTGTGAAGGAGCGCCAATCAATTCTCTGACCAGTTTGTGTCCGGAGGCATGGTATGTCTGTAAATCTGACGAAGTAGGAACTTATACGGAATAGCGGATTCCAACGGCAATTGGATTCAGAGCAGACCTGTTTTCAAAAGCCCTCCAAAAGCGGGGTGTCAGTGATTTTTGGAGGACCATCCGGGTTTATTTTTTATGGGCGTTTTCTCGCGCAATGGCGCGATACGCAATGTCCTTGCGATAGAAGGCGCCGTCCCATGAAATGCGCGAAGCCACCTCGTAGGCGCGCTTCTGTGCCTCAGTGACAGTATTGCCCAGGGCCGTGGCGCACAGCACTCGTCCACCGTTGGTGGCCACCTGCTCCCCGTTCAAACGGGTACCGGCGTGGAAGACCTTCTCGCCCTCGGTTTCCGATTCCGGTAGCCCGGATATGACGTCGCCCTTGTTGTAACTGCCAGGATAGCCGCCTGCGGCCAGCACGATGCCCACGGAAGCGCGTTCGTCCCAGTCTGAGGGGCACTGGTCAAGCTTGCCGTCAATGGCATTATCGCAGAGTTGCACCAGATCCGATTTCATCCGCAGCATGATGGGCTGGGTTTCCGGATCGCCAAAGCGGCAGTTGAATTCGATGACTTTGGGGACGCCTTCGCCATCGATCATCAGACCGGCGTACAGGAAACCTTTGTAGGGATGGCCTTCCGCCGCCATGCCGCGAACGGTGGGATAGATTACTTCGTCCATGATTCGCTTATGGACATCCTGAGTGACCACAGGAGCCGGGGAGTAGGCCCCCATGCCACCGGTATTCGGACCGGTGTCACCGTCGCCCACACGCTTATGGTCCTGGGAGGTCGCCATGGGTAATACGTGCTCGCCATCTACCATGACGATAAAGCTGGCTTCTTCGCCATCCAGGAATTCCTCAACCACGACGCGGTTGCCTGCATCACCAAAGGCGTTACCGGCCAGCATGTCGCGGATGGCGTCTTCCGCCTCCTTCAGCGTCATGGCAACAATCACGCCTTTGCCCGCAGCCAGGCCATCGGCTTTCACCACGATGGGTGCGCCCTGCTTGCGTACATAATCCAGTGCCTGGTCCACGTCGGTGAAATTGGCGTAGGCGGCGGTGGGAATGTTCTGGCGATCCAGAAAGTCCTTGGTGAAGGCCTTGGAGCCTTCCAGCTGTGCGGCACCGGCACTGGGGCCGAACACCCGCAAACCACGCTCTTCGAACAGGTCTACAATGCCATCAACCAGCGGCGCCTCGGGGCCGACAATGGTCAGGCCCACGTTATTGGCCGCGGCAAAGTCCGCCAGGCCGTTGAGATCCATCACGTCGATGTTGATGTTTTCCAGGCCGGGCTCGCCGGCGGTGCCGGCGTTGCCGGGGGCAACGAATACCCGATCCGCGTCCGGTGATTGAGCGGCTTTCCAGGCGAGGGCGTGTTCGCGACCGCCGGAGCCTATAACAAGAATATTCATGATCGGTTCCTGTGTGTCGGATTAGTGCCGGAAATGGCGCATGCCGGTAAACACCATGGCAATGCCGTGCTGGTTGGCAGCGTCGATCACTTCCTGGTCACGCATGGAGCCGCCCGGCTGGATCACGGCGGTAATGCCGGCTGCTGCGGCGGCGTCGATACCATCCCGGAAGGGGAAGAACGCATCGGACGCCATCACCGAGCCTTTTACCTCGAGGCCTTCATCGGCGGCTTTGATGCCGGCAATCTTGGCGCTGTAGACGCGGCTCATCTGGCCTGCGCCCACGCCGATGGTGCGGCCCGCCTTGGCATAGACAATGGCGTTGGACTTGACGTACTTGGCCACTTCCCAGGCGAAAAGCAGGTCGTTCAGCTCCTGTTCGGATGGTTCACGCTCGCTGACCACCTTGACGTCTTCCATGGCCACCATGCCCAGATCGCGGTCCTGAACCAGAAGGCCACCGGTGACGCGCTTATAGTCCATGGATTTGGCGCGCTCGCCATCAAATTCGCCGCTGGCCAGCAGGCGGACATTTTTCTTGGCGGCAATCAGTTCCAATGCCTCCGGCGCAATGGTTGGGGCAATGATCACTTCCACGAACTGGCGGTCAATGATGGCCTTGGCGGTTTCCGCGTTCTAGTTCTCGGTTAAAGGCAATGATGCCGCCAAACGCAGAGGTGGGGTCGGTGGCGAAGGCCAGGTCATAGGCCTGCAGGATATCGGCACCGATGGCCACACCGCAGGGGTTGGCGTGCTTGACGATCACGCAGGCGGGATCAGCGAAGGGCTTGACGCATTCCAGCGCAGCGTCGGTGTCGGCGACGTTGTTGTAGGACAGTTCCTTGCCCTGGAGCTGCTTGGCAGTAGCAATGCAGGCTTCCCTGGGATTGCGCTCGGTGTAGAAGGCTGCCCGCTGGTGGGGATTCTCTCCGTAGCGCATGTCCTGAACTTTCAGGAACTGGGTGTTGAAGGTGCGAGGGAAGTCGGCATTATCGTTGTCGGCAGTACGACCGCCGAGATAATTGGCGATAGCACCGTCATAGCCAGCGGTGTGCTCGAAGGCCTTCACGGCCAGGTCAAAGCGTGTGGTGTAGCTCAGCTCGCCGTCGTTGGCTTCCAACTCTTTCAGAACACGGCTGTAATCAGAGGCGTTCACCACAATGGCCACGTCGTTGTGATTCTTGGCTGCCGCGCGAACCATGGTAGGGCCGCCAATGTCGATGTTCTCAATGGCGGTGTCGAGGTCGCAGTCCGGTTTGGCGATGGCATCCTCAAATGGGTAGAGGTTTACAATCACCATGTCGATGGGATTGATGTTGTGCTCTGCCATCACCGCGTCGTCGGTGCTGCGACGCCCGAGGATACCGCCGTGGATTTTCGGGTGCAGGGTTTTGACCCGGCCATCCATCATTTCCGGAAAGCCGGTGTAGTCACTGACTTCGGTGACCGGTACCTGGTTTTCCTGCAGGAGGCGAAAGGTGCCACCGGTAGAAAGCAGTTCGATGCCGCGATCGGTCAGTGCACGGCCGAATTCAACGATACCGGTTTTATCAGACACGCTGATCAGCGCGCGACGGACGGGGGTATTAGCCTGATTTGCCATGAGTCACTTATTTCTGCTGGGTATGAACGAATGAAGGCCTCGCGAATGGTGTCCGGGAGGCCCTCGTTTCAATCGGGTAGCTGGATTATAGCAGACCGTACTGTTTGAGCTTCTTGCGCAGGGTGCCGCGGTTCAGGCCAAGCATGGTCGATGCCTTGGTCTGGTTGTTGCGGGTGTACTTCATCACCTGTTCGAGCAGCGGGGCCTCTACTTCTGACAACACCAGTTGGTAGACCTCAGTCACCGGGGCGCCATCAAGTTGGGCAAAATAGTTTTTAAGGGCAACTTCCACGCTGTCGCGCAGGGTAACCGTGTTGCCGCTGCTGTTCACCGTTTGCAACTGATGAATGTCATCGTTGGCGGGTGCTGTCAGGTTGTCTTTAGCCAAAGTCTCAGCGGTCATGCTGCGAATACCTCTCCATTTCGTAAGCCTGCAAAGTACTGTTGAATGCTGTCTTTCTGCGCCATCGCATCGTCAATGGCGTTGAAGCGTTTTCTGAACTGTTTGTCTTCGTCGTGGGACTGGAGGTACCAGCCCACGTGTTTCCTGGCAATGCGCACGCCCATGGTCTCGCCGTAAAAGCGGTGCAGGGCGTCCAGGTGTTCGCTCAATACCTGTTCCACCTCATCCACTGGCGGCTCCGCAAGGTACCTGCCGGTTTCCAGGAAATGCAGGATTTCCCGGAAAATCCAGGGCCGCCCCTGTGCTCCACGGCCGATCAGCAGCCCGTCAGCGCCGGTGAAGTTCAGTACATGTTGTGCCTGTTCCGGCGAGCTTATGTCGCCGTTGGCAAATACTGGAATACTCACTCGGGACTTCACGTCGGCGATCGTGTCGTATTCTGCCTCGCCCTTATAGGCATCGGCGCGGGTACGACCATGAATGGCCAGGGCCTGGATGCCAGCGTCTTCTGCCATGCGGGCAATCAGTGGCGCATTCCGATGTTCCCTGTCCCAGCCCGTGCGCATCTTCAGAGTCACCGGGATGTCCACGGCGGCCACGACCGCTTCCAGGATATCCCGCACCAGCGCCTCATCTTTCATCAGTGCTGAGCCGGCGGCCTTATTACACACCTTCTTGGCCGGGCACCCCATGTTGATGTCAATGATCTGGGCGCCGAACTCGGCATTCAGCCTGGCGGCGGTGGCCAGCATTTCAGGGTCGCCGCCGGCGATCTGTACAGAGCGGGGCTCGGGTTCACCCTCATGGTTCATGCGCGTTTGTGACTTCCGCGTATGCCACAGTTTGCTGTCCGCAATGACCATCTCGGATACGGCCAGCCCAGCGCCCATTCGCCGGCAGAGCAGGCGAAAAGGACGGTCTGTTACACCGGCCATAGGTGCAACAATCAACGGATTGGGCAGGGTATACGGCCCGATTTTTGCCGTTGGCAGCATGATCTGAATCCGTGTAACAGCGGGTTAAGCGAACGTCGGAAGTGAACGGCTGCTCAATAAGTAACCGATTCTGATCCGAAGGGCGGTAATGATACCGCTGGCAGAGATCCTATTGAAGGGGCGAAGCCATGAAAAAATTGATTATTTTTCGTCCTTTCTGGTTGACTTTCAGTCTATTCGGTGGCCGCCCCGGTTTTCTGTCGAGTGAGGACTTGCTTACTCCTGGTAGGCGCGGAAGGCGATATTGTAGTTCACGGCGTCCTTTCCCGGATCGCGGATGTTGATAACGATCCTGACCGGGGTATCGGTCGGCATCGCCTCAAGATCACGGCCGTCTCCCGCCAGGTACTCGTCCGGTGTGAACACACTCTGGGCGACCACATCACCATTCAGGTTGGAGAATGTCAGGGCGATGGCGGGGAATGGCTGTTCAAAAGCGGCCCGGTTGATGATGACGGCATCAACCACCAGTTGGCTGCGGTTTTCCGGGTTGGTCCGGACCACCAGTTTGCGGCTCTGGATGGCATCCACATTGATCAGCGGTTTCAGTTCGCACCCGGCGATCTCGCAGCCCTGCTCATAGAAGGGGCGCAGTTCCGGTATGGAAGACAGACGGTCGAACTGGAACCAGGTGACTTGCGCCACCAGGACGCCGATCAGTGCGAGGATGATCAGCGTCCATAGGGTCGTCCTCACGCGCCCCCGGCCATTGCCTGCCACGGAGACTGGCTCCCTGCGCAGGTTGCTGTAGGGGGAGCCGGCGACAAGAGGTTCGTTGTCGGTCACCGGGCCGGCGTCATAGTCGAAGGACGACGATCGGGGGTCATCGACGTAGAAACCATCGGCGTTGTCCACCGGTTCCAGGCTCAGGTCTTCGGGTTCCCGTGGTGTTGTTTCGGGCTCATCCCAAGCCTGTTCTTCAAATGGCTCGTTCTCGGGTGGTTCTGATTCCGGCTGTTCGAATTCCGCAGGTTCTTCTGGCGGCTCGGGTTCGACAGGGGCGGGCTTGGCCTTACGCTTGGTGTCGTCTTCTTCGGACAACATTGCCTCAGCCCAGCTTTCATCGATTTTTTCGTGGGTTTCGTCGTCACTGTCTGTCTCGAACGTGCCACCGCTGCGCTCGTCGACGGTGCGAAAGCTGTCGCTCAGTTCGTCGTCGGAGAAAGTCAGCCGAGTGCCAGCGTAAGGCCCCTCGGCCGCGTCTTCTTCCGGGTTGTCCGCAAAGATCAAGTCGTCATCTGATGTGAACCGCTGATCTGCCGGTGCATCCTGCTTTTCCGATTCGAATGGGCCGCTCGTCGCGCTGGCGTTTCCTGAAGGGCTCTCATTCATTTGGTGTTCGACGGCATTGAACACCGCCATGCAGTTGCCGCACCGCACTTTGCCGCTGGCTACGCTCAGCTGTGCGTCGGTGACCCGGAATCGGGTTTCACATTTTGGGCATCGTGTCTGCAGGCTGCTCTGGGTCATGCTTCTTTCCTGTAAGCGGCGTCGCTACGAGTCACGGAGTTTAGTTGGTTCGGAAGAGTTCGTCACCTGTCGTTGCGCCGTCCTGTGAGCCGTATCCACTCCTCGCGTTGTTCCGGCTCGTCCATGATGAACCAGGGCTCGTAGGCTTCCATGACCTCCCGGGCCTGGTTGGACAGTATGCCGGATAACACAATGTCGCCGCCCGGTTTTACCTTTGCTGCCAATCTGGGCGCCAGGCCGATTAATGGCTGGGCCAGTATATTGGCCATCATGATGTCCGCCATGGTATCGGGTTCATCCCCGGGCAGGAACAGGTCTAGCCGGTCTTCTTCAACCTCGTTGCGGCGCGCATTTTCCCGGCTGGCTTCCAGTGCCTGAGGATCTGTATCGACACCGATAACGTGGTCAGCATCCAGTAATAGGGCCGCAAGACCCAGTATGCCGGAGCCGCAGCCATAGTCGATCACTTGCCGTGAGGTCACGTCCTTACCATCAAGCCATTCCAGACACAGAGCCGTGGTGGGGTGGGTTCCGGTGCCAAAGGCCAGGCCGGGATCCAGCAGCAGGTTGGCGGCGTGGGGATCTGGAGCGTCGTGCCAACTGGGCACGATCCATAGCCGGTCACCGAAGCGCAGCGGCTTGAAGTCATCCATCCATTCGCGCTCCCAGTCCTTGTCTTCCACCAGGGTGACGTCGATGTCGGGCAGTGACTGTTGTGTCTGCTGGTGCCAGGCATCCTTAACGGAGGCGCAGAGCTCTTCGATATCACGATCGGACCCGAACAGACCAGTGACGCTGGTCTGGTGCCAGAGTGGTGTTGTACCCGGGTCGGGCTCGTACAGGGGCTGGTCTGCGGCATCTTCCATGGAGACGGCTTCAGCGCCCATCTCCATGAGCAGATCCTCAAGCTGGTCCGCGTTGTCCGGATCAGCTGGGATCTGTAGTTGTATCCAGGGCATGTGGGTGTCCTGTTTGGTAAACGAATCGACTGATCGGGTCAGTCCCGTATCAGTTTTTCCAGATAATGGATGGTGAAGTCTACCTGTTTAAAGCCGCCATCGCGCACCAGTTTCCTGTGCAGCGCCTGATTCGTCTTGATGCCCTCGACCACCAGTTCATCCAGCGCATTCTTCATGCGGCGGCGGGCGATCTCCCGATCGTCTCCCCAGGTAATCAGCTTGGCAACCATGGAATCGTAGAACGGGGGTACCGTATAACCGCTGTACAGATGAGAGTCGACCCGTACGCCGTTACCACCAGGCGCATGGAAGTGCTTGACCTTGCCCGGGCTGGGTACAAAGGTTTGCGGGTCCTCGGCGTTGATGCGGCATTCCAGCGCGTGGCCGGTAATCTTGATCTCGTCCTGGCTGTATTGCAGGGGTAGGCCACTGGCGATACGCAACTGCTCGCGAACGATATCGACACCGGTCACCATTTCCGACACCGGATGCTCCACCTGCACCCGTGTGTTCATCTCGATAAAGTAGAAAGCACCGTCCTGGTACAGGAACTCGAACGTGCCCGCACCCACGTAGCCGATCTCCTTACAGGCGTCGACACAGGCCTTCAGGGTTTTTGCCCGCGCTTCCGGGTCGATGTTCGGGGCGGGGGCCTCTTCCAGTACCTTCTGGTGCCGACGCTGCATGGAGCAGTCCCGGTCGCCCAGGTGGATGACGTTGCCGTGGGTGTCGGCCAGTACCTGGACCTCTACATGGCGGGGGCGCTCAAGGTATTTCTCAAGGTAGACCGTAGCATCGCCAAAGGAGTTCTTGGCTTCAGTTTGCGTAACCTGCACGCTCTTGAGCAAGGCTGCTTCGGAATGAACGACCTGCATGCCGCGGCCGCCGCCACCGGAAGCGGCTTTGATGATCACTGGGTAGCCGATTTTACGGGCAACTTCCAGAGTGCGGTTGTCGTCGTCCGTCAATGGGCCATCGGAGCCCGGCACGGTGGGGACGCCCGCCGCAATCATTGAGTTGATGGCGGAAACTTTGTTGCCCATCAGGCGAATGGTATCGGCTCTGGGGCCGATAAAGCGGAAGCCGCTCTTTTCGACCTGTTCAGCAAAATCCGCGTTTTCGGCAAGGAAGCCGTAACCGGGATGGATGCCGACGGAGTCTGTCACTTCGGCCGCACTGATAATAGTAGGGATGTTCAGGTAACTGTCTGCGGCACTGTTGGGGCCGATACAGACCGACTCGTCCGCCAGGCGAACATGCATGAGGTCGCGGTCGATCTGGGAGTGGACAGCCACGGTTTTGATGCCCAGCTCCTTGCAGGCGCGCAGGATGCGCAGGGCAATTTCGCCGCGATTTGCGATCAGGACTTTTTCTAACATAGCCATGAGAGTATCACCGGGTTCAGGAAATGATGATCATCGGCTGGTCGAACTCGACCGGCTGACCGTTCTCCACCAGGATCTCGGCGATGGTACCGCTCTTGTCGGCCTCGATCTGGTTCATCATCTTCATGGCTTCGACGATGCACACCACGTCGCCGGCTTTCACTGACTGCCCGACTTCCACGAAGGATTTCGCGGTTGGCGAGGGCGAGCGGTAGAAAGTGCCGACCATTGGCGATTTCACAGCATGGCCGGAAGGTTCCGCCGGCTTCGCGGGTTCGTCGGCGGCTGGCGCTGACGGCTGCGGTGAGGCGGGCTGGGGTGCTGGTGACGGATACTGTGCCATATACTGTGGCGCAGCCAGTTGTTCACGACGCCGGGAGATGCGAACAGAATCATCACCCTCGTGAATCTCCAGCTCCTCGACGTCGGATTCCTCCAGCAGTTCGATAAGTTTCTTGATCTTGCGAATGTCCATAGTCAGTCCGATCCCGTTTTAATCAGTTCTATCGATGAATTCGTTGCAGGGCGGCTTCGAGTGCAAGGTCGTACCCCAGGCTGCCCAGCCCGCAGATAACGCCATCGGCGATATCAGAAAAGTATGAGTGATGACGGAATGCTTCCCGCGCATGCACGTTGGAAAGATGGACCTCAATAAACGGTATGCCCGAGGCCAACATGGCGTCCCGCAGTGCAACACTGGTGTGGGTGAACGCCGCCGGGTTGAAGATGATGAAATCAACCCCTTCTGATCTGGCTTCATGTATCCGCTCAATCAGTTCATATTCCGCGTTTGACTGTAAATGTAGCAGGTGATGGCCATCTTCGGCGGCTTTCCGGTGCAAACGGTCGTCAATGTCCGCCAACGACTCGTGGCCGTACACCTCCGGCTCGCGGGTTCCCAGCGTGTTCAGGTTGGGGCCATGAAGTACGAGTATGGTCGACATGATTTCGTCTGCCTTGCTGACTTTTTACAGGATCGCCGAATTTAGCGACATTTTCCCTCAATGGTGCGTTCTTGAAGTCTTCAGATCAACACTTTTTGACAATTGGGTATGTGTCGAAAAGTATCTTACCCACGCAAAAGCAATCTTTGTCGTTTGCACGGTCATTGTCGTGAAGGGTGATCAGGAGTTCTATAAGACGTTGGTTTCATAGAACGGCCCCGAGAGTGGGGCGGGGCCGTTGCTGGGGAGAGCCAACCAGTGGCGGCTGGGTGTCAGTCGCCGGCGGCGGTCACACAGTTTCGGCCCTGGGCCTTGGCGCGATAGAGCGCCCTGTCCGCACGTTCGCAGATGGCCTGAGATGTATCGCCTTTCCAGGCGGCAACGCCGCAGCTGAAGGTGACGTTAAACTCTCGGTCACCAGCCGGTTGCAACAGCTCTGAGAAACGCTCACGGATCTCGTTCAGTACATTGCGGGCGTCACTCTCGCGGGTGGCCGGCAGTATAATGGCAAACTCCTCGCCGCCGTATCGGCCGATATGGTCGGTCTTGCGCAATCGTTGTTTCAGGAACATGGACAGGCTTCGCAGCACGCGGTCGCCAATGGGGTGGCCGAAGGTATCGTTCACCTTTTTGAAGTAGTCGATGTCGATCATTGCAAAGCACAGTTGCTGGTCTTTCTGCCGCGCCCGCACGATCTCCTGATCAAGCAGGTGCAGGGTATGGGTGTGATTGAACAGGCCGGTAAGGCTGTCGCGGATCATCAGCGCCAGCAGCGATCGGGCACGGCGGCCACGATTGTGTATCGTGGAGATCAGATGTTTCGGGTCAATCGGCTTGGTCAGGAAGTCATCGCCCCCAAGGCTCATGGCATGCAGCTGTTTGGTAACGTCTTCCTCCGCAGAAAGGTAAATGATCGGCACGCTGTGGAACCGGTCCTGTTGGCGGATCACCCGCGCGATCTCCATGCCGGTGCAGCCGGGCATGTACATGTCCAGAATGATGATCTCTGGCGAGAACGATTCCAGTGCATGAATGATTTCCATGGGGTCGGTGATGATGTGGGCATTCATGCCGGCCTTTTTCAGCACCGTCTCCATGAACTTGGCCTGGGCGCGAGAATCATCCAGCACCAGAACCTTGTAGGGCTCCACCGTATTGCCATGGGTGTAGGTTTCAATTTTTTCGATCAGCTGGCCGGGGTCAACTGCTGGGTAAAAGAATTCCTCGCCACCGCATCGGGACGCCCGCAGGCGGGTCTCTATGGTGCCGTCCTCATCGCTCATGAAGATGATGGGAATGGGAGTGTCGTGGCGTTCCTGAAGCCGTTCAATGGTGGCAATCCCGCTAAGGGGCTCGCCGCCGTAGTTAACATCCATCAGGATGGTTTCTGGTTTGTGGAGTGCACAGGCTTCGATCAGCTTGTCGGCGGTATTGAATGCCGACGCACGAAAGCCGAAAAACTCAAGCTGGCGGATCAGGCGGCTGGCCATTTCTTCACTGGCCAGAGCAATATAGACAGGCGTCCGTCGATATTGCTGGGGGGCCTCGCTGGCTTCCTGGTCGGTCCGTCTTGACGTGCAGTGAGACAGTTGCTCAATGGCATCCTGGAGTTTGCGACCCAGGCCTTCGGGGAGCATGCTGCCTTCCGGCCACTCACCAATCAGGTCAAACACCTGGCGCCCGGAATCGGCATGGCTTTCCATGTCGAAGCGCTTTGCGTAGCGAACCAGTTTGTCGGCTGCCCTGGCAAAATCGCCCTTGAAAGCGGCAGACTGGCCGGTGTCTTCGCGGATTTTTTGCCATGTATCCAGGACCACGCGTGCCTGGGTGGTGACACGGCGAGCGAAGTGCTGCCTGAGTTTGTCTTTCTGGCTTTCGTCGTTCATGGTGCTCCGGCCTGTGTTTTTCTCGTTCTGAACCGCCCGTTTCCGGTACAGACGGATACTCTCAACAGTAATCTTTTTGCAGAGTCTATAGTGTTTAGTGTTGTCGGCGTAGGTGACGCAGTGTAAATGTTTGTCAACTCTGCGGGACAGGTCACACCAGATGTCCGACAATCCTTGCTTCAGACAGGGGCTGCCAGTGATGGCATGGACGCAAAACGACAGACATATTTCTCGCCAACGGGGTGTAATCACCTTGCGCAGTCTGCTGCTGCTGTTTACCGGTGGCATGTTGCTACTCGTCCTGGTGGCGGCGGCCAGCGTCAGTTTTGACCGGTTCCGGGATTACATGTCGGGCCAGCTTCAGGGCCACGCCCGGGATGGCGCCACGGCCATCGGCCTTTCACTGTCCGGTGCCATTGACGGTCGCGACCCGGTGGCTTCATCGTCATTGATCGATGCGGTTTTCGACAGTGGCCGTTATCTCTCTGTGGTCTACGTCAATAATCAGGGTGAGGAAGTGGCTGGGCGGGAAACCTCATTGCGTGAGGTCGATGTGCCGGACTGGTTTATGGCGCTGGCGGATCTGCCCCTGTCGGCGGGCGAAGCGGAAGTGGTGCGTGGCTGGAGCCGGCTGGGCAAGGTGCGGGTCGTAAGCCACCCTGGCCGGGCCTACGAAGACCTGTGGGTGGTGACCGTCAGAATCGTGGCCGGTTCTGCCCTGATTGGTGGTCTTGGGCTGATCGGCCTGTTCTGGATGATGGCACGCCTGATGCGTCCGCTCAGGGCCGTTGAGACGCAGGCCAAGGCTTTGGGTAAACGGGACTTCAGGCGCCGGGTCGACATTACCTCCACGCGGGAATTGAACCAGGTCACCCACGCCATGAACCAGATGGCGGATGACCTTGGTCGACTCTTTGAAGGGCAGGCCAAACTGATCCAGCACCTGCGCAAGGTGAACAACGAAGACAGTCTGACCGGGCTTGCCAGCCGGCGGGCGTTCGAGCAGCGCCTGAAGGTTGAAGTGGAATCGGAAGAGCGATCCGCCCCCGGGGTGCTGTTTCTGATCCAGTTGGAAGAATTCGCCCAGTATAACCAGAGCTATGGTCGCGACGAGGCTGACCGTTTGCTGGTTCGTATAGCGGAGGCGCTGAATGGTTTTGTACGAGCGCACAGTGACTCCTTTGCCGGTTGCATGACGGGTGCCGGCTTTGCTGTCTTCCTGCCAAGCGTTTCACGTGCTGACGGCGTTATCTGGTGTCGCCAACTGGTCGAGGAGCTGGACGGTATCTACTCTGACCTCTCTGCGCCCATGGACGTTTCCGTTCACGCTGGCATTGCCCAGGCCGCCGAAACCGGTAAGGCGGACGATCTGATATCGGCGGCCGACGAAGCGCTCCGGCAGGCGCAGATGGAGGAGGGATCTGCCTGTCATGCGGCTGATCGCGACCGTCCTGAGCACCATGACAGTGAAAAATGGCGAGTCATGATTGGCGAAGCGATCGCTCGGGGACAGATGTCATTGTGGATGCAGCCCATGATCAGCAGTGGTGATGATGAAGTGCTGTTTCACCAGGTCTTTTCCCGGATGAAAACGGCGGACGGCTGGATCAAGGCCGGTATTTTTGTGCCCATGGCGGAACGGTTCGGCATGACCCCTGACATTGATCGCTGGGTGCTTGAACGTTCCCTGGCGCTTTTGCGTCTGGAGCCGGACACCCGTCTGGCATTAAGCCTGGGCATGGTTTCAGTGGCCAGCGAGGCATTTCGTAAGGAGCTCCTGGAACAGCTGTCCGCTGCGGGCAGCGAGCGCCGGCGAATGCAGATCGGCATTTCGGAGCAAGCTGTTCACCACCACCGTGCGGCGGTGGGACTCCTGGTGCGTGGGTTGAACCGGCTCAAGGTGCCGGTGATTGTCGACCGCTTCGGTGTAGGTGGGGTGCCCTTCAGTTACCTGAAGGATCTGAGGTTCCAGGCGCTACGTATTGATAACAGCTTTGTTCACGACATTGATAGCCATGACGACAACCGCTTCTACCTCGAATCCGTGACCACCATCGCCCACAGTCGAGGCGTTCGAGTCTACGTTACGGGTGTTGAAACGGCCCGTGAATATGCGGCACTTCAGGGTGTCGGTATTGATGGCGCAATGGGTTACCATCTGGGCCGGCCGTTTGAGACGGAGCACTAGTGTTTGGTCGCGGCCCCAGTGCCGCAAGAAACGTCGCAAATTGCATAAACGTTGCCGTTGCTTCATGGTATTCGCAGTGTGTAGACGGATAGCGTCCGGGATATAACGACAGACAGGGGAACTGAAAACCGATGCCAGGAAGAATCAGACAGTATTTCAGTGATCGCAAAGACGATGTTCGGGATTACACCGGTGGCGGGGTTGTCGGTAAATTTATACTGGCCGTCGTGGTTGTCTACCTGCTTGTTGCGATTGTGCTCGGCATGATTTGGAGTAGCGAGCCAGACGTGTTCTCGGTACGCGAACACACACGCACTGTGGCAGACGAAATGCAACGTGAACCCGTGGCCGGTTTCGCAACAACAGTAACCATGATCCGGGTTGCAGAGACTCTTCTCGATAAGCCCGGCGGCTATGTTTCCAATGACATATTCCCGCCGGGGCTTTGGCTCGACAATATGCCCAACTGGGAATACGGTGTGCTCGTTCAGCTTCGCGACCTGTCTCGCGCCATGCGCAAGGACATCAGCCGTTCCCAGAGCCAGTCTGCTGAGGACCCGGACCTGACGATTGCCGAGCCCCAGTTCCACTTTGACAGCGGCAGCTGGGCTATTCCGTCCACCGAGGCGGAATATCGGCGTGGCATCCAGGCGCTTCACAGCTACCTGGACCGCTTGTCGCGCCCGGATCAGCCCGATGCCCAGTTCTTCGCCAGGGCCGATAACCTGGCCAACTGGCTGGCAGATCTGGAAACCCGCCTGGGCAGTCTCTCACGCACGCTTGGTGAGAGCGTCGGTAAAGCGTCGGTGTCCGACGCTGTGTCCAACGTCAATCCTGGAGACCCGCTGTCGGAAGATGTCATGGGCGATGAGGTCAAGACTCCCTGGACGAAGATAGAACGACGTGTTCTACGAAGCGCGCGGCAGCGCCTGGGCCCTGTTGCACATCTTTCGCGCCATCGAAGTGGACTTCCGCAAGGTGCTTAACGATAAAAACGCTTTGGCCAGTGCCAAACAGATCATCATCGAACTGGAAGGTGCGCAGGGCGAAATGTGGAGCCCCGTGATCCTGAACGGCAGTGGCTTCGGTGTGCTCGCCAATCACTCATTGACCATGGCGGCGTACCTGTCCCGCGCCAGCGCTGCGATCAGCGACATGCGTGACCTGCTGACCCGAGGCTGATGCCGGTACAGCATCGCCGCATAAAAAAACCGGGCCACGCAGCCCGGTTTTTTTGTAATCGCCTGAAAGCTTCGCCGATCAGCCTTTGTAGGCTTTCACGGACGCTTCGATGGCCTTCTTGGCTTCGGCGGCATTAGCCCAACCCTGAACCTTGACCCATTTGCCCGGCTCCAGCGTCTTGTAGTTCTCGAAGAAGTGCTGGATTTGGTCACGGAGCAGTTGCGGAAGGTCTTCCACGTCTTTCACGTCGGTATAGCTCTTGGTGAGCTTGTCGTGGGGTACGGCAACCAGTTTGGCGTCACCACCGGCTTCGTCTTCCATGTTGAGCACGCCAACCGGGCGGCAGCGAATCACGGAACCGGCCTGAACCGGGTACGGGGTCACCACCAGCACGTCAATCGGGTCACCGTCGTCAGCCAGGGTGTGGGGAATGAAGCCGTAGTTGGCCGGGTAGAACATTGGCGTAGCCATGAAGCGGTCTACCAGCAGGGCGCCCATGTCCTTATCCAGCTCATACTTCACCGGGGAACTGTTGGACGGGATTTCGATGGCCACGTAGATGTCTTCCGGCGGGTTCTTGCCAGCAGGGATATGGTCGAAGTTCATGATCGATCCTTTCTGAAGTGCGTTTAACTGCGATTAAAAAGTGGGCGCAATTATACGGGACAATGGTGTGGATCGAAACTAAACGTTGGTATCGCCTTACCGCTACAATTGCATCTGTTTGGCAATCAATTCCTTCATGATCTCATCGGTACCGCCACCAATCGACAGGATCTTCCCGTCCCGGTAAAGGCGCTCTACGACGGATTCACGCATATACCCCATGCCGCCGTGGATCTGAACGGCTTCGCGGGTGACTTTCTCGCACACCTCCACCGCAAAGTTTTTCGCCATGGCAACCTGCTTAATGGGGTTTTTACCTGCCTGCATCAGTGCGGCGCAGCGATAGGTGTACTCCCGCGCCACATCCACCTGGGTGGCCATGTCGACCAGTTTGTGACGGGTGACCTGGAATTTGTTCACAGGACGACCGAACGCCTCCCGCTGGCCGGCCCAGGCTATCGAGGCCTCGAGGGCGATTTCGGCCGTCATGTAGGCCATGATGGACAAGCTGAGGCGTTCAAACAGAAAATTGCTCATGATCGCGATAAAGCCCGCATTCTCGGCACCGATCAGTCGGTTGGCAGGCACCCGGCAATCCTCGAAAAACAGTTCTGCCGTATCGCTGGCCCACCAGCCCATTTTCTTGAGCTTTTTGCCGGTGGAAAAGCCGGGCATATCGCGGTCAATCAACAACAGGCTGATGCCACCATGGCCCTCGCCACCGGTGCGTACCGCAACGGTGTAATGATCGGCACGCATGCCGCTGGTGATAAAGGTTTTGCTGCCGTTGACGATGTAGTCATCGCCGTCCCTGACGGCCCGGGTTTTGATATTGGCAACGTCGGACCCGCCGCCGGGCTCGGTGACTGCTAGCGCGGCAATCTTCTCGCCTCGCAGCACCGGAGGCACAATCGCTTCTTTTACCTCCTGCTGCGCCCACTTCGCCACCGGCGGCAGGCCGATATCCAGCGACCCCAGCCCGGCCACCAGGCCGCCGGACGTGGAGCGCATCAGTTCTTCGGAGACGGCGACTTTCATGAAAATATCGCCTTCACCAATGCCGCCAAGACTCTCCGGAAAACCGACCCCAAGCAGCCCGGCATCCCCAGCGGTCTTATAGAGCTCCCGGGGGAACTCGCCAGCTTCCTCCCAGTCGTCTATGTAGGGCAGCACATGAGTGGCAACGAACTTGCGGGCACTCTGGCGAACTTGTTCGTGGGTATCGTTGAAATAATCAGACACGGAAAGCCTCCCTCAATAGGAAATCATGAGAGCAGTCTCACGCAAAAAAAGGAACCAAGCAAGCGCTTGGTTATCAGAGGGCCCGAAAAGAGCCCAGACCGTGGAGAGACAGGGACATCAGGGGACGTCAAAAACAAGGATGTTTTTGTCGAGCGTACACGGACGTATTAACAGCGTGCCCCTGATGTCCCTGTCTCTTCACGGTCTCCTCCGTAGTCAGCCGTCCTGGCGGGAAATGCTTTTTACTCCGTCTTCAGTACCCAGTAACAACAAATCCGCAGGCCGTCGAGCAAACAGGCCATTGGTCACAATGCCCACAATATTGTTCAACTGCTCTTCCACCTGAAGCGGGCGGGAAATATCCAGATTGTGGATGTCCAGGATGATATTGCCGTTGTCGGTGGTGAAACCCTCGCGATAAACCGGGTCGCCGCCGAGCTTGACGATTTCGCGGCCAACGTGGCTGCGAGCCATGGGTACCACTTCCACCGGAAGCGGAAACGCGCCCAGAATATCCACCTTCTTGGACCCATCGGCAATGCAGATAAACGTCTTGGCCACCGCCGCTACGATCTTCTCACGGGTCAGGGCGCCGCCGCCCCCCTTGATCAGCTCCATGCGTTCATTGGTTTCATCGGCCCCATCCACGTAGAACTCAAGTGGCCCGGCACTGTTGAGGTCGTACACCGGAATACCATGGCTTTTCAGGCGTTCTGCCGTGGCATCGGAACTGGCAACGGCGCCATCGAAATCGGTGCGGATATCCGCCAGCAGATCAATGAAACAGTTGGCCGTACTGCCGGTACCCACGCCGATAACGCTCTCCTGATCCAGGTGCGGCCTGATATGGTCCAGTGCGGCCTTGGCGACGGCTTTCTTCAGTTCGTCCTGATTCATCGATCGACTCCGGTTTTACAGGAAAGTGTGGTTAAAGCCGCCATTATAGCCCGTCTGTGGGGCGAGCTTATAGACGGAACCCCGGCAAAGTTTCTACACTGTCCGTTTTCCCAACGACAATCCAACTCCGGACGGACCCATGCCGCAACGCTACATAAAGAAAATCCTCGATGCTCGTGTTTACGACGTGGCCATCGAGACCCCGCTGACCGAGGCTCGTAGCCTCTCAAAGCGCTTTGGCAACAACATTCTGCTCAAGCGCGAAGACCTTCAGCCGGTGTTTTCTTTCAAGATTCGTGGCGCCTACAACCGGATTGCGCAGCTCTCTGAAGAGCAGAAAGCCAAGGGCGTGATTTGTGCTTCCGCGGGTAACCATGCCCAGGGCGTGGCCCTGGCTTCCAAGAACCTGGGTATCAAGGCGGTCATCGTCATGCCTCAGACCACGCCAGAGATCAAAGTGCGGTCTGTGCGTGATCACGGCGCCAAAGTGGTTCTCAAGGGCGACGCTTTTGACGAGGCCGCAGCCCATGCTCAGGAGCTGATCGCGAAGCACGGCTACACCTACATCCCGCCCTATGACGACCCGGACGTCATCGCCGGGCAGGGCACCGTGGCCATGGAAATCATGTGGCAGTTCAGCAAACCCATTCATGCCATCTTTATCTGCGTTGGCGGCGGCGGACTGATTGCCGGCATGGCGGCTTACATCAAATACCTGCGCCCGGAAATCAAGGTGATCGGTGTTGAGCCCGAGGATTCCAACTGCCTGCAGGCGGCCATGAAGGCTGGCAAACGGGTGGTATTGGACGAAGTGGGCATCTTTGCAGATGGCGTGGCCGTCAAGCAGATCGGCAAATACCCCTGGGAGATCTGCAAGGATCACGTAGACGAGGTGATCACCGTCTCCACCGACGAAATCTGCGCCGCCATCAAGGACGTGTTCGAAGACACCCGCTCCATCGCCGAACCGGCCGGTGCGCTCGGCGTGGCTGGGATCAAGAAGTACATTGAGCGCGAGCAGATCGAGAATGAAAACTTGGTGGCCACCCTTAGTGGGGCCAACATGAACTTCGATCGTCTGCGCTATATCTCGGAGCGCACGGAAATCGGTGAAAAGCGCGAGGCCATCCTGGCGGTGACCATCCCGGAGAAACCGGGGGCCTTCAAGACCTTCATCAACGCCCTGCACAAACGCAGCATCACCGAGTTCAATTACCGCTACGCCGATGCCACCAATGCGACCATCTTCGTGGGCATCCAGATTGCGGCTGGAGGTCATGGCCGTGAAGATCTTATCCAGGATCTGCGGGAAACAGGATATTCCGTCATAGACCTGACTGAGAGTGATCTGGCGAAGCAGCACATTCGCCATATGGTGGGTGGTCACGCTCCGACCATCACCAATGAGAAGGTCTTCCAGTTCGAGTTTCCGGAGCGCCCGGGCGCCTTGCTGAAGTTCCTGATGTCACTGGGAACCCGCTGGAACATCTCCATGTTCCACTACCGCAACCACGGTGCGGCCTATAGCCGTGTTTTGCTGGGAGCCCAAGTGGAAGAAGACGAAGTGAAAGACTTCGAGAATATGCTCGGCAAGGTCGGCTTCCGCTACGAAAACATGACTGACAATGAGGCTTATCAGTTGTTTTTGGGAGCCGGGAACAACAAGTCTTCTTAAATTGCAGCGAGAACCGGGGAGGAAGCTCCCTCCCCGGTTCGGCAAACTTCGGGGTGGCTTACAAAAATTTAATCTGTGAAAAATTGTAAAACGCAGGATAGGTGTTAGTCTTTCGTCTAATTCTTGAAAACAAGAATAGTCAACTGATTTAGATCGATTTTACTATTTAAGACACCGGAGAATCCCCTCATGGGCCGCAAGCCTGACATTATCCGGACGGTCGTGCTGATTTTCGCCGTTGGCCTTGTTATTACTGGCTTCACATCGCTTCAGGCCTCTGACGATGAGCCTACGGCCTCCGATAGCAAAGCCTTTACAGTGTCCGCCGTTCGAGACTAAACCTTACCGAAAGCTCTTCGACCTCATTCGGTAACGCTCTCTGTCAGTCACCACACTGTGCAGAGGGATATCCCAGGGTTCCAGCGGTAACTCCGATACCTTCTGACAGTCATGGGCCAGCCCGATCAGCTTGGGAGCCAGTCGTGGCCGGATTCGCGTAAACGCAAAAGTGCGATCGTAGAAGCCGCCGCCCATGCCCAGCCGACCACCGAAACCATCAAATCCCACTAGCGGAAACAGCACTGCATCCAGCGCCCATGGTGGCCGCTCCAGTCCCTTGTGGAACGGCGGCTCCGGAATGCCAAAGCGGTTGGCTGTCAGCTCGGTGCCATCGGTAAAAGGGCTGAAAACCAGTCTGCCGCGGTGAACCGGGTGCAGCACGGGCAAATAAAAGCGTACCCCCCGTCTGCGGGCAACATGAACGTACACCTGGGGATCAATTTCACCGTCGTTGGGCAGGTATACGGCAACGTGGCGGGCCCTGAAAAGGTCGGGATGTTTCAACAGGTTCAGCGCAAGTTGATCGGCGGCGACCTGTTGTTCTTCCACGGACAGCGAGCGGCGCTTCTTCCGAAGGGCTTTGCGAAGATTGCTTCGGGATTGCGAGTCAGGGCGTTCTTCAAAGGGCTGGGGTGAGACAACGTTGGTCAACATAAAGCTTTTTCTACCATCGGGTTGCCCCTGTTGTACAGAAAAATGTCGTCTGTTGCCGTTCGCTGGTGATGTCGGTGGAGCGGGCCGGTAGGCTACAATTGGCCCTTCAAATTTTTCGTTCAACAGCAGGTCGACCCATGAACCATGATGCATTAACGAGTGTCCTCGAATCAGACGGCGAAGCACGATACGACTATTTCCTGAGTCAGGTCGGGGAGGAGCGTGAAATCTGGATTCTGGTGAATGCGGAGAATCGTTTCCTCAAGATCGTGTCTGAAGATGGCGATGTGGAGTACCTGCCGGTGTGGCCCAGTGAGGCATTCGCGGTGGAGTATGGTAAGGGGTCCGACGATCTCACGCCTAAGCGTATTCCGTTGCCGGATTTTTTCAGGAAATGGGTGCCGGGTCTGACGAAAGATGGTCTGGACGTTGGGGTGCTGCCCGGTGTGGATGAAACCCTTTGGATAACCGAGCCGGAAGAGCTGAAACGCGACCTGCAGGATGAATTGTCGAGTTTCTGAGAGCCTTGGTTGAAAGTAAAGCTTCCCGGGCTGCCGTTATCGGATGTGGCCCTTGAACCCAGAGTTCAAGGTCGGTGGCCGCTGTGACATATTAGGCTTTCCCCATACGGGGACGTGCTCACAATGCCCTGAAGTAGCCACCTGGGTAGTGCGCATCGGCTCGAGGACGAATCCGACCAGCGAACAGCCCAGGAAGTTAGATTCATTATACGGGCATTGCCGGGGCTGATTGCAACACCTGAATCGGATTCCTGCGCAAAGACTAGTTACCGGTGCCTTCGCCCAAAGCGGTATCGAGCTTTTCATCCATGGCGTTGAGAATTGAACTGGCGGTGTCCGACATGGTGTCCCGCTCTAGCATTTCATTGGTGATGTTGAGAGCTGCCATCACGGCGATACGTTCGGTACCGAATACCTTGCCGCTGGCGCGTATTTCCCGCATTTTGGTGTCCAGGTGCCTGGCGGAGCGGAGAAGGGCTTCCTGCTCTTCCTGCGGGCAGGCGACCAGGTATTCCTTGTCGAGAATCTTGACTTCGACGGTTGTCGGCTGCTGTGGCATCAGTGGTGCTCCAGGGCCCGGAGGCGGCCTATCATGGCTTCGATCTTGTTTTTGGCAAGATCATTCTTGTGCATGAGCTGCGCCCGCTCACGGTTCCAGTCGTCCTGCAGCTCGCGCAGCATCGCGTTGTCACGTTCCAGTTTGCGACAGTGATCGATCAATCTGTCGAGTTTGTCCGCCAGTGCCTGTAGTTCGGACTGTTCCATGAGTCGTCCAACGCCTGTATCAAAGAAGTGAACTAACTATAAGTGTGGACTGCAAGTTGGTCAATTTACAGGGATGTCATGGCCTCCGTTGCGTGATGTCCGTCACTCTGGGGCCACGTGCCCCAGCCCCTGTTTTCGGCTGCCCCGCCAGGCCTGGAGCGCCGGAATCAGTCCCACGAGCAATGCTGCCAGAGGGACGCTGGCGATGATCGACCATTCCGTTGCATTCAGCGGCCGCAGGCCTACCTGAACGCCCCACGTATCCAGTAGCCAGGGGCTAAGAGCCGCGATGCCGGCCGCTCCGGCCAGTATCGCGAGCCCACAGGCCGCGATGGCCAGCAGAATGCATTCGATAACGTGCAATGCCGCGATGAGCGCCGGCGAAGCTCCGGTAGCCCTGAGAATCGCCGCTTCCTGCCGGCGCTGTGCTTGCAGAGTCAGTAACACGGCCACGAGCCCGACCAGGCTGGTGACCACCACAAAGCCGGTGATGCCCAGCAAGGCTTTTTCGAACTGACCCATGATTCGCCAGAGTTCGCTGAGCGCCACCCCAGGGAGAATCGCCGACAACGGTTCGAGCTGCGATTCGTTGATCTGGCGCTGAACCTGAAAAGTCAGCACCTTGCGGTCGATGCCCACGAATGCGGCGGTAATCGCGTCCGGTGTGAGGTCCCTCTGCCTGGCCTGTTCGGGCGTGACGGTTCGCCCGGGGATGGCAACACCGGATTCCCAGCCAATATGGATGGCTTCGAGGCCCTCCAGGCTGACGTAAACTGCCTGGTCCACCGGTGTGCCAGTGGGAGCGAGGATGCCAGTGACCGTAAACGGAGTGTCCTTGTGGTTGGAGAAGCTGGTCTTGCCGCCACCATGGGACAGGACAACCCTGTCGCCAGTCTGGTGAGCGTGCTTGCGGGCTACTTCGGCCCCCAACACCACGTCGAAGACATCGGCGAACCATTCTCCCTCGGCCAATGCGGGTTTCTGGTCCCGACCGTAGCGGAAATGTTCCGGGAACTGCTCGTTGGTGCCGACAACCCGGTGCCCCCGGTAACTGTCGCCCAGGGAAATGGGCACCAGCCAGCCAATGCGCTCATCCTCCTGCAGTTTCTCGTAGGTACTCCAGCGGATGTTATTGGTGGCGTCACCGATGTGAAAGACCGTGTACAGCAGCAGGTTCAGCTGACCGCTGCGAGCGCCCACGATCAGGTCGGTGCCGGAGATGGTGCTGGTAAAGGACTGCTTCACTTCGGTGCGAAGGTACTGAACGCCCAGAAGCAGGGTGATGCTGAGCGTCAGGGTCAGGGTTACCAGCGCCAGTACCCTGCGCCGATACCAGAGGCTTGCCATGGCCAGAGACAGTGCCAGCCGCAGGTTCATGGGGTCACCTCCAGGGCCAGTTGGTGGTTAAAGCGTTGGGCCAGGCTCTTGTCGTGACTGACAAAGACAACGGATGAGTGTTTTTCCGCCGCCAGCCCCAGCAACAACTCGATAAAGCGGTCCCGGTTGTCGCTGTCCAGGGCCGAGGTGGGCTCGTCGGCGAGGATCAGTTCCGGGGCGCCGGTCAGTGCCCGGGCGGCGGCTACTCGCTGTTGTTGCCCGACGCTGAGGGTGGTAACACGCCGGTGCCAATGGCTCTGGGGGATGCCCAGGGCAGTCAGCAGGGATTTCGCTTCTGCCTCCGGCGAAGACAAGGCCCGCGCTCGGCGTTTCCGTGAAAGCTTGCAGGGCAGTGTGACGTTGTCCAGCGTGCTCAGGTAGGGCACCAGGTTGAACTGCTGGAAGATAACGCCCATGTGGTCGGCCCTGAATCGGTCGCGTTGGCCGCTGGTCAGGCCTGCCAGGTCTGTGCCCAGTAATTCCAGGCGACCGGTGTCCGGCACGATCAGGCCTCCCATCAGGCTCAGGAGTGTGCTCTTACCGCTACCGCTGGGGCCTCGGAGGAAAAGGTGTTCACCGCTGTTCAGTGTCACGTCGGGATAGCGGATGCCCGGCTGGGTCCGGTCCCAGCGAAAAGCGAGTTCGCTGATGCGGAGGGTTTGCCGTGGGGTTACGGAACTCTCTGAGGTTACGGAACTATCTTTGTGCAAGTCTGTCTTGCCGGTCATGTCAGGCATTGGTCATCCGGTGTATGATCCCTGAATCGTTACAGGAGACGTCAGTTTTATGTCAGAACCTCTGGAATCCCGCTCGCGGCAACGCTCCTTGTTTGCCACCCTGTTCATGGTGGCGCTGGTCGCGGCCTTCAGTCTTTCAACCGCCGTTCGTGCAAAAGACGCCTCGCAAGAGATCGACTGGCTGGAACTGATGCCAGAGGAGGATCTCAACCTACTCGAGAATATGCCAGAAGTCTCCCACGAGGGTGACGGCCCTGCCACATTACCGGACGAGATCATGACAGGCCGTGTGGTGCCTGAAATGGATGGCCGGTCGGGCCGGATTCCGGGTTTCGTCGTGCCGCTGAAAACCACACAGGATATGCGCATTCTGGAGTTTTTCCTGGTGCCATACTACGGCGCCTGCATACACGTGCCACCCCCGCCACCCAACCAGATCATCCATGTGAAGTACAAGAAGGGCTTCAAGCTGGAAGCGCTCTACGATCCGGTGTGGATTGAGGGCACCCTGAAGATCGAGAAGACCGAGAACGACATTGCCTCGTCCTCCTACTCCATCGTGGCGGAGGACGTCTCACCCTACGAGGAGTAATGTCTTTGCAGGGCATTCATGGGTCAGTTGTTGACAGTAAATGCCCGGTTTGAGGGTGTCAGCCGGGCACTACCCTGGCCAGAGGGGCTGACCCATTCGACGGTGAGCTCCTCCATGCCCTCGAACCTCTCCATCAGTGCCGATGTAAATTCCTGATCGGCGTCGATGTGGTTGCATGCCAGTTGCTGGGATACGTCGTATTCCCGATGAGTGGCTTCCCCATGATGTTCTTCGTCATGATGTCCTTCGTCGTGATGTTCGGCCTCGTGATGATCGTGCTCGTCGTGGCCGTGATGAGTCTCCCCACCATGGTTTTCGTCTTCCCCGCCGAGTTCCACGGCTGCGGCTGTCACGCGGCAGTCGGCCGCTGCGGTGTTGACCAGCGGCGTGGTTTCCAGCCAGCGGGTAATGTCCGCCAACCGGCTTTTTTCCGCCTCTGTGCGGGCGCCATGCTCGAACCCGGCGAGGTTGTAGGCCGGGGAATTGAGCATCAGGTCAATACGGTTTTCTTCCACCGCCATCTGCAATCGGGCATGGCCGTGCTCGTGGGCGCCGGGATTGTCGGCGGCCAGCGCCATCGGTGCCAGGCTGCAGGCGGCGACCATACATCCAAGTGTATGCAGCGAGCGTGGACGGTTGGGGGGTAAGCGTTTAGCGGACATGGCAGGCGGCTCTCCTTGAAATTGATATGTTATAACATAATTTACTCTTTCCCGGTCCGGAATCAAGAGGGCAAGTGTCTTAAATGCGCCTGAATGCTAGGATAGGGCCTTCACTCATTCATACAGGACCGTCCCGTTTCATGTCCGAAACCGACACCTCCAACGCCCGCGCCGTCGCCTTTGAGCGCTGGGCAAATATGTTCACCGCTCACAAGGCTTTCAGTCATCCATCAGAGCTCCATGGCGTGCTTTGTGGCCGGCTTGCTGCTGGCGCTCGTATCAGTGAAGAGGAATGGCTGTCCATGGTGTGTGAGCACATGGGCCTGCCCCAGGCTGCGACCGACGAATCGGACGAACTGCGGGAATTTATGGCCTCGGCCTATAGCCAGACGCTTGAGCTGTTGAAGGCTACCGATATGAGTTTTCAGCCCTTGCTGCCGGACGATGATTACGCCATCGAACAGCGACTGGAAGCGCTCACCTCCTGGGTGCGTGGTTTCCTGGAGGGCATGGCGCTGTCCGCTGGTCAGGCACTGGGTGAGGCGCCGGATGAGATTCGCGAACTCATTGAAGATCTGGTGGCGATCAGTCAGGTGGCCGATGATGACGAGCCGGACGATGAAAGCGAACAACAATTGATGGAAATCGTCGAATATGTACGGCTGGGGGCGCTAGCGGTGTTTACTGAGTTCAATCCGCCGGAAAAGCCGTCACCCAATACCCCGACTTTGCACTGAACAACGCTGATACCCGTGGGAGACTTCATGGCTTCACTGATACCCGTCAAGGAATTCAACGATCGCCGGCACCGGCTGATGGAAAGAATGGCGCCGGATAGCATTGCCATCCTGCCGGCCGCCCCCGAACGGGTGCGTAACCGGGATGTCCTGCATCCGTTTCGTCAGGACAGTGACTTTCACTATCTGACCGGATTTGGCGAGCCGGAAGCAGTCCTGGTGCTGATCCCCGGCCGGGAGCATGGTGAGTCCGTACTCTTCTGTAAGGAACGAAATCCGGAAAAGGAGCTTTGGGATGGCTTCCTGGCAGGCCCCGAGGGTGCCATCGAGACCTTCGGCCTGGACGATGCCTTTCCCATTGCCGACATTGACGACATCCTGCCCGGCATGATCGAAGGCCGCAGCCGGGTGTACTACCCACTGGGCAAAGATCATAACTTTGATGCCAAGGTGATGGACTGGGTCAAGTTGATCCGCAGCAAGGTTCGCTCAGGTGCTCATCCGCCCGGCGAGTTCGTAGCCTTGGAACACTTGCTCCACGACCTGCGCCTGTACAAGAGCGCAGCGGAAATCAGGGTGATGGCAAGGGCCAGCGAGATCAGTTGTGAGGCCCACAAGCGGGCAATGAAGCGGGCCGGCAAAGGTGTCTTTGAGTACGCCCTGGAAGCTGAACTGATTCACACCTTTATGGAAAACGGTGCCCGCTCCACGGCCTATCCGTCGATTGTGGGGGGCGGCCAGAATGCCTGTATCCTCCACTACATCGAAAACAGCGCCCCGTTGAACGAGGGCGACCTGGTGCTTATCGATGCGGGTTGTGAACTGGAATGCTATGCCTCCGATATTACCCGTACCTTCCCAGTCAGCGGTACATTCAGTGATGAGCAGCGGGCCCTGTACGAGGTGGTGTTGGCGGCCCAGTACGCGGCCATTGAGGAAGTCCGTCCCGGAAATCACTGGGACCACCCCCACCAGGCCGCACTGAAAGTGCTTACCCAGGGCTTGATCGATCTTGGCCTGCTCAAGGATACGACGGTAGAGCAGGCCATCGAGGAGCAGGCGTTCAAGCCGTTCTTTATGCACCGTACCGGCCATTGGCTTGGTATGGATGTGCATGATGTCGGGGACTACAAGGTGGGCGATGCGTGGCGCGAACTGGAGCCGGGCATGGCACTGACCGTGGAGCCCGGGCTATATGTGGCGCCGGACAACTCCAGCGTGGATGCGAAATGGCGTGGTATCGGCATTCGCATCGAGGATGACGTGGTGGTGACGAAAGAGGGCTGTCGGGTACTCACCGAGGCGGTCCCCAAGACCATTCCCGAGATTGAAGCGCTGATGGCCGACTGACCGTGAACCAGCACGATACCGATATCATCATCGCCGGTGGTGGGCTGGCAGGAGCCACCCTGGCATTGGCGCTGGCGAAAACCTTGCCGCAATTGCGGGTGACCGTGGTAGAGGCGTTTCCGTTGTCTCCGGACGCCCTGCCTGACAGTTACCAGCCCAGCTACGATGCCCGCTCCACAGCGCTGGCCTGGGGCTCAAGGTTGATCTTTGAAGAACTGGGCCTGTGGCAACGGCTTTCCGAGCATGCCACGCCCATTCGCCATATTCATGTATCGGATCGTGGGCATTTCGGGGCCACGCGCCTGAACGCCGCCGAGCACCAACAGGAGGCTCTGGGCTATGTCGCGGACAACCGCTGGATGGGGCTGTGCCTGATGCGGGAACTGCTGCAGACGCATGTGGTCTGGGAAGCACCGGCGGAAGTGACAGCCATGCAGCCGCTATCGGAGGGTGTTCGCGTTACCCTGGGCGCCGACACGGGAGATCGGGAACTGACCGCGCAGTGTCTGGTGGTGGCTGACGGCGGCCGTTCCGGCCTGCGTGAAACACTGGGCTTCCGGGTCAATGAACAGGCGTATGATCAGCATGCCCTGATCGCCAATGTCTCCACCTCCCATAGTCATGAGTTTACCGCGTTTGAACGTTTCACCGATGCTGGCCCCATGGCGTTGTTGCCTCACGGCTCGCCAGCGCGCGCCGGCACAAACGCCGCCCTGGTATGGACGTTGAGTAGTAAGGCTCTTGATGAACTGCTGTCATTGGGCGATGACGACAAGTGCCAGCGACTGCAGCATCGTTTTGGCTGGCGCCTGGGGCGTTTCACCCGAATCGGGGAATGCAGCCACTACCCGCTGACCCTGAAAACCGTGGATGAGGCAGTTCGCCCCGGTGTGGTATTGGTAGGCAATGCGGCGCACACGCTTCATCCGGTTGCCGGTCAGGGCTTCAACCTTGCTTTGAGGGGGCTGATGGCGCTGGTGGAGCAGTTCTGTGTGGCTGTCGAGCAGCAGCAACCCCTGGGCAGCCTGGGCGTGCTTAACGCCTATCAGGCACGTCATCGTCGGGACTGGCAACAGACAGTGCGGTTTTCCGACTCACTGATCCAGCTCTTCGGCAATCATCTGCCCCTGGTAACCACGGCCCGCGACGCCGGCCTGATGGGGCTGGACCTGCTACCCGGCGCCAAGCGCTGGTTTGCTCGTCAGGCCATGGGGCTGGGTGGGCGCCGGGCCGAGCTTCGTGCTACTGACAACGCTTTCTCGGAACGCAATGACCATGAGTGAGCAACCGCAATTCGATATCCTGGTGGTTGGCGGCGGCATGGTGGGCTCGGCCCTTGCGCTGGGTTTGTCTCGGCAGGGCTGGAACGTAGGGCTGGTGGAAGGTGCCGACCGAAAGGCCTTGATGCAGGACCCCGAAGAAGCGCTATCTGTGGAAGATTTCGATCCCCGCGTGAGCGCCATTTCGGTCGCCAGCCAGCGGCTGCTGGAACAATTGGGGGTATGGCCGGACATAACCGCTGGTCGCCACTGTCCCTACCAGACGATGACGGTGTGGGATGGCGATGGCACCGGCCGCATCCAGTTCGAAGCGGCAGAGCTCCGCGCCCCGGCGCTGGGTACGATCATTGAGAACCGCCGAATTGTACGGGCACTGTTTGATGCCCTGACTGACAGCGCGGTGACCCTGATTGATGGGGTCAGGGTGAGTGGCTGGTGGCAGGACGGGCACACGCGAGGCATCCACCTGGAAGACGGCCAGACCTTCGGCGCCAGACTTGTAGTGGCGGCGGACGGTGCCCACTCCCGATTGCGCCAGTGGGTGGGGCTACCGACCCGCGAGTGGGATTACGGCCAGCAGGCCATCGTATGCACCGTTCGAACGGCCCAGAGCCACCGTTATACGGCCTGGCAACGGTTCTCGCCCACAGGGCCTCTGGCTTTCCTGCCACTGTTGTCAGAGTCCGGCGATGAGCATTTTTGTTCTATTGTATGGTCACAGGATACCGAAGAGGCACGGCGTCTGATGGGGCTGGATGACCACGCCTTCAAAGCGGAGCTGGAACGGGCGATAGAGCGTGAACTGGGCGCAGTGGACCTGGTCTCGCGTCGCTACGCGTTTCCTTTGCGTCAACGCCACGCCAAGGAATACATCGCCCCTGGCTTTGCGCTGGTGGGCGATGCCGCTCATACCATTCATCCCCTGGCCGGCCAGGGGGCGAATCTGGGTTATGGGGATGTTCGTGCGTTGCTGGATGAACTTGCCAGTGCCCGGAGCAAAGGCATTGATCCAGACAACGAGCTTGTTCTGGCTCGCTACCAGCGCCGTCGCAAGGGTGAGAACCTCGCGATGATGGCGGCCATGGAAGGTTTCAAGCAACTGTTTGGCCGTGATGAGTTGACCCTGCGTTGGCTGCGCAACACCGGCATGCGCTGGCTGAACCGGCTTGGGCCGATCAAGAACCGTATTGCGGCCGAGGCCATGGGGCTGGATGCCTGAGTATGGTTTTCAGGGCGCACCATAAACATCGTTGAACCAAAAGGAATTCGTTATGGCTGCCAGCAGTCTCCTCGTATTGATTGATGACATCGCCACGGTTCTGGACGATGTGGCGTTGATGACCAAGGCGGCCACCAAGAAAACCGCTGGCGTGCTGGGGGATGACCTCGCGCTCAATGCCCAGCAGGTAACCGGTGTGAAACCCGCGAGGGAACTGCCGGTGGTCTGGGCGGTGGCGAAGGGCTCGATGCTCAACAAGGCCATCCTGGTTCCGGGGGCTCTCGCCATCAGCTTCTTTGTGCCCTGGTTGGTGATTCCCCTGCTGATGCTGGGTGGCGCCTTTCTCTGCTTTGAGGGGTTTGAAAAAATCGCTCACCGGTTCCTTCACAGGCAGGAAGATGAACAGCACAAGGAAGAACTTCGCAACGCCCTCAAAAATCCCGACGCCGATCTGAAAGCGGTTGAGCAAGACAAGATCAAAGGGGCGATCCGCACAGACTTTATCCTGTCGGCCGAAATCATAGCGATCACCCTGGGAACGGTCAGTAGTCAGAGCATCGGAATGCAGTTCATGGTGCTGACGGTCGTCGCCGTAATGATCACCATCGGTGTCTATGGCCTGGTAGCCGGCATTGTGAAACTGGACGATGGCGGTCTGTACCTCAGCCAGAAAGAAAGCCCATTCGCCAGGCGGGTTGGGGAAGGCATCCTCTGGTTTGCTCCCTGGATGATGAAAGCCTTGTCAGTGCTGGGCACCATCGCCATGTTCCTGGTGGGTGGCGGCATTCTCACCCATGGACTGCCACCGGTGTATGAGGCCATTCATCACTTTGTCGAAGGTTTTGGTAGTGTCGCCCAGGCCGTTATTCCGGTGCTTGCGGACGGCCTTTTCGGCGTTGTAGCGGGGGCTTTGCTGGTAGCGGTGATCACACCACTGACAAAACTCTGGAAGGCGCGTTCGGCCTGAGCTAAACGCAGGCGTCGAACAGGCGGCTGACCAGCACAGGCACGGCGGTCTCCACCCGGAGGATACGGTTGCCAAGGTGTACCGCTTCGCAGCCCGCCTCGGTCAGCTTGTCGACTTCATACGGTATGAACCCACCTTCCGGGCCAACGCACAGGGTGGCGGGTTCGTTGATGT
This sequence comes from Marinobacter salarius, assembly GCF_032922745.1. Taxonomy (NCBI): domain Bacteria; kingdom Pseudomonadati; phylum Pseudomonadota; class Gammaproteobacteria; order Pseudomonadales; family Marinobacteraceae; genus Marinobacter; species Marinobacter salarius. The sequence goes on from NZ_CP136693.1 coordinate 1,533,956, forward strand.
GTGCCGGGCAGGGCGTGCTGGTGCCGGGGTGGGCCACCAGAGCACGGGTATTTCTCAGCAGGGCCGGCAATTCATCTTCCACGAACGGCTTGAACAGCTTGCGGACGTGCAGCCGGGGCAGGTGGGTGTCCCGCGCCTGCTCCAGGCCGAGTACCATGTTTTCCCGCAGATTGTCGTCCGACAGCCACGGCGTTTGCCAGAAGCTTTTCTCCACCTTGTAGGCATTGATCAGCCAGATATCCTTGACGCCAAGGGTTGCGCAGGTCTGAAGTACACGGCGGAACATCTTTGGCCGTGGCATGGCCAGGATCAGCGTCAAGGGCAGTGGGGCTGGCGGTGGTGTGGTTAATTCCACCTGGAGTACGGCCTCGGTATCGTTAAGCCTGACCACGCGACCCGTGCCAATATCGCCGTCCACCAGGCCCACAGGTACCAGGTCGCCTTCCGCAACCTTCAGCACTGAATGCAGGTGTGCCAGCCGGCGGCCCGTGAGCACGGCTGTGTCCGTTGCCACGAAATCATCCTGGAACAGCAGCGCCAGGTTCATTCGTTGGAGGCGTCCGTTGCATCAGGGGCTTCCACCTCGCGCCTGGCGAGCCGACCAAACAGAATGCCAAGTTCAAACAACAGCCACATGGGCACCGCCAGCAGGGTCTGGGAGATGATGTCCGGTGGGGTCAGCAACATGCCGATTACGAAGCAGCCCACCACGATGTACGGGCGCTTCGCAGCGAGGTCTTCGGGCGTGGTGGCGCCAGTGAGAATCAGCAGTATGGTGGCGATGGGAATTTCGAAGGCAACCCCGAAAGCGAAGAACATCTTCAGTACGAAATTGAGGTAGCTGCTGATATCCGGCAACTCCACAATGCCTTCCGGGCCGATGGCGGTGAAGAATCCGAACACCAGCGGGAAGACTACGTAATAGGCAAATGCCGCCCCCAGATAGAACAGGACGACCGACGTAAACAGTAAGGGGAACGCCAGTTTCTTCTCATGGGCATACAGGCCCGGCGCAATAAAACTCCAGAGCTGGTAGAGGATCACCGGAATGGCCACGAACACAGCTAGCACCAGGGCCAGTTTCAATGGCGCGAAGAACGGCGAGGTGATGTCCGTTGCGATCATGGTCTGGCCGACTGGCAGCAGGTCCCGCAAGGGTTGCGATATCAGCAGGTAGAGCTCGTTGGCAAACGGGTAGATGGCGGCAAAACAGATGATCACCGCCAGCACCATTTTCAGCAGGCGGTTGCGCAGCTCCAGCAAATGCTCGATCAGTGGCATTTCCGGCTGTGCATCTTCGGGGCGTTGGGCGTTTTTGCCGTCGGGCTGGGTGGTCATGAACGGTTATCCGGCGTGCTTTCCTGTTGTTTCGGGGTGCTATCGGCCGAATGGTCGTGCCTGCTGTCATCCTCTCGTGGAGGATCATCGGGGGCCAGAGAGGCATGTCCGGAACCGTTGGCTGAGGTTGGGTCCTCCTCCGGCTCCAGCATGGGTTCCGTTTCAGGCTCTGACTGTTCGGCAGTCCGCCGGGTTGCGGGCGCGGGCCGATGTTTGGACTTCCCGTCGTCGGACAGAACCATGTGCTCGTACTTCTTGGCCTCGTCCAGGGCGCCGCGCACCGACTTCTGGACATCTTCCAGGCCGACGTCGCCGGCCTGGCGCAGTTCTTCGCGAAGCTCTTCCGCCTTCAGCTGACGGTCGAGTTCCGAGGAAAACTGGCTCACCATGCGGCGGGCACCCCCTATCCAGCGCCCGGCTGCCCGGGCCGCTGTAGGCAGCCGTTCAGGGCCGAGAACCAGTAGCGCAATGACGCCGCAGATCAGCAGCTCGACAAAGCCGATATCAAACATTCAGCCCGTCTCAGCTGTGGGACTTGTCCCGTGGCTTTTCTTCGGCGTGGGCTTCATGAGCCTTCACGTCGGACTCTTCTTCGATGGCGTCCGGGTCATCGTCCTTCTTGTCGTCTTCGTTCATGGATTTTTTGAACCCACGAATGGCACCGCCCAGATCTCCGCCGATATTACGGAGCTTTTTGGTTCCAAATAACAGAATAACAATGCCAAGTACGATTAGGAGTTGCCAGATACTGATGCCCATGCCGGGACCCTCGTCTTAAGGTTTCTGTTACGATTGATTGTACGCCACTTCGGGGTGCTTCCGGAAACCCTCTTCAGGGCTCCCCGGATCACTGATCCCGGGAGGCTTTTTCTTCAAGGCCAGACAGGTCAAATCGGCTGGCGAGCTCGTCGATGACGTCCTTGGGGCCAAGGCCAAGCCGGGACAGCATCACCATGCTGTGAAACCAGAGGTCGGCGGTTTCATAAACCACGTCCCGGGTTTCACCGGAGTGCTCCGCGTCCTTGGCGGCCAACAACGTCTCGGTGCACTCTTCCCCTACCTTTTCCAGGATCTTGTTGAGCCCCTTCTGGTGCAGGCTGGCGACATAGGAGGTTTCCGGATCGGCCTCCTTGCGGGCTTCCAACACCTGGGCCAACTGCTCAAGAATGTCACTCATGGTTGCTACCTCCCTGTTTGTCACCGTAAATAGCGCCGGGATCCCGCAGAACCGGATCCACGCTCGCCCATTGCCCGCCTTCCAGTTTGCGATAGAAGCAGCTTCGTCGCCCGGTGTGGCAGGCGATACCGCCTTTCTGCTCAACCTTCAGAAGAATCACGTCTTCATCGCAGTCCAGCCGGATTTCCGAGATCACCTGTTGGTGCCCGGAGGTTTCCCCTTTGCGCCACAACTTGCCGCGGGAACGGGACCAATATACGGCCTGGCCTTCTTCAGCGGTCAGCCGGAGCGACTCTGCGTTCATCCAGGCCATCATCAGGATGTCGCCGGTAGCGGCGTCCTGGGCAATGGCAGGTACCAGCCCATCCGCATTCCAGCGGATTTCCTCTAACCAGTCAGGCGCCCCGACTCTAGCGTTTGATTCTTGCATTTCAGATGACTTCCGTCAGTTTTTCCGTTCACGGCCAACAACCAGCCAGGCCGCTACAGCCAGTAAGGCCCAGCCATGAACGGGCATGGTCTGTGCCAGGGTGGCAAGGTCATGGTCGAGGCTCAGCCAGGCCACCCCGGCCAGGGCCGCTGCGGCCAGTCCTCGTCGCCAGCGCCGGTCGGCCCGGGCCCGGTTTTCACGAATAAGCTCCAGTGTAGCGCGACTGGGGTGGTCGTTGGAGCCCGTATTGCGTAACTGCACCAGCGCGTCGTGTACCAGTTGTGGCATTTCCGGCGACTGCTCCAGCCAGGCAGGCAAATGGGACTGCAGGGATTTGATCAGGCCGGACGGGCCGATGCGTTTGCGCATCCAGGCTTCCAGGAAGGGTTGAGCAGTGCTCCACAGGTCCAGATCCGGGTAAAGCTGGCGCCCCAGACCTTCCACATTCAGCAGGGTTTTCTGCAGCAGCACCAGTTGCGGTTGCACTTCCATGTTGAAGCGCCGCGCCGTCTGGAACAGCCGTAGCAGGAAGTGGCCAAAGGAGATGTCTTTCAGTGGCTTCTCGAAAATCGGCTCGCAAACAGTGCGGATAGCGGCCTCGAATTCATTGACCCGGGTGTCCGGTGGCACCCAGCCGGACTGTATATGCAGCTCGGCGACCTGGCGGTAATCGCGGCGGAAAAACGCCAGCAAATTGCGGGCAAGATAGCTTTGGTCATCCGGTGCAAGAGTGCCAACGATGCCGAAATCGATGGCGATGTACTTGGGGTCCGCGGGGTTGCTGACATCCACGAAAATATTGCCCGGGTGCATGTCGGCGTGGAAGAAACTGTCCCGGAAAACCTGGGTGAAGAAGATCTCCACCCCTTTCTCTGCCAGCACTTTCAGATTAACGCCGGCTTCACGAAGCGCCGGAACGTCGGCAATGGGGATGCCGTGAATGCGCTCCATGACCAGAACGGACTTGCGGGTGTAGTCCCAGTCGATGGAGGGGATATAAATCAGCGATGAGTTCTCGAAATTACGGCGCAGCTGACTGGCGTTGGCGGCTTCGCGTTGCTGGTCGAGTTCGTCATGGATGGTGGAATCGTAGTCCGCCACCACTTCCACCGGGTGCAGCCGACGGCCTTCGGACCAGTAGCGTTCCAGCAGACCTGCCATCATGTACATCAATGCCAGGTCCTGGCGGATGACCCGTTCAATGTCGGGGCGGATGACCTTGACCACGACTTCCCGGCCGTCAAGAAGCGTGGCGGCATGCACCTGGGCGACGGAGGCAGAGGCCATGGGCTCGCGGGAAAACTCCGCAAACAGCTCCGACACCGGCGCACCGAGGGATTTTTCGATAATGCCCTGGGCGACGTCGCCGGGAAAAGGCGGTACCCGGTCCTGCAGGTTTTTGAGGGAAAGCGCCATGTCGTCGGGTAGCAAGTCCCGTCGCGTCGACAGGATCTGGCCGAATTTGACGAATACCGGCCCCAGCTCTTCAAACGCGAGGCGTAGGCGGTCCCCCCGGTCCAGCTTGGGTTTCGGAAACAGGTGCCAGGGGGCCAACAGGAAAAACACTTTCAGGGGGACAGGCAGTTCCGCCAGCGGTAGAAAGGTGTCCAGCCGGTAGCGGCAGAAGACCCAGGCAATGCGAAACAGGCGTTGCAGGCGCGTCACGGCGTCTCCGTTTGGTCTTGTTGTCTGGGATGCTCCAGCCGCGTGACCCTGGCTTCCAGGCGTTCGGTCTGCAGGTTCAGCCGGTCGATATCGGTAAACGTGGCTTCCAGCTCCCGGCGCCCGGGCAGGCTTCGGCTTTCTTCATGAATATATTCTTCAACATTGGCGTTCAGGGACGCAAACGCCTGTCGGCTCCAACGAACAGCCCCGCGAACGCGCTGGCCGATAAAATGCGCCGGCACATCACCAATATACCCGGCCATGGCAGCTTCCCAGTCGGGGTCGAGTTGGTCGATGGCGCGCTGGAACTGGTGCGCCAGGGCGGTATCGCCAGTCACGTGAATGCGGCCTTCGCTGAAAACTCCGTCATCGCCGGTGGCCAGGGCGGCGAACGCCATGGGGCGGCCGGACAGGATCAAAGCAGGAGCTTCCGAGGGCTGGCTGGCAACCTGAATGCGATCTCCCGCCTGTTGCAGCGTCAGCGTGAGGCCGAGCCCGTCCAGCGAAAACTGTACCGGCCCCGTGAGCGCTGACATCAGAGCCTGCTTGCCAGCGGGGTCCAGCGCCAGCGCTCGGTTGAGCGCGCTCTCAATGATAGAGGTGGCGGCAGACAGCAGGGTTGGGCCGGGAAACATCAGGGCTTGATTCCCACATGCAGGGCGACCACGCCGCCGGTCATGTTGTAGTACTTGCAATTCACCAGGCCTGCCTCTTCCATCATCGCCTTGAGCGTATCCTGGTCCGGATGCATGCGGATGGACTCGGCCAGGTATTGATAGCTGTTGGAGTCGCCAGCAATCAACTGGCCCATCAGCGGCAGCGCGTTGAATGAATACACGTCATAGGCTTTGCTGAGCAGCGGATTCTTGGGTTTGGAAAACTCCAGCACCATCACCTTGCCACCGGGTTTCAGCACCCGCGTCATATCCCGCAGGGCCTGGTCCTTGTCGGTGACGTTGCGCAGGCCAAAGGCAATGCTCACAGCGTTGAAGCTGTTGTCCGGGAAGGGGAGGTGTTCGGCATCCGCCTGCACGTATTCGATGTTGCCGGCGTAGCCACGGTCCATTAGCCGGCCCCGGCCAACCTGCAGCATGGACGCATTGATGTCGGCGAGCACAACCTTGCCGGTTGGGCCGACCAGGTCCGAGAATTTCATGGTCAGATCACCGGTGCCGCCTGCAATATCCAGCACCTGGTGCCCCTTGCGCACCCCGGAAAGCTCAATGGTGAAGCGCTTCCAGAGGCGGTGGATTCCCATGGACATGAGGTCGTTCATCAGGTCGTACTTGCCGGCCACGGAATGGAACACGTCAGCGACCTGACCCGCTTTTTGGCTTTTCGGCACGTTGCGAAAGCCAAAATGGGTGACGTCGTCTTTCGGTGTTTCCGCCTGCGGACGGTCGGTAGACGGTTGTTGCTCGCTCATGGGTATGTCCTGTCAGAATCTGAACCCCGTATTCTAACGCCTGCGGGGGTGGCTACAAGTTTAATGCCGCCTTACACTATAAATTGCGCCCGAAATCCTGGAGATATCCGTTTCATGTCAACAATTGATGTACGCCGTACTCATTCCCTCGACAAAAAGCACGCCCGCCAGGCGGCGGAAACCCTGGCTGAGGATCTGTCAAAGCAGTTTGATGTGAACTATCAGTGGGAAGGGGATCACCTCAAGTTCAAACGCAGCGGTGTAAAAGGCCAGCTGGAAATCACCGATAGCAATCTCCATGTTCATCTGGAGCTGGGCATGATGCTGCGGCCGTTCAAATCGCGGATTGAGCAGGAAATCCATTCCCAACTTGACCAGATATTGAAGGCCTGAGCTCCCCTCTTTCGTTAAAGGTCACTCGGCAGTTCAAACGGTTTCGGGTGGCCGGCCAGGATGTTCTTCATGACCCGTTTCTCCCGCGTGACCAGCCGGTCAATCAGCAGATCTACATTGTCCATTTTACGGAACGCGGAATAGCCCCGGTGCAGGAAACTGTGCAGGTCGCTGAGGTCCGCCATTTCGGCGGGTGCCCGGCTCATTGAAAGCAGCCAGCCAAGGGTACGGTTGCGCACATAGCGGTCGAGCTGGCGCCCCACTTCAGCCACCAGGGTAATCTGCCGTTCCCGCTGTTCCAGCTTCTGACTACCGCGAAAAATCTGGCAATAGGCGTCGCTGGAAAGCTCGTTGGGAAGATGGCCGTGTGAATGGCAGAGTTCGGCCAGTTCCAGGTCCAGCTGCTGGGTGATCAGGTTCAACTCCACCAGCCCGGCAAAGGTGTCCAGCAGGTTGTCCGGAAGCCACTTCACCATCTTCGGGAATACGCGGTCGATGTTGTCGTCGCGTCGGGTCATGCCGGCAGGGGCGTAGAGGTCCGTAAGCAGGAACTCCAGGCCGGTGTGGTAGCCAGGGTGTTGGTAGAGGTCCGCGTGCGTGGTCTTCAGGCGTTCCGCCTGCCAGTCCGCTATCCGGAAGGTGTGTTCCAGCAGGGGGTGGGTGGCTTTGTACTGGCGGAAGTCGTGGTAGTCCAGTAGCAGTCGCTGCAACCGGCGGGCACTGTCGGAATGGGTTGGGGTAGCGACTAGGCGCTCACGATACATGGGGGTGTGGCTCCACTGGACCTGCAATAGAAGCGCGCCAGTTTAGCGGAGCCGGAGCTTGAGTGCAGCTGTGCTAACCCTGGGCCGTTGCCGGCAGACTCTCAAATCCCGGCACCCATTCCTTGCTGTCGAGGGTGATAAAGTGGCTGGGTGCCTCGGTTTCGACAATCCGCATGGTGGTTGGGCTTTGGCGTGCACTGGCCAGCATGGCCTGTCGATCCAGGATTCGGTCCACAGCCGGTACCAGGAAGGTGCCGTAACGAACCTTGCTGTACACGCTGGTGTCTGTCCTCTCCATCCAGACCATCAGGTTCTCTATGTTGCGAACAATGGTCAGGTGGTCCTTGGTGGCGGAAAACAGCTTGCCCAGCAGCTGCTTCTTGCGTGGGTTCATTTTGCCGAAGAAGGTTTGACCATAGGCGGATGAGGGAGCGCTGTTTATCAGGCGAATCAGCCAGGGCCACATGCCGTGGCTCACCGGCTCCAGTACCGCCGTTACCAGGGCAGAAAGGCGCCCCTGGGGCAGAACGGGTGCTTCCAGCACCAATTCCACATTTTCATACAGTTCCGGCCATTGGTTGATGGCCTCAAGGATGACGGCGCCGCCACGTGAATGGCCATGCACGCGGATGTTGTCGGTACTTGGCAGGTTCGCCAGAGCCTGGTTGAGAATGCAGGCATCGTACTCGATAGTGCCGTCCAGGTGTTTGATAGGCACTTCCCAATCCGGTGTCTCGGGTGTCACACCGTTTACGGGAATATGATAGTTGCTGCAGGTCAGCAGGATCAGTTCGGTTGTCGGTGCTTCGTAGGCCTGGGTGAAGTAGCAGTGATTTTCCAGGAAGCCGTGGAGGCCAATGACGGTCTGTTCGGCCTTGCCGCTGTGGTTGCGGACCGACACGGCTCCAGTACCGACTCGGTATACCCGCCCTGAGAACATTTCAGAGTAGGCATTTTCAATCGGTTTTATCAGTTTTCGTACATGGCTCGCTTTCATGACTGCTCTCCTTCAGCGCCTGATGCCTGCCTTTTATGGGTCTTTATGGGCGCTGGTACATTCAGTTGTACCGACTTCTGCCACCGCAGGTATTGGCACTGATTACTGTTTTTACGCTCAGTCAGGGCCAATAAACGTTTGGCGAACAGGGCGTAAAGGCACGTGTAGTGCCTAATAACCATTTCATCAAGCCTTATTCCCAGTATAGGGGTGTAAGGTTGCTTCCGTGTAACTTTTTGTAATTGCGTGACGTTGGCAGCCTTATGGAGCCTTCAGTGCTTGTCTGGCACAATGCGGCGTCAACTTTCCATTTCTTGCAGCATTTATCCGGGGACAGACAGGTTTGAGTCAAAAGGAATCGCATCTGCTGTTGCCTGTGGACTCGGCCTGGCTGGCTCTTGAGCGGCCCGAAAACCCGATGACGATTACCGTTATGTTGCGGGTGGAAGGGCTCACGGAAGCCCGGTTGCTGGAATTCCTGCGTATTTACTGGCTCGCCTGGGAACGTTTCCGATATATGCCGGTTTGCCGCCCGCCCGGTTGGTGGTGGGAGGAAGACCCGGTATTTTCGCTTCACCACCATTTGGAGGTGGTGAATGGCGACTTTGATCGGGCAACCTTGCAGGACTGGGTATCAGCAAGGTTGAACCAACCGTTGCCCACGTACCGTCCGCTCTGGAAATTCTGGTTGCTTCCCGATGCCGAGGGTGGCGCTGCGCTCCTTCTGCGTATGCACCACTGCTACGCGGACGGGCTCTCTCTGCAGGGCATATTTGACCGGTTGTGCCCGCCGTCACCGCAACAGGCACCGGTGCTTTACGGCGCGGCGGAACAGGCGGACATGGGGCGCTGGGGAAGAGCCGCCAATGCCTGGCTGTGTGAGCTGACGGCCAGCGAGTGGCCGCGGGAAGAGGCGGGTCCGGGGGACGATATTCCCCGCAACGGTGGCACCGCCGGTCGCAATGCCCTGGAGCGGGCGACCTGGAAAAGTGTCAAGCTGGTCAATGAGCTCAGCCAGTTCCTGGTAGAGCCGGAAGATACGGACTCCTCCCTTAAGCGGTCGCTATTGGGACGTCGCCAGTGCCGCTGGTCGCAGCCCGTGGCGCTTGAACGTTTTCGCCGGATTGCCACGCTTACCAGCGTTACCATCAACGATGTGTTACTCAGTTGCGTGGCGTCTGCAGTCCGCAATCGGCTTGTCGCGGACGATACCGATATGGATGAGGCAGTGCTTCACGCGGCGGTGCCAGTGGATATCCGCAACCGCCTGCCGGAAGGGGTAAAGCCGGAGCCCGGGACTCTGGGTAACTATTTCGGGACGGTGTTCGTGCCGTTGCCGGTGGACGGTGAAAGTTCCCTGGAGCGGCTGTTCCGCATCAAGCATGAAACCCGCAAGCTCAAGAAAAGTTGGCAGCCCGGCCTGTCCTGGGCGCTGACAGGCAGCGCACCGCTGATTCCCGAAGCCTGGCGTCAACCTGTGGCGGATCTGTTCTACCGCAAGGCCAGTGCGGTGGTGTCGAACGTGCCTGGTACCCGTGATGAACGGTATCTGGCCGGTTGCCGCATTCTGGAGCAGATGTTCTGGGTACCCCAGGCCGGGGATATCGGGCTCGGCGTCAGCATTGTCAGTTACGCCGGCCAGGTCCAGTTCGGTGTGGTGGCCGATGAGGCGGTCATGGCCGATCCCGAGTGCTTCCTGGATGACTGCCTGCAAGAGTTGGAATGCTTTCCCCTCTGACGGGTAGTAGTCCCAAAGTTCTGTTTTCATAGCCTCCTAAAAGATCAGAAAACCTGCCCCCTTGGCGCATTTTCCACCCCCGCTGCTTCGCCGACCATTGAATTCAGGCGAAAGAATGCGCCTGAGACACGGGTAACTACCCGCTGCTCAACACCCAGATTCAATAAAAACCGGGGGAGTTTATGAACAACAACAATTTCCGAAAGTCAGGGCTGGCCATCGCGATGGTTGGTGCGATGTCGGTCAGTGCCGGCGCAAACGCGGCAATCGAAGTGTACAATGAAGACGGGACCAGCTTTTCCGTGGACGGCTATTTCAACGCCTTCTACGTTAACCGTGACGACAAGCTGAACGACACCCGCAATTCCGACGTGAAAATGGGTTTCCTGCCCAATACGATCGGTTTCAACTTCAGTAAGGAAATGGGCGATCTGACTCTGGGTGGCCGGTCTTCGTTCTGGTCCACCATCAACGACAGCCTGCAGTCACCGACGGATACTGCCATCGATGTGCGTCAGCTGTACGCCACGGTAGACGGTTCTTTCGGTCAGGTGCTGATTGGTAAGGACTTTGGTCTTTACGCCCGCTCCAACATCTTCCTGGACGAAATCCTGATGGGCTTCGGTTCTCCGGGTGCGGCAACCGGCGTTTCTTTTGGCAATATCCGCACTGGCTACCCTTATCCCAATCCCTCTGCCCAGATTACCTATCGGACCCCGGATATGGGCGGTTTGAAGGTGGCCGCTGGTATTTTTGAGCCTGCCAATACCACGCCGGGGGCGGAGTCAGAACAGTCCGCGCCGCGTTTTGAGGCAGAGGTTACCTACAGTGCGGATTTGAATGGCCTGGCGTTGACAGGCTGGGTAAATGGTCGCCATCAGAGTTCAGAGAACGCAACCACCGAAGTGGACAGTCAAGGCCTTGGTTACGGTCTTAAAGCGTCGGTTGCAGGGCTATCGCTGACGGCCTCCGGCTTCACCTCTGAGGGCGACGTGCCTGTATTGCTGACCGATGCGGCCCTGACTTCGGAAGAGGACGCCGACGGCTATTTGCTCCAGGGATCCTACATCCTTGGCGCCAATCGGCTGGTGCTGTCCTACGGCGAAACGGACTCTGACCAGGGGGATTTTGAAACAGAGAACACCTCGGTCGCGGTCTTCCATAGTGTAAACAGCAACTTCAAGCTGGTTGCCGAATACAACATGTTTGAGCAGACCACGAAGTCCTCCGGCGCGGATGCAGCAGAGTTCGACACCCTGGCGCTGGGTGCTGTGATCACGTTCTGAGTGTTTGAAGAGTGCCCCAGCACCGGCAAGGATTCCCGGCGCCGGGGCCTCGCCCTAAGACTAAAGTGCCGGTTTGCTTTCCCGCAAACCGGCAGCGCCAGCAGGCATTGATTCAGGAGGGTTTTTAATCAATGGCTTATGATCATTTTGGCGCGCCAATAAAAAGCACTGAAGTCGCATTGGCTCCGTTTTCGGATTCCGTAGAATCGAGTGAAAGCCACTCGGTTTCGGAGCGCGTATCCATGAAACCCGTTACCACGCTGCCTGCCGTTCGGGTAGCCAGCTCCCATGTTCGTGACCCGATGCTGGCCGCCACCAATCTTGCCAGCGAGCTCAACCATGAGCATCTGGGTTGTGTCCTGTTTTTCTGTTCCGCTGAATACGATCTCGGCCGTCTGGGCATTGCCCTTGAACACGTGTTTGATGGCGTGCGGGTCAGTGGTTGTACATCTGCAGGGGAAATAACACCGGATGGTTACGGCCGGGGGTGTATTACCGCCATCGGTTTCGACCGGCGTTACTTTTCCATTGAATGCGCTCTGATCAGTGAGCTTGAGCATTTCACCCTTCACGACGCTCAGGGGGTCATTGATGGCTTGCTGTCCACCTGCCGCGATGCCGGACTGGCCTCAGTCAAGGGCAACACCTTTGCTATAACCCTGCTGGATGGGCTGTCGAGCAGGGAAGAGCTTGTGCTGGCAACACTGAATGCCGCGCTCGGCACTATCCCACAGTTTGGCGGTTCCGCTGGCGACGACGAGCGCCTGGCCAACACCCACGTGTTTTTCGAGGGCCGGTTTCACACCGGGGCCGCCACTGTGATGCTGGTTAATACGCCGTTGGACTTCCGTGTGTTTTCCACGCACCACATGCAAGCCCGCGAAGAAAAGCTGGTGGTTACTCACGCGGATGCGAAGAGCCGAACCGTCTATGAGTTGAACTCGGAACCGGCAGCAGAAGCCTACGCCCGCGCAGTGGGCGTAGCGGTGGAAGAGCTTGACCGCAAGGTGTTCGCACTGCGACCGATGGGCGTGCGGATCGGAGGGCACTATTTCGTGCGCTCGGTGCAACGGGTGAATGCCGACGGGAGCCTGACGTTCTACTGCGCGGTGGAAACCGGCATTGTGATGACCGCCATGGAGCCTGGCTCACTTCTTGAGAGCGTGCGCACGCAAATTGAAGCCTCCGAGCGGGTCGTGGGGCCGCCACTGGTGACCATAGGCTGCGACTGCTTTCTTCGTCGTCTGGAAGCAGAGTTCACCGGCGTGGTGGATGAAGTGTCAGATTTCCTTCGTCATCACAAGGTCATTGGCTTCAATACCTATGGTGAGCAGTTCGACGGTATGCATATCAATCAGACGTTTACGGGGGTGGTGATTGGTCAGCCCGATGCCGGTTACAGTCACAACTGAGGCTGATCCCGAAGACCACAGGGATCAGCGGATTGCCGAGCTGGAGGCGGAGAACGAACGCCTCCGAAAGATAAGGGACGCTCTTATTGTTCGGGTGGAATCCGGCTCGGCCCACAAACCCGAACCCTATGCGGCCTTTGAACATTCTGTGGTTCTGGCGGAACAGGTGCGGGAGCGTACGGAAGCGCTCAACCAGACCATGGATGAGCTCAAGCACAGCAACAAGGCCCTGAACAGGGCCCGTGAAGAGGCTGAGACCACACGCCAGCGCCTGGCGGACGCTATTGAAAGCATTGCTGACGGTTTTGTGCTTTTTGACAATCAGCACCGCCTTATCCAGTGCAACAGCCGGTTCCGCAGTTACTGGGCCTATTCTCACCTGGACGTTCCTCCCCCTGGCACATCAATCGCAGATGTAAAAGCTATGGCGATTAATTCCGGGCTGGTGGTCGAGGAGCATGTGAATGAGTCCTCCGAAGGGGCGGTGTTCCTGCTGTCCAATGGCCGTTGGGTACAGATGACGGAAAGGAGTACTCGCGAAGGCGGACTGGTTGTTCTTTACTCTGACATCACCGACGTCAAGAACAGTGAAATGGCTCGTCGAATCAAGGCGCTTGAAGAGAGCGAGCGCTGGATCCGCGTGGTGACGGACCATGTGCCCGCACTGATCGCCTACGTGGGCGCGAACATGACTGTGCAGTTCTGCAACAAGGTTTATGAAGCCTGGTATGGCCGCAATGGCGAGTCTCCACTTGGTAAACACCTGGAGAACATTCACCAGCCTGAGCTTTACCAGCGGCTCATGCCTCATATGCAGGCTGTGCTCAGAGGTAATAGCGTTAACTTCGAATTCGAGGAAACCAACGACACCGGAGAGACCCGCTACATGCTTCGCGCCTACGTGCCCAACGTGGACGAGCACGGGGAGGTCATCGGGTTCTTCGTGCTGATCCGGGACATTACCGACCGCCGCAAGACGGCGCTTGCGCTGGAGCAAGCGTACGATAATCTGGAGCGGCGGGTGAAAGAACGTACCGCAGCTCTTACCGGCCTCAACAGTCAGTTGCGACAGGAAATCAGTGAGCGGGCGGAGGTGGAAGCCCGGCTGCGTGACGCCAAGATGGACGCCGAGCGCGCCAACTTGTCGAAAACCAAATTCCTGGCGGCAGTCAGTCATGATTTGCTGCAGCCACTGAATGCTGCCCGCCTGTTCACAAGTGCTTTGTTGGAGCACTCCTTCGGGCCAAAAGCAGAGGGACTGGTGCGCTCAGTAAGCACCTCCCTGGACGATGTGGAAAACCTGCTGGGCACCCTGGTGGATATTTCCAAGCTGGATGCTGGCGTGATCAAGCCGGACATCATGGCTTTCGACTTGCGGGACCTGCTCAACAACATCGCCCGTGAATTTCGCCAGATGGCGCTGGCGGAGGGGCTGACGCTCGACTTCGTGCCATCGTCGGCAATCGTGGAGTCAGACTCCCAGCTATTGGCGCGGATTCTGCGCAACTTTCTCTCCAATGCCATTCGCTATACCGGCACCGGGCGCATCCTGCTGGGGTGCCGCCGGCATCGGGACCACATGTTGCTGCAGGTGTGGGACACCGGCCCCGGTATTCCAGAGGACAAGCTGACCGAGATTTTCCAGGAGTTCAAACGCATTCGCCCAGCTGGTTCGCAGCCTGACAAGGGCCTTGGGCTGGGGTTGGCGATCGTCGACAAGATTTCCCGCATGCTGGGCCACGAGGTGACGGTATCCTCGATAGAGGGTAAAGGCTCGGTGTTCAGTGTAAAAGTGCCGGTCGGGCGGTTGTTGCCCAAACAGCCGACAACGGATGACGACCGCGCGGTGTCGAACCACGGTGGCCTGGGTGGCGCCAGGATCTGGGTGATCGACAACGACCACGCTATTTGCCAGGGTATGCAGACGCTGCTTGAAGGGTGGGACTGCCAAGTGGTTTCCGCAGTTTCCCTGGAAGATCTTGAGCGGCAGCTGGATCCGGCCAATAGCCCCGTGGACCTTATCCTGGCGGATTATCACCTGGACAACGACGAAAATGGGGTAGATGTGGTGGCCGAGATCAATGGCCGCCGCCATTGCCCGGCGCCGGTGGTCATGATTACCGCCAATTACTCCAACGAGTTGAAGCAGCACATCCGCGAGTTGGGCCACGTGTTGATGAACAAGCCTGTGAAGCCGTTGAAGTTGCGCAGTGCGCTGAATCACCTTTTGAGAGGGTGATCTCCTACCGCTTCAAATACTGACTGAAATCCACGTCGCTGGCCGACAGAATCGCCTGCACCCGGTTGTGAACCCCCAGCTTACGAAGAATCGCCGAGACGTGGGCTTTTACCGTGGTCTCTGCAATGTTCAGGTTGTACGCAATCTGCTTATTGGATTCCCCTTTGGACATACGCTCCAGTACCAACAACTGGCGGCGGGTCAGGGAGTTCAGCAGCTCTGGTGAAATCGGGTTGTCCTCATGACGGCTGCGGCGATGGGTGCTTTCCTTGCCGGTACGGATAATGTCGGAAGGCAAATAGACATTGCCGTTGAGGATCTGCTGAATGGCGTCCGTCATCTGGGCGCGGGGAGAAGATTTGGTAATGAAACCGCAGGCGCCGTAGGTAATGGCCTGCAATACCACCTGCTTGTCTTCCTCCGCCGATACAATGACCACGGGAATGGTCGGTGCTTCATTCCGCAGGGTGATAAGGCCGTTCAAGCCATGCATTCCCGGCATGTTCAAATCCAGCAGGATCAGATCCAGATCATCGTTTTCGCGGGTAATGTCCAGGGCGCTATCGAGGTCGGCAGTTTCAATGATCGTACTACCGTCAAAACCGGTCGATATCACGCTGCTGATGGCCTCACGAAACAGCGGGTGGTCGTCGGCGATCAATATTTTGTAGGTTGGCTCCATCACTGGTTCCACCGGTTTGTTGTCGTTATCAGGGACGGTTTTCGAGACATCATAGCGCTTTTCGGGAGAGAGTGTGGCATCGGGCTCATTCAGCATGGCGGCCTCCTGGGACAGGGGATCTCCCGAGTGGGGTGTGATCCTCTGGTTATTATTGTGATGATTGCATTACACGCTATCCTCGCCTTGGGTTGAATGCGACCATCGCACCAAAAAACAGGCACCAAAGTACTATTCTTGCCGGCTGGCGGGCTTCGTATCGTGGAGGCATGAGCCAACAAACCCTGACACCACCCAATCTTGCACGCCGCTCTGCCATTACCCGACCGGTGTGGATGCTGGTCGCCCTAGTGGTGTTCAGTCTGATGCTACCGGGCGTGGCCCGTGCCAGCGATAAAACCTCTGTTCCTGCCTTGTCTGTCAGTGTATTGCAGTTTGGTACGGCCCACTGGGAGTTGGACCATATCCTTCACCGGGGGCTGGACCGGAAGAACGGCTACCAGTTGGATCTCACTCTGGTGGCCAACCTGCCAGCGTCTCGCCTGGCGGTCACCAGCGGTTCCGTCAACGGCGCCGTAGCGGATCTGCTCTGGGCCCAGGCCCGTTTTGAGGATGGGGCCCCTTATTTCTATGTCCCGTTCTCATCCCAGATTGGCGATATCGTGGTGGCGGAAAGCTCCGGTATACGCGCTGTGGCAGACTTGGCCGGCAAGCGCATCGGCGTTGCCGGCGGGCCGGACAGCAAGGGCTGGATACTCCTGGAAAAGGTTGCCTACCAGCAAGGCATCGATCTGGCGGAGTCCGCTGACGTGCAGTTTGCCGCACCACCGTTGCTGAGCCAGGCCCTGAGGCGGGGCCAGATGGATGTGATCGTTACCTACTGGCATTTTGCGGCACGCCTGAGAGGTGAGGGCGGCTGGCGCTCGGCGTTCAGAATGTCGGATCTTCTGGCTGCCCTCGACCTGGATCGGAATCTGCCGGTTCTGGGGTATGTTTTTCCAGCTGATTGGGCGGAAGGCCACCGCGCATTGATAGACCGTTTTGCCACCTCTTTGCGTCAGGCAAAAGCGGAGCTGGCAGAGAGCGAGATGCCCTGGCAGCGACTACGGCCACTTATGGGAAACCCGGGCGACGGTGTGTTCCAAGCGCTGCGGGAAGGTTTCGTGGCAGGCACACCAGCACCACTAACGGATCGGCGCATTGCCGACCTGCATCGGCTGCTTGCGCTCACCGGAGCCACCCCGGACAACCTGATGCCCGCCTACCTGTTCCAACTGAGGCAGCCGTGAGCGCTTTCTCCGGCCGCCCTCCGGCCTGGAGTTACTGGGTGATACTGCCCACTTTTGTCCTGATTTGGGCGGTGCTGGCCTGGGTGTTCCAATCACCGTTGCTGCCGACGCCCCTCAACGTTCTCGATACCCTGATTCAGGAGGCTGAATCAGGTGCGCTCTGGCATCATCTGGGCGCCACCCTCGGGCGTGTGGTAGTGGCTTTTGCGCTGGCCATGCTACTCGGCACCGGGATTGGCGTCGTGATGGGGCGCTCCCAAATCACCAATGCCCTGTTCGATCCACTGCTGATCCTGCTTCTCAACCTGCCCGCTCTGGTGACCATTATCCTGATGTACGTCTGGTTTGGGTTGGTAGAGGTGGCGGCCGTCATGGCAGTGGTGATCAACAAGGTCCCCAATGTGGCGGTGACGGTTCGGGAGGGCGCCCGCAGCCTGGACTACCGCCTAGAGGAAATGGCCACCGTCTACGAGTTCACTCGTTGGCAACGGTTCCGCGATGTCTGGATGCCACAACTGTTTCCCTACCTGATGGCGGCCACTCGCGGTGGTTTGGCGCTGATCTGGAAAATCGTGCTGGTGGTTGAGCTACTTGGCCGCTCCAGCGGTGTTGGCTTCCAGTTGCACATGGCTTTTCAGGTGTTCGATGTGGCAGCCATCCTCGCATACAGCCTGGCCTTTATCGCCGTTGTGCAACTCATTGAACTGGCCATCCTGCAGCCCCTTGAGCGCAGATCCAACCACTGGCGTCAGCCGGAGGCCGCTCATGCTTGAGCTGCGGATCGCTGGGCGTAGTTTCGGAAAGCCCGTGCTGGGTGAAGTCTTCGCCACCATTGAGCGGGGTGATCGTATCTGCCTGTTGGGGCCATCCGGCATCGGTAAAACCACCTTGTTGAACGCCATTGCCGGGCTCGACAAAACGCTCCCGTCGGGTGCGATTATAGGCAGCAACAAACTCCGGGTTGGTTACCTGTTCCAGGAGCACCGATTACTGCCCTGGCGGACCCTGGATGCCAACCTCCGGCTGGTGGGTGCAGGCGAGGAGCAGGCTGAAGATTCCCTTCGCCAGGTTGGCCTTGCCGGATACGGGCATTACCTGCCGGATCAACTCTCCCTTGGTATGGCGCGACGGGCAGCCCTCGCACGTTGCCTGGTTGTTAAGCCGGACCTGTTGTTGCTGGATGAACCCTTTGCGTCGCTGGATCCGGTGATGGCCGGTGAGCTTAAAGCGCTGATCTCCGGAATTATGGATGCCAGCCCTGGGATGGCCATGATTTGTGTGACACACAATGGTGACGATGCCGGGGTTCTGGCGAATCGCCTGTGGTATCTGGATGGTAAACCGGCGCAACTGCGTTGGGATGAAACGGTTGGTGAGCCTCGCCTGATCAACGAACTTCTTGGCAAGCTACGATATTCCGAGGGACTTGACCTGGTTTGATGACAGAAACGTGACACTCGAATTGTTGCCTTCGTGAAACATCGGCTAACATGGAGGGCTTGTCTTTTACCGTCAACAAGGAGTGCTGACGATGGGCTTTATGGAGCTGGTCCCGGTATGGGACCTGAAGGCCTACCACCTTCCCCGCATCGAATCCCCCTTTATCGCCGCCAGTATGGTTGGGCGCCTCATCCAGAACGATGGCAGTGTCCGCGCACGCATGGAGTCGATATTCGGGCCGCAAACCCGTGACCTTCATGACCTGATCGAAACCGTCTGCCAGGCTGTCAGCGAGGGCAGGCTGATGCTTGTCTGCAAAGGGTCTGGCTGGCCTATTTCTCCCATGGTGACCTGGCAACGGGATGATAGCCTGCCCGCCGGAGGACGCTGGCGGATGAGCGGCAGCGGTCAGAGCAGGAAGCGCAAGGCAGCACAACGGACCATCGCCTGAGTTTGCCGCTAGGCGCAGCAGCCACCGTGGCCCCGCTGAATGCTGCAACTGAGGATACCCAAACCGATTCGTCCGAGGTGACCTCCCCCAAAGTACACCTGGAAGTTGGGATATTCACCGACGGCACCATGAACAACGCTGCCAATGTTCGGTCTTTTGCCGAGCAGCTGGAGCAGGACTGCCTGGCACCCTACGAAAATGACGAAATTGGTCGGGAGGAGTGTGAGTGGCGCCTGTCGATGTTGATGGGCGGCAGTTATGCGAATGCAGTTACCAATGTGGCGAAGCTGCGAGATCTGTACATGGAAGGCGAGGTGGAGTCCGACGAAAAGATAATCTACCAGCGACAGGTCTACGCCCCAGGCGCGGGTACAAAAACCGGAGATAGCGATAAATGGTATGGCGCAGCCACAGGTATGGGGGAGGCGGGAGTCATCCAGCAGGTTAACTATGCCTTTTCTGAGCTTATTTTTCTGGTGCAAGAGGACATGCAAGGTCAGGTTATTGACAAGTTGACTGTTGATCTTTTCGGCTTCAGTCGAGGAGCTGCGGCGGCACGCCATGCGGCCCACGAGATCAACCAGGGAGAGGATGGTCTGCTGGGCAGGTTATTTGCGGAGAACGGTATCCTCTGGCCAGCGCAGGTGGAGATCCGCTTCGTGGGATTATTCGACTCTGTCGCCGCCATCCTAAACCCGGCGTCTGGTGACCTGTTTGCTCACAACGACCGAAACCACCCCGTTAAGCTCTATCTGGAGCCGGGTAAGGTTGGCCACGTGGCGCATCTAACCGCGGCCCATGAGCACCGTGAAAACTTTGCGCTTAACAGTGTAAGAAGCCAAGACGGCTCCCTCCCAGCCAACTTTCGAGAGATCACCCTGCCGGGTGTCCATTCCGATATTGGCGGTGGGTATGGCGACAGCCAGAGGGAGGAAGTGCTACTAAGCCCTATGCTGGAAGTGCCTCGGAGTCGAATGCGGTGGCCGGAGAAAACTGCACAATGGGATAACCTCGATGCCCAGCGGCAGCAGGTAGCGGCCCAGGGCTGGATCGGTCCCTATAATCTGCAGGTACGGCAGTCCGATCAGTTGCAGGCATGGCCGAAGGATCTGGGTTCTGAAGGTCCCGCACAACTGGATATTGTTACCCAGCGCTATGATCATCCTGTACCGGATGGCCGGATAGAGCTGGTGTTGCGGATGCTGCGACAGGTTCGTGGAGAGTATTCTCGAGTGGCTATGATGTTGATGCATCATATGGCCACGAACAACAACGTACCGCTAAGAGACGTTGACACGAGGAAAGCTGGCAATAGCATGCCCGAAGAACTGGAACCGATATATTCGCAAATCCGGGAGCAGGTGTCCGAAGGCAATGATGCGCCCTCTCTAGGCGCCAAAGACCTGGACCTATTGCTCCAGCGCTATATTCATCACTCGGCAAACTACAACAGCATTGAGGCCCAGATAGCGGAATGGCCCGCAAAGTTAGGCGTGGTGTTTCCTCATGCGCCCGCGTCTTCCGGGGAGCGCCTCGTATATCCTCAGAAGGAGGGGGAATGATGATTCGCAGAGTATTGGCTATTGCTGTTTTAGCGCTACTTGCCAGCGGGTGCGCTACCTCCCCAAAGGAGGAAATCCCCTGGGGCATAAAAATAGTAGCCCCTGAGCACTATGATATTTGGGGTATAAACATGTTCCTTGAGAAGACCGGGGAGCGGAGCTGGCGTGCACCTGTCGGTTACGTAAGTTGTTGCTGGAAAGGTCCGCGCGGCCCTAGTGGCTCGCGCCACAGGCTTGACCCTTTTCCCGAATTGATCCTCATTCACTGGTTTTCGTTCGCTGAGCAGAAGTACTACGCCAAAGTGATTAAGGTGCCGCCGGACTTGCAAGATCGTATGCGGGAGCCGGCGACCTACAAAACTCAGGTGGACGTGCGGTCGGGACCGCGTCACACCATGGCTGTTGGGCTGGCTCCCGGCGGCACCGTGGTGGTCTGGATCATGAACCAGATCGGGAACGAGGTCGAGGTGATGCGCATGCAGGCCTCAGAGGGGCCAGGTGACCCGGAAGATTTTGAGGTGGGAACCCGAAACTACCTGGAAAAGCACGGTGACTACCTTGAAGAACACGGCATACCACTGGAAGGTTGGTAGGTAGCCGCAAAGTGATTGCGTTTACCAGGCCTGCCGAGTGGTCTTCACTCAGGCAGGCCCGGTGCCTAGTATCTTCGTCCGTTGAGGCCGGAACCCGGCCGTGGCCAGCAGAGCCAGAACGACCGTTACACCGGCAGTAATGCCAAAGGCGATGGGATTCCATTCCAGGTACAACGAAAACCGAATTGCCTCCACTGCATGAGTGAACGGATTGAACTGGCAGATCCAGTACAGCCAGGGACTGGCTTCGTTCATTTTCCACAGCGGGTACAGCGCCGAGGACATAAAGAACATCGGGAAAATGACAAAGTTCATTACCCCCGCGAAGTTCTCCAGCTGCTTGATCCAGGTGGCAATCAGCAAACCCAGCGCTCCCAGCATCAGACTGGTCAGGATCAGCGCTGGCAATACCGCCAGATACCCCCACAGAGGCGGCTCAACGTCCACCAAAAGGGCCAGCAGCAGGAACACATACACCTGCCCAACCGACACCACCCCCATCGCCAGCAACTTGGTCACCAGCAGGAACGGGCGGGGCAGCGGGCTCATCAGCAACACCCGCATGCTGCCCAGTTCCCGGTCGTACACCATGGACAGGGCACCCTGCATGCTGTTGAACAGGATGATCATCCCGCACAGGCCGGGGGCGATGTAGGTCTCGTAGGTAATGTAGGTCTCGTAGGGCGGAATAATGGAAATGCCCAGCACGGCCCGGAAGCCGGCGGCGAACACCACCAGCCATAGAAGCGGCCGAACCAGGGCGCTGGCGAAACGGGTGCGTTGCTGCCAGAAACGCAACCATTCCCGGGTCTGGATGCCAACAAAACAGTGCCAGTAGTGAGCGGCTTTCATGGTTATCCGGCTCCGGTCAGTGTATGGAAGGTTTCCGCCAGGTCGCGGGTGCCTTCGGCCACACAGATATCCTGGGCGGAGCCGTCGGCCAGCAGTTGGCCCTGGTGCAGGATCAGCACCCGGTCCTCCTGATGCACCTCCTCAATCAGATGAGTTGCCCACAGAACGGTGAGGCCCGCCTCGTCACACAGAACGCGCACATGCTCGTTGAGCGCTTTTCGGCTCGCCACGTCCAGGCCAACCGTGGGTTCATCCAGCAGTAGCAGGGAGGGCTCGTGAAGTAACGCCCGGGCAATCTCTACGCGCCGGCGGTGGCCACCGTTGAGTTTTCGGACAGGGTCGTTCGCACGCTCCAACAGCTCAAACCGTTCCAGTTCCCGGTCGCCCCGAACCCTGGCTTCCCTGCGCGATAAGCCGTGCAGTGCTGCGTGATACTGCAGGTTCTGGCGCACCGTCAGATCCAGGTCGAGAGCATTCTGCTGAAACACCACGCCAATCTGGTGCATGGCTTCAGACGGCTGCCTTTTCAATGATTGCCCGGCCAGCAGGAGCTCTCCCTGCTGAATCGCCAACAGGCGGGTCAGCAACCCGAACAGCGTCGACTTGCCGGCGCCATTCGGTCCGAGCAGGGCATGAAAACGGCCAGAGGTCAGTGCAAAGCTGACCTCCTTGAGCACGGGTGTGTCGCCGTAGCGAAAGCCGAGGTTCCTGGCTTCAATGGTCATGCTGGTGTTATGACGTTGGATCGATGACCACGCCCCAGGGGTAGCGGCCGACCTTGATGGATTTGATGACCTTCAGGTCCTCCACATCGATGACCGAGATATCGCCGGATACACCGTTGGTGGTGTACAAGTACTTCTGGTCCTTGTCGAGATCCAGTTGCCAGACGCGGCTGCCAACTAGCAAATAATCCAGCACTTCATAAGTCTGGGCATCCACCACGGCCACGTGATTGGACGGGCCGAGGGCCACGAAGGCGTACTTGCCGTCGTCCGTCAGTTCGATACCCACAGGTTGCACACGGTCCTGGTTAACGCCGGGGACTTTGAAAGACATCTCATGGATCTGCTCCAGGTTGTCCACGTCGATGATGTGTACGGTGCCGCCGATCTCGGCGGAGGCCCAGGCAACCTTGCTGTCTTTGGTGAATTCCACGTGTCGGGGGCGTTGTCCAACCACGATGTTCTTCTCGATCTCGAACGTCTCGGTGTTGATCCAGTGCAGCATACTGGTGGTTTCACTGGTGTTGACCGCCCATTTGCCGTCCGGGCTGACCGCCATGCCTTCCGGCTCAATGCCCACGTCGATCTGGGCGAGTACGTCCTTGTTGGTGACATCCACCACCGTCACGATGGCGTCGTCCTCGTTGGCGATATAAAGATGCTTGTTGTTCGGGTGGAGTGAGAACTGCTCGGGGTCTTCGCCAGAAGGCAGGGTGTCGACGATCTTGCGGGTGGCCAGGTCCAGCACCTGCACGGTGTCGTCATCACTGGCACAGATATAGAGCTTGGTGTAGTCCTTGGACAGAAGGATGCCTCGGGGGCGAGCGCCGACCTCAATGGTATCGACCACTTCCATGGACTCGGTATCGATCACCGACAGCGTGTTGTCCTTTTCGTTGGAGACGTATGCGAGGCTGGCCAGTGCCGGTGTCGACAGGCCGATCATGGCGGCCAGGGCGGTGTGTTTGAACAGGGATGTCATGGTGTAACTCCTTCTTGTTGTATGGGGCCGCCGCCAATGCGGTCAGCCGTTGATACGGCACTTGCTCTCTGGCTTGTCGAAACCGAGCGTATCCATCTCTGTCTTTGGATGTAGGAAGCCCTCGAACGGTGCCCGGGCAACCAGGCCCCTCGGATGAACCAGGGGAATCGGTTGCCGGAGTTGGCCGTTCCAGTCGCGATAGGTGAGCTTGCGGCCCTTGAACGCGGCAAGCTGGAATTGATCGCTGAACAGGAAGCGTCGAATGTCCGTTGGGTCAGCGCTGCCGAGGTCGGTCACCGCGGTGCCGATGGATCGAATGGCGGCCCAGGCGGCGTAGTCTTCGCCGTTCATGTCACGGCCGGCCAGGTCACGGAAACGGTTCTGTAGCTGTGCGGCGCCCCAGCTCTCAACGACCCGATGCCAGGTGACTGGTGCCATGCCCTGAGTGCCCACCACCGGTCGCGGCAGCCAGGTGTTGAAGGGCACGTACTCGCCAAAATCGCCGCGCACGTCGGCCACCACCACCGCGTCGTAATCGCTGGCCTGGGTGAACAGCGGCAGCTCTTTGGAGGCGGTTCGGCGCAGGTCGGCGTCAAAGGTCCAGGGCTTGTCTTCGACAATCTCCAGCCCGAAGCGCTTGGCGGAACGGCGGAAGGCATCGGCCCAGCCCTTGTCGGCTTCAGTCGGCCCGGTAATCAAAAACACCTCATCCCAGCGTCGCTGATTCAGCCACTGGCCGAGGGCGTCAGTGAGCATCGAATAGCTGGGCATGGTGTGCAGCAGATTGACGTGGCACTGGCCGGTGCGCAGGGCATCGTCTTTGGCGCCAGCGTTGAAGATCAGGGTGTTATCACCGGCGTTTTCGGTAAGGGTTTTCAGGGTCGACGCCGGCGCATTCACCACGAACAGTTCCAGGCCGCTCTCGCGCATTGAATCAAAGGCCGCGATGGCCGCTTCTTCGGAATCAGCAACGGTGTTCTGGAGTGAGTAGGTCTGGCCCAGAAACTTGCCGGTGGTGCTGTTGTCGTTGATGGCCAGTTCGGCGCCTCGCAGGCCGGCGTCCTCAGGTTCCGGAATGACATTGGAAAGCACCGGCCCCTGATCCGGAACCCACTGGAGATAGCCAATCCGCACATCCAGGGTCTCAGCCTGAAGTGGGCTTGCTGCCGCTAGTGTGATCAGTGAAGTGGCCGCAGTCCGGGACAGAAAAGACATGGGATTCTCCGGTTTGTTGTTGTGCTTCCAGCTTAGAGAAGGGAAAAAGTCCCGGAAATATTCAGAAAGTAGGAAAGTGGCGGTACTAAAGAACTATTCCGGTGAAAACTGGCGGCTTTAGCATGGAGATAGGAAGACTGTTTCCCCGCAACGGATAAAAACAATGACCGTATACCGGAAGATTTCCCTCTTGATGCTGTCGGTTTTCCTCCTGGTCTACCTGCTTGGCGCGCTGCTATACACCCAGCAGGCCCGGCATGATGTCCAGCGCGAGCTCGATGGTGTTGCCGGCCTGGCACAGAACCTGGGGAGCCCCGCCGATCTTCCGGAATCTGTCGTCAGTAGCATGCGTCACCTGACCCCGGCGGCTGAAATGGAGTCCGGGACCGGCGGAGGAGTGCCAGCCTGGTTCTCGGCGATGATTGCCGGAGAATCGTCCCGGCCGGTGGTCAATGGCTGGCAGGTTGATCCCGCCGACGAGGTTGAAGAAATCTGGGAAGGGTTCCTGCTGATCTCGGGTGCCTATGCAATCGGTATGGGCCTGTGTTTCCTGGCACTGTTCGTGATGGTGCGGCGAGGCCTGCGCACGCTTGCCAGCCTGTCCGACGCCATGGGCGCGGTATCCGCGGGGCAGCTGACTTCCCGGCTACCGCGTCAGGGCGAGCAGGAACTGGATGCGCTGGTTTGCCGCTTCAATTCCATGGCCGGGGCGCTTGAGTCGGAGCAGCAGACCGTCAGCCGGCTGCTTAATGAACTGCTGCAGTTGCAGGATCGGGAACGGGAACACATCGCCCGGGTACTGCACGACGATCTGGGCCAGTACCTGACCGGCATTCGCGCCCAGGCCCGCAGTCTGCTCTACGATCCGGACCTGAGTGACCGGCAAAAGAAGCAGGCCAGGGATCTGGCGGAACACTGCGAGACCATTCAGAAACATTTCCGGCACCTGTTACAGGATCTGCATCCGCTGGTGATGGAGCAACTCGGTCTTGGCAGTGCAATCCGGCATCTGGCCGAGCAATGGCAACAGCTCAGCGGTCTGGAGTGCCGCCTGGCCATGGATGAGTGCCTGCCGGAATTTACCGGCGAACAGCAGACTCACCTGTACCGATTCCTGCAGGAAGCCCTGAACAATGTGTCCCGCCACGCCAACGCGTCCTGCGCCATGCTGGCGGTGGCTCGCAAAGACAACGAGCTGAGTATTGAGGTGCGTGATAACGGTGTTGGCAACGATCAGCTACCCGGCAATGCGGGTCTCGGCGTGCGCTCCATGTGTGAGCGGGCCCGCTGCCTGGGTGGCGAGGTCAGATTTCTGAGCAG
Organism: Marinobacter salarius; assembly: GCF_032922745.1. Classification (NCBI taxonomy): domain Bacteria; kingdom Pseudomonadati; phylum Pseudomonadota; class Gammaproteobacteria; order Pseudomonadales; family Marinobacteraceae; genus Marinobacter; species Marinobacter salarius. The sequence goes on from NZ_CP136693.1 coordinate 1,559,929, forward strand.
GATGGGCGAGGGAACTCGCATTCGGCTTGCCATACCGCTCGCGCCGCTCAGCCCGAATACCGGAGGTGTGCTGTGAAACTGATGATTGTGGATGACCACCAGGTGGTCCGCCAGGGCATCGCCAATCTTTTGCGCTCGATGCTGCCGGCGGTGGCCATTACCGAAGTCGACAACGGTCAGGACGCGGTTGCCCGGTATGGCGAGTTGCGACCGGACGTGGTGCTGCTCGATATGGGCCTCCCCGACATCTCCGGTCTGGAAGTCGGGCGTCGGCTGCGCCAGCGCTGGCGTGGGGCGGCTATCCTGTTTTTTACCATGCACGATGAGCTACCGATGGTTAGGCAGGCCCTGGATGTTGGTGGTCTAGGATTTGTATCCAAGAGCTGCGCCCCCGAGGAGCTTGCAGAAGCCGTGAAGCGGGTTGCTGCAGGCCAGCCTTACATTGAGCACCCGATTGCCACCCGGTTGGCCATGAACCAGGAGCGGCCTGTGGATCATCGGCTCAGGGATATGACCCAGCGGGAGATGGAGGTATTGCTGATGTACGCCAGGGGCGAGAGTGTCGGCGGAATCGCCGAACGGTTGTGTGTCAGCAGTAAAACGGTTTCCAACCACCTGGCCGGCCTGAAAAACAAGCTTCAGGTGTCGTCATCCGTGGAGCTGATTCATCTGGCGGTGGATGCCGGTCTGATTCGTTATGGTCAGCTGGAGGAAGCGAGGCGGGTCTGAGCCCGCCCCGGGGTTACCAGTCAAAGGGGCAGGCCGTACAGCCCTCCATATAGGTGCCCTCAAAGGTTGCATAGTGGATTTGGGTTCCGGTCAGGTCCGCATCAGCCAGGTTGGCCAGCCCCAGCTTGGCCTCCTGAAGGTTTGCGCCCCTGAGGTTAGCCCCCTCCAGATTCGCCTTCGGTAGCCAGGAAATCTCGAAGCTGCTAAAGGGCATGGTGGCGTTAACCAGGGTGGCCCCGGAAAAACGGGAAAAGTCGAAGTTGGCACCGGTCAGGTCTGCCCCGGTGAAGTCCGCACCCTGGGCGAACAGATACTCGCCCTGCATCCCCTGTAATTGAGCATTCTTCAGCGACGCGCCGCGCATGCTGGCCCGGTAGACCTGAAGGCGGTAGCCGGTGACGTTGTCCAGGTTTGCCCCATCAAGGTTGGCCCCTCGCAGGCTGGTATGGCTCAGGTTGGCGCCAGACAGATTGGCACCGCGGAAGTTGGCGGAGCGCAGATCCATATTCGACAGATCCGCTCCCTGCAGGTCGGCGCCGGCACAGCTGGTATCCCGTTCCAGTTTGCAGCCGTTGATGACAGGGACTTGATCCAGGCCGGCCATGTAATCGCCGGCCAGTGCCGGTGCCATGAACAATAAAAGTGAGGTGGTAGCCAGAGGTCTCATGTTTTTCACTCCTGAATCTTGGCCGGAAAAAAGGGGCCTGGCGACCTGCCAAGCCCAGTCCGGAGGACAGTTAGCGGGAGGCCTGTGCCCAGGAAGGCATCTTGAAGACCCAGAATGACCCGCCCTGGGAGACAGGCTTGGTCAGCTCGGCCATGTCGCCGCCCCAGAGAGGAACCGCGCCGCCATAGCCGGAGGCAACCCCGATGTACTGCTCGCCGTCCATTTCCCAGGTGATGGGAGACGAGATGATTCCGGAGCCGGTCTGGAACTTCCAGAGTTCCTCCCCGGTTTCAGCATCGAAGGCCTTCAGGAAGCCGTCGCCGGTGCCGGTGAACACCAGGCCACCCTTGGTAGTCAGTACGCCGGCCCAGAGTGGTAACCGTTCCTTGTGCTCCCATTCGATCTCGCCGGTGAGCGGATTCATGGCGCGAAGGATGCCCACGTGGTCGTCATACATGCGCTTGATCCGGAAGCCCTGGCCCAGATAGGCGGCACCTTTCTTGTAGGTCACCTCTTCCGTCCAGTAATCCTCTTTCCAGTGGTTGGCGGGCACGTAGAACAGGCCGGTGTCCTGGCTGTAAGCCATGGGGTTCCAGTTCTTGCCGCCGAGGAAAGGTGGAGAGACTTCAATGGCCTCGCCACGGGTTTCACCCTCTGCTACAGGTGGCGGGCGCTGACCTTTTCTCTCCACAGGGCGGCCATCCTCACCAATGCGCTCGGCCCAGGTAATGTTGTCCACGAACGGAAAGCCTTTCTTGAATTCACCGTTTTCACGGTCGACCACATAAAAGAAACCGTTGCGGTCAGCATGGGCGGTTGCTTTGACAGTTTCGCCGTTCTCGTCGTATTCGAAGAGCACCAGTTCGTTGTTGCCGGAGAAATCCCAGGCATCGTTCGGCGTGTGCTGATAGAACCACTTCACTTCGCCAGTAGTGGGGTCTACACCCACCTGGCCGGAGGTGTACAGGTTGTCGTAGTCGGCAGGATCACCGCCGGGTGATGTGCGTTTCCAGGTGTTCCAGGGCGCGGGGTTACCGGCACCAATGATGATGGTATTGGTTTCCGCGTCGAAGCTGGCGCTTTGCCAGGGGGCACCACCGCCATGACTCCAGGCTTCCACCTTGCCGGTTTCGGTGTTGGGATCATCCGGCCAGCTGGGCGCGCGGGGGTCGCCGGTGGGCGTGCTTTTTTCGCCGTTCAGGCGGCCATAGTGGCCTTCAACGAACGGTCGCATCCAGACTTCTTCACCGGTATCCGGATCCCGGGCAAACAGCTTGCCGACCACGCCGAATTCATCCCCGGACGATCCGTGAATCAGCAGGACTTTGCCGGTCTCCTGATCTTTCACCAGAGTCGGAGCACCGGTCATGGTGTAGCCAGCTTCGTGGTCGGCGAATTTTTCACGCCATACGATGTCGCCGGTGTCCTTGTTGAGGGCAACGATGCCGGCGTCGAGGGTGCCAAAGAAAACCTTGTCGCCAAAAATGGCTGCGCCCCGGTTGACCACGTCACAGCAGGGACGGATGCCTTCTGGAAGGCGGTGGTTGTATTCCCAGAGTCGTTCACCGGTTTTTGCATCCAGGGCCCACAGGCGTGAGTAGGAGCCGGTCACGTAGATGACGCCGTCGTGGACCAGCGCCTGGGATTCCTGGCCCCGTTGCTTCTCATCGCCGAACGAGAATGACCAGGCCGGAACCAGGCGCTCGACGTTGTCCCGGTTGATCGTGGTCATCGGGCTGTACCGCTGGGCCTTGGGGCCAATGCCGTAGCCCAGCACGTTCTCGGTTGTTTGGGCATCGTTGGCGATATCTTCCCAGGTAACGTCTTTGGCACTGGCCTGGGCGGCCAGTCCTGCTGCTGACCCAAGAGCCAGGGCCAGTCCGATCCCGCGAAGCAGCGGGTGTTTGCGTGTTCTGATGTTCATAGTCTTTCCCCTTGGTTTTTGTTGTAACCATCGTCTTGCTCATGGCATCGACGCTTCGAGTATCGGCGCAGGCGATTCGCTGTGGCGACGGAAAAGTCCATCCCGGAATCGGGAAGTTGGCCTCAAAAACCGGGAAAACTTCCCGAAAAGGCTCCTTCTTCATGAAAAATGGAGGTTTTCAGGTTTTCAGGCCGGCATATCGTGCTTTGGCCTTCGCTCTGAGCGTTTACTACCAAGGAACTAAGCCAGAAACCCCAAAGTGGCATTCGGATTGGACAAGGGGATTCCTAGACTGGAGATCAGCAAGTTGGCAACTGACAAATCCAACAGCCAACCACGGGGAATCCAATAACAGAGGTAAGACCAATGGCAATGTCCTTTTCACTCAAAACCATCATGGCCGCGGCCATGCTTGGCCTGGCCGGTTTCGCTATTGCGCACGGCAATGTCACACCACAGGAAGTGGACACGGGCAATCTGCCGGAGCTGGGCGATGACGTCCGCATTGAGAATCCGTTCCGTGAAGGCAATGAATTCGGCGAGTTCAACGCCCAGGCGGTCAAGGTCGGCGAGAGTGCCTACGCTGGTAACTGTGCCGCCTGCCACGGTATCCGGGCGATGTCCGGCGGCCTGACACCGGATCTTCGCGAGCTGACCGAATGGGATGACGAGTACTACATCGGCCGGGTGATGAATGGTACCGACCGTGGCATGCCGTCCTGGAAAAAGAGCATGGACCAGAACGCCATGTGGGCAATCCGAACCTACGTGGAATCCCTGCCCAAGCCGGAGTGATGAGCACGGCTTCTAGCAAAACGAACGTCTGAATTCGGGTCGGCCCTGTGCCGGCCCTTCGTCGTTGAGAGAAAAGGTGGGAGAAAACAATGAAAATACTGTCTCGAATGCTTGCCCTGCTGCTGTTTGCCCAGGTTGTCCTTGCCCAGGAGGTAAACGACGGAAACGAACTCCTCAACCGGCCTGCGGATCGCACCTACGACATCATTCTGGAGTCCGGCTATCTGAAAGTGGGCGTTTATGAGAATTTTCCACCTTATTCCTACCAGGTTGATGGTGAGCCCCGAGGCATCGATATCGAACTCGGCCGCCGGATTGCCGAGGAAATGGGTGTTGAGTTCAAGGTGCACTGGATTATCCCGGATGAAAACCTGGGAGACGACTTGCGCAACAACGTCTGGAAAGGCCACTACCTGGCCAAACAGCGGCTTGCCGATGTGATGCTGCGGGTGCCCTACGACAAGACCTACGCCTACATGCAGGATTCCACCGGTGAGTACATCAACGAACAAGTCGTTCTGTTCGGCCCCTATCAGCAGGAAACCTGGCAGATTGCCTTCAGCCCGGAAAAAATCGACGGCGTCGACACGGTTGCCAAGTTCCAGTACCACCCCATTGGCGTGGAGATCGATACCCTGCCGGACTTCTACCTGAGTTCCGGTTTGCAGGGCCGCATGCGGGATCAGGTCAGGCATTACCCGAACGTTCGCAAGGCATTCAACGCCATGCGCGAGGGCACGGTCAGTGCCGTGATGGGGATGCGTGCCGAGATTGACCACGAACTGGGGCGCCCGGAAAACACCGGGTTACAACTGGCTGGTAACGGCTTTCCGGGTATTGGCAAGCAGGTGTGGGACGTGGGTATGGCCATCAAACACACCCATCGCCAGCTCGGTTATGCGATCGAAGCCATCATCGGTGAGCTGGTGAAATCCGGTGAGATGCAGTCCCTGTTTGCAGAGCTCGGTTTGCGATACAGCGTTCCCCAGTACTACAGGGAGTTTCTCAGCGAGGAGGCGTTGGCAAAAGCTGCAGGTCGTAATACCAAGTGATGAGAAAACCAGTGCCGGGGGGTAATTGTTGGTTCTTGCGTCAAAGCGAAGAATCTCTCCAGAGGCGGGAAAAGTTCCCGGTTCATCGAGAAACTGAAAACAAGAGACTTGGAGAGCGCAACCATGACATCGAACAGGTTAGGGATTCGCATTGCCGCCAGTGCCCTGGCGCTGGCCGTATCGTATGGGGCCCACGCGGTCACCGACGAAGACATCATGAACGATCACAAAACCCCCGGGGACATCGTCAGCTACGGTATGGGCACCCAGGGCCAGCGATACAGCGTTATTGACGACCTCAACACCAATAACGTGAAGTACCTGCAGCCCGTCTGGGCCTTTTCCTTTGGCAGCGAGAAAATGCGCGGCCAGGAATCCCAGCCACTGATCAAGGACGGCGTGATGTATGTGACCGCCTCCTATTCCCGTGTGTACGCCATTGACGCCAAAACCGGTGAGGAAATCTGGCAGTACGACGCGCGTCTGCCTGACGGCATCATGCCCTGTTGTGACGTTGTTAACCGTGGTGTTGCCCTGTACGACGATAAGGTCATCTTCGGCACCCTGGATGCCAAACTTGTCGCCCTGAACAAAGACACCGGCAAGCCCATGTGGATCAAAAAGGTCGCCGACTATCAGGCTGGTTATGCCATTACCGCGGCACCGATTGTTGTCAAAGGCAACGTCATTACCGGGGTGTCCGGTGGTGAGTTCGGTGTTGTAGGTAAGGTGGAAGCCTACGATGCCAACACCGGCGAACTGGTGTGGATGCGCCCAACCGTCGAAGGACACATGGGCTATGTCTACAAAGAGGGCAAGGCCATCGAGAACGGTATCTCCGGTGGCAAAGCCGGACAGACCTGGCCCGGTGATATGTGGAAGAACGGCGGTGCTGCGCCCTGGTTGGGGGGCACCTATGACCAGGACACCGATTCCCTGTTCTTCGGAACCGGTAACCCGGCACCCTGGAACTCACACCTGCGCCCTGGCGACAACCTGTTCTCATCCTCGCGGGTGGCAATCGATCCGGACGATGGCAGTATCAAATGGCACTTCCAGACCACGCCTCATGATGGCTGGGACTACGATGGTGTCAACGAGCTGATTTCGTTCGATTACAAAGAAAAGGGCAAAACCGTGAAAGCGGCGGCAACCGCTGACCGTAACGGCTTCTTCTACGTTCTGAACCGTGAGAACGGCGACTTTATCCGCGGCTTCCCATTCGTGGACAAGATCACCTGGGCTGAAGGCCTTGATCCGAAGACCGGTCGTCCGATCTTCAAGGACGGTGGCCGCCCGGGCGATCCTTCCGCAATGGAGGGAAGTAAAGGTGAAGTTGTTGTTGCCCAGCCGGCGTTCCTTGGCGGCAAGAACTGGATGCCCATGGCTTATAGCCAGGACACCGGGCTTTTTTATGTGCCGTCCAATGAATGGTCCATGGATATCTGGAACGAGCCAGTTTCCTACAAGAAAGGCGCGGCTTTCTTGGGTGCGGGCTTTACCATCAAGCCAGCTAATGACGATTACATCGGCGTGCTCCGTGCCATGGACCCAAAGACCGGCAAGGAAGTCTGGCGTTATGAAAACACCGCTCCGCTGTGGGGTGGTGTGATGACAACCGCTGGCAACCTTGTCTTCACTGGTACGCCCGAAGGCTATCTGAAGGCTTTTGACGCCAAGACCGGCGAAGAGCTGTACAAGTTCAACACCGGTTCCGGCGTTGTGGGTACGCCTGTCACCTGGACCATGGACGGCGAGCAGTATGTCTCTGTGGCCTCTGGCTGGGGTGGGGCGGTTCCGCTCTGGGGTGGTGAAGTCGCCAAGGTGGTAAAGGACTTCAACCAGGGCGGTATGGTCTGGACGTTCAAGCTGCCGAAGGATCGTGTTGCGAGCAACTGATTCGACGATAGAACGGCCATTGTTCGTTCGATGGGGGCTGCCGGAAGGCAGCCCTTTTTGTCTGCGCAAGCGCTAGATTGTCGTAGTCCCCGCTTATCTACTACCAAGGGATGAGTTTTTCCCCTCTATCGAATCATTCACCTAACCGCTTTGGGGGTCTACATTGAATAGGTAAACGCGCAAGGCCGCGTTGTCCTGCGACAAACACAACAAGAGGTCGAGACCATGATCTACGCACAACCTGGTAAGGAAGGCTCCGTCGTCTCCTTCAAACCCCGTTATGAGAACTACATTGGCGGCGAGTGGGTCGCCCCGGTCAAGGGTCAGTATTTTGAGAACATCACGCCGGTGACCGGCGATGTCATCTGTGAAATTCCCCGCTCCTCGGCCGAAGATATTGATGTGGCTCTGGATGCCGCCCATAAGGCCGCGCCATCCTGGGGAAAGACGTCGACCACCGAGCGCTCCAATATCCTGCTGAAAATTGCCGACCGTATCGAGCAGAACGTTGAAATGCTGTCGGTCGCCGAAACCTGGGATAACGGCAAAGCCGTTCGCGAGACGTTGAACGCCGACATTCCTTTGGCGGTTGACCACTTCCGTTACTTTGCCGGTTGTATCCGTGCCCAGGAAGATACGTCCAGCGCCATCGACAACAATACCGTGGCCTATCATTACCATGAGCCGCTGGGTGTTGTGGGCCAGATCATTCCCTGGAACTTCCCTTTGCTGATGGCTGTGTGGAAGCTGGCGCCCTGCCTGGCGGCTGGTAACTGCACGGTGATGAAGCCGGCAGAGCAGACGCCCGCCAGTATCCTGATCCTGATGGATCTGATTGGCGACCTACTGCCACCGGGCGTGGTTAACATCGTCAACGGCTACGGCATTGAAGCAGGTCAGGCACTGGCCAGCAGCAAGCGTATTGCCAAGATCGCCTTCACCGGCTCTACACCGGTGGGTTCCCACATTCTCAAGTGCGCGGCCGAGAATATTATTCCGTCCACGGTGGAGCTGGGTGGTAAGTCCCCCAATATCTATTTCTCCGATGTGATGAAAGCCGAGCCCGAGTTTATCGACAAGTGTGTGGAAGGCCTGGTGCTGGCGTTCTTCAACCAGGGTGAGGTCTGTACCTGTCCGTCCCGTGCGCTGGTACAGGAAGACATGTACGACGAGTTCATGGCCAAGGTTGTTGAACGCACGAAGTCCATCAAGCGTGGCAACCCGCTCGATACCGATGTGCAGGTCGGCGCTCAGGCCAGCAAGGAGCAGTTCGACAAGATCATGTCCTACCTCGAAATCGGCAAGCAGGAAGGCGCGGAAGTGCTGACCGGCGGTGGCCGTGAGGAAATGGACGATGCCTATAACAATGGCTTCTACGTTCAGCCCACGCTGTTCAAAGGCAAGAACAACATGCGTGTGTTCCAGGAGGAAATCTTTGGTCCGGTGGTGGGTGTAACCACCTTCAAGGACGAGGAAGAAGCCCTGGCCATCGCCAACGACACTGAGTTCGGTCTGGGTGCCGGCCTCTGGACCCGCGACATCAACCGTGCCTATCGCATGGGCCGCGCCATCCAGGCAGGCCGCGTATGGACCAACTGTTATCACCAGTACCCAGCGCACGCTGCCTTCGGTGGTTACAAGAAGTCCGGTGTTGGCCGCGAGAACCACAAGATGGCGCTGGATCATTACCAGCAGACCAAGAACCTGCTGGTCAGCTACGACATCAACCCGCTGGGATTCTTCTAAGCCCGCCAATGACTGTAGTGCCCGGGCCCTCCCACACAGGCCCGGTGGCGAGTCAGCACATGGATGTGCACATTCCTTCCCGGTGTCTGACCGGGGCGCATCTCTACCGGGTTGTAGTTGACTGGTGGGGATGGATGGGTCTTCCTGCCAGTTTTAGGTCCTTCCCAGGGCCTTTTTTTGTGTCTGAGCCGGTGCTCACCGGAATGGGCCGAAAGGATGAGTTTCGCGGCCTGGATCGAGCGGAAATCAGTGCCAAAGTACCATATTGGCCTTTTCGGGGACTGGGTAGGATTGAGAGTGAGTTACCGGGCAACCGGTTAACGGATCCTCAATGCCACAACAATCATCACAAGAGGTAAGCGTTATGTGGACCAAACCAGCCTATGAAGACCTGCGGATCGGCTTCGAAGTCACCATGTACTTCGCCAACCGCTGAGAAGTAATGGCCAGCCTCGTGCGCTGGCCATTTTGCTTCTGGAGTTTCTGTCATGCAGATTCGTATCCTCGGTTCCGCCGCCGGCGGAGGGTTTCCCCAATGGAACTGCAATTGCGCCAACTGTGATGGCTTCCGCAAAGGTACCCTGAACGCCAGCGCACGTACCCAGTCGTCCATAGCAATCAGCGAAGACGGCGTGCACTGGATTCTCTGTAACGCCTCTCCTGACATTCGTGCTCAACTTGCAAGCTTTGATGCCATGCAGCCGGCGCGTGCGCTTCGGGATACCGGAATTAACGCGGTGTTGCTGTGCGACAGCCAGGTGGATCACACCACCGGTTTGCTGATGTTGCGCGAGGGGTTGCCCCTGGACGTGTGGTGTACCGCCCAGGTTCATGAAGATCTGAGCAGCGGCTTTCCACTGTTTCGCATGCTCACCCATTGGAACGGTGGCCCCCAGTGGCATGAAGTACCCTGTACCGACCAACAGTCTTTTTCCATTCCCTGCGCCCCGGCGTTGCGGTTGACGGCCATTCCGTTACTCAGTAATGCGCCGCCGTATTCACCGCGCAGGAATAATCCCCACCCGGGTGACAACATTGGGCTTTTCATAGAAGACACCCGCAGTGGTGAAACCGTCATGTACGCCCCGGGGCTCGGGCAGCCCGATGAGCAGATTCTGCAGTGGATGCGCAAAGCCGACACGCTGCTGGTGGATGGTACCGTTTGGCGCGACGATGAAATGTTGCGCTGCGAGGTGGGTACCCGCACCGGCCAGGAAATGGGGCATCTTGCCCAGAGTGGCCCCGGCGGCATGATCGACGTGCTGGATGCCATGCCAGCGCGCAGGAAAATTCTTATCCATATCAACAATACCAACCCGATCCTGGACGAGGATTCGCCTGAACGGGCCCTGCTGACCAGGCATGGCATTGAGGTGTCGTTTGACGGCATGCATCTGCATATGGAGGTGCCCCTGTGAACGCAATCGCTACAACCGTCATGAATCGCGGGGATTTTGAGCAGGCCCTGCGGGCAAAAGGCCAGTACTATCACATCCACCATCCGTACCATAAAGCCATGTACGGCGGTGACTGCACCCCGGAGCAGATTCGTGGCTGGGTCGCCAACCGTTACTACTATCAGATCAACATCCCCCGCAAGGACGCGGCGATCATGGCCAACTGCCCGGATGCCTCGGTGCGCCGGTTGTGGCTCCAAAGAGTACTGGATCACGATGGCCACAGTGACGACGAAGGCGGTATCGAGGCCTGGCTGAGTCTGGCGGAAGCCGTAGGGTTAACTCGGGACGAGGTCATCGACCAGCGCCACGTGTTGCCGGGTGTGCGGTTTGCGGTTGATGCGTACCTGAACTTTGCCCGACGGGCGACCTGGCAGGAAGCGGCCTGTTCCTCCCTGACGGAACTGTTTGCGCCGGAGATTCACCAGTCCCGGCTCGATAGCTGGCCTCAGCACTATCCCTGGATCCAGACCGATGGTTATGGCTATTTCCGCAAGCGGTTGTCGGAGGCGCGCCGTGACGTGGAGCATGGTTTGACGATTACCCTGGATCACTTCACCACCGCGGCACAGCAGGCCCGTGCCCTGGAAATCCTTCAATTCAAACTGGATATCTTATGGTCTATGTTGGATGCCCTGACTATGGCTTATCAGCACCGCACGCCGCCGTACCACACCGTAACCAGCCAGCCAGTCTGGCACCGGGGGGTGTAGTGGTCACGCTCATGGAGCGCACCCCGCGCCTTCGCCCGGGGTTCCGTTTCCAGTGGGAGCCGGCCCAAAACGCCCATGTGCTGTTGTATCCCGAAGGTATGGTGCGGTTGAACGACAGTGCCGGGGCGGTGCTGAAGGAAGTGGATGGCCAGCGCACGGTGGCCGATATTGTCGCTATCCTGGAACAGCAGTTCCCCGATGCGGGATCCCTGGCAAACGATGTCAGTGATTTCCTCAAGGACGCCGAACAGCAGCACTGGATACTGTTTCCATGAGTCAGCACGACACCATGCCGGCGGGCGATCGCCCTGGTATTGGTCCGCCCCTATGGCTGCTGGCGGAACTGACCTACCGATGCCCGCTGCAATGCCCATATTGTTCCAACCCACTGGATTTTGCGCAGACCCAGCAGGAACTGACCACCGAAGAGTGGGTCAGGGTGCTGCGCCAGGGACGTGAGATGGGAGCCGCCCAACTGGGCTTTTCCGGCGGCGAACCGCTGGTGCGCCAGGACCTGCCGGAGCTGATCTCAGAGGCCAGGCATCTGGGCTATTACACCAATTTGATAACCTCCGGCCTGGGGCTCACCGAGGCCAAGGTAAACGCTTTCCGCGACGCCGGGCTGGACCATATCCAGGTCAGTTTCCAGGCCTCAGACCCGGAACTGAACAACGCCGTGGCCGGCTCACGCAAGGCTTTCGAGCAGAAGCTGGCCATGGCCCGTGCGGTAAAAGAGGCGGGTTACCCCATGGTGCTCAACTTCGTGATCCATCGCCACAACATCCATCAGATGAACGACATAATCAGCCTCTGTGACCGTTTGGGAGCGGACTACGTGGAGCTGGCCACCTGCCAGTACTACGGTTGGGCCTTCGAGAACCGGGAGGGGCTGATGCCCTCCAGGGCGCAGTTGGAAAAGGCGGAGGCTGAGGTCAACCGCTATCGTCAACGTCTGGCAGACGACGGATCGGCGATGAAGCTGATCTTTGTCACACCGGACTATTACGAAGAGCGGCCAAAAGCTTGCATGAATGGGTGGGGCAGCCTGTTCCTCACCGTAGCGCCAGACGGCACCGCGTTGCCCTGCCACAGTGCTCGCCTGTTGCCGATTGAGTTTCCCAATGTACGGGATTCCTCGCTACACTCCATCTGGTATGACAGCCCGGGTTTCAACCATTACCGGGGTGACAGCTGGATGCCAGAGCCGTGCCGGTCCTGCGACGAAAAAGGAAAGGATTTCGGCGGCTGCCGATGCCAGGCCTACCTGCTGACCGGTAATGCCGACAACGCCGACCCGGTTTGTAGTAAATCACCCCATCATGACCGCATCCTCGCCGCCCGCCAGGCGGCGGACCACGCCACCGCCGGGCTGGAGGAGCTGACCTATCGCAACACCAACAACTCCCGGTTGTTCTTCCGGAGCTGATGCCTGGAATCGGCCCCGATCTCCGTCGCTCTCAGCTGAACGGGCTTCTGCGGCGTTTACCCAGCGAGGATGGGTGGCTGCCAGTCAGGCCGGTGTATTCTGGCTGGAGTTCGACCCTGACAGCGGTCACAACCTGCTCCGAAAAATGGGTAACGAGAGCCCTCAATGGGCTTCTCCTCCGACTTTTGGTATTCGCAGTCAGGTCAATGGTTACGGCGGAGGTGCGCTGTGCGCCGGGCACGACACGGTGTACGCAGTTGAGGCATCCCAACAGCAGATCCATCGTATCGATCCTGTTACGGGCGCCACAAACGCCGTAACACAGGATACGGGCGCCAGCTTCGGTGGGCTGGTATGGGACTCGCTTCATCACCGCACCCTGGCCGTACGTGAACGTTCGGGTTGTCAGCAGTTGGTGGCGGTTCGAGACTACAACGAGATTGTGCCCCTGCACGACAGCGAGGATTTTTACAGCGCACCGGCGCTCTCCGCCAGCGGTGAACGCATGGCATGGGTTTGTTGGTCGTTACCGGATATGCCCTGGGTGAGATCCGTTCTGTGGACCGCGGATGTTAATGAAGACGGTATGTTGGTTCGCGCCCGTTGTTGGCCCACATCACAAGAAGGCAGCGTGCAGCAGCCTGTGTTCGATGGTGAAACGCTGTACGTGCTGTCGGACCACGAAGGATGGTGGCAGACCTGGTGCGTTTCATGGCCAGATGAACAGGCCAAATGGACTTGTCTGGACTCGACAGCAGCGGATCACGCGAGCGCCCCCTGGCAATTGGGCGAACGCCATTTTTGCCCGTTGGGGCAGGGTGGTTGGGCCTGGGCACGCTACGTAAATGGGGTTGGGGAGCTATGGCTGAAGCGTTCCGCCGGTTCATCGCCCGCGAGAGTTGCGCCGGACTTCAACGACTTTCGGCATATGACGGCCTCCGATGGCCAGCTTTATTGTATTGCCCGATCGGCAACCCGGCTCGACTCGGTATTGGCGGTGGATCTGGCAACCAAGCGGGTCCGCCTGCTAGCCGGGGGCGAAGCGCCGTTCGCTGATACGCCTATCGTTGCGCCAGCGCCTTTCAAGATGCCGCCATCGAATGGGGGGCAGGAGGAGATGGGTGGGTTCTGGTATCCGCCCGTCGGTGGCTCGTCTGAAAACAACCCACCGCCATTGATCCTGATCGCTCACGGTGGGCCCACGTCGACGGCCTGGCCGGTCTTCAATCCGCAGGTCCAGTTCTGGTGCCACCATGGCTTTGCGGTCGCCGATGTCAATTATCGCGGCAGCGCGGGATTTGGCCGCCGCTTTCGCATGGCACTCGCTGGCAACTGGGGCCAGTCCGATGTGGAGGACATGGAGCGGGCAGCGGACCACCTGGTAGCCACTGGCCGGGCAGACGCCAGCCGGCTGTTTGTACAGGGCCGTAGCTCTGGTGGATATACCGCGTTGATGGCGATGATTCGCAGTACACGATTCCGGGCCGGAGCGAGCCTGTTTGGTGTTAGCGATCCGGCCCGTCTGAGGGAGGTGACGCACCGATTCGAGTCAGGCTACCTGGACTGGCTGTTGGGTGCGCCGAGTGATTATCCTGAGCGCTGGCATAAGCGCACACCCGTTCAGCAGGCGCATCGCATCCGGAGGCCGATGATCTTTTTTCAGGGTGGCCAGGATCGTGTGGTCGTGCCCGAGCAGACCCGGGAAATGGTACGAGTTCTGGAGCAGAACGCGCAGCCAGTGGAGCTCTGGTGGTTTGAGGATGAAGGGCACGGTTTCCGGCAGCGGAAAAACCAGGTCGCCCTGTTGGAAAACCTGCTCACTTTCTACTGTCGAAATAGCCAAAAGTGGAATGATGGCGGGTAACGCTTAAGGTAAACTCAGGGTCTATACAATAACAACAGCAACACTGAAGAGAGCGCCCATGAGCTACGACATTTCTGCCCTGCGCAAGTTTGTGTCCCCCGAGATTGTCTTTGGTGCCGGCTCACGCAAGGCGGTAGCCAACTTCGCCAGCAACGTTGGTGCCCGCCACGTGTTCCTGGTGTCGGACCCAGGTGTGGAGAAGGCTGGCTGGGTTGCAGAGATCATGGACATCCTGGTGACAGCCGGGCTTCGTGTCACTGTTTTTACCGGTGTTTCTGCCAATCCGAAAGTGGATGAAGTCATGGCCGGGGCAGAGCTGTACAAATCCAATGAGTGTGACGTCATTGTCGCCATTGGTGGCGGCAGCCCCATGGACTGCGCCAAGGGCATCGGCATCGTCAGCGCCCATGGCCGGAACATTCTCGAGTTTGAGGGTGTGGACACCATTACCTCGCCGTCGCCGCCAATGATCCTGATCCCTACCACGGCCGGCACGTCCGCCGATGTGTCCCAGTTCGCGATCATTTCCGACCCGGACCGACGCTTCAAGTTCTCCATAATCAGCAAGGCGGTAGTGCCGGATGTATCGCTGATCGACCCGGAAGTGACGGAAACCATGGACGCCTACCTGACGGCCTGTACCGGGGTGGATGCCATGGTGCATGCTATTGAGGCCTATGTGTCCACAGGTAGTGGGCCGCTCACTGATACCAACGCCCTGGAAGCGATTCGGCTGATCAATCGCCATCTGGAACCGCTGGTCTTGAACACCGCCAACGTGCACTTGCGGGAGCAGATCATGCTGGCCTCCATGCAGGCCGGCCTGGCGTTTTCCAATGCCATTCTGGGGGCGGTGCATGCCATGTCCCATAGTCTGGGCGGGTACCTTGATTTGCCCCACGGACTTTGCAACGCCTTGCTGCTGGAACACGTTGTGGCCTACAACTACACCTCGGCCGAGGATCGATTCCGGCGGGTGGCGGAGGCCATGGATATCGACACCCGCGGCATGTCGAAACCGGTGATCAAACAGCGCCTGATGGGGCGAATCATCACGTTGAAACAGGCCGTGGGGCTGGAGGCCAAACTTGGCAAACTGGGCGTGACCACATCTGACATCCCTTACCTGTCGGGCTTCGCGCTGCAGGACCCATGCATCCTGACCAATCCCCGCAAGTCCTCACGCCGTGACGTCGAAGTTGTTTATGAAGAAGCCCTCTGATTCCAACGACGCTGACTACGACATCGGCGATCTGCTCGGCCTTGGCAGCCAGTCGGTACGCAAGAATTACTACCCGGCACTGCAGCAACGGATCGATGAACTGGAAAACGAGCGCAACCGCTACAAATGGCTTTTTGAAAACGCCCTTCATGGCATCTTCCAGGCCAATCTCCGCGGTGGCTTTGTGGCCGTCAATCCGGCCATGGCGCGGATTTGCGGCTACGACAGCGCCGAGGCCTTGGTGGCCGGGGTTATCCGCTTGCGCGAACAGCTATTCTGCAGTTCTGGTGAGTTTGATGCCATCCGACAGGAGTTGCTGGACAACGGCAGCCTCAGTGCAAGGGAAACCCGGCTCAGACGCGCGGACAATACGCCAGTGCAGGTGGCAATCACGTTGTTGCGGCGGCCAGACCTCGGTCCGGAAGTGGTGGAGGCCTTTGTCGCCGATATCACCGAGCGCCACCAGGCGCGAGAAGAGTTGCGCCAGCTCAACGCGGATCTGGAACGCCGTGTGGAGGAGCGCACCGAAGAGCTGCAGAACGCCAACGTGGTGCTGCGTTACCAGATCGAGCAGCGCGAACGGGTGGAGCGGGAGTTGGTGGTGGCTGTAGAGGCCGCCAAGGAGGCCAATGAGAGCAAAGACAAGTACCTCGCGGCGGCCAGTCATGATTTACTGCAACCCCTGAATGCGGCCAGGTTACTGGTGTCCGCCCTGATGGACAGCGATCTGCCTGCGGACGAGAATCGACTTGTTCAGCGTGTGCAGCGGTCTTTGGAAAGTGCCGAGGATCTGCTGGCGGATCTTCTGGATATATCCAAACTGGACCAGAAGGCCATGCGACCGGACTTTGTCCATGCCGACATTGGCGAACTGATGCGGGGACTGGCCCAGGAATTCGAACCGGTGGCTGAGAACGCGGAACTGCACTTCCGGGTACGCTCAGGCGCAGGTTACGTGCGTACTGACCCGCGAATGCTGACACGGATCCTCCGTAACCTGTTGAGCAACGCGTTTCGCTACACCCGTGAAGGTGGCGTTCTGTTTGCTGCCCGCAAGCGTGGTCCCAACCTGGAA
The DNA here is from genome assembly GCF_032922745.1 of Marinobacter salarius. Lineage (NCBI taxonomy): Bacteria > Pseudomonadati > Pseudomonadota > Gammaproteobacteria > Pseudomonadales > Marinobacteraceae > Marinobacter > Marinobacter salarius. The sequence goes on from NZ_CP136693.1 coordinate 1,576,498, forward strand.
ATCGGGGTGTGGGATACGGGCGTGGGTATCGAGCAGGAAAAGCTGGAGGATATCTTCCGGGAGTTTCACCAGATACTGCCCAAGGGCGGTGGCCGCCAGGGGGTGGGCCTGGGATTGGCGATCGTTGAGCGAATGGCGAGGGTATTGGCCTGCGACATCCGTGTGGATTCACATCATGGCAAAGGCTCTTGCTTCAGTGTTCTCATTCCCCTGGCACGCTTCACCGAAGCGCCTGCCAGCGGCCAGATAGGGGAACCTTTGGTAGCAGCACCTGCGTTCTTTGACGGGCTGCGTGTTCTGGTGATCGATAACGAAGAGCCGGTGCAGGAAAGTATGCGAGTCTTGTTGGAGCGTTGGGGTTGTATGGTCACTACGGCGGGGAGTGCGGAGGATGCCGTGGCGCATTGCAGTGGCACCGATATCATCCTCGCCGATTTCCACCTGGATGAGAACCTGACGGGTTGTCAGGCGGTGTACGCGGTTCGGCGTCACTTTGGTCATGATATACCGGCCGCCATCATTACCGCTGATCGCAGCGATGAAACACGCCGGCTCATCAGTGCACAGTATCTGCCTGTGCTCAACAAGCCGGTCAAGCCCAACCGTCTTCGGGCGCTGGTATCCAGTCTTGCCACATCCCTGAACTCAGAATCGCAATGACGGTCTACACTTTATTCTGTCAATGTTCGTTTTGTCAGGAGAGTGTGCCATGTCCGTTCCGGAAAACGCCCTTACCAATCACGAAGTGACTGTTTGCCTATCTGGCGGTGCCGTCCTCGGGCCCTTCAACGCCACCTGGTCGAGGGACGAGGGAGGAGACGTGCGGGAGCTGGTGCGGGAGTATGACGGTTTCCTTCAGGGGGAGAAGCAACATCGCTTCAAGTTTCACCTTCACGACACCTATACCAACACAGTTCATACCCTGATCCTGAATTTTGATCAGGTTACCGGCATTTGCGACCATGTCAGACTGAAGTCACCGCCAAACGGGTGAGCCTCAATGCCTGTGAACAGAGGAGGATGTCATGATGAATTTCAGGACTGAAAAAGACAGCCTGGGCGAAGTGCGCGTTCCTGAAGAGGCTCTTTGGGGCGCACAGACCCAGAGGGCCGTAGAGAATTTTCCGGTAAGTGGCTTGCCGATGCCATCGGCATTCATTGCGGCGGTGGTAAGAGTGAAGCAGGCAGCCGCAGATGCCAACGCCAGCCTCGGTTTATTGGATAACGATCTGAGGGATGCCATTGTGGTGGCCGGCGATCGCCTGATAAATGGTGAATTCGCTGACCAGTTTCCCATAGATCGTTACCAGACGGGGTCGGGCACCAGCACTAACATGAATGTGAACGAGGTCATCGCAGCCCTGGCAGCAAGGGAGGATGTCGAGATTCACCCCAACGATCACGTCAACATGAGCCAGAGTTCCAACGACGTGATCCCGACGGCCATTCATGTCAGTGCCTTGGCAGGCATTTACGAGCGTTTGATTCCGGCGCTGACCCACCTGTGCGGGGTTATCTACGAGCGTGAGGCGTTGTTTGCGAATCAGGTTAAAACCGGCCGTACTCACCTGATGGATGCCATGCCGGTCACCCTGGGGCAGGAGTTGAGAACCTGGCGAGAGCAATTGCTTGCCGCGGAAAAACGGCTTGAGGCCGCGGCTGATGACTTACTCGCGGTACCCCAGGGCGGGACTGCCGTGGGAACTGGGGTGAATGCACTGGAAGAATTTCCAGGGCAGTTCATCAAGTTCCTCACCGCCAATACGGGTTACCATTTCCGCTCCCTGGAACATAAATTCGTGGGGCAGAGTGCCATCGACGCGCCCGTGGCCCTGTCGTCCCAACTGCGTGGGCTGGCCATCGTACTGACCAAGATCGCCAATGACCTGCGCTGGATGAACAGTGGGCCGATTCATGGCCTGGCGGAAATCAGCCTGCCGGCCCTACAGCCGGGCAGCAGCATCATGCCAGGCAAGGTCAACCCGGTGATTCCGGAGTCGGTAGCCATGGTCGGGGCCCAGGTGATGGGGCTGGACAGCACCGTTGCCATGGCAGGACAGTCGGGCAATTTCCAGTTGAATGTGATGTTACCGCTGGTAGGCGCGAACCTCTTGGACATGATCGAACTGCTGACCAATGCCTCGACCATGCTCGGTGACAAGGCAATTCGGGATTTCACGGTGAATACCGATCATCTGGATGCCGCAGTCGGCAAAAATCCAGTGTTGGTCACCGCATTGAACCCCGAAATCGGTTACAGCTTGGCGTCCGATATTGCCAAGGAAGCCTATCAGAGCGGCCGACCGGTGATTGACGTGGCGGAAGAGCGCAGTGGACTTGACCGGAAACGGCTGGAGGAACTGATGGACCCGCTGAAGCTGACCAAAGGCGGGCTTGCCTGATAGTAACCGCCGAACGGGCGGTCCTGACGGAGACTGAGCCGATTGCTGATTTTTATCGAGCTCTTTGTGATGCTGGTGCTGGCGAATGGCGTACCGGTGCTTGCCGCCCGGCTGCTTGGCCGGCGCTGGTCGGCCCCTATTGATGGCGGCCGGCTATGGCGGGACGGACAGCCGGTGTTGGGGCCAAGCAAAACCTGGCGGGGTGTCGTATCCGGTGCGCTGGCGTGCAGCCTGTTTGCGTGGATCACCGGGATAGGGGTCGTATTTGGCCTGGCTTTCGGCGTGCTGGGGCTGACCGGCGATGTCATCAGCAGTTTCATCAAGCGCCGTGCAGGGCTCGCCTCAAGTGCCCGGGCCGTTGGGCTTGACCAGATCCCCGAAGCCTTGTTGCCGATGATCCTGGCATGGCCCTGGCTGGGGCTGAGCTGGTTCACGGTGGTGGTGGTGGTCGTGCTGTTTACCTTGGCCAATATCCTGCTGTCGCCCCTGCTATACCGCCTGGGTATTCGCCATCAGCCGCACTAAGCCCCGAACTCAGTCCGGGCCTCGCGTAAGGGTGTGTATGGTCACTTCCGGCGGGCAATTCAGGCGCACATTGACCACCGACGTGCCTGCGCCGGGTGAGGTGTAGCCCTGCATACCGTTGCGGCGCCAGTAACCACGGCCGAGTTCTCTGGGACAATCGGAATCCAGGGTCACGGGGACGCCTCCGGGCAGGCAGATCTGGCCGCCGTGGGTGTGGCCGCACAGAAAAATGTCGTAGCCCGCATGCGCAGCCTCGCGCCAGATTTCCGGTGTGTGGCTCAGCAAAACGCTGATGCCACCCGGGGGTATCTGGTCTCCTGCCCGGTGCAGGTTGTGAACCTTGTAGAAATGGGCATCGTCCACTCCCGCCAGATAGAGCTTGTCCTCTCCCTGCTGGAGCTCGATATGCTCGTTCATCAGCAGGTGATAGCCCATGTCCTCAAGGCCAGGAACCATGCGTACGCTGTCGTGATTGCCCAGTACAGCGTAGGCTTTGCCGCGAATAGCGTCCCGCAGCCTTGCCATACCGTCCATGGCATTGTCGATCGGCCCCCAGGTGAGGCGACGGTAGTCCCCGGTGAGCACGCACACATCGTACTCAAGGGGCTCGATTTGACGGATTACGGCCTGCAGGTTGGCTTCATCCATATCCACGTGGAGGTCGGTAAGGTGCAGTATGCGAAAGCCTTCGAAGGCAGAGGGCAGGCCGGGGATGTGGAACTGATTGTGGGCGGTATCCAGCCGGCGGCTATTATGTTGGCCTCTCCGGAACAAGCCCGTCAGCTTCAGGCACGCACTGATGAAGCGTGGTGCGGAGGTTATGTTTTCAAGATGGAACGACTGGTGGCCCGGCCCGAACACGCGAGCTTCCGCTTCCCGTTCGATACCCAGGCGCTGGCGCGCGTGTACCGGGCCAAGGCGGAGGCTCAGGCGATACTCCAGGAGTTCATCCTGATTGTCTGGTGTATGGGCCCGGGCGGTCATTGCTGGTCCTGTTGGTTGTTGGAAACGTTACCTGTCACGATCCGGTCAACCCGTCCTTTCATTATGGTCGGGACTGGGAGTGATGCAACCGGAGCGTCATAATGTTCATCATTCTTAACACACGTTGCCACGATTAAGAGCGTTCCATGACCAAGGATACATACGCCGGGGCCTTGCCAGCCTGGCACATTTTCCTGTTGTTTCTGCGTCTTGGCCTGACGTCCTTCGGCGGTCCGGCGGCCCATTTGGGGTTTTTCCATGACGAATTCGTAAAGCGCCGGCGATGGTTGTCAGACGACGCCTATGGCGAGGTAGTGGCATTGTGTCAGCTATTGCCTGGACCTGCCTCCAGCCAGGTGGGGTTAACCCTGGGGTTTCTTCAGAGGGGCTATAGTGGTGGCGCTGCGGCCTGGCTTGGCTTTACCCTGCCATCGGCACTATTGATGACGCTGTTTGCGCTCGGCCTTGGCCTGTGGCCGGACGCAGGGCAGGGTGGCTGGATAACCGGCCTTAAGTTGTTTGTGGTCGCCGTGGTTGCCCAGGCGGTTTGGCAAATGGGCAAAACCCTGTGCCCGGATGCTCCGCGCCTGTCGATTGCCGTGGTGGTCGCGGTTGTCCTGCTGATGGCGGGCGCGGCCTGGATGCAGATACTCGTCCTGCTCGCAGCCGGTGCGGTGGGTGCTGCAATGCAACTGCCGCAAAAGCGCGTGGAAGAGTCATTGACCATACCGGTTCAAACCGGGCGGCCTATGATGTTCCTGGTGGCATTTTCAGTGCTGCTGTTGATGGCATTCGTTCCCCTGGTATCCGGCTCCCTGGCCTGGATCTGGTCTGAGCTCTATCGCGCGGGGGCCCTGGTGTTCGGGGGTGGTCATGTGGTGTTGCCCTGGCTGCAGGAGGGGTTTGTGGCGCCCGGACACCTGTCGGCGGATACCTTCCTGGCCGGTTACGGCGTCGCACAGGCCATGCCCGGACCACTCTTCACTTTCTCAGCGTTTTTGGGTGGTGTCGAGAGTGGGTGGACCGGTGCCGCCGTGGCTGTGGTCGCTGTTTTCCTGCCGGGAACCCTGCTGGTATTTGCCGGTCTACCCCTGTGGTCGTACATTCGTAGCCATTCAGTTGCACGGGCGGCCCTGGCCGGGGTGAATGCCGGCGTTGTCGGGCTTCTGCTGGCGGCGCTGTATGATCCGGTATGGACCTCAGCCGTACACGATGCAGGGGGAATTGCGTTTGTCCTGCTGGCCTGGGTTTCCCTGGCGATATGGAAGGTGCCGGTCTGGATACTGGCACCCGGCAGTGCGCTGGTGGGCTTGCTGGTTTTCTGATGCCCCAGAGTGGGGGTAGCTAAAACCGGTCAGGAAGGCCACACTTGGATATTGGAAAACTAAATGAACGGTAATGATTCAGAGGCAGAGGTTGATTATGTCCACATCCTGCACAATTCCGGGCTTGAACGTACCGAAAAGTCGCTTTCCGGAGCCTGAAAGTGATTTGCCAGCCGGCGATAACCGCGAGCAAAGGGTCGTGCTTGGCGGTGGCTGTTTCTGGTGTGTGGAAGCCGTTTTCCTGGCGGTGAACGGCGTTAGCCGGGTGGAATCCGGCTATGCCGGGGGCAGAGCGGATACCGCCAACTATGAAGCAGTGTGCAGCGGCCAGACCGGGCACGCGGAAGTGGTGGATGTTCATTACGACCCGCAGACCGTCAGCTTCGGGGAAATCCTGAAGGTATTCTTCTCAGTGGCCCACGACCCAACCCAGCTTAACCGGCAGGGAAACGACCGTGGCACCCAATACCGGTCCGCCATTTTTTACGAGAATGACGAACAGAAACAGGTGGCAGAGGCCTACATTCGCCAACTGAATTCGTTGGGCGTTTATGATAATTCTCTGGTGACGACCCTGGAGCCGTTGGATGCCTTTTATCCGGCGGAAGACTATCACCAGAATTTTGCCGCACGGAATCCACACCAGCCCTACATCATGGCTGTTGCGGCACCAAAGATGGAAAAGCTTGTGGACACGTTCGGTGACCAGCTCAAGCCTGGTTACACCGACAACAATATTGCCTGAGGAGGCTGCTATGAGCGTTTCTGCTGCAGGTTATGACCTGACCCCGCTAACGCCACAACAAGTGGACGAAAAGGCCGCGGGCCTGACTGACGAGGAGCGCCGCGTGTTGCTGGATCATGGCACCGAGCGGCCATTTTGCGGCACCTTGTTGGACAACAAGAACGCAGGCGCCTATTACTGCCGGTTGTGCGAATTGCCGCTGTTCAGTTCCGACTCCAAGTTCGATTCCGGTACCGGTTGGCCGAGTTTTTTTCAGCCCTTTGACACCGACCACATCCGCTATATTGAAGACAACAGCATGGGAATGGCTCGCACGGAGATCCGCTGCCCGCGTTGTGACAGCCATCTTGGGCACGTGTTTCCAGATGGGCCACCACCAACCGGCCAGCGCTACTGCCTGAATTCGGTGGCGATGGTGTTCAGGGAGAACCAGGCCTGATTGGCCTGGTCAGCGGATCACTGTTGACACCAGATAGCTGGTGTAGCAAACGTACACAATCAACAGCAGCAGGCCGTCCGGTCGCCCGATGGTCCGGGACTTACCGGTCAGCCCAAAGCTCATCAACAGAAGCCCGACGGTGAGGGCCGTCATCAGGGTCCAGTCGCGGTAAAGCACTTCCATATCCACGGTCAGGGGCTCAATGGTCGCAGCAAGACCAACCACGGCGAGGGTGTTGAAAATGCCAGACCCCACGATGTTGCCGAGTATCAGGTCGTGCTCGTTTTTCTTGACGGCCGCCAGCGCAGAGGCCAGTTCCGGCAGAGAGGTACCGATGGCAACGATCGTCAACCCGATGATCAGGTCACTGACGCCCAGGCCCTGGGCAATAAACACCGCTCCCCAGACCAGCATGCGCGAGCTCACCAGCAGAAGCACCAAGCCGACAACCAGCCACATCACGGCTATTTTCAGTGGCATCGGGTGGGCAACCAGTTCGGAGTCGGTCTCGCCGATCAACGAGTCCCCCTTGCCCTGGATGCCTTGATAGATGGACCAGCCCATGACGGCTGCGAACACACCAAGCAGCACCCAACCGTCGAGTCGGGTCAGTTTGCCATCAATCAACTGGTAGCCGGCGATGGCCGTCAGAACCAGCAGCAGCGGAAGTTCCTTTCGAATCACCTGAGAATGGACCGCAATAGGGGCGATCACTGCAGTAAGGCCGACGATCACCGCAATATTGGTGATGTTGGAGCCATAGGCGTTGCCCAGCGCGAGCCCCGGATTGCCATCGAGTGCGGCCATGGCTGACACGGCCAGTTCAGGCGCAGAGGTGCCGAATCCGATTATCACCATACCAATCAGCAGCGATGGCATACCGAGGTGTTTGGCGGTGGCCGCCGCGCCTTCAATGAAGCGGTCTGCGCTCCAGACAAGTAAAATCAGACCAGCGATGATTGCTGCGATTGCCAAAAGCATAAAGGGTGCCCTGTTGGTGTAAGCCGCACGGTATGAGACTAAAGTGGCGGTGATATCGTTGAGCGCAGACGTGAGAATGTAACAAAGATCGTCCGGCGAGCGCATTTTAAACGTTTGACCTACGCACGGCCACCGTTGGTAAATGAAATCAGCACGTTGGTCCTTGCCATATGCGCCGGCGCACTCAGCCCGAGGCGGGTTCCGGTCGGAAGTCAGTTGCTAATCGCAATTTATTATCCGGTCAAAAAGCGGGATAATCGCGCCGCAACTTCAAAACCCCTCTACTGATCGTGGGCGGGTAACAGGCTTTAAACTAGCTAGGGTGATAACCAATGGCCGTTAGACAGGCAGATGTAGTGCTGGTCGGCGGGGGCGTCATGAGCGCCACCCTCGGCATGATGCTCAGGCAGCTCGATCCTTCCCTGGACATCGTCATGGTTGAACGTCTTGATCACGTAGCCCATGAAAGCACCGACGGATGGAACAACGCAGGGACCGGGCACGCCGGCTACTGCGAACTCAATTACACCCCCGAAACTGATGATGGCGATGTTGCTATTGAGCGGGCGTTGAAGATCAATGCCTCGTTCGAAGTGTCTTTGCAGTTCTGGTCCCATATGGTTGAGCAGGGCATGCTGCCGGACCCCAAAAACTTCATTAACCGAACCCCTCACCAGAGCTTTGTATGGGGTGAGGATGGCGTGAAGTTCCTCAAGCGCCGCCATGAAAAGCTCAGTGCCCATCACCTGTTCCGCGAAATGGAATACACGGATTCGCCGCGGGAGCTGGAAGAGTGGATGCCGCTGGTGGTCAACAACCGGGATCCAATGCAAAAGGTAGCCGCCACTCGAATCAAGCACGGTTCAGACGTGGACTTTGGCTCTCTTACCCGCAGCATGGTGGAATTCCTGGAAACCACGCCGAATTTTGAGCTGATGCTAAGCAGCCCCGTGCATTACCTGGCCAAGCGTGACAATGGCCGCTGGAAGGTGCGGGTGAAGAACCAGAAGACCGGTGAGCTGACGAAGCTAGAGGCGGGGTTTGTCTTCCTGGGTGCCGGCGGCGGAGCGCTGCCGATGTTGCAAAAGTCCAACATCGATGAATCCAAGGGCTATGGTGGTTTCCCCGTCAGTGGTCAGTGGCTGGTTTGCCAGAAGCCGGAAATCGTTCAGCAACATCACTCCAAGGTGTACGGCAAGGCACCGATCGGGGCGCCGCCGATGTCGGTACCGCATCTGGATACCCGTATCATCAACGGTGAACCGGCGCTTCTCTTCGGCCCCTTTGCTGGCTTCACCACACGATTCCTCAAGCAGGGCTCGGTATTCGATCTATTCGGCTCGGTCCGCTCAGCGAACCTGCGCCCCATGTTATCGGTGAGCCGCACCAACATGGACCTGACTCGCTATCTGATTGGTGAAGTGTTCCAGTCGCACAGTGACCGCGTGGCTTCCCTGCGCAACTACTTCCCGGACGCCCGCGAAGAAGACTGGCGCCTGCAGGACGCTGGCCAGCGTGTGCAGATTATCAAGAAGTCACCGGAAGGTGGCGGTAAGCTGGAGTTCGGCACCGAAATTGTGGCGGCGAAAGACGGTACCCTGGCCGCTTTGCTTGGCGCATCGCCGGGGGCTTCGACGGCTGTCCAGGCCATGATCGATGTGATCCAACGCTGCTTCCCGGAGCGTATGGGGTCTCAGGAATGGCAGGAGCGCATGAAAGTGATGGTGCCTTCCTACGGCCAATCGCTGGTAGACGATGAGCAATTACTCAACAAAGTGCGGGAACGAACGCTCTCAACCCTGAAATTGAGCTGATATTCCCAAACGATCTAACACCTGCGTAAGCGCTGGTAGTCCTGTCTTAAAAGCCGGGGCCGCCGGCGCTTTTTGTTTTTCGGGCGCCGTGTTCGGTTGCGATTTGCGCCTGAAACGTTAGGTTATAAGGAAACACCACCAAGGAGAACAAATGATGAGCGAGCAAACATTCGATCCGAATAAAGGCTATATCGCACTCCTGGGATGGAGCCTGAATGCGGTGGAAGCTGCGGACAAATTTGATCGACGATACGTGGTGGTTGCCCCCGATTGGGCAGAGGCATACTGCAAGGAACATGATATTCCCTACGTGCCATGGAATTTTGAGCGGCTGAACGACCGGTCGGTTGAAATTGCTCAGACACTTAAAGAGATGGGCGTTAATGTGGCTATTCCACTGTTTGAGGAAACCGTGGAGTGGGCAGGCGCTATCAACTCGGTTTTGATGGATCAGCCAAAGCTGTTCGGCCAGTCCATGTTGTTGCGGGACAAGGCCCTGATGAAGCGCCGCGCCCAGCTGGGCGGTATTCGTGTGGGAATTTTCGAGGAGGCCCACGACCGGGACGACGTTATCCGTTTCCTCAAGCGCGTCAACCAGACCCTGCTGAAGCTGGACGGTGACCCGAATGACCCGATTCACCTCAAAGCATTCGACAAGGCCGGTTGCCTGGGCCACCGGGTGATTCGTACCCCGGATGAAGTGGATACCATTCCCGAGGAAGAATTCCCGGTGCTCATGGAGTCCCACCTGGACGGTTGGGAGTTTGCTGTCGAGGCCTGGATTCACAACGGCAAGATTGCGTTCCTGAATATCTCGGAGTACGTGACCCTGGGTTACTCGGTGTTTGTGCCGGCCACGCCCGACCTGGAGAAATACCGGGAGCAGATTACACGCGAGATCGAAAAACTGATCAAAACGTTCGATATCGAGTTCGGGTTCATCCACCCCGAGTATTTCGTGACCAGCGACAGCACCATGTACTTCGGCGAGGTAGCGTATCGGCCACCGGGATTCAAGGTGTTCGAGCTGCTTGAACGTGCATACGGCTTCAATGCCTATCAGGCACTGATCATGACCTTCGACCCGAAAACCACCGCCGAAGAGGTCAAAGCCTTCTTCCCGAAAGAAGTGGTGGATGCCAAGGGTTATGCCGGCTGTTTCGGCGTTTATCCGCGCCGCCGGGTGGTCAGCCAATTGGAAATGCCGGAAGAGACCGAGAACCACGATTACTTCGAATCCCACGAACTCACGCCGCCGCTGGAAGAAACAGTTACCAAGCGTACCGCCTTTGGCACGCATTGGGGCCTGATTTACTTCTTCGGTGAAGACCCGTATGCGATGCGTGATTTACTGAAACATCAGGAAGAACTGGATTTCTATGTATAATTCCGTAAGGAATTAACAACAACGGGCCTGGTCCAGGCCCTGAGGAAGACAGTTTGAGCAATTCCGACGCTGGAAACCCAGCCCCCGTCGTCAATTTCGACAAGCTGGTGCAGCGACTGGACGACGCGATTGCGGCTCTCGATGAGAGCCGCGCTTTCGCCAAGCCAGGTAAACTTCCCCGACTGTTCGACACGGTTCGCCGGGTGTTGCTTCAGCCTGAAGGTTGCCTTGCGCTGCAGGAACGATCCGAATGGCTTGAGCGGTCCGGCGTGTTCCTTGGAACCGACTGGGCAGATCCCGCCATCCTGTTGCCGTCATTGACGACCTTTTCCCTGCAAAGCCCCCATGCCGACACAGTCATCATCGAAGCGCTCAGTGAATTGCGGCTGCTGGCGGTTGCCCGGGGCGAGTATCAGCATGAGTCGTTTTCCGCGGAGCAGGCGCATCACTACCTGACGCAGGTGTTGGCCATCAACCTGAACTTGCTGTTTGGTGAGTCTGGCGAAGCCGAACGGGAACAGGGCAAACTGGCACTCGTCAGCCGCGCGGTGGTGCAGCATATTGCCACCCAGATTGGCTATGAGCATGTCATTGACCAGCTCATCGAAGAGATCTGGCGAATCCTGCAGCAACGGCCGATCCAGGTCAGCAGCGTACGGCAGATGATTACCCAGATTGCACTGTGCCGCATTGATCCCAATGTGGATCTTGGTGGTGCGGGTCAGGGTGCGGAGCGTCTGATTTCAAGCCTTTACGGGCCGACACAGGCGTGCCGTGAAGATCCTGGCATTCCTGTCTACCAGGAACGGCTGCAGTCCATGGACGCCGTGGCCCTGCAAAGTGAGGCGACCGGTTTCGCCCGCTCCATGCACGACACCGGGTTGGTATCGCCCTATCACGCCACGTTTGTCCGCCACATCCTGGAGAGTCAGGATGCGCTACTGACGGAAGCTCTGGGCCTGTCCAGTACCGGCCGCGATTGCCTGCTTTGCTACAAGGATCTGGTGCATGAGTTGATCAACGAAGGCGTCTATCCGGAAACAGCCCAAGGCCTTTACGGCCTTGCGTTGATGCTGGAGCGAGGTATTCTCTATCAACCGCCGCTTGCACCCGCACTTTGGCGCCAAGCCAGGCTCTCTATCTGTTCGCAAGCCCGTGAGCGTATCCAATTGGCTTATGGGTATCAGCCACAGCCGAAGGCGTGGCTGCTGCAGGGTGTGCTTAACATGCTGGGTCAGCCCCTTGGTGTGGGTCAGGGAAATAACCCGACCTGCCAGTCAGCCCGGGCGCTCTCCATGTGGGCCTACAATGACCCGGACTATCTTTTGCAAATGGTGGCCTGGGCCGCCCGGGATAACGAAATCATCATGCACTTCGAGGGCAGCCCGGTTTCTTCCTCCGGCAGCCAGGGCGGTGTGGCCTCGGAAGTAACGCTCGATTTGGATCCGGTTTCGCTGGTGGTAGTACCGCACCTTGACCGGATTTATGCGGAAATGGGCCGCCTGTGTACGGACCGCCAGGGCGACCCCCACCAGTGGGTTAACCCTGAATTCCATGGTTGGTCCGCGGGTCGTGGATTCCGCATTAACGTGGATGTAGCAACCGGGCACCTGGACGAGCTGGAAACGTTCCTGCGGCATTTCTATGCCAGCTACCACCCCTACTACAATGGCAATCAGCCTTTGATCCACCCGCAACCGGCCGGCGTAGCAATTACTGACAGTGCTGCTAGATTCATTGGCTGGCACGCCATCACCATCCTCCGTGTGACCCTGGACCCGGAAGACGTCATGCGGGTGTATTTCTTCAATCCCAATAACGACAGCGGTCAGAATTGGGGTGACGACGTGGTGGTCAGTACCGCCAGGAAAGGTGAACGGTTTGGTGAGGCATCCTTGCCCTTTGAACAGTTCGCCTCGCGGCTGTACATTTTTCACTTCGATCCCCTCGAACGCGGTGAACCTGCGGAAGTGGGCGAGGAGGAATTGGAACGGGTGATCAGCCGCATTCACCGCAGTTGGGGCCGAGACCGGTTACCGGCTGAGGAACTGCAGGCAGAGCCCCCGCAGGAAGGGTAGGTCCAACCAAGCCAGAACGGGAGAGATGATGACCGCTGAGGCCAGTAACCGCCGAAACGGCGCCGAGCTGTTTGTTCATGCCCTGGAAAACGAAGGTGTTCGGTACATCTTCGCGGTACCGGGTGAAGAAAATCTGGATCTCCTCGAGGCCTTGCGCGAATCCAGCATTGAGCTGGTGCTCAATCGCCACGAGCAGGCAGCAGGCTTTATGGCCGCGACCTATGGACGCCTGACAGGCCGTGTGGGTGTTTGTCTGTCGACCCTGGGCCCTGGGGCGACCAACCTGGTAACCGCTGCTGCCTACGCCCAGCTTGGCGGCATGCCGATGATGATGATCTCCGGGCAGAAGCCCATTAAGTCGTCCAAGCAGGGGCTGTTCCAGATACTGGATGTGGTGGACCTGATGCGGCCGCTTACCAAGTACACCCGCCAGATCAGCAACGCCAACACCATCCCCGCCAAGGTGAGGGAAGCCTTCAGGTTGGCTTCCGAAGAGCGCCCCGGTGCGGTTCACCTCGAATTACCGGAAGACATCGCCTCCGAGGTGGCAGAGAGCGATACCCATATCTTCCAGCCCAGTGATGCCCGTCGGCCCACTGCCAGTACCAAGAGCCTGGACACTGCCTGCGACATGATCAGCAAAGCCAGGTATCCGCTGATCATGATTGGCGCCGGCGCGAACCGAAAACGGGTGTCCCAGGCCCTGATCCACCTGGTCAACGTGACCGGCATTCCCTTCTTCACCACACAGATGGGCAAGGGTGTTGTGGACGAACGCCACCCCCGCTACCTGGGTAATGCGGCTCTTTCGGCCGGTGATTTTGTGCACTGCGCCATCGATCACGCCGACCTGGTTATAAACGTCGGACACGATGTGGTTGAGAAACCGCCGTTTTTCATGCATCCCGGCGGCAAACAGGTTATCCATGTGAACTTCAGTGCTGCTGACGTAGACCCGGTTTACTTCCCCCAGCACGAGGTGGTGGGCGACATTGCCAACAGCGTGGAGTACCTGGCCGAGAAATGCGGCCAGTGCTCTTCACACGACTTCAGCCGGTTTATGGAAGTGAAAGCTTCCGTGGACAGCCATATGGCCGACAAGGCGGACGATGGCCGTTTCCCGGTTATTCCCCAGCGAATCGTCAACGACGTACGCCAAGTCATGCCCGACGACGGCATCATCGCGCTGGACAATGGCATGTACAAACTCTGGTTTGCCCGCAATTATCCGGCCTACGATAACAACACTGTGCTGCTCGACAATGCCCTGGCTTCCATGGGCGCCGGCCTGCCCAGTGCCATGATGGCGGCCATGCTCTATCCACACCTCAAGGTGATGGCGGTGTGCGGCGACGGTGGCTTCATGATGAATAGCCAGGAGCTGGAAACCGCTGTGCGGCTGAAGCTGAACCTGGTGATACTGATCATCAACGACAATGCCTACGGCATGATCAAATGGAAGCAGGCCCAGGAAGGCTTTCAGAACTTCGGGCTGGATTACAACAACCCGGACTTCGTCAAATACGCCGATGCCTATGGTGCCACTGGCCATAGAATCACCCGTACCGAAGACCTGCGGCCGACGCTGAAAAACGCACTGACCTCGGGGGGTGTGCACCTGATCGATGTGCCCGTGGACTACAGCGAAAACCGCCGTGTGTTTGATGAAGAATTGGTAAATCTGACCTGTAACCTCTAATGCCTGTAGTATTATTCGCCCAGTATTGAACATTGATTGAGGATGGGCGAATGAGTTACTCGTGGTTCAGAGTGGTGGCACTAGCGCTGGCGGCCGTGGTGGTCGCTGGATGCAGCAAGCCGGAAACGCCCCAGGAAGTGGCCGCTGAATTCTGGCAGGCCCTGTCCGAGAAAGACGCGGATACCGTTGCCGATCTATCGACGCTTGCCGCCCCCTCTGCCTTCGATGGCTACGCCCGGGACTGGTCTGGCACCGTGCCTGATTTCGGTCGGGTGGTCATCGACGATCGCGAAGCTACGATCGTAACCCGCCTGCCCGCTGAAAACGGCGTCCCCGGCGAGCGCCGGGAAGTGAATACCTACCTTGTGGAACAGAGTGGCGACTGGCTGGTGGATTACGACCGCACCGGCGAGGCGATCATGAATCCGTCTCCGTTTGCAGGTTTGATCGGAGAAATGAACCGGCTGGGCGAGCGCTTGACGGCCAGTTTCGGACAGTCCTCCGACGATCTCTCTCGCCAGATGGACGCCATTGCCCGCGAATTCGAGGCGTATTCCGATCAGGCCCAGCGCCGGGCAGAGCAGGCCATGGAAGAGTACGGCCAAGCCCTGCAGGGGCTGATGGAAGAGTTGGAGGAATCCATCGAAGAGGCGTTGGAAGACAACCAGCGGGCGCCTGAGAGAGATCGAAGTGTCTTACAGCGAACCGCGGCGGACCTCAATCGAAGCAGCGACAGGCTGGATGAGCCGGATTTCGACGCCTTTGCCGACAGTTCTCGTGCGTTAGCTGAGGCGGGAGCGCGTATCTCGCGCCTGAGTGACGATACCTTCAAAAGCTACAAGCGCACGTGGGACGCCAAACTGGACGAAATCACTGAGCGTACCCGCGTATTTTTTGAAGAGCTTCATGGGCGTGGGTGATAACCCGGCGTCATAGAACTGTCATATTGATCTGGTGTACTGAAGATGTGTTAGTCCCTGAAAGCGACTAAAGGAGCTCCTGCTCCACTGCATCTTTGGGCCAACGGACGGCTCCTTTTTACGCATCCAGCATTACCCCGCCAGCCCGGTAACCACAAACCAGCCGGTCACCAGCGTGAGCGACGTTGCTACAATTGCCAACAACCCGTCCCTCGCTACGATTGCCAGCCCGAAGGCCGTCAACGCAGCGCCGCCACCATTGGCGCTGAAGGGCACCACCTCCATCGCCGGCATGGCCAGAGCCACCAGCATGCAGATAATGGCCATCACATAGAGCCCTGGCCCGTCCGCCAGAAACACCAGGCGCGGCCCTGTCCAACGATCCAGAAAACGAGCCGGTTTTTGCAGCCAGTCCAGTCCCTTCAAGAGCTTGTCCTGGGGCACGGAACGCTGGGAAATCCAGGACGGCATCCAGATGGTGCGTCTGTGGAACAACAGTTGCCCCAGCGTCAGCAGAACCACCAGCCCCAGAATGGTTGGAACGCCGGGAATGTCACCGATCAACGGCGCCAGGGTGATCAGCCCTGCTACGAGCACCACGGGCCCGAACGAACGTTCCCCCACGCCATTCATGATATCGTTCACCGACACTCGCCCGGCCCCGGCCGCCGACTCGCGAATCTGCTCCAGCAGTTGTTGCATGTTGGTAGGGTCGCCATTATTTCGCATAGGTCGATGAGATGGTCTCCTCCCCTCTTAATCGGCGTCGCGATGCGCCAGGATAGGGAGTGAGAATTTCTCTATCAGAACGAGTGGGAGGAGACCATGACTAAGGTTACAACGGTTGGCATTGATCTCGCAAAAAACACCTTTGTTCTCTATGGACTGGGCCTGAAGGGACACTGCGGCTGGAAGCGCAAGGTGCGCCGCAAACAGTTGCTGGAGCAACTGGTGCGTTTAGAGCCTTGCACGGTCGCTCTTGAGGCCTGTGGCAGCTCACACTACTGGGCTCGCCAGATCCGGGCGTTAGGGCATCAGGTTGAGTTGTTACCGCCGCAACACGTGAAGGGGTATCTTCGAGGCCAGAAAAACGATTACAACGATGCACAGGCTATTGCGGAGGCCAGCGAACACGGGCGAATTCGCCCAGTGCCGATCAAGAACGTTGAGCAGCAGGATGATCGGATGCTGCACAAGCTGCGCCAGGGTGTGAGCAAGGATCGGGTACGGATCAGCAACCAGCTCCGAGGATTGCTGGCCGAGTATGGGGTGATCATCCCTCAGGGGCTCGCGGCCCTGCGTCGGGAACTGCCCCGAGCCCTGGAGGATGCCGACAACGATCTGACAGAGCGGAGTCGGCAGTTACTGAATCGCCAGTATCAGCATTTTATGCAGCTGGAAGACGAGCTGGCCTGGTACGACGAGCAGGTGCAGACGATGGCGAAACAGGACGAGACCTGTCGGCGCCTGCAAGCGGTACCGGGTATAGGCGAGGTCGTCGCCAGCTTACTGAAAAGCTGGATGGGCGATGGCCGGCAATTCCGGCGAGGCAGAGACGCTGCCGCAGCGCTGGGCCTGATTCCCCGTCAGAACAGTACCGGAGGCAAAGACGTGCTATTGGGGATCAGCAAGCGGGGCGACCCGTACGTGCGCGCCCAACTGGTCCATGGGGCCCGCGCGGTGGTTGCCCGGGTGGATGGGAAAGTTGACCGACTGAGCCGGTGGCTCCAGCGGCTCAAGGCTGAGCGCGGGTTCAACAAGGCCACCGTCGCCCTGGCCAACAAGTTGGTTCGTATTGCTTGGGTGGTTATCGCCCGAGGCGAGCACTACCAGCCATTGGAGCAACGACTGGCGGTATGAATGAGCCGGAAATGACGGCAAGAAATAAATGACACGACGTCGAGCAGTAAAGCAGTCACCCTTCTCGCAGGTTGCGAGGGTCAAAGCGATTGATGGCATAACAGGTCAGACCGGCCTGCCGAAAACCTGATAAATCCGAGGGCCCATGAGGCCGTTAGGTCGATAAGGACGGCAGGCGCGGATCTTCCATCAAGGCCAGAGGCGACATAGCCGCCTCATCAAACAGGCCGGATATACGGGCGCAAACCTGTCCCTGACATCCAACGCGGAGACCTTGCAAACGGGGAGGAGACCATATACGGATTCTTCCTCGAACTCAGGGTAACGTCTGCCAAATTTAGCCTTTAAAACCTACCATTCTCGATAATCGGAAAACAGCGATTGCGACCGAACCGCAGCGGAAATGATTGAAGCCTTTGAAGACCAGGACTAATCTCGATTCAGCGATAACAAAAACTTCAGAACCCGGAAATCCCCATGGCAGACTTGCTCAACGTTGACTGGATGCTCACCCTCAACCACCTGCTGTTGATGGCCATTGCCTACCTGCTGGCGTTCCCCATCGGTTTCGACCGGGAAGAGCAGGGGCCCCGGATTGGCCTGAGAACCTTTCCGCTGGTGGCCGTGGTCTCATGTGGCTTCATGCTCGTTGGCCGCGCCGTCATCGACTCCCCGGGCGAACAGGGCCGCGTACTGCAAGGCATCGTCACCGGTATCGGCTTCATTGGCGGCGGCGCCATCCTCAAGGACGACAGCCGCGTAATCGGCACCGCCACCGCCGCCAGTATCTGGAACTGTGGCGCGATCGGTGTGGCTGTTGCGTACCACCACCTTGAGATTGCCATAGCTCTGAGTGCCCTGAACTTCTTCACGCTGCGCTACATGGGAAGGCTGGTGCGGTCGGTGACTGGTGAGTCTGTGGTTGAAGATGGGCAGACAACCAAGCCTGTGGAAGTTCGGGAGTCTGGTAACGAAAAAAGCCCCTGAAATCAGGGGCTTTTTTCGGTTGGTTGGTGGAGACGGCGGGAATTGAACCCGCGTCCGCCAGTACTCAGCCTTGAGGTCTACATGTTTAGCGTCTCTCTATTGATTTAAGTTCAAGCGACCCGAGAGCCAGGGTGCAAGAACCGAGTTCTTTAGATCTTAGCCGTTAGCCAGTGAACTCTGGAAAACGGAGCATCCCGTAAGCGATGACGTCCTGAGATGTTGCTTCCGGGCTACGGGCGACCCGGTCAGGACGACTAGCAGCT
Source organism: Marinobacter salarius (assembly GCF_032922745.1). NCBI lineage: Bacteria > Pseudomonadati > Pseudomonadota > Gammaproteobacteria > Pseudomonadales > Marinobacteraceae > Marinobacter > Marinobacter salarius. Next base: position 1,594,907 of record NZ_CP136693.1, read on the forward strand.
TACGCTGCTAGTGCGTAGTTTTCGTCGTTTGCGACTATTGCGTTGCAGCTTTGGATTAACGAGATTGGCTGCCATCTCGACATGCACCCAAGGGTTCGCCACCAGCGTCGAAGCCATGTCGTCCCCTTACCGACAGTATATGTGGCTGCTTCCGCCAACTTCAAGGTTTTCCTGGTTTTGTTTTGTGGTGTCGGGTGGTCAGTTGTACTTATCAACTGGCGGCCCGGGTGGTGTTCTGTTCGCTGTTGTGCAACGCGGCGTCCAGGAGTTCGTCAAAGCTGTCGCGGAAATGCCCCATCACACTAGCCGGGTCGGCCTTGATGTTCTTGTCGATAGTGATGCCAAACTGCACCGTGCCGGCGTAGCTGAAAATGCTCAAACCGATGCCGATGTTGCCGCTTTGGGGTACCCAGAACATGGGTTGGGTAAGCTTTGCTCCGGCCAGGTAGACCGGGGCTTTCGGGCCTGGCACGTTGGTGAGCACCGCAGAGGCCTTGTTACTCAGCATGGAGATCGCCCGCCGCTCAAGGACATCCGGGCCGCGCCCGAACAGGTCCAGCAGGCTGTAGGTTACCTGAGCCTGGTAGGAGCATTTGAGGCGGTTCATGTTTTCCTGAACCTGGCGGAACCGCATGATCGGATCGGTTTCCTCCACGGGCAGGGTGACCAGCACCAGCCCGAACTGGTTGCCCAGGGTTTCGATGGGTTGCCGCATCGGGCGCAGGTTAAACGGCACGGCAACGCGAACGCCGCACTCCGGCGTGGCCTCGCCAGTGGCCAAAAAATGCCGTTGCAATGCGCCGGCGGCGGCACACAGCAGTACATCGTTGGCGGTGCCGCGCAGGGCTCTGGCGCACACCTTCACTTCGGCGAGACTCAGCGGGTCGGCCCAGGCGACATGCTTGCGACCGCTCAAGGGCCTTTTCAGGCAGGTGTCTGGTTCCGCTGGGGTGAGGCCGAGCTTGAGCAGATCTACGGCGATGTTGCCAGCGGTAGTGGCCAGTTTGAACGGGTAACCTGGCTCGTTGCGGACGGACTTTAGAAACAGGCCTGCCTGGTCGATGGCGGTTTGTCCATTGTGCAAAGCCCGGCTGGCGAGCTGGCGTAGGCCTTGAGGTGCATGGGCCTTGGATTGGCTGGATGTCGATACCCGGCTGAGTCTCGGTTCCGGTGAGTTGTCGGTCAGCGAAAGCAGCACTCGCACCAGTGAAATGCCGTCAGCAATGCAGTGATGGATGCGAACCAGCAAGGCACAGCCACCCTGATAGTTCTCGATATAGTGGATTTGCCAGAGTGGACGCCGGAAATCCAGCGAGGTGCTGGTCAGGTCGCTGGTCAGTGTTTGCAGTTCCTGTTTGCCGCCATCGCCGGGCAGGGCAAGAACGTGAATATGGTTGTCGATATGAAAGAGTGGGTCGTCCTGCCAATACGTGCGGTCGCCTTCGGTGACGACGCGCTGTCGAAAGCGCCGGAAGGTGAGGAAGCGTTCTTCGAGCGTGCGCTTGAGGCGCTTGAGGGCAATGGGTTGATCAAACACCAGCACCGCTGAAATCATCATGGGGTTCTCGGGGCATTCCATGCGTAGCCACGAGCGATCTACTGCAGACATGGGTGTTTGTCGGCGTGTCATTACTTGCTCCCTTTGTTTCCCGTCTGTCCCTGGGTAGCCGCTATCCGTATGCGGATTGGGGTAAGGGATCGAGTATAGGCTGATCAGAAAGGGGCTAAAAGAGGATGCAGATGCGACATAAAATGCGGGGAGAGGATGCCGGGCCTGGGGCCCGGCCAGCGGATCAGACGTTGGTTTCGCGGAGGATGCGTTGTTTCTGGCGGTTCCAGTCCCGTTCTTTCTCGGTGGCGCGCTTGTCGAAGAGTTTCTTGCCTTTCACCAGGGCAATTTCGCACTTCACCTTGTTCTTCTTCCAGTACATGGCCAGGGGAATGCAGGTGTGGCCGGCCTGATTAACCTTGCCGACGATCTTGGCAATTTCCTTGGCGTGCAGCAGCAGTTTGCGGGTCCGGGTCGGGTCCGCGATAACGTGGGTTGAGGCGGCGGTCAGCGGGATGATGTGGGACCCCAGCAGCCAGGCCTCTCCGTCCTTAAGCAGCACGTAGGCATCGGTGAGCTGCGCCTTGCCGGCACGGATGGATTTTACTTCCCATCCGAGCAGGGCCAAGCCCGCCTCAAAGCGTTCCTCGATGTGGTACTCGTGTTTTGCCTTCTTGTTCAAGGCAATGGTGGCGCTCGGAGCGCCGGGTTTCTTCTTGCTCATGAATCGTTGATCCGGAGTCGGACAGAAAATTTACCGTGCGTAATCGTGCCGGAAAAGCGCGCATTGTAGCCCAGTAGTACCAGACTGGTCACGAAATCGGCGCGATTGACTGAGTCGATGGTCGTATGGGCTGTGATTCCTCCGCTACAATGTGCGCTGAGATGTCGTCAGGGAATGGAATGCCTACTCCATACGAAACACCAATCGGGTCGTGGACCCGACCAACCACTTTTTTCTGGGCCGCGACCGGGGCAACCTTTGGTCTGGCGAACGTGTGGCAGTTCCCCTACCTGGCCGGCCAGCATGGCGGCGGGTTGTTCATATTGCTGTACTTGGCGTGCCTGTTGTTGGTAACGCTGCCGTTGATGGTGACCGAATCCGCCATGGGACGATACGCCCGCCATGGTTTGGTGCTGGCGATGGATGGTTTCGTTCGCAGCGCGCGGCGGTCCCGGATGTGGATGTGGGCTGGTCGGCTGGGGGTGCTGGCGGCTTTTCTGGTGCTTTCCTTTACGGCTGTTTTCGGTGCCATCGCTCTGGCCTACGTGTTTTATGGTGCGATGGGGCGGTTTATTGGTGCCGGGGAGGCCGACGCTGCTCGAATCCTTTCCGCGCTGGTGTCGGACTCTCGGGACTATCGCGTATTCATGGGCTGGCACGGATTCTTCCTGTTGCTGGTGGTGTGGGTGTCGATGCAGGGCGTGGTGGACGGTGTCGAGCGTGCAGTACGGGTAGTGGCACCGGCGATGATGCTGATTCTGCTGGCGCTCTGCGGTCTGGCCGCCTGGAGCGGGGATTTCCGCAGCGCGTCGGATTTCATGCTGGATTTCCGCCCCGCCGACGTGACCCTGGACAGTTTGCGGGCGGCGTTGTTTCACGCGTTTTTCACTCTTGGGCTCGGAATGGGCGTGTGGACCCTGTTCGGTGCCTATACACCCGCGGACACTCGTCTTAAGCGTTCTGTGCTGGCTGTTGTGTTGATGGACACCCTGATTGCCATCGGGGCCGGGTTGGCAATCTATTCGTTGGCACCCGATGGTCATTCCATGGAAGGCGAGCGCGGCTTCGGGCTACTGTTCTTGTCGCTGCCGGTGGCCCTGGCGGATTTGCCGGGCAGTCAGTTTCTGGTGGCGGCCGTGTTCCTGGTCATCGTGATGATTGTGTGGACGACCTCTCTTTCATTGCTTGAGCCGGTGGTCGGTTGGTTTCAGGAGTGGACAGGCGCACCAAGGGGCTTGTCCGCCTTTCTGATGGGCAGCTCAGTCTGGCTGGCGGGGCTTGGGTCGTTGCTGTCCTTCAATCTATGGTCCGACGAGCGTTTCGCCGGGGGCACCTTGTTCCGCTGGCTTGAGCTGATCACGGGTGGCCTGCTGATTCCACTGGTGAGTATCCTGATATCCGTCTTCGCGGGCTGGTACCTAACCCGAAACCTGACCTTCACCATACTGGGAAAGGCACCGCGCCTGATTGGCCGTATATGGTTCTGGGTGATGCGCTTGGTTTTGCCGTTGGTGGTGGCGTATATCGGCCTGCAGTACACCGCCACGTCGCTGGTGGCGTTGTGCGACAGCGGTAGCAACGGGTTGTGGTGCGAACCTACCGTAGAGTTAGCGCCAGGCTCAATGACGCCGGCTGCCCCCGACTCGGACGACCCCAACAATGAAGCCGGTGATACTGGTGGGGCTGGCGAGCCAGAGACCAAGCCGGGCAAACCGGGAGAGGAAAGCGGTAAGAATGGCCCGGCTGGGCAGGAAAGTGACCCCAACAACGGTGATATCCTTTATCATAGCGTCTGATATTGGCGTCCCGGTTAAAGGGGCACCCCCTTTGCAGGGTCTTCAATTTAAGTGTATTTGCAAGCAGGACGTCCGGTTCCAATGCCCCATCAGATCGACAAGACCGCGCTGGTCATGCACTCGGCGGAACGCATGTTCCACCTGGTCAACGATGTTGCCAGCTACCCCGACTTTCTTCCCTGGTGTTCGGCCAGCCAGGTGTACGAGCAGACAGACCACGAAATCATGGCATCCATGGATATTGCCAAAGGTGGTATCCGTCACCGGCTGACCACGCGCAACCAACTGTACCTGCCGCATACCATTGAAATGAGCCTGGTAGATGGCCCTTTCCGCAACCTTAGCGGTCGTTGGCAGTTCAAGCCCCTGCAGAATAACGCCTGCAAGGTGATTCTTACGCTGGAGTTTGAGTTTTCCGGATCCTTGTCGAGAATGACGTTCGGGCCGGTCTTCAATCAGGCTGCGAATACCATGGTGGATGCGTTCTGCCGCCGCGCAGACCAGGTGTATCTCGGGGGATAACAATGATTCGAGTTGAGGTGGCCTTTGCCAGGCCGGACAGGCAGGAAATCATCAGCTTGAGTGTTGAAGAGGGAACCACCGCCGTGGAGGCTGTGAAACGTTCCGGCATTGTCGCGATATTCCCCGAGGTCGATCCGGAAAATGGCGATATGGGGATCTTCGGCAAGGTGATCAAGAATCCGTCCGCCCACGAATTGCGGGAAGGCGACCGGGTTGAAGTTTACCGGCCGCTGCAGATCGATCCCAAGCAAGCCCGGCTCAACCGGGCAAAGAAAAAGGGCTAAGGGTTGAGGTTGGCTCAGTAGGCGGGCGTTTCTTCCAGCAGTTGAGCTTCGTAATGGGAATATTGGTCGTTATCATAGTAGACGATGACCCGTTGTTCCTTGATGTCGCCACCACTGCGCTGGAAGGTATACACAAAGTATTCCCGCGACGGATCGGCGGGGTTGGTCATCAGCGGGGTTCCCAGCAGAGAGTGGACCTGGCTGCGGGACATGCCCTCGGCCAGTGATGTCAGCTCTTCGTCGGTCAGTATGTTCCCCTGTTGTACGTTGATCTTGTATACGCCTGGGAAAACACAGCCAGCCATGATGAGAGTTAGAATGAGAGCTGTGAGCTTTTGCATCGCCGGGGGAAATCCTCTATCTTGAAATCGCCTGCCAGGGGCAGGTGTGACACGGTCTGACCGTTAACATGCGGCTTCATCATACCGGAAGCCGTGAGGCACACCAAAGAGTGAATCGTAACATGTCATCCGAAAACACCGAATTACGAAAAGTCGGTCTTAAAGTCACTCTGCCAAGAGTGAAGATCTTCAATATTCTGGAGAATTCCGAGGAGCATCACCTCAGCGCCGAGGATGTGTACAAAAAGCTCCTCGAACAGGGTGATGACGTGGGCCTGGCAACCGTCTACCGGGTGCTGACTCAGTTCGAGGCAGCTGGCCTGGTTCTGCGCCACAACTTCGAAGGTGGGCACGCCGTATTTGAGATGGCCGGCGACGATCATCATGATCACATGGTCTGCACTCAGACTGGTGAGGTCATCGAGTTCGTCGATGAGGTTATCGAAGAGCGGCAGCAAAAAATTGCCAAAGAACGAGGCTATGAGATTGTCGATCACAGCCTGATTCTGTACGTCAAACCCCTCAAGTCCTGATTATTCGGGATTTGTTCCGGGCAAAAAAGAAAAAAGGGGCGGGGTTTTAAGCCCGCCCCAACAGCTCTCAGGATCGAGAGGGGAATACGTTTATCGTTCAAACTGTTCAGTGATGCGTTGCCTGGCCCTTGGTGAACATTTCGTGGGCATGAGCAATGGTGTGTTCGGTCATATCCACACCACCGAGCATTCTTGCCACTTCGCTGACCCTGCCATTGTCGTCCAGTGACTCAATCTTCGAGTAGGTGGCGTCTGATTCCGTAAACTTGCTGACGAACAGGTGCTGATGGCACTGGGCTGCTACCTGGGCAAGATGCGTGACGCACAGCACCTGCCCATTACTGCCCAGGCTGCGAAGCAGGCGACCAACCACTTCTGCGGTGCCGCCGCCAATGCCCACATCCACTTCGTCAAAGACCAGTGTTGGTGTGGTGGAGGTTTGCGCAACCACCACCTGAATGGCGAGGCTGATGCGTGAGAGTTCGCCGCCCGAGGCCACCTTGGCCAGCGGACGTGCGGGTTGGCCCGGGTTGGCGCTGACCAGGAATTCAATGTCTTCCAGGCCGTGGGGCGCAGGCTCGTCCCCCTTGTTTCGGCTCAGATGGGTTACGAACTGGACCGCTGGCATGCTCAGTTGGGCGAGTTCCTCCGCGATGCGCTGATCGAGGTTGGCAGCAGCCTGTTGGCGAGCGTTCGACAGCTCGGTGGCCAGTGTATTGAAGTGGCTTCGCTGTTCTTCCAGTTCCGCTTCCAGCTTCTCAACGCTGCCCTCGCCGTCGTCCAGCGATGCCAACTCGGCGCTCAGGCTCTGGTGGAATTCCGGGAGAGTCTCCGGTGTGATGCGGTGCTTGCGGGCCATCTGGTAAATAGCGCTCAGGCGCTCTTCCACTTCGGCCAGTCGGGCTGGGTCGGCGTCGTAATCTTCCACAAAGTGGCGCAGGTTGTCGCCAGCCTCGGTGATCTGAATCTGGGCCTCATTCAGCATCTGGATAGTTTCCGTCAGTGCCGGTACTTCCACCGGTAACTGCTCCAGTTGCTGTAATGCCTGGCGCACCAGATCCGCTGCGCTATTGTCATCTTCCGTGCACAGAAGGGTAGCCTGATGGCTATTGTGTAACACCGTGTCGGCATGGCTGAGCTGTTCCTGCTCTTTCTCCAGCTCTATCTGCTCTCCGTCTTCCAGCGCCAGGCGGTCCAGTTCTTCCACTTGGTAGCGAAGCAACTGCAGGCGGGCTTCTGCCTCATCGGCATTCTGCTGGCGTTCGGTCAGCCGCTGTCGGGTTTTGTGCCAGGCTTTCCACGCATCCCTGGTTTGCGCTCCCAGCGCTTCTGCGCCGGCAAATTCGTCCAGCAGTTTGCGGTGGGTCTCCTTGCGTAGCAGGGACTGATGTTGATGCTGGCTGTGGATGTCCATCAGGGCGCTGCCCAGGTCCTTTAGGTGGGCGAGGGGGCAGGGCTGGCCGTTGATGTAGGCACGAGAGCGGCCGTCCTTGCTGATCACTCGGCGCAGGATGCACTCGTTGTCGTCGTCGAGCTCATGGTTTTCCAGCCATTGCCGGGCTTCGGCAATGCGGGACACGTCGAAGGTGGCGGTGATGTCGGCGCGTTTGGCACCGTGGCGCACGGCACCAGCGTCGGAACGCCCGCCCATGGCCAGGCCGAGGGCGTCCAGGACAATGGATTTGCCGGCACCGGTCTCTCCGGTCAGTGCCGTCATACCCTTTCCAAACTGAAGTTCGACCCGCTCGGCAATGGCGTAATTGGAAACGGTGAGCTGTGTGAGCATGCAGAGGTCCTCCGCTCGATTCCTGAATACTGTGATTACATACAGTGACTGTGAATATATACAGGGTTTTTCCAGTTTGCAAACATCGCCTGGCGAATTTGTGAACGAATGAGGTGCGCAACGGTTGAAACATTCGATACGGGCCCCATATCCGTTCGCAAACATGTTTTTTCCGGCCTCTGGCGGTCGGAAACCAAACGTTAACCGGCCGGTCGTCTGGCCGCCGACGATCAAGCAGGAGTAGTCATGAGCGCTGACGAGAATCGTAACGAACAGGTGGAAGAAGAGCTGAAAGACGCTGCGGAAGCCGCTCCCGAAGAAGAAACGGCGACGGAAGACAGTGCCGAAGCCGGCCCGGAAAGCGAAATTGAGGCCCTGAAGGCCCAGGCGCAGGAGTTTCAGGAGCAGATGTTGCGGTCCCAGGCGGAGATGCAGAATGTTCGCCGCCGCGCTGAAATCGATGTGGAAAAAGCCCACAAATTTGCGCTGGAGAAGTTTGTGAAGGAGCTCCTGCCGGTCGCTGACAGCCTGGAAAAGGCGGTTGAAAGCACTGAGGGGCATGAAAATGCCGGCGAACTGGTGGCCTCTATTCGTGAAGGGGTCGAGATGACCCTCAATCTGTTCATGGGTAGCCTCGGCAAGTTCAATGTGGTTCAGCTTAACCCCGTGGGTGAGCCGTTTGACCCCCAGCAGCATGAGGCCATGTCCATGGTGCCGGCGCCTGATGCCGAGCCCAACAGTGTCGTGGCTGTGGTCCAAAAGGGCTACACCCTGAATGACCGCCTTGTTCGCCCCGCGATGGTGGTGGTCGCCAAGGCCGCAGACGCGCCAAAAATCGATGAGCAGGCTTGAAAAGCAGATTAAAGCGCCAATATAGCCAGTAAACAGGCGGCGCACCGGGACTCCGGGGCAACTTTTAAGGCAGCCGGAACTGAATTGAACAACCGAATTGGAGCAATTGCATGAGTAAGATCATTGGTATCGACCTGGGAACCACAAACTCCTGTGTAGCCATTATGGATGGCGACAAGGTCAAGGTTATCGAAAACGCCGAAGGTGATCGCACTACCCCGTCCATCGTGGCGTATACCGAAGACGGTGAAACGCTGGTAGGTCAATCTGCCAAGCGCCAGGCGGTCACCAATCCGAACAACACCCTGTACGCCATCAAGCGTCTGATCGGTCGTCGCTTTGAAGACGACGTGGTCCAGAAAGACATCAAGATGGTGCCCTACAAGATCGCCAAGGCAGACAACGGTGATGCCTGGGTCGAAGTGAAGGGCGAGAAGATGGCGCCGCCGCAGGTGTCTGCGGAAATCATCAAGAAAATGAAGAAAACCGCAGAAGACTATCTGGGCGAGAAAGTGACCGAAGCGGTTATCACCGTGCCGGCCTACTTCAACGACAGCCAGCGCCAGGCCACCAAAGACGCCGGTAAAATTGCTGGTCTGGACGTGAAGCGGATCATTAACGAGCCGACTGCAGCCGCTCTGGCTTATGGCCTGGACAAGAAGAGCGGCGACCGTACTGTCGCCGTTTACGACCTGGGCGGTGGTACCTTCGACATCTCCATCATCGAGATCGCCGATGTAGACGGTGAGCACCAGTTCGAAGTGCTGGCCACCAACGGCGACACCTTCCTGGGCGGCGAAGACTTTGACATGAAGCTGATCGAATACCTTGCCGATCAGTTCAAGAAAGACAGCGGCATCGACCTGCGTGGCGACTCGCTGGCCATGCAGCGCCTGAAAGAAGCGGCCGAGAAGGCCAAGATCGAGCTGTCCAGCAGCCAGCAGACCGACGTGAATCTGCCGTACGTAACGGCAGACGCCAGCGGTCCCAAGCACATGAACGTGAAAGTGACTCGTGCCAAGCTGGAGTCACTGGTTGAAGAGCTGGTCGAGCGCAGTCTCGCACCGTGCCGCACCGCGCTGGAAGATTCCGGTGCCAAGATCGGTGAAATCGACGAAGTCATCCTGGTCGGCGGTCAGACCCGCATGCCGATGGTTCAGGAAAAAGTGAAGAACTTCTTCGGTAAGGAAGCACGTAAGGACGTGAACCCGGATGAAGCTGTGGCCATGGGTGCTGCCATCCAGGCGGCCGTGCTCTCCGGTGATGTGAAAGACGTTCTGTTGCTGGACGTTACCCCGCTGACCCTGGGTATCGAAACCATGGGTGGCGTGGCGACACCGCTGATCGACAAGAACACCACGATCCCGACCAAGAAGTCGCAGACTTTCTCCACTGCGGATGACAACCAGACCGCCGTGACCATTCACGTGGTCCAAGGTGAGCGGAAGCAGGCGACACAGAACAAGTCACTGGGCCGTTTCGACCTGGCGGACATTCCGCCGGCGCCCCGTGGCACGCCGCAGATCGAAGTCACCTTCGACATCGATGCCAACGGTATCCTGAACGTGTCGGCCAAAGACAAGGCGACCGGTAAAGAGCAGTCCATCATCATCAAGGCGTCTTCAGGTCTGAACGACGACGAAATCGAGAAGATGGTTCAGGACGCGGAAGCCAACGCCGACGAAGATCGCAAATTCGAAGAGTTGGTCCAGGCTCGTAACCAGGGCGACGCGATGGTTCATACCGTGCGCAAGACCTTGGCCGATGCTGGTGACAAGGTGTCCGACAGTGAGAAGGAGTCTATCGAGGCTGCTATCAAGGAGTTGGAAGAAGCCCTGGCTGGTTCCGACAAGGACGACATCGAGGCCAAGACTCAGAAGCTGACAGAAGCGTCTTCTGAAATGGCCCAGAAGATGTATGCGGATCAGGCAGAACAGGCGCAGCAGGCCGGGGGCGAAGAGTCTGCCCAGTCCGGTTCCAGCGACGACGCCGTTGATGCCGAGTTTGAAGAAGTCAAAGACGACGACAAGCGATAAAACTTAAGATCATCAGGCAGTTGGAAAACGCGGGAGCTCTCCCGCGTTTTCCTCGTTTTACCAACAGGGTTTTAGAGCATGGCCAAGCGCGACTATTACGAGATTCTCGGGGTGTCCCGGGAAGCGGATGACAAAGAGATCAAGCGAGCCTACCGCAAGCTTGCGATGAAGTATCATCCTGACCGGAATCCGGATGATGAGGACGCCGATCATAAGTTCAAGGAAGCCAGCGAAGCTTATGAAATACTCTCTGATTCCTCCAAGCGCGCGGCCTATGATCAGTTTGGCCACGCCGGTGTCGATGGTTCTGCCGGCGGCGGATTCGGAGGCGGCGGTGGCGGTGCCAGCTTCTCCGACATCTTTGGCGATGTGTTTGGTGATATCTTTGGCGGCGGCCGCGGTGGCCGCAATACACGCGGGGCCGACCTGCGCTATACGCTGGAGTTGGACCTGGAAGAAGCGGTAAAAGGCAAAACCGTTCAGATCCGCATTCCCGGCCACACCGAGTGTGATGTCTGCGACGGCTCCGGGGCCGAGAAGGGTTCACGGCCGGAAGCCTGTGGTACCTGTAATGGCATGGGCCAGGTACGCATGCAGCAGGGCTTCTTCACTGTGCAGCAGGCGTGTCCTACCTGTCGCGGTTCCGGCAAGATCATCAAGAACCCGTGTAAGAAGTGTCACGGTGCCGGTCGCATCCAGGAAGAGAAAACACTGTCCGTCAAGGTGCCACCGGGCGTGGATACCGGCGATCGTATCCGGCTCTCCGGCGAGGGCGAGATGGGCGTTGAAGGTGGTCCTTCCGGTGATCTCTACGTGCAGGTCGCGGTTCGGGAGCATTCCATCTTTACCCGTGATGGCCGCAACCTCTACTGCGAAGTGCCTATCAGCATCGTCGATGCCAGTCTCGGCGGCGAACTTGAAGTGCCGACGCTCGACGGTCGCGTCAAGCTGAAGATTCCACCGGAAACCCAGACCGGCAAGCTGTTCCGTCTGCGTAACAAAGGCGTCAGCCCGGTTCGTGGTGGTCCGTCCGGTGATTTGCTGTGCCGCGTGGCTGTGGAAACTCCGGTTAATCTCACCAAGCGCCAGAAAGAGTTGTTGGAAGAGTTCCAGAAGACTCTGGATGGTGGCGACGGGAACCAGCACGGCCCGCGAAAAACCTCCTGGTTTGAAGGCGTGAAAAGCTTCTTCGACGAAATGAAATTCTGAGGGCAGACGTGATGAGGGTAGCAATCATCGGCGCCGCAGGGCGCATGGGCAAGGTGTTGATTGAAGCCGTTGACGGAACTGAGGGCCTGGAGCTCGGCGCAGCAGTCGTCGAACCGGGCAGCAGTCTTGTTGGCGCTGACGCCGGTGAAATGACCAGCATCGGCAAAACCGGCGTCAAGATGGCTGGCAGTCTGGCCGAAGTGAAGGACGACTTCGATGTACTTATCGATTTCACCTTCCCGGACCTGACCCTGGAAAACGCGGAATTCTGTAAAGCCAACGGCAAGATGATTGTGATCGGTACCACCGGCCTGACCGACGCCGAGAAAGAGCAGCTCGCCGTCGCCGCTGAAAAGGCTCCGGTGGTGTTCGCCCCCAACATGAGTGTGGGCGTCAACGTCACCCTCAACCTGTTGCGCACCGCCGCTGCAGCCCTGGGTGACGACTACGACGTGGAAATCATCGAAGCCCATCACCGCCACAAAAAAGACGCGCCTTCGGGCACGGCTTTGCGAATGGGCGAAGTTGTCGCCGATGCCCTCGGGCGTGACCTTAAAGAATGTGCCGTTTATGGCCGCGAGGGGTTCACCGGGGAGCGCACCCGCAAGGAGATCGGCTTCGAAACCATTCGGGCTGGCGACGTGGTTGGCGATCATACCGTTCTGTTCGCCACTGAAGGCGAGCGTATCGAAATTACCCACAAAGCCAGCAGCCGGATGACGTTTGCCAAAGGTGCGATGCGTGCGGCACTGTGGTTGGAAGGTAAGCCGGTCGGGTTGTACGACATGCAGGACGTGTTGGCGCTGAAGTAGCGACGAGCAAGATTTCGCGTGGACACAAACTGCCATATTTCGTACAATAAGGCGGTTTAACTGCACCAAGCGTAGCTTTGACAACGCTCAACAGAAAAAGCGGGACGGAGTTCAACTCCCTCTCGCTTTTTTGCGACCTGAATTTGCGCTTGCGTTCCTGTTCGTGACGAACCTGTACGCCACTCGATGAGGATACAAGCCTTGAGTACACCTGCCATCCTTGCACTCGCAGACGGAAGCCTGTTTTACGGCACCGCCATTGGCGCTGAAGGGGAAACCAGCGGAGAGGTGGTGTTCAACACCGCCATGACCGGTTATCAGGAAATCCTGACCGACCCGTCCTACTCCCGCCAGATTGTCACCCTCACATACCCCCATATCGGCAGTACCGGTGTGAACGAAGAAGACATCGAATCCGATCGTCTCCAGGCCGCCGGCCTGATAATCCGTGATCTGCCCCTGTTGGTGAGTAACTGGCGCAGTACCGGCTCGCTACAGGACTACCTGCGTGCCAACAACATCGTCGGCATTGCCGACATCGATACCCGTCGCCTGACCCGAATCCTGCGGAATAAAGGCTCCCAGAATGGTGCCGTGGTCGCCGGCGCAGACGCCACGGCCGAGCGTGCCCTGGAGTTGGCTAACGCTTTTCCAGGCCTGAAAGGCATGGATCTGGCGAAGGAAGTCACCTCGGAAAAAGCCTGGACCTGGAGCCAGAGTGAGTGGGATATCGAAAGTGGCTATGGCGAGCGCACCGAATCAAAGTTCAAGGTCGTCGCCTGGGACTATGGCGTGAAGCTCAACATCCTGCGCATGTTGGCCAGTCGCGGCTGCGACATCACCGTTGTGCCGGCCCAGACCCCCGCTTCCGATGTGCTGGCGATGAATCCAGATGGTATTTTTCTGTCCAACGGCCCCGGCGATCCAGAACCTTGTGACTACGCCATCAGCGCCATCCGCGATGTGCTGGAGACCGACATTCCCGTTTTCGGCATCTGCCTCGGCCACCAGTTGCTGGCCCTGGCCAGCGGGGCCAAATCCATCAAGATGGGGCATGGCCACCATGGCGCCAACCATCCGGTACAGAACATCGCCGACGGCACCGTGATGATTACCAGCCAGAACCACGGATTTTCAGTGGACGAAGCCAGCCTGCCGGGCAATCTGGAGGTGACCCACAAATCCCTGTTTGACGGGTCTCTGCAGGGAATCCGTCGTACCGACAAGCCAGCCTATAGTTTTCAGGGGCATCCGGAAGCGAGCCCCGGCCCACACGACGTAGCGCCGCTGTTTGATGAATTTATCCGCCTGATGGAGGCACGTTGATGCCAAAGCGTACCGACATTAAAAGCATTCTGATTCTGGGCGCGGGCCCCATCGTGATCGGGCAGGCGTGCGAGTTTGACTACTCCGGAGCCCAGGCCTGTAAGGCCCTGCGTGAGGAGGGGTATCGGGTTATCCTGGTGAACTCCAACCCGGCCACGATCATGACGGACCCGGTAATGGCCGATGCTACCTACATCGAGCCCATCACCTGGAAGACCGTTGCCAAGATCATCGAGAAAGAGCAGCCGGACGCATTGCTGCCCACCATGGGTGGTCAGACAGCCCTGAACTGTGCTCTGGACCTCGAAAAGCACGGCGTTCTGGCCGAGCATGGTGTGGAAATGATCGGCGCCAACGCCGACACCATCGACAAGGCCGAAGACCGTGATCGTTTTGACAAGGCCATGAAGAAGATCGGCCTGGAGTGCCCTCGCGCGACGATCGCCCATTCCATGGCGGAAGCCTGGGAAGTGGCCAACGACATCGGATTTCCCTGCATCATCCGCCCGTCCTTTACCATGGGTGGTTCCGGCGGCGGTATTGCCTACAACCGCGATGAATTCGAGGAAATCTGTACCCGTGGTCTGGACCTGTCGCCGACCAACGAGCTGTTGATCGACGAGTCCCTGATCGGCTGGAAAGAGTACGAGATGGAAGTTGTCCGCGACAAGAACGACAACTGCATCATCGTCTGCGCCATTGAGAACTTTGACGCCATGGGCGTGCACACCGGTGACTCCATCACCGTCGCGCCAGCCCAGACCCTCACCGACAAGGAATACCAGATCATGCGGAACGCCTCCCTGGCGGTACTGCGTGAGATCGGTGTGGAAACCGGCGGTTCCAACGTACAATTTGGCGTGAATCCGGACAATGGCCGTGTCGTCGTCATTGAAATGAATCCCCGGGTGTCGCGTTCTTCGGCGCTGGCGTCCAAGGCAACGGGGTTCCCGATTGCCAAGGTGGCGGCCAAGCTGGCAGTGGGTTACACCCTTGATGAGCTGCGCAACGAAATCACCGGTGGTGTTACTCCGGCCTCGTTCGAGCCCAGCATCGACTATGTGGTCACCAAGATCCCGCGCTTCACCTTCGAGAAATTCCCCCAGGCTGACGCCCGCCTGACCACCCAGATGAAATCCGTGGGTGAGGTGATGGCCATTGGCCGTACCTTCCAGGAATCCCTGCAGAAAGCCATGCGTGGCCTGGAAGTGGGCTCCGACGGTTTTGAAGAGAAGGTCGACCTGAGCACCACTGACGGCCAGGAAACCCTGACTCAGGAACTGAATGTGCCCGGGGCCGAGCGCCTATGGTACATCGGCGATGCCTTCCGAGCCGGGATGACCGTGGAGGAAGTGTTCAACAACACGCATGTAGACCCCTGGTATCTGGTGCAGATCGAAGACCTGATCAAAGAAGAGACTGCCCTCAAATCCGCCGGCAAGGCGGATATTGATCGCGATACCCTCTTCCGCCTCAAGCGCAAGGGTTTCTCCGATGCGCGCCTGGCCCAGCTGCTGAGCATTTCCGAAGTCAGCTTACGCAAGCTGCGCCATGACCTGGATATCCGCCCGGTCTACAAGCGAGTGGATACCTGCGCGGCAGAATTCGCCTCCTCAACCGCCTACATGTATTCGTCCTATGAGGAAGAGTGCGAGGCGGATGTCTCTGATCGCGAGAAAATCGTGGTCATTGGCGGTGGTCCCAATCGCATCGGTCAGGGTATTGAGTTTGATTATTGCTGTGTTCACGCCGCCCTCGCTATGCGCGACGACGGTTACGAAACCATCATGATCAACTGCAACCCGGAAACCGTTTCCACCGACTACGACACCTCGGACCGACTCTATTTCGAGCCGATTACACTGGAAGATGTGCTGGAAATCATTCACGTCGAAAAGCCCAAGGGTGTGATTGTCCAGTACGGTGGTCAAACCCCGCTGAAGCTGGCCCGTGGCCTGGAAGCGGCAGGTGTGCCGATTATCGGTACCAGCCCGGACGCCATCGACCGCGCCGAAGACCGGGAGCGTTTCCAGCAGATGATTGGCCGCCTTGGCCTGATTCAGCCGGAAAATGCCACCGTGCGCAGCCACGAAGAAGGCATCCTGGCGGCTCGCGAGATTGGTTACCCGCTGGTGGTGCGCCCCTCCTACGTGTTGGGTGGTCGCGCCATGGAAATCGTCTATGACGAGGAGGAGCTGGTTCGCTACATGCGCAATGCCGTGTTGGTCTCCAACGACAGCCCGGTGCTGCTGGATCACTTCCTCAACGCCGCCATCGAGGTGGACATTGACGCCATCAGCGACGGCAAGGACGTGGTCATCGGTGGCATCATGCAGCACATTGAGCAAGCGGGCGTGCACTCCGGTGATTCCGCCTGTTCCCTGCCGCCCTACACCCTGCCGAAAGACGTGCAGGATGAAATGCGCGAAGCGGTACGGAAGATGGCCATTGAGCTGGATGTTATCGGCCTGATGAACGTGCAGCTGGCCTGGCAGGGTGGCGAGATCTACGTGATCGAGGTGAACCCGCGGGCGTCCCGTACCGTGCCGTTTGTGTCCAAGGCCATCGGTGTGTCACTGGCCAAGGTGGCGGCCCGTTGCATGGCTGGCAAGTCACTGGCAGAGCAGGGCTTCACTCAGGAAATTGTGCCGACTTACTATTCCGTCAAGGAATCGGTGTTCCCGTTCAACAAATTCCCGGCAGTGGATCCCATCCTGGGGCCGGAAATGAAGTCCACCGGTGAGGTGATGGGTATTGGTGACAGCTTTGACGAAGCCTTCGCCAAGGCGGCCCTGGCCTCCGGTGAGCGCCTGCCGGCCAAGGGTACGGCCTTCATGTCCGTACGGGACGTCGACAAGCCCGGTGCCGCGAAAGTGGCACAGGATCTGATTGACGCCGGTTTCAAGGTGATTGCCACCACTGGTACCGCCAAGGCTCTGAAGCAGGCCGGGCTCACCGTTGATCGGGTGAACAAGGTTCGTGAAGGGCGTCCGCACATCGTGGACGCTATTAAAAATGGTCAGGTACAGCTGATTATTAACACCACCGAAGGTCGCAAGGCGATTTCCGACTCGGCACAGATTCGCCAGTCGGCCCTGCAGACCAAGGTAACCTATACAACGACACTGGCGGGCGGCGAAGCCTTCTGCAGGGCCATCAAGTTCGGGCCCGAGCGCACTGTGCGCCGCCTCCAGGATCTACACGCAGGAAAGTAAGACTATGGCTGACAGAGTACCCATGACAAAGGCGGGCGAAATCCGCCTACGTGAGGAACTTCAGAAACTGAAGTCCGAAGATCGTCCCCGGGTGATCGCGGCTATTTCCGATGCCCGCGAACACGGCGACCTGAAAGAGAACGCGGAATACCACGCCGCTCGGGAGCAGCAGAGCTTTATCGAAGGGCGTATCCAGGAAATCGAGGGCAAGCTGTCCGCAGCCCAGGTAATCGACGTCAACAGCATCGAAAACACCGGCAAGGTGATCTTCGGCACCACCGTGCGAATGCTTAATGTCGATACCGACGAGCAGGTCAGCTACCAGATCGTTGGTGAGGATGAGGCAGATATCAAGGCCGGAAAGCTGTCCATTTCCTCGCCGATCGCGCGGGCGCTGGTGGGTAAAAGCGAGGGTGACGTGGTTGCCGTGCGTGTGCCTTCGGGAACCGTTGAGTATGAAATCGAGCAGGTAGAGCACATCTGACGTTCGTCGGGTGCTGATTCTGCAAACAAAAAGCCGGCTGCGAACAACAGCCGGCTTTTTACATTGTGCGGCCCTGGCGTGCTGACAGCGTCAGTGTTTCTGGCGCAGCAGGTTGGACAGCTTGGGGTTGGGCTTTTTCGCCCGGCGCAGGATCACGGCGATCTTGCCGATGGTCTGCACCAGCTCCGCGCCGGAGGCTTCGCACAGGGCGGCAACGGCTTCCTGGCGGGTTTCGCGGTCCTGGCTGGCAACCTTGATCTTGATCAGCTCGTGGTCGTTCAGGGCCCGCTCGAGTTCCTCCTGAAGCCCTTCGGTCAGGCCCTTGTCGCCGACAATGATAACGGGCTTCAGATTGTGGGCGATGCCCCGGTATTCCCGGCGCTGTTCCGGCGAAAGACTCATTATGTGATCTCTTTATGGGTGCGATTAATAAAACGTCAGCGGCGAAATGCTCGCCAATTCCGTATAATCGCGGGATTGTATCAGATCAATCGGCCGGTGAAATCGCCGTTACCACGTACCCATATGATTGGAGGTCCAATTGGAGCGCTTTATGGAGGTAGGTTTTGGCTCGCTCGAAAACCAGTGACCGCTGGCTGAAGGAACATTTTGATGATGTCTGGGTCAAAAAGTCTCGGGAAGACGGCTATCGTTCGCGGGCCAGTTACAAGCTGATTGAGCTCGATAACAAAGACCGCCTGTTCCGGCCCGGGCAGACAGTTGTGGATTTGGGTGCTGCGCCTGGCGGCTGGTCCCAGGTTGCGGTTGAGCGGGTTGGTGACGATGGCACGGTGGTCGCCAGCGATATTCTCGAGATGAGCCCGATTGCAGGTGTGGCGTTTGTTCAGGGCGATTTTACCGAGCAGTCAGTGCTGGACGAATTGCTGGATTTACTGGGTGATCGCCGCGCTGACGTTGTAATTTCGGATATGGCACCCAATATGAGTGGTATGGCGGCAGTGGATATTCCTAACGCCATGGGTTTGGTGGAGCTGGCGCTGGATATGGCGCAGCAAGTCCTGAAGCCCGGTGGCGTGTTTGTCGCCAAGGTATTTCAGGGAGAGGGATTTGATGCCCTGCTGGCTGAAATGCGTAAAAGTTTTGGCACCGTTGTCAGCAGGAAGCCTGACTCCTCCCGCGCAAGATCGAGGGAGATTTATCAGGTGTGCAAGGGATTTAAGGGCTGACCCCGCCCCGGAACGGAATGACCGTGGGATTGACACCCCCGCAGTGGTCGATACGGATAGGCCGATTCTGGTGGACGGGCGTACAATTGGTGTAAGGTGTCAGAAAAGGCTTTCTCCTGACGGGGCGATCCTTCAATTCACAGGTGACGATCCTTGAACGATATGGCAAAAAATCTGGTTCTCTGGCTGATTATAGCCGCCGTACTGCTGATGGTGTTTCAGAATTTCACACCCACCACCAGCGGGCAACAGGTCAATTATTCGCAGTTTGTGGAAATGGTGCAGGACGGACAGGTCCGTCAGGTCACCATTGATGGTCTGCAGGTTCAGGGTACCCGTGGTGACGGCTCCCAGTTCCAGACTGTCCGCCCACAGGTGTCCGACAATAAGCTGATGGATGATCTGCTGGCCAACAACGTGGAAGTCATCGGCAAGGAACCGGAGCGTCAAAGCCTCTGGACCCAGCTGTTGGTGGCTGCCTTCCCAATTCTTATTATCATCGCGCTGTTCGTGTTCTTTATGCGGCAGATGCAAGGCGGTGGCGGTGGCAAAGGCCCCATGTCCTTTGGCAAGAGTAAAGCCCGCCTGATGAGTGAGGATCAGATCAAAACCACCTTTGGTGACGTTGCCGGTGTCGACGAGGCCAAGGAAGACGTCAAGGAGTTGGTGGATTTCCTGCGGGACCCCAGCAAGTTCCAGCGTCTTGGTGGCAGTATCCCCAAGGGTGTACTGATGGTGGGTCAGCCGGGTACCGGTAAGACCCTGCTCGCCAAGGCGATTGCCGGTGAGGCCAAGGTGCCATTCTTCTCAATCTCCGGTTCGGACTTCGTGGAAATGTTCGTGGGCGTGGGTGCCTCCCGTGTCCGTGATATGTTCGAGCAGGCCAAGAAACAGAGCCCCTGTATCATCTTCATCGACGAGATCGATGCCGTTGGCCGCCATCGTGGCGCTGGCATGGGCGGCGGTCACGACGAGCGTGAGCAGACACTGAACCAGTTGCTGGTAGAGATGGACGGCTTCGAGGGTAACGAAGGCGTTATCGTGATTGCCGCCACCAACCGTCCGGACGTACTGGACCCGGCGTTGCTCCGCCCAGGTCGCTTTGACCGCCAGGTCGTTGTCGGGCTGCCGGACATCATCGGTCGTGAGCAGATCCTCAAGGTGCACATGAAGAAAGTGCCTCTGGCCGATGGAGTAGAGCCTGTGTTGATTGCCCGTGGCACGCCCGGCTTCTCGGGTGCTGACCTGGCGAACCTGGTGAACGAAGCTGCGTTGTTTGCGGCCCGTCGTAACCAGCGTCTGGTCTCCATGGAAGAGTTTGAGCTCGCGAAAGACAAGATCATGATGGGCGCCGAGCGCAAATCCATGGTCATGAGCGAGAAAGAGAAGCGTAATACGGCTTACCACGAGTCCGGTCATGCCATTGTCGGGCGTCTGATGCCTGAGCATGATCCGGTCTACAAAGTCAGTATTATTCCTCGCGGCCGCGCATTGGGTGTCACAATGTTCCTGCCGGAGGAAGACAAGTACAGCCACAGCAAGCGCTTCCTGATCAGTTCCATCTGCAGTCTGTTTGGTGGCCGTATTGCCGAAGAACTGACCCTTGGTTTCGATGGAGTCACCACCGGTGCTTCCAACGATATCGAGCGGGCAACCAGCCTGGCGCGTAATATGGTCACGCGTTGGGGGCTGTCTGAGAAGCTTGGCCCGCTGCAGTACGATACAGACAGCGAAGAGCCTTTCCTCGGTCGCTCTGCCGGTCAGGCGCAAACGGTCTATTCTCCGGAAACGGCGCAGCGTATCGATGAGGAAGTTCGCAACATCATCGACAGCTGTTATGAAAAGGCGAAGCAGTTGCTCGTCGATAACCGTGACAAGCTCGACCTGATGGCCGATGCCCTGATGAAGTACGAGACCATTGATCGTTACCAGATCGATGACATCATGGAAGGCCGTGATCCCCGCCCGCCGAAAGGCTGGGGTGATAGCGGCCCCTCCGGTGGTGTTCCGGCTGATGAGCCTGAGCAGGCGCCTGCTCCGAAGGGTTCCGACGATGGTCGCCAACCGGGTGTTGGTCGACCGGCCGGTGAGCACTGAGCCAGGCTGGATACTGGTCAGATATAGTTGAAGACTGAACGCCGCCCCTGACGGGGCGGCGTTTGTTTTTGCGGGTTGCAGAAAAGGTTACTTATGCAGATAAACTTTGCGGGCAGGATTCTGGATATGTCCGGCTGCCACGTCATGGGGATCCTGAATGTGACGCCGGACTCCTTTTCGGATGGAGGTCGGTACACTACCGCTGAGATTGCCCTGGCAAGGGCCCGTGAGATGGTGGCGGACGGTGCGGCTTTTATTGATGTGGGTGGTGAGTCCACACGGCCAGGCGCTACGCCGGTGTCTGTCGAGGAAGAGCTTGAGCGAGTGTGTCCGGTGGTAGAGGCGATTGCCCGTGATTTGGACGTTGTCGTTTCGGTCGATACCAGTTCGCCCGAGGTTATGGCGGAGGTGGTGAAGCTCGGTGCCGGGATGATTAACGACGTCAGGGCGCTGCAACGGGATGGCGCGCCCGAGGTGGTGGCAAGCGCTGGAGTGCCGGTGTGTGTCATGCACATTCAGGGCGAACCGGATACCATGCAGGATGATCCTCGCTACCGGAATGTGCGGCGGGAGGTCAGTTCGTTTCTTACCGAGCGAATGCGGGTGATAGAGAAAGCCGGTGTGCGGCCAGATAACATCATCCTTGATCCTGGTTTCGGTTTTGGCAAGTCTCCGCAGCACAACCTTCAGTTACTGGCCTCGCTGGAACAGCTGCAGTTGCTAGGGCACCCGATTCTGGTGGGCATGTCCCGCAAGAGCATGCTGGGCCATATCACCGGTCGTGATGTCAGTGAACGCTTGCCCGCAAGCCTCGCTGCCGCGACAATATCCGCCATGAAGGGCGCATCCATCATTCGCGTCCACGATGTCAGGGAAACAGTCGATGCCGTTAAAGTGGTGACGGCAATGGAGGAAGCTGGACGATGAGCGACAGAAAATATTTCGGCACGGACGGTATCCGGGGCCGGGTGGGCGAATTTCCAATAACCCCCGAATTTATGCTGCGCCTGGGTTGGGCTGCGGGGCAGGCCTTCAAGCGGGATGGGCAGCGTAACAGTGTGCTGATTGGTAAAGACACCCGTCTTTCGGGCTATATGTTCGAATCCGCCCTTGAGGCAGGTTTGTCCGCGGCCGGAGTGGACGTGAAGTTGCTCGGGCCCATGCCCACCCCTGCGATCGCCTACTTGACCCGAACCTTTCGCGCCTCCGCGGGTATTGTCATCAGTGCGTCCCATAATCCGCACCACGACAACGGTATCAAGTTTTTCTCCCCCGCTGGGACCAAGCTGGATGATGCTCTGGAAACAGAGATCGAGAAGTGGCTGGATAAGCCCATTGAGGTCTGCGGCTCGAAAGAGTTAGGCAAGGCGTTCCGGGTTGATGACGCACCAGGCCGATACGTTGAGTTCTGTAAGAGTACGGTACCCAACGAGTTTTCACTCGAAGGACTTCATATTGTCCTGGATTGCGCGCACGGTGCTACCTACCACGTTGCCCCGAAAGTGTTCCGTGAGTTGGGAGCGAAGATTTCTGTGGTAGGGGGCGAGCCTGATGGTCTGAATATCAATCTTAATGTCGGTTCCACTCACATGGGATCATTGAGCAAGGCCGTTCTGGAGAAGCAGGCCGATCTCGGGATCGCCTTTGATGGCGACGGTGACCGGGTACTCATGGTGGATCGTGACGGCTCGGAAGTCGATGGCGACGAGTTGCTCTACGTGATCGCCGCGCAACGTCATGCCGCCGGAACCTTGAAAGGGGGCGTTGTGGGCACCCTGATGACCAATCTGGGCGTTGAGTTGGCGCTCAGGGAGCAGGGTATTGATTTCGAGCGTGCCAAAGTCGGCGACCGTTACGTCATGGAGCGGCTTATCGACCGGGGCTGGCTGCTCGGCGGTGAAGGTTCCGGCCATATGGTCATCCGGGATTGCACCAGCACTGGTGACGGTATTGTGTCTGCGCTCCAGGTATTGTTGGCCATTCGTCGCGCAGGTAGCTCCCTGGCAGACCTTCGCCAGGGTATGAGCAAGTTGCCTCAGAAGATGATCAATGTGCGGGTCGACCAGCGTTTTGATCCTCTCGGGCGTGACGATATTGTCAGGGCCGTGGAGTCGGCGGAGGCCAGGCTGGGTGGCGGTGGTCGCGTGCTGCTGAGGGCGTCGGGCACCGAGCCTCTGATCCGGGTAATGACGGAAGGGCAGGATGAGGCACAAATCGTGAAAATTGCCGAGGAACTGGCTGTTGTGGTTGAGAATTCCCGGGCATGATTTTGTGCTTAGGGGCAGTTGTCTGCTGTAAAAGACTGCTGTATAGTTCGCCCTCCCTTGAATCAGGGATTTTTTATGCGCCGTAAGATTGTCGCCGGCAACTGGAAAATGAACGGGTCGAAAGACTTGGTAAGCAATCTGGTTGGTCAAGTCCGGTCCGAATTAGCAGCGTTTGATAATGGTGTGGAGGCTGTTATTATTCCTCCCGCCCTGTATGTTGGCGATGTTGCTGAGCAGGCTGGCGATAAGCTGGCTGTTGGTGTTCAGAATGTAGCGTGCTGGGATTCAGGCGCCTACACCGGGGAAATCTCCGCGGCGATGGCAAAAGATTGCGGCTGTGGTTTTACCTTGGTCGGGCATTCGGAGCGCAGGCAGCTCTTCGGCGAAACCGATGAGCAGGTTGCCACCAAGGTCGGGCAGGCCCTGACGTCAGGGTTGGTCGCTGTTGTTTGCGTTGGCGAGACCCTCGAAGAACGTGATGCGGGCAAGGCTGAAAGTGTCGTGTCGCGACAGGTTCGCAAAGCCCTCGTCGACGTTGGCAGTGAGTCATGGCAGCAGGTTGTGATTGCCTATGAGCCAGTTTGGGCCATAGGAACGGGTAAAACCGCAACCGCTGATGATGCTCAGACCATGCATGCCGCTATCCGCGATGTGTTGAAGTCCCTTGGGGCTCCGGCGGATGAGATATCGCTGCTTTACGGCGGCAGTGTAAAAGCGGATAATGCCGCGGCGCTTTTTGCTCAGCCGGACATCGATGGCGGGTTGATTGGTGGCGCGTCATTGGATGCAAACGATTTTGTAAGTATTTGCCGGGCGGTGCCAGGCAAGTCTTGAGCGTTAAAGGTTCGCGAAAGCCATTAGCAAGAGTCATTAGAGAGTCATTATGGATTGGGTCGAAACACTGGTTGTCGTTCTGCACGTGCTCATTGCGGTGGCGCTGGTGACGCTGGTCCTGCTCCAGCAGGGTAAGGGTGCCAATGCCGGTGCTGCATTTGGTGGTGGCGCCTCCCAGACCGTGTTTGGCAGCGAGGGCAGCAGTAGCTTTCTGACCCGTGCCACAACTTTGCTGGCTATCGTATTTTTTGTAACGAGTTTTTCGCTGGCTGTATTTGCCAAGCAGCGTGCCGAAGTGGCAGGTGAGGCGGGTATTCCTGTAGTCCAGGAGTCACCGGCCGAATCGGATGCCGGGCAGGCTGAGGGTGAATCAGCGACAGAAGGCGAAGACGGGCGCGGGGATGAAAATAAACTCCCCGAGCTCGAGTAAAGGTGCTGCCCAGGTGGTGGAACTGGTAGACACGCTATCTTGAGGGGGTAGTGGCGAAAGCCGTGCCGGTTCGAGTCCGGCCCTGGGCACCATATAAGAAGAAAAACGGCTTGGATTTACCAGGCCGTTTTTTTTGGTCAGTCCTTGACCAGTAAGGCCGGCGTCTCTATACTCCGGCGGATATTGGAGCGGGCTCCGGGCACAGTTTGCCCTGCCGGTTCCAGGCAGGCCAGGTGTCTGTCAGCAGGGGGTGTTTAGATTGCTTTTCCCCTGTGAGTTCTTGCAACAAAGGGCCCCACTTTTTAGGGGCTTTTTGATTAAGGGGCCTGGCGCATCAGGCCCTGGTGCATAAAAAGGGCTGATCAACAGCCCTTTTTTTGTTTTTGGGGTCGGAAAAATCGAGTAACGGAGACGGGATAACCTTGTCAGCCAAGTTGAAGCAGCTGGAAGAATTGCTCAGGCCCATTGTGGAAGGCCTGGGTTACGAGTTTTGGGGCATTGAATTTCGCTCCCAGGGACACCATTCCCTGTTGAGAATTTTTATTGACGATGCTGAAAACGGCATCGGCATTGAAGACTGTGAGAAAGTCAGTCGCCAGGCCAGCGGCGTAATGGATGTGGAAGACCCCATTCAGACGGAGTATACCCTGGAGGTATCTTCTCCGGGCATGGACCGGCCGTTGTTCCGTCTGGAGCAATATGAGGCATTCGCAGGCCACCAGGTCCAGATCAAATTACGAATGGCATTTGAGGGGCGTCGCAAGTTTCAGGGCCTGATTAAAGGCATTGAAGGTGAAGACGTTGTCGTGGTTGTTGATGATCACGAATACCTGTTGCCATTCGATAGCATCGAGAAAGCCAACATCGTTCCGGTATTTGAGTAAGTCAGTGGACGCAAAGTTTATTTTTAAGGGCAGGGCAATCCAATGAGTAAAGAGATCTTGCTGGTGGTTGAATCCGTCTCGAACGAGAAAGGTGTCGAGAAGGACGTGATCTTCGAAGCAATCGAGCTGGCACTCGCCACCGCTGCCAAAAAACGCTACGACGACGAGGAAGCGGACATCCGCGTTTCCATCGATCGCCGCACCGGCGAATATGAAACGTTTCGTCGCTGGCTGGTGGTTGATAACGATGCGGTTCCTGCTTTGGGCACCGAGCTGACCATGCAGGAAGCGGAAGAAATCGACAAGAGTCTGCAGCCCGGCGATATCCACGAAGAGAAAGTGGAATCCGTTGCCTTCGGCCGTATTGGTGCCCAGGCAGCGAAACAGATCATATTCCAGAAAGTGCGGGAAGCCGAGCGCACCAAGATTGTCGACAGCTACCGGGATCGCGTGGGTGAGCTCGTCTCTGGCACCGTAAAGAAAGTGACACGTGACAACGTCATCGTGGATCTGGGTGCCAACGCCGAAGCCTTGCTGCCCCGTGAACACCTGATTCCCCGTGAAACGTTCCGTATGGGCGATCGTGTGCGCTCTCTGCTGCAGGAAATCCGTACCGATCATCGCGGCCCGCAGCTGATTCTGAGCCGTACCGATCCGCAGATGCTGATCGAACTGTTCCGCATTGAGGTGCCGGAAATCGCGGAGGAGCTGATTGAGATTCGTGGCGCAGCCCGGGATCCAGGCTCCCGCGCCAAGATTGCGGTCAAGACCAACGACCGCCGGATTGATCCGGTGGGTGCCTGCGTGGGCATGCGTGGTTCACGAGTACAGGCAGTTTCCAACGAGTTGGGTGGCGAGCGTGTGGATATCGTGCTGTGGGACGACAATCCCGCGCAACTGGTCATCAATGCCATGGCACCGGCGGAAGTGGCGTCCATCGTCATGGACGAGGACCGCCATACCATGGAAGTGGCAGTAGCTGAGGACAATCTGGCCCAGGCGATTGGCCGGAATGGTCAGAATGTTCGGTTGGCGACGGACCTTACCAGCTGGACGCTGAACGTCATGACAGAAGAGGAAGCAGGTGAGCGTCAGGAGCAGGAGTATAATTCTCTGCTCGAGCACTTCACCGGCAATCTGGATGTGGACGAAGAATTTGCAGGTGTCCTCATTGAGGAAGGGTTTACCTCCATTGAGGAGGTAGCGTACATCCCCATGGAAGAGATGCTTGCCATTGACGGTTTTGATGAAGAAACCGTGACCGAATTGCGTCGCCGTGCCAAGGATGCCCTGTTGAATCAGGCCCTGGCCAGTGAAGAGGCGCTAGAGGGCGCTGAGCCCGCAGAAGATCTTCTCGCAATGGACGGTATGGATCGTGGCCTGGCTTTCAAGCTGGCCGGTATGGGGATTCGTACCATGGAAGATCTTGCAGAGCAGTCGGTTGACGACTTGCTCGACATTGAAGGAATGGAAGAAGAGCGTGCCGGCCAGTTGATTATGGCAGCACGCGCCCCCTGGTTTGAAGACCAGGCTTAATCGGGAGGAGGACCAGTATGGCTGATGTAACGGTAAAACAACTGGCCGCAGATGTAGGCGCTCCCGTGGATCGTTTGCTGCGACAGATCGTGGAGGCTGGCCTGAAAGCCCGCTCCGAAGGGGATTCTGTTACCAGTGATGAGAAGCAGCAGTTGCTGACCTATCTGAAAAAGAATCACGGTGAGAGTGAGGCTGAGCCCAAGAAAATCACTCTTAAGCGCAAGACAACAACCACGCTGAAAGCGGGCCGTACCAAAACGGTCAATGTTGAGGTTCGCAAGCGCCGTACGTATATCAAGCGCGCCGAGCTCGAACCGGAAGCGGCGAAGCAGGAAGAAGCTGCCGAGCAGGCGGCTGCGGCCCCGGAAGAGGCCCCAGCGACAGTCGCGGCTGAGCAGACACAGCCTGCGGATGCGCCGAAGCCGGAAGCGCCGGTGTCAGATTCTCCGGCTGAAGAGCCGGCTGCTGACGAAAAACCGGCTGAAAAAGCTCAGCCGGAAGTGGCTGCTGAGCCGGAACCGTCACCGGTTCCCGCGCCGGAAGACATGCCGATTCCGCCGCCTGAAGAAGGCGAAGGCAAGGACCGAAAGCCGAAGAAGAAGAAGGAAAAGGCCCGCGAGCGCGGTGATGAGCCCGAGGAGGGCAAGCCCAAGAAGAAGTCCGCAGGGCATCGTGGGCCGCGCAGCCGTCCGGTGGAAGAGCCTCTGATTATCAATGAAGAGGAAGAAGACACCACGCTGCGCAAGCCGCTCCGTGCGAAAAAGAAACCCAAAGAAAAGCGTCATGCTTTCGAGAGGCCGACCAAGCCAATGGTACGAGAAGTCGATATTCCCGAGACGATCACAGTGGGTGATCTTGCCCAGCGGATGGCGGTCAAGTCAGCGGACGTCATCAAGAAACTGATGGGCATGGGGGTAATGGCGACAATCAACCAGGCTCTCGATCAGGAAACCGCTGTGCTGGTGACTGAGGAACTCGGTCACAAAGCCAACACAGTGAGTGAAGATGCGTTTGAGGAAGAGGTTCTGAGCGAATTCTCCTTTGAAGGCAAGGAAAAGACCAAGCGTGCGCCGGTTGTCAGTGTGATGGGTCACGTTGACCACGGTAAGACCTCGCTGCTGGATTACATTCGCCGCACCAAGGTGGCGTCCGGCGAGTCTGGGGGTATCACCCAGCACATCGGTGCGTACCACGTTGAAACCGACCATGGCATGGTGTCCTTCCTGGATACTCCGGGCCACGCCGCCTTCACGGCGATGCGTGCGCGGGGTGCCCAGTGCACCGATATCGTTATCCTGGTGGTGGCCGCCGATGACGGCGTTATGCCGCAAACCAAGGAAGCCGTGGATCACGCACGTTCCGCCGGCGTTCCCATCGTCGTTGCCATCAACAAGATGGACAAGGAAGAGGCCGACCCGGATCGTATCAAGACCGAATTGGCGGGTATGGAAGTTATTCCGGAAGACTGGGGCGGTGACGTTCAGTTTATCCCTGTATCCGCCCATACCGGTGACGGCATTGAAGATCTGCTTGAGGCACTGCTGCTGCAGGCTGAAATCCTTGAGCTCGAGGCCTCTCCGGATGCACCTGCGAAGGGTGTGGTGGTCGAATCCAGCCTTGAGCGTGGTCGCGGTTCCGTGGCTACCGTACTGGTGCAGAACGGCACGCTCCGTCAGGGCGAGATGGTGGTGGCTGGTTCCTTCTTCGGTAAGGTTCGCGCCATGACCGACGAGGCCGGCAAGCAGGTCAAAGAAGCCGGGCCTTCCATTCCGGTGGAAATCCTGGGCCTGAATGGCACGCCGAACGCTGGTGATGAGTTCTTTGCTGTGGCTGACGAGAAGAAGGCCAAGGAACTGGCGGAATTCCGTCAGTCCCGCGAGCGGGAGCAGCGTCTGCACAGGCAGCAGGCTGCGAAGCTTGAGAACCTGTTCGAGAATATGGGCAAGGACGAGGTCAAAACCCTCAACGTGGTGCTCAAGACCGACGTTCGTGGTTCCCTGGAAGCCATCACCAAGTCGCTGCAGGATCTTGGTAACGACGAAGTACAGGTCAAGATCGTGTCGTCGGGCGTTGGTGGTATCGCAGAGACGGACATCAGTCTGGCCATGGCGACCAACGCGGTTATCTTCGGCTTCAACGTGCGTGCGGACACCGCGTCCAAGCGTCTGGTGGAGCAGGAAGGTCTGGATCTACGCTACTACAGCATCATCTACAACCTGATTGATGATGTGAAAGCAGCTCTGACCGGCATGCTGGCGCCGGAATTCCGCGAGGATATCGTGGGCATTGCCGATGTGCGTGATGTGTTCCGTTCGCCGAAGTTTGGCCAGGTGGCTGGCTGTATGGTCACCGAGGGTAACGTTTACCGCAACAAGCCGATCCGTGTCCTGCGTGACAACGTGGTTATCTTTGAAGGCGAGCTGGAATCGCTGCGCCGCTTCAAGGACGACGTGCCGGAAGTCCGCAACGGTATGGAATGTGGTATCGGCGTTAAGGGCTACGACGTGAAAGTCGGCGACCAGATCGAGGTATTCGATCGCGTTCGGGTTGAGCGTAAGCTTGAGTCCACCGGCGCGTGATGCGCCTGAGATTAAAGGAAACCTGATGCCAAGAGAGTTCAGCCGGATTGATCGCATCGGCGATCAGATGCAGCGGGAGCTGGCCCAGCTCATCCAGCGGGAGGTCAAAGACCCGCGGGTGGGCATGGTCACGGTGAATGCCGTCAAGGTGAGCCGTGACCTGGGGTATGCAGACGTTTACGTATCGCTGCTGACCACCGAAGAGCTGACCGAGGAGTCGCCGCAGGTGCGGGATTCCCTGACAGTGCTGAATAAAGCGGCTGGCTTCCTGAAAGGGCAGGTCGGCCGTGCCATGAAATTGCGGGTGACGCCCCAGTTGCGTTTTCATTTCGATACGTTGCTTGGGCACAGCCGTCACATGGACAACCTGATTCGGGAAGCGGTTGGCGACAAGCCAGTGGTTGACCGTGACGACGACGCCCGCAACGACGGGGCGTCTGATGATCCGGAGCAAAAGGCTTGAGTCGACGTCGTAAAGGTCGCGATGTAAACGGCATACTGGTGATCGACAAGCCGATGGACATTACGTCCAACGGCATCCTGCAGCAGGTAAAACGCCTGTTCGGGGCGGCCAAGGCCGGTCACACCGGTGCGTTGGACCCGCTGGCCACGGGCGTGTTGCCGTTGTGCTTTGGTGAAGCCACCAAGTTTTCCCAGATGATGCTGGACAGCGACAAAGCCTACATCGCCACCGCTCGCCTGGGTGTCCGTACCGAAACCGGGGACAGCGAAGGTGCCGTGGTTGCTGAGAAACCTGTGCCCCCTGGGCTCGATGCCGATGCACTGGAACCGGTGTTGGAGCGCTTTCGTGGCGATATCCAGCAGGTTCCCTCCATGTACTCCGCGCTAAAGCACAAGGGCAAACCGCTCTATGAATACGCGCGCGAAGGTATTGAGGTGGAGCGTCCGTCGCGCCCGGTGACCATATACGAGCTGACGCTGCTGGAGGTGCGCGAGACCGAGATTGATATCGCGGTAAGTTGCACGAAAGGCACCTATATTCGCTCGCTGGTGGAGGACATTGGCGAGGCATTGGGCTGCGGTGCCCATGTCACGGCACTGCGCCGCACCATGGCCTCCGGTTTCACGCTGGCGGATGCCCGTGAGGTTTCAATGCTGGAGTCCATGCGCGAAGAAGGTGAAAGTCTGGATGGCCTGCTGGTGGCCCCGGATGCTGCTCTGTCCATGTTCCCGGAGCGGGATCTGGAAGGCAGTTCGCTGGTGTCGATATTGAACGGACAACCAGTTAGAATATCTGGTCAGCCCGCGGAAGGGTTCGTTCGCCTTTATGGCAACGGGCGTTTTGTCGGGCTGGCGGAAGGATTCCCGGAGGGGGAGGCGACCAAACTGGTGCCTCGTCGTCTGGTGAAGAGTGGCTGATAGCCCTTTGAGGGTTATTGCCAGTTAGCCGGGCTGTAGAGATGCGTGGTTCGGCCGAATTCGATAGCATCGCGACAATGAGGTGAGTTTTATGGCACTTTCTGCCGACGAGAAAGCACAGATCGTTAAGGATTTTCAGCAGGGTGATGGCGATACCGGTTCTCCTGAAGTTCAGGTTGCACTGTTGAGCCACAACATCAACAAGCTGCAGGATCACTTCAAGACCAACAAGCAGGATCACCATTCCCGCCGTGGTCTGATCCGGATGGTTAACCAGCGTCGTAAACTGCTGGATTACCTGAAGCGTAAGAACGCAGACCGCTACCTGGACCTGATCCAGCGTCTGAGCCTGCGTCGCTAATCCGGTTGTACTTAACGGCCGGCGGGGCTTTGATAGCCCCGCTGGTTGTGCCTCTCTCCTGCATCGTGTCTGTCTGTGAACCCTGAAGGAACTCCCTGTCGTAACGGAAAGCTGAAATTGATAGCAGGTTGTTGAAAAGCCCGGTTTAGCCAGGTGGCTTACGCCCCGGGGTTTTGCAACAGCCTGTTAGCTTTCAGACGGGCTACCCTTCAGTTCATCACTTCAGGCGATGTTGCAGTTATAGCGGATAATTCGCAGGGGCGAGTTATCCGGGTCAACCAATTGAAATGATGAATTCAGGAGTTACCGTGGATCTTAATCCCGTTAAAAAATCGTTCGAACTCGGCGGCAAGACCGTCACCATTGAAACCGGTTGCATCGCCCGCCAGGCCACCGGCTCTGTGCTGGTCACTGTAGACGACATTTCGGTACTGGGTACCGTGGTTGCGGCCAAGGAAGCCAAGCCGGGCCAGCCGTTTTTCCCGCTGACCGTTAACTACTTCGAGAAAACCTACGCTGTGGGCAAAATCCCGGGTGGTTTCTTCAAGCGTGAAGGCCGTCCGTCCGAGAAAGAAACCCTGACGTCTCGCCTGATTGACCGTCCGATTCGTCCGCTGTTTCCCAAGGGATTCATGAACGAAACCCAGGTCATCACGACGGTCATGTCCTCCAGCAAGAACCAGGATCCGGATATTGCCGCCATGCTGGCCGCTTCCGCCGCCCTGTCCATCTCCGGTATCCCGTTCGATGGTCCTATCGGTGCATCCCGCGTCGCATACACCAATGAGCGTGGCTACTTCCTGAACCCGACCTTTGAAGAACTGGAAACCTCCCTGCTGGACATGGTGGTTGCCGGTACTGAAGACGCGGTTCTGATGGTTGAATCCGAAGCCAAGGGCCTGACAGAAGACCAGATGCTGGGCGCCGTGCTCTTCGGGCACCAGGAAATGCAGACAGCGGTTACCGCGATCAAGGAATTTGCCGCTGAAGTTGGCAAGCCTCGTTGGGAGTGGCAGCCAGAAGCAGAGAACACTGAGCTTCTGAACGCTGTAAAGGCTGACTTTTCGGCCGATATCGAGCAGGCCTATGGCATCCGTGACAAGATGGAGCGCTATGCCCGCTTGAGCGAGATCAAGTCCGCTGCCGTTGAAAAACTGGCCGGAGAAGAAGAAGGTCAGCCGGCGGAAGACGAAGTGAAGAAGTATTTCGCCAAGGTTGAGAAGACCATCGTTCGCCAGCAGGTTATCGACGGCAAGCCTCGTATCGACGGCCGCGACAACAAGACCGTTCGCCCGATCGAAGTGGAAGTTGGCGTTCTGCCCAGCACCCACGGCTCTGCCCTGTTCACCCGTGGCGAGACCCAGGCCATCGTAACCACCACGCTCGGTACCGCGCGTGATATGCAGATCATCGATGCCCTGGAAGGTGAGCGTAAAGACCCGTTCCTGTTCCACTACAACTTCCCTCCGTACTCCGTTGGCGAAGCTGGCCGTGTGGGTACGCCGGGTCGTCGTGAAGTTGGTCACGGCCGTCTGGCCAAGCGTGGTGTGGCAGCGGTTATGCCCACCATGGAAGAATTCCCGTACACCATCCGTGCGGTATCAGAGATCACTGAATCCAACGGTTCCAGCTCCATGGCGTCTGTCTGTGGTTCCAGCCTGGCACTGATGGATGCGGGCGTGCCCATCAAGGCGCCGGTGGCCGGTATCGCCATGGGTCTGGTCAAGGAAGGCGACCAGTTCGCGGTTCTGACCGATATCCTGGGTGATGAGGATCACCTCGGCGATATGGACTTTAAAGTGGCGGGTACCTCTGAGGGTATCACTGCTCTGCAGATGGACATCAAGATTCAGGGCATCACCGACGAGATCATGGAAATTGCGCTGGATCAGGCCAATGCAGCACGTCTGCACATCCTGGGTGAGATGGCCAAGGTTATCTCTGCACCGCGCAAAGAGCTTTCCAGCCGTGCGCCGAGCATCACGACCATCAAGATCAACCCGGAGAAGATCCGCGACGTTATCGGCAAGGGCGGTTCCACTATCCGCTCCATCTGTGACGAGACCGGTGCTTCCATCGATCTGGATGACGATGGCAACGTGAAGATCTATGCCGACAATCAGGATGCGGCCAATGCTGCGATGAAGCGGGTGATGGAAATCACTGCGGAAATCGAAGTTGGCGCTATCTACAGCGGTCGCGTTGAGCGCATCGTGGACTTCGGTGCCTTCGTTAACATCCTGCCTGGCAAGGATGGTCTGGTGCACATTTCCCAGATCTCCGAGCGCCGTATCGAGAACGTGACTGACGAGCTGAGCGAAGGTCAGGAAGTTCTGGTGAAGGTTCTGGACGTCGACAACCGTGGTCGCGTGAAGCTGTCCATGAAGGAAGTGAAGGAAGGTGAGCAGCCGACGGATCTGTCCGCGCTGTAATTCTGCCTCCCGTAGGTCGGATTAGCCGCAAGGCGTAATCCGACAAAAAAGCCCGCCACTCATTTGAGCCTGGCGGGCTTTTTGTTTGTTGGCCTTCGAGATTCGGAGTCAGAGCGCGCCGGGCAAGGCTGTTCAGGAATCGCCACAAGCACGTCCATGTGGGCTCGGGCTCCGCCATCCATGGCTCCGCACGTTCCTGAACAGCCTTGCCCTGCGCGCTCCACGAATCTTTTTCGCGCCTACTGCCTCATAAAATCCAGAACTTCTTCTTTGTACCCCGGAATCACAAATGTCGACGCATGCCCGGTATCCGTCTGTAAAAACCGCTTGGACTCTTTTGCTGCCCGGTATAACCGCTCCCCATGATGAAACGGAATAATCCCATCCCGCTCACTGTGAATAACCATCACCGGTACCGGGCTTATGTCGGCAATACGCTCATAGGCTTCATACTCGTCCGTAATGGTCCAACTCAGGGGGATCTGAAGCGGCCAGGTCAACCAGAAGTCGCCGAGTTTTTCACGGGCAATGGCGCGGAAGCCGGAGAAGGTGCCGTCGAGGATCACGCCGTCCAGGGGTGGTTGCTCGCCCCGCTTTACCCATTCACTGGCCAGGGCGGTTCCCAGTGCGCCACCCAGGCTCTGGCCCAGCAGGAACAGGGGCTGGTTCTGTACGTTCGGCTGGTCAACCAGCCATCGCAGGCCGGTCTCTGCGTCGTGCAGGGTGCCTTCTATGTCCGGTGCGCCGGTGGAGCGCCCATACCCCCGGTAGTCGATCAGAAAGACGTTGTAGTGTTTCTCAGGCAGCCAGGCGACGTTCATGATGTGGCTGCTGATGTTCTGGGCGTTGCCGTGAAGAAAGTAAACAGTGCCTTTCGGTTCGGAGCTGGCGGGGAGCCACCAGCCGTGGAGGGTTTCGCCGTCGGGGGTTTCCACGAACACATTTTCGTAGTCCAGGTTCAGGCGGTCCGGGGTGATGTAGGTGACCTGGTCCGGATAGAAGAACACGCTGCTGCAGCCGGTCTGCAGCAGCAGGGTAAACGCGGCGGTGAGGCCGGCCAGTGTTCTCTGAATTGTCAGAAGTAGGCGTGGAGTCCGAGTTGCCATGTGCTGCGGTACCTGTCGTAGTGGTCTTCACGGCTGAATTTTCCGAACAGGCTGAAGTCCCGTTCGAGGTGCCAGTTGCCTTCCAGGTAGGCCTGATCCTGTCGGTGTTGGCTGCTGACGATCCAGGCTTTGGTTTTCACGCCGCCCAGAAGGCTGAACTGGTTGTTCTGATGCAGTATACCCAGGTCGGCGCCGGGGGCGGCGTCGTAGCCGCGTCCCAGGTCGTCGTCGATTTCCAGGTCGGCAGTGGCCATGGCGAAGGCTTGGGTGCCGGGTGCCAGCTGCCAGCTGCCACCGGCGCCGCCCTCCAGGTAGGGGGTGAATACGCGGTTGGTTTCGGTGTCAGTGCGGCGGCCGCCGAAGCCGACTTGCCAGGATAGCGGCGAGAAGAACTGGTTGCGCGGCGAGAGTGAGCGGATTTCCACGCCGGTCAGCTGTTCAATCTGTACTTCGTTGTTGTCCGTGTACAGGCGGGCATCCAGTCGTAGGAACTGGAGCTGTGCTCCGCCACGGTAGCCGGCGGGTGGGTCAAGTATATCGTGATAGGCGGGGCGTAACGTGAGTTCGCTGAAGTTGCGGTCACCCATGCGCCCGCCGCTGACGCTGGCGCGAAAGGTGTCATGGCCCTGGTCGTCCCGGATGGCAGGCTCAGGGGGGCTGTCCTTTATCGCGACTCCGCGGATCTTGCTGCGTTCCCTTAGCAGGTCATGGGAGAGTGGGGCTGCATGTTCCCTGGGCCAGCCCTCGGCTTCGCTTTGGTAACGAACATAGTCGTAGGTGGCGTCCAGCACCCGCGCACGCGGTTCATCGTTCAATGCCTGTACCTCGGGTGCATCGGCATCCACATAGCCGTTGGCGATGGCGGCGGCGAGTGTCTGATGGTCGTCGGGCAGGGCGTCGATGCGGTGGCTGACGTTGGTCGCCGCAGACGGGCGGTAGTAGACGGAGTCGACAAGTCCCTTGTCGACAACCCATCGCACCGTGTCCGAGGGAATGGCATGGGTGCCGACTTCCCCCAGCAGGTCGGTGCCGGGCCGGGCGACGTCGATCAGGGCCAGCAGGCGGTAGGCGCAGTTCTCGTCAAAAAAATAGTAATCGAAATTGCGCTCGCGTATCTCCCAGGTATGGGCGAGCATCATGTCCACTTCCGCCTGGGTGAGGTTGAGTGTGTACTCCCACAGGTCCCGGTGCTCAATGTCGGAATAGAGGCGAATTTTTTCGTAGTAGGGCTGGATGGAGGTAATGCCCGGGTAGCCACCAAAAATGCCCTTATAGGCGAACAGAATTTCGCTATCGTGGGCGGCCGCATCGGCGGCGTAAGAGATGGTGTTGGCCAGGATCAGGTTCGTTTCCTCGTCTTCCCTGGGCGGGTCCAGTCGCAGGAACGTATGGCCAAACATGGACGACGGACTGTTCAGGTAGGACGCGGCAAATACCAGTGTCACGGTTTCGGTATTCAACTCGTCGGTCCACTCCTCGAAAGCGGGGCAACTTGCGGGTTGCCCGGGCAGGTCCAGTTGTGCCCTTAGCCAGCGGTCCCGTGCCGGGAAGCGGCAGCGCGCGTGCTCATTCCCGCCTCCGGGCTGGGTGATGGCCGCGACTGTGGCTTCCAGTTCCGCCTTTGGTGAGGTTTTGCCGTTATCGCTGAGGTAGAAGGCATCGTCGTCCGCCTGACCGGTGTAGCCGTCGCCGAAGCGGTCGGGTTGGTAATGGAGCAGGGTCAACCACGCAGGATTCTGATGTAGGTTTCCGGTGTCGGGGAGCGATGTTGCAAATGCATTGAAACAGGATGCTAGCCATATAGGGGCCAGGGCGAACCGAAGCAAAGTGCGCATGGATGGTCAGTCAATTCCGGGTTAGGCGACGGGTGGATGGTGAGACATTCGTTGCGCCGTCCATGGCGCGCAAACTCCTTTTTCTTCGCGCCCGAAGATCAGGCGGCTACGTACTTGCTCAGCGTATCGTTCTGCTCCAGCAGGGCTACGATGGCATCGACAGCCTCGCCAGAGGTGGTGTCGGACGATGGGAAGATGGTGGCGAAGTTGTCCTGCAGAACTTTGCGGAAAGAGTCGCGATCCGCTTCGTCCACACCCAGCAGCACGGCCACCGTGTCCAGGTTTTCGCCGGAGCCACGGGACATGTCGCGGGCAACCTTATCGATGTTGCTGTCCATGTACATGGCCATGGATTGCACAGACTGGTTGGTCTGACAACCCAGGGTGCCGGTGGTCATACCAAACGTCTGGTTACCGAAAGTACCGTTGGTGGTTGCTGCCAGAACGTGGGGGGCGATGCCTGACTGTCCTTTCCAGATCATTGCACCTACGCCGCAACCAGGCTGAGCAAAGGCCAGGGTAGAAGCACCCATGAGCAGTGCACCTGCGATGAGTTTTTTCATTATCCACTCCTTGTTTGGTTTAGCTGTCGTCGCAAACGCGCCATACCCACCTGAAAGGGTCCCGGGACCGGCGCGCTAACGGCCCTGACTGATTTCCCGTGGAGACAGGTTGACCGTTGACTCTGAGTATAGTTGAAATCTCAGGAAGGCAAATTACAAAGGCGCTGAGTGATTGATTTGGCCCATAAATCCAAAGTGTGATCATGTGTTCATATTTCTAAATCGGCTAAAAAACGTTCTTTTGAAACGATCTTGTTATATAGGGTCGGTTTGGGTATAGTGCGCGCGGCCATGAAGGCTTGTACACAACACATGGAGATTGAGTTTTGAAAAAAGTTCTTGTCGCATCATCACTGATTCTTGCCGGCGCACTGACTGGCTGTTCCTCACTGAACACCAGTGCTCCTTCCCTGCCGCTGTCCGGCTCCGTCGCTACCGACGTTAAGGCCGACATCGAAGTAGGCGAGAAAATCTCTGGTCAATCCTCGGCAACCAAGGTTCTGTTCTTTACCCTGGGCGCTGAAACTGAATACGCTGACGGCGTTGCCTACTCTGCCGGCGGTAACGGTGGCAGTGCATTGCCTTTCGCGCTGCCGAATCCAGTTGAAGCTGTTAAGGCAGCTGCCGCCTACAACGCCATTCAGGAATCCGGTGCTGACGTGATTGTCGCTCCACGTTACACCGTCCAGAAGGACGATTACGTGGTATTCGGAACCATCAACGTATCCGTTGAAGGTTACAAGGGCACCATCAAGAGCGTTAAGTAAGTGATTGCTTGATGCCAGGTGTTACAAAAAAGCCGGAACATGACACCATGTTCCGGCTTTTTTGCGTTTAGTTACGCCCTTCTATCGGCGGGTGGCTATCCCATCAACCACCGAGATAGGCATTCTGAACGTCCGGGTTGGCCAGTAGGTTTTTCCCGGTATCGTGCAGGCGGATGCGTCCGGTTTCCAGCACGTAGCCTCGATCGGCCAGGTTCAGAGCCTGATGTGCATTCTGTTCCACCAGGAACACAGTAATACCTTCTTCGCGCAGCTTCCCGATAATCTCGAAGATCTGTTTGATCACCAGCGGCGCCAGCCCAAGCGAGGGCTCGTCCAGGATGATCATATTCGGTTTGCTCATCAGCGCCCGCCCGATGGCCAGCATCTGCTGCTCGCCACCCGACATGGTGCCTGCCCGCTGGTGTTCCCGCTCCTTCAGGCGCGGGAACAGTTCGTAGACGTGGTCCTGGCTTTTGCGGATTTCCGATTTGGTGTTGAAAAAACCGCCCATGTGGAGGTTTTCTTCAACGGTCAGGCCAGAAAACACGCGCCGGCCTTCCGGCACGATGGCAATGCCCGAGCGCATGATGTTCGACGTGAGGTCACGGGTGATGTCCCGTCCCTGGAGAATCACCCGGCCAGAGGTGGCCTGAGGATTCCCGCAGACGGTCATCAGCAGGGTAGTCTTACCGGCGCCATTGGCACCGATCAACGACACGATCTCACCTTTCTTTACTTCAACAGAAACCCCGTGAAGTGCCTCGATCTTGCCGTAATGGGTATGGACGTCTTCTAGTACAAGCATGGTTATTCCTCAGGCCTCACCCAGATAGGCTTTGATGACATCATCGTTGCGGCGAATCTCATCCGGTGTGCCGCTGGCCAGGGGGCGCCCCTGGTTGATTACAGTAATGCGGTCGGAGATGTCCATCACCAGGCTCATGTCGTGCTCAATCAGCACCACAGAGACGTTGTAGTCTTCCTTAAGACTGATAATCAGCTGATTCAGGTCTTTGGTTTCGGCCGGGTTCAGGCCGGCAGCGGGTTCATCCAGCATCAGCAGCTCGGGCTCGGTCACCATGCAGCGGGCGATCTCAAGACGGCGCTGTTGGCCATAGGCCAGATTGCCAGCTTCCCGGTTCGCCATGTCCGTCAGCCCCACCCGGTCCAGCCAGTAGGCGGCCCGGTCCAGCGACTTTTGCTCTTTCTCCCGATAGTTGGGCGTATTCAGGATGCCGGAGAGCAGGTTGGTGTTGAGGTGGCGGTGCTGGGCCACCAGCAGGTTTTCCACCACCGTCATACGGCTGAACAGTCGCACGTGCTGAAAGGTTCGGACCAAACCAAGTCGGGAAATCTTATAGTCCGGCTTACCCTGGATTTCGCCTCCCTTGAACAGGATCTTGCCACCAGTGGGTTTGTAGAAACCGCTCATGCAGTTAAATACCGTGGTTTTGCCGGCCCCGTTGGGGCCGATGATCGCCACAATCTCATGTTCCTGTACGTCCAGCGACACCTGATCCACCGCCAGGAGCCCGCCAAAGCGCATCGACAGATTCTGTACTTCAAGCATTATCCGTCACTCCTGCTTTTTCAGTTCAATGTGGATGCGTCGCATGGGCAGCAGGCCTTGCGGGCGCCAGACCATCATCAGCACCATGGCCGCGCCGAAGATCAGCATCCGGTACTCGGAGAACTCCCGCGCCAGTTCCGGCAGTATAGTGACCGCAATTGCAGCGAGAATGACCCCCATCTGGGAGCCCATGCCGCCTAGCACCACAATCGCCAGAATGATGGCCGATTCCAGGAACACAAAGGATTCCGGGCTGATAAAGCCCTGTTTGGAGGCGAACACCGTACCGGCGAAGCCGGCGAAGAAAGCGCCGATGGTAAAGGCGGAAAGCTTGACCGCAGTCCGGTTCAACCCCAGGGATTTAGCCGCAATCTCGTCTTCGCGGAGGGCTTCCCAGGCACGGCCTACGGGCATGCGCATCAGGCGGCGAATAGCGATAGCGGTAATGACGGCCAGTACCAGGGCAATCAGATAGAGGAAAATGACCTTGTGCTCACCGCTGTAGGCAATGCCGAAGGTTTCATGGAACGACGTATTGCCTTCCTCCTTCACCCGGCGGCCGAACTCCATGCCAAACAGAGTGGGGTCGGGAATGCCGCCGATACCATTGGGCCCGCCCGTCAGGTTGGTCATGTTATTCAGCAGGATGCGGATGATTTCCCCAAACC
This sequence comes from Marinobacter salarius, assembly GCF_032922745.1. NCBI lineage: Bacteria > Pseudomonadati > Pseudomonadota > Gammaproteobacteria > Pseudomonadales > Marinobacteraceae > Marinobacter > Marinobacter salarius. Next base: position 1,634,872 of record NZ_CP136693.1, read on the forward strand.
CGAGTGTGACGATGGCCAGGTAATCCCCGCGCAATCGCAGTACCGGAAAGCCGAGCACCAGCCCGAACAGGGCAGCGAGCAGGGCGCCGATCGGCAGCGCGAACCAGAATGAAACGCCGTAATACTGCGACAGCATGGCAAAGGTGTATGCACCTACGGCGTAGAACGCGACGTAGCCCAGATCCAGCAGGCCCGCGAGGCCGACAACCACATTCAGGCCCAGTGCCAGCATGACGTAGATCAGCACCAGGGTGGACAGATCCACCGCGCCGCGAGAGGCAATAAACGGCCAGATGAGGGCGCCTATGATCATCAATGTGAGCAGGACAGAATCCAGTTTCAGTCGCTTACTCTGTTCCATGGGCTTGCGGTTGGCCAGCGGGTTTACTGCAGGCAGTTGCCGCAGTGACCCCATCAGCGTGTCCCGGAACAACTGGAACAGGAAGACAATAACCGCTGCCAGCAGCACACCGATAACGGTAGAGGTCTTGGCCCCTTCAAGGGTAACCGTGGTGCCTTCGCTGGCCAGGTTGAATCCCAGAATGGGGTACGAAATGATCAGGGTGACAATGGCGCAAAACAGCGCGTGTTTCAGGTTATGAGCAACCATCAGATCTTTTCAACCTCCGGTTTGCCGAGCAGGCCGGTGGGTTTGAACAGCAGAATCAGGATAAGCAGGCCGAACGATACAACGTCCTTGTACTCACCGCTGAGGTAACCGGAGGTCATGCTCTCGGCAACTCCTAGAATAAGCCCTCCAAGCATGGCGCCGGGAATACTTCCAATACCCCCCAGGACGGCGGCCGTAAATGCCTTCAGCCCCGCAATGAATCCAAACAGCGGATCAATGGAGCCGTAGTACATACCCAGAAGCAGGCCCGCGACGGCCGCCAGTGCGGCACCGATCACAAACGTCGCGGAAATGATGCGGTTGGTGTCGATGCCCAGCAGATTGGCCATGCCCAGATCCTGGGAGACGGCCCGACAGGCGCGGCCGATGCGGGAGCGGGATATGAACAGGGAGAGGATTGTCATGCAGATCAATGTGGTAACGAATATGGTGACTTGCATGTAGGAGATAGAGGTCTGGAATGAATCTTCGGCACCGAACCGGAATCCGCCTTCTATCAGCGCAGGAAAACCGATGTTGCGTGATCCCTGGGCAAGATGGACGTAGTTCTGAAGAAAGATGGACATGCCGATGGCGGAGATCAGCGGGATCAGGCGATGCTTTCCGCGAACCGGTCTGTAGGCCACCCGCTCCACCGCCCAGCCCATTGAGCTGGAAACGATCATCGCGCAGACCAGCGCCACGATCAGTATCAGCGGCAGCCAGGCAATGCCCAGTGCGGCAAGGCCGGTGATGGCGATCAGGGCGGTGTAGGCGCCGATCATGTAAATCTCACCATGGGCAAAGTTGATCATGCCGATGATGCCGTAAACCATCGTGTAACCGATGGCGATCAGGGCGTAGGTGCTCCCGATCGTCAGCCCGTTAATGAGCTGCTGAATAAAATACAGGAGGTCTTGCATCTGTGTGGGACTCCGATAGCCTGCCCCTTCCACTGCATGCAGGCTCGGCCCGGGGTGCCGGGCGTACTGGATACAGGATCATCAGGGGCCTAGAAAAACACCTTCTCCCGGATCGCGGTGAGAAGGTGTTCTCATAATTACCGTTTGTTAACGATTGCGGCTTAGTTTACCGGAGTTTTGCTGCCATCTGAATGCCATTCGTAGACAACAAACTCAAACGATTCCATATCGCCCTTGCCGTCGTACTCAACGGTACCGATGGGCGTCTGGAATGTGCCTGCGCGCAGCGCTTCGGCAACATCGAACGGATCCGTTGATTCGGCGGCTTCAATGCCATCGGCAATCAGCTGTACGGCGGTGTAGGACGTCAGTACGAAAGGACCGGAAGGATCTTCGCCTTTTTCTTCAAAGGCCTGGACCAGTTCCTGGTTTTCGTCTTTCTCATCGAAGCTCGGCGGCAACGTGACCAGCAGGCCTTCGGCCGCATCGCCGGCGATGGTGTTGATGTCTTTGTTGCCCACACCTTCCGGGCCCATGAAAGTGGCGTCAAGATCGGCCTGTTGTGCCTGGCGCAGGATCAAGCCGAGTTCCGGGTGGTAGCCGCCATAATAGACGTAGTCCACGTCAGCCTGCCTGAGCTTGGTAACCAGCGATGAAAAGTCCTTGGCACCGGCGGTAATACCTTCAAACATGGCCACTTCAACACCGGCTTCTTCGAGGGTGTCACGAACAGCCGTTGCGATGCCTTCACCGTACTGCTGTTTGTCGTGAACAACGGCGACACGTTCCGGCTTCTGGCTGATCAGGTAGTTGGCGGCGACCGGGCCCTGCATGCTGTCCAGACCGATGGTACGGAATACCAGTTCATAGCCTCGCTCGGTAATATCAGGGCTGGTCGATGCTGGCGTCACCATCAGGATGCCTTCATCTTCGTAGATGTCGGAAGCCGGCTGGGTGGAGCTGGAGCACAAGTGGCCGACCACGAAGCGCACGCCTTCGTTGACCATGTTGTTGGCAACGGTGACGGCCTGCTTGGGATCACAAACGTCGTCCTGTTCAACGGCTACAAGTTTCTCTCCCATAACACCGCCATTGGCATTGATCTGTTCGATCGCCATGCGGGCACCGGAAAATTGCATATCACCGTACTGGGCGACAGGGCCGGTCATAGGTCCTGCGATACCTACCTTGATTTCGGCAGCGGCCTGGCCAGCGCCCATAACGGCAATGGATGTTGCAACAGCGGATACGAGTTTCTTGATTGGTGTTCTCATTGGGTCTGTCCTGTTTTGTGTCAGGGTTTTTCTTATGTTCTCAACGATGTAAACAAACAACACACCTGCCACCTTGTCAAGCGTGCAGCGTCAGTGAATGTGCCGGAAGGTCAAGTTTGTTTTTTCCGACAATAGACGAACAAAGTGCATGCCGGCCTGTCGCGTCAGGCGTCAGACTGGTCCACGTCGTCGGTAAAAATCAGTTTCCGGAAACTATCGTGATCCCTCAACTGTTCAAAGCTAGGGTCGACGGAGGCGTCGTCCTTATACGCCTCTGAGATATTAATCGCCTTTTGCAGCGTCGTCACTGCATCGTCCCAGCGACCGATTTCGGCATAGGCGCAGGCCAGCTGGTAGTGTGCATGACCGTTTTCAGGGGCCAGTTTCAGGGCGCGCTGGCACAGGCTGATCGCCCACAGTGGCTCCTGCATTTCCAGCACCGCATCGGCCTTGTAACTTAGTGCCTCCACGTCGTCAGGCCGCAGATCCAGGATCGTATCGTAGGCAGAAATCTTGTTCTGTTGAGAGGTTTCCTGACTGGCCTTCAACCAAAGAGAATGCACTTCGTTGGTGCGTTCGATCTCGGCCTGGTTCTGATGAATGATGTTGGATTTCTGCTTCAACTGATCTTCGATGAATTCCAGGCGCTTCTCATATTCGACGACCAGTTCGTTGACCCGCTTCTCGGCGAGGCTGGTGAGCTGGTTGCGCATGTCGCGAATTGAATTCCAGCCAATGACCACGAGAATGGAGGTGGCGCCAGCGATCAGGTAGAAAAAGTAGGTAACGGTATCGGTGGCGTACGACATGGTTTTGTCGGCCACCGAAAGCTCCTTGTCCACAACCTTTTCAATCAGCTCGGCGCGTGTGTTCATCATTTCCTTGCGCAGTGCTTTGGTTTCCTCCAGCAGGTACAGCTCGACAAACGGTGTATACATGGGTTCTTCCGCAGTGTCGATTCGTTGCCGCACGTCCTCGGCGGTAAGGTTCTCACCCGGCTCCTGGGCCATCGTGAAGGAGCTGAATAGCAGTGCGATCAGGCCTGAAGCGAAGAAGGTTGTCAGACGCTTCCAGGAAGGGCTGTGCAGGAGGGTGTTGGGTGTTCGGGTGTTCATTGGGCCGTGTCCGTTTTTGCGGAAATTGAACAAGAGGATGACCTTAGCATAGTGGTTGGCGGAAAAATGCGAAAATTCGTAAAAGGACCGGCAGGTCAGTGCAATACGCACCGATGGGTGTGGGTAGTACTGCTTGCAAAATCAGGAGCAAGGACCTCTAATAGTTAGTGTTATAAATAATTCGGCAAAACGAAGCGGAGTGGTGCGTTGAACAATTATGAAGAGGTTTTGGTGGCGTTGCGCCGGGTGATTCGAGCAACTGACCTGCATTCCAAACGTCTGAGCAAGCATGCGGGGCTGACGGGGCCGCAATTGCTGATTATGCGCAGCATCCGCGATCTGGGTGAAGTGACTATCGGAACCATTGCCGACAAGGTGAGCCTGAGCCAGGCAACCGTGACCACGATTCTTGATCGGCTGGAGCATCGTAAACTGGTTTATCGTGTTCGCAGCACCCAGGACAAACGCAAGGTTCATGCGCATCTGACGAGTGAGGGGGCGGAAATTCTCTCGCGAGCACCGAACCCGCTTCAGGAAGACTTCACACGGAAGTTTCAGAGCCTGGCGGAGTGGGAGCAGACCATGATTCTGGCTTCGTTGCAGCGGGTGGCCAATATGATGGACGCCGACGATATTGATGCTGCACCAATGCTCACGGTGGGCTCGGTGCTAAAGGATGATGGCTGGAAGGCCGATGACAAGTCCTGAGACGATGGCATCGGCTTCAAGGACTATTCCGGCATTTTTGCGGTGATCTCAATGGATTGGTACCAAGCCGCCAGATCAGAAATTTGTTGATCGGTCAGGTTCTTGGCGACCAAAGACATCATCTCGTGCTCCCGTTTGCCACTGCGAAAAGCTTTGAGTTGTTTTTCAATATAAATCTGACTTTCGCCCGCCAGGTTGGGTGCGATTGGGATCTTTGCTATCCCGTCCAGGCCGTGGCAGGTTTTGCACTGGGTTGCGAGTTTCCGCCCCTCAGCAGGGTCTGCGCCCTGTGCCACTGGGCTCATCGCAAGAAAAGAGGCCAGAACCGTTATTGTTGAATAAGCGGCCCTGGTTTTTCTGGTCGCATGATGTTTCCAGAGGGCCGGAGGACGCCCACTTGTTTTTGGAATCATGAGCCGGAACCCGTGTAAGCGATTCGGTATACAGCCCCGGCCAAATCATCCGAAACCAGTAATGAGCCATCTTTCAACTGAGCCACATCGACCGGCCGACCAAGATACTCACCATTTTCATCCAGCCACCCTTCGGCGAAAGGAACCGTTTCGCCATTCATATTTCCTTCGGCGTCCACCGGCGTGAACATGACCCTTGCTCCGACCGGGACGGTCCTGTTCCATGAGCCATGTTGCGCTGAGAAAATCCCGCCCTGATATTGCTTCGGAAACATGTTTCCGGTGTAAAACATCATCCCCAGATTGGCCGCATGAGCCGTCGTCTCAGAGACTGGGAACACCACCTCTACCGGTACTTCATCTCCTTTGTATTCGTTTGTGCGAACATCACCGCCTCCGTACCAGGGATGGCCAAAATGCTGGCCCATGGCGGTCTGGCGATTGATTTCTCCTGGAGGGATGTCATCGCCCATGCCATCGACCTGATTGTCCGTAAACCACAGTTCGCCGGTATTGGGGTTAAAGTCCTGTCCTACAGAGTTGCGGACACCACGTGTGTAGATTTCACGTCCGCTGCCATCCTGATTAACCCGGATAATCCCGCCAATGCCCCACTCACTGAACGTGTCCAGGTGTTCTTTCGGCGCAACATTGTAGGGTTGTCCGAGCGAGATGTAGAGCTTCCCGTCCGGGCCAATATCGCAGACTCGGGCGGTGTGGTTGTAACTGACGAACTGCTCAGGGATCAGCTCGCCCCCTGGGATCACCTCTGAGGCGACAACATCGCCTCCCTCAAAGAAGAACTCCGCAGCCGGATACGCCAGTACCCGGTTTTGTTCGGCAATGTAGAGCACGCCCGACGGCGAAAAACAGGGACCGTTGGGGACGGACTTGGCCAGCGAAGGTGCGAAATTTTTTACTTCATCGGCCACGCGGTCTTTATCCCGGTCGGTCATTGCCCAGACTTCGGTTTTACGGGTTCCAACAAACGTAACGACACCCTGGGGGCCAACCGCCATGTGTCGCGCGTCGGGAACCAAAGCGTAAAGGCTGATTTCAAACCCTTCGGGAAGTTTTATTTTCTGCAGGGTCTTGCGAATAGCATCGGCGCTGTCGCTTTTCTGGTCGATCACAGTGAACTCGGCTTTCCCCGTAGTCTGGAAATTGCCAAGCTTCTTGAGAGTATCGTCAGATTGACTGTAGGCGAAGGGGATGAAGGCAAGGCCCGCGGCCAAGCACAGGATCGAGTTTATTTGGTTCATTGTATTACCACTCCCTTTGACTCAGCGAGTCGGAAGCCGGTGACCCTCGGGCCACCGGTGCTCGGTTTTTGCTCATGTCAAAGCGAGTAAAGACAACGGCTGCATAGGCGTCAAGGCAGCCCTGCAGTGGTCAGACCAGTAATATTAATGGACGCTTGATCCCTTGCGGGGTTTGTTCCCGAAACACACCTGAAACACGTCGTTGTAATGCTTCGCAAAATTCACCGTCAGGCCTTCTTTCAGATATTCCGGTAGCTCTTCATAATCCCCCCGATTCGCCTCCGGCAGGATCAGGTTGCTGATTTTCTGGCGTCTGGCCGCGATGACTTTCTCGCGGATACCGCCAACCGGAAGCACTTGGCCGGTTAGGGTCAGTTCGCCGGTCATGGCGGTGTTCTGCTGTGGTGGTTCGCGGCGGGCGATGGACAGCAGGGCGGTGGCCATGGTGACGCCAGCGCTGGGGCCGTCTTTGGGGGTGGCGCCTTCGGGAACGTGCAGGTGCACGAAGGATTTGTCGAAGAAGGTGGGGTCACCCTTGAATCGTTTAAGGTTTGAAGAGACAAAACTGTAGGCGATTTCCGCGGACTCTTTCATGACGTCACCCAGTTGTCCGGTGAGTTTGAAACCGCGCTGGCTGCTGTGGACGCGTGAGGCTTCGATGCTCAAGGTCGCGCCGCCCATGGCGGTCCAGGCCAGGCCGGTGACCACGCCAGTACCTTTCAGGGATTTCTCTTTGCGGAAGGCGGGTTGTCCCAGATAGGTTTGCAGGTCGGAAACGCCGACTTTTACGGGGTCGTCGGGATTTTCCAGTAATCGAACAATGCCTTTGCGAATGACTTTGTGCAGCAGTTTTTCCAGGCTGCGGACGCCCGCTTCACGAGCGTAGCCTTCGATGATCTGCTTGATGGCGGCGTCGGTAATGTTCATCTGCTTTTTCAGTAGGCCGGCTCGTTTCAGCAACCGCGGCATCAGGTGATGCTTGGCGATGTCGAGCTTTTCCTCAGTGATGTAGCCGGATAGCCGGATGACGTCCATGCGGTCCAGCAATGGTCTTGGAACCGTGTCGAGTTGGTTGGCGGTACAGATGAACAGGACCTTGGACAGATCCATGCGCACGTCCAGATAGTGGTCCAGGAATTCCCGGTTCTGTTCCGGATCCAGGGTTTCCAGCAAGGCGGAGGCCGGGTCTCCCTGGAAGGAGGCGCCGATCTTGTCGATCTCGTCCAGCATGATCACCGGGTTGGACACCTTCGAGTCTTTCAATGCCTGCACAAATTTGCCCGGCATGGCGCCGATATAGGTGCGGCGGTGGCCCTTGATCTCGGCTTCATCACGCATGCCGCCCACGCTGAATCGATAGAACTCGCGGCCGAGGGCGTCGGCGACGGAATGGCCGATGGAGGTTTTGCCCACGCCAGGCGGACCGACCAGCAAGAGAATGGAGCCGCTGACTTCGCCCTTGAAGGTGCCTTCGGCCAGGAACTCGACGATACGGTCTTTCACGTCGTCGAGACCATCGTGGTCACGGTCCAGAATGCGGCGGGCTCCGGCCAGATCGAAATGGTCCTCCGACGTCATGCCCCAGGGCACCTGGGTCAGCCAGTCCAAGTAATTGCGGGTAACGCCGTATTCCGGTGAGCCCTGCTCCAGCACCTGCAGTTTCTGAAGTTCGTCGTCAAAGCGTTCCTGAACCTGTTCCGGCGGGTTCAGGCTTGCCATGCGCTCGCGGAAGCGCTCAGCATCGGCGGTTTTGTCGTCCTTCGCCATGCCCAGTTCGCGTTGGATGACCTTGAGTTGTTCTTTCAGGAAGAACTCACGCTGGTGCTTTTGCACCTTCTCGTTCACTTCCTCGCTGATTTCGCTCTGCAGGCGGGCGACTTCCTGTTCTTTCGCCACCAGCAGAAGTACTTTCTCCATGCGCCTGAGCAGCGGCACGGTATCGAGCACTTCCTGCAGTTCCTGGCCCGGAGCGCTGGTCATGGAGGCGCCAAAATCCGCCAGGGGAGAGCTGTCATCCGGCCCGAATCGGGAGAGATATTGCTTCACTTCCTCGCCGTATAGCGGGTTGGTGCGCAGCAGCTCCTTGATGGAACTGATGATGGCAAGGGTATAGGCTTTCAATTCGTCTGCGGCTTCTTCCGGTTCGTCCGGGTATTCCACTTCCACCAGGTAGGGAGGCCGGCGCCGAAGCCATTGGGTAATGCGAAAGCGTTGCAGGCCCTGGGCAATGAACTGGACTTTGCCACTTTCCCCCTGGGCGTGATGGACGCGTACGGCGCAGCCTACGGTTTCCAGTTCCTCGCTACCGGGAATGCCCTGCTCGGGGTCGCTGTCCTCCACGAAGCAGATGCCCAGCACCTTGTGGTCGGTTTCGCCCACGCGCTTGAGGGTTTCCTGCCAGGGGTTCTGGTTAACCACAATTGGCTGCACCTGGGCGGGGAAGAACGGCCTGTTCGACACCGGCAATACGTACATGCGGCGGGGCATCTGCTGTTTTGGCAGTACCAGGCTTTTGCTGTTCTCGTCCTTGCCGATGTACTCGGTCAGGTCTTCTTCGGGAGCATCAAAAGAGTCGTTGCGGTTGTCGTCGTTCATGCCGTACACGCATCCTCCAGGGAATTTGATCCGGGCTGTCGCCCGGGTCCTATTGCCTATGTAACGGCAAAGGGGATTATTTCAAGGCAGGTGTGGGTATTTACTGTCTGGGAACTGCGCGGGCGCCAAAACCTTGAATTTCGGCTCTCAGCCCCCACTACCAACAACAATCCGTTAATGACATTTCAGGAAAACACTTTCAGGTGCCCTCCATGAGCAATTCGCCATACATTTTTGAAGCCACCATGGACAACTTCCAGCAGGATGTGATGGAAGCGTCCTCCAAAACGCCCGTATTGATCGATGTCTGGGCGGAGTGGTGCGCGCCCTGTAAGCAATTGATGCCCCTGTTGGAAAAGCTGGCGGAAGAGTACAAGGGCGGCTTTATGCTGGCCAAGGTAAACGCCGACGAACAGCAGCAACTGACTGGCAGCCTGGGCGTGCGCAGCCTGCCCACTGTGATCCTTGTGAAAGATGGCCAGGCAGTGGATGGCTTCAATGGTGCATTGCAGGAGAGCGAGATCCGCAAGGTCCTCGACAAGCACATTGAGATACCGGAAGACGAGGAAGCGCCTTACGATAAGGCCCACAGATTGTGGGAAGAGGGTGACGTAGAGGCGGCGCTGGCCGTGCTGACAGAGATGAATCGTAGTAACCCGGACGACCTGAAAGTATTGATCGATCTTGCACAGTTGAAGGCTGAACTCGGTGACCTGGAAACCGCTGAGCAGGTGCTGGACAGCCTGCCGCCGGAAGAAAAGATGCAGCACCAGGCCAAGCAGCTGGCGGCCCGGCTGAAATTCCTCAGAGCATCAGCCGAGTTGCCCCCCATCCACGAACTGGAAGATGCACTGGATAAAGACCCGAAAGATCCGAATGCCCTGCACCTGCTGGCGTTGCATCATATCCTTCAGGAAAACAACGCCGAAGCGATGGAATTGCTGATTCGCCTGATGCGGGTGGACAGCAAGTATAAGGATGAGGTGGCGAAGACCACGTTGATCGAGTTGTTCGACAAGCTGGGAAATAACAACCTGGATGTGCGTACCTATCGGCGTAAGCTGTATACGTTGATGCACTGAGCTGCCCGAGAAAGTAACGCACTAGCCCCAAATGAACTGAGCCACGCTGTAGTGCCCCTCCCCGGCCAATAAACTGCTCTCGGCCTCGGCTAGGTGTTTTATGAGCGCACTTTGATGTTGCTTGTGCACAAGTTCATCACATTGGCCGTGGATAACCTGAATCGGAAGGTCGAGATCCTCCGGCAGGAAGGGCCATTGGTCGGCAATCAGGCGGGAATCCCGGGCAAATGCCTGGGCTGACTCTGTGGAACCTTGCTGTAATGCTGTTCGAGTGCTTTTTCGGAACGCTTTGTAGACAGGCTCTGAAGATAGGTGTTCAGCTTCATCCGGCCAGGTGGCGCTAATTAAAGCGTCCGCTAGAGTGTCGGGGGATGCCGTAAGCGTCTGCAGTTCAATGGCGAGTTTGTCCGGGTCTTCGAGTGCAGCTCGCCAGACGTTGGCTGTAAGGTCCGACGCGTAATCAAACGGATTGCTCATCAATGGCACGGCCGGTGTTGCCGCGACTGTAAGCATTTCTGCCCGTTCCCCAAGATCATGGGCGGTTGCCATGGCGAATACCCCACCTCCGGAAAAGCCGGAAACGGAGAAGCGTTCGAGGCCAAGGTGGTCAGCCAGCTCGCGCAGGTCAGCCGAGTGTTGGGTAAATCCGTATTCGGCATGAGGCGTTGAGTCACCATAGCTTGGCCGGTCGGGAACGATAAGCCGCAGGCCCGAGGAACAGAGATTGCCACTGATATGGGCGAGCTCATGCCGCGAACCCGGAATGCCATGACAGTGGATCCAAACGCCGTTGTCGCCCGATCCCCCATCTGAATAGCTCAAATTACGACCATCAGACAACTGCAAGTGTCGGGTACCGAAATCAGTCATCCTGATTCCTCAGCGTATCCGCGCAGAGAAGGAGCTTCCGTTGCAGGGCAGACTGTCGATTAACACCGGTCTTTTGCATGATGGATTTCAGCTGCGTTCGCCCCGTGTGCGGAGAGATTTTCAGTAGCGCGCTGGCGTCATTAACATCCAGGCCGCACACCAGCACATTGGCCAGCCGGTACTCTGCGGGAGTCAGTTGATACAAAGTGATCAGCCGGTTCCTGTCCAGCCCTGACTTGCGTTCCGGGTCGAGCAGAAAACACAGGACGTCGCAGCTTGAAGAGCGGCCGATGTGAAAGCCAGTGCCTGCCTGGCGGGCCTGGATCATTACCAGGCAGGCGCCTGAACGGTCCAGTTTCAGGGTTTCTGTGCGGGATTTATTCTCAACGATTCTGCGGGCCATGGTCCGCAGCGCATTAAAATGATCGCCGGCAACAAGGTTGAGGTGGTTCCCTGTCAGCCCCAGACCATAGGTGCGGGCGGCCAGTGCTTCCTCGGCCGTCGAGTTCATCCACTGCATTGAGAGTTTAGCGTTTGTGTGCCAGACCCCGAACGGCAGTTTGTCCAGAGCCTGGCGGGCGCCGCTCAGTGCCTGATTGAGGTCGCCCATCAGGCGGGCGAGGCCGCAGGCTCTGCGCAAATGGGGACTGAATAGCTCAAGAATGGACTGTTCCTCAATGCTGAAGGCGCCTTTGCCTTTTGGCCGGTGAACGCCGATGTGCATTGCCTGGCCATTCTGCCGCTCGAATTGGGTGCCCAGGGCGTAGAAGTTGCCATTGGGCCGGAATATTTTCTGGTAGTGATCAGAGCGCTCAAAATCCCGGTCCCTCATGACTGAGGTGCTGACAACAGCCTTGCCGATAGGGCTTGTCGCCAGGATGTCCCGGAACGGGTCCTGTTCGACGGCAGCGGTTTCGTAGACCCGATTAATGCTTTGGCGAAAGCCGGTGGTGAAAGACTGGTACACCACGGGGTCGTTCAAGTCGGTCAGCCTGATTGTGGCCGTGTCTGTGCGAAAAAGCCCTGCGAACTTCTCCAGAAAACCTGGCCACTGGTCACGCACCGTCGCGTTTTCGTAGAGGTCGTCTAGCAGTAGGGGCACTGCCGAAGCCAAGTCTTTCAAAACAGCACTCTCCTGTTGCTTTTTTGTACATATTAAGTGCGTTACTCAAGTAAAGCATAGGGCGAAGTGATACGCCAAAAATCCATAAAAAAGCCCCGCTCGGGGCGGGGCTGAAGTGAAAAGAAGAAACTGTCTAGTTGCAGTTATTGCAGATGGCGTAGGCTATATAGGTGCCTGCGGGTCCCATTGGCGTTCCACCGGAATTGTCGTAAAAGCGTGATACCAGAACCAACAACCGGTTGTCCGCAGAGGAATAACCGAACTGTTCGCCATAGGCGATACTACCGCCGGAATAGGTGTATTGAGGCGCTTCCATTCTGATCAAACCGGTTGAAGCATCAACTTGATAGGTCCAGCTGTTGGGGTCAAGGTCGGCAGATTGCCGGGTAACGTCCACAATGTCTGTGTCCAGTCCGAAATTCGAGTAGGAGAAGGTCAGGCCTCTCTGAGAGGTGGCCATGCCACTTCCGTCGAAGTCCAGAGTTGATCCCGGCAGGTAGATGTCTGTCTCATAGTAATTCTGACCGGCGAAGTAGCCTTTCAGCATCAGGTCGTAGGACTTTCCGGCGAGATCGCCGGCCTGGAAAGTCGGGTCCAGTTTGACGCCGATGAGGGACGACGATTCCTTGGTTCCTACGGTGTAGGGTGTGAACGGATTAGGAAGTGCCAGCGTCATGACGTCTGCACTTTGGGAGGCAAAACCGCCGAGCTCGCCGTTGAGCAGGCTCAATGTGCCATCGGCCGCGATGCTGAAAGCGCCAAGGTCATCGCTAAGGCCGTTTTCTTCTATAATCGGATCGATTGATACACCCTCGGCCTGTTGCGGTTTCAGGCCCTGCAGAAGCTGTAGCTGGACTGTGTCGGTCAACGTGGTGTTACCAGAGCCGTCAACGGTAAAGTTGATCGCGCCGGCGCCATAATCCATGAAGTTTGGCTCAAGCACAGTGGCATCGTTAGGGTCCATCGTCTGGTTGATGCGCAGTGTGACGAAGCCCCAGTCTCCTGCCAGTGCATCGACAGTCAGCGAGGGGTCTTTTTTGCTCAGCACGTGAGTGTTCATGTCACGACCTTCGGTGAAGCTACCGTCACTCTCCTCGTACTGAAAGGTATTTGCCTCGTTGGCAATGAAAAGGCTGCGCTCGGCGTCAAGCGCCCGGAAGTCGATCTCGGTAGCGCCGTTGATAATCTGAGAGCCGTCTTCCGGGTCGATGATGGTACTCTCTGCAATCGCTGCGAAGAGCCCGCTTTCCGTGAAGGCCAGGCCAAAACTGTTGCTTAGGCCGAGGCATTCACTGACGGAATCGAACACTGCGTCCCGTCCGTCTTCGCTGGCACCCGAATCGATCAGCAGGTCGCCGACACAGAGGTCTGTCCAACTGAGTGTCCCGGTACCGTCAGCGTTATTCGCAATGCTGGCATCGGTGTGAGCGTAGTGTGCCTGAAATACCGTCGGTGGATTGTTCAGTCGTGAGCTTTCAATGCCAACGGCGGAGCGCAGGTAGTGGAAATCTCCCGTGACGGCAGGACCTGGCGTGGTTTCATCGTCCGGGCTCACGTAATTCACTGTCACGGTGCCGTCACTGGGCGCTACGCCCGGAGCGATTTCACTGAGTTGGAATTCCTCTCCATCGTCAATGATCAAGGCGTCATCAATCACGGTGGCATAGTCGAAGCCCTGCATCGGATCCGATAGGCCGTATTCACCGTTCTGGTCAATAACGGCGGTCGGGTTCAGTACGAGGGTTTGACTGTCATAAGCGAAGTTGCCGAACTCGAGGCCTGGCATTCCGGTCTGATCGGCTGGTTGAGTTGTGCCTAGGAAGTAAAAGCCATCGGCCAGAATAGTCAGGACAGAAACGTTTGTGGGGTCTACCGAATCCTGAATAATCCAGCTACCGGTGATGCCGGACTGGTTCAGTGGGACACGGGTGAACTCGGTGGTTTCGGTCAGACCGAAGTCCGGATCGAAAGCGGTGAGGGTGTCACCATCGACACGCAAGGACAGTCGCTCTTCCCCATTTGCCACGGAGGTCAGTCCCCAGTCGCCATTATCATCCCGAAGGATTTGCGGAACGGTTATCTCGCCGGTCTGGTTATCCCACTGATACTGACCGAATTCGATGCCGGTGTTCCCCGAGGTGTCCTCTGCCGGGCGGTAAGGCAAATCCAGCTCCTGATGCATGTAGGAACCGTCTTCGAGGAAGGTCAGTTGGACCCAGGGCGCGTTGTCCCCACGATCGGTATTACGGGCAATCCAGCTGCCAATCAGGGCATCTTCTGGCATTGGGGGCGGTACCTGATCTGCAAACGGATTGAACAGTCTGACCGCGACGTACAAGCCAAAGGGATCCCGGACAATTAACTGTAGTTGGTCTGTTGGGCTGGGAATATAGTCTGCGGGTAACTCGCCGGTGAAGCTGGTGGCGTCGTTTGCCAGGGGGTTGCCTACGAAGCCTGGCTCTTCAGGTGCACCTACGCCGCCTGACAGTTGGCCTGTAAAGTTGTTGCGCACGACGTTGGCATCATACCCGGGTGGTAGCGTCCACTCGAACGCATACTCATTGCCCGTCAGGTCTGCGGAGGTGGCAGTGATCTCCGGCGCGCCATTTGTCAGATCAGGAGTTCCACGACGCACGGTAAAGGAAGCTTCAGAATCGACCACTCCCTCGACCGGGTTGTTCCAGGTGAAGGTGAGTGTATCGCCGGAGGCAATGGCATCCGGGTTCAGAACTTCGTATTCAGCGAATCGGTCCTCTTCTGCAACATAGGGAAGAGGGCCGTTGAAGATGCTCAAGTCCCCGGATACGTCCACCGACGAATCAGTTGCCGCTCCAAGGCTTGGTGCTGGAAAACCGGCGTATATCAGAGTTCCGACGTTCAGAACTTCCGGGGTTTCAGCGCCATTTTCAATCAGATGGGTTGCTTCAACAAAGACAAAGAATTCAAGCTGGTTGCCCTTAACTTTCCAGTCGCCATCAACGTTAACAAGGTTCCAGGGACCCTGAGGGGCGCCGATGTTCAGTTGTGCGGTGCCATTGGTGCTGTCCAGGTCAACAAGAGACCAGTTACGGACGGCATCCGCCAGCTCGCCGGCGTCTTCAATGCCTGGAGCCGAGTTGAAAAGACGGGTCTGAAGGCCGGCGATGTCTTCGCCGTTGTTGAGGTAGTCGGCGGTGGCCAGAGCTTCCAGGGCGGTGCCATCCTGGTTGTCCAGGGCGGTTGCAAAGGAGTTTGCAAGCGCGTCCAGTTTCTGAAGTTCGGACACGCCATTGCTGATTTCGTTTTCGTCAACGGCGAGCTCGCCTTCTTTCGGCTGCATGAACGTATTTTCGATACTTTGGGTGCGATTGAGACGGTTGGTGATGGTTGCTTTTTCAGTGCCCAGGTCAATCTGGACGTCAAGCACATCCAGCACCGTGTCAAATCCGGTACGGTTGGCGGTAAACGCGGATTTGAGGAGGTCGAAGTCCGGCTCAACACCCAGTTCGTCCAGCAGTGGCTGCAGGCGTGCTTTGAGGGCCGCCTTTTGAGCTTCAACTTCCGCCTCACGAATCAGGCTGAAATCCGGGTTGTTAAAAAAGGTCTGCGGCGGCTGCCCAACGGCGTTGCCAACGATCAGGTCGGTCAGAGGGGTGATGTTGACTGTGCCGTCCAGGTCGTTTGCAAAGACCACGGACAACAACTGGTAGGCATTACCGCCCGCAATGCCGCTGGCATAGAGCAGCACGGGCGCATCGAGCGATGAGAGATCAATCTCGAAGGAGCCGTCGGCATTGATATCGGCGGGGGGAGCGGTTTCATCGTTGACGTCACGTGCACCGACAAAACCAACGAGTGGGGCACCGGCCGCAGCCGTGCCAGATACAGTTGAGGTGTTTTCGGGCTCTGCAGGAGTGGAGCTTCCGCCGCCTCCTCCTCCGCCACAACCGGTTAGAACAAGAGCCGCCACTAATGAATAGAGTAGCAACCAGAGGCGATGCGTGTGATGCCTGACCATGGGAAACTCCTTACCGTTTTTCTGGTGTTCGGGACTTTCAACCTAGATAAACCGGCAGGCATTGGCATCACCCATATGGTGTATGACGGTGTATGTCGGGAAATTGACAAAATTCAAATTTTAGCTCGTGAAGACGATCAGGAGTCTTCAACTGCGGCAAAGCCCCGGCGGGTGCCCCTGGGAAGATTTGTTTGTTTTCTGGTCGATCCATACCTATGGTTGATATATCGATATGTACACAAAGATGGGCTATGTCGGTTCTACTGAGCGTCTGCCACGGATGGGTCCCCCATGAGCGACAGCCAGTTTACCGGCTTACTGGAGAAACCTCGACGTATAACGATTAATGCCAGGCAGCTACCTGATTTTATAAAGGGAGGGCACAATTGGAGGAAGGAATAGTCTTTGAATCCATTGACCAGATATATGCAGCTGCCGGCAAAACCGAGGGGTGGTCAGATGTTCTGCAAACCATCATCAGAGCCACGGGCGCCAGCTCAGGCTGTATCCTCTCCACTTTTAAAGGTGGCTCGAGTAAAGGCGGCTCCAGCGGAAATGTCAGTGTCTCGCATGAGATCGACCCTGACTGGATTCAGTGCTATAACAACGAGCTATTCCGCTACGACCCGTCTCCCGCTTTGATCCAGGACAACCCCGGAAGGGTAGTTGTCGATGCCGTGACCGGGCCGCGCCCGGCTGACCTGACTGGAGACGCGCGGCTCTTTTATAACGAGCTTATGCTGCCCCAGAGTTTTCGGCATACCCTGCATTCAGGCTTGTTTGATGAAGGGCGCCGGAATCTTGGCATTATTCTGCAACGTCCTCCGCGCCCCGGAGCTTTCAGCGCTGCCCAGGTCGCGATACTTCAAGCCCTGACTCCACATCTAAACCGTGCCCTGATCCTTCACGCCCGACTCCAGGCAGTTGACCAAATGGTCTCGGGACTCGCCGTTTTGCTGGATCGTATGCCAGTGGGGGTGGTCCTGCTCAATGGCATGAGCGATATCGTGCACGCCAACAATCGCGCCGAGCAGGTGCTGCGCAATTCTCCCTTGCTACGGACCTTAAATAGAAGGTTGCAGGCGTCCGGCGCACGAGACAATAGGCAACTGCAGGGCCGTATTGCCGCTGCGCTGGCCAGAGAAAGCGCATTCACCGATACGACGCTCCGGCTCCTGTCCAGAGGCCCTCCCGGCCTTTATATCCAGGTCACGCCAATGGAACTCCCGGAGCCCTCAGACAGCCTTTTTCTTGATGGTGTGCGCGCAGCGGTATGGATCGGCACCTACGAGCCAGGTCGACTGTGTCCGCGATCCCTTGCCGAGCTCTACAATTTGTCCCCCACCGAGTCAGAGTTGCTGGCTCGCTTGGTGGAGGGCAGAAGCCTGTCCGAAATTGCGGATCTCAGGCAGGTGAGTATCTATACCGCCCGAACCCAACTGAAGACGATCATGAACAAGCTGAACATATCCCGCCAGGTGGATCTGGTACGCCTGGTCATGTCCGGCCCGGGCGCCATAACACTGGATTGATTGCCTGCCCTGACTTTTGTTCTCTGGCGCCGCCGATTGGCTGGTCAAGGCGGGCTTGTCTATCAGCCGTTCCCTTTTTTCATCTGCTCATACTCATCCTCAAAGAAGAACTTATCTTCTCCAAGGGCCGGTTCCAGCTCATGCAGCCAGGTGGCTGTTTCGCTGTACTTGGCGAAGAACGGGCGCTGTACCCAATCCGGGTTGCGGGCCTGGATGAACCGGAGCACGAACACTTTCTCGCCGTTGATCTCGGTGATGCCCTGTACCTCAACCTTGCCGGGGCCAGCGCTCATTGACGGGCCGCGGGCGGTGCGAGCCAGGCCTGAAACCTGCTTCATGGCTTCGCGGTAGATATTGAAGGCTTCCACCAAAGGCACTTCGAAGTAGTTCTTGGCGCCGGTGTCCCGCTCCACAAACATGTAGTAGGGGATGATGCCCAGCTGTACTTCCTTATCCCAGAGCTTCGCCCAGTCGTCTGCGTTGTCGTTTACGTGTTTGATCAACGGGCCCTGGGCGCGGATTTCGGCACCGGTGGCGCGCAGGCGGCGGATGGCTTCTTCCGCGATATCGGTGGTGATTTCCTGCCAGTGGTTGTAGTGCGCCATGATGGCCACGTGCTTACCGGCGTCCACAAGGCGGGCAAACAGGTCAATCAGTTCGTCCGCATCCTTGTCGGTCACGAAGCGGTAGGGCCAGAAGGTCAGGGCCTTGGTGCCGATGCGGATGGTCTGGATGTGATCAAACTCCGGCTGCAGAAGAGGCTCCAGGTACTGGACCAGATTCTTGGTTTTCATCACCATGGGGTCGCCACCGGTGACCAGCAGATCGCTGACCTCAGTATGCTCCTGGAGGTAGCCGTGAAGCTTTTCCGCTTCGGTACTGGCCATCTTCAGGTCCTTGTCGCCCACGAACTGCGCCCAGCGGAAGCAGAAGGTGCAATAGGAATGACAGGTCTGGCCCTGGGCCGGGAAGAACAGAATGGTTTCACGGTATTTGTGCTGAACGCCGTCCAGTACTTCGCCGTTCAGTTCCGGCATGTTCATTTCCATCTGGCCGGCCGGGTGCGGGTTCAGTTCGTCGCGAATTTCTTTCGCCACGGCTTGTATTTCTTTCTTTTCCGCGCCCTCACGATGCATCTTTGCCATGCGCTCGTAATGCTCGTCCTTCAGCATGCCCTTCTGGGGAAACACCAACTGGTAAAGTGGGTCATTCGGCACCTTGTTCCAGTCGATCAGCTCATTGATCACGTATTCGTTAACGCGGAAGGGCAGCACGCTGGCCACCACCTTCATTTCAAACAGGGTCTCTTCAGGGAGATTCTGGATAACGTCAATTTTATCGAGCTGGCGGTCTGTGTAGACCTTGAAACGCCGCTCTTCGAACTCGGCGGTTGGAATCCGGTTCGGGAACGTGACGATGGAGTTCATAGATCGCCCTCTTTGGTTGTGAGCCATATTCTGGAGGGGTGGGCGTTGCCACCGCTCCGCTGGTCAAAAAACGGGCAGGCGAGTATACATAAATCTAAAAGTATTTTCAGGTCTAATCAAATTGGTAGGAATCCTACGACCTTGGTCTGAATGTGCTTGTTTGAGAGAGAAAAAGGCGCCATTCTTACGTAAGTAACCGAAATAGTCCGACAGGCTATGGTGAATTTTCCTCAAAAATTGAACTTTCATGCCGAAATGTAGTAAAAATACTACCTAATCGTCGGTATGGTTGTGCCGGTATGTGAATGCTACCTGATTCGCCTGGCCAAAAGCCGAGTGACGCAAGGGCGCTTCAGGCAGTAAAACTGGCGATCGTGTTCTATGCTTGTTCAAGGTAACGAACTGGCGGATACCCATAATAAAACGCTCTGCATTTCATCGCAGCTTATCGATATTGCAAGGCGCTCAGCTGCTGATCGTGGCGTGCGCTGCACTTTTTAATGCCAAGGGGAGGTTTGATGTACCAGGACGATGATCCCATAGAGACCAGTGAATGGCTGGATGCGCTGGAGTCTCTGATCGAACAGGAGGGCGTTGATCGCGCCAAGTACATTCTCGAAAGGCTCTCCGAACGAGCCAGCCGCGACGGCACCGAGTTGCCCTATTCCATCACCACGCCGTTCCGCAACACGATTCCTGTCACCCAGGAATCCAGAATGCCGGGTGATCTGTTCATGGAGCGGCGTATTCGCTCGCTGATCCGCTGGAACGCCATGGCCATGGTGCTGCGGGCCAATCAGCGCCCGGGTGATCTTGGCGGGCACGTGTCATCCTTCTCCTCGGCGGCCACATTGTACGATGTTGGCTTTAACTACTTCTTCCACGGCGGTGACGAGAAGCGTGAATCGGATCTGGTGTATTTCCAGGGCCATTCCTCTCCGGGCATTTATGCCCGTTCCTACCTGGAAGGGCGTTTTGACGAAGCTCAGTTGGACAAGTATCGGGAAGAGGTTGACGGCGACGGCCTGTCATCCTACCCGCACCCCTGGCTGATGCCGGATTACTGGCAGTTCCCCACGGTATCCATGGGGCTGGGGCCGATCCAGGCGATCTACCAGGCCCACGTGATGAAGTATCTGGACAGCCGCGAGCTGATCGACATGGGTGACCGCAAGGTGTGGTGCTTTGTCGGTGACGGCGAGTGTGATGAGCCGGAAACCCTGGGGTCCATCTCTGTGGCCGGCCGCGAAAACCTCAGCAACCTGATTTTTGTCGTTAACTGTAACCTGCAGCGTCTCGACGGCCCTGTGCGTGGTAACGGCAAGATTATCCAGGAACTGGAAGGCGTGTTCCGCGGAGCCGGTTGGAACGTACTGAAAGTGGTCTGGGGCCGCATGTGGGATCCACTGTTCGAGAAGGATCAGGACGGCCTGATGCAGCGTGTCATGGACGAAGCCGTTGACGGCGACCTGCAGAACTTCAAGAGCAACGGTCCGGCCTACACCCGTAAGCACTTCTTCGGTAAGTACCCGGAGTTGTCCAAGATGGTGGAGAACCTCACCGACGAGGACATCAACAAGCTTAACCGTGGTGGTCACGACCCCTACAAAGTTTATGCCGCCTATCACCATGCCATTCACAACAATGGCGGGCGGCCGACGGTGATTCTGGCCCATACCATCAAAGGTTATGGCTTCGGTACGGCCGGCGAAGCGCAAAACACGGCACACTCGCTCAAGAAGCTCGATATCGAGCAACTGAAGGCCTTCCGTGATCGCTTTGCGGTGCCGCTGAAAGACGAAGAGCTCAAGGACGTGCCCTACTACCGGCCGGCGCCGGACAGTCCGGAAATTGTCTACATGAACAAGCGCCGGCAAGAGTTGGGTGGTTTCTATCCCAAGCGTCGCAAGGACTGTCAGCCGTTGCAGACGCCGCCACTGGATACCTTCAAGAACTTGCTGGAAGGCTCCAACGGTCGTGAGATCTCCACCACCATGGCGTTCGTGCGATTGCTGACGGCTCTGACCAAAGACAAGCGCATCGGTAAGCGAATTGTTCCGATCGTACCGGACGAGGCCCGTACCTTCGGGATGGAGGGCATGTTCCGCCAGATGGGTATCTACACCTCTGAAGGCCAGAAGTACGTGCCGGAAGACCGTGACCAGATCATGTACTACAAGGAAGACAAGAAAGGTCAGGTGCTTGAGGAAGGGATCAACGAAGATGGTTCCATGGCGGCCTGGATGGCAGCGGCAACCTCCTACAGCACCAACAACTTCCCGTTGATACCGTTCTACATTTTCTACTCCATGTTTGGTTTTCAGCGTGTGGGCGATCTGGCCTGGGCGTCGGGTGACATTCAGGCCCGCGGTTTCCTGGTGGGTGGTACCGCCGGGCGAACAACGCTGAATGGTGAAGGTCTGCAGCACCAGGACGGTCACAGCCATATCCTGGCCCAGACCATTCCCAGCTGTAAGGCCTATGACCCGGCTTACGGTTACGAAATGGCCGTGGTGGTCCAGCATGGCATCAAGGAAATGTTTGAAGACAACCAGAACGTCTTCTACTACCTGACCATCGAAAACGAAAACTACGAGCAGCCCGCCATGCCGGAAGGCAAGGACGGCAAGAAAGTGGAAGACGGCATCATCAAGGGCATGTACCTGCTGGATTCCGTTGAAACCAAGGGCCGTAAGAAAACGCCACGGGTTCAGCTGATGGGCTCCGGCGCCATCCTCAACGAGGTGCGCGCGGCGGCGGAACTGCTGAAAGAAGACTTTGGTGTTGCCTCTGATATCTGGAGCGTGACCAGCTTCAATGAACTGGCCCGTGACGGCCTGCACATCGAGCGCTGGAACCGCCTGCACCCGGACGATACGCCCAAGAAGTCGTACCTTACTCAATGCCTGGAGAAGCAGCAGGGGCCGGTGGTGTCGTCCACCGACTACATCAAGCTGTTGTCTGAACAGGTGCGGGCGTACATTCCGAAAACCTATCTGACCCTGGGCACCGATGGTTTCGGTCGCAGTGATACGCGCGAGAAATTGCGCAGCCACTTCGAAGTGGATCGTTACTACGTGGCGGTGACCGCGCTGGCGGCCCTGGCAAGGGATGGCGAAGTCAAGAACGACGTGGTTCTCGAGGCTATGCGTAAGTACGGAATCGATCGCAACAAAACGAACCCGGTGCTGAGCTAAGGAGACCGCCATGAGTGAACAGGAAATCAAGGTTCCGGATCTCGGCGGTGCAGACGAGGTCGAGGTTATTGAAGTGCTCGTCAGTAAGGGAGATTCGGTTGAGGAAGAAGATCCGATACTGACGGTGGAGTCCGACAAGGCATCGGTGGAGCTGCCGTCACCGGGTGCCGGAAAAATTACCAAGATCACCGTCAAAGTGGGTGACAAGGTCAAGGAAGGCGACGTTGTCGGGATGATGGAAGCCAGCAGCGACGCCGGTGACTCGGATGACGGCAAGGATTCTGGCGAAGACGCCAAGTCCGATGAGAAAGACGAGGCGGAAGCCAAGTCGGACGACAAAGACGCCAAGTCCGAAGAGAAAAAACCGGCACCGAAGAAATCCGGCGGTTCCCGTAAGGAAACCGTGAAGGTGCCCGCGCTGGACGGCTTCGACAATGTGCCAGTGATCGAGATCAACGTCAGCGAAGGTGATGAGGTTGAGGCGGACGACGCACTGGTGACCGTGGAGTCCGACAAGGCCACCATGGAGATTCCATCTCCCTATGCCGGCAAGATCGGCAAGGTTCTGGTGTCCGAGGGCGACAAGATCTCCGAAGGTCTCGATCTGGTTGAAATGACCATCGTGGAAGAGGGTGGTGACGAAGGCGAAGAGGACGCGTCGTCCGAGGCGTCTGAGTCTTCCGGTAAGGAAAAGCAGGAGGGTGAGCCTGAATCGAAAGGCAAGCCTTCTGAACCGAAGCCGGAGCAGTCCTCGGCAACCTACGAGCCACCGGCACCGGGTGCCAAGGTTCACGCGGGCCCGGCGGTGCGTAAGCTGGCCCGTGAATTCGGCGCAGATCTGACTCGCATCAAGGGTTCCGGCCCGAAAAGTCGCATCCTGAAAGACGATGTCCAGGCCTACGTGAAAAGCCAGCTGCAGCAGACGCAGCAGGGCAGCACCGTGGCTGGTGGCGGTGGCGCCGGTATTCCTGGCGTGAAACTGCCGGACTTCAGCCAGTTTGGTGAGATTGAGCGTGAATCCATGTCGCGCATGATGTTTGCCACGGCGAACAATATGCAGCGTAGCTGGCTGAACGTGCCTCACGTCACCCAGTTCGAGGACGCGGATATCACCGATATGGAAGACTTCCGCAAGGCCCAGAAGGCGGCCGGCGAGAAGAAAGGTGTGAAGATGACACCGCTTCCGTTCCTGCTGAAAGCCTGCGCCACGGCGCTGGCGGAGTTGCCGCAGTTCAATGTGTCGCTGGATATGGACCGCAAGGAAGTGATCCGCAAGCAGTTCATTCACATTGGCATTGCGGTGGACACGCCTCACGGGCTGATGGTGCCGGTGATCAAGGATGTCGACAAGAAAGGGCTCTGGGAGCTCGCGGCGGAAAGCGCGGACCTGGCGCAGAAGGCGCGGGACAAGCAGCTTAAACCGGCCGAAATGCAGGGTGCCTGCTTTACCATCACCAGCCTGGGTGGTATCGGTGGCACGGCGTTCACGCCTATTGTGAATACGCCGGAGGTGGCGATTCTTGGTGTCTCAAAAGCGGCGATGAAGCCGGTCTGGGATGGCAAGGATTTCCAGCCGCGGCTGATGCTGCCCCTGTCGCTGTCCTATGATCATCGAGCGGTGAACGGGGCAGATGCGGCTCGGTTTACCTCGGTGTTGAGTCAGTTGTTGGGGGATATTCGGTCCCTTCTCCTCTGACTCTGTTCGGTGGCCGCTTTGTAGCCTGCGGGTTATGGGGCGGCCTCGCTTGTTCTTGCCTTGGCGATATCGCCTATTTTTGAAACCTGCCGGTGTTTGTTTGCGCGCTCCCTTTCCTATTTCTATTCTTTAAAGCGTACATATGAGGTCGATTTGTACGTTTTATTGTCTATTTTTCATTGATATTTATCGTATGTTCACTAAACTGTATAGAAACCCTTGATTTGTACGCTTTGGTGAACAATGCCTAAGTCGATAGAAGCCCAAACCTACAATATCCGGCAGGTTCAGGATGCCCTGAAGGTTACCGGTGAACTGATTGCAGCCGCCCGGAAGGAGCGTAAGTGGAGTCAGTCCGAACTGGGCAAGCGCCTGGGAGGTGTAGACAGACGGCATATCAGTGCCTTGGAGAGCGGTGATCCGGCAGCGGATTTTGGTCTTGTGGTTAGTGCCTTTTGGGTTCTGGGTCTGCCTCTTCTTTCAACGCTCCCACTCAGTGGCCAGGCATCTTCCGGCACTGTTAGTTCTCTCCTGGATGCGATGGTGAAGCTTTCATCACGTCCTGGGATACGTGCTTCGGGCTCGACAACCCGAAATGTTGGTGTCCACGGAAAGGGCGGAAAAAAGGAGATCGACAATGATTTCTGAAGAGGCCTTTCTCTGGCTCTACCTTCCGGGGCAAACCGATCCGGTGGTGTGTGGCGTAGTTGCTTTCAATGGCTACGAGCATGTCTTTCGTTATGCACGTAGTTACCTCGAACGCGACAATGCGATTTCCCTGGCACCTTCCGGTTGCACTCTGGGTGAGCTGACTGGCGATGAATATGTGCTTGATGCCGAACTGAACAGCCCCGTTCGCGATGCTTCCCCGGACGCTTGGGGGCGTAATGTCATGATGCGGGACTATGCGAACGCACCTGGCAGGAAAGCAAGCGAACTTGGCGAGATCGACTTCCTGCTTCGGGCGGGGCCGGACCGTATCGGTGCTTTGGACGCAACGAGCGATCCGAGGCGCTACGTTCCGAAGAAAAGTTACGCGGCACCGCTGGAAGACCTGCTGGAGGCGGCTGACCGGATCGACCAGGGTAAGGCTCTGGATCCACATCTCGATGCCGCCCTGAATCACGGAACAAGCGTCGGCGGTGCACGTCCAAAGGCTCTTCTTCATAAAGATGGGGAATACTGGATTGCCAAGTTCAGCTCCAGCAAGGACTCCGCCGATATGGTCGGTATTGAAGGCGGAGGTATGCAGTTGGCTCTCAAGGCGGGAATTCATGTTGCTGAAACCCGCATCGTGGAGGCTTTAAACAAACGGGTAATTCTGGTTCGCCGGTTTGATCGTGTCGTTACGCCGGAGGGGGTTCATCGCAGGCATATGATTAGTGCCATGACGCTCCTGAATCTGGATGAATATGCGGTCCGGGCCGGTTATTCAAGCTACCTTGGTCTGGCGGATGTGCTGCGCCGGTATGCACGGGATTTCCGGAAGGACGGCACCGAACTGTTTCGGCGAATGGTGTTCAATATCCTTATCGGGAATGTGGATGACCATGCGCGCAACCACGCCTGTTTCTGGGATGGCCAATGCCTGGATCTCACGCCGGCCTATGATGTTTGTCCGCAGCCCAGGACCGGCATTTCCGCGGATCAGGCCATGGCTGTTGGAGAATGGGGCCGGAAGGCCAACCTCCAGAATGCCATCAGCAACTGCGACCGGTTTGGCCTCGACAACGGGCATGCCAAAACGGTGATCGAGAAAATGGTTAATGCGGTCGAGAAATACTGGCGGGAGACTTTCTCTGCAGTCGGGACGAAAGACGGTGACCTCAACTACCTTGCTCAGGCCACCATTCTTGGCGAATCAATTTTCTATGAGCTGGAATAAACTGGCGATTCGTCAGTTGCAAGAGTTTTTTACCCGGCTAAGGGCCGGGGAATAATGGTTTCCACCTCTCCAGCTTGTGGTTGAAGATCGCACGCTGGGCTTCGGCGTCGGCGACATCTGAAAGGTAAAAGCGAACCAGGGCGCCGGGCCCGCGCTGTGCCAGTTGGCCGGCGTCCAGGGTGCTCAGGCAGCCTATTTTCGGGTAGCCGCCGATGGTTTGCCGGTCTTTCATCAGGACGATCGGCTGGCCATCGCTCGGCACCTGAATGGCGCCATAGGCAATGCCTTCGGAGATGATGCCGTCCAGCTCAGAGTGAATGGGATCGCCCGTTAACCGGTAGCCCATTCGATCGATCCGCTGGCTGACCTCGTAAGAACCCGTGAAAAACTTCATACGCTCACCCGGAGAAAAGTGCGGGTATTGGTAGCTGGGGATCACACCGATGTGGAGGTCCTGGTTATAGTCCGGGATTTCCCCGGCTGGCAGGCGTGTCATGGTCTTCGGATGGCTGCGGTCAAACCCGATGCAGTCGCCTTTGGCCAGCTTTTGCCCGCGTCCATCCAGTCCTCCAAGGCCTTCGCGCACGACGGTGGCGCAGCTACCCAGTTTCACGGTGGGCTTCAGCCCCCCGGCGACGGCAAGGTAGGCCCTTAGTCCGGCCACCGGCATGCCGAATTCGATATGGTCTCCCCGGTGGATTTGATAGGTATGCCAGGGTGCTGCCGCCTCTCCATTGATCTGCGCTCCGAGGTCCGCACCCGTGAGCGCGATGCAGGTATCCTCATGGGCCAGCAGGCTCAGTTTTCCAATATTGATCTCGATCTGCGCTGCCTCCGGTGGATTGTCGAGCAGGCGATTGGCCCAACGAAAGGCATGCTCGTCCATGGGACCGCCGGTGGTCACGCCAATGTGCTGATAGCCATACCGGCCAGGGTCCTGCAATAAGGCCAGCATGCCGCCATCCAGAACTTCAAAACTCATCGAGGCTGCCTCCCAGGTCCAGATATTCCTGGCGGTCAATCGACCGGAACCGCACCCTATCCCCTACTGATACCAGCGCCAGGGAATCGCTGTCCCAATCGATCATTTTTTGAGGCGTGCGACCGACTATCTGCCACCCGCCCGGCGTGGCGCTGGGATAGATGGCGGTCTGCGAGCCGGCAATACCAACGCTCCCGGTGGGTATTTTCTGTCGGGGCGTGGCTTTGCGGGGCAGGGCAATTCGCTGGTCGGTAATGCCGAGGTAAGCGAACCCCGGGCTGAATCCAATGGCGTAAACGCGGTAGGTCTGCTCACTGTGGATGCGCACCACTTCGTTCCGGCTCAGGCCTGAATAGTCACACACCTCGTCCAGGTCCAGGCCTACTTCGGCGCCGTAGTAGACCGGCAACTCGATGGTGCTGGAAGCGCTTTCATCCGGCGCCTCCTGTTCGCCCTCGCTCAATGCCTTGCGCAGCCGGGACGCGATGCCGAAGCGGTCGGTCCTGTCGGCGTCATAGCACACCAGCACGGAGGTATACGAAGGCACCAGGTCAATCACCAGGTCCGACAGGTTCTGGCGAATGGCCTCCGTGGCCCACTTGACCTGGCCGGCGATGTCATCGCTGATACGGTCACCAAAGTAGACGATGCACGTACTTTCGTTGACGGCTTCAATGATCATAGCGACTCGACGACCTGCCGCATGTGCCTGGCCGCTTCTACAGCATGCTGGCTGTCGCCATGAATGCAGAGGGTGTCGGCCTTTATCGGGATACGTTTGCCGGAGATCGACGTGACGCTGCCTTCGGTGATGATCTGTGTTACCTGCCTTTCTATGGCTTCCCGCGTGTCGTGAACCGCGTTCTTCACCGAGCGTTTAACCAGTCGGCCTTCGTCGCTGTACGCACGGTCGGAAAACGCCTCGAACCACACATCGATGCCCACGTCGGCGGCCAGTGCCAGAACCTCGTCGGCATCGGGTGTTGCCATGACCACCAGGGGGCAGTGGGGCGCATAGTTGCTTACTGCAGCCATCACCGCTGTCAGGGTTGTGCGGTCCACCGCCATTTTATTGTAGAGCGCGCCGTGGGGTTTGATGTATTCGATGGCTGTGCCGTGGGTGCGGCAGATGCCGTCCAGCGCAGCGATCTGATACACCAGCAGGGCCTGGAGTTCCTCGGGTGCAAACTCCATGTCACGCCGGCCGAAGCCCAACAGATCCGGATAGCCGGGGTGCGCGCCGATGGCGACCTTCTCGACAATCGCGGTTCTGACGGTGCGGTCCATGGTCAGCGGGTCTGAGGCATGGAAGCCGCAGGCAATATTGGCCATATCAATGTAGGGCATGACCTCGGCATCCATGCCCTTGGTCCAGCTACCGAAGCTCTCGCCCATATCGCAGTTGAGTTTCATTGGTTGTCTCCAGAAACAAGTGAATGTGCGCTAGCCTCGGCTCATGGTTTGAGGGAGGTAGGTGACAATTTCCGGGAACCAGCCGATCAGAAACAGCGCCGCCATGATCAGCAGGAAAAAGGGGAGCGCAGCTCGGGCAACGTAGAGGATGTCTTTCCCGGTCAATGCCTGGATCACGAACAGGTTAAAACCCACCGGCGGTGTGATTTGTGCCATCTCAACCACCAGAACAATAAAAATGCCAAACCAGAGCATGTCGATGCCGGCCTGCTGGACCATGGGCATGACCACGGCGACGGTAAGAACCACCACGGAAATGCCATCCAGGAAACAGCCCAGTAGAACGAAGAGGGCAGTCAGGCAGACAAGCAGTTCGAAAGAAGAGAGCGACATGCTGCCAATCCATTCCGCCAACTCTCTTGGAATGCCGAGAAAGCCCATGGACAAGGTGAGAAAATGCGCGCCCACCAGAATCAGGCCAATCATGCAGGAGCTCTTGACCGCGCCCAGCAGGCTTGCCTTGAAACTGTCGGCGTTCAGGGAACCGGTGACAGCCGCCAGCAACAGGGCACCAAAAACGCCGAGGGCGGCAGCCTCAGTGGGTGTGGTAAAGCCGGCATAGATCGAGCCAAGCACAAATACAATCAGGCCCACAATCGGCAGCAGCATTCGCAGCGCCTTGATCTTGGCTGAGAACGAGATGTGCTCTTTCTTATGCTTGGGCATCTCATCCTTGTTCAATGTCGCCCACACCATGGTGTACCCCATAAACATGACCACCAGCATGAGGCCAGGAAGAGCGCCGGCGATAAACAGGCGGCCGATGGACACTTCGGCCGCCACGCCGTAAACGATCAGAATAATAGACGGTGGTATCAGCAGCCCAAGGGTGCCGGAACCGGCAAGGGTACCGACAGCCATGCGGTCGCTGTAACCCTGAGCCTTGAGCTCGGGCAGGGTCATGCGGCCAATGGTGGCCGCCGTGGCGGCCGACGAGCCGGACACCGCGGCGAATATACCGCAGCTGAGAATGTTTACGTGCAGCAGCTTGCCCGGTAAACCACCCATCCAGGGTGACAGTCCCTTAAACAGGTCCTCGGACAAGCGAGTACGGAACAGAACCTCGCCCATCCAGATGAACATCGGCAGTGCGGTCAGAGACCAGCCGGTGCTTGCGCCCCAACTGGAGGTCGCAAACAGAAGGCCGATCTGGTCATTGCCGGACAACAGCAGCCCAAGGACACCGATGCCGACCAATGTCAAAGATACCCAGACGCCAAGCGCGAGCATCAATATCATGGAGGCAGCGAGGGCGATGGAAAGCAGCGTGGTATCCATCAGATTTCCTCCAGATTGATGTCATCTTCGTGCTGTTGGTAAGAAGGCACACGTTTTTGCAGCACGGCGATAAGGTCGTCGAGGATCGCGATCGTAAGCGCTAAGGTGCCCAGGCCCACCGGGATCTGAGGGATCCAGAGTGGAATAGGAATGTAGCCGTGTGAGACCTCCTCGAAAACGTAGGACTCCCACACCATGTGCCAGCAGTAGAATGTCATAAAGCACGCAAGGCCGAGGCCAAGGATGAGTACCGCCAGCTCCTGAGCGAATCGCGCCCGGGGGGACCATTTCTGGATGACCAGGGTCACCCTGATGTGGCCACCTTCGTGAAAGGTGTAGGCAAGCCCGAAAAACGTAGAAGCCGCGAGAGCATACCCGGACACGTTTTCAGCAGAAGGGATGATAAAGCCGAACAGCCGGCCGACAATCTGCACCAGGATCACAACCATGATCAGTGCAATGCAGAACCCCGCTGCGTAACCAGACGCCAGGTAAAACTTGTCTCGAAGGGTACTCATGGAAGATGCCTCCCAAGGCGGCTTTCCCGCTGGAATACCAGGGGAAAGCGTCTTGTGAATGGACCGTTAACGGTAGTTTTGCAGAATAGTGCCAACTTCCTTCGGAGCTTCTTCTTCCCATTCCTGGATCATGATGTCGCCGATCTTCTGGAATTCCTGCATCAGTTGTTCGGATGGCTCGGATACTTCGATACCGTTCTCTGCCAGCGTCGCCGTGTCTTCGGCGGCGGTTACTCGAACGCCCTCCCAGCCCTTCGTTTCGGCTGCCGCGGCGGCGTCGAGAATGACCTGTTGTTGTTCCTCACTCAGGCGGCGAAAGGCGCGTTTGTTGACAACGACAACGTTCTTGGGAATCCAGGCTTTGATGTCAGTGTAGTGAGAGAGGTAATCCCAGGCCTGGCCGTTGGCGCCGGTGGATGGGGAGGTAATCATCGCGTCAATGATGCCAGTGCTGAATGCCTGGGGGATCTCAGGTACCTGAACGGTGGTCGGGGTGGTGTTCATGAGATCAGCCAGCCGTGAAGTGGACGGGCTGTAGGCACGCATCTTCAGGCCTTCCAGGTCGCTCATGGTGTTGACCGGAGCCTTTGTATAGAGGCTCTGGGCGGGCCACGGTACCGTGTAAAGCAGCTTCATGCCCTCTTTATCGAGTTGTTTTTCCACCTCGGGTTTTGCCGCTTCCCACAGCCGTTTTGCATCCTCAAAGCTGGTTGCCAGAAACGGAATGTTGTCGTGTTTGAACACCGGATGGGTGTTACCCATGATGCCGATGAAGATTTCCCCCAGCTGAACCTGCCCTGTGCGGACGGCCCGCGGGATTTCCGGATGTTTGACCAGTGAGGCGCCGGAGTGGACGGTGATGGCTATGTCGCCGTTGGTGCCTGCCTTGATGTCTTCAGCGAACTCATAGGCGATTTTGGTTGGCAGGTTCGCATCGCCGTAGGGCGTCGGCATGTGCCATTGGGCTGCGTTGACTGCGGTGGTGAAGAAAAACCCTGCCATCAGGGTGGCTGTCGCAAGTTGTTTGAACATATCGATTCTCCCGTTCTTTTGTTGTTGTTGCTTTGGTCATCAATTGGCAGTTGCTACAGCACCGCCAGTTCTTCGTTGAGCCGCTCGGTGAGCAGCATTTTTCCCGGTACGTGAGTGATCGCGATCGGGGGGCGTGCATTCTCCAGGGCGACCTGCGGTGTCACGCCGCAGGCCCAGAAGACGGGTATCTCGTCACCGCCGATGGTGACGGCGTCGCCAAAATCCGGAGCGTGGATATCGTTGATTCCGATCAGGGCCGGATCCCCGATGTGCACCGGCGCCCCGTGCGCTTTGGGTAGCCGGGTGGTGATCTGAATCGCCCGGATGGCATCGGCAGCTTTGAACGGCCGCATGGATACCACCATGTCGCCGTGGAACCGGCCGGCCGATTGGGTGGCAATGTTCGAGCGATACATGGATACGTTCTGTCCCTGCTCGACGTTCCTGATGGACAGGCCGGCACGGACCAGCGCATCTTCGAACGAGAAGGAGCAGCCGAGTACGAACGTCACGAAATCGTTGCGCCACACATCGCGAATGTCAGTGGCAGTCTCAGCCCGTTCACCGTTGCGGAAGATCTGGTACTCGGGGATGTCGGTTCGGATGTCCAGATCACGCCCAAGGCCCGGCAGCATGGGGTCACCGGTCTGGGAGACGCCAATCAGGGGGCAGGCGACAGGATTGTTCTGGCAAAACAGAAGAAAATCGTTTGCCCAGTCGGCCGGCAGGATGACGACATTGCCTTGAACCAGGCTCTGTGCCTTGCCGCTGGTGGTTCCGGTATGGGTACCGGAACGTATGTGTGCGCGTAGCTCAGATACCTGGTCAAGCAGGCCTGTTTTGAAGTCTGAATAATCGCCGGTCTGCATCTCGGCTACCCCTGATTGAATTTGTTATGTGGTTATGGATCAGGTTATTCCTATTGGCGAAAAAGTCTAATTATGGTTTTTTACGTTTGGTGATAAGTTTTCGTGATGTCCGGTTCCACGTACTGTTTCGAAACGTTGACCGCCAGGTTGGCGGCCAGTTCGGCTATCGGATTAAACGGCACGCTGGGGTACGAGGCTGTGAACGCCAGTTGTGATGGTGTCCAGGCGGCATCCAGAGTGATCAGGCGCCCGCTTTTCAGGCCGTCAGATATCACGCTCATTGGTAGTGCCGACACACCAATGCCATCCAGCGTCAGCCGGCGACATGCTGCCAGTGAACTGGATGAATAGAAGCGTGCTGGCAGTTCGTCCAGTTCGCTGAATTTCTGGCTGATTTCGGCAAACGGCTTGGTGTTTCTGGCGTAGGTAATGATGGGCCACTGGGCCAGTTCCTCGAGCTCCAGTTTTCGGTCTGGCAGTTTCAGCGAGGGACTTGCGACCCAGATCAGGGGAAAGCTGCACAGGTCCAGGTTTTCAATTTTAGGTTCGGAAACTGGACCCATCAGGAAAGCGAGATCGAAGGTTCGGTCCATCAGGCCGGTGCGGAGGTTCCCGGTGACGTCGACGGTGATCTCCACGTCCAGGTTTGGTGTGTTTTCATTCAGCTTGCGGAAAAAGTATGGCAGCCAGGAGTGGACGATGGTCTCGGAAACGCCAAGTCTCAAGATGCCGGACAGCAACGCGACCCTGTCGGCCCGTTTGCGAAGCTGCTGCGACATGGAGACGATTTTCTCGGCGTACGGCAGCAGTTCCTGCCCCCGGGTGGTCAACATGGTGCGGCCGGAATCCCGCTCAAAAAGCTGAACGCCCAGTTCCTCTTCAAGCGCTGCTATTCGATTGGATATTGCGGGTTGCGTGGTGTTCTGCCGCTCCGCCGCCTTGCGAAAGCTCCCGAGGGTAGCAACCCAGATAAAAGTTTCCAGACGTTTAAAGTTCATGGGCGTTCTTTGTGGGGTAAAGGATACAGTGTCAACCAGTTCTGAATGAAGAGTGTGAATACATACTGGAAGCTTAGCTCAGGCTAGCTAAAGATATAGAAAAGATTGTGGGTCGCCTGAAAGTGACCTTCGAAGGCCTACCCGGCAATACAAGGTCTCGCCGGACTTATTACGACCGCTTGGGGATGTGGGGTAAGTCAACTACGTGGGAGGGACGCTTACGCTGAATATCAATCCCTGGCGCGCCAGAGAAATAACGGCCGGGCTATTGCCCGGCCGTTATCGTAAGGATCATGAGATTACACGATCATCAGTAGCTAATGTTGACCATAGCGACAACCTTGTAGGTGTCCTCAGGGTTGTCTCCGTAAAAGTCTCCCATGAAGCCATAGGATCCACGCAGGCTGAGGTCATATATGCCAGCGAATTTTTTGCCGAACTGGGCAGCGACTTCAGTGCCGAGGCTCGAGCCGTTAGCCTGAGTGGCGCTGTCGGGCGCGTCGTCGGCAACCCGGAAGTAACCGGTGCCGTACTTCAGGTAGTAGTCGTTAGAAAGCTTCTGATCACCCGAGACCATTAGCCCCATCAGACCGTATCCCTGGTAAGCTGCATCGTAAACTGACTTAGCCCCCTGAGAACCATTGTTGTAGTAGATATCGGTTCCGAAGATTTGCAGATTACTGCTATTCAGCTCCCAGCCTGACTGGTTTGCAGCGAAGCGATCTGCACCATTGCTGCTGTCGTCAGCCGGAATGTAGATGCCGTGAATCTTGAGGCTCGCGTTGCCCCAGTGTCTCTGGGCGTACAGGTTCAACATGTACGTGTCGCCATCTGTTGCGTCAGAGTCGAGCCCGGACGATTTTTTGTAAAGTACCGAGCCGCTATAGGCCATTTGGTTATAGGTATAATCGGCGTAGGCACCGAAATAGTTGTCATCCGTTCGAGCCGCCGTGCCATTCAGAGCAACTTGACTGCTGTTGCTGATCTGGGCTCCGGTAAGGCCGTAGTGGAAAACCTCGCTGGGGTGAAGCTCGGCGCTCACCGTGTAGAAGTCCACGTCGTCCGCGGAATCTCTATCGTTTTCTTCCCACTTGAACCAGCCACCTGTCAGCGTGGCCATGCCAACATTGCCCGCAAAGGAAATGCCATTCATGTCGTCGTTGGTGACGAAACTCTCGTACTTGCCGAAGCCATAGCCCTGGATGCCCGCCCGTACCTTCCAGTCGCTGTTTGGCACCTTCAGTTCAGCGTAAGCATTTTTGGTTTCAACGCCAACGCCATCGGCGCTGAGCTTGCCGCAATTGTCACCCTGGCAGCTTCCCGTCTCACCCCACGGAGAATCGAACTCACCGTACCAGACTACAGTCACGTTATCGTTGAGGTCGCCGCTGATCTTTGCGCGCAGGCGCTGATCTACAAAGGCACTGCTGTTGTCGTTGGTCTCGTCCAGGCTCTGCGACGTGGCCTGAAGGCGGTAATAACCGTTCACTGTGAAGGGCGAATCGCCATTCTTAAGTTTCTCCATTTCTGCTGTCAGTTGATTTATTTCAACCTTCAGGTCTTCTACAGTCGGTGACGCACGTCCGACCGGCTCTGCGGCCAAAGCCGGCGTTGTTGCTACAGCCATTGCCAGCGGAGCGGCGAGTGTTCTCAGCTTATTGCGCATGTGCACATTCCCTTTTAGTCTTTTTGTCAAGTCATTTATTTTTTTCGAGCCACAACATAGTTGTTTTTCTTACAAAAAAGACATTAGGTTACTGTCCGTCGAATTGCAACATTTTGTCTGTTAGACTTTTGGTTACCAGTCGCCGTGTGCGGAAACCATGCAGGTGCGGCGGCTCTCCGGGCATTTGTGCCCCAGCAAAGCCCGGTGAAGATAGGAAAGCGCGCGTTTTTTGGCCCCATCTGTGTCAGTGCGAGCCGTGTGTTGAGGGTGTCTTCAGGGTAGGCAATGGATGGCATCGCCGGGCTCTGAGCCTGTCAATATATGTATATTTTTCTTGCGCCCTGGTTATCACTTTCTTCATTAGTTAATACGAGTAATCGAAACGCTCCCCTATTTTTCACATATGAAAAATCAATAATAAAAGAGCTTATTTCATGCATGGGTGAAATCGAAAACCCGGATTCGGGCGTATCACTGTCCCAGCTTGCTTTGATTAACGAATCTGGTCCTGAAGCGGATGTTAAGCCAGAAAGCCCCGGCCTTCTTTTTCTGAGATAGGTTACAACCGATCCATTGTTCACAACCGCTTTCCTGGGAATGGACAGATGTTCTTCGTTAACGGAAAAGGCGTAATCGGGTGATGTAATGATTTTCCTGTCCTTCAGGCGTTTCGTTAGTCTTGGCGAGGATACCTTGCCGAGCCCGAGTTGTGGCGAAGACTTCCAGCTTGAGTTCCGCAATTCAAGATTGGCTTCATTTACTATGATTGAGGTAGCGTTGTCGATAGGGAAGTAGGAAAAAATCATGTTTCCAGCATCGGCCGGGACAACGGAGTCATTTCGAGCATTGGTCTGTTTCCCGGAAGTAACTGCTATTTTTCCAATGTCACCTTGCAGCAACTCGTATCGTTGGGTGTGCAGCTGATTATTGATAAACCGTAACGCCACATTCTCGGCTTTTTCGGATTCTTCCTGCAGCGTTTGCCCCGAGATTTCAAAAAGCTGAGAGAAGATCTTTGTGTATTGTCCCTTGCCTGAAATATCCCGGTCCTGACCCCATACTACGGCAACCTCCGGGTTCGGATCTGAGTCTGACTGGCCAACTGACAAGAAAATGGCTTTCGAATTTTTGATGCCTGATGTCAGTTCATCAATTCTTTTAACCCTGCCGCCATCGAAGAGTCCCAGTACCAATGCCGAATCTGACAGGAAAACCAGTTGACTGTCTTTCTGGCTGGGCCGAGGCAG
Organism: Marinobacter salarius; assembly: GCF_032922745.1. Classification (NCBI taxonomy): domain Bacteria; kingdom Pseudomonadati; phylum Pseudomonadota; class Gammaproteobacteria; order Pseudomonadales; family Marinobacteraceae; genus Marinobacter; species Marinobacter salarius. Next base: position 1,670,644 of record NZ_CP136693.1, read on the forward strand.
CGCCTCAACCATTTTAGGGCTGAAATCTTCCGGCAGTGGGAGAGTGCTCGGAGTGTAGGCTTCGGCTCGTATTTCACCCCCGTCCTGATTGGCTTTGTCAATCAGGACGGAAAGAAAGTATTTTTGAGAATCGGTGGACTTTATAGAGAGTGCAGTCTTATCTCTGACCTGGAGAACCTCAAGAGTCAGGCCTTCATCGATGGGTCCGGAACTGCCAAACTTTACATCGAATCCCTTGACGGTGAGGCGCCCCAGCAGTGCGAGAAACTCTTTATCGGTGTTCAGGCCCTCAATATTCGATACCACCCTGATGCTCTTCTTTCCTGTCCACTCCGACAGCGAATCCAATGGTACATCGTAGCCTTGGGCCTGAGCATTGGATGCGGCAAAAAAAATCAGGAAGATCACGAAAAACAGCTTCATAAAATCTATGCCCCCTTAAAAAAGTTGAGGCCCCGGTTACCGGCGCCTCAACTTGATTGCTTCCAGTCGTCATTTATCAACCGGGCTCAGTAATTCCAGTTCAGCTCGAGCATTGCAACATAGGCCGCATCGTCTGCGCCGGTGGCATCCTCAACGCCCTTGCCGGGCAGGAAACTGGAGAGCACCAGTCTTGGAGCAAAGTACTGGTTGGCCTGGTATTTTACAGCCACATCAAGTTCGGTACCGGCATAACTATCCACAGATCCACTGGCAGTGCTAAGCGTCTCAAGCCCCCCCGTTTGCTGGAACCACATCGGGAAAATCTGCGCCTGATAAGACAGCTTAGGCGAGATCGACGCTAAATTACCCGAACTGCCAACGGAGAGCATGATTTGGCCCGGATTGTTACCAGTACCGGCATTGGAAATACCACCATACCCAGCGCCACCAGGACCAGCCTGGTCAAGGGCGAGGCCGAAGAGGCCCGATGCTATCGCTTGGTTAGAGTTCGGCTGCCATCCCAAGAACTGGCCATCAATACCGATCAGGGGCGAGAATCTACCGATGTCGGTGATGCCCAGCCAGCCCTCTACATCATTATCGGTAGGATCGTCATCCCCACTTGCTACGCGTAGTGCTACAAAGGGGTTGAAGGATTCACTAACCGGGTACTCAAGGCCCGCGTAACCGGCATAGGCACTGATGTCATCGCCATTGTCGAAACTACCGGTCACGCCCAGCACCTCGGCCCGTACCTTTATGGCGCCAATATTTCCGATGTATTCGACACCGTAATAGGTTGCCTTTGCACCTTGCTGCTGGTTGTCGCTGTATGTCAGGATCGGGGAGATACGACTACCTTTTCCCAGATCAAAATCAAACTTTGAAGCAAACACGTCCCAGTCCAGTTCACCGTTAGCAGGGTTTGCTCCAGGAGCCTGGAGGTTGGAAATCAGCCCATCTGTAATCGGCATCCAGAAAACATCGTAGCTACCGAACGAGGTCTTGCCGGTGGCGCCGAACAAGGGGTGGTCGTCGCCATATAGAAGGCCGCCTGAGGCCATGTCCAGATTCTTGAAAGTCCAGCCACCCTGAAGTGTAAAGGCCGGATCGAAGGTGTAAGTGAAGAAGGCCTGCTCCAAGCCAAATCTCTCGCCTCGGTATGCGCGATCGACCGAATTGGCATCAAGGGCAAAGTCATTCTCGAGAAGCAGTTTACCCGTCCAGTTATCGCCAGTCGCCACCACTCCAAGCCTGACCTCAGCCCTGACGTGCTCATCTCCAACCTGAACAGCGCCAGCAGAAGTGCCGGTAGCGCCATCGTCGACGCTGCTGTCCAGATCGAAATTAGAAAAATAGGTTGGTTGAAACTTGCCTTGGGTAAGTATATCCAGCTTGACTCCTGAAGCTGTCGGGACCTCCACCGCTAAGGCAGCAGGTATGCCGTTTGCGGCTATCAGCGCCCCCAAAAATCCCTGACTGATTCGCTTTTGTATTGTTTTCATCAATCCTCCAACGTCTCTAGAACGAGATTGTAGTTATTGCAGCCCAAAAACAATAAGGCTGTGTTCTATTTAGCAGAAAAGCCTGAAATCGGCAAGTTTACGGCACGGCAAAATGTGTCTGGCAGTGTTGCACTAAAACAAATTTACAGATGCTGGCAGTCGGCGCCCGAAAGCCGGCTGGCAGGGGTGCGGGGCAGGCATTAAAAAAACAGGGCAGGCCAGTGCCTGCCCTGAAAATCAGAGCACGTCATTAATGATCGACTTGACTCGACTCGGGTAAAGCGTATCAAGCCAACCTTAACCAGAGCTGAATTTTCCGATTATTTTTTAATGGTGATGTTTTCTGCATCGGTTTTCAGCCAGATATAAATTTGATCGGGGATCCCGTGCGGTCAAAATGCGTATTGCAACCTTGCGCGAACTTCATCTCCGCTCGCGCCATTGGCTTCTTCGCCATCCATGTAGCTCATACCCAGTCGAACATTCTTGTTGGCGTAATAGTTAACGCCCAGTGTTGTTTGCTCGCCGTCGGTCGTGGTCAGCCCCACGTCACTGTATTTTCCGTCACCATCTTCAAAGCGGGCAACAACTTCCCAGGCCCCTTTGGGCGATGCCGGTTTTACCCGCTTGAATGCTCCGGCTTTGTAAGGACGGCTTTCGCCGGTGATGATCCAGCCAAGCTGTACGTAATAACCATCAACATCCACCTGGCCTTCCTCGGAATCGAAATATTCGGCCTGGGCATGGAAGGGCCCGGAAGCGCCGGCGAGCTCCAGATTAAACGTGTCGACCTCATCGGCCTGAGTGTCGGCATCACGCGTGGTATAACCCGCACCAAGATGAGCAACCAGATTATTCGTTTGAATCGGTGCAAACGTGCCCCGTGCGGTTACTGCCGTGTTATTGAAGTCGTCGCTGCCATTGCCGTCTGCTTCGAAATAGCCGATACCGTAGGTCCAGTTGCTGCCTTTGCCACTGAGCTGGATGCCGCCGCTGCGACCGGGGGTATAACGCTCGGTCATGGCGGATCGCTCAAGGGCCGAGATGTCTTTTGAACTCGTTAATTGTTCCAGGCCGAATGGCTCTTTCTGCTTACCAATAGTCACGGTTGCAGCTGAGCCAAATCCCAGGTAACGAATGTACAGGTCTTCAGCAGTACCGCCGTCGGCGCCATCACTTTCAGCCACGTTGAACTGGGTCTTGTACGCCCAGTCGCCAAAGTGGCCCTTGGCGTAGAGCCTTGCCCGGCGCACATCGAAATCAGTTGTGTCAACACCGTTGTCGTCAGACTGCGTGGCGTCGTAATCCCATTGAAGGCGCCCGCCGAGCTGAAAAGACGCTGACTTATCCGACGTTTTCACCTTGATACCGCTCTCGGTATCGATCACAAGGTCTTTGCCGCTGGTCGTAACATTTCCGGCCTGTGCAGCAGAAGCGGCAGAAATCGCCAAAGCCAAGCCCAAATATTTCTTGCTCATGATCTCTCTTACCTTTTCAGTTTGCTTGTGTGTTGAAGAGCCAGTGAAAGTCTATTTGGCGAAGATTGCAGAATGGTTACAAAAGATGCATTAAAACAGGGCGCTGATTCGGGCTGGTGACAGGTTTTGGGGCGTTTCGTGTTGCGGTCGTTTTCCGGGGGGCAAGCTCAGAATGTGCCGATTTTTCTCTATAGTCATGATAAATATGAATAAATAATATATGGCAGAGATTTTGCCTAACCAAATTTGGAGCAATGAAACCCAACCGAAGGTATCCATTATGAAAAAGCAGTTCTCTGCCAAGTCAGGTTTTATCAGTATCACTTTGCTTGCAGCATTTCAGGCTGCGCCCGCCATTGTTAGCGCTGACGTCAGCTCAAATGTAAGCGCCAGCAGCAACTACCTGTTCCGGGGCGTCACCCAGACAGACGGGGCTGCGGCCGTTCAGGGAGGGTTGGATTATGAGCATGCGTCGGGCTTCTACGCCGGTGGTTGGGGTTCCAATGTCGATTTTGGCGACGGCACCAGCTACGAGCTTGATCTTTACGCCGGATTCTCGGGCTCCGTGGAAGAACTGGGTTATGACGTAGGGTACATTTATTATGCCTATCCCGACGCGCCGGACGCCATCGACTTCGGCGAGCTGTACGGCGAGATCAGTTATGGCATTGCCGCCATCGGCCTGGCCTACACGATCAACAGCGACACCAGTGGTGATGGGTTGTTCGTTCAGGGGGATGCCTATTACTACGCCTCTGTTGGGGTGCCTCTGGAGGACAGCTACAGTGCCGGTGTGACGCTTGGCTATTACGACTTCGCTGATGACGGCAAGGCTTCTGTTGGCGAGGCAAGTTATTCACACGTCGCCGCCAACGTTACCAAGGATGCGGGAAACTTCGGTTCCTTCAGCGTTAACGTGGAGTACGCGGACATTGAGTCAACCGACGCGCTTGGCTCTGTCAACTCCGATGACCCGAAGTTCTGGCTGGGTTGGAGCAGGAGTTTCTGATCGGACCAGCGATCACACGCAATTCACATCTTAAATAAAAACCGGCCCGCCATTTGGGCCGGTTTTTGTTTATATTGCAGGAACCCACCATCGTACGCATGCCTTAACGCCGGGTGACTCGACATCCTCGCCCTTACCTCTGCCTCCTGCTGCCAAAACTCACATATTATCTGGTGTCTGAATTTCAAACTGTATTAAAGGTTTGTCTGTAAGGTCGTTCCGGAATCCCACGCAAAAATGCTGACTCACTGACCTCAGTCAAACAGCCAGGATGATACTGAATGAACAAACGATTGTTGTTGTGCGCGATGATAGTTCCGGGAGCCTTGGCCGTCTCTCCTATGGTGTCGGCCCAGGCAAAAGAGAGTGTGTCGCTGAAAGAATATCAGCAGGCCAAAGCCAGCCAGGCTGTTTCCCTGAACCAGGCCATGGTGATGGCTTTCGAGAATAGCCCGGTATTGGCTTTGAGGCGGGCCGCGGTCTCGATACAGCAGGGACAGCTTGATCATGCCAGCCGCTGGGCGCCGAGCAATCCAGAGTTTGAGTTGGGGGCCCGTCAGGCCCCGGATCAGGCCGACGAGTCCCTGGAATATGGGGTGAGGGTTACTCAGGAGATCTGGATGGGTAATCGCGGCGACCTTGGGCAGTCGCGTGCCCGGAGTAATCTCACGTCCCGGCAACAGGAGCTTGAATACCTGAAGGTAGCCACCAAGGCGCGGGTGCGGGCCGCCTATTTCCGGATACTGCTGGCTCAGAAAGAGTTGGAAACCGCAACCCGTGCCGTTGAACTTATGCAACGCACCAAAGACCTGGTTGAAATGTCCGTAAAACAGGGTAAACAAACCCGGATTGATCTCAATACCGCAGTCATTGGGCTTGCCAGGGCCCGGAATCAAAAAGCCTCGGCGGAACAAAAGCTCGAGCAATCAAAAATTGACCTTACCGAAGTGCTCGGGGTGTCCCCCTCCGATGCCGTTGGGGTGACCGGCGAGCTTGATGTGACGCTCGAAGACCTGCCTCCGACCAGCCAGCTTGTCGAGATGGCACAGAGTCAGAGAGCGGACCTGAAAGCGGCGGCCGCCAGAATTGCAGCGGATGAATCTGGCCTTGAAGTTGCGAAAAGCCTGACGATTCCAAATCTGAAAGTCTTCGGATTTTATGATCGTGAGGAAGGCTCCAACCTTTTCGGTGCAGGGGTGTCGATGCCTTTGACCGTTTTTCATGATTATTCCGGTGAGCAGAGACAAGCTGCTGCGCGGCTGAAAACCTCCGAGCTTGAGGCAGAGGCCTTGCGCCTGGCTACAGAGCGTCAGGTTGTGTCAGCTGTGGCCCGGTACGAATCCACCGCCGTTCGGCTGCGCCAGATGAACGAGTCGATCCTGGAGCGTTCAGAGGAAACATTACAGTTGATGCAGAAAGCACTTCGGGCGGGCAAGGTCGGTGCCTCGGATGTTCTGGCGGCACAGGACAATCTCCTGTCGGTAAGGCAGGAATACGTTCAGGCGCAGAATGATTATATCGATGCCGTCCGGGCGCTGGAGATAAGCACAGGAGGTGCTCTGTCGATGTCAGCCGGTTCCTGAGGGTATGAAACTCAAAATTGACCGTTCTCTTAGTACCGTTCTCTAAATATTGAGGGTGAATGAATGATTCGCAATCTGAAGATAGTTTTAATCGTTGTCGGCGCTCTGAGCTTGCAGCAGGCATACGCTGCCGGAGAAGCCGGGGGCGACCAGCACGGAAATGAAAAAGCCGAGCATGCCGGAGAGGAAAGCCAGTCCCGTCAGATCCATCTGACGCCGGAGCAGGCAGAGTTACTGTCCATTCAGACGGTGGCGGCTGCCAAGGGGCGCGCTGGCGCAATTGTCACGGCACCCGCCGAGATTCAGTATGTGCCGGACCGCGTGGCCGAGGTTGGTCCGCTGCTGGAGGGAAAACTGACAGGGTTGGCGGTTGACCTGGGGGATCGTGTCAATAAGGGGCAGCTACTGGCAACCCTGAACAGTGTGGAGCTGGCCCGGATCCGCTCCCGGTTGATCTCGCTGGAGGCCCGCAAAGAAGCGGCCGAGTCTGACTACAATCGTGAAAGGGAGTTGCAGGGACAGGGTATTTCCAGTGAAGAAGAGTTCCTGGATGCCAAGGCTGCCTTTCTTGAAACAAAAGCGGAGTACGATTCCGTGCGGGAACAACTGGCGGTTTACGGCAGCGAGTCGTCAGGTGACAGTGGGGGGCTGGCGCAATACGCGCTCCGCTCACCCATTGAGGGGCGTGTCGAGCAGATGCATGTTCGTCTGGGGCAAACGCTGAGTCCGTCGGATACGCCTTTCATCGTGGCGGATGCCTCGGTGTTGTGGGCCATTCTTCAGGTGTCCGAATCCGATATTGACCAGATTTCAACGGGAGACGAGGTTCAGATTTCCTCCAGGGATTCAAGTTCTGACCGGTTTCACAGTGGGCAGGTATCCTGGGTGTCGAGCATGCTCGATGAAAAGACCCGCACCATCCCGGTTCGCGTTGTGCTGGAGTCTCCCAGAGGCGACCTTCGCCCGAATACCTATGCCACGGCCAGAATCATGACGGAATCGGAGGCCTCACTGCCGCTGGTTCCGGATGATGCGGTTCAAACCATTGGCGATGACTCCGTTGTGTTTGTTCCGGGCGATGAGAAAGGGGCTTACAAGGCGGTTCCCGTCACGCTTGGCAAGGAGGCAAACGACTGGATCGAGATCAAGTCCGGCATCAGCGCAAACACGGAAGTGGTTTCAGTAGGCGCTTTTGATCTGATGTCGGCCATTACCGCCAGTGGCCGCAGCGCCGCTCACGGACACTAAACCCCGGGGGGAGCATGATCAACGCAATTGTGAATTATGCGCTGAACAATCGTCTGATGACGCTTGTTTTTGCTATCGCCGTGATCGTTGCCGGCGTATTTTCATTTCAAAAACTGCCGGTGGATGCGTTTCCGGACGCGACGCCGACCATGGTTCAGGTGTTTACCACCAGTCCTGGTCTGTCGCCGGTTGATATCGAAACGCTGATTTCCTATCCCGTTGAGATCAGCATGTATGGTATTCCCAAGTTAGAAAAAGTGCAGAGCACGTCGATTTTCGGACTTTCGCGGGTGACCATCTATTTCGAAGATGGCACCGATATCTACTTCGCCAGGCGGCTGGTAAACGAACGGCTATCCGAGGCCAAGCGCCAGATTCCCGAAGGGATGGGGGAACCCGAACTCGGGCCCATCGCAAGCGGTCTTGGGCGCATCCTGATGTATTCCCTGGAAGCTGAAGATAAAGATCAATACAGCCTGCAGGAAATTCGCACGATTCAGGACTGGATTGTCAAACCCCAGCTCAGGACCGTGCCGGGCGTAACCGGTGTGCTTTCTATCGGCGGCGAGGTAAAGCAGTACCAGGTCAATATTGATGCGCAGAAGCTTCAGGCAAGGAACCTGACGGTGTCTGATGTTCGCGGTGCCCTCACCCAGAATAATCGTAACGTTGGCGCCTCATTTATTACTCGAGGAGGTGAAGAGTACATTGTCCGTGGTTACGGTTGGGTTAATTCAGGTACCGAGGGCATCGAGGACATCCAGAACATCATTGTGTCCAAGAGTGAGGGAGAGTCTCCTATCTATGTCAGGGATGTGGCAGAGGTTAGCCTTGGACCGGCGATCCGCCGCGGCGCGGAGGTGTCCTCGGGCGAGGAGTCCGTGGGCGGCTATGTGATGAAGCTGATCGGAACCAACACCAGTCAGGTACTTGAGGACGTCAACGCAAAAATCGATGATCTGAACAAGTCACTTCCCGAAGGGCTGAAAATAGAAGCTTATTACTCCCAGGCGGAGTTGGTGGGCAAGGCCATAGGCACTGTCGAGAAAGCATTACTTGAGGGCTCGGTTCTGGTGCTGGTGTTCCTCTATCTGTTCCTCGGAAATATTCGTTCCACACTGATCGTGGTGGCGACGTTGCCGTTGTCTGTGCTTTTCGCATTCATTGCGATGCGGATTTCGGGCCTGTCCGCCAATCTGATGAGTCTGGGGGGGCTGGCTATCGGCATCGGTATGATGGTGGACGGCGCCGTTGTGATGATAGAGAACATCTTCCGACATCTGGAAGAACGATCAGAGGAAAAGGTCAGTGTTCTGAGGCTTGTAGGTGAATCTGCCCGGGAAGTGGCTCGTCCGATTGTGTTTGCCATTGGCATCATTATTATCGTTTTTCTGCCGCTGTTTACGCTGCAGGGCGTTGAGGGCAAGCTGTTTTCGCCCATGGCCTACACCATCAGTTTTGCGTTGATCGGTGCGCTGTTACTCGCGTTGACGTTGGTGCCGGTTCTGGCCTCGCTGTCATTCAAGATGGGTGGACAACACAAAGAGCCGAAGCTGGTTCTGTTCCTGAACCGGCTATACAAGCCGGTGGTGAATACTGTCGTCAAAGCCCCTAAAATTGTAATGGGCGTGGCCGTCATTGCCTTTGCCGGCAGTCTCCTGCTGTTTCCCTATCTCGGGAGCGAGTTCGTGCCCACGCTCAGGGAAGGCACGTTCCAGATTCGCTCGACACTGCCTCCTGGAGCCAGTCTTGAATCCGCCATCAAGTATGGCAAACGGATTCAGTCCGTTGTCGATGAATTTCCAGAGGTCACCGGCACCTATGCCAGGATCGGTCGTGCCGAGGTGGGCGGTGATCCTGAACCCGTGAACGTTGTCGCGACGCTCGTCAATCTGAAGCCTCTGGATCAGTGGCGAGAAGATGTGAGCTATGAGGACCTTCAGAGCCGGATTGCGGAGTCTTTGGATGAGCGGGTTCCCGGGCTTGCCAACAATCTGTCACAACCGATTCAGCTCAGAACCGACGAACTCCTCTCAGGCGTTCAGGCGCAACTGGTTGCCAGCATTTTCGGCGACGACCTCGACGAGTTGGGCCGGATCGGCAAGGAAGTGGCGGCCCTGGCGAATGATGTGCCGGGGGCAACGGATGTGCGCGCTCAGCAGAGCGCAGGTAAAAAACAGATCGTTATTCGCCCCGACCGTGAAGTGCTGGCGCAGTTTGGCATCAGCATTGATAACCTGATGAGTACGGTCGAAACCGGGATTGGCGGTAAAGGCGCGGGGCTGGTCTTCGACGGTGTCCGGCGATTTGAGATCTTCGCCCGGCTGCAAGAGTCCTATCGCGGGTCCATCGATGAAATCAGAAAGCTTCCCCTCCGGGGTAATAGTGGCGAGCTCATCCCGCTTTCACGGGTGGCCGATGTTGAAATGTACGCTGGCCCCAAGAAAATTTCGCGCTCCAATGCCAGTCGGCGACAGTACGTGCAGATGAACGTACGTGGTCGCGATATGGGCGGTGTTGTTCAGGATTTGCGCAAGCGGATCGAGGAGCAAGTGGACATGCCGCCGGGGTATTTCGTGGAGTTCGGCGGTCAGTTTGAGAACCAGGAAAGGGCCATGGCGCGGCTGGCGATCGTTGTGCCCATTACCCTGGCGCTTATTTTCCTGCTTCTCTTTTCGGCATTCAGTAGTCTTCGCTATGCGGCGCTGATCTTCATGAATGTGCCCTTTGCGGTTACTGGTGGCATTGTCGCGCTGTTTGTGACGGGGCTTTACCTCTCTGTGCCCGCTGCCGTGGGATTCATCGCGGTGTTCGGCGTAGCCGTACTGAACGGTGTGGTGATGGTGAGCTACATCAATCAGTTGCGGGACGAAGGCTACGAAGTCATTGAAGCAGTCAAGTTGGGTGCTCAACGCCGTTTGCGGCCGGTTCTGATGACCGCCTCTGTGGCTATTCTGGGGCTGATTCCCCTGCTGCTGGCCGATGGCATTGGCTCTAATGTCCAACGGCCACTGGCAACGGTTGTGGTTGGCGGTCTGATCACGTCAACGTTGCTGACGTTGGTAGTGTTGCCCAGCGTGTATCAGTGGTTTGCATCCGAACGTCGTGACGTTGAAGTCTGATAGGCAGGAGAAGGCTTATGTATGAAATAAAGGCTTATGTCAGAGAGGTTATGGCAGAGCATGTGGTTGATGCTCTGGCCAGAGTCAAGGGCGTGACAAGCATTGCTGTCGTGCCTCTCAGCGAATTTGGTCATCTGGTCGGCGATGAGTCGCCTCTGGAGAAAGTGAAGATGGTCAAGCTGGAAGTAAACGTAGCGACCGATGATGTCGCTGGTGAAGTTGTGGAACTCATTGTCAGAACGGGCAGAACCCAGGATGGGCACCCGGGTGACGGCAAGGTACTTGTATCCCGCCTGGTTCGGGCTGTTCGTATCGAGGACGGCGAAACCGGTGAGAGTGCACTGGAGCCTGCTTCAAGCTAGTGCTCTGGAAACTGGATGGCGGTTCTGCGGCTTTTGGTTGCGGGCCGCCATCACAGTTCTATCTCCAGTTCCCAGCGATAGATCATATCGTCTGAGTCCGTAGTGAGGCCAAATGCAACGCCCGCCTGGAGTTCCAGAATACTGGAACCCATTCTGAACTCAGCCAGGATGGCAGGTCCCATCAAATGGTTGTTTTCGGCCCCGTAATACTCCAGCCCTGGCTGAAACGTGTCAGACTTCGTGTAGGCGAACTGTAATGAGCCAGTGGGCTCAAGCTGCTCGTCGTCTTCGCCAAATGAGCGGCTAACCAGAAGGTTCGTCAGGATGCTGTAATGCGCGTATAGCTGTCTCTCGTAAAGTGACCCAAGGGTCACTCCACCGGCTTTTTGGCCATGTTCTTTTGACAGTTCAATGAACAAGCCCGCAGCGCTCTCAGTGTCTTGAAAAAAGTTTCCAATCAGTTCGATTTCGTATTCCTCAAGTGAATACGCTCGCCCCGGTCTCTTGATTGCGTTGAAGTTAAGTTCGGCGCTCAGGCGTTCAGATAGCCCGTAACCCACCTCCCACTGATCGGCACGAAGGTTGTCAATTTCGCTCCCCTCACTGTCCAGAAGACTTCCCGCTTCGATTTGAAAGATATCTGTTGATAGAATAGCTGGCTTGGTAAAAGGATGTGTCGATTGAAGTGAAGAGTATTCCCCAGGGTCGTGAGGTAAACCGCTGATGTTTTAATAAGCCACATATGAGCTGGCATTTTTCCCGCAGGCGCGGGGGTAAACCAACGCAAAAATGGAAAAGACTCTCATCGCTTCAATTTTCCCGCAGAAGCGGGGGTAAGCAAATAGCTTGTAGGGCAGGTAGCTAGAGCTAGCATCGCCAGTGTACGCACGGTAAGGGCCGCCTGCAGGCGACCGGTGTAGCCGCTACATCCGCCTTGCAGGTTAAAACGCAGACAAATTCAGGTGCTGTTCGACTCAGAAACGCGCGCGCACACCGACTACTAGCGCTCGTGGTTTTCCTGGAGCCACGAACCGTTCGTCGTCAAATCCAGGATACGCAGCCTCTAGGACCTCATCAGATTCGCCGTAGACGCCGAAGGTCTCATACTCTTGATCAAGAACATTATCGATATGTCCGAAGACTTCTAGATCTTCGATTACCTCATACATGGCGCGAAGGTTGACGATCGAGAAACCGTCAATTTTGGGGTTCTCATTAGCTTCATCGCCGCGGTAATACTGACTGCTCTGGTAGCTGAAGATCGCCCCCAGATGTAATTTCGAGGTAACATCCCAGTCAGCCGTTATTTTGAGATTGTGCATGGGGAGTCCGGGGATGGAGTCCCCTTCCTCAACCTGGCGATCCGGGCCACGGGGATTATTGGGGCTGAAGGAGGTGTATGGCGTTTGGTAAGTAGCATCCAAGAGCGTATACCCAAGACCAAATGTTACGCTGTTAAAACGTTTCTGCCCCGCCAGTTCAAGGCCCATGCGGCGCGTGCGGCCAACATTGGCGAAGAACCCTTCTGAGGGTGCTCCCCCAGCCTGCTGAAAGATGATGTCATCATGATTAATGGTGTGGAACACCCCGACATTCCAGCGGTAGCCCAGATCATACCCACGTATGCCTGCCTCAAAAGTTTTCGCCACGACCTGCTCAAGGGGTGGGTCCGCAACGAAGCCGTTCGGCAGTTTACAGGGATCCTCCGGATCAGCGCAGCTCAACTCAGCAGGGGTGGGCGCCCGAGAAGACTCACTGTAACTGCCGTACACGCTTGATATCGGCGCTATCTGCCAAGCAAAGCCTAGCGCCGGATTGAAGCGGTTGAATGTATGGTCCCCGTCAAGGGCGCCATCTTCATTTTGATCCTCCATCTTGACCTGCGTCCGATTGTAGCGGCCAGATAGGGTCAGATCGAAAACCTCAGACAGCGCCAGCGTATTGGTAAAGAAGATACCCGCATTCTGAACATCAGCGTCGAGACGGACGCGGGACTCGACATCGAACAGGTTGACGCCCGAAACACCCCGGTCAGCGCCCGGGGTCGCATTGCGAAGTACGGCCAGTTGAGTATCAGATTCAAATTCGATCGCCGCAAAATCATAGTTGCCTCCGACTATCAGCTGATTCTCTCTGCCCTGGAATTCATTCAAAAGCGCGACTTGGGTGGCAATGCCCCCACTCTGCTGTTCTGTTTTTGAGGTATTAAGAGTGCCGTCCAGTTCGTCAGCTTCCAGGGTGGGGGCAAGGTCTTCCAGAGAAAATCCTGCGTTACCCGCGAAACTCACGGGTTCGTCGACATCGCCTTCTTCGCAGAGGGTTGCCTCACCCGCATTCGGACCGGAGGTTAACACGCACTCATCATAGTCGCTGTCATCACCATTTAATGCCTCCACGGTACTGTGGCGATAGTAAACGTTGCCGGCCAGTTGGAGCGTGTCCGAAAGCCAGGTTTCCCCGTTAAGCGCCAGAAGCGCCAGATTGTTCTCAGTTTTATCTGGCTGGGTGTAAATGGCCTCACGACCTTCCAAAGGCATCAGTTCAAGAGGCACTGCGCCATTGCCAATTAGCGAGTTATTGCTGGTGGCCCCGGTGAACTCCAGCAAACTGTCGCCGCGCCGCCAGCTGAGATTAGCCAGCCCTTGACGGACTCTCGACGGGGAAAAGTCTCTCCAGCCATCTTCCTCGTAATAATTACCGATAAGGTAGTAGCCCAGTTCGCCATTGTTGCCGCCAGTCTGAGCCTCCAAGCCAAATCGTCCAAACTCACCACCAGAGACCTCCACTTGACTTTCTGTGTAGCTGAAGCCGGTCTTGGTCCGTATCGATAAGGCGCCACCCAGCGTGTTCTGTCCGAATACCGGGTTGGAGCCCGCAAACAAGTTGATCGAATCTATGGCCCCCTCCGGCACTAAATCCCAGTTAACCGTATCGCCGAAGGGTTCATTGAATCGGATGCCGTTGACATAGACGGACAGTCCCTGCGGCAGGCCTAGCAAGGGAGAAGCGGTGAAACCGCGATACTGAATGTCTGGTTGGAAGGGATTGTTGACGGCTTCGTTGACGCTGACACTGTTGAAGTTAAAACGGAGATACTCCGCGAGATTGAGCGATTGCGCCTGTTCAAGATCCTCACTGTCAGCGGTTTGCACCGAGGCGGGTATGCGCTTTTTCTCCAGGCCGATCCCGTGGATAGGGGTCGTGCCAATAACTGTGATGGCTTCCAATGTTAAGGGTTCTTGACCTACGTTTTCCTGACTTACACCGATGTTGGGCAAGACGATAACGCCAGTTATAGCTGGTATCCCAAGGCATTTACTCAATCTCATTAGCTACCTCTTCTCTTATTGGGTTTTTATTCGATGGGCAGAGATAGAAGCGATCCTATGGCAGATCCAGAAACGCCCCAACCACTCCGATTTCGAGATCCCCCGCAGTTACCCGGGGGGAGTAAATTTCATCGACTGCGAGCTCTGATTTGACCGTGAGGGGCCATAACAGAACCAGGAAAGCCAGTTTGAGTTTGAATCCGTGGCGCGGTGCGCCTGCGTTATTCGTTGCTCGAGACATAGATCACCTTGAAGAAGTGACGGAAAGTAAGGGGCATCGAATGACAGGCTATTGATCTGAGCGCTACAGAAACATAAGTCTTTGGTACTCATTTTGTCCGTCAAAAGGACAGTCCGGGAATGCTGGTGGAGTTGGAGGGCGGTTTCTTTTGTGGATGACGCTTCGAATTCAAGTTCATTTCAACCTTTTCACTTACTATCCTGGCCTGTTCCTACCTTGTCATGGACGCCTCGCGCCCATGAATTGTGGCTATTTACCCCTTCGGGAGAAAGTCGATGAAGGCAAGCAAGCACTCGCCCAGAGCGTTGCTGTGTTCAGTACTATTGTCCATTCCTCTGTTCGGTCAAGCGGAGACTGTGAATTGGACAAATTGGCTCACTGGCCAGATAAGCAAACATCCGGATGTTATGGCGGCGACAGAGCAGGCGGCAGCCCGGAATCAGGATGCTGAGGCAAGCGAACAACCGCTGTATAACCCGGAGCTGTCTGTTGGAGCAGACAGAACGGGCAGTGAAAACAACTTTGAGGCAGGGCTGTCACAAACGATCGATTGGTCTGATCAACAGGGTGCGCTAAAGGACAAGGCAAAGCTGATCAGGCTTTCCGCTGAAGCTGATTTGAACGAAGCGGTTTTGGCACAAACGTCCGAGTCGCTGTTTGCGCTTGTCGAGTGGCGCGCGGCGACGCGTGCCGAAGAAATTGCGGAATCCCAGCAACACCGTCTGGATGCCTTGCTGGAGCAGGTTGAGCAACGCCAGCAGGCGGGCGACCTGGGTCGTACCGATGCAGAGCTGCTTTTTTTAAGCCTTTCTCAGCAGCTCAGTGAACTCGCCCAGGCAAAGGCTGCGGTTGATCAGGCGCAAGCCCGGGTCAGAGAGCTTCTGCCGGATTGGCGGCCTCAGGATGGGGGGATCCCCGGGCACATTTGGCCGGCTCTTGCTTCCAGGGTCGATAACGACAATTTGCTGGCTCATCCGTCAATTGTTGCCGCCCGCGCGAGGTGGCAGGTGCTGCGGAGCGAAGCCGAGGTGGTCAGTCGCAGAGCGACGGCATCTCCCACGGTCGGGCTGAGCGGAGGGCGTGATGGCGGTGAGAACCTGGTTGGCCTGACGTTCTCGATCCCTCTGAATGTCCGTAATAACTACGGTGCCGAAATCCAGGCTGCCAACCGACGATCATTAGAGGCCGAAGCTCGGTTTCAGGCACTTTATCGGAAGCAGCAGTATGGTCTGGCGGGCGCCCGAGCTGCCTGGAAGCGATACGACACCCAACTCAGCCGATGGACAGAACTCTCCCAGGGGCGTGTACAGCGAAGTGCTGATTTGCTTGAGAAGCAGTGGCAGGTCGGCGACCTCTCCACCTCTGAGTATCTCCAGGCGCTGGGCCAGCGCGCGGAGAGCCTGAAAACCGGTATTGAACTGGAAAAGCAGGCGCAGCTGGGTCTGATTGAGCTCTTGAGTCAGTCTGGCGAACTGATCACCCCCTTCCAAAAATAGTCTGGAAACTGGATATTCATTATGAAAAAAACTCTGATTTCTGTATTCGCATTGACGTTGCTTACAGCCCCACTTTCTTTTGTACAGGCAGAGGAAGATGCTCATCAGGAAGCCGGCCATGATCATGCTGCCAGTGGCGACGATCGTCAGGAAGTCACCGGTGAGGAGGGCGAGCATAAGGAAGATCATGGTGAAGAAGGTGAGCATGAAGAGGAAGGGGGGCACGGCCACGAAGACGAGAACGGTGGCCATGAAGAAGCGGCCACCGCAAGCATCAACGCCAAACAGAAAGATCTGGCCGGCATTGAAGTGGCAACGCTCGAAAGCCGGCTCGTTGACTATGAAATTTACGCGCCCGGTGAGCTGCTAACCAATGGTTATACCAGCTATCACGTGTCCCCCCGGGTTGCCTCAGTGGTGCTGCGGCGTCACGTGGAACTGGGTGAGCACGTAACCAAAGGCCAGCTGCTGGTAACCCTGTTCAGTGAGACAGTGGCACAGGCGCAGGCGGATTACAGGAAAGCTTTTCCTGAATGGAAGCGAATCAGCGGGCTGGGTCGTTCCGTGGTTGGCGATCAGCGGTTCAATACCGCGAAAGCCAATATTGAGGCGGCAAGCGCGACTCTGCTTGCTTACGGGCTAAACGATGATGACATTGGTGCACTGAAGGCCAGTGGCGTGGGTAGCCTCGGTGAATACATGCTAAGGGCTCGCGTGGATGGCGCAGTGCTGACCGATGACTTTGAGCAAGGACAAAGAGTTGAGGCTGGCCAGCCGCTGGTGACTCTTGCTGACGAGAGTGAACTTTGGGTAGAAGCCCATCTGCCAGCAAGCTCCGACATTGTTCTTGAGAAGGGCGCGGAAGCCGAAGTCAGGGCAGCTGGTCGTGTGGCCCTGGCAACGGTGTCCCAGGAAGCCCACACCATTGATCCTGTGACCCGCACCCGGATTGTCAGGCTGGAGCTGGACAATCCTGAAGATCGTTTTCATCCAGGAATGTTCGCAGATGTGTATTTTCGTTTTAAGACCAGCGAGCCGGTGCTTGCCGTGCCGGAGACTGCATTGATGCGTGGCGCGGACGGTGACTGGACGGTCTATGTGGAAGAGGCCGAAGGCGAGTATGAACCCGTGGAAGTGGAGCTGGGTCGCTCAATTGGTGGGCTCCGTGAGGTTTCCGGCCTGGCTGCGGGCCAACGAGTCGTTTTGCGGGGCGCATTTTTTGTGGCCTCTGAGATTGCCAAAGGCGGCTTTGATCCGCACAACCACTGATTCCGGGAGCCATTATGTTCAACCGAGTTGTCGACTGGGCGGTTCAGAACCGCCTGTTGGTTCTTATTGCGCTTGCAGTGCTTATCGCCACGGCCGCGTTTCAGATACCAAAACTGAATCTTGATGCTTTCCCCGACGTTACAAACGTCCAGGTCGCTGTTAATACAGAGGCGCCCGGACTTGCGGCTGAGGAAGTCGAGCAGCTGATCACCTATCCCATTGAAGCGGTGATGTATGCGTTGCCGGATGTTGAGGAGGTTCGGTCCATCTCCAAAACCGGGTTGTCTGGTGTCACCGTGGTCTTTAAAGAGGGCACGGATATCTATTTCGCGCGCCAACTGGTTTTCGAGCGGTTGCAGGCCGCGCGGGAGCTGATTCCGGACGGGGTCGGGGTGCCTGAAATGGGGCCGAATACGTCCGGTCTTGGCCAGGTCTACCAGTACTTGCTGATAGCGGACCCGGATTCGGGGTACGACGCAATGGAATTGCGCAGCTTGCACGACTGGCTGGTCAAACTGTTGCTGATACCGGCTGAAGGGGTTACGGAAATCCTGTCGTTTGGCGGAGAGGTCCGCCAGTACCAGGTTAACCTGAACCCGGCGCGAATGCTGTCCTATGACTTATCACAGAACGATGTCATGGAAGCCCTGGAGAACAACAACTCCAATGTTGGGGGCTGGTATATGGGCCGCGGGCAGGAGCAGTTGGTTATTCGCGGTATGGGCTGGCTGGGTAATGGCGAGCAGGGGCTCGAGCAGATCCGTCAGGTGCCCGTTAAAACCAGTGATGGCATTACAGTGACAGTGAACGATGTCGCCGAGGTAGCGCTGGGCACTGAAATTCGCCAGGGTGCGGTAACCATGACCCGGAAGGATGAAGCCGGTCAGGTTGAACAACTGGGTGAAGTGGTTTCTGGCATTGTACTCAAACGAATGGGGGCCAACACAAAAGCCACCATCGACGGCATCGAGGCCCGCATTGATCGCATAAATCAGGCGCTTCCGAGTGGGGTTCGTTTTGAGCCCTATTACAACCAGGCGGATCTGGTGACCAAGGCCGTAGAGACGGTGACCAATGCGCTTTTGTTGGCTTTTGTGTTTATTGCGATTGTGCTTGCCCTGTTCCTGATGAATCTGCGGGCAACAACGCTGGTGCTGCTTTCAATACCGATTTCCATCGGTATTGCACTGATGATCATGGCCTGGTTCGGTCTCTCGGCCAACCTGATGTCTCTGGGCGGTATTGCTGTGGCAATTGGCATGCTGGTGGATGGCTCTGTTGTCATGGTTGAGAACATGTTCAAGCATCTGACCCATCCCGATGCTGAGCATGACGCCCACCGGAATGAGTTGGCTGAAGGCGACCCCGATCCGCTGGATGCATCGCACGATGATCGTGGCATTGCACTTCGACTGCAGGAAGCGGGCCGGGAAGTGGCGCGGCCGATCTTTTTCGCGACGGCGATTATCCTGGTCGTTTTCATGCCTCTGTTCAGCTTTGAAGGTGTGGAAGCCAAGCTTTTCCAGCCAATGGCGATCAGCATCATGCTGGCCATTGTGTCCGCTGTGATCGTCGCTCTGGTGGTTGTACCCGCGCTGGCGTCATACATGTTCCGTAAGGGTATCCGGGAGCGGGAAAGCTTCATTCTAAAACCCCTGGAAAAGCTCTATCGCATGGGGCTTGCCTGGTCACTGAAGCATAGCCGCGTGGTTGTTGGCGCGTCGGCTGTTCTTGTTGTGCTGGCGGCGCTGATTGTGCCACGACTCGGTACTGAGTTCGTGCCTGAACTGGAAGAGGGAACGATCAACCTCCGGGTGACTCTGGCTCCCTCATCAAGCCTCGATACGGCGCTTGAAGTGGCGCCAAAACTGGAGGCCATGCTGATGGAGTTTCCAGAGGTGACTTACGCTCTGTCCCGGGCGGGGCGGGCGGAAATAGGCGGCGATCCGGAGCCCGTGAACAACATCGAGATCTATATCGGCCTTAAGCCAACAGCCGAGTGGACCAGCGCCAGTAATCGCTATGCATTGCAGGCCCTGTTTGAGGAGAAGCTCGAACAGCACCCGGGGCTACTGTTTAACTTTTCTCAGCCTATCGCGACCCGGGTTGATGAATTGTTGTCAGGTGTTCGTGCGCAGTTGGCCATCAAACTTTTTGGCCCGGATCTCGACGTACTGGCGGAGAAAGGTCAGCAGATTGAAGCGGCGGTCCGAACAGTTCAGGGAACACGGGATGTGGCCATGGAGCAGATTGCCGGTGAAGCGCAGTTGGCGGTTCAGCCTGATCGTCAGGCACTCTCCCGGTACGGACTCGCCGTGTCTGATGTGATGAGCGTCGTCCGGGACGGACTGGGTGGTGCCGCTGCGGGCCAGATCATCAACGGCAACGAGCGGTATGATATCTATGTGCGTTTGGCCAAACGTTTCCGGGAAGACCGGGATGCTATTGCCGATCTCAGGTTACAGGCGCCGTCCGGAGCCTGGGTGAGACTTGGTGATGTGGCCGATGTGTCTATTGAGTCTGGCCCGCCCCAGGTGCGCCGCGACGACGTTCAGCGCCGTGTGGTCATTCAGTCCAATGTGCAGGGTCGTGACATGGGCAGTGTGGTTGCCGATATTCAGGATACCATCGCGTCAGACGTGAACCTTCCCCCCGGATATTCGGTGGATATTGGTGGTCAGTTCGAAAACCAGCAGCGAGCTCAGAAGCGATTGACCATTGTGGTTCCTGTATCTCTGGGCCTGATCGCGCTGTTGCTGTACTTTGCTTTCAGTTCGGTCGGTCAAGCATTGTTGATTCTGGTCAACGTGCCGCTTGCCGTTATTGGTGGCGTCTTTTCACTCTGGATCTCCGGCCAGTATCTCTCAGTGCCCAGTTCCGTTGGATTTATCACTTTGTTTGGTGTGGCGGTGCTCAACGGGGTCGTTATGGTCGAAAGCATCAATCAGCGAATACAGGATGGATTGAACGTGGATACCGCGGTGTTTGAAGGTGCCGTCTCCCGTTTGCGTCCTGTCTTGATGACAGCAATAACCTCGGCGCTCGGTTTGATACCGATGCTGTTGTCGACGGGCGTGGGTGCTGAAATCCAGAAGCCACTGGCCAGCGTGATTGTTGGCGGCCTTATCACCGCAACTTTCCTGACGCTGTTTGTTTTGCCGGTTCTGTTCGGTCGCTTTTCGAGAGCCAAGGTGGGTGATATTCAGCGGTAGATGTGAGGCGGAAATGCATAGTTGCGGTTACATGCATGGAAGTGTAATTCCGCCCGTTTTAACGGAGACGAGGGTCTTGCTGTTGAACTTTGCTCCTAGAAAGAAGGCTGTGACTGTGATTCTGGTGCCCGATGTTTCTGAAGAGTCAATGTTCACCATTTCCGGAATTGTTGTTGAAACATCGGGCACGATGGTTAGCCACGGGTGTGTCGGCCAGGATGAAGAAGGTTCCCTTTAAAAGAATAAGTGGATTTATTGCCGCCGGAGGAATGGCAACCCTTTTCCATTGGGCGGCCATGTCCGGCCTGGTTCTGCTTGGCATGGCCCCCGTAGCAGCCACCTTTTCTGGAAGCGTTGTAGGAGCGGTTACCAACTACTGGTTGCAGCGAACTTTGGCCTTTCCAAACGCACGCCCACACATCCAGGCCATCTGGCGATATGCCTTTTCCTGTTCACTCGCAGCTCTCCTGAACGTTCTGATCTTTTTAGTCCTGCATCAACTGTTTGAAATCTCTGTTGTGCCTGCTCAGCTTCTAACCACTGCGGCTGTCGCTGTATTTAACTATGTTGTCTACCAAAGGCTGGTGTTTCATGAACAAACCTCTTGAGACTTCCCGTGCGCCGAATGAATCAGAGCTGCTTTCCCTGGTGGTTCCGGTGTTCAATGAGCGTTCGATGCTTCCCCTATTCTTTGAGCATGTATTGCCGATCCTTGCGAGCCTCGATATTCGCTCGGAGATCGTGGTTGTGGACGATGGTAGCGAGGATGGCAGTGCCGAATTTGTTAGGACTTTTATTAAAAGGAAATCGAGCATCCGTCTCGTCAAGCTAAGCCGCAACTTTGGCAAAGAGGCAGCGGTAACAGCAGGGCTGGAGCATGCCAAGGGGGATGCGGTGATCGTTCTGGATGCGGACCTTCAGGATCCACCTGAATACATTCCCGAGATGGTCAGGAGTTGGAAGTCCGGCTTTGATGTCGTTCTGATGCAACGTCGATCACGTGTAGGCGAGAGTTTTCTCAAGCGCTGGAGTGCGCACCTTTTCTATCGCTTGCTGAATAAGACCAGTCGCACTGAAATCCCGGTCGACACGGGTGATTTCCGATTGATGAGCAGGCGGGCAGTTGATGCCCTTCTCCGGTTAGGAGAGCGCAACCGCTACATGAAGGGACTCTTTGCCTGGGTTGGTATGCCAACGACGATCATCGAATACGACCGGGCATTGAGAGTGGCTGGCGAGAGTAAGTGGGACTACCCGGGCCTGGTCGGCCTGGCCCTTGAAGGCCTGACTTCCTTCTCAGTGTCACCTCTCAGATGGGCAACGCTTGTCGGCTTGCTGGCCGCCTCCGTTGGTGGATTGTTCGGTGTCTGGATTGTAGCGAAGGCAATAATGCTCGGCGATCCGACTGACGGCTACCCATCGTTAATCGCCCTCATCAGTTTTCTGGGCGGCATACAACTGGTGAGCGTTGGTATCGTTGGTGAGTATGTGGGCAAAACCTACATCGAATCGAAACAGCGACCACTGTATCTGACCGAAGAAGTGGTCGAGAACAAAGAGGTATCAAGCCGAGACCAAATCAGCAACTTCAGAGGCGTCAAGAATGCTAAAGCGATTTGAGCCCTGGTTCTGGGTACTGGCTGCCGTATTGTTCAGTCGCTTTATCGGAATGACGCTGTTTCCCTTCGTGGATACAACGGAGCCCCGATACGCTGAAATCGCTCGGTTAATGGCTGAATCCGGGGACTGGATAACGCCCTGGTTTGAACCCGGCGTTCCGTTCTGGGGGAAGCCTCCCCTGTCATTCTGGGCTCAAGCGGCCTCTCTAAAGATATTTGGACTGTCTGAATTCTCATTGCGGCTACCGGCATGGTTCGCCACGATTGGAATCGTATGGCTGACGTGGTGCCTCGCAAATCATGCGCGAGGTGCTGCGGTCGCTCGGTGGTCTACTCTTGTGCTTTCCACGATGGCACTCACTTATATCAGTGCTGGCGCAGTCATGACGGATACATTCCTGGTTTTTGGAACGACCCTCTCTCTGGTGAGCATGTGGTTCGTGCTTTCGGGCCGGTCTGACTGTTGGCGCTGGTGGTTTTTCGTGGGCCTGGCTATCGGCTTGTTGTCAAAGGGACCGTTGGCTGTTGTATTGACCGTTACCCCCCTGGTGCTATGGGCTGCTATTTTCAGGCAGCAGTTACAGCCGTTGAAAAAATTACCCTGGCTTCTTGGCTCACTTCTGACACTGGCGATTGCCGTGCCATGGTACGTGCTCGCTGAATTGAAAACGCCAGGGTTCCTCAACTATTTCATCATTGGCGAACACTTTAGCCGGTTTCTGGACCCCGGGTGGGCCGGCGATTTGTACGGTAGTGCCCATGACCGGCCCAAGGGCATGATCTGGATATTCTGGCTTTGGGCTTCATTCCCCTGGGGTATCATTGGCTTGGTTGGCTTTGGCCTTGCGGCGGCGCGAGGCAAAACAAAGGATATATTCACTGGTGCTGTTCAAGACGCCTCAACGCTGTATCTGTTGTTTTGTGCGATAACGCCAATGCTGTTCTTCACCCTGGCAGGCAACACGCTTTGGACGTACATACTTCCTTCTCTTCCGTTCTCGGCCATTCTGATTGCCGGATGGGTGTCGAAGCTCGATCTAGGTGCCTGGTCCAGAGTCAGGTCGGGGGCTGTATTGCTTGTGCCCGTTCTCATTACCCTTGTTGTGTTCATCAGTGTGAGCGGAGTCATTCCACTAAAAACCGAGAAACAATTGATAAGCCGGTATGAGAGCATCCATCAAGCGGGGGACAGTCCGATCTTCTACATTGGTGAGATGCCATTTTCGGCACGTTTTTATTCGTTGGGCGACGCTGTGGAAATCATCTCCACAGAATTCAACAGTCTGCTGGAAGCTGACGGGTACGCCAGGGTCTTTGCAGTAATTCCAAACCATGCGGTCGATGAGGTTCTTGGTCCGCGGGCCACTGACGCTCAGAAGTTGGGGGAGAACGAACGGTACCAGCTATTCTCGATCGATCTTCCGCCAACAGACAGCCAGAATGACCCCGTTGATTCTGAATTAAACTCGAAGAATGATTAATGACGCAGCTGATTACTGCTAAAACTGAGTCTTTGAAGGCCGGATTTTCAAGATGGCTGGCCTTTTGGCAGTGATCTAGTCCGGAAATGGCAGTAAAATCAGAATCCTGGCTCCTCCGTTTTTCGAGGATCCGATTTCCAGGTGTCCGAGGTTGTCTTCGACAATCTCGGACACGATGGACAATCCGAGTCCAAATCCGGCGACCGTTTCATCCAGCCTGGTGCCCCTGTCCATGACAGTGGCTGCCGCCTCGGGAGAAATTCCGGGGCCATCGTCCGTTACTTCTATGGAGAGTCCTGATGACGTGCGGACGATTGTAACGTCGACGGTTGTCTGGCACCACTTCCCACCATTTTCGAGTAAATTGCCAAGCAGCTCTGAAAGATCCTGCCGCTCCATAGGCCAATTGAAGTTTTCGGGTAAGGTGGTGTGGAGGCGGAAAACCGTATCAGGGAATATTTTTTCCATGACGGTGATGACACTTGCCGTGATTTCAACCGGCATGCACGTTCGTCCCATCTGTCTGCCTGATATGTCTGCCTTGCTCATCCTGTAGTTCAGGGATTTGTCAAGCTCCCGCAAGTTAGAGGTCATAAACACAATATCCTCCCGGGACGGAGGCAAGGTGTCGATGTCCGACAAAATGGCAAGATTGGCAGAGATAGAGGTTTTGACCAGGTGAGAGAGATCAGAATTCAGGCGGCGGTGGCGGTCCAGACGACGGTTTGACAGCTCAAGCAAATCATTGAGCTGGCGGATCAGCGGACGAAACTCTTCCGGTACGTGAGGGTTCAGGCGACTTTGTTTCCCGGATTGGAGCCGTCTCAGGTCCTCTTTTATCTTACTGATGGGCTTTAACGTCAGATGTGTAGTGGTTCCAATCAGGGCCAGCAGTATCGCGAGAAGAACGGCCGAGGCGCCGAGCAATGTCAGGTGAGCCTTCAGCGGTCGTTCAGAGAGCGCCCCCTCGGTTTCAAGAACGCTGATTGAGGCCAGTTTTTCACTGGCGGAGAAAATGCGTTTGAGCCCGAAAAGCGTGTTCGCACCCTGCGCTATGTGGATGAAACCCTCGGGCTTCTCTGCAGCGCCCTGCAGTTGGCTCTGGTCAAAGTTCGGGCTCGCCAGGACGCTTCCGCTAGCCGTTTCGATGACGATGGCATGCCCCAGAAGCATTTCAAACTGATTGATCATGTTGCTGAGGTCGTCGGTTGTGGGGGATTCAGCCTCAATGATTGCCTGAAAGTTTCCCAGCTCTTTGTTCAGGTGTTGCTTCCTGGACTCGTCCGATAGTTGCTTTATCACGTAGGTGTGTGAAAAGAATATCAGAGTAAAATATACGAGGCTGAAAACAGCACCATACTGAATGGCTGTTCTGCGGATACTTTTCGGAGCAGACATATTTTAACCTGGTTGGTTCACTCGGGCGTTCAGCGGTTAGGATCTTTTTCGAAGTAGTAGCCCTGGCCACGCAATGTTTTTATTTTATTGACCCCTATTATTTTTCTAAGCCGGGTTATGTAAACCTGAACGACATTTCTGGTGGGGCATCTTTCTATGTTGTAGAGGGATTCAACCAGTTCGTCCTGGGAAAACACTCGGTCCGGTGAACGGAGGAAACACTGTAAAAGGCGGAATTCCGTAGCTGTCAGTCTGAACTCTTTCTGGTCGGGCGTGGTAAACGTTCGGTAGGTGGCGTTGAGACTGAATCCGTCAACACTGATCTGGTCTGTCGTTCTGCCGTCCTTTCTTCGGATAATCGCACTGAGCCGGGCTTTCAGTTCATCAAACTCAAACGGTTTGGGAAGGTAATCATCAGCTCCCGCATTCAACCCTTCTACTCTCTCAGTCCAGTTGGAGCGTGCGGTCAGAATAAGGATGGCCTCTTTTTTCCCGTTTTTTCTCCATCTTTGCATTAAAGAAAGTCCATTTTCATCGGGCAGTCCGATATCGAGAATAACGGCCTGGTAGGAGCTTGTTTCAATCAACGAGTCCGCTTCTTTGCCGGTTTTGGCGATATCTACTGTGTAGTGCGCCTGCGCAAGCCAGTCCGATATTTTTTTGGCAAGTACAGCATTGTCTTCAACAATCAGAATTTTCATTTGTAAGCGCCGTTTTTCGTGGTGGGAAAGTTTCGCTCGTCCGCTATGGATTGTAACAGTAACGAAGGAATCAGGATCTGAAAAGCCGGTTATTAGCGTTGTCCAGGTTGGCTCTTCCGAGGTTGGCGACGCTGCGGTCCAGATCATCAATGGCGCGACGTTCTCAGGCGAAGTGGCGCCTGAGTGTGAAAAAGGGATTATCGGAGTGCCCCAAAAATCCGGCTCCCGAGGAGTGGAAGCCGGATTTTCAGCAACCTCCGTTCACTCATCAGAAATTGACACTTACCCCCAGTGAGGCAGTGCGAGGCAGGTTTGCCATGGCACCATCAGGCAAGCGTGAAACAATTTGCTGCTCATCGAACAGATTGTCCACTTTCAGGAAGACATCGGCACTGGCGGTCAGTGCGTAGCGGCTGATGAAATCGACCAGGACCAGGGACTCGGTCTCGTCCAGTTTCGTCGCGGTGTTGTTGCATCCCGCGCTGACGCACATCTCATCGACGTAGGTGGCCACAAGGTAGTTGTCCCAGCCACTCGGGTGCTCCATGCCTGTGCGGAAGCTCATCTGGTTTTCAGGTACGTCCTTGAGCTGCTCACCTTTTCTCAGGCCAGAGGCGGCATTGTCCTTGCTGATCTCCGCCTGGGTAAAGGTGTAGGTAAGGCTGACCGGAAGGTAGAAATCGCCCGCCCGGGTGCCGGTCTGGAGCTGGAATTCCGCACCGGCAATTTCAGCCTCGCCGGTTATAAAGCTGCCAGAGGTGGCGCCATTGCTGCACGGCGAGCCCACGGAGCAGTTTTCGGCCTTGTTGGAAAAGTCGCTGTAGAAGCCGATCACTTCCGCGAAGAACGCATTGCCAAAGTAGCGGACGCCAGCCTCCCAGTTCTTGCTGGTTTCCGGTTCTTCGTTTGCCCTGGCACCACCCCCGAGAGGGGAGAAACCTCGGTGCACGCCGCCCAGAACCTGCCAGCTTTGGGTCAGGTCGTAGGTAAAGGAAGCGCCGGGCAGGAGTTCAGCGCTGTCATTGGCGCGGGTGCTGTCGATGGTTGTGCGGCCGGGATCCGCGTATTGGGTGCGACTGGTCTGCACATCCTCGTAGCGCAGGGCCAGATTAATGCTGAGCTTGTCCGTCGCCTGCCATTTGTCGAGTGCCCAGAAGCTCAGGGCTTCGCCGGTCTCGAAGCGGTTGTTGCTGCCCGTTGGGGCCACGCTGTTCTGGAACACCAGGGAGCCATTGACCTGGTCGTACACATCCACCGGCTGGAAGCGATCCATTTCATCTTCGTGGGCGCGGGCGCCGAAGTCGAATTCGTGGTTGCCAATGTTTACATCGAAGTTTGTCTGCACGCCCTGGGAGACGTACTCCCTGGCGTTGTTCTTGTAATTCAGGCCGCTGGTGTCAACGGTACCGTCGAGAATACCCTGGGCATTGGCGTCTCCGGCGTTTGCCGCGTCGATGATATTTCCGCCGCCACTGAGCTTGTACCAGTTGCGCTTGAAATCGTTGCGGTAGAGAGTCGTGGTGCTGCTGACATTGTCGCTCCACTCAAACTGATGAGTCAGGCTGACACCGGAGTGGGTGTTATCCATCTGGTCGGGACTGGACAGCCCGTAGCGCCGGTTGGGATCCTGGCTGAAGTCCGCATCGGTCAGGCCGAGGTAACTGGAGTTGGAGGTTTCTTCGGAGTATTGCAGCTTGGCGGTCACGCTCTGGCGATCTCCCTGCCAGCGTAGCTTGCCGACATAATCACTGATGTCGAAGCCACTGTTGCGGTTGCTTCGGTCAATGTCCTTGAAGCCTTGCGCTGAGCGCTGGACCGTTTCAACCAGATAGCCCCAGTCACCGTTCGTGTCGCCATAGGTTGCATGAACGTCGGTGGAGCCGCGCTCGTTGGTGACGGCTTCGACGTAGCCCTTCTGCTCGTCGGGAATGGGTGTGGAAATCAGGTTGATCACGCCGCCGGTGGTTTGCGGACCATAGCGCAGCAGCGGGGCACCCTTGAGTACTTCCAGCGAGGACATGCGCTTGAACGTCGGGAAATAATAGGCGGCCGGATTGGAGTAGGGCGCCGGGGCGATCAGAACGCCATCTTCCATCAGTGTGACGTTGCTGCTGCGCTCGGCGGTGGCACCGCGAATGCCAATGTTAGGGCGCAGGCCCAGACCTTCCTCTTCCCGTACATACACGCCCGGGACGGTTTTCAATACCTGGTTGATGTCGGCCTCAACCTCGGTTTTCAACTGCTGATCGCCAACTACGTAGCCTGACCCCGGCAGAGTTTGGGCTGCAGACGCATCGCCAATGATTTCCATAGGTTCAAGCATCTGGGGCTGGTCATCGCCGGCGGCCCAGCTCATGCCCGGGGCAAGGCTGATCGCCATAGCCAGTGATAGTTGGGAAGGTTTAAACATGTGTTTCTCCGCAATCATTCGTATTTGAAGATATAAATAGCAATGATTTACAATTGCAAATGAGAATTTACGGATTGTTCATGATTAAGTCAATAATTAGTGTTAATGACCGGGAAAAGTGTCAACAGGCTAAAAAGGTTGAATTTCTGTTAAACGGGCGATCCGAAGGTCAGTTCGGGTTGGGAGGAGGGTATCAGCTGGCCCGCACCCCGGGGCCAGCTTTTTCTATAGGGCTTTATGGTGTTAAAACCACCACCGGACGCCTGCCACGAAGCTGGAGGATTCGACGTCTTCTCCCTCGCGCTCACGCAGATCCTTTGTGTTGCCCAGAAAACGGGTGTAAGAAACACCTACGTAGGGTGCGAATTCCCTGGAGAACTGATATCTCAGGCGGAGCCCCAGGCCCACATTGTTGATGCCGCTACCGACGCCCCATTCCTCGACATCGCTGAAGGCAACGAGCGTTTCGCCGCGGCCCTGCAAAATGAGCCTTTGGGTCAGCAGCCAGTCGTACTCGGCTTCGAGATCGTATGACACGTCACCGTCGTCGGTCACTCTGAAGTTTGTGTCTACCTCAAACCAGTAGGGGGCAAGCCCCTGCAATCCAACGATGGCCGAATAGCGCTCCTTATTAGGGCTGGGACCAAACGTTGTCTGGGCACCCAATCCTGTCTGTAAATCCCAGAAGCGATCAAAGCGATAGCTGTACTGCACATCAAAATTTTCGATGTCGCCGCTGTCGCTGGATAGATCGGTCTCACCTTCCGTTTCGACCCAGAGCCGATTGCGATCTTTGCCAATCCATCCCTGGGCATCCCACAGGGCCATTTCGTTGTTGCCGTCACGCTGGTATTCCAGCCGGTCAAACAGAACCTGGCCAAACACCTGGTTGTCGTGTATTGGCAGTGTCCAGTCCGGTTCGGCCTGAACGCCAGTACCGGCGGCGCCGGCTCCTGAGGCAATCGTGAGGGCTGAGGCGCCCACAATCCACTTGATGCGATTCATCATAATGCTCATCCCCTATCCCGTTAAACGACCGACACGACACGAAACATGCCTGCGTCCATGTGGTACAGCAGGTGGCAATGGAAAGCCCAGTCACCCGGTGCATCCGCCGTAATCAGCGCGGATACACGCTCGCCGGGTTTGACGGAAATCGTGTGTTTGCGTGGACGATACTCACCCGCACCGGTTTCCAGTTCCATCCACATGCCATGCAGGTGAATGGGGTGATCCATCATCGAGTCGTTGACGAGGATCAATCGCAGGCGCTCGCCATGGTAGAACTTGACCGGGCCATCGACTTCAGAGAACTTTTTGCCGTCGAACGACCACATGTAACGTTCCATATTGCCGGTAAGGTGCAGTTCCACTTCGCGTTCGGCCGGGCGCTTGTCGGGCCAGCCATCAATGCTCTGCAACTGGGAATAAGTCAGCACCCGATGGCTGGCTGTTTCAAAACCTACACCAGGGTCATCCAGGCGCGACTGCGGGCTGGAAGCCACCATGGCCGCCCCGGGACCGTGATTATCAGGGCCATGGGATATCGGCCGACCCGCCGTCGGGACCTCATTCATCGTTGCTTTGTCCGAGCTCATCTTGTTCATTCCCGAGTCGGCGCCATTCATCATCATTTGGCCATGGGCTTTGTCGTTGCTGCCTGACATCATTTCCATCTTGCCACCCATGTCCATGCCGCTGTCCATGTTCATATCGCCGTCCTTGCCCATGGCGCCCATGCTCATCGCGCCCATGCCCATGGCGGCCATACCGCGCTCGGTTCGCGGATACATGGGCGGCACTGGCGCCTCCACTCCCTTGCGGGTAGCCAACGTTCCGCGCACATATCCCGACCGATCCTGTGACTGGGCAAACACGGTATGGGCCGTGTCGGTTGGTTGTACGATCACGTCGTAGGTTTCCGCCACGCCAATACGGAATTCATCCGTTTCAACGGGCTGTACTGGCTGGCCGTCAGCGGAAATAACCGTCATCGGGAGTCCCGGGATACGGACATCAAAGAATGTCATCGCCGAGGCGTTGATGAATCTCAGGCGAATTTTCTCGCCGGGACGGAACAGCCCGGTCCAGTTGCTGGCGGAAGGCGACCCGTTCATCAGGTAGGTATATTCAGAACCGGTTACATCCAGGATATCCCGGGGGCTCATTCGCATTCTGCCCCACATGCCGGCTTTGCTCCACGCGGCATCCCAGCCCATGGTTTCAACATCCTTGAAGAAGTCGCCAACGGTGCGCTGGTTATAGTTGTAGTAACCCTCTGCCACTTTCAGATTGCGGAATACGTCGTCGGGAGAATCAAAGGTCCAGTCGGAGAGGACCACAACGTATTCGCGATCATAGGCCACCGATTCCGGCTCGGCAGGATCAATGATAATCGGCCCATAATGGCCCAGCTGTTCCTGAAGGCCAGAGTGGCTGTGGTACCAGTAGGTGCCGTGCTGTTCGACCGGAAAACGGTACTCAAACGTTTCGCCGGGCATGATGCCGGGAAAGCTGACGCCAGGAACGCCGTCCATCTGGTACGGCAGAATCAGGCCGTGCCAGTGAATGGATGTTGCCTCCGATAGCGTATTGGTGACACGCAAGATTGCCTCGCCCCCCTGTTTGAGGCGAACGAGAGGCGCCGGCAGAGTGCCGTTGATGGTGATGGGCTGTTCCGAGACTCTGCCCCCTATCTTGAGAGGTGTTCTCGCGACGGTCAGGTCGTAGATGTCAGCGCCATTACGCACGGTGTGGTGAGCGTTAGAGTTATCGAGTTTGCCTCTTGCAAACGCAGGCAAAAGGCTGTCGTAGCCGGCAAGAAAACCCATTGCAGCCGCGCTTTGGATAAGTCGCCTTCTGGACAGTCCCATACCCTGATTTTTCAAGCTCATGCTTTGCTCCTGTCTTTGCTGGCTTAACTGAAAAACGGAGAGCTCAAATCATTAGGTTAACAGTTCGTTCATTGGATCATATGCAAGCTCTTGCGTTTCACACCTAATGGTATGTTAGGCGAAGTTGCTGAAACGAAACTGAATACGCTTTTCAGCATTGATGTCGTCATTTGTAGTCTTGAATGAAAGCCGGCGTCTGTTTAGCGTAGCCCGATTGTTTAGCGACGATAGCACTTGCGTCCCAGTGTTCCACCAAGTGACAGTGAGTCTTGTATGCAGTAAACCGGCCGGGAAGGAATGGTGAGTGCAACGGATGTGCTCATGCCCTGAGTGGCGTATGATTAAATGTACCTTTTCATGTTTTGTTTGAGAGACACCGATGAACAGAGAACCTGTCAGCCGTGAGTTGTTCGATGAGGTAATGGTCCCCAACTATGCACCTGGGTCTGTGATTCCCGTCAAGGGTGAAGGCTCCCACGTATGGGATCAGGAGGGTAAGGAATACATCGACTTGGCGGGCGGCATTGCGGTGACCTGCCTCGGGCATAATCATCCCGGCCTTGTTGGTGCTTTGATGGAGCAGGCCGAAAAAATCTGGCACCTGTCTAATGTCATGACAAACGAGCCTGCCCTGCGGTTGGCCAAGACCCTGTGTGATCTGACCTTTGCCGAACGTGTGTTCTTTGCCAATTCCGGTGGCGAGGCCAACGAGGCCGCGTTCAAGCTGGCCCGGCGTTACGCCTGGGAACATTTCGGCCCGGAAAAGAATGAAATCATCTCCTTCAAGAGCTCGTTCCACGGCCGCACCCTGTTTACGGTCAGCGTCGGTGGCCAGCCCAAGTACCTTGAAGGTTTTGAGCCTGCGCCAGGCGGCATTCATCACGCCGATTTCAACGATCTGGAGTCGGTCCGGAAATTGATCTCCAAGGACAAGACCTGTGCAGTGGTAGTAGAGCCTATTCAGGGTGAAGGTGGCGTCATGCCCGGCGATCCGGAATTTCTTAAGGGCCTGCGCCAACTCTGTGACGAAAACGATGCCTTGTTGGTGTTCGACGAAGTCCAGTCCGGCGTTGGCCGCACCGGACACCTCTATGCCTACCAGATGTATGGTGTAACGCCGGACATCCTGTCCACGGCCAAGGGGCTTGGTGGTGGCTTCCCGGTGGCGGCGATGCTGACCACAGAAAAGGTGGCGAAAAGCCTGGGTATCGGTACCCATGGCAGCACTTATGGCGGGAACGCCCTGGCCTGTGCTGTTGCCCAACGGGTGATTGATACGGTGAGCCAGCCAGACATCCTCAAGGGCGTCGGGGCGCGTTCGGAGCGCCTGCGGAAGCGGATGATGGACATTGGTGAGCGCTATGGCATCTTCAGTGAGGTTCGTGGCTCTGGCTTGCTGCTCGGCTGTGTACTGACGGAAGAGTGGAAAGGCAAGGCGAAGGAATTTCTCAATGCCGGCCTGAACGAGGGCGTGATGGTGTTGATTGCCGGCCCGAATGTCGTGCGGCTGGCGCCATCACTGATCATTCCAGAGCCTGATATTGATGAAGCGCTGGCCCGGTTTGAGGCTGGTGTGAAAAAGGTTTGTGGTAAGTAGCAGACGTTAACCCACGATATTAACCACAAGCATGAATACGGGAGCCGCCTATGTGGTTGGTACGTCCGGCTCAGCCGGGTGACCTGAACGACATACTCGACATCGCGGGGGGGCAGGGCCCCCGGATGTCATCCACCCTGCCCAAAAAACAGGACGCGCTGTCCGCCAAGATTGAACAATCCACCCGCTCCTTCGCCGGCACGAACAAGCCCGACGAACCGAAGCGGTTTTTGTTTGTCCTGGAGGATACCGGTACCGGCAAGGTCCAGGGCGTATCCGGCATTGATGCGCGAGCCGGCAATGGGCAGCCGTTCTACAATTACCGGCAAGATGCGCTTATCCACGCGTCCCATGAGCTGGGCGTCTCCCGTCGCGTGGAGGTTCTATACCCGTCCCATGCCCTGACGGACCACACGCTGCTGTGCTCCTTCGCCATCAGATCCGAGTTGCGTGGCACCGATGCGTTCGAATTGCTGTCCCGCGCCAGGATGCTGTTTATCGCCAGCCATCGCACGTTGTTCACGGATCACGCGGTTGTCGAGATCCAGGGTGTGCAGACGGAAGACGGCGAGGTGCCGTTCTGGGACAGCCTGGGGCGGCACTTCTTCAATATGGATTTTGAAACCGCGGACCAATACTCCGGGTTGTTGAGCAAGACGTTCATTGCGGAGCTGATGCCACCCAACCCGATCTACGTCACGCTGTTGAGTGACGCTGCCCGGGAGGCGCTTGGGCAACCCCACTCACAAACCCGTGCGACCTACGAACTGCTCCAGCGTGAAGGGTTCCGGGCTGGTTGCTATCTCGATATTTTCGATGCCGGGCCGGTACTCGAAGCCCGCACCGATGCGCTCAAGTCCGTTGTTACCAGCCATCCGAAAGTCCTGCACGCCGCGCATACCGACGACGGCGAAACCTGCCTGATATCCGGTGGTGAGGGCAGCGATTTCCGCAGCACGCTGACGCCCATCACCGAGAGCCTCAAGGACGAAGTGAAAGTGCCGCCGAAAACCTGGGAGAGTCTGGGCCGGAGCGCCGGTGACACGGTAAGGGTGACGCCACTATGAACAGGGCAACCACAGACAGGAGGCCGGAATGCTGGTAATCCGACCCTTGCAGGAGAATGATCTGGATGCCCTGTATGCCATGGCACAGGGCGCTGGAAAGGGATTAACAACGCTGCCCGCGGATAGGGCTCTGCTGGCACGGAAAATCGACCATGCCCGGGAGACCTTCAACCAGCGCTGCGCGCCAGAGGCCGGACTGTATCTGTTCGCGCTGGAGGATACGGAGCTCAAGCGGTGTGTGGGCATCAGTGGCATTCAGGCACGCGTGGGCCTGGATGAGGTGTTCTACAACTACCGGCTGAGCGTGACGGTCAATGCCTCCCGCGAGCTGGGTGTGCATGTGCGTACGCCCACGCTGCATCTGTCCAACGACATGACCGGTACCACCGAGGTCTGCTCGCTGCTGCTTTCGAGTTCCCATCGGGGCGGTGGCACCGGCTTGCTGTTGTCGCGCTGCCGCTTCATGTTTCTGGACGACTTCCGCTCGCATTTCTCCGAGAAGGTCTTCGCCGAGATGCGGGGTGTGTCCGACAGCAATGGTCAGAGCCCTCTGTGGGATGCCCTTGGCAGCAAATTCTTTGACATGGAATTCAGCGAGGCGGACATGCTGTCGGGCCTTGGCAACAAATCGTTCATTGCCGAACTGATGCCCAAATACCCCATTTACCTGCCCATGCTGCCGGACGCCGCGCGGGCGGTCATTGGCCGTGTCCATGAAAACACGGAACCAGCCCTGAAGATGTTGCAGGCCGAAGGCTTTAACTTTAATGGCATGGTGGACATCTTCGACGGTGGTCCAGCGGTCGAGGCCTTTATTCACAGCATCCGTACCGTGCGCGAAGGCATAAACCGCCACGTAATGATTCGCAAGAAGCCGCTGGTGACGGATGTCCCGGCGGAGCAACAGGTGATGATATCCAACCGCTCGTTCCGGGACTTTCGGGTAACCACCATACCGGCCGAGTGCATAGGGCTCGATACTGTCAGTATTCCGGCCGATGTGGCCGAGGCACTGGAAGTAGAATCCGGAGACCTCGTGCGGCTGGCCCCTTTGAAAGATACCGGAAGGAGGTAATGACGATGGCGAACCTGACAGGTCAACTCTATATTGATGGACTCTGGCTGGAAGGCCATGGCGACTTTTTCGAATCCCTCCAGCCGGTCACCGGCGAGACAGTCTGGGATGGCGTCAGCGCCAGCATCGAAGATGTGGACGCCGCCGTGCGCGAAGCCCGTTCAGCGTTTGTCCACTGGCGCAAGCGGCCGTTTAGCGAGCGCCAGGCCATGGTGGAGAAATTCGGCACGTTATTGGAAGAACACAAGGAGGAGTTGGCGCACCAGATCGGCTCGGAAACCGGAAAACCCCTGTGGGAATCCCGCACCGAAGTGGCGGCGATGATTGGCAAGATCGGGATCTCCGTGAACGCCTACCATGATCGTACCGGCCATTCGGAGTCCGACGTTGCCGGGGGGCATGCGGTGTTGCGGCATCGACCCCACGGTGTGGTAGCGGTGTTTGGCCCTTACAATTTCCCCGGGCATCTACCCAATGGCCATATCGTGCCCGCGCTGTTGGCGGGCAATACCGTGGTCTTCAAGCCCAGTGAACTGACCCCCGGTGTCGCCGAGTTGACCGTCAAGCTTTGGGAAAAGGCGGGTCTGCCAGCCGGTGTTATCAATCTGGTTCAGGGGGCGGCTGCCACCGGTAAATCCCTGTCCTCTCACCCTGGTGTGGACGGCCTGTTCTTTACCGGCAGTTCGACCGTCGGGCACCTGTTGCACAAGCAGTTCGGTGGCCAACCAGAGAAAATTCTGGCGCTGGAGATGGGGGGCAACAACCCGCTGATCGTGCAGAATGTCCACGACGTGGATGGTGCCGTGCACCATGCGCTGCAATCAGCCTTCCTGTCTGCCGGCCAACGCTGCACCTGCGCCCGGCGCCTGCTGGTGCCCAAGGGTACCAAGGGTGACCAGTTCCTGGAACGCTTCGTTGAGGTGGTCAGCCGCATTACCGTGGGTGATTTCGACGCCGAACCGCAACCGTTCATGGGCTCGGTCATTTCACCCGAAGCGGCTGACAAGTTGCTGGCAGCGCAAAATAACCTGATCACGCATGGTGCGGAGTCGTTACTGGAAATGAAACGGTTGCGCGAAGGCACGGGCCTGCTATCGCCGGGCATTGTGGACGCGACTGGGCTGGATCTGGTGGATGAGGAGTTCTTCGGTCCCTTGCTGACGGTTTATCGCTACAAGAGTTTTGATGAGGCCATGGAGCTCGCCAACAACACCCGCTATGGCCTGTCAGCCGGTATCCTGACCGACGACCACAAGCTCTACGAGCGACTGGCGGACGAAGTGCGCGCCGGTATAGTGAACTGGAACCGGCCGTTGACGGGCGCCAGCAGCGCAGCTCCGTTTGGCGGTGTCGGTGCCAGCGGTAACCACCGCCCCAGTGCCTATTACGCCGCCGATTATTGCGCCTGGCCCATGGCCTCGCTGGAGGCGAAGAAGAGTGAAGTGCCGGAGAACCTGGCACCCGGATTAAATTTCGACTGACGGAAGACGAGTCATGGCCAAGCACGCGGTAGAAGCCAATTTCGATGGCCTGGTAGGGCCCACCCACAATTACGCCGGGCTGTCCTGGGGCAATGTGGCGTCCAAGTCCAACGTTCGCTCGGTATCCAATCCGAAGGAAGCGGCCCTGCAGGGGCTGGCGAAAATGAAACGTCTGGCGGATCGTGGCTTTGTCCAGGGTGTGCTGCCGCCTCATGAACGCCCGCATATTCCGACCTTGCGGGCGTTGGGATTTACCGGTTCGGACCGCGACGTTCTCAGTGCTGCCGCCAAACAGAGCCCGTCCATCCTGGCGGCGGCATCGTCGGCGTCTACCATGTGGACGGCCAACGCCGCGACAGTTTCACCGAGCGCGGACACATCCGACCATCGGGTGCACTTCACACCGGCGAACCTGAGCGCCAAGTTCCATCGCTCCATTGAGCACGTAGTCACCGGCCGGGCCCTGAAATCCATCTTTGCGGATGAGGCCTGGTTTGCCCACCACCCGGCGTTGCCCTCAGTCAGCCAGTTCGGTGACGAAGGCGCCGCCAACCATACCCGCCTGTGTGGCGGGTATGGCGAACCGGGTGTGGAACTGTTCGTGTATGGCCAGATCGCCTTTAACGAACAGGCGCCAGCACCGAAACTCTATCCCGCGCGGCAGACCCTGGAGGCCTCACAGGCAATCGCCCGTTTGCACGGCCTGAAAGACAGTCACGTGGTGTTCGCCCAACAGAACCCGGCCGCGATTGATGCCGGGGTGTTCCACAACGACGTTATCGCGGTGGGCAATGGCAACGCGTTGTTCTACCACGAGCTGGCATTCCTGGACGAAGAAACGGTGTTGGCGGATATCCGCTCACGCCTGACGGGTGCGGAACTGGAGGCCGTGCGTGTCACCAGTGAGCAAGTGCCTTTGGAAGACGCCGTTGCCTCCTACCTGTTCAACAGTCAGTTGCTGAACACGCCCGACGGCATGATGCTGGCGGTGCCGGGGGAGTGCCGTGAAAATGCGTCGGTCAGCCGTTATCTGGATGAGCTGGTCGAAGGCGCGGGCCCTATTACCTCGGTGGAGGTTTTCGACGTCAAACAGTCGATGCGCAACGGCGGCGGGCCGGCGTGTTTGCGTTTGCGGGTGGTGTTGAATGACGACGAACTCAAGGCCATGCATCACGGCGTGTTGCTCACCGATGCGCTTTACGAGCGCCTGACTACCTGGGTGGAAGCGCACTACCGCGAGGAACTTTCACAGGACGACCTGGGTGACCCGATGCTGCTTGAGGAAGTGCGCAAGGCGCTGGACGAGCTGACGGGGATTCTGGGGCTTGGGTCTATCTACGATTTCCAGCTCTGACCCGGTTCTGTCCTCTTTTCTCAGGACGAGATAGAGGACGTCAGCATCTCCATGGTATGGCGTATCAGTGATTCCGCGGAAACGTTGTACTCCAGGCCACTACCCAAGCCACTATCCAGGTCACTATCGGCCATTTCGCTCTGGCACAGCATGATCACGCCGTGCAGGGCGCCGCGTAGATAAAGCGCTGTCTCCGCCGGATCATGGATGCGGTCGCGGTTCATGGTGCCGTCTTCCAGCCCCAGGTGTATTGCACCGACCATCAACTCCATGGTTTCCGCCTTGCAGCCAAACATCTCGCCCGCCAACTCATCATCGGCCTCTGCCATCGCCGTGGAGGCGGTCGTCAGTGCAGAGAAGTAATCCGGTTGCTCGCGGTAAAAGTTGTAATAGGCGACCCCCATGGCGGAGATCTGAGCCAGCCCGGTATCAGCCGTCTGACGCGCCTCCTCGAAGCGACGGCACAGGCTGTGGCCGGCACGCAGCATGATGCCGCGCTGGATCGCCGCCTTGTCCTTGAAGTACACGTACAGCAATGCACGGCTGAGCGCGGCCGTTCGGGCGATGTCGTCCATGGATGTGCGTTCGTAGCCCTTCTCCGAAAACACCAGCTCCGCAGCATCCAGGATGCTGTCGTACCTGGCTTGCTTCTCTTTCTCTCTACGGGTTTTTAACGGCTCACTCATAGGGGATTCCGGATAATTGAGACTGCGCTCTCATGATACATGGTTAGAGATGAAAACCGATTATTGACAAATTGTCAAAGAATGACATTATGTCTGATAATGAATTTTTGTCCATTGGATGGATGATGAAAAAACACCGTGACCATGGAAGAGAGGACTTCTCGATGAGCATCGCCCGGCGTTCCGCCATTGTTTCCCTCTTGGCCGCTGCAAGCTTCCTTGTCAGCGCCTGTAAATCCAGTGAACCGGCGCCTGAACAGGGCGCTGACCCGGTGACGGTGCGTGCTGCCGAGGTGACGGGCGGCCAGACTGAGGGCGTGTCGCTACGTTTCTCCGGTATCGTTCGGGCGGCCCAACGGGCAACGCTGACGTTCCAGGTGAGTGGCACCCTTCGAGAGCGCGCGGTTGAACTGGGGCAGACCGTCAAGACCGGTGACCTGCTGGCGCGGGTATATAATCCTGCACTGGAACCGGCGCGGGATTCCGCAGCCGCCAGGCTGGACGAACTCAGAACCCAATATGATCAGGCCAAACGGGAATGGGAGCGTTCCCGCCAACTGCACGAGCGCGGGGTGGTGTCGGAGCAGGGGCTTGAGCAACTGGCCTCCCGGCGGGACAGCCTGAAAGCCAGTATGGCAACGGCCGAAGCATCTCTTGCCGAGGCCACACGCTTACTGCGAGAGAGTGAGCTGAGGGCGCCGTTCGACGGCCGGGTTGAAGCCTTGCTGGTGGAGCGGGATGAGTTTGTGGCCTCCGGCCAGCCGGTGATGCGTCTGTCGTCCCCGGAGGGACGCGAAGTGGAAGTGCGGGTACCGGCGTACATGCTCAACCATGTGTCGCTGTCGCAACTGCTGCCGGTCTGGTCGGTGCAGGATCGCAACCGTGCGCCAGTCACCGGCTCCATTGTGGAAATTGCCCAGCCCGGAGGTGTTCGCGGCGAGCTCCATCCGGTATTGGTCAGCCTGCCGGCAGATACCCTCGAACCCGGGGAGCCGGTGGAAGTGGGTATTACGCCCCGTGAAACCGTGGCCACGACGGTGCCGTTGTTGTCGGTGATGAAATCCAACGGAGGCGCCAGCGTGTTCCGCATTTCCGATGGCGTTGCCCGCCGTGTGCCGGTGACGGTGCAGCGGATTATCGGTGAGCGTGTAGTGGTGGATGCCTCCGATCTTAGCGCTGGTGATCAGGTGGTCTTTGCCGGCATGACCCGTATTTCCGACGGTGATTCCGTGGAGGTGCGCTGATGTCACTGCGCCTGCTGAACTTTCAACGCTTGCTGGGCATGGTGGTGACCATGCTGTGCCTCCTGGGGATTGCGGCCTACAGCACCATGCCGCGCCAGGAAGATCCTTCATTTCCCTATCGCGCCGGTCTGATTAGCATCAACTACCCAGGCGCCAGCGCCGAAGCCGTTGAGCGGTTGGTACTGCAGCCATTGTCGGACGAGTTGCGCCAGGTGGAGGAGGTTGATTACACCCAGGCCACTGCCCGCACCGGTGTGGCGATTTTCAACGTGCGCCTGAACGACACCATCTACGATACCGATTCCGCCTGGGACCGTGTCCGCCAGGCCATGGACCGGGCGCGCCTGGATTTCCCGGATGACGTTGGCCAGATGGTTCTGGACGACCGCCTGATTGATATTCCTGCCATTATTCTTGCGGTCAGCGGTTCTGGTTCGGTTACCGAACTGAGCGACGTGGCGGAGCGCCTGAAACAGAATCTGGCGGACATTTCCGGCGTGTCCCGTATTGAACTGGAGGGTGACGCGGACGAACAGATCACCCTGGCGCTGGACGACGCAGCCATGTACCGGCTGGGCATTTCCCCCGCACGCGTGCTGGACACGTTGGCGCGCCGCAACCAGACCACGCCGGGCGGTTTTGTTATCGCCGACGGTCGTCGTCTGTCGGTGTTGCCAAACAGCGAATTCACCAGTGTGGATGCCATTCGCGCGACGCCCATTGAACTGCCGGACGGCTCCCAGGTGCCCCTCGCCGCGGCTGCTGAAGTCTGGCGTGGCCCAGCGGAGCCCCGGCAACCGGAAGCCTGGTACGACGGTGAACGGGTAGTGCTGGTTTCCATGATCATGGAGGAGGGCAGTACCGACGCCATTCGGTTTGGCGAACGTGTGCGGGAACGGCTATCGACGATCCGTGACGAGTTCGCTCCCTATGAAATCCGCGAGATGTTCTTCCAGCCCGATAAGGTGGAAGAGCGGCTCGACAACCTGGCCTGGAGCCTGGTGATGTCCGTTATCATCATTGTGGCCGTGGTGTTCACCGGTATGGGCATCCGCATGGGGCTGCTGGTGGCGTCGATCCTGCCGATGGTGGCGTTGATCAGTATCGGCCTTTATGACTTGGGGGGTGGTGTACTGCACCAGATTGCTGTCATCGGCATGGTGATTTCCCTCGGTATCCTGATCGACAACGCCATTGTGATTGTCGAGAGCATTCAGGGGTACCTGGATGACGGCATGCGACGGCTGGACGCCCTGAAACAATCTGTGAAGGAGCTGGCGGGACCGCTGGGAGCCTCCACGGGCACTACCATCGCGGCGTTCATGCCGTTGTTGCTGTCCAAGGGTGGCACGGCGGATTTCACCCGTGGTGTGCCAGTGATGATCATGCTCACCCTCTCCGTCAGTTATCTGCTGGCGGTGTCCGCCGTACCGCTGCTGGCGGCCCGCTTCCTGAAACCCCGCAAGACAGACGCGCGGGAAGACAAGCTGGTTGGGCTTTCCCGTTTTCTCGGCGCCCTGGTGGCCAGGCGTCCGGGCACCTTGATCCTTGCGGGTACGGCACTGGTGGTGTTCAGCCTGTCACTCACGCCGTTCATGAAACAGCAGTTTTTCCCCAACGCGGATCGTCCCCAGGTGGTGGTTGAGCTTTACATGCCCGAAGGCACGGATCAGGAGCGCACGTCCAGTGTGGCGGCCGACCTTGAGCGTGCGATCCGCTCCCGACCAGAGGCCCTGGAGGTGCATCGGTTTGTTGGCTTTACCGGCCCCAGCTTCTATTACAATCTGCAGCGTGAGCCCCAGGCGCCGAACCGCGGGCGAATCGTGGTATCAACGCCCACCCTGGAAGACACCACCGGCCTGGTGCAGTGGATTCGTGACTACGCCGGGCATGAAATGCCGGAGTTGCAGTTAACAGCGGGAATACTGGGGCAGGGGCCGCCACGGGCAGCGCCGGTGGAAGTGCGGGTCTATCACGCCAACGACGACACCCGCGCCCGTGCCGTGGAACAGGTGTTCTCGGCGTTACGCAGCGTTAAGGGCACGGTGGATGTGCGCCACAACCTGGATATCGGCGTACCGAGCATTGCCATCAATGTGGACGATGCCAGCGCGGCCCGATACGGCCTGAACCGTGCCGATGTTGCCCAAAGCCTCTACGGTCAGAGCTTTGGTGTGGTGGCTGAACAGTATCGCCAGGAAGAAGATCCGATTCCCCTGGTGT
This sequence comes from Marinobacter salarius, assembly GCF_032922745.1. Lineage (NCBI taxonomy): Bacteria > Pseudomonadati > Pseudomonadota > Gammaproteobacteria > Pseudomonadales > Marinobacteraceae > Marinobacter > Marinobacter salarius. The sequence goes on from NZ_CP136693.1 coordinate 1,712,151, forward strand.
TGCGCTCCCGGGAAGGCACCAGCCTGTCATTGCCACGGTTGTTGTCGGTGAATATCTACAACGATCGGGGCGACGCAGTGCCTCTCTCCGCTATTGCCTCGGTGGAAACGTCCTGGCAATCGGCGGCCCTGTTCCAGCGCAATGGCACCCGGATGAATACGGTCTGGTCCAATCTGATGGCAGATTACAGCTTCAGTCAGGCTCTGGAAGGGCTGGAAGCAGGGCTCGCAGAAAACCCCTTGCCCCCGGGTACCCGGCTGGACATGGGCGGTGACGCCGAGGGCTCCGGCGATGCCAACAACGCCTTGCTGACCACGGCGCCCATTGGTGTGTTGCTGTTGCTGTTCTTCCTGTTGATACAGTTCAATTCCTTCCGGCGTGTAGGCATCATCCTGCTGACAGTGCCACTGGCCACCGTGGGTATCTTCCCGGGGTTGGTATTCTCCGGCTCACCGTTCGGCTTTCAGTCGCTGCTGGGCGTCATCGCCCTGGTGGGGATTGTGGTGAACAATGCCATCGTGTTGCTGGATGTGATGGATCGGCAGTTGGAGAAGGGGGATGACATCCGTGATGCCGTCCGTAAGGCGGTGGAGCAGCGCACCCGGCCCATCCTGCTGACCACTGCGACCACCGTTGCAGGTTTGTTGCCGTTGGCGTTCTCCAGTTCCACACTGTGGCCGCCGATGGCCTGGGCCATTATCTCCGGCCTGCTGGCCTCCACGGTACTCACGTTGCTGGTGGTACCGGCGGTCTGTACCCGGGTGATCAGTTGTAAGGTGGCGGAGCCAGAGAACGCGCCGGCCTAGCCGCGAGTGGGTCTGATCATCAGACCCACCCTCTGGCCCACGGGCACGTCGCGATTGGGGAAGACAATGCCTTCGGGGGCGTCGCCTACTTTGTAGCAGGTGTCATCGTCTTCCCATATCACCGTGCCCGGGTCGTACATGGTGAAGTTGGCGACGTCGTCCGGCACGTGGAATTGGAAGCTGTCGCCGGTGTTCAGGATTTCGTGCACCACTTCAAACACCGTTATGGGTGCTGAAGCCTTGTCTCTCTTCGGCGGTGCCTCGCCTTTCAGTCGACGCCGCAGGGCATTGGCAATTCCGCTGAACCGGCTGAGGTCGTTCTGGCCGAAAGGCCTTACTTTTCCGAGCTCCACGGTGAAGCTTTCCGCTCCGAGTTCGGACGAGGAGAACGAGGCAAAGGTGGTGCCTTCACGGTGCTGCAAGAGCAGGGTGTCCACCTCCGCTTCCAACAGGAAATCAACCTGCCTTTCGGGAACATCTCGTCCTTCCACAAACGGATAGAGTGCAAACTTCTCTCGCAATGATGGCCGAATAGCCGTGTGCAGGTCGTAGTGAGACACATTGGATGAGTGCCTGGCGGCGAAGGCTTTACACGCGTCCTCCAGCAGCCGGGCCCGCTCCGCCTCGGGGAAACCCCGGTATTCCGGTTTACGGTGGGCGCCGCCGAACAGGCGGTTGAGGTTCACGTCAATAAACCGCTGACCGGCGTCCATCGCTGGCGGATTGCCGAGGATCAACAGGGCCGGGCAGGCCAGTTGCCATTGGCCGTCGATCAGCTCATTGAGTAGATGGTTCAAAACCTCAATGGGTGCGGTTTCATTACCGTGGATGCCGGCGGAAACAATCAGCGACTCATGGTTGGGGTTGGGGCGACCAGCAGGGGGTTCCAGATAGAGGAGCCCGGACTCCTGAAGCTGCAGCCCCGTGCCGTCGTCCAGAACAACAATCTTTTCAGACGCGGCGCGCTCTGCTCGTGCAAGCGTTTGGGAAAGCCAGTCAAGGCCGGGACTAAAAATCATTCCACCTACGCTCCGGGCTGAATGGTACCTTTTGGTCGGTCAGCCGCTAACCGGCCGTTGATGCTGCAACAGATAGTTTTCCAGCTTGCGGAAAGCAAACACCAGCATGAACGTTAGAATCATGTACAGCAGCGCCACAAAGATAAACGCGTCAAAGGGAGCGTAGAACCGGGAATAGATATTCCGCGCCGCGCCGGTCAGATCCACCAGCGTTACCACGCTGGCAATGGCACTGGCGTGAAGCATGAAAATGACTTCGTTGGAATACGCCTGCACACCCCGCCTGGCCGCACTTGGCAGGATTATCCGGCGCATCCGCAGTTCCCAGCTCATGCCATAGGCCTTTGCCGCTTCAATTTCACCGCTGGGCGTGGCCACAATGGCGCCACGGATGATCTCCGTGGTGTAGGCGGCGGTATTCAGCGTGAAGGCCAGCAGCGCCGGGTAAAAGGCTTCGCGAAAGATATCCCACCAGAACGTTTGCTGGATACCTTCGATCTGGGCCAGACCGTAGTAAATGATGTACAGCTGGATCAACAGCGGTGTGCCCCGGAAAATATAGGTATAGAACCAGACAGGGCCGTTGATCAGCGGGTTCTTTGAGGTGCGCATGATCGCCAGGGGAACGGCAAGTACCAGGCCCAGGATCAGCGACAGAAAGACCAATTGAACCGTCGTTACCAGTCCGCGCCAATATTCCATAATCGTGGGAGCGGTAAAGATCTCGTTCTGGTTCAGCAGTTCAGCAAGGAATTCAGGCATGGTTCAGCTCCCCTGTACCACGCCAATATTGGCGCGCTTGTTGAGCCACTTGATAAACAGCTCGGACCCGGCTGTGAGGCTGAGGTAGACAAACGCCACCGGAATAAAGAAGTGGAACGGCATGCGTTCAGCCTTGGCCGCTTCCTCCGCAACCCGCACCATATCGGTCAGGCCAATGATGGACACCAGTGCGGTGGTTTTCAGCAGTACCTGCCAGTTATTGCCAATGCCGGGCAGGGCATGGCGCAGCATTTGCGGAAATATGATTCGATGGAATGTGCGCCATCGGCTGAAGCCATAAGCGCGGGCCGCTTCAATCTGGCCGCTTTCCACCGCCAGGAAGGCTCCCCGGAAGGTTTCTGCCATGTAGGCGCCAAAAATCAGGCCAATGGTAAGGACGCCGGCGATAAATGGATCAAACTGGAAAAAGAAATCCACGCCGTAGGCGTTGTACAAATAATCAGACAGGTTGTTAACGGCCACCTGCCCGCCGTAATAAAACAGAAGCATCATGACCAGATCCGGTACGCCACGGATCAGGGTGGTATAAGTGGTGGCTATTCCTATGGCCACACGGCTTTTGGACAGTTTGGCGGAGGCGCCAATCAGCCCGAGAGCCACAGAGAGGGCCAGGGAAAGGAGGGCCAGTTCAATGGTGACCACCGCCCCATCCAACAGGGCCGGGCCGTAGCCTTTCAAGTCGATCATGGAAGCATCCGGTAAGCAGGGGGCAGCCAAAACCGCTGCCCCCGGGCCAGTTTTACATCTTGACGTCGTATGCGAAGTACTTTTCCATGATGGTGTCGTAGGTACCATCTTCCTTCAAGGTGGCGAGGGCTGCGTTCACTTCCTGCGCCAGTTCCTCGTCACGCTTGCGCATGGCAACGCCCACGCCCTGGCCGAGCTTGACCGCTTCACCCACTTCCTTGAAGCCATCCTTGCTCAGGACGGTCTGCTCACCCACCGGGTAGTCCACAAAGACCACGTCCAGGCGCTGGCCTTCCAGGTCAAGGACCATATCGTCAGCGGTGGTGTAGCGCTTGATGGTTACAACGCCGCCCATTTCCTCGGTTACGAAGGTGTCCATGGTGGTGCCGCGCTGTACGCCAACGGTCATTCCTTCCATGGCGGCCATGTCAGTGACGTCGGTGTTGAAGCTCTCGGGGCCGAACCAGCCACCCGGAGTGTTGTAGTACGGCTCGGAGAACAGCACACGCTCAGCACGCTCGGGCGTAATGGACATGGAGGACATGATCAGGTCGAACTTGCGCGCCAGCAGGCCCGGAATCATACCGTCCCATGCCTGGATGACGAATTCGCAGTTGGCGTTCATCTCTTCACACATGGCTTCGGCCAGTTCCACTTCAAAACCGGTCAGCTCGCCGTTTTCATCCTTGTATTCAAACGGCTCATAGGGCAAGTCGAAGGCGATGCGAAGGTTACGTTCCTGGGCGTGGGCGACACCGGCCATCATGGCCAGGGCGACGCTTGCCGCAACAATCAGTTTTCTCATGAGTCACTTCTCCAGTAGTCAGCCTTGTGGGCTTTATTATCGGCAGTGGTCTGCCTTATTTTGCTGGTTTTGGTGTTTTCTTACGGAGCGGATCTGCCCCGGCAAGGAAACCTGGTTTCAAGATAGCACTGCACATCAGAAGTTGGGAGCCAGAAACTGCTTCATTCGTTCCGACTCCGGATTGTCGAAGACCTTGTCTGGTGTGCCTTGTTCCTCGATCACGCCCTGATGCAAGAACAGGACCTGGGACGATACATCCCGTGCAAAAGACATTTCGTGGGTGACCACGATCATGGTTCTGCCTTCTTCCGCGAGGTTTTGCATGACCTTCAAAACTTCGCCAACAAGCTCGGGGTCGAGTGCGGAGGTGGGTTCGTCGAACAGCATCACTTCCGGCTCCATGGCCAGTGCGCGGGCAATGGCCGCCCGCTGCTGCTGCCCACCCGACATCTGGGCCGGGTAGTAGTCCTTGCGCTCGTAGATGCCGACCTTGTCGAGATAGGCTTCGGCCCGTTCGATGGCTTCTTTCTTGGGTACCTTGAGCACGTGGATAGGAGCTTCAACGATGTTTTCCAGAACGGTCATGTGGGACCAGAGATTGAAGCTTTGAAAGACCATGGAAAGTCGGGCGCGAATCAGTTCAACCTGCTTGTTATCCGCCGGAATTCGCTCGCCTTTACGATTGGTGGTGAACCGAATCGGGTCGCCGTGCACAATAATGTCGCCGGAGGTGGGTGTTTCGAGCATGTTGATGCAGCGCAGAAACGTACTTTTACCGGAGCCGGAGCTGCCGATCAGGGAGACGACGTCGCCCTTCTTTGTTTCCAGTGAAATGCCCTTGAGGACTTCCAGTTGATCAAAGGTCTTGTGGATGTCCTTGCAGATCAGAGGCGCTGAATCCGCCATAGGTGACTCCCGAGGCTATATAACAAAGGCGCAAGTTTTACGGGCTGTGGGCGTGCAAATCAATCCCCCTTGAGAGGGGTTTTACGGTCTTTCACCACACATTCCGCGTGTTAATTGTGGATTATTGAACGTTTGACGCAAGCTTTTTGCCGTTTATGCCCTTTGCGATGGTTTTTCCGGTGTTGCCGATGCTGGCAGGGAAACCCGGATAATGGCGGTTCCCTGTTGCTCAATTGTGCGCATGGCGTCACTGACAAAGCGCACATGAGCCATGGCGATGCGTTTTGCCGCTTCGGGCTTTCCCGCCATCACTGCCTGATAGATCCGTTTGTGCTGGCGGGAGATTTTGTTGCGCATTTCCTCCCGGGGATTCAGGTTGGCTACGGAGGCCTCCACGGTCAATAGCATAAGGTTCTTCAGCCCGTTCAGCACGTGCACCAGAACTGGGTTGTGGGAGGCTTCAACAATGGCCTGGTGGAAACTGTGGTCTGGCCTGGCGTTGGTGAGCGGGTCGGTCTGTTCGAGAGCGGAATAGGCCTTGGTGATGCGATGGAGGTCCAGCGCAGTGGCCCGCTGTGCGGCCAGGTAGGCGGCCTGGCCTTCCAGTTGCTCCCGTACCTCGAGCAGGTCATACAGAGTGCGCGGGTGGCCGGTAAACATCTGCAATAACGGGCTGTCCTCGCCGTCTTCCTCGCTGCCGGGCACGATGCGGGCTACAAAGGAACCCTTGCCATGCCGGGTTTCAATCACGCCCCGCCCCTGCAGTTCGTGTAGGGCTTCGCGGATGATGGCACGGGACACGCCAAGACGGGTGGCCAGTTGCCGTTCCGAGGGCATTTTCTGTTCCGGCGCCAGCCCGCCGTCGAGAATGAGCCGTTCGAGTCGATAGGAGATTTCCTGAGCGATTGCCATGATGTTTCCTGCTGGGGCCACTGGTCGGACCAGTTGTTTTTATCGTGTCTTGATTTAAAGAATCCCTTTCGGGACCAGTAAATATGGCTCATTACGGCGTTTTCGTCTATCCGGCATTTACAAAACTGGTCTGACCAGTTGGCAATCTTCTGGACTAAATCCGGCAGGACTACGAATATCGATCTAATACCAGCGGTTGCTGGTGTTGACCTGACCCCGATAAAAACAATGTCAACGGAGATGTGTCGATGAATACCAACGAGAACAGCGAGCAATTAAGCGCTCCAGATACGCAGGCCGGAAACGTTGCCCCGCGGCGGGGTTTCCTGAAGTCAGTCGCCCTTGCCGCTGCCTTCTGCGGTGTGGCGCTAGCCGGTGCAGGGCAGGCGCAGGCGGCAACCACCTGGAAGATTCAGTCGGTATGGGACGCCGGCACCGTAGGCTATGACCTGTTCGAGGAATGGGCCAATAGCATGGAAGAAAAATCCGGTGGCGAACTGATCATCAAGCCGTACCCGGCCAAGTCGGTTGCCGCGGATAACAACGCCCTTTTTGAGGCGGTGCGTAACGGCGTTCTGCAGGGTATGAATCCCTTCACTCTGTACTGGTCCGGAAAGATTCCGGCCTCGGTTTTCCTGTCGTCCTACCCAGCCGGTCCTGATCAGCCGCACCAGTGGGACATCATGTTCTATTCCATGGGCATGCTGGAAAAGACCCGTGAGATCTACGAGAAGTTTGGTCTGTTCTACGTCGGCCCTATTCAACACGACGCCAACATTATTCACTCCAAGAAGCCGGTTAACAGCCTGGCGGATATGGAAGGCCTGAAGATGCGTGTGCCCGGTGGCATGGTTGCTGAGGTGTTCCAGCAGTTTGGTGTGTCCACGGTGAGTCTGCCGGGTTCGGATATCTTCCCGGCTTTGGAGAAGGGCACCATCGACGCTGCTGACTACGTCGGCCCTGCCGTTAACTACGAACTGGGTTTTTCCCAGGTGACCGACTACATCATGTTCGGGCCTCCTGGTGTTATGTCCATCTACCAGCCGGTGGACCTGATGGACCTGACCGTCAACCTGCGTGCGTGGAATGCGCTGGATCCAGAGCTTCAGCAGTTGGTTGAGGACGAGGTTCGTATCTACTCACAGAAGCACTACCTGACCATTCAGAAGCGCAACATTGAAGCGATGGAGAAGTTCAAAGAGGATGGCTCGAAGGTGACGCGTCTGAGCCAGCAGGATCTGGAAGAGTTCCGGAAGGCTGCGATTCCGATCTGGTTCAATTGGGCCGGCAAGAACGAGGATGCCAGGGCGATTCTGGATATCCAGCTTGAGTACATGATGAACGAGACCGTTGGCTACCTCAACGAGGAAGACATCAAAGGCATGTAAGCCTGCATAACCATAATAAACCGATCACGGGGAAGGCAGGGAGCGCGCCGATGGCATGCTCGCTGCCTTCCCCGCTCTGTGATTAAAGGTGATAAAACATGTCTGACCTGAGTGCGTTCGGCTTTGTATTGCCTCACTGGTTCTACTGGGGCTGGCTGGCGGTAATGCCGCTGATCATGATGGCACTGGACCGTTGGCTGTCCCAACGCGGGGTACAAGCCATCGACAAGAATGCCGAAGCCAACGAAAAGCTTCAGCAAATTGAAGCGGAATTGAAAAAAAGCGTTGATTACAGTGACGCCAGTAACGGATTCACCAAGGCAGTGGACTGGATCAGCGAAAAGTCCGGTGTCTTTATTTCCTTCTGGACCGTGAACGCGGTGGTGTTCTACTTCTTCGAAGTGGTTATGCGCTATCTGTTCAACCAGCCCACCATCTGGGTACACGAAGCCAGTTTTCTGCTGTTCGGCATGCAGTACCTGATGGCGGGTGCGTTTGCACTGCTGCACGGCGCCCATGTGCGGGTTGATGTGGTTTACAACTTCCTGCCACTTCGGGGCCGCGTGGGCATGGATATTTTCACGTCCATGTTCTTCTTCATGTTCGCGATTGCGTTGATGATTACCTCCTGGACCTTCCTTGAGAACTCTTATTCCATGGACGAACGAACCGTTGAGACATGGGGCATTCAGTACTGGCCGGTGAAGGGCGTTATGCTCCTCGGGTCGACGCTGCTGTTCCTGGCGGGCCTGTCCAAACTGCTCAAGGACATCACGATTTTCATTAAACTCGGCCGGGAGCAACACGCATGAGCACAGAAACCATGACCAACCAGGGCACGGGTTCGCTGATCGGCAAGCTCGGCACCTGGCTGATGATCATCGCCACGATTGCCCTTGCTTTTGTCGTGTTGGTGGAAGTCATCAATATCCTGTTTTACGACCCCTGGAGCGACGAAAAATTCCTGTTCAAGCTCTCCGGCATGCTGTCGGATGTGAAGATTGGCCCTTTGACCTACATCATGTTCGGCTCTCTTGCCGTGCTACTGATGATGGGGCTTCCCCTGGCGTTCGTCACAGGGGGCCTTGGTGTGGCGTTCATCTATCTGGTGGGCGACTCGATGATGTTGAACATCATTCCCAGCCGCATCTTCCCGATGATGACCAACTCGGACCTGGCGGCCATTCCGTTGTTTATCTTCATGGCCTCGATGCTGGAGCGGGCCGGGCTTATCGAAGAAATGTTCAACGTGGTCTACAAATGGATGGGCGGTCTTGGCGGTGGTCTGGCCATTGCCACGATTCTGGCCTCCACGATTCTGGCGGCCATGGTCGGTGTGATCGGTGCCGCCGTGGTAACCATGGGCATCATTGCGCTCCCGGCGATGCTCAAACGCGGATACGACCAGAAGATCGCGTTGGGCTCGATCATGGCCGGGGGTACTTTGGGCATTCTGATCCCGCCCTCTATCCTCGCGATCTTATACGCGGTTGTGGCCCAGCAGTCAGTAGGTGAGCTGTATCTGGGCTCGGTGATTCCGGGGTTGATTCTGGCCGGTCTGTACGTCATCTATGTGGCTACCCGCGCGTGGCTTAATCCCACGCTGGGGCCGCCTGTGCCAGAGGGTGAGCGCATTGGTCTCAAGGAAAAGCTCCGGTTGTTGAAAGACCTGATCGCTCCGCTGTTTCTGGTCTTCCTGGTGCTTGGGCTGCTGTTTGGCGGTATTGCCACTCCGGTGGAAGCGGCCGGTATTGGCTCCTTCGGGGCAATCCTGGTGGCGATGAAGCACAAGGTATTCTCCGTTGCCACACTGCGCGATGCATCAGTCACCACCGCCAAGGCTACCGCCATGGTGCTGTGGATCATGTTCGGTGCGTCCGTCTTTGTCGGCTTCTACATTCTACAGGGTGGTCAGGACTTTATTACCGAAACGATTCTGGGGATTGGTCTGTCACCCTACGCGGTCCTGCTGCTGTTGATGGTCCTGCTGGTTGTGTTGGGGATGTTCCTTGACTGGGTTGGTATCCTGCTGCTGGCCGTGCCTATTTTTATCCCGATTGTGGAAGCGCTGGAATTCCCGGGCCTGTTCGGCCTGCCCGGCGTGGAAGGTTCGGACGTGGTGCTCTGGTTTGGTGTGCTCTATCTGGTGAACATGCAGATGTCGTTCCTCAGCCCACCGTTCGGCTACGCACTCTTCTATATTCGGGGCGTGTGCCCGCCGGACATCACAATGGGGACTATCTTCAAATCGTCTCTGGTATTCTTGGCCATCCAGGCATTCGGTTTGTTTATCTGTGTGCTCATCCCGGGTGTCGTCACTTGGCTACCCAATCTGGTTTACGGCTAAAAATAGAGGAGTAATGGATTATGTTGACGGTTAAGCGGCTTGATCTGGCGGACGCCAGAATTCTGATCGAAGGTGCGGCTGAAAAGGCCCGCGAAATCGGCGTGCCCATGTGCATCGCCATCACTGATGAGTCCGGTAATTTGATCGCATTTGAGCGTATGGACGGCGGTAAGATCACCAGTGTGACCATCGCCCAGGACAAGTCCTTCACGGCATCGGCAGCGAAAAAGGCTACTCACGACTATAACGCGGTCAACGTACCCGGGAAGCTGGCATTCGGCATCCACACCGAAGTGGGTGGCCGCATCAGTTCTGTTGGTGGTGGTCTGCCGGTAATGGTCGATGGCGAGGTTGTTGGTGGTATCGGAATCAGCTCCGGTACGCCTCAGCAGGATATGGACTGTGCCCAGGCTGGGATTGATCATTTTGAAACCAAACGCGGTTGATGGCTGTCTCACAGGAAGCCATCACTCTCAGAGAATGATATGAACAGCAAACCGAAAATCAGCGCAGCGGAGCTGGCGGAACAGTTCCGTACGTTCATCGATCCGGACTTCGTCATCACCGATGACGAAACCATGAAGCCCTATGAATGCGACGGCATGTCGATGTACTGCGAGATGCCAATGCTAGTAGTGCTACCGGAGACTGCCGAACAGGTGCAACGAGTGATGCGCATCTGCAACGAGCACGAAGTGCCCGTGGTGGCCCGTGGTGCCGGAACGGGCCTGAGTGCCGGTGCCATGCCGCACAAGGAAGGCGTGGTGTTGTCGCTGGCCAAGTTCAACCGCATCCTGGACATCGATCCGCTGGCGCGAACGGCCTTGCTGCAACCGGGTGTGCGTAACCTGGCGATCAGCGAGGAAGTTGCCCAGTTTGGTCTCTATTACGGTCCGGATCCTTCGTCGCAGATTGCCTGCACCATTGGTGGCAACGTGGCGGAGAACTCGGGCGGTGTGCATTGCCTGAAATACGGTTTGACGGTTCATAACATTCTCAGCGTGGAGATGATCACGGCCGAGGGTGATCGGGTGACCATCGGCAATGACGCGCTGGATGCCTGTGGAATGGACCTGCTGGCGCTGATGACCGGGTCTGAAGGCTTGCTGGGTATCGTTACCGAAGTGAAGGTCAAACTGCTGCCAAAACCGGAAATTGCCCAAGTGGTGATGGCAGGTTTCGACAGTGTGCAGAAGGCCGGCGATGCCGTGGGAGGTATCATTTCCCATGGCATCATCCCCGGTGGATTGGAGATGATGGACGGTCACGCCATTATCGCGGCCGATGACTTCGCCCAGGCTGGGTATCCGCGTGACGCCAAGGCATTGCTGTTGTGTGAAGTGGACGGCACGGAAGAGGAAGTCCACGAACACATTGAGCAGGCCGAGGACGTGTTCCGCAAGCTGGGCGCCACCTCGGTCAAAACCTCCCAGAGCGAAGAGGAGAGGGCGCTACTCTGGAAAGGCCGTAAATCGGCCTTCCCGGCAGTAGGCCGTATCTCGCCGGATTACTACTGCATGGATGGCACCATTCCGCGCCGGCATCTGGCGCACGTGCTGCTGGAAATGGAGAGGATGTCCGAAGAATTCGGCCTGCGGGTAGCCAACGTATTCCACGCCGGCGACGGCAACCTGCACCCGCTGATCCTGTTTGACGCCAACGTGCCCGGCGAGTTTGAGCGCACGGAAGCCTTTGGCAGCAGCATTCTCAATCTTTGCGTGGAGGTGGGCGGCTGTATCACCGGTGAACACGGAGTTGGCGTTGAGAAAATCCGCCAAATGGCCGTGCAGTTCAACGACGAGGAACTGCAGCAGTTCCACGACGTCAAAGCCGCCTTCGACCCGGCTGGCATTCTCAACCCTGGCAAGGGCGTCCCCGCCCTGCGTTTCTGTCAGGAATACCGCTCACTCGAGCACAAACAACACAAGCACGACACGGTGGACGCGGCGCATGGCTGATCTGTCTCAAAAGCTGCAGGAGCAGGTTCTCCAGGCCCGCAAGACGGGCCAGACACTGAATATCGAAGGCGGTGGCACCAAGGCCTTCATGGGGAGAGCCGCCGACGCCGATGCCGGCTCTCTGAACATGGGCGAGCACACAGGCATCGTCGAATACCATCCTGTGGAACTGATATTGACCGCGCGTGCCGGTACCACCCTTGCGGAAATCGAAGCCACCCTGGCCGAAGAAGGCCAGTGCCTGCACTTCGAACCGCCCAGGTTTGGTGATGGTTCCACTCTCGGTGGCACGCTCGCGTGCAACTTGTCCGGCCCCGCACGGCCCTGGTCTGGCTCGGTACGGGACCAGGTGCTCGGCATCCGCATGCTCAACGGCAAAGGTGAACACCTGCGCTTTGGCGGCCAGGTGATGAAAAACGTGGCCGGCTACGACACCTCGCGGCTACAGGCTGGCGCCATGGGCACCCTGGGCGCGATCACCGAAATCAGCCTTAAAGTCATGCCCAAACCGGCGATGTCCCTCACCCTGGTGCAGGACATGGCGATGGACGAAGTCATCCACTACATGAACAGCCGCGCCAAAGAGCCCAAGCCCATCACTGGCGCCTCCTGGGTGGACGGCAAGGTGTATCTGCGCCTCGCTGGCGCCAAATCCGCCGTTGAGGCCACTGCCGAAAAGTGGACCGGTGAAGTGATGGAGCAGGGCGGCCAGTTCTGGCAACAGCTACAACACATGCAGCACGAATTCTTTGCCGGTGATGAACCGCTTTGGCGCTTCTCCGTCGGCTCCACCGCCGAAAACCCGGACCTCGATGGCCCCTGGCTGATCGACTGGGCCGGCTCCCAACGCTGGTATCGGGGCGAAGCCGACATCGCCAAACTGGAAACCATGGCGCAACGCGCCGGCGGACAGGTGAGCCTGTTCCGCGGCGGGGATCGCACCGATGAGGTAATGCACCACCAGCCGAGGGCGCTAAAAGAAATTCAGCAACGGCTGAAAAAGTCGTTTGATCCCGACGGTATTTTTAACCCCGGGCGACTGTACAGCTGGCTTTAATAATTTAGCCCGGAATCTGATATGTGGCTGTGAGGGCTACGAAGATGCCGGGGAAGTGAGCGGGTAGGGCGTCTCTGAAACTGTACGGAGCCATGGATGGCGGAGTCCAAGCGTCACATGGATGTGCCGAAGGAGCGTGTTTCAGATACGCCCTACCCGCTCACTTGTGCACCAATATTCAGAAAGCAGGTAAAAGATGCAAACCAATTTAGTCCAACAATTCGCCAACACCCCAGAAGGCCAGGAAGCCGAATCCATCCTGCGTGCCTGCGTACATTGCGGCTTCTGCACCGCCACCTGCCCAACGTACCAGGAACTGAACGACGAACGCGACGGCCCCCGCGGCCGCATCTACCTGATGAAAATGTTCCTGGAAGGCGAAGAGGTCACCGAAAAATCCCGTGAACACCTCGACCGCTGCCTCACCTGCCGCAGCTGCGAAACCACCTGTCCTTCCGGCGTCAAATACGGCCGCTTGGTCGACATCAGCCGAGGCCTGATGGAACAGGAAATGCCACGGCCACCCAAAGAGCGCTGGATACGCTGGTCGCTGGCCCGGGTACTTCCCAACCGTCGACTGTTCGGCTTCCTGCTACGCATGGGCCAACTGTTCCGCCCGGTACTGCCATCCGTATTGCGCACCAAAGTACCGCCCAGAAAAAAGGCCAGCCCCTGGCCGGCTGCCAGCCACGACCGCATCGTGCTGGCCCTTGCCGGTTGCGTTCAGCCCTCCGCCACGCCGAACACCAACGCCGCTGCCGCCCGGGTGCTCTACAAACTGGGCGTCACCATGGTGGAAGCACCGGAAGCCGGATGCTGTGGCGCGGTGAACCATCACCTCTCGGAACATGATCAAGCCCTCAACGCCATGCGCCGCAACATCGACGCCTGGTGGCCCGCGATTGAAGCTGGCGCTGAGGCCATCATCATGACCGCTTCCGGTTGTGGCGCGATGGTTCAGGAGTACGGCCACCTGTTAAAAGATGATCCCATGTACGCCGCCAAGGCGCAGAAAGTCAGCGACATGACCATTGACCTGGGCGCTTTCCTGCTCAAACAGGACCTGGAAAAACTGAAGGTACCCCAAGGTGCCGGCAAAGTGGCTTTTCATTGCCCCTGCACCCTACAACACGCCATGCAGCAGAACGGCGTGGTGGACCAGGTATTGCGCAGGGCCGGCATTGATCTGGCGGAAACCAAGGAAAAACATCTGTGCTGCGGCTCCGCCGGCACCTACTCCATTCTCCAGCCCAAGCTCAGCCAGCGCCTGCTGAACAACAAGCTCAAGGCCCTGACCGTGGACAACCCCGACCGCATCGTCACCGCCAACATTGGCTGTCAGATGCATCTGGAAACCAAGGCTCAGGTGCCGGTTCAGCACTGGATTGAGCTACTGGATGCGTGATTTGTGGGCCAGGAAGCACGCTGGCCCTCTCACCCGCCTGTGGTTTTGTTTATAATGCCCGCGCCGACACACAAACCACAAGGAGTGGAAACCGATGCCATGGAGGCAGGCCGCACTAATTGTACTTTTCGTTATTCCCGCCGTTGCAACAGCCGAAAAAATGTACACCTGGGTTGATGACCAGGGCGTTGCGCACTTTACCGACATAAAGCCAGTGGCTCGTGAACATGAGCATGTGGAGTTGAAGCGCCCCTCGCTGATTCCCATGCGGGAGAACATCACCCGGGGCAAGCGGGTGAGCACGATCAATCAGCAAGTGAACCGTAGCCTTGAGAGCAGTAGCCGTAGCCAGCAAACGATGTCCGAAAAACAGAAGGCCCGCGAGCGTGAGCGCAAAAGCGCCCGCTGTGAGGAATATCGGAAAAAGCTGGACCGTATCCAGAAGCAACTGCGGGCCGGGTACTCCAACGATCAGGGCAACCGCTTGCGGCGACAGCGTCGGGAAGTCAGTCAGAAGTTGTCACGCGAGTGCTTGCTTGGCTGAGCTTCCCTGTGTATTCGGGCGCGTTTACGAGGTGAACGTGGTGGTTTCCTGATTTTCGGTGCTGGGTATGTCGTTCGTTATTCTGGTCGGAATACTCCAATAAAAAAGGTTTATCGCGGGTTAGCGGGCTTTTTTGTTGAATTCGTGGTGCCCGAAGGGCGCTACCCATAATCGCTGCAGAGCGGGTTTAATCGGACTATTGTGAGGGTGGGCAAGTGGTTAGACCACATGTTCGCTGTCCCGGATCTACCAAATCGACCGCTGCCCCATGCCTTTCGCTTCATACTTTGCCCGTGCCCAGACTAGCAAACGATACATCGAACCCTGTCTGGTTTCGGCCGTCCAGGAACGGACAAACTATCTCTCTGCGCAGCGGCGTGAGATCTAACCGGCTAGTTCATAAGGTAATCTGCAAGTGCTTGGTAAGCCGCTAACGAGGTTACGTCATTGATGGCATTGCTGGGAGTGGGGTGAGACGCGAAGCGAGCAATCACCATCTGAGCGGTCGGATCAACGTAAAGTGTCTGACCATGGATGCCTCTGGCGGCGTATGCGCCATTTTCATTGTGAAAAAGCCACCACAGGCTTTTATAGCTACCGTTTGGAATGGTGTCGTATTTGGCCTTGGCAAAGTCATCGGGGTCAGCGCCGGCAGTGATGCTTTTTATGGCTGCTTGCGGAATCAGACGCTTCCCGTTGAGTGAGCCCTCATTCAGCATGAGTTGCCCGATACGGCCAAGGTCTCTTAAGCCCATGCTCAAGCCGCCGCCCGCAAACGGCGTTCCGATGGAGTCGATGGTGAAGTATGCGGACTGTTCTGCGCCCATTTTCTGCCAGATGCGTTCCGACAGTTGTTGTGCCACCGACTTGCCGGTAACCCTGGCAATGATCCACCCGATGGTATCGACGTTTATGGTTTTATAAGCAAAAGCTTCGCCATGTTGTCCCTCCGGTTGAACGGTCTGGAGGTATTCGAAGTAGCTCCTGGGTCCCTCGAATCCGGGAGGTTTCGGTAGCGGTGTGGCCGCTTTTGAGTAGACCCAGACATCGGCATCAGGGTCTGAATAGTCTTCGCTGTATTTAAGGCCGGTTGTCATGTTCAGGATCTGGCGCACAGTGGCGTCTCCAAACGCGCTGTCTTTAAGTTCCGGCACAAGCTCTCCGGCTAAAGCGTGTTCATCAAGCGTGCCCTCGGCAATCAGCGTTTCGGCGATCAGGCCTGTTACGGATTTGGTCATCGACATGGCCGCGTGCTTTCCTTGCCCGTCCAGGCAGCCTGAATAGCGCTCGTAGACCACTTTCCCTTTGTGCAGAACAATTACTCCGTCAGTGTGATTAGCCGTATAAGCCTCTGCCCAGGTCATGGTGTCGCCGGTATCGCTGCGCTGGAATTTGACTTGGGCGATATTTTCGTCGAGCTGATAATCAAGTGGGACTGGCGCGCCGAGGCCTCGTGATACTTCTGTCGTTGGTAGCAATTCGCGAAGGTGACACACTGACCAGTTGAGTTTGGGAGCGGAAAAAAAGTCGCGATCGCTATTCCGGATGATACGGTTTTCGGGCGGTGGAAAGCCTTCCATCCACTCTCTTTCATTCTCTGTTGTGTCGGCCACCGCCGTGGTGTTAATGCACACGGTCATTGTCAGCACCTTGATCCAGAGATTGGTTTTAATGGTGTTAATCTGTTTGTACATAGTGGTTGTATCCCGGATTAATCGTCAGAGTTGTAGCGAAGGCGCCTTGGCACATGCACGGTTAGCCGAATATCAGTAAGCCGCCATCAGATCAGTATCCCTCTTCTTTTCCTAAGATCAGAGTTGCCAAAAAAACTTTCAGGCACATCGTCCATTTGAGGGTTTTGTAACGATTTGCAAGCAGGCAATTGATTTAGTCCCAACAGACCATGCCGATGTGTATGGATTTCCGGAAAGTTGCAGAGTTCAAGAATTGCGTTCGATACAAGGAGACAAGAACAATGCAACGTAGTTATTTGGGGGCGCTGATTGGTGCTGCAATGATTCCAGTATTTTTATCGTTTACTGCTAACGCGGCTGTAGGGTCAGAACAGATTGAGCGCCTTGGGAAAGATCTGACCTGTGTAGGTGCAGAAACGCAGGGGAACTCGGCGGGTACAATTCCCGAATTCACAGGCCGTTACTTGGGTGCAGTGCCCGGTTGGAATCCAGAGCCCAACTCCGGCGAACATCCTAAGGATCCTTATGCCGAGGAGTCCCCTCTGTTTGTCATAACCGGGCAAAACTACGACCTTTTTGCGGACAAGCTTTCAGAAGGTCAGCGTGCCATGTTTGAGCAGTATCCGAGCACTTTTCGGATGAACATCTATCAGGGGCACAGGGACTTCCGCTATCCGGATTTCGTGTGTGAAAGGGCAAAATACAATGCGGAAAGAGCTCGAGTTACCTACCGTGGCTTGGGTTATATGGGGATGGGCCACACACCGTTTCCGTTTCCAGAGACCGCGTTGGAGTTGCTGTGGAATCATATGGTGCCATTTCGCGCATACACTGACGAAAGCGTTCGCGACATTGCGTCTGTAAATGCGAGCGGGGATGTTGGCTTTGGTCGGGCAGAAGGGCAGTGCTTGGCCTTGTCCAACAAACCTGAAGGTCGTCCTCTCACAAGTGATGGCGTCTCGGCCATGTGTCGTACCGAGGTGCTCCTACCTATTCGTGAGAAAGGGAACGTTTCGATTAATCACGAGCCTTATAATTACTCGAGAGATAAGCGTGTGGTCTGGTCCTACAATGCCGGTACTCGTCGAGTCAGACTTGCGCCGGGATACGGTTTTGATCAGCCCCTTGGAGGAAGCAATGGCAATATGACCATTGATGAGGACAGGTTGTTCAACGGGTCGCCAGAGCGGTACGAGTGGACGATCGTCGGCAAGCGCGAAATGTATATTCCTGCGAATGCCTACAAGCCGAATACCGACCAGGTTTCTTATGAGGCCCTTTTGACGCCTCGTCACGCGAACCCTGATTTCATGCGATATGAGTTGCGACGGGTGTGGGTCCTTGAGGGCACTCTGAAACCAGAATTCAATCACCTCTATGGCAAACGCCGACTGTTTCTCGACGAAGATACATGGCATGCGGTTGTCGCTGATAATTACGACAGACGAGGCCAACTGTGGAAGCATGCTTTCGCTAACTACTATTATCACCCCGACAGTTCAGCTTGGCAGATTGGCAGCTCCTTCTACCACGACCTTACGAGCGGAGAATATCTTGCCTACAACCTGACGAACGAACGTCGCCAGGGACCTGTAATCAACAGGGGTAATCTGAAGGCTTACGAATTTACGCCAGATCGGTTGCGGGCGCAGGGACGTTAAGCCGCGAGATGGTCTGAATTGACGATGTCGAAAAGAGAGTTCAGGTAGATGCTCTTTCCAGTATGTCTGTCTGAAAACATAAAATGAGGTGTGAGATTATGCCAATTTCCGTCGTAACGGGTGCCGCATCGGGCATCGGTGCTGCTGTTTCTGAGAAGCTAAAGAGTCAAGGCCACACTGTGGTCGGAATTGATCGGGCGAATGCCGATGTGTCCGCTGATCTCTCCACGCCTGAGGGTCGTAAAGCTGCGGTTGAGCAGGCTCTGGAGAAAGCCGGAGGTAAGGTTGATCAATTGATTCTCTGCGCCGGGTTGGGGGTAACGGCACCCAATGCTGGACTGATCGTGTCCGTCAATTATTTTGGCGTCAGTGAATTGCTGGAAGGGTTCTTCCCGGCGCTCCAGACCGGTGACTCACCTTCAGCCGTGGTTGTGGGCTCCGTTGCGTCGGTTCAACCCGGTGCTGATCAGTCACCCCTGGTGGCAAAAATGCTGGAAAACGATGAAGACGGTGCCCTTGCGCTGACACAGGAGCGTGAGAATTCCATGGAAGCCTATGGCGGCTCCAAATACGCTGTCAGCGTTCTGGTTCGTCGGAAGGCCATTGAATGGGGCAAGGCCGGGGTCCGTTTGAATGTAGTGGCACCGGGTGCTGTTGAAACGCCCCTTCTTCAGGCTTCAAAGGAACATCCAAAGTATGGCGAAGCTACGAAGAAGTTTGTGGCTCCCCTGGGGCGTGGAAGTCGTCCGGAAGAGCTCGCAGATGTTATCTGTTACCTGACCTCAGATCAGGCGAGCTTCATACACGGGACCGTTCTTTTTTGCCGATGGCGGCATGGATGCAATGCTCAGGCCGGGCAACTTTTGAATACTGCAGAGGACGGATCATGAAAGTTGATTCAGAGATTATCGCAGAGGGACTTGCTTTTCCGGAGGGGCCGCGCTGGCGTAATAACCTTCTTTGGTTCTCAGATTTCTACAGCGGTAAGGTTTACACGCTGTCACTGGCCGGTCAGCTGGAAAAGCAGATTGACGTACCAAGCCAACCCTCTGGCCTAGGCTGGACACCTGAGGGTCACTTGCTGGTGGTCTCCATGATCGACCGGAAGCTGTTGCGTTGGGATGGTAAAGACCTTGAGGAGGTTGTCGATCTTTCTGCGCTAGCTGGCGGATGTTGTAACGACATGTATGTGGCCAATGACGGGACGGCATTTGTCGGCAACTTCGGCTTTGATATTTTCGGTGGTGAAACCTTTCGGCCCGCCCGGCTTATTAAGGTGACCCCGAATGCCGATGTAGAAGTCGCTGCAGAAGATATGCATTTCCCTAATGGTACGGTAGTCGTCAATAACGGCCAGACCCTGATTGTGGCTGAATCATTTGCGAATCGACTTACAGCTTTTGATATTGACCCTCATGGCGCGCTCTCCCGGCGCAGAGTATGGGCGGATTTGGGTGAGCACTCACCCGATGGCCTGTGTCTGGATCGTGATGGTGGCATTTGGGTTGCTACCCCGGGGCCTGGCAGGGCCGGGTTGGTCCGAGTGGCAAAGAACGGCGAAATAACGCATGAAATCACTGTGAGCCAAGACGCCTACGCTTGTGCTTTGACTTGTGATGGCCGTTATCTCCTGGTTTGCACCTCCGCCCATGCAGAGCCCTCCGAATGTCTGCGTTACCGCAGCGGGCGGATAGAGAAGGTTGATTTGACCGGTTTATGAGCCAGTAGGGAAGAGGCATGCGGTTCAGCCGCTGCGCTCCACCAATGAAAAGCGGTCGAATTCCGTTTCCACTATTAGCCATTTACCCTCAATGCGGCGATAACGATCTCTGTATTGACCTCCTAACTGCATAGTGGCGCCGGTCTCTCTATCCTGATTGAAGTAGTACAGGGCCCAGCGGGCAACCGCTTCATCTTCCCCTTCTAACCTTATTTCAGGGTTGCTCCCATGATGAAGATCTATGACTCGCTCATTGCAGGCCAGCTTCTGAAACAAAGCCACAAAGCTGTCTCGATCTTTAAAACTACCGAGGGGGCCAAAATCAATGAATACATCGCCGGGAGCAAAACACTGGCGAATGACCTCAACGTCTTTTGTATCGCAAGCATTCAGGTACCGATGCTTCAGTTCGCGGATATCTTCAAGTGCCTCCAGGCGGGCAACGCGCTGTTCAAGTTCCATGTTGAGCGCTCCTTTTATAATCGACGAGGAAATTCCGGGTCATATCGAACTTACTCAACTCTTGCAGGGTGGAATTTGCGTGGCTCTCCCAAGACGCTGCGATAGGAGGCAGGTTTATGGCCGTCTTGATCAGTAATGCCGTACTTTGCGGCCAGCTCTGCGGTGATTAAAGTTTGCCCGGAGATTTGTTTCAACTCAGCGTCATTCAATAGTGCAAGGATGACCCGACCGTTGAATTCCGGGGTTTCTGCGTTAGCCATAACGGATTCATATTTGTCCGCGCGCTCAACGGCCGCAATGGCTGAGCGTTCCGTACGCTGGGGGCCCAGCCATAGTGAAGCAGTGGCTACATTTGTACCCTCGAAATCTGCAGCCATATCAAAGGCGATCTTGTCGATGCCGGCCTTCTGACCACCGTAGGCCGGGCCACGCATATAGCAGTCCGCCCCGAATGATGAGGTGAAAGCAATCAAGCCACGAGGCGATTTAAGTAACAGCGGTGCAGCGTAATAGCTGGCAATATAGGAGGATCGCAGGCCGACATTGAGCATCTCCACCATATCGATCGGCTTACTCCAAAACGGTCCGGGATCAATAAGGTTTTCGTGGAGAAAGGCCGCATTGTTCACCAAAACGTCCAGGTGTCCTTGTTCTCGCTCGATTCGAGCGAAAAGCTGGCGAACCTGTTCATCAATGGCGTGATCGCAGCCTACGGCAATTCCCTTGCCTCCAGCGTGGGTAATCGCTTCTGCGGTTTCCTTAAGAGTGCCTGATAAGGTCTGACCGCGAAGCTTTGCATTGCTTTTCGTAGCAGAGCGGCCAGTAACGTAGACGGTCATTCCAGCGGCCCCTAAAACGATCGCAATGCCCCTGCCAACGCCACGACTGGCGCCGGTTACGACGGCCACTCCTCCGCTTGGTTGATTCATCTGCTCACCCTTATAACTGAGTCGGTGTTACTGAATTAAAGAAGAGTGGCTTTCAGGGCACGGCCACGCATCGTCTTATCAGACTAAGGCGAGGCTGAGTTCTCACGCCGGCTTCGCATTTGAATCGCACCGGTTTGTCTTCTTGAAGATAGGTCAACTGATGACTGGTGTAATGGCTTGAATCAACGCGCCAAATCGCTGTTGGCCCTCGCTGTGTCAATCGCTTGCTGTAAATCTGCAATCAAATCCGAAGGGTCTTCCAGGCCAATGGATAATCTGAGCATACCGTCACTGATCCCTCGTTTTTCTCTCTCTTCTTTCCCAATGTCATGATGACTTGTGACTGAAGGTTGGCTGACCAGGCTTTCTACACCGCCAAGACTGGTTGCCAACAGGAAGATTCGCAGATTGTCGGCAACGGCTGTGGCTGTTGGGCCTCCGCCAGCGATTTCGATGGTCATCATTCCGCCGAAGCCGCTCATCTGTTCGCTGGCCAGTTGGTACCCCAGGAAAGATGGCAGGCCAGGATAAAGAACCCGTGTTACGCCGGGATAACCGTCCAGGGCCCGCGCGACAGCCATGGCATTTTCATTGTGTTGCCTGATTCGCACGGGCAGGGTGCGAAGGCTCCGGGAGAGCAGGGCAGCAGTCTCGGGTGAAAGTAACTGGCCAAGGTTCTTACGCCAGGCGGCAACGGTCTTGCTCAATGGTGCCGACGACATCAGGGCACCAGCAGTAAGATCACTATGACCGCCCAGATACTTGGTGGCGCTGTGAACCACCAGGTCTGCACCCAACGCCAGTGGACGCTGATTTATGGGAGAGGCAAAAGTGTTATCAACGGCCAGTAACGCTCTTTTTTCGTGGGTGACCCTGGCCATGGTACGAAGATTAATGATGGCGAGGGTAGGGTTAGCTGGGGTTTCGCAGAACACAAGCATGCCGGGTCTGCTCAACGAAACCTCGAGATCTTCCGCGTTGGCTCGAAGAAGAAAGGTGACCGGGATACCCAATGGCAGGCAATGATTGGTAAGTAGCTCCTGCGTTCCACCATAGATATCACCAATACAGACAACGCCCTGTTGGCCGTGGGCGAGAATTGTTGCGGAAATCGCCGCCATCCCCGAAGCAAAGGCGAGCCCTGCCTCGGCATGCTCCAGCGTTGCAAGGCCCTGTTCCAGTTCCTGAATGGTCGGATTGGTTCCCCACCGGGTGTAGAGGTAGCCCGGCTTTCGTGCCTCAATGCCGTCCAGTTGCGCTTCGGTGTCACGGAAGCGGTAGGTGGTGGTGTTATAGATTGGTGAGTAGGGACTGCCAAAGGCATCCTGATGGCGTCGATTATGAATAATGCGCGTGGATTGGCCTTCTGAATGATCAGTAGTCATGTCTAATCACACCTCTTCCCGGATGACTTATGGCTGCTTTTTACTCAGTGCATGTTCATGATCGGGCGGATGCGATGGGCACCCATTTTTGATGGTTATACCAACAGCTACTCTCTGACTGGCAGCCTAATACCCTTGAGGCCCTCTAGTTCAGTGGCTTGTGGGCGATATCCAGTTCTTTGCCCTTGAGCATGTAATCAAAGTAGAACGGCGGCAGAAAATGCTTTTTCACCTGCCAGTAGAACCGGGACTCTTTAAATGGGCTCAGAGGCAGGGTAGGGGCAACCTTTCCACCATAGATGAATTCCGCCAGCATGACCTTGCCATAGCCCGTTACCACCGGACAGGAGGTGTAACCATCGTAGCTGGCGCTGATGTTACCGCCAGAGAGTTTGGCCAGAATGTTGGCGGCGGCTACCGGTGATTGCTTGCGAATGGCCGCCGCCGTTTTAGAAGTTGGTAGCGAGCTGGCATCGCCGAGGCTGAACACGTTACCGTAGGATATATGCTGCATGGAATGCTGATCTACATCCACCCAGCCGTCTGCGTTGGCCAGAGCACTGTTCCGGATAAAATCCGGAGCGCACTGTGGCGGCGTAACGTGCAACAAGTCGAAGGCTTCTTTTACTTCGCTGGTCTCGCCGGCGCTGCTAGTAAAGCGGAAGGTAGCAACTTTCTTGTCTCCGTCCACCGCAACCAGATTGTGGTTCATCAATAAACTGACGTTATGCCGTTTGGCCACCTGAGTCAGCGGCGGTACGAAGTCGGGTACGCTGAACAGGGCCCCGCCAGCGGCAAAGAACTTCAGTTCGCTACTTCCAGCAAGGCCTTTTCTGCGCACATAGTCCGCTGCGAGATAGGCAATTTTCTGGGGTGCTCCGGCGCACTTGATGGGTGCCTGTGGCTGGGTGAACAATGCCTTTCCGCCCTTGAATGCCTTCAGACACTGCCATGTGTATTCCGCCAGTGACGGGTCATAATTGCTGCAGACACCGTTGCGTCCGAGGGTATCCCGGAGCCCTTCCACACCATCCCAGTTCAGCTTCAGTCCGGGTGTCACCACCAGAATATCGTAAGCCAGTCTGCGGCCATCTGAGAGCGTTACCGAATTGCTATCTGGCTCAAGTTCATCGACGGCGGCTCTCACCCAGCGAGCGCTAGCCGGCAGGGTTTCCGCCTGTGGCCTGGCGGTTTTGGCGAGAGAATAGGCTCCACCGCCCACTAGCGTGAAGGCGGGCTGGTAGTAGTGAACGTCGTTTGGCTCAACGATTGCAACGTCCAGCCCTGGGCGTTGCCTTAGCAGAGAGGCGGCGACGCTGGTGCCGGCGGCTCCGGCGCCGATAACAACGACGGTGTGGTGTTGGGTGGTCTCTGGTTTGGCCATGAATCTGCTCCTTCCAATGTGTCATTCATAGAATGAAACGTTTGGATTTAATGTTAGATCTAAAACCAAAAAACATGGAATGATGGAGGTCATTTGCTGTCGATCGTTTTCGAATATCCATAAACCGCTTTTAAATCATGTCGATAAGTAGTAAATCGAAAAAACAGATAAATAATATCAAAACAATCTGATTTATAAGGGTTGTGTTTGCTTCCTAGAGTGCCCGTGACATTTTCGGCCCCCTCCGGATTGCCTTCCGGAGAGGCCACTCACACTGTGTTGCGGTGGCTTATTATGACAAACGCGCTTTCAGCATCTCCGCTCTCAGCGGAGCAGCAGCAACGGCTAGGCCAGTTACTGGCGGAACTCAGTCCGGATCAGACGAGCTGGCTTGCCGGCTATCTCGCTGGTGTCTGTGCAGCCTCGGGTACGACCGCACTGTCTCCCTCTGTTAAAACGGCATCCGCTCCGGGCGAGAGCGAACTGACCATTCTCTTTGGTTCCCAGACCGGCAACGCCGAAGATGTGGCGGAACAGCTGGCGGCCCGGGCGGCGGAGAAAGGCGTTGCCGCCAGAGTGGTCGACCTGGCGGACTACAAACCCAAGCAGCTCAAACAGGCACAGTTCCTGGCGCTGGTCACGTCAACCCAGGGCGAGGGCGATCCGCCCGACAACGCACTGGATTTTCACGAATTCTTGATGGGCAAAAAAGCGCCAAAACTGGGTCAGTTGCGATACAGCGTGCTTGGGCTCGGTGATTCCAGTTACGAGCATTTCTGCCAGACCGGCAAGGATTTTGACCAGCGGCTGGTGGAGCTGGGTGCCTCCAGCCTGGCCGAGCGGGTTGACTGTGATGTGGACTACGAGGATCTGGCAAAGCAGTGGATCGAGCGGGTGCTTGAGGCTGTGGCATCCGAGGCCGGCGCTTCCCAACCGGTGGCCGGCGATGCGACAGCATCGGTTGCGCCACTAGCATCGCCTTATGGCCGCAAAAATCCATTCCAGGCGACGATCTTGACCAACCAGCTGTTGAACGGCCAGGGCTCGGATAAAGAAGTACGACATATCGAGCTGTCCCTGGAAGACTCGGGGCTGCAGTACGAACCCGGCGATGCCCTGGCGGTGTGCCCGGAAAACAACCCGGAGCTGGTCTCACAACTGTTATCGGCCCTGGAGTTCGACAGTGAAACGACTGTGGATATCAATGGCGAGACCGGCTCTCTGGGCGAAGCCCTGACCCGGCATCGCGAGATTACCCTGCTGACCCCGCCACCGGTAAAACAGTGGGCAGAACTGGCGGGGCAGGAAGAACTGAGCGCCCTGGCCGACAATACCGGCGAACTCCGGGACTGGATGGAAGGCCGGGATCTGCTGGATCTGGTTCAACGCTGGCCGGTGCCGTCACTGGAGCCACAGCAACTGGTGAACCTGCTGCGCAAGCTGCCACCGCGGTTGTACTCCATCAGCTCCAGCCAGGCAGCCGAGGAAGACGAGGTACACATTACCGTGGCAGCCTGCGTTACCAGAGCCACGATCGGGATCGCGAAGGCGTGGCCTCCACCTGGCTGGCGGACCGGCTGGAGGGGGGTGCTACAGTGCCGGTTTACATTGACCCGAACAAGAACTTCTCCTTGCCGGATAACGACGAGGCGCCGGTCATCATGATCGGTCCCGGCACCGGTGTGGCACCGTTTCGGGCCTTCATGCAGCAGCGGGAAGAGCGGGAGGCAGCCGGTGATAACTGGCTGATTTTCGGTGACCGCCGCTTCCGCAGCGATTTCCTGTACCAGAGCGAGTGGTTGAAGTGGCGCCGGGATGGTTTGCTGACCCGGCTGGATGTGGCTTTCTCACGGGACCAGGAAGAGAAACGTTATGTTCAGCACTGCTTGCGGGAGCAGGGGGCGGAAGTCTGGGCCTGGCTTGAACGCGGTGCCAGCCTGTATGTCTGCGGCGATGCCGAACAAATGGCACCGGATGTCCATCAGGCGCTGCTGAACATAGTCCGTGAGCAGGGCGGCAAAACTGCGGATCAGGCGGAAGACTACCTGCACCAACTCAACCGGGATAAACGTTACCAGCGGGATGTGTACTGATGAGTGAGAAACTGCCAGAAGCCGAGATTATCAAACGGGAAAGCGATTACCTCCGGGGCACCATCCTGGAGGGGCTGCAGGACCGGGCGACCGGGGCCCTGCCGGAGGATGACACCAAACTGACCAAGTTCCACGGCAGCTACCAGCAGGACGACCGGGATCTGCGGGACAAGCGCCGGCGTCAGAAGCTGGAGCCTTTGTACCAGTTCATGGTGCGCCTGCGCCTGCCCGGAGGTGTACTGTCCAGCCAGCAATGGCTGGGGCTGGACCGGATTTCCGATGAGTGCGCCAACTCCACCCTGCGCCTGACCACCCGTCAGACGTTCCAGTTCCACGGCGTGTTCAAGGAAAAAATGCAGACCTTCATGAGAATGGTCAATGCCCTGGGTCTGGATACCCGGGGGGCCTGCGGCGATGTCAATCGCAACGTGATCAGCAACGTCAACCCGCAACTGTCCCACCTGCACCGGGAGATCCACGAACTGTCGCTGGCGATCAGTGATCATCTGCGCTGGCGCTCCGGCGCCTATGGTGAAGTCTGGCTGGGCGAGAAACGGGTCGCGGCCCTGGGGGAAGAGGAGGAGCCGTTCTACGGCTACAAATACCTGCCCCGCAAATTCAAGATTGCCCTGGCCATTCCGCCGGAAAACGATTGTGACGTATTCGCCAACGATATCGGTCTGATTGCCATCGTTGAGGATAACCGGATTCAGGGCTTCAACGTGGTGGTAGGCGGCGGCATGGGGCTGACCTATGGTGACCCCGCCACCTATCCAAGGCTGGCGACCATGGCCGGGTATGTGCCGAAAGACCAGATAGTGGATGCCTGCCAAGCCATCTGTGCCATCCAGCGGGATTTTGGGGATCGCACCAACCGCGCCCATGCACGCTTCAAGTACACCATCGATGACCACGGCATGGACTGGTTCCGGGACAAGTTTCAGGAATACCATGGCGAGGCCTTCGGGAAAGCCCGCAGTTTTAGCCTGACCAGCAACGGCGACCATTTCGGTTGGGTCGAGGGCGAGGATGGCCTGCTGCACCTGACCCTGCTGATCCCCACCGGCCGGGTGGCCGATACGGAGGAGGGCGGTCAGATACGTACCGCGCTGCGCCGGATTGCTGAAATCCACCAGGGCAACTTCCGGATTACCTGTAATCAGAACCTGGTGATTGCCGGTGTGCCCGCTGACCAGCGGCCGGCGATTGATGCGCTGGTAGAGGAATACGGTCTGGATGACGGCAACCGCAGCACCCCTCTGCGCCAGCACTCCATGGCCTGTGTGGCTTTTCCGACCTGTGGTCTGGCCATGGCTGAGTCCGAGCGTTTTCTGCCAGAGTTTATTGACCAGATCGAGCAGTTGATTGCAGAAGAGGAACTTGAGCCGAATGCCATCAACATCCGGATAACCGGTTGCCCCAACGGCTGCGCACGACCCTACCTGGGCGAGATAGCGCTCACCGGCAAGGCTACTGGCAAATACAACCTGTATCTGGGGGCGGACTTTGCCGGCCAGCGGATGAACCGGCTATACCGTGAAAACATTGATGTTGACACGGTTCTGGCCGAATTGCGGCCACTGTTTCGTGCCTACCGGGAGCAAAGCCAGGCCAGCGAGCACTTTGGTGACTTCCTGGTGCGCAGCGGAATAATTGAAGACGAAAGGACGGCACTCATGTTTCACCATCCATTGGTGTAACGTTTTGGATAATAGATTGGAAGTAAAATAGGTTGTTTTTTGTTGATCTTTTTTCAGTGAAAACCGTCGTCAACTGCGTAATGAGCCCGCCAGTGATCTAATCATCGGGTATTTTCATCGTTAGCGTCACGTTTTGGGGGTTCATCAGATTGAGATGTGAGACCTGAGCAGTGATCAAGACACCGTCTCAGGCCTCCATTCATTGCGGTTATTGAGAACCAACCGCCTAACAGCTTTCAGGTCATTACAAAGACTTCAAATATTCGACGAGATCACTCTGTTGTTCCTCATCGAGACCAAGGGCTTTGCGGTCATTGTAGAGAGTGACGACATCCGCAAGCGTTGCAGCCATTCCGTTATGGAAATAGGGCGGGTGTTGCCAGATGCCTTCCAGCGGAGAAGTGCGGTACATCTTGGTTGCACTTCGAGATGCGTACCCCGGAGCTCCGTCAGGCTCCGGTTCACTCACAACATCCGATGGATCATGCAAACGACTATTCGCGTCCGTGAACTTGGGCCCGCTATGGCAGGAAGAGCACTGTGCCTGGCCGTTGAACAGCTCTTCTCCACGGGCCGCTGCTGCAGGATCAAATGAACCTTCGGGAGGTTCTGGCGAGAGCAGCGACAGTTGATAAGCCTGTAGCGCCGGGAGCTTATCCGTCACAAGATCTTCGGTGCCGTTGGTTACATCAACCCCGGTTCTGGGTTCGTAGAAGGAACCTTCCCCACCCATCTGGGTGACAGCGACGTATCGGTTCCAATAGGCGATATCGTCGCCGTCTCCGGTGGATGTTGTCTTTTCAATACCGTTCAGACCAAACGCAGGCGTGATGACATGGGGACTGCTGATGCCGTCCTGATTGAACCTGGCGTCGTACATCCCTGGCCCCCAGTAAGCGTTCATTCCACGACGTTCTGCCACCCCGGTGAATTTGTCCCTACAGTAACCTCACATTTTCCAACAATAGGTTACTCCCATGAGAAAGCACCGCACCCCGGAACAATGGCAAGCCCTGGTTGACCAGCAGCATGACAGTGGCCTGTCCGCTCCGCAGTTTTGTAAGCAGGAGAATATCGGCTACGCCAGTTTCTGCAACTGGCGCAAGCGCCTGTCCGATCAGGCGACCGGTGACTCAGCGGATTCCGGCGAAGCCGGTTTTCTGGACCTGTCCTCTCTGATGGGTGCAGCGCAGTCCGGCCCAGGCTGGAACATTGTGCTGAGCTTGGGCAACGGCGTCGAACTGCGGCTGAGCCAGAACGGATGATCGGGCTCGATAGCCAGGCCAGGATCTGGTTGTGCACCGAGCCTACCGACATGCGCAAATCGTTCCGGGGCCTCAGTGCTCTGGTCCGGAATCAGTTGAAGCACGATCCGCTCAGCGGCCAGTATTTTGTCTTCGTCAATCGTCGCAAGACCCAGATGAAGATGTTGTACTTTACCGCCACCGGGTATTGCCTGTGGGCCAAGCGCCTGGAGCAGGGACAGTTCCGGGTGCCATCATCCGCCTCTGGTCAGCGGGCTTTAACCTTGACGGATTTGCAGTTGCTGATTGATGGCATTGAGGTGCAAAAATACCGTCAATTCAAGCGTTTTCGAGGGGTATAAAACGCGGACTTCCGGTATAATATCGGCCATGAATTCAACGGCTTCCATCTCCCAGTCCAACGCACCTTCCTACTCGGCCCTGGCCGAGGAGAATGCGTTGCAGCGCGAGCAGTTGGATGCTCAGGCGGAAGCCATTCGGCAGTTGAAACACCAGTTGGACTGGTTTAAGAAACAGCTGTTCGGCCCCAAATCTGAAAAGCAGGTTTATGATATTCCAGAACAGGATAGCCTGTTCACCTCCGGTGAAGCACCGCTGCCGGAGAAGCCTGCCGAGGAAGAGAGGCGCACCATTAAGGCCTATCAGCGCGGCACCGGCAAGAAGCAGCGGGACGACGATTGTCTGAACGACACCGGCCTGCGCTTTACGGCGGATGTGTCGGTGGAAGTCATTGAGCAATTGCCACCGGAACTGACCGGGCCGGACGCCGACCAGTACGACATCATTGGTACTAAAACGACTTATCGCCTGGCGCAGCGCGCCTCCAGCTATGTGGTGCTCAAGTGTGAGCGCCCGGTGTTCCGGCGTAAAGGCAGTGATAAGCCCATCACCACACCGGCCCCGTTCAACGTGCTGGACAACAGCCTGGCCGATGTCAGCCTGCTGGCCGGGTTGCTGGTGGACAAATTCCAGTTCCACCTGCCGCTGTATCGCCAGCACCAGCGCATTCAACAAGCAGGTATTACCCTCAGCCGCAGCACCCTGACCAACCTGGTGAAGCGTGCCATCGACCTGCTCCGACCCATCGTAGATGCCCAGACCGATAACGTATTGCGCAGCCGGGTGCTGGCGATGGATGAAACGCCCATCAAAGCGGGTCACCAGGGCCGGGCAGGTCCGCAGAAAGGCAAGATGAAAACAGGCTGGTTCTGGCCCCTATACGGTGATGACGACGAAGTGGTGTTTACCTACTCGAACAGTCGGGGCCGACTGCACATCGAGCAGGTTCTGAACGACCAATTCAGTGGCACTCTGATCAGCGATGGTTATGCCGCTTATGCCCGCTATGCCGCGGCCCAGAAAGGTATTACCCATGCTCAATGCTGGGTGCATAGTCGCCGTTGCTTCGTTGAGGCCCAGAAGGACCATCCTGAGAAGGCCACCGAAGCCCTGCAACAGATCGCGAAGCTGTACCAGATTGAAGATACCATGAAGGAAAAGGAACTCACCGGCGAGAAGAAGCGTCAATACCGGCTGGACCATGCGAAGCCGGTCGTCAGCGGCTTCTTCCAATGGTGCCGGGATCAGTTGGCGCAAGGCGGCCTGTTGCCCAGTGAACCGCTAACCAAAGCCCTGAATTACGTGCTCGGTCGGGAAACGAGCCTGACGGTGTTCCTGGAAGATCCGGACGTACAACCCGATACCAACCACCTGGAACGGGCCCTGCGGCCCATTCCAATGGGCAAGAAAAACTGGATGTTTTGCTGGACCGAACTGGGCGCTGAACACCTGGGCATCATCCAGAGCCTGATCAGCACCTGCAAGCTGCACGATATTACCCCGTACATGTACCTGGTGGACGTATTGCAGCGCATCAGCCAGCACCCGGCCCGTGAAGTCAGCGACCTGACGCCCCGACTCTGGAAAACTCGGTTCGCCGAGAACCCGTTACGGGCGCTGATCGACCCACGCCATCCTGACCGACAGAGCAAACAGCCGGAGGCCACCGTCCGTGCGCATTGAGGACATGAGCATCGACCAGTTGCTGGAACTGAACCAGTATATCTGCCAGCGAATTGATGAGCTACAAGAGCAAGAAACCCTGCAAGCCTTGAGTCAATTGCGGGTTGGCCTGAAAGTGACCTTCGAGGGCCGGGAAGGACCGGTGTTGGGGATCGTCACCAAGATCAACCGCAAGAGTGTGATCGTGCTGGGTGAGGATGGCAGGAAGCAGTACAAGGTCTCGCCGGAGTTATTGAGGCCCCTCCGTGACGTGAAGTAGGTCAACTACGTCGTGGAATGAACGCTTACGGCCCCCAGGAGTTGTAGATGTCTTTTTGTGCGGGAGTAAGTGCAGGCGACAAGGCAATAATGGCACCCGGGTTCAGGTCCCGGTTGGCCCATCCGTCAAGTCGTTTGCCAATGCCCGGAGCAAAGGAATTGTTCACGGTCGAATGGCACAACGCGCAGGTCACACCGACACTGGTGAGCGTATCCACGCCGTTTACCTCCTCCACGGTGCCTTTGACACCGACTACCGCATCCAGCTTGAGCAATGCAACGGTGGTCGCAGGTGACTCCAGATCAATGGTTCCTTGGGCGATTCCATCAACTACAGCCTCAGGAAGCGCTTCAGCATCTACTTTTAGTCCCACAGAAAGAGCTGTGACCGGATCAACGGCTGACTGAATAACATCGTGCATTTCCAGCACGTCCGTCCAGAAACGTTCATCTCCAAATGTGTCATAGCGGAATATCTCTTTTCCGAGCGCAAGAGTTTCCGGGCGTGCTGTTGTGCCAAAACTCCACTTAAAAATTTCTCCAAGCGTATTGTTGGAGAGATCCCGCACTTCTGCAGCAATTTGAACTTCGCAGTCCTTGTTTTCGGGCAAAAGCGTGTCTGGAGTCAAAATAACGGTTCTGACGTTGTTCTGGAAGGTGACATCGGCAAATGTGACCTCGGATTCGTCACATTCAAGGTGAACCTCGGCGGCCAAAAAAGTCGTGCTATCAAGTGAGCGGTTAAAGGTGATCGCAACCTGAGTATCAACTGGAATCAGTTCACCCTCGGCTGCCGGGCTGACGCTCTGCACAGCGAAAGGAGGCGAACTTCCGTCGCTGCACCCAACCAATGTTGCGATGCCAATTGCCCACACCAGGGTGTCTACTGTCTGTAGGTGTTTCTTATTGCTGTTCATATCCCGTTTCCTTCATTAGGCCGGTAACGGCGCACGTAACTACACCCAAACCCCGATTATTCAGGGTTGGCTAAAGCGACAGATGCGGGAAATTGGAAAAGGTTACCGAAAGTTTACGGGCGGTGGGGTGGCACTTTAATGCATTGCCGTGATGGCACTACCGACAAAAAAGCCTGAAACCTTTTCGTCAGAGCTGCATCTGGTTCATTGTCACATTAATTAATCACGAACGAGGAATGGCTATGAAAAAGTTACTGATCGGCTTGTTGGGTATGAGTCTGGCGGCCGGCGTGCTGGCCCATGACGAAGACAAGGTTGCCCAAATGCCGCCGGAGGGACCGTATGTGCAGGTGAGCGAGGTGTTGCCGCTGCCTGCATTTCTGCCGGGCCTGGGGACACTTTTCGTTGATCCGGACACCCTGCCTGCCGGTCCGTTCTTGGGCTATGACCACGATGGAAAGTTGTTGGCTACTGTCTACATGACGCCCCTTGAGGAATTGAAGAACGGAGTCGCTTACGACGACCTGACGATCGGATCTCATGAAGTGACGGCTGTTGACATCTACTACAACGCAGGGCATCCCGGCGTGGAAAGTCCGCACGCTCACGTCGTGCTGTTCCACGACAAGGGCGCCAAAGATCGGTTGGCCAAATAGACGACGAGTTGTCCCCCTTTTGGTTATCTGAGAGCACAAGGAGGGTCTATGGCATAACACGGCTGAACTGGGTTGGGATCGCAGGCAGAACGCTTACTTGGGTTTGAATGAAACGGGAAAAGCATGCAAGACCAACCCTGGCTCAGCCTGGGTGCTGAAACTTACGCCCCTTGTTTTGCGAACAGAGGCCGTTGATGACCATAGGAATTCAAAATATTTGTACGTTTGTCGCGTAACCTTTTTGAAATAAGCGCATCTGATCAGTAAGGCGTTTCTCAAATACCGATTGGACTGCCCGCCGGGTATCTGACTATGAACTGTTCAAGGCGTAGATTACTGAAGTTGTCGGGCTCGCTATTACTTCTGAGTAGTGGTGTGACTGAGGCTGCTGGCGAAAGCCAGGTTGTTATCAAGATGCAAGGCACACCCAGAGGTGAAAGGGTTTGGTTTGATCCGAAGGGGGTTGCGGTAAATCCAGGCGCAACAATTACCTTCGTCAATCGGGATCCCGGGAATTCCCACACGGTGACCGCGTATCACCCTGAGTATTTTGATCGGGTGCGGCGGATGCCAAAGGCTGCCAAACCGTTCGATAGTGGCTATTTGCTTCCGAACCAGAAATTCAGTCTGACGCTGACGGTTCCTGGTGTTTATGACTATTACTGCGTGCCGCATGAAATGGCGGCTATGGTTGGGCGGATCGTCGTTGGAACGCCTGCAATGGTGGATTGGGATAGCTCCGCTCTGTGTGCAGGTGGCGTAAGTGGACATGTAGCGACTCAATTCCCTTCGATCCGCGACATTCTTAATGCAAGCTGACAAGGTCTTGTTATGAAAGTTTCTGTCGATTCCCTATCGCCTAAGCCCTCCATTGGCTTGCAAACCTCTGAAGACGAGCTTGTAAGACTGGCAAAACAGGGGCATGAAGCGGCTGTAAGGGAGGTAATCAGAAGGCTTAATCCGCGTCTGTTTCGTATCGCCCGAGGTATTATGGATAACGATGCCGAGGCCGAGGAGATCGTCCAGGAAACCTACCTCATCGCCTTTTCGCGCATTGCCGAATTTCGTGGGGATGCCAAGCTCTCAACCTGGGCCACTAAAATCGCGTTAAATGCTGCACGAATGCGATTGAGAAAACGTCATCCGACCGAAGAATACGACTCGATCTCGGAAGAATTTCATCAGGAAGCATCAGTCATAGCGTTTCCAGGCAGCAGACAACGTTCCCCTGAAAACGAGCACGGGGTTGCACAGTTCCGCGAATGGTTAGAGGCAGCAGTATCTGAACTACCGAGTCATCTTCGGGTTGTGTTTGTTCTCAGAGAGGCAGAAGGGATGGCGTTGGCCGACATTGCATTGGACCTCGGTATTA
Source organism: Marinobacter salarius (assembly GCF_032922745.1). Lineage (NCBI taxonomy): Bacteria > Pseudomonadati > Pseudomonadota > Gammaproteobacteria > Pseudomonadales > Marinobacteraceae > Marinobacter > Marinobacter salarius. Next base: position 1,746,286 of record NZ_CP136693.1, read on the forward strand.
CCGTTATGACCGTCAAAACACGCCTGTTCCGCGCAAGACGACATCTTAAGTCGTTACTGGAGTCGCGTATCAAGGGTGGGTTTGAAACGGTCTATCCATTTGATGGCGCCCGTTGCGCCCATATGGCGGATTCCGTTATCGAGCTCCTTGCTGATTTTATCCGCCCTCCCAGTTAGTGATTGTCCTATTCCGACTCAATTGAAGAGCTAAATGCGGTTTGTAGTTGTCCAACGCTCATTCATCGGAGGGGCACGTGGACACCAAGCGAAAGGAAATTCATCAATAAATTATTACCGGCGAAGTCCATCCTGATGGTGATGTGCGTGATACACGCCGGAGATGCGCTTGGACGCGGCACTTTGGAGGAGCAGGAGCAGCTTGATGCCTCGTTTGGCCGTCAGAATCATACGCACAAAATCCTCATCGCGGGCAACCACGACTGGTGTTTCGAGAGAAGAGAACCAAATCAGTAGCGCCAATCTAAAAAATATACAACGTTATTCCCAAAAATTATCCGGAATGTACCTAGATCATCTCCTGTGGAGAACAAACCTTTCTGCTCCTTGTTTTTTAAATATAATGGGTTGAATCTGATTTATTGTTGAGGAGGTAAGAGTGAAACGTCTTCTAAGGAGACTCTGAATAAGTCTCAAAATCAGCGATAATATGGCCATCGCCAACCGCATAGGATTCGTTGCCACCATGGATCAGATCACTTTCTCCGAAGCTGAGTACCAGACCAAGAAGCGCAAGACGCGTCGCGAGATCTTTCTGGAACGGATGGACAAGCTGATTCCGTGGAAGCAGTTGGAGAAGAAGGTAGCCCGTTATTACCCCAAGGGTCAGAACGGTCGGCCTCCGTATCCGCTGCCTGCCATGCTTCGAGTTCACTGCATGCAGTTGTTCTATAACCTGAGCGACCCGGCGATGGAAGACGCTCTTTACGAGATCGAATCCATGCGCCACTTCGCTGGCCTGAAGCTGGACCGCTTGCCGGACGAGACCACCATTCTCAACTTCCGGCATTTCCTGGAGCAGCACGGTCTTGGCAAGGCGCTGTTTAAAGAGGTGAATAAACACTTGGAGAAGAACGGCCTGATGCTGCGTGAAGGCAGCATCGTAGATGCCACCATTATTTCTGCTCCAAGCTCCACCAAGAACAGCACTGGCAAGCGCGATCCTGAAATGCACCAGACCAGAAAGGGCAACGAATGGCACTTCGGCATGAAGATGCACATTGGTGTCGACGATACGCTTGGCCTGATTCATAGCATCGATACCACCGCTGCCAACGTGCACGACATCGTGCCCACCGACAAGCTGCTGCACGGTGAAGAGCAACGGGTCTTCGGCGATGCCGGGTACCTTGGCATTCAGAAGCGGGATGAGCATAAGCACCGTGAAAACGTCTCCTGGTTCATTGCCAAACGGCCTGGCACCCGGAAGAAGCTGGATGCTGACAAGCTGAAAGCCGAGAAAATCAAAGCCAGTGTTCGTGCCAAAGTGGAGCATCCCTTCCGGTACATTAAACAGGTCTTCGGTTATAGCAAGGTCCGCTATCGCGGTCTAGCCAAGAACAACAACCGGCTGCATTTGCTGGCCGCGTTCAGCAACCTGCTGATTGGTGAAAAATACATGCTGGCGTAGGGCCAGTGCGCCTGTTTTTCGCCAAAATGGCGGGAATCGGGCAAGAAACACACAACTAACGGGAAAATAGTGTCTGAATCTTCGATTTTTTGCCGGTTAAACCCAAGATCGGCAAATATCAGCAGTTATTCAGACCTTCCATAAGGTTATCTGTTTCGATCCCCATTTTATTTTATATGAAAGGATTATACAAATTCACACACGATCTGTATGGATCGGGTTCTCTCGGGGCGAATTCTCTTGGGGTGGACTCATATTCGATACGCGAAATAATCCGGCAAGATTTTATCGAGTTAAGTTACGATCTTCCGTTTAATGGAATACTGGTAAGTGAAGGTGATTATCTGCTGTGGAGCTTCAATACTTACTCAGTTTTTATTGATTAGAGTGAAGTGGTGGGCAGCCGGTCGCTCCGGCCTAGCCCGCGGTCTTCACCTGACGTCCTTGTCAGGTCGTCGCTAAGCAAAATCGCTATGGTTACACCGAAGATCAGGGTGCAAAATGCATATAAAAACAGCCAACACGATCTTTTATTGTAGAAAGTGGAAAGAATGTGTCGGCTTTTATAAAAATAAAATCGGGCTTCAGGTAACGACGTCTCTTGATTGGTTTGTTGAATTCAAATTAAATGAGGCGTCCTGTTTAAGCATTGCAGATGAATCAAGAACCTCAATTGATAGCAATGAGGGTAAAGGAGTAACCATTGCACTCGAAGTAGGTGATATCGAAACTGTACATATATACTTGAATGAGGCGGGTCTTTCCCCTCCACCTATAAAAGATCATTCTTGGGGAGCAAGGGTCATTCATATTCACGATCCGGAAGGCAACCGGATCGAATTCTGGTCTATAAACTTGGGGGCTAAATAACAATGCTAGGGAGACTCTGAATAAGTCTCAAAATCCGCAATAATATGGCTGTCGCCAACCGCATAGAATTCGTTGTCGCCATGGATCAGATAAACTTCTCCGAAGCCGAGCGCCAGAACGGACGACCTCCCTATCCGCTATCTGCCGTGCTGCTCGATGGCGCCGTTCATACGAACTTACTTTATGATCAGCCTGTTGCTCCCTAGGGACTGTCCCGACTCCAGCCCACGCGCTGTTGCGAAGCTTGGCCATTGATCGTGACTTCACAGCAAGACAGTCTTTGCAGCGTTAAAAAATATTGCTGTCCATTTCAAAAAGCGAACTGGCGAGCCGCTTGGGATCGCTGGTGAAATTGAAGAGTGAGGTGGACCCGTTTCCTTAATTTTGGATTTGGGTTATTGTATAGTTGAACCGGTCATATTCTTTGGTAAGAAACTTATGCATTTTGCCTACACTGCACCCCGTCAATTTCATCGGACTATTTCGTCCGAGGGTTTGTTGTGCCTCGTCGCTTTCCACTCTTTCCGCTGAATTCGTCGTACTAATCGCCGAGTTCGGCGAGCCCCCAAGAACAACTACATCAATTGAATATTGCATTCCAGGCTTAGAGGAGTCGGTATGTCCGAACGTCCAGCTATTTATGTCTTAGACCATGATTTTGATCGCTTATCTGCCATGTTGGAAAAACAGCCAAATGGCAATGCTACAGCTGAAGCGCTCTTGCAGGAGCTTGATAGGGCCACTCTGGTTGATACCGAAAAGCTTCCTGCTGGCACCGTGACCATGAATTCTTTGGTCCATTTTAAAAATGAGGGTAACGACGCCGAGTATAAGCTCAGGCTCGTTTATCCGAGACAGCCAGAGGCAGATGAAGAGCATGTATCCGTCTTGGCTCCGGCAGGTGCGGCCCTGTTGGGGCTTCGGGTAGGTGATCGTATTGATTGGCCTTTGGCTGGCAAGAAAACGCTTAGTCTGAAAATCATCCATGTGACTCACGTAAACTAAACAAGGAAGGCCCATGCATCAAAAAGACACCCTTGAAGAGCTTTACGAGCAGGTGGTCCTGAGAAACCCTGCGGAGCCAGAGTTTCACCAGGCTGTTCTGGAAGTTCTGGAGTCTTTGTCGCCGGTAATCGCCAAGCACCCGGAGTACAAGGAAGCAAAGCTGCTGGAGCGAATTTGTGAACCAGAGCGGCAGATCATTTTCCGGGTTCCCTGGGTGGATGACTCAGGAACGGTGCAAATCAATCGTGGTTTTCGGGTTGAGTTCAACTCGGCCCTTGGGCCGTTTAAGGGTGGTTTGCGGTTTCATCCCTCCGTCAATCTGGGCGTGGTTAAATTCCTGGGTTTCGAGCAGATCTTCAAAAACTCTCTGAGCGGGATGCCAATCGGAGGGGGTAAGGGTGGTTCGGATTTCGATCCCAAGGGACGATCTGATAATGAGATCATGCGGTTCTGCCAGTCCTTTATGACCGAGCTGTACCGACATATTGGTGAGTACACCGACGTACCAGCAGGCGATATAGGCGTTGGAGCCAGGGAGATTGGCTTCCTGTTCGGCCAATACAAACGTCTGACTAACCGCTACGAATCCGGTGTGTTGACCGGGAAGGGATTGGGCTGGGGCGGAGCCCGTGTTCGTAAGGAGGCTACAGGATACGGAACCGTTTATTTTGTCCGGGAAATGCTGGCTGCTCAGGGAACGGAACTGGAGGGCAAAGAGGTGGTGGTCTCTGGTTCCGGGAACGTCGCAATTTATGCGATGGAAAAGGTCCAGCAGTTCGGTGGCAAGGTTATCGCCTGCTCCGACTCGGAGGGCTATGTCTACGACCCTGCCGGAATCGATGTCGGTCTGGTTCGCCAGATCAAGGAAGCGGAACGTGGTCGGATCAGCGACTATGCAACTCGTCGTCAGAACGGCAGTGATTTTGTGGCGGGAGCGTCCATTTGGTCGTTGCCCTGTCAAGTTGCCCTCCCGTGCGCAACTCAGAACGAACTGACCGGCTCAGACGCAATGGCGTTGATTCGCAATGGCACCATGGCTGTCGCCGAAGGTGCCAATATGCCGTGCACCCCGGACGCGGTGAAGTTGTTCCGCGAGGCTGGCACCTTGTTTGGTCCGGCAAAAGCCGCCAATGCAGGTGGTGTCGCAACCAGCGCTCTGGAGATGCAGCAGAACGCCTCCCGGGATTCCTGGAGCTTCGATTACAGCGAACAGCGCTTGAAAGACATTATGATTGAAATCCACCGAGCCTGTTTCGAGACGGCCGAGGAGTATGGCAGGCCCGGAGATTATGTGTTTGGTGCCAACACCACAGGGTTCTGTCGGGTGGCTGATGCGATGTTGGCATTCGGTGTTATTTGAGTCGAAGCTATCTCGAATCGTTAGCGCGCAAAAATTCGTCAAATGTCGCCATTGTTGGGTTCGCTTCCAACTTTTCATTGTTAATGGATAAAATGACAATGCCACTTTCCTCGCCGCCGACGCTCAGTTGTATGTAGTCGCCAGACCTGCTACCAAATAGTGCGAGTCCAAGAGATGAGTCTATCGGTAGGTCTTTCGGATGGACGTCTCTTGGCCCAATAGCTTCAACCAACCGGAATTCATGAGGCTGGGAATCTGCGCAATCTATAATCGTGACCCAGCTTCCAATCATTGCCATTTCATTCTCCCCAAGAATAATTGCTCTTATCAGGCGACGACACTTTCTTCTCATGATTCCCAAAGTATCTAAGGAAGGTCTGAATAACTGCTGATATTTGCCGATCTTGGGTTTAACCGGCAAAAAATCGAAGATTCAGACACTATTTTCCCGTTAGTTGTGTGTTTCTTGCCCGATTCCCGCCATTTTGGCGAAAAACAGGCGCACTGGCCCTACGCCAGCATGTATTTTTCACCAATCAGCAGGTTGCTGAACGCGGCCAGCAAATGCAGCCGGTTGTTGTTCTTGGCTAGACCGCGATAGCGGACCTTGCTATAACCGAAGACCTGTTTAATGTACCGGAAGGGATGCTCCACTTTGGCACGAACACTGGCTTTGTAAGCGCCAATAAATCCGCACCTGTAGCTGACGCCCGAGTTTCGCCACACTGATTCCTGCTTTCACATTAAAGAGGAATCCGATGACTACCCCTGATTTACACCAGTTCTGGCAAGAGACGCTGTCGGACTGGCAGGCCTCGGGCCTGTCCGGTGCAGCCTACTGCAAACAAGAGTCGCTTGTTTATCATCGGTTTGTCTACTGGCGGCAGAAGCTGACCGGCCGTGTCGAATCCAGCGAACCGGTTCAAGCTCGATCCGGATTCGCTCGTGTGGCTCCGATTCCGGATACAGGAGTCGGTTTGACCGTGTCACTGCCCGGCGGCGTATCGATCACCGGTCTGCATGCCGGTAATATCGATTTGCTGGGTGCCGTCTTGAGACAGCTGTGATGCGTCACCGCTATCTGCGCCCTTCCTGGGATCTGCCGGAGATCTATCTGTACCGAAAGCCCATCGACTTCCGCAAGCAGGCCAACGGCCTGGCCCTGCTGGTGGAACAGGAACTGGGGCACAGCCCATTCTCCGGTGCACTTTACGCCTTCACCAACCGGCAGCGGAACAAGATCAAATGCCTGATGTGGGAAGACAACGGCTTTGTGCTCTATTACAAAGCCCTGGCCGAGGAGAAATTCAAGTGGCCAGGGCCTGCGGATGAACTGATGCCGCTGACCGGTGAACAGATCAACTGGTTGTTGGACGGCTACGACATCAGTCTGTTGCGGGGCCATAAAACCCTGCACTATGAGAGTGTCGGATAGCCCTTTTTGCATTACGTTTTAGGTGTGCCAGGGCATTGTTTTTGCTATAATTCCGCCATGAAATCAACGCCTGATAACGCCCTCAAAACCCCGGATCTCAACGGTTTATCGACCGCTGAGATGGTGGCGGTTATCAGCGGCCTTCAGCAGCAACTCGCCTCCAAAGAAGACGCCATCCAGCGACGAGACGCTCGCATCGAGATCCTCGAAGAACTGCTGCGCCATAAGAAGATCCAGCAGTTCGCCGCCAGCAGTGAAAAGCTGCCCAATCAGATCCTGCTGTTCGATGAGGTCGAGCTGGAAGTCGAGATTGATGAACTGCGCGATGAGCTGCCGGACGATGTCGAAGAGGAAGAGACGCCCCGCCGTTCCCGCAAGCGCCGCCAACGTGGCTTCTCCGATACGCTGCTGCGTGAGCGTATTGAATTAACCCTCAGCGACGAAGAGAAAGCCGGTGCCAGCAAGACCTTCTTCACCAAGGTGAAGGAAGAGCTGGAGTACATTCCCGCTCAACTGAAAGTGCTGGAGTACTGGCAGGAAAAGGCGGTGTTCGAGCAGGACGGCGAAGAGCGCATTGTTGCGGCTGCCCGTCCGGCGCGCCCGCTGGGCAAGTGCATCGCCACCCCGTCACTGCTGGCTTACCTCATTACCTCCAAGTATGCCGACGGTCTGCCGTTGTACCGTCAGGAACAAATGTTCCAGCGCCTGGGGCATGAAGTGAGTCGCACCAGCATGGCTCACTGGATCATCCGGCTGAATGACGTCTTCCAGCCGCTGATCAACCTGATGCGGGAAACCCAGAATAGCGGTGATTACCTGCAAGCCGATGAAACCCGGATCCAGGTGCTCAAGGAAGACGGTAAGACCGCCCAATCCGACAAATGGATGTGGGTCACCCGGGGTGGTCCACCGGGAAAACCTTCGGTTCTGTTCGAGTATGATCCATCACGAGGTGGCAAGGTACCGGTGCGTCTGCTGGATGACTTCCAGGGCATTCTGCAAGCCGATGGCTATTCCGGCTATGGGCAGGTCTGTGCCACGAACAAGCTGACGCGGATCGGATGTTGGGATCACGCGAGACGTAAGTACGTGGAGGCGTCCCGGGCGGCACCGGCCAAAGGCAAAAAAGGCCAACCCTCAAAGGCGGATGTAGCCCTGAGCCACATCCGCAAACTGTACGCCATTGAAAAGGCCGCCCGGGATCTGAGCGACGCGGAGCGATATCGGGTTCGCCAGGAAAAGAGTCTGCCGTTGTTGAACGCCTTTAAAGCCTGGCTGGAGAAAAATGCCCCCAAGGTGATGAAAGGCCTGCTTACCCGTCAGGCCATGGATTACACCCTGAACCAATGGGACTACCTGGTCGGCTACTGTGAGCGCGGTGACCTGAAGATCAGCAATGCCGGAGCCGAGAACGCCATCCGCCCGTTTGCCCTCGGCAGAAAAGCCTGGCTCTTCGCCGATACCTCACAAGGGGCGAAAGCCAGCGCCACCTGCTATTCGCTCATCGAAACCGCCAAGGCCAATGGCCTGGAGCCTTCAGCTTATATCCACCATGTGTTGGAACGCATTGCTGAGTCCGACACGCTGGAGAAGCTCGAAGCGTTGCTGCCCTGGAATGCCGAGTTGCCGGCTTCGAAAAAAGTGGCTCAATACGATTAGGGCAAGCGGGTCGATTTAACGGCGCTTACCTGGCTTTGATTTTCTCGGCTTTCAGCTTGTCAGCATCCAGCTTCTTCCGGGTGCCAGGCCGTTTGGCAATGAACCAGGAGACGTTTTCACGGTGCTTATGCTCATCCCGCTTCTGAATGCCAAGGTACCCGGCATCGCCGAAGACCCGTTGCTCTTCACCGTGCAGCAGCTTGTCGGTGGGCACGATGTCGTGCACGTTGGCAGCGGTGGTATCGATGCTATGAATCAGGCCAAGCGTATCGTCGACACCAATGTGCATCTTCATGCCGAAGTGCCATTCGTTGCCCTTTCTGGTCTGGTGCATTTCAGGATCGCGCTTGCCAGTGCTGTTCTTGGTGGAGCTTGGAGCAGAAATAATGGTGGCATCTACGATGCTGCCTTCACGCAGCATCAGGCCGTTCTTCTCCAAGTGTTTATTCACCTCTTTAAACAGCGCCTTGCCAAGACCGTGCTGCTCCAGGAAATGCCGGAAGTTGAGAATGGTGGTCTCGTCCGGCAAGCGGTCCAGCTTCAGGCCAGCGAAGTGGCGCATGGATTCGATCTCGTAAAGAGCGTCTTCCATCGCCGGGTCGCTCAGGTTATAGAACAACTGCATGCAGTGAACTCGAAGCATGGCAGGCAGCGGATACGGAGGCCGACCGTTCTGACCCTTGGGGTAATAACGGGCTACCTTCTTCTCCAACTGCTTCCACGGAATCAGCTTGTCCATCCGTTCCAGAAAGATCTCGCGACGCGTCTTGCGCTTCTTGGTCTGGTACTCAGCTTCGGAGAAAGTGATCTGATCCATGGTGGCAACGAATCCTATGCGGTTGGCGATGGCCATATTATCGCTGATTTTGAGACTTATTCAGAGTCTCCCTAAAGACACAAGAAAACCAACATCAATGTTCATAAAACCTCTGATCAGAAACATGATAAATACATATAAGGTGTGAGAGTTCGATAAGTAAAATGCAGGTGATATGACCGTGAGAAAAACCGTTATTGAAGGGGAAAGGTTGACCCTTTCCCCTATTGCTAATCAGGCGTTTTTTTGTTTTTTATCTTTTCTTTTCTCTTTCAATGTTTTTTTTGCCTGTTTCTTCGGTTTTTCCTTACTCATTTCTGTGCTCTCAGTTATAAATAGCGCTGCCGATATGCGCTTTATAAAAACTGGTCGGCATTTTATTCATGCAATCTGATCACCTTTAGTATGTTTCGGGTTTTCCAATAGGCTACCTTCTTTATTTATTTAATCAAGTGAAGGTGGCGTGCCCTCTGAAAGTTCTCGGAGCTCCGATTGTAGCTATAAAGCTGCTAAGAAAATATCAGCCCGTTTCTTCGGTAGCCGTCCTAATATATAGGCGTCCGTCTTTGCCCTCAAAAATAACGCCAGCGCCGATCAGGCGGCAGAGTCCATGCATCGTTATGTCTTCGTTAAAATCCAAGAGTTCTGAAAGCTCATGTGGGTGAGGCAGCGGTTCGTTGATGTTCCAGTAATTAGAGTCAATAAAAAAACGTAACGCGTCAGTAGCCTGCTGTTTTTTTATTAATCCAAAACAATATTTTCGAAACAAAAAAATTATTACGTTCATGAAGATCAAAGCCTCCAAATAATTATTTGGTGAGCATTTTTCGAAAATGAGCAGAAAATGGGAGGCTCAGTCGCGGAGCCTCCCTAATCTATTTTTATTGTTGTTGTTCCGAAAAATGCCTTGTGCAACTTTGGCCTGACTCTCCGTCAGTATTAGTTACTCCCCCCTGTGCTTTCAGGCGATATGTCTAAGAGCACTTGAGAGAGTTCCGTTTATGTTATTTTTGCAGAAACTGTAGTGGTTGCGAGCACAGAGTGAACGGTGCTCGCATTATTAATGGAAGGTGGTCAAGAGATACTTTCGTGAAAACATGGCTGCTCTCAATGTGTTCTGAATCCCAACCATAGCAACAATTAAAATAAAGGCAAGAGTGGAACTCACAATAACTTGCAAGACGACGAATTAGCCCGGCCGCCGATGACAAGCAATTCAGAAATTTTGGGTACTGGCAGAGCACCACTTAGGTACAGACAACGAAAAAGGACCTGCGTTTTCACGCAAGTCCTTCATGCAGCAAGAATCTCTCTGAACTCAGCATTAACGAGTCCGAATTTACGCCTCGCTTCTTCGGGGTCTTTGGTCTTAAGGGAGCGTTTAAGCTCTCGTTTGCCAACGAAAGGCCTGAGCTCTTTGGGGACGCCAATGCGACAGACATAGGTGGCGTATTTGTCTCTGGTTGGGGTAGCCATACGGAGTGCCACTGTACTCGCCTCTTGTGCCAGTCTGAAGGCGAAACCAATGAGAGGATGGAGCGTGGAAGGTGTTGATTTTCCTGGGGGCCAGACACGACAAAGCCCACGCAAAGGTGGGCTCCATCTGAATTCTTAATGGTGCCCGGAGGCGGAATCGAACCACCGACACGGGGATTTTCAATCCCCTGCTCTACCGACTGAGCTATCCGGGCGTGTTGCGGTGCTGCTGCAACGGGGCGCTATTAAACCGGTTTAGGTTGCCTGAGTCAAGGCCGTTCCGGGAAAATTTTCATAGGCGCTTCCACAGGTTGGCGGCTTACTTCTCCGGTGGCACATACCCCTCGGCCTTGTCGAACGGCTCGTTGTTGAAGAAGCGTTCCATCTGCGCCTGCAGGTACTTGCGGGTGTTGGGGTCCATCAGGCTCAGGTGTTTTTCGTTGATGAGCATGGTTTGCTGGGCCTGCCACTCTTCCCAGGCTTTCTTGCTGACGTTTTCGTAGATGTCTTCGCCTTTCTTGCCAGGCATAGGGGGAAAGTCCAGCCCTTCAAGTTCTTCCTGGTATCTGCGACAGAATACGATGCGGCTCATGTCTGCTCCTGTTTGGAGGTGGTGTTGCTGAATCTGCTGGGATGATAACAGATCAAAGCAAGAGGGTTTGTTCCGGCGCGGTCAGTAGTGTGCGAATGGGGGCCGGCAGGCCGAGGGTAAGGGCCTGGTCTCGGTGGACCCACTGGTGGTCGTCCCGATCGTTGATGTGCGCGGGGCTTTGTACGGTGAGCCGTGCCGGCTGGATGTGAAGGTGGTAATGGCTGAAGGTGTGGCGAAAGCCGCTGGTAAGTTCCGGTTCGCCACAGTGGAAGCCGAAGGCCTGTTCGCAGGCGTCTGGCAGTTCTTCCGGGCCGTAGGCCGGGTCCAGTTCCGGAAGGCTCCAGAGGCCGCCCCAGATGCCGCTGGGAGGCCTGCGTTCCAACAGGATGCGACCTTGATGATCTTCCAGTATCACCATCCAGGTGGTTTTTTCGGGCTTGGCTTTCTTCGGCTTTGAGCCGGGGTAGAGGCTGGTTTCGCTGCGGGCATAGGCGTCGCACCCATCCTGTAGTGGGCAGCTGTCGCACGCTGGTCGGCTGCGGGTGCAGACCATGGCGCCCAGATCCATGATGGCCTGGGTGTAGTCGCGGATGCGTGCATCGGGTGTGTGTTCTTCAGTGCGCTCCCAAAGCTGGTTGAGCACGTCGGTTTTGCCTGGCCAGCCGGGGATGGCGTGGTATCGGGCCAGCACCCGTTTTACATTGCCGTCCAATATAGCTGCCCGTTGCTGGAAGGCCTGGGCAAGGATGGCCGCAGCGGTGGAGCGACCAATGCCGGGCAGGGCCTGGAGTTGTTCCAGGTTGCCGGGAAATTCGCCTCCGTGCTCGTTGGCCACCTGTTGCGCCGCTTTCTGGAGATTGCGGGCGCGGGCGTAGTACCCGAGGCCGGACCAATGGCTGAGAACGTCATCCACCGGTGCAGAAGCGAGTGCTTTCACGTCTGGAAAGCGCTGCATAAAGGCTTCGAAGTAGGGGATAACGGTGGTCACCTGGGTTTGCTGCAGCATGATTTCCGAAACCCACACGCGGTATGGGTTCCGGTCATGATGCCAGGGCAGGTCGTGCCTGCCGTTTTCGTCGTACCAGGCGAGAAGCTTTTGGGCAAAACCGTCGTTCATTGACCGAACAGGCCCTTGAGGGCGTCTTTCACCTTTTCGCCACTCTCTTCACCCAGCTTTTCTTTCAGCTTTTCGGACACTTTGTCTTCCGCTTTGGATTTGGCTTCGTCCACTTTTTCGCGCGCCTTGGCTTTGGCAGCGTTGGCGGCAATGGTTTTCAGGGTGTCGCGGAAGCGTGAGCCGTCGAAGGAGCAGAGGCCGGCAGGGTCTTCCGCGAAGTCGCCGCGGCACTCAACCGGGATCACCACGTTTTCAACGTATTCGGTCACTCGGCAAGCTTCGTCCCGGTGGATCTCGCCCACGATCCGCAGGCCAACTTCGTAATCCAGGTCGGAAGCAGCCAGGTCCACCGTGCCGTCGCCTTCCAGTCTCATGCCGGCGAGGGCAGCCACAAGGTCCGTGTTGTTCAGGGTGTTGCCGTCAATCTTGAGGGTGCCCTTCATGTCGTTGAACGGCGTGCTGGTACCCCAGTCTGATGTAGAGAGGCTTTCCTGGTTGGCCAGTGCAATGCCCTGGCACGCCATGCGCGTGAGGTTCATGCGGGTGAACTCACCCTCGGCCAGGTTGAAGTTGATGTCGCCTTTGGCGTTGCTACGCAGGGCGGAAATACGATTGCCTGTGGTATTCACATCCACGGACAGGTTGGCGCCACCGGCAAGCATGTCCACTTCGGCAAGGTCGGTCAGCAGTGGCAACGTCTGTACGTTGTTGACCTTGGAGCCGATGCTCCACTTCGGATTGTCGGTGCGGGCATCCAGGGTCACTTTGGCGCCGAAGGAGCCTTCGTACAGTTTGCCGCTGAAGTCCTGCACTTCCAGCACACCATTGCGTGCGGTGATCACCGATTTGATTTCCTTGATGGTGAGATTACTGACGATCAGTTCGCCCAGCCCGAGATTGATATCCAGCGCTAGCGAACGGAGTGTGTCCAGGGGCAGCAAGTCGCCTTCTTCCGCCGGGGCGCCACCACCTTGCGGGGCTTCCTCGGCGGCGGCATCGGTTTGTTCCTCACTGGCAGGCGGCATATAGCGGTCGGCATTGATCGCGTCGCCCTGCAAGTCCAGGCCAATACCGCTGTTGGCCAGGGCGTAACTGGCACTGCCCTGGAAGGTGGTATCGTCCAGGCTGATGGTCAGGTCGCTCAGTTCCACGGTGCCGGCGGGGCCACCGATGTTGGTGGAGAAAGCGACGGCCTTCATGACGTCAGGGTCTTCTGTTTCGATGGCGGGTTGGCCAAGGGCCGCCAGAAGCGCTTTGAGGGAAAATTCGTCAATGCTGAGACTGCCTTCGAGTTTCGGCTTGTCGCCAAAGCCGTTCACGGTCAGGTCTGTGTTGAGCGTCAGGTCGGCCAGGCTGGCGGTAAAGCCATTAAGCGTGGCGGTTTCGTTTTCCAGATTGGCTTCCAGGGAGCCAGCTATTTCGGCGCGAACGGATTCGCCGCCAAAAGGCTCGCCGTTCATGTCGAAGATGGCTTCCAGGTCGGACACGCCAAATTCGTTTAACGCTTCATTGGCGGCCAGGCGGGCACTGATGTCGCCCTCAACTTCAAACTGCGGCTGGTTGGTGGCGAAGCGGAACGAGACGTCCAATGGGAAGCTTGAACCCAGGGTGATCTCGCTGGCGTTTACGGTGAAATCTTCCAGGGTAAATGCCTGGCCCGTGCCCTTGTCTTCGTAATGAACGCGGGCGTTGCTGATTTCCACGCTCTCTACGTTGAAGTTCAAGGGCTCGCTGGCGCCGCTGCTCTCTGGCTGTTCTTCAGCGGTTTCGGCTGGCGTGGCGGGTTCTTCCTGCTGCGGCTGTTCTTCACCTTCCGGCATGATGCGGGTCCAGTTACCGGTACCGTTGGCATCAACGGACAGGTTGGCGTCCAGCCCGCTCAACAGGAACGTATCCACCCGGGGCGACATGGTTACCAGGGACCAGAAGCTGACCTGGGCCACCAGTTGGTCAAGCTTGACCAGGCGTTCGTCTTCCAGGGTGGCCTCAACGTCGTTCAGTTCCAGGCCCAGTGGGATGAAAGACCAGCCAATATCCCCGGCCAGTATCAGGTCCAGATTGGTCTTACTTTCGACCACTTTCTCAATCTGTGGCTTGTAGGTGTTTGGGTCAATAACGGCGACCGCGATAGCGACGGCGGCAACGGCAAGAATGAGCAGGCCAACGATGGCAAGAGCCACATAGCGAACAGCTTTCATGATTTTGGCGTCCTTCCGATAATTCGTGTCCGGTAACTGGGCTTGTGATTAGCCCAAGGATAACCCAGGGGTAACAAAATAAAAGCCTGAGTGTATGACAATACGTTAGTGATCAGCCAAAATAGGCACCTTATTTCTACACAACGATATAAAGCGCGTCTTACAACGATAAAAAGGAGTAAACAGTGGCTATTACTGTCTCTATTGAGCTTAACCGGGAACTGGATCTGCCCGCCGGATATGACGAAGTATTCGAGCTGCTGGCGGACGTGCCCGCATCGGCAAGCCATTTCCCCAAGGTGCATAACCTGGTGGATCTGGGTGACAACGCCTATCGCTGGGAAATGGAAAAGGTGGGCGTGGACAAGCATGCCATCCAGTCTGTATACGCGTGTAAATACTTCGCGGACAAGGACAACGGCAGGATTACCTGGGAGCCGGTGAAAGGCGAGGGTAACGGTGTGGTAAAAGGTTCATGGGCCCTCAAGAAGAAAGACGACAGCACTACTTCGGTGAAATTCCAGACCAGCGCCGAGTTGACCGTTCCGCTGCCGAGCCTGTTGAAACTGGCAATCAGCCCCGTGATCAAGCACGAGTTCAACAGTCTGGTCGATACCTACATGAGTAACCTCAAGAAAGCGTTCTGATGGTCGTCGCTATCAAGGCTATAAAGGCCATTGCGGGACGCGGGGAATCATAAAAGGTATAATGCGCGCAGACACTTTTCCGGCATGTGCCGACTGATGACTTTGGAGTCCCCATGGCCGAACGCAAGGCTCGGGTAGAAAGAAATACCCTGGAAACACAGATCACTGTCGAGATCGATCTCGACGGTACCGGCAAGTCCAGTTTCGATACCGGCGTGCCCTTCCTTGAGCATATGATGGACCAGATTGCCCGCCACGGGCTGGTGGACCTGAACATTGTCTCCAAGGGCGATTTGCACATCGACGACCACCACACCGTGGAAGACATCGGCATCACCCTGGGGCAGGCCTTCAAGCAGGCGGTGGGCGACAAAAAGGGCATTCGCCGTTACGGCCACGCCTACGTACCGCTGGACGAAGCGTTGTCCCGCGTGGTGATTGACCTGTCCGGTCGCCCCGGACTGTTGATGGATGTGCCTTATACCCGTGGTGCTGTCGGTGGCTTTGATGTGGACCTGTTTGCGGAGTTCTTCCAGGGCTTTGTAAATCACTCCATGGTGACCCTGCACATCGACAACCTGAAGGGCAAGAACACCCATCACCAGATTGAAACCGTGTTCAAGGCCTTCGGCCGCGCCCTGCGCATGGCCATTGAAATGGACGAGCGTATGGCGGGCATTACCCCGTCCACCAAGGGGTCGCTGTAAGCGGCCCTGGGCTTGACTAAAGAACCACGATCCAGGAAGTCTCTCTTCGCATGAAAACCGTTGCCATTATCGACTACGGCATGGGTAACCTTCATTCCGTCAGCAAAGCGGTTGAGCACGTTGCACCAGACACTCGCGTTCTGGTCACCGACAACGCCGACCAGATCCGCAGCGCGGATAAGGTAATTCTGCCGGGCGTAGGCGCCATCCGCGACTGCATGGCCGAAATTCGCCGCTTGGGTATTGATAATCTGGTGCGCGAAGTTTCCGCCGACCGGCCTTTGCTCGGCATCTGCGTGGGCATGCAGGCCCTGATGTCCCGCAGCGAGGAAAACGGCTGG
Organism: Marinobacter salarius; assembly: GCF_032922745.1. NCBI lineage: Bacteria > Pseudomonadati > Pseudomonadota > Gammaproteobacteria > Pseudomonadales > Marinobacteraceae > Marinobacter > Marinobacter salarius. Next base: position 1,762,157 of record NZ_CP136693.1, read on the forward strand.
GTGGATTGTATCGACCTGTTCCCGTCGGAGGTGCGCTTCTTCGGTGACAATCTCTCCGAGAACGGTGAACGCCTGAAAGTGCCCCATATGGGCTGGAACGAAGTCCACCAGACCACGGATCACCCGCTCTGGCACGACATCCCCGACGGCGACCGCTTCTACTTCGTGCACAGTTACTACGCCGAAGCAGAGGGCAACCCGGACATTGCAGGCCGTACCCATTACGGTGTCGACCTGGCGGCGGCGGTGGCCAGAGACAACATCTTCGCGGTGCAGTTCCACCCGGAAAAAAGCGCACGGGCAGGGCTGCAATTACTGAAAAACTTCACCAACTGGACTGGAACATGCTGATCATCCCGGCCATAGATCTCAAAGACGGCAAGTGCGTAAGACTGCGCCAGGGCCGCATGGACGACTCCACGGTATTCGGAGACGACCCCGTTGATATGGCAACCCGCTGGGTAGACGCCGGTGCCCGCCGCTTGCATCTGGTGGACCTGAATGGCGCCTTCGCCGGCGAACCCGTCAACGGCGAAATCGTCCAGGCCATTGCCCGCAAATACCCGGACTTGCCCATCCAGATTGGCGGCGGTATCCGTTCAGCGGAAACCATCGAGGCCTACCTGAAAGCCGGCGTACAATGGGTCATCATCGGCACCAAGGCCGTGAAAGAACCGGAATTCGTCACCGAGATGTGCAAGCGCTTCCCCGGCCACATCATCGTCGGCCTGGATGCCAAGGATGGTCGCGTGGCCACCGATGGCTGGGCGGAAGTGTCCGAAGTCATGGCCACTGACCTGGCCAAACGCTTTGCCAATGACGGCGTTGAGGCCATCGTCTATACCGACATCAGCCGCGACGGCATGATGCAGGGCGTGAACGTGGAAGCCACCGCAGCGCTGGCGGAAGAAGGCGGCATTCCTGTGATTGCCTCAGGCGGCGTGACCAATATGGATGACCTCAAGCGGCTGGCTACCGTGGCAGACAAGGGCATTCTGGGTGCCATCACTGGCCGTGCCATCTATGAAGGTACGCTGGATGTGGCCGAAGCCCAGGCTTTCTGTGACAGCCTGAAGGGGTAAATCGAACTATGGCTCTGGCGAAACGCATCATTCCCTGCCTGGACGTCGACAAAGGCCGAGTTGTTAAAGGCGTGAACTTCGTCGATATCCGCGATGCCGGTGATCCGGTGGAAGTGGCTCGCAAGTACAACGAGCAGGGCGCGGATGAAATTACCTTCCTGGACATTACCGCCAGCCACGAAAGCCGCGACACCACCTACGAAACCGTGGAACGCATGGCTGCCGAAGTGTTTATCCCGCTGACGGTTGGCGGTGGTGTGCGCACCGTTGAGGATATCCGCAAGCTGCTGAACGCGGGTGCCGATAAGGTGTCCATCAACACCGCTGCGGTGTTCAACCCTGAATTCGTGCGCGAGGCCGCTGAGCGTTTCGGCAGTCAGTGCATCGTGGTCGCCATTGATGCCAAGCGTGTCAGTGGTGAAGGTGAAGAGCCGCGCTGGGAGATCTTTACCCACGGTGGACGCAAGCCCACGGGGCTGGACGCCGTGGAGTGGGCCCGCAAGATGACCGCCATGGGCGCCGGTGAATTGCTGCTGACCAGCATGGATCGGGACGGCACCAAAATCGGATTTGACCTGGGGCTGACCCGCGCGATCAGCGACGCCGTATCGGTGCCGGTCATTGCGTCAGGGGGTGTGGGCGAGCTGCAGCACCTGGCGGATGGTGTGACCGACGGTCGCGCAGATGCCGTGCTTGCGGCGTCCATCTTTCACTTCGGGCAGCATACGATTCCGGAAGCAAAAGCCTTTATGAAGGCTCAGGGGATCGTCGTACGGGATTGAGGCTGGAACCTATTCCTGCTTCGCCAGCGCGGGCCGAATGGCCCGCTTTTCTCCTTCCGCAAACATTGGCCGGTTGCCATTCCTCATTGCCCACACGCCGCTGACAGTCGCCACGGCTATGCCCTGTGCATCCAGTTCAGGCAGGCGCTTCTCAAGATAATCCACGGTTACCTTGTGAGGATGGCCAATGCCGATGGCGCTGCCATTCTCTTTCGCCCGCTTGATGAGAAGCTGGAACTGCTTGTCCACGAACTCCTCGGTCTGTTCGTGGTCCAGGAACACGTCACGGGTGAGTGTGGGGATGCGGTACGCCGCCGCTACCTCGCCCGCAATGGAGGAGGCAATGGTACGGCTGTCCACAAAATAGACCGGGTAATGATCGAGTTCGGACATTACCCAGTCCATGGGCTGAAGTTGTTGGGTAAGCAGGCTACCCATATGGTTGTTCACGCCCTGGACATGAGGAATGGACTGAAGCGCGCGCCGCAAGGTGGTGGCGATGCTGTTCTGGTCCATGTCCGGGCTCAGGCCACCTGGCCCAAGGCCGATGTTGCGGGTGTTGGCCATTGGTGCATGCAGCATGACTTCCTTGTGCTTTTGGTGCGCTAACTCCGCCAGCCTGGTGGTATATCGGCGGTAGGGCAGGAAGGCCAGGGTGATGGGCTGATCCAGGGCGATCAGCCGTTCGCCCTCCACCAGATTGTGTCCCATGTCATCGATGATGATGGCGATGGTGGGCGGCAGTTGCCGCTCGTGCTCCCCGGCAAAAACCGGGGAACTGACCAGAATGGCGGTAAGCAGTGTTGCTAGAACTTTCAATCCGCGCTTTCCTGTGCCGGCTTGTTACGCTTGTTGAGGATACCCAGGCCTTTCAGCAGGTTCAGTGCGGAGCGCAGTTGGAAGTCCTTGTCCGCCGGCGACGTGCTTTGTGCAGACTCTTCCTTCTGCTTTTCTTCCTGCTTGCCTTCGTCCTGCCCCTCAAGGTGGCCGCTGAGGTCCGCCTCCGTAAAGAACGGTTGGCTGTCGAGTTCAGTCAGTTGCGCCGGTTTCACCTCGATATCCGGCTTGATGCCCTTGGCCTGGATGGACCGACCATCCGGGGTGTAATAGCGGGCTGTGGTCATCTTGATGGCGTGGGTCTCATCCAGGGGGATGACGGTCTGCACGCTGCCCTTGCCGAACGACTGGGTGCCCATAACCACGGCACGCTGGTGGTCTTGCAGGGCGCCGGCAAGAATTTCAGACGCTGATGCTGAACCGCCATTGATCAGAACCACAATGGGTGTTTCCGGCATCACATCCCCGGGCTTGGCGTTGAAGCGCAGGCGCGAGCTCTGGATGCGGCCTTCCGTGTAAACAATCAGACCGCTGTCCAGCAGGGCGTCGGCTGCCTCAACCGCGGCCTGCAGGATGCCGCCCGGGTTGTTGCGCAGGTCTATTACCAGGCCGTCCAGATCACTGCCATGTTCCTTTTCGAGGGCTTCGAGGGCATTGGTGAACTGCGTACCCGTGTCCGCCTGGAACTGGGTTATACGAACGTAGCCATAGCCGTTCTCGATGATGCGGGACTTGATGCTGGTGACCTTGATGATGTCACGTTCCACATCGATTTCGATGGGCGCCGATTCTCCCTCGCGCATGATGGTAAGGGTAAGGACAGTGCCGGGCTTGCCGCGCATCAACTTAACGGCTTCTTCCAGCGACATGCCTTTTACCGGCTGGTCACCCAGTTTGATGATCAGGTCACCGGCCTGCACGCCCGCTTTCTGGGCGGGGGTGTCATCGATGGGGGAGATAACCTTTACGAAGCCATCTTCCATGCCCACTTCGATTCCCAGCCCGCCAAATTCGCCGGAGGTGCTTTCTTCAAGCTGTTCGTAGTCTTTCGGGGCCAAGTAGGTGGAGTGAGGGTCCAGATCCGACAGCATGCCTTTGATGGCACTTTCGAGGAGTTGGCGGTCGTCAACCTCTTCCACGTAGGCGTCTTTGATGCGGCCAAACACTTCGGCGAACTTGCGAAGGTCGTCCAGGGGCAACTGTTCTTCGGGATCGGGTAGTTGAATTTCCACCTGCTCACCGTGCTGGATGCCTTCCAGCAGGCGTTGGGTGTCTTCATCGGCTTCCTGAGCGTGAACAAGGCCGGGCAGGGCAGTTAAGCAGGTGGCAAGGGCGAGTGCGCGTGTGGTTGCGGCGTGGTGTAGACTTCTTACCCGTCTCATTCACATGTCCTGTGTTAATCCGGTGACTGGTTATTCCCGAGTATTGCCGGACAGTATGGCGTTACCGGGCTGATTTGTCAGCCTTTAGGGTAGCACGAACCGGTTCAGCGATTGCCCAGCCAACGCTGTGGGTTGTCCGGTTTGCCATTGTGGCGAACCTCGAAATACACCGCGGGATCATTGGTGCCGCCAGTGCGGCCAGCCTGTGCAATGGCTTCCCCGGCTTCAACCCAGTCGCCGGGGCTGGTGAACAGGCTGCTGCTATGGCCGTAGAGCGTCATGTAGCCGTCACCATGATCGAGGATGGTGATCAGGCCAAACCCGCGCAGCCAGTTGGCAAATACCACGCGGCCATAGTGAACCGCTTTGACGTCGCCTTCTTCGGAGGTATTGATCAGCAAGCCGTTATACCTGAGTTTGCCGCCGGCATAGCGGTCCCCAAAGCGGCTGACAACCTTGCCTTGGGCCGGCCATGGCAGTTTATTCTTGAGTGACCCGAACGGGTCTGACTCGTTGGGTGTGGGAATGTTGGCAATGGCCTCTTCCACCTCTCGCAGCAGCTTTTCCAGCCGCTTGCGGTCCGCTTCCAGTTCCTCTCGTTCACCCAGTCGATCGCTGATATCGGCTTTCAGGGCCGCCAGGGTCTGTTCCCTTTCCTTCTTGCTGCTGCTCAGTTTCTGTTGGCGGTCGGCGACATCTTCTTCCAGTTTTGCCAGCCGCAGTCGCCCGGCCTTCACCTGCTTTTGCGTTTCTTTCAGTTGGCGAAGATTGGCTGCGAACGCCTCCAGGCGCTCAATCGTGTCCCGGCTGAGGTATTCGTAGTAGGTCATCGTGCGGGCGATCTTGTCCGGGTCAATCTCGTTGAGCAGGACTTTGACGGCAGGTGCGTCGCCTTCCATCCAGGCGGCGCGGATCTGTTTTTTCAGGCTGTCGCGCTGGCTTTCCAGCACGCGGGTAAGCTTGGCCTCTTCCTCGCCGAGTTCGGTCAGGCGTTGTTGCTGTTCCCTTGCCTGCTGGCGGAGTTCACGGCGCTCGCGGGTGAGCCGGCCGATTTCCTGTTCAAGGCCAGAGAGTTGTTGCTCAAGCGAGGAGCGGTCTTCCTCGGCGTCGGCAAGCCACTCATCAATATCGGCGATCTCTTCCTTGAGGTCTTCTATCTGGCCAGGTGTGACCTGTTGCTCCGCCAGTGCTGGCGTGGCGACTGCAAGCATCGCCACCGCCAGCCAAAGACGCACAATCAACCGATCTCCACCAGGCTGTGCCCGGTCATTTCAGCCGGTTGTTCCAGGCTCATCAGGCTCAGCAGGGTGGGTGCCACGTCGCTGAGGCTGCCGTCGTCCTTGAGGTTGACCTTGCGTGGGCCTACATAGATCAGCGGCACGGGGCCGATGGTGTGGGCCGTGTGCACCTGGCCGGAATTGGGATCGGTCATCTGTTCACAGTTGCCGTGGTCAGCGGTGATCAGGGCTTCGCCGCCCACTTCCTGCAGGGCGTCGGTAATGCGCGCGACGCACTGGTCAATGCATTCAGCGGCCTTGATGGCGGCGTCCAGCTTGCCGGTATGGCCCACCATGTCGCCATTGGCGTAGTTGCAGACCACCAGATCGTACTTGCCGCTCTTGATGGCTTCAACCAGTTTGTCGGTGACCTCGGGCGCGCTCATCTCGGGTTGCAGGTCGTAAGTCGCGACTTTGGGCGAAGGAACCAGGATGCGGTCCTCGCCTTCAAACGGTGTTTCAAGACCGCCGTTGAAGAAGAAGGTGACGTGGGCGTATTTCTCGGTTTCGGCAATCCGCAGCTGGGTTTTGCCCAGGTTGGACACGTATTCGCCCAGCCCGTTGGTCAATTGCTCGGGCGGGTAGGCGCAGGAGGTTTTGATGTCGGCTGCATACTCGGTCAGCATGACGAAGTCGGCCAGTTCCGGATGCTTGCGGCGCTTAAAGCCGTCGAAGTCCTTCTCCACGAAGCAGCGTGTCATCTCGCGGGCGCGATCGGCACGGAAGTTCATGAATATAACAGTGTCGCCGTCATTGATAGTGCCTTCCTTCTCGCCGCTGCCGATGATGCGAGTAGCCTTCACAAATTCGTCGTTTTCGCCACGCTCATAGGCCTGTTCCAGTGCGGAGACCGGATCGGCCGAGGTGAACTCGGCGTCGCCCAGGGTCATCACGTTGTAGGCTTCTTCCACGCGGTCCCAGCGATTGTCACGGTCCATGGCGTAGTAGCGGCCGACAATGGAGGCCACCCGGCCCACGCCGAGGTTCTTCAGTTTGGTGGCGGCTTTTTCCAGTGATGCTTTTGCGCTGCGGGGCGGCATGTCACGGCCGTCGAGAAATGCATGGATATAGACTTCCTTCGCGCCACGTTTCGCCGCCATTTCAGCCGCTGCCAGTATATGGTCTTCATGGCTGTGAACGCCGCCGGGAGAAAGCAGGCCCATGAGATGCACGGCACGGTCGCTGCTCACGGCCTTGTCGATGGCGGCGCAGAGTGTGGGGTTTTCCGTAAAACTACCTTCTTCCACGTCTTTGTCGATGCGTGTCAGGCTTTGATAAACCACCCGTCCAGCACCCAGGTTCATGTGGCCAACCTCGGAGTTGCCCATCTGGCCCTGGGGCAGGCCGACAAACATTCCGGATGTGTTGATGAGCGTTTTCGGCTGATTTTTCCAGAGCTTATCCCAACATGGGGTGTTGGCGTTGCTGATGGCGTTGTCTTCAGCCGGGTCACGGTGGCCCCAGCCATCAAGAATGATCAGTGCGGTAGGCTTACGCGTGGCAGTCATCACTTAATCCGATGGTAGTTTGGTAAATTTACTAAAACGAACATTGATTCTAAACATTTTCGCACCCTTCGGCCAGTGTCGTCACCTTGGGTCGGTTACCTTCTGTCCATGGGGAAGGGTGTGTATAATCCCGCCACAAACTATTCAGCAAGGTGTTTTCATGGAAAGGGTGTTCGAGTTCGCGGTTAACCATTACATTCTGGTGTCTCTGTTTGTCGCTTTCCTGCTGGCCATACTGGTGCTTGAGTCTCGCCGTGGTGGCAAGAAAATCTCGGCGCAGGGAGCCGTGAATCTGATTAACCGTGACGAAGCTGTCGTCGTCGATATCCGTGATCGCAAGGATTTTAACGAGGGCCGGATAACCGGTTCAATCAATATTCCCCTTAATAGTATCAAAAGTCGCGCGTCGGAACTGAAGAAGTTCAAGGACAAGCAGATTATTGTGGCCGACAAAATGGGTCAGCATTCCGCCATGGCGGTCAAGCAACTGAATGCGGAAGGCTATGGCAATGTGGTTCGCCTGGACGGTGGCGTTGCGGACTGGAAAGGTAGCAATCTGCCGCTGGTGAAGAAGTAACGGCCCCGCCAGGCCTTGAACTGAACGGTAAACTGTCGCACTGTTTCACATCAGCCGGCGGAGCCAGGCATTACACTGTTCCGGCAGCACTGACATAACAACGGGCCCTGGTTGCCCCCTACCGAGAACGAAAGGATTGAACATGGCTGAAAATCAGCAGGCCGCAGCAGGCAACGAAAACCAGAACCAACCCCAGTTTGCGCTTCAGCGTATTTACGTGAAGGACCTGTCGTTTGAGTCTCCGAATTCCCCGACGGTTTTTCAGGATCAGTGGAAACCTCAGGTCAACCTGGACCTGAACACGTCCCACAACAAGGTCAGCGACAACCAGTACGAAGTGGTCCTGTCTCTGACTGTGACCGCGAAAGTCGATGAAAAAGTGGCTTACATCGTCGAGATTCAGCAGGCAGGTGTTTTCCTGGTGAAAGGCATTGAAGGCCCACAGCTTGGCCAGATGCTGGGTGCCTATTGCCCCAACATCCTGTTCCCCTACGCTCGGGAAGCCATTGACGGTGTGGTTGGCCGGGGTAGCTTCCCGGCACTGATGCTGGCACCGGTTAACTTTGATGCCATCTATGCACAGGCATTGAAGCGCAAGCAGGAAGAGGCGTCAGGGGAAGCGAAGGAAGAGCAGACTCACTGATACGCTCTCGGCACAAGCGCCAGAAAACCCCGCCAACTCAGGTTCGCGGGGTTTTTTATTGGACGGTTTCCGGCTCGATACCGTCACTGATTATCTGGTCGATCTCACCGGATGTCTTCATGGACTCCAGCGCCTGGGACAGGCAGGGGATATCGTCTTTGCGGGATTCATGCACCCAGTGGTAGATGGGGGCTTCCAGCAGTGGCTCGCCAATAGCCAGTTTTGGGTTCTTGCGTTTGGCGGCCAGAGCGTCCCACTCCAGGGTCAGTGCCACGTCGATACGGTCTCGTTCGAGCAGATCGATCAATTGAAAGCTGTCACTGGTGGTTATCTGTGTCGCATCCTCGGGCAGGACTGCCGCGACCATTCGATAGCCATTGAGGAAGCCAATCCGTTTTCCTTTCAATGACGCCTTCGAGTCACCGGTTTCGCCGTTGAGAGCCATCGAAACCAGGCGCGCGTCCAGGATCGGCGTAGCCAGGGGTAGCAGGGGTGCATTGTCTTTGACGGCCATCGGTATTCGTGCAAGCTCGCCGTCTGACTGGCCTTTCTCTGCCATGAGCACGGCTCGTGCAGCCGGGGCATCCAGATATCTTATGTCCAGCCCGCAGCTGTCATAGAGCTTTCGGATGATCTGTTTGCCCAGTACCACAGACACTTCTGAGGTTGTCGAGGGAGTGGTGATAACCCGGGTAGCCTGCGTATCGCTATTGGACCAGGCGTTGCTGGCGGTCAGTACGAGCGAAATGGCAAAAGTGGGCCACATATCCCGGATATGGCTATTGTGCCCCTTCGAATCCAAGTTGCCTCCACGCTTCATAAACCACCAGTGCTACCGTGTTGGATAGGTTAAGGCTCCGACTTTCTGGCCGCATGGGCACTCTCAGGCGATGCTGCTCCGGCATCGCATTGCGGATGTCCTGCGGTAGCCCGCGGGTTTCGGGGCCGAACATCAGATAGTCACCACTCTGGTATTCAACATCATGATAACCACGGCTACCTTTGGTGGTCAGCCCGAAGAGCCTTGAAGGTTGCTCATTTTCCAGAAAGGCCTGGTAGCCGGAGTGCACCGTTACCGTTGCGTATTCGCTATAGTCCAGGCCTGCCCTGCGCATCTGTTTGTCCTCGAGGGTAAAACCCAGGGGTTCAATCAGATGCAGCCGGCAGCCGGTGTTGGCGCAGAGCCGGATGATATTGCCGGTATTCGGCGGTATCTCCGGCTCGAACAGCACCACGTTCAACATCCTGTGATCAACGCTCTACGGCGAGGGCAACACCCATGCCGCCGCCAATGCACAGGGTGGCAAGGCCCTTCTTTGCATCCCGGCGAGCCATCTCGTGGAGCAGACCGACCAGGATTCGGCAACCGGAAGCCCCGATTGGATGGCCCAGCGCGATGGCACCACCGTTCACATTGACCTTCGCGGTATCCCATCCCAGGTCCCGATTAACGGAAATGGCCTGGGCGGCGAAGGCTTCGTTCGCTTCCACCAGATCCAGATCGTCCACCGACCAACCGGCCAGTTTCAGGCAGCGCTGGCTAGCAGGGATCGGGCCGGTGCCCATAATGGCCGGGTCGACACCGGCATTGGCGTGAGCCCTGATGGTGGCCAGCGGCTCAAGACCAAGTTCTTTGGCCTTGTCGGCGCTGCATACGATGACGGCCGCCGCGCCGTCGTTAAGGGAAGACGCATTGCCGGCGGTGACGGTTCCATCCTTTTTGAAGGCGCCACGAAGCTTGCCCAGGCTGTCCGCGGTTACGCCAGCACGCGGGTTTTCGTCCGTGTCGACGATCAGCGGATCGCCCTTGCGCTGAGGAATAGTGATGGGGACAATCTGGCCCTCGAAGTAACCCGCGTCGATCGCGGCGGCCGCCTTCTGCTGGGACGCGGCAGCAAACTCATCCTGTTCTTCACGGGTGATGCCGTACTTCTCCACAATGTTTTCCGCGGTGACACCCATGTGGTAGTCATTGAAGGCGTCCCAAAGGCCATCGGAAATCATGGTGTCTACCATGTTCCAGTTACCCATGCGCTGGCCGTTGCGGCTGTTAGGCAGCACATGGGGAGCCTGGCTCATGCTCTCCTGGCCACCGGCAATCATCAACTCGGCGTCACCGCAGCGAATGGCCTGGACCGCCATGTGCACTGCCTTCAGTCCCGAGCCACATACCTTGTTGATCGTCATTGCCGGTACAGAGGCGGGGATGCCGGCGTTGATGGACGCCTGGCGTGCCGGATTCTGTCCGCAACCGGCCGTCAGAACCTGGCCAAGGACCACTTCGTTGACCTGATCGGCAGCAACACCGGTTTCTTCAAGCAGGGCTTTGATAACGGCGCTGCCCAGCTTATCGGCACTCAGGCTGGACAGCCCGCCGCCGAAGCTGCCGACGGCGGTACGTTTGGCGGCTACGATAACTACATCACGCATGGAGTCTCTCCGGTTTGCACGCAGATTTTAAAAGTTGGCTTCATTGTATCGGAAAGCGAGAGTGGGCCAAAGCAGGCAGCTGCGATGGTCTTAAATATTGAGGGATCTTACATATTAAGGCTGCGTCCGCCATCCACCGCGAGGATCTGGCCGGTGATAAACGGGGCGTCGCACAGCAGGAAGGCGATGGCGCCAGCAATGTCCTCCGGTTTGCCGGTGCGGGCCAGGGGCGTCTTGGCCAGTATGCTCTGCTGGTAGGCATGGTCTATCACAGCATCACCCTCTGGCCAGAGGATGGCGCCTGGTGAAACCCCATTCACGCGTACCTCGGGTGCCAGGTCCTTCGCCCAGGACAGGGTCAGTGAAGCGAGTCCGGACTTGCTGGCGCAGTACAGTGGATGGTTGGCCAGCGGCCGTTGGCTGTAGATGTCGATAAGATTCACGATGGCGCCCCGTGACAGTTTCAACGCTGGCAGGCAGGCCTGGCCCAGAAAGAAAGGCGCCCGCAGGTTGGTGTTCATGTTCGCGTCCCAGTCACCTGGGCTGGCGTCCTGTGTAGGGTTCGGGTAGAACACCGAGGCGTTGTTCACCAGGCCATCAAGCCGACCCCAGGTGGAAATTGCCTTGCGGGCCAGCAGTTCTGTCTGATCCGGGGCGGCAAGATCGGCCTGGATGGCAACCGCCGATTTCTGTCGGATGCTGTTGAGCTCGTCACGAAGGGCGTTTGCGTCCGCCTCCCGCGAACGGTAATGAATGACCAGGTTCCAGCCGCGTTGGTGAAGATGTCTGGCGGTATGGGAGCCAAGCCGATGCGCTGCGCCGGTAATGAGCACTACAGGTGTTGAGGATGCCATCGCGTGTCTACTCTTTGTTGAGGAATGCGAGGATACGCCGTAACCGCTCTTTGCGGATTGCTTCACCCAGTTCTTTTCCACGAAACCCCTGTTCCATCAGGGTTTTCGCCTGTACCCCGGTGGCGGCGTGTTGCGCGGATTCCAGCCAATCCACCCTGTGCCGTTCTGGCTCCGGCAGCGCGCATTTCAGAGCAACCAATAGGCCGGAAAATCGGTCTGCCCGACGCCACACGTCTGCTCCATCCAGCATGTCCAGCAACAGGTCGGCGTCGTGAGACGTCATGGTGTGGATCTTTGGTATCACGTCGGTGATGAGGCGGGTGAGATCCTGGCAGTCGTTGGGGGCTTTCAGTGCCCTGGCTCGATTCCGGGCTTCGGCTGGCGCCAGGGGGGAAAGCAGCGCGGCGAAGCGGACACTCGTATCATCGCTGCTTTCGTGGGCACGGCGCAAGGCGCCGATGGCGCCTGAAAACGCCTCGAGTGGCTCAAGCTCCGGTATAAGGACGGCCAGTGCGCCGCATTCACGCAGGACTTCGAAAAAGGTGCCGGGTTCCTGCTCATGCAACGCTCGCTGGATTTCCTGCCATACCCGCTCCGGCACCAGGTCGCCGACCTCGCCCTGGTCCACCATCTGCCGCATCAGCGCCATGGTGGGTTCGGCAATGGTGAATCCCTGGGGCTGCAGGCGGGCAGCAAAGCGTGCGGTGCGCAGTATGCGCAGCGGGTCCTCGGCGAAGGCCTCGGAAACGTGGCGTAGTTTGTGATCCTGCAGGTCCTGGCGGCCGTGGAAGGGGTCGACAATTTCACCTGCGGTGGACTTTGCCATGGCGTTGATGGTCAGGTCACGGCGCTTCAGATCGTCCTCAAGGGGCACGTCCGGGGCACTGTACACGGTAAACCCGTGGTAGCCTCGCCCCTGCTTTCGTTCCGTTCGTGCTAATGCGTACTCCTCCCGGGTGTCTGGGTGAAGGAATACCGGAAAATCCGCGCCTACCTGCTTGAAGCCCTTTCGCAACATGTCTTCCGGAGTTGCACCGGTGACCACCCAGTCCCGGTCTTTGACCGGCAGACCAAGAAGTTCATCACGGACGGCTCCGCCCACCAGATAGGTTTTCATGGATTGGGTTCTGCTCCTTGAGGGATGTTGCTCTGGGGATTATCCCGGCAAGGCTGGCCACAGGCAAACCGGTTGGCCACAAAAAAAGCCCGGTATCAAACCGGGCTTGGTGGACTGCTTCTATACAACAGGCTTAGAACGCAGCGCCGAACTCAATCGCCGCGCCCAGATCGGCATCGCTGATCAGGCCGCCGATATCGAGGCGGGCACCGAAGGGCGACAGGCCGATACCGGCCGTAAACTGGGTGTCTTCCTCGATGCCATCGTTGTCGTCATTGCTGGCCAGGTTCTGGCGCACGCCGAAGCGAAGTTGCGCGTAGCGGAAAGCGTCGAACTCCGCGCCGAGAGCAACCCACTGGGTGTCATCTTCGTAGCCGAAGGCTTTCTTTTTCGTCAGGTCCACTTCTGCCGTCAGCACATGGAATTCGCCTTTGTGGGCGATGCCAGCGGTTACCATCGGGTCGAGTTCCAGGGTGCGTTCCTCTTCATCAGGTTGGCTGGCCGCAGAATCCAGTTCCATGGGGATCAGGTTTTTGACGGCAATGCCGGCATTCCACTGGTTGCGAGAACCGAAAGCGTAGGCGGCGCCCACGTCGAGGTTAAACCCGCTCTTGTCGGTCTGGTACTCGTCGCTGTCGAACTCGTCGTCTTCAAACCCGGAGACGGTTTCGGTGTATTGGAAGGTGCGCAATTGGACGTATTTCGGGGAGACGCCCAATTGCAGCCTTGAACTGTCCTGAAGCTCTATGGAAGTGGCGATGGAAAGGCCTACTTCGGCGACAGCGGAGGCCAGGATGCGGCCACGGGACTCCAGGTCACGGTCGAGGTCGGCGGCAATCAGTTCCGGGATGGTTGCATTTTCCAGGTCAGCCAGAAACTGCTCATCATCTTCGTCAAACTCCCCGCGGACGGTGGCGCGGATGTTGCCGTTGCTGAAGAAACCGACGGCAAACGACTCCGAGGGCACGGCCAGGGCGAGACCCAGGCCACCGTCAATCCGGACGGTGTCGCGATCAAAGTCATTCAGCTGCCGTCTCAGGTCGCCGGCGGCTTGGCGGGCATCTTCCGGGTTCGACGTCTTGTCCAGTTCCTGAAAGCGATCAATCGTGTCCTGGATATCGTCGATCTGATCAACGGTTTCCTCTTCGTCCGCAAAGCGGGCGTTGACGGAGGGCAGTATCAGGCCAAAGTCGTTGGACCATTCATGGTGGTCCGCAGCCATCATCGCTGGGTTAGTGGCGCCGGCCGCAGCCGGATGGGCGACGGCGACACCGGTGCCGCCCATGGCAAATGAGCGTGATGACATGAACGCTTGCGGGCTCGCGATGGCGGAGGTGGTGGCGATGGAAAGGCCGATGGCCAGTGATAGCTTGGTCAGACGCTGTGGGGTCATGATGTGTCCTGATGAAGCGATGATGCTGCTAAGTTAAAGGTGACATGCAGTTCAGGTTAATCCAGTTGCCGCCGTGACTCACCGGTGATGCGGTAACGGTTTGTTTTTTTACTGTAAATAGCGGTAGTTTTTTGCCGCTTGGTTCCTGTGTGGCGGGCCCGGTGGGACATGAAATTATGGAATTCAGTCGGTTACAAAGGTTGGCGTGAATTTTTCATAAGGGCAGTGAACAGATGTTTTTTGCGGAGAACCAACATGATCCTGCGGCGGATACTGATACCTGCGCTGGTGCTAACAATGATCGGCTGCGCCCCCGTTGGCCAGCACCGGAACGCCGGTGCCGACCGGCAGCAGACCGAACTGGACCCGATTACCGTGCGAGTTAGCGGCTTCGGGACCTATGAGGAAGTGTCGAAAGATCGCCTGAACACGCGCAAGCGCCTGCTTGCCCGGCGTGCGTCCCAGTTGGATGCCTATCGCAACCTGGCGGAGCGGGTCTATGGCACCGTGATTTACGGCAGCTCAACGGTGAACGATTTCGTTTTGCAGAACGATATGTTCCGCACCTACGTTGATAGCTACATCCGTGGCGCCAAAATGGTTGCCGTGAATGAACACAGTGACGGCGTGGTGGAAACCGTTATGGAACTCAAGCTGGAGCCCAGGTTCCGTGCCTGTGTTTCCCGCGTAACCGATCGGGAAGTGCAGGACCTGTGCCCGATTCCGATGCCCAGAGGCAATGACAGCACCGGAGATTTCCAGAGCCGGGGCGTTGATTCCCTCTACTACCTCGAATAAGAGAACGATTTCCCATGAAGCTGGCTATTTCTGTTGTCACAGCGCTGTTGGTAATTGCGTGTGGCGGTGCCCAGGCAGTGGTGCTGGAGGGCGTCGGCCACGCCACCATTTACAACGATGACGTCGACAGCGCACGGCAGGAGGCTAAGAAGGCGGCGTTAAGGGATGTTTCCCTGCAGTACGAAGCCAGGATCAGTAGCCGCGACACCATGGAAAACGGTGTGGTGACGGAATCCCGCCTGCAGGTTGCCTCGTCGGCGCGGGCAAAGTCCGTTGAAGTGGTGGACGAGTACCGGCGGGGCAATCTGTTACGTGTCACGGTTCGCGCCGACATGTCAGCGGGCGGCCAGTGCCAGGCCGGCGATGCCGCGGAGTTGAGAAAGCGCGTGGCCGTGACCGGTTTTCCCATGGTGTATCCGGATCAGGCCCGGATAGGTCGAATAGGGGATGCCGGCGAAGTCTTGCCGCAATTGTTGCAGGCAGATCTGCAGAGAAGTGGCCAACTCCAGGTTTTTGGTGCGACCACCCAGCGCCTGTTTGATGACCTGCTTAATGCCCCAACGCACCAGAAATTCAACAATCGATTGAGCAACGTGATCCAGGTGGCTCGCGAGCTCGGGGTGCAGTTCGTGGTTACCGGTGTCATCCGTGATGTTGGCGTGTCCGACCCGGACGCCTGGGGAAGTTCTGTTATCGACCGCCTGCAACGGGGCATTGGTGCGGCGAACCAGAACCGGCGGTTTGTGGTGGACATGATGGTTTATGACGGCTTCAGCGGCGCACCTGTCTATCAGGAGCGGTTTTCGGCGGAGGCACGTTGGAATGCTGGGCCGGGGTCTTCTGATGGGTTCGGGTCGGCGGGTTTCCGGGAAACCGAGTACGGACAGGCTGTTGCGGGATTGATGAACAACATGGTGTCTGCGGTCAATGATGCGCTTGCTTGTCAGCCGTTCATCACGCGGGTGACCAGAGTCGACGGCGACAAGGTCACGCTGGATTCCGGAGCCACGGCAGGCTTGCGCCCGGGGGATGAGCTGAAACTCTATCGCAGTGCCAGTTTCTTCGATTCACCCGGGGCGACCCCGGAACTGGTGGACAGCCGCGCCACCATGACGGTGAACAATGTTCATCCGGACTTCAGCAACGGCAGCATTCCTGTCTATGGCGGGCTGATCAATATACAGCGGGATGACGTGGCTATCGTCTGGTAGGGCTGCTCAATCAGGCTGCGGCGGTTTCCGCAGCCACATCCCGGATCCTGCCAACCATGGCTCTCAGGCCGTTGCCCCGTGTGGGCGAGATGTGGCGGAACAGATCCAGTTGTTCGAACAGTTCGTCGATGTCCGTAGCCAGCAGGTCCCTGGGAGACTTGCCATTCAGGGCCACCAGGATAATGGCGGCAAGGCCGCGAACGATGATGGCGTCAGAGTCAATCAGCAGGTATAGCTTGCCACTTTGCTCATCGTAATGATGAATCAGCCACACCTGGCTCTGGCAGCCGTGGACGTAATTCTCTTCCCTGCGCTCGTCGTCCGGAAATGCCGGTAGCTGCTTGCCAAGGTCGATAATGAACGCGTAACGCTCTTCCCAGTCGTCCAGGAATTCAAAGCCATCCAGGACGTCTTCGAGGGTGGTGTCTTTCCCGAGCGGATTGTTCAAAAATTCCTGTTCAGCGGCAGTCATTACAGCATCCCCAGTTCAAGCTTGGCTTCGTCGGTGAGCATGTCATTGTTCCAGGGCGGATCGAAGGTCAGTTCGACGGTCACCTTGTCCACATTGGGTACATGCTCAAGCTTGGTCTTGACGTCTTCAGTGATCACCGGGCCCATGCCGCAGCCGGCGGCCGTGAGTGTCATCTTGACGTACACATGGTTGCCGTCTTCCGTGCCATTCTGTATTTCACACTCGTAGATCAGGCCCAGCTCCACCACGTTGACCGGAATTTCCGGGTCGTAGCAGTTGCGCATCGCTTCCCACACCTGGTTTTCGTTCACCGTACCGTCTTCGGGGGTGTCGAAGCTGCTTTCAAGGGGCTTCTTGCCCAGGGCATCGGCATTGTGGCCTTCAATACGAGCGAGGTTGCCGTTCACGGCCACGGTGAAGCTACCACCGAGTGACTGTGTGATGGTAACGAAGGTGTCCGCCGGAATCATGATTTCGGTTCCGGCGGGCACCAGGCGCGCCTCTACTTCGCGTTTGGTCAGGACCACTTCCCGTTCTTGCATGCCTTAATGGGCCTCGTATTCGCTATCTGGTTTGTCGGGTTCAGGCGACTGTAAAGCTCTCGCCACAACCGCACTCTGCCGTCGCATTCGGATTCCGGAACTGGAACAGGGAGTTCACCCCTTCGGTCACGAAATCAATTTCAATGCCGTTCACCAGAGGCAGGTGCTCTTCCTTTACAAAGACGTCCACACCGTCGATGTGAAACACCTTGTCGTCCGCTGCGGCTTCTTCCACCCACTGGGTTTCATACTTGAAGCCGGAACAGCCGCTTTTCTTGATCGCCAGGCGGATACCTTTCGCCTCAGGCTTCTTGTCCAGTTGTTTGCGTACGTGTTTCACCGCTGTCGGGGTCATGGTGACCGCCACGGTTGGTGTGAAGACTTCGGCTGTCATATTTCCACCTCCATCAGGCAAACAGACGCTGGATTTTCTGCAGGGCAGTGAATAATTGTTCCACTTCCTCCAGCGTATTGTAAAACGCAAAGGACGCCCTGGCTGTACCGGGAACCCCGTAAAAGTCCATCAGCGGCATGGCGCAATGGTGGCCAGTGCGGATCGCGATGCCCTGCTGATCCAGCAGTGTTCCTATATCACTGGGGTGCAGGCCGGCGATTTTAAAGGACATGACCGGCACCTTTTGGCTGGCCGTACCGATGATCTCCATGCCCGGGACGACCGACTTGACCAGTTCGTTGGCGCGGGTGAGAAGCGCGTTTTCCGCCGCTTCCATGCCATTGCGATCGAGGTCGCCCAGATAATCAATGGCTGCGCCCAGGCCAACGGCCTCGGCAACCGGTGGTGTGCCGGCCTCAAACTTGTAAGGCAGCACGTTCCAGGTGGTGCGCTCGAACGACACCCGCTCGATCATCTCACCGCCCCCCTGGAAAGGAGGCATCTCTTCCAGCAACTGGGCCTTGCCGTACAGTACGCCAACGCCGGTTGGTCCGAACAATTTGTGGGATGAGAACACGTAGAAATCACAGCCCAGCGCCTGTACGTCCGGCTGGAAGTGCGGCACCGCCTGGGCACCATCGATAACGGTGATCACGCCGTGAGCCTTGGCCTGCTCAATCAACGGTGCAATCGGGTTCACGGTGCCCAGGACGTTGGACACATGCGTCAGTGCCAGTACCCGGGTGCGCTCGCCCAGCAAGCTGTTGAACGAGTCCAGATCCAATTCACCCTGTGGAGTGATCTGGATGGGAACCACCTTCGCGCCCGTGCGCTCGGCCACCATCTGCCAGGGCACGATGTTGGCGTGATGTTCCATATGGCTGACGAGAATTTCGTCATCAGGCTTGAGGCGGCCGGCCAGGCCATTGGCCACCACGTTGATGGCCTCGGTGGTGCCACGGGTCCAGATAATCTCGCGGGTGCTGCCAGCGTTCAGGAACGCGCGAACCTTCTCCCGGGCGCCCTCGAAGGCGCTGGTGGCGCGGTCGCCAAGCGTGTGGGCGCCGCGATGGACGTTGGAATGCATTTCCCGGTAATAGCGATCCATGGCGTCCAGAACGGCGATGGGCTTCTGTGACGAAGCGCCGTTGTCCAGATACACGAGGGGCTTGCCGTTGATCTGCTGATCAAGAATCGGAAAGTCCCGGCGGATCGCCTCGACGTCGAACGCCGCAGTGCCCGCCTTTTTGGCCATGGAAAGGTCTGTCATAACCGGTCAGGCCTCCTGAAACGTCTGGTCGAAAAAGTCATTAAGCCGGAGCTGGGCAGCGTCTTTGACTGCCTGAACCGGAATCTGTTCAACAAGTTCGTTAATGAAGGCCATTGTCAAAAGGGTATTGGCCTCACGACGCCCGATGCCACGGGATACCAGGTAGAACAGGGAAATCCTGTCAAGCTGGCCGATGGTGGCACCATGGGCACATTTGACGTCGTCCGCGTAAATCTCCAGCTCGGGCTTGGTATCGATCTCAGCACCGGTGGAGAGCAACAGGTTCTTGTTGTTCATGTTCGCGTTGGACTTCTGGGCATCCTCATGGATATGGATGCGGCCATTGAACACGGCGTGGGATTCGTCCGCAGCGATGTTGCGATAGGTTTCCTCGCTGTCGCAGTGGGCGGCCACGTGTTCAATAGAGGTATGGTTGTCGTAGTGCTGCTTGCCCTGGGTGACAACCACGCCGTTCAGCTTGCACTCACCGCCTTCGCCTTCCAGCCGAACCTGCAGGTCATGGCGACGCAGTGGCCCACCGAAGCCCACGCAGTGACTCTCGAAACGGGAGTTGGCGGCCTGGCGAACACCGGTAGCCCCGATGTGCTGTACATTCTCGCCTTCCATGACCAGCCGCACATTCGTGACCTGGGCCCCGTCTGCCAATACAAACTCGGTGACGGTATCCACCATGACCGGCTCCTCACCGCTGGAGAGGTATTCCTCTACCACCGTAATCTGACTGTGACGTGCCGCATCCACATAAATACGCGGGTACGCCGAGCCTGAAGCCGTGCCGGTCACTTCGTGCACGATGAACAGGGGCTGATCAAGAACCGCTTCCTTGTCCAACTGGATGTACAGGCCGTCTTCAAAGCGGGCGGAGTTCAGTCGCGCCATCTGTACGGCACGGGTGTCCAGTGTGTTGTCCAGGCGCTCGGCCAGGCCCGCGGCCTCGTCATCGTCCAGATCGGCGAAACGTTGAATGCGGATGCCGTCCAGGTCCGGAAAGTCCGAGGCTTCTGGAATCATCACGCCGTTATGGAACACCACGCGATAACCGGGAATCGATAAGCTATAGCCATCCTTGCCGGTCGCGGGCAGGGTGGTGGCCAGTTCGTCGGTCAGCTTCAGGTGCCGGCTGGAGTATTTCCAGTTTTCGGTTTTGCGGGTGGGCAATGGCATATCCACCAATGCCGTGCCCCGATGTTTGCGCAGCTCAAGCAACGGCTCGGGCAGTGAATGCCCGCCCGGCTCGAGGAAGGCGCTGGAAATGGTTGGTGCTGGTTTCATTCCACGGCCTCCTTAGCTGGCTGCACTGGGGGTGGCTTCTTCGTCTTTCACGCCGAGCCAGCCGTAGCCACGCTCTTCGAGCTCGAGGGCCAGCTCTCGACCCCCGGATTTGACGATCCTGCCACCGGCCAGTACATGAACATGGTCTGGCACAATGTGGTTCAGCAGACGCTGGTAGTGAGTCACCATCAGAATGGCACGGTCTTCGGCGCGCAGGGCGTTTACGCCCTTGGAAACCACCTGCAGGGCATCAATGTCGAGCCCTGAGTCTGTCTCATCCAGAATGGCCAGCTTTGGCTGCAGCAACAGTGCCTGAAGAATCTCGTTGCGCTTCTTCTCGCCACCGGAGAAGCCTTCGTTGACACCGCGCTTGAGGAACGCCGGGTCCAGGTCCACCTGTTTGGAAACCTCTTTGGCCAGCTTCATGAACTCCGCGGCGTTCATTTCCGGCTCGCCACGGTGTGTGCGCATGGCGTTGACGGCGGTGCGCAGGAACTGCAGGTTGCTGACGCCGGGAATCTCCACCGGATACTGGAATGCCAGGAAAATACCTTCACGAGCCCGCTCTTCGGTTTCAAGGTCTAGCAGGTTCTCGCCGTTCAGGCTGATTTCGCCCTGGGTTACCGCAAACGTCTCATTGCCCGCCAGCACCTGGGACAGGGTACTCTTGCCTGAGCCGTTCGGGCCCATGATGGCGTGAACTTCCCCGGCCTTGATCTCCAGGTTGATGCCCTTGAGGATCTCTTCACCCTCAACGGATGCGTGCAGGTTCTTGATGCTTAGCATTTCTGGCGTCTCTCTATAATCTGAAAACTGGTATCTGAAAATTTGTATATGAGCCTGGGGTTAACCAACGGACCCTTCAAGGCTGACTTCAAGCAACTTGCCAGCTTCCACGGCAAACTCCATCGGCAGCTCCTTGAACACCTCTTTACAGAAGCCGTTCACAATCATGGAAACCGCCTGCTCCGGGTCGATACCACGCTGGCGGCAAAGGAACATCTGCTCGTCGCTGACCTTGGAGGTGGTTGCCTCGTGCTCAACGATAGCCGACTTGTTCTTGCTCTCGATGTACGGGAAAGTGTGGGCGCCGCAGCGGTCGCCGATCAGCAGCGAATCACACTGGGTGTAGTTACGCGCACCTTCCGCACCCGGGCCGAACTTCACCAGCCCGCGATAGGCGTTGGAGCTCTTGCCGGCGGAAATGCCCTTGGAGATGATGGTGCTGGACGTGTTCTTGCCCAGATGAATCATCTTGGTACCGGTATCCGCCTGCTGGTAATTGTTGGTCAGTGCCACCGAGTAGAATTCGCCCACGCTGTTATCACCACGCAGCACGCAACTCGGATACTTCCAGGTCACCGCAGAACCGGTTTCGACCTGGGTCCAGGAAATCTTGGAGTTCTTGCCAATAGCGGCGCCACGCTTGGTGACGAAGTTGAAGATGCCGCCTTTGCCGTTCTCATCGCCCGGGTACCAGTTCTGCACCGTGGAATATTTGATCTGTGCATCGTCCAGGGCCACCAGTTCAACGACGGCAGCGTGAAGCTGGTTTTCGTCGCGCATCGGCGCGGTGCAGCCTTCCAGATAACTGACGTAGCTGCTGTCCTCGGCGATGATCAGGGTGCGCTCAAACTGACCGGTATTGGCCGCGTTAATGCGGAAGTAAGTGGACAATTCCATGGGACAACGAACACCCTTGGGTACGTACACGAACGTGCCATCTGAAAACACGGCGGAGTTCAGGCCCGCGAAAAAGTTGTCGCCTGCAGGAACCACAGAACCCAGATACTTTTTCACCAGTTCCGGGTAGTCCTGGATGGCCTCCGAAATGGAGCAGAAGATTACGCCAGCCTTGGCCAGCGGCTCCTTGAAGGTGGTTGCCACGGAAACGGAGTCAAATACGGCGTCAACAGCCACGCCGGCGAGCTTTTCACGCTCGTGCAGGGGAATGCCCAGTTTCTCGTAGGTCTTGAGCAGCTCAGGGTCGACTTCGTCGAGGCTCTGGGGCATGTCTTCCTTGCGCTTGGGCGCGGAGTAATAGGAAATCGAGTTGTAGTCGATTTTCGGATAACCCACGTGTGCCCAGTCCGGCTCGTCCATTTCCAGCCAGCGACGGTAGGCCTTCAGGCGCCATTCCAGCATCCATTCCGGCTCTTTCTTAATGGCGGAAAGGCGGGCAATGACGTCTTCGTTCAGGCCGGGCTCGAACGTGTCGGCTTCGATTTCTGTCACGAAACCGTGTTCGTATTCCCGTTTGATCAGCTCGTTCACCTCTTTATCGGTGGTCGCCATGATCGTCGCTCCGTATTCTCTCATCTCGGGCCTTGCAGCCCCTGGTGTCGCCGGTAGTCTCGTGTTCAGGGCTGCCGGGCGGATGTCATAAATTCATGCGTTGCAGTGATCGCCCCAGACTTGGGTACGCCCTGCAATCGGTTTTTGGATGACGGATTGGGTGCGGCCCTGTTGAAAATCAAGGGCAATATCCGTTTCTTCTGGTGAGTGAGTATACAATACCAGAGTAAAATAGTCAGGTATTAAATTGCGCGTGTCGTGATTATACCTCAATCAACCCTTGTGGCACTAAGGGACTGGCAATCAGACCGATAGCTCGACGCTTTGAATGACCAAATTGCCTCATGTCTCGTTACGACTAAAGCCGAATATGGCTATTTTCAGCTAACATGTGTACGCTGACGAGCGCAGGTAAAGCGTGCCTGTAAGGAATTATCAGGAGACAGTGAAATGCACTCAGAACCGATGAAGCCCCGCGCGGCTATGGCACCGTTCAGTGCGCGAGTGACTTCGTTGATTGCCGGGCACCTGGAACGTGGTCGGGTAGGGGTGGAGGCTGTTGCCTCTCAGTTGCACATGAGCCGGCATACGCTTCATAAAAGGTTGAAGGAAGAAAATCTGACCTTTGCGGCGTTGCTTGAGGATATCCGGCGCGAACGGGCTCTGGCCTATCTGAAGGATCGTAGTAAACCCCTCGTGGAAATCGCTGAACAGCTAGGGTTTTCCGAGCTCAGCGCCTTCAGCCGTGCGTTCAAGCGCTGGATGGGCAAATCGCCAGGAGCCTACCGCTCGCGGGTTGCTTGAGGGAGGCTTAAGAGGCATTGAAAATACCGGGGCAGCAAATTCGTGCATGCCCCGGCGGTTTGTTGCCTGGTGGTCAGGCTTTCTTGAAGATCAGCGTGCCGTTAGTGCCGCCGAATCCAAAGCTGTTGCTCATCACCAGAGGCAGGTCCACGTTGTCCTGCCGCTCTCTCACGATGGGGTAGCCTTCGGCGCCTTCATCCAGGTTCTCGATATTGGCAGACGGAGCAATAAAGTTCCCCCGTTGCATGATCAGACTGTAGATGGCTTCGTGCACACCGGCTGCGCCCAGAGCATGGCCGCAAAGTGGCTTGGTTGAGCTCAGTGGCGGTATCTTGTCGCCAAAGGTTTCCTTCAGCGCTTTGAGTTCGGTGACATCCCCCGCCGGCGTGCTGGTGCCGTGGGTGTTAACGTAGCTGATCTCGCCATCAACGTTTTTCATCGCCTGCTGCATGCAGCGAATGGCGCCTTCGCCGCTGGGCGCCACCATATCGGCGCCATCAGAGGTTGCGCCGAAGCCGACCAGTTCGGCCAGGATGTTGGCCCCACGTGCTTCTGCATGCTCCAGGGCTTCCAGTACCAGAATGCCGCCGCCACCGGAAATCACGAAACCGTCCCGATCCCGATCATAGGTGCGGGAGGCTTTGCCGGGAGTGTCGTTGTATTTGGTGGAGAGCGCACCCATGGCATCGAACATCAGGCTCAGCGTCCAGTGGATGTCTTCACCACCACCGGCAAACATCACGTCCTGGCGACCCAGCGTAATCATATCGGCGGCGTGGCCAATGGAGTGGGCGCTGGTGGCGCAGGCGGAGGTAATGCCGTAGTTGATGCCGGTAATGCCGAATGCCGTAGCAAGAGAAGCATTGATGGCGCTGCCCATGGTGCGTGGCACACGGTACGGACCTACCCGGCGGATGCCTTTCTCGCGGTGGGTATCGATCGCATCCATCAGCTCGACCGTTGACGCACCACCAGCACCGGTGATGACGCCGGTTGAGTTGGCGCGGATATGCTCTTCCGTCAGTCCTGCTTGCTCAATGGCTTCTTTCATCGCCAGGTAGGTGTAGCCGGAGGCCGGGCACATGAAGCGCATCAGTTTGCGGTCGATCAGTTCCGGCAGATTCAGGTCAATCTGTCCGCACACATGGCTGCGCAGACCGTTGTCCTTGGCTTCCTGGCTAAAGCCGATGCCAGGAATTGAATCCCGCAGGGACCGGGTTACTTCGTCTTGATTGGTTCCGAGGCTGGAGACGATTCCCATGCCTGTAATAACAACACGACGCATTTAATGGCTCCTAGAAGTCATCCGTAGAATTGAACATGCCGACCTTCAGGTCTTTGGCGGTGTATATTTCCCGGCCATCCACTTCCATACGGGCATCGGCGATGGCCATGGTGAGCTTGCGGCGGATGACCCGTTTGATGTCGAGGTGATACCGCACGAGTTTATTCGTGGGTAGCACCTGCCCAGAAAACTTCACCTCACCGCTTCCAAGCGCGCGACCCTTGCCTTCACCCCCGGTGGCTGCCAGGAAAAAACCCACCAACTGCCACATGGCGTCCAGGCCCAGACAACCGGGCATAACCGGATCGTCCACAAAATGAACCTTGAAGAACCAGAGGTCCGGATCAATATCCAACTCGGCAACAATGCTGCCTTTGCCATAGAGCCCGTCGGTTTCGCTGAAATGGGTAACGCGGTCCATCATCAGCATTTCATTGATAGGCAGTCGCATCTTGCCGGGGAAAAGCGTGCCTTGTCCGCAGGCTTCCAGATCGGCCTTGGTAAAGTGATCAGGGGTCATAATGCCAGTGTTCCTGTTACAAAATGGTTTCTTATACTTTAGCTGGTATTACCGCTAAGGCTATTGACCATTGGTTGCAGTTTGCAGTCGGGCACAAATTTTCTGAGGCGATTTTCCACTTCGTCATGGCGAAGCCACCCTGGCCAACGACTCCGGAGGTCAGCGCCCCCCGGATTTTTCGGATACCTGCTTCGTCAGTTCCTGCAACTGTTGCTGAACCGCCTTTAACTGGCGTGCGATCTCGTCCCGTTCATCGTGGGCTTTTTGGGCCTGCTCGGCATTCTGTTCCTCACTCATGACTTCCAGGATCGCCCCGATCATCATGTTGAGGAATACGAACGCTGTCAGGAATATAAATGTCAGATAGTAGAGCCAGCTGAGCGGGTAGGATTCCATCGTCGCATACATCACATCGGTCCAATCCTCGAAGGTCGCCACCCGGAATAACGTAAGCATGGCTATGGCGACATCGCCCCAAAGAGTCTCGTCCACGTCGGCAAAGAACATTGAGCCCATGGCCGCATAAATGTAGAAAATGATAAACATCAACAGGGCGATGTAGCCCATGCGCGGGATGGCTTTCAGAAGAGAGTTGATCAGGAAGCGCAGCTCTGGCACCACAGAGACCAGGCGCAACACCCGGAACACTCGCAACAATCGGCCAAGCAGCACGGCGTCGGAGTTGTCCAGTGGAATAAGGCTGCCAACCACGACCAGTGTGTCGAACAGGTTCCAGCCGTCCATCAGAAAGCGTTTCTTGTTGGGGCAGGCAGCAAAGCGGAACAGGATTTCTATCAGAAAAAATACGGTGATGGCGCTGTCCATCACGCTAAGGGAACCCTCCACCAGCGGCGGTAGCTCGTAGGTCTTCGCGCCAATGGTGAGTGCCGACAGGATGATAATGCCGATAACCACGCTCTGGAAGATCCGGCTGGACTCTATGCGGCGCAGTTGTTCGAATCCGGTTGTAGGGCTTGGTTGGGCAGACATGGGAAAACAGCAACTCCATAACGATCGCGGAGCCTGAATTCTAAAGGGAGTAGGGCGGATTGGGTAGCGGGAACTTTGCTCAGGCGTTGGCGAGTATGATCCGCCACTGTTCTTCAGTAACGGGCATCACCGACAGGCGGTTGCCACGCCTGATCAATGCCAGACCTTCAAGCCCTGGCAGGGACTTGATTTCATTCAGTGTGATCAGTCGTGGCAATTTTTTCTCAAAGGCCATATCCACGGCCTGCCAGCGCGGTTTTTCCGGTGTGCTTTTGGGGTCGTAGTAGGGCGAATCTTCCCGGAACTGGGTCGGGTCCGGATAGGCGGACGTCACGACGCGGACAATCCCCGCCACGCCAATGTGTTTGCAGCTGGAGTGGTAAACAAACACGTCGTCCCCCTCGGCCATTTCCCGCAGGAAATTTCGCGCCTGATAGTTGCGCACTCCGTCCCAGGGGATAGTCTGATCTTTCGCGTTCTCAAAGTCATCGATGCTGCATTCGGACGGTTCGGTCTTGACCAGCCACTTTGCCATTGTTCGGCTCCCGACATAGTGAGGTTATACAGTATAACCAAAATCAGGCTCGTCAGGCCGCTATGGCACGGTCACGCTGTCACAGGGTATGGGGTAGAACGCCGTAGTAGATCGCACTGAAATGCAGGGCGCTTCCGCCGATGACGAACAGGTGCCATATCGCATGCATGTAGGGAATGCGGTCCGCGAGGTAGAAGCCGACACCGGCGGTGTAGACCACGCCACCCGCGATGGTCAGGTAGAGGGCTGTGTCGCTGATGCTCGCTACCAGGTCGGATGAGGCGAAGGTGATCAGCCAGCCCATGGCAACGTAGATACCTACACGTGCCAGCTTGAAGCGGTTCTGGAAGATGACTTTCAGAACCACGCCGGTAGCCGCCAGGGACCAGATGATGGCAAACAGGGTCCAGCCGCTGGTGCCGCGCATGTTGACGAGCAGGAAAGGGGTGTAGGTGCCGGCGATCAGCAGGAAGATGGCGCAGTGGTCCAGGGTTTTGAACAGCGCCCTCAGCCGGGGGTGGCGGGCACCATGGTAAAGCGCTGATGCCAGGTAAAGCATGATCAGGGATGCGCCAAAGATGCTGAAGCTGACGATCTTCCAGACATCACCCAGTTGGCTGGCCGCGACGATCAATGCAATCGTACCGATCACGCTAAGAAGGGCGCCGAGACCGTGGGTGGCGCTGTTCAGCCATTCCTCGATACGGTGATGGACGGATTCTTCGGGGTTCTCGCGAGGTTTCATGGATACCTGGTCAGGTTCTGTCATGACGATACGGTACTTCAGCGTACAGGTGTACGCAATAGACGAAGTGTGACGTGTTGTTCAGCTCGAGCCTGTAAGAACGCTGTTCGATGGATTATCCCGAACTGCGGCCGTTGCCGGTGGCCTTCTTCAGCCTTGAGAAAGTTGCCGGGACCACGCCCAGCCAGGACGCCAACTGGTTGTCCGGGACTCGCTTGATCAGTTCGGGATACTCGTCCAGCAACAACCGATAACGCTCTTGGGCCGGCATGGTTTGCTTGCGGAATTCCCTCATGCTGGTCAACTCGGCGACCTCCTCAGTCAGCACAATGGCAAACTTTTCCCAGGCGCCATCCCCCTGTGCCTGAACAGCAGCACGGAACGCGGAAAAGTCGGCGACCCAGAGGGTAGCGGGGGTAACGGATGTGAGGCACAAGGTGTTGCGGGAGGTTCGGCTTCTGCCAAAGACTGGCCAGATCAAGTCCCCTTCCGTGAAAAAATGGTGGATGGCCACCTTTCCCGTCAGTGATTCCCGGAACAGTCGAAGCACGCCGTGCTGGATCAGGTACACATTACCCCAGGGGCGGTTGTGCCGCTCCAGGTCGGTTTCAGCATCCACCCGGCATTTCTGGAACAGTCCGCCCAGCTCACTGACGAAGCGCTGTTGGGGGTTGTCGCTGTCGTTGCTCAGATGAATGCCAAAACAGTGGCTGAGCCCGCTGAGTAACGCATGGGACTCGGGCGCGGGCTCGTGCCAGATAATATCCCGGTGTCGCTCTGCCAGCATGCATGGAGGCGATGAACTGGCAATTGGTTCCTGTTTCATGGGTACACCTTGGCTGGGTCAGTTTTCGGAGTTTGGCACCTGGATAGATATATTCAAAATAAATTAAACCAGTTTGTCTTAGCGGCTGAATCAATATTCCTGCTGGTGTTAAACTCGGTGCCTTTCTTGCGCTATACCGGAGTCAGCATGGCCGCGGCCCTCGCACTGTTCTACAAATTGCTCCCCCTGTATATCACGGTTGCGTTGGGTTGGATTGCCGGGCGTTATCTCCAGGCCAGCGGCAAACACATCGCCGGCATCATGCTCTACATCGTCACGCCTTCTGTGGTGTTTTCCGGCGTTATGGCGGCACCGCTCTCGACAGAAGTCATCCTGTTGCCATTGCTGGTTTTTACGCTGTGTTCGGTGCTCGGTTATGCGCACATGAGGATTGCCCGCGGGATGATTTCGGACGGCAGTGCCAGTCTTATTCCGTTGTCGGTGGGCACAGGCAATACCGGTTATTTTGGCATACCGGTGGCATTGCTGTTGTTTGGCCAGGAAGGCCTGGCGCTTTATATCGTGTGCATGCTGGGTACGACGCTGTTCGAGAATTCCGTGGGCTTTTATCTGGCCGCCCGGGGACGATACAGCCTCAAGGATTCCCTCGTGAGGGTGGCACGGCTGCCCTCGGTCTATGCCTTCATGTTGGCAGTTATGCTGAACCTGAACGGATTTTCTATCCCGGACGTTTTTACGCCGCTTTTTGATAACCTTCGTGGTGCCTATAGCGTCCTCGGCATGATGATTATTGGCATGGGAATTCTCAGTTTTCGCGGGCTGGCGGGCAACCCGCGCTTTACCGGCCTGGCGTTCCTGGGCAAGTTCGTGTCCTGGCCGCTGGCGGCCATTGTGCTGTGGTGGCTGGATGCCCGTTTCTTCGGTATCTACAACCTCGCCGTCTATCAGGCGATTTTCCTGATTTCCATAACGCCCATTGCCGCCAATACGGTGGTCATCGCCACCCTGCTGGACACTGCGCCGAAGCAGGCTGCAGGCACCGCCTTGCTAAGCACCTTGTTTGCCCTGGCCTTTATTCCGGTGATGGTGGCCCTGGTGATGCCATAACCCGGGGTGCTCGAGACAGGGTAAGCAGGCCGGCTGCCAAGCCGGCAAATGCACCAAGCCAGTGGGACTGGACAATGACTCGGCCACCGACCAAAGGGTTTTCTCCAACAGCCGGATAAAGGAACACTTCTGTTGCCAGCTTTATCAGGAGGAATCCGAGGATGATGAGGCTCCAGCGTGTCTCCGCTCTTATATTATAGAGTGCCGTAAACACCAGGAGTCCGTGCAGGCAGCCTGAAAAGCCCCGGTACCAGTCAAGCTCGGGCGCTGCCAGAAACAGGCCTGATGAGATGGCGAGAGGCGAGAGAACCAGGTAGCTTAGCCAGATCGGCAGCGGTGGGTGCCTTGTGAACAACAGGCCGGTTACCAGGAGTCCTGCCAGGTTGAGTAGCAGGTGGTTCAGGCCGAGGTGAACCCAGTGGCCGGTCAGCAGTCGCCAGTACTCGCCGTCAGGAATACCCTCACGAGACCATTCCAGAGTGCTTGCCGGCCACAGGAAAGCAGCCGCCAGCAGTGCTGCCAGCACCGTGAACCTCTGCCAGTAAGGGAACAGTTGTGGTGATCGTGTGTGGGTCATATGCGGTTCAAGTTTATACAGGTTGTCGCGTCTATAACCACCCCCAGTAAGAGTTATCGGACTTCCGGACTGACGGAATGGGCTGACGCCTGTTTTGCGCCGTCGATGTCCTTGCGGGCATGGCGCACCACGCTGACCCCCGCCGTAATGGCCAGGCCACCCATCACTGTTGCCACGGCCAGGTCGGGCCAGGCGGTACCGGTGCCGAACACCCCCAGCGCTGCGCCCATCACGGCGACGTTACCAATGGCGTCGTTGCGGCTGCACAGCCACACCGAGCGCATGTCAGAATCACCGTCCCGATAGCGGAACAGTATCAGTGCCACGATGACGTTTGCCACCAGTGCCATAAGGCCCACGACCCCCATGGTCAGAGGCTCCGGTGTCATGCCACTCTGAAGTACCCAGATAGCCCGGGCGAGCACGATGACACCGAACACGGCCATGGTAATGCCTTTCACCAGGGCGGCCCGGCCGCGCCAAAGCATACCCATGGAAAGTACGGTCAGGGACAGAACGTAGTTGGCACTGTCGCCAAAGAAGTCGATGGCATCGGCCATCAATGACACGGACCCGGACTGAAGGCTGGCAAAGCCCTCGACCAAAAACATTGCAAGATTGACCCAAAGCGCGATCCACAAAGCCTTTCGAAAGCCCGGAGCGGGGGATTTTGGGTTGGGGGCGGAGCAGCTACTGCAGGCCATGAATACCTCCATTTGTGAGAATGTATTCATTAAAAACCCTATAGTAACTACAGAGTCAAACCGTGCGGTAGAAACGGTGTTCAGCGAGTGCCGTGAGTGCCGGGAATATGGTTGTGGTTGCCGGAAGATGCTTCATGGGCCGGCTCAGAAGTCAGTCCGCCGAGGGTGCCGCACTCGCTGACAGTGCGGCCCTCGGAACAGGCTTGCTGAAGTTGTTGTAGGGTGTCTTCCAGATTGGCCAGTTCCTGAAGACGCTCCCTTACATGGCTGAGATGACGGGCCAGCAAAGCGTCGACTTCGCTGCAATCAGCGTCTGGCTGGTCGGCCAGGCGTATCAGTTCGCGGATTTCATCCTGGGCCATGTCCAGATTACGGCAACGTTTGATGAACAGCAGGCGGTCGAGATGACTTTGCCGGTAATGGCGGTAGCCGCTGGCTTGCCGCTCGGGTGCGGGCACCAGCCCGATTTTTTCGTAGTAGCGAATGGTTTCTACCGGAATGCCTGTGGTTTTCGAGATTTCGCCAATTTTCATGGTTGTTCGCCTGCCGTTTGTCCGCCAAGACCGTTATGGGTTCCTGACCGGCTTCAATGGTTCCAGATTTTTCCGGTTGGCCAGAAATTCAGGCCGTGGTTTATTGCCACAATAGGGCTCTTCCAAGGTATTGTGAACGCTGTTGTAAACGAAAAACAGATTGCTTCGCGGCCAGCACGACATATTCACGTTGGAACCATGCAGTGTGTTGCACTCAAAAATGATTAACGACCCCGGTGGTCCCTTGGGTGCCTCAATGGCGTTCTCGTCCATTAACCGGGTGAGACTGGCGGCGTCTGGAACCCCGAGGTCCTGGCTTTTGAGGGATTCCTTGTAGTTGTCTTCCGGTGTGCGGCCGACACAGGGGATAAAGTACTTCTGGGAACCCGGAATCAGCATCAACGGGCCGTTGAACTCGTTGTTGTCGGTCATCACGATGGAACAACTGAGGCTGCGCATACGCGGCATGCCGTCTTCACTGTGCCAGGTTTCGAAATCGGAATGCCAGTTGAACCCCTTGCCCTTGAAACCGGGCTTGTAGTTGATCCGCGATTGGTGGATGTAGACCTCGCTGTCCAGCAACTGCCGCACGATGTTGAGCAAGTGAGCATCCCGGGTCAGCCGGTCAAAGCGTTCCGAAATGTCATGAATGCCGAAGATGGATCGAATCTCCTCCTTTCCGGGCTCAAGAATGGTGCCCTCGGACAGCTTGAGGTCGTCATCGTCCTCGTAGTCTTTAAGCTCTTTGATAAACCCGTCCATTTCGTCCTTGGAGAAGAAGGAATCAAAAAATAGAAACCCCCTTTCATCGAATTCTCGCACCTGTTTGGCGGACAGTGGGCCGTCCGACAAGCGCTCCGAAGGGGTATGTACCACAGGATCCAGTCGCTCAAACATGCCCAGTTTGCGTTCAAGGCGTGTCGGAAACAGGTCTTGTGGGCGTGACATATGTGTCCTCCTTTTTGCCGTAGGTAACCTGATCCGTTGGGGTTTTAAGATGTATTTCAACCGTTGATATGGAGGAGGCCCTTGAAACATTTTCGAGCAGTGAAAGTTGATTGCCGTGGACAAGACGACGGTTGTTTACGTGTTTTTTTACGATTAACGGGTGCCCAACACCTTTCCATGCTTCTACTATGGAAGGTTAGGAGTTTTTAGGGGAGGACGGGTATGCGTTTTTCGTTATCAAGCAGTGTGCTGATGCTTTTGGTGCTTCCGGGGTTGGCTGCCTTGCCGGGCGCTGCCAATGGTGCCTTTCGTTGTGGCTCCTCACTGGTGGATGTCGGCGACTGGCCGGTAGAGGTGGAAGAGCGCTGCGGTGCGCCGGACTATGTAGCGACCTACCCAACGGCCAGCGTTCCCGGAATAGGTATTGTTGGCGAAGTCGAGCATTGGTACTACAACCCGGGCCCACAGGGATTTATCCGCCGCCTTGAGTTCAGGAACGGCAAGCTCCGGCATGAGCACAGTCTGGGCTATGGCTTCGCCGGCGACAGTGCCGGTGACTGTTCTCCGGCGCGACTTCAAAGTGGTCTCAGCGAATTCGAAATGGTGGCCTATTGTGGCGAGCCGCTTTCCCGGCGGGTCACCTGGGAATCGGTTGGCCGTGGATCAACGGTCCCCGGTCATTACGGTGCCAATCAACTGGTACCTGTGGAAGAATGGCTGTACGAGACCGGGAAGACCCAGTTCCGCCGCATCGTGACGTTGCGTAATGGTCGGGTGGTTCACGTGGAGACCGCCAAGAAACCAATGGGAAACTGATTATGGCCCGATTCAGCGATGGACTGCCCGCACCCTCGGTGCTGATGTTTGACTGGCATGGCACGCTGGTGGATACGCATGACGCCATGTTCAGCGCCATGGAAGAGATGCTGCCACAGTTGGAAGACCTGGGTCTGGTGGACCGGCTGCTGCCCGAGGACAAATGTCGCACCTCAGACGATGCCCGCCTGGTCCGCTACATACGGATCTTTCGGCGGCTGCACCCGCGCATTCTGGCGGAGCGGCGGGTATCTCGTACCGACATTTTCAACGCCATCTTTGGCGACGATAAAGACGCCAAGCTGATTGCCCATAAAGCCTACAACGATTGTTACCGGAAATACTTCGGCAAGGTTCGGCCCTTCCAGCAGGGCGCCTACGAGTACCTGACCGCCATGAAGGAAATGGGTATCCGGCTGGCGGTGTCCACCAACCGCAACCGGGAGTTCCTGGACAAGGAGCTGGGCATGGTGGACGAGGGGCGCTGGCGCAACCTGTTTGACGTTACGGTATGCGCCGACGATGTCACCGAGTACAAGCCCGACCCGGAAGTGATTACCCGCGTGCTGGAGAAACTGGGGCTGCCAGTCGACGAACAGGCCTGGTATGTGGGCGATAGCTACGTGGATATGCTCACGGCCAACCGTGCCGGGGTATCGGGTGTTTTCTACAACGGCGCCTGTTGGGAGCCGGATCGAATTGACAGTTGGTTCAGTTATCGCGACGCTCCGGCCGCCATACTGGACAGCTTCGAAGACCTCATAGACCTGTTGGCGTTGTTGGAACGACATCAGCCAAAGGCGTTTCGG
This sequence comes from Marinobacter salarius, assembly GCF_032922745.1. Lineage (NCBI taxonomy): Bacteria > Pseudomonadati > Pseudomonadota > Gammaproteobacteria > Pseudomonadales > Marinobacteraceae > Marinobacter > Marinobacter salarius. The sequence goes on from NZ_CP136693.1 coordinate 1,795,474, forward strand.
GCCACTCCTGCGGAAGTCCGGCCACGGCCCTACCCGCGTCCGGAACCGCCACAGCCCCGCATTGAGCCGGACTGGCATCCTGCCGTTGTCAGCCTGATCCGCCCGTCGGTGGTGTTGTTCGACTGGCACGCCACGTTGGTGGATACCCTGGACGCGATGTATCACGCGGTGGACGATATGTTCCCGGAATTCGAGGAGCTGGGCCTGGTCAGCCGTATGCTGGCGCCGGAAGACAGCAAGACACCGGAAGATGCCCGGCTGGTGGCTTACGTGCGGGAGTTTGCCAGGCTTCACCCCAAGGTTCGGGCCGACCGAAAAATCTCACGTACTGATATTTTCGAGGTGTTGTTTGGTGACGACCAGGAGGCCAAACAGATTGCCCACAAAGCGTTCAATCGTCACTACCGAGAGCATTTTGGAACGGTAAAAGCGTTTGAACCAAAGGTGCGGGCCGTTCTCGAGGGGCTTCGACGCATTGGCATTCATGTGGGTGTTATTACCAATCGTGACCGGGAGTTTTTCGAGCATGAACTGGCCGCCGTGGAAGACACCGGCTGGACGCATCTGTTCGATGTGGACGTCTGTGGAGACGACACGCCGCTGAGAAAACCTCATCCCGATCAACTTTATCTTGCCGTGCAGAAGCTGGATTACCCGCCAGACCCGAGCGTCTGGTACGTGGGCGACAGCACCACTGACGTCATTGCCGCCAAGCGCGCGGGCATGACGGCGGTGTTTTTCAACGGTGCGCAGTGGGACTTGCCCTGGCTGAACCGGATTTTTCCGGGCACTCACAAGCATCCGGACAAGCCGGATGTGGTGGTCAATGACTTTTCGGAATTCTGGGCGCTGGTGCTGGCCTGCGAAATCGGCCCGCCGTGATCTGTTTCCTGAGGCAGGAGGATAGAGGCGCCGTGTTAAGTATTTGATAACATGCTGTCCTGTTTTTTTAGCTCGTACGAATAACAATAAAGGCTTACGAATGTCTGATGTAAAAACATCGATTCTGGTTGTTGACGACGACCTGGCAATCCGTGAATTGTTGCATGAGCACCTGTCTCGTGTCGGCTACGATGTCATGACCGCGGCCGAGGGCGACAGTATGCGCCGCACTCTGTCAGAGGCACGGATCGATCTGATTGTCCTTGACGTCATGTTGCCGGGCGATGATGGTTTTACGCTGTGCCGGGAGATTCGCGAGCACTCGCAGGTGCCGATCATCATGCTGACCGCGAGCTCGGACGAAACCGACCGTGTGGTCGGCCTTGAAATCGGTGCCGACGACTACCTGGCCAAGCCTTTCAGCGCCCGGGAGTTACAGGCCCGGGTCAAGGCACTGTTGCGACGTTCCGGGTTCAATCGGGCGGACAATCCCCGGTTCGTGTGCTTTGATCGCTGGCGGCTGGACACCCAGGCCCATGAGCTTATCTCGGACCAGGGAGAAGCCACTCCGTTGTCCGGCGCGGATTTTTCATTGTTGCAACTGTTCCTGGCACACCCCAACGAAGTCCTGGATCGTGACACCATTTCCGGCGTTACCCGGGGGCGGGAGTCCATGCCGCTGGACCGGGTGGTGGATGTGGCGGTCAGCCGCCTGCGCCAGCGCTTGGGAGATCAGGGGCGCAGCCCCAGGCTAATCAAGACGGTGCGAGGGGCAGGGTATCTGCTGGCGGCAACGGTGACCCATGGCGCGGAATAATGAGGGGGCCGTAGAAACCGGCCGCAAGGTCTGGCGTCTTGTGCCCTCGTCGCTTCTCGGACGCATCCTGTTGCTGACTCTGCTGGCAATGGGCGTTGCCCAGGTCGCCTCCAGTGTGATCTGGGTAGGCACATTCCGCGCCCAACAGGTGGAGGGCCTGGTGAACACCACCCGCAACCTGGCCTCATCAGCGGCGGCAACGACACAGTTCTTCAAGTCTCTGCCACTGGAATACCGGCATATCGTGCTGGACCAGCTGCGGGATATGGGAGGCTCCCGCTTTTTTGTCTCCCTCAACGACAAACACATCGATATGCGTGCGTTGCCTGACAGTGAACGCAAGCGCCTGGTGACAGACGAAGTCGTGGCGGTGTTGAAAAGCCGGTTGGGCAAATCGATCAATCTGCACGTGGAATTTGTTCACCCCGATGATCTGCGAATACTGAATACCCAGTTGCCATTGGATGCGTTGCCGAAATCCTGGGCTCACTATGCTTTGACACTGGAACCCATCAAACCACCTGTTCTGGTGACCCAGGTGGAGATTGCTACAGGAGAGTGGCTGTACCTGGCTTCGCTGTTGCCGGCGCCCTATGTCTCGCTGGATGATGAAAGCATCCCGGGCCAGCAGATCGTGTTTATCCTGGTGATGATAGGGGTTCTGTTCCCGGTGCTGGCCTGGCTGGTGCGTCGCCAGACCCGACCATTGCACAAGCTGGCCAGGGCAGCGCGGGACCTGCCGCTGGATGAACACCGATCACCATTGAGAGAGCAGGGTAGTGCGGAAATTGTGGCGGTAACCCGTGGCTTCAATACCATGCATCGGCGGCTACAAAGTTACATCAGCGACAGGGATCAGCTGTTCCGCGCCATCTCCCACGATCTGAAAACCCCGATAACCCGGCTTCGCCTGCGCGCCGACCTGATTGACGATGCCGACATTCGCGAGCGATTCGAGAGCGACCTTCAGGAGCTGGAATTGCTGGTGAAGGGGGCCTTGCAGGGTATGAAGGACACCGACATCCATGAAAACGTGGAGTTGGTCGATATTGACGGCATGTTACGGCGAATGGCGGAAGCGTATGGAGGAGAGAGCCCGCGGGTAGTCGTGGAAGGAAACTGCGCGGCTTATCGCGGCAAACCACTGGCGCTCAAACGATGCCTGGGTAACCTGGTGGACAATGCCGTCAAGTATGGGGACTCTGCGACCATCAGTGTGGAGGACTCCCCAGAGCAGTTGACGATCCACGTCAGGGATTACGGGCCGGGTATTCCGGAGGTCGAACTTGGACGGATTTTCGAGCCTTACTACCGCCTGGGTCAGGAGCATCGGCGGGGTCATGGGCTAGGTCTTGGTATAGCCCGTAACATTGCCCAAAGCCATGGTGGCGACCTTGAAATAGCGAATTGGCCAGGCGGTGGCCTGGACGTCACCCTCACGCTGCCCCGACATTGAGGTGGCATGTAACAACCGTGTTACATCGGCCTTTCAGTTTGATACGTTCCTCCCCGAGGTATTGCCATAGACTCCGATATTGCTAATACAACAAAAACAAGGAGTCATAATGAATACCCATAAAACGTATCGTTCTGCCCTGATCCTGGGCGCCAGGCCCCTTCACAGACTGACAGCCGTCGTAAGCGTGGCGTCGTTGGGATTGTTCGCCGGCCAGGCGTATGCCCAGGAGAGCGTGGAAGAACGCCTGTCCGCCCTGGAGCAACAATTGGCTGAGGTCGAACCCCATGCCAAAGGTGAGCAGGGCTTCTCCTTCAATACCTACGCCCGTTCCGGACTGCTGCTCAACAGCGATGGTAAAAGTGCTCCCGGCGGCCCCTACCTGACCCCCGCTGGCTCTGTTGGTGGGGCCGTGGGTCGGCTGGGTAACGAGCCGGATACCTATCTCGAAGCCATCCTTACCGCCAATAATTATTTCGGCAACGTGCAGTGGCTGATCAATGGTATGTCTGCTGCGGATAACGATGAGCGTGTCGTAGGGGGCGTTATGGAGGCCGTTGACTCAGGTGTGCAAACCATGCTGGCCTACCACGGCGATCATGGCGGAAACCAGCAAAGACCGTTATGTGGAAGGGGACGAGTACCAATGGTTGACCTTCAACACCCGCCTGGCCAACGAACTGGGCGCCAACTTTGAGATGCAGTACGAAGCCTCCTGGCAGGTGATGGACCTGCAAACGGAAGGCTACGAAGGCCGTGGTGACGTGGATGGCGACTACGCCCGCTTTACCATCGCCCCGACCTTCAAGCCCCAGGTAGGCGGCTTCTGGAACCGCCCGGAAATTCGGGTTTTTGCCAGCTACTCCACCTGGGATGACGAGCTAAACCGCTACGACGGTGGCGATGCCCTGGGGCAGGAAGACTTTGGCGGCAGCCAATGGACCTTTGGCACCCAGATGGAAGTCTGGTTCTAAGCCTGACAAACGTCTCCACGACAAGAATAAGGAGTCATTATATGAAATCGTTCAAACGTCATCTTACAGCTCTGGCGGTCTCTGCCGCCCTGATGCCAACAGCGGCCGTTCAGGCCGGAGAGGTTGAGGTTCTGCACTGGTGGACCGCTGGTGGGGAAGCGCGCGCTGCGGCCGCCCTCAAGAAAATGATGGAAGAGCAGGGCCACACCTGGAAAGACTTTGCCGTGGCCGGTGGCGGTGGTGAAGCCGCCATGACCGTCCTGAAAACCCGCGCCGTCTCCGGCAATCCGCCCGCCGCCGCCCAGATCAAGGGCCTGGACATTCGTGAGTGGGCGGAACTGGGCTTTCTGACCAGCCTGGACAGCGTCGCGGAAGCGGAGAACTGGGATCAGCTTATACCGCCGATGATCTCCGACGTTATGAAATACGAAGGAAAGTACGTGGCTGTGCCGGTCAACGTACATCGGGTGAACTGGTTGTGGGTGAATCCAGAGGTCATGAAGGACGTCGGTGTCGAGGTTCCCACCACGCTGGATGAGTTCTTCGAGGTGGCCGACAAACTCAAGGCCGAGGGTTACATTCCCCTGGCGCATGGTGGCCAGCCGTGGCAGGACGCAACGGTGTTCGATGCCGTGGCACTTGCCGAGCTTGGCCCCGATGATTACCGCAAGGCCTTTGTCGACCACGACATGGACGTGATCAACAGCGCCAAAATGGAAGAGGTCTTTGCACAGTTCGCCAAGGTCATGAGCTACGTGGATGACGATGCCGCGGGCCGAGACTGGAACACCGCCACCGGTATGGTCATTCGCGGTGAGGCCGCCATGCAAATTATGGGCGACTGGGCCAAGGGTGAATTCACCGCCGCAGGTCTGACGCCAGGAGAGGATTACGTCTGCGCGCCGGCTCCAGGCACAACCGGGCAGTTCACCTTCAACGTGGACTCATTCGCCATGTTCACGCTGTCCGAGGAAGAGGACATCAAGGCACAGAAGGATCTCGCCCGAACCATCCTGGAACCGGAATTCCAGACCCTGTTCAACCAGAACAAGGGCTCAATCCCGGTTCGTACCGACATGGACATGAGTGATTTCGATACCTGTGCCCAGGCGTCGATGGATACCTTCAAGTCCAGCGCGGATGACGGCGGTCTGGTGCCAAGCTTCTCCCACGGCCTGGCGACCACCAGCTACATCCAGGGCCAGATCTTCGATGTGGTCACCAACTTCGTAAACTCCAACAACCCGGACCCGGCAAAAACCACGGACCAGTTGGCAGCCGCCATCAAGTCCGCCATGTAATGCCGTATCAGGCCGCCCGGTGGGCGGCCTTCGGGTTTCTTCAGGGGATTCCTCATGGAACACACTCAACGTCGCCCCACCGGGGTGGCCAGGGCATCGTCTGGCCTGATGGATGGCCTGCAGCGCTGGTTGCCCAAACTGGTGGTGGCCCCGACCTTCCTGCTGGTTGGCATCGGGATCTATGGCTACATGCTATGGACGGGCGTGCTGTCATTTACCAATTCCAGCTTCCTGCCCAGTTACAATTTCGTCGGCCTTGAGCAATACGCCAAGCTGATGGAGAGCGAGCGCTGGATCGTCGCTTCATGGAATCTGGCAATTTTTGGCGGGCTCTTTATCGGCATCTGCCTGTTGATCGGCGTGGTGCTGGCGATCTTTCTGGACCAGCGCATCCGCCAGGAAGGCGCGATCCGGACTATTTATCTCTATCCCATGGCGCTGTCCATGATTGTCACCGGCACCGTCTGGCGCTGGATTCTTAACCCGCGCCTGGGGCTGGAAAAACTGATGCACGACTGGGGCTGGACGTCCTTCAGCTTCGACTGGCTGGTGAACTCTGACTTTGCCATCTACACCATTGTGATGGCGGCGGTCTGGCAGGCATCCGGCTTTGTGATGGCGCTGTTTCTGGCTGGGCTGCGCGGCGTGGATTCGTCGATCATCCGCGCGGCGCGGGTGGATGGCGCCAGCCTGCCGGTGATCTACTGGAAAATCATCCTGCCGTCGTTGCGGCCGGTGTTCTTCAGCTCGGTGATGGTGTTGGCCCACATTGCTATCAAGAGTTTTGACCTGGTGATGGCGATGACGGCGGGCGGGCCGGGCTACTCCACCGACCTGCCGGCGGTGTTCATGTACGCCCATACCTTTACCCGTGGCCAGATGGGGCTGGGCTCTGCCAGCGCCATGCTGATGCTGGGTGCGATTCTGGCATTGTTGGTGCCTTACCTGTATTCCGAACTGAGGGAGAAACGCCATGACTGATATGGTTCGTACCGGCTTTCGCCCCAGCCGCATTGCTATCTATGGCGTGCTGCTTCTGGCCTGCCTGGTGTACCTGATTCCGCTGATCGTGATGTTGATCACCAGTTTCAAGACGCCCATGGATATCCGCTCTGGCAACCTGCTGGCACTGCCCACCGACTGGACAACCATCGGTTGGACCAAGGCCTGGTCCGAGGCCTGCACCGGTGTGCAGTGTGAAGGCGTGAAAGGGTATTTCTGGAACTCGTTCAAGATGACGGTGCCAGCGGTGATGATTTCCACCCTGCTGGGTGCCTTTAACGGCTATGTGCTGTCGAAATGGAAGTTCAAGGGCTCGGATCTGTTGTTCGGCATGTTGCTGTTCGGCTGTTTTGTGCCCTTCCAGGTGGTACTTCTGCCCATGGCGGCCACCCTGGGCAAGTTGGGTATGGCCAACACCACCGCCGGACTGGTGCTGGTTCACGTGATCTACGGGGTGGCCTTCACCACGCTGTTTTTCCGCAACTATTACGTGGCCATTCCCGACGCTTTGGTGAAGGCGGCCCGACTCGACGGCGCCGGCTTTTTCACCATCTTCTTCCGCATTCTTCTGCCCATGTCCACACCCATCTTCATGGTGTCACTGATCTGGCAGTTTACCCAGATCTGGAACGACTTCCTGTTTGGCGTGGTATTCGCCAGTGGCGACAGCCAGCCGATAACGGTCGCCCTGAATAACCTGGTGAACACCAGTACCGGGGTGAAGGAATACAACGTGGATATGGCCGCCGCCATGATTGCCGCCCTGCCAACGCTGGTGGTGTACATCGTGGCCGGCAAGTACTTTATACGCGGCCTGACGGCCGGCTCGGTTAAAGGGTAAAACAACATGTCACAACTTGAACTGCGGGACATCCGCAAGACATACCCGGGGGCTCTCGATGAGACGCTCAAAGGCATCAATATTGACATCGCATCCGGTGAGTTCCTGACTCTCGTTGGGCCTTCCGGCTGCGGCAAGTCAACCCTGATGAACAGCATTGCCGGCCTGGAATCCATTACCGGTGGGTCGATTGTGGTGGAAGGCAGGGATATATCCACCATGGAGCCGAAGGACCGGGACATCGCCATGGTGTTCCAGTCCTACGCGCTGTATCCCACCATGTCGGTACGCGAGAACATTGCGTTCGGCCTGAAAATCCGCGGTATGCCGAAAGACGAGATCCAGCAAGAAGTGGAGCGGGTGGCTGATCTGCTGCAGATTTCCGCATTGCTGGACAAAAAGCCGGCCCGGCTCTCAGGCGGTCAGCAACAGCGGGTCGCCATGGGGCGCGCCCTGGCTCGCAGGCCGAAGATTTATTTGTTCGATGAGCCGTTGTCCAACCTGGACGCCAAGCTGCGGGTGGAAATGCGAACCGAAATCAAGAAGCTGCACCAGCGCCTGAAAACCACCATTGTGTACGTGACCCACGACCAGATCGAAGCCATGACGCTGGCGGACCGGATCGCGGTGCTCAAAGACGGCGAACTGCAGCAACTGGGCACGCCGAAGGAAGTGTACGACACGCCGGAGAACCTGTTTGTCGCGGGCTTTATGGGTTCGCCGTCCATGAGTTTTATCAATGTGACGGTAGAGCAGGCTGGATCAGGCCTGGTGGTCAACGTTGAGGGCAGCGATGGCCGGAAACTTGCCCTGCCAGTGCCGGATTACCTGCAGGGGTGGGCCGGCAAACAGGTGGTGCTCGGCATCCGCCCGGAGCACATAAGCCAGCCAGATGAACAGAAAAGGGATAGCCAGATGGTGGCCGAGAGCCGGTTTACGGTGGAGGTGACCGAACCCACCGGGCCGGACATCCTCGCCGTGATTCGCCTCAACAATGTTGATGTGCAGTGCCGGCTGGATGCGGAACACCCGGTGAACTGGGGGGAAGAGGCGGAACTGATGTTCGACATGAGAAAGGTCGTGTTCTTCGACCCGGACAGCGAGAAGCGCATCCGCCCATAGTCGCGCCAGCCCCTCTCCGTTTTCAGAGCTGCTCCAGATGTGCCAGCAAGTTGTCGGCACGCTGGAGCAGCGCCTCCCGCCTTTCTGGTTTCTGCTTGTCCCAGTTGCGGTACATCATGCCCATGCGCGGATTGCTGGCAAAGTCTTCCCGATGGCGATTGATGAAATGCCAATAGAGCGCATTGAACGGGCAGGCGTCGTCTTCCGTGGCCTTGTTGACCTTGTAGTGGCAGTTGCTGCAATGGTCGGACATGCGCTGGATGTATTTGCCGCTGGCGGCATAGGGTTTCGATCCCAGGTAACCGCCGTCTGCGTGCATGACCATGCCGAGCACGTTGGGTAGCTCCACCCAGTCGTAGGCGTCCGCGTACACCGCCAGGTACCAGTCACAGATCTCCTCCGGCTTGACGCCGGCCAGCAGCGCAAAATTACCGGTCACCATCAGCCGCTGGATATGATGTGCATAGGCATTGCGACGGGTGGCATCAATAGCCTTGTGCATGCAGCGCATGTTGGTGTCCCCGGTCCAGTAGAACCAGGGTAGGGAACGGGTATTACCGAGCCGGTTTTCCTGTGCGTAACCCGGCATATGCAACCAGTAGATACCCCGCACAAACTCACGCCAGCCCAGGATCTGGCGGATAAAGCCCTCCACTGCGTTAATTGGCGCACGCCCCGAATACCAGGCCTGTGCGGAGGCCTCGCAGACGGCCAGTGGATCCAGCAAGCCGCAATTGATGTAGGGCGACAGGATGGAGTGAAACAGCCAGTCTTCATTGTCTGACATGGCATCCTGAAAGTCGCCGAAACAGGGCAGGGCAAAATCGATGAAGTACTCCAATGCCTGCTCTGCGTCCTCGTGGGTGACGGCAAAGTGAAAATCCTCCGTGGTGCCGAAGTGTTCGCTAAAGTGTTGCTCTACCGCCTCAATCACCTCCCGGGTCACCTTGTCGGGCTCAACGCGAAAGGGAGCCGGAGCCGCCGGTTTTCCCGTCCACTTGCGGCGGTTGTCGGCGTCGAAATTCCATTCGCCGCCCTCAGGCTTGCCATCTGGTGTCATCAACAAACCGGTTTTTCGTCGCATTTCCCGGTAGAAGAATTCCATTCGCAGCTGTTTGCGCCCCTCTGCCCAGTCCGAAAACGCCTGCTTGCTGGCGATAAAACGCGTATCCGGCCGGATCTCCACCGGCACACCCAGGCGCTCATGCCACTGGCTAACCTGCTCGTGCAATCGCCACTCGCCGCACTCTGTCGTGATCACCCTGTCAGCGCCGGTTTCTTTGAGCTGATTGGCGATGACAGACTCGAGATTTCGGGTTTCGTTATCGGGGTGGTAAGTCTGGTAGTGAACCTGCCAGCCGTCATCCTCCAGCCGCTGTGCGAAATGGCGCATGGCGCTGAACAGCAGAACCAGTTTCTTCTTGTGGTGATTGGTGTAGCTGGCCTCGTCGTGGACCTCTGCCATAACGATTCTGTCTCGTTCCCTGTCAGCGTTGTCGAGTGCGCTGATGGCGGTGGTCAGCTGGTCGCCGAGTATCAGAATCAGATTGGACATAGCGGGAAACGACCTCCGTACCTGGGGCAGCAATCACCCATGATCGCCACGATGTGGTACGAAGGATACGCCAGCGGCGCAAGGCTGGTTCAGCTGGAAGGCTAGCCGCCGGTCATATTCATAAACCGAAGAATCTGAACGTCACCCTCGCTGGAAAAGTGATGGCGCTCCGGTTTCAGGTCCATGGCATTGATGATGGTTTCACGGAGCTTGTCATCGGTTTCCGGGTGGCCGCGCAGCACGCGGCGCAGATCAACGGAATGCTCATTGCCCAGGCACAGCAGCAGGCGGCCTTCCACCGTGACCCGAACGCGGTTGCAGGTGGAGCAGAAATTGTGGGAATGGGGCGAGATGAAACCGACCCGAACGTCGCTGTCCGGCATGCGGTAGTAGCGGGCGGGCCCGCCGGAATCTTCCGGAGTGGGAACCAGCGCATGGCGCTGGCTGATGATATCGCGCACTTCGTCGCTGGTGCATAGCACCTGACCGCGATCATGATCGGAAATTTCGCCCAGTGGCATTTCCTCTATGAAGGTAATATCCACCTTCTTTTTACGGGCAAACTCAACCAGCTCTGGTACTTCCTGGTCGTTGCCACCTTTCATGACAACGGTATTGAGTTTGATGCCCTCAAACCCCGCCTCTTTTGCGGCGTCTATACCATCAAGAACCTGGGCAAGCCGGCCAGTGCGGGTGATGCGGCTGAACTTCTCGGCATCCAGGGAATCCAGGCTGATATTCAGCCGCTTGAGTCCGGCCTTGCGCAGTGGCTCTGCCATGGTGGGCAACTGGCTGCCATTGGTGGTCATGGCGAAGTCCCGCAGACCAAATGTGCCGATTTCCTTGACCAGTTCCAGAATGCCCCGTCTTACAAGCGGCTCTCCCCCGGTCAACCGAATCTTTTCGGTGCCCAGGGATACGAAGGTCTTTGCCACCTGGGCAATCTCTTCAAGCGTCAGCACCTGCTGCCGTGGCAGGAAGGTCATCTCCTCGGCCATGCAGTACACGCACCGGAAATCGCAGCGGTCTGTGACGGACAGACGCACATAGTTGACGGTGCGACCAAAACGGTCTGTCAGCGTGGCGTTGGGCATGGGTAAGTTCCCCGTCTGGCTTTGTATACAACAAGCATAACCAATGTGTGGCGAATAACCCAACCCAATATCGACAAAAGAACCATTCGGGCGTAAGAACCGGTTTTATGAATTCTGCGTATACACGTATCGGTTTGGCCACTTTCGGTGTGAACCTGATATCGATGACTTATTGGAGTTGATGAATGCACATCACCCGTTACACCGATTACTCCCTGCGTGTTCTGGTTTACCTGGCGGTGCAGGGTGATGAGCTGGCGACCATTCAGCAGATCGCCGACAGCTATGAGATCTCCAAGAATCACCTGATGAAAGTCGTTCATCAACTCAACAAGAATGGCTACATCGAAACCGTCCGTGGCAAGAAAGGAGGGATGCGCCTGCACATGGCGCCGGAGGACATTAACGTTGGCATCCTGGTCAGGGAAACCGAACAGGATCTCAGTGTTGTGGAGTGCTTTTCCTCCAGGAATGCCTGCCGCATCACGCCGGTCTGTGGGTTGAAATCAATGTTCGGCGAGGCCTTGACGGCATTCCTGGAAGTACTGGACCGATACACGCTGGCCGATATTATTAACGACCAGCATCGCCCGCAGTTACTACGACTTTTGCAGATCGCTTAACCCAAGGCCCGGTTGCTGAATTCCGGTAGCAGCCGGTTGCGCATCCGGTCCGGCAGTGAATAGCCGAAAATGCGTTTCAGCACGGTTGAATACTGTTTGGCGAAGGTGCCGGTGTTGTACGGAATACCGTGCTTTTTACACACCGCTTGAACTTTCTCCGACATTTCGGGGTAGCGGTGGGCTGGCAGGTCCGGGAACACATGGTGCTCAATCTGATAGCTCAGATGGCCGCTCAGTAGGTGCACCCACTTACTGCCGGTAAAGTTGCTGGAGCCTGTCAGTTGGCGCAGGTACCAGTGGCCCTTGCTCTCACCTTCGCATTCCTCCTCGGTAAACGTCTCCGCATCCTGGGTAAAGTGGCCACAGAAAATGACCGTGGACGACCACAGGTTACGGATCAGGTTGGCGCCAATGTTGCCCGCCAGTACCACCGGAGCCACCGGAAAGGTGATCAGCGGGAAGAACACATAGTCCTTGAAGGCCTGACGGCCGCCCTTGCGGAAGAAGTCCTTCAGGAACGGAATCTTTTCCCGTACCGAGATTTCCCGGCGGCGGATTCGTTCAGACTCCAACTCATGCAGCCCCACGCCCCACTGGAAGAACACACTCAGCAGGATATAGTTGATGAGCTGCAAGCTATGGGCCGGCTTCCATTTGTCGTCGTCGCTCAGGCGCAGCAGCGCATAGCCATAGTCCCGGTCCTTGCCAATAATATTGGTGTAGGTGTGGTGCTCGTAGTTATGGGTGCGGCGCCAGGAATCGCCAGTGCACACCGTATCCCATTCATAGGTCTGCGAGTGGAGCGACGGGTCGTTCATCCAGTCGTACTGGCCGTGCATGACGTTGTGGCCGATCTCCATGTTTTCGATAATCTTGGAGATGCCCAATGCCGTGGTGGCCGCCAGGAACACGGGTGGGATAAACCCGAAGGGCATCAGCACCCGGCCACCGATTTCCAGGGATCGGTGAAGCCGAACGATCCTGCGGATGTAACGTGCATCCCGTTCGCCAAGATCGGAAATCACCTGGTCACGAATGGTGTCCAGGTCGTTTTCAAGCTCTTTCAGTTGTGTTTCGTTCATCGTTTTCATGGTGACTCCTTGCAGAATGGTCGAACCATGTCTGCCAATAATGGGTTCAGGCGTTGTGGTGCGGCCGGTCAGAGTTCAACAGACACCGGCCCGCTCGGAACAGACACACAAAGCTGAATGGTTTCCTCGCCCGGGCCGGAGGCTTTCCCGGTCAGGCGGTTGATCACAGTGCCGCTGGTCTTGCGGCAACTGCACTGGTGACAGATGCCCATGCGGCAGCCGTAGCGTGGCGACAGTTTCGCGGCCTCGGCAATGTCCAGCAGCACCGCATCGCCTTCGGACGAGACATCCAGGTTGCTGCGTTGGAAATGCACCGCTCCTCCGAGGGACTCGGTGTCGAGATTTGCGGACGGTGCGGAGAAGAAGGTGCTGTGAATGCGGTCTTCGCCAATCCCCCGCCGATACAGGAGATCGTTGGCCAGATCCATGAGCCCTTTCGGCCCGCAGAGGTAGCACCGCCGGGCTGGAATGCCGGGAACCTCATCCAGGTGTTGCTCGCTGAGGAGCTGGGGCGGGTGGGTGTCGCTGGTGGCAAACACCTTCAGGGTGAAGGCCGGCCAGCGACTGGCCAGCGCGTGCAGCTTTTCCGCAGCAATCACATCGGCCTGGGTGCGCACGAAATACAGCAGGGTCACCGGTGCCCGATAGTCTGATGCCGCCATGGTTTCCAGCTGGCTCAGCACCGGGGTGATGCCGCTGCCACCGGCGATGTACAGGGCTGGCTCCTGCGGAGCGGGAATCTGGAAGTCGCCGAACGCCTCGCCCAGCCCGATGACAGCGCCTGGCTCCAGGTGGTCGTGCATCCAGTTGGTCACCAGACCACCGGGTAGCCGTTTGATGGTCAGGGTAACGGTGCCGTCTGCGCGCCATTGAAGGGGCGAGCTGGACAGGCTGAAGGTTCGGTTGCGACGCACGCCGTCGACATCGATGCCAATATTGACGTGCTGACCGGCGGCAAAGCCTTTCCAGCGGCTGGCCGGAGCCAGGACAAAGGTTTTGGTGTCGGCAGTTTCGTTGTAGATGGCTTTTACTCTGGCTGGCGTGTACTGCCGTACCCACATCGCGTTGATGCGCTCCAGCAGGGGGTCGAAAAAGGCAGCCGGGTCGTCCCGGTTAAAAAGCTGCCTGCCCAGCCAGTGCAGGGTCGGTGACTTTTCCAGTACAGATATCATGATTGCTCTCCTTTGTACTGATGTGTACAAGTGTTCACTAATGTGTGCGACTGTACACACCGAAGCGTTGGGCGGCAATCAAGCCATTAACATTGTCCTCTAATGACAAGTTCGGGTTATTTTTAGTGTGGGTCTGTGTACACTTGTTGGCTTGTGATCAACCGATGAGCTAGTTCCAGGCCATGGCAGAAAAACAACGACGTAAGCCGGGTGAAACCCGCGAAAAACTGATGAACGCGGCATTGGCCCTGGTGGGAAATGGGCGGCACTTTGCCAGCCTGGGCATCCGCGAAGTCACCCGGCAGGCAGGCGTGGTGCCGACGTCGTTTTACCGGCATTTCCGCAACATGGATGACCTGGGGCTGCAGTTGGTGGACGAATTGGGGCTGGTGCTTCGACGGATGATGCGCGAGGCGCGGGCGAACGTATTGCAGGCGGACAAACTGATCGACGAATCAGTCGGTATTTTTATCTCCCATGCCCGCAATAATCGCAGCTTTTTCATGTTTATGGCCCAGGGGCTGGCGGGGGAGAGCCGGGCGGTACAGGAAGGCATTCGCAGCGAAATGCGTTATTTTGCCAGCGAACTGGCCAATGATCTTCGGCGTCTGAAAGTGGCTGATCACCTGAGCGATGCCGATCTGGATATGACCTGCGACCTGGTGGTGCGCAGTGTGGCCTTCAGCCTGACAGACATCCTGGGGATTTCTCCCGACGACGACTATCAGGAAGAACAGGTGCGGCAGCGAACCGCGCGCTTTCTACAGCTGATATTTGTGGGCGCAGCCAACTGGAAGAGTCAGTCCTGAAGGTCGACCATTACTCGCGGAAACTGGCATCAATGCGGTCGAGCTTGCGTAGCAGGCCCGGCCAGGCCAGCTTGCCGCCCAGGCCTTTGGTCACCTGATCCGCCTGTTGCCGGATGGTATCCACAATGCCGGCAGGAATTGGCGTCAGTGGGCGATCGCCCGACAGTGCCCTGATCTGGATCTGACAGGACGTTTGCAGTATGTACATGGCCAGGAAGGCATCGGGAATACTGGAGCCGGTGGTCAGCAGGCCGTGGTTGCGAAGAATCATGAAATTGGTATTGCCGAGATCTTTTTGCAGGCGGGCCTTCTCGTCTTCCCGTAGCGCCACACCTTCATAGTCGTGATACGACAGGCTCGCCAGTGCAAACAGGCTCTGCTGGGATAACGGCAGCAGGCCCTCCTGTTGCGCGGATACGGCAATACCGTCGGTGGTGTGCAAATGCATGACGCAGGCGGCATCGTCCCTGACCTGGTGGATGGCGCTATGGATGGTAAAACCCGCAGGATTGATATCGAAGTCGTCGGGATTGATCTTGTTGGCGTCCTGATCCACTCGCACCAGGCTGGAGGCTGTAATTTCCTCGAACATCATACCGTATGGATTAATAAGAAAGTGGTGCTCGTCACCGGGTATCCGTGCGGAAATATGGGTAAATACCAGATCGTCCCAGCCGTACAGGGCGACCAGACGATAGGCCGCGGCGAGGTCGACTCGGAGCTGCCATTCTTCCTTGCTGACCTGATCTCTTTTTGACGGAATTGAAAGTTGTTCGGACATGGCATTGGCTCCCGTTCTCAGGTGTTGCGTTACTTTTTGTTGGAGGCGGCGACCTTTCTGCGGACGGATTTTTGAGTGGCGGTATCAGGCGGGAGAGCCAGCATTTCCAGTTCATCCAGAGCCTCGCCGGTGTAGACCGCCAGCTTCTGCATGCTGGGCAACGTATCGCGACAACCCGTGAAGCCAAAGTTCAGTGAACCGGTATAGCTCAGGCAGGTGATATTGAGAGCACCGCCATGGGCAATGAGCGAGACCGGGTACATCGCCTCCAGCCGAGCGCCCTCATAGTAAAGCGTTTCCTCGGGCCCCGGTACGTTGGAGATGGTCACGTTGAACACCGGGCGCATTCGCCCGCCGAGGCCAGACATCAACTGCAGGATGTAGGGTGACATCAGCAGCATGGTGTACTGAGTCAGGGCTTTACGCGGCAGTTTCTGCAGATGCTGTTTGGCCCTGCGGGTGGAGTGTTTGATGTTCTTCAGACGCGAGAGCGGATCCGCTTCGTCCGTGGCCAGCGATGCGATCATGAAACTGATCTGGGTGCCGGTGCCCTGGTCATCGGAGGGGCGGATATTCACTGGAATTCCGGCGGTGAGTGGCGTATCCGGCAGGTTATCCTGTTCAACAAGAAAACGACGCAGGGCAGTGCCACAGAGGTAAAGCACAATGTCGTTAAGGGAACCGTTGGACGCCTGGGCAACCTTTTTGATTCGCTCTAACTGGTAGTGCTGGGTGGCAAACCGCCGCTGACCGGTGACTCGGTGGTTGAGGGCGGAAACCGGGCCGGCAAATGGGGCGGTCAGCCCCTCTTCCGGGTGTCGTGCGGACTGGATCAGGCGGTTCATGGCATCCCAAAGGCGCGGGGCCATGTCGGCCTGAATCCTCAGGGCTTCCATTGCCTGCGACAGAGCGGCGGAAATACTGGCCTCGGAATCTGTCTTGCTGCCGCGTGTTCGTTTCGGGCGTACCGACCATGGCGGTAGCATATTAATCTCACCGGGATCCTTGCTGAGCACCCGCTGCATCAGCCGAACACCGCTGATGCCATCTATCATGGAGTGGTGCATCTTGGTGTAGAGCGCAAATCGGTTGTTTTCCAGGCCCTCGATAATGTGGCATTCCCACAGCGGGCGGGAGAAATCCAGCGGGTTGGAATGCAGACGAGACACCAGGATACCCAGCTCACGCTCGCTGCCAGGGCGGGGTAATGCCGAGTGGCGAACGTGGTAATCCAGGTCAAGCTTTTTGTCGACTTTCCAGGACGGAGCGACCAGGCGGCCCAGGAACCCTGAAAAGGCGAGCTTGTAGCACCAGGGTGGCGCTACATCGGCATCTGCTTTCATGCGCGCGAGCATGTCTCTGAGAAACGTCTCCGGAGCATCTTCCGGTAGTGAAAAAATCTGCAGGTTACCGACGTGCATCGGAGTGTCTTCCGATTCCACCGCCAACCAGGAGGCGTCCAGTGTGCCCAGCCGTTTCATTGATCGTCCTCTTGCTTTATGAAGCTGCCAAACTGCACTCAATCTGATGCGTTTGGATTCGTATAGTTGTTGTTCGAAAGTATACGCAACAACCGAGACAATCACACGAACACGTGCGTTGAAAAGTTCAGCTTTTTGCGCGCAACTCTATTCCTGTCTTTCCTGCGGTTACACGTCGTTGCGAATCACGATTCACTTTTTTATAGCCTCCTGTGCTATTTTCTTTCGCTGGCTAACTTCAATACAACAAAAACTCTGGAGGCACTGTGGAATCCAGTCTACTGATCTCTGCAGGGCTGCCGATTGCCCTGTTTATCATCATGATCGGTATAGGTATGACCCTGACGGTCAGGGACTTCCGCCAAGTGGCGGTTTTTCCAAAAGGTATGGTTGTGGGTACCGTTGCGCAGATACTGCTCATGCCCATGGTGGCCTTTGCCATTGCCTCCATGCTCGACCTGTCCTCTGCGATTGCCGTGGGGCTGGTGATCATTGCGGCCTGTCCGGGCGGCACCACCTCCAATCTGTTTGTACTGCTGTCCCGGGGGAACATTGCCCTGTCGATAGTGCTGACGGTCACGGCCAGTCTTATAACCATCGTGACACTGCCATTGTTCACCAACTATGCGCTTCAACTCTATGCCGGCACGGAGGAGTCCATCACGCTGCCGGTGGGAAGAACGGTGGGCATGCTTGTGGGTATTGTCCTGTTCCCCGTCGCGGTTGGGATGGTCTTTCGCACCCGGGCGCCAGAGCTCTCACGCCGTGCAGAAAGCGCGGTCAGCGTGTTTGGCGGTGTGGTCCTGGCGTTGTTGGTTGTTGGGCTGATCTGGGGCGTACGCGACCAGATCTGGGACTTGCTGCGACAGGCAGGCCCAGCAACCCTGTTGCTGAACATTGCCGGCATATTCGTGGGGCTCCTGGCAGGCCGTGCCGTTGGTCTGACCCAGCGCGAATCCATTGCGGTTGCCGTGGAGCTGGGCATCAAGAACAGCACCATTGCCCTACTGGTGACGCTGACACTGCTGGAGTCCAGCACCATGTCGATCCCGGCGGCGGTATACGGCGTGCTGATGTTTCCGATCGGATTCCTGCTGGCGGCCTACGGCCGGAAAGTGATTCCCGCTACAATCATTACCCAACCGCGTCCAGGGACCAAGGCCGGGTAGGCACGAGGCCGCTTAGTGGCTATGCTCCTGACTAGGGTCGTTTTTCGGTCGGGAGCTGCCACCATGAATTTTCTCAACGGAATTACCCTGCTGCTGGTGTATCAGTTGGTAGGGGAAGTCACTGTTCGTCTTCTCTCACTGCCGATTCCAGGGCCCGTGCTGGGTATGGTAATGCTGTTCCTGACCCTGATGGTTCGGGGCTACACACCGGAGCCACTGGAGAACGCCTCCAGCGCCTTGCTTAGCCATCTGTCGCTACTGTTCGTACCGGCTGGTGTTGGTATGATGAGTCATTTCGGCCGGATTGCGGATGAGTGGCTGCCGATCACGCTGGCTCTGTTTCTCTCCACTATTATCACCATGGTCGCCACCGCTGGCATTATGCAGATAACCTCGCGATGGTTTACCCGACCCGAAAGCGCGGGAGGGCAGCGGGATGAATGAGCCGGCCATTCGTGATATCTGGGTTTATCTTTCAGCGTCGCCGTTGCTTGGCCTGACCATAACACTGGTAGCCTATGGCCTTGCCTACCGTCTATACCTGAAGTCCAACTCCAGCCCTCTGGCCAACCCGGTGGTTACCTCAGTGGCGATGCTGATTGCGCTATTGATGCTCACTGGTACCTCCTACGACGAATACTTCGAAGGCGGACAGTTTGTTCACTTTCTGTTAGGACCAGCCACCGTGGCGCTGGCAGTTCCCCTTTACCAGCAGTTTTCCCGCTTGCGCCAACTCTGGTTGCCGGTATCCATTTCCCTGTTGTGCGGTGTCGTGATTGCGGCGGGCAGTTCCATCGGGCTTGCCTGGCTGCTTGGCGGTTCCGCGGAAATCCAGATGTCCCTGGCGCCAAAATCCGCCACGGCGCCGGTTGCCATGGGGATTTCGGAAACCATTGGAGGCATCCCGTCCCTGACCGCTGTTCTGGTAGTGGCCACAGGTATTGTCGGTGCGGTGCTCGGCACCAAGCTGTTTGAATGGATGCGCATCACCGACGACAGTGTGAAAGGTATTGCCATGGGCGTCGCAGCCCATGGCATAGGTACGGCTCGGGCGTTTCAGGTCAGTTCCCAGATGGGGGCTTTCTCTGGGTTGGCCATGGCGTTGTCGGCGTTTGCGACGGCGTTGATTGTGCCCTGGTTGGTGGATCTACTCGGTATTTAACCCGGAAGCAGGAGGTAAAGTGGTCATTATCAGAATGTTGATCGTGGTCTTTTCGGCGCTGATATTCGCTGGAACATGGGGCACCGCCAATGCGCAGCAAAGCGTGGAGTCGCAGGACACCAACGTCATCAAGGTGACGTCGCCCAGACTTGAGAGAGAGCTCTACGAGACCCCTGCAGCGGTTTCCGTGACCAATGCACCGGATATCCGCGAGGGCCAGCAAAGGCTGCAATTGGACGAGTCCCTGGACACCGTCCCCGGGCTGTTCTTCCAGAACCGCTACAACTTCGCCCAGAACCTGCGGCTGTCCACCCGCGGTTTTGGCGCCCGGGCACCGTTCGGCATTCGCGGCATTCGCATCCAGGTGGATGGTATCCCCTACACTCTGCCGGACGGCCAGTCGCAGATTGACGCGGTGGATCTGGACTCGGCCCAGCGTATTGAGGTGATTCGCGGGCCGTCGTCGGTTCAGTACGGTAACGCCTCCGGTGGGGTGATCGACATTACCACGGCCCGTGGAGACGAAATGCCGCCGGGCGCGCGCCTGCGTCAGGATGTGGGAAGCAACGACTATTACAAGACCACGTTTCAGGCCAACGGAAGTGAGGGGGCTTCCAGTGGCATAGCAACGATGTCCTGGCTCAACTACAACGGCTACCGCGACCAGAGCGAGGTTGAAAAAGGCCTGTTCAATGGGCGGTTGTCCCACGAATGGGGAGATGGGCAGCGCCTGACCGCCACGCTCAATGCTCTGCACACGCCAAAAGCGGAAGACCCGGCCGGCCTGACAGCGAGCCAGGTGGAGCAGGATCGTCGCCAGGCGACAGCCAATGCCGAACGGCTTGACGCCGGCCAGGACGTTGACCAGCAGACGCTGGGGTTGCTGTATGAAACCGCCGAGATGGGTACTGGGGACCTGGCCGTTAGTACCTTTTTCACGCACCGTGATTTTGCCCAGCAACTGCCGTTTCCCGGCCCCAGCCGAATTGCCTACGACCGGCAGTTCTACGGCGTCAGTACGGATTACCAGCAAGGCAGCGAGGTCGCGGGCCTTGCGCTGACCTGGGTGGTGGGCGCTGACCTCCATCGCCAGGTTGATGAACGCCGTCGCTATTCGGTGTCGTTTAACGGTGATGTCACCGGACAAACCCAGGACGAAACCCAGAACGGCACTACCGCTGCGGTGTTTGCCCAGGGTGACCTGGCATTGACGGAGCGCCTCAACGTGTCTCTGGGCACCCGGTTTGATCGCCTGCGGCTATCGGTGGACGATCACAGGACCAGCGACGGCGACGATTCCGGCAGCCGCACCTATCGGGAATTCAGTGGTTTTGCGGGAGTCAGCTATCGGTTGGCGCCACGCCAGCAGTTCTACGCCACGGTGGGCACGGCCTTTGAAGCGCCCACCTTCACGGAGTTTGCCAATCCCGACGGCAGCGGTGGCTTCAACCCCGACATTGAGCCCCAGCAGGCGCTTAACCGGGAAGTCGGTATACGCGGCGGCCTGGGGCAGGGGGTCCGTTACGACCTGGCACTGTTCTCCATTCGAGTGGACGACGAAATCCTGCCCTACGAGATCAATAATCGAACCTTTTACGAAAACGCCGGCCGCACGGAACGGAATGGGGTAGAGCTCGGCCTGAAGTGGGATATCTCCTATACCTGGCGGGTAACCAGTGCCGTGACCCTCGCGGACTACACGCTTAAGGACTTTACCGACGAGCAGGGCAATGACGCCGATGGCAATCGCCTGCCGGGGTTACCGCAGGAGCAATGGGTTACGGAAGTGGAGTGGCGTGGTGACGGGCAACGGTTTGCTGCCCTGGAGTGGCAGTACGTGGGTGACCTGTACGCTGAGAACAGCAACCAAACCAGGGTCAGCGATTACTGGCTGCTGGGGATTCGGGCCGGTGACAGCGTTCGCGTGGGCAGTCAAAAATTCAGCGTCTACGGCGGTATCCGCAATCTTCTGGATGAGGACTACTTCAGCAATATCCGCATTAATGCCAACGCGGACAGGCCCATAGAAGACCGGGGCTACTATGAGCCTGCGCCCGGCAGAACCTTTTATGCCGGGCTGGAGTGGGCATTCTGATGATCAATGGCCGCGACTAATCCGCGTCATCCAGCTCCCGTTGCGGGCAGTGGCATTCTTCCATGACCACGCCGTTTTCGACGCTTTCCAGGTGGACATCAAAGCCCCACAAACGATGCACGTGGCGAAGAACCTCGTCAGTGTCGTCGCCAAGTGGAACCCGGTCGACGGGAATATGCCGCAGGGTGAGTGAACGATCCCCCCTGACATCCACGTTCCATACCTGAATATTCGGTTCTCGGTAGCTCAGGTTGTATTGCCGTGCCAGCTTTTCGCGCAGGTTACGGTAGCCCGGGTCATCGTGAATGGCGGTGATCCGATAGACGTCCTCTTCGTCATCGTTCTGAATGGCAAAGAATTTCAAATCTCTCATCACCTTTGGAGACAGGAACTGCTGGATAAAGCTTTCGTCCTTGAAGTTCTTCATGGCGAAGTGCAGGGTTTCCAACCAGTCAGAACCGGCAAAGTCCGGAAACCACTCGCGGTCCTCGTCGGTGGGATTCTCACAGATCCGACGCAGATCGGTAAACATCGAAAAACCCAGGGTGTAGGGGTTGATGCCCGAATACCAGGGGCTGTCAAAAGGCGGTTGGTAAACCACGGCCGTATGACTTTGCAGGAACTCCATCATGAAACCGTCGTTCACCAAGCCCTTGTCGTACATTCTGTGTAGCAGGGTGTAGTGCCAGAAGGTGGCCCAGCCCTCGTTCATGACCTGGGTCTGGCGTTGTGGGTAGAAGTATTGGCCCAGTTTGCGAACGATACGGATGATTTCCCGCTGCCAGGTTTCCAGCAGCGGTGCATTCTTTTCGATGAAGTAGAGAATGTTCTCTTGCGGTTCTTCCGGATAGCGCTGCTTGCGCTTGACGGGGTCGTCGTCCTCGCCCATCTTCGGAATGGTACGCCACAGGTCATTCAGCCTGCGTTGCTGGTACTCTTCCCGTTCTTTTTGCCGGCGTGCCTCCTCTGCCGCAGAGATCGGCGCCGGGCGCTTGTAGCGGTCGACCCCGTAGTTCATCAGGGCATGGCAGGAGTCCAGGATTTCCTCCACGGCATCCAGCCCGTAGCGTTCCTCACATTCCGATACGTAGTGACGGGCAAACACCAGATAATCGATGATTGCGCTGGCATCCGTCCAGGTGCGGAACAGATAATTCCCTTTGAAGAAAGAGTTGTGGCCATAGGACGCATGAGCAATCACCAACGCCTGCATGGGCAGGGTGTTTTCCTCCATCAGGTAGGCAATGCAGGGATCGGAGTTGATCACGATCTCGTAGGCAAGGCCCATCTGCCCCCGCTGATACCCTTTTGAGGTAGACAGGAACTGCTTGCCGAAGGACCAGTGGTGGTAGCCCACGGGCATGCCGACGGAGCTGTAGGCGTCCATCATCTGTTCGGCGCTGATCACCTCCACCTGGTTGGGGTAGGTGTCGAGGCCGAACTCTGCCGCGCATTTGGCGATTTCCTTGTCGTATTTCTCGATCAGCGGGAAGGTCCACTCGGAACTGGTGGATATGGGTTCCCGGGTTTTCGGCTCGTTGGGTCTGTCGATGGTGTCAGTCATGCGGCTTTCCTCTCGAACAGCTGGCGGAAGACCGGATAAATTTCACCAGGATCGGCAATCTGCTGCAGCGCGAAGCTCTGCGGGAACCGCTCCTGAATCTTCTCGTATTCGTACCACAGCATCTGGTGATCCTGGGGCGTGATCTCCACATAGGCGTAGTACTGCACCAAAGGCAGGATGCTGTCGGCCAGCAACTTGCTGCAGATGGGAGAGTCATCGTTCCAGTTGTCACCGTCCGAAGCCTGGGCGGCATAGATGTTCCACTCCGCAGGGGAGTAGCGGGACTCGATGATCTTGTGCATCAGTTTCAGAGCACTGGATACGATCGTGCCGCCGGTTTCCCGGGAGTAGAAGAACTCTTCCTCGTCCACTTCCTTGGCGCTGGTGTGGTGGCGGATGAAGACCACTTCGATCTTCTTGTAGTTCTTCTTCAGGAACAGATACAGCAGAATAAAGAAGCGTTTGGCGATGTCCTTGTGCATCTGGGTCATCGACCCGGACACATCCATCAGGCAAAACATCACGGCGCTGGTGGCCGGTTGTGGCTTCTTGATGTGCTGGCGGTAACGCAGGTCAATCTCGTCAATGAACGGAATGCGCCGGACATTGGCCTTGAGATCGGCAATTTCATCCTCCAGGGCTTTGATCTGGTCCTCGTGGCTGAACGCCGGGTCCAGATCCTCCGGTGCACTTCTCAGTGCGGCCAGCTCTTCCTCCATTCGGCGGATTTTCTTGCGGCGCGCGCCACCGAGGCCAAGGCGTCGGGCATGGGCGCCCCGCAATGAGCGAACCACGTCCAGCTTGGCGGGGATGCCCTGGGTTGAAAAACCGGAGCGAACGTATTTGAACGCCTCGGTGTCTTTCAGTTTTTTACGGGCGAGATTGGGAAGCTCCAGATCATCAAACAGAAAGTCGAGGAACTCTTCCTGGGTGATCTGGAAGGCGAACTCATCCATGCCTTCGCCATCCGGGCTGGCCTGGCCTTGTCCCTGGCCTCCGCCGCCACCTCCCGGAGGTTTGGGCACAGTGTCACCGGTGACGAACTCCTTGTTGCCCGGATGCACCATCTCCCGTTTGCCGCCCTGGCCATGGTGGAAAATCGGTTCGTCAGTATCCCTGGACGGAATACTGACATTCTCGCCACGCTCAATATCCGTAATGGAGCGCCGATGAACCGCGTCCGCCACTGCCTTCTTGATATGATGGCGGTAACGGCGCAGGAAACGTTCCCGGTTTACCGCGCTCTTGTTCTTGCCGTTCAGTCGCCGGTCGACTACGTGAGTCATACCCATAGTTTCACTCCAGTTCAGCGTATGAAGGCTGACTTATTGAGACTTACGAACCCGCAGGTACCATTCCGCAAGGAGACGGACCTGTTTCTCCGTGTAGCCTCGATCGACCATACGTTCGACGAACTGCTTGTGCTTGTTCTGATCCTCCTGGCTGGCCTTCGGATTGAAGGAAATAACCGGCAGCAGGTCCTCGGTATTGGAGAACATTTTCTTCTCGATCACGCTGCGCAGTTTTTCGTAGCTGAGCCAGGACGGGTTGCGACCCTGGTTGTTCGCCCGTGCCCGCAACACGAAATTGACCACCTCGTTACGGAAGTCTTTCGGGTTACTGATGCCGGCCGGTTTCTCGATTTTCTCCAGTTCGTCGTTAATGGACGAGCGGTCGAGAATTTCTCCGGTTTCCGGATCACGGTATTCCTGATCCTGAATCCAGAAGTCGGCATAGGTGACGTAGCGATCGAACAGGTTCTGGCCGTATTCGCTGTAGCTTTCGAGGTAAGCCGTCTGGATTTCCTTGCCAATAAACTCAACGTAGTGAGGCGCCAGGAACTCCTTGATAAACCGCAGGTAGCGGTCGTGGGTCTCGGCCTGGAATTGTTCCTGCTCGATCTGTTTTTCCAGCACATAGAGCAGATGAACCGGGTTTGCGGCTATTTCCGTGGTGTCGAAGTTGAAGACCTTGGACAGAATCTTGAATGCGAAACGGGTGGACAGTCCGTCCATACCCTCGTTTACGCCGGCTGTATCCCGGTATTCCTGAATCGATTTAGCTTTCGGGTCGGTGTCCTTGATGTTCTGGCCATCGTAAACCCGCATCTTGGAAAAGATACTGGAGTTTTCCGGCTCTTTGAGCCGCGACAGGATGGAGAACTGCGCCAGCATATCCAGGGTGTCCGGTGCGCAGGGGGCGCCGGAGAGGGAACTGTCGCGCAGCAATTTGCGATAGATATCAATCTCTTCCGTCACCCGCAGGCAGTAGGGCACCTTGACGATGTATACCCGGTCAAGGAAGGCCTCATTGTGCTTGTTGTTACGGAAGGTCTGCCACTCGGACTCGTTGGAGTGGGCCAGGATAATACCGTCGAACGGCACGGAGCCCATGCCTTCGGTGGTGTTGTAGTTGCCTTCCTGGGTGGCGGTGAGCAACGGATGCAGCACCTTGATGGGCGCCTTGAACATTTCCACGAATTCCATCAGGCCCTGGTTGGCCTTGCACAGGCCGCCGCTGAAGCTGTAGGCGTCCGGGTCATCCTGGGAGAAGTCTTCCAGCATGCGGATATTCACCTTGCCTACGAGGGCGGAGATGTCCTGGTTATTGTCATCACCCGGCTCGGTCTTGGATACACCCACCTGGTCCAGTACCGACGGGTACATCTTGACCACACGGAACTGACTGATGTCGCCGCCATACTCGTGCAGGCGTTTTACCGCCCAGGGCGACATGATGGACTTGAGGTAGCGGGGCGGGATGCCGTATTCCTCTTCCAGAATGCTGGCATCCTCGGCTGGATCGAACAGGCCTAGTGGCGACTCGTTAACGGGTGACCCTTTGATCGCATAAAAGGGCACTTTCTGCATCAGTGACTTGAGTTTTTCAGCGAGCGAGGACTTGCCGCCACCGACGGGGCCGAGCAGGTAGAGGATCTGTTTCTTCTCTTCCAGGCCCTGGGCAGCGTGGCGGAAGAAGGAGACAATGTTTTCCACGGCTTCTTCCATGCCATAGAACTCGGAGAATTCCGGGTAACGCTTGATCACCTTGTTGGAAAAGATACGTGACAGCCGGGAGTCACGGGATGTGTCGATATGTTCCGGCTCGCCAATGGCCAGTAACATCCTCTCTGCGGCAGTGGCGTATGCCGCCGGGTCCTTTTTGCAGATCTCCAGGTATTCCTCAAGAGTGTATTCTTCTTCTTGAGTTGCTTCATACCGGTCTTTGAAATGCTGCATTATGCTCATAGATGGCCCCTCGCTTGCTCTCTTGCCATGAAAAGACAGCTTTTAGTTCACACAATATCCCCGTTGCTGTTGGGTCCGCCGCTCCAGGCGGTCGTTATGGTTATGGGTGGAAGTATAGGGAGTAACAGACCGATTTACGCCGACGCGTTTATGTCGGTCTTGTTACTGTGAGCTTAGTTCAAGCTTCGGGACTTGGACAGGCGTAAAAGCGTTAAGGTTCATTAAATTGTGTATCAGCGCTTTCTGAGACGGAACACGCTCTCCGTCGCGCCAGCAAGCCCTTTACGCTTGGTAAACGGGTGATCTTTTGCCAGTGTATTGGTGAGTATGTGTTCGATCTCGTAATCAGCGGAGTATAGTTTCAGTACTTCTTTGTCACTGACATTGAACGGCGGGCCCTTGATGTCGGTGTCGTAGTCCAGGGTGATCAGAAGTATGCGGGTGCCATCCGGAATCACAGCGGTCAGGTGGTCGACATAATCCTGGCGCATGTGGGGTGGCAGGGCGATCAGGGCGGCACGGTCGTACACCAGTCGGGCGTGCTTCAGGTCCTCCGGCACCAACTGGAAAAAGTCGCCGCACCAAAGCTGGAGATCGTCGTGGGCGAATTTCGTGAAGGGCTCACCCGGGTGAACCTTCGCTTTCTCCTGGCCCTCTTCGAAAAAATCCTTGCAGGCAACCTCGCTCAATTCCACGCCGATGACAGCGTGGCCGCGGTCATGGAGCCACCACATGTCATGAGCTTTGCCGCACAGGGGAACGAGCACGGCGCCGATACCATTGCCGGCAAGTTCTGGCCAGTGGTCATGGAGGTACTGATTAACGGTGCCTTCGTGGAAGCCGATTTCTTTCTTGGCCCAGCGTTCGTGCCAGAACTGATGTTCCATGAGTGTTCCCCTTTTCGCCAATTGGAGGTTTAGCTCAGTCTAACTTAATCTGGGGCTCTGTTGGTCGGTCAAAAAACTCACGAATAAGGAACGACGAATGAAAGCCGTATTTCTGGACGCAGACACGCTGGGTAAAGATGTGGACCTTTCGCCGATTGAGGCAGTGACCGGGGAGATGATCAAACATCCGCGAACGTCCTCCTCGCAAGTGCAGGAGCGCATACGGGGATTCGACACGGTGTTGGTGAATAAGGTTGTGCTGTCGCGGGAGCACTTTGAGGCCAGCCCGGAGCTGAAAACGGTTGCGGTGGTGGCGACGGGGCTGAACAACATTGATAAGGACGCAGCGAAAGACCACAACGTAACGGTGATGAACGTGACCAACTACGGCCGCTCCACCGTGGCGCAGCACACCATGGCGTTGATTCTCGCGCTGGCCACGCGCTTGGTGGATTATGACAAGGACGTGCGGGCCGGGCGCTGGGGGCAAAGCTCGATGTTCTGCCTGATGGATCATCCCATCATGGAACTGGAAGGGCGCACGCTGGGGGTTGTCGGCTATGGCGACCTTGGGCAGGGCGTTGTTGAGCGCGCAAAGGCATTCGGGATGAATATTGTGCTTGGCGCCAGGCCCGGCCAGGCAACTGGTGAGGTGGACGGTTACCCCCGCATTCCCCTGGATGAGCTGCTGCCCAAAGTGGATGTGCTGTCGCTTCATTGCCTGCTGACGGATGACACCCGGAATATGATAGGCGCCCGCGAACTGAAGATGATGAAAAAGGAGGCGCTGCTGATCAACACCAGCCGTGGCGGCCTGGTGGACGAGCAGGCACTGGCGGATGCCCTGCGAGGAGGGACCATTGGCGGTGCCGGCTTTGATGTGCTGACGGAGGAGCCGCCTCGAAATGGCAATCCGCTGTTGGCGGATGATATTCCGAACCTGATTGTGACGCCGCATTCGGCCTGGGCGAGTCGGGAGGCGCGGCAACGAATCGTCGATATTACGGCGCGTAACCTCTCTTCGCTGGTCTGATTTTCTGACGGTTTTCCCGGGTACGCCCCCTCACTCCCCCTTGAAAAGTTCGCAGCCGTATGACGCGGCTGCGGTTCCTCCCCGCCTAAACTCCCTGTGAAATGCCCCCGATAGGGGGCATGCGTTTCACCAACGCTCAAACAATAACAACAGGGCGATACCTATGATCAGACCCCACCTGGCTCTTGTGCTTTCCTGTGTTTTCTTTTCCGCGCCGGTGTTCTCTTTTGAACGCGGTGAACTGCTTATCTGGATCAACTCCGACAAGGGGTATGAAGGACTGGCTGAGGTCGGCCGGCGCTTCGAAGCCGAAACCGGCATTCAAGTGACTGTGGAGACGCCGGACGATCTCACCTCCGAGTACGACCATTACGGCTATTCCTCCAAGGCTCCGGATATCGT
Source organism: Marinobacter salarius (assembly GCF_032922745.1). Lineage (NCBI taxonomy): Bacteria > Pseudomonadati > Pseudomonadota > Gammaproteobacteria > Pseudomonadales > Marinobacteraceae > Marinobacter > Marinobacter salarius. Next base: position 1,824,035 of record NZ_CP136693.1, read on the forward strand.
GATCTGGCCCCATGATCGTTTTGGCAGCTGGATCAATGAGGGCCACCTGCGCCCCATCGAGCCATCCGGGCAGGTGCGTGAGGCCATTGCACCCTTCGCCTGGCAAGCGGTTTCCGTGGGCGATCGGGTGTACGGCTACCCGATTGCCATGGAAGTGGTCAGTCTGCTCTACAACAAGGACCTTATTTCAGAGCCGCCCGCCACGCTGAAAGGCGTGAAAGCTGAGCATCAACGGCTGAGCGCACAGGGTATTGAGGCCATCTCCTGGGACTACAAGAATGTGTATTTTTCCTGGCCCGTGTTCGCCGGATCCGGTGGGTACAGTTTCGGCCTGGAAAACCAGGTCTACGACCTTTCCGATGTCGGCGTGGACACAGATGGTGCTGTGGATGCCGTGGCAGGCATAAAAGACTTGCTGGATTCCGGTGTGCTGTCGGCAGGCGCGGATTACGGCACCATGATGAACGGATTCAAAACTGGCCAGACAGCGATGATCATCAACGGTCCCTGGGCCTGGAGTGAGATACGGGACGCCGGTATCAACGTGGGCATTGCCGACGTGCCCACTGTCAGTGGCGATCCCGGAAAACCCTTTGTGGGCGTACTGGCCGCCGGGATCAGCGCGGTGTCCACCAACCACGAACTGGCCCGTCGGTTCATGGAGGACTACCTGCTGACCGAATCCGGCCTGCACGCCGTGAATGACGACAAGCCCCTTGGCGCCGTGGCCCACCTGGATGTGGTGAAAACCCTCAGCGAAGACCCGTTTATTGACCATACCTTCCGTTCCGCCAGTCGTGGGGAAATCATGCCCAACATTCCTGAAATGAAACGCTTCTGGGATCTGATGACCATCCGTTTTGATGGCATGTTGGCCGATGATTACCCCATAGCGTCCACGCTCAAGGAGGCCGCAGGCAGGCTTGAGCGGCTGGATGACATGCGGGGCTGGACGCGCCGGCATTACGTTACTGATTGACTGGTTTCAACGGATGGTAACGTGCTACTGAGCCGAAACCGCTAGTAAAAGCCACACAATACGCCATACTTTGTTGTGAATTGGTATCTGACTGATAATCTGTACAAAACACTGGCAAACAGGACGTTGTGTGGCTTCATTTCAATTCAAAGATCGGCTTCAGGCTGCGGAAACCTGGATTCTCGCCAATCCCAATCCACCGCAACACTGGCCATGGACCTGGCTGTATAAAACCGGGCGAACGGCCTATGCGCTGGTGCGGGACGTCGTCAGTGGCAACCTGACGCTCCACGCCATGAGCCTGGTGTATACCACTCTGCTCAGTATTGTGCCGTTGCTGGCGCTGAGCTTTTCAGTGCTCAAGGCGCTGGGCGTGCACCAGCGTATGGAGCCCTTCCTGTTCCAGTTCTTTCGGCCCATGGGCCCGCAAGGCGTCGAGATTGCCGAGCAGATTCTGGGCTTTGTGGATAACATGAAAGTGGGTGTGCTCGGCTCGGTCGGCCTGGCACTGCTGGTTTATACGGTGGTGTCGCTGGTGCAGAAAATCGAGCGTTCTTTCAATATGATCTGGCGGGTGCCGGACATGCGCTCAATGGCCCAGCGCTTCAGCAATTATCTCAGCGTTATTATGGTGGGGCCGTTGTTGATGGTGTCGGCTATCGGTATCAGTGCCACCATTTTCTCGTCGGCGTTCGTGCAGTCGCTGATGGAAATCGAACCGCTCGGTTCGATGATTGTCTTCGCCACCCGTTTCACCCCGTTCATGTTAGTGGTTGGGGCATTCACCTTCGTGTACGTGTTTATCCCCAACACCCGAGTGAAGCTTCGCTATGCGTTCATCGGTGGCCTGGTGGCGGGTATATCCTGGCAGGCGGCGGGTATGCTGTTTGCGTCGTTTGTCGCCGGTTCCGCCAAGTACGCTGCCATCTATTCCAGTTTCGCCATTGGCATCATCCTGTTGATCTGGGTGTACCTCAACTGGATGATTCTGCTGCTGGGCTCCAGCATTGCCTTCTATCTCCAGAACCCGGGCTCGGTGGCCAAACGCCGCCAGGTACGGTTGTCGCCGGAACTTCTGGAAAAAACCGGGCTGGCGTTGATGTGGCTGGTGGCAAAACCCTTCAGCGAAGGTCGGCCAGCGCCTCAGCAGGAAGCGGTTGAGCAGCAACTCAGGGTGCCGGGGGAGGTGACCCGTGGTATCAGTGACAAGCTGATCCGCGCCCAACTGCTGACATTGGCCGGTCGCAACGGCGATTGCCTGGCCCCGGGCCAGTCCCTTGAGAGGATTACTGTTGGCAGCGTGCTGGAAGCCATACGTCATGATGAGGATCGGGTGGCTGACCGTTTACCCTATGCTGTGCCGAGCCATCTGATGGAGCGCCCTCCGGAACACGAATCGGTGTCCTTCGCCGAACTGCTGAAGCAGGAAGGGGGTTACGGAGAAAAAACCTAGGCGCGGGTTTTTGCACCAGCCTCCAGGGTATCGAGGATCACCTTGCGCACCCGTGTAAACTGTTCCCTCGAGATGTGAGTAATCCGCAATACGTCGTCTTCCGGCATGTTGCGCTGGTGGGCATGGCGTAACACCTCCCGGGTGCCGATGATGATGCCATCGTTCAACGGGGTGTGCTGCTGCCTCGGGGCCGGTCGTTCCGCCGCCAGAAGCTGGGCGTGGTATTTAGGCGGCAGGTTCCATTCATTGGCCAGCAATTGCGATGTGGCCCATTGGTGGCGTGAAAGGGCGATATGGATCAGCGAGGGTGGCGGTTCCACCATTCCAGATTCCGTTCTGCAAACGCGCAGCAACTCCCTTCGTAGCGTGATGTAGGACAACGCTGGCAGTAAGCCCGCCATGAAATAGACGCTGCTATCCTGGCCCTGAATCTTGGCAATCAGTTCCGCACTGCGGGCACAGGTGAGCCCCCAGCGCCATACCCGTTGTGCGAAGAGCGCTTCCCGACTGTTCCGCGCCGCCATCATCGGCCGCATGATGGCGGCGGAAACGACGTTACGAATACCGTCCATGCCCAGGACAAAGACCGCCTGGTCCACCGAGTCGATGGTTTGGTCGCTGGTACGGAAGTAAGGGCTGTTGGCAATTTGCAGCAACTGGTCGGTCAACGCGGGGTCATTGAGAATGATCTCCGTCAGTTGGTTACGGCCGGTGTTGGCATCGGAGAGTGCCCGCATCAGCATTGGCAGCGTCATGGGTTGGCGCGGTAACTCGTCCAGTTCACCATTGGCGATTCGCCAGCGCAGTTTTTCCAGAACCTCATCCCATTGCCCGGCCTCTGATCGCAGCGCGACGGGAGGCGAGTCAAGGAGCCAGCAAAACAGGTACTCTTCCAACTGGTCAATCAGGGCCGGGTCTATGTCCGGGCTGTCGTCTGTCGCAACAACCGGGTTGAGCAGGCGGGGTTCAGATACTGTTGTGGTTGCGTTTGTTGGTTTGTCGGACGAAAAAAGTCCTGAAATCCAGGAAAAAAAGCCTGGCATCCGATGCCTCCGGGAAAAGAATAGTCGCCGGGAAATACATGCCCGTACTCTATGAGTATAGAATGAGCTGGCGGCTATGCCCAGTGCTAAGCGCTATAACCGCAGGCTTTATGGCGCTGAGGCATCAGAAAACTGAGCCACCGAAGACGAACACCAATTGGCAGATACCGGCGGCGAAGCCCAGGAAGGCGCCCACCAGTATCAGTTTGATCTCGTCTTCCTGGAAGCAGGGCCGAAGAAGATCCTGAAACTCCTCAGACGAGAGGGCAATCATGCGCTCCACCATGATGCTTTCCACGGCCCTTGCCCGGTCGGTTTCGAACACCGGGTTATTGAAGGAGGTTTGCGATATTTCGATGGCTTTTTTGCCGACCTGGTTCTTTAGGGTTGCAAAGCCTGTTGGTCCAAACGCCATCTGGGTCAGAGCCTTGCCCATGCCGGCGGTTTCGTCGACCAGGGGTTTGATGTGCTTTTTGACCATGTTGCGGGCCCGGTCGCCCTTAGAGCCTTCCAGTATGGCGTTGATGATGTTACCAACGGTGAGAATTTCGTGGGTAACGATGTGGCAGAAGGATTCGGCGACTTCCTGCTGGCGTTTGAGGAACAGCCCCTGAAGTCGGACAGGGCCGACTTTCTTTTCATGCAGCGGGCGGAAGATTACGTTTAGTGCAATCCAATTGGTGGCCCAGCCCACCATCAGGCCGAAGAAAGGCAGTACCCACCAGCTTTGGTAGAAATACCAGACGGTCATCTGAACCAGGCCGAACAGGAAGCCGAAGTAAAAGCCGGAGTTGATGATGAAACGGAACTCCACTTCCCCACACTCGATGAAAATCCGGTTCAGCAGTCGTTTGTCCTTGGCCAGGCGTTCGATGACCATGCTTTTGATGTCGAGAAGGTCTTCGATGTTGTCGGAAACGTCACCGACCAGGTTGTCCACCAGTTGTGGGGTAGATTTACGTACCCGGTCATAGACCATGTTCCTGGCGGAGGAGGGCAGGTTTTCCCAAAAGGTGGGGTATTCCCTGAGCATGAGTTCGTCGACGTATTCTTCGGTGCGGGGTTCGACGGTGTAGATGATGTGGGCGGCGAGTACCTGAGGGTCGATCTGCTGGAAAATTTCCCGCACCGTGCCGATTTTGGAGATGGTGGCGTCGACGCTGATGGCGGCCATCTTTCGAGCCTTGGAGGGGATGATGCCCTGCCAGCCCAGTAGCGGAGGCTTGCCGACGAATTCCAGCGGGTAGAAGGTCATTTTGATGGCCAGCCAGTTCGTGGTCCAGCCGATCAGGGCGGCAATGACCGGGATACTGAGGTATTGCCAGAATTCTGGGTTGCTTAGCAGGCTTGTCATCCGGTGTTCGCTTTTTGGGTTCTGGAGTTTGCTGCATTACGGGGAGGCCTTTCCAAAACACGCTCCTTGCGGCACATCCCTGTGGCGCTTGGGCTCCGCCATCCATGGCTCCGCACAGTTTTGGAAAGGCCTCCCCGTAATGCAGCCCCGACTACAGAGCTATCCTCAACAGACTTATCACTCGACAGGGATAATGTTGTCGGGGGCCGGCTCTGTCAATGACTTGCGCGCCAGATTGAGATGGCGGCACAGTCGGTAGGCTCAACCGCCGATATCGCCCCACAACCACTGACACAGTGCCATGGCGGCAACCGGGGCGGTTTCGGTTCGTAGAACGCGGGGGCCGAGGGCAACGGGGAGGAAGCCGGCGGTTTCGGCGGCGGTGATTTCGTCCGGGCTGAGGCCGCCTTCGGGGCCGATCATTAACGCGACGCGGGCGGGTTTGGCCAGGGTGTCCAGGGATTGTTCGGTGCGGTGGTGTAGGACCAGGCGCAGGTCACAGTCCTGGGTGTGGTCGAACCAGTCGGGCAGTGCCATCACGGGCAAAATCTCAGGCACCCGGGCGCGGCCACACTGTTCGGCAGCGCTGATAGCAACGGATTGCCAGTGGCGCAGGCGTTTGTCTTCACGGTCGCCTTTGAGTTTGACGTCGCAGCGTTCGGTGGTGAGAGGGACGAGGCGGGTAACGCCCATTTCCACAGCTTTCTGAACGGCGTAGTCCATACGGTCGCCTTTGGAGAGGGTCTGGCCGAGTACGATCTCCAGGTGGGACTCGGTGGCATTGGCGGACGGCGTTCCTACCTCGACCGACACGTGTTTCTTGCCGGCCTCGGTGATGGTGGCGGGGTAGTCGTTGCCGTCGCCATTGAACAGCAGCAGCTCCTGGCCGGGCTGCATGCGCAGCACACGGCCGACGTGTTGCGCTGCATTGTCGTCCAGGCCGGCCGTGGCGCCTTCACTCAGGGGTGAGTCGGTGTAGATGCGGGGGATGCGCATGGTGTTTGTCAGTCCCGTACGGCGATTTCGATGCCTTCTGTGGCCACTTGGGCCAGGTGGCGGATCTGTTCTTCGGTGATCACGTAAGGGGGCATAAAGTAGACTACGTTACCCAGTGGCCGCAATAGCGACTGGCGGGTGAGCGCATGCTGGTATACGCGGATGCCGCGTCGCTCCTGCCAGGGGAAGGGCTCTTTGGTGGCTTTGTTTTTCACCATTTCCACCGCCAGGGTCATGCCGTGCTGGCGGATGTCTCCCACGTTGGGGTGGTCCGCCAGATGCGCGACGGAGTCTGCCAAGCAGGTGCTCAGGCGTTTGTTGTTTTCGATGACGTTGTCATCGCGGAAGATGTCCAGGGTGGCCAGGGCAACGGCACAGCCGATGGGGTTGCCGGTATAGCTGTGGCTGTGCAGGAAGGCTTTCAGGGTTTCGTAATCGTCGTAGAAGGCGTTGTAGACCGTGTCCGTGGTCAACACCACCGACAGCGGCAGGTAGCCGGCAGTCAGGCCCTTCGACAGGCACATGAAATCCGGAGTGATACCGGACTGCTCGCAGGCGAACAGGGTGCCGGTGCGGCCGAAGCCAACGGCAATTTCGTCGGCGATCAGGTGCACGCCATATTTGTCGCAGGCTTCGCGCAGTTTGGTGTGGTAAATCGGATGGTGCATGCGCATGCCACCGGCGCACTGGATCAGGGGCTCCACCACCACGGCGCAGATTTCGTCGTGCTTTTCGGCCAACAGTGCGTCCATGGCCTCGAACTGCCGCAGCGCGTACTCCTCGTCGGTCTCGCCCGGCTCCTTGTTGAACGCATCCGGGGAGGGCGCCGTCATGACTTCCATCAGCAGCGGCTGATAGGTGTCCTTGTAGAGGGCAACATCGCCCAGTGCCAGTGCCCCCAGGGTTTCGCCATGGTAGCTGTTGCTCAGGTTGACGAAGTTTTTCTTGCCCGGTTTGCCCTGATTCTTCCAGTAGTGGAAGCTCATCTTGAGCGCGGCTTCAATCGCAGAAGAACCGTTGTCAGCGTAGAAACACTTGTTGAGACCTTCCGGTGTCACTTCGATAAGCCGTTCGGACAGGCTGACCACCGGCTCGTGGGTAAACCCCGCCAGGATCACATGTTCCAACTGACCAATCTGCTCCTGAATGGCGGCGTTGATTCGCGGATTCGCATGGCCGAACAAGTTGACCCACCAGGAGCTCACGGCGTCGATGTAGCGGTTGCTCTCGAAGTCCTCCAGCCACACCCCTTCGCCCCGTTTGATGGGCACCAGGGGCAAGGTGCCTTCGTGGTCTTTCATTTGGGTGCAGGGGTGCCATACGGATTTGAGGCCGCGGGCGACGAGGTCAGCGTTACGCATGATAAATCTCCGTCAGACGGTGGGGTTCTGTCAGGTTCCAACAAAAGGTCGGTTGTTAACCAGTGCGAATATTACAGTTAACATCGCCTGCTGACCACTATGCCATCCGCCGGTGACCGGCGGGCCAATGTGTGAACGAAACTCACCGCGCACAATCAGGCCATTCTTATACGGAGGCCTTTATGGAACTGGAATTGAGACATTCATACGATGCTGGCCTGGACCGGGTGCTGGGTTCGTTTTTCGACGAGGCCCATATCCAGGAGAAAAACCAGCGGCTGGGTTCGCGCAATGTGCGTATATCGGAGCTGACTCGCGACGACTTGTCCGCAAAGGTGGTGGTGGAGCGGGAAATGACGGCGTCTACCGAAGTGCCCGGTATTCTGGCCAGCTTCCACAAGGAATGGAATCGCGTGCGCCAGGAAGAGCACTGGTTCCGCAAGGACGACGGTGAATGGCACTGCGAGTTCCGGGTGAAGATCGAAGGCGTGCCGGCGAAGATCAAGGGCAACATGCGCCTGCAAGGCACTGATCAGGCCTGCATCAACTACGTCACGCTGAATGTCTGGTCTGAAGTGCCGTTACTGGGCAAGAAGATTGCGCGGTTTCTGGCGGATGATTCCCATACCAAGATCGAGAAGGAGTACAGGGTTACCAGGCAGTTGCTATAAGTGAGTTGTTGAGAGAACATCCCGCTGCCACCTTTTGGGTAGTCAACCGTGCTTAGCAGCGAATGTTTTGACCAACTCCAGCATCGCCCGCTTCGGCCAGATACAACCTTTAATTGTCTTTCCCGTGCATGGCCGCTCCGCTAACCAGGCACTGGTGCTGTGTGGCGCCAGGTCAGTAATCGAGAGATTGTCATACCAGATCTGATGTTCCAGATCCTGCTTCATCTGATTCATGGTCGCCTGCACTGAGCGGTCGCATACTGAGTCGCAAGACAGTTGTGAAATTGCGCTTGCGGCAGCCTCCATTTGTGCAGCATTAGCACCGGACTTAAGGAGTGTGTTCATCAGTGCATCGTGAAACCACCAATCCAGCTCTGCGAAGTCCGGTTTGGTTAGGCAGGTTATTAGTACTGGAAAGCGGGTGCTGTCATGAAGAAACAACACGCAGTTGCGGCGCTGGATAGTTAGTAGGTTGGCGTGCCAACTGCTCAAAGAGCTCTCCGCCTCATCATTGGCTGCTAGCGACAGTAAGGCTTTTCTTTTCAGCCGACCGGACGTATCCAGTGGCAGTTTCGCGATCAGCTTTTGGGTGCAGTGGAGGCGGATCATCGCTTTCCAGGTTTGAACGTTGCGGTTCGAATAGTGATGAAATTCGTTTCTCCGGCCCATGCCCGAGTATAGAAAGTATAGTCTTTGGGATGCGGGGCGCTCGAATCGCGGCTAATAGATGGCCCGGAATTTCTCAGCTACCTGGCCAACGCGATACATAACGTTGTTGTCCCGAGCGAGTTGATGAGCCTCAGGCTCCAAAACAGCGATCAACAGATAGTGATCGTCGTTTATTGCGCCCTGACAGTACAGAAGATGACAGTCGCTGGTCATCTGAAACTGCATCGCCCTCACAGGCCAGTTAGAGTCAGCATCCTTCAAATGAATATGCTGGACTTCCTCCTCTCGCACTATCCTGAGTGTAACATCACTGTCATAGGCTACATCACGTCCAAAATTTTCAGGGCGGTGCCCCGTTGACTTGTAATTCCTGAAGTCTTCCACCAGATCCTTTAGTTGTCCTTCCGGCATCGATTTCCCGATGATTCTGGACGTGAAAACGGCTACCACCTAGTAAATTCCTCCAAATCCTCAGGCTTGGCCTTCTCCAGCGCTTTAGCACCGCTTTGGCAGTACTCTGTCAACTCAGCCCCAGACGGCCTGAAGCGGCCGCGAAACGTCCGGGCTTCTTCCTTGTCGCCAATCAGCTTCATCATTTCTTCAAAGAGTTCGGCGCCAATAACATAGCCTGCTGGCTTGTTATGGCTCAGAACAGCAATGGGTTGATCGCCAAAATACTGCGCGGGATTGTTGCGTAACGCAGAGATGCTTACGGATTTCTCCGCCAAGATGGCGTGAGTTTCCATGACGAACCCTCTCTATAACCATGATGATTTGATCAAATAATTGCTCAAAATTTCGTGCAATTTAATAGTCATAATAATGTTGTGGTTTGGCTTTGTCAAAACCGGGAGCCTGGGAAGAAAGCGAGCGTCCGTTATTGTCTGTCGTCGGGAGGCATCCAAGAAAAAGCCCCCAGGATCGGGGGCTATGTTAGCTTAGCTCAGTGCGCCAAAACCCGGCTCAGAAACGCTTGGGTGCGTTCATTCTGCGGGTTGTCGAAGACATCTGCCGGTTTGCCTTCCTCGACAATCTGGCCTTCGTGGATGTAGATCACGCGGTCGGCCACTTCGCGGGCGAAGCCCATTTCGTGGGTGACCACCATCATGGTCATTCCTTCCTTGGCCAACTCCCGCATCACGTCCAGCACTTCGCCGATCATTTCCGGGTCCAGGGCGGAGGTGGGTTCGTCGAACAGCATCAGCCGGGGTTCCATGGCCAGTGCGCGAGCAATGGCTACGCGCTGCTGCTGGCCGCCTGAGAGCTGGCTTGGGAATTTGTCGGCCTGGCTGCCGATGCCCACGCGGTTCAGGAGCCGTTCGGCTGTGGCGTTGGCAACGGTCTCAGACGCATCCTTCACCTTTCGGGGCGCCAGCATGATGTTCTTTTTCACCGTCAGATGCGGGAACAGGTTGAATTGCTGGAACACCATGCCGACTTCCTTGCGGATTTCAGCCAGGGCTTTCGGGTTGCCACTCTTCGGGGCAAGCTCGTTGCCGTCGACCATCAGCTTGCCGGACTCGAACTCTTCGAGGCCGTTGACGCAGCGGATGAGGGTGGATTTGCCGGAGCCACTGGCGCCGATAACCACCACCACTTCGCCGGCTTCAACGGTCAGGTCAATTTCCTTGAGGACATGCAGGGTACCGAAGTACTTGTTCATGCCCTGCATTTGCACGATCTGTGTCATGGGTACCTATCCTTCAGACAGAAGCCAGTCCGCGCCGCTCTATCAGGCGGAGCACGAGTGAGAGGGAGAGGGTAATCGCGAGGTACATGATCGCCACCACGAAGTAGACCTCGAAGGCGGTAAAGGTGTTGGCGATGTACACCTGGCCCTGGCGAACCAGTTCACCCACACCGATGACCGAGAACAGTGATGTGTCCTTGATGCTCACGATCGCCTGATTGCCCAAGGGCGGAATCATGCGGCGGAAGGCCTGGGGCCAGATAATCGACCAGAAGGTCTGGGAGCGCGACAGGCCCAGCGACAGGCCGGCTTCGGTCTGGCCCTTGTCGATGGATTGCACGCCGCCCCGGACCACTTCGGAAATATAGGCGCCGGAGTTCAGGGCAATGGCGGCGATACCGGCGGTCAGCGGGTCAATCGGGCCGCCAACCAGATCGGGCAGACCGTAAAAGATAAAAAGCACCTGCACGAGAATGGGGGTGCCGCGGAAAATTTCGATGTACGCGGTTGCGGGCCAGCGAAAAAACCATTTTTTGTTGATGCTCAGCAGGCCGAAAATAATGCCCAGCACAAAACCAATGGCGAGGCCGCCAAAAGAAATAAGCAGGGTATAGGGAATACCTTTGAGCAAATAAGGAACGGCGTTGATGGCTGCCTGCCAGTCAAACTGAAACTGGAATTCCACAGTGGATGTCTCCGTTGGATGGGGAGTTACCAGCCGGGGTGTTGTACACCCCGGCTGTGGTTTTCAGTTTTACATGTCTTCCGGCATGGGGCCGAACCACTTCTCGTAGATCTTCTTGTAGGTGCCGTCTTCCTTGATGGAGGCCAGGGCTTCGTTAACGTCATCCACCCACTCACTGCCGTTTTTCAGGGCGATGCCGTACTGCTGGCCTTCATAGAGTTTGCCAACGGTTTTGACCTTGCCTTCACCGCGGGTGCTGGCGAAGTAGCCAACGTTGGGCGCATCGTAGAACACCGCGTCAACGGCGCCTGACATCAGCGCCATGTACATGTCTGAACTGCCTGGGTAGGGCGTTACGCCGTCATTCTCGTCCAGCGTCTTCATCAGGTAGTCGTAACTGGTGCTGCCGATCTTGGTGCCGATCTTCACGCTTTCCAGGTCGGAAATCTCGCCAACCTTGTCGTTGTCCTGGCGCACCAGAATTCTCAGGCCGGAATCGTAATACGGGTCGGAGAAATCAACGATTTCCTCACGCTCTTCGGTGATGGTGATCCCGGCAATGGCAATGTCCACGTTGCCTGTCTGCAGGGCTGGGATGATGCCATTGAAGTCCATGGTGTTCAGGTCGATCTCAAAGCCGGCACGGTCTGCCACTTCGCGGATGATCTCCATGTCGAAACCGATCATTTCGCCGGTTTCCTGGTCCATCATTTCGAACGGCACGAAGCTGGGGTCGGTGACGACGCGCAGGGTCTCTGCGCTGGCAGTGCCTGCGGCAACGGTAAGTGCCAATGTTGCGCCAACCGTCTTAAGCCATTTGGTGCTCATACAATCTCCTGTTTTTGCTTGTTGTCACCCGTGCGCTCGGTGGAGCGCTCCGAAAATGCAGACTGATCAAGCCAGTTCTCCCCGGGGGTGGTTAGTGGAACTACAACCACTACACTTTAGACCATCAGGAGGAGAAATGCAGGAAATCAAATGGTTGGCGGGGGTGAACCCTCTCCCATGGAGGGAGAGAGTTGGGGGAGCGTCGGGGAGAGCGGCGAAAACTTAAAACGCGATCTTCTCCCGCTCACCAATCCCCAGGTTTTTCCAGATACTCAGGCTCGGTTCCGCCTGGTTCAGGGTATAGAAGTGCAATCCGGGTGCCCCGGCAGCAATCAGTTTCGCACACATCTCGGTGACCACTTCCTCACCGAATTTGCGGATGCTGTCACTGTCGTCGCCGTAGGCCTCCAGCTGCTTGCGGATCCAGCGGGGGATTTCCGCGCCGCACATGTCCGAGAATCGGGTCAGGTTGGAGAAGTTGACGATGGGCATGATGCCTGGCACCACCGGAATGGTGACGCCCATCTTCTCCAGACGGTCGATGAAATAGAAGTAGCTGTCCGCGTTGAAGAAGTACTGGGTGATGGCGCTGTTGGCACCCGCTTCGACCTTGCGGGCGAAGTTCTTCAGGTCGTCTTCCGCGGTGCGGGCCTGGGGATGAAACTCCGGGTAGGCCGCTACTTCAATATTGAAGGTATCGCCGCTGTACTCGCGGATAAAACTCACCAGCTCATTGGCGTAACGCAGTTCACCAGCAGCGCCCATGCCGGATGGCATGTCGCCTCGCAGGGCGACGATGCGGTTGATGCCGTTGTCGCGGTAAACATCCAGCAGTTCCGCAATGCTGTCGCGGGTGGCGCCCACGCAGGACAGGTGCGGCGCGGTGGACACGCCCCGTTTGTGCAGGTCCAGTACCGTCTGCACGGTACGGTCCCGGGTGGAGCCGCCAGCGCCAAAGGTGACCGAGAAGAAATCCGGGTCAACCTCGGCCAGCGTATTGCGCACGCCCTGCAGCTTGTCCCAGCCCTTGTCGGTCTTGGGTGGAAAAAACTCAAAGCTGAAGCGACGTTTGAACTGTTTCTGGGTTTCCATGCTGCTACCTGATCAGTACTTGTAACTTTCCGGCTTGTACGGGCCTTCGACCGGTACACCAATATACTTTGCCTGCTCCGGCGTCATCTTGGTGATCACGCCACCAAAGCCTTCCACCATGGCGCGGGCCACTTCCTCGTCCAGATGTTTTGGCAGAACCTGAACGTAGATACCCTTTTCACGTGCCTCTTCCGGAAGGTCGGCAAACTTGCGCTCGAACAGATACATCTGCGCCAGCACCTGATTGGCGAAGGAACCGTCCATGATCCGTGATGGGTGACCGGTGGCGTTGCCCAGGTTCACCAGACGGCCTTCGGACAGCAGGATAAGGTGGTCGTTGGCGGCCTTGTCGCGATACACCACGTGCACCTGCGGTTTGACCTCGTCCCACTCCCAGTTCTTGCGCATGTAGGCGGTGTCGATTTCGTTGTCGAAGTGGCCGATGTTGCACACCACCGCGCCGCTCTTGATCGCCTTGAGCATGTTGGCATCACACACGTTCATGTTGCCGGTGGTGCTTACCAGCAAGTCGGTGTTCTGCAACAGCGCCTTGTCCACGCCTGCTTCGGTGCCAGTGTTGACGCCGTCGAGGTAAGGCGACACCACTTCGAAACCGTCCATGCAGGCCTGCATGGCGCAGATTGGATCGGCTTCGGTGACCTTCACGATCATGCCTTCCTGACGCAGGGAAGCGGCAGAACCCTTGCCCACATCGCCGTAGCCGATGACCAGTGCTTTCTTGCCAGACAGCAGGTGGTCGGTGGCGCGCTTGATGGCGTCGTTCAGGCTGTGGCGGCAGCCGTACTTGTTGTCGTTCTTGGACTTGGTCACTGCGTCGTTGACGTTGATGGCCGGCACCTTCAGCTTGCCGTCCCGCAGCATTTCCTGCAGGCGGTGTACGCCGGTGGTGGTTTCCTCGGTGACGCCGTGGCAGTTGGCCAGAATTTCCGGATACTTTTCGTGGAGCAGCGCCGTCAGGTCGCCGCCGTCGTCCAGAATCATGTTGGGTTCCCAGCCGTCCACGTCGGCGCCTACGGTGCGCTCGAGGCACCAGTCGTATTCTTCGTCGGTCTCACCTTTCCAGGCGAAAACAGGGACGCCACTCTCGGCGATAGCGGCGGCTGCCTGATCCTGGGTCGAGAAGATGTTGCACGATGACCAGCGCACTGTGGCGCCCAGTTCAACCAGTGTTTCGATCAGCACGGCGGTCTGGATGGTCATGTGAATGCAGCCCATGATGTTGGCGCCTTTCAGCGGCTGCTCGGTTTTGTACTTTTCACGCAGGGCCATCAGCGCAGGCATTTCGCCTTCGGCGATGTTGATTTCCTTACGGCCCCAGCCCGCGAGAGAGATATCGCGAACTTTGTAATCATCGAATTGCTTCAGTTTTTCTGCCGGAGTGCTCATGGTGTTCTCCCGTCGTATAAATAGTGGTGATGGTCGTGTGTACGACCGGTCTTCAAATCAAATACCAGCGGCATCCTTCAACAGGTCAGCCCGATCTGTCTTCTCCCATGGGAAGGCAGTAAACGTCTTGCCGCCAACCGTCATCTCAACCGGCTCGCGACCAAAGTGGCCGTAGGCCGCGGTGGCCCGATACATCGGGTGCAGCAGGTCCAGCATGTTGGTAATTGCATACGGGCGAAGGTCGAAGTGCTCGCGGACCAGCTTGATGATCTTGTCGTCGCTGATCTTGCCAGTGCCGAAGGTATTCAGGGAGATGGACGTTGGCTGCGCCACGCCGATGGCGTAGGACACCTGGATCTCGCACTTCTCAGCCAGGCCAGCGGCGACAATGTTCTTCGCCACGTAACGGCCGGCGTAAGCGGCTGAACGGTCCACCTTGGACGGGTCCTTGCCGGAGAAGGCGCCGCCGCCGTGACGGGCCATGCCGCCGTAGGTGTCGACAATGATCTTGCGACCGGTCAGGCCGCAGTCGCCCACAGGGCCGCCGATCACGAACTTGCCAGTCGGGTTGATGTGGAACTGGGTATCCTTGTGCAGCAACTCCGCCGGCAGAGCGTGCTTGACGATCAGTTCCATGACGGCTTCTTTCAGATCTGCCTGGGACACGTCTTCGTCGTGCTGGGTGGACAGAACAATGGCGTCGATGCCGGTGACCTTGCCGTTTTCATAGCGGCAGGTGACCTGGCTTTTCGCGTCGGGGCGCAGCCATGGCAGCAAGCCGCTTTTGCGGGCTTCGGCCTGGCGTTGTACCAGACGGTGAGAGAAAGTGATCGGGGCCGGCATCAGCACGTCGGTTTCGTTGCTGGCGTAGCCGAACATCAGGCCCTGGTCGCCGGCGCCCTGGTCTTCCGGCTTCTGGCGGTCAACGCCCTGGGCGATGTCCACGGACTGCTTGCCAATGATGTTGATAATGCCGCAGGTGTCACCGTCGTAGCCCACGGTAGAGGAGGTGTAGCCGATGTCCTTGATCACGCCGCGCACCAGGTCTTCCAGGTCCACCCAGGCGCTGGTCGTGATTTCACCACCGACGATCGCCACCCCGGTCTTTACCATGGTTTCGCACGCAACCCGGGCATGAGGGTCGTCAACCAGGATGGCGTCGAGGACGGCATCGGAAATCTGGTCAGCCAATTTATCAGGATGGCCTTCAGAGACCGATTCGGAGGTAAAGACGCTGTAATCAGACATAGGGTTGCTCCTCTGTGAGCGTTGCAAATTCGGGCCGGCAATGGAGTTTGATTAAGGCCGGCAGTTTTGATGTTCGGTATCGTAAATCAGTTTTCAGAGTCTGCATATTTCTATATCAAAAAAAATTGATACAGTTTTTATTTCTGTCCTATGTGGACTCTGCGGTTTTCCAGAATTCTCTCACCTGCACCTGGAAGCCGTTTCTCAGCCCGATGAACAGCGACTCACCCGCAACCAGGCCTGCATCGGTGGCCCAACTGGTAAGCTCTTCCGGTTCAAAGCCCAGCCATAGATCGCCGCAGGCTTCCTTCGCCCAATCCTGGTCATGGCTGCACAGATCACTGACAAACAGGCAGCCACCGGTGTTCATCAATGCCGAGGCATCCAGAAAAATGTCCGCGGGGCTAGGTACGTGGTGCAGGACCATGTTGGCCACCACTAGATCAAAATCGTCACCACGTGCCAGCAGGTTGTCGGTGACGCCTTCGATCAGGTCAACATTATTCAGGCGTTCGTCGATGCAGGTTCGGGTGGTCTTGGCCAGCATGTCGCGAGAGTTGTCCAGTGCCACGACGTGTTCGCAGATGTTTGAAAGCACCGGCAGGAATGCGCCCTCACCGGGACCGATTTCCAGTGCTGTTTTCCATCGATGACGTTCGGATCGATTGCGAATCAGGTTCGCCACCGGTTCGGCGTATAGATCGAACGCGGCGATGAGTTCCTGCTGCTCCCGAAATTTCTCGGCATAACGGGCGAAGAACGCCTGGGATTGGTCCGCACGCTGATTGCGAATGGCTTCGATTTTTTCCTGCAGGTGCGCCGACAAAGGAGCGCGATCCACGCTCTGGAAGACCTGGCGGATGGTCTGATCCGTCAGCTTGTCGCTTTCGAGATTCAGAGGACGCCGGTAGAAAATGGCGTTGCCTTCCCGCTGGGGCTCAAGCAGTCCTGCCTTGTGCATCACCTTCAGATGATGGCTCATGCCCGACTGGCGCATCTCGAAGAGCTGGCTCAGTTCCAGTACACCGAAGGTGTCCCGACGCAACACCCGCAGAATCTCCAGGCGCAACGGGTCTCCGCTCGCTTTGAAGATCGGTGCCAGGGCGTCCACGGAGGACAGGTCATTTTCAGGTGTGGTCATGGATGTCATGGGAAAGAAGTGTAGGCATGTCTTTCCGGGCAATCAATATCTATATCAAAATAAATTGATATAGATTTAGATCTGTTTGAAAAATCAGATAAAATTTCTGTGCGAAAATTCCGGTGTTGAAAACATCCGTAAAACATTCATAAAAAGAGTGTCGCCGATTTGCCCCGGTGGTCACTAATCGGCGAAAATACGCGCCTTCTTTTTAACCGTTCACCTTTTGCCGACCAAAAACTGGAGAAACGTCAATGCCGTCTCGCACAGATCTCGCCAACGCCATTCGCGCGCTGAGCATGGATGCGGTTCAGAAAGCCAAATCCGGCCACCCGGGCGCGCCCATGGGTATGGCGGACATCGCCGAGGTCCTCTGGAATGATTTCCTTAGTCACAATCCGGCCAACCCCACGTGGGCTAACCGTGACCGGTTTGTGATGTCCAACGGCCATGGCTCCATGCTGCAGTATTCCCTGCTGCACCTGAGCGGTTATGACGTCTCCATTGATGACATCAAGAGTTTCCGCCAACTGCACTCCAAAACCCCGGGCCACCCGGAATACGGCTACACGCCGGGTGTTGAAACCACCACCGGCCCGCTGGGACAGGGTGTCGCCAATGCGGTCGGCTTTGCGCTGGCGGAGAAAACCCTGGCGGAGCAGTTCAACCGCCCTGGCCATAATGTTGTTGATCACTACACCTACGCCTTCCTGGGCGATGGTTGCCTGATGGAAGGCATTTCCCACGAGGTGTCTTCCCTGGCCGGTACATTGGGCCTTGGCAAGCTGATCATGTTCTACGACGACAACGGCATCTCCATCGACGGTGAAGTGGACGGCTGGTTTACCGACGACACGCCCAAACGTTTCGAAGCTTATGGCTGGCAGGTGATTCCCGAGGTTGATGGCCATAACCCGGAGGCCGTTCGCGCTGCCATTGAGGCCGGCCGGGCCAACACAACTCAGCCCACGCTGATCTGCTGCAAGACCATTATTGGTTTTGGTTCCCCCAACAAGCAGGGCACCGAAGCCTGTCACGGCGCTGCGCTGGGTGAGGACGAAATTGCACTGACCCGTGAGAAGCTGGGCTGGAACCACGGTGCTTTCGAGATCCCGTCGGAAATATACGGTGCCTGGGATGCCCGTGAAAAAGGCTCCGCCGCACAGGCTGAGTGGGAACAGGCGTTTGCCGACTACGAAAAGGCGGAACCGGAACTGGCCGCTGAGCTCAAGCGTCGTATGGCCGGAGAGCTGCCGGCAGACTTCTCTGAGAAGGCCCAGGCGTATATTCAGGAGTGCCAGGACAAAGGCGAAACTGTCGCCAGCCGTAAGGCGTCCCAGAACACCCTGAACGCCTATGGCCCGATGCTGCCGGAATTGCTGGGTGGCTCTGCCGACCTGGCGGGCTCCAACCTCACCATCTGGAATGGCAGTAAGCCACTGACCAAAGAAGACGCCAGCGGTAACTACGTTTATTACGGTGTTCGCGAATTCGGCATGGCCGCCATCATGAACGGCGTTGCCCTGCATGGCGGCTTCGTACCTTACGGCGCTACCTTCCTGATCTTCATGGAATACTGCCGCAACGCCGTGCGCATGGCAGCGTTGATGAAACAGCGCTCCATCTATGTGTTCACCCACGACTCCATCGGCCTGGGTGAAGATGGCCCCACGCATCAGCCCATCGAGCAACTGGCCAGTCTACGCACCACGCCTAACATGAGCACCTGGCGCCCGGCGGATGCCGTTGAGTCGGCGGTTGGCTGGAAAGCTGCCCTGGAGCGTGTCGATGGCCCGACTGCGCTGGTCTTCTCCCGTCAGGGACTGCCGCACCAGCAGCGTGATGCCGAGCAACTGGCCAACATCGCCAAGGGTGGCTACATCCTGTCAGACAGCGAAGGCACGCCGGACCTGATCCTCATCGCCACTGGTGGTGAAGTGGGGCTGGCTCAGGACGCAGCCGAAGCTCTGCGCCAGAAGGGTAACAAGGTTCGCGTGGTGTCCATGCCATCCACCGACACCTTCGATGCCCAGAGCGCTGCGTATAAGCAGGAAGTGCTGCCGCTCGAAGTGACCAACCGGGTCGCCGTCGAGGCCGCTATTGAAGATTACTGGTACAAGTACGTTGGCCTGGACGGCCGCGTGGTGGGCATGAGCACCTTCGGTGAGTCCGCGCCTGCCGGTGAGCTGTTCAAGGAGTTCGGCTTTACGGTAGACAACATTGTCGCTGTGGCCGGGGAACTGCTGGAAGCCTGATGAGTACCGCTGCACCGTATCGCATCGCCATCAATGGATACGGCCGTATCGGCCAGTGCGTCTTGCGTGCACTCTACGAGAATCGTTTTCGCGATCACCTTCAGGTGGTCGCGATCAACGAGCTGGCGGATATCGATACCATTGCCCATCTCACCCGCTACGACTCCACTCATGGTCGATTCCAGGGTGAGATAAACGTTGAGGGCGATTACCTGCTGGTAAACGGGGACCGTATTCGCGTCGTCCGTTGCGCCGAAGCATCGGAGCTGCCCTGGGACGAGCTGGGCATTGATCTGGTGCTGGAGTGCTCCGGTGCTTTCACCGACCGTGCGACGGCCGAGCAACACCTGAAGGCTGGTGCTGAACGCCTGCTGTTCTCACAACCGGCGGAATCCGATGTGGATCGCACCATTGTTTATGGCGTGAATCAGGACCAACTGGCCGAGTCTGATCGTATCGTGGCTGCTGCCTCCTGCACCACCAATTGCCTGGTGCCGGTTATCCAAGTGCTTGATGAGGCATTGGGAGTGAAGCACGGCACCACGACCACCATCCACGCGGCCATGAATGACCAGCCGGTGATCGACGCCTACCACCATCAGGACCTGCGCCGAACCCGCAGCGCCCTGCACAACATTGTTCCGGTCGACACAGGTCTTGCGAAGGGCATTGAGCGCTTGCTGCCTCACATGGAAGGCAGGTTCAGCTCGGTGGCCATGCGGGTGCCCACCATGAACGTGTCGGCCATCGACATGGTGGTGAATGTCAGGGAAAACACCTCGGTGGAGGCGGTGAACAACTTACTAAAAAACGCCGCCCACGGCCCGCTGAAACACATTCTGGGCTACACCGATGAGCTTCTGGCCAGCTCCGATTTTAATCACGACGCCCACTCCGGCATCGTCGACGGAGGCCAGACGCGCGTAACCGGTGGCACCATGGTGAAGGTGCTGTGCTGGTTTGATAACGAGTGGGGGTTCGCAAATCGGATGCTGGACGTCAGCAAACACTGGCTCTCCAGCCACTGACACATTTTTTGATCAGGGGATGAACAACGATGACTATCAAGAGAATGACCGATCTGGACCTCGCCGGTAAGCGGGTACTGATTCGTGAAGACCTCAACGTACCGGTAAAAAATGGCGAAGTGTCCAGCGACGCCCGCATCCGTGCCTCGCTGCCGACGATTAAGGCGGCAAAGGACGCAGGCGCAAAGGTCATGCTGATGTCCCATCTCGGCCGCCCGGAAGAAGGCGTTTACGACGAAGCCTCCTCCATGAAACCGGTGGCCGACCACCTCAGCAAGGTACTGGGTCAGGAAGTTCGCCTGATCACCGATTACCTCGAGGGCGTTGATGTAGCCGACGGCGAAGTCGTCCTTTTCGAAAACGTCCGTTTCAACAAGGGCGAGAAAAAAGACGACGAAGAGCTTTCCAAAAAGTACGCTGCGTTGTGTGATGTCTACGTGATGGACGCCTTCGGCACCGCCCACCGCGCCCAGGCCTCTACCCATGGCGTTGCCCGCTTCGCCCCGGAAGCCTGCGCTGGCCCGCTGCTGGCCGCAGAGCTGGAAGCCCTCGGCAAAGCCCTGGATAACCCGGCCAAGCCCGTGGTTGCGATTGTCGGCGGCTCCAAAGTATCCACCAAACTGGACGTGCTCAACGCCCTGGAAAAAGTCTGCGACTCCATTATCGTCGGTGGCGGCATCGCCAACACCTTCCTGGCGGCTGCCGGTCACCCGGTGGGCAAATCCCTGTGCGAGCACGACCTGATCGACACCGCCCGGGAAATCGCCTCCCGCGTTGAAATTCCGCTGCCTGTAGATGTAGTTGTCGCCAGCGAATTCGCTGAAACTGCGAAAGCCACCACTAAAAAAATTGACGACGTGACCGAAGACGACATGATTCTGGACGTCGGTCCCGAAACCGCCTCCAAATTCGCCGGCTTGCTGAAGTCCTCCAAGACCATTCTTTGGAACGGCCCGGTCGGCGTCTTCGAATTCGACCAGTTCAGCAACGGCACCCAATCCCTGGCGAAAGCCATCGCCGAAAGCGACGCTTTCTCCCTGGCTGGCGGCGGTGATACCGTTGCTGCCGTTGACAAGTACGGTGTGAGTGACAAAATCTCGTACATTTCCACCGGTGGCGGTGCTTTCCTGGAATTCGTGGAAGGTAAAACCCTGCCAGCGGTTGCTGTACTCGAACAGCGCGGCGCATAGCACAAGCTTGAATCGCGAGGAGGGCAGAGACACTCTCCCGGGACCGTCAAAAACATGGATGTTTTTGTCGAGCGTACACGGACGTATTTACAGCGTGTCCCGGGAGGGTGTCTCTGCCCTCTGACGCAGACTCCAAACCAGAGAAGTCTGCCAAAGACATTGTTTAATAAACCAAGGAGACAACCCCAATGGCCCTGATATCGATGCGGCAACTGCTGGACCACGCCGCCGAGCATGGTTACGGTGTACCGGCGTATAACGTGAACAACCTTGAGCAGATGCGCGCCATCATGGAAGCGGCTGACAAAACCGACTCCCCGGTGATAGTCCAGGCCTCCGCCGGCGCCCGTAAATACGCCGGCGCTCCCTTCCTTCGCCATCTGATTCTGGCGGCCATTGAAGAGTTTCCCCATATTCCGGTGGTTATGCACCAGGATCACGGCACAAGCCCGTCCGTATGTCAGCGCTCCATTCAGCTAGGCTTCAGCTCCGTAATGATGGACGGCTCCCTGGGTGAAGACGGCAAAACCCCAACCGACTACGAATACAACGTAGATGTTACCCGTCGCACCGTTGAGATGGCCCATGCCTGTGGCGTGTCCGTGGAAGGCGAACTCGGCTGCCTGGGCTCCCTGGAAACCGGGCAGGCCGGCGAAGAAGACGGTATTGGCGCAGAGGGCACCCTGGACCACAGCCAGATGCTGACCGACCCGGAAGAAGCGGCGGATTTCGTCCAGAAAACCCACGTGGATGCCCTGGCCATTGCCATCGGTACCAGCCACGGCGCCTACAAGTTCACCCGTCCGCCGACCGGTGACATCCTGGCCATCGACCAGATCAAAGCCATCCACGCCCGCATCCCGGACACCCATCTGGTTATGCACGGCTCCAGCTCCGTGCCCCAGGAGTGGTTGAAGATCATCAACGAATACGGCGGCGAGATCCCGGAAACCTATGGCGTGCCGGTTGAGGAAATCGTTGAAGGCATCAAGCACGGTGTTCGCAAGGTCAACATCGACACCGACCTGCGCCTGGCCAGCACCGGTGCAACCCGTCGCTTTCTGGCCCAGAACCCGGCCGAGTTCGACCCGCGTAAATTCCTGAAGGCGACCATGCAGGCGATGACTGACGTTTGCGTTGCCCGCTACGAAGCCTTCGGTACTGCCGGCAACGCCAGCAAGATCAAACCGGTTAACCTTGAACGCATGTTCGAGCGGTATGCTTCTGGTGAGCTGGATCCCAAGGTTCGATAAGCTTTGGAGTTTGCCCCTCCTTTGTAGCCTGCTGGCCTGGCGGGCTTGCACTGGTGGGAGGGACTGCTCAGAAAACGCCCGTAAATACGTCCATGTAGGGCTTGGTCGCGCCATCCCTGGCGCTCCACATTTCTGAGCAGTCCCTCCCACCAGTGTTTGAGATACCTCGGTGATATCGCATATCGTCATCTCAGATACCTGCAGAGTCAGAAATATCTGAAGGTTCAGAACAAGCGAAGGCGGGGCACTCTTCCGGGAACGTCAAAAACATGGATGTTTTTGTCGAGCGTACAGGGACGTATTTACAGCGTGTCCCGGAAGAGTGCCCCGCCTTTGCGCTACCCGCAAAGCCTGCAGGCTAGGTGCCCAGATTAAACTCCAGGCCACAGCCACCTGATACGCATCAATTCTGATACACCCCCACCTTGTAATTTTCACTTCCTCATCAAATATAGAATTAATAATCGGGCGAAAAATGCCCAGCCATTAAAGCAGGTGTGAGGGAAAACATGGACTTCAAAGACTATTACGCCGTACTCGGTGTGAGCGAGTCTGCCTCCCCCGAGGACATCAAGAAGGCCTATCGCAAACTGGCCCGGAAATACCATCCGGATGTCAGCAAGGAAGAGAACGCCTCCGGCAAGTTCAAGGACGTCAGCGAGGCCTATGAAGTACTGAAAGACCCCGAAAAACGGGCCGAATACGACGAGCTTAAGAAATACGGCGCCCGGCAGGATGGGTCGTTTGAGCGTCCTCCCGGATGGGAGAGTGCCTCCGGCTTTGGGGGCGGTGGTTATACCGAGGCCGATGCGCGGCAGTTCAGCGACTTCTTCGAGGAAATCTTCGGCGGCGGCCGTCGCGCGGGAGCCGGATTTGGCTCCGCGTTTGGCGGTGGCTTCGGCGGCGCGCGTCAATCTATGCGCATGCGGGGTGAAGACGTTCATGCCCGGATCGCGCTGTTCCTGGAGGAAGCCTTCCACGGCTGCGAAAAGCAGGTGTCGTTTAACGTCCAGGAAGCCGACGCCCAAGGCCGCGTCGTACCGCGCCAGAAAACCCTCAACGTGAAGATCCCCGCTGGCATGAAAGAAGGGCAGCACATCCGCCTGAAAGGTCAGGGCGCTCCTGGCATGGGTGGTGCGGAGAACGGTGACCTGTTTATCGAGGTGGAATACGCACCGCACCCCCACTTTACGGTCGAAGGGCGGGATATAATGGTGACGGTTCCCATCGCACCCTGGGAGGCGGCTCTTGGCGCCTCGGTCACGGTTCCGACCGTGGGCTCGAAGGTGAACGTGAAGGTGCCCAAGGGCTCTTCCAGCGGTCGCAAGCTGCGCCTTAAAGGCAAGGGCCTGCCAGGCAAGCATCCTGGCGACCAGCTAGTGGTGTTGCAGATCGTGATGCCTGAGCGGCACAGCGAAAAAGCCGAGGAACTCTACAAGCAGTTGGCCGAGGCCGAAAAAGGATTCAATCCACGCAGCAAGTTGCATGTGTAAGCGGGGGATGAAGGATGACTGACAAAGACCATATCCTGAGCGTCGAACTGGTGGAACCAACCGCTACATTCACCTTGCGGGAAATATGCGAACGCGGGGACTGCCACGCCGAGTTTGTTATTAAACTGGTGAGCTACGGTGTGATCGCCCCGGTCGAGGAATCCCCGGAAGCGCGCCAGTGGCAATTTGATCTGGAGGCCCTCGCCCGTTTGCGAAAGGCCCAGCGTTTGCAGCGTGATCTTAAAATGAACCTACCGGGGTTGGCCATGTCCCTTGAGCTTCTCGACGAGGTCCAGGAGATGCGACGTGAGGTCGATCGCCTGAATCGACAATTGAGGCAATTTTTAGGCGAGGCATAGTCACCAGGTCGGCTGGCACACCCCTGTTCAAAACCGTGGAGCGCCAGGGATGGCGCGACCGAGCCCTACATGGACGTATCTACGGGCGTGTTTTGAACAGGGGTGTGCCAGCCGACCCACCCGCCAAGCTTGAAATGCTACTCCTTGTCCATCTTCTGCAACTCCGCATAAATCTTCTCCGCCTCCTCCATCAACGTGCCATGGGTACGTAAGTCACCATTGCGCTGGGCATGCAGCGCCTTCTGAAGCTTGGCTTCGTATTCCTTCTGCAGTTTCTTCTTTGGATCGCCCTTCAGGAATCCCAGCATTTTTTCACCTGTTTTCATTGATGTGTCTGGGAGCTTACGCCAATTGGGCACGAAAGTTCACAAACGAGTCCCCGTCTTGCTAACGGAACTCGTCTGTCGGATTCTCAGTTTCAAAGAATTTCACCGGGCCGTTACAAAATCCGTACACGATTGCGTCACTCCGTGGTCCGGGTTTTGCTCTATAGTCAATCATAAGTCTGGACGGGCAGGCCGAGCCCTGCCGCCGGAATGTGTGATTCAAACGTGTTGACGGAGTCCGTATGCCCCCTCGTTTTCTGAAGGCACTGGTAACCAGCCGCTTGCTGCGACCTGTTTTCCTGATCCTGATTGTTGCTGGCGTGGTGCAGGTGGCCATGAGCCAATGGCTGATTTCCAACCAGGTGAACAGCCTGGTCGAGACCGCCGGTTCCGCTCTTGAGGCCAGTAGTCGGGAAGTCAGTGCGTCGTTTGGTGACACGCGCGAAGACGTCCGTAATCGCCTGCAGCTCATGCAGCAGAGGACCACGGAAGAGTTGGCGGGTGAATTGACGCGTCAGCAGACGGCACAACAGGAGCGGGTGGCGAACAACGTTCGGTCAGCGGTCATGTCTGAAGCGCAGGGGCTGGCGGAGGTACTGGCGGCGGTCGCTGCGCCACTGATCTGGGATCGGGACGTGCCGCGGTTGACGGATCTTATTGAGCTGGCGGATGCCCGGGAGTCGGTTCTTTTTGCGATTTATTACGATCAATATGGGGAAAGGCTGACCCGTTATGTTGATCGCACGGATGATCGCGTACGCACCTTAATGGAGCAGGGGGAAGGCCGTGGTGCAGCAAACAAAGTTCTGGATGCGGCAAGTCGCGATCCCAATGTGGTTATTATCACCGCCGATATAAAACCCCAGGGCACGGCGATTGGTCAGCTGAAAATGGGGCTCTCACTGGAAGGGATCAACCGTGACCTCGCTGCCCTGGAAGAAGAATTCAGTGAGACCATCACCGGCAGTATCGACGCGCTGCGCCAGACTTTGGAGGCTGAGACCGGAGAGGTCAACCAGCGCCTGCAGCAACAGCTTGCCACCATGGGTGAAGACACGCAGGCACGTATTGATAGCACCGTGGAGGCACTGGATCGTGAGGCAGATAGCCTTTCCTCCAATCTCTCATTCCTTGCCATCGGTTCCGTGGTTGTGCTGATCGTTCTGGTGGCGGCCGTGCTCGGCGGCGGTCTTCTTCCCCGTGTGCTCCGGTTGAGTTCGGCCATCTGGCAGATAGCCGACGGTGAGGCCGATCTGACTCGACGGGTATCCCTCAAGGGCCGCGACGAACTGACGGAAATGGCACGGGGCATGAATCAGTTCATCGCCCGCATCCAGGAGCTGGTGTCAGACGTGAAGTCTTCTGCCGAATCAGCTGCCGACAGGGCCCGTGAGCAGGGACAGATCAGCCGCGATGCGGTATCGGCCGTTAATCGCCAGCAGCAGGAAGTGGCGGAGGTGTCGGAGACCATGTCGGCAATGTCGGGCAGCATTGCCGAAGTGGCTGACAGCGTCCAGGAAATAGCCGGTTCCGTCCAGAACGTAAACGCGGAGAGTGAGGCAACGGCATCGATTTCCCGTGATGTAAGAGGGCGTCTGGATCAGGTTGTTGCTAACGTGGAGCAGGCCGTCGCGGCGGTCAATGAGCTGAACAGCCAGAGTACGGAAATTGATTCCGTGCTCTCGGTAATCGGAGCTATTGCTGAGCAGACCAACCTGTTGGCGCTTAACGCTGCCATTGAAGCGGCGAGGGCGGGCGAATCCGGGCGCGGCTTTGCGGTCGTGGCCGATGAAGTGCGTACCCTGGCCAGCCGCACCCAGGAATCCACCACGGAAATTCAGGGCATTATTGATCGCCTTCAGCGGGGCAGCCGCCAGACCGTGACCGTGATTGATCAGGTTTCGGGGCAGGTGGCGGAATCGTCCGCCGAATTCCGTCGCGCCGACGAGCACTTCGACCAGATCAACCAAATGCTGGGTAGTTTGCAGAAACGCGCGCTTGAGATTTCGGCGGTTGCGGAAGAGCAGAGCAGGAATGCGGGGGAAGTCAGCGTCAGCGTGACGGACATTGCCCGCCTGTCCGGTGAAACCGTTGACGCCATTGAGCGCTCAGATCAGGCCAGCGGGCAGATCGGGGAACTACTGGACACCCTGCAGGGCAAGGCATCCCAGTTCCGGGTATAAGTGCGCTCGGCGGCTCTACTCACAGAGCCGCGCACGGGCACGTCGATATTCATCACCAATTCGCCCGACAAGATCGCTGACCGATACAACGTCGGTGATCTGGCTGACGCCCTGGCCGGCGGACCAGACGGTTTTCCAGGCTTTGGCTTCGTCGTCCACGGGCTTGAGCTTATCGCCGTAATTCAGCTCACCGGCCTGGTTCAGTTTATCCATGGGGTAGCCGGCGGCTTCCAGACTCTGACGCATAAAGTTTGCGGGAATCCCTGACACCGCCGGCGTGTGGATGATATCGCCCGATACCGCTTCGATGATCATGTTCTGGTAGGCCGCTTCCGCCCGCGATTCCGTGGTATTGATAAATCGCGTGCCCAGATAGCAAAGGTCAGCGCCCATCGCCTGGGCGGCCAGAATATCTTCGCCTTTGGAAAGCCCGCCGGCAAGCAGGATCACGCCCTCGAATACCTCTCGGATTTCGTGCACCAGCACGAACGGATTAATGATGCCGGCGTGTCCGCCCGCACCGGCAGACACCGCGATAATGCCATCCACACCTGCTTCGGCTGCTTTGCGGGCGTGTTTCTGGTTGGTGACATCGTGGAATACCAGGCCGCCGTAACTGTGCACCGCTTCGGTCACTTTGGTGGCGGCTCCCAGTGAGGTGATCACTATGGGCACCTGGTGTTTCACGCACAGGTCCAGATCGGCCTCCCAGCGCGGGTTCGTGCGATGAACGATGAGGTTCACGGCGTAAGGCGCGGCTGTTTGGTCCGGATGGGTTTCCCGAAAGTCTTTCAGGCCTTCGTTCATCTGAATCACCCATTCCTCGAAGCCTTCGCTGGTGCGCTGGTTCAGGGCCGGGAAGCTGCCAACAATGCCCTGCTTGCAGCAGGCCAGCGCCATCTCCGGGCCGGAGATCAGGAACATGGGTGCCGCCACCAGCGGGAGACTCAGCGATGTCTTCAGGGATTCAGGTAAGGCCATGAGAATTCCTTAATTTTTGTTGGAACTTATGTAATGTATAAAGATCTTAGCGTGCTCATTACCGCATGAAAACGTCCACGAATGAATAAACAACAAGGAGCTCTACCATGGGCGAGGCAAAAAGAAGAAAAGAGACCGGCGCACCGCCGCCCAACAGGAAGAAAGATCGTAAGTCGCTGTATATCGGCATCAGTGTCATCGTTCTTGTTTTTGTTGCGGTGGGCGTATTTTTCCTGACCGCGAGCCCGGCCCCCACCTCGGATGAGTTGCCGGTTGCCGGCCCCAATGCCGACCCGTTTCCTGCCCAACTGGATCGCTTCGGCGTCTCCGTTGGTGACGAAGACGCACCCGTGGTGGTGCGGGAGTTCGCAGACTACCAGTGCCCCGCCTGCGCGCGTTTTTCGGACGCCAGCCAGCAGTTGAAACAGGAATACGTGGAGTCCGGCAAGGTGCGGTTTGTGTACTTTGATCTGCCACTCCAGCAGCACGACAACGCCATGCCAGCGGCACAGGCCGCTCGTTGCGCGGGTGACCAGGATGGCTACTGGGCCATGCACGACAAGTTGTTCGACATGCAGACCGAATGGAGCGGTTCCAGCAGCCCGGTTGATACCTTTAGCCGCTACGCCGAGGATCTGGGGCTTGATGACCGCCGTTTCAGTCGGTGTATGACCACGGATCTCCACGTCGAAGAAATCGAGCAGAGTCGTCGAGTGGCCATGCAGCTTCGCGTTACCAGTACCCCAACCGTGTTGGTGGACAATATCCGCCTGACCCGCCCCGGATGGGGGCAGTTGTCGGCGATGGTTGAGCGGGAGCTGGCCGGTTCCCAGCGATAATACGGCGACAGGTTCTCCCTGGAAAACTTCCGTACGGCGGGAGTTTTCCAGGCCGAAAACTGCAGCGCCGGGCATTGTTAATGACGTCCCTGTAACTCCCCGTAATACTCTCCTTCGTCCGTATTCGTTAGAATGGCTGCCTCGCGCCCGTCGGCGATTATCAACCATGCTCCGGATTTACGGTCCGGCCCGCAGGAGAAACCAGACTCATGAGCCAGGATGTTGTTGTCTGCGCGCTTTATAAGTTCGCAGTTCTGAATGATTACAAAGCCCTTCGTCAGCCATTGCTGGACCTGATGTTGGAGAAAGAGGTGCACGGCACATTGCTGCTGGCTCGTGAGGGCATTAACGGCACCATAGCCGGCAGCCGTGAAGGTGTGGATGCCATTCGCGACTGGTTGGAGGCTGACCAGCGGTTCGAGGGCATCGACTACAAAGAATCGTTCGTCGACATCCAGCCCTTCAAGCGAACCAAAGTGAAGCTCAAGAAAGAGATCGTCACCATGGGAGTGGAGGGCATTGACCCGAAACGGATCGTGGGTACTTATGTGGATCCCAAAGAGTGGAATGATCTTATTTCAGATCCGGACGTATTGGTGGTAGACACACGCAACCAATATGAAGTGGAGATCGGCACCTTTGAGAATGCCAGAAACCCGGCCACAGATACGTTTCGTGAGTTTCCGGAGTATGTGAAAGAGAACCTGGACCCTTCGAAGCACAAGAAGGTCGCCATGTTCTGTACCGGTGGTATCCGCTGTGAGAAATCCACGGCGTTCCTGAAGGAGCAGGGGTTTGATGAGGTCTACCACCTGAAGGGCGGTATTCTCCGGTACCTCGAGGAAGTCCCGGAATCACAAAGCCTGTGGCAAGGGGAGTGCTTTGTATTTGATGACCGAGTAACGGTGAACCACAAGCTGGAACGGGGTGAGTTCGATCAGTGTCACGCCTGCCGCCGGCCGATCACCGAGGAAGACAAACAGCGCCCGGAGTATGAGCCGGGCGTGAGTTGCCACCGTTGCATCGATTCGTTGACGGCGGAGCAGAAAGCCCGTTTTGCCGAGCGTGAGCGGCAAATGCGGTTGGCAGAACGGCGCGGCGAAGCCCATGTAGGTGGCGCAGCGGCGCGCATTGTAGCGGAGCGTAAAGCCCGGAAAAAGGCGGAGCGGGAACAGCAGGCCCGCAAGAGCGCCATGGGAGAGCGTTGCGCAAAATCCTGACAATAATCAAGGAGATTCCATGCAGTTCAGAGCAACCCTGGCGATCATTACTCTGACGGTATCGCCGACGATGGTCGTTGGCGCTGAGTTTGACAATTGGGAAGGTGAAGGGGAAGCGGGTGTGCTTGTCACGTCCGGCAACACCGAGGAGACCAATATCAACGGCCGTCTGGGCCTACTCCACGAAGTTTCAGAGTGGCGGAATACCGGTGATTTTCGTTCATATTATTCCGAAACCGATGACACCACAACGGCTGAAAAATACAGCGCTGAAGTGCAGTCTGATTACAAGTTCGAGGGCAGCCAATACCTGTTCGTACGCGGAGCGTATGAAGACGACCGTTTTTCCGGGTATGACTTCCAGTCCTCGTTGACCACCGGTTACGGTAACCGGGTCTGGCAACGTGGCAAGCGCTCTTTTCTTGATCTGTCTGTCGGTGGCGGTTATCGGTTTAACAGGCTCGAGGAACCGGAAGCAGACGGCAATCAAGAGGAGGAAGAAGCCATCGCGCGCTTGGCAGGAAAGTTCGACTACGCCCTCTCTGAGACTGCGTTGTTTCGTCAGAAGCTGAGTGCCGAAATCGGCTTGTCGGAGAACAACACCATCAGTGAGTCGGAAACATCCATACAGGCAACGGTTGTGGGTAACCTGTCAATGAAGGCTGCGTATCTGGTTCAGTATGTTTCAGATGAGCCTGAGGGCTCCGAAGACACCGATACTCAGGTGTCCGTGTCACTGCTCTACGGATTCTGACCAGGCGTTATACTCGATTCCTGAGCCCCAGCTCATCCGGGTAGGGGGTCAGGTATTTCTGGCTGCTGAGATAGTCCACCGGCTCCCGCCGCTGGGCCATCCGTAGCAACGTCATGGGCACCACCAAGGGCACCTCGCCCCGGTGGTAGGCGTCTATCTGCTCCATCAGTACCTGCCGGTCTTCGTCTGCCATGGCATCCCGCAGATAGCCCATCAGGTGCTGCATGGCGTTCACGTGGGAACCCCGGCTGACGCGCTGGGTCATCGCTTCCATGAACGACGAGATGTATCGGTCAGCAATGTCTTTCAACGGTTCTGATTTCAGGTCGCCGAGCATCGGCCCCAACTGCCGATAGATCTTCTCGGAATGAGCCAGTAGCTGGAACTTGTGGCGGGTATGGAACTCGATCAATGCACGGGCGGTGAGGTTGTCGCCAGCCACGTTCTGCATCCAGTCATCGTAGGCAAATACCCGCTCTATAAAGTTTTCCCTCAGCATGTCGTCGTTCAGACGGCCCTCTTCTTCCACCGGCATCAGCGGGTAGCGACGAATCAGTGCCTCGGCAAACAGGCCCCGGCCATCCCTGCGGGTGACATTGCCGTCTTCATTGTGCACCTTGATGCGCTCCATGCCGCAGCTGGGAGACTTGGCCATCAGGATGTAGCCCCGCAAATCCGCCAGAGTCGGTAGAACCTGGTCGATAAATCCCTGCATGGCATCCGTATGGTCCGCCGTGCCTTTGGTTTCGATCAGCTTCAGGCCGTCGTGATATTCACGCAGGTGAATGGCGGGCCGGGGCACACCGAGGCCCGCTTCCAGCTCCGGGCAGATGGAACGAAACTCGAAATGGCGGGAAAGTACCTGGGTGCAGAAGCGGGAATGCTTGTGGCCGCCATCATGGCGGACTTCCTTGCCCAGCAGGCAGGTGCTGATGCCAACGGGAATACCTGTCACTGTCAGTCTCCAAATCGAAAAAGATCCTTTGAAGTACGCTTTTCCAGTTTAAACCGATCATCTCCGATGTTAAAACCGACGTGGTGACTCACTCAGCGAGAGGCTGATCGCGCCAGCGTCAGGGCGTAGATTTCCCGCATGTCCCGGGCAAACTGCTCAACGGAATAGTCCGCCGCGAACGCCAGTGCGTGATCGGCCAGTTCCTGACGCAAGGCATCGTCTTCCAGCAGCTGTTGCACTCGCTCACACCACTGGTCCTGTTTTTCCGGCGTTTTGAAGCCGTTGTAGCCATGGCGCACCACGTCCTCGATGCCACTGGAACGCACCGCCACCACCGGTAACCCGGCTGCCATGGCCTCCAGGATCACCATGCCCTGGGTTTCGGATTTGGAAGCAAACAGGAACGCGTCGCCCAGGTGATACCAGGTGGCCATATCGTCCGGCGGGATGGAGCCGACGAGTGTAAAACAGTCCTGAAGTCCCAGCTCATCAATCCGCTGCTGCAGTCGTTCGTGCTGGTGTCCTTCACCAATCATCAGGAATCGGAAAGGGCGGTCTGTGCGCCGGCGAAGCTCCTCAATGGCATTGATCATGAAATCAATGTTCTTCTCGTTGGACAGTCGCGAGACGCTGACAAACACGGTCTCATCGCTGATGCCCAGGGAGTCCCGCAGTTTGCGAACATCACCGTCGTCCACTTCCTGAAATGTCTGGTACTCAATGCCCGTAGGCTGCACGAATGTGGGGCTTTTCACGCCGATCATCCGCAGGTACTCCTCGGTGGAGTCGGTGGGCACAATCACACCATCGCATTTGTTGGCGAAGCGTTTGATCAGCTCGTGGGAGATCAGGTTGCGGAACAGATTGCCCGGCAGCGGCACGAAGTGGGCGTAGTGCTCAAGTCGGGTGTGGTAGGTGTACACCGCCGGTACTTTCAGGCGCCGGGCCACGAACAGCCCCAGCGAGCCCAGCCAGATGGGGTGGTGAATGTGGATGATGTCGGGTTTGAACGCTCTCACCTGTCGGCGGATCCTTGCCAGGAAGACGTTGGCAAGGCGGAACTCCCGTTTCTCCCCCATAGCCAGCAGGGACGGCACCCGCACCACGTCGGTTTCCTCGGTCGGTTGGTCGCGATAGCGGGGGCAAACGATGAGGATGATGTCCCCCAGGGTTTCCAGGCCTTTGCGCAGGCGTGCGATGGAGATGGGCACGCCGCCAATGAACGGCAGGTAGTTGTTGGTGAACATGGCTACCCGCAAGGGTTTCGACAGCCAGGGCTGGGGGTCCAGATCGTAGTCCGGGTAGTAGTCCTTCGCCACGAAAATGGCGCTGTACAGCTTGGTGCTGATCAGTACGAACACCGCCACCAGCAGGATGAAGTTGATGTAGCCCACATAGAACAGGGAATAGATAAAGAACCAGAGCGATTCCAGCGTGCTCAATACAGGGTGCTGTCTCGCCTCCAGGCGCGCCATCGAATGGCTGATTTCGCCGTCGTCGTTCACGTCGATGCGGACATAGTGGTAGAAGCTGGTGTCGTTGTTCAGCACCAGCCCGCCCGCTCCGCCGGTGGTGATGAAGCGTGTATCACCCTCGACCTGATCGGCATACAGCGAGAGGTTGGCGGAGAACACCATATCAACATCATGGCGGTCGATGGCGTCCAGCAAGGCCGTTCTGAATTCCGGGGGTTGCAGGAAATCATCATCCTGCTCGAAAGGGGCTTCCTGATCCGGGTGGAGCAGCGGGTGACCGATGAAGAGAAAGCGCAGCCGGTTGGGTTCCTGGCTTAACAGGTCATTCAGCCAGCGGATCTGCCATTGCCAGGGCGTCTTGCTAGTGCTGTCGAGGAAGATCAGACGGGCGCCGCCGGCCTTGATGCTGAAGAAGTGAGGGCCGAAGTGGTCGTAAAACCGGTAACTGCCAAAGTTCTCGTACTCATTCTCACCGAAGGTCAGCAGGTAGGGAATCTCCAGATGGGAGAGTGTGCCCTGGATGGCCCGGTACTTGTCTTCGCCGCCGCCACTCACCGCGTTACCGGCGGACACCATAAAATCCACGCCGGACTGGTTGAGGGCCGGTATCATGCGTTCCTCGAACACGCCCACGGAATTATTGATATTGCCCACGACCGCGAAACTGAAACCGCCGTCATCGGAGAGCATGTCGTGGATGCGGGCGACCTGTTCCGTGTGCAGGGCCTCGAAATCCGGCTCGAACAGGTTCAGGTAGGCCTTGTACCCGATCAGCAGTACAACGATCGTCAGGCTGATGTAGAACAGCACTTTTAATGGGTGACGTCGCTTCATTCGGATGCCTTCCTGCTTCTCACCAGTTCCCGTTGCAGTATCACCAGGCCGACCAACATGCCTAGGTAGATGGTGATGAATCGCCAACTGATGGTTACCAGCACCAGGTGGTTGGCTGTGAGTATGTCCCGGAAGAAACTGCCGAACACCCCTTCCGAAATGCCAGACGCACCGGGTGTGGGTGAAAAGTACATCACAAAAGTTGTGACCACCAGCAGTCCCGTGCTCACGAGGTAGTCTACCTCGTAATCCAGGGTTGAGATCAGCAACGCTGGAAAACTGAAGAGACTGAGCAGGAACACAAAGGTGAACAGCACCGACAGCGCAACGAACCGTTTGGGGCCCCTGAGGTAGTCGCCAAAGCTGTGGGAGAATCGCATCATCTCCCGCTTGGCCTTGAACTGCCAGCGTCGATGCCGGCGTTCACTGATCAGGTGAAACCGGTGCAGTGAGCTCAAAAGCCGGGCCAAGGGTGCAATCAGCCAATGGGTGCGGAACAGCACCACCATGAAAAAGCCGAGGTACAGGAGGATCAGCACGGCGAGCACCGGCCCCAGTTCACCGACCAGGGGTTGATTATCCAGAGCGCTGAGCGTGAGCAGGAATACCGGTGTGAGGGAAAAGATAAAGATCACCGCGATCACGGTGCGGATGGTGGTGGCCGCCGTGGCGCGGCCCACCGGCACGCCATGATGCTGGAGATACCAGATCTGCGCAAAGCCGCCCCCGGTGGCCATGGGCGTCACATTGGAGAAAAACAGGTTGATGAACACCAGCCGGAAAATCGCCGGGAAGGGCAAGCGGTGCCCCAGCGCCCGCAGGGTGAAATGCAGCCGCAGGCCGTCAGATGCGAAATAAACGACCAACAGGCCAATGATGGAGGCGAGCGCTTGTGGCGAGACCAGGCGCGTGTCGAAGGTTACGCTGCGCCCGGCAAACTGGTCGTAAACCGCGTAGAGCCCTGCGGCGGTCATGGCGATAAATATCAGGCTGAAAACAGTAAGCCTGCGCCAGGACGCGCGCTGCTGATAATCTTGATCCGGGATGTTGGTCATGGACTGCCCGCCGTTAAGAGACGGGCAGTTTACTGTTGGTGGCGGGGGGCTTGTCCAGTGTCTTACTAGTGGCCATACACCATCATGGTGGTGTTTTTAATGGCAAAATCCGTGAACTGTACGGAGCCGATACTGGTGCCACCGACTTTGAACACCGGCATATCGATGTCTGCCCGGAAATCCACCTCATGGATGGAAAGGCCTTCTTTGCCAGAAGCGGCGCTGGTGCCGCGGGAGAGCTTCGCCGTGGCACTCGCCATGCCAAAGTGGCCCAGGGTGTCATCGCCCCGGCGGTTGTGAATCTGCAGCCCTTCAATACCAACGGCAGCGAAGTTGAACAGCAGAATCAAATCGGCGGCGTCCCAGTCCAGGCTACCGTCGGTGATCTCAAAATGGGTATCCAGTTGCAACTCTGAGCCTGAAACGACGTTGCCATTGGCCAGCGTACGGGTGTTGTTACCCTGGTTTCGAATCACCAGATCAGTAGGGCCGATATAACCTTGCAGCATGATGTTGGAGAACAAACTGGCAGTACCGCCAGACCCTGTTGCTTCGACACTGTCCACCGCCAACTCGAAATCCACGGCCTGCAGGTAATCGTCCAGGCTGGTCGGGTCGCCGTAATCGGTGGCCCCCAGGTGAATCACCAGATCACCGCTGTCGAACTGTTTGCCGTAACCACCACCCACGGCATAGCGGGCGAGGGCATCGGCCACATCCGGATTGGAGACATCCAGAAGGCCAGCGTCGGCGCGCCGGGCAATCTCAGAGAAGCCGTATTCAAGCACCTCGTCCTGGCCAGCAATGTCCAGCGTCAGCTTGAGGTTGTCCAGCACTGTGTCGTTCTGACCGGACAGGCGAATGCCATTAACGTTCAGCGAGCCTTCATCCGTCCAGCTCAGGCGGTCCATCTCAATCTTGGTTTCCATCTCGATGGTGACGCCTGTCTGGCCAGTGACGTTGCCCAGGGTACTGTCGTCCAGTGGACGGAAGTCGGCCATCACCGGCAACGACAGACTGGCGGTCAGGCTCAGGGTAAAGAACCTGCGCAGGGCAGGTTTGAATGGTTTCAGGCGCTTGCGGGCGTTTCGACGTGTCATGGTGGCCCCGGTTCGTTGTTGTTATGCCGGCTTCAGACCGGTCTCAGTCGTTGTGTAGCCGCAGGGGACAACCTGACCAGCGCAGCGGACTTATGAGTTTGTTACAGACTGTTACGATAGGTGGGATAGGTAAGGGTGTCTGTGAGTTGAGTCACAGACTCGGTCAGGCCGAAGGGGCCAGCGCCTGCTGGATCAGCGCCTTTTGATGGGCGCCAAAATCCGCGACCAGTGCCTCGGATTCACCGGCGTCCCGCGCCAGGATGGCATTTGTTAGATTGGTGAAAAACAGGCCCGTGCGGTCCAGATCCTGCCGGTAACGATCCGCGCTCAGATAGTAGGCCCGGCTGACAGCGGGCTTGAAGTTGGTCAGCGCCTCCGTGAGGTAGGGATTGCCGACTACCCGGCAGCAGACGTCCATCACTTCAAAGCTCGCTTCCACAATGGCCGTGATATTGGCGTCCTTGCGCTGCATCTGGCCAGTGACGTGTCCAACCACCGACAACAACGCGGTTTTGTCCTCTTCCCGCCAACGCTCACACAGACGCCGCGCCAGCATGATCAACAGGTGCATGTACACGTCATAGAGCTCTGAGGCATGCACCGCATCCAGCTTGGTGGCCGACGCACCCTTACGCGGGGTGATTTCAATCAGGTGCCAGCGTTCCAGGGTATACAGGGCCTCTTTCACCGATGCCCGGCTGACCTTCAGTTCTGTGGCGGTCGTCGCCTCCTGCAAACGCTCGCCCGGCTTTATCTGCCCGGTCATGATGCGTTCAGCCAGATAGTTGGCGATCTGCTCGGCGAGGGTGTTAGGAACCTGGAAATCCATTGACTGAAGCGCGCTCCTGACATTCAAAGCCGTGATGGCGTTGGAAAATACCACAGAATCTTAACCTTAATGCCGGAAAGAATCAGTAGTTGGCAATGGGCTGCTATCCTATGTAGACGTCAAAGGATCACAAGTCCCGACGCTAATTCAACAAAAACGAGGTGAACGACATGCGAAAGCTATTTCTGGCCCTGGGCGCGACCGCGCTGATCGGTGTTTCTCCGGCACAGGCGGATACCAATCTCTCCATTGCCACGGGCGGCACCGGTGGTACCTATTACCCTCTCGGGGGTGGCCTCGCGGAGTTGATCAGTCAGCACATTGAAGGGTACAGCGCGGTTGCCGAAGTCACCGGTGCTTCGGTTGAAAATATGGGGCTGGTTCATCGTCAGGATTCGGACCTGGCGATTGCCCTGGCAGACACCGTTCATCAGGCCTATAACGGTGGCGAACGTTTCAATGGCAACAAGCTGGATGTGCTGGCCATTGCTTCGCTTTATCCGAACGCGGTTCAGATTGTCACCCTGGCGGACTCGGGCATTACGTCGCTGGCAGATCTGGCTGGCAAGCGTGTGTCTGTCGGTGCGCCGGGCAGCGGTACCGAAGTGAACGCCAAGGCCCTGCTGGAGACTAACGGCATGAGCTTCGACGATTTCGACGAGCGCGGCCTGAACTTCAATGAATCCGCAGATGCCATTCGCGATGGCGACATCGACGCCGCGTTCTGGAGTGTTGGCCCGCCAACAAGTTCTATTGTCAGCCTTGCCACCACCCGTGACATTGCACTGATACCACTCTCCGAGAAAGAAATCGCTAACGCCAGAGCAGAAGTGCCGGTGTTTGCGCCCTACAAGCTGCGTTCCGGTACCTACGAGGGTGTCGATACGGATATTTCAACGATTGGCATTCCCAACGTCCTTACCGTCAATAGCGCCATGTCGGAAGACCTTGCCTACAAAGTCACCAAGTTGCTCTTCGAAAAGGTGGAAGCTCTGAGGGCGATCCATCCGGCCGCTGACGACACCACCGTAGAGTTCAGCCTGGATTCCACGCCCATTCCCCTCCATCCGGGTGCCATTCGCTATTACGAGGAAATAGGGGCAGAAGTGCCGGAGGCACTGCGCCAGTAATCGGGAATCCGTCGTCATCATTCGTCGGTTCATGGTTTACAGGGCCTGTTGTCTGGCCGTGTCACTGCTGTGGGGATTATGGCCCACAGCAGTTAGCGCTCAGAGCAAAGCGGTCTGGCAACTGTCGGTGTCTGATACCAGTCAGACGTCGCTGGTGCAGCTCGGCCTGCCCGAGGGCGGGCGGTGGTGCCTGATCTGGAATCACTCGGTGCAGGGGTTTCCTGTGACGGACTGCTTTCGCATGGAAGCGGACCAGTTGATTCTGGACAGTAGCCACACACCGGACTTTGCAGCCGGCCTTGGCCATACCCGTGGCCGGGGCACACTGACGTCGGATGACGACCACGGCTACCGCATCGTCGATATGCAGGTACCCATACCCAATAATCGTCTCTCGCTGCGCGTTGGCGCCTTGTCGGTGAATCACCGCATTGAGGTGGATTCGCGCGTGGTGAGTCTAAGCCGTCTGGCAGCTGACAAACTCGTTGAGATTCGAGTACGGCCTGCAGGGGATAAAGGAAGCACGCTTCAATGAGTCAAGAAACGGCCATCTACCTGAAAACCAATGGCGCATGGCAGCCGACCAGAATGAGCGGGCCCAGGGCACTGCTCTGGCTGATCGCACTGATTGGTATCGGCCTATCGCTGTTTCAGCTATACAGCGCCGGTATTCAACCGCTGGGACTGTTCTATCA
The DNA here is from genome assembly GCF_032922745.1 of Marinobacter salarius. Classification (NCBI taxonomy): domain Bacteria; kingdom Pseudomonadati; phylum Pseudomonadota; class Gammaproteobacteria; order Pseudomonadales; family Marinobacteraceae; genus Marinobacter; species Marinobacter salarius. Next base: position 1,862,606 of record NZ_CP136693.1, read on the forward strand.
ACGGGGCATTCACCTGGCGTTGGTGATGATGCTGTGCTTTCTGCTGTTTGGGCCCCGGCCTGGCCGCCCGCGCGGCGCCATAACGGCGTTGATTGATACCGGATTTTTGATAGCCTCGGGCGCATCCGGTTTCTATCTGGTCTGGTTCCTCGATGAGATTACCGGCCGGGCCGGGTTCTGGAACCAGACCGATATTGTCATGGCCTGGGTATGCACCATCACCTTGCTGGAGGCCAGCCGCCGGGCGGTAGGCACCGGGCTGACGGTGATCGGTGTGATTGCAATTCTCTACGCGATGAGTGGCCAGCGTGGGCCGCTGTCGGAGCTGGGGGAATGGCTGCCGGGCATTCTCAACCATCGCGGCTACTCCCTCGACCGTATCGGTGCCCAGTTGTATCTGGGGCAGGAGGGTATTTTCGGCCTGCCGTTGGGCGTTGCCGCTACGTTCGTGTTCATCTTTGTGCTGTTCGGCGCCATGCTGGAAGTGACCGGCGCAGGCCGCTTCTTCATCGATCTGGCGTTTGCGGCGACGGGCCGTCAGCGCGGCGGCCCCGCCAAGGCTGCGGTTCTGGCCTCGGCCAGCATGGGGTCCATCTCCGGCAGTGCCATCGCCAACGTGGTAACCACGGGCGCGTTTACCATTCCGCTGATGAAGAAACTGGGCTTTCGTCCGGCCCAGGCGGGTGGCATTGAAGCCGCAGCCAGTACCGGTGGCCAGATCATGCCGCCGCTGATGGGCGCCGGCGCTTTCCTGATTGCGGAATACACCCGTGTGCCGTACCTCGACATCGTAAAAGTCAGTGTGTTTCCGGCCCTGCTGTATTTCGCCACGGTGTATCTGCTCGTTCATATCTGCGCGGTGAAGCAGGGCATGAAAGGCCTGCCTTCCAGTGATCTTCCCCAGCTCCGGGAAGTGATGGCTTACGGCTGGTACTTCCTGTTGCCGATCATCATGCTGGTGTATCTGCTGGTAATGGGCATCTCCCCCATGCGGGTCGGGTTTTATGCCGTGGTCGGCATCATTGGTATCGCCGGGCTGAACGGCCTGTACCTTGCCTATAAACAGGGGCGGGCGGACAACCAGCTTGGACAAGCCCTGACGCATGCGCTGCGTGAAGGCGTTGTAAAACTGCTGCAGGGCCTCGAACTTGGTGCCCGCAACGCGGTTCCCGTCAGCATTGCCTGCGCCATTGCCGGCATTGTGGTGGCGGTGGTCGGCCTGACCGGGCTGGGCCTCAAGTTCTCATCAATGATGATTGCATTCGCCGACGGCAACATTCTGATGGCGCTGTTCCTGGTGGTCATCGCCAGCCTGATTCTGGGCCTGGGGCTGCCGGTAACCGCCAGCTACATCGTACTGATCGTACTGGTGGGGCCGGCGTTGACCAACGAGTTCGGTATCCCACTGCTGGTCGCTCACCTGTTGGTGTTCTGGTACTCCCAGGATTCCAACGTCACGCCGCCTGTGGCGCTGGCCGCCTTCGCGGGGGCGGCGATCGCGGGCAGTAAAACCATGGAAACCAGCGTACAGGCCTGGAAGTTCGCCAAGGGCCTTTACCTCATTCCGCTGTTCATGGTGTTCAACCCCGTGATCATCGAAGGGGGGCCGTTACCGCTGGTTCTCTGGAACGGCTTCATCGCCATACTCGCCCTTGCGGCCTTTGCAGCGGCGCTCGAAGGCTTTCTGTTCACCCACATGAAACCCTGGATGCGACTGGCATTGAGTGGTGCGGTGATCGCAATCTTTTACCCAGACCTGCAGGTGGAAGTTGCGGGTGTAGTTGTGATGCTGGCGCTGCTGGCCATGAATTACTGGCATCGACGTCGGGAACTGCATGGGGCCGGAGCCCCCGAAACAGAGGAGCAATCACAGTGAGATAGCGCGATTGGGGCTGTATTGATAAATGCAGTGATTAAAAAGTACCACGGTTTTCTTGACGACTGTTATATTGTAGGACAATAATGCAGTTAACAAGAAGCGATCGCCCAGATCGAAAGCAACAGCCGATGAGGGAAAACACGTGAGTACGAAACCATTAATCCTGAGCACTGAGTCCGCCCGCCGGAAAGTGCTGCTGACACTCAAGAAATACAGCTACCTGATCGCCATGCTGCCCCTGGCCCTGCCGCCTCTGTTGTTGGCGGCAGGGCAGGCCACCGGATGGATCAACCTGTTCGCCTGGGGCGTACCGGTGGTCGTCTTCGGCATCATCCCCATCCTCGATCTGCTGCTGGGCAAAGACGCCCTCAATCCGGACGAGGAAGCCGATACCCCACGGATGAACACCGAACTCTTCTACAAGTTCATCACCCTGGGCTGGGTTGCCGCCTTTGCGGTGTTGCTGGTGTGGAGCATGTTCGTGCTGGCGTCCGGCCTGTTCAATGTGGCCGGTGGCATCGGCTGGATCTTCTCCGTCGGCATCGTTGGCGGCCTGGGCATCAACGTTGCCCACGAACTCATCCACAAAGACGGGAAACTCGAAACCTGGGCCGGCGGCTTCCTGCTGTCACTGGTCAGCTACGCGGGCTTCAAAGTCGAACACCTGCGCGGCCACCACGTGCACGTCTCCACCCCGGAAGACGCCTCATCGTCGCGTTACAACCAGTCCCTCTACAACTTCCTGCCCCAGGCCTACGCCCGCAACTTCATCAACGCCTGGAAACTGGAAGCCAAACGTCTCGAGAAAAAAGGCCATAGCGTCCTCAGCTGGCGCAACGAACTTATCTGGTGGTACAGCATCACCGCGCTGGCCTTCACCGCCTTCACCGTCGCCTTTGGCTGGCTCGGCGCCGCGTTCTTCCTCGGCCAGAGCTTCATCGCCCTCAACCTGCTGGAAATCGTCAACTACCTCGAACACTACGGCCTCCACCGCCGCAAACTCGAAAACGGTCGCTACGAACGCACCGGCCCGGAACACAGCTGGAACTCCAACTACTTCCTCACCAACGTCTTCCTGTTCCACCTCCAGCGCCACAGCGACCACCACGCCTGGGCCAAACGCCGCTACCAGGTTCTCCGCCACCACGAAATAGCACCCCAACTCCCCGCCGGTTACGCCGCCATGGTGGTCCTGGCCATGATCCCGCCACTGTGGAAAAAGGTGATGAACCCGAGGGTGGAGGCTTATTACGAAGGCGAAGAGCACCAATTGGCGTGAGTTGAGTCGAGACAAATACAGGAGGCATACTCTAAAGGCGTTATCTGAAGAGTACGATCGGTCAGTATGGGGGCTTTCTCGCCAGACCGTGCATTGCCAAGGATGGCAATGCCGAGCCCCCATGGACGGGTTCACGGCGTGTCTGGGGAGAAAGCCCCCATACTGGCCAGCCCCCCCCCAACCAGGCAATCAAAGGCAGCCCTTGAAATCTCCCCTTAACGCACGCAAGTATAATAGTTGAATCCTGAACCCATAAAAGGGAGCTCCCATGCCCAAACACTTCGAACAAGCCCCCGGCCTGCACGAAGCAACCGTCCCCGAAACCGAAGGCTACGTCTTCAACCAGACCATGATGCGCATCAAAGACCCCGAGCGCTCCATGGACTTCTACACCCGGGTAATGGGCATGCGCCTCATCAGAAAACTCGACTTCCCGGAAATGAAATTCACCCTCTACTTCCTCGCCTTCCTAGACGACCGCCAGGCCAACATGGTCCCCAACGACGACGCTCACCGCACCACCTTCATCTTTGGCCGCGAAGCCATGCTCGAACTGACCCACAACTGGGGCACCGAAAACGATGAAGAGTTTGGCTACCATAATGGCAACGACGAACCCCAGGGCTTTGGCCACATTGGCGTTGCTGTGCCGGACGTTTACAGTGCCTGCGATCGCTTTGAAAATCTGGGCGTGGAGTTCGTCAAGAAGCCTGACGACGGCAAAATGAAGGGCCTGGCGTTCATCAAGGACCCGGACGGCTACTGGATCGAAATCCTGCAGCCGAACATGCTCGAAAAGCAGCGCCGGGTAGAAGAGGAAGAGTAAACCGCCTGACTCGGCGGTATCAGGCAGTGTCGGGACGACTCCCGGCACTGCTGCGAGAGGCCACGATCACCGCCGCCGTCAGAATCAACGCCCCGGCAATACCGATCACCCCCAATTCCTCACCCAGAATCACCCACGCAAGCATGGCCACGAACAGCGGCTCCAGAGTCACGATAATGCTCGACAGAGTAGCCGGTGTTGTCTTCATACCGCTGAAGAAGCTCACATACCCCAGGCAAGTTGGCACCACACCGATGTAGGCCACCATCAGCCATTGTGAAATGCCCAGGCTCTGTAGCCCGTCAAAACCACCACTCAGCGCAACCACAGGCAGCAGGATCAGCGCGGCGGTAAAAAAGCAGATGAACGCCGTGGTGAACACCGGAGTACCGGTGGACGTGTGCCGGCTGGTCAGCGTAAACCCGGCATACACCAGCGCCGCCAGAACCGCCACCAGGATGCCACCCAGGCGAAGATGGCCAGCACTGTCCATGTCACTGATCACCAGCATCGCGGTGCCGGCAATAGCGGCGGCCAACGCCAGCATTGTCACCACGCCCGGTTTCTCGCCCAGCAGCGGCGCCGCCATGATGGCGACAAGCACGGGTGCCAGGCACAGGGCAATCAGCGTGGCGATACCTGCACCGGTCATGTCCACGGCCAGCAGGTAGCTGCCCTGATAGACCGCCTGGAAGAAGCCCAGGGCCACAAGCGGAACCAGAGCTTTACGGGTGGACTTTGGCGGAGAGGTTGCACTGCGAGCGAGCGCGCGCTGCTCCTTCAGCATCAGCCCAAAGAAGAAGGGTAAAGCGACCGCCAGGCGCAGGAAGCCCAGTGTCACTGCCTGCAGGTCGGAGCCGGAAAACAGGAATTTTGCCACGATACCCGTGGTCGCCCAGAGCAGGGCGGCCAGGGCAATCAGTAATGCGCCTCGGATCATTCAATAACCAGTACGATGAGTTCCTTGGGACCGTGAACACCGTAAGCGAGAGTTTGCTCGATATCAGCGGTCTTCGAAGGTCCGGAGACTAACAGCGCATTGGTTGGCATGCCAGCGGCCCAGTTCTGGGATTGCATGGCATCGTGGAACGTGGTGTACAACTCACTGGCCTTCAGGATCGCAATATGGATGGGCGGCACCAGGCTCATCAGCCGGGGCTCATCCGCCGTCGGCCAAAGAATCAGCGACCCGGTTTCGGCAATGCCGCCCCGGGTAGAGGTGATGCCGGCGTCCACCTCATTGAAAAGCGCTTCCTGCCAGCTTTCGATGGGCTCGTCGTACACCAGCAGTTGCGGCAGGTCCTCGCGGTTTTGGGTGGCGCTTCTCAGGGCCTGGCCGATCTCATGTTCCTTGGCAATCAGCAGGGTCTGGGCGCCGCGGCTCCGAAGGATTTCAGCCAACCGGTCAATCCAGCCGGATTCCGTGGTGCGATGCACTTCGCCGTGAACTGACTCGATGGTCCGTTCGAACATGTCCAGCCGTTCAGCGGTGCTCCAGTCCGGACGATCAAGCACTGAAAAATCGCATTCCGGGGCGGTCAGTTCGCCGCCGGTGCGGTTGCGCAGGCGCTGGAGAATGGCGTCTCTGGAACTCATTGGCCACGCTCCTTCATCCGTTCGTGGAGGGTTTTGGGTGCCAGTTTTGGCGCGGTTCGGTATTGCGTCCAGGCGCCAATCTTGCCCGGTTGCAGCTTGCGGAACCGCGCACCCAAGCTGGTGCCCAGGCGATAGAGGCCTGGTTTGGCGTGCATCCAGCTCCAGCCCTTCCAGATCATGGCTTCCACGCTACTGCGTTTGGCGCCATGGCCACGAACCTTGGCGGGGTGCAGCTTGTCACCGTCCACGGATTCCTGGCGCAGCCGCACCAGCAGGTCCGGAATCGGAATCTTCACCGGGCAGACTTCGCCGCAGGCGCCACACAGGCTTGAAGCCGTCGGCAGGTGACGGCCCTCATCAAGGCCCACCATATGCGGCATCAGGATTTTACCAATGGGGCCGGGGTAGGTGGTGCCATAAGTATGGCCGCCCACCCGCGTATACACCGGGCAGTGGTTCATGCAGGCGCCGCAGCGAATGCAGCGCAGGGTGTCCAGCAGCTCGTCGTCCTGATAGATGGTGGAGCGGCCATTGTCCACCAGCACCACGTGAACCTCTTCCGGGCCGTCCATCTCGTTGGCCTTGCGGGGGCCGGAAATCATGTTGAAGTAGGTGGTAATGTGCTGGCCGGTGGCGGAACGGGTCAATAGCGCCAGCAGGGCAGTCACGTCTTCCAGGTTGGGCACCACCTTCTCGATGCCGGTCACGGCAATGTGGCAGGGCGGTACGGTGGTGGTCATACGGCCATTGCCTTCGTTTTCCACCAGGCACAGGGTGCCGGTTTCGGCCACGGCGAAGTTAACGCCGGAAATGCCCACGTCGGCATTACGGAATTTTTCCCGCAACTGGAGTCGGGCGTTCGCGGTCAGGTATTCCACGTCGTTGGAAAGGTCGGTGCCGGTTTTGTCGTGCAGCAGTTGGGAGATCTCGCCGGTGTTCTTGTGAATCGCCGGCATGATGATGTGCGAGGGCGTTTCTTCCGCCAGTTGCACGATGTACTCGCCAAGGTCCGACTCCAGCGCCTCGATGCCCTGTTCCTCAAGGTAATGGTTCAGCTCCATTTCCTCAGAGACCATGGACTTGCCCTTGATCGCCGTCTTGGCGTCCCGCGCCACGCAGATATCGCGTACGATACGGCAGGCTTCATCACCGTCGGTGGCCCAATGCACAGTAATGCCGTTCTCGGTCAGCTTCTGTTCCAGTTGCTCCAGCAAATCCGGCAGGCTGGCCAGGGCCCGCATGCGAATGTTGGCGCCCAAGTCCCGAAGGGTTTCCAGGTCCCAACCTTCAAAGGCGGACTTGCGCTTGGTCATCAGGCCGTCCATCGCCTTGCGGAAGTTCTGGCGAACCTGCGGGTTGTGGATGGCCGCCCGGGCGCGCGGGTGGAACTCTTTCACATCGATGTGGTGGGCGGAATGGTGTGAAGAGCCGTGTGTTGTCTCGCTCATGACTGTTCACCTCCACTGCTGGTGCGTTCCCAGAGGAAACTCAGAATGTGCTGGCCGGTCACCGGCTTCTGGTTTTTCTCAGCGTACCCGGCGATGTTCATCAAACATCCGCAGTCCGTGGTGACAAACTCTTTGGCGCCGGTGTCCACCAGGGTGTCCACTTTCTCGCTGACCATGGCCCCGGAAATTTCCGGATGGCGCACCGCGAAGGTACCGCCAAAGCCGCAGCATTCCTCGGCTCGAACCTGTTCTACCAGGTTGACGTTTTTCAGTTGCCCCAGCAGTTTGGGGCCGACTTCCGCCACACCCATTTCACGGCGGGCGGAGCAGGAGGTGTGCATGGCTACGGTGGTGGGCTCACCCAGGTCGTCCAGTTTGATGTGGCACACGTTCACCAGAAAGTCCGTCAGTTCCCATACCCGCCCGGCAATTTCAGCGGCCGCGACTTCATCGGAGGTGTCCTTGAACAGCGCCGGGTAATGCTTGCGCATCATGCCGCCACAGGAACCGGAGGGCACCACGATCGGCCAGTCTTCCGGAAACAGCCCGAGTTGGGCGCGGGCGACTGCGCGGGCTTCGTCGTGATAGCCGGAGGTGTAGGCAGGCTGGCCACAGCAGGTCTGGTCTTCAGGGTAGATGACCTGAATGCCTTCGCGCTCCAGCAACTGGATGCCGGCCATGCCCGCATCGGGATAGAACATGTCGACCAGGCAGGTGCCGTAGAAATAGACTTTGGAAGGTTTGGCCGGGTAAACCTTGATGGGATCAACCATAGTGCCGTCGCTCGCGATTATTATTGTCTCTCTGAACCACAATAATAGGGCGATGCCCTGGCGGTTGCCAGACGACTTTATGGGGAGTCTGTGTGCTCGGAAAACGGATGGGATGATAGCGCGTGGCTTGGAAGAGGGCAGCGGCAGCCGGCCACTGCCCGGATAGCGTTATTCGACCGTCAGGCGCTCGGCGTTCTTTTCAACCGTGCGCTCGCCAATGCCCTTGACGTTGGTCAGGTCGTTGCTGGACTGGAAAGGACCGTTGGCATCGCGATAGGCCACGATGGCTTCGGCCTTGCTCTGCCCGATGCCGTTGAGGGCGGCCAGGGTTTCGATGTCGGCGGTGTTGATGTTGATGGTGGCGGGTTCAGCGTGGGCGAAACCGGTGAACAGGCTGAACAGAAGGACCATCATGGCGATAAAGGGGGTGCGTTTCATGCTTGCGTTGCTCCTGAGAGTGATTTTACGTGTCTGATTATTCGTCAGGACGTAAAAGCGGCGGAGCTGGTTGAATAGAAAAGACGGTAACCGGCGGGATGGGGAAGTGCACGGACAGGAACACATTCCCTATGCTCCTGAGCCCGTGGCTGACCCCATGCCTGATCCTTCAGGCTGCGCAACATCCTGTGCGCATCTTCCCTGTTGTTCGTCCCTGCAGCCCTGATTCCCTGGGCAACTCCTGATCCCTGGAGTTATCTTCCCTGAGCCAGCTTTCCCTGCCAGCTTCTCATCCTTGACGTTGACCATTCTACATGGGAGCTATTCTCAAGAAATCGGACATTCGCTCCCTTATCTGTGCGATATCTCTTACAGATTTGTAATCAAACGGACAGGTGGAAATTGAACGTATGTTCATGCATTTTCTGGATTTTCCCGTTTACAGCTCCGGTGCACGATTAAGGGTCTGGAGCACCAGAGTTGACCATTCTGTTGCCCCATTTTTTGACAATAACCGGAGGCCAGTTGGCATCAGAATAAAAACAATATTTAAAACAACAGGTTATTTTTTAAGTTCATAGAATTGCAGGTTTGTGGGTTTGTCGCATCGTAATAGTGCGCTTAGCGGAGTGGCGATTCATCGTGGTGCATTACTGCTGGTTCGAAAGCCCGGTAAGTGGTTATCAAATGTCATTTAACTGACTGAAAAATAAGGCGTGTTTTTCATTCTGGAACAGCTGATGCAGAGGTGTTGGTGCATTTTGGGGCAATAACACCAATCAATCCGAAAAGGATGCACAACATGACGATTAGAAAACACGTGAAACTGGGCCTGTCAGCACTGGCTCTCTCAATGTCTCTTAACGCAGCGGCCGCCGAAGATCCCATCAAGGTCGGCATCCTCCACTCCCTGTCGGGCACCATGGCCATCAGTGAAACCGTGCTGAAAGACACCGTCGAAATGCTCATCGCCAAGCAGAACGCCGAAGGTGGTGTTCTGGGCCGTGAACTGGAAGCGGTCGTGGTTGACCCTGCCTCCAACTGGCCGCTGTTCGCCGAAAAGGCTCGTGAGCTTCTGGCTCAGGAAAAAGTGGACGTGATTTTCGGTAACTGGACGTCCGTATCCCGTAAATCCGTATTGCCGGTGGTTGAAGAACTCAACGGCCTGCTGTTCTACCCGGTTCAGTACGAAGGTGAAGAATCTTCCGAGAACGTTTTCTATACCGGTGCCGCTCCCAACCAGCAGGCCATTCCTGCGGTGGATTACCTGATGAACAACATCGGTGTTGAACGCTGGGTGCTGGCCGGTACCGACTACGTGTACCCGCGCACCACAAACAAAATCCTTGAGACCTACCTGATGGACCAGGGCGTGGCCAAGGAAGACATCATGATCAACTACACGCCTTTCGGTCACTCCGACTGGCAGAACATCGTGTCTGACATCAAGCGCTTCGGCTCCGCTGGCAAGAAGACCGCCGTGGTCTCCACCATCAACGGCGACGCCAACGTACCGTTCTACCGTGAACTGGGTAACCAGGGCATCTCCGCTTCCGATATCCCGGTAGTGGCGTTCTCCGTGGGTGAGCAGGAGCTTTCCGGTATCGACACCGGCCCGCTGGTTGGCCACCTGGCGGCCTGGAACTACTTCATGAGTGTGGACAGCGATGCCAACTACGACTTCATCGACCAGTGGATCGAGCACACCGGCAACGAAGAAGCCGTCACCAACGACCCGATGGAAGCCCATTACATCGGCTTCAACATGTACATCGAAGCGGTGAAGAAAGCCGGCACCACCGACGTGGATGCGGTCAAAGACGCCATCGTCGGCGTGAGCGTACCGAACCTCACCGGCGGCTACGCCACCATGATGCCCAACCACCACATCACCAAGCCGGTACTGATCGGTGAAATCCAGGACAACGGCCAGTTCTCCGTGGTCTGGGAAACCCCGTCTACCGTGGCTGGCGATGCCTGGTCTGACTTCCTGCCGGGTTCCCGTGACCTGATTGCCGACTGGCGCAAGCCGATGTTCTGCGGAAGCTTCAACACCGCAACCGGCAAGTGCGGCGCTTCTGCCGGAGAAATGGCGGCTGAAGAAGCCGAATAAGGCATAGCAGCCAACAGCGCAATACAGACAACCGGGAGCGGCGATGCTGCCCCGGTTGTCGCCCCCGCAACTCGCTTTCAACCGACAGGACACCATCATGAGCATCCTTCGATCGCTCACATTGCTGCTTATCGCCCTGGTTTCCGTGCTCTCGCTTCCGGCCTCCGCCCAGGAAGACGACCCCGGAACGGCCTTGCTGAATAACCTTGCAGAAGCGCCCGCCAGCCGCGTTGAAGAGGCCATCAATGCCATCGTCAGCAGCGGTGATGAAAGAGCCAGGGGCTGGCTCGAAGCTTATGGCAACAACCGCCTGAGCCGGATAGACGACACCGGTCAGGTCGTGATCGTACTGAACAACCGGGGCCGGGACTGGGAAATCGCCAACCCGCTGACCGGAGAGAACATGGGCGAAATGTCCCGCCGCGAGCTGGACCGGATCGCCATCAATAACCGGATACGGGGCCAGCTTGAGGGCATTCTTGCCATGCTGGACCTGAACGCCGCAGACCCTGATGTGCGTGAAGCCTCCGCACAGGACATGATGGGCAAAGTGGACGCTTCCCTGGTCGAGCCGCTGGAAGCTCAACTGGAGCGGGAAGAGAACGCCTCGGTGCGCAACCGCATCGAAGAGGCACTGGCCATTTACAGAGTAGGTGAGGGTAATCTTGAGGCCGTGGACGTGCTCGCCGGCAGTCTTCACCCCCGAGCCCGAGCTGCCCTGAACGAAGCCGTGCGCAGCGATAATCCGGCCCTGGCCGACAAGGCCGAGCAGGCCCTGGCTTCGATCGAACAGAAACTGAAACTCAACCGCGCCGCCGAAACCCTCTATTTCGGCCTCAGCCTGGGTTCCGTGCTGGTACTGGCCGCCATCGGCCTGGCCATCACCTTCGGCGTGATGGGCGTGATCAACATGGCCCACGGCGAACTGATCATGCTGGGTGCCTACACCACCTGGGGCATGCAGCAACTGTTGCCGGGCCAGCCGGGCCTGGCGCTGATCCTCTCGATTCCCGCCGGTTTCCTGGTGGCGGCCACTGCCGGCATCATCATCGAACGCAGCGTGATCCAGTTCCTCAAGGGTCGCCCGCTGGAAACGCTGCTGGCCACCTTTGGTATCAGCCTCATCCTGCAGCAACTGGTGCGTACCGTGATCTCGCCCCAGAACCGCACCGTGGTGACACCGGAGTGGATGAGCGGCTCGCTGGTGATCAACGACGCGCTCTCCCTCACTCTTAATCGACTGTACGTACTGGCGTTCGCGCTGATCGTCTTTGCCGCGCTGATGATGATCATGCGCAAAACCCGCCTCGGCCTGGAAGTGCGGGCCGTCACCCAGAACCGCGCCATGGCACGCTCCATGGGCATTCGCGCGACACGGGTCGACATTATGACCTTTGCCCTGGGCTCCGGCGTCGCCGGCCTGGCCGGTGTGGCGCTGTCCCAGCTCACCAACGTGGGCCCCAACCTGGGCCAGAACTACATCATCGACTCATTCATGGTGGTGGTGTTCGGTGGCGTGGGCAATCTGTGGGGCACGCTCATCGCCGGGTTGTCGCTGGGCACCATCAACCAGTTGCTGGAACCCTGGGCTGGTGCCGTGCTCGCGAAGATCATTGTGCTGGTCTTCATCATCCTGTTCATTCAAAAACGGCCGAAGGGGCTCTTCCCCCAGAAAGGCCGGGCTGCGGAGGGTTAAGGTATGTGGTTGACTCAACCCTTGCGTGAACGATCCACGCAGATTTTCCTGGGCGTTCTGTTTGCAGCCCTGGCCATCGTGACTTTCCTTCACGTGGCCATGCCGGAAGACAGCGCCCTGTATGTCAGCGCCTACACCGTGACGCTGCTGGGCAAATACCTGTGCTACGCCTTGCTCGCGGTGGCTGTGGATCTGGTGTGGGGGTACCTCGGTATCCTCAGCCTGGGCCATGGCGCCTTCTTTGCCATCGGCGGCTACGCCATGGGTATGTACCTGATGCGCCAGATCGGCGACCGAGGCACCTACGGCGACCCCATCCTGCCGGACTTCATGGTGTTCCTGAACTGGCAGGAACTGCCCTGGTACTGGCTCGGGTTCGACATGGCCTGGTTTGCCTTCATCATGGTGCTGCTGGCCCCGGGCCTGCTGGCGCTGGTGTTCGGCTTCCTCGCCTTCCGTTCGCGGGTCACCGGCGTGTACCTGTCCATCATCACCCAGGCGCTGACCTTCGCGCTGATGCTGGCGTTCTTCCGCAACGAGATGGGCTTTGGCGGCAACAATGGCCTGACGGACTTCCGCGACATCCTCGGCTTCAACCTGCGTACCGACGCCACCCGTTTGGGGCTGTTCATCGCCACCGGTATCGCCCTGGCCATTGGCTACGTGATCTGCCGCGGCATCGTTACCAGCAAACTGGGCCGGGTCAGCATCGCCTGCCGCGACGCCGAAGCCCGCGCCCGCTTCCTGGGCTACCGGGTGGACCGGGTGCAGCTGTTCGTGTTCGTGGTCTCCGCCATGCTGGCGGGTGTGGCGGGCGCCTTGTACGTGCCTCAAGTGGGCATCATCAACCCCAGCGAATTCTCACCCCTGTTTTCCATTGAAGTGGTGGTCTGGGTCGCCCTTGGCGGCCGGGCAACCCTCTATGGCGCGGTGATCGGCGCGGTACTGGTGAACTACGCCAAAACCGTGTTCACCGGCGTGATGCCGGATGCCTGGCTGTTCGCCCTGGGTGGCCTGTTCGTGCTGGTCACCGTGTTCCTGCCCAAGGGCATCGCCGGCCTGCTGGCCAGCCGCCGCAAGGGCAAACAGGATGAACCAGGCACCCCAGCCGCTCCAACCACCACGGAGGCGACCGCATGAGCATTCTCGAGGAGCTTTCCAACCGCGACCGGGTGTTCGAATTCCTGACCCCGGCGGTCTCCCCCGTGGACACCCGCCACGGGCCCATCCTCTACATGGAAGACGTCAACGTGAGCTTCGATGGCTTCCGGGCCATCAACAACCTCAACATGACCATCGACGACGGCGAACTGCGTTGCATCATCGGGCCGAACGGTGCGGGCAAAACCACCATGATGGACATCATCACCGGTAAAACCGCCCCGGACACCGGTTCGGTCTGGTTCGGCAGCCGTCACAACCTGCTGACCATGAACGAGCCGGAAATCGCCACCCTCGGCATCGGCCGCAAGTTCCAGAAGCCCACCGTATTTGAAGCCTTAACGGTGTTCGAAAACCTCGAACTGGCCATGGCCACAGACAAGCGGGTGATCCCCACTTTGCGGGCCGCCATGAAAGCGGAATTCCGCGAGCGCATCGACGAAGTGCTGGAAACCATCGGCCTGCAGGACTTGCGAAACCAGCTGGCGGGCATCCTCTCCCACGGTCAGAAGCAGTGGCTGGAAATCGGCATGCTGCTGATGCAGAAGCCGCGCCTGCTGCTGGTGGACGAACCCGTCGCCGGCATGACCGAACAAGAAATGGAACGCACCGCCGAACTGCTCACCAGCCTCGCCGGCAAGCAGTCGGTTGTGGTGGTGGAGCACGACATGGGCTTCGTGCGCTCCATCGCACGCAAGGTCACCGTATTGCACCAGGGCAGCGTGCTGGCGGAAGGCAGCATGGACCAGGTCTCCAACGACCCGGAAGTGATCAAGGTGTATCTCGGGGAGGAAGCCTGATGCCAAGTACAAGCCAAATGCTCAAGATCGAAAAACTGAACCAGTTCTACGGCGAAAGCCACACCCTGTGGGAGCTGGAGCTGGACGTGCCCAAAGGCCAGTGCACCTGCGTGATGGGCCGCAACGGCGTGGGCAAAACCACCCTGATGAAATGCGTGATGGGGGAGGAAAACACCAGCAGCGGCAGTATCCAGTTTGATGGCGGCACCGAACTGACCAAACAGAAACTGGAAGAGCGCTCTCGCCTGGGCATCGGATACGTGCCCCAGGGCCGGCAGATATTCCCGCTGCTGACCGTGGAAGAAAACCTGCGCACCGGCCTGGCCGTGCGCAAGGACGGCAGCAAGAAAGTCCCCGAGCGGATCTACGAGCTGTTTCCCGTGCTCAAGGAAATGAAAAACCGCCGTGGCGGCGACCTCTCTGGTGGCCAGCAGCAACAGCTCGCCATCGGCCGCGCCCTGGTGATCGAGCCTCAGTTACTAATCCTCGACGAACCCGGCGAAGGCATCCAGCCCAACATCGTCGCCCAGATCGGCGAAGTCATCCGCCGGTTGATCAAGGAAGACGGCCTGACGGTGTTGCTGGTGGAACAGAAACTGCCCTTTGCCCGCAAATACGCCGACCGCTTCGCCATCATGGACCGCGGCCGCCGCGTCGCCGAGGGCGAGATTGCCGAGCTGTCTGATGAACTCATCAAGAAGCACCTGACGGTATGACCGCCTACGAATCGATCGCCCTCAACGCCGCCGACGCGGCCCACGACTCCGGCCACCGCTTCGACGCGGACCGGCGCTGGGCCGCCACCCTGGACCTGGCCTTCGACGCCAGGCAGGAGCAGGGCGCACAGGTCACCCGCATGACCCGCACCCGGTTCAAGGGCCCGTTGCGCGTGCAGCGGCCGTTCTACCCGGAAGGCAAAACCGGCTGCTGCCACGTGTACCTGCTGCACCCGCCCGGCGGCCTGGTCAGCGGCGATGCCCTGACTATCAACGTAACGGTTGGAAGCGGCGCCCACACCCTGGTGACCACCCCGGCGGCGGCAAAACTCTACAAAGCCGACCGCAACGGCGTCGCCTGGGCGCAGCATACACACCTGAACGTCGCCAACGGCGGCGTTCTTGAATATCTGCCCCAGGAGACCCTCGGCTTCAACGGCTCCCGGGGCGAGCAGACCACCACCATCGAACTGGAAACCGGCGCCAAATGCCTGGGCTGGGAAATTCTCGCCCTGGGCCGCCCGGCCAGCAACCTGCCGTTCGTCACCGGCCACATGGAGCAACGCTTCAGTCTGAGTATGAACGGCAAACCGCTATGGCTGGAGCGCCAACTGTTAGACCCCACTCACGCCCGTTTCCAAGGCAAATGGGGGCAGGGCGGCGCCACCGTTCAGGCGACCTTGTGGGTGGTTGGTTTGGAAGACGAAGCCGGCGCCATCGAAGCCATCCGTGAACAACTGCCGGCTTCAGCCCACTGGGCCATCACACGCCGGCGTGGCGTTGTGTTGTTGCGGTACCTGGGTAATGAAAGAAACGAAGCCTGGGATGTTTGCCAGCGGGCCTGGGAGGTACTTCGACCTCTGTTGGCCGGCCAGTCCGCGGTTGTTCCGCGGATCTGGTTGACTTGATGGTTGGTGCGGGAACAGGGCGGGGCGAACCGTCCGGGGCACGCTGTGAATACGTCCATGTACGCTTGACGAAAACATCCATGTTTTCGACATCCCCGGACGGTTCGCCCCGCCCTGTTAAGCGGAAAAATGAGTTAGCGCACTAGCTCGATAGGGTCAGAAATAACTGTTTGGAACAACGGAAGTTAATCCAACAGGCAACTCAGAATTCAGACAAGGCAGGAGGGAAGGGGTGCACGGGATCGTAAAAAACATGGATGTTTTTTCCGAGCGTACAGGGACGTATTCACCGCGTATCCCGTGCACCCCTTCCCTCCTGCCGACAAACTCCAGAACCCGAGGAGAACAAAAATGGAATTAACCCCAAGAGACAAAGACAAACTGCTCCTCTTCACAGCAGCACTGTTAGCAGAGCGCCGCAAGGCCAAAGGCCTGAAGCTGAATTACCCAGAAGCCGTCGCCCTCATCAGCGCCGAAATCATGGAAGGCGCCCGCGAAGGCCGCACCGTGGCTGAAATGATGACCGCCGGCACCGAAATCCTCACCCGCGATGACGTCATGGAAGGTGTGGCCGACATGGTCGACGAAGTCCAGGTAGAAGCCACCTTCCCCGACGGCACCAAACTCGTCACCGTCCACAACCCCATAGTTTGAGGAGGCTGCCATGATCCCCGGCGAATACCAGTTAAAAGACGGCGACATCGAACTCTGCGAAGGCCGCCAGCGCATCACCATCGAAGTCGGCAACACCGGCGACCGCCCGATCCAGATTGGCTCCCACTACCACTTCGCCGAAGCCAACCCCGCGTTGGACTTCGATCGGGCCAAAGCCAAGGGCTACCGCCTGGACGTCGCCGCCGGCACCGCCATCCGCTTCGAACCCGGCCAAACGAGAGAAGTGACCCTTATCCCGTTCGCCGGAAAACGCGAAATCTACGGTTTCTGCCAGGAAGTCATGGGCAAATTGGACAAGAACTGAGAACAACGGAAACAAGGTTTTAAAGAAGGCCCGAAGGAGCTCAAAGGGCCGGTCGGATAGGGCTTTCCAGGAATGTGCGGAGCCATGGATGGCGGAGCCCAAGCGCACATGGATGTGCTTGTAGCGTTTCCTGGAAAGCCCTATCCGACCGGCCCAGGCACCGAAGTATTAGGCCTCAGTAACCCAGGCACCCAAGCAAAAACGAGGGACAGCATGAAGATAACAAGACAAGCCTATGCCGACATGTACGGCCCCACCACCGGGGACCGAGTCCGCCTGGGCAACACCGAACTGTGGATCCAGGTTGAAAACGACGCCACCCACTACGGCGACGAAGTAAAATTCGGTGGCGGCAAAGTCATCCGCGATGGCATGGGCCAAAGCCAGCGGGCTGATGACACCGTCATGGACACCGTCATCACCAACGCATTGATTCTCGACTGGTGGGGCATCGTCAAAGCCGACGTCGGCCTGCAAAACGGCCGCATCGCCGCCATCGGCAAAGCCGGCAACCCAGACACCCAGCCAGACGTCACCATCGTCATCGGCCCCGGCACCGAAATCATCGCCGGTGAAGGCAAAATCCTCACCGCTGGCGGCATCGACGCACACATTCACTTTATCTGCCCCCAACAGATCGAAGAAGCCCTCATGAGCGGCGTCACCACCATGCTCGGCGGCGGCACCGGCCCAGCGACTGGCAGCAATGCCACCACCTGCACCCCCGGCCCCTGGCACATCGGCAAAATGCTCCAGGCCGTCGACGACATGCCCATGAACATCGGCTTCCTCGGCAAAGGCAACGCCAGCCTGCCAGAGTCCCTCGAACTGCAGATCAAAGCCGGCGCCATGGGCCTCAAACTTCACGAAGACTGGGGCACCACACCCGCCTCCATCGACAACTGCCTCACCGTGGCGGACAAGTTCGACGTACAGATCGCCATTCACACCGACACCCTCAACGAATCCGGATTTGTGGAAGACACCCTCGCCGCGTTCAAAGGCCGGTGCATCCACACCTACCACACCGAAGGCGCTGGCGGCGGCCATGCCCCCGACATCATCACCGCCTGCTCCAAGGACTACGTACTGCCGTCCTCCACCAACCCCACACGGCCGTACACCGTCAACACCATCGACGAACACCTCGACATGCTGATGGTCTGCCACCACCTGGACCCCAACATCCCGGAAGACGTGGCCTTCGCCGATTCCCGCATTCGCCGCGAAACCATCGCCGCGGAAGACATCCTTCAGGACATGGGCGTGATCAGCATGATTGCGTCCGACTCCCAGGCCATGGGCCGTGTGGGAGAAGTGGTGTGCCGCACCTGGCAGACCGCCCACAAAATGAAAGTCCAGCGCGGCCTGCTGCCGGACGACGAACAACTGGGCGCCGATAACCTGCGCGCCAAACGCTACATCGCCAAATACACCATCAACCCCGCCATCACCCACGGCATCGCGCACGAAGTGGGTTCCGTGGAAGTGGGCAAGCTGGCGGACCTGGTGCTGTGGGACCAGGCCTTCTTTGGCGTAAAACCCGCGCTCATTGTGAAAGGCGGCATGATTGCAGCGGCCCCCATGGGCGACCCCAACGCCTCCATTCCCACGCCCCAGCCCGTACACTACCGCATGATGTTCGGAGCGCTGGGCCGGGCCGCCAGTGCCACCCGCCTGAGCTTTGTCAGCCAGGCCGCGCTGGATGCGGGCATTGGCAAGGAACTGGGGCTTAACAGCACCCTCGCGGCCTGTAAAAACGTGCGCAGCGTTCGCAAGGGTGACCTCAAGCTCAACGACGCCTGCCCACACCTGACCGTGGACCCACAAACCTACGAAGTGCACGCCGATGGCGAACTGCTCACCTGCGAGCCCGCCACCGAACTGCCACTGGCGCAGCTATATCATCTTTTTTAAGGAGCCCGACATGCTTGAGCTGACACAGAGAATCGGTCCAGTGGAAACCAGCGAAATCCACGACCACCTAACGCTGCCCTTCGAACTGCGCATGCGCGGCCGCCTGCGCGCCAAAACCGACACCGGCTACGACGTTGGCCTGTTCCTCGACCGCGGCCCTGTGCTGCGAGAGGGCGAATTCCTGCAGGCCCAAAGCGGCGAAATCATCCGCATCCGCGCCGCCGACGAACCCGTCGTCACCGCCCGCATCGAACCCGGCTTGCCGTTGGCACGGTTGTGCTACCACCTCGGCAACCGTCATGTGTCGCTGTCCATCGGCAGCGAAGACACCGCAACAGATGGAAAGACCGGATGGGTGCGCTTCCCGCCGGACCACGTACTGGAAGAACTGGCCGAACGCCTGGGCGCCACCCTGGTACACCACCAGGCTCCCTTCGATCCGGAGCCCGGGGCCTACGCCCAAGCAGGGCATGCCCACGGCCATGGCCATTCACACGATCACAGCCACGGGCACAACCATGACCACCCTCATGCTCACTGACAGCAGCCAGACCGCCGTAGGCGACCTGTCCCTGCTGGGACTGATGCAACTGGTCAGCCCCGCACTGCCCATCGGCGCCTTCGCCTGGTCCCAAGGCCTGGAAAGCGCCTTCGAACTGGGCTGGGTGAACAACGAAGACCAACTGGGCGACTGGCTGGAAGGCGTACTGGAAGACGGCCTCACCCGCTGCGAGTTGCCCCTGCTCGTGCGCCTGCAAACTGCCTGGGCAACCAATGACGACGCTGGACTGGCCCACTGGAACCAATGGCTGCACGCCACCCGCGAAACCGCCGAACTGAGCGACGAAGACACCCGCCTGGGCTCTGCGCTCATTCGCCTGCTGGGTAGCCTGGAATTGCTGCCAGCAGAAGGCCGAATGCCGGAAGACCCCGGCTACGTCACCGTCTTCGCCTGGGCCGCCCACATGCGCCACGTACCCGTGCGCCAAACCCAGCTCGGCTTCGCCTGGGCCTGGCTGGAAAACCAACTCGCCGTCGCCTGCAAAGCCATGCCCCTGGGCCACACCGCCGCTCAACGGCTGACCGAACGGCTGCGCCCAAAACTGGTACACGCCGTCGACCAGGCACTGACGCGGGAAGACAACGAACTCGGCCCGGTACTGCCCGGCCTCGCGCTCGCGAGCGCACACCATGAAACCCAGTATTCACGGCTTTTTAGAAGCTGAACAAAAAGCGCTATTTGTTAGAGAAACGGAGAACACGCCATGAAACATTGTCTGAGAGTAGGAGTCGGCGGCCCTGTCGGCTCAGGTAAAACAGCCTTGCTGCGCCAACTCTGCAAAGCGTTAAAAGATCACTACGACATCGCCGTCGTCACCAACGACATCTACACAAGGGAAGACGCCGACTTCCTCCTGAAACACGATGCGCTCCCAGCCGACCGCATCCTCGGCGTGGAAACCGGCGGCTGCCCCCACACAGCCATCCGCGAAGACGCGTCCATGAACCTCGCGGCCATCGACGACCTGCAAAGCCGCCACCCGAACCTGGAACTGGTGCTGGTGGAATCCGGCGGCGACAACCTGTCTGCCACCTTCAGCCCGGAACTGAGCGACCTGACCCTCTACGTGATCGACGTCTCCGCCGGCGACAAAATCCCGAGAAAAGGCGGACCAGGCATCACCAAATCCGATCTGCTGATCATCAACAAAATCGACATCGCCGAACAGGTCCACGCTTCCCTGGATGTGATGGACCGGGACTCAAAGAAAATGCGTGGCGAGCGCCCGTTTGTGTTCACCAACCTGTACGACGGAGTAGGGCTGGAAACCATCATCAGCTTCATCCTTGAGCGCGGCATGCTTCCGGAACGGCGCCCCAACAAAGTGGCCGAAACCGCCTGACACCGAACCACAAACACCGAATTCAGCAACACAAGGAAGAACACCATGAACCAGACCACCAAACTCCTCATGGCCGCCGGCCTGCTACTCACCGCAACCTCTGCAGCCGCTCACACCGGCCATAGCGCCCACGCTGAAAGCGGCTTCCTCAGCGGCCTGTTGCACCCCATGCTGGGCCTGGACCATTTGTTGGCCATGGCGGCGATCGGGTTCTGGGGTGTGCGCCAGAATAACACCATGAAAAACGCCACGCCGTTGTTCGTAATTGGCGGCATGATACTGGGCGCCGGGCTTGCCTGGGGTGGGATGAGCCTGCCGGGTGTGGAAACCGGGATTTCGCTGTCCGTGATACTGGCCGGTATTCTAATTGCGGCCATGGTGAAATTGCCGACGGCGGTGGGTGGTTCACTGGTTGCGGCGTTTATGGTGTTTCATGGGTTTGCTCATGGGGCTGAGATGCCGGCTGGGGCGACACTCGCTATTTATCTGGTTGGGTTCTCCGTCGCTACTTTGATGCTGACGTTTGTTGGACGTGGGCTTGGCACGCTACTAACGATAACCGACAACCGAGTTTCCCAAGCAGTCGGCGCAGCCCTGGCTGTCACTGGAGTTTTTTTGGCAGCTTGAGGCCTAAGGCATACCAGTACGTTGCTCTAGGAGAAGGGGGACGGAGAAGAGCTCCGCCCCTTTTTTACGCCTTGAATGAGCATTAAATCAACTCCTAGGGTAGTCCCATCCACAAACTTGAAACGATAAGGTACTCTTTCATAAATCACGTAATGGGCTTACAGTTTTCTTCCACATCAATTTTCAGACATGAGTTTAGGTGGTTATAAAGGCGGAAAGCAGGGGTGGAGTAGATATGACTGATGTGCACAGTGCTGATACTCGAAGCCGAAATATGTCGGCTGTAAAAGGGAAGAATACGAAGCCGGAATTGTTACTGAGAAAAATGTTGTTTGGCCGAGGATTCCGGTTTCGTCTTCACCGCGAAGATCTCCCAGGCGAGCCTGACATAGTGCTGCCCAAGTTTAAAGCAGTGATCTTTGTACACGGGTGTTTTTGGCATGGTCACATTGGATGCCCGAAGGCTCGGTTACCGGCCACGAATCAGAACTTCTGGAAAGAGAAGATAACTACTAATCAAGAACGCGATCAACGAAACACCTACGCCCTGAGTGAAATGGGGTGGCGTGTGCTTGAGGTTTGGGAATGCGCATTGAGGGGACGTGGCCGCCTTGAGTTCGGTGAGCTGTCAAATTGGGTTACTGATTGGATTTGTTGTGGAGTAGACCTAGAGACCATAGAAGGTAACAAGGGCGATGCATACAATTGAAGTATACAATTCTCTTCGACTAATGGTGTCCTTGGCAGTGTGCGTGAGGGTTCCAGTGAGAGCAAAGGAATGTCATCTTATGCACCGCAAATTTGAGCTGGAACTTCCTCAGAAAAAAGCCTTAGAAAAATTTGTCGAGCCATCTCGTAAGGTACTGCATTGCCAATGAGGCGGGCTATCTGGGTGTGAGTCCCTTCGAAACTATATGAGTCCGGAAAGGTTTGTAGGCGTGCAGCCTCACGGAGTGTAATAGCTCGATCTTGTTCGGGATGAGCGAAACGACCCCGGGTTACGTCAGTACATCCGGTAGTGAGTGTTGGTGAAGGCAGATCCCAAGCCATCCTACCGTAAACGTCGGGAAAAGATTTGGCTTGTAGATTGCGGTGACAGGCAAGTTGCAGGTTTTCTGGCAAAGCTGCGCGACTACCTCCATCTTTCGGGATGGCCCGTAGTCTTTGGATTGTAATGGGGGAGTGACGCCGGGCTCTATGCAGAGGATCTATGGGGCACTGCTCGCCGAGTCCTACGGGCTTTAGACCACTAAATGCCATTCTTACTGTGGGTGGAGTAATGACAGAAGGAGTTGTTCTAAGCGACTCGAATCTCTTCAAAACGAAGTCGGACTTAGATGCGACGAAAATAGATCTGAAACGTCGCTGGGGAACACCTAAATCAGTTGCTGACACGCGTATCGGGTCACTGAAACTATAGCCCAGCTTCGATAGTCCTTCTCTAAGCTCCTGTTTCGCCTCGGAACGGACTATGCCAGGGACATTTTCCACCCATATCGTCTCAGGTTTTAGGGCTTTTGCAAAACGCAAGGCTTCAAGTACGAGAGGGGCCCGTTGGTCGGCCTTATTGCGCTTTCGGTTCTGAGAGCTGAAAGGTTGACATGGAGCGCATACGGCAAGTATGGATAGTGGGCGCCCTTGGAGCGATCCCTTGGCGTCTAGTGGATCTACATCCCCGATATCTTGACCAAAAAAAAGCGTCGAAGGATGGTTTTTTGTGTAGGTCGCTTTTGCGGAGTCGTCGTTATCAATGGCGAAAGCAACACGAAAGCCAGCAGAAGCTAAGGCTGCGGAAACTGAACCGGAACCGCAAAAAAGATCTGCAGCTATTGGAGACTCGCCTGTTATTTTGCGCTTGTTCTTAGCCATTCGAATTCATTTGACCCGATTCGTCCGATTGTGTGGAGTGCTTTCTGGGCAAGATGTACAGCCGTCATCTCCCTCAGTTGTGCCCGCCATTTCCACTGAGCACCGCAAGCATCTGTGAAATTGTAAATGCCGTCATCATCATTTCTGGCAAGGATGACGTCCTTCTCTGCTAAAGGTTTGAAGTGAACGGTTGTGAGTTCCCGCAAATGTTTGAATTTATAGCCATCAGGAATCTGATACCGAGTACCGTTACCGGAGCCTGGAAGAACAAGGTCAAACTCGCTGTCTTCAGGGATCAGTTTTAAGAACAGAAAGCCTGTCTCGCCTCGAAGGCGCACGGTGTCGCAAGCTGGCTGAATGCAGAGTAGTGTCTGCTCATGGCTACCAATTATAGTGCCGAATTGAAGAGACGGCGACTCACCCGGGGGTCTCCCAGCTCGCTCACCAGAATGGCGCGCAATCGTCGTGAGCACGGCATAATCTGAACTGTATTGCTTCCATTTTTCTTCGTTGTCAAAAAAAGAGCAAGAAACACTAGCATGCTTTCCATCGGCACTCGATACATCTCGAAAACCATCTGTTAGGAAGAGCTTGCGAGTCTCTGTATTGATCGATTTAATCTTGGGAAGCTCTCCTGTTCTTTTGATGGCGGAAACTGGCTTCTCTTGTGGTAGTCGGCCAGCTCTAGAGTGTAGCCACAGCATACAACTCTCAAGGCCGAGTACCTTTTGCTCCGCTTGACAGGCATCTATAGATAAAGAGAGTTCTGATTGGAGGACTTCCACCATCAGGCGTCCCGCATCATTCGGGTCGGGCTTCGTGGCTCTGTCGCCCGCGTAAACGGGATCAAGTTCCTCATCGAACTGTGCCAGGATCCTGTGAATGTCTCGTTTAACTGCCGCAACGGACTCTAAAGCAAAGGCGCGTAAAAGCCCTCTTGCCAAGATAGTAAATTCTTTGATCATTCTCTGTGGCAACAGGTTCCAAGGAACGACAGCGGGATCATCAGATGGGTTCCGACCGAGCGTTGGCTTATTAATGAAGGTGATTCTGAAATGATCGCCGATAATGACCGGGGCAGTATCCGGCGAGTCTGTTTTTATCTCATAACCTTCAGACACTAGTGCCTTGGCTAGCGTCGTTGAGGCTCCCTCCAATTTTTCCGCAGTATATATCAATATTAGGCGGAGCCGTCCGCCCTCTGCCTTGTCTGTATTGAGAACTTGCTTGATCGCCTCTGTTGCGGGGCGACTGTTGCCTTTTCTCAGTTGCCAATCAAGCACGCAAGCATCCGTTGGCAAAATGGCTCGAACTGTTGCATTTAGTAGCTGATTGTCATCAGCGGGATCAGTTTCAGTCGGCAAATAAACGCCACAGGTCAATCCCTCTCCAGCAAAAGCTTGGGAAACTTTGTTAAGTTCCAGCCTATGCCCTGCGGGGTTATTATTTCTTTCCCGCTGTGTTCGTGGATCAACAGCCGCCTTTTCAGTAGCTTTCACTTTTCCGGGAGCAGAAGGTCGCCTTTGCGTTGCAGCAGTCGGCTCCGTATTCGTATTAATGGAAGCGTCAGACGCGAGAGATGCTTCATTATCAATGACTACTACAGTTTGGAGAAAGGCCTTTACCGCATTGCTACAAAGGTCGTCAAAGTTGTTAACAGGCTCAATCATCTAGCTCGCTACCATTGTCTGGAAATATAACGAAAGCAGGGCGTGTTTCGGTTCCCTCTTCAAGTAACTCTAACTTTAAACCGATAGAGGCGAGTGCTTCTCGGGACACAGCTAATCCCATCCCTCTTCCGCCTGGCTTATTAGACATACCGAATTCGAATATCGTACTTGCCGCGCGACGGGGTATGCCTGGTCCCCCGTTGCGAATGACAATTCCCTCGCCTTGGGCGTTTAACTCAATCCAGGGCTCTGCATTCCTGTCCGAGCCAATCCAATAAATTGCGTTGTCGACTATATTCACGACAGCAGCGATAAGCGTGGAGCGAAAACTCGTTATTGACCAATCGTTGAAAGCCTCGGTAGCTCTAAGCTCTATCTCGGTTCTGTCGAAACGCTCACTAAACAGTTCTATTACATAGGAAAGTATTGATGCCCCGCTGACCTCTACACGACGCCGCCTCACTCGGCGAGTCAAAGGAGAAAAAAGTCCAATATAGCTGTCTAGGTGATCATAATAAGTTCTGAGTCGATCATAGACTACGTGCAACTCAGGTGTTCCATCAGCCCAGGGTTTGATATCTCTTATAGAACCGCGGAGACCCGAGACCACATTCTCCAATTCATGCCCCAAGATTGATACGGCGCTGCCTGCTTGAGCTAGATCATTGTAAAAAGTGAGTTGCTCTTCCAGCTCTCCAATCCGACCCTCAAGAGCAGCGATAGTCTCGTCTGGTAAGCTCTCATGCTGCACATCTTCATTAGCAGACTTGAGCTGATCGAGAAGTGCGTTGAGCTCTCCTTGCGTGGTCACGAAAGTACGTTCTAGTCGAACTTCTATATTCCGCTGCACCTCAGTTGCGGCATCCTCGGTTAATGAGTCTAAATCTTGCCGTTGCAATTCACTTTGAACAGCTTGAATTTCGTCAGTGAATCTTTCTTTGAGTTGCCAAGCATGAGTGTTGACGGTGTTTTTGAAAGCCTCGGATTCTGATTGGACTGATCTAACCATTTTGGCTACGAGTCCCTCTATCTGCCTGATCTCATTCTCAATACCGCTTCGAGCGCGCTCTGACCGAGAAACTTTTACTCCGATTTCTTCACGCAGCCGATTCGCGCTGCCACGAATCCGTTGGACCGCCGGTTCAAGTTTGTATTCACGAAACCCCTGAAGCCAGTCTAAGTAACTTTCGTATGAACCAGTATCTGGCTTCGAGAGACTAAAATTCCTCGGTCGTGGCATTTGTAGGCGACGAGATAGGCTCTCAAGTTGAGCAACTGCACTATCCTCAATCTTGATTGTCTCAGTGCTCAGCGTTTGCATTTTTTGGTCTGAGAGTCTCGATGCAGCTGAGGCACTCGCTTGTTCAAACTGAGATAACGCAGTGGATAGAATGTCCTCAACGTGGTTCTCGTACTTTCCATCATCGATGTTGTCATGTTGGGCATTAAGCTCTTCCCGAAACTGATTCTTCAACTCTATGGCTCTCTTTTTACGCTCCCGGAGTCGTTTAGCCTCGAGGCGTTTACCTTCAAGTATCTCGCGATAAATCGGGCTACGTTCTCCAGATTTCCGAAAGAAATCTTTCGCAACCTGTTTGAACCAATGAGAAAGCACAGCCTGCAAATCGAGATAAGCGCGATTCTGCCTGAACCCTTCACGACCAGCTTTTTCGTTTAATGAGCCATTGTCATATCGGTTTAAAGCTACGTAGCCGGCCATACGGCGGTGGGAAAAGAACCAATCGGATGCCGACTTTGTCCTCCTGAACTCGATTCCCAGCCAGTCAAAATCAGGCAAACCGTAGGGAAGGATGCGAATACCATCGCGATAAACATATAGCCCCCCATACCGATCCATTTTCGACTCGATTCGGTTGTATTCTTCTGACTCTATGAGGGTCTCTTCAACCTGGCCCTGAATTACGCCCAATCGAAGATCAAAAGGTCCACAAGCTATCGGTTTGCCTTTGGCGTCAGGCCAACTCAGAGTTAGTTCTATTGGGTCGCTTCTGTATATCTGAATAGTTCCGCGAAACTGCCCATACTCGTCGAAACGCCCTTCGATGAAGTGATCAGCTAAAAGTAAATCTTTACTGGTAAAAAACTCATCGTTTCCGATCAACTCGTCATAGTTTCCCGTCGGTTTGTGATCGCGAAATTCGGCTTTCACTGGTGGGTCATGTTCTGGAGACATCGTATTTCCGAACCCCAGAAGAATGCGTTTTATTGCCGAGCCATTTTCGAGACTGTCGTGCCCGTTTACATCGACTAAAAGGCTTTCATCACATTCGAAAAGATGAAAATGCGTGCCATAATGACCATCAGTCAGTGTCAGGTTGGATTCCTCGATCTCTTTTGCGACGTCGGCGAGCCAAATATCCGTTTCCATCGGATCGAATAAACACGAATCCATAAGGCGCACCAAACGGTCACGGTCTTGGGAATCCTCCACGATGGAGCTAATGTTTGACTTAACGTCATCGACCATGGATGCAATATCTTCGGTCTCAGGAAATCGACTGAAAGTACGTAGCGGAACGTCGATGTCGCTGATATCCAATCCTGGCAGCTCGAAAAGGGGCCAGCAAACTAGACAGCCCGTTAGCTTGTGAAGGCCATCCAGACGAACTGCGCGTGAAAGAACCAAGACCACAGGAGCAATCGTTGCAATCGCTAAGCGCCCAATACCTTTCTCTCCCATTAGTGGACGAATGGGGAGATTGTTGGGACCAGTCCACTTCGCTAAGGCCTCCGCATTTGAGCCGAACTTGCTTTCAGTCCCGAGGGCAAGCCAGCGGTTTCGAAAGTCTTCCTCTGTCATTCCCAGGCCATCGTCTCTGATCACCAGACGATTTAGTTCACGAATAAAGTCAACCTCAACGCGAGTCGCGTATGCGTCGTGGGCATTCTTGAACAGCTCATGAATTGCAGTGGGAACGCCTGCGATTTGCTGGCGTCCCAGCATGTCGACAGCGCGGGCTCTGACTGCGAAATTAGCCATAGGAGCTTCCAATTAATTGAAGTGTTGTAGGCGACCTTGTTCTCAGAGCTGGACCGGGAGGAAATTCCATAGGTATGCGATCTAATGGGTTGGGGCTTTATGAAGGCTTATTGGTAGCCAACTATTTAATGTTTCGCAACAGTCTGTTTACAAAAGGTTTAGCCATAATCCTCCGGCAGTATAGACGCACTGGATGGAGTTCTCCAAATAAGTGCCCAAGAACCGGGATCAAAAAATGGGACACCGATTAGCTAGCCAATGCGCTGTCGGTGAAAACTACCTTCCATGGTTTCATTGGCTTCAGGTGTTCCGTTTCGTTCCAGTGATTTCTTTAGCGCGTTCGGAGAGGTAAGTCGCGAACTCGTCCGCTGTGAAATGTCTGGTCTTCCCGTTTTTCACGTCTTTCACGTCTTCCTCGGCGACGGCGGCTCTGAGTTCATTCACCTTGGTGGTGTAGGCAGACTCGGCTTCTTCCACCATCCTGAGCCCGGCTCGCAGAACTTCACTTGCGTTCTGGTAGCGGCCAGAAGCTACCAGATAATCGACGACTTGTGACTGATGGTCAGTGAGTACGATGTTTCTCGTTGCCATGGGCGTATCATCCTGTCGTAACTCTATTGGCATATTATGCCAATAGATTGGTTTCAGCAATTGCGGATAAATTGGGTGAGCACTGGGGATGACAAGAGCCCAACAAACTATATATGGGGTGACGTAGCGGTAGCTTGGCTATCGTAGGAATTGTGGTTAGCATGAGAGCTTCAGGTGGCCGGTGAAGGCGATCCTGCGCAAAGATGGACAAATCTCCCTCAAGGACAGAAGGAGCAATGGAATGAGCAAGAAAGTTGTTTTATTAGGTGACGTGGGTACGGATCACTCCGGATTCCCACCAACCCCGGTGATCGCCGGCTCCCCCGATGTGTTGATCGATGGCAAACCTGTTGCCCGTGTTGGTGATCCCCTCGCACCACATTCCAAACCCAAGCATCCACCTCATCCCCGAGCTATAGCAGCTGGTTCTGGAACCGTTCTGATCAATGGTATTCCTGCCGCCGTGACGGGTGGGGCGATTTCCTGCGGTGGCGTCACCATTGGTAGTGGCAGCGTGGTTATTGGTGATACGTATACACCCGCCCAGTTTTCCGGTATTTCACCCGCCCCAGTAAAGCCCGCTTCGAAGGCGAAAGCATCTTATGCTCGTAGTGCTGATGGTGGAGCTACAGGCTCTTTATCGTCCCCACAGTCCGCAAACTCAAACGGGTTAGCCCGTAGTGATAGCAGTGCGGTTGCAGGTGGCCCGGTTGTGTCTGGTGTGTCTGATCAGGGTTCAAAGGATCAAACGCAGGAAACTACTGTGGAACCAGGCTTTCATGTGGTTCAGAGCCCAATGAGTAAGACCACTCTGTTAGCTGCGCTCTATGGTGACGCTTCTGCGAAGCCTGACAGCTTTGACCGTTTGAATCCGGGCCTTGGAGGTCAGGTGTTACCCGGTGAGATGATCGTGCTCGGTGATCCGGAAGGAATGGAGTGCACCCGGGAAGAAGCTGATTTGATGGAGGTGGCTGCGCAGGTGAATGCCAAGGTGCGGGCGCTGGGTCAGGACGAGGCACAGTTCATCGTAAAGTACTACGATCTGCTGGAGGCTATCACCTCGACAGGTTCTGCGGGGCTTGGGGCTGGGGCTGTCATGGTTGGGAGGCAGATTGGCAGCATTGAGAAGACGTTAAAGAACATCGAGCGGCTTCATCAAGAAAGCTACCGGAAGCATGGGCATCTCAACCATCCGGAGTTTTTCGAGAAGCGGCGGGCGCTTTTTAAAGAGCTGGATTTTTCTTTGGGAAGTGTGGCACGTCAAGGCATGTCTCTGGATGATGATGCAAAGTTGAAGCGGGCACTGGGGTTGTCGTCTAAGAGTATTGTGCATAGTTGGAAGACCGCCGGGGTGGGTGGCATACCAGGGTACGCTACGCACTACGAGAGGCTGGCAACGGGGGCCAGATATGCTCGAAATGTGGGCTATCTGGGAATCACCTTGGATGTGTCCATGTCTGCGCTAAAGATAAAAGAAGCATGCACTGCTGACGACGAGAAGGAGTGTCAGGTTGTGGCTTATAGGGAAGGTGGAAAACTGATTGGATCTTCTGGTTTTGGTGCAGCTGGCGGGGCTTTGGCCGCTGGCTGCACGATGGTTGCTGTGACCTCAGCGGGCATCGGTGGCGTTGCCTGCGTAGTTATCGTGGGAGGACTGGGAGCTGCAGGAGGTAGCTATTTCGGGGCCGGAGTTGGCGAGGCGACAGGTGAAATCGTGCGGAAATCGATACATGAATAGCGAGCAACTCGTAGCCATCGCTGAGGTATTGTTAGTCGTTTCCGTGCTTGGAGGCTTTTTTCTGCTCGTTCTGATTTTGACTTTCCTCTTTCCTAAAATTGCGGAAGTTGAAAGTCGGATTGCAACACCCGGCAAACAACTGGACGGCATCCGGGAAATTTGGGGCAATGGCCCAATAGGTCGCTGGATGCGGGTGGTTCATGTCTACTTTTTCTTCATCTTTCGTAACCTTCCTCGTATCGGTCCTAGGATCGAGTCCAGGATGGGCGATGAGGCAGAGGCGCTTCCGATGGGCCTTAAACTCTGGGTGATTCTGCCGGTATCAGTTTTTTTCGTTTCGATTATCGTGTCGCTTATGGCGGCTTGGTACCTTGGGGTGTTCGATTAGTTGAAGATTGTCATCGGTAGACGGCTCGTTCTGACCTTTATGGTTGAGCTCACTGGTCAGCGCGGCCCAGCCCAGTCGTCCCGAGTCCCCTCGAATGTCATTCCCAAAGAAGACTGTTCAACTTTGAAGGTTGCGATGAACCGTCGGTCTGGCAGGCGGTACCAGAAATCTTTGGGTACGCAGATTTCGAAATACAGACGATCCAGGTGATCATTTTCTAGCTGGTAGCTGCATGAATGGCGTCCACCGCCGCGGTATTTGGTGACCTCATACTTTACCATTCTTGTTTCGCTATCCAGCATCGTCCAGATGCGCGGGATGGTGTAACCGAAGGATAAGTGAAGCACCGACCAGAGCAATAAGGGGCAGCTAATGAAGGCGAGGTATTTCTTGGCACGGCCCAATGAATACCACTGAGGTGCTGGGTTGATCTTTCCTGTGTGCCATAGGTAGCCAGTCCAGAGCGACACTGCGAATGCCACAAATGCCGATAGGTATAGCGCGATCGTCGCAACCTCTGGGTCGGGACAGAAATTTTTAGGGCCGAATATCTGAGGCACCGCGAGGATGATAGGTGGCAGCAGAATGACACACAAAATTTTCTGGTGCCGATTCATGCCAGATTTCAGGGAAGCTCTCTTCATAGGTAATCCGTTACAGTCAGGCAGCGTATTCCTTACGCTGTGGATGCATGGTACCAAACGGTTATGTGTGGAAGCCGGGACAGATCTATTTTTTTGAAACCTGCGGTCGCCTGCACACCGCCATCCGCGAAGACGCCAGCATGAACCTGGCCGCCATTGATTCGTTTAGCCCCCCAGGCCCAAGCCCAGTGTATAGAGACCGATTCCAGCCCAGGTGATCAGTAGCAGCGCCCAAGGTAGCCATGGGGTCCGATAGCGGATCTCGGATTCTGCAGGATTTTGTTCCGCGATTTCGGCCGCTGTTTGGTGTTCTTGTTTTTTGCGCTGTTTGTCTTTTTCCCGGGCTTTGGCTTTTTGCTGTTTTTTATACTGATCAATGCCCTTCTCGATACCCTGCGCAATCATTTTTGTCTGCTCTTTGCTTTGCCGGGGCCGCTGAGTTGCCTTTGCCATGGCCAAGGCTTCCTCCTGGGTTTGCGGTGACGGTGGCTGCTTTTTGGTTTTTGCCATAGGGGGCTAAGCTCGGGTTGTTGGTGAATGGGGTATTATAACGGTTAAGATCGGCGTCGTTTATTCAGCTAGGAGCCAAGCTATTACCTTTCCGCTGCCTCGTTTATATTCTTTCCGTCGTTGTCCTTACGCTATGCGCGCTCGGCTCGGGATCTTGTTTGCTGGACTGACGGTGGAGCTGCGGGAGATCGTGCTAAAAAACAAGCCGCCTCAGATGCTGGCGGTCAGTCCCAAAGGCACGGTTCCTGTTCTGCAGCTGGCAGGAGGTGACCGTTCCGAGAGGCTCGTTATTGAGGAAAGCCGGGAAATCGTCGAATGGGCGTTGCGGCAGAGTGATCCGAAGGGTTTGTTGAACACTGATTTAGTAAGCGCTAATGCCCTGATCGACCGCAACGATAACGAATTCAAACACTGGTTGGATCGTTATAAATACGCGGATCGCCATCCAGAACTCTCCCAGTTGGATTACCAGCAGAAGGGTGAGGTGTTTTTGCAGGCGTTGGAAAGCCTATTAGCCAAGAACCGGTATCTCCTGGGGAGCAACATCAGCATCGCTGATATTGGCATCATGCCCTTTGTACGCCAGTTCGCCCATGTCGATCGGGAGGTGTTTTACAGTCTGCCCTATCCGAATTTACAGAAATGGCTGAGGGATTGGCTGGAACATCCAGTGTTCCTGCAGGCCATGATCAAGTTCCCGTCTTGGCAGGAAGGCGATGATGAGGTGGTGTTTCCACTGAAATAACGGGACAGATCTATTTTCTCTGAGATCACGATCCGCGCTTCGAGCCAGTCTCGTAAGCCATCATTCATTGGCAGAAACCCCAATGCGCTCGGCCAGGTAATCGCAAAAGTGTTGGGCGACGTCCTGGCCGTCTAGGTCTTCGGCGATTGTCGTCTTTCTTTGCTGGTTATCAATCGCAAGAATCTTGAAGTGCTCCACCTTGCTTACCCCCTGTCCCGTGCTTCCCGTGCGCTTGATGGTCAGGCGCAAAACCTGATCCATCGTCAGCTTGCGGCTGCGTACAGGCAGGAAGAGCCAGCTTCTCAAGGTACGAATTCCCTGTCGGTCAATACGGACAACCAGGCGGTTGAAGGGCAGGTATAAGGCAGCAGCGCCTGCAGCAATCGCGACCAGCACAAAGGGGACGCTGAACAGGCCCAAGAACACGCCAAAGGCCCCGCCCGAAAAAGCCGACGTCAGCATCGATACGCTTGCAAACCCGAAACCGCCTGCAAAGATCCAGGCGAACGCGCTGAGCATCTTGTTGCGGAACATGGGGAAACGCATTTTTATCTGATGGCCATAATCCTGGTAGTTCATGGCACGGGAGAGGCCTGGCAGGTCCAATTGGCCAGACTGTATGGCTTCTTTGGCGGCCTGGGATTGTTCGTTACGCAGGTCGCGCGCCTGAGCACTGATATCATGCTCGACACTCTGAGAACGGGTATCGCCGTGAAACGCCGGAATGTCGTACTGGCGCTCCAGATCTACGCCCGCAATATCCGCTTTCACCGATAGACGCCAGAAATGGTAGCGGCTGGACCGTTCAATATCGGCTTCTGGTAAGTCGCCCGGCAGGTCGAATCGAAAAGCAAAGCGTACACCTTGCCCGGCTGTCTCAATTTTCGGTGTGCCGCGTTCCGCCCAGAGTATCCGCTCCTGGCGGGAGCGGTTCTTTCCCGATCCGGACACATAGGTGTAAATGCACTCCAGTGTCACGGTGACTTCTGCATCGGGAACTGCCAATTCCTGAACTCCGAGCCTGGGCACCAGAATTGTGCCACCCATCTGGCCACCGATGGCCGCAGGATATGGGTCCATGATCAGTTCGACCGTGCCGTAGTGACGATACTCCCGGGTCATGGCGATGGCTTTCCACAATAGCCCCAGGCCCACAGCAGGAAAAGCGACGACCATTAACACCAACCACTGATTTTGATCCAGGGCCTTTGGTAGAGTCCAGAGTAGCGGCGTGCTTATGGCGTTCCACAGCAGGGCGATGACCCATGTCAGTAAGAGCGTGCGTTTGCGATCAGACCGGATGCGAGGGGCTTCCCAGCCCTTGCGGCTTTGCCAGTTGAGGTGCGTCATTGTGGTGGGTCTTTTGTTGTTGGGGCGAAAACCTGGACAGATCTGTTTTCTGGAGGTCAGATCTATTATCTGCGCGCACGTTTAGAGAGGTAAGTCGCGAATTCGTCGCCAGCAAATGCTGTGGTTCTGCCGGTTTTCAGGTCTTCCTGACCCGCGTCGATGGCATCTCTCAGATCATTCATCTTCGTAACGTAGCTGGACTCAGCTTCCTCGACCATCCTCAGGCCGGCTCGCAGTACTTCGCTCGCATTCTGGTAACGGCCAGAGGCAATCAGGTGGTCAACCACTTCGGACTGATGCTCTGTGAGTACAATATTTCTCGTTGCCATGGGGTCGGCCTTTCAAGAGTGATATTGGCATAATATGCCAATCAATGCGTTTGCGGTCCAGTGCTGCAAAAGGCGTATCGGTGTCAGCGCTGAATCTCGGAAGCTATTTCCCCCTTGCCCGTTCCCTCCGAACCAGCAACACCAAAGCCAGCGCCGCCAGTGACCCCATCACGGCGGCGAAAGTGATCCCGGTCGTCCTCAGGCTGGTCACGCTCGCCATCAACCCCAGGCCGATCACCGGTACCGAGATAGCGATATAGGCCACGACAAAGAACGCGGACGTCACCGCTGCCTTCTCCCGCACAGGGCTGGCCGCGGCGATGGCGCCCATGCCGGCGCGGAATGATATGCCCTGGCCCATACCGGCAATCACAGCGCCGGCGATGAACAGCGCGAGGGACTGGGTGTAGGTGCCGAGCGCTATCGGAATCACGCCGAGCATCAGGGAAGCGCAGCCCAGAGGTAGGCGCAGCCTGAGCGGCAGTCTGCCCTGCAGGAACTGACCCAGGGTTGAGGCGATGAAGATGCTTCCGGCCACAACGCCGATCAAAAACCGATTGTCGTAGCCCAAGACCTTGCCCATCATCGCCGGGGCGATGGATGTGAAGAAGCCGCACATGGCGAAGCCTGCGAAACCGGCGATGGCGGCGGGAATAAACACACCGCGGACTTCCGCTGGCACGTTCAGGCGCTGGACGGACAGTTTGGGGCGAGCGGGTTTCGAGACGGTCTCAGGCGCTGCCCAGATGCAGCACGCGGCCAGCATAGCCATGGCTATGTGCACCAGAAAGGTCAGGTGCAGTGGCCAGGGTAGGTACTGGGAAAGAGCGCCCGCTAACATCGGCCCCAGGCCCAGCCCGCCCATGTTCGCCGCCGTGGCAAAAAAAGTGGCTTTCTCCCGCCAGTGGGGCGGGGCAAGTTCAATGACGGCCACCGTGGCCGTACCGGTAAAGATCCCTGCGGACAGCCCCGACAGCACCCGGCCGGTCAGGATCATCGCCAGGCCATCGGCCTGCCAGAACACCAGGTCACTGATGATGGAGCAGGCCAGGCCCGCAAACAGCAAAGGCCGGCGGCCTATCTGATCAGACCAGCGCCCGGTCAGCACCAGTGCGGCGATCACACCAAAGGCATAGGTGGCAAAGATGATGGTGATCATCAGGTCGGAAAACCCGAAACTGTCCTGGTAGATCGGGTAAAGAGGCGTCGGCATGGTGGTGCCGATCATCGTGACACTGAAGGTGAAGGCTGCGCCCAGGAAAATAAGCAGCGGAAACAAGCGGTGTTGCTTGGGTGAGGGCATGCAGGGGTCCTGGTCGGCAATCTTAAAAGTTGGTGTGCTCGTTTTTGGTCTGTTCACACCCGATCAATAATCCCACACAACGCATCCAGCCCATCCGTCAGCGGCGCCGATGGCGTAGAGGGTCTCTGTGGTTTCTTCGGTTAGGCAGACGATGCGTTGGGGATAGTTCATGGGGGCACTATACCGTGAAAGTGGGGCTTGACCACTCATGCAAATCGGCATGATCGCAGACACCCACAGCAAAATGCGCCCTGGCATTTACTCGTAGACGTCCCGCAGGGAAAGCAGCTCAAAGTCCGGGGTAACGCCCAACCCGGGTCGATCACTGAGCCACATGCGGCCATTGGCGACTTCCGGGGCGCCTGTGGCGAGTTGCACTGTGTTGTAGTTGTGCAAATCGGTGGTGTTTAACAAGGCTCTGGGGGGTGTGCTGGCGGCCAGATGCGCATAAGCCGCCGTCGCAATTCCACTGCCCCAGGCGTCTTCTACGGTCATGGGTATGCCGGCATCTGCACAGACGTCGCGAATGATCCGGGAGGGCGTCAACCCACCGAATTTGCTGACCTTGAGGGCAATGGCATCCATGGCGTCGTCCCTGATGCCGCGCTGGAGCTCATTCAGGGTGTTGAAAGCTTCGTCCAGTTTGATCGAATGCCTGGCACGGCGCCGGACCGACAGGCACTCTTCGTAGCTGCGGCAGGGCTGTTCCAGGTAAATATCCACATCCTCGACGGCTTTTGAAAAACGCAGCGCCTCGTCGCGCCGCCAGGCGGCGTTGATATCGCCGATCCAGAGCTCATCCGCCTTTTTGAGTTTGTTAAGCCTGCGAACCAGGTCAATGTCTTCTTCAACCTCATGACCCAGCTTAATTTGAATGTGGCGGAACCCCTCGTCGCGGTAACGTCGTAGTGATTCTTCCATTTCCTCTGGCTCGGCCAGTGGCACAATCCGGTGCAAGGGCATGGAGGGCGATTGAAGCCCGCCAAGCAAGGTGAATACCGGAAGCCCGGACACCTTGCCCAGGAGGTCCCAGCAGGCAATATCGATGGCCGCTTTGGCAACCGCCTGGCCGGTAAGGGCCTGATTCATCCGTTCCTGGATGACTGACACTTGCCGCGGGTCCTGGCCGAGTATTTCAGGAGCGAGCAGGGACAGGCAGGAGGGAAGGCCCTCGGCAAACGCCGGCATGTAGTTGGGGCCGCAGGGGCACACCTCGCCAAAGCCTTCGAGGCCTGTGTCTGTTGAAAGTACAACCACCGTTGTTTCGAAAGCCTGATGAGAGCGGCCACCAGCGAAGGCATAGGCTTTTCCAGTATATTCCAGGCTCGCCGTGTATACGGCCATTCGCTCGATACGCATAGACCACTCTGCTCTGTACCCATCCCTGATCAAGTAAATCTAGTTCAGCTATGTGGGGATAGATAGCAGAGCCGGTCGCCTTGAATGTCACGTTTGGCGACAAACGCTTCGGCGGGAGCCTAGTCCTCGTAAATCATCTTCCGCGTCATGCCGCCATCGATCACGAAGTTCTGACCGGTCACAAAGCTTGCGTCCGGCGACACCAGGTAGGCCACCATAGCCGCCACGTCCTCGGGTTTGCCGACACGCCCACTGGGGTTGCGTATTCCAGACCAAGGTTGCCACTGATTCCAGACGAAGTCTGCCACCCATTCCACGCGAAAGCTGCCACTAATTCCACGGCAAAGCTGCCACCCCAGCAGACTGCCTGAAGCTCCATCAAAATCGTCCGGCGCGGGATTACTTAACGGTACTCTGACCCTTTTCATCCGGAGATGGGCCAGATGCCAGCGAAGAGGTTATCCATGCGTAAAATCAAAGAAGTCCTTCGCCTCAAGTGGGAGCGAGGGCTGAGCAACCGCCAGATTGCGGCGGCCTGTGGCGTTAGCCGCCCCACCGTAAGCGACTACCTGCGCCGCACGGTTGAGGCCGGTCTGAGCTGGCCGTTGCCAGCGGATATGGATGAGGCCCACCTGGAGCGGTTGCTGTTCCCGCCGCCACCGGACCTGCCGGCACAGGCCAGAGGTATACCCGACTGGCAACACATCCGTGACGAACTCACGGGCAAGAACGTCACCCTGTTCCTGCTCTGGCAGGAGTACCGGCAAGCCAACCCGGACGGTTATCAGTACAGCTGGTTCTGCGAGCACTACCGGGCCTGGCGGGGCAAGCTGGACCTGGTGATGCGCCAGGACCATCGGGCCGGTGAGAAGCTGTTTGTGGACTACGCTGGCCAGACCGTGCCCGTCATTGACCGCACCACCGGAGAGATCCACGAGGCACAAGTCTTTGTCGCGGTGATGGGTGCATCCAATTACACCTACGCCGAAGCCACCTGGAGCCAGACATTGCCGGACTGGGTCGGCTCCCACATCCGGACCTTCGAGTTCCTGGGCGGAGTGCCGGAACTGGTGGTTCCGGACAACCTCCGCTCCGGCGTCAGCAAGGCCCATCGCTACGAGCCGGATCTCAACCCAACCTATCAGGACATGGCCGCCCATTATGGCGTGGCCGTTGTCCCGACAAGAGTTCGTAAGCCCCGTGACAAAGCCAAGGTGGAAGGCGGTGTATTGATCGTCGAGCGCTGGATCCTGGCAGCCCTGCGCCACCGTCAGCACTTCTCCCTAGGTCAACTCAACGCCACCATCCGTGAGCTACTGGAGAAGCTCAACAGCCGCCCCTTCCGCAAGTTGCCCGGCTGTCGGCGTGACCACTTCGAACAGCTGGATCAACCGGTTCTACAGCCGTTGCCGGCAGAGCCGTATGTCTACGCAGAGTGGAAGAAGGCTCGGGTGCATATCGACTACCACGTGGCCATCGACGGTCACTACTACTCAGTGCCCTACACACTGATCAAGAAAGAGGTGGAGGTTCGCATCACCCACAACACCATCGAATGCTTTTACCGGGGCAACCGTGTCGCCAGTCACCGGCGTTCCGATCAGAAAGGGCGACACACCACGATTGCTACCCATATGCCCGAGTCCCATCGCCAGGCGGGCGAGTGGTCGCCGGAACGGCTCATCGCCTGGGCGGCCAAAACCGGACCGGCGACGGAGAAGCTTATCCGCACCGCTCTGGGTGCCCGCAAACACCCTCAGCAGGCGTACCGCTCCTGTCTGGGCATTCTCCGGTTGGGGCAGAGCTACGGCGAGTCGCGGCTGGAGGCCGCCTGCCAGCGAGCCCTGATGCTGGGAAGCTGCCGCTACAAGAGCATTGAATCCATCCTCAAACACCGTCTGGATCAGCAGCCCCTGGAAGAGCAACAGGAACTGGCCTTGCCCGACACCCACGACAACATCCGTGGCCCCGCCTACTACCACTGAAGGATCTCTGACATGCTAAAACATCCCACACTGGACAAGCTCCACGCCCTCAAACTGACCGGCATGGCCGCCGCCCTGGCGGATCAGTCGGCCACCCCCGACATCACCGATCTGAGCTTCGAGGAACGCCTCGGGCTGCTGGTCGACCGGGAAATGACCGAGCGAGATAACCGGCGCATGACCAGCCGGTTGCGCCGGGCTAGGCTGCGACACACGGCCATCCTTGAAGACATCGATTACCGGAACTCACGGGGCCTGGATAAAGGGCTGGTGCAATCACTGGCCGGCTGCCAATGGGTAAAAGAGCACCTGAACGTGCTCATCACCGGTCCCACCGGGGTTGGCAAAACCTGGCTGGCCTGTGCACTGGCACACAAGGCCTGCCGGGAAGGCTACACCGCCCAGTACGTCCGCCTGACCCGACTGCTACGGGAGCTGACCATTGCCAAGGGCGATGGCCAGTACGCCAAACTCCTGACCAACCTCGCCAAAGTCGACGTCCTGATCCTAGACGACTGGGGGCTGATGAAACTGAGCGCGGAGAACCGGAGAGACTTGCTGGAGGTGCTGGAAGACCGACATGGCCGGCGTTCCACCATGGCCACTAGCCAATTACCTATCGAGGAATGGCATGGCGTAATCGGTGACGCCACTCTGGCAGACGCCATTCTGGACCGGCTCGTTCACAACGCCTACAAGATCAACCTGCGGGGCGAGTCCATGCGAAAACAAAAGGCAAAGTTGACGGCCACCGAGACTTCGGAGTAAGAAGAGAAACCCCGCGTCGCTACGCTCCGATGGGTGGCAGCCTTGCTCCGATCCGGGTGGCAGGCTTCACGTGGAATGGGTGGCAACCTTCAGCGGTTTACGCACGCAATCAGGCTGGTTCGCCAGTTTGAGCAAAACCAGCCAGTCTCCACATAAGGCCATCGAGCGCTAAACGGAACACGAATTAATGGCTAATGGACAGTTTCGGCAGCTTCACGTGGAAGAAGGACTTGATTTTGGCTTTGAGTGACACTGCCATCTGCGCGATATATTCGCTACGTTCCTGCGATGCAAGCTTTGTGTAGTAATCAATGTCGATAGTGCCCTGTTCGTTCAGTTTCGGAGCCTGATAAGTCATGGTGGTGTGTCCTGGTTCGATAAGTGAGTATCTTCTACAGGACTTATGGTAATGAGTACGAGGCTCTTGAAAAAGCGATCCTTTCTCATCAGACTGATGAATTAATCTCATCAGTCGAGCGAAGTTATGCGCCACCTGCCACCTCTGAATGCGCTTCGGGTATTTGAATCAGCGGCTAGACACCGCAGCTTTGTCGCAGCTGGCAAGGAACTTTTCGTGACGTCATCGGCGGTCAGTCATCAGGTGAAGACACTTGAAGAATATTTAGGGCTTTCACTGTTTGATCGAAGCAGGCGAGCGGTGACGTTAACCCCTGAAGGCGAGCAATATCTCTCATCGGTCAGGCATGCGTTCGATGAGATTGAAATGGCCACCCAACGACTGACCGCGAACCAGGAATCCAACGTGGTCAAGATCAGTGTTGCCCCCAACTTCCTAACCCGCTGGCTGATGCCACGCATGGCTCGATTCCAGGCCCTATACCCGGATATTGAGCTGGAAATTAATGCGTCCATGGGGCTGCTGGATTTCGATCGCACCAGTACCGATATGGCGGTTTATTTCGGGAATGGTGAATGGGACGATATTGAAGTGCATTTCCTGCGCAAAGTTATGCTGGTTCCGGTGTGTAGCCCGCGACTACTGGACGGTGAGTTGCCGCTGGAGAAGCCTGAAGACTTGGCTAAACACACTCTGATTTATGTCAGCAAACGGAAGTGGGAGTGGGAGAATTGGCTGCAACAATCAGGCGTGGATTTTATATCCGCCCGGGGCAGCTTACAGATGTCCAGCGGGCAACTTGCCACGGCGGCGGCGCAAGAGGGCCTTGGAGTGGCGCTGGCTGATAGCACCCTGACGTCCCGTGAGATTAAATCGGGGAAGTTGGTGGTGCCTTTCGACATCCAGTTGGATACGAATCGGGCCTTCTATCTGGTCTACCGCAAGCAACGTCCGCTGACCATCGGAATGAAAGCCTTCAAGGAGTGGCTGATGAACGAGATTTAGGGAGCCCTCGGGCCTGATTCTGGGAGGAAAACCGGGACAAAAACGGCCTAAACTCGGGGCGGCTCAGATGAATGTCCAGGCCAAGACCCGCGTAATCTTATTTCCCTGCTTCATCTCAATTTCCCTTATATCGACTGCACCAAGCTTACGAATTAACTTCTTTGCGGGCTTAACATTGTCGGCTTTTGAAACCAGGCTGGTAAACCAGCGACATTGAGTTGAATACGCCTGGCTTTCTCTTATCAGCTTTTTCAGAAACAGCTGCTCACCCCCCTTGCACCAAAGCTCTGCTCCCAGACCACCAAAATTCAGAGTAGGGGATTCGGATTTTGTTTTTTGTTCACCGCGACTGCGAGCAAGGTTATTGAGTTTTAGCCGGCTACCTTTCATCGCGTCATCGAGAGATGCATGGAAAGGCGGGTTGCATACGCTGACGTCAAAGAACTCACCAGCTTGGATGATCCCTTCGAACATGTGGTTTTTATCGTGCTGGGTGCGGAGCGTGAAGCGACCTTGGAGTGCGGGGTTGTTGGTGATGATTGTGGCTACGTTCGCAAGCGACTCCGTATTGATGTCGCTACCGACACACTGCCAGCCGTAAATTTGGCAGGCCAGTAGCGGGTAGATGCCATTGGCTCCCGTCCCTATATCCAGCAGCTTGATGCTGGGCTGATCAAGCCCGGGCAAGTCAGCGATGTAATGGATATAGTCGGCCCTGCCCGGGATTGGAGGGCAAAGTGCCCCGTCCGGAATGTCCCAAGCGACAATGTTGTAGTATCGGTTTAATAACGCGGCGTTGAGAGTTTTTACTGCCAATGGGTCTGCGAAATCGATGGAAAGGTTGCCATGAGGGGTCGTTTTCACATGGGGGTCTAGTGCCGGGTGGGTTTCTACGAGAGCTGGGAGGTCATAGCCCTGATTGTGCAGATTCCTCGGGTGTAGATCCTTGCGAGCAGGCTTTGTGGAAATCGGAACAGGATTATTTTTTTGGTTCATAAGCAGGGGGAAACTGTGACAGACCTGTTTTTCGGGGCTTTCGCGTAGGTTCTCTGTTTAGATGAATTGCGAACAGGCGTTTACGAAAGTCATCGGATGGCAAAGTTGCATGCTATCACTCAAACGGTTGTTACACATTTCTGCCAGTGAAATATGCACTCCAGAAATACATGTTCTAACCTGGTCGACAAGAGTGTTGGTTGTGAGGGTCAAGGTGTTCAGACTGAGCTTGCAGTGCATGAAGTACCCGAATCCGATGCAGCCGAAAAGTAGCGAGAGGAAGATATCTACGGTTTCCATGGGGTGAGGTCCTCCGGCTTTTCTTTCCTTACTCTATCAGCCCCGCCTGTCACCGTGGCAACGTAAGCCGCCACAGATCCGTTTTGCTCTAGGGAAGGTCTGAATAACTGCTGATATTTGCCGATCTTGGGTTTAACCGGCAAAAAATCGAAGATTCAGACACTATTTTCCCGTTAGTTGTGTGTTTCTTGCCCGATTCCCGCCATTTTGGCGAAAAACAGGCGCACTGGCCCTACGCCAGCATGTATTTTTCACCAATCAGCAGGTTGCTGAACGCGGCCAGCAAATGCAGCCGGTTGTTGTTCTTGGCTAGACCGCGATAGCGGACCTTGCTATAACCGAAGACCTGTTTAATGTACCGGAAGGGATGCTCCACTTTGGCACGAACACTGGCTTTGATTTTCTCGGCTTTCAGCTTGTCAGCATCCAGCTTCTTCCGGGTGCCAGGCCGTTTGGCAATGAACCAGGAGACGTTTTCACGGTGCTTATGCTCATCCCGCTTCTGAATGCCAAGGTACCCGGCATCGCCGAAGACCCGTTGCTCTTCACCGTGCAGCAGCTTGTCGGTGGGCACGATGTCGTGCACGTTGGCAGCGGTGGTATCGATGCTATGAATCAGGCCAAGCGTATCGTCGACACCAATGTGCATCTTCATGCCGAAGTGCCATTCGTTGCCCTTTCTGGTCTGGTGCATTTCAGGATCGCGCTTGCCAGTGCTGTTCTTGGTGGAGCTTGGAGCAGAAATAATGGTGGCATCTACGATGCTGCCTTCACGCAGCATCAGGCCGTTCTTCTCCAAGTGTTTATTCACCTCTTTAAACAGCGCCTTGCCAAGACCGTGCTGCTCCAGGAAATGCCGGAAGTTGAGAATGGTGGTCTCGTCCGGCAAGCGGTCCAGCTTCAGGCCAGCGAAGTGGCGCATGGATTCGATCTCGTAAAGAGCGTCTTCCATCGCCGGGTCGCTCAGGTTATAGAACAACTGCATGCAGTGAACTCGAAGCATGGCAGGCAGCGGATACGGAGGCCGACCGTTCTGACCCTTGGGGTAATAACGGGCTACCTTCTTCTCCAACTGCTTCCACGGAATCAGCTTGTCCATCCGTTCCAGAAAGATCTCGCGACGCGTCTTGCGCTTCTTGGTCTGGTACTCAGCTTCGGAGAAAGTGATCTGATCCATGGTGGCAACGAATCCTATGCGGTTGGCGATGGCCATATTATCGCTGATTTTGAGACTTATTCAGAGTCTCCCTAGGCCTTTACGCAGACAAACAGAGCATTGCCAGACTGCCCGTCCCAGGGCTCTATCTTGCCGTAGTCGTGCTCGAATATATGCACCTCGAAATAAGGCTCCAGCAGTTGTGCCAGATCCTCGAAGCCCAACGCCACCATGGGATGCTCGTCTTTCCAGGTTTCGCTGACATTGTGGGTGGTTTTTTTAATGCGCAGCTTGAGTGACTGCTGCTCGCCCTGGCCGTGGTAGTGCCAGCCCGAGCTGAAGGTGAAGGCTCCATCCTGGTGCTCTGCGGTATGGGTTACGAACAGGTTGTTGTCGATTTTGTTCTTGTCCACCGCGTTGAAGCAGAAAACACCCTTGGCCTGCAGGGCATTGTGAACGCTGGTGATGCAGGATGTCAGGCGGTCGATGTCACTGTTGTAGTGAATGGAATACAACAGGCAGGTGATCAGATCGAAAGGCTGGTCAAAGGCAAAACGGCCAATGTCTCCCAGGGTGAAACTGGCTTCAGGGCAGCGCACTTTCGCTTTATCCAGCATGGGCTGGTTGATGTCCAGGCCCTGGCTCTGGTAGCCAGAGTCGAGGAAATGCCGAATGTGGGGGCCGGTTCCACAGGCCAGGTCCAGATGCTGGCGACCGCCGTTTCCAAACAACTGGTTAAGCCTGCGTACAGCGCTGCTTTGTTCCGGGTA
This sequence comes from Marinobacter salarius, assembly GCF_032922745.1. NCBI lineage: Bacteria > Pseudomonadati > Pseudomonadota > Gammaproteobacteria > Pseudomonadales > Marinobacteraceae > Marinobacter > Marinobacter salarius. The sequence continues at coordinate 1,906,501 of NZ_CP136693.1, forward strand.
GTCGATGTCGGCACACATCAGGTCGTAATAACCGGAGAGGTCGGTGTAGAGCTTGATGGACGGTTGCATGACGACTCACTGGGCGGGCGGGGTAGGCAGCTGTCCGGCAGTATAGCAAACCGTATTCGCTAATGGGGGGATCGGCCCGTTGAATCCCGATTGTCTATACTTCTTGGGAGAGTATTAAGAAGGAGGAACTATGATGCGGTATTTCGCGGTTATGTTATTCACGGTTTTTCTTGCGGGCAATGCGCTTGGTAGTCAATGCCCGACGCTGATAAAACAGATTGATCACCAACTGCAGTCAGCGCAATTGGACATTGAGGCTGAGGCCAAGGTCAAAGAGCTCCGGGAACGGGGTGAATCGCTCCACAATCAGGGTAAACATTCCGAGGCGGTGATTGCGCTAAAAAAGGCGATCGATGAACTGGACGCTGCGTTGTAGGTGGTTGGCGTCTCGGCAACGGAGTTAGTCTGTGGTGGACCATCTGGCAGCTTCCATCTTGAAGCGGATGGCACCACCGGCCGACCCCGCAAGCAATCATAGCCATTGTCCTCTATACCCTCGGAGAAAACCGGAAAATCGCATATAACCGGGACAAATCTATTTTCTCGGCTTCTCCCTCTATTTTTCCTACCCCTGCTGAGACGGATTCTTCATATCCATATAGCACCCGCATATAGCCCATAATTGCACCAGATTCCCCGAAGCCTTGTGGCACAAGGCTTATGGAAGTTTAACCCTAGGTTCCTAACAAACTTATCCACAGCTTCTGTGAGTAAAGTACGTGGCAATACCGGTTTACCAACGAGCCGGTACTGACCAGAATCCTTGCCCTTACGTTTTTGAATGCCTGCTCACTAACGGACGAAGGTATAACGGGAGCCTCCATGAAAGCTGTACTTGATGCCTATCTGAATACTTCGCTGGTGCTGCGCATTGGTATTGCGCTTGTTCTTGGTCTGGTTGTAGGACTGGTGGGCGGGCCCGCGGTGGCCGAATGGCTGGATCCATTGGGGGAGTTGCTGCTTCGGTTGCTGAAGTTCCTGGTTGTGCCGATTGTCCTGTTAACTCTGATGGTGGGAATCAATCAGGCCAATCTTGGCAGTATGGGGCGTGTGGGCCGGAAGATGCTGGGCTTTTATGTGCTGACCTCGGCGTTGGCGATCACGGTGGGGCTGGGTGTAGCGTCTGCTTTCTCGCCTGGCAGCGGCCTGGAATTGACGTCTTCGGAAAGTGTCGAAGTGCCGGAGAATCCGGGCTTTATCCAGGTACTTCTGAACATTGTTCCCACCAACATGGTTGAGGCATTCGCCGAGCCGAACCTGCTGGGGATTATCTTCACCGCGATTGTTTTTGGTATTGCACTGTTGAAGCTGCGGGAGTCAAAGGCTCACGGCGAAGTTGCTGAGCGGGTGTATGGCGTGGTTTCTGGCCTGAATGAGGTCACCATGAAGGTGATGGCCGGGGTGCTCCAGTATGTTCCGATTGGTGTGTTTGCGATTGTGGCCAGCACTGCAGGTGAGCAGGGCATGAACACGATACTGGCCCTCGGGGATATGGTCATGGTGTTGTACATCGCCCTGGCGGTACAGCTGGTGGTCTACGGGGTTCTTATGCGTTTAAATGGCGTTAACCTTATGGACTTTGTTCGTGAGGCCCGGGCTCCGGTCGCCACGGCCTTTGCCACCCAGAGCAGCTCCGGAACGCTGCCCTTAACCTTGAACGCGGCTCGGCGTTTGGGTGTTCCCCAGAGTATCTATGGCTTCAGCCTGCCGCTGGGCGCGACCATCAATATGGACGGGGCCGGCATCCGCATTGCCATTTCTGCCGCCTTTGCCGCCAATGTGATAGGGGTGCCCCTGGACTTTGTCACTATGCTGGAGATCGTTCTGATCGGCACCCTGGCCTCCATCGGTACGGCCGGTGTGCCGGGCGCTGGTATCGTGATGATTGCTACGGTGTTTGCCCAGGTGGGCCTGCCCATTGAAACCGTAGCGCTGCTGGTGTCCATCGATGCCCTTGTGGGTATGGGGGCCACGGCCATGAATGTCACCGGGGATCTGGTGTGCACTTCGGTGATTGCCCGTTCTGAGGATAAATATGAGGCGGCAGAGGCAGGCTCAAGCCAGGCGGTGCCGCAGGAACAGTTGTCCTAGGGGGCAGCGTGTCAGCGGGAGCCGAGTATCGGCTGACTCACATTGATGCGGCCCCTTTCATGCTGGTCATCTGAGCGATATAGGCGGTGATAAAGGCAGTTTCCTGAAACACCTTCAAACCCGTGTCGGCGAACGCAATGGGCAGCGGGTTGGATGTCAGGGTAGATTTGATCATTGCCGGGGGCAGCAAGGTCACGGTTAACTCAGTATCGGTGATCAGTTGAATGGCCGCTTCCAATTTGAAGCTGATGGCACCGCCGGCAAACTTGCCTTTCGGCATCCGCTCTTTGATCGCGACACGGGTGACCCCGTACTCGGCCATTAACTCCGCAAAGGCCGCCTGGAACCGCTTCAGGTCTTCACGGCTATGATTTTTCGGCAGTGACAGTTTGCGCACCTTGCACTCCGGCAGGTTGAACTGCCCTCTGTCCATATTCAGCAAACACACCACCGCATCGCTGCCCGTCAGTTCAACTCCGCATACAATCATAGCCATTGTCCTCTGTGCTCCGGTTGTGATCAGCCACGAATGACTTTACCAGCATGCACTTGTCCGATGTGGTTCTCTATGGCGAAGGACGATCATTCTCAGTAGCGTCGAGCCTGACCGTATAGCCACAGGCGGCAGCATACTTATTGAGAGTCCTCCAGCTAGGATTACTTTTGCCACGCTCAAGTCTGGAAATGTTGCTTTTGTTTGTCCCAAGTTTCTTCGCGACATCTTCCTGTGTAAGACCTGCTTTCGTCCTCATTGTGATCAATTGATCAATCAGGCTAAACTCTTCCTCAAGAGCATCATACTCTTTGCGAACTTCGGGGTTTTCCAGTGCCTTTTGCTTAAATTCTTTAAAGTTCATCGCTTTTTGACCTCCTTCAAACGCTCTTTCGCGAGCTCCAGGTCTTTCTTTGGTATTTTCTGATCCTTCTTCACAAACACATGCAGGATGACGATTCGTTTACCCTGCATGTAGCAGAAGAATCCTCTTCCAATTCCCTCTTTTGCCTTTGCTCGGAGCTCGAAAAGCTCATCACCCAGTGACTTAGTGTGAGGCTCTCCAAGGTTAGCTCCGTGTTTCGTCATCAATTCCATCAACCGGATCATTCGTGCTTGAATCTTGGTCGGCATCCGGGCCAGCTCTTGATCTACTTTCCCGTAGAGTTCAATTTCCCAATCCATGGGTGCTCCTTTCAATTTTAGGTTATCATATACGACAACATGGGTGGGTGGGAAATATGCTGGCGAGGGTGTGCCTATTTAGGTGCAATTGCTCGTTCGTTCAGTTGCTGGAGCAAGGCTTGCCGCTGGGCGCTTTTATTGTATATTTGGCCGGCGAGTTCCAGCGTGAACATTCGCATGTAGTCTGGGACAGTGGCTGCAATTTATGGCTTACTCCAGCTTTCTCGGCTAGCCATACTGCTTTCCCTGGATGCTGTTAGTACTATTCGCCAACGATATCACTATTGTGTGTGGGTTCGGAAAGGGGAAGTGGATTGAATCAGAAAGGATTACTCACCGCCTGGAATGATGCCAAGGGGTTTGGCTTCATCACGCCGGAAGGCGGCGGTGAACGGGTCTTTGCCCATATCAGCAGTTACGCAGGCAGTGGCCGGCCGTCTTCCAATCGCAAGGTGACTTACAGCCTCACGAAGGACGGTCAGGGCCGGCTGAGGGCAGGGCAGTTTCAGTACGCCGGAGCGGCAAAGGTTGGTGCCAGCATTGCGCCGGGAGTCTGGGCGGCCGCGGCGGTTGTGATGGCGTCGTTTGCCACGCTGGCTGTCTTGTTCCATCGAGGTTATCTGCCGGTCTCGATCCTGGCTGCCTACGGTGGAGTGAGTCTGGTGTTGTTTGTGATGTACTGGATCGATAAGCGGGCGGCACAGCGGGGTGGCCAGCGCATCGCGGAGAAAACGCTACACTTGTTCGAGCTTTGCTGCGGTTGGCCCGGTGCGCTGTTGGCCCAGCAGGTTTTTCGGCATAAGACGCGAAAGGGCAGTTATCAGTTTGTTTTCTGGCTGGCGGTGCTGGCCAATCTGGGTGCTCTGGGGTGGCTGCTGTTGGCTCCGGAGGCGATGAGTTGGCGGCAACAATTGGGCTTTGATTTGTCGAAGTCTTTGCGGCCGCTTGTCTGGAGCCCGAAATGATTAAGCCGAGTTGCTACAGCTGTCGGAAAAAATTTGAGCCGTCAGAACTGAGGCTTTCCTACTCAAAAAACTACTGTGAGGGCTGCGGCGTTGGGCTGTTTGGTGACGAATACTTTCGTTTCGCCAGAAAGCCCGCCCCAACGGCCCGGAAGAACCTGGCTGTTCATGTGGCCGTGCTTCTTTCTGTGGTTGCCGGCTTGTCGTTATGGCTTTTGATGGGTAGGGCGTGACGGCCCCAGTCTATTCGTAGACATCCCGCAAGGACAGTAAGGCAAAGTCTGGTACAACGCCGAGGCCGGGCCGGTCACTGAGCCACATTCGGCCGTCCGCCGCTTCCGGGGCGCCTGTGGCAAGCTGCACTGTGTTGTAGTTGTGCAAGTCGGTGGTGTTCAGCAAGGCTCTGGGGGAGGTGCTGGCGGCGAGGTGCGCATAGGCAGCCGTCGCGATGCCACTGCCCCAGGCGTCTTCAATGGTCATGGGGATGCCGGCGTCGGCACACACATCCCGAATGATCCGGGAGGGCGTTAGCCCACCGAACTTGCTGACTTTCAAGGCAATCGCGTCCATAGCATCGTCTCTGAGTCCACGCTGAACCTCGCTCAAGGTGTTGAACGCTTCATCCAGTTTGATCACATGCTTGGCACGCCGCCTGACCGACAGGCACTCGTCGTAACTGCGGCAGGGTTGCTCAAGGTAGATATCCACATCCTCAATGGCCTTTGAAAATCGCAGTGCCTGATCGCGCCGCCAGGCGCCATTGATATCGCCCACCCAGAGTTCATCCGGTTGTTTGAGTTTTCTGAGCCTGCGAATCAGGTCGATGTCTTCGTCCACCTCATGGCCCAGTTTGATCTGGATGTGCCGAAAACCCTCGGCGCGATAACGGCGAAGCGACTCTTCCATTTCTGCGGGTTCGGCCAGTGGGACAATTCGATGCAGGGGCATGGACGGTGATTGAAGACCGCCAAGCAGCGTATAAACAGGAAGCCCGCACGCCTTGCCCAGGAGATCCCAGCAGGCAATATCGATGGCCGCCTTGGCGACAGCCTGGCCGGTGAGCGCCTGACTCATTCGTTCCTGAATTACCGACACTTGCCGTGGGTCCTGGCCGAGTACCTCAGGTGCCAACACTGACAGGCAGGAAGGAAGGCCCTCGGCAAAAGCCGCCATGTAGTTGGGGCCGCAGGGGCACACCTCACCATAGCCCTCCAGTCCCGTGTCTGTTGAGAGGGCAACAACCGTTGTTTCGAAGACCTGATGGGAGCGGCCGCCAGCAAAGGCATAGGCTTTCCCGGTGTATTCCAGATTCGCCGTGTAGACTGCCATTCGCTCGATTCGCATAAGCAACTCCGCCCGGAACCGTATACGACAACGTTAGTTCACCGGTGTACGAATAGATAGCGGCGCCAGCGGAATGCTGGCGCTTTCGTTAGATTCGGCGACTCATTCAGGAACAGCGACGTAACTTCCGTGCGGCGATCCCAAGCAGGCCAATCAGAAGCAATGGCAACGATGCCGGCGTGGGCACTTCGGCAGCGCCCCCGAAATTAAAGGTCTTCTGGTAGTTTCCGGCATTGACGGAGACATTGTCGATATAGCCAGTTTGGTCGGGAGTGAACGAGCCCAAGCCTAGACTGATACCGAACAGATTAGCTTCGCCAAAATCTGTATTCAGCTCCGTAAGCCAATCACCCAGGGTACGTAGTGGCGGACCACCAGCGCTGTTGGTTGCGCCAAAACCACCGGTGCTCCATAGCAGGCCGCTGTTAAAACTGACGGAGTAGTTAATCCACTCACCGTTCGGCACTGCAGAGCTTGAGCCTTCGGCTCCAGGCTGGTTCCAGTAGGGCTCGAAGATCAACTGGGTATAACCACCCTCATCTTGGGTTGGAGACGCATTTAAAAACTGCATTTTTAACGAAGGGGCGGGTTCAACAGCACCGGTACTGCCCTTGTACATCGAATAACTGAAGGAGGCGTTCGCACCAGAAAGATCATTAACAGTGCCAAAACCGCCGTCAGGACGAAGCTGAATTTCAGCGCGTGACGCATTTGTCGGCCCGGTCTGAAGTTTTACCGCCCCCGAGTTCAGGGGCGCATTGTTCTCCAGGTTACCGCCTTGTCCAGTCAGGTCTACAATTTCCGCCGTTCCATCAGCCGCCACGAGGGTTCTTTCCCATGGTTGGTTATCGAGGTCTGATACGGGTGTTGCTAGTGCCACCACAGGAAGTGCGCATATGAAGGTTGTTGCGAGGACGATATCTGTTTTTGTAGTTTGCCTAAACATACATGCTGCTCCTAACCCCGTCAGTTAATACTAAATATGTATATTTTATCGACGCTTAGGTGGGCGGAAGCGCAACGAATCCATGCGGCTTAACGGCAAGGAGCCTGGTTTATAGCGCTGCAGTCTTTGCTAGTATGGCTTCCTGTCCCATCCTGAAAACGATTAAGCCCCACAAAATGAACGTTCCCTTCAAGCTCCGGCCTTACCAGCAGGAAGCGGTCGACGCCACGCTGAATCATTTCCGCAGATCCGATGAGTCTGCGGTCATCGTGCTGCCAACCGGCGCCGGCAAAAGCCTGGTCATTGCCGAGCTGGCCCGTCTAGCCAAGCGTAAAATTCTGGTGCTGACCCACGTCAAAGAGCTTGTGGAGCAGAATCACGCCAAATACCAGAGTTATGGGTTGGCAGGCGGCATCTTCTCCGCTGGGCTGAAGCGTAAGGAAAGCCACCATCAGGTGACGTTTGCCAGTGTGCAGTCGGTATCGGCGAATCTGGATCAGTTCCGGGATGAATACTCGTTGGTCATCATCGATGAGTGCCATCGGGTCAGTGGTGATGAAACCAGTCAGTATCAACGGATCATCGAGTTGCTACGGCAACAGAATGACGCCCTCAAAGTGCTCGGGCTGACCGCTACGCCCTACCGTCTGGCCATGGGCTGGATCTATCGCTATCACTACCGGGGCTTTGTTCGCGGCTCTGGAGAGGATCAGGACAAACCCTTTCAGCACTGCATTTACGAACTGCCGTTGAGCTATATGATCAATCGAGGGTATCTCACCCGGCCCGAGTTGGTGAATGCGGCAGTGGCGCAATACGATTTCTCCGCGCTGGCTCGGGACCGCTTTGGCGAGTATGCCGAGAAGGACGTCAACCAGCTGCTGAGCAAACACAAGCGTGTGACCCGCGCGATCATTGAGCAGGTGATGGAACTGGCCGCTGAGCGCCAGGGAGTGATGATCTTTGCGGCCACGGTGGAGCATGCGAGGGAGATCACCGGTTATCTTCCTGAATATGAGACCGCTTTGGTAACTGGCGCGACCGATCAGAAAGATCGGGACATGCTGATTCAACGATTCAAACAGCGGCAGTTGAAGTACTTGGTGAACGTATCCGTGCTCACCACGGGCTTTGATGCACCCCATGTGGACGTTATCGCGATTCTTCGTCCTACCCAGTCGGTCAGCCTGTATCAGCAGATCGTGGGCCGCGGCCTTCGCCTGGATGAGGGCAAGCCGGATTGCCTGGTGATTGATTACGCGGGCAACCACGTGAATCTGCATCACCCGGAGGTGGGCGAGCCGCAACCGAACCCGGACAGTGAGCCGGTGCAGGTATTTTGCCCGGGCTGTGGCTTTGCCAATATCTTCTGGGGCAAAACAGACAGTGAAGGCCGTGTGATCGAGCACTACGGGCGCCGTTGTCAGGGGCTTCTGGAGACTGCGGACGGGGAGGAACCTGCCGCGCAGAACGGGCGCCCTCAACAGTGCGATTACCGCTTTCGCTTCAAGGAGTGCCCCCACTGCGGTGGCGAGAATGATATTGCAGCCCGCAACTGTCACCAATGCCAGAAAGCCATCATCGACCCGGATGATCAACTGAGAGACGCGCTGAAACTCAAGGATGCCATGGTGATCCGTTGCGCCGGGGTCACGTTGAGCGTTAACGAGAGTAAACTGAGGATGACCTACCACGGCGAGGATGGGGAAGAGCTCAGCGAGTCGTTTGATTTCAGCAAGCCAGCGCAGTGCACCGTCTTTAACAAACTGTTCGGGCGGCGTTTCGCGAATGGCCGAGCGCCGAAAACATTCAACAAGGCGAATGAGGTGCTTGAGAGTCAGGCCTTGTTGCCAGCGCCGGATTTTGTCATCGCCCGCAAGCAGAAGCACTATTGGCAAGTGCAGGAACGCGTTTTCGATTATCAGGGTAGTTATCGGAAGGCGAATGAGACCTGAGGACAGGTTCTTCTTTCCCTGTTCGTGATCCATGATCTCTACATGAATCTGCTGAACTCCCGCGCCGGTTACAGCGAGCGTTAGATGCCCCGAGCAGGATCTGACGAGTCCCTTCATGCCAGATCTTGACCATTGCGCCTATGACGCGGAAGCCCCTTTTCCCTTATATGAGTTGTCAAAGCTGATTGCCGGTGCGGACTTCGAGCAACTCAAATGTCAGTTTTCCTGTGGCGCTGTATTTCCGAAAGGCGCCGTTCTGCTTCATGATGGTCATGCATCTCAGGCGTCCTTTATCTTGAGCCATAGATAAGCAAACCGAATCCTGGTCGGTGACGCCGTAATAGCCCGTACCGGACCAGTTGCCGCCGACCAGCTCGCCCGAGATCACGTTATCCGTGCCGTAAAAGAAGTTGAAAATCTTTTCGCCGGCTTTGGCCCTCACTGTGTTGCCCACCACCAGCGCTTCGATTTCCTCCGAACTCAGTTGAACTGCTCCACTCTCGATGGCTGTCCGTTGCTCTGAGTCTGCCAGTGCGTGACCGGTCAATAGAAGATCAGTCAGCATCGCGGCGCACAGCAGGGCTGCCTTCGTCTTTAGGTTTGTCATGGTTGGTTTCCTTCTTTAATTGTTTGGGGAGCGCCATCCCGCTCTGTCTGGTAATTGCCACGTCGTTTGGATGGAACGGGCTACAGCCTGCATTATTCCTGGGAGAAGAAGGTGGCGCTTGAGGAATATCTGAGGAATATCTGAATAAGTCTGCGGATTATTTGCGTTTCCAATAGCTTGAGAGAGGTCGAGGTTTTACTAGGGGCAAAGTTGCCATGGGTGTAAATTTGAGTATGGATCTCTCAACAGGACGGTCGTAGTGTCATTAAACAGGGGATAGGCGCATGGCAGGGCAGGAGAGGCAGGATTCGCCTGATACAGTCTACAGGTTTGGCGATTATCTACTGGATCGCAATCGTGATGGCCTCTCGCGCAAGGGCGAGAAGTTGCACGTTGAACCTCAGGTCTTGTTGTTGCTTTGCTACCTTGTGGAGCATCGTCACCGGGTTGTCTCCAAGGGCGAGCTGATCGAAACGATCTGGCAGGGCCGGGTCATTTCCGACGCGGCACTCAACACGTGTATTCGTTCTGTACGGCGTGCCCTGGGTGATACCAGCGGCAGTCAGTATTACATCAAAACCTATCCTAAACGTGGATTCCGTTTTGTTGGCCCGGTTAACGAGAGTGGCCAGCGTGAGGCGGCCAAAAATGGGCCAGCCAGTGGGCGTGCAGGCACATCTCGAGCAGACGGAATACAGAATCGTCGGGCAATCGGTGCTGCCGTTTTATTGCTGCTGTTTTTGACTGGCGGATTCGCTTGGTGGGCCTGGACTGAACCTAATGATGACGCCACACTGGCACTGTCAGGAAAACCATCCATCGCCGTGCTTAAATTTGTCAATCTGAGCGACGATCCTGACCAGGTTTATTTTGTTGATGGTCTGGTTGAGGATCTGATCACAAGCATCTCCCTAAATCGGGAACTCTTTGTGATCTCACCGAACTCCACCTTTCGCTATGCTGCGGGAGACGTGGATGTGGATAAGATCGGGCGTGAGCTGGAGGTGGCCTATATTGTGCGGGGCAGTGTTCGACGGACGGACAATCGCGTGCGGATCAATGCCGAACTTATTGATGCTCGAACCGGTGCAACTGTCTGGTCGGAACGGTTTGATCGAGAGCTGGTCAATATCTTTGCCCTCCAAGATGAAATTAGTCGCGCCGTTGCCGGGCGTCTGGCCCCCGAAATTGTCACGGCGAAGGCCGAAGAAAGCAGGCGTATACCCACCAGTAGCCTGCGCGCCTGGGACCTCTATCTTCAAGCAAAGGCTTTGCAGGCAATTGTTATTGAAGAAAACCAAGAAGAGGCTATTCGTCTGGCTGGCCTTGCGATCCGGCGGGACCCAGAATTCGCGGCACCCCGAGCATTGATTGCAAAGGCTAGGGGCATTCAGTTTTTCCATGGGTGGACTACGAACCCTGAGCTGACGTTGGCGAAAGCGATCGAAAACGGTCGTGCGGCCATTCGCCTGGATGGTAAGGCCCCGGCTGGCTTTGCGGCGTTGGGTTACGTTTTCAGGCTCACTGGCGATGAAACCCGCGCGCTCGGCCACTTGGGAAGGGCAAAGCAGCTTAATCCCAACGATGCCGGCATACGGCTTGAACTGGCCCATACTCTAGACTGGTTTCGTTATCATAAGCGGGCACTTACCGAGATCGAGGAGGCCATCCGCCTAAGCCCCCTTGATCCACGGCTGGAAATGATGTTCTTCTATCACGCTCACATCCTATTTCATCTCGGCGATTATGCAGGCTCTCTGGCTGCGGCTGACAGGATGGCCGGGACACTTACCAACGATACCTGGCGTAAGTTCTATCATTTGATTCGCGCCGCGAATTTTGCGTTTATGGGGCGCAAAAATGAGGCGATGGTGGAGGTGCAAAGTGCACGGATAATTGCTCCCCAGCTGTCGATCGCTTCAATGAGAAAAAGGTTTGAAGGTGGGCACAATCACCCGGAAAATCGCAGGGTTTGGCTGGAAGCACTGCGCAAAGCGGGGATGCCGGTGAACTAAGCCTGCAGTCAGCGCCGCTGCCGGCTATAATGGCCTACCATTTGTCTTTGCAGAGAACCCTATGCCAATCGAAAAGAATCAGGTCGTCCTGTTTCACTACAGTGTCCGTGATGAAGAGGGCAACGAAGTTGAAAATTCCCGTGGCGGTCAGCCGAACGCGTATCTGCATGGCCATGGCGGCGTTATCCAGGGTCTGGAAGAAGCTCTGGAAGGTCGCGAGGCCGGCGATACGTTCAGCGTTACCGTCACTCCGGAAAAAGCCTACGGCCCGCGCAAGGCCGATGCCGTGCAGCGCGTGCCGGTCAAGCATTTGATGGGTGCCAAACGCTGGAAGCGGGGCATGATCGCCCAAGTGCAAACCGAGCAGGGCCCGCGCCATGTGGTCGTTGCCAAGGTCGGCCTCAAGTTTGCCGATGTCGACACCAACCATCCGATGGCCGGTAAAACCCTGACTTTCGATATCGAAGTGATCGAAGTACGCGCCGCCGATGCGGAAGAGATAGCGCACGGCCATGCGCATGGGCCGGGTGGGCATCACTGAAGGATTGGAGGCCTTGTTCCGACTTCGGTTCGAGGGGGGGCGATTAGGCACCGGGGCCGGCTCGACTTGATCTCGGCACGACAGCTGTGGCTGCGTGTCTTAAAAGTTCAGCACGTCGCTTTTACTACCGCCCCGAAGCCCAACAGCCACGGGCCAGGTCCATGGCCCGGTTGACTTCATCGGCAGGGATGTCGCCCGGCTCGCCTTTTTCTATCGGGTCATAGTGGAACACGTACAGTCGGGAGACGAACTCGGCTACCGGTAAGGAGGCTTCGCCGAAGAGTTCACCGTGGCCATGGGTGGAGGTGATGACGCCCTGGCCCCAGTTCTGCCCGCTATCGTTGTTGGGGTTGAAAAAGTAGACGCGCATGGTCTTGTCTGGATCCATGGCGAGCCGTTGGATGGTGATGGCGTGCCAGCCGAGAAAGCGCGTGGCGCTGTCGGTCACCGCGATACCGGCCGGCTGTGGATTGATCACGGGAATGTTGCCGTTATAGAACGGGTGATAGGCGGCGTAGAAATCCCGGATAAATCCTTCGAAGTCTTTCAGGCCGCCGGTAAAAACGTCTACGGCAATGCGAAATCCGTGGCCGACGTGGTCGCCGTGAAATTCGGCGTTGACCCATTTATGGGGATCCTCTCCGCGGCCAATACTGCGCCGCCCCATTTCAAAATAGATGCGGTCCAGATGCGGCACGGTCAGCAGGGATACGGCATCGACATCCACGGGCGGTTCGGTGGCCAGTCCGGTGCCAAGCTCTTTCGAAGAAATGCTGTTGCCTTCGAAGCGCATAACGATTTCATCGTCCCGCGCTGCCCAGGCAAGGATGCGCAGCAGTTCTGCCGGCATGTTGTACGCCCACATGGACAGGGCGCGGGTGGACTGGCAGGTCGGGTAGTTGCCCTGGCCCACGCCCAGTGGCCGCCCCAGCACGTTGAGTACGTCGGCAAGCAAAAAACATTCGGGGGAACGGCTGCTGCCGAAGACCGTCGCGATCTTCTCGGCTGCGGCGTCGCAGAGCGTCATGCGTATCTGGCGCCACAGGGATGGCGCTACCGGTGGCGAGTAGAGAATGCCCCGCTCCAGCATCATGGCCAGGCCGTAAGTGCATTGACTGGTTTCCGGAAACACGGCGTCGTCGATCAGGCGGTGAATCAGTGCAGGGTAGCAGTGGAATGCATCGGCACCGGTGTAGCTCAACCCGAGGGCTGTGGGGATCAGGGCGTTCCAGCGCCCGCGCAGGTAGCGTATGAACACCGGCATGTAGGCCGACACCAGGCCGGTGTTGTGCATGGCCTGGGCAAAGGCGATGGCTTCCTGCATCAGGGCGGCATCGTCCATGTCCGCCAGTCGTTCGGAATAGACTTCAAAACCGGGGTCTTCACGGCAACCTTCAGTGGGGCTGAATACGGCGTTGATCAGTTGCAGGGCGTCGTCGCCGACTTCTCCGCCCAGGGCGTCGGGTTTTTCCAGGCAGACGGCAATCTGGGTCACCATGTGCTTGACGCCCTCAACCTGCACCGGGCGCTGCTCCAGAATACGCCAGACTTCGGCCACCAGGTGCTCAAGCAGGTTTTCATATCCCAGATGCTGGAGCAGGTAGTGATACAGGTTCTGCACGGCATGGCCGAGCTGATCGGGCCGCAGCCGGTCGCTCTCCTGCAGGTCATCACTGACCACCAGGTCCAGGTTCATCGCCATCACCTGGGCGAGGAAATTATGGGCATGTTCCGCCGAGATAGAAGCGTGGACGTAGTCGCCTTTGGTGACCGCCAACAGGCGAACCTGACTCAGGCATTCGACCAGTGTTGCGGTGGGCTCCCCGTGGCGGACCGTACGCGCAGCCAGGGAAGGCACCAGTGTCTGGGGGTAGTCCCAATCGCTGCCACCAAAGAACCCGGCGGATTCAATGGCCGGAACGCGTTCGTAGATTGCGTCCAGCCCTTCGGGGCTGAGCATCAGGGGCCTTGCCGCATCAATTACTTCGAATACGGGCGAAACGCCCTCGATCGCGTTGATTGCAGCAAGGCGGCTAACGGCATCGTCAAATGCATTTACAAGTTCCGTTGGCGCGCGGCTGTTCTGGTTTTCGGTTTCTTTTTTTTGTCTGGCCATACAACCATCCTTGAGCCAACCTCGGACTGTGTCAACCTGGACTGTCGAAAACATCCGCGCCCACCGGTTGGCTGAAGCCAGGAACCTGTTGGTCCACCATTTCGGATAGGATCAATGGCTGATGATTGGTAAACAGGCTGACGTTAACCTACATATCATTATGAGCAAGAGATCCGATAAAGTGACGCCCACCCCCCCAACAAAAGAAGAGCAGACACCTGATGGCTGAATCCTTTGGTACCGAGCTGGTTGAACAGCTCCAGCGATATATTGGCGATGCCTTCCTGGCCGTGTCAGGTGAGGATTTGGACTGGGGCGCGCTTGTCGTACAGATGCTTGGCCAGTTGTTGGTCTCTGTAATCTATCTTGGGGTGTTTTTCGGGATCTATCTGGTGGTGACCGGTGCTATCCGGCTGGTCTTGGGCAAGCAGCGGGCCAAAACACCTCTGTTCCTCCAAGTGCGAAGCACTCTGCGCTATCTGGCTGGGTTAGGGGCGCTGGTCTTCATTCTTGCACAGTTCGGGACGTCTCCTGAGGTTCTCAAGGCGATGGCGAGGGCGGGCTTTATGGCCCTCGGTTTCTATGTGGCCTGGCTGGTTCTGGCACGCCTGATCAAGGACAGCATGGTGCGCTACAAAATGGATCCTTCGATTCGTCAGCTGGTCGAGAACCTGTTTTCGGTGGTCGTCTCAGCGCTGGCTGTGGTGACGGTGCTCGCCCAGTTCGGTTTCGATGTGGTTTCGATTGTGGCGGGGTTGGGGATCGTCGGTATCGCCGTTGGCTTTGCGGCGCAATCAACCCTCTCCAATTTCATTGCCGGTATCACCCTGCTGATTGAGAGGCCGTTCCGCATTGGTGATTGGGTGACCATCAACGGGCAAGACGGCAAAGTGGTCAAGATTGCCTTGCGCACCACCTGGCTGCGCACCCGGGATAATATCTTCGCGATGATTCCAAACGACAGTGTGGCGTCATCCGACATCATCAATTACAGCGCAGAAGGGGTCACCCGCCTGAATATCCCGGTGGGCATTGCTTACAAAGAATCCGCGAAGGCCGCGAGGGATGTGCTGATGCCGGTTCTGCTGACGCACCCTGAAGTTTTACAGGGTGCTGGTATGGAGCCCCGTGTTCTGCTTAAAAGCCTGGGCGATTCTTCAGTGAACCTTGAAGCCAAGGTGTGGATTACTCCCGATAATCTGGATGTGCAGCCCAGAATCATGGCTGATGTTCTGGAACAGATGAAAGAAGCGCTGGATGCCGCCGGCATTGAGATTCCTTTCCCTCATTTGCAACTGTTTATAGATGATGCAAAAGGGCTCAAGCCGGTTCTGGAGCCCCTCTACAGCAAGCGGGAAGCTAACGGATAACTCCTTGCCCCCTCCTCTCTCCCACGCCGGGTGACGTGAACCCTGTTATGACAATGGTGACACTCTCGTGACCATTCCGTGATGATCTGGTCGGCCCATGCAGCGCACTATTTATTCAGGCGGGAAACACATGCTGAATGGTTACCTGCCGCTCCGAACTCATAGATGAAAAGGAAACAGATATGAACACGATGCTAAACGGTGCCCGCATTGCAGCTCTCGCCGCCGCCTTCGCGACTTCAGGATTGGCCTATGCCGCTGAACCACCTGCCGGCTCCAGCGGTGCGGCGGTCTCTGGCAGCGATAAAGTGCATTGCTACGGGGTGAACTCCTGTAAGGGAACGGCCGACTGCAAAACCACCGAAAATGCCTGTAAAGGACAGAACGCGTGCAAGGCCCAAGGCTTCAAGGGGATGTCAGCAAGCGAATGCCTGTCGGAAGGTGGTGTGATTGGCGATCTGGGCTGAGTAGGCCAGATCAAATGTGTTTGTCCGGAGGCGCGTTCCGGCGCGCCCCGGGTTTTCAACGGGAGATTTAACGGATGATGAATCACTCTGCCAAAGCCAAACCGAATGGGCTGAAGAACAGTCTCCGTGAGCCGTTCCAGGGTTTTGGGCTGGGTTTGCGCCCGCGTCATTACAACAGCTTTCTTGCCCAGCCGCAGGCGCTGGATTGGCTCGAGGTCATCTCCGAAAATTACATGGTCCAGGGCGGAAAACCGCTTGCGATGCTCGACAGGATTCGCGCCGACTACCCAATCGCGATGCATGGTGTGTCGATGTCGATTGGTTCTGTATCTCCCTTAGACCATGGCTATCTGCAGCGCCTGAAAGCGCTTGCGGACCGTATCCAACCGATGTGGGTTTCTGATCACTTATGTTGGACCGGTGTGCACGGCACGAACCTGCACGATCTTTTTCCCTTACCTTATACCGAAGAAGCCTTGCGACACGTTGCCGCGCGCGTTCGCGAGGTGCAGGAAACGCTTGGGCGCCGTCTGGTGCTGGAAAACGTTTCAAGCTATATCGATTACGCCAGTTCAGAGATGAGCGAGTGGGCGTTTCTGACCGCCCTTGCGGAGGAAGCCGACTGCCTGCTGCTACTTGATGTAAACAACATCTACGTAAGCGGTATGAACCACGGCTTCGACCCGCGTGACTTCATCGACGGCGTACCAGCGCACCGCATCCAGCAGATTCATGTGGCCGGGCACTCAAACCTGGGTGACGTCATCATCGATACCCACGATGCGCCGGTACCCGACGAAGTGTTTGATCTCTACGCCTATGCATGCCGTCGCTTCGGGCCGGTCAGCACGATGATCGAGCGCGACGATTCAATTCCGCCGCTGGAGGACCTGATCGTGGAACTCGACCGGGTGAGGGCCGTGGCAGCTCGTCACACCCCTGTGTGGGATCGAGAGGAGGCATACGCATGACTGATTACGCCCCTCGTTCGTTAGCCGATCTGCAAGCGGGACTGCAAAACTATGTTTTGGGCGATGGTGTTTCGGACGACATTCTTTCCGAGCTGACGGGCGGTGCTTCTGACCAGAGTAAGCGGCGCCTGCATATCTACCATTCTGGCTATCGCTCGCGGATGAACGAGGCGCTCCAGTCTGCTTTTGAGCAAACTTGGGCCTATCTCGGTGACGACGCATTCGACGCAATTTGCACACGCTACACCGAGACGAATCCATCGCATTCGCCGAATCTGGGCGACCATGGCAGCAACTTCCCACGCTTTCTGCAGCACGCTTTGTCTGCCGATCCGGAAATCGCCGAGCTGGCAACCATGGACTGGAGGCTCCACAGCGCCTTCGATGCACCGAATGCCGCCATTCTCACCGGTGAGCAATTGGCAAATGTCGGCGAGGCGCAGTGGGCATCGCTGGGATTCGTCTTCCACCCGTCCGTTTCGCTCGCTCAGTTCGAGTGGAACGCACTGGAAATCTGGCATGCGCTGGATCAGAAACAGACGCCGCCCGTCGCCGAAAAGCTGAACGAGCCGGTAGGGCACCTGTTCTGGCGCAGCGACCAGCGAAGCTACTTTCGCACACTTGAGTCGGATGAGTATGCCGCACTTAAGGGCCTGCTTGAGGGGCTTGGTTTTGCACAAGTGTGTGAGCAACTCGCAGAAGGCTATCCGAATACCAGTATCGACGCGTCGATTGGCACCTGGCTGGCGCGTTGGCTGGCGGATGGGCTGTTGTCGGAGGTCAAGCCGGGGCCTGTTTGAGTGACACCGTAACCCTTATTGGCGTGCTTTGGCCGACCGTAAAATTCAGGAGTCTGACATGTCCAAATCCAAAATCTCACAGTCCGAGATCACCGAAACCAACACCACCCGCACCATGACCGCTGCTGCCATGGCACTCGCCCTGGGTTCTGCGATCTCCATCGCTGCCGTTCCGGGCGTTGCCCACGCGGAGGGCATGGAAAAGTGCTATGGAGTTTCGCTCGCCGGTAAGAACGACTGCGCCGCCGGGCCGGGCACTACCTGTGCGGGCACGTCCACTATCGATTATCAAGGGAATGCCTGGACGCTGGTTCCGAAAGGCACTTGCGAGGAGACCGCATCCCCGACTTCACCCACAGGCTTCGGACAACTCGAAGCCTTCGAGGAGAAGTAGCAATGCTGCCCTCACGGGCAGGCCTGGGCCTGAAACCAGAGCACTTTCGGAACATTCTGGAATCGGGCCCAGACATTGGTTTCTTTGAGGTTCATGCCGAGAACTACATGGTTCCGGGTGGCCCTATGCACCATTATCTGGGGAAAATTCGTGAGCACTACCCGTTGTCATTGCATGGGGTAGGGCTCTCGATCGGAGCCGACGCTCCCCTGGACAAAACACATCTTGATGCGCTGGCGGTGCTGATTGACCGTTATGCGCCGCAGGTTTTTTCTGAGCACCTGGCCTGGTCGAGTCATGGTGACTTCTTTCTCAATGATCTGTTGCCGCTGCCATACACGGCCACCACCCTGAACCGTGTGTGTGACCACATCGATCAGGTGCAGACGCACCTGGGTTGCCGCATGTTGCTGGAGAACCCGGCGACCTATCTGGAGTTCTCGACCTCGACCCTGTCGGAGACCGACTTCATCAGCGAAGTAATACGCCGCACGGGCTGTGGCCTGCTGCTCGACGTCAACAACGCCTATGTTTCGTGCATCAACCATCACCGCGAGCCCGGGGCTTATATCCGTGCATTACCGCTTGACCGGGCGGAGCAGATTCACCTTGGTGGTTTTGCCTCCCAGGCCGATGCCAACGGCGACCCGCTGCTTATAGACAGCCATAGCGCACCCGTTGCGCAAGACGTGTGGGCACTCTATACCGAAGTACTTGAGCAAATGGGGCCGACTGCCACGCTGATCGAACGCGATAACGACATTCCGCCATTTGACGTTTTGCTGGCCGAGGTCAATCTCGCCGACTCGTACCTTGTTGAAGCAGGAGGCCAACGTGAGTGAGCAGACAGTATTCGCTAGCGCATTGCTTGATCCGGCGCAACCCTGCCCGGACGGGTTACGGGCGTGGAACGGTTCCGATCCGAACCAGCGCTTTGCGGTGTATCGCAACAACATCGTGGTATCACTGATTGATGCACTCGCTGCCACGTTTCCTGTGTGCCAACAACTGGTTGGCGAAGCCTTCTTCCGCGCCATGGCCAGGGTGTTTGTGGTGGCGCAACCACCGCGTTCGCAAATCCTGACCTTCTACGGGCGCGAATTTCCGGCCTTTATCGACACCTTTAGCCCGGCATCATCAGTACCCTATCTGGCCGACGTGGCCCGGCTCGAAAGACTACGACTCGACGCATTCCATTCTGCCGATGTTGAGCCGCTTGGCACGGAGGACATAACCGGAGTGCTGTCTGCTCCCCATCGGCTACCCGGGCTTCGCATGGATATCCATCCCTCGGTGGCGGTGCTGCAATCACGGTTCGCCGTGCTTTCGCTATGGGCCGCGCACCAGCAGGCAACCCCTGAATTGGCCCGTGTCGAGCCCCTGCAACCAGAATCCGTATTGGTGCTGCGTTCCGGGCTGGAAGTCCAGTGCATCGATATCGCAGAGGCCACCGGCGTTTTTATGGATCGACTGATACAGAAGGAAACGTTGTCGCAGGCTGAACAGGACGCCAAGGCATGCGAGCCCGGTTTTGATCTTGTTGCAGCTCTGACCCTTTTGCTGCGCTGGCAGATCATTACCTCCCTTTACCCCGGAGATGAACATGGACAACTCGACTGAAACCGATGCTCAAACCTCAACCGGCACGGGTGTCCTGACAGGCCTGATCAAGCAGGCAAACACTCTTTTCGGACGCATTCCGGACACTCTGATCGCTATGATCGCCCGCTTTTCGATTGCCGGCGTGTTCTGGAAATCAGGCCAGACCAAAATTGAAGGGCTGGCCATCGATATTGTCTCCGGCGAGTTCAGCCTGGGGCTGCCACGGCTGTCGGACAGCGCGCTCTTTCTGTTCAAGGAGGAGTACAGTCTGCCATTGATCGCCCCCGAGCTGGCGGCCTTGATGGCGGCCTTGATGGCGGCGTTCGCCGAGCATCTGTTTCCGATTCTGCTCTTGTTGGGGCTGGCCACCCGATTCTCGGCGATGGCCCTGCTGGTGATGACGCTTACCATCCAGATATTCGTCTATCCCGGTGCCTGGCCAACGCACGGGGTATGGGCGGCGGTGCTGCTTTATCTGATGGCTTACGGGCCGGGTTGGTGTTCAATGGACCACTTCATCGCGGCACGTTACCGGCGCTGAAGTGCATCCAAACACTTTTTTCCTATTTCATATATCATGGGTGTTTAGTTGTTGGATAAGCCAACAGTTAACGTGGAGAACACCATGAGCAAGAAGCCCGAGAAAGTGACATTAACCTCTGCCACCATTGAAGAGCAGACGGCAGCTTTTTTAAAGGCTGGTGGGGCCGTTGAGTACGTAGGTAAGGGTAAGAGTGGCCAAGAAACCTCAGCGGGCCCGAAGCAGATTAGCGTGAAATAGTCACCGGGGCAGATCTGGTTCTGAAGCGCAGGGATTAAAGCGTTAATGAAAGTCGTAAACCCAGTCCTTGTTTTTCTACTCTCTATGATCTTTGCAGTCTCTGGTCATGCAAAGATTTATAAATGGGTGGATGAAGACGGGAAGATTCATTTCAGCGATCGGGAAGACCATCGCGTTGAGCAGGAAGTTGTCAACGTGAAGCCTGGCGCGTCGAAATGGTCGCGTTTTGATATCAAGATTAAAGCCGTCGATGTGGAGCTGAGTGAAGAGGAAAATCAGCAGATTGTTGATGGTGTGAACAACGTCTACGAGTTCTTTGACCGTGTGATGTCCTTTGATATGTACAGGACGGTTCCGGTCAATATATTGATGTTCAAGGATAAGGCTGAATACCGGAATTACCTTGTTCGCAGGAATAAAGGTCTGGCGGTTGCTTCATACGGCCTGTATATACCTTCCGAACACCAGATAGTCGTCTATGTGCAGGAAAACAGAAGCCGCACCTTTGAAACGATCAAGCATGAGGTGAGCCACGCGGTTGTCGATACCATCGTTCCTTATGCGCCGCTCTGGTTGAATGAGGGGCTTGCCGAGCAGATGGAAATGCTGGAACGTGATGAATCGGGCCTGTACTTTGAACGTCATCAGGAAAACAGTTGGGTGGTTGCCCAGGCCCGTGAACAGGGCCGTTTAACGGGCATTTCACAGTTTCTGAAATTATCCAGTTATAAGTGGCGCCATTCAGAGCTGTCGGGGCATGGGAGTTTGAGGGCTCAGTCCGGTCAATTCCTGAGTTTCCTGCTCTCCAAACCGACCCGCCGCAACTTCGTGGTGCGGCTGATGCACAACTTCAACCGGGGTGACCGCACTCTCGCATACTACCTGGTGGATGATAATTACATCGGCGGAGTCAGTATGTTGGATTTGGACTGGCGGCGTTGGCTGCACGAACAGGGTAACGACATCATCCGGTTTTAACCGTCGGTCGTTGCTCTTCATCTTTGAAAACCCGCAATGAGAGGACTCACTATGCCTCACGTTCGTTTTACCCACCTGCTCGGTTTTGCGTTTCTTGTTGCTGTTCTCGCTGCCTCTGCCGCTCATGCTCATCACGGTTGGGCCTGGGCCACGGACGAGGAATTTGAAATCACCGGTACCATTCAGTCGATGCGCCTTGGTAATCCCCATGGCGAGGTCACGATAGACGTTGATGGCGAGGCATGGGTTGTGGAAGTCGGCCAACCCTGGCGTAACGACCGTGTCGGGCTCAGTAAAGAGATTTTGAGCGTCGGCCGGGAAATGACCGTGCACGGTCACCGTTCCGCCAAAGAGGGCGAACGGTTGGTCAAGGCCGAGCGGATTGTCATCGATGGGACGAACTACGACTTGTATCCTGGCCGTGATTCCTGAGCCTGGAAATGATTGAGCCGGCGCTGGTCTTTGTTGAAAACCTGGCCTTTGTATCGGCGCTGCGCAATTCCACCCTCGCATACCCGCTGATCAACGCCGGGCATATTCTTGGTGTTGCCCTGCTGATTGGTGGAATTGTGCCGCTGGATCTGCGTTTGCTGGGGCTCTGGCGCCGCTACCCTGTGATGGTGTTTGTCGATGTGCTTCGAGTCACCTCCGCGCTTGGTTTGGGGTTAGCGGTGGTCTGTGGCTCGCTTCTATTCGCCACAGCGGCGGTGGACTACGCCGGGTCGATGTTGTTCCGGGTCAAGATGGTGGTTGTCCTGTTGGGATTGTCGAACGCGTTGCTACTTGCTCGGGTGTTAAAGCGCCGGGATATACGGAGCCTCCCAATGAGTGCTTCCATGCCTTTGCCCTTGAGGGCAGGTGCCTTGATGTCTCTGGTGTTCTGGATGAGTGCGCTGACTCTTGGCAGGCTATTGGGCTACTTCTGAGCAGGCGGGTAGCGACAGGAGTTGCCGCTACCCGGTGTTTCGAAGGCTAGCTGAATGCAGGTTCAAGAGGTTTACTGCCAGCAACCCGTTTCATCCACGCCATGTCCAGTGGAACAAGAATGTTCACTGCGAACAGCACCCAGCCCAACGCCTGCAGGCTCTCCGCAAACCACAGCATCAGGGCGAAAGACAGCAGGGCCCAGCTGACATCCACAACCATCATCAGGTTGAAGTATTTCTCCAGCCACCGTGCGTTCATGGCCATAGCAGCCATATCCACGCACCAGAGCAACATCACTATGCCCACCACCAGATAGAAGGTTGCGCCGGGCCCTCCCGCTAACTGGGCGATCGGCTCTGCGGCCAGGATCAGTGCCAATGCCAGTGGCGTGGAGAGGAAAACATCGCTCAGGACGATCTGTTTTACGCTGAATTGACGGACGAAGTTTTTCATAGGATCACCTCAATCGGGTTTCACAATGTGTTGGACTACGCTACAAAGCATCTACCTGGGCGGTGATGGGCACAATTACCTGTGAGGTAATGGTGCAGCACACCCTTGAGGAAGATAATCGCTGAACACTCGAATATTCACAGGAACTACCATGAGCGCCTTCGGTACGCTTTTTAGAGAAATGCGGCAGGGTAAACGGTTGAGCCAGATGGATTTCGCCCTGGAATGCGAAGTATCGGCGAAGCACATCAGCTTTCTGGAAACGGGCCGAAGCCAGCCCAGTAAGGGCATGGTTCTGCATTTGGCGCAGATGCTACAGACGGATCTGGCGGCGACCAACCGCCTGCTGTCTGCGGCGGGTTACAGCCAGGTATACAGCGATCAGGATTTGAACGCGCCAGGCATGGCGATGATCAAAGAAGCGCTTGATCACCTCTTGAAGGCGCACCTGCCGTACCCGGCGGTTGTCTTTGATCACGAGTACTATCTGGTGATGGCTAACACAGCCATGCAGGCGATGATGGTAAGAATGGTGGAACTGGGCGCTCACTTTCCCGCAAGGCCGAACTTTCTGCTATCGCTGTTGGACAACGAGAGCATGAAACCCTTTGTGGGAGATTGGGAAAACATCGCATGCCACATGCTGCAGCGGGTCTACCATGAGCATCTAGCCGGCCCCTTCCGGGACCAGCCCAACCGATTGCTGGAGCATGCCTTGACTCTGCCCGGCGTTCCGCAGAACTGGAAAAGCCACGTGGTGGAACATCTCGACTACCCGGCGATTCCTTTTACCCTGAACCTGGGAGATCAGCAGCTTAGAATCTTTTCGACCATTGCAACGATAGGCACGCCTTTGGATGTCACCGCACAGAACTTGCGGATCGAGCATTTTTTCCCAATGGATGAGCGTAGCAAGGCTTTCTGGCAAAGCTGAAGCGGGCTGCTGCCGGGGAAAAGACTTCCGGGCCGGCGAGGTAGATGCGTTTGGATCGTGTCATGGGGAATCAACTGGTCATCAAAGGCCGAAAGGTACGTGTTTCCTGTTTTTTATGACAGGCCTGCTTACCGGCATTTGGAAATACCGGCATATGGCGCGGAGTGAGGACGCTACCTCGCCGGTATATGTGGATATCGCTCACCGCAGTTCGCTGCTCTACAGCTTTGCGGCGCTGCTGCTGGCGGCGTTTAGCGCTCATAGTGTGCTGGCTGATTGGGTTAACACGACTGCCGCCGTGGCTGCACTGATGTTCTTCGCTTTTGCAATTGGTACCTATGTGATTCACGGCCTGCTTCAGGATACAGACAACCAATTGCGCCGGCCCCACCGCCTGGGTAAGCGGCAGTTGCCGTCCTGGGTGACCGGGTTCTTCATGCTGTTGCTGATCGTCGGGGAAGTCGGCGGGGCGCTCGTTCTGGGTGCAGGCGCAATGCTGGGAATCTGGCAGGGTTAAGTAGGAGATATTCACTGCACCGCCTTGCGAACGTTCGGACTCGTTAAGCTCCAACACACTCGATGATTTCAAGCGACGCAGGCAGGCCTATCTGTTTTCCGGCACTAATGAAGTCGGTGTAGAAGCGATCCACATACTTGAATGAGGCGACTTTACAATGAGAGCTTTGGGTCCATTTGCTATGGTTGGCCACCAGCAAGCGTGACCGGGTGTTGGAAATGATGGCCCGGCTGACTTCGGCCTCGCGGATATCAAAATCCATCAGGCCATGCTGTGGGTCCATGCTACCGGTGCTGATGATGCCAAAGTCGGTGATGAAGGAGCTGAAAAATCCGGTCACTTCCGGCCCGACCACATCATGGTGATTGTGCCGGTATTGCCCACCGGAAACGATGACTTCGATGCCGGAATTGCCGGAAAGCGCAGAGGCCACACTAAGGTTGTTGGTCAGGATGCGCAGTGACTGATGATGAATCAGCGCTTTCGCCACCAGTTCGATGGTGCTGCCGACTCCCAGGCTGACGGTGGCGCCTTCAGGAATATCCATTGCAACCCGCTGAGCCATCTGCTGCTTGGTGGCATGATGATGGATCCGCGCGTTTTCAACGGGAGAAATCGTGGCACTGGCCGGTAGGCTGACGCCGCCATAACGACGACGTAGCACACCCTGTTCGCACAGTTTGTTGATGTCTCGGCGAATGGTTTGGGTGGTGACTCCAAAGCGTTGGGCAATGTCTTCAACCTCAACATGCTTCTGCTCGTTCACCCAATCCAGAATGCTTTTTTGCCGATCTTTGGCGCCCATCAGATTAGATACTCGGTCCATTACCCCTGGCTTGATCACACAGGATGTGTTTCGGCCTGCGGCAGGTCGGATTCGGTCCGTTGCCTCAGCCAGTTTTCGGCCATTTCCGCGAAGCCCAGCCCGGAACGCTGGCTGACAACGGCTGCCGGCCGATGGGCCATCCCGGGCAGATGCTTGCGAATGTTTGCCACGCCAACACTTAGTGGAAAACATCGAAACATGCTTTCGTCATTGGGTGCATCGCCGATGAAAACTGCGCGCTGTTGCAACGCCTGCAGATCCAGTCCCAGCACTTCCTGCCCTACACGCACGGCCATCGTGGACTTGTCAAAATCGCCGAGCCAGACGTTGAGGTGGATTGAGCTTTGCCGAACGTTGAAGCCCTGGCCAACCAGAGCGTTATGAAGAGCCGCTACTTGCTCTGAGCTTAAAGACTGCTGCTGGTTGTAGTCGACCGCTACATCGACATAGCGGAAGGCCTGGTCGCTGGCGAGTTGTGGTTCGAAGTCCAGATCCAGTGCGGCGACTGCAGTCAGTATGGCCTCTTGGTCGCGCTTATGGCCGGCTGCGTCGTTCCAGTAGTGCCAGCGGACCGTCTGGGGGGCGGTCCGCTCGGCGTAGAAGGCGCCGCCTTCACCAATTACGGCAGTGACCGGCCACGTTCTGATGATCTGGTCGCACCAGCCGGCGCAACCACCGGTCACCGGAATCACGCGAATACCAGCCGCTGCCAGCCGACAAAGGGCAAGATAGGTTTCTGGCAGCAATTGACCATCGGTGGTCAGGGTATCGTCCACGTCGGTAAACAATACGTCCGCTTGGCCAAAGTTAAAGCTGTTTGTCATGGACTGGGTTTCCGCGTCAGATAACTTTCTTGCGCAAGGCGCTGGTTAGTGTTTCGCCCAGAATTACCAACACCACAATAGCGAGCAGAATCGTGGCCACCGTCTGCCAGGCAAACAGGTCGATAGACCCTTGCAGCAGCACTCCGATGCCACCGGCGCCCACCAAACCAAGCACGGTGGATTCACGGATGTTGATATCCCAGCGCAGGATGATGATGGCAAAAAAGGCTGGCATTACCTGCGGCACGATCGCGTACAGCACTACTTTCATTTTGCTGGCGCCGGTTGCCTGCATAGCTTCGACGGGGCGGCGATCGATTTCCTCGATAGCCTCGCCCATCAGTTTACCAATGAAACCGATTGACCGGAACATAACCGCCAGAATGCCCGCAAGTACCCCGGGGCCGAAAATGGCGACGAACAGCAGGGCCCAGATGATGGTGTTTACTGAGCGGCTGGACACAAGAATAAACCGACCGAGCCACAGGGTGGCCTTGTTCGGCGTGGTGTTCTGCGCCGCGATATAGGACACCGGCAGGGCAATGAATATCGTGAGCATGGTAGACAGGGTGGCAATGTGTACGGTTTCCAGCATGGCCGCGAAGATGGCATTCCAGGTGCTGAACTCCGGTGGCCACATGCGTGCGCCCAGGTTTTGGATCTGGTTGGGGGCGTCCCACACCCAGGGCCAGAAAATGTCGATGTCACGCACCGCCCAGACAATCGCAATCAGGGTTACCAGGTAGATCCCATAGCGGGTCCACTGTTCTTTCCGGTCGTAGCGGGACCAAACACGGTCAGTCAGTTTCGCAGCGTGATCTACCATACTTTTTTCCTCACCCATCCGCTTATGCCTTCGCTGACCAGAATGATGCCAATAATCATCAGCAGAATGGCAAAGGCGAAGTCGTAATCGTAACGTCCGAACGCATTCATCAGTGTGCCGCCAATACCGCCTGCTCCGACAATGCCAACCACCGCGGAAGCGCGCAGGTTGCTGTCGAGCTGGTACATGGATAGCCCAATCTGGCGTGGCATGATCTGCGGAAACACGCCGTAGATCAGCATCTTCAGATACCCTGCGCCGACGGAGCGCATGGCTTCCACCTGGCCCCAGTCGATTTCTTCGATTTCTTCGGCCAACAGTTTGGCCACGAACCCGATGGAATAGAGTGTCAGGGTCAGAATGCCTGCCATGGGGCCAAACCCGACGGCCGCCACAAACAGGATGGCCACGATGACCGGGTGGAAGCTGCGGGAGATAATGATGATAGCGCGCCCCACCAGATAGACTGGCTTCGGAGCCACGTTTTTGGCAGCCATCACCGCAATAGGTATCGACAGGAACACCCCAAGCAGGGTTGCCAGGAATGCAATCTGGAAGCTTTCCTTGAAGCCGGTCCACAAGAGTCCGGCACGCTCAAAGCTGGGAGGAAAGGCTCCACCGAATATTTTGGCGGCTCGGGGCAGGCCCTCGGAAATTCGCGCCCAATCAAAGGGCAGCGTGGAGAAAGCCCAGTAGAGATAGGTCAGGGTAACGGCGATCAAGCCATAGCGGAGCCAGGGGTTGGCTATGAACGGGGGCTTCTTCCAGACCCTGCCCGACGTCATGTCGGTTGCAGTTCTGCCGGTGGTCATACGGTCGCCTCCTGGGTTTGGGCGCCGGCCTCAGCCGCATCCTCGTCCGGGGACTCAATGCCGCCGTAAATGGCATCCAGCGCATCCTGGTTGAAGTCCTTGGGCGAACCGTCAAAAATCATCTGACCGTGACGCATACCCACAATGCGATCCGTGTACATCCGCGCCTGAGTGACGTTGTGGATGTTGATCAGCACCGGCAGCGACATTTCGCTGGCCAGGGTTTGGAGCAGGCTCATGATCTGCTGAGAGGTTTTGGGGTCCAGCGACGCGGTTGGCTCATCCGCCAGCAGAATCTCCGGCTCCTGCATCAGTGCCCGCACTACGGCTACCCGTTGCCGTTCACCCCCGGACAACTGGTCGGCTCGATTATTGGCGTAGTGGGCGATACCCACGCGCTCCATCAGGTGGAAGGCGCGATCGATATCCGATTGAGGGAAGCGGCGGGTCAGGGCCTGGAACAGTGACACATAGCCCAAGCGTCCGGACAGCACGTTTTCCATGACCGTCAAGCGATCAATCAGGTTAAACCCCTGAAAAACCATGCCGATACGCCGGCGGGAATGTCGCAATTCGCTGCCGCGAAGATTGACCAGTTGGTGGCCATTCAACTTGATCGAACCCGATGTGGGCTCAACCAGCCGGTTGATGCAGCGCAGCAGTGTGCTTTTCCCCGCTCCAGAAGCGCCGACGATGGAAACGACGCTGCTGCCGTCAACCTCAAGATCCAGGCCTTTTAGCACCGGCTCATTGTGCCCGTATCGCTTTACCAGGTTGGTAATTTCTAACATGAATTCACTCCGGCCAGAGCTTCCGGCCATTGGCCGGAAGCGCCTGTTGCTCTTATTTCAGATTGTCGGGCGTGTACTGAACGCCGTTGGACGCCTGGATGGTGCGAATTACGCGCCAGTTGTCCTTGTAGTTGATGGGGATGAAGGTCTCGACGCCCTCAAACTCTTCGCCCAGCTCGGTGCCGGAAAACTTGAAGCTGTAAAAGGCTTCACGAATTTTCTCGACCAGCTCGGGATGCAGGTTGTGGGCGTGGTTATAGGAGGTTGTCGGGAACCGGTCGGACTCCCACACCAGACGCACATCTTCCTCGTCATAAAGCCCACGCGCGGCCATACGCTCAACCACTTCCGAGGCCACAGGGGCCGCGTCGTAATCCTTGGCCACTACGCCGAGCATGGACTGGTCATGGCTGCCGGAGAAGGTGATTTCATAGTCGTCACCTGGTACCACGCCCATTTCCGGGAACAGGGCACGGGGGGCTTGGTTACCGGAGTTCGAGGTAGGGGAGGTGTGTGCGACGCGCTTACCTTTCAGGTCGGTTATTTCATGGATGTCGGAATCGACGTGGGTGTAGACCTGAAGCGAGTAGCCGAACTGCCCGGAGTCTGAGCCCATCAAGGCGAAGGGCACCGCACCGGCGAGATTAACCGCGAAAGGCGTTGGGCCGGTAGAAAAGCCCGCCACATGCAAACGGCCGCTGCGCATGGCTTCCACTTGCGCGGCGTTGGATTGCACGGCGAAGAAGCGAACATCCTTGCCTGTCACTTCAGACAGATGATCGATGAAGGGCTGCCAGATGTCGGAATAGATGGCGGGATCTTCAACCGGCGTATAGGCAAAGATCAAAGTATCGGGATTCACCCACTCTGATTCGTCCGCTGGCAGGTCAGCAACCATATCGCCGTTTTCGTCGCAGTATTTGGCGTCTAGTGAGCCTCGTTCGCAATCTCCAAATGCCTGAGCGCTGAAACCCGCCAGCAACGCGGATGCTGTCAGAGTGACCGACGGCAGGATGCCGGGAAACACTTTCCTGGAAAGGTTCATTCTTTTCTCCCTTTGGAGCGGTCCATGCATGAGGGGTCTCGGCCTCGCATTGAGCATCCGGGAAGGACCAGCTCGCTATGCTTGTTATTATCAGATGTTCAATTGAACATTCAGCTTAACAGCAAATGTCCATTAGACAAGGTCAGAAAATCCGCTCAAGAGAGTTGGTTTTGTGGCGGGTGAGGCTTATGCTCGTCACACATTTCCTATCCGGGAGTCGCTTTATGGGTCTGGCTATCGCATTACATGTTCTCTCTGCCGTGATTTGGGTTGGCGGTATGTTTTTCGCCTATATGGCCATGCGGCCAGCAGTGGTGGAGGTCATTGATGCATCGCAGCGCGGTGCTCTTTGGTGTCATACGCTGTCCCGGTTTTTCCGCTGGGTATGGGTGGCGATCATACTGTTGCTGGTGACCGGTTACTGGATGGTCTTCAGTGTGTTCGGCGGCATGGCGGGTGCCGGCTGGCACGTTCATGTGATGCAGGGGCTGGGGATTGTAATGATGCTGCTCTATTGTCACGTCTATTTTGCCCCCTTCCGGCGGTTGAAGCAGGCCGTTGCCAATCAGGATCCACAGGAAGGCGGACGCCAGGTAGGGCAGATCCGAAAGCTGGTAGGTACCAACCTGATTCTCGGTCTGATCGTCGTGGTGATCGGTGCTGGTGGGCGGTATCTGTAGACCTATCTGGTAGCGGATAGCGGCTTGTGCTTGCGCCCTGTCGTCTTTTTTCTTTGCGGACCGCACGGGGATTTGCAAGACCTCATGGCTTTCCGGGATGATTTGTTGATACACGATAAATCATCCTGGAGACTGTGATGAACGAAGCCTGGCTGAAAGCCCTACCCAAAGCGGAGTTACACCTACACCTGGAAGGTGCGCTTGAGCCTGAACTGATGTTTACACTGGCCCGGCGCAATGGCATTGAGTTGCCGTGGAGCGATGTCGACGTGCTTCGGCAAGCCTATTCCTTCAATAACCTGCAGGAATTCCTGGATCTTTATTACCAGGGTGCCAATGTGCTGCGCACGGAGCAGGATTTCTACGATCTCACCTGGGCGTATCTGCAGAAGTGTCAGGCGCAGGGGGTTGTCCATGTTGAACCTTTTTATGATCCGCAAACCCATACCGAGCGTGGCATTCCCTTTGAAGCGGCCATCAATGGCATCAGCGGCGCCATGCGGGATGGGCGCGAGCAGCTGGGTATTACCGGTGGGCTGATTCTCAGTTTCCTGCGGCACCTCTCTGAAGACGACGCTTTCCGGACACTTGAGCAGGCGATGCCGTTTCGTGATCAGTTTTTTGCGGTGGGACTGGACAGCGCTGAACAAGGCCATCCGCCCAGCAAGTTTGAGCGGGTGTTTGCCAAAGCGCGGGCTGAGGGCTTCCTGGCGGTTGCCCATGCCGGTGAAGAGGGGCCGCCTGAGTACATCTGGCAGGCCCTGGATCTGCTCAAGGTAAACCGTATTGACCATGGGGTCCGTGCCGCGGAAGATCCGAAGTTGTTGGACCGACTGGCGGACGAGCAGATCCCGTTAACGGTTTGCCCGTTGTCGAACATCAAGCTGCGTGTGTTTCAGGACATGACCCACCACAACATCCTGGACCTGTTGGAGCAGGGTTTGAAGGTTACCGTGAACTCGGACGACCCGTCCTATTTCGACGGTTATGTGCTGGAAAACTTCGTGGCCCTGCGTGATGGCCTGGGGATGACCGAAGCGCAGGCCCGCCGGCTGGCGCAGAACAGTATGGACGCTCGGTTAGCTCCGTAGAGGCAGCTTGCACAAGGCAGTATCGATATTCGGCAAGATGCGAAAATCTGTCCTACCATTGAACAGTCAATCCCGCGTTCAAGGAATGAGTCATGAGCATGATCAGCAGCACACAACGTTTATTGCTTGGTTCGGTTCTTGCCGCCTCAATGGTCGCCGAGGTCCATGGAGCGACACCCGCTCCTGAAGGCGCGTCGGTGTATTTTATTACGCCAACTGATGGGCAGACCGTGAGTTCGCCAGTCACCGTGAGGTTCGGTCTGGACGGGCTGGGAGTGGCGCCAGCGGGCGTGGAACGTAAGGGCACCGGCCACCATCACCTGCTTGTGGATGTAGACGATATGCCGGCGATGGACCAACCGGTTCCGTCCGATGATCGTCATATTCATTTTGGTGGCGGACAAACCCAGACGTCCCTGGAACTGTCACCGGGCGAACACACCTTGCAGTTACTGGTGGGGGATCACCTGCACGTACCCCATCAGCCGCCTGTGATGTCCGAGAAGATCACCATCACGGTGGAGTAGTAGCACAAGTGGTTCAGAGGCAGGCCAGAAACGCTGTCGCCAAGTGCCACCTTGCCCCCTTCAATCACTTGCGTCGTTATACCGCCATGCCCATGCATGGCGTTATAACCGCCCGGCCCAAGGGCGGCCTCCATCTTACTGCAGGGATGGCAAAGGCCGGTGCATTCCAGCACCACACCCCCAATTCGGAACGTTTTGCCTTTCAGGGCCAGGAGGTTCAGGCCTGAGACCACAATGTTGCGCCGGAAAATCTTGGGGTCAATCGTCTCCCGCCCCAGGCAGGAGGCAATGGCATGCAGGTGCTCTTTCTGGATCAGGGTGACCTGTCGTTTGCTGGTCTCGCGGCCCTCGAATCGATCGCCTTCCAGGCCCTTGCCCGGCGTGATCATCACGTCATCGAGTGTTTTCATGGACTCGCCGCGGGCAGGGCGGATGCCAATCCATTCAACCCGACCGCGCTGAGGGAGGGTGTCGAACAGGGTTTGAAGCGAGGTCGGTTGCGCCATGGATACCTCATGTGAGTTTTAATCCAGCCTGGTCCTGAGTAGTGTACTCAATGGAGCCTTTGGTGGGCCGTACACGACGTATTATGCTGAGGCCGGGATTTCATCACAACGTCCTCCTGAGACAGTCCGGCTCTTCGGGCTGTTGCCTGAGCGTAAAAACAGCGCAAAAGACCAAATGAAGCTAATCTGAGTATCACCTCGTACACAATCCCGAATCAAATCGAAAAAGGAGATTGTCATGACAGACCCAGTTCTTTTGATCACCGGCGCATCTTCGGGCATTGGTGCCGCTACGGCGCGGGCTGCTGCAAAGAATAATTATCGTGTTGTACTGGCAGCGCGTTCGAAAGACAGTCTTCAAAGCCTGAAAGAGGAGATTGGCAGTGATCGGGCGATCAGTGTTCAGTGTGATGTTCAAAGCAGCGAAGACCAGAAAGCCATGGTCGAACAGGCCCTGAAGGCTTTTGGGCAAATTGATGCGGTCTTTGCCAATGCAGGTCGCGGTGGTTCGCCGGGCGGCTTCAGTGGCGCAGACACCGACGCTTGGCGGGATATGATTCTTACCAATGTCTATGGGGTTGGCCTCACTTTGCAGCACTGTCTGCCGGCCTTGAAAGAAAGCCGTGGCCACTTGTTGCTCACTGGCTCCGCCGCCGGCAGGGTGACCATTCCCGGTTCTATGTACAGCGCGACGAAATGGGCGGTGTCGGCCATCGGCTATGGTGTCCGGGAAGAGCTACGGGGAACGGGCGTTCGGGTAACGCTGATAGAGCCTGGAATGGTAGACACGCCTTTCTTTGACGAGCCCCCGGAGAGAGCACTGAAGCCGGACGACGTCGCCAATGCGGTGGTTTACGCCCTGTCACAGCCAGCCCACGTAGACGTGAACGAGTTACTTGTCCGGCCTACGCCGCCCATTGAATAAGAGAGGTCTCGGAAATCGGCTTAGATCAACCCTGCTCTGATCATGTCGAACGTGTCCAGAATGCGGGCCACATACTGGTCTTTCGGGCGAAAGCTGCTTTGAGTGCTGAGCGAGACGTCCCGCTCCAGGTGATCCAGCAGCTTGTGCAGGCGACGACGGTGCAGGCCGAGTGCCGCCTGCACGGGGTCGGAAATAACGCCGGACAGCGCTGCGAACGCCGCCAGGGCGGCCATGACCGCGACCATGACGCTGGCGGTCGTTGCCAGCGACGGCTCCGGTGGAAATACGCTGTAGTACCACGTGCCGATGGTTTCGCCGAGAATAAAATCCCGTGCCGCCAGGGTCTTTGCGAGCATGGACGCCAGCACCACCCCGAGCCCTATGCCCCCAGGCGTAAACTTCTGGAATGCAAACGCGCCCAACACGGTGCATGAAATGCTATTGGTGATATCGGCAGAGGCCGTCCGCGTTACGCGGTACTGACGAAGAGCGTCGGAAATCACGGGCTCTATCAGTTTGATAAAGTGCTGGTGGTCGACCGGCTCAGAACTGTGGCGTTCATAAACCTCCTCCAACGCTTCCGCCAGATAGTCTTCCAGCAGGTGGCCCGTAGGCTGACCACTGTTCAGCAGGTCTGCCTGAATCAGGCTCGATATGTGCTGCTGTACGCGGGTGGTGAAACCTGCAGGCACACGATCGGCCATTCCGTACAGCCATCTGAGGCCGGCGCGTTTGCGCGTCGGAATTTTTACCAGGCAGGCAAGGGCGTACATCGGTGCCCAAAGCAGATTGATCGGCGCCCGCAACATGTCCCAGCCCAGTGCCATCCGGTTGGTCGCGATAGCCCCTGGGTAATGGAAATGTCGGTCGATAAACGTTGGCACCCGCGACCGGCAGTCGGCAAAGTACCGTTCAATGCCCGAGCGTAAGGCTAGCTCTATCTCTGCTTCGGAGATGGTCTGCTCGGGTGGTATGGCAATGGGCATAAGTGACAGGTGCAGTTACCGGTAAGTGGGACGGAGTTGTTTACAGGCGCTCACTTTATCAGGAATCGTTACGGTTTCCTGTTAACGCCCTGATCATCCGGTAGAGAAACCCCAGAACTTCCCTAAATCAGAGAAACTTAGTACCTTGCGGAAATTCCGAACAAAAACACCAACAGGATCATCGTTATGAAAATCCGTGCCGCTGTATTGGAAACGATAGGTGCGCCACAGCCTTTCGACGAAAACCGACCGCTGACGATTGAAGAGCTGGAACTGGATCCACCGGGCGATCATGAGGTGTTGGTTCAGATCCGGGCAGCGGGTTTGTGCCATTCAGACTTGTCCGTGATTGACGGCAACCGGCCAAGGCCCGTGCCTATGGCCCTGGGCCATGAGGCGGCAGGCGTGGTCAAAGCCGTTGGGGCAGGGGTGACAGATCTCAGCCCGGGTGATCACGTGGTCACTGTCTTTGTTCCCAGCTGCGGGCACTGCAGCCCCTGTGCCGAAGGTCGCCCCGCGCTGTGCGAACCGGCGGCCGTCGCGAACAATGCCGGTACGCTTGTTGGTGGCGAACACCGGCTGCATCGGGCGGATGGTACGCCGGTGAATCACCACCTGGGTGTCTCTGCGTTCGCCGATCACGCAGTGGTGTCCCGACATTCACTGGTACGGATTGATCCAGACCTGCCGTTTCATCATGCCGCCCTCTTTGGCTGTGCCGTGCTGACGGGCGTGGGCGCCGCTATCAACTCGGCCGATATCAAAGCCGGCCAGACGGTCGCTGTTATCGGGCTTGGTGGCGTGGGCCTGAACAGTGTGTTGGGTGCGCTGGTGGCCGGGGCGGGACAGGTCATTGCCATTGATCTGGATGAGGACAAGCTTGCGATGGCCAAGAGCCTGGGCGCCAGCGCTGGTATCAATGCGGCGGACGAAGATTGCGTGAGCCAGGTGAAAGCCTTGACCAACGGCGGCGTTGATTGTGCGATCGAAATGGCGGGTTCTGAAAAGGCGCTGGAGTTGGCTTATCAACTGACTCGTCGCGGCGGTACAACCGTAACAGGTGGGTTGGCACACCCTGACAGGAAGGTGTCGATTCAACAGGTGAGCCTGGTGGCAGAGGAGCGAACCCTCAAGGGTAGCTATGTGGGAAGCTGTGTGCCGGTGCGGGATGTGGCCCGCTACGTCAGCCTGTTTCGCCAGGGACGGTTGCCGGTCGACAAGCTACTGAGCGACACCCTGACCCTTGATGAGATCAACGAAGGCTTTGAGCGATTGGCAAACGGCAAGGCCATTCGCCAGGTCATTCTTTTTGACGACCACTGACGCCAGGCTGCCTCCATGGAACGATCTGACTTCCCCGTGTTTTACCCCATCATCACCCGATGGATGGATAACGACATCTACGGTCACGTCAACAACGTGACCTACTATTCCTACTTCGATTCGGTCATCAACCGCTATCTCATTGAAGAAGGCGGTCTTGATATACACAACGCACCGGTAGTGGGTTTTATGGTGAGTTCCAGCTGCCAGTTCAAGAAGCCGGTTGCCTACCCTGATGCCCTTGAAGCCGGCGTTCGGGTTGCCAGAACTGGCACCCGTTCTGTGACCTACGAGGTGGGGATTTTCATGGGGAACGACACCCAGGCAGCCGCACATGGCGAGCTTGTCCATGTGTTCGTGGATCGTGCCACCCAGTCCTCGACACCGATTCCTCCAGGGATTCGGGAGGCCCTGGAGCGAATTACGGTGTAGAGGCCGTCCTTGAGAGGGGCGACAGCTTCAGGCGTCCGGCGTCCAGAGACCCTGCAGTTGCCCCAGCAACGAAGAGCCAATTCCCTGATTTTCCAGGAAGCTCATGATAACCGGGACAAACTGCTGGATCATGCCGCTGTCCATACCCAGGGCTGTAAAGGCTGATTGCACACCGTCCATCGACGAGATGCCGGAAAGCAGGCTTCCGCTCAGGCTGCTACCACCGCCCAGCAGGCTGGACAGGCCAGAGGCTTTGCTGGTTAGGGTGCTCATGGAGTCGTTGCCCAACTGGTTTTTTGCGAGCTGTAACAGGGCGCCAGTACCACCTGTTGCCTGGGCCTGTGTGACGCCGAGCTGGCTTTGGAGTTGGCCGACCAGTTGCTGGGCTTCACCGCTGACCTCTGATGCCGAGGTCATTGCTTCGGTGCCGCTGGAAAGCGCGTCGTTAAGGTCGAAGGCGTTAGCGGCTGGGGCGAGTAGGTCAGATGCTTGAAACCAGGAGGAATTGCTTGATGGTAGCGTTCATTGGGCTGTCCTGAGGGATGTATTATCGAGGTCAGCTCTATTTATGGGGGCGGTAGATCGCTAATAATAGTGAGTGAAAACCGAAACATATCGAATATTCTGCCTGGTGTTGCCGGCACGCTTCAAAAAGGGGAGGGCGATGAGCCCTCCTCGGTGCGTTCAGGCAAAATCGTATTCACCGCCCTTCTCTAGTGCCCTCTGATAAGCGGGTCTGGCGTGTGCTTTCTCAACCCACGCATTGATATGGGGCCTGTCTTTGCCAACGATACCCCGTGCCACGGAAGCTTCCAGCGGGAAGCTCATTTGAATGTCCGCCGCGCTGAGGTTGTCCCCCAGAAACCAGGTGTTTTTTGCCAGGTGAGCTTCGACGAAATCCAGGTGTGTTTTGATCATCGGGCCGATGAAGGTAGCAGTGGTTTTATCGGCAATGCCTTTGGCCACCGGCTTGATAAAAAACGGCATCGGGCTGTTTTTTACCTTCTGGAACACCAGGCGCATTACCAGCGGTGGCATCAGGGAGCCTTCGGCGTAATGCAGCCAGTAGGTATAATCCAGCCACGCCTGGCCGCCGGCTTCCGGCAACATGGTGTCTTTGCCGTAGGTGTGGGCCAGATACTCGATAATAGCGCCTGACTCCGCTACCACCAGGTCGCCATCGGTAATCACCGGTGATTTACCCAGCGGGTGTACTTTTTTCAGGCTGGCTGGCGCCAGCATGGTTTTAGGGTCACGCTCGTAACGCTGGATTTCGTAGGGCACTCCCAATTCTTCCAACATCCAGAGAACGCGTTGTGAACGGGAATTGTTGAGGTGGTGAACGGTAATCATGCAGTGACTCCACTGGTGTCAAAAGAATAAGCAGGTTAGCAGTGTAGTCTGCAAATAGCTTTTTGGATCACCACGGGTTTTGCTTCGAGTCGTTTTTCCAGTGAGTGTTCTTGCACAAGGCAGTTTTCCGAGCTAGATAAGGATAACAATAATATTGCGAGAGGCATCTGCAGTAGATGCATGTTGGTATCCTGATAGTTAGATAATCATTCGATGAAACATACATAGAGGAAGGATTTCTCATGAAAACATGGTTATCGATTATCGCTATTAGTAGCTTAGTCTTCACGGGGTTGGCGCATGCGGCTCCCCAGAGTAAACCCAACGGTCCCTGGATCACCGACGGACAGAATGTGTCTTTGGCTGCGTTACGAAGTTATGCCCAGCTTTGGCATACGCTTGAGCAACTGGATCGATCGGCCAAAGGAGGGTTTGTCCTTTCGAGCGCTCCTCGCCTCAGTAATACTGGCCGGGAAATCCCCGTGGTTACAATAGGGAGCGGACCTCAGCGCATAATGATCATCGCTCAGCAACACGGCAACGAGTATGTCGTGAGTGAGGCTATGGTTGATTTGGCCAGAGATCTATCCGACAACTCGAGGGAATCAAGGGCCATACGGGATGCGCTCACGCTCACCATCGTACCCAGAGTCAATGTCGACGGGTTTGACGCAAGTGTTGAAGATGCTTTCGGGAATACGCCACCGTGGCGCCAGAACTACGATCCATCATGCGTATCGGGTCCTTGTCCCGCGTTTTATCAGCGCGGACGCGGTTATGACATCAACCGCTATCATTCGTTTCTTGAGGATGGTCCAGAGGTCGATCCATACGTTGGTGGCCCTAATCCCGTGCCCGAGTCGGTTGCCATGCGTTTGTTGTTTGACGAATTTCAGCCTTCGGTGGTAATCGATTTCCACCACCAGGGCTCTTATGTTGATGCCGACGGCAATTTAATTACGGGATCGACGCTATGGCCGAATGCTACATCGGCGGCTGAGGCGCTGGGTGTGGTGGATCAGTTCGAGGCAGGAGTGGAACTTGCAAAAAAAGTGGTCACGGTTATGGCCACAGAGCTCGACCAGTACGGTTATGCCAACATCACGCTCTATCCCGGTACCACAACGCCTGGAATCGCCCGTAACGCGTATGGACTGTTGGGTGCCGGATCGGTGCTGTTCGAGATGCGTGGAGGTATTGGAACCAAGGGCAATGGGTACATTACCAAGACTGCGTACAATGCTGCCAAAGCCGTTGTCGCCGCCATGGCCGACGGCACTTTGTTCGACGCGGACATTACGATCGCGGAAAGCCTTCCCCCCAGAGGCCCGGGAATTGGCGCGCCTAACGAGGAGGGAGGATGTAGTGGCATAGTGACTTTGGCCACCTGATTTTGAGTGTATGATCACTCACATAATGAATCAGGTGAAGACGATGGCGAAAACTAGAAACTTCAGTCCGGAATTCCGTTTGGAGGCAGCCCAACTGGTGGTCGACCAAGGATACACAGTGAAAGCTGCCTGCGATGCCATGGGTGTCGGTAAATCCACCATGGAGTACTGGGTCCGTAAACTTCGTTCCGAACGGGCTGGCAAAGCGCCCAGAGGCGAGGCCCTGACCACAGAGCAGCGTGAGATTCAGGAACTGAAGCGCCGCCTTCGTCGGTCGGAGGAAGAAAAGGAAATCTTAAAAAAGGCTACCGCTCTCTTGATGT
The DNA here is from genome assembly GCF_032922745.1 of Marinobacter salarius. Classification (NCBI taxonomy): domain Bacteria; kingdom Pseudomonadati; phylum Pseudomonadota; class Gammaproteobacteria; order Pseudomonadales; family Marinobacteraceae; genus Marinobacter; species Marinobacter salarius. The sequence continues at coordinate 1,945,179 of NZ_CP136693.1, forward strand.
CGGACTCCCTGAGCAATTCTCGATAATCGAGCGACTTGAAGAGAGCTATACGGTGCAGCGCCTGTGTCGGGTGTTTGGGGTGCATCGCAGCAGCTACCGGGCATGGCGTGACCGGGATAGAACGCCCTGTGACGCTGAGCAAGCACTCCAAGAGCAGGTTATTGAGGCCCACGAGACCAGCAATGGTTCAGCCGGGGCACGGACGATTGCCAGCATGGTGACACAGGCCGGAATACCGCTGAGCCGTTACCGAGCCAGCCGACGGATGAAGCAGCTGGGACTGGTCAGTACGCAGCCGCCAAGCCACGTTTACAAGAAGGCCGATCAGCCGCACCTGGATATTCCGAATCTTCTTGACAGGGAGTTCGACGTAGAGGAACCCAATCAAGTATGGACCGGAGACATCACCTATCTTTGGACCGGTGCGCGCTGGGCTTATCTAGCTGTTGTGATCGATTTGTTTTCCCGTAAACCGGTGGGCTGGGCCATATCCCTATCACCGAATACGGATCTGGTGAAGAAGGCGCTGACGATTGCGTATGAATCCCGTGGGAAGCCATCAGGAGTCATGTTCCACTCGGATCAGGGATGTCAGTACACAAGCCTGAGGTTCCGGCAGTTGTTATGGAGCTACCAGATGAAACAGAGCCTCAGCCGACGGGGGAATTGCTGGGATAATGCCCCGACAGAGCGCTTCTTCCGGAGTCTGAAAACAGAATGGGTGCCGGAAATCGGGTATCCATGCTTTGCCGCGGCGAAGCAATCGGTCACGGATTACATGATCGGCTATTACAGTGCGCTGCGACCGCACAAACACAACAGTGGATTGCCGCCGAATGCGGCAGAGAAGGCCTACTGGAAAACTCAAAAGACGGTGGTCTATAACACTTGACCACTACAGGAGAAGTAGAGTAACAAGGTAAACCCATGAATGGGTTAGCCTCATCCCCACGTATAGGGGATGAGGCTCCAGCCATATGATCATAACGATTGAACCTGCCTCGCTTTTTCGTTACATCTATCCTTTCGCTTCATCTGAAATCAGTCACCTCATTTCATATACCAGGAGGCCGGCAATGTCGGAACCATCACTTAAAGAACAACTCAACACCGCAGTGAAAAATGCGATGCGGAACAAGGACAAAACCCGGCTTGTTACCCTGCGTATGGCGCAGGCTGCGGTCAAACAGATTGAAATTGATGAGCGCCGTGATTTGAGCGACGAGGATGTTCTCAAGGTGTTGGACAAGATGCTCAAACAGCGCCGTGACGCCGCCAGTCAGTATGACGAGGCAGGCCGAGAGGAACTGGGTGACAAGGAAAGGGCGGAAATGGTGATCATCGAGGAATTCATGCCCGCGGCCCTCAACGAGGATGATCTGGACGGCCTGATTCGAATGACCATCAGCGCTACCGATGCACAGGGAATGCAGGATATGGGCAAAGTGATGAACGAGCTAAAGCCCCAGGTGCTTGGCCGGGTTGATATGGGCCACCTGAGCAAGAAGGTGCGGGCAGCGCTGGCGGGTTGATGGCACCCCATGTGCGTGACGCACTGGTAAACGAAAAAGGACCACTATGGCCGACAAAGAACTGCGCCCCAAATCCGATAGACAGGCCATCGACCAGTTTATCAACGAGGTTCGCACACTGCCCAAACAGGGCGGTGGGCAGGGCAGGCTGATATTTGCGTTGGATGCCACCGCCAGCCGGGAGGCAACCTGGGATGAGGCCTGCCACTTGCAAAGTGAGCTGTTCATGGCGACGCGAGATTTGGGCGGCTTGGCTATCCAACTTTGTTATTACCGTGGCTTTGGTGAGTTCAAGGCTACGGAGTTTGTGACGGAGACCGGTCAGTTGTTGAACCTGATGAACGGCGTTTCCTGCCTGGGTGGGCGCACCCAGATCAGCCGGGTGTTGGCTCATGCCGTGAAAGAAACCCGCGAAAAGGCTGTCAGGGCTGTGGTGTTTATCGGCGACTGTTGCGAGGAGCCAGTGGACGAGCTGTGCCATACCGCGGGGGAACTGGGGATGCTGCGAACGCCGGTGTTCATGTTTCACGAGGGCGCCGATGCCCATGCCAGAGCGGTGTTCCAGCAGGTGAGCAAGTTGTCTGGTGGCGCCTATGCCCCCTTCGATCGTGACAGTCCGCAAGTTCTCAAGGATCTTATGGCTGCCGTTGCGGTCTATGCTTCCGGGGGAGCCAAGGCCCTGCAGGATTTTTCCAGCCGCAGCTCTCCAGAGGTCAAGCGCTTGACCCAGCAAATCAAGTAGCGCTTGTTTCAATCCACGTTCAAACCATCGATGGACCGATGAGTTCCGGGGTATCTGAGTGCCACTAACGCTTCTGGTCATAGCACTGTCGGTTGTTGCGTGGGTCTGGCTGCGCAACCAGCCGGCCAGCCAACGTAAGCCGGCGATGATAAAGCTGGCCTTGATGGCCGGTATCGGGATAGTGGTTCTGATGGCGGTTACCGGCCGTCTACACGCTCTATTCGCGTTGTTGGCGTTTCTCTACCCACTGCTACGCCGGGTGCTGCCGTCATTATTGACAGGACGCATGGCGGGGGCCGGAACGGGAGATGCAAACGCAAGTTCAGGCAGTCAATCCCATGTGTCCGGCGACATTCTGGAAATGAGCCTGGATCATGACTCCGGCACCATGAGTGGCAAGGTCCTGAAAGGCCCCATGGCCGGGCGAGCGCTGGCGGACCTGGGCGAAAGCGAATTTCTTGAGCTGTTGCGATACTGCCGGGCGCACGACGAGGACTCCGCCCGGCTGCTGGAAAGTTATCTTGACCGCCGGTTCGGTGACTCATGGCGTGCTGACGATGAGGCCAGCGCTGGAGGCGAAGAATCCGAAGAACACGGCACTACCGGCGGCCCTCTTACCGAGAGCGAGGCCCTGGACATCTTGGGACTGGAGCCCGGTGCAACACAGGACGAGATCATTCAGGCCCATCGCAGGATGATGCAGAAAGTACACCCGGACCGTGGCGGAAGTAACTATTTGGCCGCCCGCATCAATGAGGCCAAGGCGTGTTTGTTGAGCTGACGGCTTCTGTCGGATCTAGGCGATCATTGTGCCAGGGGAACGTTACCCGATGTGTTAAGTGCAAAGCTGAGCAACCAACGATTCCCACGTTCAATCTTCGAAACCCGGTGTTGGTAGAGATCTGGTCGAAACAGGTATACCCGGCCAAACAAGTTGAAAATGTTCTTTTCGCAGATGAACTCACCGCCTGCTTTGGGCTTTACCAGAACACAATTGAGTTTGTACAGCCGGCCTTCGGAAGTCATGTCCAGGTGCGGTCCCACCTTGTGACCTTCCGGGTAGCGGACGAGGTACAGGTTCAGGCGTTTGGAGCGGAACAAAATCCGGGTTTTGACGTTTGCGGGCATTGAATGTGCGTTCTATCTTGGGAGGGTTGAGCCGTTAGTTTGTGCGGTTTGTCGGGTAGCCGTCAACCGTCGCTCCGAATCGTAACTTTCCTGCTACCAAAGTCCTGGCAGTTTCGTGATTTCGTATCATGTACAGCAAACGGGTGGCTCTGGGAAGGTGGTGTTTAACCAACGAACGGGGGAGATCGTTATGACTCAGTACCAGGGCAGTTGTTTTTGTGGCGCTGTTAAGTTTCAGGTATCTGGCGCACCCGAAGCGATGGGATATTGTCACTGTGATTCCTGTCGTCGCTGGTCGGCCGGGCCGGTGAATGCGTTTTCTCTGTGGCCATACGACAGCTTCGAGGTGTTAGCGGGTGCCGATCACATTGGCGAATTCCATCTCACGGAACAAAGCTATCGCAAGTGGTGTAAAAAGTGCGGTGGTCATGTGTTTACCGATCATCCGGCGTTAAGTCTTATGGACGTCTATGTTGCCAACCTTCCGGACCTGGCGTTTGAGCCCGCGGTCCATGTGCATTACCAGGAATCGGTACTGCCGATTCGCGACGGGCTACCAAAGATGAAGGATGTTCCGGCCGAGATGGGCGGGTCAGGCGACACTTTGCCAGAGTGATTTGATGAGAGCGGGGCGGGTGGCGCATCGAATTTCCACTTATGCCTATATATCCAATTCAATAAGCATGCTAAAACGTCTCGCCCGGTGCTCGCTCGCTTTTTTCGGGCGCCGGGTACTCTTCCATTCATCGAGATTTCAGCATGTCAGACAAGTTCTTCTACAAAGGCCGGCAGGACGCGCGCCAGCACCACACCGCCCATGGTGGCTTCCAGACCAAGGCCAGTCAGAAGAGTGGCAGCAAGAAGTTTCCGCTAACACTGGTGGTTACCAGTGAGGCGCGCAGGCAGGAGGTCGAAGCTCAGGTGGCGGAAGCCAATCTGCATGCCAACATTACAGTGGATGCCCGCGAGGGTGCGGTTGAATCCATCACCGAACTGACGGCACTCCTGAACAAAGGGGCGACGGTGACCACGGCGAAACTGCCTTCCCGCAATGATCCTTGCCATTGCGGGAGTGGTGCCAAGTTCAAGAAGTGCTGTGGTTGACCACGCGTTTCTCAATCGCTCTGTTTCAGACCCATTTCCCAGAAATCGATTTCCAGCCGGGTGGCGTCGCTGAATATCCGGGTAAGCTGCTCGAACCTGGCGGGGGATACATCCGCCAGTCGTTCATCCAGCCACTGGATTTCCGCGTGCATGGCCTGCTGGAACTCGTCGCTTTCATACATGGCGATCCAGGCGTCATACGGGTTTTTGTCTCCCCGAATGGTTTCTGCCCGTTTGTTCAGCCAATTGGCGATTTCCCCGTAGCCCACCATGCAGGGTGAGAGCGCAACATGCAGGTCGAGCAAATCGCCGCGGTTGCCCGTGTCGAGCACATAGCGTGTGTAGGCAAGGGTGGCGCGCGCTTCCGGCAGGTTGGCAAGTTCTGCTTCTGAAATGCCCCATTCCTTGCAGTAGCTGATGTGTAGGTCCAGCTCTACATCCACGATGGCCTGCAAGCCTTCCTTTGCCTGGCGGAGATCCAGCAAGGTTGGGCTTTTGTAGGCCGCCAGGGCGAAGGCGCGGGCAAACTGGATCAGGAACAGGTAATCCTGCTTGAGGTAGTGCTGAAACGCTTCGGGAGCGAGCGACGCATCGCCTAACTGCTTTACGAAACTGTGTTCAATGTAGTCGCGCCATTCTGTCCGGCAAGCCTTCCTTAGGTCTTCGAACTGATACGTCATTGTGAATATCCTTCGTCAGATTGAATGTGTTTGGGTCAGGCAACTCAACGACAAATCCTTTTCCAGCCGATAGGTATCAAAATCCTGCGCCAGAAACAGTTGGCCCTTGTAGTGCTGCATGGCTTCGGCCGCCAGTTGGTTGATGTGGGGCGCGCCTCCCGGCCCGGACTGGTAACGTGAGCTGAAATGGGTCAACACCAGGTTGGGCAAGTGAGCTTGTTGGGCGAATCGGGCGACCTGTTCAGCGGAGCTGTGTTGTGGCCAGGGGCCGACCCGGTCGGCCACGTCCTGGGTATAGGTGGCTTCGTGGATCAGCACGTGGGTGCCGTTGCAGGCATCGGCCAGCAGGTCTGGGGTGTCGTTGTCGCCGGCGACGATCAGGCGGCGGGCCGTGCGGGGAATGTGTGTGTAATCGTCACTTCTGAGCAGGCGGCCATCCTCCAGCGTTATATCGTTGCCTTTCTGCAATTCGCCCCAGCCGGGTCCGGGCTCGATGCCTTCCGCGCTTAATTTGTCCCGCAGTAGTTGTCGCTCCAGGCTTTGCTCGGTGAACACATAGGCGCGGCAGTCGACACGATGGGACAGTGCCACATTGGTAACCCTGACGTGCTCATCCTGCCACTGGAAATCCGATGCTTCGGAATCGATAAAGTTTAGCGAGTAGCTGAGACTGGAGTCGCTGTTTGCGAGCACTGCGCTGATGAAGCGTTGTACCTGGGTGGGGGCAACGATGTCCAGCGGTTCCGTGCGGCCAAGCATGGAGGCGCTGGTGAGCAGCCCTGGAAGGCCGAACGTGTGATCGCCGTGGATATGGGTGATAAAGATGGCGCGCAATTGCACAACCGAGTAGCGGGTGCGAAGCAACTGGTGCTGCGTGCCTTCACCGCAGTCGATCAAATACCAGGGTTTGGGACCGGAGTGACACAAGGCCAAGCCGCTCACATTTCGTGACCGTGTCGGGGTGCCGGCGGATGTGCCCAGGAAGGTGAACTCCATTGTTAATCCGCCCATTGCCAGGGTGGCGCATCCAACAAACCCTGCCCCAGGACGATGGTTTCGCCAAGGTCCTTGTTCAGGGCGATGGAGTTACAGTCGCCATCCTGTTCCAGAGTTGCCACCAAACGTGGTGCGTGGGAAACGACCCACACCTGGGTTTCACGTGATGCTCGATTGATCAGGCGCCCCAAGGCAGGCAGCAAGTCCGGGTGCAGGCTGGTTTCCGGTTCATTAAGCACCAATAGTGACGGTGGTCTTGGCGTGAGTAGTGCGGCTACCAGCAACAGGTAACGAAGCGTGCCGTCCGACAGCTCCGCCTGGTTTAAGGGGCGCAGCAACCCCTCCTGCAAAAACTGCAGTATGAAACGGTTGCCGGAGTCTGCCTCAAAGTTGATGGTTGCCCCGGGAAAGGCATCCTCAATGGCATCGTACAACGCCGCCCGGTCGCCAATCTCGTGGATGGTCCGCAGAGCCGCGACCAGGCTATGGCCGTCGTGATCAAGCACCGGCGTTCGCGTACCGATTTGGGGAGTGCGGATGATGGACTGGGGATCGGTTCGGAACTGGTCGTAGAAGCGCCAGTTGCGGATGGTTTGCCGGACAGCATGAACCTCGGGCACAGCCACCGGATCGCTGATTTCGTTGAGGATGCTTTCGTAGGTGTTGAGGTGGGCGTTGTAGACTTCCCATTTACGACCGTTGCGCACTTTCACCACAGGCCCGACCCGGTCAATCAGGCAACTGCTGGGACGGCAGACGTCTCCCGCCCAAATGCACTCGCGCTTGATTTCCGGGTCAAACTGAAACATGGACGGGTCCTGGTAGCCCGCAAATCCCTGAGGGGCGGGCATACCCAGTGAGATGGCGTAGCCGAAGTCTTCACCCACGAAGCCGAGTCTGAGCCGGCTGTTCTGTTTTTTGGCAGAGCCCTGTACGGGATCGACACCGTCTTTCATGCCTTTGGTAAAGGTCTCCGGCCCTGCCCAGAACGTGTAATCCAGCCCGCCTTCCTGCGCGATCGACGAGATTAAGTTGCCCTTTGCGGTTTCAGCCAGTAACCGCAGAGACTTGTAAAGGTTGGATTTGCCGCAGCCGTTGGGCCCGGTTACCACATTGAGGCCGGTCAGGGGCGCGACGATACTCTTGAGGCTGCGGTAGTTGGATACGGCAAATGCGTTGATCATAATCTCAAGATCACTGAGTTTGGTAAAAAAGTCTCGTTATCTCAAGCGCTCTCAGCCGCTTGAATTCGGTTTCGGCCGCTCTCTTTGGCTTTGTAGAGTGCGGCATCGGCGGCAAAGACCAATTCTTCGAGACTGCTCTTGTCATCGGGAACGATGGTGGCGCAGCCCACGCTGACGGTGATGCAATCTCGCGCCGTTGAATGGTCGTGCCTGATGTCCAATGCTTCGATGGCAACGCGGGCATTTTCAGCGACCTGTATCGCACCATTTTCGTCAGTATTGGGGAGTATCAGAATGAACTCTTCTCCCCCGTAGCGCGCCACCATGTCGGTTGAGCGCTGCAGTTGCGCCTGCAGTGTCTCGGCAACCCGGATCAGGCATTCGTCACCCATCTGGTGGCCGTAATTGTCGTTGAAGTGCTTGAAGTGATCCACATCGAGCATAACCACAGATAAGGGCTGGGGCTGCCTTCTCAGGCGCAGCCAGGTGTCTTTGAGGTAGGCGTCACCGGAACGCCTGTTAGCGACGCCGGTCAGGCCATCGCGGTCGGCCAGGCGTTGCAGTTCTTCATTGAGTTCTTCCAGCTCTGCCGTGCGTTCAACCACTTTCTCTTCCTGGAGCCGGGAATGGTCCTGTACCTGGGTGTAGAGCCGGGCGTTTTCGATGGCGACAGCCGCCTGGGCGGAGAGCAGTTGAATCAATTCCACCCGGTCGTCGGTGAAGACGGCGTCGGTCAGGTTGTTCTCCATGTAGACCGCCGCCTCAAAACGTTCCCGCACGATGATAGGGACACACAGTACTGATCGTGGATGCAGGTGAACAGTGTAGGGGTCGTTCACAAACGGGCCGTCGGCCATGGCATCGTGCAGGACCACGGCTTCGCCCCTTTGAAACACCTGGCTGATCACGCTCATTGGCAGGGCGAGGGCCTTGCCCTGACGATCGCTGAGTGTTGAGTGGGTAGGGATCTCAACCTGTGGTGACGGCTGCTCTGGCCGGATTATGGCCTCGACACTGAACGCACCACCGGCCCGGACAATCAGGCAGCCCCATTGCCCACCGGCATTTTCCAGCAGAATCGCCAGGGTTTTCTGCAACAGCTGGTCCAGCACCATCTCGCCGGAGATCTCACGGGAGGCTTTCATAACCGATGCCAGGTCGAGACTGGCCAAATGGCTTCCTGGTGGGCTGAGGTGGGCCTGAACCCACTGACGAAGCACCGGGAACTCGTCTTCCAGCTGTTCTACCTTGCGTTGTGCGCCCCAGCGGTTGTATACCCCGTGGGCACCACGGAGATAACCCTCGGCTGAACGCCGTTTACCCACTGCCAGCAGGTGCCGTGCGGCGCGCTCAAAGGCAGTGGCCTCATCGCGCAGGAAGCCGTTTGCCCGTGCCGTGTCGATGGCCGTGTCATAGAGCTCCAGTGCGGCGTCGTGCCTGCCATCCAGGCGGGCGAGTTCTGCGGTCATCAGCCATTGAAGGTGGCGGAAATTCGCTTCGCAATTGTCCGCCCAACGGGTCATGCGCGCCAGGTCCCGTTCCAGGCGTTCTCGTGTGGCCTGTTGGTCAGCCCTGTTCATGGTGGGGAATAGGGTCGTGAGGGTGAGGTTGGCAACAATGTAGAAACGCACGAGCTGGGGCAGGGACATCGCGGACTTGATTAGCTTGTCCTGCTTTCTGACAAAGTGCAGTGCCTGTTCGTAGTTCCCGTAGAGCAGGTTGATCTCGGCACTGTAGATATGATGATTGGCAATGCCGGTCATGAACTGGCGCGTACTCATTGCCTCGAGACACGCCTGGTCATCAAAATCATCGGTGCTCAGACTGGCCGGTGAGTGGGTGGTGCCAAGAAAATTGCGCTGCATCTGTAGGAAGAGGGAACCGGAGTCCAGCGAATCCTGGTAGGCGCACTCGCGAACGATGTTGAGGTTTTCCTGATGCAACTGGCTTGCGGTTTCCAGATCCATGCCCGGGTCCCAGATCACGCAGTCCTGGGCACTGTAGGCCAGATAGAGCAGGTCGCCGGATTGATAGCCGGCTTCGATGCCCTTGCGGAACCAGGGCGTGAGCGTTGCCCAGTGGTTGCTCCAGTGATGAACGAACATGGCGTATACATAGATAACGCGCGCCCTCAGGCTGAGGTCATCAAGCCGTTCATTGATGGCCAGGCCAACCTTGGCGTACTGATAGCCCAGGGCGGGCTCGTCCAGCTCACCACACAAAAGCATGCCGTAGGCGGCATAGGCAAACGCCGATTCCGGGCAGTTGCCCCGATGCAAAGCCAGGTTAACCGCTTTTAGCACCAGGTAGCTGAACAGCTTGCTGCCGGAGAGAAACGCGGCCGCAAAGATTTCCATCAGCAGACGCATGGCGGTCAATGTGGCTGGGTCTTCGATGACAGGAGCATCAACCAGGTCGGTGATTTCGCGGCCAGCCAGGTTCGTCAGTACCCGTTGGCGTTCGACATCGATATCGTGCTGGCTGGGGTGTTCGGTGAAATTGACACCCAATAGTGCCAGCCCCTCAATGGCAGCGTGAATAGACGCCTCCATTCTACCCAGCGTGGCATTCTGCCGGGTACGTATGGCGAGAATGTCGGCGCGATGCAGCCGGGAGTCCGCATGGTCCAGCATCTGCTCCAACCAATGGTCGGCCTCTTCGGTACGTCCGGTGAGGTAGAGGCAAAGCTGTATCTCTGACGCCAATGTGGCCATCAGTGAGGGCATCTGTGACCAGGCGTCGTCTGGCAGCAATTCCTCGGCGACCTGCAAGTAGTCGAGTGCCTGTTGATAGGCCGAGGTTTGTCGGGCGCGACTGCCGGCACGAAGGTTGAACTCGGCCAGTTGAAGGCGTTCTGACCCGGACTGGATCAGCGCGCGCCCCTGATTGAGATGATTCACGATATCAATCAATTGGTCATCGGCGACCTGCCCGCCGCCGTGTTGTAACATCAGGCGCCCGACCGTTAGGTGTACCCTGGGGAGCTCGTCGGTCGCAATGAGGTTGTAGGCAGCCTGCTGCACACGGTCATGCTGAAAACGATAGCTGGGGTTGAGCACCCGCTCTTCGTCCTGGTGTCTCGCCAGGCGATAATCACTGTGTAGCGGCAGCACGGTGTACTGTTTCAACGCCGGCAGAAGGGCCCGGGCGGTTTCCGCAACGGTATGCTCGTAGATGGTGGCGAGCGTTTGCAGGGTAAAGGTATTCCCGATGCTGGCGGCCAGTTGAAGTACGTTCTGTGTTTCGTCCGGGAGCTGTCGCAGGTTATCCAGCATGAACTCAACCACGTCATGGCTGGTTTCATCCCAACTGGCCCTGTCGAGCTGCCAGTGCCATTGGCCACTGCCCGAATCTGACCAGATTGCCCCCTGGGCATGGAACTGTCGCAGCAACTCGTTGGTAAAGAAGGGGTTGCCCTGGGCGCGGTGAAACAGCATCTCGCTCAGTGTGCGGCTCGTTTCCGGCTCGCAACGCAGGGCATCGGCCACCATTTGGTCCACCGACGATTCATCAAGCGGCCCCACAGGGATCTGATGAATTCGCCGATGGTTGTTGAGGTCATCCAGGAGCAATCTGAGCGGGTGCCCAGGGCCGACTTCATTGCTGCGATAGGCGCCAATCAACAGCAGGTGGCTCTGGTCCCTGGAGGTGACTATACGGCGTATCAGGTCGAGGGTTGGGGTGTCGCTCCACTGCAGATCGTCCAGGAACAGCACGACCGGATGGCCTTCGCCGGCAAACACTCGCAGGAATGCGGTCAGTACCAGCTGCAACCGGTTACGGCTCTCTGAGGGTGGCAGCTCGGTCACAGGGGGTTGTTCGCCGATAATCAGCGCCAGCTCCGGTACCAGGTCGATCACCAGGGCGCCGTTGGGCCCCAGCGCACCAAGCAGTTCGGTGCGCCAGCAGTCAAGCTGGTTGTCGGGCTCTAGCATGATTTGCTGCACGAGGGCACGAAAGGTGGCTGCCAGTGCTGAGTAGGCTTCGCTTTGCTGGAACTGGTCGAACTTGCCCTGGACCAGGAAGCCGCGTTCGCGGATCTGGTAGCGATCAATTTCGTTGACCAGTGCCGACTTGCCAACGCCGGAGTAGCCGTGAACCAGGCAGAAGCGGGATCGTCCCTCCACCGCCTGCTCGAACAGGCCCAGCAGCTCCTGCAGCTCGCGCTCACGGCCGTAAAGTGCCTGGGGAATCAGAAACTTCTGCAGATGATCCTTTTCACCCAGTGTGAAGGGCAGCAGTGGCAGATCCTGTTCTATCGACGTGGCGCAACGGGATAGGTCGTGCAGCAGGCCCAGGCTGCTTTGATAACGTTCTTCCGGGGATTTGGCCAGAAGCTTCAGCACAATGTCTGAAAGGGCCTCGGGTATGTCCTCAAACACGGTGTGAGGCGCCGGAGGCAGACGACTTATGTGGCTGTGTACCCACTCCAGGGTATTGTTGGCTGTAAACGGAGGTTGGCCGGTCAGAAGTTCAAACAGCAGCAAGCCGAGGGAATAGTAGTCCGAGCGGTAGTCGAGGCTCCGATTCATGCGCCCGGTCTGTTCCGGCGACATGTAGGCCAATGCCGCCTCGGGCTGATTGGGCAGCTGTTTGGCCTGCCGCTCCTGCCCCAGCTCCGATGCTATATTGAACCCCGACAGCACCAGTGCGCCACTTCTTGAGTCAAACAGGACGTTATGGGGTGTCAGCGACTTGTGCACGATGTCCTGTGCGTGGATGTCGCTCAGAATCTGTACCAGGGCCTGGGCTATTTTCAGCGCCTGGGGCAGGGGCGAGCGTCTGTTACGGCTCTCGGCCATTACCGAGGCAAGCGAACGCTCACAGGGATCGGTGATGAGCGCCAGGTTCCCACTACCGTGTGGCAGTATGTCATGAACCCTGCGTACGCCTTTCACGCCGTCGAGCCGTGAAGCAATGCTGGCTTCGTGATTGAGCGTGGCCACCTGCCTGCGGTCGGGATATTCGGTATCAAGGGTTTCAATGCAGACGTCTGCACCGTCCGAGAGTCGCCGTGCGCGATAGACCGCCCGGCCTGCTTTTCTCCAGAGGCAGAAGGAGATTGTGTATCCGGGCAGCTGTAATTCGCTCTGCATCAGGTGCCGCTCCTGGGGATCACGCCTGGCAATGGAACACTCGATCGAAGGTGGCGCTGAAGTCCTCTTTGGCGTTGTCCAGTAGGGGTTGGCCATGGCCACAGAGAACGTGTTTGAAGTTCAGTGTTTTGAGGCGGTTAAAATCCTCGGCAGCAGGTTCCGCCGCCTGCAGCCAGACTGGGCCAATGTTGGCGGGTGTGAAGAAGCCCATCTGCTCCATTCGCTGTCGCGAGGCGTCGCAGAAGTGCTCGTCGGGTTTCAGCCAGTTCTGCAGGGCGTCACAGGCTATCAGGATGCCGCCATCCCGCTGGAGGTGGAGTACGCCTTCAGGAAGTTTGGTAGTTTGGAACTGAAATAGCGATGCGTCACTCAGGGGCAGCGTCTGGCCGAGGACGTTTGCCTCTCTTTCAGACCCGCTTTGGTCCTCCGGTTCCAGACCTGGCATCACCCAGTACTGCGCCTGGTAACGGTCAACATAGAACGCATCGTCACGCCCATGCAGAGCGCCAAGCCGAATCACGTCGGTTACTTTTCCCAGTCGGTCCAGTTCCGCCAGGCCGTCATCATCAAGGCGGACCGTATTGATGAGGATCAGCCGTTCACCGTCACGGACGATGGTCATGTTGCGGCTGAATTGCCAATCCAGGTCCATAAGGACGGTTTCCATGGCACCACTGACAAAAAACAGATCCGGCAGGATCTCTTCGATGGCATTGTGTGCCAGGGCTGGCGGGAAAGACGGCATGAGAACTCCTCAGTCTTTATCATAGTTATAGCGGCCGACGTAGCGATACTCTCTGGCGTATTCGTTCAGATAGGCGTTGAGGTATCGCTTCTGGGCCTTGTTGAGGCGTCCGTTCCGGATATCGTCCATGGTTTCATCAACGTTGCTGCTGTCCAGCCGTCTGAGGTGAAAAAGCGTCATGTCCCTGCCTCCAAAAAAGCCTTTGAGGAAGTGGTGCAGAGGCCTCGCCTCGGACATATCAAACACGGCCCCGTAGAGGGCCGTGTACAGCGGCTGTTTTGCCAGCAACGCCCGGTCAAATGTTGGGTAGTCTCCGGGTGGTGCCGCGAACGTTGGGTACTCATCAAGTTGATGAATGGGCTGATTGGCCAGTGACTCCAGGTATTTGCCATCCAGTCCGGCCTGGCGGCCTCCCTCCAGAACGATGTTCAGGTAACGACGGCTTGGTCGGCAGTCGTTGTCGATAAACTGGGGCATGCCCACATAGGTGAGAGCAGAGACTTTCGGGGCCATTGCCGCGCTAGGGTTATCCGGCTCTACCTCGATCTCTATGCGGTTATAGCCATGCCCGTAAGCTTCGGCCTGATCCAACAGAGAAAGCGCCTCGTCCGGGCATTCATGGAGCACGCCGAGAACCCGGTCGTCCGGGTGGCCGGTGTTTTCGATGTTGCCAACACCACCCTCATGGCGGAAGAAGTGCTGCACGTTGAAGCGTAACCGCCATCCGCGCAGCACCGCTTTCGTAGATGCCCGAGGCTCGACACCCTTCGCTCTCAGCGAGAGCATGCTCATGTTGGAGCCAAAGCCAAAGTAGTAAAACATAGATTCAATAGATTACAGGTTAACCTGCCCTCAGGTACTTTTCTATAACCTGCCACGGCAAAGGCGGTGGCAGATTGGCTTATCAGCAATACGGCCAGGTATCGGTTTTCGCGGAGCTACCTTTACCCCGGGATATTGGGGCTTAATGGTAGTCTATATGGCATCATTATTTATGATCTCGCGTTGAAGTTATACCCGAGTATTGAAAGTGCCAAACCCCGTTCCCTTTAGCCTGAAACCATGACCTCTCTTTATTCACTATGATTCAGCATCTCACAGAAGCCCTTGTCCCTCTGCTGTCTTTGATACTCCTCGGGGCCATTCTTGGCCGAAAAACCGATTTTTTTGACGGCAAGGCATTGGCTGGTCTGGTTACCACCGTTGGAATCCCCGCGTTGCTGCTCCACTCCGTATTGAGCATGGATATGGACATTTTAGGAATGGGTGCCCTTGTAGGCATTACCGTGGCCTGGCTGTTCGTCATGGCGATGGTCACTGCACTGTTGCTTACGCTAGCTGGCCTGCCGGTGAGGTCCTATCTTCCGGCGTTGGTGCACCCGAATACGGGCAATATGGGGATTCCGGTGTGCTTTGCGCTGTTTGGTCCGCAGTCGCTTGGGCTGGCGGTGGTGATTTCCTCGGTGATTCAGGTCAGTCATTTTACGTTGGGAATCGGCTGCCTGTCCGGGCGGTTTTCCATCAGGGCAATGCTGAAGAACGGGCCCGTCTTGGCATTGATCGCAGGTGCTTTTCTGTTGGCGACAAACATTCGCCCGCCTGGACCGGTGATGATAACGCTGGATATGCTGGGCTCGATTACCGTACCGATAATGCTAATGCAATTGGGCAGCTCTATTGCCAACCTGCGGCTGTCAGGCGCGCGGGATATGCTAAGGCCTCTCGTGTTCAGTCTGTATCGGCCATTGGGTGGTCTAGCCCTTGCGTGGGTGCTGTTGCTGATTTGGCCGTTGAGCGCCATGGAAGCGCAGGTTTTCCTGATTCAGTGTGCGATGCCGGTGGCGGTAATGAGCTACGTACTGTCGGTGCGCTATCAAGGGCCGTCGCAGGAGATCGCTTTGACTATTCCAATGTCGTTGCTGGTTTCTTTGGGGATTGCCGTAATTTTTGCCCTGTTTGCGTAGTGGGCAGCGCCCGGGATTGCTGCGGCGAACATCAGGTCGGCTTGCGGCTCCAACGTATTGACGGTGCCCAGTTTCCGCAGTCACCCTGAATGAACCGTGTCTACCAGCAATCGTTTGGCCGGGCGGGAGAGTATTCTGACTGATCACACGCCAGAACAATCCGGTGACCGCGCGCCAAGAAGTGCAATGCTTGTAGCGCTTGCAGCCCTTTTCTGGGGGCTTTCGGGTGGTATCGGCGCCATCCTGCTCGCAGAAGGGTGGGGCTCGTTCGTAGTCTCGTTCTACCGGGGGATTGTCGGCCTGCTGTTTGTACTTGTCTGGCTGATTCTATGTCCTGGGAACAGCGGATTGGCCAAGCCGCGGCTCTGGTTCTGGGCGGCGGTGGCCGGCCTTGGCGTGGCGGGCAACTTCTCCTTCTATTTCCTCAGTATCTCCGAGGGCAGCGTTGCCGTCGCGGTGACCCTCATGTATTGCGCCCCGGTGTTCGTGTTTCTGGTTTCCTTTGCCATCGGGCTGGAGCAGCCGACGCCGTTCAAATGCGTGGCCATTGTCATCGTTATTGTCGGCATCGCTCTACTCACGGGTATCTATGACGTTGGCGGTAGCAGTATTACGTGGGTTGGCGTGGTTGCCGGCCTGCTTTCGGGGTTGTCCTATGCATTGTTTATTTTCGGCTTCAAGTTTGCTGCCAGGAACGGCAGCCCTCAGGCTGCTCTGGTGATCGCGTTTGCCGTGCTCGGTATTGTTCTGATCTGGCCAGCCAGCCTTGTGCAGGTCATTGCTGTGCTGGGTGCACCGGAATGGCCGATGTTCATTGCGCTGGGGGTGCTCGGTGGTGGCGTGTCTTTTATAAGCTATATCGTGGGTCTCAAGCACACCGTACCAACCGTCGCTGCCGTTGTAGCGATGGTCGAACCTGTTACCGCTACGCTCTTCGGCATTTTATTGCTCAATGAGAGCTTGGGCGGCGTCCAGTTCCTCGGCATGGGGCTCATCCTGGTCACAGTGACGGCCTTGAGCGTCTATTCGAGCAAGTCCCAGTAGTAATCAACCGGGATTTCAGCGTTCTCTGGCGATAGCCATTTGCCTTCAGAAGCATGAAATCTCGCCCACAATTTGGCGTGCCGTTCGATTAGCTCCTATGTTGTCGGAAAGACTCGGGGAGGAATCGTCATGGAAGCTCTCGCAAAAAAGTTGGGTCTCAGGACCAACCCGACCATCTTTTTCACGTCCGCTGGGATCATGATCCTGTTTCTGGTCGTGCTCCTGATTGCGCCCGGCCCAATCGGAGAGGCCTTCGGAGCGGGGCGTGAATGGATTGTTACCAACCTGGGTTGGTTTTTCATTTTCGGGGTGACGAGTTGGGTAGCGTTCCTCTTGTGGGTTGCGCTCAGCCGATTCGGCGCCATCCGGCTGGGCGGCAACGACGCGAAACCGGCCTACAGTAATATTTCCTGGTTCACCATGCTGTTTGCCGGCGGCATCGGTACCGTGCTGATGTTCTGGGGCGTGGCCGAGCCCATCTCGCACTTTTCTTCCCCGCCGAGGCCGAATGTCGAGCCCTATTCGGTCGAAGCCGCCGACGATGCCATGAGCTTCGCTATCTACCACCTGGGGCTGCACACCTGGGCGATCTTCACCATGCCGGGGCTTGCCTTTGCGTATTTTATCTATCGTTACGACCTGCCGATGCGCTTCAGTTCGGTGTTCTATCCGTTGATCGGCGACCGCATATACGGGCCTCTCGGCAAGACTCTCGATGTGTTTGCGATCCTCGGCACGCTGTTCGGTGTGGCGGTGTCAATCGGGCTGGGCACGCAGCAGATCAACGCCGGGCTGACTGAGTTGTTTGGCATTCCGGATGCGGTAATCACCAAGGTGCTGATCATTGCCATCCTGACGGCCGTCGCTGTGGGGTCGATCGTCGCCGGGCTGGACTCGGGTGTGAAGCGGTTGTCCAACATCAATATCGGTATGGCCGTTGGCCTGATGGTATTCGTGCTCTTCACCGGTTCGACGGTTTTCCTTCTGCGAGCCGTGGTTGAGACGTTTGGCCTCTACATATCGAACCTGCTGCCCATGGCCTTCTGGAACGACACACTTGCAAGCTATACCGGCGACGATGGCGGCTGGGGATGGCAGGGCAGCTGGACGGTATTCTACTGGGCCTGGACGGTGACCTGGTCGCCCTTTATCGGCATCTTCGTGGCGCGGATTTCACGGGGGCGGACCATCCGTGAATTCGTGCTCGGGGTCCTGTTCGCGCCATCAATCTTCACCCTGATCTGGTTCGCCATTTTCGGCTGGTCAGCAATGCAGATCGATGGCATTGGGCCGGAGGCCAGGGAGGCGCTGGGCGAACAGGCGGGGGTGTTGTCACAAGCCGTAGGGGAGAGTGTTCCCCTGGCCATGTTCGCGTTCTTCGAAAACTTTCCGGGGGCTACGTTGATCCAGGGCCTGGCGGTTGTGATTGTCGCCATCTTCTTCGCGACCTCATCGGACTCCGCTTCCCTGGTGGTCGATATGTTATGCACGGGCTCGCCGGACCCGGGCCCCTGGCATCAACGCGTTTTCTGGGGTGTGTCTGAAGGCATGCTGGCAGCGATGCTGATCGTACTTGCCGGTGACGCCGGGCTGACCGCGTTGCAGGAAGTGATCACCGTGGTTGGCCTGCCGATGTTCATCCTCGTATTCGCCATGATGTTTGCCCTGTTCCGCGGCCTGGCCCAGGAGAAACTCAGCGAAGTGAGGGTGGGCAGTCCACCGCGGCCAGAGCAGTTGTGAACTGACCTGAATTGGTTGCTGATCACTGTTGATGGCTGGCCGAGGCCAGCCATCCTGGAGTCAGGAAAGGTGATGAACGTTTTCCATACCGTACACTGGCGTGTCGATGCTCTCTTTTCGGGCTTTCAGTTGAAGTGCGAGATACAGCGAGTAGTGGCGTGACTGGTGCAGGTTGCCCCCGTGGAACCAGAGGGCTTCCTGTTGCGTTGGCTTCCACATATTGCGCAGCTCACCTTCCCAGGGGCCAGGGTCTTTGGTGGTATCTGATCCCATACCCCAGCACTTTCCAACTTTATCGGCGACCTCCTGGGATATTATTCGTGCCGCCCAGCCATTCATGGAGCCGAAGCCGGTGGCGTAAACAATCAGATCGGCCGGCAGTTCGGTGCCATCCGTCAGGGTGACAGATCGGGGGTTGATGCGTTCAATACCGACCCCGCTTTTAAGCTTGATTTCGCCCTGGGCGACAAGTTCGGATGCACCGACATCGATGTAATAGCCTGAGCCACGGCGCAGGTATTTCATGAACAGCCCTGAGCCATCATCGCCAAAGTCCAGCAGGAACCCTGCTCGCTTCAGCCGACTGTAGAAGTCCGCATCCTGTTCGGCGACCTGCTCGTAAACCGGGATGTGCATATCGGGCATGATTTTGAAGGGCACCGACGCAAATGTGAGATCGGCCTTTTCTGTGGTCATGCCGTTCTGTACCGCCTCTTCGGAGTAGAGTGGGCCTAGCACCAGCTCCATCAGAGTGTCGGACTTGATGATGTGGGTTGATGAACGCTGAACCATGGTGACGTCGGCGTCGTTCTCCCATAACGCAGCGCAGATATCGTGTGCGGAGTTATTTCCGCCCAGGACTACGCACTTCTTGCCTTTATAGGCAGCGCCACCGGGGTGTTTGCTGGAGTGGTGTTGCTCGCCTTCAAAACTGTCCATTCCGGGAATATCGGGTATGTTGGGGATGCCCGACATGCCGGTAGCCAGCACGAGCTGCTTGGGGCGAAGGGTGACTTTCTCGCCGTCCCGAACCACCTCCACGACCCATTCCTGACCGGCCTCATCGTAGCGCGCCCCCGTGCACTCTGTTGAGCTCCAGTAGTTGAGCTCCATGATCTTGGTGTACATTTCGAGCCAGTCGCCGATTTTGTCTTTCGGCGCGAAAACGGGCCAGTGGTCCGGGAACGGCAGGTAAGGCATGTGGTCGTACCAGACCGGGTCATGCAGGCAAAGAGACTTGTAGCGGTTGCGCCAGGAATCGCCTGGATTCGGGTTTCGCTCGATCACAATCGTTGGCACGTCCAGTTGCCGCAGACGGGCGGCCAGGCCAATGCCCCCTTGTCCACCGCCGATGATCACGCAGTAGGGCTGGCGGCTGTATCCCAGTTCCTGTTCTTCGTCCTGCTTTGCCTCAAGCCAGGTTTTCCGTGACTTGGTCGCTCCATGCTGAGCGCCTTTGGGTCGAAGAAAGTTTTTCTTCTCGGGAAACTCCTTTAATTCCTGCATGGTGGTCAGCAGGGTCCAGGCACCGCCATCGCGAAGCCGGATGTGCCCTTTACCCAGAGCATCCCTGGTTTCGAAGGTAATCCAGGCTTCGGTCACGCCGTCCTGTTCTGTCGCGTCTTCGGCAACCTTCCAATTGCTGGGGAGGACATGTTTCGAGGTCTGTTCCAGCATGTCGCGGATATGGTCCCGGCCCTCCAGGGTTTTTATGTTCCAGGTTATTGCAACAAGATCTCTCCAGAAGCCGTTTGCTTCAAACAGTTCCGCCGCCCTTCCAGGATCGCTCGACTGCAGTATCTCGCTGAACCCGTCAAGCCACTGCTGAACTCGTTGGGTGGGGGTGATTTGGGTTTCGGTCATCACGGTTCTCCAGATTTCCATTGTTTTTGTTGGCGGGGAGTCTTTGATCCCCGGTGCGTTGTTGAACACGCTAATAGGAACGGAGCAGATGACGTGCCACATCGGTCTCCAAGGGCTTTTTATTTTCCAGGTATCTGAAATAAAGGGGTTTCAGGGATTTTTGTGAAAGGAGGAGGGGGTGGCGGAGCTATGTGGCAGAAGGCCCTGGCATTACGGCTGTAATGCGATTGCCTGTAAATGCGTTACAGGTGTAACGATCACTCAGGCACTAAAGGAGGATGTTGATGCCGGGTAATCCGGTATAGGCTGTCAGAACGACGAAGCAGTATCTCATCGTAAATGACAACAACAATATCAGAGCAATGCAGGAGCTTGGCATGACGATGCAACAGGCACAGCGGCGCCACATAGATACGATTCTAAGTTATACGGATGAAGGCGTGTGTGCGGCTTTATCTCCGGAGTCCGAACTGATTGGTCGCTCATGGAAGCGATGTATTGACGAGTACGGACTGGACCCGAGCCAGCCGCGTCGTGCCCGGATCGTGACTCATCAAACCCTGAGGGAGCATCAGGACTCGGTCGATGAATTTCTCAACGTGGCTCGGGCCGGCGTTGAGCAACTGTATATGAATATCGCAAAGCTGGGTTATGTGCTGTTGTTGACGGATCACCGGGGCATTACCGTGCAGTTTCTGGGGGATCGGCGTTCTGACCAACGTTTGCGTAAAGCCGGTTTGTACCTGGGGGCCGATTGGAGTGAGAAGTACGCGGGCACCTGTGCTGTGGGTACGTGTATTGAAGAGGGGCAGGCCCTGACATGTCACCGGGTCGACCATTTCGATGCAACCCATATAAGCTTGACCTGCACCTCGGCGCCCATTCTTGATCCGCTGGGCAACCTGCTTGCGGTACTCGATATTTCGGCTCTGGATTCGCCTGATCCACACAGCAGCCAGACGTTTGCACTGCACCTTACCCAGCTCTACGCCCGCATGATTGAGGACGCCTATTTCCTCCGCCGTTATCGCAATCAGGCGGTCTTCCGGTGTGATGCCTCGCGGGAGTTTGTGCAGGTAAATGGCCAGTACCTGTTCGCCATTGACGAGGATGGGTGCGTGGAGGCCGCCAATACAGCCGGTCGTTCACTCATGTGGAGCCATGGAAACGGCAGCGATACCAAGCTGACCAGCCTGTTTGAATGCGAGTTAAGGGACATCTGGAGCATCCCTTACGATCAGGATGATCAGGTCAGGGCGTTCAGGCACTGCATCAGTGGCAATACCTTTTTTGCAGCGTTGATCCAGCCTAGGATCAAGTCGACGGCTTCCGCATCTTCTGACGCCCTGCCCACTGATGAATCTGTGCCTGAGCTAGATGCGCTGGCAGCGGATGACCCCGTCATGAGGCGAACTCTTGGTCTTGCCAAACGACTGAGGAACAGAGATGTCGGGCTGCTGGTGCTGGGTGAGACCGGCACGGGCAAGGAAGTGCTTGCCCGGGCAATACACCAGTCCAGCCACCGCTCCCGACGGGCGTTTGTTGCCGTAAACTGCGCAGCCATTCCCGAGTCACTGATCGAGAGCGAGCTTTTCGGGTACGTGGCGGGCGCGTTTACCGGTGCGCGGGCCAGAGGAATGCGGGGAATGATCCAGCAGGCGGATGGTGGGACATTGTTCCTGGACGAAATCGGGGATATGCCCCTGCAGCTCCAGACCCGGCTGCTGCGGGTGCTGGCGGAAGGCGAAATTCTGCCAGTGGGCGCCGACAGTCCCGTGAAAGTGAACTGTCGCGTGATAGCCGCCACGCACCAGGACCTGGGCCAACTGATTGAACATGGTGCGTTCCGCGCTGACCTCTATTACCGGCTGAATGGGGCCACGCTGCGCTTGCCCTCTCTGGGAGAAAGGGCTGACCGACAGCATGTCATTAACCGGGTACTCACACACCTGATCGACCAGGGACAGCTGCCCGATGTTCGAATCCGGGCAGATGCGATGAGTGCGCTGCTTGCCTACGACTGGCCGGGTAACATTCGTCAGCTTGTTAATGCACTGGCGTTTGCAGAAGCTACCTGCGACGATGGACAGATCACGGCCAATGACCTACCAGACGAGTGCTTGAGAGATCCTGCGATCGCGGCAACGAGCGTTGAGCGGGATGTCGACCCCGACGAGAGCGATCCGTTATTGGCGGCACTAAAGAAATACCGCTGGAACGTCTCTGAGGTCGCACGTCGTTATGGAGTGTCACGCCCGACTATCTATCGCTGGATGCAGCAGCAGGCGATTGAGGCGCCGAGGTTCCAAAGCAAAATATAAGTCTACGCTGCATTATATCTGCTTGTAGACCACCTCTGACAACCGGCTGCGGTTGCCATCCGTATCCAGAGTGCGGATAGCAAAGTACCAGGTGCCCTCGGTGAGTTCGTCCACCAGCAACTCGTCGATAGAGGCGTCGCCAATGGCCAGGCTTTGGTCCACGTTGTCCTCGCTGTTGCCGTAAACCACCTCAAAGCCGGCAATTTCGCCCATCGCGAGACTGTCACCATTTTCTCTGGTGAGCGGCGCGGTCCAGCTTAGCAGGGCTGCGTTGGTCGGAACGGTGTCCTCGGGGCTTGGCTCGGGGGCCGGCGGTTCGCTGGTGTCGTTGTCCGTTCCGTTGTCGGCGACAGTATCTCCAGTGCTGTTGTCGTCACTGGTATCGGGCTCTGGTGTATCGACAACGCTTGTGTCGTCTTCGCCGTATACCTCTGCAATGGTCTTGAAGCGTTGTACGTAGCGGTATTCGGCCACCACGAGTCTTTGGCTGATGACGCTCGAGTCCACCTCGGCCTGCAGCTCAGAGGCCTGCACTGCCGCGGCAGACACGAGATCGGCCAGAGCGATGTTTTCGCCGTCGCCCATCAGGCTGATCTGGCCGGTTTCGAGAATCTGGGTTGCCACGTTGTTCAGGACATCGGAAATGTTGTTCCATTGGGCGTTGTTGTTGACCAGGGCAAGGAAAGCCGCATTGGCAACGGCGACCTGCAGGGCATCGGCAGACACGCCGTTAAACTCGTCCAGGCGAGTCAGGTCTGGCGGGTCGAGGCGCAAGGAGCCTGCTGCCAGGCCAAACCAGCCTTCAACCCTTTCATAGGCCCCAGAGAGTGCATCGGGGGAGAGCCCGTTCTCGCTACGCTCAGCCAGCGCCACGGCCAAATGGGTCAGCGGCGTGAGGTTGACGGTCTCCATGCGAAGATCACCGGCTCCGCGCAGACTGAAACTATCGTCCAGCATCATGGTGTCGCCAAAGGCAACCGGCTCGGCGCCGCTGCGTTCGCATTGGGGAACGACGTTGCAAGTCATGCGAGTATTACTGTCAGCGGTAAGTTCTACCAAAGCCCAGCTGTCCGCCTTTCCTCGCAATTGCCACACATAACTACCGTCGTTTGCTGTCAAAACCGGTTTTGCGGCCTGTCGCTGTGGAGCATAGTAGCCGTCTTTGTCGGATATCAGGCGAGTGGCGGTCACCAGGCCTTGTTGAATAACGCCTTTCATGGCGGCGCCGGCAAGCTCAACCGTTTCAGCCGCCGGAGTGGTTGACGCTTCTGACTGTGGTGTCGTGGCGTTGTCTGAGGACGTCATGTCGAGACCGCAGCCCGAAAGCAGAACCGCTAAAGATAGAGTCAGCAGTCCATGCTTCGTTAGATTATTGCCGCAAGTTGACATTGTTTCGCACCAATTCATTGACGAGTTCGGACGAATCTTACAGCGGCATTTTTCGGTTATATGCGGTCTGGTTCAGGGTTTTTCGGGTGAGAATCGTCAGGAAGTTGGCGCTTACAGAGCGATACACGGTGAGACTGAGCGTTACATGGTCTCGGGGCGATTTTGGTTTCTTAAGTTTCTGTTATTTATAACGTTTATACTAACGCCTGTATGGTCAGACCTGTTGATTGGGCGCGGCGCCGTTATTGGCAATTACAAATTTAAACAGCAAATGGCGCAGTGTCTTTCAGAACAGCCCCATCTGTGGCTGGGTGGCGTCAAGGCACAACGCGTCCACTGTAGGCACACGTTTTTTCAGCAACTCATTCCAGAGCGCCGCCAGGGAAAGGGCATCGCCCTTGTTCGGCATGTGCATGAAAATATAGGGACGTTTCCCTTCCTCGATCCACGCAGCTGCGCGCTCAACCCAGGGTGCGAGAAACGGACGGTTGGCCTCCAGGTCGGGATGGCCGACAAAGCGGATCACCGGCGCTGCATCCACAGGGAGCAGATGCACTGGTACTCGCGGCTTTTTGCGCTGTGCATCGCGTGTTTCCTCGTTATCCGGGGTCGCGGCAAAGAGTGCCCGGCTGTCCATGCACACCCGTGCAATGCGGCGTTCTCTCAAGCCACGATTCAGGGCTTTCTCGGCCTCCCCCTTGTCAAAGAACGCACTGTGGCGAACCTCAACGGTGCAGATCAGGGTCGGGGGCAGGGCATCCATAAATCGCCAGAGGTTTTCCAGACGCTCTGGCCCGAAACTGGCGGGAAGTTGCAGAAGGATGGG
Source organism: Marinobacter salarius (assembly GCF_032922745.1). Lineage (NCBI taxonomy): Bacteria > Pseudomonadati > Pseudomonadota > Gammaproteobacteria > Pseudomonadales > Marinobacteraceae > Marinobacter > Marinobacter salarius. The sequence continues at coordinate 1,969,533 of NZ_CP136693.1, forward strand.
GCCAAGCACATCGTTGAGTGGCGCAATTATCTCAAGAAAGTCAGATACTTCGCGGCCAGCGCCACTCAGTAGACGGTCATGGGTGATCAGGCGTGGAAACTTCAACAGGAAACGAAAGTCATCGGGCACCTGTGACCGCCACTGTCGGCACTGTTCCTGGCTGGGCGTGGCGTAAAAAGTGGTGTTGCCCTCCACGCAGTTGAGGGCACTGCTGTAACGCGCCAGCGGGCTCTGACCGGGAGGGAGTCGGTCGTTCCAGTCGGGATGTTGCCACTGCGGGCAGCCAAGGAAATAGGGTTGTGCCATGGTCCCGTTTTACCACCGTTGATCAAGGGTCTGCTAAAAATTAGTCTCTGCATGTCACAAACATCAGGGCTGCCCTGGCCTGGATCGAAGCATTGACAAACGTGGCTGACACCGGTGCTCCCAGTCAGGATTCCGAGCAGGGGCGAGTGTATTTCACCGAGAAATAGTTCGTCGACCTGACGTTTCTGATCGGAGCGATCAACGTCTGGAACCCATTGCCATGAATGAACAGCCCGCGCATCAGTTTAATCACTGGCACCATGCCGGTCACTTGCCAGAGTTGCGTGTTTAGGGTGTTACACCGGCGCCACCCCAATGAGCCATTGGTGAGCCCATATTACCAGCACCACATAAACTGCAAGACCGCCAACAACCGCTATGGCATCGTTCGCTTTGCTGGCCGGCAGGGTCGCAATCGGCCGCTGGGTTCTGCGTTTCAAGGAGATCCGATCCACCACGGCCCAGGCCAGGAAAGAGCCGAACAGCAACAGGTCGTGCAGCATCCCGTTCGCGAGTAAGTGAGCCAAAGCCCAGAGCTTGACCGCGACGAGCATTGGGTGCCCAAGTTTTGCCTTGATCTTGCCCGGAAAATAGGTGGCCAGCAGTAGGGGAAAGACCGGAATCAGAAGGAGCATGGCCAGGTGCCGGAGCCAGCCTGGAGATGTGTAGATGACGGTCGGGTCGAGGCGGGCGTTGCCATACCCCCAAACGATCAGAACCAGACCGACCAATGCGGCCAGCGAGTAAAGCCCCTTGAACGCCCCTTCGCCAAGGGAGTTATGCAGGCGATTGCGCAGCGGTTCGTTGACGATGGACAGAGAGTGCACGCCAAGAAATAAAACCAGACCAACGATCAGTGTTGCCATTTACCCATGCTCCGTTGAGAAATTCCAGACAGTATAGTTGCGCAAACCGGGACAGGGCAGCCTCAAGCGTTTATCATCCGGAGCCTGTTTTACCGGATTGAGAAGGCCCCATGAAGTTTCCAAAAGTCACGGTCGTATTGGTTTCCGCAGCCCTGTTGTTCGTACTTTGGGAGCAGACCCGGGAGCGCCCGCAACCCGCGGATGCCCGCCGTTTTGCCAACCTTGCGGATAATCCAGTCGAACTTAGCGTAGCCATGGACTGGGTCGTTCGCCAACTCCCCGTGTTGTGTGAGGACGCGACTGGACAGGATTCGGACTCCGGGGCTCATTCGACGTGCGTCAGTGAAGGGGAGACCCGTACATCGGCCTGCCGACGTGCGGTTTATGATCGTTTTCCGAGTGTGATCGCCTCGGAACAGGTGTTCCGAGATGTCGCCCTCAGCGCGATGAACTGCCTTGTCCCGCAGTCCGGATTGGTTGAATAAGCTTTTAACCAATGACGTACAGGATGTATGGACGGTGTTTTATGCGAGTATCCCGGACGAACACCTGAATCGGCACTATAGTGGGGTAACATCAACACCATAGTGAGTTTCCGTGTTCTGTGGCCAGACGATGACCCGTACTCAATGCCTCGATAGTGTCCTCCGGCTCCAAAGCCGAGCCCTCTTTATTGCTGGGACTCTCTCTTTCAGTCAGATCGCTTGGGCGCAAATTGACACCGACAATTGTATTGTCAGCGAAATCCAGCCGGACGCCATTGATCTTGACCAGCCCCGGGATCAACTGGCTCGCCAGAGCGACTTGGATATTCCGGCAGGTGCCAGAATCGGCCGAATAAACATTATTCGGCGCCCGATCTTCGATACCAGCGATCCGGAACAGGATAACTTTCTTTATCGCACGCTGAACGCTCTAAATACCCCGACCTGGAAATCGGCCCTGCGTGCCCAGTTGGTGTTCGACGAAGGTGACGTTTACCAACCGGGTACGCTGGACGAATCCGAACGTATATTGCGGCAGAGTGAGTACCTGACGGCCGCGTGGATCGGTGTTACCCGCGTTTGCGGGAATGAGCTGGAAGTCACTGTCTTTGCACGTGACACCTGGACGTTACTGCCGAGCGTTGGTGCTTCCAGGACGGGAGGCGAGAATAAAACCAACACCGGCCTTTCTGATCCGAATTTCCTGGGTTCCGGCAAGAGCGTGGGGATTTCCCACAAAAAAGATGCCGACCGCAGCGAGACCAGTGTCGATTTCGATGATCCGAACGTGCTTGGCTCCCATTGGCAGGCAGGCCTTTCCTACGATAAGCGCAGTGATGGGCGCGGTCGCAGTGCGTACCTTGACGTCCATTCTACAGTGAGCTGGCGGAGTGGCGATTTGGCCTGAGTGGTGAGGATGACATTCGCGAACAATCCCGCTATGTGGGGGCGGAGGCAATTGCGGACTATCGGCAGGACCGCGATTTTGCCAGTGTTGATGTCGGCTGGCGACTGGCAGAACGCAATGGCAGCCAGTTAAGGCTGCTTGCCGGTTTTCGCTACGATGCTCGGGCGTTTGAGCGCTTACCGGATGAAACCAATCTGGACCTTCTGCCCGATGATCGGACACTGAGCTACCCATGGGTCGGGTTTGACTACCGTGAGAACCGCTTCCGGGAAATGACAAACCTGACTCGTCTGCAACGGGTCGAGGACGTGCGGGACGGCTTTGTGTGGCGTACCGAGCTGGGGTACTCCTCGCCGGGACTTGGAGCGACGGAAGACCGCGCCGTACTGAATATGGACTTCCGGGATGCTTTGCTGGCCACTGACACCAACTACGCCAGCTACGGGTTCAGTCAGAGCGGCACCTGGCGATTTGACCAGCACCGTTTCGAGAACCTTATCGGAACCCTGAGCCTGGAGTACTTTCATGGCGGGGCAGTGGATTGGAACAGTTGGTACACCAACCTGTCGTTCACGGCAGCGCACAATTTGACCGTGGATCAACAGCTTCTTATTGGCGGTGACAATGGCCTTCGTGGTTATCCGAGCAACTACCAGCAGGGCAACAGAAGAGCGCTGTGGACACTGGAGCGCCGTTACTTCCCGGACTGGCACCCTTTCGAGCTGTTTCGCATGGGGGGTGTGATTTTCACCGATGTAGGCAGAGCCTGGTTTGATGATGGTCGCAATAACGGACCCGATGACGGCGTACTGACAGATGTGGGTTTTGGCCTCAGGTTGGCTTCAAGCCGGATAGAAGTACAGCGAATGCTGCACCTGGACTTTGCCTTCCCGCTGGCGGGAGGCGACAGCGTTGACCAGGTGCAGGTGCTATTGCGGGGGCGGTCGCGGTTCTAGACCGATAGTCATGTTGCCTGTGAGCAGCGATTGGTGAAAACGATCTGATTCTAAAGCGAGGTAGTGCTAAAGACTCATAGAAACGGCTTCTTCGTCTCATAGACTGCACGAGCCATATCGAATACGCTCGTGCTTTAGAACCAAACGCCGGACGCTGGAGAACACCAATGACCTCAGCATCAACAACGCTCAGAGAGCTGAACGGCCTTAGCCTGGCCCCATCAAGTCTTTCCGAATCTGCTCTGATCATGATCGACTACCAGAATACCTACCTTGAAGGCGTCATGAAGCTTGAGGGGGCTGACAAAGCCATGGAAGAGGGCCGGAAACTTCTGGAACTGGCCCGCGGCGAAGGTATCCCGGTGTTTCATATTCGCCACGATGCTGGCCCAGGCTCACCCTATGACGTTAGTGCTCGCATTGGCGCCATTGCTGACGCGGTTGCGCCGAAAGACGGCGAGCCGGTTATTACCAAAAACTTTCCAAATTCGTTTGTGCAAACCGATCTGGATGAACAGCTCAAAGCTAAGGGTATTAAAAACCTCATCCTTGCAGGGTTTATGACGCACATGTGCATCAACTCAACCGCCCATGGTGGGTTCAACCTGGGGTATGCACCTACCGTGGTCGCCAGTGCAACGGCCACCCGCTCCCTGAAGGCGGCAAATGGCAAGGTACTGTCCGCGCAGGAAGTGCATGACGGCGCATTGGCTTCAACGAGGGATCTTTACGCCGCAGTTGTGGACAAGATAACGGATTTACCTGCTTGATTGATCAATGGCTGGGCGCTTGGTGAGTTAGCGAAACACTTGAACGCCCAGCTCATACTAAGAGCTGGGCCAGCCACCCAGGAACAATAAGCCTATGGCTGCAGCAGGTTGCAGAGCTCATCGAGCGCCTTGGGAATTGATTCGGCAAAAGCGTCCATTTCGCTGGCAACCGTATTCGCTGTGCTTAAGTAGATTCTGAGACTGCCTGGCAGTAATACATATCCCACCCCAATGCAGGTTTCACTGGTTGAACCAAACCCAAAATGTTGAATGTGTTCTGAAGGTGCCGAGCTGGTACTCAGGGCGTCTGTTCTCATTGTGAGCCAGCCCGGAGAGTCATAAAGTGCCAGTGGTCGGTGCGCGCCGAGACGCTTGCCATCGCGCTGTTGTATGAGCTGTAGTTCCCATAAAAGCTGTTCCGGTGCGTCACCCATCTGGCAGGATTTTGCTCTTGCGACATGCGCTTTTGCTGCTGCCACTAGTGCGCTGCAACATTCTTCGTCGCTGGTGTCGCAGCTTTCCATAGCCATGACAAGCTGAAGTATTTCAGGAGTGACGACGCGCATGGCCTCGGTCCGCCCATGACGGTACTGACGGGTGGCGATTGACTCGTAAGTGGGCCCGATAAAACCTTTCGCACGGTAATGGGCGAGTTGGAAAGCCAATTGCACCAAAGCATCCGGAGAGACGTGAAGCTGTTTTGCTCGATTGGCTCCAAAAGTGTCCAGTGAAACCGTGGTAGATGTCATGCTAGCTGCGTAATGTGAGAATTCTGTAGCGGCTTCCCGAATGTCTTTTCTCAATGCGTCATTCAGGACGAATTCAACGGGTGATATCAGCGTAGGGGAGCTGTCGTTGTCCTGCCCCAATGAGTTCGATGGGTTTGTAGGAGTCTCCATTAGACTGTCTACCAAGCTTAGTGCGGTCGTGCCATCCAGTTCACAGTGTTCGATGTTGATGCCGGCGTTACCGTCCTCCATGACTACCAGGGATAGAGATTTGTCGAACCAGCGATTACCGCCATTACCTCTGAGCAACTGGTTGCACGCTTCAAGGGTGGTTTGGGGCTGAATGTCGTCCAGGCACAGACAGAACAAGGCACGTTCAATACTGTCCAGAGACTCGCCGTTGATCGGGGAAATGCTCAGCAGCTGTTGCCGACTTTCTGCCCATTCGGCACGGGCTTTGGTCGTCAGATGACCAACCGACATGTCCACAGCTGCATGTGTCTCTGAAGCCGCCAGAATAATCTCGATTGCGGACTGAATCTTACGCTGTGGTATTTGTTGACCGTCGACGTCCAGCACGTCCATTCGAAACATTCGCCCGTAACGGAACACCAGAATATGCCGCGCACTGGACGGCCCCGGCCACTCTGGTGTGTATGGCGCGCGTACGGTATCAAGCGGGTCCCCGGGGATACGTGTGGTTGAAAACAGAAACTGGTGCTGGCGCATGGATAGGGGAGCTCCCCGCTGCATGTGCACCGGAACCTGACCTGAATCAAGCGCTTGTTTATAGGCTACCGCACGATCAACCAGCGTTGCCGCCCGATGAACAGAAGGTTCTCCGGTTTCCTTGAAAAGAAAGAAGAAATTGGCGTTGAGGGCGATTCGGTCACGCCGTCCCAGATATCGGTATTGCCAGAACTTGTCGAGCCAACTGTATACGTCGCTGCGCTGATCGAACGCCTCAAGTGCTGAGTACAGTGTGTGTGAGGGACTATCAGACTTCAGGAATTCTGCCACGGATGTAACGGTTTCCTGATACTCTGCGCTGGTGAGCAAGGGGCGACACCAGTCGAGAAAGTGCTCCGCACTCTGGTGCAATCCAGGAAGTTTAACTCGGGGCAGGTCTGCCTCTTTGGAAAAAGTCCCTGGCATGTTGGCTGTTTTGTCAGGCTTTTGCATTGCTATTCTCTTGTGTCGGCATGGATCGGTTTTTCGTTGGCTGGCATTGAGATATACAGTTCTGCATAGAGCCAACCATCATCCTCAACGCCCCGGTAATCAACGCCTGCCTCCGCCAGCGCGGCAAGCACCCGCGCCTGTTCCTGTGGGACAGCGAATCGACGTTGCCTGAAAACGCCGGCCACTTTTCTGGTTTCGTAGCCCCGTACAGTCAACGCGTCAGCAACCGCTTTGAAAGAGAACATTCTCAGAACAAAGTGCGCCATCCAGGGGCGTTTTTCTCCGGAGGCATCGATAATTCGCGTGATGGTTTTTTCCGTCACATACCCCACACAACCGGTCGATAGAACGATGTCCGTGTTCTCAAGTTGCGCAAGCTGCTCTGCCGTGGGCTGGTCATGCTCAAAGTCCGCGTTTATCACATCGTTTAACAGCCCTGCGTCGATCGCGTACGTTAGTGCCGGGGCTGAGCAGTCGAGACCAATCCATCGGCTGTGATCTTTTGACGATTGCGCCGTCAGGCACATTCGGTCGCGTTTGATCAATGCGTCCCTGCACAGAGCCCCAGCGCTCTGGCAGCCGTAGTGTTTGTAAAGCCTGTTCATGTTGGTGCCGTAGCGAATCAGCGCGGCATTGATGCCATAGGAGCTGCCAATGTCGACAATGGTTGGCGTCGACACTCGCCTAGTCCGGCGATAAGCGTCAATCAGGTTGGTAAAGTGGGGCAGCGCCAGTTGAGGGATGCAATAACCAAGCCGCTGGAGCGTTATGAAATAGTCACGGGGGTCCGGTGCGGTATAGATGTGATCCAGTGAGACTTTGCCGGTGTTGTCCAGTTGCGATGTATCGTTCATTGCGCCTCCGTTAGCAAAAGCCTGTTGATAGCTAATCCAGCAAGTGATCGTTTCTTACCACAGCTCTTGCCGTATGGACTGGCGCCAGTCGTCCGAATAGCTGAAGGGTTCGTGTAGGGCTTCCAATAACACCCCTGCGTTCGCTGTACGCAAAGATCGCGGAGTGTCGAGTGGTCGCGCCTTCGACTCTGCTTACACGGTGCAGGGAGTAACGCCCCATGAAGAGCTGTAGGTCGCCGGGACACAGGTTGATCTTACGAATACGGCCGCTACGTGAGCCCCTGAGAACAGCGTTGACGTCTCTGAAGTGCTCTTCCTGAGCTGTGCGGATGTGCGGGCAATATTCAAATAGGCCACCCGCCTCTGGCGACTGGGTAAGCAGGCTGACAGTAAATTCATTCGTATCGAAGTGCCACGGATGCTCTTTGCCGGGAGCGATGACATTGAGTACGAGCCCGGAAAACGGGTCAGCCAGCTCGTGGACGCGTTTAAGCTGGAAGCAATCTGCGATGAAACTCTGGAACAGTGGGTTGGTGTAGAGTTGCTGGATTATAGCCGTTGAGGGAATCTGGTCTCGTGCAACAAATGCGTTGCCACGTTCCATGGTCAGGTTGCCAGGGTGCCAACGGGGGAGCACCGTATTGATATCGATGTTGTAGGCGTTAACCATCTCCGTCCTGTAGTACGCGTTGATCGCCATTGCTGAACTTTCAGCCTCAAGACGTACCAGAGCTTCCGGCAAAATAAAGGATGAAAGAATGGCGCAACCTTCCCTCGCCAAATCCTGACGTATACCGTCGATGGTGTCGTTCCAGGCACTGTCACCTGGCAGGGTCAGCGGGTACTTGGCGAGGTTTACACAGTTCTTGATGATGCTGTGCTGGAAACCGAAGAGGTTCACGGTGGCGCTCCTCATACGAAAATACTCAGCGGCATCGAAATGCCATATACGATGCGTTGAGTCTGGTTATCGCTGAGCCTAAACCACGCTTCAGTTACGAATAACTGACATTTCGTCGGAACGCGCTGAGTATTTGGTCTTACTCAGTAGGAGGGGGCCACAGGCACAATGGGTTGTGCCTGTGGCTATCGTCTACTGCACTCGCTCAATTTGTACTCGCGCAATAGGGTTATCCCAGCGCTGATTGCCTCCCAGTGTGGAGGCATTCAGTCCATCGTCTTGGGTAACGACTCCGGGGTGAACGTAAACGGCATTTCTAACATCGTCCCTATCGGCGTTGAAACCCTCGGCCAGTCCACTGGCAGCAGGACCGGGCACGGTGTCAGCGGATTCGGTATTGGCTTCGGTGCCGGCGTCGTAGGCGTTCAGGTTGTAGGTGTAAGTGCCAGGTAGGGTGGGCACTGTCAGGCTGTTGAGAGCCAGAAAGCCATCGTTGGTGGGCAGCAGCATGGCCACGACGGAAAGCTGTGTGTTGGCTGTGGCGTTGTTGGTATTGACGATTGCCGTCGTGGTCTCTCCTGGCGCTAACAGTCCCGCAGCGGGATTGGCAACCGTGGTGGCGCCCGCTGAGTCCGAGGCGGTAACCAACGGCATAATGTCACCATTTTTGGCGGCGTGCGCTACTTGGCCGGTCACTATTAGGAGCGGAAGGGTTCTCTACGGCACAATACCTTTGGAACGCTTCTCTGAACCTGCCATGGGCCCCGAAAACACGTGCTGACTCTGGACGAACAAACTGCGCAACGAATTGTCGACCGCACAATGCAAGCGATTGGTTGGTCCGTCAACGTGATGACGCCGGACGGTATTATTATCGCGTCCGGCGAGCCTCGCCGGGTCGGTGATCACCATGAAGCTGCGAAGCTTGTCGCCAGCAGTGGGCATCCACTGATCATTGATGACTCTCGCTCCGGCGCGTACTCGGGAACCCGTCCGGGTGTAAATCTGCCCGTCACCGTTGGCGGGGAGATGGCGGCTGTTGTTGGTATATCCGGTGCGCCTGAAGAGGTCTCCCAGTACGCGGATCTGGTTCGTATTACCGCTGAGCTAATGCTCGAGCAGGCGGCATTGCTGGAAGCAGGGCAGCATCGACGCCGACAGATTGAAGACGTGCTGCTGGCGGCGTGTGAAGGCAAAACCGTGCCGGAAATCTGGTTCGAGCAGTTGGGTATTGAAGCTGATTGTCCGAGGATAGGACTGATACTCGAAGCAACAACCCAGGTTGCGGTGGAGCAGGTGCTTGTGCCGTTGGCACCCTATCTCGAGCAGCATCATCGAGCAGCGCTTGCCGTTCGCCTGTCGCCAAGGCAGCTCCTGATTTTCGCGGAAACCGGGCCAGGCCAGTCTGAGTTCAAAAACCTGCTGGCAACCTTGGCTGCCCGTGGCAAAGACGACGTCATTCTTGCGACAGGAAAATCATTCACCAGGAACTTCGTAGCCGGTTATCAGTCCGCTACCGCGACGCTGGAAGTGGGGCGCAGGAGAAAACCGGGAGCGAGCATTCTCCGCTACGAAGAGCTTCGAACTCCGGCGCTCTGGCAGAGTCTTGCGCCACACTGGCAGCAAGCTGAATTGCAGTCACTGATTGAGCCCCTTGTTGAGCATCGGCAGGGAGAACTCTATCTCAAGACGCTGTCACGGTACATTGATTGTGACGGCGAAATAAAGCGATGTGCTGACCAGCTAAGCATCCACCCCAATACGGTGCGTTATCGGCTGCAGAAAATCGAAGCGCTCACCAGGCTGTCTCCGTTTGTGCTCCGGGATTTGCTGGTGCTCCAGTTCGCCCTGGAAACACGTTAGAAAAATTGTTCAAGTCCACAATTTAATGTACTAAATTAGCAAAAAAATTGTTCTCGTCGCTAACGACCAGGGTGCTGTCAACTTTTAAACTAGCTGCCGAGGAATGCCGACCCCTACGCATAGAAAACAATACTGAACGGAGAGTATGAATGCATCTGGTCCTGATTCTGCTGGTATTGATCGTCTTTATCGTATTTGCCACCAGCAAGCTCAAGCTGAACCCCTTCATTACCCTGTTACTGGCCTCTTTCCTGGCCGCATTTGCTTTTGGCCTGCCAATCGACACCATCGAGAGTACCATCAGGTCGGGTTTCGGCGGCATTCTGGGATACATCGGTTTGGTGATCGTTCTAGGCACCATCATCGGTGTCATACTTGAGCGCACCGGTGCAGCCATTGTCATGGCGGAGAGTATCGTCAAACTGCTGGGCCAGCGTTTCCCGACGCTGACGATGTCGCTGGTTGGCTTTATCGTGTCCATCCCGGTGTTTTGCGACTCGGGTTTCGTGATCCTGAACAGCCTTAAACGATCCATGGCGAGGAAGCTCAGTGTGTCACCGGTAGCCATGACGGTGGCCCTTTCCACAGGGCTGTTTGCAACCCACACTCTGGTTCCACCCACGCCAGGCCCCATCGCGGCAGCCGGCAATCTGGGGCTGGAAGACAACCTGGGGCTGGTTATTGCCGTTGGCTTTGTGTTTGCTTTGATTGCCGCGCTGGCAGGCCTGTTCTGGGCGAGCAGGAGCCGGAATCTGGGCAGCACAGAGCTTGAGCTGGCAGAAGAGGCGTTTGAGGAGGCCAGAGAGCACTATGGTGAGCTGCCGACTCCCTGGGCTGCATTTGCACCGATCTTTGTCCCGATACTATTGATTTGTATGGGGTCGGTTGCGAGCTATCCGACGGCTCCGCTCGGAGAGGGAGCTCTGTACGAGACGCTGAATTTCCTTGGTAAGCCTCTGAACGCATTGATGATTGGCCTTGGCTTTGCGTTGATGCTTATTCAGGGCAAGCAAAAGCTGGATGAATTCGCCCGTCATACGCAAAAGGGCCTGGAGGTATCTGCTCCCATTATCCTGATCACCGGTGCGGGCGGGGCCTTTGGCAGTGTGCTGGCTGAAACGGCATTGGGGGATTATCTTGGAGATACGCTCTCGACACTCGGGTTGGGTGTCATCATGCCGTTCCTTGTCGCTGCCGCGCTGAAATCCGCACAGGGCTCTTCAACCGTTGCGCTGGTCACGACGTCGGCGCTTGTGGCGCCCCTGATGACGCAACTGGGGCTGGACTCGGAATTCGGTCGCGTGTTGACGGTGATGGCCATCGGTGCTGGCGCCATGACGGTTTCCCACGCCAACGACAGTTATTTCTGGGTGGTTTCCCAGTTCAGCAAGATGGATGTGGCTACGGCCTATAAGTCCCATACCACGGCAACACTGATTATGGGGCTGGTCACGATTTCGATGGTTTGGCTGACCTCACTGGTAGCACTGTAATATGCGGATCCTCATCGCGCCCGACTCATTCAAGGAGTGTCTGCCTGCCAAGGAGGTGGCGGCTGCGATTGCGCGCGGTTGGAGTCGGGGGGCGCCGACGGATGAGGTGGTGCAGGTTCCGCTCGCCGATGGCGGTGAGGGAACCACGGTGGCCCTGGTTGAGTCGCAAAACGGGACGCTGCATTGCGCTGACGTAACAGGGCCACTGGGTGATCCAGTAACGGCGCAGTATGGTCTGGTCGCCGACGGCCGCACTGCTGTTGTCGAAGTGGCGGAAGGCAGTGGGTTGCACCATGTGCCTGCCGGCCGAAGGGATGCCATGAAGGCAACCAGCCGGGGGACGGGAGAGCTCATCAAGGCCGCCATGAAGCATAGACCGGACACCCTGGTGATGTGTCTGGGTGGCAGCGCAACAACCGATGGTGGAGCTGGCATTCTTCAGGCTCTTGGCGCCCGGTTGCTGGACTCCCATGGTCAGGAGATTCCGTCAGGTGGCGCCGGCCTGGCTTTGTTGTCGAGTCTCGACGTGTCCCCCGCCGTTAAAGCACTGGAGAACACTCGCCTGGTTGTCGCCTGTGATGTCAGCAACCCTCTGAACGGCGCCGATGGCGCCGCAGCCGTGTTTGGCCCCCAGAAAGGGGCCACTCCTGCACAGGTGGCCGAACTGGACCGTAACCTGAGCCGGTTTGCGGACATTGCGGGCAAGTCCGGGTACGACATACGTTCGTTCCCGGGCAGCGGTGCTGCAGGCGGGATTGGAGGTATGGTTGCGGGTATTCTGGGCGCCAGCCTGAAGTCCGGAATCGAGCTGGTGATGGAGACCGTGGGGCTTGAGACACAGATGCGTTCGGCGGATCTTGTGATCACGGCGGAAGGGGCGATTGATGGCCAGAGTGCGGCAGGGAAGACACCAGCAGGTGTATCAGCTTTGGCCCGAAAGCACGGAGTGCCGGTTCTTGGCCTGGGTGGAAAAGTGGGCAGTGACTTGACGGCCCTTCATGACCTGGGATTGGCCGCAGCGTTCTCTATTGTGCCAGAACCGATGACGCTTGATGAGGCCATGCGGGATGGACAGAAAAACCTGGAACAATGTGCAGAACAGCTAGCCCGGCTGGTTCATGCCATTCGTGGGCAATGACGCCCGGGCCACAAAAAAGGGCCACTCCTGAAAGTGGCCCTCATCGTTAAGTGGATGATGTAACGAGAAGGGTTACTTGATCCACTTGTCACCCCAATGGGTAATGTCGCGTTGCGGCTCTGCCTGCAGTGCGCGAGCACCGGCCGCAGGTTCCGCTTCTTCCGCTGCGGCGATTTCCTCGTCAATCACTCGGGTTGAGAGTGACAACCAACTGGTCACGAAGGCTGCGGCATCGCCATTGATTTCAAGGGCGAGCTCGTCAACATTGGTGATGTCGTCACAGGCTGAGTGGTAACAGGGGTCGAACGCGACACCGGCTTCGCCACCGAATTTGGCGGCCTGCTCTTCGGTTTTCAGCACTTCAGCGCCGGTAAACAGCCCGCCAAACGCTATGCCGTCCTCGAAGAACTGAGCGTAGTCTGAGCGGAAGCTGATTTGCGTGCCCTCTGAGGCAATTTCACGCAGATTGAAGTACTTCTCGAACAGCGCCTCCGTGGCGGCTGACCCGGGAGGACCTGCCAGATCGAAGTCGGAACCATCGCCATCGTAGATAAAGTTGCCGAAGTTGGGCGAACCAATCATGTCGTAGTTCAGATAGACCTTGATCTTGTCCTTCTCTTCCTGGGAAAGGCTGTTAACGTAGAACGTTGAGCCAACCAGGCCGGCCTCTTCCGCACCCCACCAGGCAAAGCGGACCTGATTACGAGGGTGAGCCCGTTTCATTTGCAGCGCCAGTTCAATTAACGCAGCGCTGCCGGAGCCATTGTCGTTGATACCAGCCCCTTCAAACACTGAATCCAGGTGAGCGCCCGTCATCACGACATTGTCAGGGTTACCCCGATTAGTTTCGGCAATCACGTTGGACGTTTCGGTTTGCTCTCTCACCACGTTGGTCACGACTCTGAGCTGGAGGTCCTGCTGCTCAACCCAGCCAGCGCCAATGTCGTAGGTGGTGAACACAACCGGAATGCCGCCAGCGTAGTCGTCGCCCAGGGTGGCGTTGGTCAGGCCTTTACGGTCTTCTGTGTTGCCCTGGTTGAAAATAACCACACCTGTGGCGCCGGCATTGGCGGCGTTGGTTGCTTTCTGCCCGAAGGCGCAGGCTCCCCGTTGGATGACGGCGACCGAACCGGCCGGAAAGTCGGTAAAGTCTTCAGGTTCGCAACCACTGGTGGAGGTGTTGTCGGGGCCGAGTTGAACATCGACGGCGACGGCCATGCCTGTCACATCGCCCGGCTCGGTCTGCGACAGGTAAGTAAAGTCCTCCTCCCAGACATAGTCGGTCGGAGTAGGTGCCGTGGCCTGCAGAATGCCATCCCCGGTCGGGTAGAAGGCATTGAAAGGAAACTGCTGGATGGTCACGTCATAGCCGGCACTCTCCAGTGTGGTTTTAACGTAATTGACCGTCGCCTGGTATCCAGGTAAGCCGGCAGCGCGATTGCCATCGTTGGCCTCGGCAATGCCGTATAACCGGTCCAGGTGGTATTGGATGTTGCTTGCCTGCATACATCGGGGCAGGCCGAAGGGGGTGCTGTTGAGAATGCCAAAGCGACATTCGAACGGGCTGATGCGATCCGGGCTCCAGAAATCATTGAGTAAATCAGCGGTGGATTTCTGGCCGGGTGCGGCGTGTGCGGTTATTGCAAAGAAAAGAGATCCTAAAGCCATGGTGCGGCTTGCGGTGCTGATATGCATTTGTTTTCTCCAATCCTGGGAGTTTGTTGTTAGATCCGCTTGTGGCGGATTTCAGCGAGGGCCACCTGAAAGGATGGGAAACAGGGGCCCGGGCATCACTACTTCCTTCGATGCTTATCGCAAGACTAGTCGTGGAATATTTGTCTATCCATCCCAGAAACATTACAAAACGTTAGGGTTTTTTGAGGCGGTCATCAGCGTGATTCCTTACCGCGCTGATGACCGGGTCGGGAGGCGGATTACCAACTTTGTATCAGTAGTCAGAATCCGTAAGAACGGGAGATGGTCGCTTTTTCACCGGACTCAACCAGCTCCTGGTAACCTCTGTTGAGCGCCTGAAGAATCTCGGCGGAGGTCTCTTTGTGAACGGCGAGATACATCGGGGTTTCACGGAAGGTCAGAACGGGCTCAAGCCCCGTTATATCGGAGGCATCAGCGGCCAGGTAGGGGCCAGCAAGGCCGTCAGCCACCCATAGGTCTATCTGATTTTCTGCCAGGCGCCGGGCGTTCAGGCCATTGTTGCTAATGGCCGAAACTTCAAAGCCTTTGTCCGCCAGGTAGTTCGTCATCACATCGCCTTTGTAGCCGCCGATCCGATACTGACGGGCGTCTTCCAGCCGCTCGAGTTCAATGGGCGAGCCAGGCTTGGCGAATAAGGTCCACTTGATGGAGGACAGCGGCCCCACCCAGTCAAAAAATGGCTCGCGATCGTCTGTTTTGGACACGCAATAAATGCCATGGTCAGGATGTCGTTCGACACGGCTGAGCCCATAGCTGAGGTCCCGAAGCTTGATGCTGTAATCCAGCTCAGCCTTTCCGAGGAGTGCTTTCACAACGTCGGTACAAAGGCCGGTAATATCTGCCTTCGAATGCGCAAATGGCTGACCATTGGTGGTCATGTTGTACGGAGGATATTGTTCTGTGTAGATCCGCAGTTCTTCAGTGGCGGTCGCACAGCCTGCCGTCACGAGCAGGGCCATTAACAGCCCGAATTTTCCTTTCATGAACACACTCCACGTTGATAGTTACGTATTTATCGAGTGCGGCATGGTATTGATTGGGGAGCCAGCATGGCATGCTGGAATCCTCTTCTTTACATTTTGGCAATGTAGTGAAAGTCGCAGGTAAGGTGGTCAGGATCTGACAGGCTTTCTCCCTCGCACTGCCATAAGCTTGGCCACTTGATCCACCGCTGCGTCACTTATTAAAGGGAAATACTGCTATGCCGATTTCTGTGCACTATGGACTGACGGTGTTGATATGGGGCCTGACCTGGACGGCTATTCGCCTACAGGTTGAGTCTGCACCGGTGGATGTTTCGGTGTTCTATCGCTTTTTGATGGCTTCCGGTGTAGCCCTGGTAGTGCTTGCATTGCTTGGGCGCCTGCAGACGTTGACGCTCAAGCAGCATGGGTGGCTTTTTTTGCAGGGGCTGACGCTGTACAGCGTGAACTTCCTGCTCATATACCGTGCTGCCGAGTCCATGACCAGTGGTTTGCTGGCGGTGGTGTTTTCACTGGCGGCGCTGTTCAATGCCTTGAATGGCTGGCTATGGTTGCGGTTGAAGCCCACCGCCCGTCTGTATCCCGCTGTGGCGTTAGGGATTACAGGCGTGGCGCTGCTGTTCTGGCATGATTTGCAGCTTGGTAACGCCACCGGTGCCAGCATCCTGTTTGCGGCTGCCGGCACTTTCTGGTTTTCCATGGGGAACCTGGTGAGTATCAAGGTTCGGCTGGCACAAATCCCTTTGTTGGTGGCGAACGCCTGGGCCATGGTTTACGGCGCGGTGATCCTCGGCGTCTGGTGCCTGTTGCAGGGCGTGGAGTGGGTGGTGCCAACCTCCGCGACCTTCTGGGGCGCAACGGTTTTCCTGGCGGTACCCGGTTCCATCATTGCGTTCTACTGCTACATTACGGTGATTCAGACCCTGGGAGCAGATAGGGCGGGGTACGCGACAGTGCTTTTTCCGGTCGTCGCCCTGAGTGTGTCGACCTGGCTGGAGGGGTTTGAATGGACAACAACCGCCGTACTGGGTGCGTTGTTGGCCATCCTGGGGAATTACGTACTGTTTCGTCGAGCCAGTTAATCTCTCGGGTGGTATCGGGAGCGCTTATTCTGAATGCCCCCCGGGGCGCGCAATCTGTTTCGAGAGCCGGCTGGGATCCATGGCCAGGATGTCCTGCAGCGGGCAGGGTTTGTGTATCCCAAAACCCTGGACAAGATCCACGCCGATCTGGTCGAGCAGCACCCTTGCTTGCTCTGACTCCACGTATTCCGCCACAGTGATCATATTCATGGTACGGCCGATATCGTGAATCGCTCTGACCATTGCAAAGTCCGTTTTATCGGTCTCGATGTCGCGCACGAACATGCCATCGATTTTCAGGCAGTTCACTGGTAACCGGCGCAGGTAGCCAAAGGATGACAGGCCCGAACCGAAATCATCCAGTGCAAAGCTGCAGCCCATCAGGCTCAGTCGTTTCATAAAGGACTGTATTTCCAATAGGTTATGGACGGCGGCTGTTTCGGTGATTTCAAAACAGATCTTGTCAGGCGGAACCTGATAGTGGCCGAACAGGTCCACTACGAAGTCTGCAAAATCCGCCTGGTCAAACGACCGTCCCGACAGGTTGATGTGGCATGCCTCCAGTGCCTCCAGGTGTTCCGGTACCTGAGATAGGTTTTGGAGGACATTCTCGATAACCCAACGGTCGATTCTGGCGGCCATGCCATAACGCTCTGCCGGAGGCAGAAAGGCGCTGGGAGGCACCACCGAGCCGCCGGCCGATCGCATGCGGACCAGAACCTCATATCGCAACCCATTGTTTTGCCGGTTGGTGGGGGTGATCAACTGACACTCCAGGAAGAGCAGGTTTTCCTGAAGAGCGGTCTGGATACGGTTGTGCCACTCCATCTGTCCTTGCTGGGATGCCATATGTTCGTCGTCCAGCGACATGACGGAAACACGGTTCCGGCCACTGTCTTTGGCGGCATAACAGGCGATATCTGCAGCCTTCATGAGGGCGCTGATGCCCGAACTCTCATTGTTAATCGGCACCACACCAATGCTGCAGCTGATGGTGTGGCTGGTTTCCTGCCAGGTAAACACGAGGTGATCGAGTGCCGCGCGTACCTTTTCAGCCACCTGACCGGCCGTATTGAGGTCGCAGTTCTGCAGAATGATGCCAAACTCATCGCCGCCCAGCCGCGCGAGGGTGTCGGCTTCACGCAGATTGTTGGCGATGATGTTCGCTACCTGGCGCAGGAGCTGGTCGCCAGCATCGTGGCCGGACGTGTCGTTCGCCACTTTGAATTGATCAAGGTCGACATAGCACAGCGCATGCTGTGTATTTTCGTTGCGGGCACGCCCGAGATGACTGGCAAGCTGGTGTTCGAATTCCCGTCGATTGATCAGGCCTGTCAGGCTGTCATGGGTTGCCATGTAGCTGAGTTCAGTCGACAGTCGATGGGATTCGGAAATGTCTTCCAGCACCGTTGTGAAATAAGCGGACGCACTGGGAGCATCCCACACACGGGACGCGGTGAGTCTGGCCCATAACAACGTGTTGTCTTTGCGAACGAGCCGATGTTCGGCGGTGTAACTGTCGATGGCCCCCGAATTAATGGCCCGCCGTTCTTCCCGGGCAACGTCCCAGTCTTCCGGATGAACCAGTTCCCAGTAGGGCCTGGGTACGAGTTCATCGGGCTGGTAGCCGAGAATGTCATAGGTGGCCCGGTTGGCGTTGACAATCCGGCCTTCGGTATCAATTCGGATAATGCCGATGGCGGACTGCTCGAAAATGGAACGAAAATTCTGTTCGGTGCGTTTGAGTAGTCTCACCAGCCGGAAGCCCAGGTACCAGGATAACAACGCCACGAGAATCAGAAATCCGGCGCTGACGACGGAGAGGAAGCTGGCAGACCAGCGGGATGCATCGCCCATGGCCAGACGGAATTTTCGGGCGCTTTTTTGCAAGCTCTCGTCCAGAACGGCAAGCCTTTCCCTCAGGGCGTCGAGTTTGTCGCGACTCGGAGAGGTCTTCAGCCATTCACGTTCCATCGCGTTGCCGATCTGGTCCAGCTCAAGTAGCCGTTCATCGGTTTCCGCCCAGGCTGCAATGGCACGTTCCAACTGGTCGAGCCATGAGAAAAGGCGGATCAGCAGTATCACCCCAGGTGTAGGCGGTGATTGCCGACTGCACTTGCACCACGGCGACCATGAAACACACGGTCAGGATGATCGTGAGGCACAGCCCTGCTACCAGCGCGGTCAGTTTCCGCTGAAGATTGGGTTGCTGTCCTTTGCTTCGCATGACTGCCGGTGCTCTCCACAAATCGCGCCAACAGATGGCTTTGTCTCGCTGGGTCTTCAGCTTACAGTGTATGCCCCAACAACCCCAGAACGCCGAGAATAATAAGATAACCCGCGACGATGTAGTTAAGCAGCTTTGGAAACACGAGTATGCCAATGCCCGCGCCCAGGCTGATCAGTGGCGCCAGTTCAAGGTGAAGTGTCATAAGAGTAATATCCCTGTCGAGTACGTTGGAGCGTGTTTTTCTATCTTTCATCGTAGTCGGTAAGTCTGCACAGTGCATCCACGCACGCCTCGATCTGTGACTCGCTCGCACTCGCGAATCCCATCACCAGCCCAGTTTGCGCGGTTCTTCCGATGTAGTGCTCGCTGAGGGCCGTGCTACCGAAACCCAGGTCTCTCAGTTGCTGGCTCAGGGCAAGGTCATCCACGTTGCCTTTCAGAACCAAATGCATTCCGGCACTTTCCGCTATGGGGACCAGCCTGCCGCCAAGCTTTTCGGTAACCCGTGCCTGAAAATGATGCCACTTATCACGATAGAGTTGGCGCATACGGCGCAGATGTCGTGTGAACTGGCCGCTGTCGATGAACTCGGCGATGGTTGCCTGGGTCAGTAATGGTGTCTCTCCGCCGCTGACACGCTTGACCCAGAGGAAATGGTCGACGAGTGCCTCTGGTACGATCAGGTAGCCGACGCGCAGGGCTGGCAGCAGTGTCTTACTGAAGCTGCCCACATAGAGAACGGGGGCGGTATCGAACATGCCCTGAATGGCTGCAAACGGTTTGTTATAGAAATGGAACTCGCTGTCGTAATCGTCTTCCACGATCCACGTCTGGTTTCGGCGCGCCCACTGTAGCAGTGCCATGCGCTGGGAGACATCGAGAATGCCGCCCATGGGGTATTGGTGAGTCGGTGTGCAGAACAGCAGTTTGGCGTCGCCAAGGCTGTCCAGAATGCCCACATCCAGAACCTGTTGCTTGAGTGGCACGGGTAGCAGTGGGTTGCCGTGGCGGCCAAGGGCGTATCGGGCGCCGCGGTAGCCGGGATTCTCAACAAAGACCCTGTCACCGGGTTCTAACAGCACGTCTGCAATCAGCGACAGCGCCTGTTGAGCCCCATTGGTCACGATCACTTGGTGTTCCTGGCAACGCACCCCGCGGGAGGCTCGCAAATAATCAGCAATGGCTCTGCGCAATGGCTGGTAACCCTGGGTTGTGTCATAGCCACGAAGGCTTCTTCGGCTCTCCTGATGGTGCAGTATTCGGTTCCAACTGCGAATGGGGAAGGCGTTGATGTCGGGCAGCCCGGGTTGGAAGGGCAGGTTGGCGTCTTCCCCAAGCTGCAGACGGCTGACGGGAGCCGGCGGCAGTGGCGGCAAGGTCATGGCCTGTGTGGTTTGAATGGCCCCTTCGTTGGGTTGGTTGATGGTCTGGTTGAGGTCTTTATGCACGAATACGCCTTGGCCAGCCCGGCTTTGCAAGAAACCTTCGGCTTTCAACTGGTCGTAAACGGCGTTGACGGTATTGCGGCTGACACCCAGGTCTGCCGCCAGCTGACGGCTGGAGGGCAGTTGGCTTCCCGGCAGGTAACGTCGATGGATAATGCGCTGGGACAGGTGTTGATAAAGCTGCGTTTGCAGCGGTGTGGTGTGCTCGAACCGTATATCGTCAATCACCTTAACTGGTCCTATTGAAATCTGTAATCTGGATCTTTCCATGGTATCAGATGTTTCTTCTAATAGAGGCGTACTTTGCAAAAGGAGCATACGATGTCTCGGAAGGAAATCACGGATATCCCTTTATCACTAACGTTATCACCGCCGTCATCACCGCTGTCTTGCTGTCCTCGCAGCCGGGTGAAGCGCGCGGCCAGGAGAGCCAGTTATGAGCGGGCGCCGGCTTACGCCCTGATCGATAGATTAAAAACAGCGCATGTGGGTTTTGTTGAAGAAGGTGAGCCACGCATTATCCCGATCACAGCGTGGCGTCTTGCTGACGACCTTTACCTGCATACACTCAGCGGTGGCAGGTTGGCGCAGACGCTGGCATCGGGACAACAGTTGTGCATTTCATTTGCCGTGACCAACCAGTGGGTAATGACTAAGTCAGCGTTCCACCACAGTGCCAACTATGAATCGCTGGTGCTGTTCGGCAGGGCCTCGCGAGTGTCGGATGATCGTGAGTTCGACGCCGCATTCCAGGCCATCATTAATCAGATTGAATCGGGCCGTTGGGAGCAGGTGCGTGCCCCCAATGCAAAGGAGCGCAAGGCGACGGCATTGTTCCGGATTCCGATCAGGGAGGGCGCGTTCAAAAGCAGGGATGGCGGTCCTGGAGAGGAACCCGAGGATATGGCGCTCCCGGTGTGGCACGGTGTGCTGCCCGCGTAGGGTGAGTGCAGGCGTTGATGCCCCCGATCGTTGGCCGGCAGGTTATGATTGGGGGTCATTCAAGGTAAACTGTGTTCACAATCGTTTCACTTACTTGCCAGATAACACAGGCAGCAACGCATGTCCGATGTTGATCCCCTGAAAGCCTTGTCCGATATCGCCAGTGATGCACATACCCGCATCCAGGCTGCCCATGAGCACATCAACCCGGTGTTGGAAGTGCGCCGGGGCATGCGTGATTCGGGTATTCCTGCGGATGTCATGACCATTGACTGTCTGCGCACCCGGCGCCGCATAACGTTGATCCTGCACGACAACCAGCCAGGCGTGTTGTTGTATCAGTTTGTGACCATCGATGATGAAGTGGGTGATGAGTTCCAGGGCATGGCGTTGTCGGAGGTCAGTGCCCAAACGCTGGTGGACTGGATGCAGGATTATTTTGGCTAAGCGGGCCCTTATGTCGGGCGCCTGACACACGAGGGGCAGCATGGAAGCATTATTGATTATTCTGGCACTTGGTCTTGCGATACTCCTGCCGGTGGGTTCCGTGCTGGGTATTCTTGCGTTTTCCCGACGTCGTGATCAGTCGGAACGCCTTGAGTCCCTGAACCGGGAAGTGTCCCGTTTGCGCGAAGAAGTGACTTATCTAAAGCAACATTTGGGCGGAAAAGACCAAGACCAGCCGGCCCCGGAGCTGGAGCTTGAACTCGACGAAGCCGTTGTCGAGAACACGCCAGCCCCTTCTGAATCAAGCCCCTCTCCTGACACAAGCCCCTTTCCTGACACAAGCTCCCCGAGTGCGGATGCGACGTCACGCGATAAATCTCGCCTTGTCCAGGCCCTGAAGGATAACTGGATGGTCTGGCTTGGTGGACTGAGCGTTGGGTTGGCCGGTATTTTCATGGTCAGCCACTCCATCAACGCAGGAATGATCGGCCCATCGCAGCAATTGATGTTGGCGCTATTCAGCGGTCTTGCGTTGCATGCGGGAGCGGAGTACCTGCGTCGTCGCAACCGGGGTGCAAACGAAGTATTTGCGGCGCTGGCGGGTGGAGGCAGTATCACCCTCTATGCGGCATTGCTGGCGGGCGTTCACCATTACGGGCTGGTCGGCCCTACCGTGGGCCTGTTCGGGCTGGCTATTGTGTCTCTGGGTACCATGGTGCTGTCGCTGTTTCATGGCCCGTTGCTTGCTGTCATGGGGTTGAGTGGCGCCTATCTGGTGCCGTTATTGATCGGTGGCGATGATGGCAGCGTGGCTTTTGTGCTGTCTTACAGTTTCCTGATCACCGTCAGTTCGTTGATGTTGATGCGTTATGTCTATCGGGACTGGCTTTGGTACGCCACGTTATCCGGTGCGTTGCTGTGGTGGTTGGCCACGTCCAGCGGAGCCGCCATCGGCGCCTCAACAGCCTGGTACATCGCCGCCCTGTTTGTGGTGTTTGCCATGGTTCCGGTTCGCGCAAAGCAGGCGTTGCCGTATTTACGGGAAGTCTTGATATCCCTGCTGGTTGTCTGGGCACTATCGATGGTCGGGCAGGGCGACCGCCCGTTTTTCTGGAGCTGGCTTCTCATACTGCCAGCCGCAGCGCTGGTGCCGCAGAGCCGTGGAGCGCTCTGGTTCCTGCCCTGGGCTGCGGTGCTGGTCAGTGCGCTGGGATGGCTCGGATACGTTGGGCGCAATGGCACTGAGGTGACCTATGTTACGCAGATGGCGCCGGAGCATCAGGGTGGTTTGCTGTCCTACCTGATTGGGGCCGCCATACTCTCCACCGGGCTCGGGTTGTGGCACTGGGTTCGCCAGAATGATCGTCGCCGGTGGGCCTCCTTTACGCTGTTGTCGCCACTGGTTTGGGCGGTGCTGGGTTGGCTGTTAATACACGGCCACCAGACCTCGTCCGCCTGGTCGGTCGCGATGTTGCTGGTTGGCGGCGTTTACGGCGTGCTCGCGTGGAAGCTCGAAAGCATGCAGCGCTATCGGTTGGGCGTTGTCTGGGCAGTGATGGCGGCACACGTCAGCTATTCCCTGGCGGCGGTCATGATTGCCCGCGAGGCGTCACTCACCCTGGCCCTGTCTGCTCAGTTTGTCAGCCTTACCTGGCTGGCGCGGCGTTATCAGATGCCCGAGCTCTATCTGTTACTGAAGGTGGCCCTGGCGTTGGTGGTGGCACGGCTGACGTTCAACCCCTGGCTGCAGGATTACGATACCGATCTTCATTGGTCACTCTGGAGCTATGGTGGGGCGACGCTGTTTGCCGGCATTGCCACCTGGCTGGCGGGGAAGGATCGTGCCATTCGTCCTTGGTTGGAGGGGGCAACCCTGCATCTACTGGTGCTGTTCCTGGGTGCCGAGATGCGCTACTGGCTTTACGATGGCGATATTTTTTCCCAGCAGTACAGCTTTACCGAGGCCGCAATCAACACACTGCTCTGGGGTGCACTGGGCGTGACCTACACGGTGCGTGCCGGGGCGAGTGAGTCACTGGCCTGGTTGTACCGGTTGTTCTCGCGGATACTGGTTGCGCTGTCGACGTTGAGTTATCTCGCTCTGGTAACGCTGCACAATCCCTGGTGGGGCGGCGGCCCTATTGGTGATACACCGATCATCAACATGCTGCTTCCCGCCTACGGTGGCCCCATTCTGTTGGCGCTTGCGGTCAGCCGGTTTCCCTCGCTTGCGCCCCGGTTCTGGTCGTTGTGCGTGGCGTCTGCCGGTTTTCTGCTGTTCACCGCGCTGGAAATCCGACAACTCTGGCAGGGGAGTGACATGGGGCTGTCGTTCGGTATGTCAGAGGGTGAGCTCTACAGCTATTCGGTCGTCAGTCTTTTCTATGCCATTGGCGCTATTGCCTATTCCGCCAAGCGTGACAATGCGATGCTCTACAAGGCAGGTATGGCTCTGTTAGGCTTGGTGATTGCCAAGATTTTTCTCATCGATATGGCCGGTCTACAGGGGCTTTGGCGAGTGGCGGCCTTTATGGGGCTTGGGCTGGCGTTATTGGGATTGGCGTGGATGTATCGGAAAGCGCAGGGTATTGTGGCCCCACCGTCTGATTAGGCGGGGCCGTGAGAGGCCCCACCCTGTTAATTGCCGGTCAATTACTTCGCTGTGATGGTTTTCATCACAAGCTTGCCGTCTTTCTTGATGGGGCCGTCTTCCTTGGCGCCCAGGGTGTATTCGAAAATGCCGGTTTTCATGCCACCGTCTTCGCTATGAAGCATCAGCATCAGCATGTCGCCGGATTTGACGTCTTCGGTCAGGATGGCGGCCACGTCTGTGTTTTTACCCTTGCGAAGGGGAGCGTGTGCCACGACCGGGCCTGGCTTGCCACTCTCATCCGTGCGGTGCACCACGAGCCAGCCATTTTTCTCGGCAACCACTTTCTTGGCAGTCACGGTGCCGTCCGCTACTGACTGATTGTCTCCCCAAACCCCGACTTTCATGTTGTCCATTGCCAATGCGGAACCAGAAGCCAGAGTTGCGGCTAGAAATGCGCTTGTCATCAAATGCTTCTTCATTGTGTTCTCCTTGCTTTCGGGTTGATCCCATCTTGATGTCTTGTTCGATGGGTGTAACCACAGCTACGGGGTGTGATTCCCAAAAGTTTCAGTAAGGAAAAAAGAATCAGTGAGAGGGGTCGGATGTGGCATCAGCAACGGGATAAAGGTAGCCATGTATGGCCGGCCCGGTGGGCTGGCCAGTAGGTGAGCCGCCTTCGGGCTCTACGCTGATACCGAAGGTGGCTTTCTTCAGTAGTTCAGGATCGTAGTCACGAAGGGCTGCACGCTCCAGCTCAAAGTTGTCGTTGAGTACGCCCAGGGAGCGCGGATTCGGCCCGAGTGAATCGGCCTTTATCCACATCTGGTAGGATTTTCCCTGCATGGGTTCGGCTGTTACCGGACGAATCTGCATTTGACGGTTGTTGAGGTCTACCGAGAGCATGAAGGCCGGCTGCTGGTCATTCTGCTGGAACACGGCCACAAAAGATTGCGGGCCCTGCTCTGGCGCAGGTTGGAATATGAGAACGGCCACCAGCACCATGGCAGCGGCAGACGCCAGGGCCGTACTCCACTGCCAACGCCGGAGGCGCTTGTGCAGGGAAATCACGTTGGATTTATCGAGGCTGTCAGTATCGACACCTGCCCGGCGCGTCTCGAGGGCATCGATATCTTGTTCAATCCGCTGATACAGCTCGGGGTCTGGCGTGACCGGCGTTACTTCATCAGCCAGTGCAGACAAACGCTGCTCCCAGGCAGAGATCATCTCGTCGAGATCCGGTTCGCTTTGCCGACGCACGGCCACAGCGGCCCGCTCCCGGGCATCCAGTGTGCCCAGGACGAACTCTGCTGCCAGCATGTCCAGATCGTCGCGGTCGGTCATGGTGTGAGACACCCTTTCAGTTGTTTCAGCGCCCGGTGTAGCCAGGTTTTGACAGTATTCACCGGTTGATCGAAATGCGTGGCCAGGTCTGCTCTGGACCAGCCGTTAAGATAGGCCAACCGCACCATGTCGCGGCGATCTTTTTCCAGCTCCTCCAGGCATAGGTTCAGTCGGTTCACGGTCTGCTGGCTTTCCACTTGTGATTGGGCATTGGGTTCTTTGCTGGCAAGCTGCTCCAGCTCATCTTCCGGTGCCTTGCGACTTGCCGGCTGCTTTCGCAGCTCGTCGATAGCACCGTTGCGGGCAATGGTGACCATCCAGGTAATCGCAGAGGCCTTGGAAGCGTCGAACTGATCCGCTTTTCGCCAGATCTTGATATACGTATCGTGCACGACTTCCTCGGCCCAGCCCCGGTTATTCAAGATACGGGTGATGGTACCAAGAAGTTTCGGCGCCGTTGCTTCATACAGTGTTGCAAACGCTGCGCGGTCTTTTGCGGCAACGCCCATAAGAAGCTGGCTGAGTTGGTCGGGGGACTCTGACATGGATGGCGACTCCGCGCCTGATGGGGCGCGGCCAGTGGTGGATGAACTGAACGGTTCAGACATGCAGGAGTCGCCAACGGGTGTGTGAAAAGTTGCCTCGTGATACGCAGATTGCCGTGTTCGGGTTTATTTCGTCAAGCAAGTTTGTGTGTGAGCCCTTCACCAACGGTAGCGGACGCTGGCAACCACGCTGCGGGCTTCGCCGTAGTAGCACCAGTAATCACAGCTTGCGACGTATTCCCGGTCCGCAACATTGGTGACGTTCACCTGTGCCTGCCAGTTGCGGGTTACATCGTATTGGGCCATCAGGTCCAGAACCGTGTAAGAGGGAACATCGGTCGTGCCGTCGCGAGTAGAGCCCACATAGCGTGCGCCGCCGCCGATTTTCAGGCCTGGCACGTGGTCGACGAAACTGTAATCCAGCCAGGCTGACGCCATATGTCTAGGGATAAGCGGGGCTGCGCGTTCGCTGTTGTCGGTCTCGGTTTCCTTGATCGTGGCATCGCTGTACGTGTACGCGGCGGTCAGTTCCAGTTGGTCGGTCAGGTAGCTGACACTCTCCAGTTCAAAGCCAGCCGTGGTGCGCTCCCGGTCCTGGATCTGGAAACCGCTTTGGCTGGTGCCGAGGGAATTCTCTTCTTCGATCCGGTAAATCGCCGCTGTTACGTAGCCATCCAGATCGTCCGGAGCGATTTTGACGCCGGCCTCCAATTGCTTGCCTTTCCTTGGTTCGTAAAGGTCGCCAGTGCCATCAGTACCTGAAATAGGCTGAAATGATTCGGTGTAGGACACGTAGGGCGAGAATCCGTTGTCCGCCAGATACATCACACCACCGGAGAGGGAGAATTCATCAGCATCGGCTTCCTGGCGTGTGCCGGCCGTACGATTAACGCTGTCGACTTCGGCCTGGTCAAAGCGACCACCGGCCAGGAACACCCAGCGATCATCCAGGCGCAGTTGATGTTGGAGGTAGTAGCCTGTCTGCTGCTTGTTGATGTCCTGTACGATCAGATCTGTGGCGGTGATTGGCGTGAAGTTGCCGTACTGAGGGTCGAACAGGTCGATAGGACCGCCAAACGGAGTAGATCCCCCAGCGCCGTTCTGTTTGCCCTCGTTTTCAAGATCCTGATAGTCCACCCCGAACAGCAACGTGTGTTCGGTGCGGTCGGTAAACCACTTGCCCACCAGGCGATTGTCGATTGTCCAGCTGTTGATCTCGCCGTCCCGGTAGACCAGATAGCGCTGACCTTCCCGCGGACCTGTCTGGAAGAAGATAAAGCTGCTGCGTAACAGCAGGTCTACCTGGCTGTAGCGGAAGTCCTGCTCGAAGGTCCAGGTGTCGTTTAGGCGATGACTCAGTGAATAGCCGATGGCTGACTGGGTGCGTTCGTTGGTGTCGTAGCCTGGCTCGCTGTAGTTGGTGGACGGGTCCACTTTGCCAAAAGGCGTGTCGTCTATGGTGCCAAATGGCAGCTTGAACGGATTGGTCGGAATGGCGTCGTCCTTCTGGATACTTGCCAATAAGGTGAGCTCGGTGCTGTCAGACATCTCCCAGGTCAGGCTTGGGGCCAGGTAGTAG
Source organism: Marinobacter salarius (assembly GCF_032922745.1). Taxonomy (NCBI): domain Bacteria; kingdom Pseudomonadati; phylum Pseudomonadota; class Gammaproteobacteria; order Pseudomonadales; family Marinobacteraceae; genus Marinobacter; species Marinobacter salarius. The sequence continues at coordinate 1,996,885 of NZ_CP136693.1, forward strand.
CGCTCGTTCTCGGTGAAATCCAGATCGCCTTCGTTATAGCGGTGCAAGCCAACCAGACGGTAGCTGAGATCGTTTCGATCGCCGACGGGGCCGGACGTATCGACCCCAAGCTGGCGATGCTCATCGGTTCCTGCCTGTAGATTGATCTGGCCCTGAACAGTATCGGTTGGTCGCTTGCTGATGGCATTAATCACACCACCCGGAGGCGCTTCGCCGTACAGAATGGACGCGGGGCCTTTGAGCAGCTCTATGCGCTCCAGGCCAAAGGGCTCTGGCAGCCATTGATAGAACCCCTCGCGATAGATTCGCAGGCCGTCCTGATAAGTCGACTGGTCGAAACCACGTATCTTCAACCAGTCGGTATCGTTGTCTTCACCATACTGTCCCGAGAGCACTCCGGCACGGTAGCGGAAGGTTTCATCAAGCGCCTGTACGTTGCGCTCTTCCAGTTCCTCCTGCTCCACCACCGAGCCGGGCCGGGGGGTTTCCATCAACGGGGCTTCCACTTTCAAAGCGGTTGCGGACACAACCAGCTCCCCCAGACTCGTTGGTTCGCTGGCATCGTCCTGCGCAGCCGCGATAGCTGGAACACAGATTGCGGAGCAGGTTGCCAAAAGGGTTAGTGTGCGCCTGATCGCCAGCGTGAGCTGGTGCGGGGTGGGAGACTGGGCCATCGAAAACCTCCGGAAAACGCTGGGAGAGAAATGAACGGATGTTCATGTTGGATGGCGGCAATCATATCAGCCGCATTAAATAATGCAAATCAATCTCATTATGATTAATAATTTAGGATGGCATTCTCACGCGTAGGTCTGTGTTCGGCGGCATGTCGTGACGAGCTGAGGAATGCACTTTTTGAGTAGCAAATTCGGAGTTTTGCAAATAGAGTTAAGGTCTTATCAGTCTTTTCGATACAGACTTCCAGGAGTATGCCCGTGTCTGAGTCAGAACAGTTTGCCAGTGATAATTACAGTGGCATTTGCCCGCAAGCCTGGTCCGCAATGGCCGAGGCGAATGGTTCTGACGAGCCGGCGTATGGGGAAGACCGCTGGACACAACGAGCCGCCGATGGGCTTCGGGGCCTATTCGATACCGACTGCGATGTCTTTTTTGTGTTCAACGGCACTGCCGCAAACTCACTGGCACTGGCATCCATGGGGCAGTCATTCCACAGTGTGATCTGCCACGAACTGGCGCACATCGAGACCGACGAGTGTGGCGGGCCGGAGTACGCTTCCAACGGTGCAAAACTGCTTTTGGGGCAGGGGCCGAACGGCAAGCTGACGCCAGAGAGTATTGAGCACCTGGTCACCAAGCGCACGGATATCCACTACCCCAAACCCAAGGCCCTGAGCCTGACCCAGGCAACTGAGGTGGGTACTGTCTATTCTCCAGACGAGCTACGCGCGATCCGGCAAACGGCTGATCGTTTCAACTTGAATATCCATATGGACGGAGCTCGTTTCGCCAATGCCGTAGCGGCGCTGGATGTGCACCCTTCCGAGATTACCTGGAAAGCTGGCGTGGACGTACTGTGTTTCTCGGGCACCAAGAACGGCCTGGCTCTGGGGGAGGCCGTTGTGTTCTTCAATCGTGCGTTGGCAGAGGACTTCGAATGGCGCTGCAAGCAGGCGGGGCAATTGGCGTCAAAGATGCGCTACATTTCCGCGCCCTGGTGCGGGCTGCTTGAAGGTAATGTATGGCTGGAGAATGCCCGGCACGCGAATGCCTGCGCAGAGCGACTGGCGAAGGGCCTGGAAGGCTTGCCGGGTATCGGGCTCCGTTACCCCAGGCAAGTGAACGGCGTATTTGTAGAAATGCCTGACCCGGTGCAGGCGGCGCTGCGCGACAAAGGGTGGAAGTTCTACAATTTCATCGGCGGAAGTGCCCGTTTGATGTGCTCCTGGTCGACCACCCCGGAGCAGGTTGATCGCTTTCTGGCGGACTTGCGGGCGCTGGTGTCCTGATTTTGGTGTCGGGCCTCTCGCCAGCGTCGTCGCTTCATGATATATCAGCACCCTGTTTGTCCCACTTTAAATTCCGGAATCCGTAGCAATGCCAAAAGCAGGTGAAATCAAAAAGAATTCGGCGATCGAGTACGAAGGTGGTGTCTACTTCGTAAAAGATATTGAGCGTTCTGTCCCGCAGGGGCGTGCCGGTGGCAGCCTGTATCGCATGCGCCTTTACGACGTTGTAACCGGCTACAAGATCGACCAGACCTTCAAGGACTCCGATATGCTGAACCTGGCGGATCTGGTCCGTCGGCCAGCAACGTTCTCCTATTCGGATGGCGAGGAGTACGTCTTCATGGATAGCGAGGACTATACGCAGTACAGCCTGAATGGCGAGGCCATTGCCGATGAACTGCTGTTCATCAACGAAGAGACTCAGGGCTTGATGGTGGTTCTGGTGAGCGATGCGCCAGTGGCGCTGGATTTGCCCCCTACGGTGGACCTGCTGATCGAAGAAACCGACCCGTCGGTAAAGGGTGGCTCGGCCACTGCCCGCACCAAGCCGGCCAGGCTCACCACCGGCCTGGTGGTGCAGGTGCCCGAGCATATTTCCACGGGCGACCGCATTAAGGTCAATGTCGATGAGCGGCGGTTTCTGGGGCGGGTTTGATCCTCGGCTTACCCGATAGCGGGGCTTTCGGTGCCGTTGTGGCTCATAGCCCCGCGTCTTTCACATTCTCCATGACCACAAACGTGCTGGTCTGCAACACATGGGGCAGCGCCGATATCTGCTCCCCCAGCACTTGCCGGTATTCTGCCATGTTCCGCGTGCGTACTTTCAGCAGGTAGTCGAAGTTGCCGGCAATCATGTGGCATTGCTCTACCGCTGAAATCTGCTTCACCGAATGGTTAAAGGCCGCAAGGGCATTGCTGCTGGTGTCGTTCAGGGTGACCTGGGCAAAGGCAATATGACTCTGTCCGAGTTTGGTCTGATTGATCAGGGCTGTGTAACCCGTGATATAGCCCTGTTCTTCGAGGCGCCTCATACGGACCTGGCAGGGGGTTTTTGACAAACCAACACGTGACGCCAGTTCGGTGACGGTCACCCGTGCGTGTTTTTGCAGTTCGCGGATGATGGAGTGATCGATCCTGTCCAATTCGACCATAACTTATTTCTCGATATGGATATACGGCTATACAAAGCCAAGAATATAATCAAATTGCCTGCATTTTAAAACTTTATGGGCAAAGAGTCTTTCGTGAGTTGTCTATACTGGGGATGTTCCGTCATACATGCCCCAGTTGATATCCCCGGAGATCTCCGATGACCCATTCCGATTCCCCTCAAAAGCAAACCCTCCTGGAACAGCTCTCCGAGGCGTTGGAGGGTGAGGACTACGACCCGGACGATTCCGGCCATCTGCGTGACGTTGTGGCGACGATGCTGGAGGAGTCCCAGTCCTGGGACGACGCGTTGCACCGCCGTTTGACCGAGGTGTTGGGCAGGGCCGAAGGAAAGCGCTGGGCCGGGATGTTCAGCGGCGGGTTCCCTTCGAGTTACCGATCGAGATTCTCCGTCGCGGAGGCCGCTGGCGATATCCAGCAAATCCAGTCCATTGCCCTCAGTTCTGATGTGCCCATGAGGTTCTACACATCATCGGAGCAGGGAGAGCAGGAACTGAACTTCAAGCTCTACAGTCAGGGCAAGCCGGTGATTCTGTCAGATGTGATTCCGATCCTTGAGAATCTTGGCATGCGAGTGTTGGGGGAGCACCCGTATCGTATTCGGCGGCGTGACGGCGAGCAGTTCGGTGTCAGTGATTTTACCGTGGAATGTCATTCCCGCTGCCGTGGCGCAGATGTCGAAGCGGCCAAACCGCGACTTCAGGAAGGGTTCCGGGAAATCTGGAATGGTTTCGCTGAAAACGACGACTTCAACCAGTTGATGATGGCGGCGGGTCTGAATTGGCGTGAAGTCAGCCTGCTGCGAGCCTACTCCCGCTACATCAAGCAGTTGCGCTTCGGATTTAGCCAGCCCTTTATTGCCGACACCCTGGCCCGGCACCTGGATATCACGGCGTTGCTGGTCGCCCTCTTCAGCGCTCGTTTCGATCCTGTTTTGGGCAATCGGGAATCTGAATCCGAGCACATCGAGAACCGGATTCTTGAGGCTCTCGACGCCGTAACAAGCCTTGACGACGACCGTATCCTCCGGCGGTTTTATGTACTGATCAAGGCCACCCTCAGAACCAACTATTTCCAACGCCAGGACACCGGCGAGTTCAAAGGCTATATCTCGCTTAAACTCGATCCTTCCAGCATCCCGGATATTCCCAAGCCATGCCCGCGTTTCGAGGTATTCGTGTGTTCCCCTCGGGTGGAAGGGGTTCATCTCCGGGGAGGCGCCGTGGCCCGTGGTGGTTTGCGCTGGTCCGACCGTAGCGAAGACTACCGCACAGAGATACTCGGGCTGGTGAAGGCCCAGCAGGTCAAGAATTCGGTCATCGTACCCGTGGGTGCCAAAGGGGGCTTTATCGTCAAGCAGCCTCCGGAAGGCGGCTCACGCGAGGCACTGAGAGAAGAGGGTATTGCCTGCTACCAGACATTCATCCGCGGTTTGCTGGACCTGACCGACAACCTGAATGAAGGCAGCGTAGTGCCACCGGTTGACGTGGTCCGTCACGACGCCGATGACACCTACCTGGTGGTGGCCGCCGACAAAGGCACGGCGACCTTCTCTGACATTGCGAACCGGCTTTCCGGGGAATACGGCTTCTGGCTTGGTGACGCTTTTGCCTCCGGCGGCAGTGAGGGGTACGACCATAAGAAAATGGGTATTACCGCGAAGGGCGCCTGGGAGTCGGTCAAACGTCATTTCCTTGAGAAAGGCATCGACACCCAGGCCGACGAATTCACCGTTGTGGGTATTGGCGACATGGGCGGGGACGTGTTTGGCAACGGTATGCTGCTGTCGGATCGCATTCGCCTTGTGGCAGCCTTCAATCACCTGCACATCTTTGTGGATCCGGAGCCGGATGCAGCGGCGTCGTTCGCCGAACGCAAGCGCCTGTTTGAAACGCCGGGATCGAGTTGGGAGGACTACAGTGCAGAACTGATCAGCGAGGGTGGTGGTGTGTTCTCACGGGCTGCCAAATGGATTCCCGTGTCGCCACAGATGCAGGCACGCCTCGGCATCCGTGAAACCCGCCTGCCGCCCAATGAGTTGATCAGTGCGCTGTTGCAGGCCCCGGTGGACATGCTCTGGAATGGTGGTATCGGCACATACGTGAAAGCGGCTGGCGAGACCCATGACGACGTCGGCGACAAGTCCAACGATGCCGTAAGGATAGACAGCCACCAGCTACAATGCGGGGTCCTTGGTGAGGGCGGAAACCTCGGTTTCACCCAGCTTGCTCGCATCGGTTTTGCCAGAACCGGTGGTGCCGCCAATACCGACTTTATTGATAATGCCGGTGGGGTGGACTGTTCGGACCATGAAGTAAACATCAAGATTCTGCTCAACGAGCGGGTGCGAAGCGGGAAGATGACGCTGAGGCAGCGTAACCAGATGCTCCGGGCAATGACTCCGGAAGTGTCGGAGCTGGTGCTGCGGAACAATTACCGTCAGGCCATGGCTCTGAGCCTGGCCGCCACGGGGGCGGTTGCCACTACGGACGAGTACGAACGCCTGATGCGGCGGTTGGAGGCAGAGGGGAAACTTGATCGGTCCCTCGAATTTCTGCCCGACGACGAGGAACTCCGCTCGCGGCGAGAGCGTGCTTCGGGGCTGACTCGCCCTGAGCTTTCGGTGTTGATTTCCTACGCCAAGATTGAACTGAAGCAGGCGTTGCAGGCTGCGCCTATTGTTCACGACGATCGTTTCTCCGCAGCCCTGTACTCCGCTTTCCCGGGCTCGTTGCTCAAGCGTTTTCCAGACGCGATCGATGCCCATCCCCTGCGCGGGGAAATCGCTGCAACGCAGATTGCCAACGATATGGTGAATCGCATGGGCATCAGTTGGGCGGACAAGCTGCGTAATGCCACCGGTGCCGACTGTGGCCGGATTGCCGCCGGCTACCTGATCTCCCTCCAGATCCATGACGTAGAAACCCAGTGGAAAGCGATTGAAGCGCTTGACGGGAAAATCAGTGCCGGCGTGCAGGCAGAGTTGTTCAGCGATGTGATTCGACTGGTTACCCGCAGTACCAGCTGGCTGTTGCACAATCGCCGGGCTGACCTGGACCCGGATGCCTGTATTGCCCACTATCAGAGGCCGCTGGCGGAGGTGTTGGCGTCGACAGAGAGCCTGGAGGCGGTGATTCCTGCAAGTCGGTGGCAGGAACGCTATGATAAATACTGTGAGCACCGTGTTCCGGAGAAACTGGCAGCCTATGCTGCCTCTGCAGAAAGCCGCTATTGGCTGATGGATATCATCGAAATCGGCCGTCAGTTGGATCGGGATCTTGAGTCGGTGGCCTGGGTGTACTTCAGCTTGGGTGAAGGTCTCAAACTGACCTGGCTGGACCGTCAGATGCGTGCCTTCAAGGCCCGAGGGCACTGGCAGGTACTGGCGACGCTTCATTACAGGGACGAACTGGACCACCAGTTGCGGAACCTGACCGCGAGTGTACTGTCCTTCGCGTCCGAAGGGGGCGGATCGATGTCTCCTGAGCAGTCGCTTGAACGTTGGCGTGAAGACAAGCAGGCTCTGTTGAGCCGTTGGCAAAAGATGCTGGCTGATATGCAAGCCGCGAGTGACGTGGATTGTGCCGTGTTCTCGGTGGCCCACGGCGTGCTTCGGGAGCTGGCTGCAAAGGCAGCTTAGTCATCTGTCAGGGTGTTTTCGTCTGAAAATTAATCATTTCACAGGAAAAATGTAAATTTTAATTAACCAAAAAAGCCTGAACGTCGCGCTTGTATGGTTTTTACAGTCAAATAGTCTTTGTCGTTCCCGGTAGAATGCGGGAAAGATAAACAACTGAGAGGGTTCAACCATGAGACCGCAGCAATCAGAGACTCCCACACTGGTCGATAGCCGGCAGGCCATCCGCAATTATTACCTCGCGGACGAACACAAGGTGATTAGTGAGATGATTGCTGGCGCCCAGTTGACCCGGGCAGAGCGCGATGGAATCTCGGAGCGCGCCGCCGATCTGGTACGCAGCGTCCGCAAGAATGCCAAGTCCACCATTATGGAAAAATTCCTGGCGGAGTACGGCCTCACGACCAAGGAAGGCGTTGCACTGATGTGTCTGGCTGAGGCGTTGCTGCGTGTGCCGGACAATATGACCATTCACGAGCTGATCGAAGACAAGGTCACTTCTGGCGCCTGGGGTACTCACGTAGGCAAGGCGTCCTCAGCACTGATCAACACGGCGACCGTGGCGCTGTTGATGACCAGCAATCTATTGAAAGACTCTGAGCGACACAGCGTGGGTGACACGTTGCGTAAGCTGCTGAAGCGTTTCGGCGAGCCGGTCATTCGCACGGTTGCCGGTCAGGCCATGAAGGAAATGGGCCGTCAGTTCGTGTTGGGCCGTGATATCGACGAAGCCCAGGACGAAGCCAAAGAATACATGGAAAAGGGGTATACCTATTCCTATGACATGCTGGGTGAGGCTGCCCGCACCGATGAGGACGCCAAGCGCTATTTCGACTCCTACTCCAATGCCATTGATAGTATTGCCAAGGCCTGCAAAGGCGATGTGCGCAAGAATCCGGGTATCTCCGTCAAACTGTCCGCACTACTGGCCCGATACGAATATGGCAATAAAGAGCGGGTGATGAGCGAACTGCTACCCCGCGCCAAAGAGCTGGTAAAGAAGGCCGCAGCGGCCAATATGGGGTTCAATATTGATGCCGAGGAACAGGATCGGCTTGATCTGTCCCTTGACGTCATTGAAGCCCTGGTCGCGGACCCGGAACTGGCCGGTTGGGACGGTTTTGGTGTTGTGGTTCAGGCTTACGGCAAGCGTTCAGCCTTCGCGTTGGATTGGCTGTACGGGCTGGCTGAGAAGTACGACCGTCGCTTTATGGTGCGCCTGGTGAAAGGCGCGTACTGGGACGCCGAGATCAAACGCGCCCAGGTAATGGGCCTGAGCGGTTTCCCGGTATTCACCCGCAAGGCCTGCAGTGACGTTTCGTTCCTCTCCTGCGCAACCAAGCTGCTGAACATGACCGACCGGATCTATCCGCAGTTCGCCACCCACAATGCCCATTCGGTATCGGCGGTGCTCGAGCTGGCAAAATCCAAAGGCGTGGATAACTATGAGTTTCAGCGCCTGCACGGTATGGGTGAATCACTCCACAACGAAGTGCTGAAAACCAGTGGTGTGCCTTGCCGGATTTATGCCCCGGTTGGCCCCCACAAAGACCTGTTGGCGTATCTGGTACGTCGCCTGCTGGAAAATGGCGCCAACAGTTCCTTCGTGAACCAGATCGTGGACAAGAGCATTACGCCGGAAGAAATCGCCAAAGACCCGATAGACTCCGTTAAAGAGATGGGCAGTAATATCTCAAGCAAGGCGATCGTCCACCCCTTCAAGCTCTTCGGCGAACAGCGCAGAAACTCCAAGGGTTGGGACATCACCGATCCGGTGACGGTTGCGGAAATCAACGAAGGCCGGGATGCCTATCGTGACCATCGCTGGAAAGGCGGTCCGATTATCGCTGGCGAAGTATCCGGTGCGGAAGTGCAAATGGTCCGTAACCCCGCCGACGCGGAAGACACGGTTGGCCATGTGACGCAGGCGTCCGAGGAGGACGTGAACACAGCGATCACCGCAGCTCAGGAAGGCTTCAAGGCCTGGTCGGCCCGGTCCGCCGAAGAGCGGGCCGAGTGTCTTCGCAAGGTCGCTGACCTGTATGAGGAAAATGCCTACGAGCTGTTTGCGCTGGCCACCCGCGAAGCCGGTAAGTCGCTGCTGGATGGCGTCGCTGAGATTCGGGAGGCGGTGGACTTCGCCCAGTTCTATGCCAACGAAGGTATTCGCTACAAGGACAGCGGTGAGTCGCGCGGAGTCGTGGTGTGTATTTCGCCCTGGAACTTCCCGCTGGCGATCTTTACCGGCCAGATTCTTGCCAACCTGGTAGCAGGCAATGCTGTGTTGGCCAAGCCGGCCGAGCAGACCTCGCTATTGGCGGTAAGGGCCGTGGAGCTGATGCACCAGGCCGGTATTCCGGAAGATGTGATCCAGTTGCTGCCGGGCACCGGTGCGACGGTTGGCGGGGCGTTGACATCCGATTCGCGGGTCGCCGGCGTTTGCTTCACCGGCTCGACCGCAACGGCTCAGCGCATTGACAAGAAAATGAGCGAGAACATGGCCCCCGATGCCACCCTGGTGGCGGAAACCGGTGGCCTGAATGCCATGATCGTGGACTCCACGGCACTGCCTGAGCAGGTGGTGCGTGATGTTCTGGCGTCGTCTTTCCAGAGCGCGGGCCAGCGTTGTTCGGCACTGCGCATGCTGTATGTGCAAAAAGACATTGCCGATCATCTGTTGGAAATGCTGTATGGCGCAATGGACGAGTTGGGCATTGGTGATCCCTGGTTATTGTCCACCGATGTTGGTCCGGTGATTGATGAAACGGCCAGGAAGAAGATTGTCGACCATTGTGACAAGTATGAAGCCAAGGGTCGTCTGACGAAGAAAATAGCGGTGCCGGAGAAAGGCAACTTCGTGTCACCTGCGGTGATCAGTGTCAGCGGCATCGAAGAGCTGGAAGAAGAAATCTTCGGCCCGGTGCTGCATGTGGCCACATTTGCGGCCAAGGATCTGGACAAAGTTGTCGATAGCATCAACGCCAAGGGCTATGGACTGACCTTCGGTGTTCACAGTCGTGTTGACCGCCGCGTTGAACGCATCGCCAGCCGTATCAAGGTGGGGAACACCTATGTTAACCGCAATCAGATCGGTGCCATTGTCGGTTCCCAGCCGTTCGGCGGTGAAGGGCTTTCAGGCACCGGCCCCAAGGCCGGTGGCCCGCAGTACGTGCGTCGTTTCCTGAAAAGCGAAACGGTTGAACGCCCGGCGGATGCCAGCGCCAAAACGGTGGATATCAAGAAGCTTGAAGGGCTGATTGGCAAGGTGGCGGATGTAAAAGCGCCCGCGCCGGAGCCACGAATTGAAGCCATGAAGCCGATTTTCGGAGATGTGCCAGCACCGCTGGACGCCCATGCCGAGGAATTGCCGGGGCCAACGGGTGAGCTGAACCGCCTGAGCAATCATGCCCGGGGTGTGGTGGTCTGTCTCGGTCCGGACAAGGAGGCCGCATTGGAGCAGGCCGCAACGGCATTGTCCCAGGGCAACAAGGTGGTTGTGATTGCGCCGGGTACCCAGGATACGGTTGATCGTGCTGCCAAGGCTGGTTTGCCGATTGTGGGTATTGAGGGTCTGTTGGAGCCAGAGGCATTGTCCCAGGCGCGTGGTTTCCAGGCAGCCGTAAGCTGCGCTGAGCCATCCTTGCTGAAAGAGTACCGTCAGGCTCTGGCGAAGCGGGAAGGTGCGCTGCTACCGCTGATCACCGAGCACAAGCTTGACCAGCGGTTTGTGATTGAGCGCCACCTGTGCGTGGACACCACGGCCGCGGGTGGCAACGCCAGCCTGATTGCGGCATCCGAGTAACGACCTGTCACCTCGCAACGCCCAGGGAAGGGCGTTGCGAGGGTTTTGGTCAGGCAGAGTCAGCGATCTCCCGGAACGCGTTGATCAGGGTGTCTGGCTCCTGCGCACCGGATATCAGGTATTTCTGGTTAATGATGTACGCAGGAACCGCTGACACCCCCGCCTGCTGATACTGCGTTTCTTCCTCTCGCACAGCCTCTGCATACTGGTCAGATGCCAGTACCTCGCGCGCTTGCGAGCCGTCCAGGCCAATCGTTTCCACACAGTGGATCAGCGTATCCGGATTGGAAATATTCTCACCGCGTCCGAAATAGGCTTCGAAAAACGCCAGTTTCATATCGGTCTGCTTGCCCTGTTCACCGGCCCACTTCACCAGCCTATGGGCATCAAAGGTGTTTCGAGTGTAGCGTTCCTGGAGTTTCTCGAAATTCAGTCCCAGCCCCTTGGCAATGTCCATCATCTGCGCCTGATTGGCTCTCATCTCGTCCTCACTACGGCCGTATTTGCGGCTCAGGGCGGGCAGGATAGGTTCACCGTCCCCGGATGGATCCGGGTTCAACTCAAAGGCATGCCATGCAACGGTGAAGTCCATGTCGTCTTTCAGGGCGTCCATCGCCTTTTCCAGGCGGGCATAGCCAATGGCGCACCAGGGGCAGGCAATATCGGAAACAATGTCGATGGCTATTTGGGTCATGGTGGCTCCTGTGTGTAAGGGCGAATAAGGGCAGGGTACCTGAAAGTTGAGCGAATGACTGCCCGTGCAGGCTCTTGGCCGTCCGGGCGCTCGGACACCCTGTCCGGCGTTCCGGGCATACCTTTACTCGGCCCCCTCCCTGGGATGAGGGAAATCAGCAACCTGCAATCCTGGCACGTATCTTTCAGTTCCAACACTGCCGAACAATAAATCCAATAAAAGGAGCTCAAGATGTTCCAACTCATCGCACGTCAGGTGCGTGGTGGCACGCTATCGGCATTGCTGGCCTCCGCCGCCCTGATGATTCCTGCTCTTCCTGCGTTCGCAGGCCAGACAGATTCCTATACCCTGCCACAGCAATCCTACAACCAGTCCAGAGCCCGTAACTACAAGGTGTACGTGCCCTCGAACGTGCAATCGCCTGCACCCATGGTGATGGCATTGCATGGTTGCAAACAGACCAACAACGACGTGCTCAATGACTGGGGGTTGAAAGCCGCCGCCGATGAGTACGGATTCATTCTGGTTGCCCCCTTCATTACCAGCTACGACGGGCTGCGTAATGAAAACTGTTGGGGCTTCTGGTTTGATCACCATCGCCACGAAGGCGCCGGCGAAGTGGAAGACCTGCACCAGATTGCACAGGCTGTTGAGGCCAATTACACCATTGACGCCAATCGCCGTTATATCACCGGCCTGTCTTCCGGCGGTGCCATGGCAACCGTAGCCTCGGTGGCCCACAACGAATACTGGGCGGCGGCCGCGCCTGCCTCGGGCCTGCCGTACGGTGAGGATTCTGCGTCTGTCTCGTTGTCCGGACAGTGTCCCGGCAGTGCGACGTTTCACAGCGTATCGCGGGTATCCTCCGACATGCAGTCGGAGGTGGACGACCAGTATCCAATCCCGCTCATGGTGTTGCAGAACGAGAATGACTGCACTGTGGTGAAAGAGGCGGCTGATAACACCCGGGATGCGCACCTACAGGTGTTCGGCGAGTCCGGGTTCAAGACTACGGGCCAAGCCTATGCTTCCTCTGTCGCCTGTTCGCCTTACTACCAGAACAACCACAGCTGCGAGCACATCCGTTATACCCAGGATGGCACCAGCGGAACACGTTCGGTGGTTGAAACCGTCTACCTGGATGGACCCTTGTCGACACCCAATACCCAGGACACCAACCATGGCCATTATTGGGTAGGTGGCGAGAATGGTAATAATGGCAAATGGTCCGTGAGGGTGGGGCCCAGTTATCCGGATATTATCTGGGATTTCTTTAACCGTCACAGCCGCGATGGAACCGAGCCTGAGGGTTTCCCGGTCATCACGTTGATCGGCGATAACCCGATGACGGTGGCGATCAACACCACGTTTACCGATCCGGGTGCCACCGGGCAGGATGCCGAGGACGGTTCATTGACGGTAACGGCTGACTGCAGTGGGGTGGATACGTCAACGGTTGGAACCTACACCTGTGACTACAGTGCGACCGACAGCGACAGCAACACCACGACAAAAAGCCGTCAGGTCGAGGTGTATGATCCCAACGCACCAACCGAGACCTGCGAGCAGGCGACAGCGTCGCCCAGTGCCCACATCTCGGCAAACCGGGCCTACGCTGGAGGTAACTCCAACCTGAGGGCCTATGCCAGTGGCGACGACATCGACATCGGGGGCTCCTTCGACACCTGGAGCAATGTCACCCTCTATGAGGGCGATCCGGGGCTATGGTATACGTCCGAACCCAGCGCCTGCAGCGGAACCGGCGGAGGCGGTGATGATGGCTCCGGCGGCGATGTCACCTGCCAGGACTGGAACGACACCCATCTCAACCATGATACCGCTGGCCGGGCGTACTATTCAGGGGGGTACTACACCACCGGTGGGAACGATTACCTGGGCGCGGTATCCGGCACCTACAGCTGGGTGAAGGAGACCGACAGCGGCGTCTTCGAAGCCGGCCAATGTAACTGATCGCCATCGAAGACCGGCGATCACAGGGGGCGGGAAACCGCCCCCTGTTTCGTTGTTATTCCAGAATAACTTCGCGGGTGGTGAGTGGTCGGAATTCCCCGGGCTTCAGCGTTGGGTCCAGTGTGATCGCGCCCATTTGTTCCCGGTGCAGGCTACTCACACGGTTGCCCGTTGCGTGGAACATACGCTTGATCTGATGATAGCGGCCCTCGTAGATCGTTACCCTGGATTCGTTGGCAGACAGCGGCTCCAGGCGCGCAGGCGAGGTGGTCAGCTGTTCGTATTCGAACCAGATTCCTTGTGCGAAGTGCTCTATGGCATCGGTTGAAACCGGTTCGACCGTGGTGACCCGGTAGACTTTGGGGAGCTTTCCCCTGGGCTCCGTAAGCCTTCGTGACCAGGTTCCATCATTGGTCAGTATCAACAAACCGGTGCTGGCGCGGTCGAGCCTACCGGCAATGTGAAGGTCTTTTCGCAGTTCCGGGTCGATCAGCTCCATTACGGTTTTGTGAACCTTGTCTGCCGTGGCACTGAGGTATCCGGCCGGTTTGTTCAGCATCAGGTAGTGGGCCAGGTCCCCGTGCTGGATTACACTGCCGTTGCAGGCTACAGTGCTGAAACGGTCGACTTCCCGGGCTGTCTCCCTGCAGATACAACCGTCCACTGTAACCGTTCCGGCGGCGACCAGAGCGTTGGCCTGCTTGCGGCTGACACCGTTTTGATTACTGAGAATTCGGGAAAGCTTCATAGTGGCAATGTTATAGTCTTTCCGACTTTCTCCGTGATTCCCAAACCTGCGTGATGATAACACCGTGGCTCAACGATCCGTGATCCAAAAATCCCTGCGTGCGCTTGCCTGGTTACTGGTGGGCTTTTTGCTGCTGATAATCGCATTGATTGTCTTGCTACGGTTCGTGAATCCGCCGACGTCCACCTTCATGCTGGGGCATCTGTTTTCCGGTTCCAGCCACGAGCTCAGACAAGAGTGGGTTAGCCTGGACGAGATATCACCCTGGGTACCGTTGGCAGTGGTGGCCAGTGAGGATCAACGCTTTCCGTACCATCAAGGGGTGGATTTCAGTGCCATTCGCAAGGCACTTGCGGAATATCGTGCGGGCCAGGGGTTGCGGGGCGCCAGCACCATCACCCAGCAAACGGCAAAAAACCTGTTCCTGTGGAACGGACGCAGTTTCGTACGCAAGGCGTTGGAGGCCGGGCTGGCGCTCGGTATCGACGCCATCTGGCCGAAGCGTCGGATCATGGAGGTGTACCTGAATATCGCCGAATTCGGCCATGGGATCTACGGTGTTGAGGCTGCCAGTTGGGCCTTTTTCGGCATCCCCGCCAGCCGGCTGTCGCAAACCCAGGCAGCACGGCTTGCCGCGGTTCTTCCCAACCCGAAAGTGCTCAGTGCCGCCAGTCCCTCGTCCTATGTATGGGAGAGGGTGGCCTGGATTCGTGGGCAGATGGCTCAGCTGTCGGGGTTGCATTATCTGCGTGGACTGTATAATTAAGAGTTTCGTTTCTCTTAACGTCCAATATTCTTTCAATGTAAGAGTCTGCCCGTGATGTCACTGAACCTGGCCTTGTTGTCTGCGTTTATCCCAACCTTCTTTGTGGTGTCCATTACGCCGGGTATGTGTATGACCCTGGCGCTGTCCCTCGGCATCACTATTGGCGTGAAGCGGGCGTTGTGGATGATGGCCGGAGAATTGGTTGGTGTGGCCGTAGTGGCGACTGCAGCGGCGGTGGGTGTGGCCACCTTCATGTTGAAATACCCAACGGCATTCGCTGTATTTAAGTATGCAGGCGGCGCCTACCTTGCCTGGCTGGGCATCCAGATGTGGCGGTCGCGGGGTAAAATGGCCATGCCGGAAGAGGATTCGCAACCGGTGGAGAGCTCACGATTACAACTGGCGCTCCAGGGGTTTGTGACCGCTATTGCCAACCCCAAGGGCTGGGCGTTTTTCATCGCGCTATTGCCACCGTTTATCGACAGTAAGCTGCCGATAGCACCACAACTTACGGCTCTCATCCTGATTATATTGGGATTGGAGTTCCTCTGCCTTCAGCTCTATGCCCATGGTGGAAAGACTCTGCGCAAGGCGCTAAAGCAGGGCGGTGGTGTTCGCACGGTTAACCGCGTGGCTGGCAGTCTGATGGTTCTGGTGGGCGCCTGGCTGGCGTTCGGTTAGGCCGGTCAGTTACTGGCGTAGCGCTGGTGAAGGATTCCAACCCGTTCCACGTAGGCGCGAGTTTCTGCGTAGGGTGGTATGCCACCATGGCGCCCGACAGCTCCAGGGCCGGCATTGTAAGCGGCCGTTGCCAGCTTGATGTCACCGTCGAAGCGCTTGAGCATACGGGCCAGGTAATTGACTCCACCGCGAATGTTCTCCGGGGCAACCATGGCATTACGAACACCCAGCTCCTCTGCGGTGGCAGGCATTAACTGCATCAGCCCCTGGGCTCCCTTGGGCGACAGGGCTTTGTCATTAAACGCCGATTCTGCATGGATGACGGCCCGAACAAGAGCGGGGTCAACGTTGAACTCCCTGGCGGCCGTCTTGATCTCATCCCGGTAGGGCGACAGGAACAGCGGTGTGGTGCGCCAATTCACGTTGGAATCCGGGTCACAGGCGTAGCAGTGGAACCGGATGACATCGAAATTCAAGCTGGCGGGCTGGATACCGCTATAGGCAACCACGCCATTGTCGTCGGTATAACGGTAAACCACTTCGTCTTTTGTCGACGCACGCTTCTCGCCACTGCCCTTAACGTTGGTGTACTCCACGGTACCGTCGGCGTGCACAATGCGTTTGATACTGTCCGCCAATACGGGCGCAGCGAAGGCCAGTAGAAGAAATGCCAGCGAGGGAGTGAAAAGGGTTTTTCTGCTTATCATCGTTGACTCTTGGAGTGCATGATCAAGAACGCCGCCCGCATTCGTGAATAACAACCATACCGCGGATTATACGGCGTTAATTGGCTGAAGAAACCGCAATGTTTGTCGGAAAAGTGTTACTTTTCTCAATATAGCCGCTCAATTCTCATTGTTGGCGAAAATCCCGGAGACCCTGTGCCCTTGAATACGTCCCGCAGCAACGTTGTACTCATCGGAATGCCCGGCAGCGGTAAAAGCACGGTTGGGGTGCTGCTGGCAAAACAGCTTGGTTTGGGGTTTATTGATACGGACCTGCTGATTCAGGAGGAAGCAGGCCGTACCTTACAGGACATAGTCGACGGCGATGGCTATCAGGCACTAAGGCGAATCGAGGAGCAGGTATTGCTGAGGCTGGATGTGCGGCGTCAGGTGATATCCACGGGCGGTAGTGCTGTCTACAGCGAACCTGCGATGACTCACCTGAAAGCTGATGGTCTCGTGGTGTTTCTTGATATTCCGCTGGAGGTGGTCGTTGCGCGGATAGGGGATTATAGCGCCCGGGGCATCTCCCGGCGACCGGATCAGTCGCTGGAACAGCTGTTTTGGGAACGTTTTGAGCTTTACTCGAGGGCTGCGGACGTGACGGTAAATTGTGTTGGCAAGAGTCAGGAGGATGTGTGCGATGACATATCGTCGGTGATACTGCAGATGCCGGCGACACGTTAAAAACATGCCGCCGGAAGCGAAGACTTCTAGGGTTTTGGTCCTTTGCCCCGAAGCGCGTTGGCCACCAGTGAAATAACCAGCAGAACCAGAAAGATAAAGAACAGAATTTTCGCAAACCCTGCGGCTGTCCCCGCGATACCACCAAAACCAAGTACGCCGGCGATTACCGCGACGATCAGGCATACAATAGCCCAATAGAGCATAGTATTTCTCCTGTTGTGTAACGTCACCTTCAAAGTGGCACATGGGCCTGAAAGCCACAAATAGTGGAAGTCCGAAAACGCTTCGCAAGAGAATGATTTGTGCTGCAAACGATTGTTTTGTTGGTCTAATTACCTTTATTGTCGGTTGATTAAGCTTTGCTAAGGTGCGGTTTTACGACAAAAGTTGTTACTGTCTACCAAATAATATCGGGAGAATTTCAATGCTCTTCAAACAACTCGGTTATTCTCTGGCTTTCGTTCTTGCACTTGGCATGTCCGGTTCCCTGCAGGCGGAATCGTCCGGGGATTCTTCGGTTGAGTCGCTAAAAAAAGAAACCCGCGAGCTTGGCCAGGCGTTGCAGGAGTTCGGTGCGGACCAGAAAGCAGAGGCGGAAACAGCCATTGAAAATACGCTCTCAGCTCTCGACAAGCGCATAGACACGCTACAGCAGGAACTGGATCAGAATTGGGACGACATGAGTGACACGGCCCGGGAACGGTCAAGGAAAAGCCTTGAGTCACTGCAGGAGCAGCGGCAACGCGTCCAGCAATGGTATGACGAGCTGCAGGCCAGTTCATCCTCCGCCTGGGAACGTGCCAAGCAGGGCTTCTCCAACGCCTACGACGCTTTGTCAGAACAGTGGAATGAAACCGAGCGCAAACTGATGGACGACTCGGACAAGAAGAACGACAGCATTTAGACGGCGTTTCGGAATTGCACCGGCCATACAGACCCGCCCTGAACATCTGTACTGGTTGTTAATTCCGTTTACTGTATCTGTTTTGTTTGTCAGTCACAGGTTACAGTGGGCAGACTCACATTCGTCTGCCTCTCGGTTAACCGTATGCCCCCGATTTTCTATTCGTTTTTTGTGCCGGCGCTCTTTGTTTGGCTGTGGAGCACGGGCTTCATTGGCGCCAAGTATGGTTTACCCTTCGCTGAGCCGTTTACGCTCCTGCTGATACGCATGCTGTTTACGCTGGTACTGCTCAGCGTACTCGCCTGGATAATGAAAACCCGCTGGCCTGGTTGGCGTGGTGCCGGTCATCTGGCGGTTACCGGCCTGCTGGTGCATGGCTGTTATCTGGGCGGGGTTTACTACGCGATTCAGGGGGGCATGCCGTCGGGAATCGTGTCGCTTATTGTCGGCCTGCAGCCGCTGGTAACGTCGGCCGTGGCCATTCTGGTGCTGAAGGAAAGTGTCTCGAGCCGGCAATGGCTGGGCCTGGCACTGGGCCTGGTCGGTGTAACACTGGTGTTGCTGGAAAAGTTCGGCGGTGGTGCTTCCGCCTCCGATTTCCCGCTTTGGACTCTGCTTTGGGCTGCGCTGTCCCTGGGCGGAATATCCTTGGGCACGGTGTACCAGAAACGTAACGGCACCCAGTCGGATCTCGTCGCAGGTACGTTCATTCAGTACAGTGCTGCGGCAACGTTTTTCGCCGTTGGTGCCTTTGCGTTTGAAACCCGTGAGGTGGTGTGGGCTCAGCCGTTGATCTGGTCGATGGTCTGGCTGGTGTTCGGTGTTTCCATCGGGGCGATTCTGCTGTTGATGTGGCTTATCAGGCGCGGTGCTGCCTCACAGGTGGCCAGTCTTTTCTATCTGGTGCCACCTGTCACAGCGCTGGAAGCGTACTGGCTGTTTGATGAAAGGCTGGGCGTGCTTGCGATGATTGGGGGTGTTATCTCCATCACCGGGGTTGCCCTGGTGGTAACGCAGCAGCGAAAACAGGCGGCCTAGTTCCAGGGGTCTACCCGGAACAGGGTACCCAGGCCGGATTGCGGGGTCAGTTTGCCGCACAGCCTCAGCCCCTCCCAGAAGCTGACCTGATTAGCGGTCAGTACCGGCTTGCCCGCCGCTGCCTCCAGGTCTTCCAGCCAGGCGGCGGAATGCAATGCGGTATCGGGAATCAATAGCGCATCTGCGTCCGGGTGGTCATTGTCCGTCACGAACCTCAATACGGCCTCTTTCTCCAGCGTGCCCACCTCCGCTGCGGTAATAATGCCGCGGCAGTTTATGTGCACTACCTCGATATCGAAGTGCTCCAGAAAGGTTTTGAACAGCAGGGCTATGTCCCGCGGGTAGGTAGCCGCGATGGCGACCCGCCTGGCGTTGATGGCGGTAACCGCCCTGGCGAATGCCATGGCCGTGGTAGAGGCCGGGATATGAAGCAGGTTTTCGAGCGTCTCGATCTGTTCCCCTATACCGTCGATGCCACGAACGAAACTGGCACTGGTGGAGGTCCATAGAACGGCTTCCATATCCGCACTTTCAAGGTGTCCGGCTCCTTCCGTAAGGCGCGCTGGGCTTCCCATTTCGGTGAGTGCGTCAACGGTATGAGCATCCTCATCGAACGCCGTATGTACGACTCTCACCTCAGCCGGTGGCGAGATCATTCCGGCCAGACGTGGGTAGTCATCCTCGGCAGCGTGTCCAGGATAAAGAAAGGCAAGGCGGGGAACCGGTGTGTTCTTGTCCATGCCTGAACAGTATTAGAGTTCAGGCAGTGTTGGCAACAGGATTGCGGGATGTCAGAAGGTGGTGTCCAGTACGGTGCCCATTTTTTTCTGACCCAGTGCATTGTCGAACGACGTTCCGTGCCACGCTGGATGACCTGCGATCATCACCAGGGGCACCACACCGTCGGTGCGGTTAACCAGTTGTTCGTGCTGAAATGCCTCACGGTACTGACGTTGCACCGTATTGTTGTGGTCCATGCGGCGCAGGGCTGACGGGTCTACCAGGATAAGGTCGGCCTGATCGCCCACTTCGATGCCGCCCCCTTTGACGCCAAACACGCGAGCGGGGTCTCGGGTGAGACGGCGTACCATATACGCTACATCTATATCACCGCCGTCAGAGGCCAGTTTCAGGGCTCTGAGGTTGCCGTCGTAAAAGGCCATGTTGGTGAGATGGGCACCACTGTCATTGAAGCCCGGCAGCAGTTGCCGATCCATCAGCAGGTTGCGGACAACGCGTTCGTTCCGATTCGCGGACACGGTATACCAGCTCAGATCACGGTCGAACGCCCGCAGCATCGCCAGCACGAAATCGCCTTCGTCCTTCACCCCAGAGAAGTGGTCTTTCAGCAGGGCCCGTTCCGCATCGCTGCCTTCGAGTGGTTTTCCTGCGTTGGCGGCATTCACCCGAGCG
The DNA here is from genome assembly GCF_032922745.1 of Marinobacter salarius. Lineage (NCBI taxonomy): Bacteria > Pseudomonadati > Pseudomonadota > Gammaproteobacteria > Pseudomonadales > Marinobacteraceae > Marinobacter > Marinobacter salarius. Next base: position 2,017,088 of record NZ_CP136693.1, read on the forward strand.
AAGACATCGGCAAAGGTATGGCCTTGCCATTCTCTCAGGGGGCATACGTCGATGGTCATGTCCGCCAGGGTACGGTTGAAGGCGTAGTCCTCCAGGCGTACCAGCCGTTTGAGGCGCTTGAGGCCAAAACCGGTTTTGCCGCTCATCCACATGGCTTTGAACGACGCGATGTAGGCTGGATCGTTGAGGATTTTCAGCCGGCTTTCACGGTCCTCCAGTTCGGTCTCATTGAGAATACGCAGTTCCTCAATCTCCTCGGAGAGCGGCGTTACGGCGCCGTCGGACCATACCTTGAAGGGGGCGGCCAGGGCCTGCAGGTGGAAGTCACCCCGCAAAAGTCGGGAATTGAGAACCCGGGCCAGCAATCTCGCCAGCCGCACGATCTTGCGGTTGCTTTGCACATCCAGGGCAGCCACCACCGTTGTTCTGAGTGGTTTGCCGTGGAGTAGGCCACAACTGAGCAGAAAGGTCTTGATGGTGCCCATGGTGCTGTCTTTCGGTGGCGTGGCCTGCCAGACACCGCCCTTGCGCCGTACCACGTCCGTCAGCCGTTTGATTTCCGGGTACTTGGCGAACTGCGTGGGTATGGTCTTGCGGGTGTTGGGCTGGTTGGCCAGGTAATGGAACGGCAGGGCATCGGTGGAGAATCCGGCATAGCCGTCATCCATGGCCTGCTCCAGCAAGGCCTCCATGGCATTGAGTTCGTCTTCCGTGGGGTCACGGGAAATGCTGGCGTCAAACCCCATGACCTCAATCCGCAACATTGAGTGCGGCACCATGGTGACCAGATTCGGGCCCAGGCTAAGTCTGTTCAGATGCTGGATGTATTCCTTCGGGTTCTTCCAGTCCACTCGATCGGCGGTCGCCCGCAGGACGTCCTTGGGAATGTTCTCCACTCGGGCGTAACAGTCCACAATCGGGTCTGCACCGTCCTTGCGCTGTGCGCCAAACGCCAGCCCCAGGCTACAGTTGGCAATGACAACCGTGGTGGTGCCATGGCGCACGGATTCGGGCAGGCCAGGGGCAACCTCCAGCTCCAGGTCGTAGTGGGTATGAATGTCAAACAACCCTGGCATGGCCCAGCGTTCAGTGGCATCGATGACCTTGTGCGCTTTTTGCGGATCAAGGTCCGGCCCTCGTGCTGCGACCCTGCCATCTGCGATGGCGATGTCTTCGCGGACCGGTAATTCGCCAATACCGTCGAAGACCTTGGCACCCTGGATCAGATAGTCCCAGACTGTATCGGGTGTGGTATCGCTCATGCGTGCCTCATGGTTTGTTGTTATGGTTCTCCCTAGAAGCCAGACGGGGTGCTAGGGCCTGATCTCGGTGGTGCTACCGGCCGGATTGGCGGGCTCATCCTTGGCTATAACATAGATGGCGCCGAGCACGATGGCCAGGGCTGCGATCAGAACGCCGGCGGCGCCGATAATCATTTTGGGCCTGGAGCTCTGAAGGCTCCCGCATTCCGGGCATTTAGGCGTTTCGGTGGGAAGGCTGGCTCCGCAGTTGGAGCATTGGGTCTTTGCCATGTTGTCTGTCCTCTTGGTGATGACGGGTCACAGGCATAGGGTGACATGTACCGAGTTAAGGCCAGAAAGCATTGGGGATAAATCCGTAGTGACCCTGAGTCAGAGCGCAAATACCGCCACAAGGGCGGTGAATACTGCCAGGGTGCCCACGATCACCAGGAATTGCATCCAGGGGAACCGCGGCTTTTGCGGAACGTTCAGTTCGGTTTCCAGGTGCTCCCTGAGCAGTTGGGTATTCCGGACATTGGCCTTCCAGGCGAAGTCGAAGACGTCGCCAATGACCGGAACAAGGCCGCCGAAAAAGTCGATCAGCATGTTCCTGACCATTTGCTGTTTGACCCGGGGGCTGGCTCCGGCACGGTGCGCTTCCAGGAGTACGTAGCAGGACATGAGCAGCCCGGCCAGGTCGCCGAGTACCGGAACAAGGCCGATGATGGGTTCCAGCCCGATCCGAAAGCGCGTGAAGGGTATGCCAATAGCGTTATCGGCCATCTGACTGAATCGGTTCAGGCGGGCCAGAGCTGCCTGTTTCTCTTCCTGGCTTACGGGCGTTGACATCCCATCAATCCCAGGATTTTTCCTTGAGCCGATAGAACTCCTCGACCACGGCATCCATGGCACCGGCGTCATAGTCACGAAGGCCACTGACCACAAGCTTTTTGGAAACCTCGCCGGCAACGTTGCCGTCTGAGATCAGCCGGTAGTCCAGTGAGACATTGCCACGCTTTCCGTCCGGCTTCAGCTCCGCGTTATGGAGTTCAAGGTCGGGGCTTGGCGCATCAAGCGTATCCAGGGCCAGGCTCATGCTTTGATACATGATCATTGGCCGGTCCGGATTGAACATCACGCCAGCATTTTCCATTAGCGGTTTGAGCGTATGGGGGAAGTTCTTGCCGGACGCGGCCACGTAGCAGCGAGTGAAGTTCTCAATCACGGTGTCATCGTGAGTCCGCTCACCACTGCGTTCCACCTCGATGTAGACCTTGTCATTCTGATCGTAGACGCGAATCAGGCCGTCGTCGTCCTCGCGGAAGTCCAGTGGAACATTTTCGCCGAGCAGGCTGCGAAAATGGAAGGTCATCTGTCGGGACAGGCCGAAGTGTGACAATAGCAGGGCAAACAACAGGTCTCCGGGAACACAGAAACGCCGGGCATCCGGATTGTGGATCGGATTAAAATCACCGGCCACTTCCTTGGCAAATCGACTGGCCTGGGTCGCGCTGATCAGTACGAGTCCGTTCTGGGTGGCGTGGTAGCGTTCAAGAAACATGCGTTGCCTTTTCGTTTTCGCAAATAGAGATGCCATGATAGTGGCCTGAAACGTCCTTTGCAGCAAGACACTACGAAACCAATGTCTAAGGCCTGGACGTAAATAAATGGTTTCGCTATGTCGCCCGGCGATGATGGCGGCCGGTTTGCATGTACACCAGAGTGCTCAGGCTGTGGGTACCCCGTCGGTATGGCCGAGTGATCGATCGGGCGAGACTTCATTTCGAACCAGTTGCTTCAGTTCCCGGATGTCGGGGAAGCCTTGCTGTTCCTTACGTGACCAGATGCGTTTGCCATTGACGTGAATTTCAAAAATTCCGCCTGTGCCCGGTATCAGGGTCAGTTCGTTCAGCTCCTCTTCAAAGGTGCTCAACAGTTCCTGGGCTATCCAGGCGGATCGAAGCATCCACTTGCAGCCCGTACAGTACGTGATTCTTACGCTGTTTGGCATGGGTGGTCTCCCGTTGATTCGGTGATTGTGGTGTTTCAGGCTTTTGCGGTGGCCCCCAGACTATCCATCCGCCGGGGTTTTGCAATACAGAATCCCTGCCCGAAATCTACCTGGATCTCTTTAAGCAGCTCTAATGTCTCCATATCTTCCACATATTCGGCGATGGTTTTCATGTCGAGGAAATGACACAACTCGGTGATGGATCGAACCAATGCGTAGTTGGTCAGGTTACTGGCCATGTCACGGACGAATATGCCGTCCACCTTGACGTAGTCCACCGGTAGTTTTTGCAGGTAGGCGTAGGAGGACAGGCCGGTTCCGAAGTCGTCCAGTGCAAACCGGCACCCAAGCCGCTTCATCTCGGTCATGAAATCGGCGGCGTAATGCAGGTTGGTAACGGCGGACGTCTCGGTGACTTCGAAACAGATCTGATGGGTGAGGGCGTTGTGCTGCTTCATCCTCGTTTCCAGGGCGAACAGAAAGGCGTCGTCACTCAATGATGCGCCGGAGAGGTTGATGTTGAACGTATGGATGCTCTCCATGGCGCCTGGGTGTCCTTCCATCCAGTCTATTGCTTCGTCAATCACCCAAAGGTCAACACGGGAACTCCGGCGGAACTGTTCCGCGGCCTCAATGTAACTTTGTGGGGAAATTTCCTGGCCGGAGGAGTTCTGAAGGCCTAGCAGCAGTTCGTACATGTCACCGTTGCTGCCATCAGTCAGGGGAAGGATCCGCTGTGCTCTCAGGTACAGGCTGCCATCGCGTATGCTGCGGTCAATTTCGGGTACCCACTGGGGGCCCGAGGTGGGCACTTGCTGGGATTGGTCCCGAACCAGTTCAACGCTGTTTCCGCCTTTCTTCTTGGCGGATTTGAGCGCCAGGTTGGCCTGGTTCATCAGTTCGCCGGCAGAGCGTAGGGTGTCTTCGAAAGGGCACACGCTCGCACTCAGGGTGGCGGAGAATTCGGTGTCGTCAACGGTATGTGACTCGGTTCGAAAGGCGTCACGCAGCCGTTCGGAGAAATCCAGTCCTTCCTCCACCGGCATCTTTTGGGCCAGCAGTGCGAATTCGTTACCTCCCAGTCGACCGATGCAGTGATCGCCGGAGTGTCCCGAAGCCTGATCCTGAAGCAGGGAGGCAAACCGTTTCAGGAGCTCGTCGCCGACGCCGGTGCCATAGGTGGCATTGATCACACTGAATTCGTCGATGTCGAACACCATCAGGGTATGACTACCGGGTTTGCCGTCCATTACGGACAGGGCCTGGGCCAACTGCTTCTCGAAATCATGCCGGTGAAGACATCCCGTGAGGGCGTCGTGAGTGGCTTCGAAGTTGAGCTTGCTGTAGACCCCCTAAACGATGTCGAACAGGCTCTGGTCGACAAAGGGAATGTCTCCCTGCTTGACGAGCCACGCGTCACCGCGGGCCAGTCTCGACACGAATTCGGAATATTGATAACTCACCTCACCCAGTCCCTGGGGCGAAAGGAACACAAAGCGAAAGACATCCTTGCCGCCCCAGACCAGTCGCATGCGCCGTTTTTCACCATTGTCGAGGACAATCTCAACCCAATCGCCCACGCCAATTTCCTGGGCACGCCGGGCCCAGCGGGTGTCAACTGACTCTGTAGAGGCCTCCGCTTCCTCCTGCTGGCAGGAACCCGGAGGATAGGCGTCGAGGGTTACTGTTTCGGTCGATACCTGCTGATGCAATTCCCGGGTCAGCCTCGCCACCACATCGCGGACTGGCGACACTTCGCCAACCGTACGTAGTTCCCTGTCGATAAGCTGGATCAACGCGTCGCTTTCCAACTCCCGCTCAAATGCGAGATCCTTGCTGGTTTCTCCGCCCGATAGCCAGAGGCGGATCTGCTCAACGATGTTAATGAAACTTGTGGCGGTTTGGCTCTCAGCGCCTTCCCGCAATACCGCCAGTACGATCAACTGCTCCCAGCCTGCGTTCAAAAGATCAAGCAGTACTGTTGGCACGGCTTTATCCGCCAGGATCATGTTCAGGCGTCGCTGCACGCCGAGCCGCGTCTGCCGCAGGCGTTCCTTGCCTTCCAGGGTCTTGGCGATACGTTCGGAGTTCCTCAGGAACGATTGTTCCTGGCGTTCTACCAGGCCCTGCAACCGGGTACCGATGGACCTGTAAAAGGCTTCATCCCGTTCTTCCGTCTGGATGAGTTCATCGATAATCCCCGTCACCGTCTGTTCCAGGTTGCGGCTTGAACTCCGCTCGGCCAGGCAGAGGCGCATAAGATCGTTGACGATGGTCCTGGCCGGGTGGTTGTCACGGTCAAGGAATTCAGAGGTCTCGAGCAGGACCTCCAGAACCGGAAGTCTCAACTGTTCAAGCTGTTCCCTCAGCGTTCTGTTCAGCCCCTGTTCATGCTCCAGTGGGGCGAACAGACGATCCACGAGGGTGACTTTGTCCCACGTACCGTCATCAAGTGCCTGTTCGAGATCCGGATTGGAGGATGCCAGGTTTCGAATGGCTTCCTCCATGCTGGGGCCGGGCTCGCCCAGCACCTTGCGCAGATCATCTCTGTGCGGTCGCAGTTCGGCGGTAAACTGTGGGTTGGTGCGTGGCCAGGTATCCCGCACGTTACCCGGATCCTGTTGCAGGCTCATGAGGCGCAGTAACGAACGCCCAGGGGCAGAGGCGGGTGCCGCGTGGGGCGTGGAATCTACCACCGATGCTTCGGGATGGGGCGTCTCCGTTGGTGCTTCCCGGGCCTTATTGGATTCCCTCAGTGACCAGTTGGAAGGCAAGCTGGTCAGATCGAGCGCCAGCAGGCCCGCTGCACGAAGGTCGCGGTTCAGCGACTCTGCGGCTCGGGGCCAGAGGTCGTCCAGCACGGTCTCGAAAGCAAGGTAGAGCGTGCCGCGATGCTGTCGGGCAATACCGAGTCGATCAATGGCGAATTGCAGGCAGGTGCACAGTGACAGTGGTGAAAGAGGGTTGCTGCGGTCGCTGATATCGCAGGAAAAAAGCTGGTTGAGCAACTGGCTGAGCACGAACAGCGTATTGGTGTGTTTGCTGGCGAGCTCGGATGCCACCATCTGGAGTTCCAGCCAGTCCTCAAAAACATGCTGCTCCACGACCCTGAGTTCGCCGTTATAGCTGTTGTTGTCCTTACTCGGGTTGAGCTGGTGGTCGAACGCTTGGAATTGCAGCGTGAAATCCCGGTATATCTGCTCCCCCCGACTGTTGAAGATAAAGCGCATGTCCTTCAGACGGGTGATCTCACGCACTTCCGCCGCTTGTTCAAGGTCGTTCCCGATACCCTCGCAGGCGTGGTCGATGAAGTCGGCTACCAGGGTGCCCAGCAGGCGCCGGGTGTGTTTTTGGTAGGTATCTCGCAACGACGGCAAGCTGGCGGAGGGTGGGGTGAGCTGATCAGGAATCCTTTGTGGCAAGCGTCGCAGATATTCAATGGTTTCCGCGTCGTGGGGATCACTGGTCATCCGCACACTGTCCCCAGCGGCAGCTTGTAGACCACCACTCACACGCGTGGGGTGATTGCCGTCAAACAGAAATAGTTCGGCGGGAGTGTGGTCCGACCCATTCAGGTGTTGTATCAGACCAGGCGAAGTGAGGTTCGCCAGTGTCAGTTGGGCGCCGTCGTCGCCGGACGAGGCCGCGACCAGTTCACATCCACAAGGAATAAAACCGCGAACAACGATGAGAGCGTTTTGACGGAGGCCGGTGATACGGGTCTGGCTTTCTGTCATAAACGGGGTCCCTGGGCAGGCCGGCTGCCAACAATTCCATAAACATGCATTCAGATTTTACACTTCTTCACACCTCACGGTAGACCAGTTTCAGCGGAAAATCTGTTTATTCCGATGGATAAAGGTATTGACGGGTGTATTGGCATTATTGCTCAAAGTGACTAGCCTAAACTACCAATACCCCTACCCATTGCGACGAGGACAAAAGCATGCCAGCCAAACCAGGCCCAGAAATGACCGGCCCGTTGAAGTTCATTAGACCGGTCTTGCAAGGCCTCCTTATGCTGGCGGTGGTGTCGTCGGCCGTTGCTGACGAGAAGCTGTATATCTTCACCGAGAACTACCCACCCTATAACGCGTCAACCACGGGGCAGGGCTTCGCCCATAATGAAGACGATATCACCGGTATCTGTACCGATATGGTTAAAACCATGATGGAGCGGGTGGACTACGAATACGTCATGAAGATGCGGGACTGGAGCCGTGCCTACGAATGGGTCCAGGGGCGGGAGAACCATGCTCTGTTCTGCACCGCCAGAACCGAGGAGCGGGAAGACGAGTTTCAGTGGGTCGGCCCGCTGGCGTCGATCAAGTGGACCCTGTTTGCCGCGCCCGATTCCAACATCCAGTTGGAGTCCCTCGAAGGTGCCCGGCAGTACAAGATTGCCGGGTACAAGGGTGACGTCATGTCGGACTATCTGGTGAGTGAGGGGTTTGATCTGGTCATGACTGTGTCCGGTGAGCAGAATCCTCGACGTTTGGTGCTGGGCCAGGCCGACCTTTGGGTGACAGATGGTCTCGTGGGGCCTCTGGTGGCGGAGGAAGAGCACGACATCACTGGCCTGAAACCGGTTCTCGTTTTCCGTGAGACGCCGATGTACCTGGCGGTCAGCAACGAAACGGCCCCGGCCATTGTGGAGGACCTTCAGGCAGCGCTTGATGAAGCGCGAGACAGCGGCGCCCTGGACAGTATCGCTCAACGCTACGAGCCTTGAGCGGTGGTAACAAATCCTTAACGCAACCAGTGGGGGTGTGGACAGCAGTAATGGCAAGCTTGTGCTAGCTTTTAACGTGTTTCCCGACGAATGCGGTGGCGTTAATGAGCAATCCCAAGCATACCCTTTTCTGGATGACGCTGTTCCTGGTGGTCGTTGTGGTGGTTTGTGCATTGATCCACAAACCATTGCAGGCCGCGTTTATGGCGAACTGGGTGTTCAACCTGTTAATTGTTTGTGTGCTGCTGGTTGGCATTGCCATCACCTATCGCCAGGTGTTTGTGCTGTTTCCGGAATTGCGCTGGATTGCGCAGTTCCGCACCGGCAACGCCGGGCTCTCCGTATTGCAGGAACCCCGTCTTCTGAAGCCGCTGGCGCGACAGTTGGATGACGACTCCAAGCGTGACCGCTTCTCGTTGTCCACCATGTCGTTGCGTACGGTACTGGATGGCATCCACAGCCGCATGGACGAACAGCGCGAAATCACCCGCTATTTCATCAGTCTTCTCATCTTCCTGGGATTGCTGGGCACCTTCTGGGGCCTGCTTGGAACCATCAATTCCGTAGGCGCCGTCATTGTAAACCTGGACATGAGCCAGGAGGACTTCGGCAAGGTGTTTGCGGGCCTGCAGTCTGGGCTGCTGGAACCCCTGGAAGGCATGGGAACGGCGTTCAGCTCGTCGCTGCTGGGGCTTGGCGGCTCCTTGGTCCTGGGTTTTCTGGATATCCAGGCGGGCCACGCCCAGAACCGGTTTTATGACGGCCTTGAGGAATGGCTGACTGGTGTAACCAACCTCGTGGACCGGGTTGACGATGATCCGCGATAGCAGGCCAGCCCCATGATCGGTTCCCGGCGTCGAACCCGCAGCAGCATCAACGTATGGCCCGGATACGTCGATGCGTTGTCGGCACTGCTGATGTTGATCATCTTCATGCTGCTGATTTACGTGGTCAGCCAGCTGTACCTGTCGCAAACCCTCTCGGATCGGGATTCGGAACTGGCCAGGCTCAATAGCCGCTTGCAGGAAATTTCCCGGTTGCTTGGTCTTGAGCAGGAAGAGACCGCCGCCCTGGAAAACGAGATGGCGGCGGTCCAGAACCGCTTCAGCGAAAGCCTCGCGCTGAACGATACACTTCGTGAGGAGCTGGAGGAGGAGAAGGCCCGGCGGTTGGAGCAACAATACAATGCCGAGGCCCAGGCCCTGCGGGTTGAAGATCTTGGCAAGGCCGTCGCCAGGGCGGAGTCGGAGTTGGAGGATGAAGAGCAACTGACGGCTTCCCAGCGCACAATCATCCAGCAGCTTTCGAACCAGATTGCGGCGCTGCAGGATCAGCTCGGCCGCATCACCGCTGCGTTGCGTTTACAGGAGGACCTCACCGCCGAGAAGGAAGCCGAACTTGAAGAGGTGGGAAAGCGCCTGAATACATTGCTTGCCGAACGAGTCAATGAACTGGAGCGCTATCAGTCGGAATTCTTCGCCAGGCTGCGGGATATTCTGCAGGACAACGAGAACATCCGCATTGTCGGCGATCGCTTCCTGTTACCTTCGGAATTGCTGTTTGCCTCCGGCTCCGCCAGCCTTGGGCAGGAGGGTCAACAGGAGCTGGACAAGCTGGCAGAAGTGCTGCTGGACGTGGTGGACGCCATTCCCGAGGATATCGACTGGATTCTGCGCATCGACGGCCACACCGACCGGATTCCCATCAATACCGAAGCGTTTCCCTCGAACTGGGAACTCTCCACGGCCAGGGCAGTCGCCGTCGTGCGCTACCTTGCCTCTGCAGGCGTTCCCCAGAACCGCATGGTAGCTGCCGGTTTCGGGGAATTTTTCCCGGTTGCTTCGGGCGGTTCTGCCGAGGCGCTGCGACAGAACCGACGTATCGAGATCAAGCTGACAGACCGTTAAACGCTAGAGGCTGTGTCAGCCTGTCCGCCCGAAGAAACGTTCGAAGAACCCGGTTTCCCGCACGTCGGGAATGGGCAGGTCGGCGTTATCCTCAAGCGCCTTGCGCCAGAACTTCTCGGGGTCATCGAGGTGGGCAACTTTTTCCCGTTCCTGTGTGCTGTAGGAATTGTGGTCTCCACTGAGCCCGTGTTCCATGAGTTCCTGTTCCCAGAGATACAGGGCGCAGCGAACAACGCGAAGCAGCTTGTTATAGCTGTCCCTGCTGATGGCAATGGCCAGTTCGGCGGTCAGGTTGATATGCGCCTGAAGCGTGGCCATTTCCTCTTTGTCGAAAACAATACGGTGGCCCGTGCCTTTCTTGCAGGCCATACAGGTTTTTTCCAGGGATTTGATGCCTTCTGGCATGTCTCGATGGCCGAAGTCCTGCTTCTGCTTGTCGTCGACCGGGGCGGGGATCCAGCCATACTGGGGTGAGCGGGCCACGATATGGCCGGGAACATCGCGCCGGTAGGGCGGGAGTTCCGAAGTATCACTGTAGCCGTCAAACTCGATTCGCATCCACGACGCCATCGTCCGGTGGCGCAACATCATGGCCAGGGTGATGGCTGAGGGCATGATCTCCTCAAGTGATTCTCCGTCGTCCCGGAGCCGTTCGTCCAGATGATCAACTGCTGCTGACATGGCTGTTCTCCATTTACCACGGGCAGAAGGGCCCACCTCCTGCCTGGCTGTTGTTCTTGTCGGAAATTCTGTCCGGCGGCTTTACCGGAAGCATTGATTAAAAACTAGGCGCTTTCTGTCATTTCTTCCGTTGTAGAAAAGTAGCCAGTTTGTTACTGGAAGTAAGGGCTTCCCGGCAGGTATGCTCATACACCTTTGTATTCGCGAACCTGGCTCCCGGAACCTCGATACCTCTATGTCTGACTTGGCGTTGTACCAGTATGTCCTGATTGGCCTGATTTTTATCTGGAGCGGGTTTGTCCGTTCCGGGCTGGGATTCGGCGGGGCGGTGCTTTCACTGCCTTTCCTGCTGCTGGTGCTGGACGACCCGCTGGTGTTCCTGCCCATCATTGCAGTGCACCTGTTGGTGTTTTCCTCCCTGACCATCTGGATGAATAATCGCAAGTCGTCGGGTACGGGTGATGATGGCGCGGCGGTCGTGGGTACGGTCGATTGGCATTATCTCTGGCGGATTCTGGCGATCATGATCGTGCCCAAGCTGATCGGGGTGTTCGGACTGATCACACTGCCGTCAGAGATCATGAGCACGATTATCTTTGTGATCGTGTCCCTGTACTCCATCTCCTACATCCTGGACCGGCCTTTTCGCAGCGGCAGCCGGACTGTGGACGCGGTGTTTCTGATGGTGGGCGGCTACATCAGTGGTACGTCCCTGATTGGTGCCCCGCTGATTATTGCCGTTGTGGCGCAGCATCTGCCGAAAGAGCGCCTGCGGGACACCCTGTTCGCACTCTGGTTCATCCTGGTGGTGATCAAAATGGCGGCGTTTATCTGGGTGGGCGTCGACCTGCAGCTGATCCACCACCTGTGGCTGTTACCCTGCGCTGCCATTGGTCATGTCATCGGGCTTTACGTTCACGACCGCATGCTGAAGGCGGAAACACCGATCTTCTTCCGGGTGCTGGGCGTTGTGCTGTTGATCGTCAGCAGCATCGGTATGGCGAGGGTGTTGTTTCCCGGCTAACCCAGCGTGGCGTCAAGGAACATCATGATGACGAAGCCGCCCAGAAGCGAGAAGGTGGCCAGGGTCTTGAAGCGGCCACGATGGGTCTCGGGGATGATCTCATCACTGATAATGAACAGCATGGCACCGGCCGCGAAGCCAAGGGTCCACGGCATGATGGGTTCTGCCAGCCATACCATGGTGCTGCCGAAAAGCCCGCCAACGGGCTCGAGCAGCCCGGTCAGCACCGCGATCCCGAAGGATTTCAGGCGTGAGTGCTCGATGGCCAGCAGGGCCACGGCCACGGCCAGGCCTTCGGGGATGTTCTGAAGCCCAATGCCCACCGCCAGGGCCACCCCATTACCGATGTCACCACCGGCAAACCCGACGCCAACGGCCATGCCTTCAGGGAAGTTGTGCAGGGCAATGGCGATGATGAACAGCCATATCCGGCGTATACGTGCGCTGTCAGGGCCTTCCCGGCCCAGGGTGAAGTGTTCGTGGGGTAGCCGCTGATGAATGCTGAAGAGCAGGCCTGCGCCCATGAGAAGACCGGCGATAACCATCAACGCGGCGCTCCAGGTAGCGCCGGTGAGCTCCTCGCCGTATTCGATGCCCGGGAGTAGTAGCGAGAAGAACGACGCCGCCAGCATGACCCCCGCAGCTGCGCTGAGCATGCTGTCCTGCAGCTGTGGCGTGAGCTTTCTGACCAGGAATACACCCAGGGCGCCGACACCTGTCCCAAGGCCTGCCAGCAGGCTGGCAATCGACCCCAGCCAGACAACATTGACATCTTCCAGCATCGGTCTCCCTTAGTTCGTCGGTGGCGGCGTTACAGCGCCGTTAAACCTTGACCATGTTGATGGCAAGTTCCGCTACCATGGCTTATACCTTAGTACGTCAAAAATCCAAAACAGACTCAGGAAGACGGTATGCAATGGTTTACTGGTTGATGGCCAACCCCAACGCCGGGGAAAAGGACAATCGTGGCGCTGAGTTCTGGCGAAATTACCTGGAAAGTGCGGGCATTGTCGATATCCGGGATTGCAGTCTTGACGATAAGAGTTGGACCGAAGAGGTGGGCCCCAGGGACTTCATCCTCGCGGCTGGAGGCGATGGCTCAGTAAATGCGGCGGCCGGTTTTTGTCTCGATACCGGCGCTACCCTCGCGGTTCTGCCTTCCGGGACCGCCAATGATTTTGCCCGCAACCTGGGGCTGCCTGACGATCCCCAGCATGTTTGCAATCTGGTCTCGGCAGGACGGACCCGTATGCTGGACGTAGCCACCACCGATAACGGTCTGTTTCTGAACGTGGCTCATATCGGACTCGGCACATTGCCGGTTCGAGAGTCGTCGGCGGACGCCAAACGACTTCTCGGTCGCTTCAGCTATGGCGTAGCGTTGCTGCAGAAACTGCGGGTGTATCGGGGTTTCCATGGCCTCATCGAAACCGAGAAGGGAACCGTAGCCGGGCGATGGCTGACCATTGCGGTGTCCTCCGGTGCCTTTTTCGGCGGTGGCAACGAGATTCCCCAGGCGTCGGCAGGGGATGGTCAATTGGATGTCGTGGCCGTGAGGCCGCGTTCGCTGTTCCAGCTTTTCATGACTTTTTTGACGGTGCGGTTGAGCCGTAACTCTCCGAAACGAACCAGCACAGTGGTTCACCTCAAAAGCCCGACCGTGTCGATCACCACCCGTTCGCGCCGAACGGTCACCATGGATGGGGACATCGCCGGCGATACACCACTTCGTGCTCAATGCAGGCCAGCCTGCCTGAAGGTCATCTGTGAGGAACTGGTAACGACCTGAAGGCTTTGTCCTTCAGGTTCGGCTGTCCGTGCTCTCGAAAATCTTGTCCGCCGAGGCGGCAACAAAGCCACTGTAGAGCTCTCCGTCAGGCTTGGCATAGCGACGTGCGAACTCGTAGAAGCAGCTTGGTATGGCCGCCGTCTGATCCGTAAACCGGACGTCGGCACGGTCCGCCATGGTGGAAGATTGTTCCAGCAGCTCTTCCGGAGAGCCTTTGATCTCACCTCCGGAACTGTTCACACGGTAACCGTTGTCTTTGAGGGTCTGATTGATTTCAGCCACGGTTTTGAATCGGCTGAGATGATTGATGCTCACCGTAAAGTGGTTGGCCCGATAACCCCAAGCCGCTACCCAGGCCGCGTATTCACTTTCCTCCAGCAGGGTCTGGTAGGTGGCGTGGTCGACATCCCAGTGACGACCGGAATAGAGAAAGTCGTCCCGGGTGACGGCGGTAGGGTCCATCTGGCTCACCAGGCCTTCCACAATGGATTGCAGCGACCCGGAACACTGATCAACCAGCAATTCGGAAATGAACACCTTGGGGGCAGTCGGATCTGGATGCTCGTAGTGTTTTGCGTACAGTTTCTTGGCGTCGAAGTGATAGTCGCCGCCTTCGTGATATCCCAGCGCCAGGAAGTGCGCGGCCAGTTTGTCCAGGTTTACCTTCTCGATGTTGAAGGTACGCAGGGCAATGTGGTCATTCACAATTTCGCCGCCCTGGGTGTCATCCAGCAACCGGTGGATATCCTGTGCCGAGGGTGTCACCTCGCAGTAATTGTTCCAAAGGTGGCGGAACAATGTATCTCTATCGGTGTGCATGGATGGCCTCCTGTTGTTGGCGCAGTGGAATGGCTGTGGTCGCAGCGCCGCTCTGTGCGGTTGCAAGTTCCATGAAGCGGACTTCTCCATCGTTGCGCAGATGAAGCGACTTTGCCAGTGCTGCCGGTACCTGCAGGAGATTGTGAGCAGGCAGGTATCGGGCAGCACTGGTGACGGTGGCGCGGAAATTCGCCGTTTCGGTATTGGTGATGGCCAACAGTCGGCCCTGGCCACCCCGGTTCCATTCCTCGAGCGTCGGTTGCACATCATCAACAATCTGGATACGGCAGCCGACGGACGTCGATACCGAGCGGATATCGGCCAGTCTCGCCTCAACGGTCGGGCCGGCATCAAACAGATCCACGTAACCATTATGGCGGAACCCTTCGGCTTCGAGCATGGTGAGGGCCGGACGGGTTTGCGGGTGTACCTGCCCGATAACAGCGCGGGCGTTTTCGTCCATCAAATGGGTGTAGAGCGGGTGTCGGGGCATCAGGTCGGCGATAAAGCCGTTGTCGCCCGTGCCCACCATGCGTGTCACCGTGCTGAAATCAAGATCCACGAAATGGGTCCGCAACCAATCCCAGAAGGGCGACTGCCCGCCTTCGTCCGAGATGCCCCGCATTTCAGCGATGACAGTCTCAGCAAAACGCTGCGGATGCTGGGCCATAAACAGAAAGCGAACCCGGGAGAGCAGCTTGCCCGCGTGCGCCCGCCGAAACCTGGGCCGCAAAAACAGTGTGCAGATCTCGCTGCAACCGGTGTAATGATTGCACATGTTGAGGACTTCCAGTCGGCGGAGCAGATTCAGTTCCGGCGAGTGGTGAACGACCTGGCTGCGATGATAATGATACAGAGGGCGTCGGATGCCTACAGAGGCTTCAATACCGGTGGTACCCATGATTTCGCCGGTTTCCGGGTCTTCCAACACGAACAGATAGCCTTCGTCGCCTGGGGTACCGGTATGGCGGTTAAAACTGTCCATGGAATGACGGATTTTCTGGGTCAGGAAATCACGGTCATCGACCAGTGAGGTGAAACCGGGGCCGGATTCCACGGCAATCTGCTGCAGAGCGGCGAGGTCTGAGAGGGCAACCGGGCGGATAATCATAGACATGTCCTCATCTGCTGACCGCTGGAAGCGGAGAGTGGTAGGGCCAGTATGATGGGGTGTAGTGCCATTTTGTAGCGTCAAAAAATGATAAATGATGATATATTATGGCAATTTGACCAGGAATGATGTCGATATGATCAGCAAGCAGGACCAAAGGCTACTATTACACCTGCGCCAGAATGCCCGTTGCAGTGTCTCGGACCTGGCCAGGGCACTGGACCTGTCGCGCTCAACGGTGCAGAACCGCATTGCAAAGCTCGAAGCGAGTGGCGTGATTCGCGGGTATTCCGTTGAGCTTGGAGGCGAGTATACGGCAACCCAAGTGGAGGCCCATGTGTCGATCAAGGTTTTCCAGAAGCTGACGGCTCGAACCAACGCAGCCCTGGAACAGATCAGCCAGGTATCCCAGTTGTATTCTGTCAGCGGCGAGTATGATCTGATTGCCATCGTCCAGGCTCAGTCCCTGGAGGAGCTGAGTGCGGTTCTGGACGAAATCGGCAATCTTGAGGGTGTGGAGCGAACCAATTCGGCGGTGGTTCTGGAGACGCGTTTCAGGCGTTGATACCAGTATTTCCGGAAATGGTTTGTAAAAGCTGTAATGAGTTTCAACATCTTTGCATATGCGACATATCGTCTGAGTGTTGATTCCTCGCCCAGGTCTGTACCCATTCAGGTGGCTGATTTTACGGGGCAATGCTATTTAGGGCTGAGATAGGGGCTGGTCATTAGAGCTCGAAGTGGAAAACGCCAAGGGCGTTCGGCTAAAAAGTGTCAGATTTTGATACGTAGGGTGTAAAGCAAACCAGAAAACTCTGTAAATGTGTTTAAAGTGCAGTGATTGTGTTGGCTCCTGTCTGCAAAAATCTCAAATCCGTACTTTTTCGTGCTCTCCTGAAAAAATTCCGTCGTCACCCGCTGTCAGCAATGTATGCAGGCGTGCTGTTTTCCGGCGGTCGTGGAAGTTGTCCAATGTTGGCTGTCGGTCCTGAATGTGCCTGGCTGTTGTTGTTAACTGCCTGTTTGAGCATGGGATTCCGATGGGCCCGTAGTTCGGTTTTTTCACTTGATATCTCGCTGGCATGGAAGCTGCTATTTCCCTGGGGCTCGTCGCGAAGGGCACGACGCCCTGGCCGTTGTTCGCGGCTTCGACGGTCTGAGGACCTGATAGTCCAAATGGGAGAGAGGAATGAATATCAAGGAAACGTTCGAAACGAGCGAAAAAACGTACAAGAAAGTCAACATGTGTCCCGGCCATGGCATGGGCGGACGGCACCCGTCACGCAAGGGGCTTGACCAGTTATCCGGCCACGATGACCCAGGCATGTTTGGTCGTATGTTTCCGGGCCTGTCGGCCCTGGATGTGCCAGACAACAAGTTACAGGCGCTGGCGGAAGCCATGCTGGATCCCGATCCGACGGACAGTTCACTGGACAATCCGGGCATTCCGGGCGGTTACACCTACTTTGGCCAGTTTGTCGACCACGACATCACGCTCGATCTGAGCTCTTTGTCCGATAAGAAAAGGGACCCGCTGGGACTGGAGAACTTCCGTACCCCGGCGCTGGACCTGGATAATGTCTATGGTCTCGGCCCTGACGGCTCACCCCATCTGTATGCCAGGAACCCGGCGGACCCTTCGCAACGTGGTCCCAAGTTGGTGATTGGCCGGAACATCAACGTCGATTTTGGTGGCATCACCGGCGATTTTGCCAACGACCTTCCCCGCAGCCCGGAAGGCGTGGCATTGATTGGTGACCCGCGCAACGATGAAAACCTGCTGGTTGCGCAGACCCACCTGGCCTTCCTGAAGTTCCATAACGCTGTGTGTGACAAGCTGCAGAGCGAGGGCGTAGCGGCTGAACAGCTCCTGACTGAAGCCAGGAAAACCGTGACTTACCACTATCAGTGGATGGTGCTCCACGACTGGATGGAGCGTCTGTGCGGGGAAGGTGCGACCGACCGAATTCTCAACGATGGCCGGCAGTACTACCGGTTCAAGAAAACCCCTTACATGCCGGTGGAGTTTTCAGTGGCGGCCTATCGTTTGGGGCACAGCATGGTGCGCCAGCGCTATAGCCACAACCGGATCTTCGCTGATACCGGTTTTGATCTGTTGTTTGCGTTCTCCGGACTGTCTGGGGACATTATTGGAAATCTCGCACCGCAGCCTCCCACCGGGCCAACGCCAGTCAGTGTGTTGCCCAGCAACTGGATTATCGACTGGCGGCGCTTCCACGACCTTGACCGTCCATCGTCGATGCCATTCAATCCGTCGCGGAAACTGGACCCGTTGTTGGTGGAGGAACTTCATAATCTGCCGGGTGGTGGCGGTAACCTGGCTTTCCGTAATCTCAAGCGCGGCGTGAGCCTGGGCTTGCCCTCCGGCCAGGATGTGGCCCGTGAAATGGGCGTAGCCAATGCGTTGACTGCCGATGAAATTGCGACCGGGCCGGATGGCGAGGAAGCCAAGCGCCAGGGGCTGCATGAGTCAACACCGCTGTGGTACTACATCCTGAAGGAAGCGCAGGTGAAAGAGGCCGGTGACCGGCTGGGCCCGGTTGGGGCAGCCATCGTGTCCGAGGTGTTCGTGGGGTTGATCCACGGTGATCAGCAGTCGTTCCTCTGGCAGGAGGGCAAAGACTGGAAACCATCCCTGCCGGCAGCCACGCCAGGAACCTTCACCATGGCGGATATGTTGAGGTTTATTGGGGATATCAATCCCCTGGGAGACTGATCCGCGCAGACGTACCGAGGCGGGGAGGCGTGTGGTGAATGAGCGCCTCCCCGCCCATTCTGGGTTATGCGTCGGTGGTTTCGTTCAGCAATGAGGGTTTTTTCAGGGCCTTGGCGAACAGGTCCTTTTCCTCGGCAATGGCGAGTGCCGCTTTTTCCGCCATGGCTTCATCCAGGCCCTCAACTCGCGCCTGTAGAAACTGGGTGATTTCCTCGGCCAGTTCCAGGACTTTGTCCCGGGCATCGGCTTCCGCTTTGGACGAGAAGAGCATTGTGTCGGGGTGTTTCAGTGCCATCTCCAGTCCATCCCTCTCCGAGTAATACAGCGCTTGTACGGCCATGACGTTCTCCAGTGTGTTCCCGCACGTTGTCGTGTCTGGTGGGGTTCATTGAATCTGCGGTGAGTATACTTAAGGCATCTGTATATGTATACAGTGTTTTCGGCCGCCTGGGCGGCAGATGTCGGGCGGAAAAATGTGATAGTGTTTTAGGCCGGCGATGACCAGACCCACCATCAAGGAACCGATACGCTATGCACGACCGACCCATGGCCAGCCCAGGCCGAACGCCCTTTCAGCTTGCTGCTCTGGCCTTGCTGGCCATGCTGCTCACCGGCTGCGGCATCAACAACATTCCAACGTATGACGAGCAGGTTAAATCAGCCTGGGCGCAGGTGGAGAACCAGTACCAGAGGCGGGCGGATCTGGTGCCGAACCTCGTTGAAACGGTGAAAGGTTTTGCGGATCAGGAACAGGAAACCCTGACAGCAGTCACCGAAGCGCGCTCGAAGGCTACCTCTATTCAGGTCGACGAAAGCATTCTCAACAACCCCGAGAAGCTGAAACAGTTCCAGCAGGTTCAGGGTGAACTCAGCAGTGCGCTCAGCCGCCTGATGGCGGTTTCAGAGCGCTACCCGGATCTGAAGTCAAACCAGAACTTCCTGGCGTTGCAGTCGCAACTGGAAGGTACGGAGAACCGTATCTCGGTCGCAAGGCGTGACTTTATCCAGGCGGTTGAGCGCTACAACACGGAAATCCGGACCTTTCCAGGCCGTCTCTGGCACAGCATGCTTTACAGCGACCTTGAGTTGAGGGCCAACTTCGAGGCCACTACCCCCGATGCCCAGGAAGCGCCACAGGTGGAGTTCTGATGCCTGTTCGTTTCCACCCCGTTATCGTTTTTCTGGCCTTGATTGTGCTGTGCCAGGCCAATGCCCAGGCGCAATCCACTCCTGATTTCCCCGACCTGACCGGTCGCGTGGTGGACCGCGCCGACATGCTGCCCGCCAAAGTTGAACGTCGCCTCAGCCAGATGCTTGAGGCCCACGAGCAGTCAACGACCGAACAGGTGGTTGTGGTGACGCTGCCGAACCTTCAGGGCTATGCCATTGAAGACTTTGGCTACCAGTTGGGTCGTCACTGGGGAATTGGCCAGGAAGGTGAAGACAACGGTGCGTTGCTGTTGGTAGCCAAGGATGAGCGGCGGATTCGCATCGAGGTTGGCTACGGCCTCGAAGGTCGACTGACCGACGCCACATCCGCCACGATTATTAATCAGATCATTACCCCGGCGTTCAGGCAGGGGGATTTTGCCACCGGCATTGCCAACGGTGCTGCGGCCATGGTTCAGGTATTGGGTGGTGAGCCACTTGCGGTTCCGAAGTCCAGTCGCCAGGCAGCCGAAGACGATCGGCCCCATCCGGCGTTGGGCATCCTGTTTTTCGTCATTGTGCTGATTGCGTTCTTTAGAGGCGGTGTCGGCGGGGGCCGTGGTGGCCGCAGTGCCCTGCTGGCCGGTGCGCTCGCTGGTGGTCTTGGTGGAGGTCGCGGCGGCGGTTTTGGCGGTGGTGGCTTCAGCGGCGGAGGCGGTGGCTTCGGCGGCGGTGGTGCCTCCGGCGGTTGGTAAACCAGCGACTCAACGCGAGTAGACAGCGAACCTATTGATTCAGCAACACCGGAACGAACATGACGTTACTAACAGACAGTGAGCAACAACAGGTGGCTTCGGCCATCACAGAGGTGGAGCGTGAGACCGACGCGGAACTGGTAACGGTTCTTGCCGCAGCCTCCGATGATTATTCCTATATCCCTCTGCTCTGGGCCGGGGTTATTGCACTACTGGTGCCCGGAGCGATCAATTACTTTACCGGTTCGTTGGGCGCGGACTGGTTGCTGGTGGTTCAGTGGGTGACCTTTATCCTGTTATGCCTGTTGTTTCGGTTTCCGGGTGTGGGGCATCATCTGGTTCCAAAGGCTGTTCGCTTCTGGCGGGCGTCCAACATGGCCCGGCGGCAATTCCTGGAGCAGGATCTTCATCACACCCAGGGCGGCGTTGGCATGCTGATTTTCGTCTCGGAAGCGGAACACTATGTTGAAATTCTGGTGGATCAGGGCATTGCCGATAAGGTCAGCGACGGCGTTTGGGAAGAGATTGTCGGCACCTTTACCAACCAGGTTCGCAGTGGCGATACCCTGGCCGGCTTCCTCGGTTGCATCGAAAGTTGCGGCCAGCACCTGCGGGAGCAGTTGCCCGCAACCCGCGAGAAAAACGAATTGCCTAATCATCTGGTGCTAATACCGAAACGTTCTTAATGCCTGCCGCCGGTCTGCCGATAAACAGGGGCAGGCTGCGGAAGCATCCCATGTCCTGCCTGCAGACAGCGCTGATGAGGGGTGAGGGTATGGTTTCTCCAATTAATATTCCCGGTTCCGGAATGCCAGGTCGCTCCGGCGCGGAGCCATCGGGAAGCCGGTCGACAAACAATGCCCCCGAGCCTACCAAGGTCCGGGAACAGGGCAGGGGGGCGATCCGCACGCCCGAGGATGCTATTAACGCACTTCGAAGCAGGCTTGAACAACAGCTTCAGCAACGACTCGGGGCATCCGGCCCCGACGCATCTGCCTCCACCCGAAATCGATTCGAACCGCCGACAGCCGCCGACGTGGCCAGCCGCGTGCTGGGCTTCGTCCAGCAGCGCCTGCAAAAGGAAGCGGCTGCCGGTGCAGACTCGGAGCGCCTGGCAGGCCTGCTTTCCGATGCACGCCGTGGTGTTGAGCAGGGGTTCTCCGAGGCGCGGGAGCAGATCGAAGCCCTGGGGTTGATGACGGACACATTGAGTCGTGATATCGACGACAGCTTCACGCGCATCCAGGACGGTTTGTCTGATCTGGAATCGCGGTATCTGCAAAACGGGATGCCGTCAGAGAGCCGGGTAGCAGCGGCGATGGTGGAGAGCGCCAGCAAAGAGTCTTTTGCGTTTGAGGTCACCACCCGTGACGGCGACCGTGTGACCGTTCGCATGGAGGAGCAACGCTACTCGGCGATGTCGGCAAGTGCCCGCGAGAGTGATGGCGTCCGGTCTGAAGAAGTACGCTCGGCCAGCCTGTTTTCGGGGCGTTATGCGTTCTCGGTGGAGGGCAGTCTGGATGACGGCGAGAAGGCCGCGCTCGCGGATCTTTTTGGCAAAGTGCAGCAAGTGTCTGGCCGTTTTTTCGACGGCGATATCCAGGGTGCCTTTCAAGCGGCCCAGTCGTTGAGTTTGGGCGGGGATGAACTGGCGAGCTTCAGCCTGAACCTCTCTGCTACCCGGATGGTGTCTGCCGCTGCTTACGAGTCTGTATCCCGTGAGCCTTCATCCGAGCCCTCCGCAAACATGCAGTTGCGACCGCTTGGCAGTCTCGCCCGGGATATCCAGGGGCTTGCTCAGGAGTCGGTTGCCAAAGGCATGGACCTTCAGGCAATGGAAGGGCTCATGCAGGAACTGCTGGACGATATCCAGCGGCTCCAGAACGAGCGGGGCGGCGAAAACAACCCCGCGCCGCGCTCGTTAATGGATGATTTCCTGTCTTCAGTGTTGGCCGCTTTCGAAAGTGCCGGCCAGAAGGGCGAGCCGGCTTGAGGCATCAGGCCGGCTTGATTGCATAACCCTGTTTCGGGAAGTGGACATGGACCTGCCCGACACGCGCGTGGGAACGCTCCAGAATCAGGGTTTGCTCATCTGCGAACACCAGGCGTCCTGCGACCGGGTCGCGCCCGTAGTCATCGGGTGCGACTTCGACATTCTTTCCTGTTAACTCATTACCACCGGCAGACTCAATGGCTCGCGGCGTTTCATTGCGGGCAATGTCCAATGCCTGGTCAGCGGTGATCTCACTAGGTTTGCCGTGTCCGAAGGCTTTCATTCGCTCCAGCCACGCTGCCACGTTGGGAGTGTCCCGCAGCCAGGGTTTGCCCGCCAGATCGCAGACAAACCACAGGCCATGGTAGGCCGAAAAATCAGCGATGCAGGGAGTATCGCCGAACAAGAAGTCTTTCTCCAGCATCGACTCCATGGTTTCGATGTGCGCCATAACCTTGGCTTTTGCCTGCGGCCCTCGTACCGCTTTCACGCGGGACTTTGTGCCCATGGTGATGCGGTCCTTGAGGAAGCGTAAGGCGTTCAGCAGCGACGTGTCGCGGATCAGCTTCCGCAGCATGCGGCCATCGCTGGCGGCAATCACGCAGGCAAGAAACACCTCAAGGTCCGTGGTGTGCACAAAGTCGATGACTGCTTGCGGCTGGTTGGCCAGGCTCAATTCCGGTTTGCCACTCAGGCGTGCGATTTCGTCAGCGATGGCGCGGCTGTCGCAGAACACATCGGCGCCACTCTGGGCCACGGGAACTTTGCGGTAACCACCCGCCAGCGCGGAAAGCATAGGCCGGGGCGGCATTTCCCGGACGATAACAGACTGCCAGGAAAGGCCGGCGTAGCCGAGCATGGCCCTAACCTTTTCGGAAAAAGGCGACATGGCGTAGTGGTACAGAATGAACTCTTGCATGGGGAAACCCATCCTTATTTGGCAATGTTATCTGGCGCGATCCGGGAGGTTACCCTGCAATCCTGTCGGGCGAAAGGCCGGGAGTTGTCCGTGTGGGCCAGCTGGCCCGTCACCATCGCCCAGGCTTGAGGAAACGGGAAATACAGGTACTATGCTTTAGTTGCCCAAAAATAACGTCAGAAAAGACGACAACAATAAGGAGCCCTTGATGGCTGCAGACAGCAACAAGCAAACGTCCCTCCACTGCCTGTATTACTGGGCAAAGCAAACCCCCGACAAGGTATACCTGACCCAGCCATTTCCGGATGGCACCACCGAAGACATTACCTGGAAACAGGCCGCCGACCAGGTGTCCCGGATGTCGGCTCACTTGGCAACACTGGGCCTGCCGGAACGCAGCAATGTCGCCATTCTTGGCAAGAACAGTGCGCACTGGATCCTGTCAGACCTCGCCATATGGGCTGCCGGCCACGTTTCAGTTCCGCTATATCCGACGCTCAATGGTGAGACAGCTGCGTATGTGCTGGAGCACAGTGAAGCGAAACTGCTGTTCCTGGGGAAGTTGGACGGCAAGGCGGACGGCTGGAACGATATCAAGGGCCACATTCCCGGAGACCTGCCGGTTATTTCTTTGCCGATGTCGCCCCGGGACGACACGCCGAAATGGCTGGACGTTATCGCCCAGCAGCAGCCGGCCGAACCCAGCTTGCCGGACCCTGATGACCTGGCCACCCTGGTTTATACGTCTGGAAGCACCGGTCGCCCGAAAGGCGTTATGCACAGTTTTCGCACCATGATTTCCGTCGCCGATGGGCTGCAGCAGATATTCCCTGTCACCCAGGATGAAAGAATGCTTTCCTATCTGCCTCTTGCCCATGTTGCTGAACGTGCGGCGGTGGAAACCCAGTCGCTTTATTACGGATTCCACCTGTATTTTGCCAATTCCCTGGACACCTTCCAGGAAGATCTGCAAAGAGCCCGGCCGACCCTGTTCTTCTCGGTGCCCAGGCTGTGGATGAAGTTCTACCTGGCCATCAACAGCAAGTTGCCGCCGAAGAAGCAGAAGGTGCTGTTCAATATTCCGGTACTGAACAAACTGGTGAAAAAGAAGGTATTGAAGCAGTTGGGCCTGGATCACTGCCGTGCGGCCCTCACGGGGGCGGCACCGCTCTCGGGTGAAATTATTGGCTGGTACAGGAACCTTGGGCTGGAGCTGCTGGAGGTGTATGGGATGTCGGAAAACTTCGGCTATTCTCATGCCAATCGCCCGGGCCGGGCCAAGGTGGGTACCGTGGGTGTCACCAATCCTGGTGCGGAGCATCGTCTGGCTGAGAATGGCGAAGTGCAGGTCAAGAGCCCCGGCCAGATGCTGGGCTACTATAAGAACGAAGAGAAAACCCGCGAGGACGTTACCGAGGATGGCTTCCTTAAAACCGGGGATATGGGAGAGATCGACAGCGAGGGGTATCTGCGCATCACTGGCCGCGTGAAGGATCTTTTCAAAACCTCCAAGGGCAAGTATGTGGTGCCAGTGCCCATCGAAAGCCGTTTTAATCATCCCAAGGCAGAGGTTGTGTGCGTGGCGGGAGCCAACCAACCTCAGCCCTGCCTGATGGTGCTGTTATCCGAAGAAGCACGGGAAGCGCTGGAAGCAGGAGGCAGTCGTGATGAGCTGGAGAGGGAGCTGGCTGCGGAGCTGGACGCCGTTAACAGTGGGTGCGAGGCTCATGAGAAGCTGGCGTTCGTGGTGGTGGTGAAAGAACCCTGGACCATGGAAAACGGTATGCTCACACCCACCATGAAGATCAAGCGGAATGTGATCGAGGACTTCTACAACCGCAAAATGGACGAGTGGTTTGGCAAGAAGCAAAAGGTGATCTGGGAGTTCTGATCCCCAAAACGAAAACACCGGTGAGCCTGGGTATCCAGGGCCACCGGTGTTTTCGAAATCTGTCTTCCCTTACTTTCCCATACAGGGACGGGCTTAGTGCTCGCCCTGCATCATCTGGGGCATCTCCGGCGACGCGGTTGCTGCCCTTTTTCTCCAGGAATTCATCTTCCGGCTGATAACCTGTACGGCTTGCTTTGCAGCTGCACGGGTATATTGGCGCCTGACCTCAGTACTGTTGTGGAGGATACTGGACGGCAGCGGGTGTACGGTTGCGATATGGTCTTGAGTCATAGCGCCTTCCTCCTTATCTGGTGGATTAAAATATTGGTTAGCTGACTATATAAAGAAGTTTACGGCTTCGTATTTGCAGTTTAAATACGTTAAACTCCGTACTCACGTTGCAAATATGCAGTATCTATGGATTGGGATTATCTTCGATATATACACGCCCTGGCAATAGGGGGAACCCTTGCCAAAGCCGGTGAGATGCTGGGCGTTCACCAGACCACGGTGCTTCGTCGCCTGGATCAGATGGAAGAGCAGATGGGCGTTCAGTTCTTTGAGCGCAACCGGGATGGTCTGCAACTCACACCCGTGGGTGAAACCGCATTCCGCGAAGCCGAAAGGCTGGCCGCCGATATGGAAAATCTTGAACGGCAGTTGGTCGGGCAGGATTCAGCGCCCGTCGGTAAGGTCCGGTTGGCGGCCACCGACACCATGGTGAATGCCCTTATCAGTCCGATGATTGCAGAGCTCGTCCGGGAATACCCGGACATCGAACTGGAAGTGCTCACCGACAACGATGTGCTGAACCTGAGCCACCGCGAGGCAGACCTGACACTGCGGCCGGTAAACAAACCCCAGGCCACACTGGAAGGGGAGCGAATAGGCACGATCGAGTCGGCTATCTACGCTGCTACCAGCTACCGTAAGCGTCATACCGACCTGGACCTTGAGCATTCGCCGGAGCAGGCGCTCTGGATTCTGCCGGATGAGAGCTTTAGCCACCTGGCAACGGGGCGGTGGTATCGCAAGCACCTGAAGAATGCGTCGTCCATCATCCGTTGCAACAGTCTCCAGGCAATGCACGCCCTGGCGCGGGCCGGGGCAGGGCTGGCGGCATTGCCCTGCTACCTGGGCGACAGTACCAAGGAGCTGACGCGCCTGTCGGAGCCACTTGAAGGCGAGGGCGTTGACCTGTGGCTGATGGTGAACCACGACACGCAACAGATGGCACGGGTACGGATTGTAATGGAGTTCCTGACCGCCAGGCTGACCCAACTGACACCCCAGGTGGAAGGCGAGAGCTGACGCCGAATCATTGTCTGGGCTTACCAGTCACCACAGAAGGGCCAGAACTGGTAGAAACGCCAGCACTGGAATTCTTCCTCGCAGGTCTGGAGCTGGCGGTCATAGCGGAAGGCCCGGTTCTGGACCCGAGTGGCCAATGACCTTACCTTCGGCTTGGCGAGGTAGCTCTGTCGCTGGTAGCCGGTCCTGCCTTCGTGGTAGGCGAGGTAAAGTTTCTCGGGGCTGGTGAGAGGAATGCCCACTTCTCTGCGGGTCAGGTGGTTATACCAGCCCACGAAATCGAGTGCGTATTTCATGTTGGTTCGTACCACGGACAGACCGTCTCCGTTTGCGGCCAGGTACTCGGCCCACGCCGGGTCGAGCGCCTGGGCGTAGCCGTAGGCGGATGTTGGCCGGCGCCAGGGAATGAACCCCAGCAGGCGGGTCCGTGGTGGACGGGCATGACTGCGAAACGACGATTCGTAGTAAACAAAAGCCATCTGCGTTGCAATCGGGGTGCCCCAGCGCTCCCGTGAACGGCTGGCATAGTCGTACCATACCGGATGCTCACGGAAGATCTCACAGACGTCGTCCGGGTTTGCCGGTGGGTCTGGCTCCAGCAGGCTGAAACGCATGATGGCGACAATGGCGATTGCCAGCCCCAAGCCCAGTGTTGGCAGGCCATACCACCGCATTCGGGACTTCCAGATTTTCACCCGGTTGCTTTTAAGTCGTCCAGGTCGTCTGTTTTTCGGTCGATTACGGCGTTTCTTCATGGGCGGGACCGGGCCCTGTCACTCCACACTACAAAATGGTCATCTGTTACTGGCCGGCTTTGCTTGCAGCTCTCGCCAGCTCCATGGCATAACAGACCCTCGTTATCAGAGGATACTAGGTTCATGCGCACACTATCCCAAGTTAAACCGGCATTACTTTTTCTTTTGCTGGTCTGTGGTTCTGCCACCGCAAGCCCTTTGGCGGACTCGGTGCTCCGGGTGTCGCCCATTGATGAGGTTGTCGCCCAGTACCCGGCGATGATGAGCCAGGGCATCCGCCAGGGCCTGAAACAAAGCGGGCGGGTTGAGCCGTTTGTTGCCAACACCATCAGCAGTGTTGTGAGTAATGCGTTCAGTGTTGCCGAGATTCGCGCGCGGCTGGTCGAGGACCTGGACCAGGGGCTCAGCGAGGGGCAGTTGAACTCGGTACTGGCCTGGTATGAAACGCCGCTGGCGGAGAAAATTTCCCAGGCAGAGGTGGCTGCCTCAAACCCCGACTCGTGGAAGCAGGTGGAAGCCAATGCCGCGGCGCTGCAGGAGCAGTACAAGGGCAGCGAACGGGCCAAGCTGTTCACTCGCTTTGACCGGGCTGCCCGTGCAACGGA
The DNA here is from genome assembly GCF_032922745.1 of Marinobacter salarius. Lineage (NCBI taxonomy): Bacteria > Pseudomonadati > Pseudomonadota > Gammaproteobacteria > Pseudomonadales > Marinobacteraceae > Marinobacter > Marinobacter salarius. Next base: position 2,044,518 of record NZ_CP136693.1, read on the forward strand.
GAGTGCCGTGGACACCACCGTCGCTGTCCAGTTGGGTTTAGCCTCTGCCATGGCAGCGTTCAACGGTAGCAAAGGCCCAACCTTCGAACAGCTTCAGCAACAGATCGAGAACCAGCGTGGCATGCTGCGGGGCATGGTCGCCCAGCAGGTCTACGATGGCTACCTCTACACCTATCAGGATCTCAGCTCTTCCGAGTTGAAGAAGTACATTGAGTTCCTCGAAAGTGATGCCGGCTCGGCATTCACCCGCGTGGTTACCAACAGCGTTCAGCGCTCGATCACGGACCCTGTGGAGTCCATAGGGAACCAGTTGGGGCGCTTTTTTAATCGGCGGTAACACCGCGAAAGATTGAAAAGCCCCTGTTTTGGGTCCAGTCTCCAGTAGTCACTTTCCGTAACGGAGACGGCCCCATGGATTTCAATGCCTACCAGCAAACCCTGGCCACCGAACTCAGGGGCCGGGAATGCCCCTTTCCTGAGGCGGAGTACCAGCAGCGTCTCAAACACCTTCGCGCCAGGATGCATGCGGACGGTCTCGGAGCTGTTCTGTTAACCGACCCGTCCGATCTGTTTTATCTGACCGGTTACAGTACCTTTGAAGTCTCCGTTCACGTCGCACTGGTGGTCACCGCCGATACGCTTACCCTTCAAGTGCCCTCCATCGAAACCGGTCCCGCCATGGTTACCACACGGGTCGATCACGTTATCGGTTACCGTTGGGAAGGCGTGGGCGATGTGTTGGATCCCCTGGCACACGCGCTGATAGGGCATGGCAGAAAGGTCGGCGTTGACTACTGGCATGGCTCGCTCCGCCAGGGGGTCCTGGAAGGGCTCAAACAGCGACTCCCAGACACACAGTTTGTGGATGCTTCAGGCCTGTTGAAAAGCATCCGTATTGTGAAATCAGCGGCCGAAATTGATTGCCTGCGGCACAGCGCCCGTATTACCGGGCAGGGCATCGAAGCCGCAGCAGCGGCCATCCGCCCCGGGATGACCGACAACGACATAGCGGCCATCGGCGCAGAAAGCCTTCTGGCGGGCGGCAGTGAATTCATGAGTATGCAGCCTATCGTAACGGTGGGGCTGCGCAGCAGTGTCATCCATACCAATCACAAGCGGTGCAGGATCGAAGACGGCGATACGGTGTTCCTCGAATTTGGTGCTGCCTGGCAACGTTACACGGCACCGATGATGCGTACTCTGGTGGCGGGTCAGCCGTCGGCCAGGATGCGGGCCGTTTTTGATGGTTGCCGTCGCGTGGTGGATACCCTCCAGGCGTTTATGGTGCCGGGCCAAACTTTCGATTCCGCTGCCAGGGCTGCGGAGCAGGTTATGGCACCACTGGCCAGTGAGGTGTTTTTCTCCGGGGTGTTTGGCTACACGGTGGGGGCACAGTTTCCTCCATCATGGGTGGAAGGCTCCGGTTTTATAGCCCGGGGGGAGTCGACGGTGTTCCAGCCGGGAATGGTGTTTCACTTGCCCATATGCCTGAGAATTCCGGGGCAATGGGGCATGGGGTGCAGCGATACAGTAATGGTGGGTGAGCACGGCGGCGAACCGCTGACGGCCAACCCCTGGCGGCTGGACTGAGCTCAGTCGGCTATTTTCCTGCTTTGTTCAGTGATGCCTGGGGCTTGGTTTCAAAATAGGTGTCGTAGCGGCCATTTTTCCTGAATATCTGCAGGCGCTTGTTGAATACCTCTCGCAGGGTTTGTGTTTCCGGTTCGTTGGCTGGAAACAGCAGGAAGCTTTGATTCTCCAGAATGGGCTTCGGGTGGTGGGTAATCCGGAGGGTTTGCTGTGGGTCGGTTTCCCGGCGAAGAATGTAGTAGCCGACGTTGATTTCTTCCGGGAACGCATCAATCCGGCCAAACAGCAGGCGGCGGAAATTAAGTTCCGTGGAGGCGACCCATTCCACGTTCAGAATACCGTTCTCGATTGCGCTATCGAACTCGGGGCCGTAGCTGTACCCGATGCTTCCCCCAAGATTAAGGTTGGCAAGGTCCTGCATCTGGTGCCATTGAATGGGTGTGTCCTTGCGGTAGAACAGCACGAAGCGCTCGTTCATCACCGGCTCGCTGTAGAGAAAGTCTTTCTGTCGGTCGGCTGTGTACATCCAGATCGCGGTGGCATCGTGTTCGCCGTTTGCAGCTTCACGATAGGCGCGTTTCCAGGGCAGGAAGTGAAACTCCACGCTGTAGCCTTCCATTGCGAAGATGTCTCGGACCAGCCGGGCAACCGTACCCTGACCAGGCTCACTTTCCACGAAAAAGGGAGGCCAGTCGCCAACGCTAATGCTCAGTTTTCGCTCGTCATCATCCGCTAATGCCAGAGTCGACCACAGCACAACCAGCGCAACCAGGTACGCTTTTGAAGCCTTCATACAATCGCCTACACACAGATGTTGCAATAATAGGCAAGGGGATACCTTACGGGCGCTTCTCCTTTTGAAAGTAGACCAGGGATGATGATCCGTCATTCCAGCCGAATGTCACGCAGGTAGAGTGTCTTGGGCTCTGGCAGTGCAACCGTGAACAGAATCAGTCGTCTGATGGCCTGCATATTCATTGATCGGCCTTCGGGGGCTGCCCTGACCCTGTCGAGGTCCAGTTCGAATTGGTTGGGGCCGGGAGCCAGGGAGAGGCGGGTGTTGAAGCGGTCATTGTAGTCGTTGTCGCCCAGGTCATGCTCTATGTCGTTGATTCTTAGAACCATCGGCAATGGGTGGTCCTGAGGGTTGTACAAGTCGATGACGAGGCGGTCATAGTCGCGCCAGTCTTCGGGTAAATTGTGTAGGGAAACTCCGGAATAATGCGCTGTGGACAGGGATATCCTGAGTGCGCGCTTGTGGGCGTTTATGGCATGCTCGGTTACGGGCGCTATGACGCCATCCCAGAATGGTGAGGGATCTGGCTGGCGGAAGTCGTAGAGTGCCGGCAGCAGTTGGCTGACGTGGTACTGCTGAATGGCGACCCTTGCCGTGGCACCGATTTCGGCGGCCAGTAGCGCAGCCACGATGAGCCTCAGTGGCCAGACCACCGGCCGTGACTTCCGGGTGAGTGAGGCCCGTGGCCGCAGGGCCAGGATGGTCCATACGCCCACCTGGTTGCGGAGGATATCCTGCCAGTCCATCTGGCGGCTGGTTCCGTGTTGTAGCAGTTCGATACCGGTGCCAAGCAGGAGTACGGCAAGTGTGCCGATGCCCCAGAGAGTCCAGCCCGTCCAGATCCGCCAGGGCTGGATGGCCAGGGTCAGCAGAGCAAAGAACAGAATATGCCCGAGATTCCAGGCTGATTTGAACAACGGCCCATCGGACCAACCGGGGCCGCCGACAAAAAACAGAGGGGCAATCAGAATCATGCCCGCAAAAGCCAGATACCGGAGTATCTGGGTATTGCGGGCGGGCCGGTACGCTGGCAGGTTTAAAGCCATCAGCTCCGGCTGGTCACTTCCAGCAGGTGGTAGCCGAACTGGGTTTTCACCGGGCCGAGCACCTTGTTCACTTCACCACTGAAAACCACCTTGTCGAATTCCGGAACCATCTGGCCCGGGCCGAAAGCGCCCAAGTCGCCGCCGTTGCGGCCTGAGGGGCAGGATGAATGTTGCTTCGCCACTTCCGCGAAGTCCTGGCCGCCTTCAATGGCTTTCTTCAGTTCTTCACATTTTGCTTCGCTGTCTACAAGGATGTGACGCGCGGTTGCCTGTGTCATGGTGTGTTTCCTTTTTTCGAATGAGGATCATGTTGCGATCACCGAGGGTGAAATGCTGCCCGCACTGGGCCGTTGAGGCAAGCGCTTTTTATCCGTGTTTTTGCTGTCTCACGGTTTTGGCCACAAACCTGTACAATGCCGGCTTTTCCTTCGCCGGCCCGTGCCCGGTCTTCACTCTCAGCAGGTCTATTCTTGATATCCACCGCGAACATTACCATGCAGTTCGGGGCCAAACCCCTTTTCGAAAATGTGTCCGTCAAATTCGGCAATGGCAACCGCTACGGTCTGATCGGCGCCAATGGCTGCGGCAAGTCCACGTTCATGAAAATCCTTGGCGGCGACCTGGAACCGTCGGCCGGCCAGGTCATGGTGGACCAGAATCAGCGGCTGGGTAAGCTGCGCCAGGACCAGTTTGCCTACGAGGACTGCTCGGTGATTGATACGGTCATTATGGGCCACGAAGAGCTCTGGCGTGTAAAAGCCGAGCGTGATCGTATCTACTCGCTCGCTGAAATGAGCGAGGAAGACGGCATGGCCGTGGCGGACCTGGAAGTGCAATTCGCCGAGATGGACGGCTATACCGCCGATGCCCGCGCTGGCGAACTGCTGCTGGGCCTGGATATTCCCCTGGAACAGCACAACGGCCCCATGAGCGCTGTTGCGCCGGGCTGGAAACTGCGTGTTCTGCTGGCCCAGGCGTTGTTCTCTGATCCTGATATCCTGCTTCTGGACGAGCCCACCAACCATCTGGATATCAATACCATACGTTGGCTGGAGAACATCCTGGTGGCTCGCAACAGCACCATGATCATTATTTCCCACGACCGCCACTTCCTGAACAGCGTGTGCACACACATGGCGGATCTGGATTATGGCGAGCTTCGGCTGTTCCCTGGCAATTACGACGAATACATGACCGCTGCCACCCAGGCCCGCGAGCGCATGCTGTCGGATAACGCCAAGAAGAAAGCCCAGATTGCCGAGTTGCAGCAGTTTGTCAGTCGCTTTTCCGCCAACGCTTCCAAAGCCAAGCAGGCAACCTCCCGCGCCCGTCAGATCGACAAGATCCAGTTGGAAGAGGTCAAACCGTCCAGTCGGGTAAGCCCGTTCATCCGGTTTGAGCAAACCAAGAAGCTGCATCGACAGGCGGTAACGCTGAAGGAATTTACCAAGGGCTTCGATGGCAAGCCCCTGTTCGACAAAATGAACCTTCAGATCGAAGCGGGTGAGCGAGTGGCCATCATCGGGCCCAACGGCATTGGCAAAACCACACTGATGCAGTGTATGGCCGGCGCCATGACGCCTGACAGCGGCGATGTTAAGTGGACCGACAGTGCCCAGGTCGGCTACTACGCCCAGGATCACGGCGCCGACTTTGATGAGGACATGGATCTGACCGAGTGGATGTCGCAATGGACCACCGGCGGAGAACAACTGGTTCGGGGAACCCTCGGCCGCATGTTGTTCTCAGGGGATGATATCGGTAAATCGGTGAAGGTCATTTCGGGCGGAGAGCAGGGCCGTATGCTGTTCGGTAAGCTGATCCTGGAAAAGCCCAACGTCATGCTGATGGACGAGCCCACCAACCACCTGGACATGGAATCCATCGAGGCCCTGAACCTGGCGCTGGAAAATTACCCGGGCACGCTGGTGTTTGTCAGCCATGACCGGGAGTTCGTGTCATCCCTTGCCACCCGAATTATTGAACTGAAGGCCGACGGCATAACCGACTTCAGCGGCAGTTACGATGACTACCTGCGAAGCCAGGGTTATGTCTGATCACTTTCGTCCAGGCGAGCCATCAGGGTATTGATCGCCCCCGCAAACTCAACCGGTGAGTCTTCCTGCAGGAAGTGTCCGCCGGTGAGAGTGGTGTGGGGCTGGCCCTTTGCGCCGGGAATTCTCTCCTGCATATAACGGTCGCCGCCCCGGGTGATCGGGTCGCCGTTACTGAAAGTGGTCAGGAACGGCTTCTTCCACTGCTCCAGAACCTTCCAAGCTTCGCGATTGGCTTCACTGGCAGGGTTGTCTGGTGTCACCGGCACCAGTTTCGGAAAAGCGCGAGCACCGGCCTTGTACTTCTTGTTGGGGAATGGCGCATCGTAGGCACGACGCTCGTCGGGCCCCAGGGTGCGAAAGCTTCCGGTATTGATAATGCGGGCAATGGGAAACCAGGGGCTGTACAGGGCGAAGTTCTTCCACAACTGGAACGCTTTTGGCACGGGCTGGTCGCCGGTAGGCAGCATGCCATTACCCACCACAATGGCACGGAACCGCTCCGGATTTTCCGCCGCCAGTCTCAGGCCGAGAAGAGATCCCCAGTCCTGGCATACGAGGGTGATGTTCTGCAGGTCAGTCTGTTCCAGAAACGCCTGCATCCAGTCCATATGGCTCTGGTAACTGTACGCGTTGATATCCGTGGGTTTGTCGGATTTGCCAAAACCGATCAGGTCTGGCGCGATCACCCGGTGCCCTGCCGCTGCACAGATGGGAATCATGTGGCGGTAGAGGTACGACCAGGAAGGTTCGCCGTGCATCATCAGCACCGGGCTGGCGTCCGAGGGGCCTTCATCGACGTAATGCATGCGCAGTCCGTCGACCTCCACGTAATGAGGGGCGAAGGGATAATCCAACAGGCGTTCAAATCGTTTGTCAGGTGTTCGCAGCGCGTTCATCGTGTTCTCCGGCAGCCATCGGTCACGGAATTATTGTAAGCTTGCTTAACGTATCATGACTTGCGCTGGCTGTGTCGGTCCTTTCAGGTCCTTTTCAGTCTTGTTCGGCGCTCGGGCAGCATTTTCGCCATCCTTTCCCCGCTTTTAACGTATGGGAGTTTCAACTTGGAGTGTAATACCGTTCTGGCCGCCACGCGGCGGTGGGTGTCAGAGGTGGTCATTGGTCTCAACTTGTGCCCGTTTGCCCGTCGGGAGTTGGTGAATGGGCGCATTCGATTTGTGGCGACGGATGCCAACTCGGAGGAGGGGCTGTTAACTGCACTGCAGGAAGAAATGATGCATCTGGAACAACATCCGGAGGTTGAGACAACGCTGCTTGTGCATCCCGACGTGCTGACGGACTTTATGGACTACAACGATTTTCTCGACGCAGCCGACGGCCTTCTTGTGCATCTCGAGCTGGACGGGGAGTATCAGATTGCCAGTTTTCATCCCGACTATCAGTTTGGCGGCACCAATGCGGCTGACGCCGAAAATTACACCAATCGCTCTCCTTACCCGATGCTGCACCTGCTGAGGGAACGCAGCCTTGAGCGCGCCATCGCCGGCTATCCCGGAACAGAATCGATACCGGAGCAGAACGTTGAGCTGATGAATCGATTGGGTGCAGACCACATGCGCAACCTGCTTATCCGGACTTTGTCCCCCGGATAAGAGCTCTGACGGGTAATGAATCGCTCAACTGTTATGGTCAAAAAACCACACTTCTGAATCTGTTTCACTGGCGGCCCGCTTTGTAGGATTGACGAGTAACGAATCGGTAACAGGGAGCTCGGCAGGGAACATGGAAATCGTATTAAGCGTATTGCTCTTCGCGCTGGTGTCGACGGTAACGCCAGGCCCGAACAACATCATGATCATGACATCGGGCGTCAATTTCGGGGTGTGGCGAACGCTACCTCACTACCTGGGTATCTGCTTTGGTTTTCCCGCCATGGTGGTAGCGATCAGTCTGGGCCTGGGGAAAGTGTTTGAAGCATTTCCGCAGTTACACCTGGTGATCAAGGTTCTTGGCATAACCTATTTGCTGTATCTCGCCTGGAGAATCGCGACCACAGCCACAGAGATCGACGGTGAGAAAACCAGCAAGCCGTTGTCGTTCCTTCAGGCGGCGGCCTTCCAGTGGGTGAATCCCAAAGCCTGGGTCATGGCGGTTGGCGCTTTGGCGACGTTCACCACGGTCAGTAGTGGCGAGGTGCTGCAGCAGTCGTTCTGGATCGGGCTGACCTTTTTGCTGGTCAGCGTGCCCTGTGTCGGTAGCTGGATGCTTGGCGGGGCAGGATTGCGGAAATTGTTGCGCAAGCCGTTATATCGAAGGATGTTCAACTGGAGCATGGGCGCGCTGCTTGCGCTGTCGGTAATTCCCATGCTCTCGGTGGAAACCGCAAAGCTGGTCTAGCCGGTTCCTGACAGCGGGCAGGTAGCCCGCTGTCAGATTTCGGTGATCGACCAGGTCGATATCAATCCACCCGGGTCAATGTCACATCGATGTTGCCACGGGTGGCGTTGGAGTAGGGGCACACCTGGTGAGCTGCATCGATCAGCTGCTTGGCCTGTTGATCGTCCATGCCCGGCAGAGAGATTTTCAGTTCCACCTCGATCCCGAAGCCTCCGGGAATCTGGCCAATGCCGACTACACCCTCAATAGACGCATCTTCTGGCATGGGAAGCTTGTCCCGGCCAGCGACGAATTTCATGGCGCCGATGAAGCACGCAGAATAACCGGCCGCGAACAACTGCTCCGGGTTGGAGCCTTTGCCGCCGGCACCACCCATTTCTTTCGGTGTTGTCAGCTCAACATCGAGGACGCCGTCCGAGGAGATGGCACGGCCGTCACGGCCGCCGGTAGCTTCTGCTGACGCGCGATAAACAACCTGTTCAATAGACATGTTTTCGACTCTCCTTCGTGCGCATTACAACGCATCGTGTGTTGATGACTTTATTTCATTGTTAATGGTTGCACAAAATTAAATTTTGCACAATGCAAATAGAATATTGTGCCCTCTTCAGAATCTTTTCCGGTTGTTACCATTGGCAGCGGTGGATTTGCTCCCTAAAGTAGAGGAGTTCCCAACGAGTGTGAGTGTGATGCCTGTCATTCAAAAACCTGTTAAAGGCGTAACAATGCCGGCCGCTGATCAGCCACTGGAGCTGCATTCTCCCGAGCAGGCGGGGGCCATGCTGGCGGAATTCATCCACCGGCATCCTGGCCTGATGATATTGACGGGAGCCGGCGTCAGTACCGATTCCGGCATTCCTGACTATCGGGATGGCGATGGCGCGTGGAAGCGCAAACAACCGGTCCAGCATCAGGACTTTATGACGAGCACGATGGTTCGCCAGCGTTACTGGGGGCGAAGTCTCATTGGTTGGCCAATCATTCGCAACGCCAGGCCCAACATCGCGCATCATCGTGTTGCCGAGTTGGAACTTCGCCGCTACAGCCGCCTGCTTGTCACCCAGAACGTGGATCGCCTGCATCAGCAGGCGGGTAGCCGTTCGGTAACGGATTTGCACGGCAGGGCTGACGAGGTTGTCTGCATGGATTGCGGATATCGCTGCAAGCGCGACGAGGTCCACGAGCGTTGCGCGGACATGAACCCGACTTTTGGGCACTATTCCGCCGGCGCCGCGCCGGATGGTGATGCCGATCTGGAAGTGGACTTTTCTGAGTTTCGCATCGCGGACTGCCCCTGTTGCGACGGCATTCTGAAACCGGATGTGGTGTTTTTCGGCGACTACGTGCCCAAAGACCGGGTGACGTCCACACTGGACACGCTCAAGACGTGTGATGGCCTGTTGGTGATCGGCTCTTCGCTGATGGTCTATTCCGGATTTCGATTTTGTCGCTATGCCAAAGAATGGGGTAAACCCATGGCGACACTGAACCTGGGGCGTACCCGTGCCGATTCACTGGTGGACCTGAAGCTTAACGCGGGTATCAGTGACACCCTGGCCTACACCCTCGGCCAGCTCTGACTCTTCGGCATCTACCTATACGCATCTGAAGCTGGTTTCATTAGCTTGCTTAGATGAACGTTCATACATATTCCTACCAGCTTCAACCCGAAAAAGTCCGCGCGGAGTTTTTCCGGCTTCTTCCCATCTCGTTATTTGTGGTGGCCTTTGGTGCTGCCTTCGGATTGGCGGCCATCCAGAAAGGATTGGAGCCACTGCAGGCAATACTCATGAGCACCACGGTATTTGCGGGCGCTTCCCAGTTTGCCGCTGTCGATATGTGGGGTAGCGAGGTGTCGCTGATTCCTTTGATGGCCGTCGTGTTCGCCATTAATTCCCGCCATCTGCTGATGGGGGCCTCCCTGTACCCCATGCTCAGGGATGTGTCCCCGGGTCGGCGCTATGGCTTACTGCTGCTCCTGACCGACGCCAACTGGGCCGTGTCCGCGCAGGAATACCAGAGTGGTAAACGGAACCTGGAGGTTATCCTCGGCGGTGGTCTTGTGCTGTGGGTGGCGTGGATTATCGGAACCTGGCTGGGGGTTTATTTCGGTGGCCTGCTGCAGAATCCCAAGTCTCTGGGCCTGGATATGGTGCTGGGTTGCTTCCTGCTGGCCATGGCACTCGGCGGCAACAAATCCCCCCGAACCCTTGTGGCCTGGACCGTCGCGGCAACCTCATCGCTGGCCGCCTGGAAATGGCTACCGCCCAATACCCACGTGGTTGTCGGTGCGTTGGCAGGTGGCGCTATTGGTTTTTTCTGGATGGAAAAGAAGTCTGAAGCACCGGAATCTGTTGAAGAGGGACGTTCATCATGACGGTTGAAACCACGGTTGCTGGCACTCTGGCCCTGATCGCCATCATGACGCTTGTCACCCTGGCGACTCGCTTCGGCGGTGTGTTCCTGATGTCGTTCGTAACGATCAACCCGCGCATCGAAAGCTTCATCAACACCATGGCCAGTTCGGTGTTGATCGCGATCATCGTCCCCATGGCGGTAAGCGGCGATGCCGGCTCATTGGCAGCACTGGTTGTCACCGCTGTTATTATGCTGGCAACGAAGAAGCCTCTCCCCGCTATCGCAGCCGGTATCGCTGCAGCAGGGCTAGTCCGCTATGCAGGAATCACCGCGCTCTAGGGTTTTCCTCCGAATCAGGGCGAGGCAGGGCAGGTCTCCCAAAAATGTGCGGAGCCATGGATGGCGGAGCCCAAGCGTACATGGATGTATTCAAAGCGTTTTTTGGGAGACCTGCCCTGCCTCGGCCGCCTCAGCGGCACCAGTTTGAGGCACAGCGTCGGTCTCAGGCTCAGAGTTCGAGCCAGACGGTTCATGCATCGGATTGGTGCTGCGGAACGCCAATTCGCCGACTCCGGGGAGTTTGATGCCAAGCGCCAACGGGTTGATGCCCATCGAGAGCCCCAGAATGTTCAATTCCAGTCCTTCCCGAACACCGGCCAGAATACCAAAATAACCACCGAGCGATAGTTGATAACCGCTGCCGCCAGGTACCTCGGACACAACGCCATTTCCCAGATAATCCTTGCCAATCGCGTGGTTGGGCAGGGCCACATCCATTTCCGGAATCTGACGGATCACCCAGGCGACGAAGGTGTTGCTGTTGGGGCCGGGCCAGGCGGTGTATTCCGTTGGGTATGGGTAGCGGTCAATCACCTCATTCAGCTGATCAATAATCCGCTCGGCCTGCTCACCGCGGATATCCGCAATCAACGTCGGCGGCGCGCCATACCAGGCACGATCCGGGTCGTCTGGCCGGGACTGGACCACGTAGTGACGCCAGCCCGTGACTTCATGAACATAATAGCCATCGGCGCCCGTCTCTTTGGTGCTGATCCAGGTATGCAATGAGAAATACCCCCGCCAGTTATAGGCACGGGCCCCGTAGACCTGAACCACCGCCGCTTGCTCCTGCTCCGGGCGTGGGGCAATGCCCGCGCTGGAGCGGTCTGCCGTTCGCCAGCTCCCTGAGTCCTGGAGGCCGGCGCAGGCGGCCAGGAACAGCGGGCCGGCGAGCAGAAGTGACAGTGTCAGGGTGAAACCGATAAAACAGCGTTTGAAGGTTTTCATCTGAATCCGGAAACGTTGAATGACCCATGTTTTGCGATGGTACGACGAAAGAAACTCAGAGTTCATTCATGCCGTAAAGTTCCCGTCGCCCGTGCTCTTGGTCATTTGATGGTCACGGTTTACTGGTATACGCTGAAAATACAGGCATTCGAAGCACTTGCCTGACACTTACAGCCTTGGAACAGGAGGCGTCATGTCCGACCATCATGTTTACAAGAAGGTGGAAGTGGTTGGCTCTTCGAAGAAAAGTATCGAGGATGCCATTGAGAATGCGATTGCCGAATGCAGCAAGAATCTTCGCAACATCGAATGGTTCGAGGTGCAGGAGACGCGCGGCCATGTGGTCGACGGAAAAGTCGGACACTATCAGGTCGTGCTCAAGATAGGCTTCAAGATTGAGGGAAGCTGACATCCGGTAGATGCCATCAGCTTCAGTGGATGACTATTCCGCATTCGACGCTACGCAACTGGAAGAGGAGGGCGCGGAACTGTGCTGAAACACCCCCCGGTTGTAAAAGAGACTGACCTGCCTCTGCTGGTGGATCTGTATGAGCTGGCTATGGCCCAGGCGTACTGGTCCGAAGGCATGAACGAGAACGGGGTTTTCAGTCTTTTCTTTCGCACACTTCCTGAGAACCGTAATTTCGTTCTTGCCTGTGGCCAGCAGCACGTGGCCCATATTATTGAATCTCTCGCCTTTACCGACGAACACATAAAGCGCCTGGAATCCCTGGGCAGGTTCCAACCCCGGTTTCTGGACTGGCTGCGGGAATTCCGCTTCAGTGGTTCTGTACATGCGATTGCGGAAGGAACGCCGGTATTCCCTCAGGAACCCTTGCTGGAAGTGGAGGGGCCTGTTGCCGAGGTTCAGTTGCTGGAAAGCCTGGTGATGAACTACGTGCATCTGGAATCTGTGCTGGCCTCCAAGGCGGTCCGCCTGATATTCGCGGCGCAAGGCCGGCCGGTCGTCGACTTCGGGATGCGCCGCACCCATGGTATGGACGCGGCACACCGAGGTGTGCGCGCGTACCGATTCGCCGGCCTGGCCGGAACCAGCAATGTCCTGGCAGGCCTGGATTTCAACATGCCGGTATACGGCACCATGGCACACAGCTTCGTTCAAGCCTGTACAGGTGAGATGGAGGCGTTCAGAACCTATGCCCGGCTCTACCCGGGCACAACACTGCTGGTTGATACCTATGACACCCGCTCGGCGGTGGCGAGGATCATCGATTGGCTGCAAGAAGAACCGGAGGTGCGCATTGGTGGTATCCGCCTGGATTCCGGCGACCTTGCCTCGGACGCTGCTGAATGCCGACGTATGCTGGATGAGGCGGGCCTTGGCGATGTAAAAATCATGGCGAGCGGCGGTCTGGATGAATACAAGATCGCGACACTTGTCTCCGACAACGCCCCCATCGACGGCTTCGGTGTTGGCACTGCCATCGGGGCCTCGAACGACGAGCCGGCATTGGAGCTTGCCTTCAAGCTTACGGAGTACGCGGACCTGCCAAGAATGAAAAACTCCCCTGGCAAGCAGTCGTTCCCGGGCCGCAAGCAGGTCTACCGTCGCCTTGATCCGAACGGCCGCCTCGCGCAGGACGTCGTTGCCGGCCGGGACGAAGTGTTTGATGGCGAGCCGCTGTTGAAGCCGGTCATGAAGCGAGGCCTGATCATCGAAGGCGCCATTCCGACACTGGATAGTCAGGTGGACAATGCGAAGCGGGCGTTGGATGCCCTGCCGGGCCAGTTTCGCTCGCTGGAGCCTGCACATGAAAATCCGGTTGTGATCAGCGACTTTCTCAGGGCATTGCAGCGGGACACGCTGGCAAAGGTTCGGGGCTGACTGAAAGGCAGAGGTGCGAGATTCCGCGTGGCCCGGGATTACCGAAGCATGCGCCGTCTGATGGCGCCAACCAACTGGTTCAGCAGTTCGCGGGATTGGCCCTCGTAAAGCGTGTGAAACTTTTCTTTCTGCACCTCTCGTTCATGGCTGGTGTTCGACGACAGGGAATCCTTGCGCAGATCCATGAAGTGGCAGGCGGCCAGATGGGCTTTTATATGGTTGTCAATCAGTTGCGTAATGAGCCCATCGACGTCGTCATGGCAAAAGGGGCGTACGCGATTGAGGGTACTGCGTGCGTCCAGTGCCGCCTTGCGGGCTTCCAGACGTAATTCGCCGGCCGGTTCATCAGACTCCACAGAACGCAGGAACATGCCCAGCTTGTCGTGCAATAGCCAGACCAGAGGCCAGATGGCTTCGTAAGCGGCCTTTTCAGCAGAGAACTGCTCACTGGCAATCGGGTTTCTTCCGGCTTCCGTGGAGTCGGGGCCATTGAACTGGGACACGCGTATTTCGTCCATGTCATGCCACAGGCTTTCGACGCGCTGCTTCACGGTGTCACTCTGTTCAGCCGCGGCCCGCCTGGCGGCGGAGGCCGAAAACAGGGCGACAATTGCCACAACGAGTGCGGCAATTGCGATGAAGAACGTCAGCTGTGTTGTCGCGAGAAAGTCGAAAAGGTAGTCCATGTCCATGGCTGCCCGCTCCGGTAAGTGTCTGCACGACCCCTGGCTTGCTACTGGTTCTGCTCGGTCTGTCTGAATGGCAGCGCCTGCAGGGCATCTTCAGTATAGGCCATGACATGCTCCGCTTCTTCGCTGGTAAACCTTTCGATGGCGTCGCGAAAACCGGGGTGCATAACGCCATGCCAGGAATGGGTGATCACCGGCTCAAACCCCCGAACCAGTTTGTGCTCCCCCTGCGCGCCAGCATCGAAGCGTGCCAACCCCAGCTGTATGGCCAGTTCAATGCCTTGATAGTAGCAGGTTTCAAAATGCAGGTGGTCGAATTCCTCCAGGCAACCCCAGTAGCGCCCGTAGAGCGTATCCTCGCCCGTCAGGAATAGCGCACCGGCGATCATCTCACCCTCTTTTACCGCCATGACAAGGTGAAGATGCTCCGCTTGGCGGTCTTTCAGCAGGCGGAAAAAGGCCTTGTTCAGGTATGGCCGCTGGCCCCGTTTCAGGTAGGTGGCCTGGTAAAATACGTGGAAGGCCGCGAGCACATTATCCGGGATATCGTCTCCCGAAAAATGTCGGAATGAAATGCCCTGATCCGCAACCTGTCTTCTTTCCTTGCGGATTGATTTGCGCTTGCGCGACGTCAGCCGGGCGAGAAAGTCCTCGAAGGTGTTGTAGTCGTGGTTGTGCCAGTGGAACTGGCAGCCGATCCGGTGAAGCTGGTCGCTTCTGTCCAGCAGTGCCTGGTCCTGGCGATCCGGGAAAAGCAGGTGCCAGGAGTGGGCCCCCAGGCGTGTGGTGATGGCATCCAGCGCATCGTGGATTCGTGCGGGCGTCATCCACTGGCGAAGGGTTTCCGAAAACAACAGCCGTGGCCCCTGGCAGGGTGTGAACGGAATGGCAATCAGCAGCTTGGGATAGTAATCCATGCCATAGCGCTGATAGGCATCGGCCCAGGCCCAGTCGAAGACGTATTCTCCCATGGAGTGAGCTTTCAGGTAGGCCGGAGCCACTCCGGCAAGCCGGTTGTCCAGGTAGAACGCCAGATGGGCCGGTTGCCAGCCTGTCGCGGTGTTTGTGCAGCCAGACTCTTCCAGTGCAAGCAGAAACTCGTGTTGAAGAAAGGGGTTATAACGGCCGACAAACCCGTTCCAGTCTTGCGGATGGATGTCATCAATCGACTGGACGGGGCGGATTGTCAGTTCTGCGGTACCGGGTTCTGGCATGGTCGGGGCTTCTCCGTGGTTTACCCAGTACCATACGTCAGAACCCGGCCTGTGATCACTGCTCGGAAGTGCTGTTTTCCATGTCTTTGCAGCGCTTTTCCATTTTCTTTTGCCGTTTTTCCATCTTGGCGCTGTGTTTCTCTCGCCTTTCCTCGTGGATCTCGTCCCAGATCTCGCGTTGCTCGTCGGTCAGTTTCAGGCGATCCGCCATGTCGTTGCGGTGCTCTGCCCATTTTTCCTGGCGCTTTTCGTCATTGAACCAGCCTTTGCCCTCGCGCATGTTCTCGCACATCTCGGCTTTGTCGTGTTTGCCGCGGTGGTGTTCGCCGTGGTCCGAGGCCATCGCCATTGGGCTGGTCAAAAGAGTTGCTGCGATCAACGCGCTGGCAATGCGTCCGGAAGTGATGTGTTTCATTGGGTGTTCTCCTGTGTTGTAAATGAGCCTGCACGAGCAGGCCCGGTCTGAACTCACAGGGACTATGCTAGCGGAGGACGGTGTCAGGCGGCGTCAGCGAACTGTAAAGGTTATGCAAAGGAAAATGATGCAAATCAGTGGGCTTGTGGGAGCGTGTTAGACTGCATTCAGTCACAACGGAGGATTGCCATGCAGAACCGGGTGCTGTTGGTTGAAGACGACGAGGAGTTGCGGGAACTGCTGTCCCGCTATCTGACCAATCAGGGCTTCACCGTAAGAGAAGCCGCAAACGGTCAGGATGGATTGTCACTGGCGCTGGGGCAAAACTGCGACCTGGTGGTGCTCGATATCATGTTGCCGGATATCAGCGGCCTGGAAGTACTGCGTCAGTTAAGGGCAAAAACCCATCTTCCCGTTGTACTGCTGACGGCCCGTGGCGATGAGACGGATCGAATCGTGGGTTTTGAGGTTGGCGCGGATGATTACATACCCAAACCCTGCAACCCCCGGGAACTGATCGCTCGGCTACAGGCGCTGCTTCGCCGTGTTGCCTGGGATCAGGAAGTGGGAACGGATGAATCAAGGGCCTACGGCGACTTGCGGGTCGAGCCGGTTCATCGTCGAATCTACCACAACAACGTGGCACTGGATCTGACCGCTACGGAATACGAAGTGTTGCAGGTACTGCTGGCCCACGCAGGCAGTGTGGTACGCAAGACGGATCTTATGCAGTGGGCTCTGGGCCGTCGGCTGGAAGCCTATGATCGTACCCTGGATATGCACATCAGCAACCTCCGAAAAAAACTGGGAAATGATGACCCGCCCCGAATCGAAACCGTACGCGGGCTGGGCTATAGCTATCGGGTGCCGGTATGACCCGGCGGCTCAGATTCCCCCTGTTCTGGCGGATCTTCCTGTCGATCTGGCTGGCTATGGCGATCACAGTGCTGATGAGTAATGTGGCAACCCGTGCCCTGATGGAACGGGAGCGAATGGCCATCGAACGACAGGTCGGTCTGCGGGAGCTGGCGCTGGAGGCTCTGGTGGTCAGGGAAAACGAGGGCCGCGGAGCGGCCTGGCGCTTCCTTAAGGAGCAGGGGCGGAGCCTGGACCTTCACCTGTTACTGATAGACGCAGATCGCCACGACGGAGACCTGCCTTCATCCATCCGCGAGCGGATGAAATCGGGTGGTTGGCACCGGCAGAAACCGGCAGTTATTGAGGTCGGTGCGGACCATCGCCTGGTGGCCTGGCCCCGCCTGGATGGCGAGGGCTGGCTTGATCCCAAGTTGTTCCGTCTCCTGGAACTGGGGCTGGCGTTCGTTATCATCACGCTTGCCTGTTGGTGGATTGCGCGTCTGGTTTCCCGCCCCCTTAAACATATGGAATCCACCGCTCGTGCCATTGCTGGAGGGGACAATGCGCTTCGGGTCAGTGATCGCATCGCGAGTCGACGGGACGAGGTGGGTGCTTTGGCGACAGCCTTCAATGCCATGACCCAGCAACTGTGCAGTTTGCTCGATCGCCAGACACACCTGTTGCGTGATATATCTCACGACCTCCGAACCCCCCTGACGCGGCAACGGATTGCCATTGAGCTGGCCAGTGACGGTAGCGTGGATGCGGATCTGCTGGCCTCGATCCTGCGGCAGAACGAACGTCTGGAAGCGATGACCTCCCAGATCCTGACGCTCTACCGGGTCTCGGAGCAAGGAGGCGATATCGAGCGGGAAGCCGTGCAGCCAGTCGTGGTGATCAATGACGTTCTGAGGGATGCGGCGGACTACGCCGAGCACCGGGGAGTGGATTGCCAGCTTATGGTGGATGAGGGCTGCCGCAACACGTCGTTGTTAGGGGATCGCGGGCTCATCCAGCGTGCGCTGGACAATGTCCTTCAGAATGCCCTGGATCATACGCCGCCGGGAAAGAATGTGCATGTCGCGCTGCGCTGTGATCAACGGCACTTGTTGGTGGAAATACGGGATGAAGGCCCAGGTGTGCCTGAAGACGTTCTGCCCCATCTCTTTGAGCCCTTCTACAGGGCTGACAAGTCCCGCGGGGGCAAGGGGTGGGGGCTTGGTCTGGCTATTGCGAGGGACATTGTTGCCATCCATGACGGCCGGATAGAAGCGCTCAATGGCGAGCCGGGCGGTTTGATGGTGGTGTTGAGATTTCCGCTCTTTACCTCTGGGTGAAGAGGATAGAAAGGCTTGCTGTTGGCCTCATGATGGCTGTGTGTCAGGAACTGGTTTTATGTCCAAGGATTACCCGATACCCGCTGGCTTTCTTGAGCGGGAGACAGAGATCAAAAAGAGTCGGTTTATTGCCCGGGTTGCGCCGGTGTCGTCCCGGGATGAGGTCAAGGCCTGGCTTGAACAGGCCCGGAACGACCACCCTGATGCCCGCCATATCTGCTGGGCTTATCAGATAGGCCGGCCCGGCGCGGCCGCTGAAGCCGCCATGAACGACGATGGCGAACCATCAGGAACGGCCGGTAAGCCCATTCTCAGTGTCATTCAGCACAAGGACCTGGGAGACGTGCTGGTGATGGTGATACGGTATTTTGGAGGTATCAAACTCGGCGCTGGCGGCCTCGTCAGGGCCTACGCAGGAGCAACCGAAGCTGTCCTTTCGGGGGTTGAAAGGGTGATTCAGCAACCCATGTCACAAGTAACGGTGACGATGACCTTCGCAGATGAGCAGCCACTCAGGCATTGGTGTGACCAAAACGGTGCCGAGATTGGCAACGTTGGGTACAGCGCCGGTGTAACGGCTGACGTGAGCCTGGTGGAAGAGCGGAATCAGGAATTTATGGCGTTTTGCGAGAGTCGGGGTATGGGTTACCGTTTTGACAGCTAAGGAACCATTTGCGAAACGCTTCGTGTCGACTGTGCGTATACTTTAATAAATGAAGTATGGAAAGAGGCAACCAAGATTATGAAAGCTATCGTTGTGTCCCTGTTTTTGATGGCCCTGACGGGCTGCGCCAGCAACGTAGTCACCGACTACGATTCCAACGCGGTCTTCGGTAACTACAGTTCCTGGGCCTTTGCACCGAAGGGCGAGGACCAGTCTTTCACCTCGCTTGATGGTGGTCGGATAGAGAGTGCGGTTGAGCGAGAGCTGAACCGAAAGGCCATGCGTAAAGTGGGCGAAAGCGAGGCGGATCTGCTTGTCACCTGGCAGGTGGTTGAGGAGGAGCGTCTCGAGCGCAGCGGTGTTGGGCTCGGTTTCGGTTTCGGCAGTGGTAACTTTGGCTGGGGGCTGTCGTCGGCTCCACCAGTGCGTGAAATCCAGGAAGGCAAGCTGGTGGTGGAGCTGGTAGACACGGAGACTGATCGTGTCGTCTGGCGCGCAGCAAGCCGGCGCTATCTGAATGAGAACCAGGCAACCGAGTCGCGGCGGGAGCTGATCGACGAGATTGTCGCGGACATGTTCGAAAAATACCCTCCCGGGGCGTGAGTGTCTCAACAGGGCTCTTAAACAACATGAGGACGTTATGAAGAATCGTTCTGGGGGACTGGTGTTCTCCACGGAACAGGGGCGTATGTGCCCGGACTGTCGCCACCCCGTTGATGAATGTGTTTGCGGGGCACCGGCTCGCCCCTCCGGTGATGGCGTTGTGCGCGTCAGTCGGGAAACCAAGGGGCGCAAAGGAAAGGGCGTTACCTTGATTACCGGTATTCCGATGGACGACAAGGAACTGAAAGCGTTCGCGAAGGTGTTGAAAGCCCGATGCGGAACCGGCGGCACGGTGAAAGAAGGCACCGTGGAGATCCAGGGTGATCAGCGAGACCTGCTGGTGCCCCTTTTGAAGGAGAAAGGTTGGACGGTGAAACGGTCCGGTGGCTGACATTGTATACCCATATGTATACTATGTAGCGTTCTGAACTTGTTCAACCGGAGAAAATGGATGCACGTACTGGTGCTGGGTGCAGGTGTTGTTGGTGTTACAAGCGCATGGTTCCTGAGGCAGCAGGGATATGACGTGACGGTAGTGGACCGGCAAAATCAGGCAGGCACCGAAACCAGTTATGCCAACGGCGGCCAGATATCGGTATCCCACGCCGAGCCCTGGGCCAATCCTTCTGCCCCCTTGAAGCTACTTAAATGGCTGGTCCGGTCCGATGCACCGCTGCTTTTTCGTCCCCGCCTGGACCCGGTCCAGTGGCGCTGGGCGATGGCTTTCCTGAAGCAGTGCACGGCTTCCCGGGCGGCTTACAACCTTCGGCAGATCGTGAATCTGGGGATCTACAGCCGCGCTCATTTACAAGCGTTGCGCCAGGACATCGGCATTGAATACGACCACCTCGAGAGAGGCATCCTGCATTTCTACACCAATCCTGAGGAATTCGAATCGGCCCTGAGGCCGGCCCGCATGATGCGAGAACTGGGGTGTGATCGTCAGGTGATTGACACCAACAGGGCCGTCGAACTGGAACCCGCCCTGGCTCCAGTTAAAGAACGGATTGCCGGCGCCACGTACACCGCGGAAGATGAATCCGGTGATGCCCGTCGATTCACTCAGTCCCTGGCGAAAAAGGCTGAGGAAGCCGGTGTGGAGTTCCTCTACAACAGCGAGATCCTGGGGTTCGAGAACACCCAGGATCGTGTTCTCGGAGTCAATGTTATACGTGAAGGTCGCCACCAGATCCTTCGTGCCGACAACTACGTGCTGTGCCTGGGTAGCTTCAGCGCTATCCTGGCTCGAAAACTGGGCCTGACTCTGAACATTTACCCAGCGAAAGGCTACTCCATTACGGTGCCGGTGAAGAGTGAGGCCGCTGCCTTCAACGTCAGCCTTACCGACGATGAATACAAGCTGGTGTACTCAAGACTGGGCGACCGCATACGGGTCGCAGGCACCGCGGAACTGAGCGGCTACAACCGGGCACTGAACCTGACCCGCTGCCGAACGATCGTCCGGCGCACCGCAGAGTTGATGCCCGATGCGGGGCACTGGGAAAGGGCCGAGTTCTGGGCCGGATTGCGCCCGGCGACCCCCTCCAATGTGCCCTACATCGGAAAGAGCCACTTCGGCAACCTCTACCTGAACACCGGCCACGGCACGTTGGGGTGGACACATTCCTGTGGTTCCGGGGCCGCTTTGGCGGACATTGTGGCTGGTCGCACCCCCGATGTGGATTTTGCGTTTACCGGGCTTTAGTGTTCCTGCAACTGATCCCGAATCAGTTTCTTGTTGATCTTGCCAACGCTGGTTTTCGGTATGTCGTCGACGAAATCAATCTGGTTCGGAATGGCCCACTTATTGATCTCACCGGAATCCACGAACTGCTTCAGGTGGTTCTGGATATCGTCCAATGACGCTTCCTCTCCCGGCTTCAGGGTAACCAGTGCGTGGGGCCGTTCGCCCCATTTCTCGTCGGGCACACCCACCACCGCTGCACCGGCGACGGCTGGATGCTGACTGATCAGGTTTTCCAGATCCAGGGAGGACAGCCATTCACCGCCGGTTTTGATGACATCTTTGATGCGGTCCTTGATCAACAGTGTGTTGTCTGTTTCCAGGCTTGCCACGTCACCCGTGTGCAGCCAGCCACCTTGCCAGAGCTCCTCGCCTTTCTCCGGCTCCTTGAAGTAACTCTGGGTCAGCCACGGTGCCCGGGCAACCACTTCGCCCTTGGCCTCGCCGTCGTGGGGGACCGGTTCGCCCTCCGGATTCACGATTTCCAGTTCCACCATGGGCACGGCAATACCGGTCTTGATGCGCTTGGAGGTCTGCTGCTCCAGGGGCAGTTCCAGATCCTCTGCTGTCAGGTGAGTGGTGCTGAGAAGCGGGCAGGTTTCCGACATGCCATACCCCGTATACATGGATACGCCCAGCTTCGCCCCGGCGTCACATAGGCCGCGCGTAAGGGCGCTGCCACCGATCAGTACGTGCCAGTTGCTGAGGTCGGCCGTCTTGATGGATTCGGTTGCCATCATCATCTGCATGACCGTCGGCACACAGTGGGAGAAGGTCACCTTGTGCTCCTTGAGGAGGTCTACCAGCAGTTCCGGTTCATAGCGTCCGGGGTAGACCTGTTTTATGCCCAACATGGTGGCCGCGTAGGGCACGCCCCAGGCGTGTACATGGAACATGGGGGTCACGGGCATGTAAACGGACGAGGACCTCAGTAGCGGCATCTCATCATACGCAGACAAAGAGCCGGTCATGGCCAGCGTATGGAGAACGAGCTGGCGGTGACTGAAGAAAACACCCTTTGGATTCCCGGTGGTGCCGGTGGTGTAGAAGGTGGTGGCAATGCTGTTTTCGTCGAAGTCCGGGAAGTCGAACGTTGTACCGGCCTTGGCAAGCAGTTGTTCGTATTCGCCGAGTGATGGCAGTGATGTGGTTTTCGCTTGTGCCTCGTCACTCAGTTGGATGTAGTGTTTGACCGTTTTAATCTCGTCCTTCACGCCTTCCAGAATGGGCAGGAAGTCGTCGTGTACCATCACCATGTCGTCTTCAGCGTGATTCATGGTGTAGACGATCTGCTCGGGCGACAGGCGTACGTTCACCGTATGCAGCACGGCGCCAATCATCGGGATGGCGAAGAAGCATTCCAGGTATCGGGGCGTATCCCAGTCCATCACTGCGACAGTATCACCCGGTTTGACACCTGCGTCGGTGAGGGCGTTGGCCAGTCGGTTGATACGTTCAACCAGGTCGGTATAGGTGTACTTGCTGCGGTTGGCGTAAACGATTTCCTGGTCGGGAGAGTACCGGGGACCGGAAAGAAGCAGTTGCTTGATCAGCAGTGGGTACTGGTGGGCGTTGTCTGCCGGCTTCAGGGTACGGGTCTGTGCCATGATTCGGTGCCTCTCTCAATTGTTTAATTTATAACGAGAAGAGGGGTAAATCTGACACAGTTTATGGCCTGCGGAAACCTTTGGGTCATAAAAAAGCGCAGATCAGGCGTGGCGGGGTTCAAATGGCCCGTTGGTCCCGGTCTGCGCTCTCGAGGGGGTGTTCGCGAGAGGTTATTCGCGAGAAATTATTCGTAGGTGCAGAGGTAGGCGGTGTCTACGTCGGTCCGGGCCTTGAAGCTGGCCTGTCCCGCCACTTCAAAAAACTCGCCGGAACCATAGGTCATCCATTCTTCCATGCCGGGCAGGAGAACGGTCAATACGCCGCTGATCACCGTCATGGTTTCCTTCTTGCTGGTGCCAAACTCATACTCGCCCGGGCTGATTACCCCCACGGTAGCCGGCAGGCTGGAGGTCTGGAAGGCAATGGATTTGGCCTTGCCGTCAAAATACTCGTTTACTTTCAGCATGGGATACGCTCCTCGAAATTGTGGGAGCCCACTATACGGGAAATTTGTGCAACTCCAATGACAAATTTTCCGTTACTGATCCCAGGTATTCCCTCGAGTATTTTCAACGGTAGGTACTTTGATATGCATGGCTGCCTTGGCCATTATGTTGGCGCTCACCGGCGCGGTCAGGAAAAGGAACACGGTGATGAGCACTTCGGTAATGCCCACGCCTTCCCCCTTACTGCTGAAGTAGATGACTGAGCTCAGCACGATGGCGCCCACACCCACGGTGGTGGCCTTCGTTGGGCCGTGCAGACGCGTGTAGAAATCAGGTAGCCGCGCCAGGCCAATGGCGCCGACCAGGGTGAAAAAACCACCGATGAGCAGTAATAGTGCAACGGCGTATTCGGCAATGGGATTCATAACAGGAAACCTCTGGTCACTGGGTGCTTACCTTGTTTGTTATTCAATCACGCTGCCGCGCTTCAGATATTTGGCCATCGCCACGGTACCAACGAAGCCCATCACGGCGATCAGCAGTGCGGCTTCAAGGTACAGGCGTGTGCTCAACGTTATTCCGAGCAAGACAATCAGCGCGATAGCGTTGATGTACAGGGTGTCCAGCGCGAGTACCCGATCCGGTGCATCCGGCCCTTTGACCAGTCGATAGACGTTCAGCACCGTTGCCAGGACAACCATGGCAATGGTGATGTACAGCGCGATGGTAATCATTGAAACATCTCCTTCAGGCGTGCCTCGTAGCGGGTACGAATCGCGTTGATCACCTCTTCGTCGCTCTCGGCGTCAAGGGCGTGGATCAGCAGCAACGTTCTGTCGTCACTGACATCGGCGCTGACGGTTCCCGGTGTCAGGGAAATGGTGCTGGCCAGCATGGAAATGGCCAGGGGATGCGTCAGCTCCAGGGGATAGGACACCAGTATCGGTTTGGGTTCACGGCCGCTGAGTATCAGGCGGGCGACGGAAACGCTGGCAACCAGAATATCGTAGAGGACAATGACCAGATACGGCGGCAGCTTCCAGGGACGCGCGAAGAAGGGAGGGTCCGGCCAAAAGCCACGGGTCAATTGCGGGATCATCCAGGCCAGAACCAGCCCCAGGACAACGCTGGCGCCAGAAACGCCGTCACTGAGGAACTGCCAAATGGCAAATAGAATGAGGCTGAGGTATGGCTGCGGAAAGCTCAGGCGGTCAAGCATTACTTCTCCTCCCCAACCATGGGTGTGCCCAGGATCTCGGTGTAGGCGCTGGTGTCATGGAGCTGTGCTGCCGTATCTTCGGCGTAGCGGCTGATTGGACCGGCCAGGATGACGATCACGATACTCAGCGAAATCAACGCGCTCGCCGAAACAGACAGGGATGGGGTCAGTTTTTGAGGTTCTTCAATATGACCTTCCACATTGCGCCAGAACACGATACTACCTGCGCGGCTGTAGGCGATCAGTGTGAAAAAGCTGCCAATCAGCACCACGCTCCAAAGCCAGGCAACATCCGACTCGGTCACCGCTGACTTGAGAATCAGTAGCTTGGCAAAAAAACCACTGAGTGGGGGCAGGCCTGCGGCAGCCACAGCCCCCATCAGGAATAGCACACTCAGGAACGTGCGGTTGGGGATCCGTGGCGCAGTGACAATTTTGTCCTGGGCACTGCCACGTTGACCATCAACGAGATCGGCCACCAGGAATAAGCCACCGACCACCCAGGTCGTGTTGAGCAGGTAGAAAAGTGCGGCGGACGTGCCGGCTACCGTGCCAAACGAGATCGCGGCAAGCAGCGTCCCTACCGAGATAATCACCTGCCAGGCAACCAGCTTCCTCAGGCTCGCGGCACCCAGGGCCCCGATGACGCCCATGGTCAGGGTGATCAGTGCCAATGGGAAAAGCCAATCCATACCCAGGCCCGCCAGCTCACCTGCCTGGTTGCCAAAGATCAGCGTAAAGACGCGGATAATGGCGTAGATACCCACCTTGGTCATGACCGCAAACAAGGCTGCGACCGGCGCTGTGGCGTTGGAATAGGCTCCGGGTAGCCAGAAGCACAGGGGCAGGATGGCAGCCTTCAGGCCGAAAACCACCAGCAACATCATGCCACCAGCTTTCACCAGGGGAAGGTTCTCTTCGGCCACCTGCGGAATCTTGACCGCCAGGTCTGCCATGTTGAGCGTTCCCGTTACGCTGTAAATCATGCCGACGGCGATCAGGAAGACGGCGGAGCCTGCGAGATTCAATACCACATAATGCAGGCCGGGAACGGTCCGGCTGGTGCCTTCACCGTGCATCAGCAAGCCATAGGAGGCAATCAGCAGGACCTCGAACGCAACAAAGAGGTTGAACAGGTCTCCGGTCAGGAAAGCGATGTTCAGGCCAAGTAGCTGGAAAAGGAACAATCCGTGGAACTGACGGCTGCTCTCATCGGTGCCACCGATCGCATAGATGTGACAGAACAGCGCCAGTACGGCCGTCATGACGAGCATCAGTGCCGCAAGCCTGTCCAGCACCAGTACGATACCGAACGGCGGTTGCCAGTTGCCAAACGCATAGAGGCGATAGCTGCCGTCGTCGGCGAGAACAAGAAGGACGATTGCGGCCACCAGCATCAGCACCGTGGTGGCAATGGCGAGCGTCCGCCTCAAAGTGATGGGCGCGTACCCCATAAAAGCCTGCAATATGCCGCCGATCAGCGGAATCAGTATGGGAGCAGTCAGCCAGTGGTTCATGTGTTGATGCCCTCCTGCTCCTGCTCCTGCTCTTGCGGAGTGCGGTCCTGTTCCGGAACACGACCGTTGACATGGTCGTCGTTGTTGTCGGCAAGGCTGCGCAAGGACAGCACAACAACGAAGGCGGTCATGGCGAAACCGATCACAATGGCGGTCAGCACCAGTGCCTGGGGCAGGGGGTCGGAATAGGTTTCCGCGCTGCCGATGATGGGCTGGCCACCGGTCGCCAGCCGTCCCGACGAGAACAGGAACAGGTTAACGCCATACGACAGCATGGTCAGGCCCACCACAACGGGAAAGGTGCGGGCTCTGAGCATCAGGTAAACCCCGGAGGCTGTCAAAGCCCCGATGACCACCGCGAATGCAAGCTCCATTATGAGCCCTCCTTATAGTTGGTACTCTTGATGGCCGAATGGGGTGACAGGCGACCAACGCTGGTCAGCGCCAGCAGTGTGGCGCCGATAACGGTCAGATAAACGCCGAGATCAAAGACCAGCGCCGAGGCTACCTCGAACTTCCCAACCACAGGCCAGTAGACGTAGTCGAACGTGGATGTGAGGAACGGATAGCCGAATGCGAAGCTGCCAGCCCCGGCGATGAGTGCGAACAGCAGCCCCAGGCCGATGACGTTGTGGTAGCGGATTGAAATACGGTCCTGGGTCCAGGACATCCCGCTGGCAATGTATTGCAGGATCAGCGCCACCGCAGTGATCAATCCGGCGATGAAGCCGCCACCCGGCATGTTGTGGCCGCGCAGGAATATATAGGCGGAGATCATCAGGGCCAATGGCAGCATCGGCCTGGCAATCTGCTGCAGCATCATCGGGTACGCATCCCGCGTCCAGGGATGGCCCTGGCCGTCGCCTGGAGGCGGCGTCAGGTCAACATGTCGCAGCATCGCGTAAATGCCCAGTGCCGCAATGCCCAGAACCGTGATCTCACCGAGGGTATCGAAGCCACGGAAGTCCACAAGAATGACGTTGACCACGTTAGTGCCACCGCCGCCGGGTTTGCTGTTCTCGAGGAAAAACTCCGAAATTGACGTAAACGGCTGTGTCAGCATGGCCAGGGTAATGAGTGTCATGCCGATACCGGCCGCGCCAGCGATCAGAATATCCCTGATGCGGCGACCTTTCGGCGTCTCGATCGGCGTCCAGGACGGCATGTAGTACAGCGCCAGCATCAGCAGGACAATCGTTACCACTTCAACCGACAACTGCGTCATCGCCAGATCCGGAGCTGAGAAGCGGGCAAAGCCGAGAGCAACAAGAAGCCCAACGACGCTGAGCAAAACCAGCGCAAAGAACCGGTCACGATGCACAGCCGCTGTACCCAGGGCCGCAACCACCAGGATGGCAACACCGATAAGCGTGGGCCAATCCACCGGGCTGAGCCCATTACTGCCGATGGCAATCCCCAGGTCCCAGAGCGGGAGCACGGCAACAGCAATCACACTGACGATCAGCAACATGGCGTAGCGCTGCAGTGAGCCGTTCTCGATGTAGGCGGTAACGGTATGGGCAGTGTCCGAAATTCGGCTAACGATGGCCTCGAAGACCGCTTTTTCATCAATTTCCTTGAAACGGGCGTGGAAATCGAAAAACCGCTGGCGCTGGGTATACATCAACAGGCCCCCGAAGAAGGCCACGAAACTCATCAGCAGCGGCAGGTTAAAGCCGTGAACAACCGTCAGGTGATACTCGGGAACGTCGCCACCCAGAGTGGCAGACGCTGCAGCATAGAGCAGTGGGCCGACGGAGAACGCCGGGAACATGCCAACCATCAGGCAGGCGAAGACCAGGATCTCAACCGGTATTTTCATGTACCTTGGCGGCTCATGGGGCGGAAAGATAGGCAGGTTGACGGGCCGACCGTTGAAAAACACGTCGTGGATGAATCGCGCCGAGTAGGCAACGGCAAATATGCCGGCCAGTGTTGCAATAAGCGGAGGCAGATAGGCCCACAGGCCGGGAAGATTCAGTTCCAGGGCTTCGGCGAAGAACATCTCCTTGCTCAGGAAACCATTGAGCAGCGGCACACCCGCCATCGACGCTGCCGCCACCATGGCCAGCGTGGCGGTATGAGGCATGTAGCGCCAGAGGCCATTGATCCTGCGCATGTCCCGGGTGCCGGTCTCATGGTCAATAATGCCGGCGGCCATAAACAGGGACGCCTTGAATATTGCGTGGTTGATCACATGAAAGACCGCGGCGACGGCAGCCAGTTGGGTACCCATACCAAACAGCAGGGTGATCAGGCCAAGATGACTGACCGTTGAATGAGCCAGGAGGCCTTTCAGATCATGCTTGAACATGGCGACATAGGCGCCGATCAGCAGCGTGGCCATGCCGGTAAAACTGACCATGTAGAACCACTGTTCGGTGCCGGCGAGGGCCGGGTACAGCCGGGCCATCAGGAAGATGCCCGCTTTCACCATGGTGGCCGAATGCAGGTAGGCTGAAACAGGCGTTGGCGCCTGCATGGCGTGGGGGAGCCAGAAGTGGAACGGGAACTGTGCGGACTTGGTGAACGCACCCAGCAGCACCAGAGTCAGTGCCACCGGGTACATGCTGTGGTTCTTGATCAAGTCCCCGGCGGCGAGAACGTCCTCCAGTTCATAGCTGCCCACGATGTTGCCAATCAACAGGACGCCGGCAAGCAGTGCCAGGCCACCGCCTCCGGTAACTGCAAGTGCCATCCTTGCACCGCGGCGAGCGTCTTTTTTATGGGTCCAGAAGCTGATCAACAGGAACGATGTCAGGCTGGTCAACTCCCAGAAAACCATCATCAGCAATAGGTTGCTCGACAGCACGATGCCAAGCATGGAGCCCTTGAAGCACAGCAGTAGCGCGTAGAACTTACCGACGTTCTCGTGGGGCTTCAGGTAGTAGCGGGCGTACAGGATGATCAATAGCCCGATAATCAGGATCAGCAGCGCAAAAAGCAGCGATAGACCATCCAGGCGAAAGCTGAAAGACAGTCCGAGGGCTGGCAGCCACTCGGTGGTGTGCTGCACGATGCCGCCGTCGGCCAGGGTTGCCCAGTGGGGATATAGTGCCGCCAATCCAATGATGGCGGGGACACAGGAAATTACGGCAATTGCCGTGCGTCCGCCCTGGGCGAACAGTGGAGCCGCCAGGGCTCCCAGAAACGGCAGTAAAACGACCAGCGGTAGCGACATCGCAACCTCTTAATTGGCTTTCTTCTTTATGGATGGAGATGCAAGTGTTGCCTGAGTTTAGCCCCCGGTGTCCGTGCTTGCACGGGCAACCATTTGAATGGTGGCCAGAATATCAGCAGTGATGGGGTGGATCCGGGAAGTAGGGCAAGCTGCCGCGATGCTTCTTTGCATCAGCAGCGACCGGTGAAAAACCGGGATGTGTATTAGCCAGGGACCTCGCGGTCGTCATGGTTGCTCCGATAATCAGTTACCCCGGCTGATGATACGTGGCCGTCTACGCAGGTCAAGTACGCTGACCATTTATCCGCGTTCAGAAATCACGGCGATCCTGGTAGGGTTTATCGGGAGAGCCGGAATTCCTGGCAACGGCAATGCGCTGATTCGCCCGCCCGAGCACCTTTTTCTGCAACTTTGTTTCCCAGTCCAGTGCGGTTTTGTCGGTGGCGTTCCAACTGCGGTTGAACAACAGCTTGCTGGCGGCGACGGCGTCCGGGGAGCGCTCGGCAAGCTCCCGTGCAAAGTTCATCGCTTCTGCCATGGGGTCATCGCTTACGCGGCTGACCAGACCCATGGCTTTTGCTTCCGTACCGTTGAATTGCCGCGCAGTCATGGTCAACTCCTTGGCCAGATCAATGGGAACCAGTTCCCGCAGGGTCACGGTCAGGCTCATGTCTGGGATCAGCCCCCACTTGCTCTCCATGATGGAAAACGTGCAGTCGGTGGTGGAAAACCGAAAATCAGCTCCCAGCGCAATCTGGAAACCACCGCCGAAACAGTAGCCATGGGTAACGGCAATCACTGGGGCCGGTACATCCCGCCATAAATAGCCGACATCCTGGGCGAGATTGCTGATCCTGCGGCCAGGTTTGACCAGCAGCTTGAGGAAGTTCACCGGATTCTTCGACACGGTCTTTACATCCAGCCCGGAACAAAAAGCGTCTCCGGCACCGTTCAGGATGATTGCACGCACACTGCGGTCTTTCTTCAGGGTTTTGGCCGCCCTGGTGATGGCCTCGAACATGGGCATGTCCAGGCCGTTGTATTTCTCCGGGCGGTTCAGGGTCACGATGGCGATGCCATCCTCGATGGTGATCAATACCCGTTCAGATTCGCGTGCGCTCATAGTGTGGATTCCATGTCATACGTTAGTCGTAGGCCGCTATGCTACCATGTTGCCTCCTGATGAAAACGTCCGCGTGAGACGAGACGACCAAACGATCAATCAAAGAGAAACAACATGACCGCAGCCTATCCGAACCTGCTGAAACCCCTCAACCTGGGTTTCACTGAGTTGAAAAACCGCGTGCTTATGGGCTCCATGCATACCGGCCTGGAAGACCGGTTCTGGAACATCCACAAGCTTGCCCGTTATTTTGCCGAGCGTGCCGAAGGCGGCGTGGGGTTGATGGTCACCGGTGGTTTTTCGCCCAACTTCGTGGGGCAGCTTTCACCGCTGGCCTCTACTATGAACCATCGCGGCACGGCCATGCTTCATCGCCATGTGACCTCTGAGGTCCACGACGCCGGGGGCAAGATCTGTCTGCAGTTGCTTCACGCCGGCAGATACGGCTACCAACCCTTCAGTGTATCTGCCTCGGCCACCAAGGCGCCCATTACGCCGTTCAAGGCCCGTGCGCTCTCCACCAAGGGGGTCGATAAGCAGATTGATGACTTCGTCAACGCTGCAAAACTGGCGAAACTGGCCCGTTATGACGGCGTTGAGGTTATGGGATCGGAAGGGTATTTCATTAACCAGTTCCTGTGTGAGCGTACCAATAAACGCACTGACAAATGGGGCGGACCGTTCGAGAACCGCATGCAGTTGCCGGTGGAGATCGTTCGCCGCATGCGGGAGGCGGTCGGCCCCGAGTTCATTATTATTTACCGTCTGTCGATGCTGGACCTTATAGAAGGTGGGCAGACCTGGGATCAGGTGGTGCAATTGGGCAAAGCCATCGAAAAAGCCGGTGCCACCATTATCAATACCGGTATCGGCTGGCACGAAGCCCGGGTGCCAACGATCGTGACGTCGGTGCCGCGGGGCGGCTTTGCAGACGTGACTGCCAAATTTTATGGCGAAGTGGACATTCCGGTGTGCACCACCAACCGCATCAACACCCCGGAGAAAGGGGAGGAAATCCTCGCGGCGGGCAAGGCCGATATGGTGTCCATGGCGCGACCGTTACTGGCGGATTCGGAATTTGTGCGCAAGGCAGAGCAGAACCGTAGTGACGAAATTAACACCTGTATTGCCTGCAACCAGGCCTGTCTGGATCACGTGTTCCAGCTCAAGCGGGCATCCTGCCTGGTGAACCCGCGCGCCTGCCACGAAACCGAGTTGGTCCTGACGGTGGCTCCGGTCAGCCGACGTGTGGCGGTGGTCGGAGCCGGTCCTGCCGGTTTGGCCGCCGCGACCACCGCTGCCAAGCGGGGTCACAAAGTGACGCTGTTTGAAGCGGATGACAAAATTGGCGGCCAGTTCAACTACGCCAAGCGAATCCCCGGGAAGGAAGAGTTCTATGAAACGCTGCGTTATTACCAGCGCCAGATCGAAATCCTGGGTATTGTACTGAAGCTCAATACCCGCGTGGATGCCGATGGATTGGGAGAACTGGGCTTTGACGACGTGATCATCGCCACGGGCGTGAAACCGCGGACGCCTAAAATCGACGGCATCGACCACCCGAAGGTACTCGGTTACCTCGATGTCCTGCGCCACAACAAGCCCGTGGGCCAGTCGGTAGCGGTGATAGGTGCCGGCGGTATTGGCTTCGATGTCAGCGAGTTCCTCACTCACGAATTCGGTCATCACCCCGAGGGAGAGCAGGTCAGCATGGCAGACTGGCAGGCTGAGTGGGGCGTTGATCCGCAATTCGATGGGCCCGGCGGGCTGGCTGAACGCAAGCCGACATCGTCACCTCGCAAAATTTACCTGATGCAGCGCAAAAGCAGCAAAGTCGGCGGTGGTCTGGGCAAGACCTCTGGCTGGGTGCATCGCAACAGCCTCAAGCATCGTGATGTTGAAATGCTGAGGGGGTGTAGCTACGACAAAATTGATGATGACGGACTGCATATCACGCTCTCCGACAAGGACGGCAAGGTCACCGAGAGCAAGGTGCTGGCTGTAGACAACATCATCATATGCGCAGGTCAGGAGTCGTTCCGGGCGTTGTTTGATGATTTGGCCAATCGGGGAATTCAGACTCATTTGATCGGTGGCGCGGATGTGGCGGAAGAGCTGGATGCCAAACGAGCGATTCGTCAGGGGACGGAAGTGGCTGCCCAGCTTTGACCGGATGGACAATTTTGGTCACAAAGTGATCGTTTTGATCATTTTTAGACAGTGGATTATTAGGTCACCGTCAGGGTGGCCGACCACCGTCTACCGCATGGCTTTCAGGGCCTCACTAATGGCGTCAGCCTCGGCCGACAATACCCGATAGCGAAGGCTATCGGCCTGCTGACTGGCCTGAAGTAGCTGTTTCTGCTTCATGTCGTAAAGGCGATTGAGCAGTGCGCATTGCTGGTTTTTTTGCGGTGCGGTCATGGTATTACCCTCCACAGGGAATAGCCTGTGTCAGTTATTTTTACGTTTTGCCTCGGCTTTTGGCCTTGTAGTGAAAACTAAGCATAACCCGGGCCAAAAGCGCTCGGGTTACCTCCCAAATCTCGCCCGATAAATACCGGGTGCCAGTCCTGCAGTTTCAGAACAGCGGCATCGGAATGATAGCGCCGGGCCTGCAGGGCTCCGTAAGGCGCCTGACTGGTCCGCCCCGCATCAATCACAAACGCCTCCGCCAGCAGAAACGCCCCTGTGCAGTTACTGGCTACCCGAACCTGCCCCGAAGGCGCCTCCCGAAAGTTACTGAGCCAGTCAACCAACCCGGGATTGGCCTCCAGAACCTGCGCAATCGGCGCGCCAATCGTGGGTACAATGACCAGGTCTGCCTGCGAATTACCGGTGGGAATGTCCTGCCAGTCCCCATCGGCCATCAATGTTATCCCATTGATACACCGACAGGGCCGACCACCCTCGGTCAGCAATTGAGTGGTGAACTCCTGCTCCGGAGGCGTATCGTTGATGCGTGCCCAGGTCACCCCTGCAAGCCGAAACAGGTCGATAACCCCCGTAATCGCACTGGCAAGCGCCCCATCAAACCCAATAACAGAAACCGTTCGCATACCACCTCCAAATCAGGGCGCCAGCCGGGAAGACCCTCCCGGGACTGTCGGCAGCAAGGATGCTGCCGTCAAGCGTACACGGACGTATTCACAGCGTGTCCCGGGAGGGTCTTCCCGGTTGGTGACCGTCTGCCGAGCACCCCAAGCCGCGCATTCACAAAGGAGGCCTGGAATTAAAGTGGCAATTTTAACCATGATTATGTCATTAACGCCGGTTTCAACAAAAACAACCGTATGAGAGGCTATACGCCATAAACAGGAGACCCGAAATGACCGACACCCTGATTGACCGCCGCGACCTGGCGTTCCAACTCTACGAAGTACTCGACACCGAAAGCCTCAGCGAACGCGAGCGCTTCAGCGAACACAGCCGCGACACCTTCGACGCCGTTATCGAAACCGCCGACAAAATCGCCCGTGACAAATTTGCCACCCACAACAGCGCCGCCGACAAAGACGAGCCCAAATTCGTCGGCGGCAAGGTGGAAATGCTGCCTCAGGTAAAAGAAGCCTTTGACGCCTACGCCGATGCCGGCTTCATTGCCGGGCGCTACGATTATGAACTGGGAGGCATGCAACTCCCCGAATCCGTCATGGCAGCGTGTAACGGCTTCTTCACCGCCGCCAACCCGGGCACCGCAGGTTACCCGTTCCTCACCACCGCTGCCGCCAACCTGATCCGCGTGTTCGGCAACGACCAGCAGAAAAGCACCTTTCTGCCACACATGCTCAGCGGCCGCTTCACCGGCACCATGGCCCTGACTGAGCCCCACGCCGGCTCGTCATTGTCTGATATCCGCACCTCCGCCACGCCGACTGACGACGGTCATTACCTGATCAAAGGTGCCAAGATCTACATCTCCGGCGGAGAACAGTCCCTCACCGAAAACATCGTTCACATGGTGCTGGCGAAGGTTAAAGGCGCCCCGGCAGGCGTAAAAGGCATCTCCCTGTTTATCGTGCCGAAATTCATTGTGGATGAAGAAGGCAACGCGACTGAACGTAACGGCGTGAACCTGGCTGGCCTGATTCACAAGCTGGGCTACCGCGGGACCACTTCAACGGCGCTCAGTTTTGGTGACGACGCACCCTGCCATGGCTACCTGGTGGGTGAGCCCCACCAGGGCCTGAAGTACATGTTCCAGATGATGAACGAAGCCCGGGTTGGCGTTGGCTTCGGCGCTGCAGTGATTGGTTATCGTGGCTACATGCACAGCCTGGAATACGCCAAGGACCGCCTGCAGGGCCGCAAACCGTCAGAAAAGAACCCAGAGGCACCCCAGGTCCCCATCATTGAACATGCCGATGTGCGACGTATGCTGCTGGCCCAGAAAGCCTACAGTGAAGGTGGCCTGGCGCTGTGCCTTTACGGCGCACGCTTGATGGACGACCAGCACACCCATCCGGACGAGCAGAAGCGGATGGAAGCCGGCAAGTTGCTGGATCTGCTAACGCCAGTTATCAAGGCCTGGCCCTCCGAGTTCGGGCCGAAAGCCAACGACCTGGCCATCCAGGTCTATGGCGGTGCCGGTTACACCCGCGAATACCCGGTGGAGCAGTGCTGGCGGGACAACCGCCTGAACCCGATTCACGAAGGCACCAACGGCATCCAGGCGCTGGACCTGCTGGGCCGCAAGATCTGGCAGGACCAGAGCCACGGCCTGCAGTTGCTGATGCAGGAAATGCAGGTGGACCTGGAAGCCGCCACCACCGATCGATGCCAGCAATGGGCGCTGTCCCTCAGTGAAACCCTGCAGCAAGCGGTGAAAGTGACCCAGAGCCTGGGTAAATCCCTGATGTCGGAGGACACCGACCGGGTGTTGGCCAACGCCTCCTGCTACCTGCACCTGTTTGGTCATATCATCGTATCCTGGATGTGGTTGCGTCAGGCCAATGCCGCCGCCAAGGCCCTCGGTTCCGCCAACAGCGACGAAGAAAGGAGCTTCTACCAGGGCAAACTGCAGGCCGCCCAGTACTTCTTCCACTGGGAGTTGCCCACCGTGGCACAGGATCTGGTGCTGCTCCGCAACCAGGACGATACTTGCATGAACATGAAGTCGGAGTGGTTCTGAAACTGGCGGACTGACACAATCTAAACCAGACTGTAGGCAGGCTCTGGAGCGCAGTTTTCGGCGTTTCGGAGCGCTTTCCTATCCTGCTGCACCCACAGGGAAGAAACTGCCATGACGTCGGGACACGCCTCCAACGCCTATCGCCCGGTACGCTGTGAAATTCACAGTTTGCTCCGGGAGTATCTGACCTCTTCAAAACTGGCCGAGATTGTCTATCGCGACGATGCCGGTCAGATCCGTACGACCCACGATGTTATCCGCGATCTCTTCAGTCGTGCTGGCCAGGAGTTTGTTTTCCTGGGGCGAGGGCACATGGTTCGCCTTGATCACGTACTGACACTGGACGGTAAGGTCGTAGCCGGAGCAAATTGATGGCTACAGGTTATTGCTTTTCCTAACTTATTGTCGCTGCTAACAAAAACGTAATTCCCAAGTAATTGTGCCCGCTCAGTCACGGCCGTAGACTTGTCGCTGTTGTATTCACACGCCAAAGAAAGGACACAGTTATGAACAAGCTGACACTGAGCGCACTGGCACTGCTGATGACGCTGGGCCTTGCGGCCTGCAGCCAGGATGACAACGAAGGCGCCGATCTCGAGGAAGCTGGCGACAACGTTGAGGAAATGGCGGATGACGCCGGCGATGCGGTCGAAGAGACCTACGAAGATGCCACCGGCCAGAATGACAGCGCTTGGGACGAGACCAAGGACGCTGCTGGAGATGCTGCCGAAGAAACTGGCGAAGCGATGGAAGAAACCGGTGAAGAGATGGGCGAAGCCGCCGAGGAAGCTGGCGACTCCATGCAATAAGATTGCGTCTGTGGCCTGCCCTTGAGGGGCAGGCTTTTTTATGGGCTGTAAGAAAATGTTAAAGAAACTGTCTTTTTACTGTCTGAAATCTGTCACTTAACCCACCGACACTGTTCTCTCGAAAACCAATAACCCACCCGAGAGAGAGCAGGACCATGGCAAAGCATGACCTGGATCCCAACTACCTGGATCCCAATTACGAGCCCGTCGTTAACCATTCAAGCAACACGCCCTTTCATCAGGTCCTTGCGGCCCGTATGCAGCGCCGTACCGTTATGAAGGGTTCCGTTGGCGCCGCGTTGGCCAGCGTTATGGGGTTGGGCCTGGCCGGCTGTGGCAGCGATGACGACGATGACAACGGTACCTCCACAGGGGGAAGTTCCACCAACACGGATCTTGGTTTCAGTGCGGTTGCCGTATCCACCGCCAACGAAGTGGTTGTTCCTGAGGGCTATTCCTCCATCACTTTCCTGCCCTGGGGGACCCCGATCACCGGCTCCTATCCTGAGTATAAAGCCGATGGCACCAATACCGGTGCCGATCAGGAACAGCAGGTTGGGATGCACCACGACGGTCTTCATTTCTTCCCGATTGACCAGAAGGCCGGTGGCAACAGCTCAACGGAAGGCCTGCTGGTGATGAACCATGAGTACATCAATCAGTCTGCGCTCCATGCCAATGGGCCGACCAACGCCGGTGATAATGGTGGCGTGCGCCCCGCCGATGAGGTTCGCAAGGAAATTGCCGCTCACGGTGTGTCTGTCGTCCATATCAAACGTGACACCAACGGTACCTGGGACGTCGTCTTCGGCAGTCCATTCAATCGTCGCATTACCGGCAGCACGGAGATGGACATCCGTGGTCCGGTACGTGGGTACAGCAAGCTGGTCACAACATACAGCCCCAACGCGACCGAAACTCGCGGTACCCTGAACAATTGCGCGATGGGCCCAACGCCCTGGGGCACCTACCTGGCCGCGGAAGAGAACTGGCACGGCTACTTTGCCAATAGCGATGCGACCCAGCCTCGCGAGCAGACCAGACATGGTGTTGGCAGTTCCAGCCGATACGACTGGGAGTTGGCAGACGGTGCGGCCGACCAGTATGTACGGTTTAATGTGAGCACGACCGGAGCGGCTGCGACCGACGACTATCGCAACGAAGCCAACACCTACGGCTTCATGGTTGAGATTGATCCGTTCACCCCGGAAAGCAAGCCCCAGAAACGCACTGCGTTGGGCCGCTTTGGCCATGAAGGCGTCATCTTCGCGCCGGCGAAAGAAGGTGAGCCGGTGGTGTGCTACTCCGGTGACGATTCCCGTTTCGAATACATCTACAAGTTTGTATCGTCCCAGCCATACTACGCCGCGACGGCCGGTGGCTACCTGCTGGATGGGGGTACCTTGTACGTTGCCCGCTTCAACGGGGATGGCTCTGGTGACTGGCTGGCGCTGGATCTGGACGATGCGGATTTCGCCAGCAAGGTTGCTGCGGCCGAAGGCAACATGGTCGGCGATATCCAGTTCGACGGTTTTGAGAATCAGGCAGACGTTCTGCTGAATACACGCCTCGCAGCCGATATCGCCGGTGCTACGACGATGGACCGCCCGGAATGGGGCGCCGTTGATCCCAATTCTGGCGAGGTCTATTTTACCCTGACAAACAACTCTAACCGGGGCCAGCCAGGGTTCGACGACGTCAACGCCGCCAACCCGAACTCTCCCAATGCTACCGGCCACATCATTCGCTGGACTGAAGAAGGTAACGATCACACGGCGACCAGCTTTGACTGGGATATCTTCGTCTTTGCCGGTGAGCAGGGAACGGAAACCGTTGTCGATGGTGAAGCCGTCGTCTCCCTGAACGACGATAATATTTTCAACAGTCCGGATGGTCTCTGGTTTGACGACAATGGCCGCCTGTGGATCCAGACCGATGGCTCTGATGCTGATCCGTACTTCAACAACATGATGCTGGCCGCTAACCCGGAGACACGCGAAATCAAGCGTTTCTTCGTTGGCCCTCAGGGTTGTGAAGTAACTGGCGTTATAAGCACACCGGACGTGAAAACCATGTTCGTTAACATCCAGCACCCGGACGGCAACTGGCCGAACGCGGCGGAGTCCCGTCCCCGCGACGCCACCGTTATTGTGACCAAAGACGATGGCGGTGTGATCGGCGCCTGATAGGGGCGAGGCAGACACACGCCGACAAGAACAAACCGCAACACCGGATTCGTCCACCAGGACGTCTCCGGTGTTGCGGTTTTTGTGTTTCAGTTTTTCCTCAATCAGCCGTAGAACGAGTATGGGTCAACTAAAGTAGCAGTTATAAGTAAAGATCAATTCTTTACTCTCACGAGTAGTCGTCAAAAAAATGCATTCACTAATAATGAAAACAATGAGGTGGATATGGGGTTGCTCAGCCGGCCTGTTCTGGTTGCGGGGGTGTCAGTCGCTGTTGTTGTCGCCTTTGGGGCTTTCATGGTGGCGCCGTTGATAGGATTGGATAGCGCGTCGCTGGTGGCGGGCGTGGTTATTGGTCTGGTCGTCGCCACCGCGTTTCTGGTTTTACGCGTGCTGGAACCGGTTGAACGTTCCATCAAGCAACTCAACGCAGGTGAGCTGCCAGCGGGTAGTCCCCTGGGCAAACAGTGTGCAAGCCTCCTCGCAGATGCCAAAGCAGGGCGGGCACTGGTGGAAACACTGTCCGGCAGTGCCGACAGGAGTGCCATCTCTGCAGCCCAGGTGTCCTACGCGGCCGATCAACTGAAGATTCGCCTGGACCGGCAGGTCAGCGAAACTGCGCAGATGGCGGAGTACGCGGGGCAGATTACCGAGAGTGTGCGTGAATCTGCCCAGCAGGCCACCGATGCTGCGACCATGGCTCTGCAGAACCGCCAGGTCAGCGTTGAGGGCCGTGACGCATTGTCATCAGCCATCGACAGTGTACGGGCGGTGCATGAACAGTCCAGTGAGAACCTGAGGCTGATCCAGGAACTCAACGAAAAATCCAACAAGATCCAGGGTGTCACCACCACCATTCAGGGTATTGCGGAGCAAACCAACCTGCTGGCCTTGAACGCGGCAATTGAGGCCGCGCGTGCCGGCGATCAGGGGCGGGGCTTTGCGGTGGTTGCCGACGAGGTCAGGCAATTGGCCGGGCGAACCGCCCAGGCAACCGGTGAGGTGGCCGAAACACTGCAGGAAATACGTTCCGATACCTCCCTGATTGTCTCGCGGATTGAGGACCTGGCCAAGAGCGTGGAATCCGGCCTGGAGTCGGTTGAAAGCGTTGGCGAGCGCCTGGATCAGATTCGCGATCAATCTGACCGTGTGCAGCAACAGGTGGCGCGCATTGCCGAGATCGACCAGAACAACGAGCAGAGCCTGGAACAGGTATCGTCGGCCATTGAAACGGTTCGGGATCAGATTACCGAGAGCGATACCAGCGTTGCGTCGCTCGCCCAGCAGGCAGCGACACTGATGGAACTGGCGGAAGAAGCCAACGCGGCGTTTGCATTAAACAGTGATGAAAGCTACCACAGATTCTTCTACGACCAGGCTCGTCAGGGTGCGGAGCGGATTGGTAAGCTTTTCGAGCAGGCGGTTCGAGATGGACAACTGGCGGAAAGTGCTCTGTTTGATAAAAAGAGGACACCCATTCCCAAGACTGATCCGCAGAAGTATTCGAGCAGCTTTGACCGATTCACGGATCAGCAACTGCCAACCGTGCAGGAAGCGGTTAAAGGCGCTCACCCGTCGATGGTTTTCGCGATTGCCGCAGCGCCGGATGGCTATGTGCCGACTCATAACCGCGATTTCGCCCACGCACCAACGGGTGACTCGAAAGTGGATCTGGTCAAGAGTCGCAGCAAGCGGCTGTTCAACGACCGCACCGGTGCCCGGTGTGGTAGTCATACCCAGAATATGCTCCTACAGACCTACCGCCGGGATACTGGCGAAGTCATGCATGACCTGTCAGTGCCGGTCTACGTGAATGGCAATCACTGGGGCGGCTTCCGCCTGGGTTACAAGCCGGATAGCCGCTGAGCCCCAGCGGTTTCCGGCTTCTGTTGCTGTGATACACTGCGGGTGTGGAGCCAGAGGAGAGTGACTTGTCCGAGCACGAATACATCCCCGCCAATGCAGACCCCATAGCACGACGTGAAGAGCCAGGCCGCAACCTGGCGGTGCTGGTTTATATTCTGCAGGCGCTGTCGTTCTTTGTCGGCGGCATCACCGGTCTGGTGGGCGTGATCATCAACTACGTCAAGCTCGATGACGTAAATAGCACCTGGATAGAGCCTCATTTCCGTTGGCAGATACGGACCTTCTGGATCGGGCTGTTATGGACGGTGATTGGCATTGTGACGACGCCACTGATCGTTGGCTGGTTTGTGTTGCTGGGTATCTCCATCTGGATCATCTACCGCATTGTGAAAGGCGCCCTGGCTTTGAATGACGGGAAGCCACCGGAACCTCACTGATCCTCGGTCACTTCCCTTAACCGGGTGGCGCTGATGGCACCGGCCAGCCCCATGGCGCCCAGCGTCAGTATCACCGCTACATCCGATATCATCGATACCAGCGCTGTCAGCCCGCCAGTCGCCAGCAACAGCACCCCAATAACGGTATTGCTCACGGAGGTATAGTCGGTGCGTTTGTTGCCGCCGGCCATATCCACCAGATACGTTTTACGTCCCAGTCGAACCCCCGCATGCGCAATGCTCAGCACGAAGAACCCCGCGGGATAGAACCAGACGCTGGAGGTTGCTTCGCCCGCAAACAAAGCGGTCAGGCCCACCGTCAGGCAGGCGCCACTGGCGACAATGGCACCGCGAATCATTACCCGACGGCTGGACTCGTCCGCCATCCAACCCCACACACTGGCACTGATGGAACTGGCGAGGCTGCTTGCCAGCAGAAAGACGCCCAGAAGCCAGCCGGTGTCCGAGTTTTTCTGGGCGAGCACGACGAAGTAGGGTGACGCCAGCGCCGAGCACAACAGCAGGGCACGGGTAATCACGAAGTGCCGGAAGGGCGCGTCGTCCCTGAGAAGGGACAGGCTTTTGAGCGCGTCACCGAGGGCATTGCCACCACCGCCGGTTTCGCCCTCGTATTCGTCAACGGAGGCGAATAGAAAGCCGGCAATGATCCAGAGGCAGGCAGCCAACAAGAGCAGGAGGGTGTAGAAAAGTACGCCAGGGTCACCCCGGTCCCAGAACAGCAAGGCGGTCAGGATGACCGTTGCGGTCCCACCGATGGTGGAGGCCAGGCCAGACAGCCGCCCCCGGCGTTTCTTCGGGATGCATTTT
This sequence comes from Marinobacter salarius, assembly GCF_032922745.1. NCBI lineage: Bacteria > Pseudomonadati > Pseudomonadota > Gammaproteobacteria > Pseudomonadales > Marinobacteraceae > Marinobacter > Marinobacter salarius. The sequence goes on from NZ_CP136693.1 coordinate 2,085,728, forward strand.
CCCTGCACGTCCTTCATGGACACCGAGCAAAATCCCCGGGCCAGGGAAAACAGCACCAATGCACCCACCACGCCGGCGCCCGCGGCATAGCCCTCCAGGAACCAGACACTCGCTGCCATGCCCAGAACGCTGGCCGCCTGACCAAAGCTTCCCAGGGTCCAGAACCATTTACGCACAGGCTTGCGCCGGACCCAGGCACCGATCACCATTTGCGGAATCATAGAGCCGGACTCACGGATCGGGACCAGCCAGGCCACCAGGGCAGGTGCCCCAATCGCGCTTAAAAGCCAAGCCAGCACGGTCTTGGGGCTGATCAGCAAGTCACCCAGTTTGGTCAGCACGTTGCTGCCGAGGATCAGGAAGAAGTTGCGTGGCACCTCACGGCAGGCTTCATCGGGGATGTCCGTGCAGACCCGGGCGTCTTCTTCGTTGGCAATCAGGCTGTAAACCTGGTCGAGGGTGTCCGTGTTTCTGGCGGGCAAGTTGCCGTCCTCCTGAACAAATGGCTTATAAGGATACCAGCTAAGGCGAGTTGCCTTAAGGCAGGAGGGCCGCGTTGCGGGTGATTCAGACCAGGTGGTGGTCCCACTGGACCGGCAGATCGGCGATTTGCCGTGATTGATTGTCCTGCCCCAGACGCACCAGTTTTCCGCGTCCGGAGGAGATCAGGAAATCGCCTCCTGCCAAGGCCTGGACGCCAGCGCAGTCGGGTATGGACGCCCTGGCCAGCAGTTCGCCAGTGATGCCATTGAACACCACGGCGGTGCCGCCCACCGGCGACGCGGCAGCGACAAGGTCATTCTCGGGATGGGCAATAACGCTGGCGATGTAGTTGGCCAGTGCTGCCTGGGTATCCTCATCGAATCGGATTTCCTGAAGCTGACCGCCTTCCAGCCGGGCGATGAGGGCGGGGGACTCGTGAAGCGGGCCCTGGTACTGGTAGGCAACGTACACCCGGCTGTTAGAACCGGTACTGACGTGACGGGCGCTTTGCTGGTGATGGGCAGGGTTGAATCGCCCAATAATCCGACCGCTATGGCGGTTCATCAGGATCAGCGCAGGTTCCATGGTGTCGAGGTTCAGCTTGAGGCGATCGTAGTCGGGGTGGGTCAGTATGCCGCCGAGGCCGATCACCAGTGTTTCCCCGTCCGGGTGCAGTGTCAGTTCATGGGGGCCAATGCCCTGAAGCTCAAAGGTATCGACCCGCTGATAATTCTGCTCCGCGTCATAGACGGCAATAATGCCTTGCCCCGGCTCGTAGCGGCTGGCGGTGACATAGAGCCAGCGGCCGTCGGGGGAGAATACTCCATGACCGACAAAGTGTTCCCCGGAGGCTGCCTTGACGCGATGGGTCCTGTTGCCGCTGAGGGCATCGAACGCGTAAAACGCCCAGCCGGGCCGGCGTTCGAAAAAGAGGACCTGTGAGCCCGCGGGTCGTGCACAGCCGCTGTGGCAACGGGTGTCGACCGGCGACTCCCATACGGGTTGACCTTTGCGGTTGATGGCACTAATGCCGAACTTGCCCCCGGGCAGTCCCACGGCGCCGACGTACTGTTCTGGCGCGTAATCCGCTTTCCGAGGCAGCAGGCTGCAGCCGGACAGGGTGGCTGCCAGTCCTCCCGCCATACCCGCTTTCAGTAATTGTCTGCGGTTGATAAGCGCACCTCCGGGTTGTCTGTTGCTGCTCATCAGTCGCCGTCGCTGGAATTGAAGCCGCGAATGACGCCGAGTTCAACCGCTGCCTGATCATTGATCAGCGTGGTTAACTGGGAAACGTCAACGTAGAAGCCCTGGAGCAGGGAAAAGGCGTTGTCATTGGAAAGCAGTTCAGTCATGGGGCGATGGAGTTCCGGGAAGTGCTCCTGAACGTCCTTGAACTGGTTTTCAATTCGTGGACCCAGTTGCGGCTGTTCGCTTTCTTTGAGCAGCTGTGTCAGACCCGGTAGGAAAGACTGCTCCAGGCCGTGGATGGTTGCTTCAATGGTCTTCAGACTGCCTCCGCTACGCCAGGCATCGGCGGCGTAGACGGAGCGCTTGCCGTTCCCACGGAGGCCCATGGGCTGGGCAAGTCGACGATCCTCCAGAATCTCCAGGGCCGCCATGCCGGCACGGATGGTGGTGTCGCGGTATTGTTCCGTGGCCAGGTAATCCTCACGGAACGCCTGCCATTGATCACTGAGTTGCTGGCCATTGGCTTCGATGTGGCTGGCAACCGCCCTCAGCAGGCCGCAGGTCTTTTCCGCAGGTAGGGCATTGTCGCTGGCGTTCAATGGTTCGTCGTACAACAGGTACTCCAGCATTGGAAAGCCCTGAACGGCCACGCCGGACTCGGCAACGACCTCACCCGATATCGGGTCTTCCGAGTTCAGCAGATAGCTGGCTTTGCGGGCAATGAGGTTTTTCGGGTCGGGCCAGAACTGGAACTGCCAGGCAAGGTTGTCGCTCTCGACCGGGCCAAAGTCCACATAACGGACACGTTGCCACGCCAGGAAGGCGTTCAGCCAGGCTTGCTCAAGGGCATCGCGTGACGCCTGTTCCGGCGCACTGCAGTAGTCCGCAGCGGCAATGGACAAGTCGCCTGCTTCGGCGACCAGAGACTGGTAACCCGCGAGAATACCCCGGTGCCATTGCTGTTCCGCGTTGTTGCTCGTTCCAGGCTGGCTGGCAGCCATGCCGGCAATTGGAGCCAGTATCAGCGCGCAAATGCCCACGGTTTTCGTCAATAGTTGCATGGCGTGTCCTCAGAGAGAATGCAGGAAATCCAGGAGTGCCTCCCGGTCTTCGATGGGCATCTGACGGTAACGTTCAGCAGCCGGTCCGGCCTCGCCCCCGTGCCAGAGCACGGCTTCTTCGAGTGTTCGCGCCCGCCCGTCGTGGAGGAACCCGGACTGCGGATTGACTCGTTGAGCCAGGCCGATTCCCCAGAGCGGGGGTGTCCGCCATTCGTTGCCGTTGGCCAGGAATTCATCCCGACCATCGGCAAGCGCCGAACCCATGTCATGCAAGAGCAGATCAGTATAGGGCCATATGGTCTGGTTGCTGAGGTCCGGGCGACCTGGGGCGGTGCCGGTAGTGTGCCTTGGTGTATGGCAGCCGGCGCAGCCGGTTTCATTGAACAGTTCCGCACCTTGTTGAACGGACACATTTTCCAGGTTACGGCGTGCGGGCACTGCCAGGCTTTTGGCATAGAAGGTTACGAAGTTGCTCACCTTGTCACTCACTTCCGGGCTGCCGCCGTTGGTGAAGCGCTTACAGTTCTGCTCGGGCGTACAATCGGTTGCCGGTTTGATGGTGGACGTCAGCCCCATGTCTCCGGCAAACGCCCCCATACTTTGCTGATGAACGTTTGGTTCGGCAGCTTTCCAGCCAAATCGACCCGGCACGGTTTGCTGGCTGTCCAGGTCCCAGACTTGATTGAGTTTGCCGGAGAGGCCGTCGTTGTCCGTATCCTCCGGATCCGCCAGTGCCTGAAGGTCCTCAAGCGGTATGGCTTCCAGAAGACCCATGCCAATCATCTGTGGAGCCACCCGTGGAGACACCAGCAGGTCTTCCGGGAGCGGGCCATAGTTAGGGTTCTCGATCCGGTAGACCGGTTTTCGTAGTTCTATTTCGGTGCCGTCCGAAAGCGTCTCTGTCACCGATTTCCATTCGATCACCAGGTCGGCTTCAGGTTTGGAGGCCGGGAGGGCGGCGGTTTGCAACTGGCTGCCGTACACGGGAGCCGGTTTGAATCCGTGGGTCTTCAGGATATCCGCATCCTGATCGGGATCGGCCGGCACGGCGAGGCGGAGGAACAGGGATACAGGTTTGTCGTCAGCGCCCGGAGGATGTCCGCGGCCATCCTTTATGTGACAGCCCTGGCAGGAGTTTGTGTTGAACAGTGGCCCCAGGCCATCGCGGGCATCCGTGCTGGCAGGGGCTTCGACCCAGGGGTTGCGGAAGAAACTGTTGCCGACACTGAAATCCAGGCGCCTGGTCATGGACAGGTTAGCCTGGGGCAGGGAATAGGCATTGTGATCGAACTGATCCACAGTGCCTTCGCCCCCGGTCTTGACCGTCGCCTGGATCGGATAAGGGTCCTGGGCAGTGGCCATGGCGAAGGCCGCTGCTACGGCCACTCCCGAAGACAAGGTCAGCAGTAGCAGGGGGCGTTGGCGCATGGTTTCTCTACAACGTGTCGTTACTTTTTAGTGGATAAGCTGGTTAGTGGATCAGCTAGAAGGTATGGCCGGCGTCATCAGGCTTGAGCGAGTCGATGCCCAGTTCGCGGGCGGCCTGTTCAATGGAACCGGTTTGTGCCACCAGCGCCATAATCGCGCCGTTTATGATCTTCGCGCCTTTCTCATTGCCTGGCGCGATCATCATATCGAATTTCATCGGCTCTGACTCGGCTTCGGCACTGGATTTCATGGTTTGCAGCGCCCCCATCGACTCTTCGAACTGCTGGCTCAGTGTCTCGTTCAGTTCCGGGTTGAGCTCGGCAACCAGATCGGACAGGGAAGGACCTGTCAGTTCAGAGCCGTCAATCCGGGTGTAGCTGCCGGAGTAGATGTTGGCCACGCCCTGGCCGTTGTAGTAATGGGAGTTGTGGGTGTTGTCGCTAAAGCAGTCGTGCTCATCCTCGTAGGAATTGGCTTCCAGGGCGACTTTCATGCGCTCACCGGCAAGCTCACCCAGGGACAGGGAGCCCATGCCGAAGAACATTTTCTGTACAGCGGCATCCGGTGCTTCGGCGAGCAACTGGGAGCGATAGTTGTCTTCCGGGCCGGGTGCCCACTGTGCAACCATCCACTCCAGATCGGTGATCAACAGATCGGTCGCTGCATCCAGGTAGGCGGCGCGGCGGTCGCAATTGCCGTGGGTGCAGTCCTCGCCCTGGGCGTAGTCCGTAGCAGGGCGCTGTCCGGCGCCGCGATCGAAGCCGTGCAGGTCCTGACCCCACAGCAGGAATTCAATGGCATGGTATCCAGAGGCCACGTTGGCCTCCGAGCCTCCGATTTCGTTCAGCTCCGCCAGCAGGTCCGGGGTCAGGCTGGAAGCATCGACCGTCGTGCCGCCAATATTGATTTCCGTGCTGGCAATAATGTTTGCTGTAGCGCCCTCGTTGCCCAATTCGTACTGGTAGCCATCTTCCTTTACGTAATCAATCAGGCCTTCGTCCAGCGGCCAGGCATTCAGTTGCCCTTCCCAGTCATCAACCACGGCGTTACCAAAGCGGAACACCTCGGTCTGCTGATAGGGCACCCGGGAAGCCAGCCAGGCCTGTTTCGCCTTTTTCAGGTTTTCTTCGGTCGGGCTTTTCAGGAAGGTGTCTATTGTGCTGTCGAGGGACTGCGCGGCGGTCAGCGCGTCTTCGAAATTCGCATGGGCCAGGTCGGCGTAGTGTTCCACGACATCGGATTTGGTGATGGCTTCTGCTGCCGTCGACTCTTTGGTTGCCGAAGAGGTGGATGCGGTTTCGTCGCCGCTACTGCAGGCTGCCAGCAGCGTCGCAGAGATAGCGAGCGCCAGGGGGATGCGTGATGCGTTTGAGGGCAGGGCCATTTCGATATCCTTTCGCTGTTAATTAAATAAAACGTATTATTATTCGCATTATAAAGAGCGGGTGGGAGGTTGCAACGAATGTGAGAATGATTTTCAACTTTGTTGACTTGGCTGGGGATTATTGGGCGGAGGGGGATTATTGGACTGAGAGTGATCCCGGATCGTTGGAAATGTTTGCCAAATCTGCTCCAGCTGTAGCCTAATGGTGCCCCTATCGTCAGGAGTCTGTAATGCTGAGTTACCTCCACGCGTTTCATGCCGGTAATTTTGCCGATGTTCACAAGCACGCTGCCTTAACGCTAGCGGTCAGGATGATGCAGGCCAAATCGTCTGCTATCGCCTGCTTCGATACTCATGCCGGTAGTGCCAGCTACGATCTTGCGGGAGAAAGGGCGCTTAAAACCGGCGAAGCCGCCGCAGGGATCCAGAAGGTCTGGCCGCTTCGAGCCGAGCTGCATTCCGACGACTGGCAGGCTGTCCTGGCTGGGTTGGCCTCGGGGGAGGGGAAGGACGGGCAATTGGCGAGCTATCCGGGGTCGCCGTGCTGGTTCCTCCGTTACCTGCGGGAGCAGGACACCCTGACCGCCTTCGAGTTGCACCCCGCCGAAGGCGAAACCCTGGGGCAGTGGGCTGCCGGGCATTCCCGGGTCAAGGTCTTTCAGGAGGATGGATTAAAGGGGTTGCTTCGCCATCTGCCGCCCAGGCAACCAAGGTTGCTGGTGCTAACGGACCCTTCATACGAGATCAAAAGCGACTATGAAGAAGTGGCGAACACCTTGGCGCGAGCGTGGCAGAAATGCCGTCATGGCGTGTATCTGATCTGGTATCCGATTCTGGCGGGTTTCCCCCACAAGCAATTAAAGGATGCGGTGTCTGAGGGGCCCGTGCGCAAGGTGTTGTGCAGCGAAGTTGCACTTAACCGGGCCCCGCAACGTGGAATGTCCGGGTCCGGAGTGCTGGTGGTGAACCCGCCCTGGGGATTCGACACCCGGCTTGCGGAGATGATGAATACGGTTTCCGGTGATCGCTGTCTGGGCCTGTCATCGAACAGCAGCTGGCTGGTGCCTGAATAGCGCTATTGGGCGGTCGTATCCGTTGCTGGTATTGCGGATTCTGTTGTGCTGACCATTGTCAGGAGTTGGTCCAGGATGGCTGCTCCACGCTCACCAGCCATACGTATATAGGCCTTGCGGGCCGGCCGGCTGGCCTCACGGAAGCGGTCCCGCTCATCCTCGGTCAATTCAACCACACGGATGCTGCTGTTTTCCTTGATGGTATCGAGACGGCTTGCATTGAGTTCAGCCTGTACCTCGTAAGCCAGCGGTGCGATCTCATCCATCGCATCTTCCAGCCAGAGTTTCTGGTCTTCGGGAAGGGCGTCAAACCACGACGTATTGGAAACCACGGAGGTGACAAACTGGGCAGGTCTGGCAAACGTCATCACACCCTGGACTTCGTAGAATCCCATCTCTTCAATGGCGAAAACAGGGTTGGCCTGCCCGTCAATGCGGCGTAACTGAAGGTCGCTGTAGACCTGCGAAAAAGGAACCTGGCTGGTTGTGGCGCCATAGGTTCTATAGGTCTCTTCAGCGATGTCCGAAGTCATGGTGCGGATGGTGAGTCCGTCGAAATCCGCGGGGCTCCGCAAGGGCTTGTTGGCGGTCCAGACCATCCAGCCCTCAGGTACGAAACCATGAAGCTTGAGGCCCTGCTCCTCGTAGGGCTCGTGGAACAGTTGCTTCAAATCATCGCTGGCGAGCACGCCACGATTCACTTCTTCGTCATCAGACAATAGATAATGGAGGGTGAATACGCCCACCTCGGGAATAACGTTGGCCAGGTGGCCGGGGGAGGCGAAAGCGAGATGGACTGAGCCTTCCCGGGCGAGATCCGTCAGTTGGAGTGACGTGCCAATAGAGCCATAGGGAAAAACATCAACGAGGATGTTGCCATCAGAGATACGCTCGATACGGTCCTTGAATTCAAGGGCATAACGGTGTTGTACGCTGCCTTCAATTTCCTCAAGGGCAAAGCGCCAGGTAACGGGGTAGGATGGTTTCTCATCATTGTCGCCGCCGGACGCCGGTGCCGGGCTGTCTGAACATCCTGCCAGGACAAGCATAACCGTCAAGAGCAATGGGGTTAGCCCGCGGCAGAATCTTCGCATGGTTTGTCTCCATTGGTCTCTACAAAATCATGCCGACAAGATACCACAATCAACGTTGATTATGGCCATCGCGACCTCGTTTGCAGAATCAAAAAGGCCCTGTCATAGCAGGGCCTGAAGCAACCAATGTGGGGAGACGGCTTACATCAGTGCATCAACACGATTCCGAACCTGGGGTTCACTGTTGTAAGCGGTTGCGATGGAATTATAAGTGGGGATATCCATGCCGGAATCCTCAATCTCTGTCACCATCTCATCGTTGGCTTCCATCTGTAGTTCCTGAGCTTTTTTCTGGGAATCAGCCGCTTCGATTTTTTCCATATACTCATCACGGATATTGTTGATCCCTTCCTGAGCCTCAACGAATTGCTTCAGTTCCTCGTCGGTAAAGTTGGTTTTCTGAGTGCCGGCTGACGCGGGGTCACTGTATCCGCCGTTGGGATTGGTCGCTTCGGGGCTTTGCTGGTTTTCCTGCGCCAGTGCGGGGCCCGCCGCCAGCAGTGCCAGGGATGCAGTCAGTGAAACGAGAAATTTGTTCATGGCGTTCTCCTTTTGCGTTGAAGGGACTGCACCGTGTCATCGAATGCAGTCTGACGTTGAAAGGAATGCGATTCCTCGAACGTTGGTGTTGCACAATCAAGCTCTGTGCCATCTTTTTAATCTTCAAAAAAATCATTTAAAACAATATCTTGATGGCTATTTGGTGTTACCTTTGAGTAATGTGTGTTGTGGCTAAATGCCACATGTGGCATACCTGTGTGACACTTTGTCGGAGCGCATTATGAAAACGCCTGTATCAAGAGCGCGGGACATGTTTCGCTCGCTGCGCTTGACCTTGGTGCTGAGCATGGTTGTACCGTTGATGATATTCAGCGGGGTTGCCATCTATGTGGGACTCGGTGCCGTTGAACGTAACCTGAATGACCGTTTGCGGGAGGATCTGGAGCTTGTGGCCCGGGCGGTCAGTGGTCCGCTTTCCCAGGCCATGTCCGATGGCGATGAAATTGTTCTGGGGGAATCGCTGAAATCCATCTTCCGTATCGGCCGGGTGTTTGGTGCCTCGGTGTTTGATGAAGACGGGCAGCAGATCGCCAGCCTCGGTGTAGCGGACAGTGATGTTACGCGGAGCGACAGTGCCGAACGCGCGATAGCCAGTGGCAAGCTGGACGGTGCATTTCGCAGGGTCGACGGAGTGTCGGTATTCTCGCAATTTACGCCGCTGGTTGCCCCCGACGGTCGAATCCAAGGGTTGCTTCAGGTGACCCGAAAACGTAGCGACTTCCATGAGTTGGTGGCATCGAGCCGAATCTGGGCCGTCAGTATCTGGTCGGTGGTGTCGTTGATGGTCATTCTGGTGGTTGTTCTGGGGCATTACGGTGCTGTCGGTCGCCATGTCAGCCGGCTGTTGGAATTGATGGAGCGGATGGCACCCGGGCGTTGGCAAATTGATGGGCATCCCGCAGGGCCGAGGGAACTGAGACAGATCCACGAAGGTTTGCAAGACATGGGTGCCCGTATGGCGGTTGCGGAAAATGAAATCCGGGAGAGCGTTGAGCGCGAGCGGGAGCTGTCAGAACAACTGAAGTATCAGGAGAAGGTCGCCATGATTGGCCGGGTTGCCGGTGGTGTTGCTCATGAGCTGGGTGCGCCGCTGAATGTCATCCAGGGCCGCGCCAATATCCTTGGGCGGGGCGACCTGGCAAACAGTGATCGACGACATTTGAGAGATATCGAGCATCAGGTTGAACGGATGACATTGATTATCCAGCAGCTGCTCGATTGTTTTCGCCATGTGCCGGACTCCCGCCGGGAAACCGATCTGGTGGCCACCGTTCGCGAACTGACCGCGCGGGCCTGCGATGAGCCCAAGTGCCATGGCGTTGAGATCTGTACCGATATTCCAGAGGCCAGCGCCGGCGTTCTGGCCGAGCCAACGCGCCTGGAAATGGCCTGTCTGAACCTTGTCCGCAACGCGTGTCAGGCGGCTCAGTCACGGGTGATCGTGTCTGTTATACCCTTCGAAGGATACTGGGAATTGCGGGTGGATGATGATGGCCCGGGTGTCGATGACTCGCTGCGGGAGCAGATTTTCGAGCCTTTCTTCAGTACTCGTGCGGCGGGTGAAGGGACCGGTCTGGGGCTTGCGGTAGTCGGCAGTGTGATCAAGGAGCATGGTGGTCGGATTGAGGTTGGAACGAGCGCGGACGGCGGGTGCCGGATGTCAACGTTCTGGCCGGTGTATGACAAACGCATGGAGTCGACGGAGGCCCATCATGAAAGCTAGACCTGCTTCGATCCTGCTGGTGGAAGACGATGCCAGTTTGCGGACGCTTCTGTCGGAGGAGCTTGAGGTGGATGGTTATGCGGTACGCAGCGCGGCAACCGTTGCGGAGGGCTGCAACGGATTGCGGGAATGGCGGCCGGACCTCATCGTGTCGGACCTCCGGTTGCCGGATGGCGACGGCCTGGCAATATTGCGGCAACTGCAGGCGGAAGGTCACTCGGTTCCTTTTATCATCATCACAGCCTTCGGCACGGTCGATCAGGCGGTAGAGGCGCTTAAGGCCGGTGCCGATGACTTTCTCACCAAGCCGCTGTCGACCGATCATCTTCGCCTGAAGATCAAACGCCTGCTGGCTCATGCGGCGGTGACCAGTGAGCTCGCGCGCTACAAATCACAGAGTGAAAATGACAGTGCGCTGGGGCTGGTGGGGGAAAGCCGGGCGATGGAGCGGTTGAGGAATGAAATACGACAGGTGGCCCGTAGCCAAGCGGCCGTCCTGGTAAGTGGTGAGAGTGGCACTGGCAAGGAGCTTGTCGCCAGAGCCATTCATGATGAGAGTGAGCGCCGGCAGGGACCGTTTATACCGGTCAACTGCGCAGGCATTCCCCATGAACTGATGGAGAGCGAATTCTTCGGCCACGAAGCCGGTGCCTTTACCGGCGCAAAATCTGCCCGCAGGGGGCTGTTTGCCGAAGCGAACGGTGGCACGCTGCTGCTGGACGAAATTGGCGAGATGCCGCTTGCTCTTCAGGCGAAGTTGCTGCGTGTTCTGCAGGAAGGCACGATCAAACCGGTGGGGTCTGACCACGAAGAGGCTGTAAATGTGCGAATTATTGCGGCCACCCATCAGGACCTGGTCAGGGCTGTGGAGCAGGGTGGTTTCCGCGAGGACCTTTACTATCGCCTGGAAACCCTGACCCTGATGGTGCCGCCATTGAGGGACCGGGATGACGATGTCGATCTGCTTGCCATGAATTTCCTGCGGGATTCGGCTCGTCGTCACCAGCGCGGATTCCTCCAGCTGGGTGAAGTGTCCGCTCGAATGTTGGCGGACTACCCGTTTCCCGGCAATGTCAGGGAACTGGCCAGCGCGATTGAGCGGGCAGTGACCTTCTGCGACGGTGATGTGGTGTTGCCGGAACATCTGCCGGCCCGTATTCGCAAGCGCCAGACAGAGTCTGCTGAAGGCCGGCCGGTGCTGCCGTCCGGAAACCTGGCGGATTGGCCCACCTTGGAACAGGTCCAGCAGGACTATGTTGTGCGCGTTATCGATGCTGTGGAGGGCAATAAACGCCGTGCGGCCCAGATACTTGGGGTAAACCGGCGTACGCTCTATCGTTGGCTTGATGCGGAAAAGGACACTGCTCATGACTAACCAGAAACAGGCAATGCTTTACGGCCTTGGAACGGTATTGCTCTGGTCAACGGTGGCCACCGCGTTCAAGTTGTCATTGCGGGAATTGACCCCGGTCCAGATGCTGGTGGTCGCCTGTTCCGCATCGGTAATAGTGATGGCGCTTATTCTGGTCGCGCAACGTCGGTGGCACCTTGTCTTCGAACTGTCGCGCCGCCAATATCTGCAGTCTTTCGGTATGGGGCTTATCAATCCTTGTCTGTACTATTTCCTGCTGTTCGGTGCGTTTGACCGGCTGCCTGCCCAGGAGGCGCAACCCCTGAATTACACCTGGGCGCTGGTGCTGGCCTATCTGTCGGTGCCCTTTCTGGGGCAACGACTGCGACGTGCCGATATCATCGCCGGGTTGATTTGCTACAGCGGAGTCGTCGTTATCGCAACCCGTGGCGATGTGTTGTCGCTAACGTTCTCCGACCCTCTTGGTGTGGGCCTGGCCATTGGCAGTACCCTGGTCTGGGCGTCCTACTGGATCATCGCGACTCGGGATACCCGGGATCCGGTAGTTGGTCTGTTCCTGAATTTTCTCTGCGGTCTTCCGGTGATCGTGGTGATTTGCGGGGTGACGGATGGTTTCGATTTCAACCCCACAACAGGCCTGTTGGCGGCCACATACGTGGGTGTGTTCGAAATGGGAATTGCGTTTGTGCTCTGGTCCTACGCCATGAAGAAGGCGGAAAACACCGCCAGGGTGAGTAACCTCATCTTTATCTCACCGTTCCTGTCGCTGGTGTTCATCTATTTCATTCTTGGCGAGATCATTCTGCCATCCACATACGTTGGTCTGGTGTTGATCGTTGCGGGGCTGTGGATTCAGCAACGTAAAACCCGGGAGACAATGGCGAGGGCTTCATCGGTATGAGCCAGTGGTTCATCTACATGGTACGGACCGCCAAAGGGGCTCTTTACACGGGGATCACAACCGATGTGGCGCGGCGCTTTGCCGAACATCAGGCCGGTGCACCAAAAGGGGCCCGTAGCCTGCGGGGCAAAGGTCCCCTTGAGCTCGCATTTTTCGCAGAGACTACGGACAGGGCGACGGCTTCGAAACTTGAGTGGCAGATCAAACAATGGCCGCGCAGGCAGAAGGAAGCGCTGATTCGTGGGGATTTTGTCCTCCCGGTCAACTCGACAGATGCTGGCGTATAAACGCTCCAGCGGTTTGCAGGGCCTCGGTGGCCCGGTCCAGTTGCCCCGCGTGGACCTGGAAAACGTGCCAGAGACCGTTATAGATTTCCAGACGTGTATCGACACTGTCACGGCTGGCCGCGTCCGCCAGGCGCCGGGCATCGTTCAGCAGGATTTCCTGACTGCCCACCTGTATCAGCAACGGCGGAAGGCCGGAAAGGTCGCCATATACCGGTGAAATGAGAGGCTCGGACGGCGGTGTGTTGCCGCAGTACAGGCGCGCGGACTTGTCGATCCACGGTTTCTGCAGGACCGGCTCACATTCAGGCGAGCAAAGGTGCTGGTGGGAAAGGTCGGTCCAGGGAGAAAGCACCATCAGTGAAGAAGGCAAGGGCAGGCCTTTATCGCGCAGTCGCATGGCCAGGGCTACGGCAAGTCCACCGCCGGCTGAATCGCCCGCCAGGCAAAGGGTTGCTGGCGGATGCCCTTCGTCCAGCAAAGCGCGGTAAACCGTTTCGGCATCGTCCAGTGCCGCGGGGAAGGGGTTTTCCGGTGCCAGTCGGTAGTCGGGAGTAACCACCATCGCGCCACTGAATTTCGAAAGGTGGCCGGTTATTCCACGGTGTGTTCTTGGCGAGCCGATGATGTAACCACCGCCATGAAAATACAGTACGACCCCGTGAGGGTTGTCGCTGTGACAGGCCCGAGTGATCGAAAACCCCTCTGCCTGGATGTCGTCGAACCGGGTACCGCGTGGCGGGATTGACGTCAGGTAGGCCTTGCTGATCAACCGACGTTGCAGGGCAACGGGGATCGCGGGGTGCAGCAGAGGACGAACCAGTCTGTTCATGGTCTGGCGCAAACCGGCTTCCAGGACTGTTTGTATCATCGGCAACTCCGGGGTTGTGGTGTGCTAATCTAAGCGCCAAGCTTAAGGTAGGCACACTGCTATTTTCATACCCATTCATGACAGGCGTGTAACTCTACGTGTACTGGAAAACAGATACCATAGAAATTCCCAACTGGAACAGGGCATCACTGCTGGAGCGGCTGGCGCCATTTGAGCCGGAAAGTCAGGAGCCGCTCAGCGAGGATATGGTCGCGTACTGTCGCTTCTATGGCTTGGACCTCTGGGTGGAGCATCCGGAGGTCAGCTATCGCCAGGGTTATGTGATGGCGGACCGGCACCAGGTGATGGTCCATTATTTCTGTCTTCCGGCGCAGAAAAAGCCCAAGGGCACCGTGTTTATTCTGCACGGGTACTTTGATCATGTTGGGTTGTACAGCCAGTTGATTGACCGGTGCCTGGGCGCCGGCTTTGACGTACTGGCCTATGACCAGCCCGGGCATGGCCTCTCCAGTGGTACGCCGGCGGCAATCGGCAGTTTTCTGGAGTATCAGGCGGTGCTGACGGATGTCATGGCCAATGTGAGAGACAGGCTGCGGGCGCCCTGGTATGCGGTTGGTCAGAGTACAGGTGGGGCCATCCTGATCGACTATCTACTGACGAACCATCACACTCGGGAAACGTCGGACTTTCGTCGGGTGGTACTGCTGGCACCCCTCGTTCGGCCTGCTGGCTGGCTGGGGGCAAAAATTCTGCACAGTCTGGCGAGGCCCTTTATTTCCAGGTGGCGACGGGCGTTTGGTGCCAATAGCGGGAATTCGCGTTTCCTGAAATTTCTCAGGGACTACGATCCGCTACAAGCCAGGGCAGTGCATGTGGATTGGGTGTCGGCACTGAGGCAGTGGGTTCCGCATATAGAGTCCGCCCGGCCCGTTGAATTTCCGATTACCGTGGTTCAGGGCGAGAAGGATTTGACCGTGGACTGGCAGCACAATCTGCGGATAATCCGCAATAAATTTTCCTCCGTGGAGGAACTCAGAATACCGGATGGGCGTCATCACTTAGTGAATGAAGCCCAGGATCTACAGGCAACCGTATTCAATACCATCGTGGATACGTTTGAAAACGACCATGACGGGTCTCTTTCAGAGGCCAGTTAAGGAAAACCCGAAAACGGTAACATGCCGTGAAAAGTCCTCTCTTCTAAAGACTTTGGAGAATGCCGTGAAGAAAACGATTGTTGCTTTTGCCGTCGCCACCGTTGGTTTGGGCGGCTGTATGACATATGACCCGTACACCGGGGAAGAGAAAACCTCGAGTGCCACAAAGGGTAGCATTATCGGCGCCATTGGTGGCGCCGCTGTAGGCGCTGCAACGTCCAGCAGCAGTGATCGCGGTAAAGGTGCGCTGATCGGTGCTGCGTCCGGTGCGGCCATTGGTGGTGGTATCGGCTACTACATGGATAAGCAGGAAGCGCAGTTGCGCCGCAAACTCGAGGGTTCTGGCGTTCGCGTTATAAGGAATGGTGACGAAATTGAATTGGTCATGCCCGGCAACATTACCTTCGACGTCAACCAGTCCACCATCAAACCGTCGTTCAGTAATACACTGGAATCGGTGGCGCTGGTGTTGAAGGAATTCGACAAGACCATTATTCAGATTGAAGGCCATACCGACAGCACTGGCTCCCGGGATTACAATCAGCTGCTGAGTGAGCGCCGTGCCGGTTCAGTGAGGGATTTCCTGTTGAATCAGGGTATTGAACCGAAGCGTACCCGGGCGGTTGGTTATGGTCCGCGTTATCCGATTGCCTCTAACGATACTGCTGGCGGCCGTGAACAGAACCGTCGCGTTGAGCTGACGTTGGTTCCCATGCAGTAACATCAGCCCAGGCTGATTGAGCGGCTCCGGACCATGTCCGTGTCCGGAGTCGCTTTCCTCTATCTGTTCTTAGTTGTTCCCGCCTGGAAGCCATTCGTCAATTCTTGCTTTAAGATCCTTCAACTGGTCTTCCCCCGAATCCCGTATTTCGGAAATCTTGTTCCGTGCTTCCTCCACGCGGTTCTGCAATGCTTCGATCCGCTCGGAGAAGTCTTTCTGTATTTCAGCTTCCGCCTGATCATCTTCAGCTTTTGCCATCTTCTCTTCGGCGTCCGCCTGTAGGGTCTGAATCTGCTTGCTCCAGTATTCAGTCTGGGTTTCGAGCTTTTTCTGCAGTGACTCCTTCAGTGACATGAAATGCTCCTTGGGATAGATGTCTGATGCAATGTAAAAGTGTTCACTTCCATCATGGTTGCATCTGATGACATCTCAAGGTCAAAGCGCCTAAAAGCAGATAAAGAAGCCGTTATATTGGGGGACTTGGCCCAATCAGCCATAAAAAACCGGGACTCGTTGGCCCCGGTTTTTTATGGTCCTGAATTCGTCAGGATCAGAACAGTACGCGACAGCGAATAGTGCCTTTCACTTTCAGCAATTTCTCCAGTGCCAGCTCACCGTATTCCTTGTCGACGTCAATGACCACGTAACCAATGTCTTCCTTGGTTTGCAGGTACTGGCCACAGATGTTGATGCCGTTTTCCGAGAACACCTGGTTGATTTCCGACATCACGCCCGGCACGTTTTCGTGGATGTGCAGCAGGCGGTGCTGGTTCGGATGCGAGGGCAGGGCCACCTCAGGGAAGTTCACGGAGGAGACAGAGGTGCCGTTGTCGCTGTACATGGCCAGCTTTTCCGCCACTTCGCGGCCAATGTTTTCCTGGGCCTCGATGGTGGAGCCACCGACGTGCGGAGTCAGGATCACGTTATCGAACTCGCGCAGTGGGGAGATGAACTCTTCATTGTTGGACTTGGGCTCAACCGGGAAGACATCAATGGCGGCGCCCAGGAGCTTGCCACTGCCCAAGGCATCGGCCAGGGCGTCAATGTCGACCACGGTGCCACGGGAGGCGTTCATCAGGATGCTGCCCGGCTTCATCTGGGCAAACTGCTCGGCCTTGAACATGTACTTGGTGGACGGCGTTTCGGGAACGTGCAGGCTGATCACATCGCAGGTGTTCAGCAGCTCCTGCATTGTCCCTACCTGTGTCGCATTGCCGATGGACAGCTTGGACACCACATCGTAGAAGTACACGTCCATGCCCAGGCCTTCGGCCAGCACACTGAACTGGGTGCCGATGTTGCCATAACCGATGATGCCGAGCTTCTTGCCACGGATTTCGTAGCTGTCCTTGGCGGACTTCAGCCATTCACCACGGTGGGCCTTGGCGTTTTTCTCAGGTACGCCGCGCAGCAACAGAATCGCCTGGGCCAGAACCAGCTCCGCCACACTGCGGGTGTTGGAGAAAGGTGCGTTGAAAACAGCGATACCGCGACGGGTCGCCGCCTGAAGGTCAACCTGGTTGGTGCCAATGCAGAAACAGCCCACCGCTACCAGCTTCTGGGCAGCGTCGAACACCTTCTCGGTCAGCTGGGTGCGTGAGCGGATACCCACGAAATGAGCGTCGGCGATTTTCTCCACCAGCTCGTCTTCGGCCAGCGAATGAGTCAGGAATTCGATGTTGGTATAGCCTGCGGCGTTCAGGGTATCAATGGCGGACTGGTGCACGCCTTCCAGCAGCAGGATGCGGATTTTGCTCTTTTCAAGAGACGTATTTGACATGGGCTTGCTTCCGAACCTTTCGTCACATGAAATGACCCGTGAGGACCGCTGTTGGCGGGCGGGCTCACAGAACAGGGGCGGTATGATACCATAAACGCAGATTTTCACAGCGCGTCGGACCACCTGAATCAACTCTGCCTACCGACGCCCTGATTAACCCTTTGCGAGACCGGACTATCCATGAATCCTGAACAGATCGTTGCCTCCCTCAAAGCCCTGATGGAAGCGGGCCAGACCCCCGGAAAAGTGCTGACTGACGCGGCCGACCTGGAAAATTACGGCAAGGACTGGACGAAGATCTATCCACCCAGGCCCGTGGCCATTGTTTTGCCCAAGACGACGGAACAGGTACAGGCGCTGGTGAGGTTTGCCAACGAGAACCAGGTGGCTCTGGTGCCTTCCGGCGGGCGCACAGGCCTGAGTGCCGGAGCCGTGGCGGCCAATGGCGAGGTTGTGGTGGCGTTTGACAACATGAACCAGGTCCTGGACTTCAGCGCCAGCGATCGCACCGTGAAGTGCCAGGCCGGGGTAGTGACGGAACAACTGCAGACCTACGCCGAGGACAACGGCTTGTATTATCCCGTGGATTTCGCCTCGGCCGGTTCCAGCCAGCTTGGCGGCAACCTCTCCACCAACGCCGGTGGTATCAAGGTAATCCGCTACGGCATGAGCCGGGACTGGGTGGCTGGTCTGAAAGTGGTCACCGGCAAGGGGGATATCCTCGATCTGAACAAAGATCTGGCGAAGAACAACACCGGGTACGACCTGCGCCATCTGTTTATCGGCGCGGAAGGCACTCTCGGATTTATTACCGAGGCCACCATGAAGCTCTCTCGCAAGCCGGATAACCTGACCGTGCTGGTGCTGGGCCTGAACGACCTGACCAACACCATGGACGTGCTGCAGGCGTTCCAGAAGCAGATCGACCTGACCGCCTACGAGTTCTTCTCCCATCAGGCCATGGGGCATGTACTGGCCCATGGCCAGGTGCAGGCGCCGTTCGAAACCGAGGCGCCGTACTACGCGCTGCTGGAATTTGAGGCGGTGTCCGACCAGGTGATGGACGATGCCATGGCGCTGTTCGAGCAGTGCGTGGAAAACGGCTGGGTGCTGGACGGCGTTATCAGCCAGAGCGAAACCCAGGCCCTGAACCTTTGGCAACTGCGGGAGCGCATTTCAGAGTCCATTGCACCGCGTACGCCGTATAAGAACGATATCTCTGTGGTGGTTTCCAAGGTGCCAGGATTCCTGCAGGAAATCGACGCGGTGGTCACCGAGCACTACCCGGATTTCGAGATTATATGGTTCGGCCACATCGGCGACGGCAACCTGCACCTGAACATCCTCAAACCGGAAGACATGGCCAAAGAGGATTTCTTTGAGAAATGCCAGCAGGTGAACAAATGGGTCTTCGAGATTGTCGAACGTTATCAGGGCAGTGTGTCTGCCGAGCATGGTGTCGGCATGACCAAGAAGCCGTATCTGGAGTACACGCGCAGTGCCGCTGAAATTGCCTACCTGAGGGGCATCAAGCAGGTGTTTGACCCCAAGGGTGTGATGAACCCCGGCAAGATTTTTGACTGAAGGCGTCCAGGCGATGCGGGTGGTGGCTCCTGGGAGCGACCTGAATGGTAGAGCAGCTTTCCCAGCGTGAAGGCAACTGTTTTCTCCTGACGCCCAACCGGTCCATGAACTGGCGGGGCAACATTCGCATTTGGCTTGCGGCCGTGTTCCTCTCCCTGATGATTTCCACCGGCATGCTCCTGGCGGGGGCGTGGCCGGTATTACCGTTCGCCGGCCTCGAGTTGACCGCATTGGCGGCGGCGTTTTATTACACCTCCCGCCGGTGCCAGAGGCGCGAGGTGCTGACCTTCGCACCGGAGCTGATCCGCCTGGAGAAAGGCCTGATTCAGAAGGAACAGGAGTGGGAGCTACCCAGGCGCCATACCCGCGTATGGCAGGATATCCCTCGCCATCCCTGGACTCCCCCAAAGCTTCACCTGCAGTTCCGGGGCGAGGAGATTTCACTCGCACCCTTCCTGAATATCGATGACACCGAGGAACTGGTTGCTATCCTGGAGAGGCATGGGCTGAGGGTGGAGAAACGGCGCAGGCCGGAGAAGCTCTGGTTCTGAATACATTCATCTGACAATCAAAGTGTTGCTGTATGAAAAATCACATCGTTGTGCTCACTGGCGCCGGTATGAGCGCCGAAAGCGGACTTTCCACGTTTCGTGACAATGGCGGCCTGTGGGAACAACACAGTGTATATGACGTGGCGACGCCGGAAGCCTTTGCCCGAAATCAGGAACTGGTGTTGCGCTTCTACAACGAACGCCGTTGGCAACTGAAGTCGGCAGAACCGAATGACGCCCACCGCCTGCTGGCTGAACTGGAGCAACATTACCGGGTAACGATCATTACCCAGAATGTGGACAACCTGCACGAACGGGGTGGCTCCAGTAACGTTATCCATTTGCACGGTGAGTTGACCAAGGCCCGCAGTTCGATGTATCCGGAACTGGTTTACGACATCGGATTCAACGACATACAGCCTGGAGACACCTGTGATCGGGGCTCCCAGCTTCGGCCACATATTGTTTGGTTTGGCGAGGAAGTGCCGATGATCGAGGCCGCAGCGGAGATCGTGCCCACCGCAGATCATCTGCTGATTGTGGGCACGTCCCTGCAGGTCTATCCCGCTGCCGGGCTGGTGGATCTGGTGGATGTCGATGTGCCGGTAACAGTCATTGATCCTGGTGAACCGGCCAGCCTTTCGAGGGCGAAGGTTATTCGCAAAGGTGCCAGTGAGGGGGTTGCGGAGTGGATGAAGGGGCTGGGGTTATAACGCCAGATACTCCTCGAGTTCCTCCCGAAATGCCGCCTGCACCCCCAGCCGCTTCATCATCCAGTAGTGCCCGGCGATCATGCGGTCGATAAAGATGCTCTCTACCGGCGGTTTGAAGTAATCCAGGTATTTGAACACGGTGGTGGTCTTGGCGGCGACGTCCTTGTGCAGCTCTGACTCGGCAAAATCGTAGGGCGTATCGCTGTCAAAGGGCTGAATCAGAATGTCCCGCCACATGGCATAGTAGGCTTCGTCCACCGCCGGCTGTGATTCCACGCGAGCGCCAAGGGCAATCAAGTGGCGATCCAGGGCGGCGTAATCCTCTTCCAGGGCGGAGACCAGGGCGTTGCGATAGGCCTCGACGATTTCCGGCTTCAGCTTTTTCACGCAGCCAAAGTCATAAAGGATGATGGTGCCACCCGGCCGATAGGCGAAGTTGCCAGCGTGAGGGTCGCCGTGGATGCACTGGTAGCGGAACAGCTGGTCCGCCATCATGGTGAAGATGCGGTGCCCGATCAGGTTGATGGTGCCCTGATCGTACCTTGCGGGGGTTATCTGGCTGATATGGTCGCCTTCCACCAGTTCCATAGTCAGCACCCGCCGGGACGAATGGCTGGCAAAGACAGTCGGGATCTTGATCCAGTCGTCATTGGCATGGAACGCCTGGAATTCCTTCAGGTTGCGGGCCTCGTTCTCGTAATCCAGTTCCTCTTTGAGCCGCACCCGGATTTCGCCGAACAGCTGGTCGACGTGCTCTTTCGGCATTTTCAGCAGGCCGCCCAGTTTCAGGGCCATTCGTAGCTGTTTCAGGTCGCTGTCGCAGGATTCGTCCACACCGGGGTACTGAACCTTGACGATGACATCGGTGCCGTCGTGCAGACGGGCCCGGTGAACCTGACCGATGGACGCCGCCGCGTAGGGTTTTTCCTGCAGATATTCGAACAGTTCCGACACCGGTTTGCCCAGTTCACTCTCCACCTGGCCGACAATCACCTCGAACGGCATGGGCGGGGCCTCTTTCTGCAGGCGTTCGAGAGCGTCCGAGAATTCCCGGGGCAGAAAGTCCTGGGTCTGGGAGGCAATCTGGCCGACTTTCATGACCGCGCCCTTGAGCTCACCCAGGGTATCGACAATCTGGTCCGCCATGCGGGTATAGCTCTCAGAGCGAGCGCCCTCGTTATCTTCCTCACTGCGGAAGATCCGGCGCGCGCGCTGGCCAGCGTACTGTCCGGCCACGGACGCCGTCATGCCTGCCAGTCTGAAGAATCGTCCGCTGCGTGTGGTAACCGGTTTCTTTGCCATGCCTGTTATACGTCCTGAAAAGCCGATGGACCTGAGGAGGATCGCAATGTCCCATGCCCAGCCTAGAGCACGGTGGTCTCCACAAACAAGGCGTCTTCCAGTTCCAGAGACAATATCTGGCCGGATTCCAGGGGGCCAACGCCTTTTGGTGTACCGGTAAGAACCACATCGCCGGGCATCAGGGTGAATTGGGTGCTCATGTGGGCAATCAATGGCACGATCGGGTTCAGCATATCCCGGGTATCACCGGTTTGCTGGCGTTCGCGGTTGATGTCGAGGGTAAAGGTGAGATGGTCTCGGCGGAGACGGTCGATACACACGAAGGGCGACAGTGGGCAGGCACCATCAAAGGCCTTGGCGCGTTCCCAGGGCTGGCCTTTCTCCTTGAGCCGGGATTGCACGTCCCGCAGCGTCAGATCCAGCGCCAGGCCGTAGCCAAGGATAGCGGCTTCGGCGTCGCTGGCCGACGCATTGGTCAGTGGGCGGCCGATCAGCACGGCCAGCTCGGTTTCAAAATGAACCGCGCCCTGGTTGCGTGGGAAGTCCAGGGGGCGGGTGATGTGCACCGCGGAGGTTGCCGGTTTGATAAACAGCAGGGGCTCATCCGGCACCGGATTGTTCAGCTCCCGCGCATGTTCCGCGTAGTTGCGTCCGATGCAGACAATTTTGCCCAAGGGCAGGTTAACCGGTGTTCCATCTTTCCAGTGGTGCTGATAGTCAGGCATGGCCGCTCCCGTCGTGCGTTATGGAAGGGAGCGAGGCGCTCCCTAATCACCCTCAAAAGAGCAAACAGTATAAACCTTCAGCCCCTCGTCCTGCAGCTTGCGTGAGCCCCCCAGGTCGGGGAGGTCAATCATGGCAGCCACTTCGACGATCTCGGCGCCAATTCTGCGAATGAGCCGTGAGGCGGCCAGCATGGTGCCGCCGGTGGCGATCAGGTCGTCCACCAGCACCACGTTGTCGCCGGGCTTGAAGGCGTCCTTGTGCAGTTCCACCGAGGCGGTGCCGTACTCCAGTTCGTAGTCTTCCACCAGGGTATCGAACGGCAGCTTGCCTTTCTTGCGGATCAGTACCAGCGAGGCGTTCAGCTCATAGGCCAGGGCGGAGCCGATGATAAAACCACGGGCATCTACGGCGGCAACGGCATCAATATCGTGGCCGTGGTAGCGGTGAACGAAGGCATCAATCAGCTTGCGGAACGCGGTGCGGTCCTGGAGCACGGTGGTGATGTCGCGGAAGGCGACGCCTGGCTTGGGCCAGTCTGGCACGGTGCGAATGGCTTTCTTGATGCTTTCTGAAAAATAGTCCATAGCGTGTCCAAGCGCTGAAAGCGCAGCTTAGGCTGCGTCCAGGAAGATGAATTTCAGGATAAAGACCACGGCGATGATGACCACGCTGGGGTTCAGGTCCGACCAGCGGCCGCTCAAGGCCTTGAGGATGGCATAGGTAACGAAGCCCAGGGCAATGCCGTTGGCGATCGAGAAGGTCAGCGGCATCATCAGGGCGGTTACCACTGCCGGTGCGGCTTCGGTGACGTCGTCCCATTCGATCAGCTTCAGGCCGCTGGCCATCAGCACCGCGACATAAAGAAGCGCCGGAGCGGTGGCGTAAGCCGGAATAATACTGGCAATGGGCGAGAGCAGCAGGCACGCCATGAACAGCGCCGCGACGACCACAGCGGTCAGGCCGGTGCGGCCACCGGCGGAGATACCGGCGGTGGATTCGATGTAGCTGGTGGTGGTGGAGGTGCCGAGGGCAGCGCCGGACATGGTGGCTACGGAATCGGACATCAGCGCACGGCCCAGCCGTGGCAGTTTGCCGTCCTTGTCCAGCAGGCCACCGCGCTGGGCGGCGCCGATGAGGGTGCCGGAGGTGTCAAACAGGTCTACAAACAGAAAGGCGAAAATCACGCTGATCATGCCAATGTTCAGCGCCCCTGCGAGGTCCAGCTGCATGAAGGTCGGCGCCAGACTTGGGGGCGCGGACGCAAAACCATCGTACTCCACCATGCCCAGCCCCATGGCTGCTGCTGTCACGGCAATGATCCCGATCATCACCGCACCGGTGATCTTGCGGAAGGACAAAGCACAGATCAGCACGAAACCGCCGAAGAACAACAGGCTCTCGGCCACTTTTACGTCACCCAGACCAACCAGGGTGGCGGGGTTATCAATCACGATGCCGGCATTTTTCAGCGCGATGAGCGCCAGAAAGAAGCCAATGCCGGCGGAGATGCCGAAACGCAGGGACATGGGAATGCTGTTGATGATCCATTCCCGGACTTTGAAGATACTCAGCAGGAAGAAGATAAAGCCGGAAATGAAGACAGCACCCAAGGCCACCTGCCAGCTATAGCCCATGCCGCCAACAACGGTGAACGAGAAGAACGCGTTCAGGCCCATGCCCGGCGCCAGCGCGATCGGGTAGTTGGCCCAGAGCCCCATGATCAGGGTGCCAATGGTGGCCGCCAGGCAGGTCGCCACGAATACCGCGCCGAAGTCCATGCCGGTAGCGGAGAGAATGCTGGGATTGACCACGATGATGTAAGCCATAGTCAGGAAGGTGGTAAAGCCCGCAAGTACCTCTTTGCGAACTGTGGTGCCATTAGCCTGGAGCTTGAATAGTCGTTCTAGCATGACGTATGCCTGCCTTACAGGGTGCTGAATGGGGGTTGAATGAACCGGTTTCAGGAATTGGGTGAAAAAACGGCAATGTTACCGGCTGGAGGCGAGAACGCCAAGGGACGATTGATCATCGGTAGCCTCATTGCACTGTTCGTCTGTCCCGCTGGAGGCGGATGTCGAAGCGCACAGCCAGCAGTCGGGTGATGAAAATAAACAAGAGGCCAATGGTCATGGCCAGGGATTCGCTCTCCAGCAGCCATTGGCAAACAAAGTATAGCCAACAGCCGGCGAAGGATATGGACGCGTAGATCTGGTCTTTGCGGAAAATCAACGGCACCTCATTGCAAAAGGTGTCGCGCAGGGCACCACCAAAAGTACCGGTCATCACGCCCAGTAGTGACGCCACAAACCAGGAGTGGCCCAGGTCCAGAGCCAACTGCGCGCCGAGGATTGTGAAAACACCCAGGCCGAGGGCATCAGGAAGCAGGATGCGCGATTCGCGGATACGCTCGACACGGTGCCAGTAGCTGAACACAACGGCCATGCAGAGGATCAGGATAGGTTGCTCCTGATGCTTGATCCAGTACAACGGGTGATTATCCATCATCAGGTCACGAAGGGTTCCTCCCCCCAGGGCGGTCACGAAGCCGATGGTGAAAACGCCCACCGGGTCCATGTTCTTGGATCGGGCGATCAACATGCCGGAGATCGCAAAGGCAATCACACCGGTCATTTCCAGCACGTAAATTATGTCAAACATCTCTGGCCCTAAGCCGCGTATTGCGAGCGCTGTGATCCGTTCCCGCTTTTTGAAGCGTGTTTGAGGCATATCTTGAAGCTGTTACGCGTATTGAGCAATGACTATGTCTCTGATTCGTCTGGCCTATGCCAGAGAGTCATTTTTCCGATCAGAATAAGTCCAGCTAATCCGGAGAGATTAGATTTCTTTATTTGCTTCATGATCCGACTCTGTTTAGGTTGATAACCATCCATTGATGTTGTCCTCTATCGACCGTCCAAATATCGACTGTCCTACAACGGAGTCACGAATATGAGAGCGATCCTCTGCAAGGAATACGGCCCGGCGGAGACGCTGGTGATTGAAGACGTCACCAGCCCCGTCGTGAAAGGTCACGGGGTCAAGGTGCGCGTTAAGGCTGCCGGCCTGAACTTCCCGGATACCCTGATCATTGAAGGCAAGTACCAGCTCAAGCCCACCATGCCGTTTTCTCCCGGTGGAGAGATGTCTGGCGAGGTAATTGAAATCGGCGAGAAAGTCACTCGCTTCAAGCCGGGTGACCGGGTTGCCGGCCTCACCGGCTACGGTGCCTTTGCCGAAGAGGTGGTCGTCCCGGAGCAGAACATCCTGCCCATTCCCGAGTCCATGTCCGACGAAAAAGCGGCTGCTTTTTCCATGGTCTATGGCACCTCGTATTACGCTCTCAAGCAACGCGCCAATATCCAGCCGGGGGAAACTCTGTTGGTGTTGGGTGCCAGCGGCGGTGTTGGCCTGGCAACGGTGGAACTGGGTAAAGCCATGGGCGCCCATGTGATTGCGGCAGCCAGTACGGCAGAGAAGCTGGCGGTGGCGAAAGAGGCCGGTGCCGACGAGCTGATCAACTACACCGAAGAGCCGTTGAAAGACGCGGTTAAACGCCTGACCAACAGTAAGGGCGTGGATGTGATCTACGATCCGGTCGGCGGTGATTTTACGGAGCAGGCGTTGCGCGCCATGGCCTGGAACGGCCGTCACCTGATCATCGGTTTCGCGGCTGGAGATATCCCCAAGATTCCGGCGAACCTGACGCTGCTGAAAGGCTGTTCCGTTGTTGGTGTCTTCTGGGGCAGCTTCACCCAGCGTGAGCCGCAGAACAGCGCCCAGAACATGATGGAGCTGCTGAAGCTGTTCTCCGAAGGCAAGATTAATCCGCGAATCAGTGAAGTCTATGACTTCGAGGATTACGAGAAGGCCCTTGGGGCGCTGACCGGTCGGACTGCTACCGGGAAGGTTGTCCTTAAGGTCGGTTCTTAAGGCCGGCCCTTAGCCTGTTTGTTTCGGTGGATGCATCGGTGGGGAGCCCCTCCCAAAAAACGCTTCAAGCACATCCATGTGCGCTTGGGCTCCGCCATCCATGGCTCCGCACATTTTTGGGAGGGGCTCCCCACCGATGCAGGCAAGGCA
The DNA here is from genome assembly GCF_032922745.1 of Marinobacter salarius. Classification (NCBI taxonomy): domain Bacteria; kingdom Pseudomonadati; phylum Pseudomonadota; class Gammaproteobacteria; order Pseudomonadales; family Marinobacteraceae; genus Marinobacter; species Marinobacter salarius. The sequence goes on from NZ_CP136693.1 coordinate 2,111,726, forward strand.
TGGGAGGTATGCCTTAGATCCAGAAAATCTCAGAACCGAACTTTTCCGGCATCAATCTCGGTAACCAGCTCGGAGGTCAACCGGGTATAACCATCTGTCCCGGGTAACCAGGCGTAAACCTCCTCCCCCGGTTTGTCGATGGAATAACCGGCTTTCTGGATGTCCACCTTGCGGTACTTGAAGGTCCCCGTTTTCTCGATGGCACCGGTTACCCGAACAAACACCGGAATCGCATAGGGCGGCAGGTTGTCGCTCAGGTACCGGAACAGTCGGTTCACATCAAATGCCTGGCCATTGGCGTGGGGAACCAGCGTTACCATGCCGGCCTTGCCGTTGGTGCCCGGAATCTCCACCCCATAGACAATGGCTTCCTCCACCATATTGGAACCGTCGATGATGTTCTCCACCTCAGTGGTGGATACGTTTTCCCCTTTCCAACGAAAAGTGTTGCCCATACGGTCCACGAACTGCAGGTGGCCGCAGCCGATTTCTTTTAGCACGTCACCGGTGTTGAACCACTGGTCGCCTTTCTTGAAGGCGTCCCGCAGGATCGATTTTTCCGTGGCGTCTTTCTGGGTATAGCCCTCGAAGGACCATTTCTTGGTGATCTCACCGATCAACAGCCCCGGTTCGCCCTTTTCGACTTCCTGCATGAATCCGCTGTCGTTCCGAACCGGGTCGCGGGTGCCGTCGTGGAATTTGACCAGTTTGTAGGGGGCGGTGGAAAAGCCAACGGTGTTGTCCAGGTTGAAGAAATTGCTGAAGCCGATGTTGCCCTCGCTGGAGGCATAGAGTTCCGCCACGGTTTCGATGCCAAAGCGTCCCTTGAACTCCTTCCAGATGGACGGGCGCAGGCCGTTGCCGATCATCTTGGTGAGGTTGTGATTGCGGTCCTGTTCGCTGGGGGGCTGATTCAGCAGGTAACGGCAGAGTTCGCCCACGTAGCCGAAGGTGGTTGCCTGGAAATACCGCACGTCGTCCCAGAACGCGCTGGCGGAGAATTTTCGACGCAGGGCAATGGCAGAGCCACCGGCCATCACGGATCCCCAGCACACCAGCAAGGCGGTGCCGTGGTACAGCGGAAGGGTGCAGTAAAGGACATCGTCCGGTTTCATGTCCAGGGACATCATGCCGAACCCGCCGTAGGCTTTCATGAACTTGCGGTGGCTGCCCGGCGCCGCCTTGGGTAAGCCAGTGGTGCCGGAGGTGAACAGGTAGATGGCGGTGTCACCCATAGTGGGCGGATCGGCCGGCTTGGGGGCCGTATTCCGATGGGCGCTGACCGTTGCCGCCATGTTCACATAGCCCTCCGGTGCATCGCCGAAGATGTTCATGGTGTTGGTATCGGCCAGGAACAGGAATGGGTTGGGGTGGCTGGTCCTGATATCGGCTTTCACGCCGTCAAAGGCTTCCACCAGTTCCTCGCCCACAACGACCATTTTAGGACTGACCAGATTGATGCTGTGTTCCAGTACGCGTCCCTTCTGGGAGGTGTTGAGCATGGCACAGGCCACGCCCACCTTGGCGGCACCGGCGACCACGGCGAGCAGCTCCGGGCGGTTTTCCAGGAATACGGCGATGGTATCGCCCCGGATAAGGCCCTCTGTCTTCAGGAAACCGGCAATGCGGTTGGCCCAACCGTTGAATTCCCGCCAGGTAATGCTGCGGTCTTCGAACAGGATGGCCGGGCGGTGTCCGTATTTTTCGGCGTTGCGGTCCACCAGGGTGCCAAGGGTCAGGTCCTTGTTCTCGTTTTTGACCGAGTAGTAGTAATAGCCCTTGGCAATGGCGGGAAATCGCCGGAGTATGCCCGGCAGGCTGCGAGCAATGTCACGTGGGGATACGTTGTCCTGGGTCATAGGGTCATCCGTCAGGGTCAGTGTGAAACGTTGTTGTTTGTTTTGCCCCCGGACAACGAATGGCTCCGGGGTTAATCCAGAAACAGGTCCGGCAGCAGGGGCTTGTCGCCTGGCTGGTACCGGTAGTGTTCGAAATCCGTTACGCCGTCGGCCCTGAGCACGTCCTCATCGATCAGGGACTGACCGGTCATTGCCCCGGCAGGACGGCTGAGGACGCTCAGTGCGGCGTCCGCCATGATGTCTGGCTTGCGGCCCTGGGCCATCATTTGCGGGCCGCCCACTTCAAACTCAATGGCGGCCGTGGCGATTAACGTTTTAGGCCACAGGGTGTTCACTGAAACCCCGTAACGCCGAAACTCCTCGGCCATACCCATGCTCAGCATGGTCATGGCGTACTTGGTGGTGGTGTAGGGCCCATACTGGGCGAACCACCGGGTATCCAAATTCAAAGGCGGCGACAGGCTCAGGATATGGGCCTGGTCGGACTCCTTCAGCCAGGGCAATGCCGCCTGACTGCAGAGGAATACGGCGCGAGCGTTGACCTGATGCATCAGGTCGTACCGGCTGACCTTCAGGTTCTCGACGCCGGTCAGTTTGATGGCGCCCGCGTTGTTTACCAGCGCATCAATGCCGCCAAAATGGTTCGCAGCTTCATCTATCCGCTGGCGCACCAGTTTTTCGTCTCGCACATCCAGCACCAGTGGCAGGGCCTGGCCACCTGCCTGTCGAATTTCCTCCGCCACGCTGTGTATCGTGCCCGGCAGCTTTGGATGCGGTTCGTCGGATTTTGCGCCGATCACCACATTGGCACCTTCTCGGGCACAGGCAAGGGCGATGGCTCGCCCGATGCCCCGGCTGCCTCCGGTTATAAAAACGGTTCTGTTCTTCATTGTGCTCATTGTCCGGCCTCCTCTGAGGTGGCGTCTGTGGCCGTGATCTCTACCAGTAACTGGCTGCGTTTTACCTGGTCGCCTTTGGTGGCCAGTATCTCGCCGACCGTGCCATCGCGGTCGGCTTTTACCGGATGCTCCATCTTCATGGCCTCCAGGATGACCAGGGTGTCGCCCTGTTTCACCGCCTGGCCGGCCTGAACCAGAACATCAATAATGGCGCCGTCCATGGTGGTCTTGATACGGCCACTGCCGCTGGCGGCGGCACCGCTGGCCGGCTGGTGGGTCACGTCACGCACTGCCAGTGCCTGCCCGAACGCCTGCAAATATAGGTGATCGCCCTGGCGGTGATATTGGCATCGCTGACGAACGCCGTTGTCGATAATGCATAACAGGCCATCGCCCATGCTTTCAAGGTCGAGCTCGTATTGCTCTTCGCCCAGGGTCACGGTGACATGATTGCCGGCGCGGCGGACCAGCAGTTCCAGGGTTTTATCGCCGGTATCCAGTTTCATCGGACTGACGGTCGAGGGTGCGTTGCTCCAGGCATTATTGAGGTCGGCCCGAACGTCAAGACGGCCTGAATTGCCATGGCTGAACACGCAGGCCGCCAACGCGAGCTCGCGGATGCTGATGTCTTTTGGTGCCAGGGATGGATCGTCTCTGAACGCCTGTTGCAGGAAGGCGGTGGTGGCCTCGCCTTCGCCGAAGGTGTCGTCCGCGATGATGCGGCTCAGGAAATAACGGTTGGTGGTCACACCGAATACAGTGGTGTCTTCCAGCGCCCTGAGCAGCCGACGACGGGCTTCGTTGCGATTGGCCCCCCAGGCGATCACCTTGGCCAGCATGGGATCATAGTGAGGCGTAATCGAGTCCCCGGAGCGCACGCCGGTATCAAACCGCAAACCTTCTCCTTCCGCAGGCTGGAACTGGTGCAGCGGCCCGGTTTGCGGGGTGAAGCCGTTGGCTGGGTCTTCTGCGTAAAGGCGCACTTCAATGGCATGGCCGTTCAGCTGGATCTGGTCCTGTGTTAGTGGCAGCGCCAGGCCCTCGGCCACGGAAAGCTGCCAGGCCACCAGATCCTGCCCGGTAATGAGTTCGGTCACCGGGTGCTCCACCTGCAGGCGGGTGTTCATTTCCAGGAAGTAGAAATTGCGGTCCTTGTCGACGAGGAACTCGACCGTGCCAGCACCTTCATAGCCACAGGCCAGCGCCGCCTTCACGGCAGCTTCGCCCATGGCCTGGCGCAGTTCGGGTGTTACAAACGGAGAGGGTGCCTCTTCGACGACTTTCTGATGGCGACGCTGAACTGAACAGTCCCGTTCACCGAGATACACCGCGTTACCGTGTTGGTCTGCAAATATCTGGATTTCGATATGGCGGGGTTCAATAACCGCCTTCTCCAGAATCAGCTCACCATCGCCAAAGGCCTGCTTGGCTTCGGAGCGAGCCCGCTGAATGTTATCGGCCAGTTCCGCTGCCTTTTCCACCAGACGCATACCACGGCCACCCCCGCCGGCAGAGGCCTTGATCATCAATGGGTAGCCGATATTTTCGGCGGCGTTGATGAGTTCTTCGTCGCTGGCATTGTCGCCCTCGAACCCCGGCACCACCGGCACACCGGCTTCCTGCATGGCAATCTTCGATCGCCGCTTACTGCCCATCAGCTCAATAGCCGCCTCCGGTGGCCCGACAAACACCAGGCCGGCGTCTTTGCAGGCCCTGGCAAACCCGGAATTCTCCGACAGGAACCCATACCCCGGATGCACACAATCCGCCCCGGTTTTCCGCGCCGCCTCAATAATCGCCTCTGCGTTCAAATACGACACCGATACCTGAGCCGGTCCGATACACACCGCCTCGTCGGCCAATTCCACGTGCAGGGCCTTGGCGTCTGCCTCGGAATACACTGCCACCGTCCGGTATCCCAGCGACTTCGCGGTTTTGATCACCCGTACGGCGATTTCGCCTCGGTTCGCTATCAGGAGCTTTTTTAGCATTTTTGCTGGTCTCATGGTTGGGTGGTTATCCGCTTTGGTGGGAGGGAGGCCCTGGTTCAGGACACGCCGTGAATACGTCCATGTAGGCTCCTAAAAAACATCCATGTTTTTTAGGGTCCTGAACCAGGGCCTCCCTCCCACCAAAGCTCCTTCCAACTGTTGTAATTGCATGTCTTTTTTTATGAGCGTTTTGCACGGTGTCTGGGGTCGGGGTTGATCCGGCTTTCCGGGACCGTCAAAAACATGGATGTTTTTGTCGAGCGTACAGGGACGTATTCACCGCGTGTCCCGGAAAGCCGGATCAATCCCGACCCTCCACCATCAGTCTGACTTGGCCCAAGAAGCCGGCCGTTTCTGCATAAACGCAAGAGTCCCCTCGGAACCCTCGTCACTGCGAATCGCCTCGGCAAACTTCCCGGCAGCACTGTCCAGAAGCCCACTCATCGATTCGTGACCAACGCGGTGCAACAACGCCTTGGTCTGGGCCGTCGCATTCGGCGCGCACTGCTGTACCCGGTCAACCGCATGGCCGAGCAACTCATCAATCTCAACTTCAGACTCCGCCACCTGATGAACAATCCCCAGCCGGCACGCCTCATTCGCGTCCACTCGCAGCCCCAGCAACGCCAACCGACGCGCTTGCGTCAGCCCGATGCGCTCCACCACAAACGGCGCAATCTGCGCGGGAATCACCCCGAGGGTCGTCTCCGGCATACCAAACCTGGCTGTCGGCCCGGCAATCGCCACATCCGACACACAGGCCAATCCAAAACCGCCGCCCATCACCGCACCCTCGGTGACTGCAATCACCACCTTCGACGACTCGTTCACCTGTTGAATCATCTGACCGAACGCCCGGTTCAACCGGTAGAAAGGATCTTCCTCACCCTCGGCAGGCTTCTGCCCCCGGGCACCGGCCATGTCCTTGATGTCCCCGCCGGCACAAAAGTGGCCACCGGCTCCGCGAATCACCACGGCACGAATGCTGGCGTCGTTCTCAACCTGACTGAATACCGTCGACAGTTCCGCCACCATCTGCAGGCTCATGGCGTTCCGAACGTCTGGCCGGTTGATGGTGACGTGAAGGGCAGGCCCCTGTTTTTCCAAAACTAGCGTTTCGCAGTGAGGTAAATTTTCCATAGACATGACTCCAATACCGTTGTCTGGGGGCTGGTTGGCAGGAAGGTAGGGCCGTTTCGGGACCGTCAAAAACATGGATGTTTTTGTCGAGCGTACATGGACGTATTCACAGCGTGTCTCGAAACGGCCCTACCTTCCTGCCTGCCAGTCCTTCCCCCAATGCCAAAACCTAATAATCAGTCCCGTTGTTTACCAGGCAAAGTCCCCATCATCTTGCAGATAATCCCCAACATGATTTCGTCAGCACCGCCGCCAATCGACACCAGCCGCACATCCCGGAACGCACGGGACAGGGGGTTCTCCCACATGTAACCATTGCCCCCCCAGTACTGCAGGCAACTGTCCGTCACCTCACGCCCAAGCCGGCCAGCCTTCAGCTTGGCCATCGACGCCAGCTTGGTCACATCCTTGCCTTCCACATGCAGCTCACAGGCCTGATAGGTAAGGGCACGCAGGGCTTCCACTTCGGTTTGCAACTCTGCCAGGCGGAAGTGAATCACCTGGTTGTTGATCAACGGCTGCCCGAACGTTTTGCGCTCGCGGCAGTATTCAATGGTCTTGTTGATACAGAGCTCCAGCGCCTTGATCACGTTGGCCGCGCCCCACATCCGTTCCTCCTGGAACTGCAGCATCTGCATCATGAACCCGGTGCCTTCCGCACCGATCCGATAACGCTGCGGTACTCGCACATCGTCAAAGAAAATCTGCGCGGTCTCGGAAGAGCGCATGCCTAGCTTGTTCAGGTGTGGGCTGAAGGAAATGCCCGGCGTGTTCATGGGCACTACGATGAGCGACTTGTTCTTGTGGGGCTTGTCGTCGGAGGTGTTGGCCAGCAGGCATATGAAGTCGGCCTTGGGGCTGTTGGTGATCCACATTTTGGAGCCGTTGATGACGTAGTCATCGCCGTCCTGTTTTGCGGTGGTTTTCATCCCCGCCACATCAGAACCGGCGGCGACTTCGCTGACGCCGATACAGCCCACCATATCGCCGGCAATGGCCGGGGCAAGGAAGGTCCGTTTGAGTTCGTCAGAGCCAAAGCGTGAAATGGCAGGGGTGCACATATCAGTCTGCACACCTATTGCCAGCGGCACACCTCCGCAATGGGCAGTGCCGAGTTCTTCGGCGGCCACCAGGTTGTAGCTGTAATCCAGCCCCATGCCGCCATACTCTTCCGGCTTCTGAATGCCCAACACGCCCAGGTTGCCGAGCTTCTTGAAGATATCGTGAATCGGGAACTCGCCGGCTTCTTCCCATTCGTCGCAGTGGGGATTGATTTCCTTCTCCACGAAATCGCGGACGGTTTTTCTGAGGGCTTCGTGTTCGGCTGTGAATTTCACGTTTTTGTTCTCCTGATTGATTGTTAGCCCGTGCCTATTTGGTGATGGTGCACGTTCTCTAGCTTGGGTGGCGGCTGTGTGGGCGGGCCTTCAGAAACACGCTCCTTCGGCACATCCATGTGACGCTCGGGCTCCGCCCCGGTTCCAGCCACCGTAATCAAGACCGCCTACAAGCGGGCAACGCCAAAAGAATTAGGCCGCAACTGCCGAACCTCAGCCTCCCGACAAACCGAGAGCACCAACGCCAGAACCCGCCGGGTATCCCGCGGATCAATAAGCCCGTCGTCCCACAATCGAGCCGTACCGAACAGAGCTGTAGAGCCGTCTTCCAGTTTCTTGGCCGTGGCCTGCTCCAGGAAATTCAGCGTTTTCGGATCCGGCTCCAGGCCGCCCCGGCGCTGTTTGTCCTCGGCCACAATGCGCATCACCTTGCCTGCCTGCGCAGGGCCCATGACCGCCGTGCGGCTGTTGGGCCAGGCGAAGATGAAACGTGGGTCCAGGCCGCGGCCACACATCGCGTAGTTACCTGCACCATAGGAACCGCCGATCACAATTGCGACCTTCGGCACCCGGCAATTCGCCACCGCCTGGATCATCTTTGAGCCGTGTTTGATGATGCCGTTCTGTTCCGAATGGGTGCCCACCATGAAACCCGTGGTGTTATGCAGGAACAGCAACGGCGTGCCGGCCTGATCGCAGAGCTGGATAAACTGCGCTGCCTTGGTAGCGCCGGCAGGCGTGATCGGGCCGTTGTTGCCGATGATGCCCACCGAGTGGCCTTCAATGCGGATGGTGCCGCACACGGTCTGGTCGTCGTAGCCGTTCTTGAAATCCATGAACTTTGAGCCGTCGGCTATGCGGGCGAGGATTTCACGCACGTCATAAGGCTTCTTGGCATCGCTGGGAATAACGCCCAGCAACTCTTCGGCTGGGTAGAGCGGCTCTTCCCATGCCGGCTCCCGCGACGGGGGCAACTGCTCGTTCCAGGGCAGGGCTTCGAGCACATTGCGGGCGTGGCGGATGCCGTCGGCGTCGTCCTCGGCCAGATATTCCGCCGTGCCGGCCACTTCTGCGTGCATCTGGGCACCGCCGAGCTCTTCATCGGTAGCGACTTCGCCGGTGGCCGCTTTTAGCAGGGGAGGGCCTGCCAGGAACATCTTGGCCTGTTCGCGAACCACAATCACATAGTCCGACAGCCCCGGCTGGTAGGCACCGCCGGCGGTCGCATTGCCATGAACCACCGTTACCTGGGGAATGCCAGCGGCGGACATGCGTGCCTGGTTGGCGAAACCGCGCGCGCCCAGCACGAAAATGTCGGTGGCGTAGTTCAGATTGGCGCCGCCGCTTTCAGACAGTGACACCACCGGCAGCTTGTTCTCCATGGCAATTTGTTGCAGCCGCAGGGTCTTGTCCAGCCCCGCCGGCGTAATGGTGCCGCCCTTGATGGCGCTGTTGCTGGCCACCACCAGGCAGCGAACACCGCTAACCGTGCCAATGCCGGCAATAATGCCGCCACCGGACAGGCTGCCGTCCTTGTCGTCGTGCATCTTGTAGCCGGCCAGGGAGCACAGCTCCAGGAAGGGCGTACCGCGATCCAGAAGGCGATTGATGCGATCACGGGGTAACAGCTTCCCGCGTTTGGTGAACTTCTCCCGCGCCGCTTCCGCCAGATCAAGAACCTTCTGCTCCACATCGCGGAAGGTGGCAATGTGCGCTTCCATCACCTCCGCGTTTGCGCGAAAGTCATCCGACTGGGGATTAACGGTGGACTCCAATACCTGCATCGAATTCTCCTCAGTCGTCACTCAACACTTTTGGCGTGACTGCCCGGTGGAACCCATTAAAGGGCTCATTGTTCTTCGCTTTCGGGAACGGCCAAACCCGGCCCCCCTGGGACGCGGCGCCGTCAATTCGCAAACAGTCCCCACTGATAAACGCCGCCGCCGGGCTCAGCAGGAAACAAATCGCTGCACTGACCTCGGACTCCGTCCCCATTCGCTTAAGAGGCACGTTATCCCCGAGGCTACGAATCCACTGCTTCATATGTTCGGGATAGTTATCCATCCCACTGGAGGCAATCCAGCCCGGAGCCACAGCGTTCACCCGAACCCCGGAGCAACCCCACTCAACCGCAGCGGTCTGGGTAAAATTCACCATCCCTGCCCGGGCAGCGCCGGAATGCCCCATGCCGGGCATGCCACCCCACATGTCCGCCACGATGTTCACGATGGCGCCGCCGGTTTTTGACAACACCTGATTGTAGGCCTCACGGGCAATGAGAAAGCCACCAGTAAGATTCGTGCGAACCACCGTCTCCCAACCTTTCTGGTTGATGTTTGCCAACGGCGACGGAAACTGACCCCCGGCGTTATTCACCACGCCGTTCAGCCCGCCATGTTCATCAATGATGGCCGTGACGGTCGCCTTTACAGACTCCTCTTCACGGATGTCACACACGTGAGCGGAAGCGATACCACCGTCCTCGGTAATCTCGGCTCTTACGGTCTCAACCTTCTCGGCCTTCCTCCCAATCAACGCCACCCGTGCTCCGAGCGCAGCGAGTTCATGGGCGTTACAGCGACCAATTCCGGAACCACCCCCGGTAACGATAAAAACCTGATCCCGAAAGAGATTCGGGTGAAAAACAGACTGATAGCTCATAACAAGAGGACCTTTTCAAATGTTCGGGCGCTCTGGTGGGAAGACATGTCCGGGACCGTCAAAAACATGGATGTTTTTGTCGAGCGTACAGGGACGTATTCACCGCGTGTCCCGGACATGTCTTCCCACCAGAGTGCATGCACCAATGTAAAATCAATCAAACAGTTCAGCGCGAACCGGCACAGGAAACTCCAGCAGTTGCTGGGCAAACGCCTTCCCCTGAGGATCAATCCGCAAGCTGGCAACCCCCCCGCCACCAAGACTGTGCTCCAACAGAAAATTAAAGGCCTGAAACCCCGGCAACGCCCAACGGGTCACCCGACCATGCTCAGGGTGTAGCGTATGGGCCATCCATTCCGCCACTGCCAACTCCGTTAACGCCGCCTCAATAAACGGCACAAACTCCGCCTTGCGGGCAATCACCCCGATATTGGTGTGATCCCCCTTGTCACCACTGCGCGCCCAGGCCAGTTGAATCAAAGGCACCGTGGTATCCGTGGCCGGAGCGGCCGCACTGGCAGACTGCTCAACCAGCTGGCTAGGCTCGAACCCACCGTCAATAGCCATGTCTACCGCCTGCTTGTCGCCACCAAGATCCACGGCAACGGATACCTCCGTTTTCGGAACCAGGCACGAATACAACCGAATCTTCGGCCACACCGTCGGCCGTCCACCCACAATACCGGTGATCCCCGGCGCCATCCCCGTGGCCGCCTGGGCGATTTCCCGGGAAAACAGCACCAACGCTTCCTTCTTGAGGTGAGCCGTGCTGATCTTCACCACCACCTCCCGACACTCTCCCATACGCCCCTGAGCACCGTAGGTGGCCTCGGTGCCTAATAGTTCGATGCTGGTTTCCGTGTAGTCCGGCAAACCCCGTTCACTGAACATCCGGGAGGTTTTGGCCAGGATCGCCTCGGCGACTGTCTGGGCCTTGGCCTTCGCATCCAGGCCTGCCAACAGGAAGGTTACCGTGCACTTGAAACCGTCCGGCCAGGTGCCGGACACCTTATAGCTGTCTGAAGCGGGGAGTCCTTTGGCGCCAGAAACCCGAACCTCGTCCGTTGCCACTTCCTCAAGCGAGACCCCGGTAAAATCACAGGTCACATCCGGCAGCAGGTAAGCCCTCGGGTCACCGATTTCATAGACCAACTGTTCTGCCACCGTGCCCCGGGACACTTTGCCCCCGGTACCTTGCGGCTTGGTCATGATGAAATCCCCGGTGGCGGAGACTTCTGCAATCGGAAAGCCCATATCGGCATAACCCTCGGCTACGTCTTCCCAGTCGGTAAAGTTACCGCCAGTGGATTGCGCGCCGCATTCCAGTAAGTGCCCGGCCAGGCTGCCCTGGGCAAGCCGGTCGTAATCGCTCCAGCTCCAGCCAAATTCATGCACCAGAGGCGCCAGCACCAGGGCGCTGTCGGCAACTCGGCCGGTTATGACAATGTCCGCACCCTGTTCCAGCGCTGCGACCAATCCCGGAGCGCCCAGGTAGGCGTTCAGGCTGACCAGCATCGGCGGTATCGGCTGTCCGGTGGTCATCTCGGAGATGCCGGCATCGGCCAGTTGCTTCTTCTTCGGCAGAAGGTCATCGCCCAGCACCAGGGCGATCTTCATATCCAAACCGGCTTTTTCGCACAAAGCCTGCAGAGCATCGCGGCAGGCGACGGGATTGACACCACCGGCGTTCGCCAATACCCGGATGCCTTTCTGTTTGATCTCACCCAGCAAGGGGCCCATCACCGTCTGCACGAAGTCACGGGCGTAACCCTGGCTTGGGTCCTTCATCTTCTGCCCCGCCATGATGGACATGGTGATTTCCGCCAGGTAGTCCGCTACCAGGTAATCAATATTGCCCTTGCGCACCAGTTGAGCGGCGGCGGTTTCGGTGTCGCCCCAGAAGGCGGCGGAGCAGCCTATACGGACGGTTTGTGGCCTGGAGATGTCGGAATCTGGCATGTCTTCACCTTGTTAACGGAAGCCGCGAAGTGCTTTCAAAGACCCTTGATGGGCCGCTTGTAGCGGAGGTCGTCTATCATAAAGCCGACAATACCAAGCAAGCGCTTGGTTTGTAAACAGGCAAATTCGGGATAGAATGGGCGCTCTTCTGTTCCCTGGCTGGAAAACACTGTGAATCAAGACTCTATCCTGCGATCACTGGTTGCCGACAACCTGGTTTCCGATCCCGCCGGAGCCCGTGGCCGGCTTCTCCACGAGGCCGCAAAGCTGTTTCGTGACAAGGGTTATGAGCGGACCACCGTCAGGGATCTGGCCGCCGCCGTTGGCATTCAGTCCGGTAGCCTGTTCCACCACTTCCGCACCAAGGAAGAAATCCTCAAAGCCGTCATGGTGGAGACCATTCGTCTCAACACGGCCCTGATGCAGGCTGCGGTGGATGCGGCCAGTACCCATCGTGACAAGTTACAGGCGCTGATTCGCGCTGAACTGGAGTCCATCAACGGGCAGACCGGGGAGGCCATGGCGGTGCTGGTCTTCGAGTGGCGTAGCCTATCCGAGGCATCCCAGGTTCACGTCCTTGAGCTCCGGGATATATACGAGCAGTTGTGGTTGGATGTGCTGGAGACGTTGCGTCAGGACGGCGTGCTGACGGCAGACCCGTTTGTGGTGCGCCGTATGCTCACGGGCGCCCTCAGTTGGACGGTAACCTGGTACCGACCTGACGGTGGCCTGACGTTGGACGATTTGACGGCGCAGGTGGTCGCAATGATGGGGTTAACGACGCCCTGAACCGGATGCCCTGGCATAAAATGCCGGTCGTGGTACGAATGTCTCAATTGTAATTATTCTCAGAACTCATTGTTTTAAATAAATAAAAAATTTGTTTCCTCCCGTCTATGTGGGCCATTGGCCTGATCGGCATGACCAAATCGGCAATCCAGCCATTTTTGTCTGACAAGATTCAACGCATTCTTGCCCTCGTCAAAGATGAACGGGGCAGTGATTGCGATCGCCCCCGACCTATAAAAACAATGTAAACAGGACGAACTATGAACTCCTCACTGGTGAATTCCTTTGGGCATGCCCTCAACGTTCGCAGCCGTCACCTGCTTCTTCTTGTGGTGACGTTTTTGGCCGGTTGCTCGGCCAACCCCATCTACACTACAACGGGTGTGGTGCTCTCCAATTACTCCGAGGGGGAAGCAACCCCTTACGTCATGCAGATGTCCGATCCGCAAATGGCCTGTGCGTTGGGTGAGGGCGTTGACCCGCTGTTGTACTCGTTTTCCCGCGTGACCGAGGCGCCTGAAAGCACCGGTTCCCTGTTGATGCTGCTGGCCGCGAACTGCTCTGAATACAAGGCATGGGAAGCGGAACTGGAATACCTGCGCGCTGACTTTGCCGGTGATGTACCTGCCGCAAAAGACGCGCGGGAGAAAGCAAAGCGGCTGAATGCCCGAACCGCCAAGCGTCGCTATGTCGCCTATCAGCGCGCCATGGCGGCCTATGACTTTGACCCGGCCGCAAAGGAATTCGAGTGTCCGTTCCTGTTCGATGACCAGGAGGAGCTGACCTTCCTGCTGGGCCTGCTGACCGGCATGCAGGCCATCGTGAACGACGCCAACTCCGGTGCCATGGCAGGGGTTCCCCGCAATATTGCGCCCCGGGCGGAGCGTGCCGCCGAATGCCTGGATAACGAAAAATGGGGCGGTTTACCGAATGCCATACGCGGCATGGTGTGGTTGCTGTTGCCGGACACCCGTCCCAGCCTGTCTCCGGATCCCTGGGAAGTGCTTGAGGATAGCTCCCGCCTGGGAGTTGAATCGGGTATACGGGCGTCCATGGCTCTTGAGGCCGTGGCTGCAGAGACGTTTGGTCGCCCGGAGGTGCTCAAGGATGTCATCGCGCGGTTCGCCGAGGCAGATGGAGAGATCAAAGTATGGGCTGAGTATCGCCTGGTAGACGAGATCGCCCGAGACGTCATTCAGTTCTCGTCCGATAAGCATTGGACAGCCAACTACGGCTACCGCACGCCCCGTACCTATTTTGGCAGGCTGAGCCCGGAACGGCTCGAAGAGCCTGAAACCATGGATCTGGACGGCCTGCTATAAGCAGGCCCCTGACTCACTGCAATTACCTACAAACACAAGAAAGACCCGGAGGTCATTCATGATCCGTAAATCCCTTGCTGCCCTGTCTTTTGCTGCAGTTGCGCCGATGGCCGCCGCACAGTCTGTGACGATGTGCGTTTTCGATGTCATCGGCGCAAACGGTGATATGTACAACATGGTCAAAGACTATGCGTTGGAAATGAAAGCACATGGTGTTGATTTCGAACTGCGCCCTTACACGGACGAAGGCGTTGCTGTCGGCGATTTCAACTCTGGACAGTGCGACGCCGTCGCCGCTACGGATCTTCGGACCCGTCCGTTCAACCGATTTACCGGCAGCATCAGCGCCGTTGGCGCGATCCCGACCTATGACGATCTGAAAACAACCCTCGCCACGCTTGCACAGGCCAAGGCAGCGCCGTTGATGAAGCAGGGCGATTATGAGGTCCTGGGTATTGTGCCGGCAGGGGCCGGCTATCTCTTCGTCAATGACCGGAGCATTGATACTGCGGGAGAGTTAGCGGGCAAGCGTATGGCCACGCTGGACTACCAGAAGGACGCCATCCACATGGTCAACCACGTGAAAGCGACGGTTGTACCCTCCGACATCACCAACTTTGCGGGCAAGTTCAACAATGGCTCGGTGGATACGGCTTACGCACCGGCGTTTGCCTACGAAGCACTCGAACTCTACAAGGGCATTGGCGAAGACGGCGGCATTGTTGATTATCCCCTTGCTCAACTGACCATCCAGATTATTGCCCGTGACGACGTGTTTGACGATACCACGGCCCAGAAGTCCCGTGACGTCGCCTGGGGTATGTACGGCCAGGCCATGGACCTGATTCAGCGCCAGGAGTCTGCCATTCCGGAGGAAAAGTGGATCCGCATCCCCGATGGTGACATCGAAGGCTATCAGGAAATGTTTCGTGAAAATCGCCTGCAATTGAGGGATGGCACCGACGGCGCCAAAAAGGTCTACCACCCGAAGATGATGAGCCTGCTCAGCAAAATCCGTTGCTCCAGCAATCCCGGGGCCTCCGAGTGCACAGCGCCTGACCGCGAATAATAAAGGCTGACCCTCCATGAACTGGCGAGCATTATCAGCGACAGGCCCGAAAACGCTGTACCCCGTGCATCGATTGCACGGGGTTATCCTCCTGCTGCTCCTTATCTTTACGCTTCTTCTGGGTATGGGCAACTCACTCCACTCGCGCATGCTGTGGGTGGGGGAGCAGACCTGGCCGAATTACTACCTGCTGGATCCGGATGCGACGGAGCCGAGCTGCACGTTGTCCATGGATGTGGATGCCGAGGTCAGGAAACGTGTCGAGGCCTACGAGCCAGATCCGGACGACCTTTTCAGCTCGCCGCCGGACCCGGATGCGATCCGCAAGTCCCTGGAAAAAAATCTGGCACTCTGCCAGCAGAAACATCGCCTGTATGAAGAAAACCAGAAACACGCCACCGAGGCGCTGGCAGTTTACAAGGCGGTTGAACAGGGCTTTGCGGATTTCCTGCTGGATAATATCGAGCTCACCAAGTTCCTGTTTATCGCCATGTTTGCCATGGCTGCGGCGATTTCGGCCTTCGACGCCGATCACATAGCCCTGCGATTGCCGCGCAACCGGTCAGAGTGGCGGCTGAGCCAGGGCATGCAGTTCGTGGTCAACGGCCTGATGGTGTATTCCCTGTTCTCTTACGTGGGCAGGTTATCCTCTTCGCCGGGCTCGGGAGGCACCGCTTTGCTGCAATACGCCTGGGCGGCCGTCTTCGGGCTGTTCATGGTGATCAACCTGATGCGGTTTGTGTCGGTGCCGTCTCGAATGAGGCCAGGATCACTGGCGGCGTCCTCCGGCCTGGTACTGCCGCTGTATTGCGCAATGGGCCTGATCGCGATGAGTTATTTCTTCTTCGTGGACGGCTACTCGTCCGGCCTGGCGATCTATTTCGGTATGATGACCAACCTGTCCTCGATGTTTATCAACATCGGGCTCTATGTGCTTGTGGGCATGGCGCTGAAGCAGACTCGCATTCCGGACCTGCTGTTGAACGTCATCAAACCTTACCATCTGCCCGCGCCCATGCTGGCCTCGGTGATGATATTCGCGACCGCTTTCCCCACTGCGTTTACTGGCGCCTCGGGGATTTTCATCCTGGCCGTGGGTGGTGTCGTCTACGATGAAATGCGCAAGAGTGGCGCAGGGCGACAGCTATCGCTGGCGACCACGGCCATGTCCGGCAGCTTGGGGGTGGTTCTTAATCCCTGTTTGCTGATCGTGGTTGTGGCGGCGCTGAACAAGGAAGTGACCACCTCCGAAATGTACGGCTGGGGTTTCTGGGTGTTTATTATGTCGGCCACTCTGTTCTCTGTGGTTGTCTGTAAAACCCAGGGCAACTGGAAGCCTCGCCCGGCTCCGGGGGCGTTCCGCAAATCGCTGGCGCAGCTTCGGCCACTGGCGCCATATGCCATCGTTACCGCGGTGGTTATCCTGGCCATCTGGATCATCCTCGGTTTGGGATTCAACGAGTACAGCGCTCCGATGATCCTGCCGCTGGTGATGCTGGCGCTGGTCTATCTCGACTCCGGCAAAGATCCCAATGAACAGGGCCAATCCCGGGTGCGCGCTTTTTGTATGCGCACAACGGCGGCCGCCAGTGACTCTGCTGTACACATTGGTGCACTGTTGGCGTTGATCGGATTTTCCATCTGCCTGGGGGGCATCCTGGAACGTTCCGATGTGGTGCACGCATTGTTCCCGGAAAACCTGACCAGTCCCTGGATCGCCATGCTGGTAATCGTGGTCATGCTCACGGTTATCGGCATGGTGATGGACCCGTTCGGCGCGGTTATTCTGGTGTCAGCCACCATCGCGCAACCGGCCATCCAGTTGGGCATCGACCCGCTGCACTTCTGGATCGTGTGTCTGGTGGCGTTTGAGCTGGGCTACCTGAGCCCGCCGGTGGCGCTGAACCACTTGCTGACGCGGCAGGTGGTGGGTGAAACCGAGGTGTTGGCCGCTGAGCGTACGGGGTCGTTCTGGCACCGCTACGAACGACTGTTGTTGCCGCTGGTGGTGATGGGGCCAACATTGCTTGTGGCAGCCTTTGTGCCACTGCTGTTCTACGCTCTCTGATCGCGCAGTGTCATCCGACCAAAACCGCCTGTGGGGAAACCTGCAGGAGGTTTTTTTGCATTTGGTGAAAGGATTGGAACGTATGCGGTTTTATCAGCGTTAATTGCTTATCATACTGAACATCAAATGGCGCTGTTCTCGCGTGTACACGATGTCGCATTAGTGAGCCTGTTATGAGCTGGAACGTATCCGTAACCAATAGCTTGATCGTCTGTTCGCTGCTGTTGTCGGGCTGTGGGGGAGGGTCTTCGGGTAATTCGTCTGACTCGCCGTCCGAGCCGTTTCCATCGAATGTAGCTTTAGCGGGTAGTATCAATATTGAAGCCAATACCCGTGTTGACCTGGATACCGGTGACAGCCTTGCTATTGGACAGAACCCCCTTTCGGTCCCTCAGGAACTTCCTGTAAGTTTTGTTCTGGCCGGCTACGTCAGTGAAGGTGAAGGTTTTTATCCTCCACTTGATGGGCTACAGAGTTCGAGATACGTTGCAGACCCAGTCGATGAATTCAGGGCACCTTTGAGGGCCGGTGATACGCTCGTTTTGCAGACGTTTGCCGCCCGCACAGCAGATGGTGTGCCTGACACGAGCGTCACCTTCTCGCTCACCACAGTTGAGGGAGTTCTTCTTGATGGTGAGACAACCGATCCAGAAGCCGGGGCAACAGACGCCCGGATAACCCTCCCCGGTGCGCAGCCTGACGGAGAATATCGAGTTGTTATCGAAGCTCAGGGGCAGGCCCCCGTGCGCTATGTTATGACTTCACCGTCAAATGCTCTGGAAACATCCCAGAGTTTCGAGTGGGCAGACCATGAATTTATGCCGGGCGAGGCCATTGTTACCATGGCACCGGGAACGGTGAGGGGCAGTGCAGCCATGTCTGCTTCTGGTACAAGGATGAGCCGAGCACTTGGGGAGAGTACCTGGCTCGTACTTGCACCGTTAACCATGATGCAGCAACGGTCGCCTGCGCAGTCGACTTTGCGATGGCTCGAAGGGTTACGAAACTCTCCCGGCATTTCTTTAGCCATACCGAATTATCTGGTATCCAGCCATGCGCCAACTGCGGAGCCGTTTTATCCGCAGCAATGGCACTATAGCCTGATAGACGCGCCAACGGCCTGGCAGCTAGAGCCGGATGGGGGCGCCGGTGTGACGGTGGCAGTACTCGATAGCGGTTTGTTCCGGGAGTCAGCATCAAGCTGGCATTCTGATCTAAATGCCAATGTCGTTTCCGGCGACTTGCTTACCGGCTCAGATTTTGTCGATGGAGACGATTTGCCGGCCGACCCCGGAAACTCTGTTGGCAGTAGTGTTTTTCACGGTACTCATGTGGCCGGCACTGTGGCTGCAGTAGTAAACGATTCTGGCGGTACGGGGGTAGCGTTTGGTAGCACCCTGCTACCGGTAAGAGTACTTGGTGAGGGCGGCACTGGCTCGTCCGCTGATTTACTTGATGCAATCCGTTGGGTAGGTGGGCTGGATGATGGTCGAGACCCAAGAGCTGACATCGCAAATATGAGTCTGGGCGATTTGCCCTTTATTCAACCCATGCAGAATGCGATCACCGCTGCCACTGAAAAAGGGGTCATCTTTGTCGCTGCGGCTGGCAACTCCAGCTCATCGGTGCCCAGTTATCCTGCTGCCTTCGAAAATGTTTTCTCTATCAGTGCCGTGGACGGTGCTGGTGACTTAGCCTCCTACTCAAATTATGGCAATTGGATCGACCTGGCGGCCCCCGGAGGAGATGCCACACGTGATGCCAATAGTGATGGCGTCGCCGATCGGGTTTTGAGTACCAGTGCGGCTTTCGTCGATGACGAGTTGAAACCGATCTATACCGGATTGCAGGGAACCTCCATGGCTGCGCCACACTTTGCGGGCGTGCTGGCACTTATGAAAGGTGCCAGAGAGGGTGCGGGAATGAACTACAATACTGTTTTGACCTGGCTTGTTAACGGTGATCTGACAGACTCCGGCACTGCGGGGCGCACCAACGATCTTGGCTATGGCGTGCTTGATGCGGGCAAGGCCTTGTTCACCGCAATCAGTGATCCTTCGTTGACCATCCTGTCTTCGTCACCATCTCTGGTCAGCCTGAACACCGAGACTCAACAGTCAGAAACAGTCACACTCTCGGTGCTGGGTAACGAGACTCAAATGGTCTCGATTCAGTCAGTGAATTCCGGGCAGAATTGGTTTGACGTGAGTGTGGTTACAGCGATCAGCGATGATACCTTCACCTTTGAAGTCGGGTTGATCCCAGAAGAGTTGGAGCCTGGCGCAGTCCAGCGCGGCACTATTACTGTGAGTTATACGTCCGATGTGCAGAGAACACTTGATATTCCGGTATCGGGACAGCGGATTACCGACCGGCAAGCTCGTGATGCTGGCCGCCACTTTGTGCTTCTGGTTAGGCCGGAACCTAATGAGCAAGGGCTATACGACAGTGTTGCCGTTGCGCCTGTCACTGTCGAGGACGGGCAGTATCGCTTCACGTTCTTGCACGCGGACGGAACGGAACCCAGACCTTCTAACCAGGTTCCTGCCGGAACATATCTGCTGGTTGCGGGGTCTGATCCGGACAATGACAACATACTCTGTCAAGCGGGAGAGGCCTGTGCAGAATACCCGGTTTCCGGCCTGAGACAGGAAATTGAGATCACTTTTGGTCAAACCCGTTCAGGTATCGAGATGACGACCAGTTACAGTCGTCCAACGATTTCTTCGCTGTCGCCTGCGCAGTTGCCAAGACCGGATTTTCAGGGATACAGGTTGATACTGGACGATGAGGATAGAGCTCTGTTGGACAGCGCACGAAAAGCCCGACGATAGAATGGACTAAGGTAAAGTGCCGGCTCGCAGCTTGGAGAATGACCGTTGATGATACGTTTTATACACATGGCAGCTTTAACTTTGACTGTTGCGCTGGTAGCAGGCTGTGCGATCAATCGTTCAGCAACTGCTGATGGTGCGCCCCTGGCGAGACAGGTCACCGAGTCCGATCACTGCGGGCTGACGGCACCGGGGCTCGTATACGTCTCCAACGCAGAGGATCTGGACAAGCTTGCCCAACTGCCTACTGGAAACCTGGCGCTGAGCATGCTTCGCGCCATCGATTTTACGCAGGAGCACCTAGTATTGGTGGGCCTGGGGCAGAAGACCACTGGCGGCTACGGCCTGACACTGCAGTCGTCCGAGATCGTCGACGACGTCCTGGAATTGATGGTCAAGGTGAGACGGCCAGCCGCAGGCGCCATGGTGACCCAGGCATTGACCACGCCTTGCGCCGTTATCGCCATCAGCCCCGACGATTGGGAGCAGTTGCGGGTGTCTGGCAACGGCCTCAAGGGTTTCTCGCGACAGCGGTAACCGTGTCAGGGGCGTGCTGGTCCACACCGGCACAAAACAACCGTTGATCTTTCCCTGCGAATCCCTAAGCTATGGGCCAGTTTTATAACAAACCCGTGGAGTCGCTTCCTTCCCATGAGCCAGAAACAGTACAACGCCGATGCCATTGAAGTTCTGAGTGGTCTGGACCCTGTCCGCAAACGCCCAGGCATGTACACCGACACCAGTCGGCCCAACCATCTGGCCCAGGAAGTTATTGATAACAGTGTCGACGAAGCCCTGGCCGGGCACGCCCGCCGGATCGATATCATACTGCACAGCGATGGTTCCCTGAGTGTGGAGGATGACGGTCGCGGTATGCCGGTCGACATGCACAAGGAACATGGTGTTCCGGGTGTTGAGCTGATTCTTACCCGCCTCCACGCCGGCGGTAAATTCTCCCAGGGCAACTACAACTTTTCCGGTGGTTTGCACGGGGTGGGGGTGTCGGTGGTCAACGCCCTGTCGACTCACCTTGAAGTCTCCATCAAGCGTGACGGGCAGCTGCACCGGATGACCTTCGCCAACGGCCACAAGGAGACGGAACTCAGCGTTGTTGACACCGTTGGCAAGCGCAACACCGGTACTCGATTGAAGTTCACACCGGATCCAAGCTATTTCGACAGTCCGAAATTTTCCATCAGCCGTTTACGTCATAACCTCCGCGCCAAGGCGGTTCTCTGTCCCGGTCTGAACGTGACCTTCCTGCAGGAGCACACCGGCGATAAAGATGAATGGTGCTACGAGGGCGGTTTGCGGGACTACCTGCGCACTGAGCTTGCCGACATCGAGGCCGTTCCGCTGGAGCCGTTTACGGGCAGTTTTTCTGGCAACAAGGAAGCGGTGGACTGGGCTTTTCAATGGCTTCCGGAAGGTGGCGAAGCGGTCATGGAGAGCTATGTAAACCTGATTCCGACCGCACAGGGCGGCACTCATGTGAACGGCCTGCGCACCGGTCTGCTTGAGGCGATGAGGGAATTCTGTGAGTTCCGCAACCTGTTGCCGCGGGGCGTCAAACTGTCACCGGAAGACATCTGGGAACGTTGTGCCTATGTGTTGTCTTTCAAGATGCAGGAACCCCAGTTTTCCGGCCAGACCAAGGAACGCTTGTCCTCCCGTGAAGCGGCTGCGTTTATTTCTGGTGTCGTCAAGGATGCCTTCAGTCTGTGGCTAAACCAGCATACTGATATTGCTGAAGCACTTGCCGAACTGTTCATCAGCAATGCCCAGCGTCGCCTTCGGGCCAGCAAGAAAGTGGCCCGAAAGAAGGTCACGTCAGGTCCCGCACTACCAGGTAAGCTGGCGGACTGTTCCGGCAGCGATACAAACCGCTCCGAACTCTTCCTGGTGGAAGGTGACTCCGCCGGTGGCTCTGCAAAGCAGGCCCGTGACCGTGAATTCCAGGCAGTAATGCCCCTGCGGGGCAAAATCCTCAACACCTGGGAAGTGGACTCCGGTGAGATCCTTGCCTCCCAGGAGGTCCACGATATTGCGGTTGCTATCGGGGTGGACCCGGGCTCCGATAAACTGGAGGGTCTGCGTTACAACAAGATCTGTATCCTGGCTGACGCCGACTCCGACGGCCTGCACATCGCCACCCTGTTGTGCGCGCTGTTCGTCAAGCATTTCCGGCCGGTGGTGGCGGCCGGCCACGTATTTGTTGCCATGCCCCCGCTGTATCGTGTCGATTTGGGCAAGGAAACCTTCTACGCCCTCGATGAGCACGAAAAGCAGGGCATTATCGACCGGCTGGCCGCGGAAAACCGCCGTGGCAAGATTTCCGTCACCCGTTTCAAAGGCTTGGGCGAGATGAATCCGCTCCAGCTGCGCGAGACCACGATGGCGCCGGATACCCGCCGGCTGGTGATGCTGACCATCGAAGACGGCGACGATACCGACAGTCGTATGGACATGCTGCTGGGCAAAAAACGGGCGTCTGACCGCCGTACCTGGTTGGAGACCTACGGGAATATGGCGGATATTGAAGTCTGACTTGCTCTATATTCTTTCTGGTGCTTTAAGCAGCATCCTTTATTCTTTCTAAGTCTTCAGCAAACTCGTTATCCTGCCCCTTTTATCCAAGGGACCACCAGATGGATTGGCAGGGCTGGTTTGCATTAAGCCTTACGGGTGTGGCGTTGTTACTGATGAGTGTCGGGCGTTTCGGCCCGCATCTTGTCATGCTGGGCGTACTCATCGTTCTCAGTGCCAGCGGTATTATCAGCGCCGATCAGGCCCTTGCCGGATTCAGTAACAGTGGGTTGATCACGGTGGTTGCCATGTTCGTGGTCGCGGCGGGCATTCACCATTCCGGTGGGGTGGACCTGGTTGTCCACCACCTCCTCAGGTCGCCTCGCACGGTGCGCTCGGCGCAGGCCCGTATCGCGTTCCCTGTCGCGTTGCTGAGTGGCTTCCTCAACAATACCCCGGTAGTGGCCACCATGATTCCGGCGGTCCATGCCTGGTCCCGCAAGATCGGCATATCGCCCTCGAAGCTGATGATTCCCCTGAGTTACTCCGCCATTCTGGGGGGTACTTTGACGCTGATTGGCACCAGCACCAACCTGGTGGTCAACGGCCAATATCAGCAATTGACCGGGGAGGGCGGTTTCTCGATTTTTTCCATCACTGCTGTCGGGTTGCCGGTTGCCGTTATTGGCGTCGCCGTCATGCTTCTGGTCCTGCCAAGGGCGTTGCCGGACCGTAAGGACCAGCAGAAATTCGGTTCCATGCGGGAGTTCACACTGGAGGTGGCGGTTGCCTTCGATGGACCGTTGGTGGGCAAGAGTGTCGGAGAGGCCGGGCTGCGTGAGTTGGAGAGGCTGTACCTCGTCGAGATCGAGCGGGATGGCAGCGTGGTGACGGCGGTGCCCTCGGAAGAACGCCTTCGGGGCGGCGATCGGCTGGTTTTCGCCGGCGACACCCAGGCTATTTCCGACCTTCTGCGTATCAACGGAATTGTCCCCTCGGTACACGATGATGAACCCAGCCTGAGTAAAGACCGGGCAGAGCGCCGGCTGGTTGAGGCGGCGTTGTCCCCGCAGTCGGAAGTGCTGGGCCTGACGATTCGGGATGCCCGTTTCCGGGATCGCTACGGGGCCGTGGTGTTGGCGGTCGCACGTGGTGGCGAGCGGGTATCCGGCAATCTGGGCAACATTCGCCTGAAAACCGGCGACGTCCTGTTGCTGGAGGCACGTCCCGCCTTTGTCAGTCGTCAGCGATACGCCAAGGACTTCCTGCTGATCAACGATCTGGAAACAGAAACACCCCGCCATGACCGTGCTTACCTGTCCTGGGGCATCCTGCTGGTGCTCGTGGGGGCTGCCGCGTTTGGAGTGCTGAGCATGCTGAACGCTGCGCTGATGGGCGCCGCCCTGATGGTCCTTAGCGGTTGCTGTTCCGTCGGTCAGGCTCAGAAAGCCGTGGACGTGCCCGTGATGCTCACGATTGCAGCGTCATTTGCCTTAGGGGCTGCGCTTCAGGAAACCGGGGCTGCGGGTTACGTTGCGACGGGCATTCTGGAGGTGAGCAGTGGTCACCCGCTGCTCACCATCCTGCTGGTGTACTTTGCGGTGTCGGTGCTGACCGAGGTCATTACCAACAACGCGGCCGCGGTGTTAGTTCTACCAATAGTACTGTCAATGACAGCAGCCCTGGGTATCGCGTCAGAGCCCTATGTTATCGCCGTGATGATGGCGGCATCCGCCAGTTTCGCAACGCCACTGGGCTACCAGACCAATATGATGGTGTTTGGCCCCGGGGGGTATCGGTTTATGGACTTCGTGAAGGTCGGCTTACCGATGAATCTGTTTATCGGGCTGGTGACTGTTGGTGTGATTTCCGTAGTCTACGGGATCAGCCTCTCTTGAGAGTGGTTTCGGTGGGGTTGGCGAGAATGTCGCAGCAAAGGACCCTCAGCTCGCCCTTGTGGTGGTAACCGAGGGACAGGGTGACGCACATGTAGGCGCCCGTAATACAGAGGTAGGGCGCGGTTATATGAACCTGGCCGGGCTGGGCGATGGCCTGGCGCAGATACTGCTGACGATACCAGTCGGCACTGGTGGTGCTTTCCAGAGGCCGGAACCTAGGGTCCAGACTGCGGGCCATGGCGTCCGACACCATGGTGTCATCGATTTGCACGCCATTGGCATCGACCAGGTAACACCGCGACACTGCAGGATGATTCAGCAGGCTGCTGCATGCCTCGTTCATCGGCATGTCTTGCGAGAGTTTATCCACCGCACCATGAAAGAAATCCTCGAAGTACGAAGTCAGTTGATGTGTTGGGTCTCTCGTTATCCGGTTTTTACTCTTATAGTCTCGCAGTAATCCGTCCAGGTCCGTTACTTCGTAGGGAATGTCCGCCAGGGCAGTACTTGGCCTGCTGAAATAGAATCCCTGGACAAAATCAACACCTGCGTCGATGGCGATCATCGCCTGGTCGTGAGTTTCCACGCCTTCGAGGAGCACCAGGCAGCCGGACTGATGAAGCAAAGAGACGATGCCGTTGAGTATCTGTCTGGCCTTGTGGTCGTCGGTGGCCCGGGTCAGAAGCTTGCGGTCCAGTTTCACGATATCCGGTGACAGGTTCCAGATGCGCTCAAAGTTGGAATGGCCAGCACCAAAGTCATCGATAGCGGTCAGGCAGCCCAACTGTTGGTAGTAAGCAACGGTTTCACGCAGCCGTTCTGCGTCGTCCGTTGGCTGCTCCACGATCTCCATTACGATGCGATGGGGGGGCAGGCCCGTTTTCTTCAACAGTTCCCCGAAAAAGCTGTCTGCACGGTTGCCGGCAGACACCACGCGGGGAGAGACGTTCAGGAACAGCCAGTTCAGCTGGTCCTGGAATCCGGAATAGTTGCTGATGTGCAGGTATCGGCACAGGCGGTCAAGCAACAGGTTTTCGGCGTCAGAGCTCGGTAGCTCAAACAAATGGAGAGGCAATACCGCAGCATTATCGGTATCAAAGGCACGAATCAGCGCTTCGTAGCCGACAACGCGTTTGTGGGAAATACTGAAAATTGGCTGCAGCGCCGTTCGTAAAGTCAGGCCCTGGTACTCGGCCGTCCATGATTCGCCTTCCCTGGTTAACATCGGCGACAGCACATCAACTTCCGGTGCGGTCATCTGCTCTGGGAGGGTTCGCGACATAGGCCTTTTCTGGTCCGGATAAACGAAAACATCGGAAAGCCCTGTAGCAGCCCGATCTGTTGATCCTCGTCGTATTCCAATGATTATCAGTAAATAAATCAGTCAGAACGAACAGGATAGGTTAGTTAGACAGAAGATTGCCAAAAACAGCAGGTTATTACCACTATTTCATGTAAAAACAAGTAGCGTCGGGTGACGATGCTCAGGAGGCGTGGCGGGAGCGATGTCCGGCAGCTCCGATGGGAGCCGCAGGAAATCAGTTGTTGCTGGGTACGGCGACGGATTCGTCGAATTCAAGTTCCATGTCTGTTCCTCTCGTTCACTGAGTAACCCAAACCGGGTAAATAAAGTATGTGAAAAGTTTATCGTGTCCATTGGTTTCCACAATCCGTAAAACCCGTATCAGACCAAAGGTATAAGGGATCATGCGTATGGGCTTCTTGGTCAGATATTCTGATCTTTATATCCAAAACATTTTGATTGGTTTTGCCTTGGGCTCTTCTAAACTGGTGTAATTAAACTTGTCTGGTTTCAGGGAGTGCGACGTTAAGCGTCATGCAGGTACGCAATTCGAGCAGTAAATTTGGTGTGGTATCCGTCGCTATTCACTGGCTGGTGGCTGTAGCGGTGTTTGGCCTCTTTGGGTTGGGTTACTGGATGGTTGATCTATCCTACTACGACGACTGGTATCGCACCGGCCCGGATATCCATAGAAGTATCGGTATATTGCTGCTGTTGGTCATGCTGTTTCGCCTGGTGTGGCGACTGTTCAATCCGCTGCCGCGTGCACTCCCGAGCCATAGCCGACTGGAAGTGTTGGCCGCTCATGGCGCACACTCTCTTCTCTATGTGCTGATTTTTGTTGCCATGGCCAGTGGGTACCTGATTTCGACGGCGGATGGGTCCTCGATCAGTGTGTTCAACTGGTTTGATGTGCCTTCGGTGACCGGCCAGATTAAGGGGATGGAAGATACTGCCGGGCTTGTTCATTACTGGTCTACCTGGGCACTTGTCGTGCTTGCTGGTGTACACGGTCTGGCTGCGGTCAAGCATCACCTGATTGACCGGGACGACACCCTTCGGCGCATGTTGGGTGCCGGTCGCCGCCAATCGTAATTCAGACTATCGATTCAATCGTGCCTACGGGCTGTTTCAACAAGGAGATAAACATGAAAAAACTGCTGCTTGCATCTGCGGTTGCACTTACGGTGTCTGGCGGAGTCCAGGCGTCCGAGCACAGCGGAACCTATGCTTTTGATGCCAAAGACACTCACCAGTTTATTACATTCAAGATTTCCCATCTGGGCTATAGCTGGTTGTATGGCCGGTTTAACGATTTCGATGGTGAATTTGTGTACGATGCACAAAACCCGGCGAACAGTTCCGTTGAGGTTGCGGTGGACACCTCCAGCGTTGATTCCAACCACGCCGAGCGCGACAAGCACCTGCGCTCGGAAGACTTCCTGTACGTTGACGAATTCCCAGAGGCCACATTCAAGAGCAAAAGAGTGGTTGTGGACGATGAGGGCGAGGCCGATATCGTCGGTGACCTGACCCTGCGCGGTGTGACGAAAGAGATCACCCTGGACGTGGAAATGCTCGGGCATGGTGACGATCCGTGGGGTGGTTACCGCATGGGGTTTGAAGCTGAAACCGAATTCAAGTTGACGGACTTCGGTATCCCCATGGATCTGGGCAAGGCATCTGAAACCGTTGAGATGATTATTTCTGTGGAAGGCATTCGCCAGTAAAGGTTATTTAGAGGCCCCACCTCTGGTGTTGACCAGACGTGGGGATCGTTTGCCAGGAATACCTGCTAAAGAGTATCCGGGGATTCCTGGGTCGATTGCCCATTCCGGCAAAGGTGGCGCTGACGCCAGAACTGGGCGAAGAATATAACCAGTCCGATAAGTACCCCCGCCCACAGATAAGGACCCGCCAATTGGAAAGTGCCGGTGATGGCAAACTCCACCAATAGCATCAGGGTAAGAGCAAGAACAGCGTTCACCATGGCCGTAATCAGGGCCTGCCCGCAGGCTTTCAGGTTGGGTCTCATAGTTCTCCACTCGTGGGTGTCGTGAAACGGATCATCGTTTTACTGATGGCGAGCATACGGTGAGGGTTACACTCTCTCCATGCGGGAATTCCGCTATTGGAAATTCGACGGGGTGTTGGTGTATCTGCCCCCGCCTCCATATAATGTGCAGTCCCGGCTACTGGCCGGGATAACCAGCGGAATTCATATCAGGCAATAATAAAGGGGCATCCATGCCAGAGTTTCAGACCACGGATGAAGGCTTTGAGCGGGTTTCACTGCGGGACTACACCGAAAAAGCTTACCTCGACTATTCCATGTACGTCATCCTGGACAGGGCGTTGCCCAATGTCGGAGACGGACTGAAGCCGGTGCAGCGGCGCATTATCTACGCCATGTCCGAGCTTGGCCTGAAATCCACCTCAAAGTACAAGAAGTCCGCCCGTACCGTGGGTGATGTTCTGGGTAAGTTTCACCCCCACGGCGATAGTGCCTGTTACGAAGCCATGGTGTTGATGGCCCAGCCGTTTTCCTATCGCTACCCACTGGTGGATGGCCAGGGCAACTGGGGCGCGCCTGACGACCCCAAATCTTTCGCGGCCATGCGTTACACTGAATCCCGCCTCGCCAAATTCGCGGATGTCCTTCTCAGCGAGCTGGGGCAGGGCACGGTGGACTGGGTTCCGAACTTTGATGGCACCATGGATGAGCCTTCGGTGTTGCCTGCAAGGTTGCCTCATGTGCTTTTGAACGGCACCACCGGTATTGCCGTGGGTATGGCAACGGACATTCCGCCCCACAATGTCCGGGAGGTGGCAGCAGCCTGTGTAAGGCTACTCGACCAGCCGGAAGCCACCACCGATGACCTGTGTGAGCATGTCCAGGGGCCGGACTTTCCCACCTACGCGGAGATTATTACGCCTCGCAAGGATATCCGCCAGATGTACGAGACCGGCCGGGGCTCGCTAAGGATGCGGGCGCGCTGGATTAACGAGAGTGGGGAAATCGTGGTGACGGACCTACCTCATCAGGTTTCCGGGAACCGCGTGCTGGAGCAGATCGCTCAGCAGATGCAGACCAAAAAGCTGCCCATGGTCGCGGACCTGCGCGACGAATCCGACCACGAAAACCCGACCCGGTTGGTGATTGTTCCGCGCTCCAATCGCGTGGACCATGAAGGGCTTATGGCTCACCTGTTTGCCAGCACCGACCTGGAGAAAACCTACCGGGTGAATATTAACGTCATTGGCAATGACGGCCGCCCGGGCGTTAAAGGGCTGCGTGAAATGCTGACGGAATGGCTCAGCTTCCGTCGTACCACCGTCACCCGGCGCCTGCAGCACCGTCTGGACAAGGTGCTCGCGCGCCTGCATATCCTGGAAGGCCTGTTGGTGGCCTATCTGAACATCGACGAAGTCATCGCGATTATCCGCTACGAAGATAAACCCAAGGCTGAGTTGATGTCCCGCTTTGGACTGTCCGGGGAACAGGCTGAAGCCATTCTTGAGTTGAAGTTGCGCCACCTGGCCAAGCTTGAAGAAATGAAGATTCGTGGCGAGCAGGACGAGCTGTCGGCTGAGCGGGATGAGTTGCAGGCGATTCTCGGCTCCGAGGACCGCCTGCGGGAACTGATTAAGGATGAATTGCTGGCGGACGCAGAAACCTATGGGGATGATCGTCGTTCACCCATCGTCGAGCGCCGGGAAGCCAGGGCCTTTAGCGAAACCGAACTGGTTTCCAACGATCCGGTCACGGTTGTGCTGTCGGAGAAAGGCTGGGTCAGGGCGGCCAAGGGTCATGATATTGAGCCGGAAGGGCTTAGCTATAAGGCTGGTGACAGTTTTGCCATGGCGGCGAAGGGGCGCAACAACCAACAGGCGGTATTCCTGGATTCCACAGGTCGCGCCTATTCTCTGGTTGCCCATACGTTTCCGTCTGCCCGAGGCCAGGGCGAGCCACTGAGTGGCCGCATTAATCCGCCGTCGGGGGCAACGTTCTCCGGGCTGTTGATGGGTGACCCGGCGCGGAAGGTGTTGTTGGTCACCGATGGCGGCTACGGGTTCGTGACCTCTCTTAACGACATGATCAGCAAGAACCGCAACGGCAAGGCCGTGGTGTCGGTACCGAAAGGGGCGAAGATCATGCCGCCGGTGGTGGTGCCCGACTCCGACAACCCGCTTTATCTGGGCGCCATTTCCAATGAGGGGCGAATGCTGGTTTTCCCGCTGAACGAGTTGCCGGAGCTGGCCAAAGGCAAGGGCAACAAGATCATCAGCATTCCCTCGGCGCGGGTTCAGAACCGGGAAGAATATGTGGTGGCTGTCGCCGTTTTTGCTGAGGACGACCAACTGGAGATCCGCGCCGGTAAGCGTAAGATGGGGCTTCAGTTCAGTGATCTCGAGCACTATCTGGGTGAGCGTGGCCGCCGTGGCCACAAGCTGCCTCGCGGGCTTCAGAGAGTGGATGCCATAGATGTGATCCAGTCAGCCAGCAATGCGGCAGACGTCTCCGATGCCGACAATGTTGCCAATGCAGAGGAGCAGCCCGACAGTGAGTGAGCTGGTTCTGATTAACGTTTCAGGGCGGGACAAGCCAGGCCTGACGTCTGAGATAACCGGCATCATGGGGCAGTATGATGTGCGTATTCTCGACATCGGCCAGGCGGTGATTCATGACCACCTGACCTGGGGTATCCTGATTGAGATTCCTGATGAGTCCAAATCCTCGCCGGTGATTCGCGACCTTCTGTTTCGGCTGCATGCGCTGGATCTGCAGGTGCGTTTTGCGCCGATTACGATCGAGGAGTACCAGCAGTGGGCGGAGGGACGTAACCGCGCCTGCTACATCGTCACGCTGCTATCACGGGATATCAAGGCCGAACAGATAGCGCGGGTATCCGCCATTACCGCCCGCCATGGCCTGAACATCGATAACATCAGCCGGCTTTCTGCCCGTCCGTCGCTGAATTCTTCCAATAACCGTATTGCCTGCGTCGAATTTTCCGTCCGTGGCACGCCATCCGACCTGGAACAACTGCGTTCCGACTTCCTGCATATCGCCGGGGAAATGAACGTGGATATTGCCTTCCAGGAGGACTCCATTTTCCGCCGTAATCGACGGCTTGTTGTGTTCGATATGGATTCCACCCTGATCGACGCCGAAGTGATCGACGAGTTGGCATTGGAGGCGGGCGTCGGGGCGCAGGTGGCGGAGATTACCGAGCGGGCCATGCAGGGAGAACTGGATTTCGGGCAGAGCTTTGCAGAGCGCCTGGCGCTGCTAAAGGGGCTGGATGAATCGGTGCTTGAGGGCATCGCCGCCCGCCTGAATATGACTGAAGGTGCGGAACATCTGATACTCAGCCTGAAATCCCTGGGCTACCGTACGGCGATACTGTCTGGTGGCTTTACCTACTTTGCCCGTCATCTGCAGGAAAAGCTGGGAATTGACTATGTGTACGCCAACGAGCTGGAAATTGAGAACGGCAAGGTAACCGGCCGGGTGTCTGGGCAAATTGTTGATGGCAAGCGCAAGGCGGAATTGCTTCAGGAAATCGCGGAACGCGAACACATTTCCCGGGAGCAGGTCATTGCGGTGGGTGATGGGGCCAACGACCTTCCCATGCTTAGCCAGGCGGGGCTGGGCGTGGCTTTCCGGGCCAAACCTCTGGTCAAGGAATCTGCTCGCCATTCCATTTCGACCCTGGGGCTGGATGCGATTCTCTACCTGATCGGGTTCAGGGAAAGCGATAGCCTTCAGGCTCGAGGACGGTAGGTGAGGCGCACGGCATGGAGGGGCATGCCGTGCAATTCTTCAGTGGTCGCCGAAGTCGTAGTTCATTTCCGGAACCGGCGCCTGCAAGTAATAACCCTGAATGTAGTTCACCCCGGCCTGCCACAGGGTTGCAAGCACGCTGGCGTTCTCGACCAGAGGCACGATGGTCAGCTTGCCTGCACTCTGCAGGCTCTTGACCATTTCCTTGACCTCTTCCTTGGCGTCGTCCTTCTTCTGAAGTTCTTCAGTAAAGGAACCGTCGATCTTCACGTAATCCACGTCGATATGCTTCAGGGTGTTGAACGGATTCAGGGCGCACCCGAACTGGCAGATCGAGACCTTGCAGTGCAGCTCGTGAACCGCCTTGGCAAACTCTTTGGCCTGTTTCATGTAGTTGTTGGCATCACCTTCGCGTATCTGGAAGATCAGTGAGTCGCCCGGCAGGCGAGCCGCCTTCAGGGCCACACTCAGCCAGGGGGTAAAGGTTTTGTCTTCCAGGGTCTCTGCCGTCACGTTCAGGAACAGGCGGGTATCGTGCCCGCGCGATCGATGGCTGGAAAGCTGCTTGATGGTCTGCAGAATCACCCAGCGGTCAATCTTGATAGCCATCTCCGAGGGGCCAACGGGCGGCAGGAAGTCGTACGGTGAGACTTCCTCGTTGTCCTTGTTCAACATCCTGACGAAGGCCTCGTAGTGTTCTTCACCCTCGCCGCGTAGATTGATAATGGGTTGGAAAAGCAGCTTGAAGCGATTGTCATCTAGGGCTTTCTGGATGGCATCGACCGAGTTGCTTTCATCCATGGCCTCGTAATCTGCCGGGTTGTACACCAGAACGCCGTTGCCCTGCTCATGGCCCGGCTTTTTCTTCAGCTCCGATGAGGCGGTGTGGGCCCGGCCCATCAGGTCCGGTGCCTTGGGTGCATTCTCGGTAATCGCGGCAACGCCGATGCTGAGAGTCAGTTGTACCGTGCGGCCGTTGATGTCGAACAGATGGTCTTCGACCTTCTTGCGAATGGCTTCACATTGCTCCGCCATGACTTTCTCTTCGCACGGTTGGCACAGCAGGCAGAAGGCGTCGTCGCTGAGGCGGGCGAGGACCATATTCTCAGGCGCCTGCTCCTTCAGCAGGGTAGCCAGGTCGCCAAGCATCAGGTCGGCGCCGGCAATGCCCACCTGGCCTTTCAGGCTCATGAAGTTGTCCAGGGCGATATAGGCCAGTGCACCAGTCTTGTTGTCCTTGCCAGCCGTCGCAATCGTTTGGCCCAAGGCATCCATCAGGTATTGACGGTTGAACAGGCCGGTTAGCAGGTCCTGGCTGCTGATCTGACGAATCTTCTCTTCCAGCTCCGCGTCGCTGTGCTCTGGCTGGATCACGATCTGGGTGCAGGTCTCACCATCATACGTCGCTGCGGATACCGACATGGTGACGCTGAGTTCCTGGTCGTCACTGCGGCGGGCGACGCAGTTCATGGTCATGCCA
Organism: Marinobacter salarius; assembly: GCF_032922745.1. NCBI lineage: Bacteria > Pseudomonadati > Pseudomonadota > Gammaproteobacteria > Pseudomonadales > Marinobacteraceae > Marinobacter > Marinobacter salarius. The sequence goes on from NZ_CP136693.1 coordinate 2,144,649, forward strand.
TCCTCACCACTATCGGCGAAGGATTTCATGAACTCCTTGTATTTTTCCTGGCTTTCCGGTGTCAGTGTGTCGAGCACAGGGATGCAGATCAGGTCGTCGATGTCGTCGTAGCCCAGGAACTCCATGTACGATTGGTTGGCGTAGATGTGCATGCCATCGTTAATGTAGGCGATGGCGTCCTTGGAACTTTCCAGCAGAAGCTGGCAGCGTTGTTCAGATTCCCGTAGGTGGGATTCGAGAGTCCTGCGACGCCGCCGATCCTCCAGGGCGCTCAGCTCCCGGTTAACCACCAGCACCAACTGATCCGTGTTCTCGAACGGAACCGTGTCCTGTCCACCGGCTTTCATAATGGAGACTGTGCGCTCGCGATTGAATTCGCCGGTCAGGAGAACGAACGGAATGTCCTTGTCCAGGCGCCGAATCATCGCCAGGGCGCCATCCGCGCCGAACTCCTGTTCAACATCGTCGCGCGCTAAAAGCAGGTCCCAGTTACCCGTTTTCAGGGTTTCTTCAAGGTCTTCCTCGGACGTGATGCGATGGGCTCGCGTGGCTTTGCCCGAGTTTCGGAGCAGGCTGACCAGGGTCTCGGCGTCGTTCTGGGACGGATCAAGGATGAGCAGGTGTACGGTTGCGTTCTTTTTCTGCATTTCGTCAGATGTCTCGTGATACACGTTGGCTGTGCCGACACCTGTCGTAGAACTCAGAGCACGGGGCCGGCTTTCACTAACGCTGAATGATGCAGGGGTTACCGGTTAATAACAACCCTTCGGGCGGGTTCATAAGCGTCCGTTCACAGTAACGGTGCGCTATAGCGAGGGCCATAGCGAGTCGAACTCGTCTTCACTGGTGCCTGCCTCCGGCGGACTGCCGCCGGCTGGCGTTACACTGGCGCTCTGAAGCTTGAGTTCAAACTGACTGACACTGCCGGTCGCTGAAATCTTGCGGGACAGTGTGCCCTGATCTTCCCGACCGTCATGAAGCAATGAAATCCGGCTGCCGGACTGGAACGGAAGTCGCGGTGTGATTAGGGTTGCTGCCTGGTTAACGACGCTGATTTCCGGTAGCAAGAGGCCGCGCAGGTACTCGCTGCTGTTGCCAATTTTCTGAATCAGTCTTACGCCGCATGGCGCCGCACTGGGGGCCAAAAGCTCAATGCCAACCTGTGTGCCCTGGTTGCGAACCTGTCTTATCCAGCGCACAACCGCTACGCTCCAAGGGTGGTTTGACTGCTCGCGGACGCCGAGAACCTCGCCCGCCTGAAGGGAGGAGGGGACGTTGGTCTCCCACGCGGCGCAGTATCCGCCGGGACTGGTGTTCACCAGCAGTGCACGGTGGCGCTTGGGTTTTCTTCGATCACTTTCACTGTCTGGTGTGGCGCCAATACTGTTACGGAAGTTGATGGGCGTATCTGCCGATTGCAATGGCTCGTCGTTGGGCCCGGCGTCATGGGCGCCGGCCCAGGCATCCTGTTTCTGCCGGGACGAGCGCAGGAACAGGTTGTCGTCGCCGTTCTGGTTGTCGTTGCCGCTGACAAATTCGTTGAACGTTTTTTCGCCGGCCACGTAATAATGGGTTGCGGTCAGGCCTACGCATATCTCGAGCGTGCCCTGACTGGCAATGCGATTGAAGTTGCGCTTGGCAAGGATGCCGAGCGCCTGGCTCAGGTGAGTCAGAAGTGTGTCGCCAATGCGGGAGGGCAGCTCAAGTTCGCTGGACCCACCATCCCGTTTGTTGCGGGCGTGCAAGGCGTCCGTGATCTGTTCTGATAATTCCCGAGTGTCGAAGTTGTAGCAGTCGTTACCCGGCTTTTGTTCCAGCAGGCTGCGGTAGACCGGCGAGGTGTCCCGCTCCATGTTTACCACGAACAGGCTGTCGTTATCGGTTTCGGGCCCGCAGGAAACCAGGTGGGTCCAGTTCTCGAACAGCTCGTAAACCTGCGCCAACTCGCCTTGCCGGAGTTGATTGGGGCGGGCGCAGCCTAGCAGCAGGATGCGCTTGTAGCAGTCTTCCACGGAGCTTCCGCGGCGATGGGTCAGAGTATCGTCGTCGACGGACAGCCCCTGAATCTTGTTGCGATGGGCGAATCGGAAAAGTCGATGACATTCCAGCCAGCTTTGTGCGGGGCTGGGGCAGTAGAGTTGGTGGGCTCGCACGATGGTGGCAGCCAGTTCCGAAGTGGCGCGATGAATGGCCATCGCGACCGATTTTCGGTTTTTGTCCAGGCCGCCGTTGTCCAGGAATTCATGCACGCACAGTTTATAGCCACTGGCGGCATGAAGCTGAAGAGCCTGGGACAGGTTGGCAACCTTGCGCTGTTTTTCCGGTAGGGCAACGGCCAGGCCAAGGTAATGCCGGGACAGTTCGGAACAGACGAAGTGTATCTTTGGGCGAATCAGTTCCAGCAGTTGCAATCGCTGTTGTGGCGCGATGAACAGGTAGTTGAGTTCAATAATGGCATGATAGAGCTGTCGCGAAGCCTCGCCAATGTTCGCCATTGGCAACTGGTTTACCCAGTCCCTGAAGGCTTTTGGGGAAGTCTGGCAAAATGAGAGGCTTGCCGTCTTCTGTTCAGGAACACGGAGATCGGGCTTCAATATCATGCCTTCCATGCTTTCACGCCAATTGTCTGGACCACGGTAGGTACTCCGGGTTGCACTACGATCTGCAGGCGTACCTTATATTAACGCCTGCGTGTTTTAATCGGAAAACGCCGCCAATACAGCTTTTTATTGTTATCGCTTACTGCACTGTAAAATAGCAAACGCATAACAGAAAGCGAGAAAAGCACGAGTTGACAATGTTTAACAAGTAAATTTGGGCCAACTTTGCCAAATGCGTCACGCAAATAGGTCCAGCGGCGTTTTTCCGGGCCGGCCTGGAATCTCCCTGACGAGCCGTGGTATCAGAAAACCTGGCAGCGAGGTAATCAGTTGCCGGACCAGTTCCCTGGCCTTGTTGTCACTGACTTCGAAGTGATGGGCGCCGGCCACTGGGTCGAAAGCGTGGAGATAGTAAGGCAGCACGCCACACTCGAACAATCGCTCGCTGAGTTCTGCCAGCACGCTGGCATCGTCATTCACTCCTTTTAATATCACGCTCTGGTTCAGCAACGTGACGCCTGCGGCTTTCAGGCGCCCGAGAGCCTGTTGCGTGTCATTATCCAGTTCGGCCGGGTGATTGACATGGATGACGACGACAGCCTGCAGGCGTGAGCCCGAGAGCCACTTGATCAGCGAATCAGACACCCTTTGGGGGATGACAACCGGCAGTCGGGTATGGACTCTCAGCCTGCGGATGTGTGGGATGTCTGCCAATGCCTCGGCCCAGGCCGACAGCAGCCGGTCGTTCGCCACCAGCGGGTCGCCCCCGCTGAAAATCACTTCGTTTATGCGAGTGTCGTCGGAGAGGGCCTTGAGGGCCTGCGCCCTGTCCTCCGGCGACAGTCGGTGGTCCTCGTAGGGGAAGTGCCGGCGGAAGCAGTAGCGACAGTTAATGGCGCATTGCCCGGTCACCATTAACAGGGCTCGGCTATCGTACTTGCGAATCAGCCCGGTCGCTGGCATGGAGCCGCTTTCCTGGAGTGGGTCGGAGACGAACCCGGGATAGGTGTCTGCTTCGGACGATAAAGGTAGTACCTGACGTAACAGGGGATCGTCGGGATCGCCCTTCGTGATTCGATTCAGATAGGGTTCGGGTACCCGTATGGGGAACAATCGGTGGCCTTCGTCCGCGCCATGGAGCCAAGCTGCCGGGTCAAGGTCAAGCCGGCGCAGGAGGGCATCCGGCGTAGTGACGGACTCCGAGAGCAGTCGCTGCCAGCTGTGATCAGTGTGATCGACGGGGCGGGCTTCTATACGGGTGGCGGTTCGCTGTATCATAGCCACCTTCGAATTTTCAAAAGCATCGTTTCAGGTGATAATTTCATGGCTTCATATTCTACCAACGAATTCCGTGGCGGTCTTAAGGTTTTGCTGGATGGCGACCCCTGTATTATTCTCGAGAACGAATTCGTAAAGCCCGGTAAAGGGCAGGCGTTCAACCGGGTAAAACTGCGTAACCTGATGACCAATCGCCAGTGGGAGCGCACCTTCAAGTCCGGAGAGAGCCTGGAAGCTGCTGACGTGATCGATCTGGAAATGGAATACCTGTATACCGATGGCGAATTCTGGCACTTCATGAAAACCGACGGGTCCTTCGAGCAATTCCCGGCGGATACCAAGGCGGTCGGTGATGCTCTGAAGTGGCTGAAGGAGCAGGATGTGTATACCGTGACTCTCTATAACGGCGCGCCTCTGACAGTCTCCCCGCCCAACTTTGTCGAGTTGGAAGTGGTGGACACGGATCCGGGTATGAAAGGCGACACCGCCCAGGGTGGCTCCAAGCCGGCGACGCTTTCCACGGGTGCCGTTGTCAGCGTGCCACTATTTATCACCATTGGTGAAGTGCTCAAGGTGGACACTCGCTCCGGTGAATACGTCAACCGGGTCAAAAACAGCTGATTGGAGCCCTGGTGACTGACTCCCTTCAGTGGCGGCCCTCGGCTTCACAGGTGGCTCTTAAAAGCCGCGCACAACAGTTTGCCTGGGTGCGTGGCTTTTTTGCGCAACGTGATGTGATGGAAGTCGAGACGCCCGTGCTTGGCCGGCATGGTGTTACTGATATCAATATTGACAGTATCTCCGCGAATCCCGCCTCGATCGGAGTCCGCCCAGCGGGCGGGTGGCTGCAGACATCCCCGGAATATCACATGAAACGGATGCTGGCGGCTGGATCCGGCCCTATTTATCAGATCGCCCGGGTGTTTCGCGACGGTGAGTTCGGGCGGCGACACAACCCTGAGTTTTCCCTGCTTGAATGGTACCGGCCCGGTTTTACGGATGTCGATCTGATGGAAGAGGTCTCCGAGTTGGTTTGTGGCTGGCTGGGTTGTGAGCCGCCACGCACCATGGATTATCGCGATGCGTTTGTCCGGTTCGCGGGTATTGATCCGTTTTTGGCCGGTAATGACGAGTTGTCAGAGCGTTGCGAACAATGGATGGAACCATCCCAGCTGGATGGCCTCTCTCGTGACGATTATCTGGATCTGCTGATGAGCTCTCAGGTGGAGCCGGCACTGGCGGGCGTTGGGCCGGTATTCGTGACCGGTTATCCGGAGTCCCAGGCTGCACTGGCCCGTGTGTCTGAACGGTCCGGGGTGCGGCAGGCTCATCGTTTCGAGCTCTACGTGGGCGGTGTGGAGCTGTGCAATGGCTACTGGGAACTGACCGATCCCGACGAGCAGAGGCGTCGGTTTGAGGCGGACAACCAGGCTCGCCGCAGAGTGGGAAAGCCCGAGATGCCCATCGACCAGGCGTTCATTGCGGCCCTGGAGTCGGGGGTGCCCGATTGTTCCGGAGTGGCCTTGGGCCTGGACCGCCTGTTGATGCTGAAGTTGGGGCTTGATGAGTTGTCCGGCGTTATTGCGTTCCCGGCTGACCGGTGTTGATGTCGCCGAAAGCTTCACCCATACGCACCGTACCGCCTGCTACCTGATTGGCGTTCCATTTCACAGCGCCCTTGGGCATAACCATGATCACCGTTGAGCCCAGGCGGAACCGTCCCATTTCCTCGCCTTTTTCAAACTGGATGGGTGTTTTGAGGCTGTCATAGCGACTCTCGGAAACCTCACCCCCGCTGGGTGCCACGACGCCGGCCCAGGTCGTCTCGACACTGCCCACGATCATTGCGCCGACCAGCACCACGGCCATTGGGCCTGCTGGGGTGTCGAATAGACAGGCAACCCGCTCATTTCGGGCGAACAGGTTGGGCACGTTCTCCGCGGTGGTCGGGTTGACGGAAAACAGCTTGCCGGGAACGTACACCATTTCCCGGAGCGTGCCGGCCAGCGGCATATGAATGCGGTGATAGTCCTTAGGGGAGAGGTAGATGGTGGCGAATTCGCCATCGGTAAAGCTTGCCGCCCGCTCCTCATCGCCACCGAGCAGTTCGTTGAGGCTGAAGGACTGGCCCTTGGCCTGGAATACCCGATCATTGCTGACTTGACCCAGTTGGCTGATGGCGCCGTCAACGGGACTGACCAGAGTGCTTTCTCGCTCGTCCACGGGCCTCAGGCCGGGTTTCAGGGCGCGGGTAAAAAAGGCGTTGAAGCTTGCATAGGCCGCTGGGTCCGGTTCCAGCGCTTCGTTCATATTGACGCCATAGCGGCCGATGAACCACTTCACCACACGATCCTTTAGCCCGGACATGCTTTCATTGTCCGCAAGTCGGCCCGCAAGGCGTGAAACCGCGAGTTGCGGCGTTATGTACTGGCTCATTACAAACAGCTTGTCGAACATTGGAAAGTGATCCTTGGCGCTCAAAGGCGCGAAGTTTAACAAATCGCGGGGTGTGTATAGAAATTGTTTCATATCTTCGCGGTTCGGTCCGCTGCTTGCTATTATCTGTGCAGGCCGGCCAGGTGGCTCCGCTTCAGGCGCCTAGCCTGACAGAAATCATAGAAGGTGTGTTCTCAATCCATGCTACTCATAATCGGTGCAGTCATTGTCATTGCCAGCGTCCTCGGGGGTTATGTCCTCCATGGTGGTAATCTTCTGGTGTTATGGCAGCCCACGGAAATACTTATTATCGGCGGCGCTGCGGTCGGATCCTTTGTCATCGCCAATCCTCTGCATACAGTCAAGGAAGTTGGCCGGGGCGTTCTGGGTCAGCTCACCGGTTCGTCCTTCAATAAGTCCTTTTACATGGATTTGCTCAGCCTCATGTACGAGATTTTCGACAAATCCAGAAAGCAGGGTGTGATGGCTATCGAAGAAGACATCGACAATCCGGAGTCAAGCCAAATCTTCAGCCGCTACCCGGCCATCATGAAATCCAAGTACCTGCTCGCCTTTATTACCGATTATCTTCGCATCATCAGTTCGGGGAACATGGCGACCCATGAGCTGGAAGGCATGATGGAGAATGAGATCGAAAGCCGCCAGCATGAACTTGAAGAGCCCGCCCATGCGGTAAATAAGATAGCGGATGCACTTCCGGGCCTGGGGATTGTTGCCGCTGTGCTGGGTATCGTTGTTACCATGAACTTTTTAAGCGAAGGGCCTGAGAGGATTGGTCTGAGCGTGGCAACGGCCCTTGTGGGTACGTTCCTTGGTATCTGGATGGGGTATGGCTTCGTAGGGCCCACGTCAATTGCCATGGAGCATGCAGCCCGGTATGAACTCAAGGCCTATGAGTGTGTGAAGTCAGCGATTGTCGCGACGGTATCGGGCCAGGCGCCGCAGATGGCCATCGAGTTCGGCCGCAAGGCCCTGCCGTCGGATAAGCGTCCCGGGTTTCAGGAACTCAACGACCACGTGCGTTCAAAATAGTCTGAGCAAGAGCCGTCAGGAGCAGTTTCTTGGAAGAACAGCCAATCATCGTAAAGAGAAAAAAGAAAGTTGCGGCTGGGCACCACGGCGGTTCATGGAAAGTGGCCTTCGCCGATTTCGCCACCGCCATGATGGCGTTTTTTCTCGTACTCTGGCTCACCGCCACGGCGTCTCCGGAACAGATTCGTGCCGTCGAGGGCTACTTCAAGGATCCGGTGGGATTCACTGAAGGTGGGTCTCCCAACCCGGTTGATCTTGAGGGCAGCGCTTCGGTGATCAACGAAAGCAGCGAGGACATCGAGCGCAGCGATATCCAGATTGAAGACCAGGTTGTTGAGGAGTTGGCACAGACCCTGGAGCAGCAGCAGATGGAAGAGTTGTTTCAGGACCTGAAGGAACGCATTGAGCAGAATGAAACCCTTCAGGAGTTCAAGGACCAACTGCTGATCGACATCACCAGCGAAGGGTTGCGCATCCAGATTGTTGATCGCTCACAGCGTCCCATGTTCGACAGTGGCCGCGCCGAGCTCAAGTACTACTCGCAGGATATCCTGTTCGAACTTGCCAAGACGCTTAGCACGGTCAACAACAAGCTGAGCATTACCGGCCATACGGACTCGACACCATTCAGTGGCCGCCCGGGCTACACCAACTGGGAGTTGTCGGCGGACCGAGCCAACACAGCCCGCAGGGCGCTGGTCGCCGGTGGTGTCAGGCCGCAGCAGATTGGCCGGGTAGTGGGCCTGAGTGACTCCGTGCTGTTTGATCAGGACGACCCGCAGGCGCCGGTTAATCGCCGTATATCCATCATCGTGATGAACAAAAAGACGGCGGCTGGCATCCAGAGCAATGCCGGCCGATCAGGGGAGCCACTGATTGACCTGACCGCTCCCTCCGAAGAGGAGCAGCAGGAAGCCATGAAACGGCTGGAGGAGGGTAGCTGGGCGGAAGAGAAGGAAGAACCCAAGCCGGGCGAGCTGAATTGGTAAGCTGTTCAGTCGACCTTCAGGCCTCGGGACTGCTGTTCCGCCATATCCTGCAAAATCCGGTTAAAGCTTTTCAGCCGCTCTGTACTGATGCGGCCGTCTTCAGCGGCCTGCGCAATGGCGCAGCCGGGATCGCCCATGTGGCTGCAGTTGCGGAACTTGCAGTGACCGATCAGGTCGCGGATCTCCCGAAAGCCGTACTCGATCTCCTGCGGTGTCATGTGCCACAGCCCGAACTCCCGGATACCTGGCGAATCGATGAGATCGCCTCCGCAGTCGAGGTGAAAAAGCTTGGCGGTGGTGGTGGTGTGAACCCCTTTCCCGGTGCTTTCCGAGACCGCGCCTACCCGGATTGACGCTTCCGGCAATAACGTCTGGATAATGGACGATTTGCCAACTCCCGATTGGCCCACGAATACGCTGGTCTGGCCTTTTACCAGGTCTTCAACCCTCACCGCCTGCTCACCCTCCAGGGTTTTGGCGGAGGTGCGTTCTATTCGATATCCGAGCTTTTCGTAACGAGCCAGCAGTTGGTCGATTGCTTCCCGATTCTGGTCAGTCACCAGGTCGGTCTTGTTGAGCAGGATGATGACCGGAATATCCGTACTCTCTGCTGCCACCAGGTAGCGGTCGATCAGGTTGTCGTGGGGTTCCGGTTCAGAGGCAATCACCAGGATGATGTAGTCGATATTGGCAGCGACGGGTTTGAGCGCGCCGAAGTTGTCGGGCCGCTGGAGCAGGGTATGACGGTCGCAGCGCGCCACGATGACGCCGGTATTGTCGCTGCCAGGGCGCCAGATCACCTTGTCGCCAGTCACCAGGCTGTCGATATTCGCTCTCACGAAACAACGCAGCACCTTGCCGGTGTCTTCCCCCTCCAGGGCTTCCACGTCGAGTTGCTGCCCGTAGTGAGCGATAACAAGGCCCTGTTGTTCTGGCCCCAGGTCGCCCGCGTCCAGCTTTTCGCTGATGGATTCTTCTTTCTTCGCCGCCCGTGCAGCCCGCTCTTGCTGAATTTTCTTGATGCGCCACTGCTGCTGCTTGTTAAGTCGACGTTTAGCCATATCGTGGGTCGGTTAATTCCTGCTGGGAAATGGTGATTGCTGTAACATCATACGTGATTCATCCACAATAGGCAGACTATGTGCAGCAACGGCCGGGCAGGGCTTCCCGGGAGACGCTACGAGCACGTCCATGTGCGCTTGACTGAAGCCATCCATGGCTTCAGACACTCCCGGGAAGCCCTGCCCGGCCGTTGCCCGAATCACGAGTTAACCGCTGGAGACCAATGAATGCCAGAAGCCAACTATCTTGTCTGGATTGACCTGGAAATGACGGGGTTAGACCCGGAAAAAGAGCGGATCATCGAGATAGCAACCATCGTTACGGATTCTGAATTGAACACGATTGAAGAAGGGCCGGTGATTGCCGTTCACCAATCAGACAAACTGCTCAGTGAAATGGACGAGTGGTGCACGCGGACCCATGGCGAAAGCGGACTGACCCAGCGGGTGAAGGACAGTAAGTACGGCGAGATCGATGCCGAACAGAAAACCCTGGAATTCCTGCAGCGGTATCTCGAGCCGGGGCAGTCACCATTATGTGGCAACAGCATCGGCCAGGATCGTCGTTTCCTGGTGAAGTACATGCCGGAACTGGAAGCCTTCTTTCACTACCGCAATCTGGATGTGAGTACCATCAAGGAGCTGGCCAGGCGCTGGCGGCCGGATGTGCTGGACGGGGTGAAGAAGAAAGGCAGTCACCTGGCGTTGGACGATATCCGCGACTCCATAGAGGAGCTGCGGCATTACCGGGAACACTTTTTCCAACTTTAGGCCGCGGCGCTTTCAAGCTATAGGCCGTGCCTGCGAAGGGCCCAGTGCACATGCTCCCGAACCATCTCTGACGGAAAGTCAGCCCGCTGTTTTAGGGCCTCGATCACTGGGATGGTTGAAGGCGCATTGCCAAGGCCCACCGCCAGGTTCCTTAGCCAACCCTCGTAACCGGTGCGGCGGATGGCGGAGCCTTCAGTGCGTTTGAGGAATTGTTCTTCCGTCCAGAGGAACAGCGTAGCCAGTTCGCTGTTGTCCAGGCCATGGCGGGGCTGGAAGTCTTTTTCCGCCGTTGGCTTGCTGAACTTGTTCCAGGGGCAGACCAGTTGGCAGTCGTCACAACCGAACACGCGGTTACCCATTTTGGGCCGCAGTTCTTCCGGAATGCTGCCCTTGAGTTCAATGGTGAGGTAGCTGATGCATTTGCGGGCATCGAGTTTGTGGGGGCCTTCAAAGGCATCTGTGGGGCAGATGTCCAGGCACGCGGCGCAACTGCCGCAATGTTCCTTTTCAAACGGTTCGTCCAGCGGTAATGGCGCGCTGGTGAAGATTTCTCCGAGGAAGAAAAACGACCCCGCTTTTGGATGAATCAGCATGTTGTTCTTGCCAATCCAGCCCAGGCCCGCGCGCTGGGCAAGGGCCCTTTCGAGCACAGGAGCGCTGTCTACGAAAGCTCTGTAATCGTATCCCGATACTGCCTCGTCAATGCGTTTTGCCAGGGTCGCCAGTCGTTTGCGCATCAGCTTGTGATAGTCACGCCCAGTGGCATAGCGGGTAATGTAGGCCTTCTCGGGGTTAGTGAGTATTCGCCCCGGGTTATCGGGCGCAGGCAGGTAGTCCAGCCGCACGGAAATGACTCTTTGCGTTCCTTCCACCAGTGAGGTGGGGGTATAGCGTTTGTCGCCATGATCTTCCATATACGACATTTCGCCGTGAAAACCTTTGCGGAGCCAGTCCTTCAGGCGAGCTCCGTGAGCACCGGTGTCCGGGAGGGTAATGCCAACATCACTAAAGCCCAGTTCCCGGGCCCAGGATTGGATATGTTCCGGCAGATGTTCGAAGTTTTGGTCAATCGATTCGGTCATGGAATGCCAGTCGAGTGGCGGCCGGTTTTCCCGGCGGCCCGAAGGGTAACGAAGTTTAATTTGATTAAGTTATGACCTTTTCCACTGTTTTGCTATTCTTTACAGGTATCTGGCCATTTTTCTTAATCCGAATTCTTTAGCGGGAGCCGACTTTCATGCCCCTGTCTGGTGGTCATAGTTTACCAGAAGACCTCTACTCCGCCGATGCGGTGAGGGAGATTGATCGCTATGTGATTGATCAGCAAGGGGTTGACGGATTTGACCTGATGCAGGCCGCCGCCGCCGGTGCGTTTCGCAGGCTGGTACGCAACTGGCCTGAGCCGGGCAGGGTCCTGGTACTGTGTGGTTCTGGCAACAATGGCGGTGACGGCTATCTGGTGGCGGCCAATGCCGTACGCCATGGTTTGGATGTGGACTGTATCGCCGTTGCGCCGACGGGGAAGCTGTCTGGTGATGCCCGCAAGGCCTGGCAAAAATCCGTGGCCGATGGAGTAAAAGTGCGGGAACTAGCGGATCTTGGTAACGACAATGCGCAGCGGTCAGTTGCCAGCGCCGGGTTAATCGTGGATGCCCTGCTGGGAACTGGCGTAACGGGCGCTCCCAGAGAGCCCTTTGCGACTATTATCGACGCGTGTAACGAGGCGCTCGCGCCCGTTATGGCGATTGATTTGCCGTCCGGGCTGAACGCAACCACCGGAGCGGTGGCCGGACAGGCGATACGGGCTGATGCAACAGTGACCTTTATTGGGCTCAAGGCTGGCCTGTTTACGGGGCAGGGGGTCGAATGTGGGGGGGGCATCCTGTTCGAGTCTCTGGATACCGATGACTGGGCCTCCGAGAGCGGTCAGCAGCCTTTGGCTCGCCGGGTTGACTGGCAGTCGATCCGTTCGGTCATCCCCAGGCGACCAAGAACCGCGCACAAGGGGCGTTTCGGGCATGTGCTCGTGGTGGCCGGGGACCGGGGGTTTGGTGGTGCCGGCCTATTGGCAGCCGAAGCAGCTGCAAGAACCGGGGCTGGACTGGTTACCCTGGCCACGCGCCCGGAATACGTCTCACCGGCTCTCGCTCGCTGCCCATCGGTCATGGTGCAGGGGCTGATTCATGGTTCTGAACTGCCGCCGTTGATTGAAGCGGCGGATGTCATAGTCTGTGGTCCGGGCATCGGCCAGGGCGCCTGGGGGCAGCAGATGCTCCAGCAGGTCGTTGCGAGCGGTAAGCCAAGGGTGCTCGATGCAGACGCGCTCAACCTGATGGCCTCAAGGGTGGCGCAGCCGGCACACAATCATATTCTTACCCCGCATCCCGGAGAGGCTGCGCGGCTTCTGGCGTGTGATGTGGCGGAAATTGAAGAGGATCGTATAGGCGCTGCCGGGCGAATCTCTCAGATGTTTGGCGGAGTTGTGCTGCTTAAGGGTGCCGGCACGGTGGTGGCAGGCGGAGGCGCAATGCCGGACATTGTCAGCGGCAGTAATCCTGGCATGGCGACCGGTGGCATGGGGGATGTTCTTTCGGGCGTGCTGGGTAGTTTGTATGCGCAGTTGGGAGATGCCCGTGCTGCAGCGTCGGCAGGGGCTGCATTGCATCTGGCGGCTGCGGACCTCGCGTCGGAAACCCGCGGTTATATGGGGCTACTGCCGATGGACGTTATTGAGGCCCTATCACAGGTATTGGTGGATTCTGAGCGCCGGCCGGATCGTCGTTCGGTTGGCGTCGGTGGAGACGAATGATGGACGTTGCAGAGCAGAATCTCTCACTGTTTCTTGAGGATGAGATGGCAACGGAAAACCTTGGAAGGGGGCTCGCTACGGTTGTGGTTCAGGCCGGACAGGGAGTCACAGTGTTTCTCGAGGGCAATCTGGGTACGGGGAAGACAACCCTGAGCCGTGGAGTCATGCGTGGTCTTGGCCATGAAGGGGCTGTTAAAAGTCCGACCTACACCATTGTGGAGCCATACGAGCACCTGAGCCCTCCGGCTTACCACTTCGACCTTTACAGGTTGGGTGATCCGGAGGAGCTGGAATACATGGGGATACGTGATTACTTTCAGGGCCAGAGTCTTTGTTTGATTGAGTGGCCCGAGCGGGGGCAGGGAATCCTTCCGGATCCCGACCTTTGGATACGCTTGAGTGTCAGTGGAGATGGGCGTAAAGCGCTTGTCTCGGCGGCAACGACTGTGGGCGAAGGGTTGCAGGCCAGGCTTGCCGCAATGCCGTTGTCGAGTCATCGAGGTTAATTATGTGTGATCAGTGCAGGTGGGCAGGAAAATGATGGCAAGAATGTTCTCCAGATGGTGCCTGGCCGGTAGTGTAATGCTGACGCTGTTGTTTCCTACGGCAGCAATGGCGGGCGTTAACGTGGAAGGCGTGAGGATCTGGCCCGCGCCGGACCATACCCGGCTGGTGCTGGATGTTGCCGACAAGATTGGTCACAAGGTGTTTGCCCTGTCCGGGCCTTCGCGCCTGGTGATTGACCTTGAGAACACGACGCTCAAGGCCGATTTTGACAAGCTCGATCTCTCGGGCAGTCCCGTAAAGCGTATCCGCAGCGCCCCGCGCAACGGTAATGATCTTCGGGTAGTGCTCGATCTGAAGAGTGACATCAAGCCGCGCAGCTTTCAGCTCGAACCCAATCAGCAGTACGGTCACCGGTTGGTCGTCGACCTGATCGACGAAGGTGGCCTGAAGGCTCGAAAGCCTTCGGAGCCAACTGTCACCGAAAACGCCAACGGCAAGCGGGATATTATTGTGGTGGTTGATGCCGGCCACGGCGGCGAGGACTCGGGAGCAATCGGCCCTCGTGGCACCCGTGAAAAAGATGTGGTGCTCAAAATGTCGAAAACCCTGGCGGAACTGATTGACGCCAAGCCGGGTTATACCGCGAAGCTCACCCGCACCGGCGACTATTACATCGATCTGCGCAGCCGCACGGTGCTGGCCAGAAAACACAATGCCGACCTGTTCGTATCGGTTCATGCCGATGCATTTCGCACGCCGCAGCCTCGTGGTGCTTCAGTGTTTGCATTGTCACAGCGGGGTGCGACCAGTGAAACCGCCCGCTGGCTGGCAAAGACCGAGAACCGTTCCGACCTGATAGGGGGCGCCGGTGGTGTGTCTCTCGACGGCCGTGATGACATGCTGGCCGGAGTGCTGCTGGATCTGTCCATGACCGCCAGTATCAATTCCAGCCTGGGAGTCGGGGACTCCATCCTCGGCAGGCTTGGCAACGTTGCCGAGCTCCACAAGAAAGGCGTTGAGCAGGCTGCGTTTGCGGTGCTGAAATCACCGGATATTCCATCGGTTCTCGTTGAGGCGGGATTCATCTCGAACCCGAAGGAAGAGCAGAACCTTTCCAGTGCCTGGTATCGTGAAAAACTGTCCCAGGCGGTGTTTCGGGGTATCGATGACTACTTCCAGAAAACGCCCCCGCCAGGCACGTTGCTGGCGTGGCAGAAGCAGAACGGCCGTGGCGATGGCAGTGTCAGTCAGTACCGGATTCGCCGGGGGGATACGCTCTCAGGTGTCGCTCGGGAGAACCAGACAACCGTCAGCGAACTGATGCAGTATAACGGCCTCAATGATGACCGTGTTATGGTAGGGCAAACCATTCGTATTCCTGCATCCTGACACGAGGTCCCCTGGTAACATGCCCTCCATTCGATTACTCACGCCCCGCCTGGCCAACCAGATTGCTGCCGGTGAGGTGGTTGAGCGCCCGGCTTCGGTCGTGAAAGAACTGGTAGAAAATGCGCTCGATGCCGGTGCCCGCCGGGTCGATATCGAGGTGGAGCAGGGGGGTGTCAAGCTGATCCGGGTACGTGACGACGGCATGGGCATAGACGAGACGGACCTTCCCCTTGCGCTCAGCCGTCATGCCACCAGCAAGATTGAAAATCTCGAAGACCTCGAAGCAGTGGCGTCCCTTGGTTTCCGGGGGGAGGCCCTGGCCAGTATCAGTTCCGTTTCCAGGCTGGCACTGACATCACGCACAGAGCGCCAGGAGGCGGCCTCAAAGGTAGAAGTGGAAGGGCGCGACATGGACGCCAGTATTTCCCCGGCGGCCCATCCGGTGGGCACGACGGTGGAAGTCCGGGACCTGTTCTTTAACACGCCCGCCCGACGCAAGTTTCTCCGTACGGAGAAGACCGAGTTCAACCATGTTGAAGAATGCATTCGCCGCCAGGCCCTGAGCCGTTTCGACACCGGTTTTACGCTTCGACATAACCAGCGTGTGGTCCAGAGCCTCAGGCCGGCTGAGAATCCGCTGGACCGGGAGCGGCGGATTGGCTCTCTATGCGGTCAGCAGTTTATCGACAACGCCGTGGTGATTGATGCTGAGGCTACGGGATTGAAACTTTGGGGTTGGGTTGCCCTGCCGACCTTTTCCCGCAGTCAGGCGGATTTGCAGTACTTTTTTGTCAACGGGCGGGTGATACGGGACCGGCTGGTAGCGCATGCCGTGCGCCAGGCTTATCGGGATGTGCTTTACAACAACCGTCACCCGGCGTTCGTGTTGTATCTGGAGGTTGATCCCGCGAACGTGGACGTGAATGTTCACCCCACCAAGCACGAAGTGCGTTTCCGCGATGGGCGCCTGGTTCACGATTTTATTTTCCGGACGCTTCACAAGGCGCTGGCAGATGTGCGCCCGGATGATCATCTCAAGGGAGCGGTAGCCCAGTCCCACGGTCGGGAGGCCGGTACGGCAACCGGTGGTTTTGGCGTTCAGGCTGCCATGCCGGGTGTCAATCACCAGCCCGCCTCCGATCCGTTTGCAGGTTCCGGCGGCAGCCCGCAGCATGCCGGGTTCTCAGGGAGCCCGAGGCCCCCGCAGCCTGAATGGCAGGCCCGCGATCAGATGGCGTTCTACCAGTCCCTGAACGAGGGCGGTGGAACCGGGGCGCAGCCCGCGATGGCCGACACCGGTGATCTGGCCGTTGCGGCGCCTACGCCACCGCAGGACAGCGGTGATGAGCCGCCGCTTGGCTACGCCATTGCCCAACTGCACGGAATTTATATCCTGGCTCAGAGCCGTCAGGGCATGATCGTGGTGGATATGCACGCGGCCCATGAACGTATTACCTATGAGCGTATGAAGCGTGCGCTGGAGGCGCAGGACCTCAAGAGTCAGCCGCTGCTGGTGCCGGTTTCCCTGGCTGTCAGCCAGAAAGAGGCGGCATTGGCCGAGACTCATGGTGAAGAGCTTTTGCAGTTGGGATTGAGGGTGGAGCGCATTGGCCCCGAAACTCTCGCTGTGCGGCAGGTGCCTGCGCTGTTGCGGGGGGCGGACACCGAGCAATTGGTTCGGGATGTGCTGTCTGACCTGATTGAGAACGGCGAAAGCGACCGTGTGGAGGCGGTGATACATGAGTTGCTTGGTACCATGGCATGTCATGGTTCCGTGCGTGCCAATCGGCAACTGACCATTCCGGAAATGAATACCCTGTTGCGGGACATGGAGGCCACCGAGCGCAGTGGTCAGTGCAACCATGGTCGGCCCACCTGGACTGTGGTCACCCTCTCGGAGCTGGACAAATTATTCCTGCGCGGGCGTTAACACCGGTATGACGGCATCAACCGCTAAAGGCACCAAGCCCCTGGCCATATGCCTGATGGGCCCGACTGCCTCGGGCAAGACCGACCTGGCCATCGAGCTCTGTCGCCACCTGCCCTGCGATATCATCAGTGTTGATTCGGCGATGATCTACCGGGGTATGGATATTGGAACCGCCAAGCCCTCGCACGAGGAGCTCTCCCAGGCGCCACACCGGTTAATTGATATCTGCGACCCGGCGGAAACATACTCGGCAGCGGACTTCCGTCGCGATGCCCTGCGTGAAATGAACGACATTGTGTCAGCGGGGCGGATTCCGTTGTTGGTGGGTGGCACCATGATGTACTTCAAGGCATTGCTGCATGGTATGTCCAACCTGCCGTCTGCTGATCCAGTCGTCCGGGAGGCCCTTGAGCAGGAGGCGAAGGAGCGAGGCTGGGGTGCCCTTCACCAGGAGCTGGAGCGACAGGACCCTGTGGCGGCGGGTCTCATTCATCAGAATAACCGGCAGCGACTTATTCGGGCACTTGAGGTGATTCGTCTGACGGGACGGCCGATTTCCTCAATATGGCAGGACAAGGCGAGCAGAGGCCAGGCAGAGAACCGTCAGAACAGCGATGGCATTGAGGATTACACCTATTTCACCCAATGGCAGGCAGACGAATCGCCGTCTCTTCCGTATACTGTAGTGCAGCTTGCGATGGCTCCCGCCGAGAGGCGGGTGCTCCATGAAAGAATAGCCCTGCGTTTCAACGCCATGCTGAATGCGGGTTTTCTTGATGAGGTCAGGGCGCTGAAGGCCAGGGGTGATCTGAATGCTGGCCTGCCCTCCATGCGTTGTGTCGGATATCGTCAGGGCTGGGCACATCTGGCCGGTGATTATGATTACGACACCATGGTGGACAAGGGCGTTGCTGCTACCCGGCAGCTTGCCAAGCGACAGCTGACCTGGTTGCGAAAGTGGTCCGATGTGGACTGGTTGGATAGTGGCGACAAACTTATGTCCGACACTGCCTTGAAAATTATTGAGTTTCGCACCACATTTAACAATTGAAGTTGACGATCTGCCTTTACTTATAAACAGGAGAAAACACATGTCAAAAGGGCACTCTCTACAAGACCCTTACCTTAATGCATTACGCAAGGAACGCATTCCGGTTTCCATCTTTCTGGTCAATGGTATCAAGCTTCAGGGCCAGATCGAGTCTTTTGACCAGTTCGTGATTTTGCTGAAAAACACTGTCAGCCAGATGGTCTATAAGCATGCCATTTCCACTGTGGTGCCCGCGCGGAACGTTCGTATTCCGCCACAGGCTCCGGGCGGAGAAGAATCTGAAGACTGATTTATCCGGGCACACCGGTGTTGTCACCCGCGCTCCCGAAGGGCCCGAAAAGGCTCCCAGGGCCGCGGGTGTTTGTTTTGGTGACAGGTGCAGCCTGACTGATTTGGAGTTGTTACTACTTGTTTGAGCGTCCCGACGTTGGTGAACGGGCGATTCTCGTTCATATCGAGTTTTCCTCACACGAAGAAGCTGAGGATCTGGGGGAGTTCCGTGAACTGGTCTGGTCTGCCGGTGTCGAACCCGTAGGTGTTGTCACCGGCTCGCGCAAGCAGCCCAGCCCGAGACTGTTTGTCGGAGAGGGGAAGCTGGAAGAAATTCGTGATGCCGTGACCGCCAACGAAGCGGATGTGGTGCTTTTCAATCACGCACTCAGCCCCAGCCAGGAACGAAACATTGAGCGTGAGCTGAGCTGTCGTGTGCTCGATCGCACGGGCGTCATCCTGGATATTTTCGCGCAGCGTGCTCGCACCCATGAAGGTAAGCTTCAGGTGGAATTGGCTCAACTTGAGCATATGTCGACCCGCCTTATTCGGGGTTGGACGCACCTTGAGCGCCAGAAGGGTGGTATCGGGTTGCGTGGCCCGGGTGAAACCCAGTTGGAGACGGATCGGCGGTTGCTGCGGGAGCGTATCAAGTCCATTCATCGCCGCCTTGAAAAGGTCCGTAAACAGCGTAACCAGGGTCGCCGGGCCCGGATGCGTGCGGATATTCCAACCGTCTCACTGGTGGGCTACACCAACGCGGGCAAGTCCACGCTGTTTAACCGCATAACAACGTCAACCGTTTACGCGGCGGATCAGCTGTTTGCGACCCTGGACCCGACGCTGAGGCGCCTGGAACTTCCTGACATTGGCCCGGTCGTAATGGCCGACACTGTCGGCTTTATCCGTCATCTTCCCCACAAGCTGGTTGAAGCCTTCCGTGCCACCCTGGAAGAAACCACCGAAGCCTCAATTCTGCTCCACATAATCGACTGCCACGATCACCGGCGTGACGAGAACATGGAGCAGGTGGAAGAAGTGCTGGCAGAAATAGGTGCTGACGAGATTTCGGTGCTGCAGGTTTTCAACAAGATCGACCTGCTGGATAACTTCCAGCCGCGGGTTGAGCGCAACGAGGACGGCGTTCCCGTGCGTGTCTGGGTTTCTGCGGTCACCGGGGAAGGTCTTGAAGGCCTGTTTGATACCATCGTCGAACGATTGGCGGAGGACGTGATCCATCAATTCGTACTGCTGGGCCCGACGGACGGCAAGTTGCGGGCGCTTTTGCATGAAGCGGGCTCTGTCGTGACGGAAAGTCACCGCGATAGCGGGGATTCGGTACTGGAAGTACGCCTTCAGCATCGTGACTGGTTACAGCTTTTGAGCCGCGCTGGCGTGCGCGAAAATGATGTAAGGCTTGAAGAACAACGTACATAGGCCGGCTGTGCTATTGCCGGGGCGCTTATAAATCCCTAGTATTTGCAGCCATTCGATTAGTTTGGAACGGAGAACACTATGGCCTGGAATGAACCGGGTGGAAACCGCAACGACAATGACCCCTGGGGTACTGGTGGTGGTCGTGGCGGAAATGACCAGGGCCCACCGGACCTGGACGAGGCGCTGAAAAAGGGTCTCGACAAGCTCAATCGCTTGCTGGGTGGCAAGGGCAACAAGTCCGGAGGCAGTGGCGGCAGTTCGTCCTCGGGTGGCGCCGGCGGTTTTGGTGCCATCCTGGCGTTGGCGGCCATCATTTTTGCCGGATACGTGGTCTTTCAATCGTTCTACACCGTGAACGAGCAGGAGCGTGCGGTTGTGCTTCGCTTTGGCGAGTTCAGTCGTACTGAAACGCCGGGTCTGCGCTTCAAGGTTCCGTTGATCGATAGCGTTTATCTGGTCCGGGTGACGAACGTCCGGAATGCGGAATCTACAGGCCAGATGCTGACACAGGACGAGAACCTCGTCTCTGTCGACCTTCAGGTCCAGTATCGTGTTGGTGATGCTCAGGCTTATGTGCTGAACGTCCGTGATTCCAACCAGGCATTGGCGTTTGCTACTGACAGTGCCTTGCGCCATGAAGTTGGTAGCTCAACACTTGATGACGTGTTGACGGAAGGTCGTGCCGAGTTGGCCGTTCGCGTGGAGCAGCGCCTGCAGAGCTTCCTGGAAGAATACGGCACTGGCTTGACCATTGTCCGTGTCAACGTCGAGAGCACTCAGCCACCCGATGCGGTGCAGGATGCCTTCCGTGAAGTGCAGCGCGCCCGTGAGGACGAGCAGCAGGTCAAGGAAGAAGCTGAAACCTACCGCAATAAAGTGGTCCCCGAGGCTCGTGGCCGGGCACAGCGCCTGACCGAGGAAGCGGCGGCCTACAAGGAAGAAGTGATTGAGCGTGCCCGTGGTGAAACCTCACGTTTCCTGGCGGTTCTTGGTGTGTATCAGACTGCGCCGGAAGTCACTCGCGAGCGTATGTACATCCAGGCGCTTGAAGGGGTTCTGTCGAATACCAGCAAAGTGCTGGTGGACACCCAGAGCAGCGACAATATGATGTACCTGCCTCTGGATAGGCTGACTAACCGTTCCGGTGCCAGCACCGGCAGCCAGAGCGGTTCCGGAAGCTCCGGCAGTGACATCGACATCAAGACCCTGTCAGATCAGGTGATTCAGGAGCTGCGTGGCAGACAGGATACTGGCGTTCGGAGGAGTAGATAATGATGGGACCCAAAAGTATTGTGGGCCTTGCAGGCGCCCTGATCGTCGTACTCGTTACGCTCTCCAGTGTGTACATCATTCCGGAAACTCACCGTGGTGTGCTGCTTCGGTTCGGTGAATTGATCGAAACCGACATAAAAGCAGGTATCCATTTCAAGGTGCCGGTGATTGATCAAGTGCGGGAGTTCGATATCCGTCTGCTGACCACCGACCTTCCGTCGCGTCAGTACCTGACCATCGAGAAGAAGCCTCTTGATGTAGACTCCTACATCGCCTGGAAGATTCGCGATGTCGACCAGTTCTACCGTGCCACCGGTGGCGACGAATACCGCGCCTCCGAACTGCTGTTGTCCAGGGTGGACAATGGCTTACGGGATGAGTTTGGTGTTCGGACTATGGTCGAGGTTGTTTCCGGCCAGCGTGATGAGCTGATGCAGATCCTGCGGGATCGCATAACCGAGAATACGGTCGAGGCATTCGGTATTGAAGTGGTGGATATCCGCGTCAAGGCCATTGAATTCCCAGGGCAGGTAAGCCAGAACGTTTATCGTCGAATGGCCACTGAGCGCGAGAAGCTGGCGCAGGAATTCCGCTCCCGCGGTCGCGAGTTGGCGGAGGGTATTCGCGCGGATGCTGATCGCCAGCGCACCGTCATCCTGGCGGAAGCCTTTGCCAAGGCTGAGGAAATGCGTGGTGAAGGTGATGCTCAGGCCGCCCAGATCTATGCCGATGCCTATGGGGCTAACAGCGAGTTCTATAGCTTCTACCGCAGTCTGGAAGCCTATCAGAACACCTTTGCCAATGAAGACGACATCATGGTCATCGACACTGATAGCGACTTCCTGAAGTTCCTGAAGGACCCTCAGGGAAACCGCTAACCACGACGATGGTAGTGACAAAACCGGAATACCTCGGTATTCCGGTTTTTTTGTGTCTGCCAACAGTGTAAAATTCTGCCGGTTTTGGTTCGGGTTTTTATCTTTCCCCGAGCATCGCCCTAAATCCTGTGCACTCTCGCGGCAAGAAGCTTCCGCCCCGGGACAGAACGGACAACCGAATCTCATGACAGTATCTGATCGCTGGCTACTGCCTGATGGCGTGGAAGACATCCTTCCGCCATTGGCTGGACAGATTGAATCCCTGCGCCGGGATGTAATGGATACCTGCCAGCGTTGGGGTTACCAGCTGGTTATCCCGCCGTTGATCGAATACCTCGAATCACTTTTTACGGGCACCGGGCACGACCTGGAGCTTCAGACCTTCAAGCTGACTGATCAGCTGACCGGCCGGATGATGGGGCTGCGTGCGGACATGACGCCGCAGGCAGCACGCATTGATGCCCATACCCTCGGCCAGGAAGGTATTACGCGGCTGTGTTATGCCGGCCATGTGCTCCACACCCGACCGCGCCATATGCTGACAGGGCGCACGCCCATCCAGGCGGGTTGCGAGCTGTTTGGTAGCGCCTCCGAATCGGCGGATCTGGAAGTGATCAGCCTGATGCTTGAAACCCTGCGTGTATCGGGTTTGCCCAGAATCCATCTGGATCTTGCCCATGTCGCGATCTACGAGACATTGGTTGGAGAGGCCGGGTTTGATCGCGATACCGGCGCGGCCATCTTTGATGCCATGGCCCGTAAGTCTGTGCCGGAACTGGATGAATTGCTGGGCGGGTGCCCACCGGGTTCTGCTGGCGGCATGCTCAGAGAACTGGCCAGAGTCAGCGGTGGGAAGGATGCCCTGCGTGAGGCAAAGCGCATTCTTGAAGGGGCGCCGGAACCGCTTCGTCAGGCGCTGGATCAACTGGATCGAGTGGCGGATATGCTGTCCGCGAGCTATCCAGAGGTAAGCTTCGGGTTCGATTTTTGTGAGCTTCGAGGATACAACTACCATACCGGGCTCGTGTTTGCGGCCTATGTGCCGGGGCATGGTGACGCGGTTGCCAAGGGCGGTCGCTACGATGCCATTGGCAGTGATTTCGGCCGTGCACGTCCGGCGACGGGCTTTAGTCTTGATATCCGTGCGCTGGTCTCACTTGGTCAGCGAACCGGCCGCGCTGGCAAGGCCATATGGGCGCCAGCCACCGAGGATCCTGCGCTGGATGGCGTGATTTCCGGCCTGCGGATGACGGAGACGGTTATCCGCGCCCTGCCGGAAGACGAGGGCGTTGATCCTGGCACGCGCAATTGCGATCGTGCCCTGGTGAAGCGAGACGGCCAGTGGGTCGTGGAGCAGTTGGACTGATGACCTTCGGGGTCGGGCCACTCATTTACAGGTAAACCTGCGGGCACCCCATCAATTGGCGGGGCCGCACTGAGAGAGAGTCATGGGTAAAAACGTTGTAGTGCTGGGCACCCAGTGGGGTGATGAAGGAAAAGGCAAGATTGTTGACCTGCTGACCGATAAGGTTGCGGCGGTGGTGCGCTTTCAGGGCGGCCACAATGCCGGCCATACCCTGGTTATTGAAGGCAAGAAAACCGCCCTTCATCTGATTCCGTCTGGCATTCTTCGCCAGAATGTCCAGTGCCTGATTGGCAACGGCGTCGTGCTCTCTCCGGAAGCGTTGCTGAAGGAAGTCCGCGAACTCGAAGGCAATGGGGTTGCTGTGCGGGAGCGTTTGAAGATCAGTCTGGCGTGCCCGGTCATCCTCAAGACCCACGTTCGTATCGATCAGGCGCGCGAGCGAGCGCGAGGTGTCGACAAGATTGGCACCACCGGTCGCGGTATCGGGCCGGCCTACGAAGACAAGGTTTCCCGCCGTGGGATTCGCGTTGGAGATCTGTGTGACCCGAAGAGCTTTGAAGAGAAGCTCCGGGAAATCATGTCGTACCATAACTTCGTGTTGACCGAGTACTTCAAGGAAGAGCCCGAAGACATTGATCAGGCGTTTTCCGAACTGATGACCATGGGCGAGGAAATTCTACCCATGTCTGCCGACGTCACGGATATCCTCCATGACCTTCGCAAGCGCGGCGAACACATCCTCTTTGAAGGTGCGCAGGGCTCGCTGCTGGACATTGATCTGGGTACCTACCCGTACGTCACCTCCTCAAATACCACGGCTGGCGGCACGGCTACCGGGTCTGGTTTTGGGCCGTTGTTCCTGGATTACGTGCTGGGGATCACCAAGGCCTACACCACTCGTGTCGGTTCCGGTCCGTTCCCGACCGAGCTGTTTGACGATATGGGCCATCACCTGGCGGTCAAGGGCAACGAGATTGGCACCACCACCGGGCGTTCACGCCGTTGTGGCTGGTTTGATGCGGTTGCACTGCGCCACGCCATCCAGATCAACAGCGTATCGGGCATCTGCCTGACCAAGCTGGACGTGCTCGATGGCATGGATACGGTGAAGGTGTGCATTGGCTACAAAACGCCTAACGGGGAGATTACCCGCCCGCCGATCGGTTGCGATACCTACAAGGACATTGAGCCGGTGTATGCGGATCTTCCGGGTTGGCAGGAGAGCACGGTCGGGCTGACAGGCCTGGACCAGTTACCGGAGAACGCCAGGGCCTATATCCGTTTCCTGGAAGAGCAGATCGAAGCACCGATCGATATCATTTCCACCGGTCCTGACCGGGTAGAGACAGTCATTCTGCGCCACCCCTTCGGCGAGTAACCTTCCCGGGTTATCGCGGACACCTTCAGGGCTTGTCCGCGATAACCGTCGCCCTTTTCGGACCCGGATAGCCTTCCACGGTCTTCGTTGGGTCGTCCGGGTCGAGAAAGTCCTGCAGCGACTGGAATTGCATCCAGTCAGTGCTGCGTTGCTCCTCGATCGTGGTTTCTGTCACATCCACCACGCGGGCGTTGCGAAAACCGGTTCGGTCCAGCCAGCGCAACAGAGTGTCGCAGCTGGGCAGGAACCAGACGTTGCGCATCCGGCCGTAGCGGTCCTCCGGCATCAGGCTGTAACCTTCCGGCCCATCCGCTATCAGCGTTTCCAGCACCAGTTCGCCACCCGGGCGGAGTGTGTCTTTCAGTTCCAGTAAGTGATCAAGTGGTGAGCGACGGTGGTAGAGCACACCCATTGAGAAAGTGGTGTCGAATGCTTCCAGCTTTGGCGGCAGATCCTCTACGCGCACCGGGAGCAGATCAATGCGCTGCTCCTGGCCTGCATACTGTTTGACGCTGAGAAATTGGAACAGGAATAACAGTCCCGGGTCGATGCCAATTACCCGGCCAGCCCCTTCACCCAGCATGCGCCAACAGTGATAGCCAGAGCCGCAACCGACATCCAGTATCTGCCGACCACTCAGGTCTGACAGGTAGGGGGCTACGCGGTCCCACTTCCAGTCGGAGCGCCACTCGGTATCGATATAGGTGCCAAAGAACTCGAACGGGCCCTTACGCCAGGGCATCAGTCCTCGCAGCCCTTCTTCGAGCTTTGCACGGTCTTCTGTGCTGAGGGGCTGGTCGGAGTTCAGGGTAATGGCCGACTGGTTCAGGTTCGCCGTGGCATCACCAATGTGGGGCAGGGTGTCCAGAGCCCGGTTCCATCGGGCAATATCCCCATGAGGGTTGTCGTCAAAGCGCTTTTGTAGCTGTTGCTGCAGTTGCTTTCGCCAGCGCTCAAGGCCACGGCTATCAAGATCGTCAAGCAGCGGGGCAAAGCACCCCTGCCAGTTGAAGGTCGTCATGGAGGCTCCGTTCAGTGCGATTTAATGGCGAGCATGGAGACAAAGTTGAAACACTGGTACCACACCATAACCTGACTAAATCCTGCGTTTATCAGTCTCTCACGGTGTTCGGCCAGGGTTTCCGGTATCAGTACCTGTTCCAGGGCGGAACGCTTCTGACTGATCTCCAGGTCAGAATAGCCGTTGGCCCGTTTGAACTCGTGATGGAGTTGGGTCTGTGTCGATTGCTCGGAATCGGATTCAAAGCGAATTTTCTCGGAGAGGATCAGTACTCCGCCGGGCAGTGTGGCGTCGGCGATGCGAGCCATCAGTTCTGCGCGTCTGTCTGGCGCCACGAACTGCAGTGTGAAGTTCAGGGTGGTCACCGACGCGTTCTCAATCGGGGTGTCGAGGATGTCCTCGCACCGCAGTGAAACCGGCAATGGGTGGTCGTCCAGAGCAATATAATGCTCGCAACGCTCAATCATGGCAGCCGAGTTGTCCACGCCTGTAAGGGTGCAGTCGCGGTCCCCAATGCCATGGCGCATGGCCAGAGTGGAGGCGCCGAGCGAGCAGCCGAGATCGTAGCAGTGACTGCCCGGGCGGGCATACTGTTCGGTGATCACTTCAATCATCGGAATAATCGTGGTGTAACCCGGTACTGAGCGCCGGATCATGTCCGGAAATACCCGAGCCACCGATGTGTCAAACCGGAATTCTCCGGTTTCCCGTTCAGTGGCGAACAGACGGTCCAGCGCCTGGCCCGGTTTTTTGTTCCTGTCAGCCATTGTCTGCTGGCTCCTGGCCCTCATGGACAGGCCTGTCGTGTGCGGGTGTCGGGCCTCGGCTGCAGCGTACGCCCCGGTTCTTGTAATCAACGAGGATGCCCCGGAACTCCGGGTCCACATCGGCGGCGATGGCCAGATACCCCTGTTCGCAGACAGCGTGGAGTTCCGATGACTTGGGCGACATGCGGAACTCTTCGCCAGGTTTGATGTGAACGGCCTCAAATTCCCCCACCGGCACATGATCCTTATTCTCGGCATGATCAATCCGCCCGCTGGCCTCCAAAACCACGATGGTAACGATGATGGTGGCAATGGCAGTGACAATCAGGCTGCGGACGGTAAATCGGGCCTCACTTTGGCTCATCGGTTGGTCTCCGGTCTGTCGGTAATAGTGGCCTCAATATTGGCCGGGTACATGAATGGAAGGGGCCTGTAGTGCCGCCAGTTGTTCCCGAAGTGACAGGATCTGGTCGGACCAGAAACGCGGCTGGGCAAACCAGGGGAAGAAACGCGGGAAGGCCGGGTCGTCCCAGCGCTTGGCCAGCCAGGTGCAGTGGGAAATCTGCCGGAAGCAGCGCATGGGTTCAATCAGATGACGCTCACGACGATTGAAATCGCGGAACATCTCGTAGCCTTCCAGTAGTTCACCAAATTGCTGGCCACGTTCAACGTCATCTCCGTTCAGTAACAGCCACAAATCCTGAATCGCAGGCCCGGTACGGCAATCGTCCAGGTCGACAAACAGCATCTGTTCCTCGCGGCAGAGGATGTTGCCGGCGTGGCAGTCACCATGAATTCTCAGGGAGTGCACCTCGCCAGCGTCATCGATCCGACGGGCGCAGTGGTCGACAAGATCGGGAATCAGCGAGTCCCACGCTGGCCGAAGGTCATCTGGAATCCAGCGGTTTTCCGTAAGGAACCGATTGTTATCCTCAATGCCCGAAAGAATCGACATAACCGGGCGATGGTTGAAGGGCTCAGTGTCACCGATATTGTGGAGCTGGCCCAGCCACTGGCCAAGGCGGTACAGGGTATCTGTCACGCTGGTGTCGGGCGCCTGCCCGCCCCGCTGCTGAAATACGGCAAACAGAAAGTCTCCGCAGCGGCCCAGCGTATCGCCGGAGGGCATAGCCATAGGCGCCACGACCGGAATATCGGCGTTGAGCAACTGGACGGTAAACTGATGTTCTTCCCGGATCTGGGCTTCGCTCCAGCGCCCCGGACGGTAAAACTTGGCGATTACCGGTGGCTGGTCTTCAATACCAATCTGGTAAACACGGTTCTCGTAGCTGTTGAGGGCAAACAGACGTCCACTGACCACAAATCCGGCGTCTTCCAGGGCATCAAGAATGGTATCGGGGGTAAGGGCGTCGTAAGGATGGCTGGAGGTTTCGGTCATAAATAAGGTTTAGTATCTCGAACTCTGTTGGGACTTCATGCTGGCGAGGTGATACCAGTTTTCGTCCAGTTCCCATCGCACCCGATCAATGCCAGACGCGCTGAGGACGATGTTGCCTGCCTGGGCCTGGACCTGGGCCAGTTCACGCTCGGCCCGTTGCCAGTCACGATCATTATCTCCCAGGTTACGCATGCTCGGAAAAATGGTGGTGAGTGCTTCGTGCGTCGAGGTTTCATGGGAGCGCAGTGAGCTCATGATGGCGGTCCCTCCTTCAACCCTGAGAACACGATGCTGATAAGGATAGTTGGCCACCATTTCATCGGCCTTCAGTGCCTGGTTCAGGCTGATGACTTCAAAGCCTCGCCAGCCAAGCCAGCCAACAAATATGGCCGCCACCAGCATTACAATAATAAACTGCTTCCTGTCAGACATCGGTTCCCTGCTCCGTGCACTCAATTCACGGCCAAGTATAACGTTTCGGGGGCGACACCGTAATGCGATTCGGGCTTTTTAGCCAACGAGCGTGTTGGTGATGCTGACAAACGATCGAAACACAACGCGGGTGACGTTAAAGCAGATGACAGGGCGAGACATAGTACAGGCAGATACCGTGGTCGTCGGTGCCGGCATTGTCGGCCTCGCAGTGGCCAGGACGCTGGCCATGCAGGGCAGGGAGGTGTTGGTGCTGGAATCCGGCGCTCACTTTGGCGAAGGGGTGTCGTCCCGCAATAGTGAGGTTATCCATGCTGGGATCTACTATCCCGAGGACTCCCTCAAGGCCCGGTTGTGTGTTCGTGGTCGTCGGATGTTGTATGAGTACTGTCAGACCCGTGGCATCGACCACCGCAAAACCGGCAAGTGGATTGTTGCCAATGGCGTGTCCCAGGTGGAGAGGCTCGACACTATCGCCAGTCAGGCCCTTCGCAACGGTGTTCTGCTCCAGAGGGTAACCCGCAGGGCCTTGCGGGTTTCTCTGCCGGACGTGACCGCCCAGGAGGCGTTGTACTCACCGGAAACGGGCATTGTAGACAGTCATGGAGTGATGCTGTCGTTGCTGGGAGAGCTGGAGGACTACGGTGGCCATTTGGTCCGCCAGGCGCCTGTAGAGCGTGCGGCGACCTGTGACGGAGGGCATCGGTTGCAGGTTGGAGGGCCAGCGCCCTGTGAGCTCAGGGCGCAACGGGTGGTGAACGCAGCCGGCCTCGGAGCAGTACCATTGGCCACGAGCTGGCAGGGAGTACCAGCGGATATCGCGCCCCGCCAGTGGCTGGCCCGTGGTGTCTACTTCAGCTATTCCGGTCGCCACCCCTTCCGTTCATTGGTATACCCTATCCCTGAACCAGGCGGCCTCGGCGTTCACCTGACGCTTGATCTGGCGGGCCAGGCTCGATTCGGGCCCGATGTTGAATGGATAGAGCGGGTGGACTTCTCGGTTGACCCCGGTCGGGCAAGGTCATTTGCTGAAAGTATTCGCCGTTGGTGGCCAGCATTGGACGAGTCCCGCCTGCAGCCCGCCTATGCCGGCATTCGTCCCAAGCTTGCTGGCCCGGATGGTGGGTTTGCGGATTTCCGGATCGCCGGAGAACGTCGGCACGGCGTTGCCGGGCTGGTGCACCTGTTCGGCATTGAGTCGCCGGGATTAACGGCTGCTTTGGCCATTGCGGATGAAGTGGCAGGGCAGCTCGCCGACTAATGCGTTTGCATACCTTTATCCGGGGGTTCTTGCCAGCGCCCAGATCTGAACCTCCCTGGCGCCGGCCTCAAGCAGCACTTCAGTCAGGCTTCGCGCAGTGGCGCCGGTGGTGACCACGTCATCAACGATGGCAATACTGGCCGGTGGTATACGGGTAACCTGGTAGATTCCCCGCAGGTTGGCCAGGCGCTCTTCGCGGTTCAGTCCTCGTTGTGGGCGGGTGCGCCGGTTCCTGACGACGAGGTCAGCGCTCCAGGGAATGCCCGATTGACGGCTGATGTGCTCTGCAATATCCGCCGCTTGATTGAATCCTCGTTTTCGTCGACGGGCCGGATGCATCGGGCTGGCCAGAAGCAGGTCCGGCGTGCGTTCAGGATGGGTCTCCAGCATCAATGTCAGATGAGTGCCCAGATCCTGGATCAGGGGGCGGGCATAGGCGCGTTGGCCATTGTATTTGTAGCGTTGGACCATACCGTCAACCGGGAATCGATAGCGCCAGGGCGCGACGATTCGGCTGAAGGGCGGTGGGTCTTTCAGGCACTGACCGCAGATGAGGTCATCGCCAGCGTAGGCGATAGGCAGTGCGCAGCAGCGGCAGTGCGAGTGGTTGGCGGGCAAGTCCTGCCGGCAGGGAGTGCAGAGCCCGAAATGGGCATGCGGTTCCAGGCAGGCCACGCATTGCCCGCCGCGCAGCGGAAACAGGCCTTTGATGCTGATTTGAGCGCGCGGAATCCGTTTCGTGCTGTTAACCTTTGGTGTTATCAAGGTTGACAGCGATTTCAGTCCCTTTATCATCTGTTCAATCCGTAAACCAGAATCCCGGTAAAGTTAACAGGACTGAATCATGACTGCCACCGCACACGCCGATGCACCCTCTATAGCGCCTTCTGCCGCGCCTTCTACCTCACCGCGCCACGATTGGACCATGCAGGAAGCCCGTGCGTTGTTCGAACTGCCATTCAATGACCTGGTGTTTCGCGCCCAGAGCGTCCATCGTGAGCATTTCGATCCCAATGAGGTGCAGATCAGCACGCTCCTGTCCATCAAGACCGGTGCCTGCCCGGAAGACTGTAAATACTGCCCCCAGAGCGGTCATTACAACACCGGCCTGGAAAAGGAAAAATTGCTGGAAATTGAAAAAGTGGTTGCGGAAGCCAAGGCCGCCAAGGCAAAGGGTGCGTCCCGTTTCTGTATGGGGGCGGCCTGGCGTAGCCCGTCGAAGAAAAACATGGAATATGTCGTGGATATGGTGCGCCAGGTTAAATCCCTGGGCCTGGAAACCTGCATGACCCTCGGCATGTTGGAGCAGGAACAGGCCGACGAGCTGGCCGAAGCCGGGCTGGATTACTACAACCACAATCTGGATACGTCCGAAAAGTACTACAGCCATATCATTACCACCCGCACCTATCAGGACCGGCTGGACACCCTCGAGAATGTCCGTAATGCAGGCATGAAAGTATGCTGCGGCGGCATCGTGGGCATGGGCGAAGACCCTGACGATCGTGTTGGCCTTCTGGTTCAGTTGGCGAATCTGCCCCACCATCCGGAGAGCGTGCCGGTGAACATGCTGGTGAAGGTGGCAGGAACGCCGATGGAAAATGTGGAAGATCTGGACCCGTTCGATTTTATCCGGACCATCGCTGTTGCTCGGATCATGATGCCTGCCTCGCACGTGCGATTGTCTGCGGGCCGTGAAAATATGAATGAGCAGATGCAGTCCCTGTGCTTCCTGGCTGGTGCGAACTCGATTTTCTATGGCGAGAAGCTGCTGACGACCGCCAACCCCGAGGCGGATGCGGACCGCGAGTTGTTCAAGCGTCTGGGCATTCGGCCTGAAGAGCGCGAGCAGTCCTGCACCGAACAGGAAGCGGAAGAAGCCATTGTGGATGCGGTCGAATACGAACAGACCCGTCACATGTTCTACGATGCCACCCGTGAGTCTGCATAGGCAGACAGTATGCCGGTGAGAATTGACCATGCGTGACTTCGCGGCAGAGTTGGAAGAGCGGAAACGGGCGGGGCTTTACCGCACCCGCCGCCAGATCAGCAGCCCCCAACAGCCCGCGTTGGTTTCCGATGGCGTGCCGCTGCTGTCATTTTGCAGCAACGATTACCTGGGGCTGGCGAATCACCCCGGGATTATAAAGGCCGCCACGGACGCCATGCCAAACACCGGTTTTGGCGGCGCCGCTTCGCATCTGATTTGTGGTCACCACGATGCCCACCACCAACTGGAACTGCGGCTAGCGGATTTTACCCGCCGCAGTGCTGCGCTGTTTTTTTCGACCGGCTACATGGCCAATATGGGCGTTATCTCGGCGCTGGCTGGCCGTGGCGATACCATCTTCTCTGATCGCCTGAACCACGCCTCCATCATCGATGGTTGTGTCCTCAGCCGCGCCAGGGTGCGTCGTTATCGCCACGGTGATATGAGTGCCCTGGCTGACATGCTTGCCGCTACCGCTGGCCACAAGTTGGTGGTGACAGACGGCGTATTCAGCATGGACGGGGATATCGCGCCATTGAGGGAGCTGGCAGCACTGTGCCGGGCGCACGATGCCCTTTTGGTGGTGGATGATGCCCATGGCCTGGGCGTCCTGGGGCCTCAGGGGCGGGGCAGCCTGATGGAGCTGGGATTGTCCGAGGAGGAGGTTCCCGTGCTGATCGGTACCCTGGGCAAGGCTGTGGGCACCAGTGGCGCCTTTGTGGCTGGCCCGCAGCTGTTGATGGATTACCTGGTACAGAAGGCCCGCACCTACATCTACACCACCGCCATGCCCCCAGCCATCGCTCTGGCCACCTGTGCCAGCCTTGATCTGATCGAGCGGGAAGATAGCCGTCGCAGTCACCTGCAGATGCTGATCTCAGAGTTTCGCCAGGAGGTATCGGCACTGGGCTATGAGTTGATGCCATCGCGCACACCAATTCAGCCAATCATGGTTGGCGACAACTGGGCAGCCCTTGCATTGAGCCAGGCCCTGGAGGAGAGGGGGCTAATGGTTACGGCGATCAGGCCGCCGACTGTGCCGGAAGGTCAGGCCCGTTTGCGGGTCACCTTCAGCGCTGCGCATTCGTCGGAAGACCTGGCAACGTTGCTGTCCGCATTGGCGGACTGCCGCTCACTACTGAACAGGCCCTCTGCAGAGGTGGTATGAACGTTGTGGAATCACGAATCCCGCTAGTGGTTGTGGGTGGTTGGGGAGTCGACGCCGCCATCTTGCTTCCGCTGTTTGATCGCTGGCCAGGGGAGATTCATCTGATATCGCTGAACGATGCCCTGATGTCCCGATGCGACTCGATCACGGGGGTGGCGGATTATCTGCTGGAGCGTTATCCGTGCCCGTCAGTTTGGGCGGGTTGGTCCCAGGGGGCGCAGGTGGTTATGGCGGCTGCCTCACGCAGTTGTCCCCAGGTCCGCAAGGCAATCACTCTGGCGGGGTTTCCTCGCTTTGTGGCTGGGGAGCAGTGGCCCACAGGGATGGCAGTGGATACCTTTGAAACATTCCGGGAACAGGTGTCGCAAAACGCCGGCCTTGCCTGGCGGCGCTTTCAGCGACTTTTGATTCACGGCAGCCATGATGAGTCGCAAGCCCTGCAGGAACTGCGCCCTTGGCTTGCGCGAGGGCCTTCCGTTAGCGGCGTGAACCTGGTTTGGGGCCTGGACTGGTTGGGCAGCGAAGATCAGCGGTCTCTGTGGGGTGCTTTACCAGTGCCGACGCTGCATCTTCAGGCGAGCAACGATGTGGTCGTTGAATGTTGGGAGCACTCGTTTCATCCGTCTCCAGCCGCCAAGGTCGTTAGGGTACCCGGTATGACCCATTGGCCTCGAGGGCAGGCGCTTTCGCGTTGCCATGACGAAATCCTTCAGTTTGTTTTCGGCAAGGAGGTTGAATGGACCCTGTAACAACCAATACCCACGACTGGGTGCCTCCGAAATCCACAATTGCCCGCGATTTCGGCTCAGCTTCCCATACCTACAATCCCGCTGCCCGGCTGCAGCGCTATATGGGCCAGGTCTTGCTGGACCAGTTGAAGGAAGGGCTGCATCAGGCCCAGTGCGCAGATGGACTCCAGATACTCGATCTAGGTAGCGGCACTGGGTGGTTTACAGGGCAGTTGGCGTCGATTCGGGGGAGCCAGGTGACCGGCGTTGATATTTCTGCGGGAATGCTTCGTTACGCCCGATCAGCCAACCCGGCTGGCATCCGGTGGGTCGAGGCGGATGCAGAGGCGTTGCCGTTGCCGGATAACAGTGTGGACGTGGTCTTCAGCAACTTGATGATTCAGTGGTGCCGTGACCCGGCCGGTGTGCTCGCAGAATGCCGCCGGGTTCTACGCCCAGGCGGTCGGCTATTGGTGTCGACATTGCTGGAGGGTACCCTCGACGAACTTCGGGAAGCATGGCACAGGGCAGACCCCGGGCACCAGCATGTGAATCGTTTTGAATCGGAAGCGCGTTTTCGGGAGCAGGCATTCGAAACGCTCCCCGCCCCGCAACTTGCGATCGAGACGATTTCACTGGATTACCCCTCACCGCTGGCTCTCCTGGCGGAGCTCAAGGCTATTGGCGCCGGGTACAAAGGCGTATCGCGGCGTCAAAGCGCAACCGCGCCTGGCCGTTTGCGGGCCATGTGCCGTTATTATCCGCGAGACGGGGAAGGCCGGATACAGGCCACTTACACATCGGCATGGCTGGGTTGCCGTCTGCCAGACTGACACGGGGATTCATTGATCTATGGCCAGAAAGAGTTACTTTGTGACGGGTACCGACACCGGCGTGGGGAAAACGCTGGTGTCTGCTGCGATTCTTGAGGCGGCCGCTACCCTGGGGAAGAAAACGCTTGCGATGAAGCCGGTGGCGTCTGGTTGCGACGAAACACCGGAGGGGCTGCGCAATGAAGATGCGCTGATACTGATGGAATCCATGTCGGAACCGTTGCCTTACAATCAGGTGAACCCGGTAGCCTTGCAGCCCGCCATCGCGCCCCATGTGGCAGCGGCCCAGGCGGGGCGGCACCTCACGGCGGAACGGCTGGTCGGATTTTGCCGCGGGTTGCAGATGCGTCCGGCGGATTTGCTGTTGGTGGAGGGTGCCGGCGGCTGGCGGGTACCGCTCAATGATCGTGAAACCTACGCCGCCATGCCCGTCGCTCTGGGTATGCCTGTCATTATGGTGGTACCCCTGAAACTGGGCTGTATCAACCATGCACTGTTAACCGCTGAAGCTATCCGCCGCGATGGCTTGTCTATCGCAGGTTGGGTGGCCAATCGGCCGGACCCAGCGGCCATGAACTGTGAGCAGGAAACCCTCGATTATCTGATTCGGAACCTGCCCGCGCCATGCCTGGGGGTGTTGCCATGGCAGGAGCGTGCCGACCCGAAGGAGCTGGCCAAAGCTTTGGATGTTGCCGTTTTGTTTGAAAATTGACCAAGTTTGTGGCTTACTGGTGTCAATATATGGTCATTGGGCTGAGCGGTTATGATCAGCAATACATTAGGCATTGGTATTCAGGGTATCCAGGACGGCATGCAAGGCATGGAGAATGCCGCCCGCAGGATTGCCCGTGGCGGTGTTGATGGCCCCCAGGGCACGGCAGAAGGTGTCGGTGGCCTCGTGGAACCGATCATTGATCTAAAGCTGTACGAGCGCAGCGTTGAAGCCTCGGCCAGGTAGTGAAAACCGCCGACGAAACCCTGGGAACGCTTCTGGATATTACTGCCTGAACCCTCTCAGGGCGTCCGAGCCCTGTTCAGGTCCTTTTGATTCGACGGCCAGTCTGCTGACATGATGATTTCGGGCTCCCTTCCGTCAATGGCTCCTGCCGTTCCTGCGCCTTCCGTTGGCTCGGGAGACGCAGCTGCGGGTGCCCCTCTCCGGCCATCTTCGGACGCATCATCTTCATCTCGAACATCTCCTGAAACCTCCGGGTCCGGTCGCGTAGCTGACGGTAATGCTGCGGAGGATCGTACCCGCTCGCAGGGTTCCAGCGTTGAGGATGCTCAGGGCCTGGATGAGGCAGAGCTGAAACTGCTTACGGATCTGAAAGCCAGGGACCGTGAGGTTCGTGCCCATGAGGCAGCCCATCAGGCGGTTGGTGGCCAGTACGCCGGTTCCATTTCCTACGTGTATGAGCGGGGCCCCGACGGTGCGCAGTACGCTGTCGGTGGCGAGGTCTCGATCAGCACCTCGCCCGTGCGGGGAGATCCCCAGGCGACAATCGATAAAATGCGTGTGGTCAGGGCCGCTGCGTTGGCGCCGGCAGAGCCTTCCCCGCAAGACCGGGCGGTGGCAGCAGAGGCCATGCAGTTGATGCTGCAGGCACAAGCTGAACTCTCCTCGGAATTGGGTCGCACTGACGAGTCCGCGCAATCTGGAGTGTCCGAGGACGAGGCGGGTGACGAAACCAATGCAAAGCAGTCGCGGGAAGCGACCAATGCCTATCAGGTCATCTCCGGCATCGAGAGCAACGATGTAAGCGCCAATCCCTCTTCATCCTTCCGGGCAACCGCCTGAAAAAAGCTCCTTTTTAGTCTCAAGCCTCCCCGTTTGCCCAAACCATCGGCAAACATTCGCGACAAAACACAACACAAATTTTGATCACGCCTATTGACAATTCTGTGCCTCTAAACGTATGTTTCAAACAAGTGTTTTATTGGCGTTCGGCTTCTCTTGCTGAGCGTATGAGTAAATCCCGAGGCTGAGTGTTGTGACCGTGTCGCAGCTGAGACCGAAAACCTGAGGTGGATTCCATGCCTGACTACAAAGCGCCCCTGCGTGACATTAAATTCGTAATGAACGAGCTGCTGGACAGCGAGCAGCACTACGCCAATCTGGAAGGCGCCGAAGATGCAACTCCGGATATGGTCGATGCCATCATCGGGGAAGGTGCCAAGTTCTGTGAGCAGGTTCTGTCTCCGCTGAACCAGGTGGGCGATAAAGAAGGCTGCACCTGGAGCGAAGACGGCGTGAAAACGCCAACCGGCTTCAAAGAGGCCTATCAGCAGTACGTGGAAGGCGGCTGGCCGTCCATGACCGCTGATCCCAATTATGGCGGTCAGGGCCTGCCACACTCACTTGGCTTGGTGATGAGTGAGATGGTCGGTACCG
Organism: Marinobacter salarius; assembly: GCF_032922745.1. Lineage (NCBI taxonomy): Bacteria > Pseudomonadati > Pseudomonadota > Gammaproteobacteria > Pseudomonadales > Marinobacteraceae > Marinobacter > Marinobacter salarius. Next base: position 2,181,115 of record NZ_CP136693.1, read on the forward strand.
CTAACTGGTCTTTTGGTATGTACCCTGGTCTCAGCCATGGCGCCACCAACACCATTGAGGCCCACGGCACAGAAGAGCAGAAGCAGACCTACCTGACCAGACTGATCAGTGGCGAGTGGACCGGCACCATGTGTCTGACCGAGCCGCACTGTGGCTCCGATTTGGGCACCTTGCGCACCAAAGCAGAGCCGAATGCCGATGGCACTTACGCCATCACCGGCACCAAGATATTCATTTCTGCGGGTGAGCACGACATGGCCGAGAACATCGTCCATATCGTGCTGGCGCGACTTCCGGGAGCGCCGGAAGGTACCAAGGGCATCTCCCTGTTCATCGTGCCCAAGCAGTTGCCTAACGACGATGGCTCATCCGGTGAGCGCAACGCGGTTTCCTGTGGCTCCATCGAGCACAAAATGGGTATCCACGGCAACTCCACCTGCGTGATGAACTTCGACGGCGCCAAAGGCTGGTTGATCGGTCCCGAGAACAGGGGCCTGAACTGCATGTTCACCTTTATGAACACTGCCCGTATCGGTACCGCCATTCAGGGTCTGGGTGCCGCTGAGCTTGGCTTCCAGGGCTCGTTGGCCTACGCCAAGGATCGTCTGGCCATGCGCTCTCTGAGTGGCCCGAAGAATCCGGAAGGTATTGCGGATCCGATCATCGTCCATCCCGACGTGCGCCGTATGCTGCTGACTCAGAAAACTGTCGCCGAAGGCGCCCGTGCACTGATCTACCTTACCGCGCAGCAGGCCGATATCGTTCACAGTGGCAAGACCGAGGAAGAGCGTAAGGCTGCTGACGAGGCTCTGGGCTTCCTGACTCCGATTGCCAAGGCCTTCCTGACTGAGATTGGCTACGAAGCTGCCAACCTGGGCATGCAGGTGTTTGGCGGCCACGGCTTTATCTCCGAGTGGGGCATGGAGCAGAATGTTCGTGATTCCCGTATCGGTATGATCTACGAGGGAACTACGGGTATTCAGGCGCTTGACCTGTTGGGCCGCAAAGTTCTTATGACCCAGGGTGAGTCGCTGAAAGGCTTTACCAAGCAGGTTCATGTATTCTGCAAGGAAAACGCTGACAACGAGCAGCTCAAGGAATTCGTTGAGCCGCTGGCGGCCCTGAACAAGGAGTGGGGCGATCTGACCATGAAGGTTGGCATGACAGCCATGAAGAACCGCGAGGAAGTGGGAGCTGCGTCTGTGGATTACCTGATGTACTCCGGTTACGCTGTGTTCGCCTATCTATGGGCCCGTATGGCCAAGGTCGCGCTGGACAAGATGGTGGAAGGTACAACCGAAGAAATGTTCTATAACGCCAAGATCCAGACAGCGCGCTTCTATTTCAAGCGCATGTTGCCGCGCACCAAAGGACATGCCGAAAGCATGCTGGCTGGCTCCGACAGCCTGATGGACATGCCCGAAGAAGCCTTCGCCTTATAAGGCGGGCTTCAGGGAGCCAGAAAAAGCCCGCTCTCTCAGGAGGCGGGCTTTTTTGTTGCCAAGGCTGCCGGGGCTCATGAGTTGGGGGCGCCGATAGGGTAGAATGGGCCCGATAAAAATAACCTGTGCGGACACATAGCCGAGGAAGTGATCAGGGCCAAAGGTCCATTGTTGTTCACTTCGCAGACTGAATGAATTGTGGAGAGTTTTGAGATGGCTGATTATCAGGCACCTTTACGTGACATGCGCTTTGTCCTGAATGAAGTATTTGATGCGCCGGCACTTTGGGCATCGCTGCCCAAAGTGGCAGAGAACGTTGATCCGGATACTGCCGACGCCATTCTGGAAGAAGCCGGTAAGATTACCAGTGGTGTGCTGGCTCCCCTGAACCGCGAGGGTGATGAGCAGGGCTGCAAGTGGAATGACGGCGACGTGTCCACCCCCGAGGGATTTCGTGAGGCCTACCAGACCATCGTTGAGGGCGGCTGGAACGGCCTGGGCGGCAACCCGGAGTTTGGCGGTATGGGTATGCCAAAAACTCTGGTGGCCCAGTTCGAGGAGATGATGCAGGCCGCCAACATGGCCTTTGGCCTCGCCCCGATGCTGACGGCGGGCGCCTGCCTGGCCCTGGACGCCCATGGCAGTCAGGAGCTCAAGGAAAAATACCTGCCCAACATGTACGCGGGTACCTGGTCAGGCGCGATGGACCTGACGGAACCTCATGCGGGCACGGATCTGGGGATTATCCGCACCAAGGCCGAGCCTAATGGCGATGGCTCCTTCAGTGTAACGGGCACCAAGATTTTCATTACCTGGGGCGAGCACGACATGGCGGAGAACATCATCCACCTGGTGTTGGCGAAGCTGCCGGATGCGCCCAAGGGCCCCAAGGGGATTTCCCTGTTTTTGGTGCCCAAGTTTGCGGTAAATGACGATGGTTCCCTTGGTGAGCGCAACAGCCTTAGCTGTGGCTCCTTGGAGAAGAAGATGGGCATCAAAGGGTCCGCCACCTGCGTAATGAACTTTGACGGTGCCAAAGGCTGGTTGGTCGGCGAGGAGAACAAGGGCCTGGCCGCTATGTTTACCATGATGAACTATGAGCGTCTGGGTGTCGGCGTTCAGGGCATTGGCGCTGCGGAAGCTTCGCTGCAGAGCGCTCGTGAATACGCTCTTGAGCGTATCCAGAGCCGAGCACCCACGGGTGCCCAGCAGCCGGAAAAAGCCGCGGACCCGATTCTGGTCCACCCTGATGTGCGCCGCATGCTGCTGACCATGAAAGGTTATGTGGAAGGGGGGCGTGCGTTCTCCACCTATGTCGCCCAGTGGTTGGATATTGCCAAGTATTCCGACGATGACGAACGCCGCAAGCATGCCGAGGGTATGGTGGCGCTGCTGACACCGGTGGCGAAGGCTTTCCTGACCGATCGTGGCCTGGATGCCTGTATCATGGGCCAGCAGGTTTTCGGCGGTCACGGCTTTATCCGGGAGTGGGGCCAGGAACAACTGGTTCGCGACTGCCGCATAACGCAGATCTACGAAGGCACGAACGGCATCCAGGCGCTGGACCTGATGGGTCGGAAAGTGGTCGGCAGCCAGGGCAAGCTTTATGAGCTATTTGCCGAGGACGTGGCTACCTTCATTGAGGAAAACAGCAGCGACGAGAACTTGCGCCCTTACCTGGAACCATTGGCGGCAGCATTTGAGCGCCTGTCGGATGTGACCGAGCATGTGATCAAGCAGGCTGGTGATAACCCGGACGCTGTTGGCGCGGCTTCCGTGGACTACCTCGACCTGTTTGGCCTGACGGCCCTCGGCTATATGTGGGCCAAAATGGTTAAAGCCGCGGCACCGAAGGCCGATGGCGACACCTCCGGCTTCTACACCGGCAAGGTGAAGAGCGCACGCTTCTACTTCGACCGATTGCTGCCAAAGACCGTAGCACTGGCTGAAGGCATTCGCAGCGGTAGCGACTCAATGATGGCGCTGACGGCTGAGGAGTTCTGAACAGTCAGCAGTCAACAAAAAGGCAGGCCCGCGGGCCTGCCTTTTTAATGCAGCTCTATGTAATCGCTTACAGGTTTTCTACCCGGCCAGGATCAAGAACAAAAGGGTTTTCGTTACCCTGAATGTCGGCAATCTGTCGATGGCGGACAAGCTCTCTATCATCTGGCGGGTCGATCTGGTTCCAGCTCTTGAACACCCGGAAAGCGCCTGCCCAGGGCAGGTCATAGGTGTTCACCATATAGGCCACCGTGCGGGCAATATCGCCTTTCACCTTTTGCGGTGGTTCAAAAAACTGCGCGCTCTCGCGAATTCCGCACTCGTCGGGCTTGCTTGCATCACCCAGTTCCTCGTAGATCGCGTTTCTTCTGGACATTTCAATACGACTGCGTACGGGAACCATGTTGTGAAGATCCGATGCAATCTGCCGGTACCTGTCGTCATCGTCGCATTGACTGCTGGTGCCACACCCAAGCGCACTGCGAACCTCTGCCAGAGGGTATACATAGCCTTCCGTAAGGACAAAACCTTTGCTCTTGAATGGCGTGCCGCAGAAGAAGGAGTTGCCACCCTGGGCATACAGGTTGCCCCAGAATTCGTTTTTCACAACGGTATCCGGATCACTGAAGCGGGTGTTCTGGCTAATGACGAGAGACGGGATAAGCAAGGCCGCCAGTGCGACCAAAACAACGTTTTCAGTTTTCATGGGCCATTTATACCTCTCAGCGCGTGAGAGCGCCTTTGCTGATCGGGCCATGAAGGGCAGTAATTAAAGCTGGCCAGTCAGAAAAATGACGGTTCATTCATTGATATTGAGAAGTATGCCACAGAGGCTCCGCCGGGAAAGAGCCTCTGTGTGGCTATTTGTGGCATTATGTTAACCGGTTAACACTTTACTTCTTTCGGTTACGTATATTCTGGTAGCCCTTTCTTAAATCTTCGCCCAATTTATGAGCGGTCTGGCGCGCCTCTTTTGACGCGTCTTCGGCATCGTGAAGAATGTAATCGAGTTTGCTGCGAAACCGTTCCCAGTCCTTCTCCAGATCGTCCCACTCGTCTTTCACGTCTTCATGGGCCAGATGCATCTGAACCCGCGCTTCGTCACGGTACTGTTTAATTTTTTCAGACAGCTTTTTCAGTTCGTCCTGGAAGCTCATATTATGCACCTCCTTTAACAGTTAACGATTATACGATGCTACCGAATGTCGAAAACTGTCAAGCAGGATTGACGGCTATTCCACAGCCTCATGCGCGCCTTGCAAGCAAGGTGATCAGGTCATGTAGGTAGTGCCAGGGGGAGAGCGTATCAAAGCCTTTGGCGGCTCTGTCGGTGGTGCTGCAGAGCTCCAGTGCGCTGTTGAGTTGGTGACGGTTCAGGCGTTTTGCCGCTTGTTCAACGGCCCTTGCGCGCTGGGGCTGGAATACGCCGCGTTTCTTCAGGAAGCCGGTGGTATTTTCCCGTTTGGCAGCGGCGATATTCAGCTCCATGGTGAGGTTCAGGTCCCGTGTCAGCACCGCCAGCAATCCCAGCGGGTTCTCGCCTTCCTGCTGAAGAACACCGACGATTTTGCGGGCGTGGGCGGCCCGGCCGGCGAGGAGTTCTGTCACCAGTTCAAAGCCGTTGAAGCGGGAGCTGTCCTGAACAGCCTGTTCCACGACGTCTTCGTCGATGGTGGCGCCGGAATCCAGCAACGCCAGGCGATCCAGTTCCTGGCTCGCTGCCAGGAGGTTACCCTCGAGTCGTTCCGCCAGAATGTCCAGTGCACCGCGGGTGAGGCTGAGGCCATGGTTGCGAGCCCGCTGTTGCAGCCAGCCGGGGAATTTATCAGTATCAATAGGCCAAACCGGCACGTGTACGCCTTTGTCCTGCAACTCCTTGTACCACTTCCGTCGGGTTTCGGCGGCGTCCAGCCGTGCGCTGATCAGTAGCAGTACAATGTCGTCGGGAGGATTCTTTAGAACGCTTTCAAGAATCGCACGGCCATCACCCAGTTTCCCGGTAGGCAGGTGTATTTCGATACGGCGTTTCTCGGCAAACAGCGACAGCGCACCAAACTCTTCGCCTACGCGGTTCCAGTCCAGTTGCTGGTCAGCGTGGAAAGTTACCCGGTCCTGATAACCTGCTTCTCGCGCGGTCTTCCGGATCTGGTCGCAGCATTCCTGAACCAGTAGGGGCTCATCGCCCGACACCAGGTAGACTGGCGACAGACCTTTTTGGAGAAGCTGAGGGAGCTGGTGGGCCTGGGTCTTCATGGCTGACCATTGTCTTGATGACGTGCCTGTTCCGCTTCCTTCTTTATCCGTTCTATGCGTGCACGGTCAAGGGGCGCCAGGCGAAAGATGATTTGCTGGGCGAGACGGTCGTAGAGCTGCTCCCGAAGGGCTTCTTCCTCCCGTTGCTTGGCCAGTACATTGGTTTCGTCGTAGCGGTAGGTTTCGCTGCTGCTGAGGTCCGCTGGCGCTATCAGCGGAACCTTGTCAGACGTCAGCACTTCAATATCCACCGTTTGCCGAAGTGTATACTCAGCTGCGGCGGCGGTTACTGTAATGGCACTGGCCCGGCGTTCCTGGCGGAAGTTGCTGATGTTAAGCACATGATCGGCGTCCTCGGCGGGCTGAAGGTCGATATTGCCCAACTCCAGTTGTTCCTTCACTGAGCGACACAGTTGTTCAGGTATATTGCGGGAGCAATCAACTGCAAGCGGCTGTAATGCGGATGACACCGGTGGAGCGCCTCGCAACTGAAACCCGCACCCTGACACCAGAAGTGAAAGGGTGAGGCCAGCCAGAAGTGTCTTAGGGGAGCTGGCCAGGAGGTTCATATCAGTTCGCTACCACGTTCACGAGTTTGCCGGGCACAACGATGACCTTTCGCACGGTTTTACCCTCAGTGAAACGGACAACGTTCTCATTTTCGAGTGCCAGAGCCTCCAGTGCGCTCTTTTCAATGTTCGCCGGAACGTCAGCCTTGGCCCGGACCTTACCGTTCACCTGCAGGACGACCTGAATCTCGCTGCGAACCATGGCGTCGTTGTCAGCCTCGGGCCAGGGCGCGTCGACCACAGGCTCGTCGTGCCCCAGTGCGTGCCACAACTGGTGACAGATGTGAGGAACGATTGGAGACAGGACGAGTACCGCGGTCTCCAGCGCTTCCTGTCGAATCGCCAGACTCTGGGGCTCATCGCCAGTCAGTTTGCTGACATCGTTGAGCAGTTCCATCACAGCTGCGATGGAGGTGTTGAACGTCAACCGTCTGCTGACATCGTCGCTCACTTTGGCGATGGTCTCATGGGTCTTGCGCCGAAGATTGCGCTGGCCTTCACCGAGGTTGGCAGCGTCCAGGGCAGGGGCCGTTCCGCTTTCAGTGTGTTCGCTCACCATGCGCCACAGGCGTTTAAGAAAACGATGGGCACCCTCAACGCCGCTGTCGGACCATTCCAGGGACTGCTCCGGAGGCGCTGCAAACATCATGAACAGACGCACGGTATCGGCGCCGTGTTCATCAATAATGGCCTGGGGATCAATTCCGTTGTTCTTGGACTTGGACATTTTGGTCACACCACCGGCCACCACCGGTTGTCCGTCGTCTTTGTGAACGGCACGCACCACCTGGCCCTTATCGTCCTTCTCGGTGACGACATCCGCTGGCGAGATCCAGATCTTGCCACCGTTGGCGTCTTCACGGTAATAGGTTTCGGCAAGCACCATGCCCTGGCACAGCAGGCGGTTAAACGGCTCGGAGCTGTTGACCAGTCCCACGTCCCGCAGCAGTTTGTGGAAGAAGCGGGCGTACAACAGGTGCAGAATGGCGTGCTCGATGCCGCCGATATATTGATCCACCGGCAGCCAGTAGTTGGCGGCGGCGGGGTCCAGCATGCCCTTGTCGTAGTTGGGGCTGCAGAAGCGGGCGTAGTACCAGGACGACTCCATAAATGTGTCAAAGGTGTCTGTTTCCAGCGTGGCCGGCTGGCCTTCAAAGCTGGTCTTTGCCCATTCCGGATCGGCCTTGATGGGAGATTGGACGCCGTCCATCTCTACGTCCTCGGGCAGTGTGATTGGCAACTGGTCGTCTGGCACCGGTCGCTCGGTACCGTCTTCCAGCGTCATCATCGGAATCGGTGCGCCCCAATAGCGCTGGCGTGACACGCCCCAGTCACGCAGGCGGTAATTGACCGTGCGCTTGCCGATGCCGTTCTCTTCTAGGTAGTTGGCGATGTCATTGAAGGCTTCTTCGCTGGTCATGCCGTTGTACTTGCCGGACGACACCAGTACGCCTTTTTCGGTGAAGGCACGCTCCTGAACGTCGATTTCGCGGCTGTCCGTGGCGGCGATAACCTGCTTGATGGGCAGGCGATACTTGAGCGCGAACTCGTGGTCACGGTCATCATGGCCGGGCACCGCCATCAATGCGCCAGTGCCATACTCCATGAGCACGAAGTTGGCGACGTAAACGGGAATCTCTTCCTGCGTCAGCGGATGAATGGCCTTGTAACCGGTATCAATGCCTTTCTTTTCCATGGTTGCCATATCGGCTTCGGCAACCTTGCTGTTACGGCATTGCTCGACAAATTCAGCAACCTCGCGATAGCGCTCGGAAGCGGCCTTGGCAATGGGGTGCTCGGCGGCCACGGCCATGTAAGTCACGCCCATGAGTGTGTCCGGGCGGGTGGTGTAGACGTCCAATGCGTCCTCGCGGCCTTTGAGGGGGAAGGTCAGCTCGGTACCCACGGATTTGCCGATCCAGTTACGCTGCATGGTCTTGACCTGCTCAGGCCAGTCCTCCAGCTCGTCCAGGTCATTCAGCAATTCTTCGGCGTAGTCGGTAATGCGGATAAACCACTGGGGAATCTTTTTCTGTTCGACCAACGCGCCGGAGCGCCAGCCGCGGCCATCAACCACCTGTTCATTGGCCAGCACCGTCTGGTCGATGGGGTCCCAGTTGACGGTGGACATCTTCTTATACACCAGGCCTTTTTCGTAAAGGCGGGCGAAGAACCATTGTTCCCAGCGGTAGTAGTCCGGTTTGCAGGTGGCCAGCTCGCGGTTCCAGTCGTAACCGAAGCCCAATTGCTTGAGCTGGTTTTTCATGTAGGCAATATTGGCGTGGGTCCACTTCGCCGGCGCAGTCTTATTGGCAATGGCGGCGTTTTCAGCGGGCAGACCGAATGCGTCCCAGCCCATGGGCTGCATGACGTTCTTGCCCTGCATGCGCTGGTAGCGGGAAATGACGTCGCCGATGGTGTAGTTGCGCACGTGCCCCATGTGCAGTTTGCCGCTGGGGTAGGGGAACATGGACAGGCAGTAGTATTTGGGTTTGCCCGGTTCTTCCTTTACCGTAAACGTGTTGTTTTCTTCCCAATAGGTACGGGCTTGTTGTTCAACATCGCGCGGATTGTATTGCTGGTCCATTCCTGCCATTACCAAAGTTACCCTTTATCAGACCGTATCAAAAAAGATGTGCGAAGAGGCCGGACATTCTAACGCACACAAGGCTTAACAGGTAGTCTGCCAATTTGCCGATACTGTGCCATGCTTGGGGTGAAGGCGGGCAGGTGCGACTGACTGGGACACGCCGTGAATACGTCCCTGTAGGCTCGTAAAAAACATCCCTGTTTTTTACGGTCCCAGTCAGCCGCACCTGCCCGCCCAGGCGCTTGGCGTAAGTTTGCAACTTGTTTTGGTATAGGGCGGAGTGGCTATGGCTGATCAGGGATGTCAAAAACAGGGATGTTTTTGTCAAGCGTACAGGGATGTATTCACAGCGTGCCCTGATCAGCCATAGCCACTCCGACCGTACACCATGAGGGAGCAGTCATGACCGAACCAGAACGCAATCATCTCTCAGGCAGGGCTCTCGAGGCCTACGACCGCATGCTGGAGCGGGTCCAGGCCCGGCTCAGTGATATGGAGAATACCACTCGCGATACCTTGAAAGAGGAAATCGAGCGGGCGGTGGAGTTTGAGTATGAACTGGCAGAGATGACCCGCGAAGAAGCGGACCTGCTTGGCGCGTATCTGCAGCGGGACCTCGAACACCTGCTGCATTTCGTGGAAGAAACCGGCGAAGGTCTGAAGGAATGGTTGCAACTGGATATCTCACTGCTGGAGCACCAGTTGGCGGATATGCTGTTCTCGGTAGCGGATAAAACCCGACTGGATACGCTAGAGCTGAACCAGAAATTGGAAAACCAAGAGCCCAGCCAGTATATCAGCGGCGAAGTGGCCACGGCCGGCATGTTCAAATGCCTGAACTGCAGCCACATGCGCTGCCTGACTGCCACCAGCCATCTGGAACCCTGTGACGCCTGCGGCTCCCACTACTACGAACGCGTCACCAGCCGCTGGCCACGGAAGTCAGAATAGGCATAGGTAGACTAGGGGAGTCCAGCACAGAGCCAGAACGGCCAGGGGGTGGGGGTACCTTTTCTGCCAGAAAAAGGTGTCCGAGCAAAGCGAGTTCTTTTTCCAAAGAAAAGGTGCCCCCACCCCGTGGCCAGGCACCAGAGTCCAGGCTATTCAGTTCCGGGGAATAACCCGCTCCCGAACAAACACAATAAGAATCGCCGCCAGCGTCAACACCGGCCAGGAACCGGATTGCATGTAGGGCGTATTGCCTTCGGCCGCATAGACCTCGCCTGTCATTACCGCACGTTCAAATTGCGGGATGGTTTCAGTGATCTGGCCCTTCTCGTCAATAATGGCCGTTACACCATTATTCGTGCCCCTCAGCATATAACGACCGGTTTCCAGTGCCCGCATGCGGGCGATTTGTAGGTGTTGCAGCGGGCCAATGGAATCGCCAAACCAGCCATCGTTGCTGATGGTCAGCAGCATGTCACTGTTGCGGGCATTGGTGGCGACGAAGTCCGGGTAGGCCACTTCGTAGCAGATAAACGGCATGATCCTGATGCCATTGGCCTCAAGCGGCGACTGATTGGCAGGGCCGCGACTGAAGCTGGACATGGGCAGGTCAAAAAAGCCGATCAGACCGCGAAGCCACTGCTGGAGCGGCACATACTCACCGAAAGGCACCAGCTTCTGCTTATGGTAGATGCCGCCGCCGCTACCGATGGCCATGATGCTGTTGTGGTATGTAAAGTCTTCAATGCGGTCACTGAAGCCGTACCAGGGGATGCCAGTAATCAGTGTGCTGCTCTCTCCCAGCTCTTCACTGATGTGGTCAATGATTTTGCCAGCCTGGTCCTGGGGAATTGGAATAGCGGTTTCCGGCCACAGAATCAGGTCGGTATCCCAGTGGTCTTCAGTCAGCTCCAGGTAAGCGACGATCTGGTCCCGGAGGAAGTCCGGGTCCCACTTGATTTGCTGGGGAATGTTGCCCTGCATCGCGACAAACGTCGTTGGTTCTGTCTGCAGGGTCGTCCATTGTGCCTGAGAAAAAGCCGGGCCGGTTACCCAGGGCAGCAGCGCCACGCCGGCGACGAGCGCCGTGCTGGCATGGCGGGCTTTCCGGACCAGCCACCAACAGCCTGGAATTGCGCAGCCGGTCACGGCCACCCAGAACGTAAGCCCGTGAACGCCCGTTAAGGGGGCGAAGCCGCCCAGAGGCCCATCAACGTGGGCGGTGCCCAGGTACAGCCAGGGAAACCCTGTCAGTAGCCAGCCCCGGACCCAGTCACAGAGTATCCACGCCGCCGGAAACAGGATCAGCCGCCTGACCGCGTTGTTTTTGGCAAGTTTTCCCCAGGCCCAGAACGCCAGACCATGGAAAAGGGCTAGCCCCGCCACAAAAATAACGGTCAGGATGACCGCCAGCGGAACGGACGTATTGCCGTGTTCACTGATGCTGATATAGACCCAGCTTGCGCCGGTACCGAACAGCCCCAATCCGACCAGCCAGCCCGCCCGAAACAGTTTTTGCGGGGCGAGCGGCAGGCAGCAAAACAGTATCAGTGCGACCGACAACGGCCCCAGCCACCACCAGTTAAAGGGTGAAAAGGTGAGTGTTTGCAAGGCACCGGCAACGAGCAGTGTGGCCGCTCGCAGCCAGGCGTGCTCGGAAAGGGCGGATGTCAGTACGGAGGTTCCGGCTGATGTATTACTGGTCATCACCACGCGTTACCTGCAGCAGACGGATGACACGGTTATCGGCGTTGGCGATGGTGAACTGCAGCCCGCCAAACTCCACCGACTCGCCCCGTCTGGGCAGGTGACCGAATTCCTTGAGCACAACACCGCCAATGGTGTCGAACTCTTCTTCGTCCAGCTCGGTTTCGAAGAATTCGTTAAAGTCGTCGACGGGGGTGACTGCTTTCACGGCGTAAGTGCCATCGCCGCGGGCCTTGATGTGGGTTTCCTCGTCGAAGTCATGTTCGTCTTCGATTTCGCCCACGATCTGTTCCAGCACATCCTCAATGGTGATCAGGCCGGCAGTACCGCCGTATTCGTCAACCACAATGGCCATGTGGTTGCGGGTTTCCTTGAACTCTTTTAACAGCTGGTTCAGGCGCTTGCTCTCCGGTACGAACGTGGGAGGGCGAAGAATCTCGCGGATACGGGTCCAGTTGAGGTCGCTATTCAGGGCCAGAGGGAGCAGGTCCTTGGCGAGCAGTACGCCAATGACATCGTCCTGGCTGTCGCCAATGACCGGGAAGCGGCTGTGGGCAGATGAAATGATTTCGCCCAGGAACTCTTTCGGATCCTGGGATGCCTTGACGGTGACCATTTGGGAGCGGGGAATCATGATTTCATCCACCCGCATGTCGATCACCTGCATGGCACCTTCGATGATGCTCATGGCATCGGTATCGATGATTTCCTGGGACTCGGCGTCCCGCAGGATTTCCAGCACGTCCTCGACGGACTCAGGCCCGCTGGAGAAGGCCTGTGATATACGCTCCAGCCAGGACTTGTTGCTGCCCTGACTGCGACTCGACTGATCGTCGTTCATGAGTCTTTTTCCGTTTCCTCTGTCTCGTAAGGATTGCTGAACCCGAGCTGCGCAAGCAGCCGGATCTCGAGGGCTTCCATGACCTCGGCATCATTGTCTTCAATATGGTCGTAGCCCTGAAGGTGCAGCATACCGTGCACCACCATATGGGCCCAGTGTTCCGTCAGTGTTTTATGCTGCTCGGCTGCTTCTTTTTCAACAACCGGGGCACAAATGATCAGATCACCGGCCAACGGAACCGTTATACCGGCTGGCGCCTCAAATGGGAAGGACAGTACATTGGTTGGCCCTGATTTCCCGCGATACTGGCTGTTCAGATCGGCGCTCTCATCACTGGCAACGATACGGATTGTCACCTCGGATGAATGTTCATCCAACCATGCCGCCTGGGCCCAGCGTTCAAATTCAAAGTCTTCTGGCACCCCGGGCGCTTCGATGGCCCGCTGCAAATCCACTGTCAGTTCACTCACCGGCCTGTGGCGCTCCCGTCGTCAAAGGAATCATAAGCCTCGACAATCCGCTGCACCAATGGGTGACGCACCACATCCCGGGCCTCGAACCGTGTGAAGCCAATACCGGATACCTTGCTCAGCACACCGGCCGCGTGAATCAGACCGGAATTCTGCCCGCGGGGAAGATCCACCTGGGTGGTGTCACCGGTGATCACGGCGGTGGAACCAAACCCGATCCGCGTGAGGAACATCTTCATCTGCTCGCGGGTGGTATTCTGGCTTTCATCCAGGATGATGAACGAATTATTGAGCGTGCGGCCGCGCATGAAGGCCAGTGGCGCAATCTCAATGACGCTTTTTTCGATCAGCCGCGTCACATGATCAAAGCCCAGCATTTCGTAGAGGGCGTCATAGAGTGGGCGAAGGTAAGGGTCCACTTTCTGGGCCAGATCACCTGGCAGGAAGCCGAGTTTTTCGCCGGCTTCCACGGCCGGCCGGACCAGCAGGATGCGCTTCACCTGTTCGTCTTTCAGTGCCTCAACGGCGCACGCCACCGCCAGCCAGGTTTTGCCGGTACCAGCGGGGCCGATGCCAAAGTTCACATCGTGGGTACGGATGTTGTGCACGTATTTCTGCTGGTTCTCGCCTCTGGGCTTGGCCTGCAGTTTCGGGGTTTTGATGACGGTGACGGCGCCCTTGTATGGGACGTCATCCGGCAGCCGTTCGAATCCGGTCTCGCGGATAAACAAATGAACCATGTCCGGCGAGATATCATCGTTGGCTTCGGTTTCCCGATACAGGTGCCGGACAACTTCCGTAGCGGCTGCCACGTGTTCAGTTTCACCTTCCACCCGGAAATGATGACCACGACGGCCAATTTTGACGTTCATGCGCCGCTCAATGTGCTTCAGGTGCTCATCAAACTGTCCGCAGAGGGTGGTCAGCCGGCGCTGGTCTACCGGGTGCAGGTCGAATTGTCTGTGATCGTTGGCGTTCAAAAGTGCTCCGTTTGTTTACTCCCGTGTATTCAGGGAGTGGATATACCATGATTTGTGCTAGCGGGCGCTGGCCGCAGACACGAGAAAGATTTGCGGAGAGTGGTGGGGGCCTCCTCCCAAAAATGTGCGGAGCCATGGATGGCGGAGCCCAAGCGCACATGGATGTGCTTGTAGCGTTTTTTGGGAGGAGGTCCCCACCACTCGCGATTCACCAAACCCGAGACGCGTGGGGCCCAGGTTTAATGCATCCCGGAACCCACAGGAACCCCGCGAAGAGAATTAGGCAGAGCCTCCCGAATCTCCACATCAATAAAGTGTCCAACCACCTCCGGATTCTCATGCCGGAAGTTTACAATACGGTTATTCTCCGTACGGCCCGCGTACTCGCCAGGGTCCTTCTTGGACAGGCCCGTCACCAGAATGCGCTGCGTCGTGCCGACCATCTTGCGACTGATGTCCATCACATTCTGGTTCAGCCGGTCCTGGAGAATGCTCAAGCGCTGCTTCTTCACTTCCAGTGGCGTGTCATCCGGCAGGTCCGCCGCCGGAGTACCTGGCCGGGCGCTGTAGATGAAGCTGAATGACATATCGAAGCCAATATCGTTGATCAGCTTCATAGTGTCCTCGAAATCCTTCTCGGTTTCCCCCGGGAAGCCAATGATGAAATCCGAGGAGAAACTGATGTCCGGGCGAATCTTGCGCAGGCGGCGAAGTTTGGACTTGTACTCCAGAGCTGTATGGCCGCGCTTCATGGCTGCCAGGACTCGATCTGAGCCACTTTGCACCGGCAAGTGCAGGTGGCTGACCAGCTCTGGTACCTGCTCATAGGCTTCGATTAGTGAGTCAGAGAACTCCACCGGGTGTGAGGTGGTATACCGGATACGGTCAATGCCGTCGATGGTGGCGATCAGGGTCACCAGCTCCGCCATGTCCATCACGTCGCCATCGTGGGTTTCGCCGCGGTAGGCATTAACGTTCTGGCCTAGCAGGTTTACCTCACGCACGCCCTGACTGGCAAGGTGGGCGACTTCCGCGATCACGTCGTCCACCGGCCGACTGACTTCCTCGCCACGGGTGTAGGGCACCACGCAGAAGGTGCAGTATTTGCTGCAGCCTTCCATGATGGACACAAATGCGGACGGGCCGTCGGCACCGGGATCAGGCAAGTTGTCGAACTTCTCGATTTCCGGAAAGCTGACATCTACCACGCCAACGCCATTACCCTTGGCGCGGACTTCGGTGATCATATCCGGCAGACGATGCAGGGTTTGCGGCCCGAAGACCATGTCCACGTAGGGTGCCCGGTCGATGATAGCCTGGCCTTCCTGGCTGGCCACGCAACCGCCCACGCCGATGATCAGGTCCGGTTTGCTGTTTTTCAGTTTCTTCCAGCGACCCAACTGGTGGAACACTTTTTCCTGCGCTTTTTCGCGGATGGAGCAGGTGTTCAGCAACAGGATGTCGGCGTCGTCCGGCGAGTCGGTCATTTCGACGGTTTCGCCGGTGCGAAGCAGGTCTGCCATGCGTGATGAGTCGTACTCGTTCATCTGGCAGCCATGGGTCTTGATGTACAGCTTCTTGGCCATGATTCTCAACGTGCTTGGTGTGTGATTTGCGCCGGGAGGTTGGGGGTGGCGCTTAAAAAAGTTAGCTGCACATTATAACGGGGTGATCAATCGGCAACCACCTTTGTCTCGGCAATCCTCTAAATTGCTTGTGGTAGTATTGGTTTTTCTCATTTTTTAGAACGCTCAAACAATCATGACTCCCGAACGCCTCGCCCGAATCAAACAAACCCTGGATACTCGCCAGCCCGATCTCAGCGTCCTCACCGACCAGGTCCACAAACCCCGCAATCTGTCGGCCATCATCCGCTCCTGCGATGCCTTTGGTCTTGCCAGCATGCACGTAGTCTGGCCAAGAGAAGGTTTTCGGGCCTTCCGCAAAACCACCGGCGGCAGTTACAACTGGGTCACCACCCACACACACCCGACGATGGATGAGGCGGTTTCGGAGCTGAAAGGGCAGGGCCACAAACTCTACGCCGCCCAATTGTCGGAAAGAGCGATTGATTACCGGGAAGCGGATTTCACCGTGCCCTGCACGGTGATCATGGGTAATGAAGTAGATGGTGTCAGCGACAGCGCCGCCGAACAGGCTGACGAGCACATTGTGATCCCCATGATGGGCATGGTGGAGTCCCTGAACGTGTCGTCAGCCTGTGCGATTATATTGTCCGAAGCTCAGCGGCAGCGGAAACTGGCGGGCCAGTATGACCGCCAGAGATTGCCGGATGATGAATACAACCGTCTGCTGTTCTGCTGGTGTCAGCCGGTCGTAAAACGCTACTGCGACGACCGCAATTTACCTTATCCACCCATCGACCCGGAAACCGGTGAATTAGTCGACGGCGTAGGCTGGATGCAGGAAGTCCGAAAGCTGCGAGCCAACCGTCCGAGGTGGACTGATAAAACAGAATCAGCCACCAACGAACCTCAATAAAAGGATTAACCACAGTCGATTGATCGGTCACGGTGTGGGGTAGCATTTTCTGCCGGAAAAAGGTGTCCGAGCGCAGCGAGTTCTTTTTCCAGAAGAAAATGCTACCCCATGGCGGGACCAGCCCCAAGAGTTCTCAGTCTAGAAGGCCAGCCCCCAAAGTCATCAGGCCAGTGAGCTGCTATTCCTCCCGGCCTTCAAGATAACGCTGCAGCTGCTCTCGCAACGCCTTGGGCAACCGGGTAATCGTCAGTGCGTCGTTGTCACGGTCATAGTAAACCGCCTGATTCACCAGGTCCGAAGAGAACGACACGCTCATACCACCACCTGAGCCCGCAATCCGCACAAGCTTCTTCACCTTACGATGATCCGGATGCAACACCCCGCTCTCCGGAAGCTCGGCAGTCTCACTGGCAAACTCCTTGAAACGCTGAGGCTCGTTCTCATCCAGATAGCCCGACAATGCCTCTATGGCCACCGGCTCACCCAACGCATGCTGCTCCTTCGAGAACTCATAGGCCCGCGCACGAATCTTGCCCGCTTCTTCAGGCTCTGAAGACTTGGCAAACGCCTCTACCGCATCCATAAACGTCAGCGTTTCCTTCTCCACGTCCACCTGATTGGTGAAACCGCACAGCTTGATGAACAGATCGCCCCCCTCGCCGGAACCACGGGCGTGGACCAGTGTAAGGTAGTTTTCGCCGGGGTTGTCACCCAGCCAGTCGTCCAATTCCACGCGCACCGCCAGATTCAGCCGTGACAGGCTCAGGATGTCAGTCGCGTCCAATGTTTGCTGGGCATCAAAACGCATGGCACTGTCGTTTTCCAGGATAAACAGATAAACCACCTCCGCATCCGCGAGGGCTTCGTGGACAATCATCAGGTGCCCCTCAAACTCCTCCTGGGCACTGTTAAGCAGTTCCTGCCACTGACCAAACAGACGGTCAGTCATCGATGCAAAGCTCTGCTTGTCCTCTCGGTAGTCCTTTAGCCAGCTGCTGAACGGGCTTTCACCGATGTCCTCGGAAAAACGACCGTATTTCTTGCCGGGTTTGCTGTTGAATAGACGTTTCATCTGCTTGTGAAGCGCCTCATAGTCGCCACCCGGCTCGGCCAACGCCTCGCCGGGACGAACCCGCGCCGGCTGTCCGGGCTGATACTGGCTGGCGAAGAGAGTGCGGAGCTGTTTGATGGCCATGGAGTCAAGAGTCCCTTGATTGGTAGAGCGTGTAGGGGCTGAGGGTAAACCTTCAGGGGGAGGCATTGTAGTGGATTTTGTAGGGCCGCGGGACCAGCCCCCAAAGAAAAAGCCCCCAAGGTTTCAAACCAAGGGGGCTACATGAAGTCCCGTAATGCGGGTTAAACCCGCTTGTGCCGCATCAGGTCATGAATCAGCGAAGTCACCGCTTCAGTGATCTCTTTGTCATCGTCTGC
This sequence comes from Marinobacter salarius, assembly GCF_032922745.1. Classification (NCBI taxonomy): domain Bacteria; kingdom Pseudomonadati; phylum Pseudomonadota; class Gammaproteobacteria; order Pseudomonadales; family Marinobacteraceae; genus Marinobacter; species Marinobacter salarius. The sequence continues at coordinate 2,198,849 of NZ_CP136693.1, forward strand.
GGAAACAGACGCCGATGCCACATCCCCACCCAGGTTCACCGCAATGGCAATCAGGCCATGGGCACTGACCACCTGCGCAGCGCGACGACGGTCTTCGGCATTGCCAGCATTGTCCTCGCTGAGGACAACGGAGGTCTTGCCCTGATCAAACAACGCCCGTTCAACTGCCAGAGCCAGCGCCGTGGCCTGCTTGCCGTTACAGGCAATAATGGCAGGCTTCTGCGCCAGACGGCGCTCGCGCTCTTCGCTGGTCACCGGGTCCAGCGACTCAACCGTGCCTGCAGTGCCGGCAATCATGCCCGCACCGATCGTCACGTTGGTCAGCCGATCAATCACAATGAAGCTGCCCGTGGCGTGGTTGCGCTGATAGGCATCAAACGCAATGGGCTGGCTCAGAGTCAGCTCACACAGTCCGATTTCGTTCAGCTGAAGGGCAGACGGATCGTCGTTCTTCTCCAGCGTGTTGACGTCGGTCTGGTGATGAATCTTTTTGACGGTGGCCGAGGTAAATGTCGGGCCGAGCTTGATGTCGTAAAGGCGACCGGTTTCCAGCGGCCCATCGGTCATCCACACGATGTTGGCCGTAAAACGGTTGCCCACTTCCGGCTCGTCCTCAGCCTTGACCAGCATATCGCCTCGGCTGACATCGATCTCGTCGGTCAGTGTCAGTGTGACTGCCTGGTCGATGTAGGCTTCTTCTAGGTTGCCATCAAACGTCACCACATCCTTGATGGTGCTGGTGCGCCGTGAGGGCAGGGCCATTACCTTGTCTCCCGGGCGGATCACGCCGGATGCAATCGTTCCGCAAAATCCACGGAAGTTCAGGTTCGGGCGCGTGACGTACTGTACTGGGAAGCGGAAATGTTCCAGGTTCTTGTCGTGGGATACTTCCACGGTCTCCAGGATGTCCATCAGTGGCTGGCCGTCGAACCAAGGCGTTTTTTCGCTCTTATTGACAACGTTGTCGCCTTCGAGGGCCGACAGAGGCACAAAGCGGATGTCTTTCAGGCCAAGCTGGTTGGCAAATGCCAGGTAGTCGTCTTTGATTTCGTTGAAACGTTCTTCGCTGAAATCAACCAGATCCATTTTGTTCACTGCGACCACGATGTGACGAATGCCAAGCAAAGAGGCAATGTAAGAGTGGCGGCGGGTCTGGGTCAGAACTCCGTGGCGCGCATCGATCATCAGAATCGCAACTTGAGCCGTTGATGCCCCTGTCGCCATATTGCGCGTGTACTGCTCGTGCCCCGGAGTGTCGGCGATGATGAACTTGCGCTTATCAGTGGAGAAAAAGCGATAGGCAACATCAATGGTGATGCCTTGTTCACGCTCGGCCTGCAAGCCGTCGACTAGCAAGGCCAGGTCCAGTTTTTCACCGGTCGTGCCCATTTTGGCGCTGTCGCTTTTCAGGCTCGCCATATGATCTTCATAGATCATCTTGGTATCGTGCAGCAGGCGACCAATCAGGGTGCTCTTGCCGTCGTCGACGCTGCCACAGGTGAGTAGGCGCAGCAGTTCCTTATTCTCGTGTTGCTTCAGGTAGGCCTGAATATCTTCCGCAATCAGATCAGACTGGTGTGACATCTTAGAAGTACCCTTCCCGCTTTTTCTGTTCCATGGAGCCGGCCGAATCGTGGTCGATCACGCGGCCCTGACGTTCGGAGCTGGTTGCCAGCAGCATTTCTTGGATGATCTCCGGCAGGGTGTCTGCCTCGGATTCAATGGCGCCGGTCAGTGGGTAACAGCCCAGGGTGCGGAAACGGATGGACTTCATCATCGGCTTTTCGCCTTCTTTCAAAGGCATGCGGTCGTCGTCCACCATGATCAGCGTGCCATCGCGTTCCACGACGGGCCGCTTGGCGGAGTAGTAAAGTGGCACGATTTCAATGTTTTCGAGGTAGATGTACTGCCAGATATCCAGCTCGGTCCAGTTGGACAGCGGGAATACCCGGATGCTCTCGCCTTTGTTGATCTTGCCGTTGTAGATGTTCCACAGCTCGGGGCGTTGGTTCTTGGGGTCCCAGCGGTGGTACTCGTCACGGAAGGAATAGACACGCTCCTTGGCACGGGATTTTTCCTCGTCCCGGCGGGCGCCGCCAAAGGCAGCATCAAACTTGTACTTGTCCAGGGCTTGTTTGAGGGCCTGGGTTTTCATCACGTCGGTATGCTTGGCACTGCCGTGGGTAAATGGACCGATGCCCTGCTTAATGCCGTCTTCGTTCTTGTGAACGATCAGATCCAGGCCATATTCCTTAACCTTGCGGTCCCGGAAGTCGATCATATCCTTGAACTTCCACGTGGTATCAACGTGCATCAGCGGAAAAGGGGGCTTCCCTGGATAGAATGCCTTGCGGGCCAGGTGAAGCATCACCGCGGAGTCCTTGCCGATGGAATAGAGCATGACCGGGTTGTCGAACTCGGCCGCAACTTCCCGGATGATGTGGATGCTTTCAGCTTCCAGCTGTTTGAGATGGGTCAGATTGTAAGTGGTCATCGTGTCCTGTTACCGCTTTTCGTGCCTCAAGATTCGATTGGGGCTGGGCGTGTGAATGCCGCAATGATACCAGATCAGGCCATGGCATAAGAAGCCGGGTAACTAGAGTTTGCCGCTATAACAATATAGCGACAGGGTAGGCTGGCAGCTATAATGAGGAAGGTTAAAGCTACGGGGTGGAGAGCAGTTTGCTGACGTAGTTGTTCACGTAATCGAAACCATTGCCTTCGAATTCCGCGAATTGGATGCCGAGCTGGAATTGGTCGCGGGCAATTCGCCGCATGTGGACGATGTTGCCTCCAGCGATCACTGAAACAGGCTGGTTAGCAACAACCGGTACGGAAAAGGTCGTGGTTACGGAAATCCAGTTGCCGGGTGCGGGTGTCTTCTGGCCGGGAACCAGTTTTCTCACGGAATTCTGATCACACAGGACCATCAGGCCGGTTCGGGAAATATTCGAAACTTTGCAGGTCAGGCAGCTGCCGTCGGTTGTTTCAATCCGGGCCTCGGTAGCAACATCAACGCGTTGTTGGTTGCGAAGGTTTGGCTTGGCGGCAACTGGTTTCATCGTTACTCTTCTTGCGTCTCTGGTTTTAAAGCAGGCAGCCTTACCCATCGTTCAATCCTTTATTGTTTTTTACTCGCTGCCTTCTTTATATACACGTGCTATGAACGCGAAAAAGCCGCGCCAATGGTCATGAAGATGTAATATGGCGAGCACGAAAAACAGCAAGCACTTGTCGTTTTGATCTTAACTCCCTGAAAGTCTAGTTGTTTGTTTAGTGATCAGCAAGTTGCCTGTCGCCAAAACTGTCAGATTTGTGAACTGAATGTGAGCATTGCGTCACCAAAACCAATGCGGAATCCAAGCGCACAAGGACGTGCTTGGAGCGTTTGTTGGGAGAAGCCTCCCGCTGAGGCCTCCCCCAAACCAAACAGGCTAGGGCCGCAGCCAGAGGGTCAGCTCCCAAGTTTCTTAACCAGAATCTCATTAAACAGCTTCGGATTACCCTGGCCCTTGGAGGCCTTCATCAGCGGCCCCATGAACCCGCCGAGCATCTTCTTCTGCTTCTTGGGGTCGGATTCCTGCTGATACTGGGCCACCTGATCCGGCATGGAGGCCAGAACCTCATCCACCATCTTCTCAAGCTCGCCAGTGTCCGACACCTGCTTCAGGCCTTTGGCATCGATAATCGCATCCACGCTGTCATTTTCGCCGGCCCAGAGCGCCTCGAACACTTTCTTGGCACCCGCCGATGAAATCGTGTTGTCCGCGATGCGCACCACCAGATCCCCAAGTTGCTCGCCGGAAATCGGTGAGTCGGCCACAGATTTTTCCTCCGCATTCAGGCGTGCGGAGAATTCGCCCTGAACCCAGTTGGAAGCCAACTTGGCGTCCTTCCCGCGATCAGCGGCGGCTTCGAAGAATGCGGCCAGTTTTGAGTCGCCAGCCAGTAGCCCGGCATCGTAGTCATTCAGGCCGTACTGCTCCTTGAAGCGGGCCTTGCGGGCATCCGGAAGTTCCGGGAGGCTGTTGCGGGCTTCGTCGATAAAGGCGTCGTCGATTTCCACCGGCAGCAGGTCCGGGCAGGGGAAGTAGCGGTAATCGTTGGCTTCTTCCTTGGTACGCATGGACCGGGACTCGTCCCGGTCGCCATTGTACAGGCGGGTTTCCTGAACAATGGTGCCGCCGTCCTCGAGAATGTCCATCTGCCGCTCGACTTCGTGGGCAATGGCCTGCTCCATGAAGCGGAAGGAGTTCAGGTTCTTGGTTTCGGTGCGGGTGCCCAGGGTATCGGAACCCTTGGGCTTGAGTGAGATGTTCACGTCAAAGCGCATGGAGCCCTGTGACATGTCGCCGTCACAGATGCCCAGGGACGTGACAATGCCGTGGAGTTTCTTGGCAAAGGCGACGGCCTCATCGGCATTGGTCATGTCGGGTTCAGTGACCACCTCAATCAGCGGGGTGCCTGCACGGTTCAGGTCGATGCCCGTCATGCCGTGGAAATCCTCATGGAGAGATTTGCCAGCATCCTCTTCCAGGTGGGCATGGTGAATACGCACCCGCTTGGATTCGCCGCTGGCCAGATCGATATCCACATAGCCGGGACCGACAATCGGGCGCTCCAGTTGTGTTGTCTGATAGCCCTTGGGCAGGTCCGGGTAGAAATAGTTCTTCCGTTCGAACACTGAGCGGCGTTCAATCTCGGCGTTGACCGCCAGGCCAAACATCACCGCGTAGCGGAATGCCTGCTCGTTCGGCACTGGCAGCGTGCCCGGCATGGCCAGGTCAACGGCATTGGCCTGGGTGTTGGGTTCGGCACCATAGGCGGTGCTGGAGCCGGAAAAAATCTTGGTTTTGGTGGCGAGCTGAACGTGAATCTCCAGCCCGATCACAATGTCCCATTGCATAGTCGTTCTCCTGTATCGGGCTTATTGCGGTTCGCGCTGGTGCCAGTCGGTCACCTGCTGAAATTGATGGGCGGCGTTCAACAAGCGAGCTTCGGAGAAGTAATCCCCAATGATCTGCAGGCCTACTGGAAGCCCATCCACAAACCCGGCTGGAACGGACATGGCGGGGATGCCCGCCAGGTTGATGGCAATGGTAAACACGTCCTCCAGGTACATGGTCACCGGATCGCTGATTTTCTCGCCCTGGATAAAGGCCGGGGAGGGCGTGGTGGGGCTCATCAGCACATCCACTTCCTTGAAGGCGTTGATGAAGTCCTGCTGGATCAGCCGGCGAACTTTCTGGGCTTTCAAGTAGTAGGCGTCGAAATAGCCGGCGGATAGCGCGTAGGTGCCGACCAAAATCCGCCGCTTGACCTCGGTGCCGAAACCTTCGGCGCGGGTGCGCGTGTACATGTCCAGGAGGTCTTTCGGGTCTTCGCAGCGGTAGCCATAACGGGCGCCGTCAAAACGGGACAAGTTGGCCGAGGCCTCGGCCGGGGCGATAACGTAGTAGGCCGCGATGGCGAGGTCAGCGTGGGGAAGGGACACTGCCTTTACCGTGGCACCGAGCTTCTCGTACTCCCGGATAGCACCCCGAACTTGTTCTTCCATGGCGGCACTGAGGTTGCCAGCGAAGTATTCCTTCGGCAGCCCGATGCGTAACCCTTTCAACGGCTCGTTCAACGTTGCGGTATAGTCCGGAACGTCACGGTCAATGGAGGTGGAGTCCTTGGGGTCAAAGCCCGCCATTACGTTCAGCATCAGCGCATTGTCTTCGGCTGTGCGGGCCATGGTGCCACCCTGGTCCAGGCTGGAGGCAAACGCGATCATTCCGTAGCGCGATACCCGGCCGTAAGTCGGCTTGAGCCCGGTTACGCCACACAGTGCAGCGGGCTGACGGATGGAGCCACCGGTATCTGTCGCTGTTGCCGCCGGCACCAGTCGAGCCGCGACCGCTGCTGCGGAGCCACCGGAGGAGCCGCCAGGAACGCGCTTTTCACCTTGGCTCAGGCCCCAGGGGTTGGTCGTAGCACCAAAATAGCTGGACTCCGTTGAAGACCCCATGGCGAACTCGTCCATGTTGGTCTTACCCAGGCACACCGCGCCCGCCTTGCGGAAATTCTCCGTGACCGTTGCATCGTACGGCGGCACAAAATTCGCCAGCATCTTCGAACCACAGGTGGTCGCCACGCCATTGGTGCAGAATATGTCCTTGTGGGCGAAGGGCACGCCCGTCCAGGGTGTGGCCTTACCCGCTGCCCGTTGCTCGTCTGCCGCATGGGCATCGGCCAGGGCCTGCTCTTCCGTAATGGTGATAAAGCTATTGAGCTGCTCGTCTTCCTTTTCAAGGCGGCCCAGGAACTGCCGGGTCAGCTCCACGCTGGAAATCTTGCCGCTTTCCAACTCTCGGGAAAGCTCTGCTACGGATTTGTTATGCATGATACGTCCTGTTTACGTCGCTGTTCGTCGGGTCATTCGATGCCCTTTATTCAATCACTCGGGGAACCAGATAGAGGCCATTCTCGGTAGCCGGCGCAATCTTCTGGAAAGCCTCCCGTTCATTGGTTTCCGTCACCTCGTCCGGGCGCAGGCGCTGGACGGCATCCAGGGGGTGGGCCATGGGCGCCACCGAATCGGTATCCGCCGCGCTCAGCTGGTCAACCAGATCCAGGATGTTGCCCAGATCCTTTTCCAGCGCTGAAACCTGCTCCTCGTCCACCCGAATGCGGGCGAGCACAGCGACTTTCTCAATGTCCTTGCGGGAAATGGTCACACTGCCTCCCAGATATGTGAATTGTCTTTAATGGAGTGTTTCTGTAACGAAGGCTACTCGACGCCTTGGGGGCGTTCGGAGGGGACTTTCCAAAACTGTGCGGAGCCATGGATGGCGGAGCCCAAGCGCCACACGGAGGTGCTTGAGCGTGTTTTGGAAAGTCCCCTCCGAACGGCCCTCCACCGAAGCCCAATTAATAAAAGCGCTATGGTAACAGATTCAAACAATCGCGGGAGGGGCCAAAACAAAGGAGAAAAGCGCGAAAGGCGCCTCGGGAGCCCCGATGGTGCCTTGCCTGCGGGGGTGCTCACTGCTAAAGTTGCCGCATCATTTTGCGACTGCAACTCTCAGGTTGAAACTACACGAATGTTGATCAAAAGACTCCGAGGTTTATTTTCCAGCGACCTGTCCATCGACCTGGGCACCGCCAACACTCTTATATACGTGCGCGAACGCGGTATCGTACTCAACGAGCCCTCCGTTGTAGCCATCCGCACCGCAGGCTCACAGAAAATGGTTGCAGCCGTCGGCGCCGAAGCCAAACGCATGCTTGGCCGCACACCAGGAAACATCACCGCCATCCGCCCGATGAAAGACGGTGTGATCGCAGATTTCGTGGTTACCGAGAAAATGCTCCAGCACTTCATCCACAAAGTGCACGAGAACAGTTTTATCACCCCAAGCCCCCGCGTACTGGTTTGCGTTCCCAGCAAGTCCACCCAGGTAGAGCGCAAGGCCATCCGTGAATCCGCTCTGGGCGCTGGTGCAAGGGAAGTGTTCCTGATTGAAGAGCCGATGGCGGCGGCCATCGGCGCTGGCCTGCCGGTAGAGGAAGCCAGCGGTTCCATGATTGTGGATATTGGCGGTGGCACCACCGAAATCGCCATTATCTCCCTGAACGGCATTGTGTACGCCGAGTCTGTTCGTACCGGGGGCGACAAGTTCGATGAAGCCATCGTTACCTACGTTCGACGCAACTACGGCAGCCTGATCGGTGATTCCACCGCGGAGCGCATCAAGCACGAAATTGGTTGCGCCTATGAGGGCCTGGATATCCGCGAAATCGACGTTCGCGGCCGCAACCTGGCCGAAGGCGTACCCCGGGCCTTTACCCTGAATAGCGAAGAGATCCTCGACGCCCTCCAGGAATCCCTGGCGCAGATCGTCCAGACCGTGAAAAGTGCCCTGGAACAGTCGCCGCCGGAGCTGGCGTCTGATATCGCAGAACGGGGCATTGTGCTTACGGGTGGCGGTGCGTTGCTGCGCGGTTTGGATAAGCTGATCAGCGAGGAAACCGGCTTGCCGGTGATTATCGCGGAAGACCCGCTGACCTGTGTCGCCCGTGGCGGCGGCAAGGCGCTGGAAGTGATTGACCGTGGCGGAATCGGAATGTTCTCCCAGGAGGGCTGACCTTGACTCCGGCTTTGCGCCCCGACATTGCCTTTACCCGGCCGCCGCTCGTGAATGATCACGGCGGCGGTTGTCGTATGGACGCCTGCATGGAGTGCGGGAGGGTGAACTATTAAAACCATCTTTGTCCAAGGCCCCGTTCCCGGTTTCAGGCTGCTACTTGTTATTGTGCTGTCAGCGATACTGATCGTGGCGGATGTCCGCTTCGATCAGGTGACGCCAGTACGCAGCGCCATTGGCACAGGCCTCGCCCCGGTTCACTGGCTTGGCAATGCGCCCTCCGAATTCAGTGACTGGGTCGCCAGCCTGTTTACCACCCGTGAAGATCTCCAGGAAGAGAACGAAGCGCTGCAGGCGCGCTTGCTGATACTGGAACGCCGGGCCCTCAAATACGCCGCTCTGGCATCGGAAAATAACGAACTGCGCAAACTGATGAACTCTTCAGAGGTTCTTGATGACCGGGTGATTGTTGGCGAAATAGTGGCTGTTTCACCGGACCCGTTCTCCCACGAAGTGGTGATCAATAAAGGCAGTCGTGACGGTGTCGTGGTCGGCCAGGCTATCCTGGATGCCAACGGCCTGATGGGTCAGGTCCAGCAAGCCAGCAGTTTTACCTCACGGGTTCTATTGGTATCAGACAGCAGTCATGCAGTGCCTGTGGAAGTGGTTCGCAACGGCTTGCGGGCTATCCTGCTCGGAAATGGCGACACCAGTGCGCTTGAATTGGTGCATGTGCCGGATACCGCCGATATTCGCGAAGGAGATCTGTTGGTCAGCTCCGGGCTGGGGGGGCGTTTTCCCAAGGGTTACCCGGTGGCGGAAGTGGACCAGATTTCCAAGGAGCCGGGTGAACCGTTTGTGAAAATTCGTGCTACGCCAATGGCGGAACTGAACCGGAGTCGCCTGGTGCTGGTTGTGTTTTCACCAGAACAGGACGCCACGGGTGACGCTGGAACCTCGCCCGAAGGCCCCAACGCTGGATCACCAGAACAGGATGGGGTGCGCTAATGCTGTCGGTGATCAGTTATCCCGTTTTTGCCCTTAGCGTTTTGTTTGCCCTGGTGCTCAGCAGTTCGCTGTTTCCGCTGGGCTGGTTTGAGTTCCGGCCGGAATGGCTGGGCCTGATTGTGTTCTACTGGACATTCCGGGCACCGGCCCAGTTCGGTATCCTGTTGGCCTGGTGTCTCGGTCTGCTGCTGGACGTACTGGAAGCCACGCCGCTGGGCGTGAATGCCCTGGCCATGGGTGTTATTGCGTTCCTGGTGCTGACCATTCACCAGCGGCTGCGTATGTACCCTTTGCCGCAGCAGTGCCTGATGGTGTTCCTGTTGTTGGGTATCAACCAGATGCTGGTGCATTTTATCAAGCAGACACTGGGAGCTGACAGTTCCGGTTTTAGCTACTTGTGGCCGGCACTGACCAGTGCCCTGGTCTGGCCGGTGTTGTGTGTATTGCTGGATAATCTGAATCGCAAGCTTGGCTAGGATTGGAGGGCGCTATGCAGTCTATTGTTCTTGCCTCAGCGTCTCCTCGAAGAGCCGAACTGTTAAGGCAGATCGGTCTGTCGTTTCGGGTTCAGCCGGCGGATATTGACGAAACGCCCGCGAGCAACGAATCGGCCGAGCATTATGTTGAACGCCTTGCCCGGGAAAAGGCTCTGGCGGGAAGCGCTTTCAAGCCTGGCAGCCTGGTGATTGGTTCGGACACTTCGGTCGTACTGGGTGGCCGGATTTTGGGCAAGCCGGCGACTGCCGGCGATGCGATTGTTATGTTGCAGGCGCTTTCCGGAACCACCCATCAGGTCATGACCGGTGTTGCTGTGGTCCACGAGGGCGTTTGTGAATCGCGTCTGGTGGTGGCGGATGTTCGTTTCCTCGAGCTGCTGACGGCAGAAATCGAGGCCTATGTGGCAACTGGCGAGCCCATGGACAAGGCTGGCGGCTATGGCATTCAGGGGCGAGGTGGTATTTTTGTAGAGGAACTCCGAGGCAGTTACAGCGCCGTAGTGGGACTGCCCCTGCAGGAAACCGCAGCATTACTGGCCGGTGCCGGATACCCGGTATGGGAAACCTGGAACAGCAGGCAGGAGAGCCGCAATGAGTGAAGAAATACTGATCAATGTGACCCCGGTGGAAACCCGGGTGGCGCTCGTGGAGAACGGTATGCTCCAGGAGGCCTACATTGAGCGCACCAGCCGCAAGGGCATCGTGGGCAACATATATAAGGGCAAGGTGGTTCGCGTATTGCCCGGCATGGAAGCGGCATTTGTTGATATTGGTCTGGAGCGTGCGGCGTTTATTCATGCCTCCGATGTCGTCATTAGTCAGCAGCCAGCCAACGAAGCCCCCGAAACGCCGAAAACCGTGCCTGATATCCGCACCTTGCTCCGCGAAGGGCAGTCTCTTGTGGTCCAGGTCACCAAGGACCCTATTGGAACCAAGGGGGCGCGGCTGACCACCCAGCTATCCATCCCGTCGCGCTACCTGGTATTCATGCCTGGCGTCAGCCATGTTGGTATTTCCCAGCGAATTGAAGATGAGGCTGAACGTTCTCGGTTAAAGTCACTGGTGGAAGAGGGGGCTGCCGCCGAACCGGACATTTCCGGCGGCTATATTATTCGCACCGCCGCAGAGGCCGCCTCGGAAGAAGACCTGATTGGTGATATGACCTACCTGCATCGTCTGAACCAGGCCATTGAGGAGCGCATTACCCGAAGCCAGGCGCCCTCGGTGGTGTATCAGGATCTTCCCCTGTTTATCCGCACCATTCGCGACCTGATTCGCCCACAGACCGAGAAGGTTCGTATCGATAGCCGGGAAAGCCACCAGCGGGTGATGGAATTTGTAGAAGAATTCGTGACCGAGTTTTCCGATAAGGTTGAGTACTACCCGGGCGAACGTCCCATTTTTGACCTGTATTCCGTTGAGGATGAAATTCAGAAAGCTCTCAGTCGCAAGGTCCAGCTCAAATCCGGTGGGTACGTGATCATCGACCAGACCGAAGCGATGACTACGATCGATATCAACACGGGCGCGTTTGTGGGGCACCGTAACCTGGAAGAAACCATTTTCAAGACCAACCTCGAGGCGGCCCGTGCCATCAGTCGCCAGCTCAGGTTGAGGAATCTCGGTGGTATTATCATCATCGATTTCATCGATATGGAGGATTCCGAGCACCAGCGCCAGGTCCACCGAATGCTGGAGAAAATGCTGGAGCGGGATCACGCCAAAACCAAGATTACCGGGGTTTCCGAGCTGGGACTGGTGGAGATGACCCGCAAGCGCACCACCGAAAGCCTCGGTCAGATTCTGTGTGAACCGTGTCCGATCTGTGATGGTCGCGGCTTCCTGAAGACCAGCGAAACCGTCTGTTATGAAGTGTTCCGTGAAATCCTCAGGGTCAATCGTGCCTACGATGCGGAAAGCTATCTGGTGATGGCGTCCCAGAGTGTGGTGGATCGGCTGCTGGATGAAGAGTCCGACAACGTCGCCGACCTTGAGACGTTTATCAGCAAAACCATCCGTTTTCAGGTTGAGCCATTCTACAGTCAGGAGCAGTATGATGTGGTACTGCTGTAACGCTGGCCCGGCAGGCATAGGTTAGGCTTGGCGATTACCCCTGATGGCATCCAGTGTGGCTGACCAAACTCTGAAACATCTGTTGCTTCGAATGGCCTCGGGCGCCGCCAGTCTGATCTGGTGGTTGGTGCTGGCGGTCGTCGTTTTGCTTGCGCTCTATGCCGGAATAGGGCGCCAGGTGACACAGAACATCAACGAGTATCGCTCTTCGATCGAGCAACGGTTGTCGTCGGAGCTTGGTCAGCCGGTCAGTATTGGCGCTCTCTCCTCCAGCTGGAACTGGCTGGACCCAACCATTGTCGCCCGCGATATTGTGGTCGTTTCCGAAAACGACCGTAGTGACGTTGCCGGTTCACTGAAGAGCGTCCGCATTGGCCTCGACTTTCTCGCCTCGCTCATGCGCCTGCGCATTGTGCTCGCTGATTTTGACGCCGATGGGCTGGAGCTGACGATCAACCAGACTCCAAGGGGGGCGGTGACCATCGAAGGTGTCGATATTCCCGACCCCGTGGCAAACGATCTGGAGCTCTGGCTGGATATCGCCGGCAAATGGCTGTCCGACCCCTCCGTCAAAATTACACGTCTGGACCTTGGTGTTCGCGACGCCAATGGCACCTTGCGGCATGTAGAGGTGCCCCAACTGGACCTGATCTATCGGCGCGGACTGTTCCACGCATCCGGTCGGGCCATGAGGCCAGGAACGACCGAACAACTGGCCAGTTTCGGGCTGGTTGGCCGGCACTTCTTTCGCGGTGACTTCACGGGTCAGATATATGCCGACATCAACTCCGGCCGGTTTTTTGATGGACTCGCAGAGGAGTACGCTTGGCGGAATATACGGGCAGAAGGGTTTGATCTCGGAGGCCAGGTCTGGATGACGTTTCGGGATGGCCGCATTGAGCAGGTCAGCGGTAACCTGGAAACACCGTATCTGCAGCTTGGTGTTGGTCGCCAATCCCTGGCACCGCTTGAAGATATCAGGGCGACATTTGGTTGGCGCAGACACGATTCGTTGGCTGAGCATGAGCCGGAAACAACGGCTAAACCCTGGTATACCACCGGTGAGTTTCACCTAAAGGAACTTACGTGGGAGTGGAACGGCCATACGGTCTCTCCATTCAGTCTCCGGTTTAGCCATCGCGACGGTGGCCGAAGATTGATCGCTGATGCGCTTCCACTACAACCTCTCCGGCGATTGGTTGTCGGAATGAATCTGTTGCCAGGCAGGGCTGAAAGAGCCCTGGAGAATTATCGTCCCACTGGCCGCCTGGACCGGATGATGCTTAAACTGCCCACGGACGATAGCCGTGGCTTTGAGCTGACGGCTGCGTTGAACAATGTTGGTGTCAGAGCTCATGATGGCGCGCCGGGTGCGTCTGGTCTTGATGGCACCCTGTTTGTCGACCGGAACGGCGGGTTCGTGAGGGTGAGCAACGATGAGCTGTCGCTCGGTTTCCCGGACCTGTTCCGGGGGTTCTGGAGCCTCCGCGACGTCCGCGCAGGTGTGGCCTGGCGTTTTGAGGGAGGGGTAACCCGCGTATACGCGGATGATATCGGTATGGTTTATGGGGCCAATACCCGGTTGACGGGTGCGTTTGACCTGCGGATGGATCAGGGCGGGGAGGACAATTTGGGGCTGAAGGTCGGTGTGCGCGATGGCACCGCCGATATGCTTGCCGACTTCGTGCCAGTGAAGGTTGTCGACCCTGACCTCTACCAATGGCTGACAACGGCAATTACCAAGGCCGATATCCCCAGCGGTGAGTTTTACGGTCATGGCCAGATTGATCGTGACGCCCCGGAAAACTCCTTCTCGTCCTCAATGGTTTACCGTTTCGAAGAAGCCAGTATCCGCTACGACGAGCGATGGCCTGAGGTTGCGGATGCCAGTGGCGAAGTCTTTATTCAGGATGGTCGCACTCGGGTCGACATCCGCTCTGGACGAACGGGAGGGCTGGAGCTGGAGCCCGGCGAGGTGCGGGTTGTCCCGGAGGGCGAGGGCATTCAACTTTACGTCGATGCGTCAGCCCCGGTTCCTGGATCGGCGTTGGCTTTCTGGATGGACAACAGCCCGCTGGGTGAGTTGGCGGGAGAAGCAGGGCGGAGTATCACCCTGGATGGCGATTTCCACCTGGATCTCGGGCTGGGTTTGCCTCTGGTATCCGACGCGCCACCCACCATCAAAGCCAGCGTCAGAGCTGATTCCGGTACCCTGACTTATCCCGAAGCCGATCTGCAGTGGACCCAGGTGAATGGAGAGCTGGGGTTCAGCAGCGATGAGGGATTTTCCGAGAACCCCCTGCAAGCTCATTTTATGGGAGCTCCGGTCACGGTCCTGATGCGGCGGAGTGAGAATGCTCAATCGCTCAATATCCGTCAATATGGTCGCCTTGACGTTCGCCAGCTCCTGGATCGAACCGAGTTGCCGGACAGCATGGACATGGGGCTCAGTGGCGACATTGGTTATCAGGCAACGCTGGATGTCTCACCGGACACCGCTTCCGCCGTTACGCTGTATTCGGACCTTGCCGGGCTGTCGGTCGATTGGCCTGACCCGCTGGCAAAAGGCATCGATGATGAAGCGCCCCTGAGGGTAACGGTCACGCCCCGGCAAGAGTCAGGCGTTGATCTGTCAGTCGACTGGCAGGACCGTGCCAATCTGGATATGACCTGGCAAGCGGGGATGGTAGACATTGCCCTGAACGAATTGGTTCTGGGCGACCGCCAACTGACCAATATGACGGTGTCTGCACGGCAGAGTGACAGTGAGTGGCTGGTCACAGCCGACTCGGAATGGACCTCAGGCCGTGTCGTCTGGCCCCGGGACGATCAACCGGTCAGTGTTGATCTGGAGCGCCTTACGCTCTATCGAAGTGATAGTGAGACTGACGAGGGGCAGGAGTCAGAGCGACAGGCACAGACGTTTCGTGACTTGGAGATCAGCAACTGGCCGGACGTGAATGTCCGTATTGCAGATCTCAATATGGATGGGGAAAGCGCCGGTAGCTGGTCGTTCCAACTGAGGCCCGACGCTGCACAGCTGCGGGTACAGGATATTGTTGGCGCTCTCAAATCCCTGACCCTGACGGGAGAGCTGGACTGGAGCATTGCGACCGGGCGTGAGGTCACCCGTTTTACCGGCGATATCAACGGTAACTCGCTGGCAGACCTGGGCACGTTGGTTGGCGCTGAGATTCCTTTTCGCAGTAAGAATACGGCAGTCAAGCTTGATATTGACTGGCCAGGCCGTCCCGATCAGTTCGATGTCTCTGGCCTCAGTGGCTCGGTCAGTGTGCGTTTTGACGACGGTGTTATCCTTGAGGGGAACAATACAGCTCAGCTGTTCCGGGTGTTCAACCTTCTCAACGCCGATACGCTCTGGCGCCGTCTGAAACTTGATTTTTCCGATCTGTACGAAGCTGGCGTCGCCTTCGATGCCATCTCCGGAAAGGCAAGCATGATCAACGGCTTACTAACGTTGGATCCGGAGTTGCAAGTGGTAGGGCCATCCGGTGCTTTCAAGCTTACAGGCACCTCCAACATGGTCGAGGAAACCCTCGACATGAGCATGGTGGTGGTGTTGCCGCTGACTCAGAACCTGCCTCTGGCCGCCTTGTTGATGGGGGCGGGCGCTCCGATTGGCGGTGCGTTGTTTGTACTCGACAAAGTGTTGGGCGACCCATTGAGCAAACTCACCAGTGCAACCTATAGTGTAAGTGGAAGCTGGGACGAACCAGATGTTCGACTGAGGCGGGTATTCGATACCGGTAATTGATGGTTTTGGCAGGAGGGCCACGATGTCAACGCAAAAAGACAACCCCGTCAAATGGCAGGCAAGTCGGGTGGCGGCGGTACAGATGGTCAGTACTCATGACATCGCCGCCAACCTCAACGAGGCAGCAAGGCTGCTGAAGGAGGCGGCTGACGCAGGCGCCAGCATTGCGGTGCTGCCCGAGAACTTTGCGGTACTGGCCACAAAACAGATGATCGGCTGCGGTCGACGGGAAGCAGAACCGGATAATGTGATTCGGCAATTCCTGGAGCAGCAAGCGGCCGAACTGGGTATCTGGGTGGTGGGAGGCTCTCTGCCCATTGCCTCCAGGCCGGACGGTTCCACCGTGGCCGAGCGGGTTCGCGCCTGCTGTTATGTTTACGACGACCGTGGCCGCGAGGTCGCCCGCTACGACAAGATCCATCTTTTTGATGCCACCGTGGAAGACGCTCAGGGGCAGTATCGCGAGTCAGACACCTTCGAGCCGGGCGATGACGTAGTTGTGGTTGATACGCCGGCAGGGCGACTCGGCATGGCCATATGCTACGACCTGCGCTTCCCCGAACTGTTTCGGCAACTCAGGGAGAAGGACGCTGAATGGATATCCCTACCCAGTGCCTTTACCTGGCATACCGGTGACGCCCACTGGCATGCGCTGATACGTGCCCGTGCCGTTGAAAATCAGGTTTGGCTGGTGGCAGGGGCCCAGGGGGGGCAGAATAGTGAGCGTCGACGCACCTATGGGCACAGCGCGATCGTCGATCCCTGGGGCCGAATACTGTCCGAACTCGACGAGGGGCCGGGTGTCGTCATTGGCGAGCTTGATCGCGAAACACTCAAGGATATCCGCACGCGGATGCCCGTCTGGGAGCACCGGAGACTTTAGTTTCCGGCGGCTTCCGCGTCGTCGATGCACTCCCTGAGGTAGCGAAACAGCTTTCGCGGTTGACCGGTATTCTTTTCTTTCTGCACGTCCCGGCGAGCATTGCGTGCGAGGTTGCGCAGGTGCTGGATGTCGGCTGTGGTGCAGTAGTTCAGAAATTCGCCGACGGCCGGGTCGCCTTCCTCAATCATCCGATCACGCCAGCGTTCCGCCAGGTGATGTCGGCGGGTGTGCTCTTCGCTTCCGGCATCAAATGCGTCGATGGCTCGAGTGAGCCCTTCCGGATCGTCTTCCTGGCGGATAATCTTGCCAATGTACTGCAGATGGCGGCGACGGGCTTCGTTCTGTCGAATGCGACGGGATTCCTCAATGGCCACCCGCAGGGTATCGCTGATGGGAAGGGTATTGAGCTGGTCGTTACTCAGATCGAGCATGCGCCTGCCGAGATCCTGCAACTGGTGCATTTCCCGCTTGAGTTGGGACTTGCTCGGGCCGAGGTATTCCGGGGCGTCGTCTTGGGAGTCGTTCATTTTGAGTCCGTGTTGTCGGATAACGGTTATCCGTAGAATATCGTCGCCAGACCAAGGAAGGCCATAAAGCCGACCACATCCGTGACCGTTGTCAGTATAACGCTACCGGCCAAGGCCGGATCAATGTTGCGGGACTTCAGGAACAGAGGCAGCACGGTGCCCACGAGGGCCGCGGCGATCAGGTTGATGATCAGAGCGGCGGCGATGATGGCGCCAATCATGATATCCCTGAACCAGAGGGTTGCCGCTGATGCAACCACCACAGCCCAGAGCAATCCGTTCAGGGCTCCCGCAATAAATTCGCGGTTTAGCAGCCAGCCCACGTTAGCGCCGCTGATCTGTCCCACGGCCATGCCACGGATCACCAGAGTCAGCGTCTGGCTGCCAGCGATGCCGCCCATGGAAGCCACGATAGGCATCAATACCGCCAAAGCCACCACTTTCTCGATGGTTGCCTCAAACAGGCCGATCACGGCGGAGGCGGTAAAGGCCGTGAGCAGATTGATGCCTAGCCACACCGCCCGACGCCGGGTGGTCTTCAGGATGGGAGCGAAGGTGTCTTCGTCCTCATCGAGGCCGGCCATGCTCATCAGTGAGTGATCGGCATCCTCACGGATTACGTCAACCACGTCATCGATGGTGATTCGGCCCAGGAGTCGACCTTCCTCACTGACTACGGGTGCTGAGATCAAGTCGTAACGTTCGAACAGGGTCGCCACCTTGGTGTCGGACAGGGTGACTGGTATCGCTTCAATGTCCGTGTCCATCACTTCCCGCACCGTTGCCGCTGGATTGGATACCAGCATTTTGGTGATTGGTAGCATGCCGATGAACTCGTCGCGTCGGCTGACCACGATAAGGCTGTCCGTCATCGGGGGCAGATTGCGATGACGACGCAGGTAGCGCAGAACCACGTCGATGCTGATGTCCGGACGCACCGTAATGGTGTCCGTGTTCATCAGGCCGCCGGCGGTGTCTTCCGGGTAGGAAAGTACTTCTTCGACGCGCTGACGGTCCTGCTCGTCCATGGTGTCCAGGACTTCCTGGATCACCGTGTCGGGCAATTGTTGCAGTAAGTCGGCCAGATCGTCCGACTCGAAATCCTCGATGATGTCAGCGAGTTCCTGAGCGTTTAGCTGGCTCAGGAAGTAACCTCGGATATCGTCGTTCAGATACTGGAGGACTTCACCTTCAAGCTGCTTGTCGACCAGGTTCCAGAGCAGGGCGCGCTGGCGGGGTGGTGATGATTCCAGCAGGTGGGCGATGTCACTGGGGCTCAGGCCGCCATTCAGGATGCGGGCGACCTGTTTCAGGGCGCCACTGTCCAGCGCTTCGCTCAGCGAGCGAAGACGTTGGCGCGCCTGGCTTTTTTCCAGAATATCGGTCATGGATCACCCACAGTCAGAAAACCCTCGTATTATAGCGGAGTTAGGCGACATAGGTGAGGAAGAGTTGTAGGTGAATGCCGTAGACGGGCACGTATGTCCAGTGTGGAGCTGGTTATTCGCCTTCCCCGAAGTAGTCATTGATCAGCGTAACCAATGCATCGACAGCGTCGGATTCATCCGGACCGTCCACAATCAGCTCTACCTCTGTCCCCTGGCTGGCGGCGAGCATCATTACCGGCATGATGCTTTTGGCGTCCACCTGTCTCCCTTTGCGGCTGATTTCAATACTGCTGTCGAACTCAGATGCCTTGGCAACCAGTTTGGCTGCCGCTCGGGCGTGGAGCCCGAGTTTGTTGATAATGGTAATGGGGCGGCGGATCATAGGCGGTTCAGCTGTTCCTGCTTTGCAGGTGGGGCAGCTCGGTGTGGCGAACCTGCACGTTGCTGTATTTGCCCGAGAAATAGCGGCCGAGCTGGTCGCAGATATAAACCGAACGATGTTGGCCACCGGTGCAGCCGATGGATATGGTCATATAGCTGCGGTTGCTGTCTGCAAACGATGGTAGCCAGTTTTCCAGGAATTGGGTCAGGTCTTCGACCATCTTACGGCTCAACGGCTCCTTTTCCAGGAAATCGATGACCGGCTGGTCGGTGCCCACGAACTGTCGAAGGCTGGTGTCCCAATAGGGGTTGGGCAGGCAGCGCACATCGAACACATAGTCCGAATCCAGTGGCACGCCGTGCTTGAACCCGAACGACTGGAACAGCAGCGCCAGTTCCTGGTGGCGCCTTCCCGCGACCCGTTGCTTCACCATATCCCGGAGCTCGTACATGGACAGCCCTGTGGTGTCGATGTAAAGGTCTGCCAGTTTTGACAGGGGCTCCAGAAGTTTCTTTTCGTTGCCAATGGCCTCCCGCAGGGAGGTTTTGTCATCACTCAGCGGGTGCTTCCGGCGGGTGGCATGGAAGCGCTGCAACAGAGACTGTTCATCGGCGTCGAGATAGATGACCTCGATGGTTACGCCGGTGTCCTGAAGGCTGCGGTAGATATCCTCGAAGTTGCTCAGCTCCCCGGAGAGGTTACGGGCGTCGATGCTGACCGCCATCTTTCCCAGCCGGCCAGGAGAATTCTGGTTGGTGGCTTCCTGCGTGAGAGGGAACAACAGGCCAATAGGCAGGTTGTCGATGCAGTAAAAGCCCAGGTCTTCCAGAACATGTAACGCGGTACTTTTCCCGGAACCTGATCGGCCGCTGACGATGATCAGTTTCATAGCCCGTTCACCTTGGATGTGGAGTTGTTCAGCTTGTTTCGGCTGTCATCCGGCGATAGAGAGAGCCTGCATCAGTGCACTGACGCAGCTGGTCGCAGAATGCACGTTCGTTGAACTTTTCGGCTAGCTGACTCAAAAGCTCAAGATGCTCGCTGGTGGCTTCCTTGGGGACAATCAAGGTGAAGACGAGATCCACCGGCTGGTTGTCGATAGCATCGAACGCAACGCCTTCTTCCAGGGTCAGCAAAACGCCGACCACGTGATCCAGCCCTTCCAGTCTGCAGTGGGGGATCGCGATGCCCTGTCCGATACCCGTGCTCCCCAGTCGCTCCCGTGCGACCAGGTTGGTGAATATCTGGGTGTCGCTGAGCAAAGAGTCGTGTTGCTGGATCTGCTCGGCAATGGTTTCCATAACCCGCTTTTTGCTGGAGGCAGGCACCCGGCAAAGGGTTAGCTCCGGCGCGAGAATGTTCTCGATAGTCAGGGATGTGTCGGTCATGAATCGACTGCAGTTCCGTAAAAAAAGGCTGCGGCACGTGTTGCATGGTTAGCCAGTGCCGCAGCTCGATTAACTGTCATGCAGGGGTGCGTCCTAGCGGGCGCCGTTCCCATGCATCCGGTCTACGTTCTTTTCCTTGTGCTTCAGGATCTGCCTGTCCAGCTTATCTACCAGTCCATCAATGGCAGCGTACATATCGCTGTTTTCGGCCTTTGCGTGAATCTCACCACCTATCACGTGAAGCGTAGCTTCCGCCATCTGGCGCACTTTTTCCACCTCAAGGGTAACCTGGCAATTGCTGATATGGTCGAAGTGCCGCTCAAGCTTTTCAAATTTGCCTGATACGTAATCTTTCAGTGCGGGAGTCAGTTCTACGTGATGGCCTGAAATATTGAGTTGCATAGGCTTCTCCTGTTTTCAGCTTACCGGCACCCGTTAGGATGCCGGCTGTGTGCCACAGCGTTATGCTGCAGGCGGTATATTTTCAGGAAAGGGCTCTCCCCGTGAGGCGGGGAACAGACGCTTTCTACACCAGTCGCTTTCGCTCGTTGGATGGAGGAATGTGCATTGCCTCGCGATACTTGGCCACGGTTCGTCTAGCCACTTTGATACCCTGGTCTCCTAGCATGGCTGCAATTTTACTATCGCTCAATGGCTTTTTCGGAGTTTCCGTTGCAATCAGCTTTTTGATCATCGCGCGGATTGCCGTGGATGAGCACTCTCCACCCTCGTCGGTACTGACATGGCTTGAGAAAAAATACTTAAGCTCAAATATGCCTCGCGGTGTGTGCATGTATTTCTGGGTGGTGACGCGTGAAATGGTCGACTCATGCATTTCCACCGCCTGGGCAATATCAGAAAGAATCAATGGTTTCATGGCTTCCTCGCCATGATCCAGGAATCCCTGCTGGTGCTCGACAATACGGGTGGCCACCTTGAGCAGGGTTTCGTTACGGCTTTGCAGGCTCTTGATGAACCACTTTGCCTCCTGCAACTGGTCCCGCAGGTACGTGTTGTCGGCACTGCTGTCCGCCCGCTTTATAAGAGAAGCATAGCTTGCATTCACACGAATGCGCGGTGCAATTTCAGGATTCAGTTCCACGCGCCAGCGCTCATTGTGTTTGCGCACGATCACATCGGGAATGACGTAGTCCGGCTCGGCCTGGTCCAGAGTGTCGCCAGGGCGCGGATTCAGTCCGGTAATAAGGGCCAGCACATCCCGTAGCTGTTCTTCCTTCAGGCGGCTGCGACGTAACAGTTGGGCGTAATCACGGTTACCCAGCAGGTTTATGTAGTGGGTAATCACCAGTCGGGCCTGAGCCAGCCAGGGTGTTTCCGGGGGCAGCTGATTCAGCTGGATCAGCAGGCATTCCTGCAGATTACGGGCGAACACGCCGGGTGGATCGAAGTGCTGCAGGCGATGAAGAACGGCTTCCACTTCGTCCAGTTCCAGCGGGTCTTCATCGGATTCGTCCACCATGCCTGAGTGAATTTCCTCAAGCGGAGACGTCAGGTAGCCGTGGTTATCAACCGCATCCATCAGGGCGTGGGCAATGGCCTGATCCCGCTCGCTCATGGGCGTCAGGTTCAACTGCCATTCCAGGTGGTCCTGAAGCGTTTCAGTGGGGGAGTTGCGGGTTTCGAAGTCGTTGTCGTTTTCGTCGTCGTTACGGGCCGCTGAAGCTGGAGCGGACTGGTAAATGTCATCCCAGGCGGTGTCGACGGGAAGGTCATCAGGAATGGTGTCGGGGCTATCCGTTTCTGATGACCAGTCAGGTCCGTTTTCGGATTCGTCCCAGTCCGTTGCGGTGTCGGAGGTGGTGTTGGATTCCTCGGTTGACGCTGTTTCAGAGGACTCGTTGTCATTGTCCGTGGATTCCGGACTCTGGTTGTCGTCGTCTTCCGAGGTTTCCAGCATTGGGTTGGATTCCAATGCCTGCTGGATTTCCTGCTGAAGGTCCAGGGTGGAGAGCTGCAGAAGCCTGATAGCCTGTTGCAGCTGGGGCGTCATGGTCAGGCTTTGGCCCAGCTTTAACTGTAATGAGGCTTTCATAACCATGGTTCAGGATCCGTCACTCGGTCTCTCTCTTCCGTCACTCAGGCTCTCTCTTTACGTCACTCGGGCGCTCTCTGGAGCCGGGGTTGCATAAAAACTCTTTGTATGCTGGCTACTTGCCGCACCAAGCAAGTTCTTTGCCGAGTGTACTACAGGCGAAACTCGTTGCCCAGATACACTTCCTTGACCTGCTGGTTGGCCAGTATATCGTCCGAGTTGCCAGAGGCAATGATATGGCCGCCACTGACAATGTAGGCATTCTCGCAGATATCGAGGGTTTCCCGCACGTTGTGGTCGGTGATCAGTACGCCGATGCCCTTGTCCCGCAGGTGCCGGATGATCTGCTTGATGTCGCTCACTGAGATGGGATCGACCCCAGCGAAGGGCTCGTCCAGCAGGATGAATGCCGGCTCCATCGCCAGTGCGCGGGCAATCTCCACCCGTCGTCGCTCGCCACCTGACAGGGCCATGCCGACGCTATCGCGGATGTGGGTGATGTGAAACTCTTCAAGCAGTTCCTCCAGCTTAGCCTCCCGGTCCGCGCGCTTGAGTTTGCTGCGGGTTTCCAGGATGGCCAGTATGTTGTCGCGCACGGTGAGCTTGCGGAACACCGATGCTTCCTGGGGCAGGTACCCGATTCCCTTTCGGGCACGGCCGTGCATGGGCAGGGGCGTTATGTCCTGATTGTCGATGGTGATTCGACCGTTGTCGGCGGGAACCAGGCCAACAATCATGTAGAAACACGTCGTTTTGCCCGCGCCATTGGGTCCAAGAAGGCCGACTATCTCGCCGCTGCGAATTTCCAGGGAAACGTCGATGACGACCTTCTTCTGCTTGTAGCTTTTTGCCAGGTTACTGGCCCTGAGAACTGCCATCGGTATCCTGTTCGCCGGAGTTGTTGTCTGGATTGTTGTCTGGATTGTTGTCTGGATTGTTGTCGGGATTGCCGCGTGGCTGTATCACCATCTCGACCCGACCGCTGCCATCGCCCTGATCGGCGGAGCCTTCCGCCGTCACAACACGTTCGGCGCTATCATAGTGAATGATATTGCCGCGGAACAGGTTGCCGCCCTGTTCGATAACGGCTTCGCGTTTAAACGTGACCCGATTGTCCGAGGCGGACCAGGTGATCGTCAGGGCGCGGGCGTCGGTTTCGCCCTGGCCTTCCATTGCCGGCTGGCGGTAGCGTGCCGGGGTACCGGTGGCTTCAATGCGGCTGACGCCATTTTCGTCCCGGTGGAGCACAACCTTGTCCGCCACGAGGTTGGCGTCGCCCTGGCTCATTTCAACCGAACCGGTATAGGTTGCAATGCCCTGACCTTCGTCGAGCCGCGCGTTGTCGGCGTTGACCGTGATGGGTTGATCGGACTCCAGATCAAAGGCCGCGGCGAATGGCATGCCAACGGTAAGTGTCAGTGCCAGAACAATCGCTGAGAGTACCGGGCGCGAAGCAACCGATTGGTGTCCCTTGCGGTGAGGGTGGGGCATGAATTTACTTGCCGGGCTCATAGCGTCCTTCCACTTGAGAGTCGAGTTCGAGGATTCGGTCATCAATCCAGGCCTTCATGCCGGTTGCGCGGGTCAGGCTGAACGAATCGGTCAGTTTCACCGGAGCGTCTGTGTAAACAGTACGCTCTGCGTTATCCAGTGTCAGCGTCGACGTGGTTAATGTCAGTGGGCGCCCACCTTGGGCTTGCTGGGACACCCGAACATCCCCGGTCAGGTGGACCAGGTCGTCAGCTTCCATGAACTGGCCTTTGTTGGCCTGGACTTGCCAGGGTGCGTCACCGGGTTCGCCGTAAAGCGTCGCATTCGGCGATTCCATGATGGTCTCGCTGCGGGCCTCGAATTGCTCAATACGCGGGCTTTCGAACTGTGCGGTAAGCTGCCCGGTCTCATCGAAAGAGAGGTAGCGACCATTTACCACGAAACCGTCTGGCTCCGATTCTCCTCTCAGCGCGGCGGCATCCACCGGCTCTGATGACTCGTCACTTTGCCAGAGCAGGAAAAACAGTGCCACTATCGTGAGGGCCAGCCCCAGGGTTCGTACCCAAGGCCGTGCATAGAGGGCTTGGGCGGCCATTCAGTCCTGCTCCAGGTAGGGTTGCAGGCTGGCATTGAGTTGCCCGCAGGCACAGAGCAGCAGTTCACAGGCTTCACGGACTGCGCCGCTGCCCCCCGCGGCCGACGTGCAAAAATCCGCGTGCTGGCGCACCAGCCAGTGGCCATTGGGTACCGTTATGCCTAGCCCGGCATAGCGGATCGCGGGCAGGTCCGGAAGGTCGTCGCCCATGTAGGCAATCTGGTGTGGCGCGATCTCCAGCCGTCCCGCCAGTTCCCGCAGGGCGACTTTCTTGTCCTCACGGCCCTGCATCAGGTGCGGGATGCCGAGGTCGTTCATGCGTTTTTCCGTCAGCGGCGAACGTCGTCCGGTAATGACAGCAACGTTGATGCCGGCAGCCATAACCTGTTTGATGCCCAGGCCGTCGAGAATGTTGAAGCCTTTGATCTCGTCGCCCGAGGCGCTGAACAGCAGAGTGCCGTCGGTCATGATGCCGTCCACATCCAGGGCCAGGAGGCGAATGGCAGCGGCTTTCTCGATCAGGTCCGCTGGCCATTGAGGGCGCAGAGTGTCGGCCATCAGATCACTCCCGCCCGCAATAGGTCGTGCATGTTGATAGCGCCAGTCAGTTTGCCGTCGCGATTGATGACGGGCAGGGCGTTGATCTTCAGCTCTTCCATCATGTTCAGTGCCTCGGCGGCCAACTGGTCATCGTGGATCACACGCCCGTTGCGGGTCATGACCTCGGCAATCGGCGTGTTGTGAATGTCCACGGAGCGATCCAGGGTGCGGCGCAAGTCGCCGTCTGTGAACACGCCGACCAGGTCTCCCCCGGTATTGATGACCGTCGTCATACCCAGGCCCTTGCGGGAAATCTCCAGCAGGGCGCCGCTGAGGGTGGTGCCTTCCTGCACGCGGGGGATCCGGTCCCCGGTGTGCATAATATCGGTGACACGCAGCAGCAACCTGCGGCCCAGGCTGCCGCCGGGGTGTGAAAGCGCAAAGTCCTCTGTGCTGAACCCACGGGCTTCAAGCAGCGCCACGGCCAGGGCATCGCCCATCACCAGAGTGGCCGTGGTGCTTGAGGTGGGGGCCAGTCCAAGGGGGCAGGCTTCCTGGGCAACGCTGATATCCAGGTTGGCAACGGCCTCCCGGGCCAGGATGGAGTTCCCATTGCCCGTCATGCTGATCAGCGGGGCTCCCATGCGCTTGATTAACGGTAAAATAGTCAACACTTCGCTGGTGTTACCGCTGTTGGAAATGCCCAGGACCACGTCCTGACTGGTGATCATTCCCAAGTCACCGTGACTGGCTTCGCCTGGGTGTACGAAGAACGATGGCGTACCAGTGCTGGCGAGGGTGGCGGCGATCTTGTTACCGATATGGCCGGATTTTCCCAT
Organism: Marinobacter salarius; assembly: GCF_032922745.1. NCBI lineage: Bacteria > Pseudomonadati > Pseudomonadota > Gammaproteobacteria > Pseudomonadales > Marinobacteraceae > Marinobacter > Marinobacter salarius. The sequence goes on from NZ_CP136693.1 coordinate 2,224,417, forward strand.
GCCGGTCACAACAACACGACCCTGACACGCCATGATAACTTCGCAGGCGCGAACGAAATGGTCATCAATCCGGTCGGTCAGGGCGTGGATGGCCTCACGCTCGATCTCGATGGCTCGCAGGGCGGATTCTCTGAAGGTCTGGCTGGTCTCGGTGTTCATCTGGCTTCCGGGTTCGAAATGTTGATGCTTTTCATCGTGGCAAAAGTATATCACTTCAATGGCTGTGACTGCCCTTCCTGACAAGACGTTCAGCAAAAACTGATCATTGACATCAGTTCATTTTGTGACGGATGGATTGAGGTTCACGGCAGGTTGACATAATGTAGCGCACTCATTAAAGGCTGGGAATGCGGGCTCACCGACACCCGGGCGGTTTTGGAAGCAGGTATGGACACATCCCCCTACATTGAATTGAGAGAAGTGGTTTTCACTCGCGGAAATCGCCGTATCTTTGATGGCGTCAGCCTGGACATTCCCCGCGGCAAGATTACCGCCATCATGGGGCCGAGCGGCACCGGCAAGACCACGTTGTTGCGGCTGATCGGCGGCCAGCTGAAACCGGACTCCGGCAGCATAGTCGTCGCGGGGGAGAAAGTTCCTCAGCTCAAGCGCAAGGCGCTTTACCGTCTGCGGGAAAAGATGGGGATGCTGTTCCAGAGTGGAGCGTTGTTCACGGATCTCAGTGTCTTTGAAAACGTGGCGTTCCCGCTCCGGGTTCATACCACCTTGCCGGAGGATATGATCCGCGACATCGTTCTGATGAAGCTCGAAGCTGTGGGGCTTCGCGGAGCCCGGGATCTGATGCCGGCAGAACTGTCTGGTGGTATGACCAGACGTGTGGCGCTGGCGCGCAGCATCGCGCTGGACCCAGAACTGATCATGTACGACGAGCCTTTTACCGGCCAGGACCCGATTGCCATGGGTGTCCTGGTAAAGCTGATCCGGGATCTCAACAGTTCCATGGGCCTGACCAGTGTGCTGGTGTCCCATGATGTGCCGGAGTCCCTGAGTATCTGCCACTACGCCTGTATCGTCGCGGATGGTCGTATCATAGGCGACGGCACACCTGAGGAGTTGAGGGCGCACCCATCGGAACAGGTTCAGCAGTTCCTGCGTGGTCATCCGGATGGTCCGGTGCCGTTCCACTATCCGGCTGCCGATGCGGCTCAGGACTGGAGTATGGCCGGGAGGGGGGATTGATGGACCGGCTGGCGGCTTTTGGCCGATTGGGGATGAACGTGATTGCATCGCTCGGCCGCTCCGGGCGTTTCCTTGCCGGTGCCCTGGGAGGCGTCCCACGGCCCTCGGTCGGTTTTCCGCTGCTGCTGACGCAGCTGTACTCCGTCGGTGTTCTGTCCCTGGCCATCATAGTGGTGTCCGGCCTGTTTATCGGGATGGTTCTGGGGTTGCAGGGGTACACCATCCTCAGCGACTACGGATCTGAAGCCGCGATCGGTCAGATGATTGCCCTGACCCTGGTGCGGGAACTGGGCCCCGTGGTGACCGCGCTGTTGTTTGCCGGCCGCGCGGGTTCCGCACTGACGGCGGAAATCGGGTTGATGAAAACCACCGAACAGCTTTCGAGTATGGAAATGATGGGCGTTGATCCGCTGCGCCGCGTGATTGCCCCTCGTTTATGGGCGGGCTTTATTTCGGTGCCCGTGCTGGCTGCGGTGTTCTCGGTGGTTGGCATATGGGGTGGCATGCTTGTGGGCGTTGAATGGCTGGGCGTGTTCGAAGGGTCATTCTGGGGCAATATGCAGTCTTCCGTAAGCTTCACCACTGATGTCCTGAATGGTGTCATCAAGAGTATTGTCTTCGGATTCGTCTGCACCTGGATTGCGGTCTATCAAGGGTATGACTGTGTGCCCACCTCGGCCGGTATCAGTGCCGCAACGACCAAAACCGTGGTGTATTCGTCGCTGGCCGTACTCGGGCTGGATTTTGTGCTTACCGCCGTCATGTTTGGTGACTTCTGACCGCGGTATACTGGAAAGTCAGAAAACAGGGGGCCGGAATGGCACAGAGAACAACAGAAGTGATTGTGGGGCTGTTCATGATCGCGGGCATCGCCGCCATAATGTTTCTGGCGTTGCAGGTCAGCGGGCTTACGCCGAAAGCGCCGGAAAGCTCGTACACACTCTACGCCAATTTTAACGACGCCGGCGGGCTGACGCCCCGGGCAAAGGTATCCATGGCTGGTGTCACCGTTGGCAAGATCCGGGAGATAACCCTGAACCGGGAAACCTATCAGGCCCGCGTGACTATTGATGTGAACGCCAGTGTGGATAATATTCCAGCGGATAGCTCAGCAGTAATACGTACATCCGGGCTGCTTGGCGAACAGTACATTGATATTTCGGTGGGCGGAGATATGGAGTCGCTGGGCGACGGAGATACGTTCTATTCCACACAATCCGCCATGAATCTTGAACGGCTAATATCCAACTTTGCCTCAGGGCAGTCACAATGAAAGAAAGTGGTTCACGGGAGAAAACCATGGTTCTGATCAGACAAAGCCTGATGATAGTCACGTTGCTGATGGTAGCACTGGCAGCGCCGGCCCATGCCGGTCCGGAGGAGGAACTCCGCGAGTACGTTGATAAGAACACCCAGAGGCTGGTCGACAAGCTGAATGAGGAAAAGGGTCTTTATGAGAAGGACCCCCAGGCGTTCTACCGGAGTATGGATCAGGAACTGAAAAACTTCGTCGACTTTCGCCGAATCGCCGCTCGGGTCATGGGCCGCTATGCACGGCAGACATCACCGGAACAGCGCGACGAATTCGTCGAAAAGTTCAAACGCAGCCTTTTCGACAGTTACGCTCAGGCTCTGGTTAGCGCTGACGATTTTACCATCGAGGTAAAGGAAGCCACGATCAACCCGAACGACGACGCACGGGCGTCCGTGCGTATGGAAGTGATCAGCGCCTCCGGCACCCGATATCCGGTGACGTACTCCATGTACGAGGCGGAAGAAGGGCGCTGGATGATGGAAAACGTGATCGTCGAAGGCGTGAACATCGGCCTCGCATTTCGTGATCGGTTCAGCCAGGAAATGGAGAAAAACGGCGGCGAGGTCCAGGCCGTGATCGACGACTGGGGTGATGCGGTGGAGTCCCTGAACCTCGAAGGTGACGTCGACAAATCATGAGTACGAATCTGCCTGAGGTGAGTCTTGATGGCAATACGCTCTCAGTGCGCGGGGAAATTGACCCCCTGTCCGTAGTCCCGGTCAGGCGCGAGGGGGAAAAGTCGATACAGGCCAGCAAGGCGGATCTGCAGGTAGACCTGTCCGCCATGGGCACCGCCCACAGTGTAGTGCTGTCGCTGCTGTTGTGCTGGCAACGCTTTGCATGCGCTCGCAGCCAGTCCCTCCGGTTTATCGGCGTCAGTGATCGACTGAACTCGTTGGCCGCCCTGAGCGGCCTTGACCGCCAGTTGCCGGGCTTCTCCTCGCCGTCATCGCCTGAAAACCTGCACCAAAGCTGACCCGAATGCCATAATTGGTTACAATCTCGCCCTTGATTTAAAAACGCCCGAGGATTTTTTATGGAAGCCACCGAAGTTGCCGAGCTGGTCAAAGAGGCGCTGCCCGGCTGTGAAGTCGAAGTGCAGGTCGATGGCAATCACTATCTTGTTGTTGTGGTGGGCGATGTTTTCGAGGGGCTGCCAACCATCAAGCGGCAGCAACTGATCAACAAGGCGTTGTTTCAGCACATTCTGGACGGCACCATTCACGCTCTGCACCCCAAGGCCTTTACGCCGGCTGAATGGGCCGCGCGCCAGGGTTGATACGCCCGCAAACTACAGGACACCATTGTGGACAAACTTCTGATCAGAGGCCGCAAGCCTCTCGACGGCGAAATCCGGATTTCCGGCGCCAAGAACGCAGCGCTACCGATTCTGGCCGCCACACTGCTGGCGGACGAACCGGTAACGGTGGGCAACCTGCCGCACCTGAACGACATCACCACGATGATCGAGCTGCTTGGCCGCATGGGCGTGGAACTGATGATCGACGAGAAAATGAGTGTCGAAGTCCACGCCAATACCATCAAGCAGTTCCACGCGCCCTACGAGCTGGTTAAAACCATGCGGGCCTCGATTCTGGTGCTTGGGCCCCTGGTGGCTCACTTCGGCGAGGCGGAAGTGTCCCTGCCGGGTGGCTGTGCCATTGGTAGCCGGCCGGTTAACCTGCACATTCAGGGCCTGGAACAGATGGGTGCCGAGATCAAGGTCGAAAATGGCTATATCAAGGCAAAGACCAATGGCCGCTTGAAAGGTGCCCATATCTTCCTGGACACCGTGACGGTCACTGGCACCGAAAACCTGATGATGGCCGCAGCTTTGGCCGATGGTAAAACCATCCTGGAAAACTCTGCCCGGGAGCCGGAAGTGGTGGATCTGGCGGAATGCCTGATTGCCATGGGCGCGGACATCAAGGGCCATGGCACCGCTACTATCGAAATCAATGGTGTTGAGAGACTCCACGGTTGCCATTACGACGTGCTGCCGGACCGTGTTGAAACCGGCACCTATCTGGTTGCTGCGGCCGCATCCCGGGGTCGGGTGAAGTTGAAGGATACCCGCGAGGACCTTCTGGAAGCTGTACTGCTGAAACTTGAAGAGGCCGGTGCCCATATCGATACCGGCAAGGACTGGATCTCCCTGGATATGAAAGGGAATCAGCCCAAGGCAGTCAGTATCCGGACTGCTCCATACCCGGCGTTCCCCACCGACATGCAGGCGCAGTTTGCGGCCATGAATGCTGTGGCTGAAGGCACCGGAACCATCGTGGAAACGGTATTCGAAAACCGCTTCATGCATCTGCAGGAGCTGATCCGCATGGGCGCGGACATCACGCTTGAAGGCAATGCGGCCATTATCAAGGGCGTGGATCACCTCACCGGTGCCCCCGTTATGGCAACGGACCTGCGGGCGTCCGCGAGTCTGGTTATTGCCGGGCTGGTGGCGGATGGTGACACCATCGTGGACCGTATTTACCACATCGACCGTGGTTACGAGTGTATTGAAGAAAAACTGCAGCTGTTGGGCGCCAGTATCCGGCGCCTGCCAGCCTGAACACATTAAACCGGAAGGACGCATGACCGACTCCATCACCATCGCGCTGTCGAAGGGGCGAATCCTGGACGAGACGCTGCCGCTGTTGAAAGAAGCGGGTATTGAACTGGTCGACGATGTAAAGAAGTCGCGGAAACTGGTGTTCCCAACCACAGATCCCAATGTGCGCATACTGATTCTGCGCGCGACCGATGTGCCTACCTATGTTCAGTACGGTGGTGCGGACCTGGGGGTGACGGGAAAGGACGTGCTGATGGAGCATGGCGGCGACGGGCTTTATGAGCCGCTGGACCTGAATATTTCCCGGTGTCGGTTGATGACAGCGGGGAAGAAAGGCATCAAAGCGCCGGAAGGCCGGCTCCGTGTCGCGACCAAGTTTGTGAACCTGGCGCGCCAATATTACGCGGCCCAGGGCCGTCAGGCAGATATCATCAAACTGTACGGTGCCATGGAGCTTGCGCCGATTCTGGGTCTCGCCGACGAGATTGTGGATATCGTTGATACCGGTAATACCCTGAAAGCGAATGGCCTTGAAGCTCGTGAGCTGATTGAGAACATAAGTTCTCGCCTGGTGGTCAATCGTGCATCGATGAAGATGAAACATGCGGGCATTAATCCCATAATTGAGATGATGTCTGCTGCTGTTGAGAAGCGGCGGGCCTCTTCGGAGTAAGAACGGCTCAGGAAGGGCTTTCCAAAACACGCTCCTTCGGCACATCCATGTGACGCTTGGACTCCGCCATCCATGGCTTCGTACAGTTTTGGAAAGCCCTTCCTGACCCGTTCCCGGGCCATTTACTTATCCTCAGGCCAATAACACTTTTCAAACCGCGGAGTAGATTCGCACAGCAGGAAAGATGAAATGACTGATATCAGCATCAGACGATTGAACGCTTCCGACAGTGGCTTTAACAGTGCGCTGGCCAAGCTTCTGGCTTGGGAAGACAGTGTTGATCATCAGGTAAATGAGTCGGTTCGTCATATCCTGCATCAGGTAAAAACCCGTGGTGACGCGGCGGTTCTTGAGTTTACCGAGAAGTTTGACCGGCTGAGGGTTGGTTCCGTTGCCGAGCTGGAGATGGGGCAGGAGCGGTTGCAGAAAGCTTTAGACGCTATTCCCCAGGATCAGCGTATTGCTTTGGAAAAAGCCGCCGAGCGGGTGCGTGACTATCACGAGCGTCAGAATCAGAAGTCCTGGCAGTATGAGGACGATGACGGCACGGTGCTGGGGCAGAAGGTGACGCCGCTGGATCGGGCAGGGCTTTATGTGCCGGGTGGCAAGGCCGCTTATCCGTCGTCGGTTTTGATGAACGCCATTCCGGCAAAGGTTGCCGGGGTAGGTGAGGTAATCATGGTGGTTCCTACGCCGGATGGTGTGGTGAACGATATGGTTCTTGCGGCTGCGGCGATTGCGGGTGTGGACCGTGTGTTTTGCGTAGGCGGCGCACAGGCAGTTGGCGCATTGGCTTATGGGACCGAAACCATTCCGGCGGTAGATAAAATCGTCGGTCCCGGCAATATTTTCGTCGCCACTGCCAAGCGCGAAGTTTTCGGCACCGTCGGCATCGACATGATTGCGGGCCCATCCGAGATTCTGGTGATTTGCGACGGTAAAACCGACCCGGACTGGATCGCCATGGACCTCTTCTCCCAGGCCGAGCACGATGAGCAGGCCCAGTCCATCCTTATCAGCCCGGATGCGGCGTTCCTGGATGCGGTGGAGGCCAGTATCAACAAACTGCTGCCTACCATGGAGCGGGCGGACATTATCGCTACCTCAATGACTGACCGGGCCGCGCTGATCCACGTTGCCGACCTTTCCGAAGCCGCCCAGGTGTCCAACCGCATCGCGCCGGAACACCTGGAGCTTTCCGTGGAAGACCCGGAGAGTCTGGTCGAAGAAATTCGCCACGCCGGTGCGATTTTTATGGGCCGCTTTACGGCCGAGGCGCTGGGTGATTACTGTGCCGGCCCTAACCACGTGTTGCCGACGTCCGGTACGGCGCGTTTCTCGTCGCCCCTGGGAGTTTATGACTTTCAGAAACGGTCTTCCCTGATTGGGTTTACTGCGAAGGGTGCGGACCGGATGGGGCGGGTTGCCTCGGTTCTGGCCCGCGGTGAAGGGTTAACGGCGCATGCTCGCTCTGCCGAGTACCGGGTGCGGGAGGATCAGTCTACATGAGTAAGTTATGGAGTCCGTTGGTAAAGGATCTGGTTCCCTATGTCCCCGGGGAGCAGCCGAAAATGGCCAACCTGGTGAAGCTGAACACCAATGAAAACCCGTTTGGTCCGTCTCCGAAGGTCGTCGAGGCGATCACCGCCGAGCTGAACGATAACCTTCGGCTCTATCCAGATCCCGAAGGCGAAGCCCTGAAAAACACCATTGCCAGCTACCATGGCGTCCAGAGCGAGCAGGTTTTCCTCGGTAACGGTTCCGACGAAGTGCTGGCGCACATCTTTTATGGCCTCTTCCAGCACGGCGAGCCCGTGCTTTACCCGGACATCACCTACAGTTTTTATCCGGTGTATTGCGGGCTCTATAACATTGAAGGCAAAACGGTACCGCTGACCGAGAGCTTCGAGATTAATCCCGAGGACTACAAACAGCCTAACGGTGGCGTTATCTTCGCCAACCCCAATGCGCCTACCGGGCGATACCTGGCGCTGGACAAGGTTGAGGCTATCGTGGCCGCCAATCCCGATCGGGTTGTGGTTGTGGACGAAGCCTATGTGGATTTCGGTGGGGAGAGTGCCATCAAGCTGGTCGGGAAATACCCGAATCTCCTGGTCTGCCAGACCCTGTCCAAGGCCCGTTCCCTGGCGGGATTGCGCGTTGGTTTCGCGATTGGAAGTTCGGAGGTTATTGAGGCCCTGAACCGCGTCAAGAACAGCTTTAACTCCTATCCTCTCGACCGCCTGGCCCAGGCGGGCGCCATTGCTGCCTTCGAGGACGAAGACTGGTTCCGTGCCACCTGCGAAGGCGTGATCGGTGAGCGGGGATGGGTGACCTCTGAACTGGAAGCCCTGGGCTTCGATGTGTTGCCCTCGAAGGCCAATTTTATCCTTACGCGCCATCCGGATCACGCCGGCGAGTCCCTGGCGAAGGGGCTGCGGGAACAGGGTGTGATTGTGCGTCACTTCAATAAACCCCGTATTTCGGATTTCCTGCGCATCACCATCGGCACCGCCGACCAGAACAAGCGGTTGATTGAGTGCCTGAAAACGTTGGTGTGACACAACATACTCAAGGCAATATCACGGAGGCTGCATGGCTTCACGCACTGAGATACTCCGCACACTGAACGACTGGCTGGCCCCGGAAAACTTCAAGGACTATTGCCCCAACGGTCTGCAGGTTGAAGGCGCGGAAGAGGTCAACACCATTGTCAGTGGTGTCACTGCTTCCCGTGCGCTCGTGGACGCGGCAATCGACGCGAATGCCGACATGATCCTTGTGCACCATGGCTACTTCTGGAAAGGGGAAGATCAGGCTATCCGTGGCATGAAGCGGGACAGGATCAAGCGCTTGTTGGACCACGACATTAACCTGGTTGCTTACCACCTGCCGCTGGATGATCATCCTGAGTATGGCAACAATCGCCAGTTGGCCGACGTTCTGGGTATTCTTAATCCCCGTCCGTTGGGCGGGCTTGTTTGGCAGGGTGAACTGGAAGCTCCGATGGCGCCGCAAGCGTTCGCAGACCTGATTGGTGAGCGTTTGGCGCGGGCACCGCTCCGGGTTGGAGAGGGGCCGGTACAGATTTCCCGGGTTGGCTGGTGTACTGGCGCGGCACAGGGATTCATTGGCAGCGCATTGGACGCGGGGCTGGACGCCTACATCAGTGGCGAGATCTCAGAGCCGACCACCCATACCGCCCGCGAATGCGGTATCCATTACTATGCAGCAGGGCATCACGCCACAGAGCGCTATGGCGTTCAGGCCCTGGCGCGGGCTCTGGAGAAAACGTTCGGGATAAGTCACCGGTTTATCGACTGCGATAACCCGGTGTAAGCGTCAGGCTTTCTGCTGCTTCTCGGCCAGGCCAAAGTCCTCGGCCAGGGTGCCTTTTTCCTTGGGGTCGCTCTTCGGGGCGTAGTCCCGGGGCGGCTCTGCATTGTCTTCGCTGGCGGCGCCTTCCAGGCGAGCCTTGGCGTTTTCTTTTTCAAGCTCCAGCAGCCAGTCCTCGTCGTTGCAGAGGCGGTTGGCACCTCGCGCCATGTGCTGGTTCACGTCCCGGTAGGTGTCGTTGAAACGGCGCAGCAGGTGCGCGGATTCCATAAAGTGCTCATTAACCTGCGCCTGGTAGCGAGTGTACTCGTTTCTCAGCTCCTCAATCTGCTGTTCCGCCCGGCGCTGCCGCAGGGTGGAGCCTTGACCAGACCGGCCAACCAGAACCCCGATGACAATGCCAACAATCAATGCGGCGATGGCTGCCAGAATCAGGTTTGTCATAAGCTGTGTCATCCTTTTGATGAATAGGAATTCCTTCCTAAAGTATATCGTCTCAAGGCCCTTTCACGCACGAATGCTCAGTGCGCCAATCGTCGTATTGCGTCGTGTGTCGGGCTTGCCCCCCCGCTGCAGCGGTCTCCGGGAGTGCCGAACGTGGCGAATAAAGCCAAAATCGGCCACAATACGCCGCCGTTATGAATGACCATACTTCGGGAAACGCCTTAATGACACCCCAAAAGCGAATCCGTATGACCACTACCCATATGACCCCATGGGAACGATACCAGCAGGACCTTGAGCGGCCCGAGTTTCACAAAGACCCGGCCCAGGAAGATGCGGTCCGCCGTTTGCAGTCACTTTACGACAAACTGGTGGCGGCGGAAAGGGAGCGTGACAAACCGATGGTCAAACTTCGCCTCAAGTTCAGGAAGGGCAAAGAAGATCCGGTGAAGGGTTTGTATTTCTGGGGCGGCGTGGGTCGCGGTAAAACTTACCTCATGGATACGTTCTATGAAGCTCTGCCCTTTGATCGCAAGATGCGAGTGCACTTCCACCGGTTTATGCAGCGTGTTCACAAGGAACTGAAAAGCCTGAAAGGCGAGAAAAACCCGTTGGATATCGTGGCGAAAATGTTTGCGGACGAAACCCGGGTGATCTGCTTTGACGAATTTTTTGTCTCTGACATCGGTGACGCCATGATACTGGCAACGTTGATGGATGGCCTGTTCAGCCGTGGTGTGACCCTGGTCTGTACCTCCAATATCGTGCCTGACGGGCTTTACAAGGATGGCCTGCAGCGTGCCCGCTTCCTGCCCGCCATCGCGCTGGTCAAGAAGCACACCGAAGTGGTGAACGTGGATGGCGGTGTGGATTATCGCCTGAGAACCCTGGAGCAGGCCGAGTTGTACCACTTTCCCCTGGATGAGGACGCCGACAAGAGCCTTCAGAAAAGTTACGACGGGCTTGCGCTTGAGGCGGGCAGCCACAGCCTGGAGTTGGATATCAACGGCCGAAAGCTGACCGCCCTCAGCCACGCCGATGACGTGGTCTGGTTTGATTTCAGGACCCTGTGCGATGGCCCGCGCAGCCAGAACGACTACATCGAGCTGGCGCGGGAGTTTCACGCAGTGATCATCAGCAATGTCCCGGTGCTGGGAAAAGACAAGGACGATCAGGCCCGGCGATTCATAAACATGATTGACGAATTTTACGATCGCAACGTCAAGGTGATCATTTCCGCAGAAGCTTCGATTACGGACCTGTATGCCGGCGGGCGGCTTGGTTTTGAATTTGAACGAACGGAGTCCCGGTTGCTGGAAATGCAATCCAGGGAATACCTCGAGGCACCTCACAAGGCCTGATAGACGTCGGACTAAATGAAGTCCAATCCGATAACGAACTACCCAAACGATAGAGAGATCAAGTAATGAGCACAGACAACGTCGTCATCGTCAGTGGTGTACGCACCCCCATGGGCGGATTCCAGGGCAGCCTGGCCGCGGTTTCCGCACCGGAGCTGGGTGCTATCAGTATTACCGAAGCTATCCGCCGTGCCGGGTTGCAGCCGGCAGACGTGCAGGAAGTGATCATGGGCAATGTCCTGCCGGCAGGGCTCAAGCAAGGGCCGGCTCGCCAGGCCATGCGGCAGGCGGGGCTACCGGACAGCACTGGTGCCACGACGATCAATAAGCTTTGCGGTTCGGGCATGAAAGCCGCCATGTTTGCCCACGATGTGATCAAGGCCGGCACCAACGATATTATGGTTGCCGGTGGCATGGAGAGCATGTCCAACGCACCGTACATCCTACAGGGCGTTCGCGGTGGCTATCGCATGGGGCCAGGCCAGGCGCCTCAGGACCATATGTTCCTGGACGGCCTTGAAGACGCGGAAACCGGTCGGCTGATGGGGGCTTTCGCTCAGGAAATGGCCGACAAGAAAGGCTACACCCGGGAAGAGATGGACGAATACGCGATTACCTCCCTGACCCGAGCCAAGAAAGCCATTGAAGAAGGGCTACTGAAAGACGAAATTATCCCGGTTACCGTCAAGACCCGCAAAGGTGAAGTGGTGGTTGAGGACGACGAGCAGCCCCACAGCGCCAACATCGAAAAGATCCCGAGCCTGCGCCCGGCCTTTGCCAAAGACGGCACTGTTACCGCGGCCAATGCCTCGTCAATATCGGATGGTGCCTCTGCACTGGTGTTGATGCGTGAATCCGAAGCCGAAAAGCGCGGCCTTAAACCCTTGGCGCGGATCGTTGCCCATAGCACCCAGTCCCAGCATCCGGCTGAATTCACCTGCGCTCCGGTGGGTGCCATCGAAACCCTTTTCGCCAAAACCGGCTGGACAAAAGACGACGTGGACCTGTTTGAGATCAACGAAGCCTTCGCCATGGTCGCCATGATGCCCATCCGCGAGCTCGGCCTGGACCCGGAGAAGGTCAACATCCACGGTGGCGCCTGCGCTCAGGGTCACCCTGTCGGTTCCACTGGCTCCCGCCTGCTGGTGACGCTGATGCACTCCCTCAAACACTATGGCAAGAAGAAGGGCGTTGCAGCACTGTGTATTGGTGGTGGCGAGGCGACGGCGATGGCTATTGAAATGCTGTGATTTGGGCCGGCTGGTTGCATCCAAATTTGTTGACTATAGTGAGTCAGTGCGAGGGAAGTCTGCCGCAGAGAGGGGCGTACCAGAGAGGGGCGGAATCGTAAAATCATACTTTTGACTGATCAAAGCGTTCGATGGCGTTAGCTATAGTGCCAACATCACGAGCACTGTGCATGAAGCCTCCAAACATCGTGAACACCAATAATCAGAGCAGCGACTCAGAACAACAATGGAGTAGCCTTCCAATGACAAGAAAAACACATCAATGGCAGCAGTGGACTAAATTGCCGCTGGCCGTAGCAGTTGCAGCCGGAGTATCCGGGCAGGCAGCTGCCTATTCATTTTACGTGGGGGATGTGGAAGCCTCTTTCAACACGACGCTGTCGGCGGGCGTTGGCTGGCGAACCGAGTCACAGGACAGAAGGTTGATTGCCCAGGGTAACCTGGGGCCTGAATACGCTCCCGGTCAGCCCTTGGCCAACATCGGTGCTTCTACCAACAACTATGACGACGGTAACCTCAACTTCGAGAAAGGGGATACCTACTCCAAAATCGTCAAGGGTAACAGCGAACTTTTTCTCAGCTACGATGTGGATAGCGACACGCTTACCCGGATAGGTGGCTTTGCGCGGGGGCGTTACTGGTATGACTTCGAGTTGAAGGATGAGAGCAGAGCGGTTGATCCTGTTGGTCAGCGTCGCGAACTGAACGAAGAGGCCAAAAAATATGCCTCCGGCGGCGAAATTCTTGATGCCTACGTATTTTCCGACTGGTATTTTGGTAATGTGCCGGTCAGCCTGCGCTACGGCAAGCAGGTGTTGAGCTGGGGTGAGAGTACATTTATCCAGGGGGGCATAAATACCATCAACCCGGTTAACGTACCTGCCTTCCGGGCACCAGGCTCCGAACTGAAGGATGCGCTGTTGCCGGTTGAGATGTTTTACGCATCCGCAGGTATTACGGAAAATGTGACTGTTGAGACCTTCGTGCAAGCTGATTGGGAGCCGGTTCGCCCAGATGATTGCGGCACGTTCTTTTCCACAAACGACTTCGCTGCTGACGGTTGTGGTCCAGTTTTGCTAGCAGGTCAGTTGCCTGATTCTCAAGCGGCGGCGCAGGGGTTCATTGCTCCTCGTCTTGCGGACCGTGAGGCAGATTCCAAAGACCAGTTTGGTGTCGCGTTGCGCTGGTATGTGCCAGCCCTGAACGATTCAGAGCTTGGTTTCTACTACATCAAGTACAACAGCCGTCTGCCGTATGTCAGTGGTCTGGTGAACAACCCGTCTTCACCCAGCGGCAGCCAACAGAACGATCCGAATGAGCCGAACTCCACGTTTCCGAGCTACTTTATTGAGTATCCCGAAAACATCAATCTCTATGGTATCAGTATCAACACCACGACCCCGGGTGGTTGGTCTCTGGGTGCTGAATACAGCTTCCGTGATAACGTTCCGCTCCAGTGGAACGCATTTGAGCTGATCTTTGGTGGTTTGCAGCAGCGTGGTCCAAACGGGGAAATTCTAAGCAAGCTGGAAAAACAGCGGCTCGAAGAATCCGGTGGAGCCAATCTGGCTGGAAAGCCTGTTGACGGCTACGACCGGTTCAATGTTTCCCAGGCGCAGTTCACGCTGATCAAGTTCTTCGACCAGGTCATGGGAGCAAGCCGCCTGTCCCTGATCACTGAATTTGGTGCCACCTACGTTCACGATCTTCCGGACGAAGATGAAGCCCGTTACGGTCGCTCAGGCACCTTCGGTATCGGTACGTTGCCGGTGGACGGCTCCAACTTCACGGGTGATTTCTGTGAGGCAGGCGCCAACATCAATACCAACTATTGTAATAACGAGGGCTTTACCACGTCCTTTTCCTGGGGCTACCGTACCCGTCTGGTGTGGAGCTACCTGAACGCGTTCTCTGGCATTAACCTTTCACCACAACTGGCCTGGAGCCACGATGTGCAGGGTTACGCGCCTTCTCCGGGCGGTAACTTCAGCGAAGGCAACAAGGCCATTGGTCTGTCATTGCAGGCTGAATACCAGAACCGTATAACCGGTAATATCGGTTACACAAACTTTTTCGGTGGCAAGCCGTATAACGAGTTGACCGACCGTGATTTCGTGAGTGCGAGCGTTTCCTACTCATTCTGATTCGGCCTGAATTCGTTTAACGAGGTAATTTAAATGAAACTGAACAAGAAGCTACTGGCCACTGGCATCCTGTCTGCAACGTTGATTGCGGGTAACGCCTTTGGCGCGGTTTCCGCACAGGAAGCGGCCAAGCTGGGTGACTCGCTCACGCCAATGGGCGCTGAGAAAGCGGGTAACGGAGGCGCTATTCCGGCCTGGGATGGCGGTCTGACAACGCCTCCGGCGGGCTACAAAAACGATGGTATCTACGTGAACCCGTTCCCGAATGAGGAACCTAAGTTCACCATCAACCAGAGCAACGTTGACCAGTACGCGGAAAATCTCTCCCCTGGCCAGGTTGCGATGATCAAGCGTTATGACGACTACGTCATGCCGGTATACGAGACGCATCGTTCTGCTGCGTACCCGGAACAGGTCATGAAGGATACCGTTGACAACGCTACGACGGTGGAGCTGATCAAGGATGGTAACGGCCTGGGTAATTACCAGACGGCCACTCCATTCCCGATTCCGCAGAATGGTCTGGAAGTGATCTGGAACCACATCACCCGTTATCGTGGTGGCTCGGTCCAGCGTAACGTTGGGCAGGTCACACCAACCGAAGATGGTGCTTTCAGCGTAGTAAAATTCCAGGACGAACTGACATGGAAAACGTACCTGGAAGATTACGAGCCAGGGCAGGACCCGAACGTACTGTTCTACTTCAAGCAGGCCATTACTGCGCCTGCGCGACTGGCCGGTAACGTCCTGCTGGTTCACGAGACTATTGACCAGGTTGAAGAACCGCGTCGTGCATGGGTATACAATGCCGGTCAGCGCCGGGTTCGTCGCGCACCGCAGGTAGCTTATGACGGCCCTGGTACCGCTTCAGACGGCATGCGTACCTCCGACAACTTCGATATGTTCAACGGTGCGCCTGATCGTTACAACTGGGAACTGGTTGGAAAGAAGGAAATGTACATCCCGTACAATTCCTACAAGCTGGTCGACCGTAGCCTGGACTATGACGAGATCATCAAGGCCGGTCATATCAACCAGAATCTGACCCGTTATGAGCTGCATCGTGTCTGGCACGTGCGTGCCACCCTGAAGGATGGTGAGCGTCATATCTACGCCCAGCGTGACTTCTACATTGACGAAGACACATGGCAGGCAGCGGTGATCGATCACTACGATGGTCGTGGAGAACTGTGGCGTGTGGCTGAAGCGCACAGCATGCAGTTCTACGATCAGATCGTGCCCTGGTACGCCATTGAAACTCTTTACGACCTGCTGTCTGGCCGGTATCTGGTCCTGGGGTTGACCAACGAAGAGTCCAACCCGTATGAGTTCGGTGTTGACCGAAGGTCACGTGACTACACGCCTGCTGCACTTCGTCGCGCAGGTACGCGGTAAGTCGTCATTATCCGGGAGTGATCCCGGGTGGCTTAAAAACGGCGGGCCCTGGCCCGCCGTTTTTTTATTAAAGCCTTTGATTTTCCCCGATTGTTGGAAATCTGCCGGTGTTTTGTAACCTTCCCGTCAAATTTTTGCAGCCTACCCCTGATTTGGTTTAACCTCTCCCTACTAATACTAAAGGCGTACCCGATGCAGGGCGCCACAGCAACGACAAAGCAGAGATCACATTTGCCGGAAAAGGGCCCACCGGGCTCATAGATTCCGGGTTTTCAACGGGGCAAAGAGTGAAACCATTCGATGATGGCTGTGCGGCCAACGATGAGTTCCAGTCAACATTAGGCGGTGCTCATCGTGGTGAGTTGATCAGGGATTTGCTGCGCCAGCGGGTACGGATGCCGGAGCCCGTTCCGAATTATCTCAGAAGGCCCGCGCTAACCGAGAAGCTGACTGCCACCATAACGCCGGGGTCAACCCTGCTGCTGGAGGCGCCATCCGGTTTTGGAAAAACCCATGCCCTGAGTGCGGCGTTCCGTGAAACTTCCCGCACCCCTGAAACCCTTCGGTGGCTGGGCCTGACCGGGCAGGAAAACGATGCCGGGCGTCTACTGGCCTTGCTGGAAATTGCGCTGACCCCACCCGGTGCAACCTCCCGGCCGTCCGGGCAACAAAAAGCCTCCAGTAATACGGACGCGCTTGCCCTGTTACTGTCTGACCAGCATTGGAACACCCCGGCCGGCGATAGCGTACTGGTGATCGACAACGTCGGCACGGTGGTCAACCCAGCAGCCATCGCGTTGCTCCAGCAACTCGTTGCCAGCATTCCTCCTGGTCTGGCTTTGGTGATGGTGTCCAGAAAACCGTTGCCCTTTGAAACCCACACGTTTGAACTGGAAGGCCGATTCAACAGAATCGGCACCGACTCCCTCGAGCTGACACGGCTGGAAACCTTCGAGTTTTTCCACACATTGGTCAATCGAAACCAGTTGACCACAGTCGCCGTGGAGCACCTCAATTCGCTAACGGAGGGGTGGATTACGCCGTTGGGGCTGTACCAGCGGGAACTGGAATCCACACCGGAATCGCGATTGCCGATCCAGGAAACGTTCAGTGTGGAGCGTTTCCTCAGGGACGCCGTGCTGATCCACCTGACGCCTGGTCAACAGCGTTCCCTGCGAATCATGGCGGAAATGGAAATCGTGTCGGACGAACTGTTCCTGGCGTTGGCTGATGCAGGGTGTGATCACGCCTTTCGGCCTTCAGCGGCGTCGGAAAGCGGTATTCCCCTGCGCCCATTACCGGGGCGCGGGCGTTGGTACCGCTTGAATCCATTGCTCCATGACTGGTTGCAGACGCCTGCCCTGGACGGGTCGAGGGAGCGTGCCCTGAAGGCCAGCCGCTGGTTCAGCGAGCGCAACCAGTTTCCCGAGGCGCTGCGCTATGCCCTGGTCAGCGGCAACCTCGAAGAGTCGGTCCGGATAGCGTCGGAAGGCTCCGAGGCCTTGTTGATTGGACAGGATACCGCTTCGTTGCTGCGACTCCGCAGGTCGCTGCCAGCGGGGCTGCTGGAACGCAGCGCACGCCTGAAAATTGTCTACGGCTGGGTTCATGCCATTGGTGGCCAGTTCAGCCAGGCAAGAACGTTGATCAACGATCTGGATAACGGAGAGTACCCTGAGCTTGCCGGCCGAATCGACGCGCTCAGGGCCTTTATCCTCCGTGGTGAAGGCAGCGTTGATGAGGCGTTGGCGGTAGCGGACAGGGCCCTGCAGGCGGAAGAACTGTCTACTCAGGGCCAGTTGGTGACGCAACTGGTCAGGTCCAGTGCGTTGTGCGCCGCTGGCAAATTTGGCGATGCCAGGGAAGCCAACCGCATTGCCGCCAGGCTGGCCAGAGAGGCGGGAGACGCAGGCTCGGAGATTCTGGCAGTCTATGCCCACGCGCGGATCGAACTTGGAAAAGGCTCACTGAAGCACGCCGAGCAACTGTTGCGCACTGGCCTGGACACCGCCATGAACGAGTCCTCACGGCCCGCCCGTGTCGGCGAAACGCGCCTGCAGTTGAACCTGGTGATGGTGCTTTGGCATCAGGGGAGGCAAGCGGAAGCGGACCGCCTGCTGGTAACCTGCATCCGCCATGGCGAGCAGACCCGGGATCTTGGGTTGCTACTGGCCATGGCGTTGCGGGTATTGATCTGTCGCACACAGAACCGCATGGACGACGCGTTTGCCTGGATTGGTCGTGCCGAACGCACCATGCAGTCGTGGCAAGTGGATGAATCCGTGTACGTGCCTGTGCTTGAGGCCCTGAAAATCAGCGGGTGGCTGACACTGGGGCAGGCGGACACAGCGGCGCAGGCGATGGAACGGCTCAAACCATGGCGGGAAGTGAATTGTGTGCCAGAAATGTTCCCGATGATGCCGGGCATGCTGCAGTGCCTGCAGGCGCGGATCGAACTGGCACGGGGCGACGACATCAAGGCCGCTGAAACCGTCCGGAACATTCGTGATAATAGCGGTGATACACTGCCGTTCGGGCTGGATATCTATTCCAGGCTTCTGGAAAGCGTCCTTAGTTGGCGCCAGAAGGGCCCCGCCGCTGCCCAGAAAATGCTGGCCTCCACCATGGCCCTGGCGGGAGAGGAGCATTACATCAGCCCCTTCGCCGAGCTCAGGGGAGAGCTTCAGGAGCTGCTCGAGAAAACCTGGCCCCACTTACCGGATACACCGTTTGTTGAAGCGATAGGTACGCTGTACGGGCTCACCGACATGAAAGAGCAGGCGCCTCTCGCGGAACCGATCAGTGATCGGGAGCAGGGGGTTCTTGAGTTGATTGCCCAGGGGCTGTCAAACCAGGACATTGCCGACCGCCTGCACATCTCTCTGCATACGGTGAAAACCCATGCCCGTCGTATCAACGCCAAACTGGAGGTGAAGTCACGCACGCAGGCCATCGTCCGCGCCCGCGAACTGGGGCTGTTGTAGCTGTTGCCATAAGGGAGATCTAAGGTGCTCAGTTGGGCTGTTTCAGCTCGTCTATCAGGGCATCCTTTTCTTCCCAGATCTGGCTCACCCAGCGTTGGAAGTCTGCTCGCGTTTCACGGTTGTTTTCATAGTCCATGCCCAAGAACCGTGGCGGAATTTCCCGCCTTCGTATGTCAACCACAATCCGTTGGACCCGGCCACACAGATAATCCCAAATCCCGGACTTGCCGTTGGGGTACACGATGGTCACATCCAGCATGGTGTGCAGGGATGCGCCCATCGACTCCAGCACGAAGGCCGTGCCACCGGCGCGGGGCCTGAGCAGATGTCTGTGGGGTGAATTCTGGCCCTGGTGTTTGGCCGGCGTGAATCGCGTCCCTTCCATGAAGTTGAAAATGGTCACCGGCGTATAACGGAACTTCTCACAGGCGGCCCGGGTGGCTTCCACATCCCTGCCTTTCAACTCCGGGCGGCTGGCGATCTGCTCCTTGGTGTGGCGCTGCATGAAGGGGAAATCCAGCGCCCACCAGGCCACACCCAGTAAGGGTACCCAGATCAATTGCTGTTTGAGGAAAAATTTCAATAGTGGGATGCGGCTGTTCAGTACGTGTTGGATGGCGGGAATATCGGCCCAGCTCTGATGGTTGCAGGTGACGAAATACCAGTGTTCGTGACTCAGGCCCTCAGCGCCGCGGACATCCCACTCGATGTTGTGAAGCACGTCAGCCAGCACATTGTTGAAGCCAATCCAGACCCATGCGATGCGGTTCAGCACAATGGTGCAGCCTTTGCGAACCGAAGGGGTCGGGATCAACAACTTGATCACGGCAAACACCATCAGGATCGGGAATAACCAAAGGGTGTTAAGAACAATACAAAGCACTGCAAGCACACCTTTGACAGGTGTGGGCAAGAACCTGGACATTGACCGATGTCTCCGGAATGCGAATTAGCTTGGTTGTGTGATGGTGGGGTTAGCCTTCCCCACTGGTTTCGTCATCGCTAGCGGCACCGGGCAAGAGTACCTCTTCCTTGCTTGTCGCAGCCAGTTCGGACAGTTTGCGGGAATCGGATTCCTGAACAATAACCTGGAAGTCCTCATCGTAATAATCCAGATTGTTGTGGCGGATCATACTGCGAATTTCCTCCACATAGTCTTCGCCGCGTTCGGAATAGCCCAGCAAACCGGCGGCAAGACTTGGCCCACTAGCAATATCATCACGGTTACGAGCTTTCAGGCGAATGTCCCTGAGCAACTGGTAGGTCGGATGGCGATTCAGGTTCTGGATGTAAGAGCGCACGGACAGATAAGGTGAGGAGAAACTTGCCACTTCATGGCTGGCGCCCTCAACGCGCCCCCGGGGTACCAGGCCGCAACCCTGCGAGAAACACCATTGTCCGAACAGGTTATTGCCTCTGCGCGCAAAGCGGGAGGTGCCCCAGGCGGATTCATTGGCGGCCTGTGCCAGCACCAGCGACGGTGGGATTACATCAAGACGGTTTCGCAGGCGCCGGAACATGCTTTCGCTGGCGGGCTCTTCATCCACCCTCAGCCGTTCGGCCTGATTTTTCAGCCAGGTCAGTTCCGATTTACTGAGTTCGTCCTTGCTGGCCAGGCTGTCCAGGTACTCACGCTCGATCAGAATGCGTGAGTTTGCCAGCACAATACGTGGGTACAGAAACGAGAAAAACGCGGCCTTCTTCTCGGTGGTATCACGATAGGCGGAGAAATCCGGCAAGTCAGCTCGTGACCAGCCAGGGAGTGAAGGCAGTTTGGCCAGGGCGATATCCGAGTCTTCGTTGTCTCGGTCGTGGTCTGGGTCAGGGGTGTGCAGTGTGCCCCATAAACCAAAAACCACCAGCGGAACTATCAACCACAGCGCCCGGATACCAGAAGACATAAAACCTCTCGTTACAATCGATATGACAGCAATTATAACAGGTTATACGCCGACGTCGCCCGGGTGGTTTGCTGCCCGCTATTCTGGCAGGCGTGTCGCCATGAGCAACCCGAGCACCTCTTCCTGGCCGTCTGTCTGCCTGAGTTGCAGGAAAAACTGGTCCTGATCGCGGGTGAAAAAGCCATCCAGCGTCAGGTTGCCTGCGCTAAACGTGGCTGCTCCACTGTTGCTGGCTATGTACGCCAGGGAGACCGTTCCGGGTGACTGTGCCTGTGGAGTGGAAACGGATTCGGCATCGACTTGATGGATAATGTCGAGTGTCCGGCCCTCGAGACGAGCGCTGCTGGAAGACTCAATGACGAGCAAGGCATTATCGAAATGCGTCAGCCGGTTTCTGGCCTGCTCCATTCCCAGCCCCACGCCTTGAAGGCGGTAGCGCCCTTGGCCGGGCGGTGAGGTATTGGCCTGCTCGGCGGCCACCAGAATTCCGTCACCAATAGCATTGGTGTCCAGGTTGAAGGCCATCAGGGAGCCGTCTGGCGTTGACGCACCGACGGCAATATCCGGCTTCTCATCCAGGCCGGAGGCGCTATCACGGTCCAGATTCAGGCGTCCGTTGCTGACGACACGGTTTCCACTGTTTGGGTCATACACCCGCGACGGGCGCTCACTGATGACCCAGTTGGCATCCCGTTGGCCAGGGTTGTCCGCCGGTACGGAAACCGTGACGGTGCCCGTATTGTCCCTGCGCAGTGTGGTGGTCGCCATGGTCTGGGTGACGTCTGGGCCACTGATCTGCCAGTTCCCAATACCGGACTCCACCACAAAGGGCTCGCTTTCATCGCCCATGCGGGTGGACAGGTAAACCACGTTGTAGTCACGACCGTCCAATGTCTGCCGCTGGAACCCTTCTTTCCTTAGCAGGTTCAGTTCGAACACGGACAGGTAGTGATCTTCCAGTGTGCGTTCTCGTTTCAGCTCGCCGCTTTCGGAACGCAGTTCAATGGCTTTCCCGGCACTGAAATACCCACTAAGGACACGATCGGGCTGCTCGGTGCCGCCGCCGACATAGGCGTCCAGGAAATATGGATTGCGGGTCCAGCCGATGATCCGGGAGCTACTACGGCCGGTGATGCTCTGGTAGAGGGCCCGGCCGGCCAGCAGGCGAATGTCGTCCTCCACAGTCGCGGCACCGGGAGAGGAGGAATGGGTATTGAGATCCCAGGCCGGTCGGTCGAAGAATTCATTACCATCGGCGTGTATCAATGCCCGACGGTCATAGGGGATATCGCTGGCCAGGGACGTAACCCGAATATTGAAGGCGTCGAGGGAGGTTAACGTCATGCCCGGGTAAAGATAGCCGGTGCCGTTCTGGTCGGTAGTGGTTTCCTCGCGCGCGATACGCACGCCCCATTGGCCGGATCCGGCAATACTGGATTCGAGGAATGTCTGCCCCAGCTCCACGCCCCAGAACACCGAATGGTAATTCGCAGAGCTTGCCTCTATCTTGCCGGACGAGCTCTCTCCCAGAAGCGCATAGTCAGCCATGGCGTCGACATACCGGGCGAAGTCTCCTCGTTGCTCAAGCAGGGCGAGTGCGCCGTCGACATCCAGGGTGCCAGGTATGTTGATCTCAAAATCATGGACCTGGTCGGCGAGGGTGGGCCAAACGTATTTGTTCAAACAAAGGTTGCCATTGGCATCGTTCACACAGTCCATGATCTGGGAGAATTCACCAGAGCTGTAGCTGTCGAGGGTGTTGGCCACCAGGAATTCCGAAAACGGATTCACCTTCACATCCCGGTCCTCATCGGCAGCCAGCGATCGCATACGGCTGTTGCCATAGGTGGCTTCGATGACGACATTCGGCCCGATCGGTCGTCCATTTTCAAAACGGACAACCGTCCGCCCACTGTCTTCCCGGCGGGACCGGGTGTCTACAGAGGCGAGCGCGCGGAGGGTCTGGTCGGTTTGGTAAACCCGGATGGTGTCCGGTTCCACTATTCGCAGGTTGCGGCGGGTCAACTCTCCGCCCGGTGCAACCGATTCCGGCACCTCCATGGTGATTCGCACTTCATCTTCTGCCAGGCCGGACGCATTGTTGGAGTCACCGGTGGAGCCGGGTGTGAAGTCGTCGATCGCATTCTTTGTCGGCGGGAAGCTGTTTTCCCGGCCCGCCACGTCGTCGTTGGCGTCGCCACTACCGTCGCAGCCGGCCACCAATGTGAAAGTGGAGAGAGTGAAAACAGCGGCGAATGCCCGTGCAGCTAAGTGAAACATAGGGTTGTCCATGCCTGATAAACGTTCCCGGAGCGTGAGCCAGAAGTCTATCAAGTTGGCAAGGCACAAAGAGTGAGGAAGGGCACGAAAATGGGGAGTGGTAACCCCGCCCTGGTAGGGGCGGGCGGGGTAATGTCGTGAGGGTCAGGGCCGGATCAGAAGAAGATCTTCATACCGGCCATGACGCCTTCATCCAGGTTCAGGTCACCACGACCGTCAAATTCGGTGTTCAGGTAGCGGTAACCGGCAAACAACTCGGCGTTGCGGATAACACGGTAGCTGCCGCGAAGCTCGAGGCTGGTGAGGTCGTCGGAATCGCCAAAGGAAAGGATGCTGGGCGCATAGTGAAGCCCGCCAGTGAACGACAACCCGGGTACGTTGGGCACGTTCACGGTGGCAAAGCCGCCAAGAGCCACGGCGCCGCCGTCCAGCCGATCATCGTCCCAGCCAAAGGCGCGAACACCAATGCCCGCTGTGGTCGGCAGATTGCCAATGGCCGTGCGGCCCTGGGCGTGGAAATCCACGTTGCCGATGTGGCGGCTGCCTTCGTGATAGGTATAGCCGGTGCCTACCTGGAGGTCGGAATTGGTGCCGAAGAAGTTGACCTGGCCCTTGACCGAGTCGTTGGTCAGGCTCAGGTCCACATCGGAGGCGTATACAGGTGCTGCCGCAAGCGACAGAACGATAAGGGGGATTCGGGACGCTTTCATTCTTCGACCTTCTTAATGTTTGAATGTAACCGCCGGAATGTTAACGGTCCGGCTTTGGTGGCTCAACTTAAAACGGGTTAAGGGCGGGTTAATACGGGCGATCAATGGGTGGTTGTGTCGCCGCCCTGGTCCAGATCGTCGGGGGACGCATTTTCTGCAGGAACGCGGTATTCCTCATTGGCCCAGGCGCCCAGATCAATCAGTTTACAGCGTTCGGAACAGAAAGGGCGAAACGCGTTGTTCTCATTCCATTCCACGGACTTCTTACAGGTGGGGCATTCTACGTTCATGGTGGCCTTGTGTCGGGTATTCAGGTGGATGCGGAGGCTTGGCAGTATTGTTCCAGAACCGCCCGCAACATTTCAATATTGACCGGCTTGGCAACAAACGAATCCATACCCGCCTCGCGGCAGCGCTCCTCATCCTTTTCCATGGCGCTTGCCGTCAGCGCCACCACGGGCACCCGGTCGCGGCCGTGGTCCTTCTCCCACTGGCGAAGGCGGCGGGTGGCCTCGAAACCATCCACCCGGGGCATCACGCAGTCCATGAAAATCAGATCGAAGGGGTGCCATTGCCAGAGGCTGGAGGCGGCCTCGCCGTCGTTCGCCGTCATCACATCGCAGCCCAGTTTTTCCAGCAACCGGCGGGTAAGAGTGCGGTTAACCGGGTTGTCTTCCACCAGCAGAACCTTCATGCGCCCGCACGGCAACTCCTGGCGGCGGGTGTTGTCGCTCACCGCCTGCAGCGAGAAACGGGTCAGGAACCGGCGTTCATTCCGGGTGGAGTCCGAAAACAGTTGGTGCAGAATCGGTGTCAGGCACGATTCCCGCAGGGATTTGCTAAGGAAGGCATCGGCGCCGGCCTGGCGGAAATGCTCCGCATCCCCACGCTGGGGGTTGGATGACAGGATCAATAGCCGTGTATGGCCCCATTCCGGATTGCTGCGGATCTGGCGGCACAACAGGTCACTGTCCATATCCGGCACAAACCCGTCCAGCACCAAGGCATCAAAGGGTTCGTGGTTGTCCGAGGCCAGCCGCAACGAGGTCAGCGCCTCGCCGGCGGATTTTACGGCTTCAATATCCAACTCGTGGCGGGACAGCATTTCCAGGGTAATCTTGCGGGACAGTTCGTAGGAGTCCACCACCAGGATGTGTCTGCCGCGGATCATGCTGGTATCCGGTCGGCCGCGGGAGGCGCTTTCCGGCGCTACCTGCAGGGAGAGCTCCATCCAGAACGTAGAACCTTCGCCGGGTTTGCTCTCAAGGTCCAGGGAGCCGTCCATCAACTGAACTAGCTGGCGGCAGATGGTCAGGCCCAGCCCGGCGCCCGGCAGCTGGCGCTGAAAACGCTGGCCGAGTTGCACGTAGGGTTCATACACCAGGGGGATGTCCTCCGGGTTGATCCCCACGCCGGTGTCTTCAACGGCCATTCGCAGGCGCACATTGTTGTCCCGCCGCCCCAGCACCTCAATGCTGATCAGCACGTGGCCGGAATCGGTGAACTTGATGGCGTTGGATGTCATGTTCAGCAGGATCTGCCGCAGTCGCACCGGGTCGCCCTTCAGCGCCCATGGCAGGTTCTCGTCAATCCTCAACTCCAGTGCAAGGCCTTTCTCCCGCGCCCGGGCGCCCAGCATATGCACCAGATCGTTCAGCGTGTCGCGCAGGTCGAATGGAATGTCGTCCAGCACCAGCTTGCCGGCCTCCATACTGGAAATGTCCAGCAGGTCATTGATGATGGCCGACAGCCCCTCAGAGGCATTGAGCAGGGTATGAACGTACTCCCGCTGGTCCTGGTCCAGGGGGGTGTCTGACAAAAGGTTGGCGTAGCCCAGCACGGATTGCAGTGGAATGCGCAGCTCATGGCTAACATTGGCAAGGAACTGGTTCTTGGCGTGGTTCGCCCGCACAGCCTCGTCCCGTTCATCCTGGGACTGAATGGACGTCTGGCGTAGTGAGCGTGTGTCTTCCAGCAGTTGCAGGCGCATGGTGTTGAGTGCCTGTTCCAGCTCGCTCAGTTCGTCCCCCCGCTTGGGGCGCTTGCGGCGAAGCTTCAGCGGTTCAATCAACGCATCCAGGTTCAGCCGGGCAGCATAGTCCGCGATGGTTTCCAGGTGGCGGGAAAGGGTAAGCCGAACAATAACCAGCAGCCCCAGGGTGCCCAACATCACAATCATCGACTGGAACAGCAGCGTGAGCAGTGCCCGGTCCATCAACTCGTTGTAGACCGTTTCCACGGAAGAAGTCACAGTAAGTGTGCCCATCGCTTCCGGGTCGCTGATGGAAGCGCGGCTGAAAACAAGGGGAAACGACTGGGTGATCACCCGGCCATCGGGATAGGTGCCGGTACTGAATTCTTCGCCAGCAGCCGTGATCACTCGGGCGTGCTGGATAACCGGAATGGCCCGCATGTCATCCAGGCTGTTGGCCACCTCGCTGTAGTTCATCAGCCAGAGGTTGTTGCTCATACTGCCGGCAACCAGTTCCGCCGCGCGCTCCTGGGTGCTGCGCAACTCTTCCGTTCTGCGCTCGAACTCGCCAATCATCTGCACGCCCGTGGCAGCCAGCGACAGGATAAGGCTGAACAACAGAACGTAAACCAGCAGCCTGGCAGCCAGTGGCCGTACACCTATTCGTCTGAATAACCGGATCGGAGGCAAGGCACGCATTCCCTGTGTCGAAAAAACAACCGATCTGCAGTTTAACAGACCGTTAGCACTTCGACACGTTCCTGTGATTCATCATGGAAAAAGCGAAAGCGCACATTCAGATCGTACAGATGCGCCCCGTAGATTCGTTCTTCATCCCGGCCTCGCCGGAACGACGGGCGGGGATCATAGCTCACCACGTCTTCTATCAGGCCCCGAAAATCCGGGTACTGTTCCGCTGGCAAGGCCGCGAGCTGTTGCTCGGCCTCATCCAGGAACACCACGGGTAACCGCTCTGTGGGCGCCGAATCGGCCCAGCCCAGTGTGGCATCCGGCACCGAATCCGAGAACGGCAGATAGGGTTTGATATCCAGGATGGGCGTACCGTCAATCAAATCATGGTCACGGATTCGCAACACCAGCCGACCATCCGCATCCCGCATCAGCCCCTCATTGCGTACTACCGACAGCCCCAGGCTGTTAGGGCGAAACGGTGACCGGCTGGCAAATACCCCAATCTTTTTATTGCCACCTAGCCTTGGCGGCCGCACCACGGGGCGCCATTCCGCCCGAATGGCCTCATGAAACTGAAACGTCAGCCATAGGTGGCTCGCCGTCTCCAGCCCTCGAAACGCATCCTCCCGGTCGAATGGTGGCTCAATTACAAGGTCGGCATGTGCATAGCGGGTTAACCCCGGCTGGCGGGGCACACCAAACTTGTCCCGAAAACAGGAGCGGGTGAGGGCAATCGGCGCCAGCGTTAAGGCCTCAGCGGCCGGGCGGGAAGGGTGTCGGCTCATAAACGTCAGCGCCCGAAGGCTGCCAGAAACGTTTGGTGCAATGCTTCAACTTCTTGTTCAACATCGGCCATCGGCAGGTTGTTGTCCACCACGTTATCGGCTTTCTGAAGCCTTTGCTCGCGTGGCATCTGGGCCGCGATGATTCGCTCAACCTGTTCCCGGTCGTTGGTATCCCTGGCCATGGTTCTTTGGACCTGCACATCCACCGGCACATCCACCACCACGATTTTCTCAACCAACTCATGCTGGTCGGTTTCCAGCAACAATGGCGACACCAGCAGCACGTAGGGCAGGGCATAGCTGTCTGGATGCAATTGCCGCATCAGTTCTTCGCGGATTACCGGGTGCAACAGCCCCTCCAGCCAGGCACGCTCCTCCGGCGCATCGAATACGATCCGCCGTAAGGCCGACCGGTCCAGCCCGCCATCCGGCAGCAGAATATCCTGCCCGAAGTGCTCCGCAATCTTCGCAAGCGCCGGTGTTCCGGGCTCGACGACCTCACGGGCAACGTCGTCAGCGTCTACCCAATGTACACCCAAGGCCCCGAACAGCCGTGCAATCGTGGATTTGCCAGAGCCAATCCCGCCGGTAAGGCCTATGACTGCCATTCAGACCCCCAAGTAGGCATACCAGGCCGCCTGAATCTCGGTACCAAACCAGAGGCACAGCAGCCCCGCCGCCGCTAAATAGGGCCCGAACGGAATCGGCACCTCACGCCCGTGCTTGCGGAACACCATCAAACTGATCCCCACAATGGCACCAACGACAGACGACAACAAAATCACCGCTGGCAGCAACTCCCAGCCCAGCCAGGCGCCCAGCGCGGCCAACAACTTGAAATCGCCATGGCCCATGCCTTCCTTGCCCGTTACCAGTTTGAACAGCCAGTACACAGACCAAAGCGACAGATAACCTGCCACCGCGCCCCAGAAGGCACTGCTGAAATCTGTCAACACGCCGAAATAGTTCAGAATCAGCCCCAGCCACATCAGGGGCAGAGTCATGCTGTCTGGCAGCAGCTGGGTGTCAAAATCGATCACCGTCAGCGCGATCAACACCCACACCAGCAACAACGACCAAAGAGCAGCTTCTGTCGGCCCTATGACCAGAACGGTCACCACCGAAAACAGGGCGGTAATCGCTTCAATAATCGGGTAACGCGGCGAAATCCCGGATTTGCAGGAAGCACATTTGCCACCCAAAATCAGGTAACTGATCACCGGGATGTTCTCCCATGCGCGGATCTTGTGGCCACAGGACGGGCAGGTGGAAGCCGGCTTGGAGAGCGTGATCGGCTCATCACTCTTACGCTGCCCATCAGGAAGTTCCAGGAAATCCTCACACTGGCAACGCCAATCCTGCTGCATCATCTTTGGCAGGCGAAGTATCACTACATTAAGGAAGCTACCAATGCAGAGGGAAATAAAGACAACAACGATATAGAGAAGCCAGGGAGTGGCCAGAAACGTATCAAAGGAAACCATCAAAACTCTCAAGTAGCGCCATCAAAGCCCCTCTCCCCTCGCGGGAGAGGGGTTGGGGAGAGGGCGAAGGATAATTAAACCACCTGCCCCATCTGGAAGATCGGCAGGTACATACCGATGATAAGGCCACCCACCAGAACACCCAGAACCGCCATAATCATCGGCTCCATCAGGGCGGTCAGGTTATCAACCATATCGTCAACAACGCCCTCATAATGGTCAGCTACCTTCTCCAGCATCTCATCCAGATTACCGGATTCCTCACCAATAGAAGTCAGCTGTACGGCCATTACCGGAAATACGCCAGTAGTCTTCATGGAGGCCTGAAGCTGCGTGCCGCTGGATACGTCATCCTTGATTTTCATGACGGCATCACGGTAAACCGCGTTACCGGTGGCACCAGCAACCGAATCAAGGGCATCTACCAGGGGAACACCAGAGGCGAAGGTAGTTGAGAGTACCCGGCCAAACTTTGCGACGGCAGACTTATCCAGTATTTCACCAACCACGGGAAGTTTTAGTACATATTTATCAACAAAATCTGAGAACTTCAGTGATTTTTTCTTGGCTTCTTTGAAGAGGAAAACTGAGCCAACTATGCCCAGAAGTACAATAAACCACCATTTTTGCATCCATTCTGATATGCCAATGATGAACTGAGTGAATACAGGCAGGTCCGCGCCAAAGCCCTGGAACAGGCTCTCAAACTGCGGTACCACCTTAACCAGCAAAATAGCCGTTACCACGATCGCAACCACCACAACAGCGATGGGGTAGGTCATGGCCTTCTTGACCTTCTTCTTGAGGGTTTCCGTTTTCTCAAGATACATCGCAATCCGGTCAAGCATTTGCTCCAGCGCACCGGCCTTTTCGCCAGAATCCACCAGGTTGCAGTAAAGGTTGTCGAAATGCTTTGGGTGCCGGCGCAGGGCATTGGCGAAACTGGTACCTGAAGCTACATCGTTCCTGACAGCCGCAATCAAGTCTCTCAGCCCTTGGTTTTCCAAGCCATCGGTAACAATATCGAAGCTCTGTACCAACGGCACGCCCGCCTTCATCATCGTCGCCATCTGCCGGGTAAACATGGCAATATCGAACGGTGTAATCTTCTTGCTGCCGCCAAACAATGGTTTCGGTTTCTTCTTGACCCTGTCCGGAATAATGCCCTGTTTACGCAATTGGGCTTTAACCAACGCAAGGTTGGTACCGGATATCTCGCCCTTGGTTTTGCTGCCCTTGCGGTCTTTGCCTTCCCAGACGAACGCCTGAAGTTTCTGTGCTTTTTCTGCCATGCTTAATCCTTCGTCACGCGATTGGCTTCCTCAAGGCTGGTCACACCCTCAATCACTTTCTTGAGAGCCGACTGCCGCAAATTAGGGAAGCCCTCGGCCAGTGCTTGCTTTGCAATTTTAATCGAACTGGCCTCTTCCATAATCATGTTTGCCAGTTCGTCGGTAACCTTGACCACTTCGTATATCCCAACGCGGCCTTTATATCCTCCATTGCATTTATCACAGCCCTTGGGGCGGTACAACGTGAACCCTGTATCAATTTGTTCTTGTGTGAACCCTTCCGCCAATAGAAGGTCCTTGGGGACGTCGGCAGGTTGTCTGCAAGAGTTACACAGTCGCCGGCCCAGGCGCTGGGCGATGATCAGGCTCACGGACGTGGCAATGTTGAAGGCCGGCACACCCATATTCATCATACGGGTCAACGTTTCTGCCGCGCTGTTAGTGTGAAGGGTTGAAAGTACCAAGTGGCCGGTTTGCGCGGCTTTAATGGCAATATTTGCGGTTTCCAGATCCCGAATCTCACCCACCATGATAATGTCCGGATCCTGACGCAGGAAGGCACGCAGCGCCTCCGCAAAACCCAGGCCTACCTTGTTGTTCACGTTGACCTGGTTAACACCCTCCAGGTTTATCTCCGCCGGGTCTTCTGCGGTGGAAATGTTCCGTTCCGGGGTGTTTAGAATGTTGAGCCCCGTGTAGAGTGAGACCGTCTTACCGGAACCCGTCGGGCCCGTAACCAGTATCATGCCCTGGGGCTGTTCCAGGGCGTCCATATACAGCTTCTTCTGCTCTTCTTCATAGCCAAGCACATCAATGCCCAGTTTAGCCTGGCTCGGGTCGAGAATCCGCAGAACAATTTTTTCACCCCATAGAGTGGGCAGGGTATTCACTCGGAAGTCGATGGCTTTTGTTTTCGACAGCTTCATTTTGATCCGGCCATCTTGAGGCACTCGGCGCTCCGAAATATCCAGTTGCGCCATGATCTTTACACGGGCTGATATCTTTGGTGCCAGCTTGATGGAGGGGCGGGACATCTCCTTGAGAATGCCATCAGTCCGGTAACGCACGCGGTAGGTTTTCTCGTAAGGCTCAAAGTGAACGTCGGACGCACCGCCACGAATGGCATCAAGGAGCATTTTGTTCACATACTTAACAATAGGCGCGTCGTCTACATCTGTGGCAGCGACAACAGCGTCGTCTTCCTGCTCTCCCCCCTCGGTTTCCACGCCTTCAAGATCGGCATCATCCAGATCACCCATGGAGCTGTCTTGAGATTCAAGATATTTGTCTATCGCAGCGCGGAGTTTGGCGTCATCTACCAGAATGGCATCCGTGCTCAAGCCCGTATTGAACTTGATCTCGTCCAGCGCCTGAATGTTGGTCGGATCGGAAACCGCGATGAACAATCGATTTCCCCGTTTGTAGAGCGGCAGTGCATTGTGTTTGCGAATCAACTTTTCGTCGACGACCTTCTCCGGCATCATGTCCGGAAGGAATACCCCAAGGTCCAATACGGAAACGCCAAACTCCATGGCAGCCGAAAAGGCCAGGCCGCCACTGTTTGCCAGTTCGTTCTGTACCAGATAGGTAATAAGCGGAATCTTGTTCTGGGAAGCCTGAATAAAGGCATCTTTAGCCGTCGCCTCTTCCAGAAGACCGTCTTCCACAAATCGTCGGGCAAGCCCCGTCAACGTCACGTTGGAATTGTTAGTAGCCATAAAGGATTTAAGAATGCCGCCTAAGTTGCTGAAATTTTGTCAGGTGTGAATCACTCAGAGTTTAGATGGATGGAGTGGGTTTGGAAAGTCGGTGTTTGAGATAGGAGAGGTGACCAAAAACGTCACTGGTTGACGTTGACAGACATTGTGAGGCGCCTCTTAGATATGTAGTGTGTAAGGTCATGTTACTTCTAGATTGCTGATAGAGATAAGGAAATTGACAAAATGTTGCATTTGGCACGCACCATGCTTGTGACAGTGCAGGCTGCTCCTAACTGGAGTGTGACTGACGAAATTTCGGAGACAAATTATGAAAAAAGTTCAACAGGGTTTTACTTTGATCGAACTGATGATCGTTGTAGCGATCATTGGTATTCTGGCGGCGGTTGCTATTCCGGCTTATCAGGACTACACCATTCGTGCGCAGGTTTCTGAAGGTCTGAGTCTTGCATCCGGTGCGAAGACTGCTATGGCTGAATTTTATAACCAAACTGGGCGCTTCCCGACTGGCACGAATGCCAACGCATCTCTCGGCCTCTCAACTAATACTGATATTGATGGCTCGTACGTATCACAACTTGATGCGGGCACCAACACAGGAGGAGTTATTGAGGTCACGTATGGCAATGATGTGAACACTCAGATCGAGAACGCCGTTCTGGCAATCTCAGCGGTTACTTCGGCCGGTAGTATTCAGTGGACTTGCCGAGACGGTGGTTCTGGCGCTACTTCGCTTGAAGCTAAGTACCTGCCGACTAACTGCCGTTAATGATGGGGTGAAATCACCCAATGAATCCAAGGCCTGCGCGAATGCGGGCCTTTTTTTTGGTGCGCCAGGCATGGCGCGTAGCGCCTTGACGGGCGCTGTTCCGGTACAGGTGGTGCTGGCCGGATGACTTGGGGGTGCAAGTCCCCTGTGGGCCCGGCAAGGGTGTCCACCGCGAGGTGGAATCTGAAGGAAGCCGCAGGCAAAGCACTGGCCCGACGAACAGAAATCGCATTAGGCGGTCGCACCGGGTGAGACGGCCAATATCGTCAAAGCCCGATACTTGCACGGAAGGTACGGACGTAGATGCGGCGGGCATAAGTGTGAAGGTCACGCGTCTTACCCTGGGATCTCTGGTGGTCTGCCGCTGTGCTACTCACCTCGTGAGAGGTGGGGATGGGCCGCCAGAACTCAGCAGAGGCCATAGTAGGTGCGTTACCGCGTACTGAAGGGCTGAACCCACTATGAGTGGATAGTCGGATCTTATCTCTGATTAGAGCTTGCAGATGCCTCAAGCGAGGGCTCGCAACAAACGTGGACGAGGCGGAACCTCGAAGACAGTTGCAGTGCAAATCACTCTGACAGGCGGGAGATCAACGGAACGCAGCTCGCCCAGCAATGGGAGGTGGGAACCGCCGTGGTACGGAACCGTATGCCCGGTGGTGTGAGAGGACGGGGGAGGCGACTCCCCCTCCTACTCGATCGCCCGGTGGTACGAGCGCACTCTTGGAGGAACAAGTCCTCCTGTAAGCTGGGCCATAGCGAACGAAGTGAAGCGCGGTTGCAGAAGAGAGGGATCGAACGTTGGGGGAGCTATGGATCGTGAACCGATGGACAGGAACGGGAGAGCACAGGCATCCCGAAACCGGACGGAAGTGAACCGGAACTGCGCAGCTGTAATTGACCGTCTGAATAGATGTGTGAACGACACCGGCATCATCCTGTTGGCCAAGTCGTAGGTCCCTTGGATATGCCTCTTGACAGGCTGGGGGTGAGGAGCCCTTGAGTCACCGTTGGTAGAATAACAATTGAGATGCCACCAGCAATTTGCTAGGGGTGAAGAAGCTCTGCGATAGTTGCCAGTTTCTGACGTTTGTGGTCAAAAATGGCAATTTGTAGGCAGTGGATGAAATTGTAACACATTGATAATAGGGTATTTGTTTTGGCGCGTGATGTGCTTGACTCGTTGTACTGTGGTAGAAGGATGCAAGCATGTCTAGTATTAAGGGTTTTACGCTTATAGAACTGATGATCGTCATTGTGATCGTTGGGATCCTGTCGGCACTGGCTATTCCGGTTTATCAGAACTATGTAGCACGTGCCCAACTCTCTGAGGCGATGACGATTTCCGGGGGTATTAGAAGTGAGATTGCCAGTACCTTTATGGGGACGACTGGGACCTTTGTCGGAATCGATAGCGGATCAAGCGGTATCCCTGTTGCCGCGGATGTCCAGGGCAGTTACGTTGAGTCAGTCTCTGTTACTGATGGTATTGTTTCAGTTACTCTTGGAAATGAGGTGTCGGGATTTCTGAGCGGTGAAATTCTCACATTAACCCCTACGACAACGCCGGGCGACACAATTATCTGGAGTTGCTCGTTTACTGGCAGCACTCGCTACCTGCCTCAAAGTTGCCCATAATAGACAACTAATTGTTACAACCATATTTTTTCACAGGTATTACGCTTGTCTCTCAGCCGTTACACATCGCCTTTAGCGGCCCTAAGCTGGTCCTTCTTAATTCTGCTTGGCTTTGTAGTCTATTATCCCGGGTTGTACGGAAGCTTTATTTTTGATGACTACCCTAATCTGAAAACCTTAGGGTTATATGGTGGCGTCACCGATTGGGAAACCTTTCATTCATTTGTTTTTGGTGGATTTTCTGGTCCCACCGGCAGGCCAATATCCCTCCTTACTTTTTTGCTGGATGCTAATAATTGGCCAGCAGAGCCGTATGATTTCAAGTACACCAACGTAATGCTTCATCTTTTGAACGGAACGCTTTTGTTTGCGGTGACTCTGCAAATTTTGCGGCTTCGGGAGTCGCTTGCCTATCAGCAATGCATTTGGATCGCTGTGATGGCGGCAGGGCTATGGTTGCTCCATCCATACTTGATTTCAACCACGCTGTACGTGGTTCAACGAATGGCGATGCTATCGGCAACGTTTTGTCTCGTTGGCATCTGTTTGTACCTGTATGGCCGGTATAGATTGACGGTGAGCCCGATAAAAGGGTACGCCTTTATGACGATAGGTGTGGGTTTAGGGACGGTCCTCGCCACATTTTCAAAAGAGAACGGTGCGGCCCTTGCTCTCCTGGTGCTATGCCTTGAAGTGACAGTTGTTAGCGCCAACAGTGAGATTTCGCCACTCAATCGGCTCTGGAAGTGGGCGGTTCTTATCATTCCGTTTATTGCGCTTGGTTTATTATTGTTAAAAGGGCCGGTTACGGGGAGCTGGTTTCAGGATTATGGAACAAGAGATTTTTCACCATACGAACGGGTGCTGACACAATTCAGGGTTGTTTTGTCTTACCTACATAGCTGGTTTGCTCCAAGTTCTTCTGGAGGGCAGATATTCTATGATGATCTCGTGACTAGCCGCGGCTTCTTCACGCCGTTTACGACTATTATCTCTGTTGCGTTGGTCGTTGGCCTGATTAGCATTTCGATCATTAAGCGAAGGGTTTGGGCGGTCACGTCGTTTGCTATGCTTTTCTATTTCGCTTCTCTTGTCATCGAGTCTACAACGATCGGTCTCGAGATGAAATTTGACCACCGCATCTATCTGGGCAGTTCGTTTCTGTTTCTTCCGATTGTATTGTGGGTGTCTCAAAGTCTGAAGCCGTTTTTGAAAACGGCCCTAGGAGTTGCAGTTATCTCTATGATGGCGGGGCTTACATTTTCAGCATCCATGTTGTGGGGAGACTATCAGAAACTAACAATGGTGTGGGCGACTCAAAAGCCTCATTCTGTCCGTTCCCAGACAGAAGCAGCACAAATGTTGTTCTCGCGG
Source organism: Marinobacter salarius (assembly GCF_032922745.1). Taxonomy (NCBI): domain Bacteria; kingdom Pseudomonadati; phylum Pseudomonadota; class Gammaproteobacteria; order Pseudomonadales; family Marinobacteraceae; genus Marinobacter; species Marinobacter salarius. The sequence continues at coordinate 2,259,704 of NZ_CP136693.1, forward strand.
GGGCAAGCGCTTGAGTCGAGAGGGCTGCTTAATCAGGCTGCGGAACGGATCCCGGATGATTTCCGATTGCGACTCACGCAGGTGCTAGTTCAGTGTATGGTTGGGGGCGCTAAGCCTGAAGATCTCATGGCAGTGAAGTCACTCTCGGAGTCGGGTCCCTACAGGCACACTGATTTTAACCTTTTAAACAGCCTGTTAACCAACGCATCAAAGGATAGCTGTCAAGGGATAACATTGCAGGACGCGTTGGTAATCACGGAAAAATTACTGAATAGTTCGTCCTATACGTCTCCCAACGCGTTGGCATATGCCCACCTGCATTACTACTATGGATTGGCCTTGCTACAGGCCGGTGAGCGCAAAAAAGGGTTGGTAATGCTCGATAAAGCACTTGAATCCCGCTCGTCCCTGCATATGAGAATGAATATTGCGGCTTATAAGGCCAGTGCCGGACTTTATGAGCAAGCACTGAAGGATGCACGCTTTGTTGCAGAAAGGCTTCAGTCAGGTGAAATAATTGGACGTGCAGCTGTGGAGTCTCCACCTATCGATGAGGTTGAGCATTTTATCCAGGTAGTAGAAGATGACATCGCAGGCAACAAGCTGCCGCCTGAAGACCAAAGCAAGCCTGGGTTACATTAATATCTGAGGTAAACGCGCACATGGAAGCTTCTGTGGTTATCCCCGCAAAGAATGAGTCGGGTTCATTGCCCTTACTGATAGAGAAGTTACTGGCTTTGCCTGACTTGAAAGAAATTGTTGTTGTTGATGATGGTTCAACTGATGGCACGGGTGACATCGCAGAAAAGCTCGGGGCAAAAGTTGTTCGTCACCCCTATTCAAAAGGCAATGGGGCCGCAATCAAGAGCGGAGCAAGAGCTGCATCAGGAGATGCGCTTCTATTTATGGACGCTGATGGACAGCATTCCCCAGAGGATGTTCACCGCTTGTTACAAAAGCTCGATCAAGGGTTTGATATGGTCGTAGGTGCCCGTCAGGTGGGTTCTCAGGCGAGTTTGGGCAGAGGCTTTGCCAACAAATTTTACAATCGGCTGGCGAGCTATATGACGGGACAGAAAATCGAGGACCTGACTTCAGGATTTCGAGCAGTCAGGCGTCAGAAATTTCTAGAGTTTCTATATTTGTTACCAAACGGCTTTTCGTATCCTACGACTTCAACAATGGCGTTTTTTAGGGCAGGTTACACGGTTGGATATATACCCATTGATGCGTCCAAGCGTTTTGGAAAGAGCCATATTAAGCCGATACGAGATGGGGTGCGTTTCCTTTTAATTATTTTTAAAGTCGGCACATTATACTCTCCTCTAAAGATGTTTTTGCCAATCGCGTTTGGTTTGTTCATTTTGGGTGCCGGATACTACGGGTATACCTTTTACTATTTTGGAAGGTTTACGAACATGAGTGCATTGCTTTTCACTACATCACTTACCGTATTTCTGGTCGGATTGGTTTCGGAACAAATTACCGCATTGATGTACTCTGGAAGTGATCAAGATCACCAAGGTTGAAGCGTTAGTTTCCGCAAGCTGCGGTCGTTTGACCATCTCTCCCTCTCCAGGCTTTTCCTATGATCCACATTCTAATTGGCACCAAGGCGCAGCTCATAAAAATGGCGCCAATCATGAAAGCGCTTCAGGAGAGGGGGGTTCCCTATAACTTCATTCATTCAGGTCAGCATCAGGAGACCATGGCTGGCATTCTCGAGGACTTTGGGCTTCCTGAGCCGGATTCATACATCGTAGATGGCCCAGATATAAAAGTTAAGGTTCAGGTGCCTAGATGGCTCTATCGTTGTGAAAAACGGACTAGACGTTTCTCAGACTGCTGGGCTGGTCGTAGTAAAGGTAGCAGGGATATTGTGTTGGTGCATGGCGATACGCTTTCTACTCTGGTAGGGACGCTAGCGGCAAAAAGAATGGGCTTCGAATGTGGCCATGTAGAGAGTGGTCTCAGGTCATTCAACGTTTTCCATCCGTTCCCAGAGGAGTTGGTGCGCCTCATGACTTTCAGGTTGGCGGATGTGCTGTATTGTCCCGATGAGGCTTCAATCAGCAATGTTGGTTCATACGGTAAGAGGATGGTTCATACTCAGGGCAATACCATGTTTGATGCCACACGTCTCGCCATTACAATGCGACGCCAGACTGGCCTTTCTGACTACGGAATTGTCTCAATTCACAGGTACGAAAATATTTTCCGTACTGATCGTTTGAGGTGGATTGTGGAGAGTATCATTGAGATTTCACGTGACCACAAGATTCTTTTTATTATGCATCCACCCACTGAGCAGCGGCTTAGAAGTTCTGGGCTTTATAAGCGTCTTGATGCCGAGCCGGGAATCGAACTTCGAAAGAGATTGAGTTACTTCGAGTTTGCAGGTGTACTGGCTCGGGCGCGATTTCTAGTTACTGACGGAGGTAGTAATCAGGAGGAAAGCAGTTATTTAGGGCTGCCATGCCTCGTAATGCGAAAGGGCACTGAGCGTAAAGAAGGTATTGGCAAAAACGTTGTGCTATCCAACTACTCAAGGGAAATAATCTTAGAATTTTTTGAGCACTTGGAAAAGTATCGCACACCACCTTCCCCATGTCAGGCCAGTCCATCTGAAATTATCGTTGACGATCTCGAGCCATACTACTAGCTTGCTTTGTCATATCATCACAGACTTGAGCCGCTCGGCTCGTCCAGGTATGCTTTTTTCTAAGCTCGACCAATTCCTTTTTCTTTTGTTGTAGTAGCTCAGGCTGTTCTGCCAATTCTTGAAGAAAGTCAGCAATATCCTCTGCGTTTCTGACCCAGCCAAGGCCTTCTGAGTCAACTCTACGAGCAGTTTCATCACCGGAGCTACACAGTATAGGCAGCCCAAAGCCAATTGATTCATAGACTTTAGTTGGTACCGCAAAATCTAGGTAACTATTTTGATACCTTACAATCGTAAAAAGATCACTCTCGCTATATAGTGGTACGAGCTCTTTGCCTGACCGATGAACGATGTTGATTCGATCAGTGAGATAGGCCTGATATACACTGTTCACTTTGATCCATTCTTTTTCTCGGCAGCATATTGTTAGTGATACGGGTGACTCGGTATGTTGAACAGCGATCAGGAGTGGTCTTAGATCGTAGGTAGGTGGTTCGATACCACCTACATAGAATAATTTGAGAGTGCCGGAGTGCTGGGAGTAATCGATAGTTCCCGTGATTTCAGCGCCTGGTGGTAAGCCCCTGATATGGTTAAATTGTTCGATCCAAGGTAATTTCATGCCCATGGCCTCCGAGGGGAGGTACAGCGTGTGTAGATATCTCAGATGCCACCACCAGTCGTACCAGTAAAGGGGGACCGTGATTATACGCCCCCACCATGGGAGCATTTCACGGTAGGATTTGTCTCGCCAATATGCGTCTCTGTAGAACATTGAAACTTGAATGCCGCTTTTGTGGCAGAACGCAAGGAATCGATGGTCGACGAGCGGGTGAAGTGGCAAACGATGACTTTCAGACATCGCGAACGGGACAGTTAGATTCTCCGAATACACGAAATCAAAATGTTCGCCCTTCAGTATCCGTTCCCTGATGGTGTGCATGATTGCTGAGCGAACTTTGGCGTCCCCAGTAACCTCCACCACATCAGCGCCGAGATCTTTGAATGCATTAAGCATCTTGTAGGGACGAACTTGACTTCCGGAAAGGCCGGTATCGGTAATAGGACGAGGATGATGATAGATGATCCTAAGCTGCGAATAATCTCTCGCCATGACGTCCTCTAGTTACTGTGATTTGCGCAAGTTCTTCACGGTCTAAGTAACCCAGAATCCACCCGAAGCCTGTATCTGCCAACAAACAGCAGGAACCGGTTACCGTGCCCGCAGCCACGAGAAAACAGAGGCTCTTAGCTCATCCTTGCGATAATTTTGCTGTGTTGCGGTATTATACTCATAATAGACAATAGCTGTTGATCTGACAAAAAGGATTTAAGGCAACGTGTGCAGTTCACACCCAGCTTTAAGGTCAATTCAGACATACTATCGCATGTTGGGCTAGGGAAGTTCGGTGGTTCCGGTTCGACTTGGTCAGCTTCAATTAAAAAACGACTAGGTATTTGGCTTCCTATGTGTGGAATACTCTTTGAGCAAGATCAACGCGTCATCGATCTGGATTCATTTCGAAAGACCCTTTCTGAAATTAACTGGAGAGGACCCGATAACCAAGGAGTGCTTCAAGCAAATGAACATACCTTTTTGGGGCATTGCAGGCTATCTATAATAGATCCTACCAGTCAATCTGACCAGCCAATGGTTTCCGGGTGCGGCCGGTATACTATCATATTCAATGGTGAGATATATAACTACCGGGAAATCAGAAAGAATCTAGAATTAAACTGTCGTACCAATAGCGATACTGAAGTTATTCTTGAAGGTTATGTGAAGATTGGTTTGAAAATACTGAACTATCTGGATGGAATGTTTGCTTTCGTTATTCACGACAGAATAAGTGATCACTGGATTTGTGCGAGAGACCCATTTGGAATCAAGCCGTTATTTTATTCATCAATGAATGGGCGCACACTGATTTGTTCCGAAGCTTCGCCTATTGCCAGATGTTTTGCCTGTAAAGCTTCTGAATATGCGATTCAGGAATGGCATCTCTTGAGAAGTCCGGTGCCGGGGTATAGTTTTTTTGAGAATATTTACCAACTTCTGCCCGGATACTATATGACGTCTGATCTTAAGTGCAGGTCATATTGGAGTTGGGAGAGAACCATGGAAAAATTCGATGAATCAGAGTTAGAAGGATTATTGATCGATTCAGTGCGCAAGCACGAAATGAGCGATGTCCCTGTGGTAAGCCTTTTAAGTGGCGGGATAGATAGTGCAATTATAACAAAATTGAGCGACGTAAAAAAAAGTTATAGCGTTGGCTTGGTCGATAACAACGAGTTTGAAGGAGCAAGGTTGTCTGCGGCAGAATCTAAAAAGTCGCTGAAAGAGGTCTGTACTACTGCGAATAATCTCGTGCAGAACTGGAGATATTTAACGCGTCTGCGAGGGGAGCCACTAAGCCTTCCCAACGAAGGCCTGATCTACGAAGTCTGTAAAGCAATGGATATCAATGAGAAGGTGGTCCTTACTGGAGAAGGGGCTGACGAATTGTTTTTTGGATATGACCGTATTTTTCGTTGGGCGTCAGGGTGCGCCGAACTATCGGTTCAGAGGTTCCTAAAGCGTTATGGATATTCTGAAGTTAATGCTACTCCACGATTGATGGATTATCTGAAATCGTTGTCTTCGGACAAGACAACTATTGAATTTGTTGAGGATTTCTTTCTTCAGTATCATTTGCCTAATTTACTACGAAGAATGGACTTCTCAGCTATGGCGGCATCTAAGGAAGCCAGAGTTCCTTTTGTAACGAAGGAATTAGTGAGTTATATGTATCGCCAACCGTTGGATTTTCGCTTAAGTAGTAATGAGACTAAAGTACCATTGAGGAATATTTGTAGAAAATTAGGTTTGATAGGTACTTTGAGTAGAAGAAAAGTGGGGTTTGATGCTCGACTATCGAGAGATAATGGAAGAAGGGATAGTTATAGTAGTTTTCAAAATCTTGTGTTAGGAGAATTAGGATGGTTATAGGTTACACTACGGGAGTTTTCGACCTATTTCATGTTGGCCATGTGAATATTTTACGAAATGCTAAAGCTATGTGCGACAGGCTGATTGTTGGGGTGACGATTGACGATTTAGTGTCATACAAAAACAAAAAAGCAATTATTCCTTTTGAAGAAAGAATAGAGATTGTCCGATCTTCGAAGTACGTTGATCTCGCAGTTCCTCAAAATAGCATGGATAAAATGGATGCTTATAATAGATATAAGTTCAACATTATGTTTGTGGGAGATGATTGGTACAAAACAGGTAAATGGGAAGATTACGAGAAGAAACTTATAAACGAAGGTGTAAAGATTATTTATTTTCCATACACGTCCACAACGTCATCGACACTGATCAATGATACACTAAAAAATCTAAGAGAATCGTAAAATGACGGTTTTCGTAAAAAGGCTTTGCGAGGATGCTTTATTTCTTCTAGCAAAATTCGTTGGAATGTGCACAAAGTGGCTTTCTCGCTCAAACTCCGTGATTTTTTCCCAAACTCAAAGGCACGAATATTCTGGGAACTCCCGATATTTCTATGAATTTATAAATGACAGTGCTGATCTTGACGTGAAATGGCTAGTAAGTAAGAGTCGGGTTGGGTCATTAACCGGCCCGAACTTCGTCGCTAGAAATTCATTTTCAGGGATTTGGTGTTTAATTCGCAGTAAGTATGTTGTTGTCAGTCATGGGATAGGTGATTTTGGAGTTTTAAAAGGTATTGCCAGTGAGAGAATTGTTTTAGTTGTATGGCATGGTACTCCGATCAAAAACATTGGGCTTTACGACCCATTTCTGGCCAAGAGTCAGTCGAAAATAAGAAGACTTTTGAGAGAAACGAAGACGTGGGATTTTTTTTTCGTTAATTCTGAAATTGAAAAACACTATATATCCTCTGCGTTTGCTCTGTATCCAGAAAAAGTTTTCGTTACTGGCTCGCCTAGAAATGATATCCTGTTAAGAGCGCCTGAATTAGGGATAGAAGCTAGTAACAAGATACCTGTACTATTATATGCACCAACTTTCCGAGATGATGCTTCTGAGGGCGCTTTTTTTCCCTTCCCAGATGTTTGTTACGAGCATTTAGCGGAGATGTTTTTGAAGGTTGGTGTTCGCGTGCATCTCAGGCCCCACCCTAATGACATGCTTTCTAAACTTCAGGCAAATGAACTGGCCAAGCGATTTCCTTCCACCTTTATCTTTGATCCCTCCAATACGTTTATAGATCAAATTTTATTGTCTAGCGTCGCTTTGATTACTGACTTCTCGTCAATATACTTTGATGCATTACTCATCAAGAAACCCGTTATACTGGTCTCCGGGGATATTTTTAATTATTCAAATAGTCGTGGGTTGGCATATCCTTGGGAGTTCGTATCAGCTGGGCTGAGTGCCGGTACCCTTTCTGATTTTTGCGTGTTGCTAAAACAGGTTTTGACGAGAAGTGATAGCGAAGCGAAGTATGATTATCTTAGGAATGCTTTTTTTGAGCACGTGGATGATTCAAGCAGTAGAAGAATAGCTCAACTCCTCGAACGTGATAGTTAGAACTATGCATATACTTATAATTCCCTCCTGGTACCCCAGCCGAAAAGGCGACGTCAGCGGGATTTTTTTTCGAGACCAGGCGATAGCTCTGCAAAAGGCCGGTTGCAAAGTAGGTGTTTTAACCCTTCAACAGCGATCCTTGGTCGATCTCAAATCCATCCTGACGGGGCGTTATGATGCCTCATATGAGCTAGATAGTGGAGTCCACACATACAGTCAACATACCATGAAGTGGTTTCCAGGGTTTCCAAGTTTGCACGCCCTAATGTGGAGGGTGCTTGGCCTCCGTTTGTTTTCAAAATATGTAAAGGAGCAAGGTTGGCCGGATCTAATACATGTTCATTCTATGGTGAACTCTGGAATCATTGCCAATGCTATTCGGGAAAAGTTCGATATACCCTATGTTGTCACAGAGCATAGTACTGACTTCGCTCGTGGCAAGGTTACTGGCAAAAAGCGTCTTATTATGAAGAAAATAGCTAAAGGTGCCAGCCTTAGGTTTGCAGTAAGTTCGCCGTTCGGTAGGCTATTGACTATTTTTTTTGGCAGTGAGGCTTCAGAGTGGAAAACTGTTCCAAATGCTGTAAATGAAAAATTTTTCCAAGTGTCGGATAGCGTTTTTAACGAAGATGGGTTTATATTCTTAAATATTTGTCTATTAACAGAAAAAAAGGGTGTTGATCTTTTATTGAGAGCTTTTTCCAAGGCATTTAAAGATTTGCCTGATGTAAAGCTCAGAATCGGTGGGGATGGTCCACAGCGAGAGTTTCTGGAACAACTCGCTCAAGATCTTAATATCAGTGATCAAGTCACTTTTTTAGGAATGTTAAGTAGAGATCATGTATATGATGAAATGGGTGCAGCAGACGCGTTCGTTTTAAGTAGTGTATTCGAGACTTTTGGAGTAGTAGTTGCCGAATCTCTTGCAAGAGGTAAACCTGTAATTTCGACTTGTAGCGGAGGGCCGGAGGATATAGTGCAAGAAGATGATGGGATACTTGTACCAGTCAACGATATTGAATCATTGGCAAGTGCAATTTTTAGGCTATATGAACAATATGGCATCTATGATGCTGATAAAATTCGAGTATCTTGTTATCAACGCTTCAGTGAGCAGGCTGTTTCTAGGATTCTGATGTCGCATTATCATAATGTGCTTGAGGGCGGGAATAATAGCTCGTGGCTGGATAGTCATAAATGAAAGGGCTAGGTCTTCGTAAGTTAGCGAATAATGTCTTAAAAACGCTCGCCCGTCAGATCGGCGCAGGGTTGCTTCAGCTTGTTACACTTGTATTAATTGCGAGAATTTACGGTCCAGAGGGTAATGGTGTATATACAGTTGCGCTTATTTTTCCGGCAATGCTAGCTTCGTTTCTGAATCTAGGTATCTCTCCAGCCAACGTATATTATCTTGGAGCAGGTAAGGTATCTCCATCTGTTGCCTGGCGAAGCTCATTTTTAATTTTTTCGGCTATTACCGTTTTGGGCTTATTCGTTGGAAGCTTCATGATAATTGTATTTTCAGAGCAGTGGTTTCCTGGCGTTTCATTCCCGTCGCTCTGGGTGGCTTTGCTAGTTTTTCCTGTCGCATTGCTGCAATCAATAATATCAAGCTTCTTTCAGGGACTTCAAAATTTCAGGAAATTTAATAGTATTTTATTGCTCCAACCATTTTTGACTTTATTAGGCATAGCCTTATTGATGTTTTTGGGTTTTCACGAAATTACTTTGTTGTTGTGTGCTTACCTTTTGGCTTCTATTGTAACATTAATTATCGCACGATTTCTGCTCCAGCCTTATCTTTCCATTACGAACTACCCTGACTTTAATCGATATAGTCTTACAATGCTTAATTATGGGTATAAGGCACATTTGAGCAATATTTTGGCATTTGTTAATTATAAGTCTGATATATTTTTAGTAAATATGTTTCTAGGACCTGCTGGAGCCGGTATATACACGATAGCGGCTCAAATTTCGGAACGTCTTTGGTTGCTTTCTCAGGCCGTAAGTACAGTTTTGTTACCAAGGCTTTCCCAGCTTTCAAGTGACGAATCCAAGCGAAAGCAGCTGACGCCTTTGCTTACTCGTTGGGTGTTGTGGATAACCTGTCTAGGGGGGATATTTTTGGCGACTGTAGCTTACCCGCTAATAGTTTGGGTTTTCGGCGAAGAATTTTCAAGCGCATACTGGGCGCTTGTTCTACTGCTACCCGGTATGATTGCAGGTTCTGCTTCAAGAATACTGGCTAATGACATAGCCGCACGAGGTCGTCCAGAATTAAATATGTATACTTCCTTTATAGTTGTAGTTCTAAATATCGTTGGCAATCTTCTATTGATTCCATTGTTTGGTCTTCTAGGGGCGGCCATTGCAACCTCGCTTGCATATTTTATCAATTTTTTGATGCGATTGATCACGCATCGCTATCTGACGGAAGTGTCCATTCTTTCTAATATTCTAATCAGACGCGATGATATAATGCTTATTCGATCCCTAATGTCCTCTGAGTGATTTACGACCGGCGCTCGAAAGGAGGGTCAAGCTTACGATTAGCTTTGGATTTAGAGCGAGGTGAGCTTAAAGATGCGAAAAGCATCACTTGGTTCGTCGCCAAGCGCCTAGGTACTCTTAAGAAGCTGGATACTGACAAGCTGAAAGCGGAAGAAATCAAGGTCAGTGTTATCTGATTGTTTTTGCCAGCGCTTTCATAGAGTCAGTGGTACTATTAACGCGTATTTTATGTTTATCCGGGGCTCATCCGGGATGGTAAAAGGAACTAGAATGTCAAGTCAATTTGCTCTGATCGGTGCAGCCGGTTACATCGCGCCCCGTCACATGAACGCCATCAAACACACCGGCAATCTTTTGGTGGCCGCTCTGGACAAGAACGACTCGGTTGGCATTATTGACAGCTTTTTCCCCGAATCAGATTTTTTTACCGAGTTTGAACGCTTTGATCGTCATATTGACAAATTGCGAAGAGCGAGCGGTAACCGGGCAGTAGATTACATGTCAATTTGTTCGCCCAACTATCTGCATGATTCCCATGTGCGTTTTGCCTTGCGCTCGGATTCGGATGCAATCTGCGAGAAGCCCCTAGTCCTCAATCCTTGGAATATTGATGGCTTGCTCGACATTGAGAGAGACACTGGCCGCAAGGTTAACACGATATTACAGCTGAGGGTGCACCCATCGATTATTGCATTGCGGGACAAGGTAAAGAACGAACAGCGGCCCAGTAAACATGAAGTGGATCTGACCTACATAACCTCCCGGGGGTGTTGGTACCAGCAATCCTGGAAAGGTGACGAAAGGAAATCCGGTGGTATTGCGACCAATATAGGTGTCCATTTCTATGACATGCTGCACTTTATTTTCGGAGCCCTCCAAGAAAACGTCGTACACCACAGCGATAGTACAACAGCCGCAGGCTATCTGGAGTATGAAAGAGCCCGCGTTCGCTGGTTTCTGTCTGTGGATAGCAAACACGTACCAGAGTATGCCCTTGCAGAAGGCCAGAGAACGTATCGCTCCATTACGGTAGATGGAGAGGAAATTGAATTCTCTGGCGGCTTCGCGGATCTCCATAATCGCAGTTACGAAGAGATTCTTGCGGGCAGAGGGTTTGGGCTTGAGGAAAATCGGGTAGCGATTGAAACTGTTGCAGCCATTCGCAATGCTACTCCTTCAGGCTCAAAAGGTGAGTATCATCCATTCTTGAAGTCTGTATAGAAACGTTCTTCCGCCTGCTGGATAAGACAGAAAAGGGAAGGTGACTAACCGCCCGCCAATGTTGAAGGAGCTGCAATGGCCGTGAAAGTTCATCCCAGTGCGATAGTAGATAAAGGAGCACAGATCGGCGAAGGCTCCCGTATATGGCACTTTGTTCATATATGCGGGGGCGCACAGATTGGTAAAAACGTGTCGATGGGGCAGGGTGTTTTTGTGGGCAATAGAGTCACAATAGATGACAATTGCAGAATCCAGAACAACGTATCTGTTTACGACAACGTTCACCTGGGCGAGGGCGTATTTTGCGGACCAAGCATGGTATTCACCAATGTCTTCAATCCCCGCGCACTCATCGAGCGCAAAGACGAATACCGGGATACGTTGGTAAAAAAGGGTGCCACGCTGGGTGCCAATTGCACTATCGTGTGCGGAGTAACCATCGGTGAATATGCCTTTGTGGGCGCAGGTGCCGTTGTCAATAAAAATGTCCCGGCATATGCTCTGGTGGTGGGTGTGCCTGCCAGACAGATTGGCTGGATGAGCGAGTACGGCGAGCAGTTAGACATACCCTTAGAAGGGCATGCCGAGATAATATGTCCCCATACCGGTGCTTGCTACAAACTTATCGGAAACAAAGTTATTAAAGGGTAGCGTTACTAACTTTCCTACCGTTTGTTTCCATTTCTTTGAGTAAACAGTAGATTCCGCGGCTAATAAGGTCACTCCAAGTGCAGTTCGTCGATCTCGCAGCGCAGCAAGCAAGAATCAAGGACAGAATTGATAACAATATCCAAAAAGTTTTAGCCCACGGTCAGTACATCCTTGGCCCGGAGGTCGAGGAGTTGGAGGAAAAGCTTGCAGCGTTCTGTGGCGCAAAACATTGCATCACAGTGGCTAATGGCACCGATGCTCTGCAGATAGCTCAGATGGCCCTTGGGGTAGGGCCGGATGATGAGGTTGTCGTGCCGGGCTTTAGCTATATAGCCACGGCAGAAACTCCAGCGGTATTGGGTGCGAAACCCAAATACGTGGATATCGATCCACGAACCTACACCATGGACCCTGAAAAGCTGGAAGCCGCTATTACGCCACGCACTAAAGCGATCATTCCGGTTTCCCTATACGGTCAATGTGCTGACATTGGCGTTATTAACGCCATTGCCAAAAAGTACAATCTGCCAGTCATTGAGGATGGTGCACAAAGCTTTGGAGCCACCTATAAGGGCGGAAAGTCCTGCAATCTAAGTACGATTGGCTGTACTAGTTTTTTCCCTTCGAAGCCGCTTGGTTGCTATGGTGACGGCGGTGCGCTATTTACAAACAATGATGAACTGGCGGTTATCTTGCGACAGATTGCCCGTCATGGCCAAGACAGACGTTATCATCACGTTCGCGTGGGCATGAACAGTCGGCTAGATACCCTGCAGGCAGCCATTTTGCTGCCTAAACTGGAAATGCTTGCTGAAGAAATCACGCTGCGGAATCAAGTGGCTGAAAGCTATGCGAGGCTACTGAAGGCCGAGGCCGTCGAGGCAACACCTCATATAGAGGAATTCAATATTTCTGTCTGGGCACAGTACACAATACGGGTGCAGAACCGCGAGTATTTGCAGAAGAAACTAAAAAATGTGGGTATACCCACCGCAGTACATTACCCTATCCCGCTGAACAAGCAGCCTGCGGTAGCTGATGAATCGGCGTACTTACCCGAGGGGGACAGGGCTGCAGCTATGGTTATGAGTTTGCCGATGCATCCTTACATGACCGATGACGACATCGAAATAGTGGTTCGGGCGCTCTTGAAATGAAGGTGTCAGTAGTAAGCTTTTATGGCTTATCCATTGTGGTGCCTCATTCAGATTGAGATTTCGAGCGGCACGCTGAAGTTGAATATTTCGGAATAAAGAGAAGTGTTTATGAAAGTAATGACCATCATTGGCGCTCGGCCCCAATTCATCAAAGCCGCCGTAGTTTCCCGTGCCTTCAAAGAACACCGTCCAGATGTGCAGGAAATTATTGTACACACGGGCCAGCACTACGATGCCAACATGTCCGAAGTGTTCTTTGATGAACTGGAAATCCCTCGGCCTGATCACAACCTTGGTATTGGTGGTGGCACTCATGGACAGAACACCGGACGTATGATCGAAAAGCTCGAAGGCTTAATGATTGAGATTATGCCGGAATGGGTGCTGGTTTATGGGGATACAGACAGTACTCTGGCTGGAGCCTTGGCTGCCTCAAAACTGAATGTTCCCGTGGTACATGTGGAAGCGGGGTTGCGGAGCTTTAATCGAAAAATGCCTGAGGAAATCAACAGGGTTCTAACCGATCATGTTGCAAATTTACTATTTGTACCAACGGAAACCAGTCTCCAGAACCTGCTCAACGAGGGAATTGCAAACGAAAAAATGAAGCTTGTTGGCGACGTAATGTATGACGCCGCTTTGTTTTACAAGAGAAAATCTCGAAAACCGGATTTACCTGAAGGATTGAATATTGAGAGTAACGGGTTTGTTCTTTGTACCATTCACAGGGCAGAAAATACAGATGATCCAAAACGACTAGGCAGCATACTCGAAGGTCTTGGCAATACTGGTCAAACCATTGTGTTACCACTGCATCCCAGAACACGCTCAAAAGTGGCTGATTACGGAATCTGTATTCCCGGGAATGTGTGGGTTATCGAGCCAATAGGTTACCTGGAGATGGTGTGGCTTGAAGTGCATTGCCGGTTGATTGCGACTGACTCTGGCGGTATCCAGAAAGAAGCATACTTTCACGGTAAGCCTTGTTTAACCCTTAGAGACGAAACTGAGTGGGTTGAGCTGGTTGATGAGGGGGTGAACCTGTTGGTTGGTGCCGACGCGAGTAGAATAGTAAGTTGTTTCGATAGCATTCTGAACGTCAGCGTGGGCGGAAAGCCATTATATGGAAACGGTAACTCAGGCGTTCAGATAGCAGAGGCCCTGCTATCTGTGCAACTGGCTTAGTTTACTTTTGTCCAGCTATCTGGCTCTCAGTGCATTTGGCCAGGCAAAATGTCTTGGGGTCTGACTCGCGGTGTTTCTTTGGCTGATGCGGCTTTACTAGAATGGGAATGGGTATGGGCCACCGAGGACGTTCGAGGCGATTATGGTGAGCGACGAATGATTGGGTATGCACCAATTGGTTCTCGTGTTTACTGCGTTGTCTTTACCAAAAGAGGTGAGGCCCGACGAGTAATCAGTCTCAGAAAGGCCAATCGACGAGAAGTGAGGCTTTATGCAGATAAAATCTAAATCGGATCGGGACTTTGAGTTGCCGTCGGATCAGGAAGAGGCAGACATTAACGCCGGCATAGCTGCTGATCCAGACACCCGGGAGCTTACGGACAAGGAGTTTCAGCAACTTCGTCCTATGGGGAGGCCAAAAGCGGAGATCACAAAGGAGCGTATAACCATCCGCCTCTCACCCGACGTTGTTGCCAAATTTCGAGCCACGGGCAGCGGCTGGCAATCTCGTATGGATAAGGCGTTGCGGGAGTACCTGCGAGACCACAATCGGGAAGATATTGAGAGGCTGGGTTAGGCGCTGGGGTCAGACCCTCAAGCTACAGTTCGATTTCATTGAACTCTGGCCATGAAAGCCCGGGTGCGGTTAGCATCAGATCAATATCGGAGTTGTATCGATAGGTCCCTTTGGCCCAGGCGTGAATATCCACCTCGCTCGACAAAATGCACTGGGGTCTGACCCCAACACAGGTTGCTCCTGTGCTAATATCTTCCCTTTCAACAGTCAGTTAACGGCAGCCAGCAATGCAGAAACCAACGGACCGCCACTGGGGAATGCCTCCCAATAAGGCAAAGGCGCTCATGCTCGCCCAGCGGGACGTGTCCGTTTTTGTGTATGACGCCGTGCAACTGGAGGGCATCAATTTTACGCTGCCAGAGGTTCAAACGCTGCTGCAGGGAATCACCATCGGCGGGCACAAGCTGAGTGACCAGCAAATTGCGGTTAATCAGGGCGAGGCCTGGAAGGAGCTCTTCAAGTTGTTGAAGATGGGTAAATTTGAGGTCTCGCAGGCCTGCGCATGCCAGCTTCATGCCATTGCCGCAAAAGAAGAGGCGCTTGAATGGGGGCAATTTCGCACCGGTGGCGTCTTGATAGCGGGAACCGAGTACGAACCCCCAAACGCGAGCGCATTGCCTGCACTGTTTAATCAGATGGTTGAAAACATGGCTGCCTACAAAGACGTTTATGACCAGGCGATCCACGTTTTTCTGACCATGGCCAGGAACCAGTTCTTCTATGACGTCAACAAACGGATGGGGCGCCTGATGATGAATGGACACCTGCTGTCGATGGGCTTCCCGGCGATCAACGTACCAGCAACCCGGCAACTGGAGTTCAACCAACTGATGCTCTGGTTTTATGAAAGCGGTGATATGGGCGAAATGAATCAGTTTATGAGAAGCTGTTTAAACCCAAAAGCAATCAGGATTATGAGGGAATAAATAAGCATGGGGTCAGACCCCAAAACGGGTCTGCATTCGTTCCTGAAATTCCTCAGTTCCAAGTGGCTTGCCAGCAATCGCGGTGTATTGAATCAAATCATCCATGCCCTCCGGGGCAGGGCCGGCCACAAAGGACCGATAGCTTTCAAGGCGCCGATCCGGATCCGGCTGGTAATCCAGGTAGCAAGTAGGGGGCGTGTGAGAGTGCCAGAGCGCTCATGTTTATGGTTGAAGTACTGTGTATAGCGCTGGCCCAGAGCTTTCATGAACCAGGACAGCGCCCGATCCGTTCGCGGTGTCACCAATAGATGGGTGTGATTGCTCATCAAAACCCAGGCATGAATATCCACTTCATGCTCTTGCCGGTATCGGGCAAGAAAGGCTAAGCACAACAATCTGCCCCACCCGGCCACCAATTTCAAGTCGGGGTCAGACCCCAGTGCAGTCTTCCCGACAAAATGTCTTGGGGTCTGACCCTTGATTCGTTGCCTCTGGCCACTTGTATTGAGCTTTCAAATTTGGCAAATATTGGCAATAATTGTCATGTCGAACAAGAGATCGAGGTGACCATGGCTACTATGAATGTTTCATTGCCAGAACCGTTGAAAGAGTGGGTAGAAACTCAAGCCAAATCTGGTCGATATTCCAATACCAGTGACTACGTGCGAGATTTGATAAGAAAAGAGCAGGATCGGGCGGAGAAAATTGAAAATATGCAGCGGCTGATTGATGAAGGGCTGGAAAGTGGCGAGGGCAGCCAGTCAAAGGAGGATCTGCGTAATCGGGCTATGACTGCACTGGGGTCTGACCCCAAATTATTCGTTTGATTGTATCCTCAGGTCTCAGGCAGACTTTGGGGTCTGACCCCATTTGACGCAGGAAGCCGACCCCTCATGCACTACAGCTCCATCCTCCCCGATGTTCTTAAAATTGCCGACGCCGCCAGTGAAAAAGTCCTCAGCATCTACATGACGGACTTCAAGGTAAACTTCAAGGCAGACGAGTCGCCGATTACCGCTGCAGACATCGCCAGCCATCGGGTAATCGTCGAGGGCCTGCGCAATCTCAGCCATGACATTCCCGTGCTCTCGGAGGAGGGCGCCGAGATCCCCTGGAGCGAGCGCAAGCAGTGGCACCGGTTCTGGCTGATTGACCCGATCGACGGCACCAAGGATTTCACCCAACGCACCGGCGAATTCACCGTAAACATCGCATTGATCGAAAACGGCGAGCCTATTCTCGGCGTGGTGACGGCGCCGGCCTTAAAAGAAGCCTACTGGGGCCTGAAAGGCGAGGGCGCCTACAAGCGGGACCGCACCGGTCATGTACGGCGGATCAGCGTCGTGGAGCCCGGTGACACCAAACGCGTTGTTGCCAGCAAGAACCACCTGAACGAAGAAACCAGAGCCTTCATAGACAAGCTGGGCGTCCATGAACTGGTGCAGGCGGGCAGTTCCCTCAAGTTCTGCAAAATCGCCGAAGGCCACGCAGACATTTACCCAAGGCTGGGGCCAACCTGCGAGTGGGATACCGGTGCGGCCCATGCGGTGCTTTCAGCGGCCGGGGGCAAAGTGGAAACGCTGGAGGGCGAGCCCCTGCAGTACGGCAAGGAAAACGTACTGAACCCTCATTTTGTCGCATCCGGTACCTGGTATTGAATGAATAAGCCTATACATGGTAGCTCGTGGTGTTTTTCCTAGACCATGATATGATCAGTATGATCAATATGATTGGAGGTGGGCATGATTACGGAAACCAGCGCTGTTAAATTTCGCCAGAACCTCGGCGAGATGATTAACCAGGTCCAGTATCGACACGATAGTGTTCTGATAAAAAAAGATGGCAAGCCGGTGGCTGCTCTGGTCGATGCGCGCCTGTTTGGGAGAATCAGAAGGATGGAAGCGCGCTTTGAAGCTTTGAGCTCGCGATTGGAAGAGGGATTTGCTGGTATACCTCAGGATGCAGGTATGCGGGAAATCGAAGAAGCGATCGCGAGCGAACGTTCCGCAGACAAATAGGAAAGGGCCCAGGGATGGCATCCATTCAGGTGGTACTCGACACGAATGTCATTATATCCGGTATGGCGTATACAGCCAGCGTGCCGGGAAAGATTATGCAGGCCTGGCGTAGTGGGGCCATAGAGGTTTATCTTTCCGACTATATTCTCGACGAAGTTCGCAGGGTTCTTCCCCGGCTGCGTCACCGGCATGGATTGTCAGATGCGGAAGTTGATGATCTCGTAGATATTCTGTCGTTTCTGGCTGAAGTTATTGAGCCTGTGGAATTGCCGCTTAATACAGTGAGAGACCTGAACGACACGCCAGTGCTAGGAACATTGTTGACCGGTATTGAGCGTCATTCGGTGGACTACCTCGTTACCGGTGATAAGGATCTGCTCGCATTGGCCGAAAGCTATCCGGTTGTTTCACCCTCTGAGTTCTGGAACCGGCATGGTGGTTTGTAAAAGCAATTGATTATCCGGCTCATAGCAGTGCCAGCAACCACGAAACACGCTCCAACCAAGAGGCACCAATGACCTGGTACGCCCTACAACACAAGCCCAGCCAGGGCGACCGCGCCCTGACGCACCTGCAAAATCAGGACATCGCCTGCTTCTACCCCAAAATCACGGTAGAAAAAATCAAGGCGGGCAAGCGCACCAAAAAGCTGGAACCTCTGTTCCCCGGTTACCTGTTCGTGAACCTGGAACACACCGATCCCATGTGGGGGAAACTGCGCTACACGCGAGGAATCCTGCGCATCGTCAGCTTCGCCAACAAACCCGCCGCCATCCGGGATGACGTCATCCAGCACATCAAAGACAGCCTGCACACCGTGGCAGAGCAGGGCGGCATCAAACCCGGCCAGACCGTAGAGCTGGAAGATGGTCCCTTCAAAGGCATCAGCGCCATCTTCCAGGCCTACGACGGCGAAGAACGCGCCATTGTCTTGATCAGCTTCATGCAAAAACAACAAACCGTAAAAGTCTCCCTCTCCACCCTTCACCGCCGTAGGTCGGATTAGCAAAGCGTAATCTAACAATCCATATCTCAAGCCCAAAAGGACCTTTTGTTCACTTCTATTCGTCCTGCAAACGGTCATAATGTCATTAACTCTTAACAAACGATGGTTATGTAATGGTAGAGCCGCCCCAAGGGCCTTCGCGCCCCCAATACGACGACGAAATCAGCCTGGTTGATCTGGCAACGACATTTTTTAAACGCCGACGGGTGTTCTACGTCGTATTCATAATGGTCTCTCTTGTTGGCGTGGCCTACGCATTGTTTGCGCCAGAAAAATACGAGTACGTCACCCTGATGAAGTTGGCTGAAAAGTCGAACGGAAGATACATCGAAGAGCCCGCTAACATCATCGCCGAACTGGACAGCCTCTGGGTGCCGGATCTACAGGCCACCTATCACGCAGAACACAGCAGGAACCTGCCTTTCAAACTAACGGCCAGTAACCCGGAGGATACCGGACTTGTTAGAATCGTTTCCGAAGCCTCGCCCTCCTTGGCAGAGCTTATAGAGAAGAATCATCGGAAGCTGATCGAGCGGCTAAGCTCTGAACAAGGGCAGGCATTGTCTATGCTGCGCAAGAGCCTTGAGAAGCAGGTTGCATCCCTGGATTCGACCATCAAAATGCTCGAAGAAGGGGAGAACACTGGCGATGCAATTGCGTCCGCCGTAGAAAAGCAGCTTTCACTGGAATCAGATCTGGAGTCACTGTCACCCTTTGAGGCGTTGGTGGTTAGCCGGCAAAGTGGAGAAAACTCAGGCCCGTCGCGAAGCTTGATTGTTGTTTTGGCAACCCTGCTCGGGCTAATGGCGGGGGTTTTTACGGCTTTCTTCGCAGAGTTTATCGGGTTGGTGAGGGGGAATATCTCTGAAATGTAACTTTAAACATACATTTCGAAAGTTGTTTAACAATTTTTTACCTCATCCGGGCCTGATATCCGGCATGTCGGGGTTATTGTCTCTTGCGTGTCATATGGGATGCCGTAGAATCCTCACGCTTCCGAAACAGATTCTTCATTAACCGACAGGGATACAGTTGGGATTCAATTGTTCCCTCCATTTATTGGTTCCTGTCCATTTATTAAGCAGTTACAGGTGTATGACCTCAAAACACTGGACCCTGGTCGGTGGGGCGGTAGCGTGCCTGATCACCTCTGCGTATTCTTCAACAGCTTTCGCTGCCCCCTGGCTGGAACCCGGTGACAACCGTGCCCGCTTCGCCCTGCAGAAACTGGCGGACCGGGGCCACCTGAACCGCACCACATCCACCTGGCCGGTGATGATGGGCACCGTACACAGCGGCCTTGGCCGGGAAACCGGCAGCGACTCCCAGGCCGTTGGCGGCCCCCTGGCCTACCTCAAATTCGAAATGGACGAGCAGGGCAAGCAGGGTTGGCGCGCGGAATACGAACTGGGCGCCACCAGTGAGCCGACGTTTGTGAGAGGCTTTCAGGCCGGCCCTCGTGAAACGGCGGAAACAAGCCTCAACGTGCAGTGGCAGGGTGAATCCTGGGCTTTCGGTTTAAAGCCTGCCTTCGCTGCCAACCCGGAAGACGATGAGTCCCTGCGCCTGGACGGCTCCTACCTCGCCGCAACCGCCGGCAACTGGGTGTTTGGCGCCGGCGCCATCGACCGCTGGTGGGGCCCGGGGTGGCAGAGCAGTTTGATCCTTTCCAACAACGCCCGCCCAATGCCCGCCGTCTGGCTGAACCGTAAAGACGCAAGTGAACCAGAAACCAACTGGTTGAAATGGATCGGCCCCTGGCAGTTCACCGTATTTGCCAGCCAGTTGGAAGATGAGCGCGCTGTGCCGGAAGCCAAGATGATTGGCATGCGACTAACGGTAAGGCCCATTGACGGCCTGGATATTGGCTTCTCTCGTGCCATCATGCTTGGTGGCGAAGGCAGGCCGGAAGGCGCCTCCACAATCTGGAATGCCCTGATTGGCCGCGACAATGGCCAACTGGAAGAGAACGACCCCGGCAACCAACTGGCCAGCATCGACGCCCGCTACGGCTTCGCGATTGGCGACCAGGCCATGGGCGTATACGCCCAGATGATGGGTGAAGACGAAGCCGGTGCCTTCCCGGCCCGCAAATCCTGGCTACTGGGCACCGACTGGACCACCCAACTGCTGAGTAGTGACCAGCAATGGTTCGTCGAATACAGCAACACCCTGGCCGACGACTTCCTCGGCAACGCCATGCCCAATATCACCTACGACCATTCTCGCTACCGCACCGGCTATCGTTACAAAGGCCGCAACATGGCCTCTACCTTTGACGGCGACGCAGAAACCCTTACTTTAGGCGTATTCAATTTCTTCCCGGATGGCCGTAACCTCTCTGCCTCCCTGGGTTACCTGGACCTGAACAAAGACGGCGGTAATCGCACTGTCATCACCGATAGCGATATTTTCTATAACGTACCGAGCGGCAACCAGAAAGCCGCCGTGGTATCCGTGGGTTACGGCACACAATTTCTCAACGGCTGGCTGGACCTTACGGCCCAGGCCACCGACAAAAAGATAGAATTCCTGAGCGGCGAAAAAGACCAATGGTCTGTCGGCGCCGCCTGGCGTTATCGCTTTTAGGTAAAGGGTCTGACCCCAAAGGGGTCTGACCCTAAAATATTGACCAGCTCAAACCAATCACCAAACCTGGACCCCAACCCCCGTGAATCCCAACAAGCTTTTATTCACGCTAGCTCTACTGCTACCGGCCTTAACAACCGCCCAATCCATAAGCCAGTCCCAGATTGAACAGTTCAAGAGTATGCCCCGGGCCCAGCAGGAAGCCCTGGCCAGCCAGTACGGGGTGGACCTGGATTCAATCGCCGGCTCATCGGGCCAGCAGAACCAGCGACCACAAAGTGTGAATGTGGTTGAGCCAGTGGACGCCATCTCCGATGAAGAAAGGGAGCGCGCCCAGGAAGAGCAGGAAAACAACGAAGAACAGGACCGCAAGAACGGTGGCTTGAAGCCCTTCGGTTACGACCTGTTCGCCGGCAGCCCCACAACCTTTGCGCCGGTCACGGAAATACCCATTCCCAACGATTACACCCTGGGCCCCGGCGACGTACTGCGGGTACAGCTCTGGGGCAAGGAAAACCAGCAACTGGAACTGCCCGTCTCCCGGGCTGGCACCATCAGCTTTCCGCAGTCCGGCCCGCAAACCATCGCCGGCCTGAGCTTCGATGAAGCCAGGCAGCAAATCAAGAAGCTGGTCTCCGAACAATACATAGGCGTGCAAGCCAGCGTCACCCTGGGTGAGCTGCGCAGTATGAGGGTGTTTGTGCTGGGTGAGGCAAGAAACGCCGGTTCCTACACCGTCAGCTCACTCTCCACCATTACCAACGCACTCTATGTGTCCGGCGGCATCAAACGCACCGGCTCCCTGCGTAAAATCCAACACAAGCGGGACGGCAAGCTGGTCGGCGAACTGGACCTGTACGACCTGCTGCTGGCAGGCGACACCTCCAACGACAACCGTCTGCAACCCGGAGACGTTATCTTCATCCCGCCAGTAGGCGACCGCGTAGGCATAGACGGCGAAGTCTACCGCCCCGCACTCTACGAATTGAAAAACGGCACTAATCTGCAGGAATTGGTGAACCTGGCGGGAGGTCTCACGCCCCAGGCCTATCCGCAATTGGTGCGTATTGAGCGCAACAACGACGATTTTCTGCGCATCATCGCCGAAGCCAACCTCACCACGCTAAAAGGCAAACAAGCGAAGGTTAGGCCCGGTGACCGTATAGAAGTCGCCTCCATCTCCGATATCACTGGCCATTATGTGGAAGTGAAGGGTGCGGCTACTCGCCCCGGAAAGTTCGCCTGGGTACCTGGCATGAGGGTGAGCTCGGTGATCAGTAATCTGGATACGGATCTGGTGCCAGTGGCCGATCAACGGTATGCCGCCATTGTCCGCACCGATCCAAAGACCGATGAAGTATCCGTGTTGAACCTGCGGCTGCGTGACGCCGTTCAGAACCCCGGAAGCGAACAGGACATGCTGCTTGAAGAACAAGACCGCCTACTGATCTTCTCAGACGCCGGCAAGGTGAAAGGCGGCGAAGAAGGCCGCAACTTCACCCGGCAACAGTTGTTCAGCCCGGTACTGCAAAGGCTGAAATCCCAGGCCAAACCCGGCGCACCCGAGCAGACCATCCGCGTAACTGGCCCGGTGCGTTACCCCGGCGAATACCCATTACCCGCCTCAAGGCAGGTGGCAGACGCCATCTACGTAGCCGGCGGCCTGAAGGACTCGGCATCCCTATACACCGCTGAACTGGCACGTTTCGGGGTGGACGACGAAGGCACCGGTAACACCAGGATCCAGAACCTGGACCTGCAGGCCGTCATGGAAGGCCAGGTGTCTGTCAACCTGAAGAGCCGGGACCGCCTGCTGATCAAATCCATACCGGAATTCGCTCAAGCCAAAACCATTGAGCTTAACGGGGAAGTGCGTTACCCCGGCCAATACACCATCCGCGATGGCGAAACTCTTCGCGATGTAATCAAACGCGCAGGCGGTCTCACCGACAACGCCTTCCCCGAAGGTGCCGTATTCACCCGCGAAAAACTCCGCCAACTGGAGACCCAGCGCCTGCGCGAAGCGGAAGAAAGGCTGCAGGGCGATCTGGTA
This sequence comes from Marinobacter salarius, assembly GCF_032922745.1. NCBI lineage: Bacteria > Pseudomonadati > Pseudomonadota > Gammaproteobacteria > Pseudomonadales > Marinobacteraceae > Marinobacter > Marinobacter salarius. The sequence continues at coordinate 2,282,824 of NZ_CP136693.1, forward strand.
GGCGTACAACTGGAAGGCGACGACTTTGGAGGCAAGAACGCAGAACGTACCCAACAGGTACAAGACCTGTTGGAAGAGGTGCAGGACTCCCGCCCCGTCGGCCGAATGGTGATCAACCTTACATCGGTTGTGGAGAGCGATGACTACCAGCCCATTCGCCTGCAGGATGGTGACACCCTAACCGTGCCAATCATCCCGCAAGCTGTCAGCGTATTTGGCGAAGTTCAGTTCCCGACCAGTCACCTGCACACCAACGGCCTGACCGTGGATGACTACCTGGAACGCAGCGGCGGCCCCACACGACAGGCGGATGAAGAAAGGGTGTATGTAGTGAAGGCCGATGGCTCCGTAATGCTGCCTGAAAAAAGTCGCTGGTTCGGCGGGCGCAGCCAGCAACCGGCGCCGGGTGACACCATTATCGTGCCCATTGATGTGGACAGGCTGAACCAGTTGGAGCTTTGGAGCAATGTGAGCCAGATTGTCTATCAGATGGCGTTGGGTGCGGCGGCAGTGGGGAATCTTTAATGACTCGTTACGAACGTATACCAGAACCGTCTGAGGCCAGGTATCAGCCAGATGACGAGATTGATCTTCGGGAGCTCTTTGCCACCCTGTGGGCCGGTAAATGGATTATTATCCTGATTACCATACTCTTCGCCGCCGCCGGCGTTGCCTATGCGCTTTGTAAACCTGATATTTATCAGTCCAATGCGCTCCTTGCGCCAGCGGATGGAGAGAGTGGTGGTCGACTCGGTGGGCAGCTAGGCAGCCTGGCCAGTCTGGCTGGAGTGAATATCGGCGAGGACGGCTCCAGTAATACCGTTATAGCCAAAGAAGTACTTCAATCAAGAGCCTTTCTGACCGAGTTCATTCGTCGCCATGAGCTCGAAGCCCCAGTTGTGGCAACAAAAGCTTGGAACACCCGGCAAAGCGAGTGGGTATATGACCGAGAGATCTACAACCCCGAAACGGGTGAGTGGGGTACCGGTGAAAACGGAGATAGCTTACAGCCTACAAACTGGGATCTCGTTAAGACGTTCAAAGCAAACCATTTGAGCGTCAGCGAAAATAAAGACAACGGCATGGTCACCGTGAGTGTAAAAAACCTCTCACCCTTGGCAGCGAAACAATGGACCGAATGGTTGGTGAAAGACATCAATGAGCACATGCGCGCCACAGACATTGAAGAAGCGGAAGCAAGCATCAATTATCTTAAAGTTAAGTTGGATGAAACCAAAATAGCGGGAATGCAGCAGGTGTTTTACCAGTTAATAGAACGTGAAACACGGACAGTGATGTTGGCCAATGCACAGCAAGAGTACGTATTCAAAACCGTAGATCCTGCAGTGGTCCCACAAGAAAAAATAGAGCCCAAGCGGATCTTAATAGCAGTATTGGCCGTAGTAATGGGCTGTATGTCCGGCGTGTTGGTCACGTTCATAAAATCATTTTTTTGGCCTGAGAGGCGGAGGTCTATCTAAAGTTGAAGTAGCCTTGTGTTTGATATCGAAACAGATCCAAAGCATCGCTTTCTAACCCTACCTAAGTTAAGCAGGTCCATCTGTTTCCATAAAGGTGGGCTGATATCTAAATATAATAACAGGAAAACATAATTATAAAATATGTTAGGACATTGTCTGCTTGAATGCATCCAGATTCAGTTAAATCATGAAAAAGTTATTCGGAAAAAGTGAACTAGCTGTATATTTTTTAAAGTCTATACAAGCTCTTTCAAGCGTGCTTCTTACGTTTTATATAAGCTGGGCCTATTCATTAGAAGAGGTCGGTAAGTTTTCAGGCATACAAGCTTCTGCAATAGTGCTTGCCACATTGGCGTTAGCTGGAACAAATGAAAGTATTATCTATTTTGTTGCAAAATCAAAAGCAAAGATCGCAAGAAGTTATCTAAAACTATCATGCGCCTATTTCTTGTTGCTGTTATTAGGTGCTGGATTGTTAGGCCATATAGCGCTTTCATATTTTGATTTTACCAGTTTCGACATGCTTTTGGAAATCATTTACTTGGCCCTTCCGTTAGGGGTAATTATGATTATATCTGGATATTGTCGAGGATTAGATAAAGCAGCTAACGCCGCATTTTATGAGATTGGCATAATCGCTTTTCTAACGTTGTTAGCATTATTGCCACTGAACTATATGTTTAGTGAAGTTGATATACTGCTTGTATATACGTCGATCACTTGGATTATGCTTTTTGTGTCAATAATTCAAGTAGCATTTGCAACTGTTGGGGCCGAAAGCAGCGGGTCAAACGAAGGCATTAAGGCTTCAGAATATTTGCTCGGCTCATTACATTTTTCAGTTTTCTCAATTGTAGGGATGTCCACGTCTTACTTTACGATAATGATCTGTTCTGCATTTCTAGATTACGAAGCGGTTGGGCTAATAAAAATTGCTCAACAATTATGTATATTAGTGTCTTTTGTTCTGGTGCTGGGAAATTTCGTTCTTCCCGTAAAGTATTTAAGATTGTATGAGAGCAATAGACTCTTTGAGCTTGAGAGTTTGGCAAGGAAGTCCTCATTAATCATGTTTTGCGTTGGGTCGTTTATAGCTATTATATTGTTTTACTCTTTAGAATATATTTTTTTGGTGTTTTCAGTAAATATCAAAGACGATTCGTTTGTTTGGCTGATGGTTGGTGGGCAGTTAGTTAACGTTGCAAGTGGATCTGTGCTGACACTTCTAAAAATGACTGGTTTTGTACGTGTTGCTTCAATTCTTTCTATTGCGACGGCGATTAGTTATTTTTTAATGCTTGTAATTTTCGTCAGGTTCGATGGAATAGATGGTGTTGGCTATTCTATGCTCGTATTCTTTTTCTTCCAAAATGTAACCGCGTTATATTTGGTGCACAGGTTTATAGGTATTAATCCGGTTTTCTTTTTAAGGAGGGTTGAGTGAAATTAAAAGGAGTAAAAACCAAGGCGCTTGAGTACTTAGAGGAGCTTAGAACTCTAAATTATCCACTTAAACTAAATTATTGCATAGAGCAGAATGCAGGAGATTCATTTAACAAAGACTTTATCGGTGACTATTTTGGTGTCTGTGTAGGTAAAAATACAATGCTAGCCAAAAAGCATTATCTATTCTGTGGCAGCGTCCTTAGCAGATCCAATAATAACAGCATTGTAATAGGTGCTGGTCTGATATCCGATGAAGTTCGATATAAAGGAAGTGCCAGAATCCTCGGGGTACGTGGCGAATTATCGCTAAAAAAAGTTAGGAAGTTTCAGAATATAGATGAGGATATATTTCTTGGTGATCCAGGCAGCATGATAAGAGAAATTGCTCTACTCAATGATGATAGGAGTTTAACTAACTCGGGTAAGAAATATAAGCTAGGGATCATACCGCATTTTGTTGACTATCCGTACGTTCAGCGCAGTTTCTATAATGATCCTTCGGTGTTAGTCATTGACATAAAAAATAGATATGATCTTGTTGCAAAAAAGATCAAAGGTTGTGAGGCAATTGTATCAAGCTCCTTGCATGGCTTGATATTTTCTGATGCTATCGGAGTTCCTAACTCATGGGTATCCATCTCTGATCGCATTGTTGGTGGTGATTTTAAATTTAATGACTATTATTCGGTTTGTGATCTAGGGAAAATAAAAAACACTTGTCGAGACAAAAAGAGCATAATGAACGCTTCAGAAAGGTCTTTTGTTTCGAATCCACTCTTTTATTTCAAAATGAAAAACCTTGTGAATAATGAGTTTTTCAAATATGCCTGATCCTAGTATATCGGTAGTCATTCCCCTTTATAACAAAGAGAAGTATATTTGCAAAAGTTTAGAGTCTGTGTTGAGTCAAACCTATTCTCCTCATGAAGTTATTATCGTAAATGATGGATCAAAAGATAATAGTATTGATGTGTTAACAGACTTTTTGGATAGTCGTTTTTTTGAAAATTGTGTAAAAATAGTAGACCAAAATAATAAAGGAGTGTCTTCGGCTCGAAACTTAGGTGCCAGATATGCAACTGGCGATTACGTCGCATTTCTCGATGCTGATGATATATGGGATCGATCTTTCATCGAAAAGATGGTCCGTTTAATATGCACTCATCGTGGGTTTGCCATCTATTCATGTGGTCATGTTGTCAATAAGTTATCATCAGGGACGTATAGCTACAAATGTTATGGTAAAGAAGTGCAAGAGTTTAGTCGTGAGGCATTTTCACAAGTCATGAGCAGATGCAGTTTGGTCAATAGCTCGAAAGTAATTATCGATAAATCGCTATTTTTTGAGATTGGAGGATTCCCGGAAGGTATAAAATACGGTGAAGATTTATACGTTTGGCTTAGATTAATGCAAAAATATCGATTATGTTATCTACCTGATGCTTTAGTTACGATTAACCAAGACTTTGATCCTGAGCGAGCTAATCGAAATTCGCAAGTCATATATCCTTTAATATATTTCTCGGATGAACGGTCTATGTTGGTCAATTCGGAAAAGATCTATCTTAATAAAATTTTCTTTAGAAGCTTTTTTGTTAAGTTAGCTTCTGGTGATTGTGGGGCTGCACTGCGTACCGTCCACTATTACTCAAAGATCAGAGGTAAACGAGCGTTCCTTTATCTACCACTTGTGTTGTTACCCTCGTTTATTTATAGATATTTCTACAAAATACTTTGGTGACCAGTGATCTCGACTTATATGCCATATTTGGCATTGTTGTTACTTTACTTCTATTTCATTACATTGAGGCTCTTGGTAAAACCGAGCGGATATAGTTTTCTATATCTTTTCGCTTTCTGTCTTGTTGCTTTTTCAGGCCTTAGGCACTCTGTTGGCACTGACTATTGGACATATGTAAATTTCATTGTAGATATTTATAAGGGATACGATAGTTACATGGAGCCTGGTTTTGAGGCTATGGTCCGAATTGTTGGTGAGCCTCGCTTTGTCTTTTTTCTATCTTCATTATTGACAGTCTGTGGGTTCTTTTCGTATTTTAAACTATATCCCCCTGGGGTTGCTATATCCTTGGGGTTGTTCTTTTTGCTACCTATATTTTATTTATCCTCTTTTAATGGAGTGAGGCAGTTTATTGCAGTAGGTATCTTTCTGGCGGCATTAAGGTTTGTTGTTAATCGGCGCCTTGTTTTATATATCTTCGCTATTCTTTTGGCTGGTATATTTCATAAGTCCGCAATTCTTTTGTTGCCGGCTTATTTCGTTCTAAGATCAAGATATCTGCCATTAGTCCTAGTTGTATTTTCATTTTTATTGTTTGAAATGTCATATTTAATTCGTGACTTTACTATAATTTTCGGGTTTTCCGATAAATATTTTGGAGACGGTTTTTCCAATGAAGTTAATTACAAAAGTCTTTTTGTTGTGCCAGTCTATCTTTGGTTTTTAAAGACTTTCGCCCATCTTCGGTGTGAGCTAGTCTTAAAAACTGTGCTTGTTAATATGATGGGTGTTTCATCATTATTAGCGGTCGTTCCGCTTCTCATCGAGATACCTTCAAGTATTGTATTAAGAATGTCTACTTATTTTACTCCTGCGATTCTTCTATTGGTTCCAGTATATTTTTACTCGATTCGCGATAAATTTATAAGGTTTTCGTTTCTGGTATTTATTTACGTTTTCGCGATGCTATATTTTTTTGTTGTTGTGTATTTTCAAGGCCAGCATTATCAATTAGTTCCCTACTGTTTTTCATTTTCTTCAGAACCTTTCTGGGGTTGCCATTAAGCTAGCGATGATCTTATGTTTTTCCCGGTTAGTAGCGTTTGAGAAAAGTCTTTTATTATCGAGATTATTTTTAAAGTTGTTAGCTTTAATCTGCGCTGTAACCTTTAGTTTCGGTCCTTCTCGATATGGGTAGTTTTCTGCATGGTGCGTCTAAACCTTCCTTGCCTATGAATATTGTCTACCAACCAAGCTATCACTTGTGCGAAGATGTTTCAGGAATTTTAGATTTTTCTTCTCTAGATAGTATCAGTACTTGAACGGTGTTTAATATGTAAGTTTAGGTCATGTCTGTTGGAAACTAACTTCTTTTTTTGTTTTTTTAGCATATTGACGCAGTTCTAGTGGCTTTTACATCTATTAAAAATTATTGCATATAATAATATGAGGTAAGGTTCAGTGATTGATACCGAAATAAGTGTTGAAAAAATATCTACGATAGCAAAATATATGATATGCCCAAAGAGCCTTGATTGTGGCAGCTCTATTGAGAGTATGTCTGAACAAGGTCTCTCTGATTTCGAAGAATACGATTATCGGATGGGTTCGGTGTCTTATCAACCCGGAAATAGTGGTGATGTTGATGCCTTGCTGAATGCGATTAAACGATCTCTACAGAAAATCGATTCGTCTAAGCACCCGCTGCTACTTCTAAGTGATGGTAAAGACTCAATGGCCCTAGCGGTGGGTTATTCCAGATTAGGTGAAAGCGTAGAAACTCTCACTTTTTTGCGTCGCGAAGATCATGGGATGAAAGAATACATTACTAAGGTTTGTCGAAAACTTGGGCACCGACCGTATTTTGTTGAAGTTGATCATATATTGAACCAATTTAGCAAGGAAACATTCGTGGGTGCATGTGGTGTAATGGAGTCTCCTGTTCTTGATCAAGGTTTCATGTTTTTTTTGTATGGTTTGAAATCTTTTTTTGGTGAAGGCACTCGGAATGCTGACGAATATGTGGTGATTGACGGGCTAGGTAATGATGAGACTTTTGGTTATTTGCCTTCGTCTAATCAATACCGATCTTTCTTGTTATCTAAGCTTGGCTTGTGGAAGTTAATCCCTACCAATCTCAGAGCGCTTAAATGGTATATTAGATCACCATGCGAGTCTCATGGTGATCTATCGACTCTTGGCTGTATTTTCCCCATTCCGAAGAGTTTTGATCTTAATCAATATTTTTCTAAGGTTAAGAAATCATCAGAGCCAGTTTCCTTTGTGGATTTTAGGGCATTTTCGCGAGGCGCCTTTCATGATCACCAATGCATGATGGGTAAGACTAAAGCCGCTACTACTTATCTGGGCGCTGATGTCGTTTTTCCTTGGATAGATACTGAGTTGGCAAATTTTGTTTTTAATTTACAGATTGAAGATAAATTTGATTTTAGCTCATTAACTAATAAGTTGCTTCTTAGAAAATTGCTTTTAGCAGAGATAGGTTGGGAACAGAGTAAACGTGGTGTCGATTTATACTATGATCTCGAAGAGAAGTGGTTCAAGTCTGAGGTGCTGGCCTCTATTGTCCCATTTGAGTTGATTTCTATTATAGATAGTAACCTTATCCTGCCGAACTATGCAAAAAAAAGAGCCTACCTAGAACTTTTGAATTTATATGGTTTTTGCCTTAACCAAAAGATGACTCACGATGAGATTAAAGAGCTGTTGCTTGGATGAATAAGTTTTCTGTTCTGATGTCGGTTTATTTAAGAGAAGAGCCACACTGGTTAAATCAGGCTTTGCGCAGTATTTTAGAAGAGCAAACTCTTCGCCCTAGTCAGATTGTACTTATATGTGATGGCCCCTTGACCGAGGCTCTTGATTCTATAATCGCTAAATGGGCGGCTATTTCATTAGTCGACTTCGTTGTTCATCGGTTTAAGAATAATTATGGTCTCGGGTATTGCTTGCATGAAGGTCTTAAACTTTGTAAATATGATTTAATAGCAAGGATGGACGCAGATGATATTTCGTTTTCTGGTCGTTTTGAGAAGCAGGCGAACTTCTTAGATAGCCATTCCGATATTGATATTGTTGGTAGTTTCGCAATAGTGATTGATGGTGACGGAAATGAAAAAGAAATTCGGAAGTTGCCGGAGACTTGTCAAGATATTATCTCGTTAATATGGACATGTCCATTGATCCATCCCTCTGTTATGTTTCGGAAGTCTACTGTTGTTCAGGCTGGGTCATACTCTAAGACTCTTAAGCGCCGGCAGGATTACGACTTATGGTTTCGGTGTGCTATCTTGGGTGCCCGTTTTTATAATATACCCGAACCATTGATATACTATAGGATAACCGATAGTACTTATGGTAGAAATAGCTTTTCCGTCGCTTGGACGCAGGCGATTATTGGCTACAGGGGCTGCAGAAAGCTCTCTCTTGGAGCAAAGGCCTATGTAGGTGTTTTTTATCCTTTATTAAAGGCAATTCTTCCTCTTACTTTAAGGAAAAGTTTGGAGAGCTTTGTAAGGAAATTTGATCCTAGAGAAAGAAAGTAGCGACCTTTTCTTACGGAGGTGTTCGCTTTTTCTTATTTTTGGATTAATAAGGCGGTTTATCTATTGTCCAAATTGGATTTTCAACTGATATATGAATATTTTTAAGCCGTCGGATTTTTCTCATATTGGTTTCTGTGTGCATCATTTTCTATATCAAGGAGTTGTCAACTGTTGAGTAACCATACGAATGTGCTGGTAACTGGAGCCTCCGGCTTTGTTGGTAGGTACTTGTCAAAAACACTCTTAATAAGAGAAGATGTTAGCTTAACCGGCGCTGTAAGAGTGGTTGGCCCCTATGATTTTCCAAGTTCAGTTCCGGTCGGTGAGATTAATGAAGAAACAGATTGGTCATTGGCTCTGCCAAATAAACAAGTTGTAGTCCACACTGCGGCCCGGGTTCATATCATGAATGACGAGGTTGCTGATCCAATAAATGCTTTCCGCCAGATAAATGTCGCTGGCACGCTCAACCTTGCACGCCAGTCTGCTGAAGCCGGCGTTCGGCGGTTCCTGTTCCTCAGTTCTATAAAAGTGAATGGTGAAGAAACTCCATTAGGTACGCCATTTACAGCCTCAGATTCCCCCATGCCCAAAGATGATTATGGCACTTCGAAAATGGAAGCGGAGCTAGGTTTGTTGAAGATTTCGCGTGAAACCGGCATGGAGATTGTTATCATACGCCCACCTTTGGTGTACGGGCCGGGTGTTAAGGGTAATTTTGCAACTATGGTAGAGTTGGTAAAGAGAGGTGTTCCGCTACCCTTCGGCTCCATTCGCAACAAACGTTCGTTAGTAGGATTGGATAATTTGGTTGACTTGGTTATTACCTGTATCGACCACCCTGCTGCTGCCAACCAGGTTTTTTTGGCCGGAGACGGAGTCGATCTTTCCACTACAGATCTATTTCGTGGCATTGCCGGGGCTTTGGGCAAAAGTCCACGGTTGATTCCAGTGCCGCCGGGTTTGCTTAAGTTTGGTGCAACTATGTTGGGCAAAAGGGCGGTTGCTCAACGTCTGCTGGGTTCTTTGCAGGTAGATATTTCGAAAGCCCGCGATTTGTTAGGTTGGCGGCCACCGGTATCCGTGGAGGAGGGGCTAGCTTCGGCTGTGCGGGGCAAGGTTGTTTAATCTAAATTTCTGTGTAAGAAGCAGAGATAGTGAGCACTTTATATAGGATGGCATCTGTGATTCGGTTTCTTGATTTCGTGTTTTCCCTGTTTGGACTTGTTTTGGGTTTTCCAGTACTGCTGACGCTGACAGTGATAGGCCTATTTGATACAGGTTCGCCTTTTTTTAGTCAGGAACGGGTAGGTCGTAGTAGAACGCCGTTTACTTTGATTAAGTTCCGCACTATGAATAAGGATACTGCCTCGATCGCCAGTCATCTGGCGAGTGCAGATGCGATTACCTCCTTCGGAAGGCTTCTGCGCCGCACAAAGCTGGATGAATTACCCCAGTTGTGGAATGTGTTAAGGGGAGATATGAGCTTAGTTGGGCCCCGGCCTTGTTTGTTCAGCCAGGAGGAGTTAATTTCCGAAAGGGAGCAGCGTGGGGTTTTTGCCGCTCGCCCTGGCATTACTGGACTTGCGCAGATCAAAGATATTGATATGTCGACACCACAGTTACTTGCGGAAACTGATCAGAAGATGCTTGAAAACCTTACTATGAGTGCTTACTTCAAATACATTTTTATGACAGTTAGCGGTAAAGGGGCTGGTGATCGAGTTCCCGGGAAAGAATAAGTGTTTTCTAATTTGTTTTCTCGGAGTTTTACATTATGAGAATTGCCATCGTTGGCACGGGATATGTTGGCCTTTCTAACGCCATGCTGCTGGCGCAGCATAACGAGGTCGTCGCTCTGGACATCAACCCGGAGAAGGTCGAGTTACTGAACAGTCGCAAGAGCCCGATTATCGACACTGAGATTGAAGACTTTCTGGCCAACAAGGCACTCAACTATAGTGCCACGCTGGATAAAGAGCGGGCGTACAAGGGCGCGGATTATGTGATTATCGCCACACCCACGGATTACGACCCGCAGACCAACTATTTTGACACCAAGTCGGTGGAGTCTGTAATTCGGGATGTGACGGCCATTCATCCGGATGCGGTAATGGTGATCAAATCCACCGTGCCGGTGGGGTACACCAAGGATTTCTGCCAGCGTTTCGAGACCAGGAACATTATCTTTTCGCCAGAGTTTCTGCGCGAAGGCAAGGCGCTGCACGACAATTTGTATCCATCTCGTATTATCGTGGGTGAGCGCTCGGAACGTGCAGAGGTGTTCGCCAACATGCTGAAAGAAGGTGCTATCAAACAGGATGTGCCAGTGTTGTTCACCGACAGCACCGAAGCTGAGGCCATCAAGCTGTTTTCCAACACCTATCTGGCAATGCGCGTTGCGTACTTCAACGAGCTGGACACATACGCTGCCCGCCATGGACTGAACAGCCGCCAGATTATCGATGGCGTTGGCCTGGACCCGCGTATCGGCGATCACTACAACAATCCGTCTTTCGGCTATGGCGGTTACTGCTTGCCCAAAGACACCAAGCAGCTATTGGCCAACTATGAAGACGTCCCCAACAATCTGATCAAGGCCATTGTTGATGCCAACCGAACCCGCAAAGACTTCATCGCCGACGACATCCTGAGCCGCAATCCGAATGTGGTAGGGGTGTACCGCCTGGTGATGAAATCCGGCTCTGACAATTTCCGTGCTTCTGCCATTCAGGGCATCATGAAACGCATCAAGGCCAAGGGCATTGAGGTGATTGTGTATGAACCGGAGCTGGATGAAGGCGAGTTCTACCATTCCCGCGTGATCAGTGACCTGGCGCAGTTCAAACGCGAAGCGGACGTTATTGTTGCTAATCGTCGCAGTGAAAATCTGGCAGATGTCGGTGACAAGGTTTATACCCGCGACTTGTTTGGTAGTGACTGATAACGTTGCCGCGCCTCGATTCCGGGGCTCAAGGGTTTCAAATGTTTAATTCCGCGATTATTGCAACTCCCTCCTATACTCGATACTGGGTTCGTCATTTTTTGAAGAGGGGTAGTTTTCTGATTTGGGCTCTGGTCCGTGGGCAGCTGTTGGGCTTTCCATTCCGTATGGTGAGGGAGATATCTTGTGGACAGGGATAAACGGAATAAACACTCGGGCAGTAATCCTGTTGTTAAGGCCTTTCTGAACCTTCCCCGGTTCCAGAAGCGAGTTGTCTCTGTACTTTCAGATGCGTTTGTTCTGTTTTTTGCCATCTGGGCCGCATTTGCGCTGCGGTTGGAGCAGCACCTGTGGTTGCCAACCCAGGAGCAGTTGACGGTGGCAGCGATTACGGTGGTGTTTACGATTGCGGTGTTCATTCGCCTCGGATTGTATCGGGCGGTCATACGCTATCTCGGGGACAGGGCTTTTCTGACCATCATTTATGGAGTTGTGGCTTCTGCAACTACCCTAATTGTTTTGGGCTATCTGTTGCAGGTGTTCGTGCCCCGTTCTGTGCCCATCATTTATGGTGCCCTGGCTTTCCTGTTCGTGAGTGGTACCCGCCTGGGTGTGCGGATGATCGTGAACCACCCCAAGCAGCGGGCTAAAGAGGCTGTTGCCATTGTGGGTGCTGGTGAAACCGGCATGCAACTGGCGTCGGCGCTGGAGCAGGGTACTGAATACCGGCCGGTAGTGTTTGTGACGTTTGACCGTGCCAACCACAAATCCATGATCAACGGCTTGCCGGTTGTGAGCATTAATCACATTGCCAAGCATATGCCGAAGTACCGTGTGCAGCGGATATTACTGGCACTGGATGAGCATTCACAGATTGACCGCAAGAACCTGCTGAAGCAACTGGAGCCATTGTCGATTCCGGTTCAGACCGTTCCTTCCATGTCGGAACTGGTGGCAGGCCAGGCGCGGATTAACGACATCCGGGATCTGGAGATTGAAGACTTGCTGGGGCGGGACCCGGTTCGGCCGGATTCGGCTGTTGTTGCAAAGAGTCTGTATCAGAAATCGGTGATGGTGACGGGCGCTGGCGGTTCGATTGGTTCCGAGCTGTGCCGTCAGATTATTCGCCATCGCCCGCGCACGCTGGTGCTGTTTGAGCAGTCCGAGTTTTCCCTGTATGCCATTGAGCGGGAGTTGAGTTCCATCAACCAGGTTGAGGGGCTTGGGGTGGAGCTGCATCCGCTGCTTGGTAACGTGAGCCATCGCCGCCGGTGCGAGACTGCGATGCGTGCTTTTGGTGTGGAGACGGTATATCACGCCGCCGCTTACAAGCATGTGCCGCTGGTTGAGCACAATGTGATTGAAGGTGTACAGAACAACGTGTTCGGGACCTGGCACACCGCCGAAGCAGCAATTGCTGCGGGGGTTGAGCGTTTTGTATTGATTTCCACGGACAAGGCGGTTCGCCCCACCAACGTGATGGGAGCCAGCAAGCGGCTGGCGGAGCTGGTGTTGCAGGCGCTGGCGCAGCGGCAGCAGAAGACAGTGTTCTCCATGGTGCGTTTTGGTAACGTGCTCGGCTCTTCCGGTTCCGTGGTGCCGCTGTTCCGGGATCAAATTCGCGATGGTGGCCCGGTTACGGTCACCCACGAGGATATTATCCGTTACTTCATGACCATCCCCGAAGCCAGTCAGTTGGTGCTGCAGGCTGGCAGTATTGGCCTGGGTGGTGAGGTGTTTGTGCTGGATATGGGCGAGCCAGTGAAAATTGCGGACCTGGCCCGCAAGATGATTCACCTAATGGGGCTGGAAGAGAAAACGGAGAGTAATCCGGTTGGCGATATTGAGGTAACGTTTACCGGCCTTCGCCCGGGGGAGAAGCTCTATGAAGAGCTGTTGATTGGTGACGACCCGCAGGGTACCTCACACCCACGGATTATGATGGCGAGGGAGGTGTCCCTGCCCTGGGAGCAGGTTGAAGATTTCCTCAGCCAGCTACAGCGTGCCAGTCAATCCTTCGATTGCGGCGCAATTATCGACGTGCTGAAGAATGCCAAGACGGGCTACGCGCCCAATGGCAACCTGGAGGACCTTGTGTGGTGCAACGGGCAGTCAGACGTGGTGACAACAGATCGCCAGGACGAGAAGGTACGCCGTTTGTCAGTGTAGGTCGAATTAGGCGAAGCCGTAATCCGACAAAACTCGTAGCCTGATGGGTTCCGGGCCGTTTGAGCCTTCGGGTATCGGCAGGCACTTAGAAAGACTATTCAGTCAAAGCACGTTCCAAAGTATATTGTTATGATGGTTCGAAAGTCTTGGTAGCGGAGGGAAGCATGTACGCTGTCGAATTTGAAGCTGATATTCGTGATGGTGTAGTCAAGATACCTGAGGAATACGCCCGCTTAAAAAATACCCATGCACGAATTGTGGTTTTACTCGAGGGTGAAAGCTCGGATTCAGAGCTGCATGCACTTTCAAACCATGCGGCGGGGAATGTTGAAGAATGGAAGGACCCAACAGAGGATGAGGTATGGAGGTAGAGCAGGGAGAGCTTGTGCTATGCGAATTCTATTTTTCAGATCTTGGTGCCAGTAAGCGAAGGCCAGTTATCGTTTTTCGGGATAATCTTCCGTTTGATGATTTTGTTGGCATTCCAGTGAGTAGTAAAATCAACATGCTGCACCACGATGAGTTTTTGCTCGAGTCTGAACATATTGTTGAAGGATCATTGCCGAAAGTTTCAAAGGTTATGGTTCGGAAAACACTAGTTATCTCAAAAAATGTCATCACAAAGAAATACGGAAAGTTAACCCCTGAACGCCTCCATAAGTTGCATGCAGATTTTTGTAGATACTTTGAGTGCTGTGACTGATCGCCAGAATAGATAACGAAGTTCCACAAGCAAGGTTGCTGTTCATGTCTGAAAATATCGTCTGGCATCACCAGAAAGTCACCCGGGCGGACCGGGCCTCCATCAAGAACCAGAGCCCGTGCCTGCTATGGTTTACCGGGCTGAGTGGTTCCGGCAAGTCTACGATCGCGAACGCACTGGATGTAGCGCTGTTTGAGCGTGGCTATCACACCTTCCTGTTGGATGGTGACAATGTGCGCCACGGCCTCAACAAGGACCTCGGATTTTCCGATGAGGGTCGTGTTGAGAACATCCGCCGTATTGGCGAGGTCAGTAAGCTGTTTACGGATGCCGGAGTGATTGTGCTTAGTGCGTTTATTTCTCCTTTTACCACGGACAGACGCTTGGTACGCAACCTGTTCCCGGCGGGTGAGTTCATCGAAGTCTTTATGGATACGCCTCTCCAGACCTGTGAAGAGAGGGACCCCAAAGGTCTCTATGAGAAGGCCCGGGCCGGTAAGATCAAGCACTTTACGGGCATCGACTCCCCCTATGAGGCCCCCGAGCGGCCGGAAGTGCGCCTGGATACGTCGCAGATGTCGGTGGATGATTGTGTGAATCGGCTTATCAGCTACCTGCTTGATCGACAGCTGATTTTCACGTCGTCGCAAGCGACTGGAGCGTAAGCGCCTATGGCGTGGGAAGCCATTGTTACCCTGTTGACACTGTTCTCGGTTCTTGCAGCGCTGGTGATTACACGAGTATCTGCAGATCTGGTGTTGATGTCGGCTCTGGCGTTCCTGCTGATTACGGGTATCCTCGGGCCGGCTGATGCGTTGGCAGGGTTTGCCAACCCCGGCGTGATTACCATCGCAACGCTTTACGTGGTGGCTGCCGGCCTGAAAGAAACCGGGGCCGTCCAGTGGATTGCCCGTCTGCTGCTCGGGCATCCGAAGACCGAAAAAGGTGCGCAGCTACGTATGCTGGCGCCCACCGGTATTCTCAGTGGTTTCATGAATAATACGGCCGTTGTTGCCATGTTCATCCCCGCCATCCAGGACTGGGCCCAGCGCCTGGGTATTCCATCCTCCCGCCTTCTTCTGCCCCTGAGCTATGCCGCTATTCTGGGCGGTACTTGCACGCTGATTGGTACCAGTACCAACCTGGTGGTGGACGGTATGCTGCAAGCGCGCCTGGGGATAAATCTGGGGTTGTTTGAATTGGCCTGGGTTGGCGTGCCCCTGTTGTTGGTGGGCGGTTGCTACCTGGTGTTGGTGGCCTCCCGGATACTGCCGGACCGGGGTGGCATGCGGGAGGAACTGGAGCAGGTTCGGGAATACGGTGTAGAGGTGGAAGTGGATGGCAATGGCCCGTTGGTGGGCAAAACCGTGGCTCAGGCTGGTTTACGGGCGCTCAATTATGGCTACCTGACAGAGATCGATCGGGGAGGCCGGCTGATTACGGCGGTAGAGCCGGACCGCATGCTGCAACCAGAGGATAAGTTGTATTTTGTGGGAGCGCCGGAGTGCGCCAGCGAGCTTCGACGGATTCAAGGTCTGAAGCCTGCCCATGCCAGTATCCAGAAACTGGACCTGGCCAATCATCAGCGCTGTTTGGTGGAGGTGGTCTTAGGGCAGGAATTCACGGCGCTGGGGAAGACAGTACGGGAGAGCCGTTTTCGTACTCGCTTTAACGCCGCGATTCTTTCGATTTCCCGTGAGGGTAACCGGGTGCCGGGAAAACTGGGCGATATCACCTTCCGGATGGGCGACACCTTGTTGCTGGAAGCCAGCCACCAGTTTGTGGAGCAGTATCGCTTCCGCCGGGACTTTCTGTTGGTCAGTGCCCTGAATGATTCCACGCCACCGGATTTCCACAAGGCGCCTCGCGCCCTCGGAATTCTGTTGCTGATGGTCGTGGCCAGTGCCACCGGCTTGTTGCAGATCATCGAGGCTGCGTTCCTGGCCGCGGGCGCGATGATTGTGACGGGCTGCATTACGGCAAGCCGCGCCCGCCGCAGTGTGGATTTGCCGGTGCTGGTGGTGATTGCGGCCTCCTTTGCGCTGGGCAATGCCATGACGGAAACTGGCGGAGCCGAGTGGGTAGCGACCAGCCTGCTGGGCCTGTTCGGCCCCCTGACGCCCTGGCTGGCGCTGGCGTTGGTTTATATCCTTACGGCGGCGTTTACCGAAGCCATCACCAATAACGCGGCGGCGGTGCTGATGTTTCCCATCGCGTTGGCGGTGTCTGAACAATTGGGCGTTCATTTCCTGCCGTTTGCGGTGGCCGTGATGTTCGCCGCTTCTGCCTCGTTTATTACGCCGCTGGGTTATCAGACTAATCTGATGGTTTATGGTCCCGGCCGATATCAGTTCATGGATTACGTGCGTTTGGGCTTTCCATTGAGCCTTCTCGTAGGTTCGACCGCAATTGGTTTAATCCCCCTTGTCTGGGGGTTTTGAGCGGATTGGGGATATACTGACAAAAGCGGTTTATGAACAACAAGGATGTGTTTGATGATCGAGATAAAACACCACGGAGCGGTGACCGGCGTAACCGGCTCCTGCCATGAACTGCTTGTTGGCCGTTCTGGCATTCTGATTGATTGTGGCCTTTTCCAGGGCGACGATTCGAGTAACGGCGCCAATGCCTCGGATCTTTCCATTGATTTTCCCATTGACCACATCCGTGCGTTGGTGGTCACCCATGTACACATCGACCATGTCGGTCGCATTCCCTATCTTCTTGCCGCCGGATTTGAGGGGCCGATTATCTGTTCGGAACCTTCGGCCATTATGTTGCCGGAAATTCTCGAGGATGCCCTGAAGATTGGCTTCACGAGGGACCGGGCGTTGATCGAGCGAGTGCTGGGACTGATTCGATCTCGCCTCGTGCCGGTTCCCTATGGGCAGTGGCATCCTGTGTTTGACGGCGAGGGAGCATCGCTTTCCGTGAGGTTGCAGAGGGCAGGGCATATTCTGGGCTCGGCTTACGTAGAATGCGAAGCCGAGTGTGACGGCGACTTCGAGCGGATTGTGTTCAGTGGAGACCTGGGCGCACCCCATGCGCCGTTATTACCAGAGCCTCAGTCGCCAGAGCGGGCGGACCGGGTGGTGATTGAGAGTACCTACGGTGACAAGGACCATGAGAGCCGGGAAGAACGGCGCTATCGGCTGAAGGCAGTGCTGGAACATGCCCTTGAGGATGGTGGCACGGTGCTGGTGCCTGCCTTTAGCATTGGGCGAGCGCAGGAGTTGCTGTACGAGATTGAAAGCCTGATCCACGAGTTCGGCAGTGATGACGTCGCCCCGGACTTGCCATGGCGGGATCTCGAGATTGTTGTGGACTCGCCGCTGGCCGCTACTTTTACCCGTATCTACCGGGACCTTAAACCCTTCTGGGACGCCGAAGCCACCGAATTGGTCAGCCAGGGTCGGCACCCGCTGTCGTTCGAACAACTCACGGTGATCAACAGCCATGAAGACCACCTCAATGCCGTCGATTACCTGGCAAAATCACATCGCCCCTGCGTGGTGTTGGCCGGTTCCGGTATGTGCGCTGGAGGGCGCGTGGTGAACTACCTTAAGGCGATGTTGGCGGATGAACGCAACGATGTGCTGTTCGTCGGCTATCAGGCCAAGGGCACGCCGGGCAGGGATATTCTCACCTATGGGCCGCGTGGTGGTTGGGTAGAGTTTGACGGCCAGCGTTACGACATTCGTGCCCGGGTTCATCAAGTTGGTGGTTACTCCGCCCACGCAGGGCAATCGGATCTGCTAAGGTTTGTGAGCGGTATTGAGCCGCTACCAACGGAGATCAGGATTGTGCATGGAGATGCGCAAGCCAAAGAATCGTTGAAAGGTCAATTTCATTCCTTGGGATTAACGGGGATAATGATTCCCGGTTTGGCCTGAATCATTCTATATGTCATTAAAGGATTGATGGGATCATGAAGAGAATTGCCGTAATTGGTTTGGGGTATGTTGGTCTGCCCTTGGCAGCAGCGTTTGGCGTAAAGCACGATATTGTCGGCTTTGATATCAATCCGAAGCGAATCGCCGAATTAAAGGACGGTGTCGACTTTACCCGGGAGGTTTCGAAAGAAGAGCTGTCGGCTTCGAAAGGCCTGTCTTTTGCAGATTCCCTGGACGGTATTCGCGCTTGTCAGATCTATATTGTGACAGTTCCTACTCCGATTGATGAATTCAAATCCCCGGATTTAACGCCATTAGTCAAGGCCAGTGAGAGTGTGGGGAAGGTGTTAAAGCGTGGCGATATCGTTATTTACGAGTCCACGGTCTATCCTGGAGCCACCGAAGAAGTGTGCGTCCCCATTCTGGAAAAAGTATCCGGCCTTGTCTTCAATCAGGACTTTCATGCCGGCTACAGCCCGGAGCGAATTAACCCCGGTGATAAAGAGCATCGTATTACCACAATCAAAAAGGTGACTTCGGGCTCTACTCCAGCCATCGCTGATGAAGTGGATGCGCTTTATGCCGGTATTATTACCGCCGGCACTCACAAGGCCAGCTCCATCAAGGTGGCTGAAGCCGCCAAGGTGATTGAAAACACCCAGCGCGATTTGAACATTGCGTTGATGAATGAGTTGTCAATGATTTTTTCCAAGCTTAAAATTGATACTCACGAAGTAATAGCCGCCGCATCGACCAAATGGAATTTCCTCCCGTTCAAGCCGGGGCTGGTTGGCGGGCACTGCATTGGGGTAGACCCGTACTACCTGACCCACAAGGCCCAGGCCATTGGTTATCATCCGGAAATTATCCTGTCTGGACGACGTGTGAACGACAATATGGGCCCGTATGCGGCGTCTGAATTGGTGAAGGCCATGATCAAGGCAGGGCATACTGTTGCCAATGCTCGCGTGTTGATCATGGGCTTTACATTTAAAGAGAATTGCCCGGATTTACGTAATACCCGCGTCATTGATGTCGTTAAAGAGCTATCCGAGTTTGGTTGTCGGGTAGACGTAACGGATTGCTGGGCAAACAATGAAGAGGCTGAACACGAGTACGGCATTACATTGAGCCAGAACCCGGAAAAAGCACAGTACGATGCGGTTCTTCTGGCGGTTCCGCACCGGGAATATGTTGGGCGTTCTTCCCATGATCTGCGCGAATACATGAAAGACAATGGGGTGTTGTTTGACCTGAAAGGCGTGTTGCCTTTAGGTGAAGCAGATTTGCGTTTGTAAATTTCATAGGTATTTAAATAAAACCAGCCTGCGGGCTGGTTTTTTATGGGTTACTTTTTCGTAAATGAATTACTTTGCCATGACTTGATTTATAGATTACTATTTTCAGTGACTTTTGGTCATATCCAAGAATTATCCATTCGAATGTACTGTACTTACTCCTTCGAGCTAATGTCAGCCTTCGAATATCGGCAAGTCAATAGTAGTTACTTAAATAAGGGTTTGTGTCCATGGCAAAGATTAACGATTACTACCAGAAAAAACAGCTTATGGAAAAGCTCTCTGAAGAACTGGCGAAATTGGAGCAGGATCAGGCACTGAAAAGCGAACTTGAGTTTGAAAACAAGGTTCGTGACCTGATGAAGAAGTATGACAAGTCGCCGAAAGATGTTCTCCAGATTCTGGGCGCCATTGATCCGTCCATTTCCGGAGCCAAAACTGACACGTCCACAGGTAGCCGTCCCAAGCGTCCGATGAAGACCTACAAGAACCCGAACACGGGTGAAGTGGTCAAGACACGTGGCGGCAACCACAAAGTATTGAATGAGTGGCGCCAGAAGCATGGGAAAGAAACCGTGCAGAGTTGGCAGCAGGACTGATTTTCCGCCCCCTCTCCCCCTGCCCCTCTCCCGCGAGGGGAGAGGGGAGCTTATGTTCCCTTCCCAAATACCACCACCCGATTTCTTCCTCCTTCCTTAGCCGCATACAACGCCTCATCTGCCTGCTGTAACCATTGCATATGATTCTCCGGCCCATCCGTTAAGGGCGCGATACCGATGCTGACGGTGTACTGAATTGGCGCTACTGTGGTTTGAACGATGCTGTTCTGGATGGCTTCTCTTATGCGCTCGCAAATTACCCTGGCACCTTCAATGTCGGTTTCCGGCAGGATGATGCCGAATTCTTCGCCGCCGTAGCGACCGGGACTGTCGGATTGCCGAAGGCTGTCTTTCATAACTTTGGCGGTGTACTTGATGACTTCGTCTCCGGCGAGGTGGCCGTGGGTATCGTTCACCGCTTTGAAGTGGTCTATGTCGAACATAACCAGGCAGGTATTGTGGCCGTAACGGCGGTACCGTTCGTATTCGGCGTCGAGCAGGTTCTCCCACGTGCCTCGGTTGAGCAGGCCGGTCAGGCGGTCGGTCATGCTCAGCTTGGCGAGTTGCTCGTTAGCGGTTTCCAATGCCCGCTTACTGGTGGCAATGTCGGTGACGTCGTAGACCATCAGGCAGATTTTCTCGACCTGTCCATTCGGCCCGGAGAGAGGGCTGATAGTCAGGTTCTGGAACATGTAGTCTTCGGTGCCGGTGATCGGCCGGGTATTGCGAAAGCGGAATAGGTAGGGCCGCTGTTCCCAGGAGGTGAATGCCCGGGTGTTGAGCATGGCGACTGAATCCACCTTGCGGGTTAGCCAGGCTTTGGGGATGTCCGGGAACACGTCAAACAGAACCTGCTCGCGAATCTTGCTGGCGGTGAGGCCGCTGTGGTGTTCCATAAAGCCGTTCCAGGCCTGCACCCGGAAATCCAGGTCCAGCACCACCAGGCCGACTTCCACCGATTCCAGCATGTCCACCAGCCAGTGGAAGGTGCTTGCTTGTATCTCTTTCATGGCCATGGTTAATCCACCAGGTACTGTAGTCGTTGTTCAAGGAAGGGTACTGAGTCTTCCGTCAGCAGTACCAGCATGTCGCAACGGATGTCCCGGTCTTCCAGTTCATAACTGATTTCAATGCACAGCAGCTTTTCCTGACGGGTGCTGTGGTGTTCCAGAAGATCTCCGATCTGTCGATGTTGTCCCAGGACGGTCGGATGACCAAGGCCGAGCTTGAGGTCTAATTGGTCGCCAATGCCCTTGAGGAAGGCGCCAAACAGGATGCTGGACATGTCCATGAGCACCTCCACCTGGATGCTTTCGGTGTCCATGTCGTCGTAATGGAGCAGTTCGGCCATGTCGTTGAAGCTGGCGTCGGCAAATAACAGAAGGGCTTCACCCGCAATGCCTGCGCCGGTAAATCCCTGGCAGACGGCGGAGTAGTTGCTGTCGGCATGGGCGACGGAGATCGCCATGCTGAGTTCCGAGCGGGCAATCATTTCCACCCGGGGTATGGGCTGTTTGACAAAGACACGCAGCAGTCTTGCCAGCAGGTCGGACGAGCGGCCCATGGCAACGTTGGCGATTTCCTGGAGATAGTCGTTCAGGGTGACCGGGGCGTCTGCTGAAGGGAGGTCAGTGATGGCCTGCTCCTGGTCTTTCTCCAGATCTTCAGCGCGCAAAAAGCCGTAGTCCCGAAGTAGCTGTAAAACCAGGTCAGTGTCCGTGGGTTTTTTAATGAACTCGATGGCGCCGAGCTTACGGACTCGAGCGCGAGCTTCCGGTTGGATATCGCCGGAAACGACGATCGTCAACACCGGGAGATCCTCTTTCAGAATGGCGTCCAACACCTGGTAGCCATCCATCTCCGGCATGTTGAGGTCCAGAAACATCAATTCGCCGGCACCGGCACGGAGTTTTTCCAGGGCATTACGGCCATCGAATGCGAAGGTAACTTCAGCGTTCCAGTTTTTGGGTAGAGCGCGGGCCATTTGTTTTCGGGCAAGTGAGGAGTCATCGCAGATTAGAACGCGAGTGGTCATGGGGGCTCCGTTTTATTTTTTCGCCTCAGTATAGCAGCGCCTGATCCGAATTCTATGCCCTGTGAACTATCTCACTCTATTGGGCCGGTTGCCTGGGATATAGTGCTTCTGCGGTCATAACAAGAATTGATTCAGAGACACGACACTATGAGACAGGATGCTTGTTGGTATGCTGTCCCTCTCACCATATGCCTGGGTATGTCGCCTGTTGCCCTGGCAGAGTTGGAGCCTATTTCCGAACAGGAGATGAGCCAGGTGCAAGGGCAGGCAATGATGACGGTGGATCATGTGGATGGAGTGAACCACCGGTTTACCCGCGTGACACTGGGTGTGGACGCAGAAACCCGGCTGAACGCAGATGGTGTGGTGATGGGCGGGGATGATTCCGGTGCCGATCTCGACATCAAGAATTTCGCGCTCGGCCACTATGTGCGTGACGACACCCGTGTGCAGATTGACGGCAACACCTACAACGTGGACGACGTGGTTCCATTTGAGGGTGTTGAGCCCTATCTCGAACTGGCTGAAAGGGAGGGTCAGCTCTCCGGTTTTCGTTTTGGCCTGAACCAGGCTCGGGGCACGCTTTCTGGTGAGATCGCCAGCTTCAGCGGCAATCTGAACCTGAAAATCAACGATGCCGACGGCAACCCAGTAGACGCCATGCTGTTCGATGATGCCGGAGTGGCCACCAATCACCGGGCAACACAGATAGGCCTGGCGGGTGACGACGGAACCTGCAGCCAATGTGTGCCGCTGACCAATCTATTGTCCATGGATATTGGCGTGGACAATGGCGATGGCACTGTTGGCTTTACGGAAGACCTGTTTCTGGCGTTCCAGCGCGAGTCCGTGGACTGGCAAGACCTGGGCGGTGCAGGCGCTATCCAGGGGCCGGAAGGTGTGTTCCTGAATTTGCCCACCAGCATGACGCTGGACATGCAGACCCTGCAAAACGGCGTTCAGCGGGAGCGCACGCATTACGTGGATCGCGGTACCGGGATGTTTTGATTACACTACCCTGCATTCAATCATTCACGTAATGCAGGAGTTCTCTCGGTGATCCGCTCTTTCTACTGGCACGACTACGAAACCTTTGGTGTCGATCCCTTGCACGATCGTCCGTCCCAGTTTGCCGGTGTGCGTACCGATGCGGACCTGAACATCATCGAAGACCCTCTGATCATCTACTGCGCGCCTGCGGACGACTACGTACCGTCGCCGGAGGCCTGCCTGATCACCGGTATTACTCCGCAAAAGGCGCTGGAAAACGGCTTTCCCGAGGCGGAGTTTATAGCTCAGATCAATGAGGCTTTCAGCCAGCCTGGCACCTGCGCTGTGGGTTACAACAGCCTGCGTTTCGATGACGAAGTATCTCGCCACACCCTGTACCGCAATCTTCGCGATCCCTATGCCCGGGAATGGCAGAACGGCAATTCGCGCTGGGACATCATTGATATGGTGCGCCTGACCTACGCGCTGAGGCCGGAGGGCATCCACTGGCCAAAGAAGGAAGACGGTAGCCCCAGTTTCAAGTTGGAAGAGCTCACGGTCGCCAATGGCATCGCCCATGAAGCCGCTCACGATGCCCTGTCGGACGTGGAGGCCACCATTGCGGTGGCGAAGCTGATCAAGGAGAAGCAGCCCAAGCTGTTTGAGTTTGTACTGCAAAACAAGGACAAGCACTCTGCCCGCGCCATGCTGGATACCGCCAGTATGAAGCCGGTATTCCACATTTCCGCAAAGTACCCGGCCACCCGTGGCTGCTGCGCAATGGTGGCGCCCGTTGCGGATCACCCCAGCAACAAGAACCTGGTGATCGCGTACGACCTGCGCGAAGACCCCAGCGAGCTGATCCACGCCACGCCTGAGCAGATTCGTGAGCGGGTATTTACTTCCCAGGCAGAGCTAGGGGAGGGCGTGAGTCGTTTTCCACTCAAAGGCGTGCAGCTGAACAAGTGCCCGGTACTCGCTCCGGCCACCATGCTGAAGTCCCTCTCTGAAGAACGGCTTGCCGAATTAGAACTCGACGGCGCCAAACTGCGGGAGCACCTGGCCATCCTCCGCAAAGCCCCGGACCTGCCAGCCCGAATTGCCCAGGCCTTCGACCAGCCCCATGAAGGCGACCTGACGGACCCGGATGAACAGCTTTACGCTGGCGGCTTTATCAGCAAAACGGACCGCGAGAAGCTCAACTGGCTATTGCAACAGCCGGTGGAAACCCTGGGAGAGCAGGAAGTACGGTTTGAGGATGGGCGCCTGGAAGAGATGCTGTTTCGCTATCGGGCGAGGAATTACCCTAATACGCTGATCGGTGACGAGATGGAGCGCTGGGAAGAATTCCGCAGTCAGCGCTTGATGAATCCGAAAAAAGGTTGGCGATCACTGGAGGAATTTGGGCATGAACTGCAACGCCTGGCCGCCGATCCGGAGCTCACGCCGGATCGGCGGCACGTTCTGGAGGAGCTTCACCTTTATGGTGAGTCGCTGATTCCTTACGTTTAGCGCCTGCGCTGTAAAAATGGGGTCAGACCCCAAGACATTTCATTGTGCCAAATGTCCGGGGGCCTGACGCCATTATTTTTCGAAAAGCACGGAGATGTCGTCGGCTGTTATTGCGGAGCTGAAGGTGTCTGCGTTGCCGTACAGGCCGTCGGCCAGTTTGCTTTTCCGGGCTTGCAAGGCCTGGATGCGCTCCTCTACCGTGCCTTCGCTAATCAGGCGGTATACGAAGACTGGTTTGTCCTGGCCAATGCGCCAGGCGCGGTCGGTGGCTTGTTGTTCCACTGCGGGGTTCCACCATGGGTCGTAGTGGATCACGCAGTCGGCCGCGGTGAGGTTCAGGCCGGTGCCGCCGGCTTTCAGGCTGATGAGGAAGATCGGGCTTTCGCCGCTCTGGAAGCGTTTGACCGGAGTGGCCCGGTCTCGGGTCTGGCCGGTGAGTTTTTCATAGCGGATTCCCGCGCTCTTGAGGGCGTTCTCAATCAGCGCCAGCATGCTGGTGAACTGGGAGAACAGGATAACCTTCCGGCCTTCTTCCAGCAGTTGTGCCAACATGTCCATCAGGTACTCAAGCTTGGCGGAGCCTGCGGTTTCATCGCCGTTGAGCAGGGCCGGGTGGCAGCAGATTTGTCGGAGTTTCAGCAAGGCATCGAGTATTTCAATCTGACTGCGGGCGGCGCCTTTATCGGCCAGCAGTTTCCGGATGCGTTGGTCCATGGTGGCGCGAACGGTTTCGTATAGGTCCCGCTGCTGGCGGTTCAGCTCCACGTGGCGGACGATTTCGGTTTTCGCTGGCAGCTCTGGTGTCACCTGATCTTTGGTGCGGCGGAGCATGAAGGGGCGAACCCGGCGGCTGAGCTCGGCCCGGCGGGCGCTATCTCCGTTCTCTTCAATGGGCTTGCGGTAGTAATCCCGGAAGGTTTTCTGGTCGGCCAGATAGCCCGGGAGCATCAGATCGAACAGCGCCCAGAGTTCCCCCAGGTGGTTTTCCATGGGCGTGCCGGTGAGCGCAATGCAGTTCTGTGCAGGCAGCCTGCGTGCTGCTTTGGCCATGATGGTGGCCGGGTTTTTCAGGTACTGGGCTTCGTCGAAAAAGGCCAGGCTGTAGCTCTGGTTCTTGTGCTGATCAATATCCCTGTGCAGTAACGGATAGCTGGTGATGACCAGGTCGGCGCTGGCTACCTGGTCAAATAACGGTTTTCGGCGGTTCCCGTGTATTACCAGGCAATTCAGGCCGGGGGTGAACTTTTCCGCTTCCGCTTCCCAGTTGGCAATCAGGGTGGTGGGGCAGACCACTAGCGCAGGTGCATTCAGACGAGCGTTGGATTTTTCAGCCTGAATGCAGGCCAGGGCCTGCAGGGTTTTGCCCAGTCCCATGTCGTCCGCCAGAATGCCGCCCAGGCCATATTCCCGTAGAAACTGCAGCCAGTTCAGGCCGTCCTGCTGATAGTGGCGCAGTTGTGCTTTTACTTCTTTGGGCAGCGGCACCTCGGCCAAGGCCTGGAAGTTGGTCAGTTTTTCGCTCAGGGCGCGCAGTTCGGCACTGCTTTGCCAGTTGGCATCGACCTCCCCCATGACCTGTGCCGCATCCAACTTTGGCAGCTTCAGTGTGCCGTCACTGTCCCGCGCCATCAGGCCCAGAAGGGTTTGCGCCAGTGGCCGGATGCGGTCCGATGGAACCCGGATCAGCGTGCTGCCGTTGTGCAGCCAGAGGGTGTCTGGCAGGGTGTCTTCGTTACCGGCTTCGATGTCCAGATACGCCAGTGCCTGTTGTAGCAGCGGAATCAGATCAAGGCGGGTGCCGTTGTAGTCAATGCCCACTTCCACATCGAACCAGCCGGGCGCGTCGTCATCCGGGCGCAGGTTGCCGTGGAGTTCATCAATGTCAACAACGGGCAGGTCAAAACTGTCGTCCATTTCGATCTGCCAGCCCTCAGTATCTAACTGTGGAAGTTCGAAGGCGATGAAATTGAGCCAGGCTTCCCGGCTGGGCAGCGTGAAATCAAGGAAGGCGCTCTGGGGGAGCGCATTGAGTATGTCGTCGTCAAACTCATCTCCCATGACACCGATCATCTGGAAGTCTGGCAGGCCATGGTGCAGAAAATCTATCTCTTCATCTTCATCCCGAATGATCAGAACAGGTCCTTCGGGCGTTTGCACCAGGATGCGCGCTTCCTGCTCGGCAAACGGTATCCGGTGCTCCTCGTAGCTGAAGACGAGGCGGGCCATCAGCAAGGGCGGCTGGGTGCCCGGTTGCGGGTGTTCAAGACTGTAGAGCTGCAAGATGGGCTGGGGATCGGCCTCGATAATCTCCGGTGCCTGGAAGGATTCCGGCAGTAACGCTCCGGTTTTTTGCATCAGTGGGGACAGATCCGGCAGGGCTTCCTGTAATTGGGCCTCTGTGAGTGGAGGGCACTGCTCCAGTAATGCGGCTGTGTCTGCGTCCAGATTGCTTTGTACCCGGCCGATGCTGTGTGCCTGTTCATCCAGATAATAGGTCGGTGCTGTGTCCAGTAATTGAATGTGTGACGGTAGTTCCTTGCTGACCAACTGCCAGTGGCGGCTCTCGGGTAACTGTAGCCACTCGAAGCCGGTTTCAATGGGCTCTCCCGGTTGCAGCGGCGGGCTGCTGGTGGAGCCGATGAACAGGCGGCCGGTTTGCAGTGCCGCCTCAAGAAAATGAGCACCGCTGGTGCCTTCCAGCACAGGTTCAACCCGGAAAGACGTCGGCAGGGCGTTCAGCCAGGTGAGCGGTGCAATGTCACTTTCCTGCAGGTATTTCGGGCGGTCGTGTTCCAGATTTCGGCGGCCCCAGGGAATGGTTTTGGAACCGGCAGACAATCCCCCTGTTTTGCGTTGCCGCACTTTATTGACGGTTACCGTTGGCCTGCGCTGATGGGGGCCGACATGCAGCAGGTACGCCAGGCATTCGTTACTGTTGCTCCGGGCGGCCTCGCTGGTGAGCTTGCCGATTCGCTCCAGCCAGATTTCGGCTGTGTGCTCGCTGTTTCTGGGCCGGGCCTCCTGTACCTTACTGGCATCCACCATCGCTGCATCGTGATTCGCCTGAAAGATGACAGCGACTGCATGTTTGCATTGGAAACTCACGGGGCAACTGCAGAAAGTGTCGATTTTGTAGGGTGTATAGCGATCAAATCTCACTACCGTCTGATATTGCTGGTAATGGCTGCCAGCGACCTCGGCCCGAAGGACCTGAATGCTCATGCCCTCCACTTCCCGAACCAGATTCTGTACCCGGTTCTGGCTGAAATAGCGTTTTCCACGCTGGATGCTGTTGGTGTCGAAGGTAAGGTTCAGAGTATCGGTGTCAATGAGCATGGTTAGCCGGTTGTCGATATTGGTTGCGGGAGCTGGCAACCTACCTCAATGTTCGGGATTGCTCAAGATGGAGTTGGGCTCAGACCCCAATCAACGCCGCCGCTGAAAATAGACACTCAACCCTTGCCCCATCAGACTCTGCACCTCACTCCCCAGCGCTTCGGCCTGGATCTGCTTCTGCACAGGCTTGGTGGCCAGGCTATGGCAGTCGGTATCCCGGGCCTTGACCAGCTTCCATTCCACCTCGTTACTCACCAGCGCCATTAACTCCTTCAACTGGGCGGTATCCTGTTCACTAAACCACCGGTCGCGGCAGCCGCCCAGGCCGTAGAAGTCGTTTTCAGCGATCAGGGACTGCCATACGGGATCCTGCCGGTTGGTTAGTACCATGCGGCGGAGCTGGCGGAGGGCAGTGCGGGTGGGCTGCAGGCCGTGTTGGGCGATCAAGCGGCGGATCTGTTTGTCGCCGTCGGTCTGTTCGTTGACAGCGGTGTGCATGTGGACGACAGCACCGTTGCCAGTCGCTGAGCTGACCAGTGCCGCCAGGGATACGTCGGTCATGGTTTTTGAGGGCAGACGGTCGACTTCGATCCAGTGCACCTTGTGGTCGTCGGCGACGAATTGCTGGGCGATGGACCAGGGCCAGAACACGATATTGTTGATGCCCATTTCGCCTGAGAGCCGCGTTGCCTTGGCGATGTTGGCCAGGGATTCGTCTACGGCGATTACTTCCACGTCTTTCAGGTAGTGCGCCAGTTCCATGGCGCGCTGGCCGGACTGTGCGCCACACACCATGATCCGCAGTGTTTCCGGCAGTTGTTCGGTATTCATGCCCAGCTCTGTCGCCATCATGGTTTTCAGGCTGGATTCGGTACGGTATGCAAGCTTGGACCAGTTGGGCCATGCCTGGGGTACGTCGGTTTTGTCCAGGCAAAGCTCGGCTGATTTCTCGTCGAAACTCTGTTTGATGGCTTCTTCCGAGGCACGGTTGTAGTAGCTGGCGGCCATCATCCCCTGCATGGCAACCGGCCAGTCCACCAGGTTCCAGCGGCCAAGCTGCACAGCATACTTCTGATGGAACAGAGCGCCGTACATGGCACTGACGATCAGCGAACCGATCATGCCGTCCTGGTGCTCGCCCATGGCAAGCTGGGCGCAAATGCTGTCGTTGATGGCGGAGGCCAGCCGCTCTTCGTCGTCCTCCGCTGTCAGGGCGTAACCGGTGCGATCGGCGTAAACCGCCAGCGCCAGCGCCAGCGGCTGGAGTTCGTCCCGCAGTTCAACGGTTTGTGCCACTTCGGCAATGATCGCCCGGCGCAGCAGGGTGGCCAGCTCTTCCACGGCTGGATCTGGCATCAGGGTTTTTTCCAGTGCCAGGATCAGCAGTTCGTCCTCGCTGGCGGCGTCCAGAGCCACTTGAGCATTCGGGTTTTCCAGATCGTATTGCTGGCGGATGATGGTACCCACGAACCGGCCGATTTCCTGGTGGGGAAGGCCGTCATGACGCAGCAGGAGGATCGCGTCCCTAACCAGTTTGGTATCGACCCTGTTGACATCCAGGTGCTCGGCGCAGGTCAGCATACCGCTATAAATGGACGGCCATTCCAGGCCGGTTTCCAGCAGCTTACGGTAATGCAGGTAAGCCACATCAAACTGGCCCTGCAGTCGCTTGGCATGGGCAACACCGCAGAAAGCGGCGGCGGATTGCCGGTCCATCTCCAGCGCCTGAATGAAATATTGCTCTGCCAGGGCCGGGCGTTCTGATTTGATGGCCCAATAGCCGAGGTTGGTGAACTGCTGCGGTTGGGCCGGGTCCTGGCTGAGGCTGTCTGTGAACAGGGTATGTGCTTTCTGCAGCGCCCCGTCGTCCATTTCCACCCGCCCCAGCAAGCCGAGTGCCCCGGCATTGCCGGGTTCCTGCGCCAGTACTTCGTTCAGGTAGCCGCGGCATTCATAACGTGCCTTGACGCGCTGGACCAGCGACACGGGGCTGTTGGACTCGCCATAAGCCAGATTCGCCTGCAGCAGAAGCCGTGCGATATGAGCCTTTTGTGCATCGGTGGCGTGAACGTTGTGCTGTGCTTGCATGGGACACCTCGTAAAACCCAGCCGCGGCAACCGAGCGGCAATGGTCTGCAGTTTTTTGACGTTTTGCAGTGCTTTGAGGTGGAAGTAGCGAAACCCGTGCCAACCTGTAGGATTAGGCAAAGCCGTAATCCGACATTTTTTGGCCTGATGGATTCTGGGGCTGGCCCGGCGGAGGGGATACCTTTTCTTTGGAAAAAGAACTCGCTGCGCTCAGACACCTTTTTCTGGCAGAAAAGGTACCCCCACCCCCGGGCCGATCAAGTCTTTGGGGTATCCCCCGTAGGTCCAAAATCGGGGTCAGACCCCATTTAATTAGGCCTAAACCAGCCGAACAGGCCCCGGGTAGCGCCCAACTACATCATCAGAGGTAAGCAACAGGAAGCCTTCAGTTTCGGCCTGGGCGACCAGAATGCGATCGAAGGGATCTTTGTGAATGTCGGGCAGGTGGCTGACGGCAAGTGTATGTTGTGATGATATCGGCAATTCCAGATAACCATTGTCTACAAGGCCGCGTCTTAGCAGGTGCGGATCAACATGAAAATCGGTTCGGCCCAGGCTATTCTTTATAACCACTTCCCAGAGACTGGCTGCGCTGAAATACAGCCGGTTTTCCGCATTGCCGATGAGGGTTGCCGCTTCGGGAGAAAGCTTATCCGGCTGGGCCGCTGCCCATAGCAAAATGTGAGTGTCCAGAAGCAGGTTCACTTCAGCCTCCGAACATCTCAACGATTTCGTCCTGGCCCATCCGGTCGAAATCGTCCGGCACTGTGAATTCCCCTGCCATGAAGCCAATCCTTTTCTGCTGGCTTTCCTCGGGAGAATCGAAAGCCGTTACCCGGGCAACCGGCTTTCCCGCTTTGGCGATGATGAATGCTTCGCCCTTGGCGGCCCGGGCAACGAGTTGCGAAAGGCGGGTTTTCGCTTCGTGCATGTTGACGGATTCCATCGTGCACTCCGATTGGTTAGCTAGGTTTGGTTAGTCTATCATTGTTGAGTTCACTGAACTATCACATAATCGGACCAGAAAGTAAGCTGCGACGCATTTTAGCTATTCAAATCTCAGGAACCCCTATGTCTACCGAACCCCAAACCGCCTACCAACTTAAAGTGACCCTCTCCGGGGCCAAGCCGCCGATATGGCGGCGTTTGCTGATTGAGCCTGGCACCACTTTCCAGGACCTTCACCGCATTATTCAGATGGCCATGGGCTGGCAGGCCTCGCACTTGCATTTGTTCGAGGCAGAAGGCGGCATGCTGATTGGCGACCCGGCCGAGGACTTTGATGGCATGATGGAGTTCCGGGATGAGGCCGTTGTGCCGGTGTCCGCTGTGGTGTCAGAAGAAGGGCAGGCGCTGCGTTACGAGTATGACTTCGGCGATGGCTGGGAGCATCAAATCGTGCTTGAAAAGATCGCAGCCGTTGAGGTCGGTAGCGATACACTGCCACGCTGTATCAAGGCCGTGCGCCAATGCCCGCCGGAGGATGTGGGCGGATTGCCGGGCTTCTATGACTTTCTCGAGGCCATGGAAGATATGGCCCATCCCGAACACATCGCCGTTCGCGAGTGGTGCGGCGAATGGTTCGACCCGGACTTTGTCGATCTCGAACAGATTAACGCAGACCTTACCGAACGCGATGACTGGTTCCCGGAGGATCCTGAGCATGGCGCGCCCGCGGCCAGTGATTTTCGGGGTCTGAGCCCGGCCCAGGTGCATGAGTTGTTGCAAAACCCGCTGAACTGCCCCTCGGTTTTCAACCCTCTTTTTAATGCGGAGTCGGTGAACGAACTGCTCGATACCGCACCGGTTATCCGCATGGCCCGGGTGCTGGTGGAGGCGATGAAAGGAAAAGGCATTCGCCTGACTGGCAAAGGCAACCTGCCGCTCAAACACGTGAAGGCAATGATCGACGCAGGTGGGGAATCCGTTGTGGCGCCGATGGCCAGGTATTCACCGATTCGCTCCGAAGAACACGTGCTGGCGGTGATCCTTACCCGCATGTTGCTGGAAATCGCCGGCTATACCAAAAAACAGAAAGGCGTACTCTCCCTCAAGAAAACTGCCGGAACCAGGATGGAGAAAAAAGGCTGGCTGACCGTATACCGGGACCTGTTCTCCACCGTTCTAACTCGGCTCAACTGGGCCTCCATCGACCACTACGAAGGCCTGGATGAAGTGCACTACACCGCACCATTCTGCTTCTGGCTGCTGTCGGAGAAAGGCGGGCAGTGGAGACCAGTGGATGAATACCTGGACGACATGCTCAAAGCCTTTCCCCGGCTCCCGCTTGCCGCCTACCCGGTGGTCTACATGAGCGATGAGGAGCAGGCACGGTCTGCGCTGCGCTCGAGAATGCTGACGCTGTACCAGCTCCTAGGCCTGATCGATCTGGATCCGGAGCATGCACGGTTGCGGGATGAGGGTGAGCAGGTGATGCGGCGGACGGCGTTGTTTGAGGGGCTGTTTCTACGAAATTAATACCACGTTAGCCAGATTTCAGAATTGCCCGGAAAGTAATCTGAAATTCTGTACTGATGCAGTCGTTGACAATTCAGCAGGGAATTGCCGGTGGAGAAGGGGCTCGTTCAATGGGTGAGCTCAGAGCCGCAGCAAAGTATTTAGCCAGGGATGGAGACGCCAATGAATTAAATTCTCAGCAGGAAGGCTGAAGAAGATATTATCTCTATCTTTCACCACGAACGTGGAGGTTGGCTATGAATCCGGGTAGAACTCAAGAACCAAAACGGCCAGGTTTTAATCCCGGCCGTTTTGGTTTCACTAAGCAGGTTTAACCTTGCAACAACTGCAACACCTGTTGTGGCCTTGCGTTTGCCTGGGCCAGGACCGAGAGGCCGGCAGATTGCAGCACCTGTGTGCGGGCCAGTTCGGCTGTTTCGGCCGCGAAGTCCGCATCACGGATTCGGCTATTAGCGGCCGATAGGTTCTCGGATGTTGTACTCAGATTGGCTATGGTGGACTCGAAGCGGTTTTGCAGTGCGCCCAGCTCCGCTCGGAAGCCATTGATTTTGTCGAAGGCATAGTCGATAGCGACCAGGGCCTCTTCGGCGCCTTCCGGGGTTGATATGTTCAGTTCGTCCACGGTGACCGTGTTGTCCTCAACTGTCGCATCGTAATCTTGCTGCAGATCCACCGGGTCGCCGTTGGTGTCGAGAAAGTTCGGAGTGGTGATGGATACTGTGTAAGGTTCCCCAAACTGTGATGAGAAGATGATTTCATCGTTCGCTGAGTTCAGGTTAGCGCGAATGCCGGTGTCGACGGTTTCTGCATTCACTTTTGAAACAACGTCGTTCAGTGAGGTGGCACCTTCGATCAGAATATCCGTGTCATTGAGTTGGACATTGATATCAATTGGGGTCGCAGTTTCAAACTTATCAGCTAGCGTTACATCTTCGGCCGCAGCGATGCTGAAGTTAGGGTCGACGACTTCGTTCACGGTACCGCCATCGCTCGCTGTGGTACTGGAAATGTCATATGTGGTGGCGACGTCGTTTGACAGCTGAATTACAGTCCCATCATTTGTTGCGCCAAGGTCAGTATCGGGAGTAAAACCTGCGGCAGTTAAGCCGGCGTCCACGGCATCCGATAGATCGTCCAATGTGTTTCCGGTACCTGCTGCCAGAGAGAAGGTAACCTCTGTTGTGTTTGAGCTATCGTCAACAACAGTGAAAGAACCCTCGACACCCAAGTCCAGGTTCATAGCACCCGGATCGAATAGTGTAACGTTTGTGGTGCCGCCCGCAGCTGTCGAACCGTCAGTTGTTGAAACGGGTGCGCCCGTTACAGATACTTGGGTGCCCGTATCATCGGAAACATTGATGTCAGCATCGACAGCCGTATTATCGGTATTTGTGAAGACAATGGAGTTGCCATCATCGGAGACTCCGGCACTAATATCTGTCGAGGTTATAGCACCGTTAACGGCAGTTGCCAGTGCTTCGACATTCGCATAGCTGCCTGAGACGTTCACATCCTCACCACCGATAGTGGAATCGAACGTGATCGTGTTCGAGCCATTGAATGCCAGGCTTGAAAGATTAAGTGGTGTTTCCGCCGCTTCGCCCGCTTCCAGTGCTGAGGAAGAAAGACCTGACGTATTGGTGATAACTGACCCGATCTGGCTGCCCCGTGAGTCCAATCCACTCACTCCGATCGTTTCACCAGCGTTAGCGCCCACCTGAAAAGTTTGCTCACCAAAGGTTCCGTCCAGAACTTTCAACCCATTAAAGCTCGTCTGACTCGCCACGCGGTTTATTTCAGCAATTCGCTGCTGGACTTCCTGGTTGAGTGCCTCCCTGTCCGATGTGCTATTGGTGGCATTGGCCGACTGCACGGACAGTTCTCGAATCCGCTGCAAATTGTTGGTCACTTCGTCCAGCGCGCCCTCAGCGGTCTGGGATAGAGAGATGCCGTCGTTCGCGTTACGGGACGCCATGTTGATACCGGTGATCTGAGCTGCAAATCGGGTAGAAATGGCCAGGCCAGCAGCATCGTCTTTCGCCGAGTTGATACGCAGGCCAGATGAAAGCCGCTCCAGCGCCACATTGGCATCGCCCTGTGAAGTATTCAGGTTTCGCTGAGCATTCAGCGAAGCAATATTTGTGTTAATGACCTGAGGCATATCTTTTCTCCCTGCTCAGAGTTGCCGAACCCGGTGCCCGGTCAGATTGGGCGCCTTGCCGGCAGGAATTCAGTAAATTGCCGTTTTGCAGGGAGCCAAGCGAACGGCGTGCCAGTTTTAATATTTAGATTTTAATGCCATGAAATATATGGCGAAAAATGTGATTCAGTAGCTCCTGGATGAGACCATCCTGCCACATTGTCGTCACAGAGGAAGGAAGGCATTTGCCGCTTTTTTGGTCGGTTGGCCCGCTTGCTGGGGTCAGACCCCAGTGCATTTGGCCCTACGAAATGTTCTAGGGTCTGACCCCAAACTTAACGTTTTACATTCCTTTACAAAAACGACAGTTTTTTTTCTAAAGCAACCGCAGGGGGTGCCGTTAAGCATTGCAACAGGGCGGCGCTCCCAACCAAAAAAGAACGGGCGCCACACCTTTTCCATGAAATAACGACACATGTCGAAGGAGAAGCAATATGGCTCTCGGTATCAACACTAACGTAGCCTCACTGTCCGCTCAGAACCAGTTGAGCAGGTCTCAGGGTCAGAATGACCAGGCTCTGGAGCGTCTGTCCTCTGGTCTGCGTATCAACTCTGCTAAAGACGACGCCGCTGGTCTGGCGATTTCCACCCGTTTCAGCTCTCAGATTTCTGGTCTGAACGTTGCCACCCGTAACGCTAACGACGGTATTTCTCTGGCGCAGACTGCAGAAGGCGCTCTGAACGAAATCACCAACAACCTGCAGCGCATTCGTGAGCTGGCAGTTCAGTCTGCTAACTCCACTAACAACACTTCTGACCGTGAAGCGCTCAACGATGAAGTTACGCAGCGCATTGAAGAAATTGATCGGATTGCCAGTCAGACTTCTTTTAACGGCTTGAAGGTGCTGGATGGCTCTTTCAAGGATGCCGGGTTTCAAGTAGGTGCCAACGCTGGCGAGGTTATCAGTCTTGACTTGAGTGATAGCGCCCGTAGCGATTCTATTGGTTCTAAGGCGTCACTAGAGGCAGCTGATTTGAGCGCTACGTTCCAAACTGCGCAAGATGCGGTAGCATCGAGTTCGGGGGCAGTCAGCTTTTCAGCTTCCAGTGTCACTGAAACAGCCAGCTCAGATGCAACTTATAATGTTCAACTGACGGACGCCGATGGCAATGCCCTTCTGACTGGTGCTGAGCAAACAGTTTCTGCTGATGGTGCTTTGTCGAACACTCAGTTGTCGGATGCTATTGCAGGAATGGGGTTTGCTGCTGATGGCGACACCGAGAGCGGTTTCACCATCGACACTGGCGGAGCCACAATTGCTGACGCGGTGGCCAGTGGAACGATAACTTTTACTCGTGAAGACGGTCAGAACTTTGAGTTTGAAGCAGTGACAGGCGGCGCTGGTACATTAAGTGGCGATGCGTTCACGGCCATTGATACATCGTCAGAGTCAAATGGTGAAACCGCGGGTACTGTTGCTGTTGCAGCCGGTACCACCCTTGCCGCTGACGCATTTACCGTTAAAATCGGTGATTCCGAAGCCGTGGACTTGGAAGGCACCTACGAAACCAAGCAAGATTTAGCGGACGCTATTAACTCCAAAGTGAGTGGTGCTTTTGCTCAGGTAGATGCAGAGTCGGGCGCGTTGTCCATTGAGTCAGCAGAAGAAGTTACTATCGGCGGCAGCAATGCTACTCTAATCGGTGCATTTGATGGTGCGCTTGATGCAGATACAGGTGATATGACTGCAGCTGCAACTTCTGGGAGCCTAGACGATATTGATGTTGGAACAGTTGGCGGTGCCAACGATGCGATTCTGCGAGTTGACTCTGCTATTCAGCAAGTAAACGAACAGCGTGGCCAGCTCGGTGCGATTCAAAACCGCTTCGAATCCACCATTGCCAATCTGAGTACTTCTGTAGAGAACCTCAGCGCCTCCAACAGCCGCATTCTGGACGCTGACTTCGCGGCAGAAACCGCCAACCTGGCCAAGTCTCAGGTACTGCAGCAGGCTGGTATTTCGGTACTGGCACAGGCCAACGCACGGCCTCAGCAGGTTCTGTCCCTCCTGCAGTAATCGGGGCATAGCGGTAAAGCCGGGGCTCTCCAGCCCCGGTTTAACGCCGTTTGAGGATAGCGAGGTAAAGCTATGAATGACGTTAACCTGAACAGCCCGGATTTGAAGCTGGTTCGTTCCAGTGAACAGGCTCCGGTAAGGGCAATGTCGTCATCTCAGGCCGAAGGCAGGAATGCCTCAGCCCAAGTTGCTTCTTCATCCGTTGGTCGAGTGGACCGTGCACAGTCTCCTGCCCAGGCTCAGGAACCTTCTAAAGCTGAACGGCTTGAGAAACGAAATGAAGCTCAGAGGGAGCAGTTGGATGACGCGGTGTCGCAGCTGAACGATTTTGTTCAGACCGTCCAGCGGGATCTGCAGTTTGAAGTGGATAACGATCTTGGAAAGACGATCGTGAAAGTGGTTGATCAGTCCACACAGGAAGTGATTCGCCAGATTCCGGATGAGGTTGCATTGAGGTTGGCAGAAAACTTGCAGCAGGATGAACCGCTGACGCTGTTTAACATCAAGGTTTAGGGCTTTGCCGCTTTTGGCTTGATGTAAACGACGGACTTTCAGCACCGCCGCACCCGAGAGGGGCCGGCGGTGTTCTGCGTTTGGAGGGCGGGGTCTTATTCCCCCCCTCTCCCGCGAGGGGCGAGGGGAAGTAAAACGCCAGTTACGTGGGGTTACAAAAAGGTGAGTGAAAAAGGCAAAGTTTTGCCGCCTTTTGCCGATAAACTGATCAGTATCGATTTTCGCCCCCTTGAGGAGGCATGGTTATGGCAAGCATTTCATCGTTGGGTATTGGTTCCGGGGTTCTTACCTCGGATTTGGTAGATCAGTTGGTTGCAGCAGAACGCAAACCGACTGAAACCCGCCTGAACCAACAGGCTCAGCAAACTGAGACGCTATTGTCCGCCTATGGCAAGCTCCGTAGTGCTGTAACCGAGCTACGCCTGCCCATGCGTCAACTCAGCTCACCAGATAACCTGAAGGCCTTTTCTGCATCTTCCTCCAATGGGGATATCGGGGTATCAATCGACAGCACCAAGGCCAGTCGGGGTACTTACAGTGTTGAGGTGACTAGCTTGGCGTCAGCGCAGGCCCTGGCGTCCCAGGCGGTATTTGCAGACCGGGATTCGACCAGCGTTGGCCAGGGAACCCTGAAGCTTTCTGTGGGTGACAAGGTCACCGACGTCACAATTGATAGCAGCAATGATTCGTTGCAGGGATTGGCGAATGCCATCAATGAATCCGACGCTGGTGTTTCTGCCGGTGTAATCGATACCGGTAACGGTTACCAACTGGTGCTTTCAGCTGACGAAACCGGCACCGCCAACTCTGTAAGTATTTCTGTTAGTGGTGATACGGGCGGTACCAATACGGATAACGAGGGACTATCACGGTTCGCGTTCAACGACACCATGGATGCAGATGCTGGCCTGCAACAAACCATTGCCGCCAGCGACGCTGTGATGAAGGTCAACGGCGTTGAAGTTACCCGCTCAACTAATACTTTTGAGAATGTGATCGATGGTTTGACCTTTGATATCACTGCCGAGGGTGCATCGACCATCAAGGTTGAACAGGACTTGGGTGCAGTAGCGGACCGGGTTCAGGGTTTTGTCGACAAGTTCAATGCTCTGCAGTCCACCATCGATAGCCTCGCCGGATTCAATGCTGAAGCAGGACGAGGCAGTGTGCTGACGGGCGATTCCACGGTTCGTAATATCCAGGGCCAGTTGCGCAATATTCTTACCCGTGTCGTTCCGGGAATGGAGAACGCCAGTGTTCGCAGCCTTGCGGATGTTGGGATCACCACTAACTGGGAAACCGGCGGGCTCGAGTTTGACCAGGAAAAGTTCGAGGAGCAGCTCAAGGCCAATCCGGACGATGTTACTGCGCTGTTCGCTGAGCAGGGCAGAGTCTCTGATGGCCAGGTTGAATTTGTGCGCAGTGGTCTTGATACGCAGCCGGGGGAGTACGACATAAACGTGACTCAGGCTGCCACCCGTGGCCAGCTTATGGGTGGTTCTGCGTTGGGCGGCAGTTTCGATATCACCGACACCAATGATGAGCTGACCCTGAATGTAGACGGTAATATTACTGTGAACCTGGCTTTGACCCAGGGAACCTACGCCGACCAGCAAAGCATGCTGGACGAGATTCAGGCCCAGTTGGATTCCAATAATGCATTGAATGCGGCTGGCGTTTCGGTTCAGGCCGGGGTGGATGGTTCAGGTAATCTGAATTTCACTTCCTCCAGCTATGGCAGTGAATCTGGTGTTTCGCTGTCTTCTGCGGAAAATGCCGCGACTTTCGGCCTGGATACCAACACCAGTACTAAGGGGCTGGATGTGGCCGGCACCATTGGTGGCAGAACAGCCGAAGGTGATGGTCAGGTTCTGTTCTTGTCCAGTGGTAACGGGGGTGCTTCCGGGCTGCAGGTCCGGATTATGGGTGACCAGACAGGCGATCGTGGCTCCATCAATTTCATTGAGGGGGTGGGTGAGCGAACGGTAGACCTGGTCAGCAGTATGGTGGGTGTCGGTGGCGCTTTCGAATCACGCACAGACAGCCTTAACAGAGAGTTGGAGCAGATCCAGGAAAGCCGTATCAGGCTGGAAGAGCGGGTCACAGCCTACCAGGAGCGCCTGGTTAGCCAGTTCAGTGCAGCTGATTCGCTGATTTCACAGCTTAACAGCACCCGGGATTACGTCACCCAGCAGTTGGCGGCCTTGGCACCCAACGCGAACAATGGCAACAACTAAAGTTGCTAAATAGATTCGGACTCAGCCATACCAAGGGTATGGTGGCCAACACGGCATAACCGGAAAGCCGGTAAAAAAAGAGGTTGATTATGAACGGTTTACAGGCATACCAACGCGTAAACACCCAAACCAGTATCACCGATGCAGACCCGCACAAGCTGATCCAACTGCTCTATAACGGAGCTCTGGAGCGCATTAATATGGCCAAGGCCCGGATGCAGGCTAGAGACATAGAAGGCAAAGGCAAGCTGATCTCAAAAGCCATTGAAATCATCGGCGGCCTGCGCGGCTTTCTGGATCTCGAGAAAGGCGGTGATCTGGCGGTGCGCCTCGAATCACTCTATGATTACATGGAGCGCAGGTTATTTGAGGCCAACGCCCAAAACGACGTAGCCAAGCTTGATGAAGTAGCAGACCTACTGCGTTCGATTAAAGACGGCTGGGACGGTATCCGCGAAGAAGCGACCTCTCTGCAGCAAACGGCGGTGTGAACACGAGATCTTCTATTGAGAATCATCGGATGGTTGCTGATTGCTGTGTCATTGATGCCCTTGTCAGCAGCATCTGCGGCTGAGAGTGAGCACTCTCTGTCGCCTGGCGAAGCGGTTATCTTTTCCATACCGGATGTTTGGCCCTGGGCCTATGAAGACGATGATGGCAAGTTCAGAGGCGGTCTCGTTGAAGTCGCCCACCGGCTTTCCGAAATCTCCGGGGTGCCAATCTCACCCCAGCTAAGGCCTCTGCGCCGTGCGATTGTTGAGCTTCGCTCAGGGCATGCGAATTTCACCATCCTGTTTCAGAGTCCCGATCTGGACAACGAAGCTATCAATGTAGCCACAATCATCCGTGTCAATATATTGCTGGCCGCGATGGCGGATACGGCCTACCCACTTACGCTTGCGGATTTGAAAGGCATGAAAGTGGCCTATATTCGGGGCACGTATCTTGGCGATGCGTTTGAGCGAGACACGGAAGTTGCAAAAGTGCCGGTGAACGCGATCCGCCAGGCGGTTGAGCTGCTTTCGATGGGAAGAATTTCTGCCATACTGGCCAGCGAACACAACCTCCGGCAAACCCTGTCAGCGGAGGGTCTGAGCCCGAGTATGTTGAGGTACTCGGTGCATGTTCCCGAACAAGTGGGTGCGCTCTATATGTCCCGGGTTTCAAGCTTGCCGGACGTGGCCGTTAAGTTTAAGGCCGCCATTGCGACAATGAACGCGAGCGGGGAGCTCAACAGAATTTTCTATGGCGGAGTCGGAGAGCGCAGCGCTTCGCAGAACGACCTTGCCCGCCCCACCCAATAGCCATTCCCCCCGCTGTCCCGTACAATACGCTCCTTATTTTTGATACATCCATTCTGTTCAGTCTGGAGCAAGGGCATGTCTGATATTAAAAAGGTGGTTCTGGCGTATTCCGGTGGCCTGGATACCTCGGTAATCGTTCGCTGGTTGCAGGATACCTATGAGTGTGAGGTGGTGACGTTCACCGCCGACATCGGCCAGGGCGAGGAAGTTGAGCCGGCGCGTGAGAAAGCGAAAGCGCTGGGCGTGAAGGAAATCTACATTGAGGACCTGCGCGAGGAATTCGTTCGTGACTACGTGTTCCCGATGTTCCGCGCCAACACCATCTACGAAGGGGAGTACCTGCTGGGTACCTCTATCGCGCGTCCGCTGATCTCCCGTCGTTTGATTGAGATTGCCAACGAAACCGGTGCGGACGCTATTTCCCACGGTGCTACCGGCAAGGGCAATGATCAGGTCCGTTTCGAGCTGGGCGCTTACGCGCTGAAGCCGGGTGTGAAGGTGATTGCTCCCTGGCGGGAGTGGGATCTGAATTCCCGTGAGAAGCTGCTGGCCTATTGCGACGAGCGCAATATTCCGGTGGAGAAGAAGAAGGGCAAGAGCCCGTACTCCATGGATGCCAACTTGCTGCATATCTCTTATGAAGGCATCAACCTGGAGGACCCCTGGGCGGAAGCCGAGGAAGATATGTGGCGCTGGAGTGTGTCTCCGGAAGCAGCGCCCGACACGCCTTCCTATATCGAAGTGACCTATGAGAAAGGCGATATCGTGGCGATTGATGGCCAGGCCATGAAGCCTCACGAGGTGCTTGAACACCTGAATAAGGTCGCCGGCGAGAACGGGATTGGTCGTCTGGACATTGTTGAGAACCGTTATGTGGGGATGAAATCCCGCGGTTGTTACGAAACTCCGGGCGGCACCATCATGCTGCGCGCCCACCGTGCGATTGAGTCCATCACCCTGGACCGCGAAGTGGCGCACCTGAAAGACAGCATCATGCCGCGTTATGCGGAGGTGATTTACAACGGTTACTGGTGGTCCCCTGAGCGGGAAGCGCTGCAGGCGCTGATCGACCAGACCCAGACTTATGTAAACGGTACCGTGCGCCTGAAGCTCTACAAGGGCAACGTGGATGTGGTTGGCCGTAAGTCTGACGATTCGCTGTTCGATGAGAAAATTGCGACCTTCGAGGAAGACCAGGGCGCCTACGATCAGAAGGATGCTGAAGGCTTTATCAAGCTGAATGCGCTTCGGTTGAGGATTGCGGCTGGCAAGGGCCGCAAGCTTTAAGGTCTGAATCTGTGCCTGACCAAGGCCGGTACAGGTTCCCAGAAAACGCCCGTGAATACATCCATGTAGGGCTCGGTCGCGCCATCCTTGGCGCTCCACGTTTCTGGGAACCTGTACCGGCCTTGGCCGTTCTGGCCTCGAGTTATAGCGCGTTTAATTGACGGAACTCTCCCGGGGTCTTCCCCGTTTCTGCTTTGAACTTTCACTGTTCACCGTTTATACGTCCGTCGTCGGTTTGGAGAACGGATGGCTCAAGTCCTGCTTTGCGGAACAACGCAGAGGTGTCGATGTTACGGGCATCAGCGGCGCGAACGTATTGTCTGAGGGCTGCTACGGAGGCGGTTCCGAGGGTCTTCATGGTTACGGCAACGTCTTGGGGTTATTGTTGCCATCAGTATAACGGAAGCTGAAAAGAAAAAAGCCAGCTAAGAAGCTGGCTTAAAAACAAGGAAAGAACGAAAGTGCCTGAAAAATTCGTTACTTCTGTGGACTTTCCCCATTTGGCGGCGGAGGTACTACTCGGCTCCTCCGCCATGGGGGATACTGCTTAAATCCACAATTGCAGAATAGGGCTTTCGCTCATGGAAGTCTGTTTGTGATGTGTGTCGCAGTGTTACGTAGCGTAATCCGACACTCCACGTCAGGTTTTCTCCAGCTCCGGTCTCGTCTCGGTAAACCGCCGGGTCTCATACGCATCCACCAAGCCCTGAACCGCCGCACGCTCCATCTCCTGGACCGAGGGGGTGCCGTTTTGGGCATCCGCACTGCAAAGCACTATCCCCGCTTCAACGGAAATATAACCGGCAGTGGTCTTCAGGGCTTTATGGTTGATGCCGTCAAATACGCGGCGAAAGGCTGTTGTGGAGCAATGGTCGCTGTTTGGGAAGTGGGCAATGATTGCGTACTGGTTGTCGCCCACGCGGCACAGGGAATCCATGGGCCGGATCAGGTTGCTTAGGCGTCGGGCGATGCCAACGGCCAGCTCACTCATCACCGAGGGCGCATGCTTGCGCTTGAGTTCCTGCCAGTTACGGATGCCACACAGCACATAGGCAGAGGCGCCGCCACGGGACTCTGCCTGCCGCAGACATTTGCCCAGCTTGTTCCGGGCATAGCGGTTATTGCAGAGACCTGTTTCAAGATCAATGATGTTGCTGCTTTCCAGTTCGCGGTTGTTCTCAATCAACAGGGAATTGGCGCGCAAAAGGGTGTTCTGGCGGTCCGCCATGCGGTCGGCCGCGAAAATTCGTGGAATCAGCTGCTTGGTCATGTCCGACTTGTAGATAAAGTCGTCGACGCCACGGTCGAATGCTTCTGACAGGGCCTCCACACTCTCCCGGGCGGTGAGCAGGATCACGTAGGTATAGTGGTTGTTCTGCTCATCCTGCTGGCGAACCTGATCGGTCAGTTCCAGCCCGTCCATCTCCGGCATCAGCCAGTCGGCAATCAACACACTGACCGGGCGCTGGTCGATAAATTCAAGCGCGGCAGGGGCATTGTTGGCGATTCGTACGTCGCGGTACCCTGCATTACGGAGGGTTCGACCTACCACCATGCTGCTGAATTTGGCATCGTCTACCACGAGGATGGGAAGATCAAGATTCGGCATTGTTATCTACTACTCACCAGTCCATTGTCAGATGCGGTGCCGGCCCGGTCTTGGTATGCTTTGGCACCTTGCGCAATCAGAAGGGCACCAGTATAGCGTTTTGTGCGTGCCCTGACGTGGATAATTGTAAAAAGTGAGAACACATCATGCCCTCTTTTGACATTGTTTCTGAAATCGACATGCACGAAGTGACCAACGCCGTGGACCAGGCCAAGCGCGAGCTGGGCAATCGCTGGGACTTCAAGAACGTGGACGCGGACATCGAACTGGACGACAAAGGCATCACCGTCAGCGCGGAGCAGGAATTCCAGTTGGAGCAGTTAATGGACATGCTGCGAATGGCCTTCGCCAAGCGCAATATCGATTCCCGGGCGCTGTCTGAAGACGGCGAGAGCAAAGCCGGCAAGCTGGTCAAACAGCACCTGCAATTGAAGCAGGGGATCGAAACCGACATGGCCAAGAAGATCGTCAAGATGATCAAGGACGGCAAGCTCAAAGTGCAGGCCAGCATTGAAGGTGACAAGGTGCGGGTGAAAGGGAAAAAACGCGACGACCTGCAGACAGCCATCGCCTTGCTGAAGGAAGCGGAACTGGATATCCCGCTGCAGTTCAACAATTTCCGCGACTGAACCGGGAGCAATACCATCTTATCCGGCAACACCCTGGCACTGCTCAAGGAAACTCTCCACACCTACACGCGCTGGCAGGTTGTCGCGTTGTTGTTTCTCGGTTTTTCGGCCGGCCTGCCATTTCTGCTGGTGTTTTCCACGCTGAACGCAAGGTTGGCGGATGTAGGGGTGGAAACGGCCACCATCGGTTTTTTCAGTTGGCTGGGTATAACCTATTCCATCAAGGTGTTCTGGGCACCGGTGGTAGACCGATTGAAATTGCCACTTCTCGACAGGCTTTTGGGCAAGCGCCGGAGTTGGATATTATTGGCCCAGGCGGGCATCGCAACGGGCCTGTACCTCATGGCCCACGTGGACGCCACCGTGGCCCCGGAGATGATGGCATTCTGCGGTTTGCTGGTGGCTTTTTCATCGGCCACCCAGGATGTGGCCATTGACGCCTACCGGATCGAAATCGCAGAAGAGCGCCTGCAGGCCGCGCTGGCGGCCACCTACATCTTCGGCTACCGGCTGGCTTTGCTGGTCGCCGGGGCCGGAGCCTTGTATCTTGCGGAATTCTGGTCCTGGCAGGTGTCTTACGAAGTCATGGCGCTGCTCGTTGGCGTGGGTATGGCGACGGTACTGATCGTACGTGAGCCTGGGGTCAATCACTTTGCCGCCGCTCAGGACATCGCCGAAAAGATC
Organism: Marinobacter salarius; assembly: GCF_032922745.1. Lineage (NCBI taxonomy): Bacteria > Pseudomonadati > Pseudomonadota > Gammaproteobacteria > Pseudomonadales > Marinobacteraceae > Marinobacter > Marinobacter salarius. Next base: position 2,327,584 of record NZ_CP136693.1, read on the forward strand.
GAGCACGAAGCCAGCAAACGAACCCATCTGAACCCGCGCCTGGCCAGGTTTGTGGGTTGGTTCTATGCCGCCATCGCCGGACCGTTTCTGGATTTTTTTCGCCGCTACAAAGAGCTGGCAATCCTGATACTGGTCATGGTCGCGGTGTACCGCATTTCTGACATTGCCATGGGGGTTATGGCCAACCCTTTTTACCTGGACTTCATGGGCTTCTCCAAAACCCAGGTGGCCGACGTCACCAAAATCTTCGGCTTCTTCATGACCATCGCCGGTTCGCTGGTGGGCGGCGTTCTCGTAGTTCGATACGGTGTGCGTCGCATCCTGCTGGCCGGCGCCATCATGACCGCAGCCACTAACCTGCTGTTTGTCGTTCTGGCGCAATACCCGCCCAACATCGCCACATTGGCACTGGTGGTTAGCGCCGATAATCTCAGTGGTGGCATCGCCAATGTGGCATTGATAGCGTGGCTGTCCAGCATGACCAGCGCGGCCTTCACCGCCACCCAATACGCCCTGTTCAGCTCCCTGATGACACTGCCCGGAAAATTCATCGGTGGCTTCTCCGGCATCGTCGTGGCCGGATTCGGTTACGCGGAATTTTTCCTGGTCGCCGGCATAATGGGCGTTCCCGCCATACTGCTGGCCATATACATGATGCGCAAAGGCGAACGCCTGGACGCCCTGGCACCGCGGAACGAAGCTGTCGAGTCGTCATGACCGAACCCACCAAAGACCAAAAAATCTGGCAAGTTGTCGCCGCCATCCCCGTCGGCCGGGTCGCCAGCTACGGCCAGGTTGCCAATATGGCTGGTCTGGGCCGACAGGCGCGTTACATTGGCAAGGCCCTGGGTAAGCTGCCTGAAGGGCACGCCATTCCCTGGTACCGCGTGATCCGCAGCAACGGGCAGATTGCGTTTCCGATTGGGAGTGAGGCATTTGAGGTGCAGGCGCAGAGTTTGCGGGAGGAGGGAGTTGTGGTTGTTGATGGCAGGATTTCGATGAAGCAATTCCAGTGGCGCCCGTAACTTCTAGCGTGGTGTAGCTTGGAGTCACGTAGCGATCCCACCAGAAGTCCAGTCGGGCAGGGGGTGATGCCAAATTTTTCTGCCAGAAAAAGATGTTTGAGCAAAGCGAGTTCTTTTTCAAAGAAAAATTTGGCATCACCCCCTAGCCAGCCCCCAATCCCTCCAGGCTAGGGACGCAAGTCAAACGCTAAAGTCGAAGCGCCCCATCAACCTCAATCATCCGCCCCGACATATAGTCATTCTCAAAAATAAACGCCGCCGCAGACGCAATTTCCTCCGGCTTACCCATACGCTTCAAGGGAATACCAGCGGTCATCTTCTCAAGGGCCTCCGGTTTCATCGAAGCCGTCATCTCAGTCTCGATAAAGCCAGGCGCAATCCCCATGCACCGAATGCCATAACGGGCAAGCTCCTTGGCCCACACCGGCACCAACGCCGAAACCCCCGCCTTGGCAGCGGAATAATTGCTCTGGCCCATATTCCCGGCACGGGAAATCGAAGCAATATTGATAATCGCACCCTGATCGCCATTCTTGATCATCTGCGTGGACGCCTCGCGGCCGCACAGGAAAACCCCCGTCAGATTTACATCGATCACCGACTGCCACTGAGACAGCTCCATGCGCTTCTCCACCTGGCCGTCCTTAACCTTCACCATCAGCCCATCCCGAAGGATACCCGCGTTGTTAATCAACCCGTTAAGCTGACCAAAATCCGCCACGATGGCCTCAAACGTCTTCTCAACATCTTCTTCTTTGGCAACGTTGCAAACATAGATTCTGGCGTCTCCCCCAGCTTTTTTACAGGAAGCTGCAGCTTCCTCCAGCTTCTCCGGCATCAGGTCAATCAGCGCCAGGCGTGCGCCTCTTGCGGCCAGGTATTCAGCCATGGCTCGGCCCAGTCCCTGGCCGCCACCGGTAATCGCAATCACGGAATCTTGAAGTTTCATGTTTTGCCCTAAAGTTAACCATTAGCGAAAGCGGCGAGTATATCAGAGGTTTTTACGGTCGCAGCAACCAGACTACTGTTCACTCCGGGAGGCTCATTTGGGCATTTTTCTGTTTCTATTCATTGTTATGCCCATCGTCGAAATGACGATTCTAATCAAAGTCGGCACCATGATTGGCGCCCTGAACACCATTGGCCTCGTTCTCTTGACGGCCATCATTGGTGCCGCCCTGCTGCGGCAACAAGGGTTGGCAACCCTGCTGAAGGCCAATCAGCGCCTCAATAGTGGGGAGTTGCCGGCCAAGGAAGTGGCGGAAGGCCTGATCCTGGCCGTAGGCGGTGCCTTGCTACTGACACCGGGGTTCGTCACTGACACCGTAGGTTTCCTTTGTCTGATTCCCGGTACCCGCCACTGGTTCGCTGCCCAGGCCCTGAAACGGATGGTGGTGGCCGGCCAATCCGGCGGCTTCACATTTACCGGAGGCCAGCAAGGGCCTTTCCAGGGGCAGGGACCCTTTGGGGGTAACGAAGGGCCGTTCGGGCGTCAAAGTCCTTTCGACAGGAACGATGACATTATTGAAGGGGAATACCGCGACGAAACCGAGCGAGACTACGATCGCCTGAACCGGAACACCGATGGCCGAGCGGGTAGTGATCAGGAGGATGATCGACCGAAAAAAAACTGAAAAATTTTTTCGGCGAAGTGTTGAAAACGCACCGGCCACCCCCACATAGGATTCACAAGTTCGCTGCGGGCTAATAACCGCTGTAAAACAGTTGGTTAAAGGCTCCGGCTTTTAACGCAACCATCATTGCCAAACCTAACCTGACATTGGAGATATCGAGCAATGAAAATTCGTCCGCTACACGATCGTGTTGTCGTGCGCCGTAAGGAAGAAGAAGAGAAAACAGCTGGTGGCATCGTGCTGCCGGGTAATGCCAAAGAGAAGCCGTCCCAGGGCGAAGTTATCGCCGTAGGCAATGGCCGTATTCTCGACAATGGCGAAACCCGTGCGCTGGCGGTAAAGGTGGGTGACACCGTAGTCTTTGGCCAGTATGCCGGTAACACCGTAAAGGTTGATGGCGAAGACCTGCTCATCATGAGCGAAAACGACATTTTCGGCGTTCTCGAGTAAGCGCTCGGTTACGCAGCAATCCGATTGAACGATTGAATTGGGTTTAACGAACAGGAATAGATGACATGGCAGCAAAAGACGTTAGATTCGGTGACAGCGCCCGTAAACGCATGGTTCAGGGTGTCAACATCCTGGCGGACGCAGTTAAGGTAACCTTGGGCCCGAAAGGCCGTAACGTGGTTCTGGACAAGTCCTTTGGCGCACCAACCGTCACCAAGGACGGCGTATCCGTCGCCAAGGAAATCGAGCTGAAAGACAAGTTCGAGAACATGGGTGCCCAGATGGTCAAGGAAGTTGCTTCCCAGACCAACGACACTGCTGGTGACGGCACCACCACTGCGACCGTTCTGGCGCAGGCGATCGTAAGGGAAGGCATCAAGGCCGTGACCGCCGGCATGAATCCGATGGATCTCAAGCGTGGCATCGACAAGGCGACCACCGTTGCCGTCCAGGCCATCCGCGACCTGTCCAAGCCTTGCGACGATAGCCGCAATATTGCCCAGGTAGGCACTATCTCTGCCAACGGCGACGAGACTATCGGTCAGCTGATCGCAGACGCGATGGAGAAGGTTGGCAAGGAAGGCGTCATCACCGTTGAGGAAGGTCGTGGCCTGGAAGACGAGCTGGACGTAGTGGAAGGTATGCAGTTCGACCGTGGCTTCCTGTCTCCGTACTTCATCAACAACCAGGAAAACATGTCCACCGAACTGGATGACCCGTACATCCTGCTGGTTGACAAGAAGATCTCCAACATTCGTGAGCTTCTGCCGGTTCTGGAATCTGTGGCCAAGGCTGGTAAGCCTTTGCAGATCATTGCCGAAGACATCGAAGGTGAAGCGCTGGCGACTCTGGTCGTGAACAACATGCGCGGCATTGTGAAAGTAAATGCTGTGAAGGCGCCCGGCTTCGGCGACCGTCGCAAGGAAATGCTGCAGGACATCGCTATCCTGACCGGCGGCACTGTTATTTCCGAAGAAGTCGGCCTGTCTCTGGAAAACACCTCCATTGATGACCTGGGCACTGCCAAGCGTGTCAACGTCACCAAGGAAAACACCACCATTATTGGCGGTGCTGGTGCCCAGGGTGATATCGAAGCCCGCGTTGAGCAGATCCGCAAGCAGATCGAAGACAGCTCTTCCGACTACGACAAGGAAAAGCTCCAGGAGCGCGTGGCCAAGCTGGCTGGCGGTGTAGCCGTCATCAAGGTAGGCGCCGGTTCCGAAGTGGAAATGAAAGAGAAGAAGGCCCGCGTTGAAGACGCTCTGCACTCTACCCGCGCTGCGGTTGAAGAGGGCATTGTGCCAGGCGGCGGTGTTACCCTGATCCGTGCCATTGCGGCACTGGACAAGGTGGATGCCATCAACGAAGAGCAGAAGGCTGGTGTGAACATCCTGCGCCGTGCCATGGAAGCTCCGCTGCGCCAGATCGTGACCAACGCCGGTGGCGAAGCCTCCGTTGTGGTGAACAAGATTCTGGAAGGCGAAGGTTCCTTCGGCTACAACGCGTCTACCGAAGCGTTCGGTGACATGCTCGAAATGGGTATCCTTGATCCCGCCAAAGTGACCCGCTCTGCGCTGCAGGCCGCCGCTTCCGTGGCTTCCCTGATCATCACCACCGAGGCGATGATTGCGGATGAGCCGGAAGAAGAAGGTGCCGGCGGCGGTATGCCGGACATGGGTGGTATGGGCGGAATGGGAGGTATGGGCGGCATGATGTAATGCCAGCCTGACCCGGACCAATTCTCAGTTGTTGAGAAATGGCCCCATAAACCCGAAAAACCCCGCGTTGGTTCACACCGACGCGGGGTTTTTTGTTTTTTTGTCATGAACTTGCGAAATGGCTTTGCTAGACTCGGCAACCGGCCATTCATCTTTGTGACACTGTATGAGCGAAACCCCTGCAAAAGCCTTTCTCAGACCCGGCAAGATGTTACTGCTGGCCTTTGCCGGGGTGCTGATTTATCTGCTGGCGCTGGTGGTTTTTGTGCCGGCTGGATGGCTTTGGCATCAGGCGTCTGCCTATGTTGCTCTTCCACCGGAAGTTCAGGTCAGTCAGGTGTCTGGTAGAGTCTGGTCGGGCGCGGCCGGTGTGGTGGTTGCCGGTTACCCTCTGAGGCTTGAGTGGCAGTTGGGCGCGCCATCTGTTTCGGGATTATCGCTACCTGTCGACTTTTCACTGTCGTCGTCACAGTCTTCCGTGGGTGGCAATGTTAGTCTCGGTTGGCAAGGGGCAGGCACCCTGAACGCCAGTGGTGATCTGGCGGTGGTTGAATTTGAGGACCTGATCCGACGCAGCGGTGGGGCGGTTATTGAAGGCGACGTCACCATTGATCGATTGGTGTTGTCCTGGCAGGACAACCGTGTGACCCAGGCAGATGGTGTGGGTCGTTGGGCAGGAGGCCAGGTGACCTGGCCCATGGGGAATAACGTTGGCCAGGCGGATTTCCCGCCCATGCGGGCGACGATGGACAGTACGGCCGATGGTATTGCGCTGGTCGTTTCAGAGCAGGGTGGGGGTGGCCCGGCAGCCGATGCCGAGATCCGCTGGAACGGCATGATGGAGTTGCGAGTTTATAAACGCATGATCGACCTGGCGGACCAGCCCTGGCCGGCTTCAGCAAGCCCCAGTGATGTCGTGTTCAGGGTCAAACAGCCGTTAATCCCGGGAGGTGCGTTGTGACGGCGATGGCGGCTGTAGCTGGTAGTCGGCGACTTCCCCGGTTGCTGGCCAATTTGTTACTGGTGGGTCTCGTGGTTTATGTTGCGCTGGTACTGGCGCAAACAACATGGCTCATCGCCTGGGACGACCGCCCGGTGGCCATGGCACCCGCCCTGGACAGCAGAGCGACTGTTTCAGGTGGCGGCCGATTACAGCCACTGGCAGCCCATCAGGTGTTTGGCAGGGCAGAGGAACAACCCCGTGTCGCGGAGGTGGTGCGTCGGTCGGCACCGGAAACCAGGCTTAACCTCAGGCTTGAAGGTGTGCTGGTAGCAGAGCGCCCGGAAGACTCGGGTGCTATAGTTGCGGGAAGCAATGGCGTAACAGAGCACTATCGTGTGGGGGACGTTTTACCCGGTAACGCGGAACTGGCGGAAGTGGAGCCGGGCCGGGTGCTGATTCGCAGGAATGGGCAATACGAAACCCTGACGTTTGAAGAACAACTTTCTACGGGCCTGGTTGAGGGCGTGGAGGAACGTTCGGCGTCCTCGCCAGAGCAATTCCTGAGTGAGGCACGTGAACAGCTTGGATCCCAGGGGGTTGCGGCGCTTGCACCATACGGACTGAGTCCGACAGGAGAGGGCGGCACTTCCGGTTATGTGTACGATGGTTCCAGTGCCATGCTCAATGCCGTCAATCTCCAGGCCGGAGATGTGATTACCGCTGTTAACGGGCAGCGCCTGGGCGACCTTGAGCAAGATATGATGCTTTTTGAGAATTGGCGGTCTGAGCCGCAACTGGAAATAGAAATCGAACGGGACGGATCCATTCTGACCGTAAGCTATGCCATACCTGAACAGTGGCGATGAACGGATTTAACGATACAGGACAATAACGCCAGATGCTTAACCACAGATCCAAACTATTCCGGGCCTTTATTCTGGCCCTGCTGATGCCCCTGATGTCTGTAGCTTACGGGCAGGAAACGGAAACCTGGCGACTGAACCTCAAGGACGCGGACATTCGCGCCTTTGTGACCCAAGTGGCGGATATCACCGGCTACAGCTTTGTCGTGGATCCACGGGTGAAGGGTAAGGTGACCGTCCTGTCCAGCGCCCCCATGAACAAGGACGAGATTTACGATCTGTTCCTGGCTGTGTTGCAGGTGCATGGCTTCACCGCGATTCCCGGTGAAGAAGTGATCAAGGTGGTTCAGCAAGTGGACGCAAAGCAATCCGCTGAGTCGCTGGAGCGGTTTACGGAGGTACCCTCAGAGCAGCTGATCACCCGCGTTATCCAGATCGATAACGCCAATGCCCTTGAACTGGTGCCCATCCTGCGGCCGCTCGTGGCCAAGTATGGCCACCTGGCGGGTGTGGCGGCTGCCAACGCGCTGATCGTCAGCGACCACTCTTCCAATATCCGGCGCATCGAACAGATTGTGAGAGAGCTCGACAGCCCGTCCAAATACGAGGTGGAAGTGATCCAGCTTGAAGAGGCCTGGGTGGGTGATATGGTCGAGTTGCTGCAGGAACTGGCCCCGGCGGAATTGGGCCAGGGTGGTGGCGATAATGCCGCTCGCAAGTACAGCGTAACGGCCGATGAACGCAGCAACCGGCTTATCCTTAGGGGTGATGAAACCTTCCGTGACAAGATGCGGGAGCTGATCAGGAAGCTGGACCAGCCCTCAGCCACAGGTGGCACGACCAAGGTCATTCGCCTGAGCCATGCCGACGCGGAGAATCTTACTGAAATTCTCAAGGGCGTGATGGGGGAAGTCGCCAAAGAATCGACCGGTGGTGCAGGTGGCAGCAGCGGAGGTTCGGGAAGTGGACGTAACACCAACTTTTCGGTATTCGCAGATGAAGGGCTGAATGCCCTGGTCGTGCGTGGCGAGCCGTCAATGATGCAGGAAGCCGAGATGATCGTTCAGGCGCTTGACGTGCGCCGGGCTCAGGTGATGATTGAGGCAGCCATTGTCGAGATCAGCGATGAGCTGGGGCAGGACCTGGGCGTTCAATTTGCGCTTGGCAGCGAATCTAGTGGTTCTACACCGGTAGCCGGCTCTAACTTTGAGAACGTCGGCAACAGCCTTGGCGACGTTCTCGGCGCGATTCTATCCGAGTCGCTTATTGAACCTGCTGCCGGCGGTATCACTATTGGCGCCGGTCAGCGTAACGAGGATGGCGTGTCCTGGGGTGTCCTGTTGCAGGCGTTGTCGACCTCGGCGGCGGCAAATCTGCTGTCCACTCCCAGTATCATTACCCTGGATAATCAGGAATCCGAAATCATCGTTGGCCAGAACGTACCCTTCCGGACCGGCCAGTCCACAGTGACCGGCGATGGAACCACCAATCCGTTTACTACCATTGAGCGTCGCGATATCGGCTTGACCTTGAAAGTCACGCCGACCATCAGTGCCGACGGTCTGGTGCGCCTGGTGGTGGAACAATCCACGGAAAGTATCGGTGACAGTATTGAAGCCGCCTCGGACATTATTACCAACAAGCGGGAAATCAAGACTACTGTCCTGGCGGATGATGGCGAGACCATCGTTCTGGGTGGCCTGACGACCGATGACTTGCAGGTGAACAAAAGCAAGGTTCCCCTACTGGGCGACATCCCAGTGTTGGGCCGTCTGTTTTCCTCTGAATCCGAGCGCCGGGTGAAGCGCAATCTCCTGGTGTTCCTGCGCCCGAAGATCATGCTTGGCAAGGCCGACGCCGTTGCCGCCACGGATGAGAAATTCCAGAGCTTATGGGAAATCAATCTCGGTGTGCGCAAGAAGCTGGGACTGCCGGACCCCGAAAGGCCGCCCACGAAAGACTCCCTGTTCCGGCCCCAGTCTAACTGATCGCCCAAGAGGTTGATCTCAGGCCGCCAGTGGCGGCATCGGGCAGTCCAGTTGATCCGCCACCAGGCGGATCAACTCGTATTCCGTGGTCTTGATCTCTCCATCTGCAACCACGCAATGACCGCAGGCATCGAGAATGGCGGGCTTTAGCAGTGGCGACAGGGTGTTCAGCACCAACAGCGCATCGCGCAGATGCTTGATGGATACCGTCTCCAGAAGCTCTGCTTGCTCCCGCCCGGCGGTAAAACCCGCCATCGCCTCAGCGAACAGGCCCTGGCTGTCGATGCCCTGTTGAGCACCGGCCCGTGCCATCAGGCTGAACAACACTCGCAGTTGGCCGGTTACTGTCCGGTAGCCGCGGTGGCGTACCGGAACCACGCGAGCCGAGTCTCCCGCAAGGTGGCGGCGAAGAAAGGTATGCATGGCCAGTTCATAGAGGCTCAGACGGTTGTCTGCCCTGATCAATACCTCCGTACACGACATTAACTGGCTGCGCTCTTCGGGGTCGAGCTTTCTGAGGGCGGGCATGGCCAGTTCCAGCGCCGGAAATCGTATTGCGTCGCCCAGTGTGGTAAGGGCGGGCAGCAGCTTGTGCAACAGGTCGGCGTTGGGCGCAAAGAGGGAGTCGGCGGTGACCAGCGCCAACCGCTTCTGTTGTAAAGGCTCAGGAAGCTGATAAATCAGCAGCGCATAGCACAGCTGAATGGCGCCGGCCCGGGTATAGAGCAAGTTGCGAAACGTTGAAGGCAGCCGGTTGAGGAGGTCCACGGCATAGTCTTCGCTGCGTTTGTTCACGGTACCCACTGAGGTCGAGAGATTCTCCGGTAGCCGGGTATTCAGGGGCGATGTTGCTGCGCCTGTTCCACCCGCGCTGAAGCCGGAAGCCGCACCGTGGGCCGTTGCTGCACTGGCTACGGAGGGTTGGGGAGAGCCCGCGGATCGAAGTGCGTTTGCGGGCTCGCTGTCTCTCAACCGGCTGCGAAGGCGGGCAAACATGCCCGGCTGGATGGCTTCGATGCGCTCCTGCACCGGGGGGTGGGACGCCAGCAATGCCGCGAACTTCATACGTGCGCTTTCGCCAAAACACATGTGGTTCATGTCACTGGCATGGCTGGTGGTGTCCAGGTAGCCTCCTTTTAGCCCAATCTTGAACAGCGCGCCGGCAATGCCCTCGGGGTTACGAGTAAACTGTACCGAGGAGGCATCGGCCAGCATTTCCCGCTGTCGCGATACTGCGGACTGGATCAATCTTCCGAAGAATACGCCCACATAACCAATGACCAGCAGCGCCACGCCTACCAGCCCGAAAACCGCCTGGCCTTTCCGGTCACGAGATGAGTGGCTGGATACATGGGAGCGGTGGAAAGATGCCCTGAGCAGGAAGGCGCCAATCTGTCCGATCATCAGGATGCCGGCCAGGATGGCGATCAAACGTACGTTCAGGCGCATATCGCCGTTTAGGACGTGGCTGAACTCGTGGCCAACCACACCCTGGAGCTCGTCACCGGTGAGTTGTGTCAAGGCCCCATGGGTAACCACCATAACGGCCTCACCGGGCGTATAGCCTGCCACAAAGGCGTTGATGCCGGTTTCGTGATCCATCACATAGAGGTCTGGCACGCTGATGCCGCTGGCGATGGACATTTCTTCCACAATATTACGCAGCCTGCGCTCGTCGGTGTCCTTTGTGGCCGGGTCAATGGCGCGCGCTCCCACCATTTTTGCGACCCGCTCGCCACCACCGGACAGGTCCGCCCAGCGGATCAGGGAGCCAACACCAATCAGGGCAACGACTGCTGCGGCCGTATACAGTCCATGGCGGCTTAACAACCAGTCGGCGAAGGCCAGTCCCGTGAACTCGCTGCGGGTTACCAGGTAACCCACCAGGCACACGGATAGCGTGATGATCACCACGGCCGCCAGAAACAGGACCACCAGAAGGCCGGTGTTCCGACGGGCGCTGGCCTGGCGCTGGAAAAATCCGGGATGTGCCATGACTATCGGTCTCAGAAGGCGATTTTGGGCGCCTGGCGGGCTTCAGGAGACTCCAGTTCCAGCTGAGAGGAAGGTTTGAAAGCGAACAGTCCGGCCACGATGTTGTTAGGGAATTGCTCACGAAAGATGTTGTAGCCCATAACGCCGTCGTTGTAGGCCTGGCGGGCAAAAGAAACCCGATTCTCGGTGCTGGACAGCTCTTCCATCAACTGCTGGATAGTCTCGTTGGCTTTCAGTTCCGGGTAGTTTTCCGCCACGGCGTAAAAGTTGGCGAGGGCTTTGGAGAGCATGTTCTCTGCGCTCCCAAGGCGCTGAATCTTACCGCCGTCCGCTGGGTCACCAGCAGCGTCTTTTTGGGCGCTGACAGCGTTGTTTCGCGCTTCCATCACTTCGGTGAGGGTATTGCGCTCGTGGGAAAGGTAGGCCTTGGCCGATTCAACCAGGTTGGGAATCAAATCATGGCGGCGCTGGAGTTGGACATCTATCTGGGCGAATCCGTTTTTGAACTGGTTTCTCAGTGATACCAAGCGGTTGTAGATAAAAACGATGTAGACAACAACGACGGCAATAACAATCAGACCGATCAGTGTGGTTCCCATGGCGGCTCCTTGCGTTTCTGGTGGCAGGTGATTAAGTGTGGTGGGTCAGGCGTTATTCTCGACAAGTTTGCGATGAAAACCAGCAACAAATGTCTCAAAGTCACTGGGCTTCAGTGGCCTGGAGAAGAAGTAACCCTGTGCCAGCTTGCAGCCCCTTTGCGCAAGATAATACTCCTGCTCCGCAGTCTCGACGCCTTCCGCGACCACGGTCAGGTTCAGGCTCTTGCCGAGGTCAATAATGGTGTTGGCGATACGCGTGTCTTCTTCGTTGACAAGCAGGTCTCGGATGAACTGCTTGTCGATTTTCAGATGCTGGACCGGCATACGTTTAAGGTAGGTCAGGGAAGAGTAGCCGGTGCCAAAATCATCCACAGCAATGCTGATGCCAGCCTTGTGCAGACGTTTCAGTTTCTTTACGGCGTCTTCCAGGTTGGTCATGAAACTGGTTTCGGTCACTTCCAGTTCAAGGCGCCCGGCGGGGATGTTGTGGCGTTTCAGGGTGTCCAGAATGTCGTCCACGATGCTGTTCTGGCGTAGCTGCACAGCTGATAGGTTGATCGCTATACGCAAGGGCATGTCATCGATGGCCCAGCGCGCAGCCTGCCAGCAGGCCTGGTCAAGAACCCACTGGCCAATTTCCACGATGCTGCCATTCATCTCGGCCACCGGTATGAAGTCATCGGGCGGCACAAGCCCCTTTTCCGGATGTTCCCAGCGAATGAGCGCTTCCGCCCCAATGATCCGGCGGGTTTCCAGGTTGATTTGTGGTTGGTAGACCAAGTGGAACTGCTGGTTGTGGAGCGCGATGGAGAGATCCTTTTCCAGCTGTTTGCGTTCACGAATTTCCTGGTCAACGCTGGCAACGTAGAACTGGAAATAATTGTGTCCGCCTTCCTTGGCCAGGGCCATGGTTTGTTCGGCGTTTTGCAGTAACCTGTCGGCTTTACTCGCGTCACCGGGGAACAGGGCGATGCCGAGGGTGGCGGTCATGGTAATCGTCTGGTCATCGAAGACCATTGGGCTGCTAAGCGAAGCCAATATGCGATCGGCAGTGTCGGCCGCCTGGAATCCATCCCTCAACCCCTTTTCCACGACAACAAACTGGTCACTGCCCAGTCGAGCAATGGTAAAACGAGTACCACCGAGCTTCTGAGTGAGACGATCGGCCACGGTTTGCAGGATCATGTCGCCCGTGCGGAAACCGCATTGCTCGTTGATGGACTTGAAGTCATCAATGCCACAACAGATCAGTGACAGGACCAATTTGTCCTCACTGGCGTCTGCAATATCGGCCTGAAGCAACTCCATGAAGGTGTCACGGCTGGGCAGACCTGTCAGCTGATCGTACCTTGATAGCCGTGTCACACGATCTTCTGCTTCCCGGTGGCGGGTCTGGCTGTCGCCAATTGCAACCAGGAGGTTGTTGGTGGCGTTGACCCAAAGGCCCAATTCATCTTTCTGGTGGCCGTGAGGCAGGTGGATCAGGTTGTCGTCGGGGTGATCCGGGTTGACCTGTTTAACAGAGCGTACAATTCGTAGTAGTGGACGCGTCAGCAGTAGATGGAAAACCACAAACAGCACCATTCCGAGAATGACGGCAATAGCGATGCCGGAGGCGAAGGTGATGGACGCACGTTCAAGCCAGGTTCGCGCCGCCGGACCGGTGTCATATTTTAGCTCAAGGTACCCATAAACATTATCGGAGCCAGTGTCTCGGGAAAGCTCTATACGATAGTAACGCTCCGATTCGAAAATTGGGTCGGTAATCTGGCGGGAGGTGCTTTTCTTTAGAGGGCGGTCACGACTGCCGAGAGGTTCGCCATCGGGATGGGTAATACGTGCGACTCGTATCGCTTCCTGAGCAAACAGGCCATCGACCACCTGTTGGGCAAGGTCAGCATCGATACTGAAAACGGCCTGGGTTGATGCGTCCTTGACCAGCGCCATGGTTTGTCGCGCTTGATCGTCGAGAGACTGTGATACCCGTCCCGCATCGAGGATGACCTGTACGGTGCTGACAACAACCCCGCTAATTAACGCCACAGCGAGCACCCACCGCAGAACCCGGTACCCCAGGCGATGTTCTACCTCATAAGAGTTTTGCATGGAGGCCTGTTTGATTTGTTCCAACTGAGTGAGACCCGGTACCGCTCACCTGGGGCAAAGGGGCTCTCGGCTGATATTTTCTTTTTCAAGTATGGTTCAGTTTTCACCTACTGTACCCAGTATCGGCAATTCTTCCAGATAATTCAGGCTATGGGTGTATCAATTTGTAAGATCGTTTGTATCACAGATACGAAAACGCCCGCGAATGTGCGGGCGTTTGTGTGCAGGTTGTGTCCTGCAAGATATCGGAAGCGCTGTTACGCCAGGTTTTCGTTGACGAAATCCCAGTTAACCAGTTTCCAGAACGCTTCCAGATAGTTCGGACGGGAATTGCGATAATCGATGTAGTACGCGTGTTCCCAGACGTCGACCGTCAGTACCGGCTTATCGGCGGTCGTCAGCGGCGTTTCGGCATTGCTGGTATTAACAATGGCAACGCTGCCGTCTGCCTTCTTAACCAGCCAGGTCCAGCCGGAGCCGAAGTTGTTGGCGGCCTTGTCGTTAAACTCTTTCTTGAAGTCTTCGAAAGAGCCAAACGCTTTTTCGATCGCGTCCTTGGCCGCTCCCGTAGGCTCACCACCACCGTTCGGGCTCAGGCAGTGCCAGTAAAAGGTGTGGTTCCAGACTTGGGCAGCGTTGTTGAACAGTGGGCCACTGGCGCTCTTGATAATGTCTTCGAGCGACTTGTTGGCGTTGTCGGTACCTTCGACCAGGCCGTTGAGCTTGGTTACATAGGTGTTGTGGTGCTTGCCGTAATGGTACTCAAGAGTCTCCTGAGAGATGTGTGGTTCCAGTGCGTTCTTTTCGTAGGGCAGTGCGGGAAGTTCAAATGCCATGAGGTCGTTCTCCCTGATTCTCTCTGTTTATGTGCATGTAAGCCATTATTAAATATAGGGGCGCTTGGAGCTATATCAACCCCTTGTGTGCTTCCTGCCTACTGTTCAGACAGGGTACTTTTAAACTCTGGACAACCGGGTAAAAACTGGGCGCAGTTTTTTACCCGCCAGACCAATTCTTCGTAGCTGTCCGCCAGAACGGTCACATGGCCAAGTTTCCGGCCCGGGCGCTCGCCTTTATTGTAGAGGTGTACATGAGCGTAAGGCAGTTCAAGGATTCGTTCAATGTCGCCGTGCTCGGCAATAATATTGATCATGCAACTGACACCGCGAGCGTCGGTGCTTCCCAAGGGGTGGCCGCTCACGGCGCGGATGTGGTTCTCGAACTGGCTGGTCATGGCGCCCTCGATAGTCCAGTGCCCAGAGTTGTGGACCCGCGGTGCCATTTCGTTGGCGACCAGACCATCGGCGGTTTCAAACAGTTCGAGCGTCAGTACGCCGACGTAATCCAGCTCGTTCAGTAGTGCCTTGATGTAACGTTCGGCGTCTTCCTGGATGTGTTTCTCGAGTTTGGGGGCCGGGGCGATGGCGTAGCGCAGAATACCTTCGTGGTGAGAGTTTTCGGATATAGGGTAAAAAGCCAGTTCACCGTCTTCGGCACGAACGGCAATAATGGAAGCTTCGCGGCGAAACTCGACGAATTTTTCGACGATCAGGCGCGGATGACCAATGGATTGCCAGGCCTCTGCTGCGTCTTCCGGTGAACGAAGAACTGCCTGCCCCTTGCCGTCGTAACCTTCGGTGTTGGATTTCGCGACAACCGGACAGCCAAGCGCTTCCGCTGCTTCCTGTAGGGATTCTACGCTGTCCGCAATTCTCCATTTTGGTGTGGGTATGCCTAGCTCGCCGAATAGTGTTTTTTCGGCTTCTCGGTTCTGGCATACCTGAAGCGCACGCGGGCAGGGGTGAACCGGTTTCTCCTTGGCGATTCGCTCTGCTACGTCGACCGGTAGGTGTTCGAATTCGTAGGTAACGCGATCTACACGGGAGATAAAGTCATCCAGATATTGACTATCCCGGTCAATAATCACTTCACCCAGCCCGGCACTGGGATTACCTGACATATCATAGAAAACAAACGTCTTGGCCAACGGGTAGCCAGCCAGAGCCAACATCCGGCCAAGCTGACCGGCCCCTAAAACACCAATTCTCATTCGTTATCTCCTGCCTTTAATTAGGCATCTGCATTAGTTCGGGGGGTGGGTGGGGGATGCTTTCCAAAACTGTGCGGAGCCATGGATGGCGAAGCCCAAGCACCATATGGATGTGCCGCAAGGAGCGTGTTTTGGAAAGCATCCCCCACCCGCTCCTGCACCAGAGTCCGATTCCTGATTATTGATCGCTGGGATCAGGATTATCCAGAATTGTCTGTGTCTGTGTAGCACGAAATTCATCGACCGCTTTACGGACATCGTCCTTGAACGTACCGATAATCTGCGCCGCCAGCAGGCCAGCATTGATGGCACCGGCTTTACCAATTGCCAGGGTGCCAACCGCAATGCCGCCGGGCATTTGTACAATGGAAAGCAGCGAATCAAGACCGTTGAGTGCTTTGGACTGGACTGGAACACCAAGGACCGGCACTGACGTTTGTGAAGCGACCATGCCAGGCAGGTGTGCGGCACCGCCCGCGCCGGCAATGATCACCTTCAGCCCCCGATCAGAGGCCGTCTTGGCATAATCGAACAGTAAATCCGGCGTGCGGTGGGCAGAGACAACCTTCGTCTCGTAAGGCACGCCCAGCTTGTTCAGCATTTCGGCAGCGTGTTCCATGGTGGGCCAGTCAGATTTCGAGCCCATGATGAGTCCTACAAGCGGCTGCATATGCAACAGTCCTGATATGTGAGAAAGCCGGACATTGTATGTAAGGCCCCGTGGCCATGCAAACGGTCGATGGTCAAAGAGCGCATACTGTCCGCTCTCCTGGCCTTCATTTTGCTGAGCCGCAAGGTACGGGTATTATCGTGCTTTATTAACGTTACCGTCCATATACCGGAGCTGTTATGGAACCAATCCGTCCAGATGATGATGAAGTACGTACCGGCGAGCCCGGCAATAACGTGGAAGAGCGCAAAAAACGCGAAGCGCCCGTGCGCGAGTCGGCCGGCAATGGCGGCCCAGACAAGCCTGCAGGAAGAAGCAGGAAAGCGTCTGGCGGTGGTGGTTCGGGTCGCAGCGCAGTGCTGTTGATCGCGTTGTTGATTGTTGCCGGAGCAGCGGGTGCTGGCTGGTATCAACAAGAGCAGCGTATACAAGCGCTGGAAGGGCAGCTGGAGGAGGCTGATTACTGGGCGCGCCAAAGTAAACTGGCGCTGGCACGATTCGAGGGGGAGCTTTCCGAGACGGGCGAGAATCTGCAGGAGAGAGGGCAATCCATTGAAGAGACGCTGGTATCCCACAAGGAACGCCTCAACACGGCTGACAGCGAAATCGCCAAGCTATGGGGGGTGGCTAATGACCGCAACCGCAAGCGTCTGGATGAGCACAAAGCCGAACTCGAATCTTTGCGGGCAGATTTGGACAGCGGCAGCGGCCAGCGGGAAGCATTGTCTGCTTCGTTCAAGAAACTGGACGCAACCGTGTCTTCCCGGTTGGATAAGGTTCAATCGGACCTCGAGCGGCAGCTTACCGCCGTTCGCGAAACTGGACAGGAGAATGCCTCTCGATTGACGAAACTGGACGAATCCCTGGCCGGCATCGACCAGCTGGTGGAGCGCCAGTTGTTACGCTTCGAGCGAGAGCAAAACCTCACCATTGATGGCCTGGAAAGCCGTATTGCAGCGTTGGAAAAGGCCACCAATAACCTGTCCAGCGGCAGTCAGCTGGATGTCGTTCGCAAAGATCTGGCGGGGCTGAAGGAAACCGTTTCTTCGATTGACTCTTCGCGGGCGCAATTGACCTCAAGGCTGGTTCGCCTGTCGGAAGAGGTCAATGATCTACGCTCGCGGATATCCGGCCAATAGAATCGGCACAGCAGGGCAGGGAGGGCCTGCTGTGCTTTGTAACAGTTTGTATTCATCCCTTGCGGTAGCTCTCAGTTCCGCAAGATGGCAGTTGTTATGATCGGGACAACTCGCGAAAGGATGAAGAGTGCACAACAATGACAACCCGATTTCTTTTTCCCGGTTTTCCCCGGCCACTGGCGGCCGTACTCGTGGCTTTGCTATTGGTTTCCGGTGCCGGCTGCACGGTATACCAGTCCATCGGTAAAAGCGTTGGCTCGTTTTTGCACCCGGTATCCGGGCATGACTTTGTCCATATCGGCAATGATGAGTGGGATCGCAGCAATGCGGTTCTCTATTTCTACCGCACCCATTCCCAGTGGGCTGCCGACGAAATTGAGGCGCCAAGCGTTTACATCGACGACCATCACTATTTCAATATTCGAAACGACAGTTTTACCTGGCTTGAAGTTGCCCCCGGGGAGCGGCACATTGCCATCCGCCGGCCGTTGCTGGGGCTTGAGGGGCTGAACTCGTTCAGCCTGAGTCTGATTGCAGACGCCACGCTCAAGGTCGAACCCGGAAGGGTGTATTACCTGCGTTACAACGAATTGCAAGAGCCGGAAACTAACCATCCTGAACTCGCCGAGGACCATCCCCTAAGGTCTGGCGACTTGCAACTGGTGACCCGTGACTACGCCATGCAGGCCAAAGAGATTGTTTCCACGCGTTTTCTGAATAGCGATTTGCTCGCTCCTAACCATGCCGCGACCTCCATTGTTGAGGTGAACGAGGACGCAGACTACGAGCGCAATCTGGTTCTTCTGGAAGAGGAGCGAGCGGCTGAAATTGAGCGCTTGAGAGAGCAGGGGAAGTATGACGAAACGCCTTGGTACTGGCCCTTTGGAGGCGGCCCTACGGTACCTCTTGAAAGCGATCGTCGATTGCGAGAGCTGGATCGCGAGTATGCGGCGTTGGAGCAAGAGCGGGAGCGCCGGGAAGAGGCGGAATCCGGTGACGGTTGGTGGATATTCTAACGTCGCCGATCTGGCGCACCGTGAATTGTTGTTTCCGGTTTCGGTTACTAGACTGTGGGGTGTCCGTATTCAGAAGGTGGCCGGATCATGTCGCTGAGAGATTCATTACAACAAACGTTTCGCCGGCTTTCCGGGGAATTGCTTCCCGAGGCACTGGAAAACGCAGGCCATCGGATAGCTGGCCTTAGAAAGCGCCTTGATCACCTCAACTGCTCGCTGGCGGAACGGGCATTGCCGGCGGATCGAAAGTCGCGTGTCAGTGAACTGTCGCTTGATCACAAGGCGAAGCAGGCAGGGCAGAAAGCCACACGGCTGAAGGCTGTGAAGACGGCAAAGAAAACCGGGGTGACAAACAGGTCTGATTGAAAATCATACGCTTTTTAACAAGTTGCGGGTTTTTTGAGAAAAACCCTGGAAAAAATTTGACACCGCCAGACAAATGCTTAAAATGCGCGTCTCACTTGGTTGAGACAGCAACGCTGACTCACCAGTGTGCTGTGAAAGTGGGCGGTTAGCTCAGCTGGGAGAGCATCGCCCTTACAAGGCGAGGGTCACTGGTTCGATCCCAGTACCGCCCACCACTTTTCAGCATCACCGGGCCACCCCGCCCGGTTTCAGGTCCCTAAGGCCGTTCAGGCCGGGATTGATGCGGAGCGGTAGTTCAGCTGGTTAGAATACCGGCCTGTCACGCCGGGGGTCGCGGGTTCGAGTCCCGTCCGCTCCGCCATTTTTTGTTTCCAGATCCCGGGTGGTTAGCTCAGCTGGGAGAGCATCGCCCTTACAAGGCGAGGGTCACTGGTTCGATCCCAGTACCACCCACCATTTCCCCCTGTTACTTTCCAATCAGCGACTGTCCGCAAACCCGAACAACGTTCCCGTTCACGCCATTTGATGCAGGATTGCAGTACCACGCAATGGCTTCGGCCACGTCGACTGGCAAACCGCCCTGGGACAAGCTGTTCATGCGCCGGCCGGCCTCGCGAATGGTAATCGGCATGGCGGCCGTCATCTGGGTTTCGATGAACCCGGGCGCTATGGCGTTGATGGTCACACCGTTCTTCACCTGTTTTGCCATCGCCTCTACATAGCCGATCACGCCGCACTTGGCGGTGGAGTAATTGGTCTGGCCAAAGTTGCCGGCAATGCCGCTGATGGAAGAAATACAGACAATGCGTCCGTTCTCACGCAGCAGTTCCTGGTGCATCAGCTCTTCGTCGATCAGTTCCTCGGCAGTCAGGTTGACGGCAATGGTCATGTCCCAGAAATGCTCGGGCATGTTGCCCAGGGTTTTGTCACGGGTGATGCCGGCGTTGTGGATGACCAGATCAATGCCTTCGAAATGTTCCTTCACAAAGTCTGCAATCTGTTTTGGCGCTTTCTCATCCGTAATATCACACGCCATCGCCTTACCCTTGATGGGGGCCATAACTTTCTGCAGGTCCTCAAGGGCCGGTGGGATATCCAGGCCAATGACCGTGGCGCCATCCCGCGACAGGGTTTCGGCAATAAACGCGCCAATGCCGCGGGACGCACCGGTTACCAGTGCAATCTTTCCGGCCAGCGGCGCGACAGGGTTGCTGGCGTGAGCGGTCGCTCCCTTACTGATGCGGGTTACCTGGCCAGAGACATAGGCCGATCGGGGCGATAAAAAGAACCGGATGCTGGACTCCAGTTGCTGTTCGGCGCCGGGGGCCATCCACAGTAGGTTCGCGGTAGCCCCTTTCTTGCCGACTTCCTTGCCGACACTGCGCACGAAGCCTTCCAGTGCCTGATGGGCAGCGGCCTTGGCGGGTTGGCGACAGGTGCTTGGGTCCTGGCCTATCACCAGCACTCGACCGTTGCCCGCCAGCTTGCGGATGGTGGGGTGAAAGAAATCGTATACCGCTTTCAGATCGGTGGTGTCTTTCATACCCGTGGCATCAAACACCAGGGCGGAGAATTTACCATCAATGTCTGTGTTCAGAGGCAATGCTTCGGCCTTGTTGCCGCTTTTGGAAGAATCGTTCAGAGTATCCATGGCGCTGGCATGAAAGAGTTTTGCAGCGCTGGCGCCCAGCACCTTTCCAACCGTCGAGACCGCTTTACTACTGTTGGCAGCGCCGATCAGCACGTCGCCCTCAATAAACGGCTGGTCGGCGCGCTTCCAGCGTTTCAGGGGGACCGGGGCGGGCAGCCCCAGGGACTGGGCAGCGGTCTTGCCAAACGCAGTATTGACGAACTTGAGATAACGATCAGACATGGCATTTTCCTTTTGCGAAACGAATATCGGCGTACAGGTTAAAGAATCCGGCCGCTTTTGAATTGACTCAATGCCCTGTTACGGTTGTCAGGGATGCCAATGAGCCGGGCCCGGTTGGCGCTAGACTGCAACGCAACGGATACACTCGTTTAAACAGGACATCATCATGGCACAGGCACCGAAAAGCACCCAAAAGAAAACGTCGACGGCAAAAAAGACCACGGCCGCTAAAAGCGATATCCGCCGGGTTGCCATTATTGGTGGCAACCGGGTTCCTTTTGCCCGCTCCAACACCGCGTATAGCAAGGTCAGTAACCAGGAGCTGCTGACCAGTGCGCTGCGAGGACTGGTTGATCGCTTCGGGCTGCAGGGGCAGCGCCTTGGAGAGGTCGTAGCTGGCGCGGTTATCAAACACTCCAGGGATTTTAATCTGACCCGGGAATCCGCGCTGAGTAGCGGCCTGGCGCCGGAAACGCCCGCCTACGATATCCAGCAGGCCTGCGGTACGGGTCTCGAAGCGGCCATTCTTGTGGCTAACAAGATTGCGTTGGGGCAGATCGAGTGCGGCATCGCTGGCGGCACCGATACTACCTCCGATGCGCCGATCGGTGTAAGTGAGGGCCTGCGGGAGATTCTCCTGGACCTGAATCGCGCAAAGACGGCTGGTGAACGCCTGAAAGTGCTCAGTCGTTTTCGTCCGAGCCATCTGAAGCCGGAAATTCCGCAGAACGGCGAGCCCAGAACGGGGTTGTCCATGGGGGGGCACTGCCAGATCACCGCCCGCGAGTGGTCCATTCCCCGTGACGAGCAGGACAAGCTGGCCTATGAAAGCCATCAGAAGCTGGCGTCCGCCTATGATGAAGGTTTTTTCAAGGACCTGATGACCCCATTGGCGGGCCTGGAAAAAGACAACATTTTGCGCCCGGACACGACCCTTGAAAAACTGGCAACGCTCAAGCCCGTGTTTGATCGTGAGAGCGGGACCATGACCGCCGCCAACAGCACCGCGCTGACGGATGGTGCCTCATGTGTGCTGCTGGCCAGTGAAGAGTGGGCAAAGGCCAACAACATGGAGATCAAGGCGTTCCTGACGTTCTCCGAGGTGGCTGCAGTGGACTTCGTCGACAAGAAGGAGGGCCTGCTGATGGCGCCGACCTACGCTGTGCCACGCATGTTGGAAAAAGCCGGGCTGACGCTGCAGGATTTCGACTTCTACGAAATCCATGAAGCGTTCGCCGCCCAGGTGCTCTCCACCCTGAAGGCCTGGGAAGACCCCGCGTTCTGCAAGGATCGCTTGGGTCTGGAAAAGCCGTTGGGGAGCATTGATCGCGACAAGCTGAACGTGAAGGGCAGCAGCCTTGCAACAGGCCATCCGTTCGCGGCGACCGGTGGGCGTATCGTGGCCACTTTGGCGAAGTTGCTGGAAGAGAAGGGCAGCGGCCGTGGCCTGATCTCCATCTGCGCCGCAGGCGGACAGGGGGTAACGGCCATACTTGAGCGGTAAGTTGGCGAAAAAATTCATTTTTCCCTTTGACAGATGCCGCAGTGCCCCGTACTATTCGCACCTCGTTGATCGGGGCATTACCCGGTCAACCACCAGTTTGATGCGGGGTGGAGCAGTCTGGTAGCTCGTCGGGCTCATAACCCGAAGGTCGTAGGTTCGAATCCTGCCCCCGCTACCATATCAATAAGGGCCGGTCTTTGACCGGCCCTTATTCGTTTCAGGACAAGCTTTTCCCGTATTGGCCACGAAAGCTTGCATTGCCACCATCCCCTGGGGTTATCATTAGCCGTCGCCCCTGCATTAGTTAGGCAACTACTAACACGGTGAAATGATGCCCCGTCGCTCCGAAAACACATTCAGTCTGTCTGGCAACCTCGTTGCGTTGCTGGCACTGATATTTGTTGTCTGGACGTCGGTTACCGTTGCGGTTCCCACCCAGGATGATCACGTTGCCACCACCGTCGCGCTGAGCGATTGGCAAGGCAGTTCCGAATCCTCAGAAGGAGCCTCGTCACCCGGCGATGTGTCGCCGCTGTCGCCCACCTTCGTTTATCCACCGTCGGCGTTGACATCCCGCGCCCTTCACCAGTTGGCCTTTGACGGTCCCCCCAGAAGAATTCTCAGTTACCCAGGCCAGTCACAGGCACCTCCCTCCCAGCTATAGACATTTGAACTGATTCAGGCGCTGCAGCCCTACGTGGGTGCCCCGCGCCTGGAGAAATGGTCTTTAGCCAGGAGAATTGCCATGGGCAATCAATCAAGCGTTCAAGCGTCCCTGTCTGCCGGAGCCAGATATCGGCTTGTTTCACAGGAAGACGAGGACACTCTCACCAATGACGCCGCCGCGTCGGAACTGTTGAAGGACTTCACCAGGCAAGCTCCGGTGATAGCCCGGTCATCGCGGGAGATCCAGGAGGTCAAAAAGACACTGGATGTTTCCGGAGAAACCTTTTGTGTGGTTATCAATCGAAATGATGAGGTGGTCGGGATAGTGACCCTGAAGGACCTGATCGGTTCGTGGCCCATGAGCCTTGCCAACCAGCGTGGAAGTACCATCGCCGACATTGTTGCGCGGGACATCATGCGACCGGTGTGGCGCTTGCCAACGATAGAGCTCGGTAAGCTTCAGGACCTGAAAATTGATGAATTAATCGCCATTTTCAAGGGGCTTCATTCGGACTATCTTTTGGTAATGGACACGGTCGCCGTTGGGGCAGAGGAGCAGGTCATTTGCGGGCTGCTGTCCTCTGACGATCTCAGCCGTCGCCTTGGTATTCGAGTGAACCCCGATCCCGGCCCGGGATCTTTCTCCGATATCGTTCACGCAGTGCGGAAAAACCCCGGGTAAAACGTCGCAACGCTGCAGCCTGCCGTTGCGGGCTGCAGCTTTCTTCCGTTAATGACTATTACTTGAAGGAAGCTTCCATGGCCATTAAGAAAGTGCTCATCGCCAATCGCGGCGAAATTGCCGTTCGCATTGCGCGGGCCTGCAAGGAGTTGGGCATTCGCTCTGTCGCTGTTTATTCAGAGGCGGACCAGTACTCCCTGCACGTCAAGAAAGCGGATGAGTCCTATCAGATCAGCAAGGACCCGCTCAGCGGTTACCTGAATCCCCATCATCTCGTGAACCTGGCGGTCGAGACCGGCTGTGATGCTCTGCACCCGGGTTACGGTTTTCTCTCCGAGAATGCCGAGCTGGCAGCCGTCTGCCAGCAGAGGGGGGTAACGTTTATCGGCCCGTCATCCGAGGCAATCAGTGCCATGGGCGATAAGACTCAGGCTCGCCAGACCGCCATCGCCGCGGGGGTGCCTGTTACACCGGGCTCCAAGGGCAACCTGGATGACGTGGAAGACGCCGTACAACAGGCGGGAGATGTTGGCTATCCGGTTATGCTCAAAGCGACATCCGGTGGTGGTGGCCGGGGCATTCGCCGCTGTGACAATGAGAAGGAACTGCGGCAGAACTACGAGCGGGTGATTTCCGAGGCCACCAAGGCCTTTGGCAGTGCCGAGGTTTTCCTGGAGAAGTGCATCATTGAGCCTCGTCATATCGAAGTACAGGTATTGGCCGACCACCACGGCAATGTGGTGCACCTGTACGAACGTGACTGTTCCATCCAGCGCCGCAACCAGAAACTGATCGAAGTGGCACCATCGCCACAGTTAAGTGAGGAGCAGAGAGAAACCATTGGTAATCTGGCCATTCAGGTCACCCGCCAATGCGGTTATGCGAATGCCGGCACCGTCGAGTTTCTGCTGGATCACGACGACAGCTTCTACTTCATGGAGATGAACACCCGGGTGCAGGTGGAACACACCATCACCGAGGAAATCACCGGCATCGATATCATAAAGGCGCAGATCCGAATTGCGTCCGGCGAGCCGCTGGAGTTTTCCCAGGCCGACATCAGTTATCGCGGTTTCGCCGCCCAATTTCGCATTAACGCGGAAGATCCGAAAAACGGTTTTCTGCCCAGCTTCGGTCGCATCAGTCGCTATTATTCCGCCGGCGGCCCGGGTGTACGCACTGATGCCGCCATGTACACCGGCTACGAGATTCCCCCTTACTACGATTCTATGTGCGCCAAGCTGATTGTGTGGGCGCGGGAATGGCCGGAACTGGTGGCCCGGTCCCGCAGAGCGCTCAGCGACATGGCTATCTACGGGGTACACACCACGATTCCCTACTACCAGCAGATCCTGAACCACCCGGATTTCCAGGCCGGCACGTTTAATACCGGTTTCGTGGAGCGTAATCCGCAGTTGCTGGAGTACAGCGACAAGTCCCGACCGGAATCCATTGCCACAGCCGTTGCCGCCGCCATCGCAGCTCAGGCTGGCCTGTAACACGAATATTGGAGAGCATTATGAGTAAGAGAAAAATTCACATCACCGACGTCATCCTGCGGGATGCCCATCAGTCCCTGATCGCCACGCGTATGCGCACTGAGGATATGCTGCCGGCCTGTGAATGGCTGGATCAGGCCGGTTACTGGTCACTGGAATGCTGGGGCGGCGCCACGTTCGATGCCTGTGTGCGGTTTCTTAAGGAAGACCCATGGGAGCGCCTGCGAACCCTGCGCAAGGCTCTGCCCAACACCCGCCTGCAAATGTTGTTGCGTGGCCAGAATCTGCTCGGGTACCGCCATTACGGCGACGATGTAGTGGAAGCGTTTGTTGAAAAGGCCGCAGAAAACGGCATCGACGTGTTCCGTATTTTTGATGCGCTGAACGACGTGCGCAATCTGGAGGCCAGCATTAAAGCTGTGAAGAAGGCCGGCAAGCATGCCCAGGGTACACTGTGCTATACGGTCAGCCCGGTGCACGATGTGAAAACCTTCCTGGCTCAGGCCGAGACCATGGCAGATATGGGCGCTGACAGTATCGCTATCAAGGATATGGCGGGCCTGCTAACGCCAGCGGTGACCGCCGAGCTGGTCAGCGGACTGAAGAAGAACCTCAAACTGCCGGTGTTCCTGCACTCCCATGCCACCTCCGGCATGGCACCCATGTGCCAATGGGCAGCATTGGAGGCCGGCGTGGATCATATCGATACCGCGCTGTCGGCGTTTGCGGGCGGTACCAGTCATCCTCCGACCGAATCGTTGGTGGCGGCGTTGCACGATGCGGGCTGTGAAACCGGCCTTAACCTTGAGTTGTTGGACAAGGCTACCCAACACTTCCGTGAGGTTCGCAAGAAATACCATCAGTTCGAGAGTGACTACAATGGCGTAGATACTTCCGTACTCCTGTCGCAGGTTCCCGGTGGCATGATGTCCAATCTGGCCAACCAGCTGAAGGAACAGGGCGCCCTCGACCGGATTCAGGAAGTATTCGAGGAAATTCCCCGAGTACGTAAAGACCTGGGATACCCTCCGCTGGTGACGCCCACCTCACAGATCGTCGGCACCCAGGCGGTGATCAATGTGCTGGGCGGCAAGCGCTATGACACCATCACCAATGAGGTGAAGAAATACATGCAGGGCTGGTATGGCAAGGCGCCTGCAGAGGTGGACGCACAGCTGCAACGCCGCGCAGTGGGCGAGGAAGAGTTAATTGAAGAGCGCCCGGCCAACCTGATTCCCAGGGAGTTTTCCGAACTGCGCAAAGAGCTGGGTGATCTCGCCAAGAGCGAGGAAGACGTACTGACCTACGCCATGTTCCCGGACCAGGCTCGAACGTACCTGGAGCAACGCCGCGACGGCACCCTGCAGCCGGAAGCCCTGGAGCCCATCGCCAACGGTAAGACCGGGGGCAGTGTGTCCACTGAGTTCCGGATCACGGTGCACGGTGAAAGCTACGATATCCATGTGACCGGCGCCAACCCGGTGAGCGAGACCGAACGCCGGTTCTATATGACGGTGGACGGCGTGCCCGAGGAAATTCAGTTGGAATCCCAGGGCGAAGCCTCTGAAAATACCCGCAAGGGCGGTCGTGCCAGAGCCACCGGAGAAGGCCAGGTGACCACCACCATGCCGGGCAACATCGTTGATGTGCTGGTGAGCGAGGGTGACGAGGTATCTGCCGGTGACGCGGTGCTGATCATCGAAGCCATGAAAATGGAAACCGAGGTTAAAGCCACCAAGTCTGGTATCGTCAAGGCGGTGAATATCTCGAAAGGCGACCGGGTGGCGCCTGGTGAGAGCCTGATCGAAATCGAATAACCAAATCCCCCGGGACAATCGTCCCGGGCATACCGCGCCGCGGGCGCCAATGGCGAAGTCGAAGAGGCCATACGGCACAACTTCCTGGAATACGCGGAGCTGTTCTTTTTCCTCCTGGTGGCGATGACCTACATCAACGCCATGCTGGAACGGGGGTCTTCGACCAGTTGCGGATATGGCTGCTTGGCAAGGGGTTTGGCTACCGGCGTCTGTTCTGGATCACAGGAATCCTGGCATTTGGTCATCTGCGCTCTGTTCTTGCTGACTATCGCCACCGCCATCAGTTTTCACCAGTTCCTGCACATTCCCCCGGTGTTCGGCATGATGACGGCCACGCTTTACGGTGACCTTGGGCCGACCGCCGCCAACATCATGGTTGGCGTGATCTCAGCGCTGGTGGACAACATTCCGGTGATGTTTGCGGTGCTGACGATGAATCCGGCCATGCCGGATTATCAGTGGTTGCTGGTTACGCTAACGGCCGGGGTTGGTGGCAGCCTCTTGTCCATAGGCTCTGCGGCGGGCGTCGCACTGATGGGGCAGGCCAGGGGGCAGTACACGTTCCTCAGTCACCTGAAATGGACACCGGCGATTGCGCTGGGTTACGGGGCCAGTATCTGGGTGCACTTCCTGGTCAATGGCTGAGGTCTGGCGGCTGCTGGAAGCCGGCAAGTCCGCTGGCTTCCAGCAGCTCTGCGAACCGGATCGTCGTCAGGTCCATCCCTGGCGCACCGATGACCTGCACATTGAACGGCAACCCATCCGCTGTTCTTCCGATAGGTACGGAGGTAGCGGGCAGCCCGAGCAAGGTAGCCAGGGCAATCCAGCAGAACTGGTCCATATACGCCCTGGGCTGACCTGCAACGGTGATCTGCCGCTTGAACACTGGATTGCTGTGATCGTGGCGAATGGCCGTGGTTGGGGTGATCGGCGTTAACAGCACATCGAATTCGTCAAACAGAGTGGTGATTTCGGCCCGCATCTTTTCCCGCATTTCGCTCCAGGCCATCCATTGGTGTACCGGCTGATTCACGCCGCGGCCGTATTCCCCGATAAAGGCCGTAACAGGGCCAAACAGGTGAAGCCAGCGTTCAAGCCGTGAGATCCACATCATTTGCCGGCGTTGGGCCGGTTTCATGGACGTGCTGAGAAGGCTGCCCAGCAAGTTGAAATAGGCAGGCAGGATGTGTTCCAGGTTGAGCAGTTGATGCCGGGCTTCGGCAACCAGTGTTCCCTTGCTTTCAAGTGCCCGCCCGAGTTTTTGGTAGCCGTTCAGTAATTCGTCGTCGATAGGGCACAGCGGGTCTTTCAGCCAAAGGCCCACCCGGGCCTGTTCCAGGGAATGGATAGTGGCGGGTGTCATGGCCAATTGCCAGCTGTTGCGTTCCCGTTCAGCGGGACCGGCCATCACGCTCAACAGCAGTTCCAGATCCTTTGCCGAGCGCGCCAATGGCCCGCCTTCGGCCAGGTCCGGCCGTGACTCTGTGCCCGGTGGCCCTGGAATGTGACCACGGAAGGAGACCAGGGCACGGGAAGGCTTGTGCCCGAAAACGCCGCAGAAATGCGCTGGTGTGCGGATGGAGCCCGCGAGATCACTGCCCACTTCCAACGGTGTCATGCCTGCCGCGAGCGCTGCGGCAGCGCCCCCGGACGAGCCTCCGGGGGTATGGGCCAGGTTGTGGGGATTGTTGGTGACACCGAAGAGCTTGTTGTAACTCTGGAGGTCGGTGGCGTAAATGGGGACGTTGGTCTTCCCCAGGATGATCGCACCGGCGTCTTCCAGGCGCTGGACCACATCGGCGTGTTTCGTCGGGATGTAGTCTTTCAGCGCGGGTGCACCGGCGGTACAGGCCATGCCGGCAACCTCCCAGGTATCCTTCAGGGTCAGTGGCAGGCCGTGAAGTGGTCCAACGGAATCGCCACGCGCCAGAGCTTCGTCAGCCTCCCTTGCTTTCCCGAGAGCGTTTGTTTCGTCCAGTGTCACAACCGCATTTATATCGCCATTACACTGTCGAATCCGGTCCGCGAACGCTTGAGTGACATCAACACTGGTTAGCTTCCCGTTTTTGAGGTCGCTAACAAGTTCTGCAGCTGGTCGATAGTACATTGGGTTCATGGAATCCTCGGTGTTGTTGGCTGAACAGGTTCAGGTCAGTTCGCTACGCCAGTGTTTGACCTTGACTTGGCTTTTGACCGCATCCAGTACTTCAACAATCAGGTTGATCAGGGCCTCGTTGTGTTCGCCGTTTTCGTCTTCGTTATCGGGCGATGGCAGGAATACATTCACGATGTCTTCGATGAACGCGTGATTGGACGCGGAGGCGAGGTCTTCAAGAATCTGGTGAATCACGTTGGCGACGATGTCCCCCACGGCTTCTTCCAGGGTTTCCTGGATGGTGGGCCCGACAACGGGCAGGTATTTCAGCCTCGATAACTCAAGGTTCTGTTTGAGTGCGTTGTCGACGCGGGTTTCCAGGTAGCTTCGCAGGGCGCCGCGATTGGGGATGTACCCTTCACGGGCTGCGTCTGCAACTCGTTGTGATACCCAGTCTGACAGCATTTCCCGCCTCGGGTAGAGGATGTCGTTCTGAATGCGCTCGAACAAGGGTGAGCCCTTGCGAATCTCGTCTTGAGCACCGGTGAGCACTTTGATGACAATGCGGTCGGAGAGCTCTTCCATGAAGGCTTCGTAGTAAAAGTTGAAGAACTGGAAGGCTCGGGTCTGGGTGACGTCAATCACCTTGTACTGGTGCAGTCGGTAGATGATGGAGATAACCCGCAGTATCCGCAGGAAGCGGAAGCTGCCAACGGGGATGCAGCCGATGATGTCGTACCAGTGGATGAACGGATAGAAGTACCAGCGGTCGTAGACTTTGGCCTTGATGGCGTAGCCCCAGCGCACGACGAACTCGGTCAGGAAGATGCTGACGAAGATGAGGTCGTAGAACAGGAAGTTTTCGTGGATGGGGTGGTAGAGCTCTTTGACAAGCGGTGCGTGTTCAGCGAGCAGGTTCTGGACGCCGGTGAGGTTGTAGATGGAGTCGAAGATGATGAAGGCCAGGTTGATAATGAGCAGGCCGAGCATCAGGAAGTCTATGATGAACCAGATGAGTTGGTGGCTGGTTTTCAGGTTTTCTCGATTTATTTTCAGCATTCAGTGATCCGGGACTACCTGATTTTTCGACGCTTTCACACAGGTTAGCTTATTTCAGCTCTGCCGGCGACGATGGAGCGAGGGCATCGGGCATCCACGCCATTGGCATAGAGCGCATTACAGGCAGGCAAGATGGTCAATTGGCATGGATTAAACGGACCGCTACCCGGTACACTCATATACGGTTAATGCGCCTTTTCACCCACTTTCACTGAAGTAACGCTGCTTGATGTGTTCCCACATTAGACTCCTGTTTCTCCGCACTGTCGGGATGGTCTGCCTGGTGATATTGGCAACGCCGGGATTGGTCTGGGCGCAACAGGTGGAGGTGAATGTGGAGGGCGACTATCCACAGCTTCAGGATAATGCGGAAGCCTTTCTGGGTGAGGTTGAGGGGCGCAGCGCTGGAAGCCTGAGGCGATACGCCAGCACCGCCGAAGCGCAAGTGGAAGAGGCACTCCGTGCGCTGGGCTACTATAGCCCGATGATTCAGTGGGAGGTGGTTGAGCAGCCCGGCGATGGCGAAACACCCGCTCGCCTGGTATTGACCGTGCAGCCCGGTGAACCCATTCGCGTTCGTTCCCGACAGGTGTCCATTGAAGGCCCAGCCAGTCGGGATCCCGATTTCGTGGGAACCCTGCCGGAAAAACCAGCAGAGGGGGATGTGCTGAACCACGGCCAGTACAGCACATTGCGCCAGACCATCCAGAACCGAGCCTCCCGACTGGGGTATTTTGATGGCGAGTTCACCACCCGCCGGCTGGAAGTCAACCCAGAACAACGCACGGCAGATATCTCCCTGGTCTTTCGCAGTGGTGTGAGGTATCGCCTTGGGGAAGTGAGTTTCAAGGAAGGGCATGGCTTCGAGGAACAGTTGCTTGAACAGTTCGTGCGCTTTGAGCCCGGTGAGATTTATCACGCCGACAAGGTGGCGAGGCTAAGCGGCGATCTCTCCAACAGCGGCTACTTTTCCGGTGTGGATATCGACGCTTCGCCTGGTAAAGCCGAGGAGGGAGTGATACCCGTATCGGTGGACCTGACCACTCGTCCTCCACGCTCGGTCGCCGCTGGTGTTGGTTTCTCCACGGATGTGGGGCCGCGTTTGAGCGGTAACTGGCGGGAGCACTGGATCAACCCCATGGGCCATCGCCGCGGCGCGCAGACAGAACTTTCGGCGCCGCGCCAAAACGTGGGCGCCTGGTACGAATTGCCCCTTGATCCTCCCATGACCGATTCCATTCGCCTTTCCGCCGGTTATCAGCGGGAGGATATTGAGGACGTGGAGTCTGAGCTGCTTACCCTTGGCCAGCAGTGGAAACACCAGCTCGATAACGGCTGGTTGCAGGTTGCCTCGATCCGCTGGGAAGGTGAGCGTTTTCGCATCGGCAACGACGACCCCGAGCAGAGCAGCCTGTTGCTGCCCGGACTGGGGTATTCGAAACTGCAGGCGGACTCCCCGTTGGATCCATCCCGGGGATATCGTATCCAGTTCGATGTGACCGGCTCCCACCGTGCTGTCATCTCCGACGTGGATATTCTCCATGCCAATGTTCTGGTAAAGGGGCTCTACACCCTGGCGGACAACCACCGCTTCCTGTCCCGGTTCCAGTTTGGTGGCGTGGCCACCAATCGCTTCTCGGATGTGCCGCCGTCATTGCGGTTCTTTGCCGGTGGCGACCAGACGGTGCGGGGGTATGGCTATGAGACGCTGTCACCCCGGAACAGCGAGGACGTGGCCATTGGTGGCCGTTACCTGATGGTAGGCAGTGTCGAGTATCAGTACGAGTTTACCGAAAACTGGCGGGTCGCGGCGTTTGTTGACGAAGGCAACGCCATGGATGACCTGTCGGACCCACTGGCGACGAGTGTCGGCCTGGGCATTCGCTGGATCAGCCCGGTCGGGCCGCTGCGCCTGGACGTCGCCAAAGGCCTGGATCCCGAGTTTGGCGGTGAATGGCGCATTCACTTTTCCATGGGGCCGGAGTTATGAGCGACGAAGCGAAAACTCCAACACCAAAACGGTCAAAACGCCTGAGAAACGGGTTGTTGGTGGCGCTGGCCGTTATTGTCCTGCTACCGCTGTTATTGATTGGGTTGTTGGTGCTGGCGCTGCGCTCGGAAACCGGCACCGCCTGGGTGATTGATCAGGTTCCCGGCCTCGAGGTTGAGCAGGGGCAGGGTTCGTTGCTGGGGCAGTGGCAGGCAGCCTCCCTGACATGGCAGGGCTACGGTGTTGGGCTACAGGTAGAGTCGCCGGTCGTTGACTGGTCGCCCACCTGCCTGTTCAACAAACAGCTCTGTCTGGAGCGGCTTCTGGCAGACAGCATTGATCTGACTCTGCAGCCATCGGGCGAGCCCAAAGAAGACAGCGGTGATATTAGTCTACCCAGCGTCGACCTTCCGTTGGGGCTGGTGGTCCGGGACGTGAACCTTGGCCCCTTGATGCTCAACGATGCCAAGGTCTGGGACCGGCTCCAGCTCAAAGCTCAGGGTTCCGGTTCGGACTGGCATCTGCAGAACCTGGCCTTTGTTCGGGATGATATCAGCATTGATGCCTCCGGCAGGCTCCAGACCCGGGGCGACTGGCCGCTGGATCTGGAGGTTGGCCTGATGCTGCCGCCCCCGTATGGCGCTGATTGGCAATTGGCACTCAATCTGACCGGGAGCGCAGCAGACCTTAGAATAAAGGGCCAGAGCAGCGGTTATCTTGCTGCCACGCTGGCTGGTCGGGTGGCGCCGCTGGACAGCTCCCTGCCGGCGGAACTGACTGTCCGTTCCAGCCGGTTCGTCCCGGCGGAGGGGTTACCGAAAACCCTGGTGCTGACAGACACCGTGGTTGCCTTGAAAGGCAGCCTTGAGAACGGTTTCCGCTCGGACTCCCGCACCGTGCTGCCCGGATCCACAGGCGATATACCCGTGTCATTGAAGGGGTTGGTGACTACAGAGGGCCTCGAAGGGTTGGAGCTCGCGCTGACCGGTCCCGGCACCACGGAGGTCGAGACAGGCCGCCTCCTGGTCACCGGTAACGTAAGCTGGGAGCAAGCGCTTCAGGCAGATGCCAAGGTAAGTCTCAACGCGTTTCCCTGGTACAGCCTGATTCCGGATTTTGAACAGCCGCCGGTCACTTTGCGCCAATTCAATGGCGATGTTCAGTACCAGGGGGGAGCCTATAAGGCGAGCATTGACGCCAGTGTCAGCGGCCCCATGGGCGACGCCGATATGGCGGGGGATCTTGAGGGTGACCTGGAGTCCGTTGCGTTGACGAACCTGCGCGTCAATACTGGCGCGGGTTTCCTCGGCGGCCGTGCGGACGTGGCGTTTGCTGATCAATTGTCCTGGGACGCAAGCCTGACGCTGGACAGCTTTAACCCTGGTTTCTGGCTCCCCGCCTTGGAAGCGAGCCTAAGCGGCGACGTGGATACCAGCGGACGTCTGCAGGAGGAAGGGACGCCTACGCTGCAGGCTCAATGGGACGTTTCCGGAAGTTGGCAGGCCAATGAGGCGCTGATACGGGGCGCGCTGAAAAGTGATGCCGGCAACTGGACATTGTCGGACCTGGAGCTTGAGGTCGGGGACAACCGAGTGACAGGCCAGGGCCGCTGGGGGCAACAGATCGACGGCAACCTGGAGTTGAACCTGCCGGCGCCGGAAACCTTCCTGCCGGGGCTGGCGGGTTCGGTCAATGGTACTGCATCGGTTTCTGGCACCGTGGACCAACCCCAGGGCAAGGTAGCACTAACCGGCACCGACCTGGCATGGCAGGACCAGTTGAGCCTTGCCAGCCTGGACCTGACGGCCTCGCTACGCGAAGGATTCAACATCCAGGCGGATCTTCGGGGAACGGAAGCGCGTTATGGCGAACAGCTATTGGAAGATTTGTCGCTGGCGCTGACGGGAACTCGGGATGATCACCGACTCAGGCTCAATGCCCGCCACAAAGAGGCGGAATTGTCGCTGTTGCTGGCCGGGGATGCCTCGGAAAGCTGGAACGCCTGGGCAGGTGCGCTTGAACAGGGGCAGATAAGTGTGCCCGCCCATAGTCAGCAGTGGACGCTGTCAGAGCCCGCGGCCCTTGAGTATACCGAAGCCGGTAGGCTCACACTGGGGCAGCACTGCTGGCAATGGCAGCAGGCCTCTGTCTGTGCCGAGAACCAGACTCTGCTACCGACTCAAGACATCGCCTACCGCATTGAAAACTTCCCGACCACGGCGTTAGCCCCCCTGTTGCCGGCATCCCTGCGTTGGGACGCAACATTGAACGCTGACCTGCAAATGGTCATGACGGAAGACGGACCAGACGGCCAAGTATCCATCGACGCCGGTTCCGGCGAGTTTGAGGTGCAGGTGAGGGACGAATGGGAGAGTCTGAGCTACAACACCTTCACCACCCGCCTGAGCTTGAAGCCGAACGTCGCGGAGTTGGACCTGCAGTTAGAGGGGCCCGATATTGGTAATCTCTCTGTCGGCATGTCGGTTGACCCGAATAGCGATGCCCGTGATGTCGATGGGCAATTCAGCATCGAAGGCCTGGATATTGCCATGGCCGGTATATTTGCCGGGTTGGAAGTTGTTGAAGGGGAGCTTAACGGCGATGGGACGCTGTCTGGGCCGCTAATGAAGCCGGCGGTGAATGGCGAGCTTGCACTCTCAGGAGGCCACATTGCCGACCCACGATTACCGATTCCACTTGAGGATCTGGTCATTAGCCTTGAACTGAAGGGTTATAGTGCGGATTTGTCCGGGCGCTGGCGCAGTAACGAACGTGGAAGCGGCAATATAGAAGGGGTGTTGGCCTGGGAGGCGGAACCCTCGGTGGAGGTTCGGCTGACCGGTGACCGGTTGCCCTTTAGCTATGAACCGTACGCCCAAGTAGAGCTGGTGCCGGATATCACTATCGCCTACGAAGGTGGCAACCTGTCGGTTTCCGGTAACCTGAACGTACCCCGGGGCACGATCGAAATCCGCGAGCTGCCCGCCCAGGCGGTTTCCGTATCCGAGGATGAGGTCGTCGTCGGCGCCGAAGAAAAGGAAGGTGGCCTACGCGCCCTGAATATGGACGTCACCGTGGTAGTGGGTGAAGATGAAGTGAGTTTCAGTGGCTTTGGTCTGACAGGCAACCTTGAGGGTACGCTGCGTATCGGCAACAACCTGGATACCAGAGGCGCCCTGCAACTGGTTGAAGGGCGCTACGAAGCCTATGGGCAGGAACTTGATCTGCGTCGCGCGAGGCTGGTGTTTGTGGGCCCCCTGTCAGAACCGTATCTGGACATTGAGGCGGTGCGGACCGTGGATAACGTAGTGGCCGGCATCCGGCTCAGTGGCCCGGTCAGTGCGCCTCAGACTGAAGTCTTCTCCGAACCCGAGATGCCCCAGACCGATGCACTTTCTTATGTGATTCTGGGCCGTGCCCCCCAAAGTCGGGGTGACGAGGGCCAGATGAGTCGGGCGGCCATCTCCCTGGGGCTAACCCAGGCCAATAAGGTAACCCAGGGCATTGGCGAGGAATTCGGGATTCGTAACCTGACGCTTGAAGCGGAGGGTTCCGGCGATGAATCGGCTGTGGTGGCAAGCGGCTATCTGACGGACGAGCTGAGCATTCGCTATGGGGTCGGGATCTTCCAGCCGATTACCACCGTAGCGTTGCGCTACGACATCGGTCGGTATTTCTATCTTGAGGCTGCCAGTGGCCTGGCAGCCTCCCTGGATATTTTCTACACCCGAGATTTTTAAGCGGGCGGTTTACTCCAGCTCAAAGGTCGCGCTTACCCGAGCCTCCAGTTCGCGGGAACCGACCTCGGAGACAGCGTCCGAGGTGCCTCGCATTTCCGCCATCATTGGCATCGGGGGTTGGTGGCGGCCATCGACGTTAATGGTCATCACCTCGCCGCACTGTTTGTCCAATTCTCTGGCAACAAAATCGCAGCGTGATTTCGCATCGGCAATGGCGTCCGCCAGGGCCTGTTTACGTAAACCGACTTCATCAGAATGGAAAAACTGATGGGGGCCGACGTTGTAGTCCATACCCAGCGATTGCGCCTGCGCAAGAATCGGGTTGAGCAGCGAGAGGTCGTCGATGGTGAAGCTGACTGTTTGCGAGGCAACGGCCACTCGCCGGGGTTCTTCGTGACGCTCTGGCGATGGAATCGAACGGCTGTAAAGGTTCAATGAGGCGTCGCTGTAGGATTTGAGCTGGCCGCGGAAGTCCTCGATGCTCTCCCGCCACTTCTCCATCTGCTCGTTGACTTCCTCAGTGGCCGTCTCGGGAAGCTTGTGCTCGGCGCGGGCGGTAAACTGCAGCCGTGCGCTGTCTGGCGTATACTTGACTGAGGCCTGACCGCTCAGGCTGACTTCTGCTGCTGATGCGCCCAGGGGAAACACGATCAGGGCCGTGGAGGCCAGCAGGTATCGATGGATGCTGTGGAACATAGTTGGATCTCCATGTTATTGCACGAGAATCAGGTCAGGTTGACGCCCCGGGAGCGCGATATCCTGTTCAGGCTGACCGGGAGCGACCCCCATTATGTGACCACCCGCGCGCAACTGAAAGAGTGGGCAGCCCGTTATTTAACGGCTCTGCCCGACGACGCCCGGGAAATTCGTGAAATCAAGGCTGTGTTACAGCGTTACCTGCCGTTTTGAGCCACATACCCATCGTCTTCCCCGGCTTCGACAGGTTCATCCAGCCGAACCAGTTTCCTGTCCTCCGCAGCCTGTACGAAATGGCTGAAAATCTGCCGGTGGCCGCCGTGATAAAGCAGGTATTCCGGGTGCCATTGGATGCCCATCAACCATTGCCCACGTGTATTCTCGATCGCTTGCACAAACGAGTCGTTGTCCACGGCGACAACGCGTAGATCCGTGCCCAGTTTTTTGATGCTCTGGCTGTGGATGCGGTTCGCGCCAATGACCGGGCTGCGCATCACCTGTCCCAGGCGGCTGTCACTGACGACCCGCACAGTCTGTAGCGGTAACAGTAACGGGCGATGGCGGGTGTTTACACGCAGGGGCGTCACGTTCTGGCATAGCGACCCGCCGCGGAAAATATTGATGAACTGTGCACCACGGCAGATACCCAGTACCGGGATGTTCAGTTCTTCAGCACGGGACAGCAGGCGGACATCGGTTTCGTCACGGCGGAGGTCATAACGAGCGGTCACCTGGGGCGTCTGTCCGTACCGTGAAGGATGCACGTGGGTGCCACCGGAGAGCACAAGGCCGTCGAGCAGCGAGACGTCGACCTTTGACCCCGGGCGAATAAAATGGGTACGCGCGCCATGGAGGCGCAGTGCAAAGGTGATCAGCCGGTGGGCGAGACTGCGACGTGCCGGGCCGCTGATACCAATCGTAAGGCCCGGATGTTCAGGCTTATCTACCGGGCTTTCAGACATAGTTTCCGGACCGAAGCCACTGGTCGGACGTGTCTATCCAGCTGTGGGTCAGGTTGTGGAGGCTCAGTTTGCGACTGTTGCGAAACTCCGTAACCAGTTTTGATAAGTCATCAGCGTTGGCCACCAGTTGTTCCAACACAACCCAGTCATTCCAAACCGTGGAAAAATGCCAGTCAGGGTTATCAATGTCGCAGTCGGGTAGCCGGTAATGCAGTGTTGGCCGGCTTTTGATGCGTTCATCCTCAACGTATTCTGCCAGTAAACCGCTGTTCAGGTGTGCGAACAGCGGGAGAAGGTCCAGAGCCTTGTTCCGGGTAGGGTTGTAATGCAGGTAGTCCCGCATCAATTTCTCCATGTCTGGCGCATAATCCTCGGAAATCAGAAGGTCAATGTAGGTGCTGCTCCATGGCTCAATGTAGCTGGTCAGCTTACGGCTGAAATCAATCTGGTGGCGTGCCTTCAGCCATTCATAGAGAGCAGCGAAGGCCTGTAGGTAGCGAACCAGCGTTGTGGCACTGAGGTCTGGTAGCTCCGGATTCAATTGCAAACCGAAGGCGTAATAGAGCGCCTCCCGGCTGCCCAGTGCGCCGGCTCTGCGAAGCTCATCGCAAAGTGTCTCTATACGTTCCAGCTTACTGAAAGCCAGCGGAGGACTGACGATTTCCAGAGGCACGATTTTCTCGGCGGCTGCGTCGATCACGCTCATGGCTTGACCGCCAAGTTCCCTGACGGACTCGGGAAGACGCTCGTCTGCCAGATCAAGGTCCTTGATCGGGTCTGAATCCAGTTCGATGGTAAAGTCACCGAGTTCCGTTTCAACCTCGGACACATAGCGCGCAACAGATCTTCCAGTGCCTCCCAGCAGTTTTGCGGACAGCGAGACAAGATCTTCGTAACCGAGGCCGGACAACTCAATTTCAACGCCAACTCTGCGTTCCTTGCCGTCATCCGTCTTGAGGATGTCCGGTAACCTACATCTGTTGCTCATTCAAGCGACTCCCTAATTTGGTTGTGATCACCTTAACACAGTCATGCGCCAAGGCGCGGTGGACCGCCATTCAGTCCGGCTTAAGGAAAAATTGCGTTTACAGGGTTTACACTGGATAAAACACTGTATATAGTCAAACCACTGTATATAAAAACAGGGCTAACCGGGGCAACCTAAATGAAGCTGACAGCTAGGCAGACACAGGTACTGGATATTATTCGTCGCTACCTTGACGAGACCGGGTATCCGCCGACCCGTGCAGAAATTGCCGCAGAACTTGGATTTCGTTCTGCCAATGCCGCAGAAGAACATCTGCGGGCGCTGGCCCGAAAGGGAGCGATCGAGATGGTGCCGGGAGCCAGCCGGGGAATACGTCTTCCCGATGTAGAGGCTGACCTTGGTTTGCCGGTGATCGGTCAGGTAGCGGCCGGCAGTCCGATACTGGCACAGGAACATATCGAAGATCATTGCACCCTGCAGCCTGAATTTTTTTCGCCCTCGGCGGATTATTTGCTCAGGGTACGCGGCATGAGTATGAAGGACATTGGCATCCTTGACGGCGACCTGCTGGCGGTGCACCGAACCCACGATGTGCACAACGGCCAGGTGGTTGTGGCGAGGGTGGGTGAGGAAGTCACGGTCAAGCGATTCCGTAAGGAAGGCTCGAAAGTGTATTTGATCGCCGAGAATGAGGAATTTGAACCCATAGAAGTGGATCTGACAGAACAGGAACTCTTCATTGAGGGGCTCGGCGTCGGGGTTATACGGCGCTCGGACCTTCACTGACACCCCCAGGGTGTCCGGACATATCCGGCTGTGTTTCGTTGAGTGTTGAACACCGCGGACGCGGCTTAACGGCAGGTGAGGCTTATCATGGAACAACTCAGCTTTAATCAGAATCTGGCCTATGCTCACGGAGGCGGCAGGTTTGTCGCTTCAGAGGTTGCCGGTATAAGCGGCCGTGATACTGCCAGGGCGCCTACTGCCAGGAGTCGCCCAGCCAAACCGGCAGGCAATGTCACAGAGATCATTCTGCCGGAAGGGCAGGTTGAAAACTTCCAGCTATTGCTGCCTATGCTCACGCAGTTGAATCAGGAAAAGCGTTGGTTAGCCTGGATTGATCCGCCCCAAAGCCTCGTCAGTAAGTGGCAGACCATGCGTGGCATCGTTGCGGGCGAGTTGTTGGTGTTGAGGTCCACTCCAGATTATCCGGCCGGGGAGCTTGCCGAGCGGGCGCTGAGCGCTGGCACCTGTCACGCAGTAGTCATGTGGACGCACAAACTCGGACGTGAAGCGCTCGCATCATTGGAACAGGCTTCGGCCCGGGGTAACAGCCATGGTGTGGTGCTGCGCCAGCGCTGATCGTCAGTGAAGTGTATAGGAGGGCCGGATGTCTTGGGCGTCCGGCTCTTCGTCTTCCCAGTCAATATCATGGGCAACGTTACCGACCGCTTCAATGCCGGCCGCAATCATAGCTTTGGCAACGTTCATGTCCCGGTCTTCCATCATCTCCCTGGCTTCCGTCGAAAATGATATCTGCACCAGCGGTGCACTGTCGTCGTCGATACGGCGAAGCGCATAGTCTCCGTTGCTCAGTTGTACGATTTCGAAAAACGATGGTGACATTAAGCTAGCCTTTCAGTTCATTCCCGTTGGCTTCGGCAACGGCGAGGTTCTTTACCACTCGCTGTGCCGGTCCTCGAGGATATCGATAAAGTGTTTCATCGCGCCCAGAGTGGTTGCCAGGGCCTGTTTTGAGCGATCCGGGCCGGTGTCAGCTGCAACGGCAATCACGTTTTCACTGCTGACCGTTTTTCGCGCCATCGGTGGATTGCCCTGATACCGCTCAAGTTGTTCGAGGTGATTCCACCAACTTCGCCCGTCATTGGCCAACTGATTCAGTTCGGCTATTTCCGGGCTGTGGGTTCCGATCAGCTCACCCAGTGCCTCAAGGTCATCAGGCTGGCTATGTTGGTGCTGATACATTCTGGCGATCATCACCAGCACCAGTTTTCGAGCCCTGAGTGCCAGCTCGATGGTCCCTTGCAATAGCGCTTCTTTCGCTGGAACGCTGTCGCTGTTTTCCAGTTGCCCCAACAGGTTGCGAGCCAGGAATATTTTCTGGGAAACCAATGAGTGCCACTGTGACGCCATGGTAGTACCTGAGGGTGGTTCCACTGCTGTGCGATGAATTAATCGCCTACTATAACATTTTCCTTTGTGAATTTCTCCTCCCCCCGTTGGTTTGGCGGTTTTGACAAGAAACTACAAAGATTCACTTGAAACGATCGTTTGAATTTGGCAAAAAGGCGCCCCGATTGAATAACATACGATCGCCTGTTGTGGTTTCCTGCGTGGATATGCCAAACCGTGGATGACACATGGGTTGATCGTTTACCTTGGAGGTAGATAGGGAATGCGGAACCAATGGGAATGGATCGCAGGTTGTGCAGTGGCATTGTTTGGGTTGTCGGGAATTGCACTGGCAAAGGTCAGTGAATCCGAAGTTGAGCGGTTGGGCAGCGATTTGACGCCAGTTGGAGCTGAACGAAAGGGTAATGCCTCAGGTAGCATTCCGGCTTGGACGGGAGGGCTCACCAAACCGCCCGCTGATTGGAAGCAGGGAGAGGTGGAAATTAACCCGTTCCCCGACGACGAGCCCCTGTTTGTTATCACTGGCGACAATGTGGACCTGTACCGTGACAAGCTCACCGACGGACACATCCGTATGCTTGAGCAATATGGCCCGGGCTTTGTGATGCCGGTGTATCAAACCCGTCGAAGCGCGGCTTTCCCGGAAGATGTGTACGAAAAGTCCCGGGAAAATGCCCGCAGCGCGGAACTTCTGGCCAATGGTAACGGTGTGCGTGACACCATCATGACCAGCCCATTCCCGATTCCAAAGAATGGCCTGGAGGTGATCTGGAACCACATTCTGCGCTATCGCGGGGAGGAGCTGTCGTTTCGTAGCGCTTCAGCGACGCCCCAGGTGAACGGTTCCTATAACCAGGTTGTTAACCAGTACGACTATTTCTTTGCCTACAGCCGCCGCGGTGCGAACCTCGCCGATATTGATAACAAGATTTTTTACCTGAAAACAGACACCATCGCGCCATCCAGTCTCGCGGGCACCATCACTCTGGTTCATGAAACCCTGGATCAGATTCGCTCACCCCGGCTCGCATGGCGATACGATGCCGGCTCAAGGCGACTGCGCCGGTCACCGAACCTGGCCTATGAAACCGATCTTCCGAACTCGTCATCGCTGCGCTCAGTGGACCAGAAAGACATGTACAACGGCGCCCCTAACCAGTACGACTGGGAGCTGAAAGGCAAGCGTGAGATCTTTGTACCTTACAATGCCTACAAGCTTCACGACGCGGATGTCGAGCCGGACGATGTCATTCGGCCCCAGCACATTAACCAGGAATTGGCCCGGTATGAGCTGCATCGGGTATGGGTTGTCGAAGCGAAACTGCGGACCGGTATCAGCCATATATATGCCCGCCGGGTGTTCTACGTCGACGAAGATAGCTGGCAGATTCTTGCGACGGAGGAGTACGACGGCAACGATCAACTCTGGCGAGTGTCCGAAGCTCACAATATCAGCTATTACAGTGAGCCGGTATTCTGGACTACCATGGAGATGACTTACGATCTAAGCGCTCAGCGCTACTACATTGATGGTCTGGATAACGACTTCCCTGCCTACGACTTCGAGCCTGGCTTCCGCGGCAATCAGTTCTCTGCCTCGGCGGCCCGCAGAGCAGCCCGCCGCTGATGGCCGGCAG
Source organism: Marinobacter salarius (assembly GCF_032922745.1). Taxonomy (NCBI): domain Bacteria; kingdom Pseudomonadati; phylum Pseudomonadota; class Gammaproteobacteria; order Pseudomonadales; family Marinobacteraceae; genus Marinobacter; species Marinobacter salarius. The sequence continues at coordinate 2,369,508 of NZ_CP136693.1, forward strand.
CCCCGGGCCGGTTGAGGCACGGGGCTGCCGGCCCGTTTTCAAGGAGATGCAATTATGTCGGTACCGGAACAGCTTGAGGCAGTGGATACCCTGGTTGAACACCTGAAGACCGCGCTTGCGGAGAATAACTGGGACGAGCTGTCCCGTCTGAATGGCCTGGTCAAACCAACGATCGAGCCGGTTATGGCGGCCCTTGAGGCCGGCGAGTTGAGCCCTGAGCCGGTCAGGGAGCGGTTGGCAGCTCTGCAGACATTCTGTGACCGTGCCAATATTTCGGCAAATGAAGCCAAGGCGGAAGCTCAGAAAGCGCTCAAAGGGGTGAATCAGAATCGCAGCGCTGCAAAAGCCTATCAAAACGTCTCGTTAAATCGCCCGAAATAGCGTCATAAAATTGACTCGAGCGCACTTACAGTCTTAAATACCGCACAAATCCCCGCAAGAGATTCGTTTGGATGTCGAAGAATAATAAGGTGCTGGTGCTCAGCGAGGACGATGCGAAACGACGTGATATTTCCACCATCCTTGAGTTTATCGGCGAGGAGGGTGTTGTCGTCGGGGCCGATGCTCATTCACTGCTGAGCGGCGGTGACGCCGACGAATTGGAATCCATTACCGTTGCCATCGTCAACGGCGAGGATGATGGCGTGGCCACTGCTATTTCCAAGGTGTGTGCGGCCGCGAAGGGTGTGCCTCTGCTGTTGGTTGGTGACCCCGATTTGGCCGGCCTGTCCGACGACGAGATCAGCCGGGTGATCGCCCGCATGGAATGGCCGCTCAACTATACCAAGTTCGTGGACTCTCTCTACCGTGCGCAGATCTACCGGGATCAGTTTGCACGTTCTCGTGAACGGGGCCAGCAACGTGGTCTGCAGCTTTTCCGCAGTCTTGTCGGCACGAGTCGAACAGTACAATCGGTGCGCCGACTGATGGAGCAGGTGGCCGACAAGGATGTGAGTGTACTGATTACGGGGGAGTCGGGGACCGGTAAAGAGGTGGTGGCGAGAAATCTTCACTATCATTCCCCCCGTCGCGGCAAGCCCTTCGTGCCGGTCAACTGTGGTGCCATTCCGGCAGAACTGCTGGAGAGTGAATTGTTCGGGCACGAGAAGGGCGCATTTACCGGTGCGATCACCTCACGGATCGGTCGGTTTGAAATGGCCGAGGGTGGCACCCTGTTTCTGGACGAGATCGGGGACATGCCGTTGAGCATGCAAGTCAAGATTCTGCGGGTTCTGCAGGAACGGACTTATGAGCGTGTTGGCAGCAGTCGGACCCAGTCAGCCGATGTCAGGGTCATTGCCGCGACCCATAAGCACCTCGAAGACATGATCGAAACGGGCGATTTCCGTGAAGATCTCTATTACCGTCTGAATGTTTTCCCCATCGAAATGCCCGCTTTACGTGATCGGGTGGAAGACATTCCGCTGCTGATCAATGAGTTGATTTCGCGCATGGAAAAGGAAAAGCGCGGCTCTGTCAGACTGAACTCGGCGGCGATCATGAGTCTTTTCCGTCACAATTGGCCGGGGAATGTCCGCGAACTGGCGAATCTGGTGGAGCGGTTGGCGATTATGCACCCTTACGGTGTCATCGGGGTTCAGGAGTTGCCCAAGAAGTTTCGCTACGTGGACGATTACGATGAGAACCGGCCAGTGGAAGACTCCGGAATGCCATCCAGTATCCCTGGGCTGGTGGGGCTGGATGCGCCAGCCCTGCTGCCGGTAAACGGCATCGATCTGAAGGATTACCTGTCCAACCTTGAGAAGCAGTTGATTCAGCAAGCGCTGGATGAAGCCGGGGGAGTGGTGGCTCGGGCGGCCGAGAAGCTGCGGATTCGGCGGACGACACTGGTAGAGAAGGTTCGGAAGTATGGGCTTCGGGATGAGGAGTCCGAGGAAAGCTGATCGATCCCTCTCAAAGTAGGTTTCTGATGGCGTCAAAGGTTTGTAACCTTCGGCGCCATCGTTGTTTCTGGGTGACGGAAATCCGTCATTTTACACTTTCCGTTATATCTTTCTTGTTGAAAAATAAACAAAAATTAAAGTTGGCATGACGCTAGCTTAATCTCGTCCAAACGATCCATCCGATTGGTACGGGCCGGGTTCAAGGCCCGGTCAGAGGGCGAGTGTATGAGTCAGTTGCAATTTGTTGGTTTGTCGTCGGCGAAGGCATCCTCAGCCAGTAAGGAGTCTTCGGCCAATGCGGCGGCTGATGTCAATGACAAGGTGACGGCGCTGTTTCCCGAGCAGGACGATGAAGCCGTGGGTACGGCGCTCGAGCTCTTCAATCAGATGTCGCGGCAGATAACTGACTCCTACCGTACGCTCGAGTCCCGCGTGAACCAGTTGTCCGGTGAGTTGTCGGCAGAGTCCCAGCAGCGCCAGGCGGAGCTGGAGCAGAAAGAGGAGCTGGCGGACCGGCTGTCGACGTTGCTGCATGCGCTCCCGGCAGGGGTTGTGGTACTCGACAGCCAGGGTGTGGTGACGCAGACCAATCCGGCCGCGATCATGCTACTGGGGGAGCCCCTTGATGGAGAGCGGTGGGTGGATGTCATCCGTCGCTGTTTCGCGCCCCGGCGTGATGATGGCCATGAAGTGTCACTCAAGGATGGTCGTCGGGTCAGTATCGAAATTCGTACCATGGAAAACCAGCCTGGGCAGTTGATTCTACTGACGGACCTTACAGAAACCCGCCATCTACAAGCCCAGCTCGCCCATGCCCAGCGTCTTTCCGCCATGGGCAAGATGGTGGCCTCCCTGGCCCATCAAATTCGTACACCGCTCTCAGCTGCGATTCTCTATGGTGGACACCTCAGCCAGGAAGACCTCGACGAAGAGATGCGTCAGCGTTGTGCCTCCCGGTTGATGTCCCGTTTGACGCATCTGGAGCAACAGGTGCGTGACATGCTTATTTTCGCCCGAGGCGAGACGAGGTTGGCTGAGGAGTTGTCTGTCGACACCCTGGTCCAGGCGCTGGCTTCGGCGCTGGAAGGATTGAAACTTCCTGCTGGTGTGTCGGTGGAGTTGAGTAACCAGGTGAGCAGTGCGGCGCTGATGTGCAATCGCGATGCTTTGGTTGGCGCCTGTACCAACCTTGTGAATAACAGTGTGGAGGCAGGGGCAACAGAGATTGAGGTTGCCGTTGTGTCCGTCGAAGACGAGCTTGTGGTTCGCGTGAGCGATAACGGCCCCGGGTTTACCAGGGAGGAGGCAGGTCAATTGCTGGAAGCATTCTATACCACCAAATCCCATGGCACCGGGTTGGGCCTTGCCGTGGTCCAGGCGGTGGTGAAAGCGCACCAGGGTCGGTTTGCGATTGATGCACCTGTCACCGGAGGCGCCGTCGCCATTATTTCCCTGCCATTGGTGCGTTCGTTGTCGACGGCTGACCGTCGGCAGCAGCCACTAAAAACTGACTGATCGGAGGCTACCATGGCCAAAGCCCAAATTCTGATTGTTGAGGATGACCAGGATCTTCGAGAAGCACTGGTTACCACCCTTGAGCTGGCAAAGTTTCGTGTGCGCGAAGCGGCTAATGCGGAGCAGGCCCTGGCACAACTTGCCGAGTCGCCGGTGGATATGGTTGTCAGTGATGTGAACATGCCTGGAATGTCCGGCCACGAATTGCTGCACGAAGTGCAAAGACGGTATCCCGGCCTGCCAACTATGCTGATCACCGCCTATGGTCAGATCAGCCACGCCGTGTCCGCGATGCAGTCCGGTGCTATCGATTACCTGGTCAAACCGTTCGAATCCTCCGTGCTTGTGGATGCTGTGACCAGAGTGGTCGGCGGCGGACGCCAGAAAAATGTCGATCAGCCCGTTGCGGAAGATCCGATTAGTAAGCGGATGTTCCAGCTGGCGGCGAAGGTGGCAGCCAGTGACTCAACGGTGATGATTTCCGGCGAAAGTGGTACCGGTAAAGAGGTGTTGGCGCGCTATATTCACCAGCAGTCTCCCAGGTCTGACCAGGCGTTCGTGGCGATCAACTGCGCGGCAATCCCCGAGAATATGCTGGAGGCCATCCTGTTTGGTCACGAGAAGGGCGCCTTTACCGGTGCGGTTGCATCTTCCCCGGGTAAGTTCGAGCAGGCCAACGGTGGCACCATCCTGCTGGATGAGATTTCGGAAATGGATCTCGGCCTGCAGTCCAAGCTGTTGCGAGTGTTGCAGGAGCGTGAGGTAGAGCGCGTCGGTGGTCGCAAGACCATTGCCCTGGATGTGCGGGTTATCGCCACCACCAACCGGGATCTGTCCGATTACGTGCGGGAAAACAAATTCCGCGAAGACCTGTACTACCGGCTGACGGTCTTCCCCATGCACTGGCAGCCACTGCGCGAACGTACACTGGATATCATGCCGCTGGCGAATGCATTGCTGAAAAACCATTGCCGCAAGATGAAACTGACCGGCGTGACCTTCGCACCTGACGCCAGGGATGCGCTGATGGGTCATCAATGGCCGGGCAACGTTCGCGAGCTGGACAACGCGATACAGCGGGCTCTGGTGTTGCACCAGGGAAACGTCATCCATGCTGGTGACCTTTGCCTGGAGCTCGGCATTACCGGGCGTATGGAAAGCGGCCCCGCTGGCACGACATCTCCGACCTCGCCACACCCGGTCGTGTCCGAATCCGGGGCCGAGTCACCTGATCGGGACGCTCAGGATACCTATGCCGAGGAAAGCCTGTCGGGCCTCGGAGCGCTATCTTCCACGTCACTGGGTGACGAAGTTCGGCAGCGTGAATTCCGGATTATCATCCAAACGTTGAAAAAAGAGCGTGGTCGACGCAACCGGGCGGCGGAGCAGTTGGGTATCAGCCCGCGCACGCTCCGATACAAACTGGCCCAGATGCGCGATGCCGGCATCGATCTGGATGCAGAACTGGCCGCCGCCTGACCACAGCCAACAGGCTCCTTCGTTCGGCACCCAAGGGTGCCGTTTTTTGTTTGCCCGGCGAAGCCGGCAAACCCGGCCATCTGAAAGAAGGTGGCGTCACCCCGACTGAGGGGAAGACAATCCGACTGGCAAGGGCGTCACTGGCCAACGGTGGGGTCTGAAGGAAGCCATAGGAAGTTAACGGTACACAACGCAAGTGAACCTGTTTCGGCAGTCCAGGTGGGTCAGCGTGCAAAATAACGCGAAGCCCGATACTCAGTCAGACCTGGGCTGTGCTTGAGGGTGGCATCGTTAACAGGGAGCCGGTGCAGTAACCGGGGAAGCCTGACACCGAATCCGGCGACGCCGGAGGCTGTGGCGCAAGGCGAAAGCCGAGGCCGCAGTCGGTGCGAGGTGGCAGATGATGCCGTAGTAGTGAGGAAGTTCCGGCCTGAGAAGCCTGGTAACAGCGTGGAGGACAAAACCGGAACGACCGCTGACGGAGGTTCAGCGGACCGGCCAGGGTCAAAAGCTCTGGTCGGATGCGAAGGGCGGAAGTCATTAACGAGAGTGACGGACGACGAGCGAACAGGTGGACGCTGCGCTCACAAGCTGCCCGACGGGGCAGGGACGTGCATTGAGGTGCTGCGGGAACGTAGTGGCTTCGGTGTTCTCCGGGCAAGGGAGTAAAGCGATACCGTGGCGGCAGATTGCCAGAGTGCTAGTACCCGGACGGATTGCTTGAAACAGACCGGCAGCCAGACCGATCCTCGAAGCCGTCACCACAGAGATGAGCAGGCATGAGGAAATACTACAGTCTGTACGGGCAATTGCTGTCAAAACAGCGCCTGTATGAAGCCTTCAGACACATCAAACGCAACAAGGGCGCGGCCGGAATCGATGGGCAGAGCCTGAGTGCGTTTGAGGCGGATCTGGAGGTGGAGCTGTCGTGCCTGTTGCTCGAGCTGAAGGAAAAGCGCTATCGGGCGCAGCCAGTCAGACGCGTAGCCATCGCCAAGGATGACGGCGGTGAGCGTCTGCTGGGCATTCCGACGGTTCGGGACCGGGTGGTGCAACAGGCGTTGCGCAGCATCATCGAACCGATCTTCGAGCCGGACTTCCACCCGTCGAGCTACGGGTACCGTCCGGGACGCAGTGGTCACCATGCCATTGGCAAGGCGGAGCGGTTCATCCGCCGCTACCGTCGTGACTGGGTTGTGGATATGGACCTGTCGAAATGCTTCGACACGTTAAACCACGATCTGATCATCCGCCAGTTCCGCCAACGGATCACGGACGGCAGTGTTCTGTCACTGTTGCGCCAGTGTCTGGAAAGCGGGGTGATGGTGGGGTACCACCTTGAAGACACGGAGCTGGGAAGCCCGCAGGGCGGCGTGATCAGTCCGCTGATTGCGAACGTCTATCTGGACGCCTTCGACCAGTTCATGAAGGCGCGGGGTCACCGGATCGTCCGCTATGCGGACGACATCCTGATCCTGTGCGGTTCACGAGCGGGCGCGGAGAATGCGTTACGGGTGGCCCAAAGCTACCTGGAAGGGAAGCTGAAGCTGACGGTTAACGCCACCAAAACCCACATCGCCCACAGCGATGAGGGGGTGAAGTTCCTGGGCGTGGTGATCCACATGAACTACACCCGCATCCAGGACAAGAAGGTGGTGAAGCTCAAGCAGACGCTGAAAGCGCTGACGAAGCGAAACCGGGGCATCGGGCTTGCGGCGATCATCCGCGAGCTGAACCCGGTGCTACGGGGCTTTGCCAGCTACTTCCGGGTGGCAAACTGCGCGCGGGTGCTGAAGCAGGTGATGAGCTGGTTAAGGCGGCGACTGCGCTGCATCCAGCTCAAGCAGTGGAAGAAGCCGAGCCGGCTGCATCGGAGGCTGAAACAGTTGGGCTACAAGCCCCCGTTCCGGCACATCAAGATGCAAAGCTGGCGCAATGCGGCGTCCCCACTGGCCAGTCTGGCCCTGCCCAACACCTACTTGCACAATGACCTGAAGTTGATGGATCTTACGAAGGTCAAAACCGGCATCACTGTTCCCGAGTTCGGGGTAAGTTAATGGCATGAGCCGTATACGTGGCCCGTATGTACGGTTCTGTGAGAGGGATGAGGCGGTGTCGCCTCACCCTACTCGATGTGCCCTCGTCAAAAGACCGTCACTGCCTTTCGCTTTTCTCTCCATCTGTTCATTAACATTATGAAAATTAAGAAATAATACATGTTGGCCTGTGGTTTGCTTTGACCTGTTCAGATATGTCCAGGTCAATGGCTTGCCTATTTATACGGCGGGCCGGGAGAGTGAATCATGGTTCAGCGTGCTGACATCAACAGTGTCCTTTCAGAAATTCGCAATATGCGCTCGCAGATGATGGAGAATCAGCGGGTTGAACAGGACAACAACATTCGCGGACGGATGGACGGGCCGTCCAAGGTCCAGGAAACCTCCGACACTCCCAAATTCAGCGACATGCTCAGCCAGGCTGTGGGTTCTGTGAACGAACTCCAGCAAACATCCAGTGATATGAAGACGGCGTATGAAATGGGCGATCCGAACATGGATATCTCCCGCGTCATGATCGCGTCTGAAAAAGCATCCATCTCCTTCGAGGCATTGACCCAGGTCCGTAACCGGGTGGTGAAGGCCTACGAAGACATCATGAATATGCCGGTTTGATAGCGGAGCGGACCCATGGCCAGCGTACCTGCTGAAACCTCATCCTCGAACATGCCCGCGGCGCGGGGAGACGATACCGGCGAGAGCCGTAGCGACCTGATTTTCGGCTTCAACCGGTTGAACCTGCTGCGACAGGTGGGCCTGATGGTGGGGCTTGCCGCCAGTGTTGCCCTTGGCGTTGCCGTGGTTCTCTGGGCCCAGGAGCCCAATTACCAGCCTGTGGTGGGGGATATGTCCGGCTACAACCCACAGGATGTCACGACCATTCTAGATGCCAACAACATCGACTACCGTATGGATCCACGCACAGGCGCATTGCTGGTGCCCTCCGATGAGGTCTATAACGCCCGCCTGAAACTTGCAGCAGAGGGCGTGACGGACGAGCAGACCATGGGCTACGAACTGCTGGACCAGGACCGTGGCCTTGGAACCTCCCAGTTTATGGAAACCATCAGTTTCCGCCGTGGCCTGGAAGGCGAGCTGGCACGAACGATTGGCAGCATGCGCACGGTTCGTGCCGCTCGGGTTCATCTGGCGATTCCGGAGCGCTCGGTGTTTGTCCGCGACGCGCGCACGCCGACAGCGTCCGTGTTCCTTGAAGTAATTGCCGGTCGTCGCCTGGAGCAGGAGCAGATTGCCTCGATCGTGAACCTGGTTGCCGGCAGCATTCCGGAAATGAGCAAGGACAATGTGACCGTGGTCGACCAGAGTGGAAACCTGCTCACCGGTCGTGATGATGGCGGTGACAGCCAGCAGATTGAAGACCAGTACGATTACACCTCCCGCGTTGAGGATCGCCTGGCTCGTCGGGTTGCCTCCATGGTCAGGCCGGTGGTGGGCGACGGTCGTTTCCGTGCGGAAGTGACGGCTGATCTCGATTTCTCCTCGGTGGAACAGGCTGAGGAGCTGTTCAATCCCGAACAGCAAGCTGTGCGCAGCGAGCGCCAGATGTCCGAGCGGCGTGCCGGTGGCGGCGCCAGTGGAATCCCCGGCGCCCTGTCCAACCAGCCGCCCGCTCAGCCGACAGTTCCGGAACAGGCAACCGCCGATGACGAGGGCAACGTCCAGGCGCCGCCGGTGAACGTGCGTGAAGAGTCGACCCGAAACTACGAAATGGACCGCACTGTCAGCTATATCCGCCAGGAACTTGGCCGCATAAAACGTTTGTCGGTAGCCTTGGCGGTTGATGATATGAAAGTGGTGGATCCCCAGACCGGCGAAGTCAGCTATGAACCCTGGCCGGAACAGGAACTGCAGCGCCTGACTATGTTGGTGCGTGATGCCGTGGGGTATTCGGCTGCCCGGGGTGACAGTGTTACGGTGATGAATACCGCGTTTGCCGCCGAAGAGCAGATTGAATTCGAAGCACCGGCGTTCTGGGAGCAGCCCTGGTTCTGGGACCTGATGAAGCAGGTGCTCGCAGGCCTGGTCATTCTGGTTTTGGTTCTGGGTCTGTTGCGACCCACCCTGAAAAGTCTGTCTGGCGGCGGCCGCAGCGAACGCAGGGGTGAGTCCGGTAATGACGGCTATGACGGGCTCGATGGCATTGAGGGCGGAGACGCGCTGCGGGAGGCCATGCATTCACAGGACGATCTGCTTTTGCCAGGCGCGACAGACAGCTATGATAGGCAATTGAATGCACTGAAAGGCCTGATTGCGGAAGACCCCGCGCGGGTTTCCCAGGTGATGCGCCAGTGGGTGAATGTCGATGACTGATGAGAACAACCGCCAGCCTGAGTCGCCGCAAAAGCCCCAGCGCAAGATTCCGCGGGTGGAGCAGGCTGCGATCCTGTTGATGTCACTGGGTGAAAACGATGCCGCCGAGGTGCTCAAGCATATGGGGCCGAAAGAGGTCCAGCGGGTTGGCGTGGCCATGGCCCAGATGAAAGATGTCAGCAAGGACGACGTTACCTATGTCCTGAACCAGTTCGTCGAGGCCGTTGGCGGCCAGACCGGCCTGGGGGTTGGCAACGATGATTACATTCGCACCATGCTCACCCAGGCCCTGGGGGACGACAAGGCCTCCAGCCTGATCGACCGTATCCTTATTGGTGGCAACACCACCGGTCTGGATACCCTGAAGTGGATGGAACCTCGTGCGGTGGGCGATATTATCCGCTACGAGCACCCCCAGATTCAGGCCATCGTTATTTCCTACCTTGATCCGGACCAGGCCGCGGAGATCCTCGGCACGCTGGACGACAAGGTGCGCCTGGATGTAATGATGCGGGTAGCTTCTCTGGAAAGTATCCAGCCGCAGGCATTGCAGGAACTCAACGATATCCTCGAGAAGCAGTTCTCCGGTGGCTCCGCTGCCCAGACCAGCCGCATCGGCGGGGTCAAACGGGCGGCTGACATCATGAACTTCATGGATCGCAGCGTTGAAGGCGGCCTGATGGATTCCATCAAGGATATGGATCCGGACCTGGCCTCGACAATCGAGGATTTGATGTTTGTCTTCGATAACCTCAAGGACATTGATGACCGTGGTATCCAGGCGTTGCTGCGGGAAGTGTCTTCCGAGGTGCTGGTCGTCGCGCTCAAGGGCGCTGATGATGCCGTTCAGGAGAAAATCTTCAAGAACATGTCCAAGCGGGCTGCAGAACTTCTGCAGGATGACCTGGAGGCCAAGGGGCCGGTGCGGGTCAGTGAGGTGGAGTCCGCCCAGAAGGACATCATTACCATTGCCCGCCGTATGGCTGAAGCCGGTGAGATCACCCTTGGCGGTGCTGGCGAAGAAATGATGTGATGAAAGATCCCCGTCGCAACCTCGATCGCATTCCCAAGGAAAACCTTACGGCCTACGAGCGTTGGGAGCTTCCGCTGTTGGATGCGCGTGGCAATGAAATCGCGCAGGAAGAAGACCGCGATGTAAAGCCACTGACCGCCGCTGATATCGAGGAGATCCGCCAGGCGGCCCGTGAAGACGGTCATGCGGAAGGCCGTGACGCAGGGTATCAGGCGGGTCTGAGTGAAGGTCGTGAACAGGGACACCGGGAAGGTTTGGAAGCAGGGCTTGCGGAGGGCCGCGAGCAGGGCGCCGAGAAAGGCCTGACGGACACCCGTAAGGAGGTGGATGCCAAACTGGATCGTCTGGAGCATTTGCTTGGCGAATTACTGGAACCTGTCAAGCGTCATGAAGACGAGGTGGAAACCGCATTGGTCAACTTGACCACGGTTCTGGCACGCTCAGTGGTGTTCCGGGAGCTGTCACTGGATTCTTCCCACATTACCGATGTGGTCCGCAAGGCGATGGCTGCGCTGCCATCCACAACGGAAAACGTACGCCTACATATTCACCCGGATGACTATCAATGGGTCAGCGAGGTTGCCGACAGGTTCGAGGCGGCGACATCTATTGTTGAGGATGCTTCTGTTCTCAGGGGAGGTTGCAAGCTGGAAACCCGCCACAGCCTGGTCGACTTCACAGTGGAAAAACGCTTCCAGAAGGCTGTTCAGGGCATGCTGGACCGACAACTGGATACCGAAGTCGCCGGCGAAGGAGAAGAACTGGGCGCCATGATGGGCGACCTTACCGACTTCCGGCACGATGTGCTTGACTCCGACGAGGATGAAGGCCATGACGGCACACCTGGCTGAACGCCTGACACGACTGCAGGATTATTTTACCGAAGACCCCCAGCCGGAACTGTCCGGGCGGCTGACTCGCATGGTAGGCCTTACCCTGGAGTGTGTAGGCTGTCCCATGGTGGTCGGCGACCGCTGCGTTATTACCGGGCAGGGCGCAGGCACTGTGGAAGCGGAAGTGGTGGGCTTCGAAGATGACCGTGTCTATCTTATGCCGCTCACAGCGATAGAGGGGCTGCGTCCTGGCGCCAGGGTAGTGCCGTTGTCCGCGGCCAGTCGGGTGCCTGTCGGGCCGGAACTGCTGGGGCGGGTGGTGAACGGCAACGGTGAGCCGCTGGATGGCAAGGGGCCGCTGCAGGCGGAAGCCCGGGTGTCCCTCAGTGGCGATATTATCAACCCGCTGGACCGTGCGCCCGTGCGTCAGTCCATGGATGTAGGTATCCGGGCCATCAATTCACTGATGACCGTTGGTCAGGGCCAGCGTCTGGGATTGTTTGCCGGCAGCGGCGTCGGTAAGAGTGTGTTGCTGGGCATGATGACCCGCTTCACCAACGCGGATATCACGGTGGTTGGCTTGATCGGCGAACGGGGCCGTGAGGTGAAGGAGTTCATCGAGGATATCCTCGGCGACGAGGGGCTCACCCGTTCTGTCGTCGTTGCCTCCCCCGCAGATGATTCACCGCTGATGCGTCTGCGCGCTGCCATGCTGACCACCCGTATTGCAGAGTATTTCCGTGACCAGGGCAAACGGGTATTGTTGTTGATGGATTCCCTCACCCGTTACGCCCAGGCCCAGAGGGAAATTGCTCTGGCCGTGGGTGAGCCACCGGCCACCAAAGGCTACCCGCCCTCGGTCTTTGCCAAATTGCCGCAACTGGTGGAGCGTACCGGCAATGGCAGGCCCGGTGGTGGCTCCATTACTGCGTTCTATACCGTATTAACGGAGGGCGATGACCAGCAGGATCCTATTGCGGATGCTGCGCGGGCGATTCTGGATGGCCACATTGTGCTGTCACGACGATTAGCCGAGGAAGGCCATTACCCCGCCATTGATGTGGAGGCGTCCATCAGCCGGGTAATGCCGCAGGTTACCGAGACCGAACATTTTGCCCGCGCCCAGCGCTTCAAACAGGTCTACTCCCGCTATCAGCAGGCCAGGGACCTGATCAGTGTCGGGGCCTACGTAAAGGGCTCGGACCCGGAGACCGATTTTGCGATCACCCATATCGGCAACATGGGGCAGTTCCTGCAACAGGGTTTGAGTGAAAGCGCACCTCTGGGGGACAGCATCCAGCAGTTGTTGGCGGTGGTGCCAGAAAGACGCTCGCCTGATCGCTCCAAGACCCCGCCTGTGGCCGACGGAGGTGGTAGGTGATGTTGCGGTCACAACGCCTTGCGGTTGTGCTTGCCCTTGAGGAACGGAAAGAAAAGGCCGCGCTGGAAAAAATGGCGGAGGCCCAGCAGCATCATGAAGCCCAGCGCCAGCAGATCGAAAACCTTGAGCAGTATCAGCAGGAATACCGGGAGCAGATCCGTCGCAGCCAGCAAGGTGTGGTCTCCGTTGCCCGGCTTCAGGGTTGGCAGGCGTTTATCGCCCAACTGGATCAGGTTATCGTGCAGCAACAGAAACTGCTGACGCAGGCGGAAGAACGGCTTCAGGTGTGCCGGGAAGAATGGCAGAATGCCTGGGAGCGGCGCCGGGGCATGGAAAAGTACATAGAAACCTGCCGCCGGCACGAACAGCGTGAGCAGGACCTCAGTGAGCAGAAACAGATGGACGAAGCCGCCGGGCGGATCTTGGCAAGGCGGCGTTGAGAATGTCATGGGAATGCGAACCGCGGATGCAAATTCGGTGTCGTGAGCTATCCTTTACCTCAGGGTGCCCCGGGCACGCCTGTCATTTCCCGTTACCCGGCACGCATACCATGGAGGTTCCGGAATGCCGATTCATACGCATCGCAGTTACGATGGCCAGACCCTGACTATAAAAATTGAAGGGCGTTTCGATTTCAGCACCCATCAGGCGTTTCGCGATGCGTACGAGCACGGCGACGAAAATGTGGACAGCTTTATCGTCGATCTCTCGAACACCACCTACCTCGACAGTTCTGCCCTTGGCATGCTGCTGTTGCTGCGTGACTACGCGGGAGGGGATCGTGCACGGATACGCATCGAAAACTGCAACAGCGATGTGCGTCGTATTTTGTCAATTTCCAATTTTGAACAATTGTTCGCGATTCGCTGAATCATCTGAGGAAGACGTCACGGAGGCCCGACGTGGACGATCCACTCCCAGAAAACCGGCCACTCCGGATTCTCATTGCCGATGACAGCGACAGTGATCGCCTGATTCTCAAAACCCTGTTACGTCGCCTTGGCCACAAGGTTGAAGACGCCGAAAACGGACTGGAAGCAGTCAATATTTTCCGCAAGTCAGCGCCAGACATCGTTCTGCTGGATGCACTGATGCCGGTCATGGACGGGATGGAGGCCGCCCGCCAGATCAAGGTGCTGGCGGGAGAGCAGTTGGTCCCCCTGATTTTCCTTACATCCCTGTCGGACGCCGGCGCGTTGGCTCGTTGTCTGGAGGCTGGCGGTGACGATTTTCTGACCAAACCCTACAATCGCATCATCATTGAAGCCAAGATCAACGCTTTCAATCGCATGCGGCTGATGCATCGTACCCTCAGCCACCACCGGGATCTGATCCGAGAACGCAATAGCAAGCTACTGGAAGAGCAGGAGATTGCCAAGCGGGTGTTTGACAACGTTGCCCATACCGGTTGCCTGGATGCGCCCAATATCCGCTTCCACGCGTCGCCGATGTCAATTTTCAACGGCGACGTGCTGTTTGCCTGTCCGCGTCCGGCTGGCGGCATGCAAATACTGATTGGGGATTTCACCGGTCATGGCCTGCCCGCCGCCATCGGGGCCATGCCTGTGGCGGAAATATTCTATGGCATGACCAGCAAGGGGTTTAGTGGTAGCGATGTACTCAGGGAGATCAACCAGAAGCTGGGTCGGATACTCCCCACCGGCATGTTCTGTTGTGCGGCCATGATCCAGGCGGATTTCCACCTGAACCAGCTGCAGATCTGGAATGGAGGGCTCCCTGACGGAGTGCTACTGAGAAAGGATGGCATGCGTGAAACCGTTGTTTCACGGCACCTGCCCTTGGGCGTAGTCGGTAATGCACGTTTTGACGCGGGTATGGAGGTGTTCCATACCGAACCGGGTGATACCTTGCTGATGATGACAGACGGCGTGATGGAGGCTGAGAATCGGCAGGGAGAGATGTATGGAGAGCAACGCCTTATCCGCTCGCTCGATGAGATGAGCCGGCAGGAGTCGCCATTTGAAACCATTATGTCCGGTATTCGTACCTTCACTGGAAATCAGCCCGAACAGGACGACCTGACGTTGATCACCCTGCGAATGGCGGAAGACGCAGAACTGGCCGGTATCTCCGATCGACTGCCTCAGTCGGCGCTGGAGGGCCCGGCGGAGTGGCGCTGTGTCTACGAGGTTCAGGATCGAACCCTGGGGCAGTTCAGCCCCCTGCCTTTGCTGCTGCACATCTGCATGGAGGTGCCGGGATTACGCCGGAAAAGTGGTGAGATATATACGCTCTTGGCTGAGCTGTACAGCAACGCACTGGAGCACGGTGTGCTTGGCTTGTGCTCGGACTGGAAGGCAACACCCGACGGATTCGGGCATTACTACGCTGAACGTGAGCGGAGGTTGGCTGATGTGGCGGGCCACTTTATACGCTTTACGTTGACCCATACCATGACAGGTCAGGGCGGGCGGTTGGCCATTGTCTGCGAAGATAGTGGCAGTGGCTTTGATTTCAGCAGGACACGTCTGGAGGCCGGCGATGAACGCCGCTATTCAGGCAGGGGGTTGCTGTTGATACAGAAGATTGGGCGTTCCCTGAACTACCGGGAACATGGCACCAAGGCTGAAATTGTATATGATTGGTATTTTTCTGAGGTTGCTGGCCGTGAGGGCAGTACCACCCAACAACCAGGGGGTTGGTCATGACGGACAAACCACACCTTGATGAAGAAGCGTTGGCCGAGTTGCAGGAAGTTATGGAGAATGAGTTCGACATTCTGATTAACACCTACCTCCATGATTCCTCTGACCGTATTGCACATTTGCGGGCGGCACTCGAAAAATCGGACGCCGACGCGTTCGCAAAATCCGCTCACAGCTTTAAAGGCAGTTGCATCAATATTGGGGCTCCTCGATTGGGCGAACTTTGTTTCGAGGCGGAAAAGGCGGGCCGTGACAACCAATTGTCACAGGCCGGAGCAATGCTCGACGATATCGAGAATGAATTCCGACAGGTTGAGGGCACGCTCAAGCGTTTTATTGCGTGACGGGAATGAATGGCATCGCTTTTGCTTTGACACCGTACAGGTACGCTGAAAAGCAGAGTAAGCGTACTGAAAAGGGGTCTGCAGCGTTCAGATACCACCGTCATTCAGTAAAAGCGGCAAGAGGTTGCCATGTCCCAAATGGTTCTTCCCCAGGCTTCCCCACAGGGCCCACAGGCCGATAACGGTTCGAAAAGCATCTCAGGCAACCGGGAAAAAAACGGCGAGAGTCCGTTTGACTCGGTTTCGCGGGCGGAGCAACAGCGGATCGACCGGAAACAGGCTGAAAAGCGTGACCAGGCGCACGCCGCTGACGATGCCCGCAGCGAGAAAGCCGGTCTGAATAACCCTGAAAGCGCGGGTTCTGATGACCTTGAGGAATCGTCAGCCGATACACAGGCTCGCAACGTGGATGCCCAAGGTAACGCGGATACCCAGGGTAAAGGTACGTCATCAAACCCATCCGCCGACGGAGAGGAATCTGACCAGGCCCCGGAAACGCTCTCTCCGCTGTTAACGGATCAGGAGGTTCCGGAGGAGGTCGTTCCCCTGACGTTCTCTGATTTGCAGGCCCTGCTGATGCCGGCGGGGGGCAATACGACGTCCGCGGCAATCGCTAACCCAGGCACGGGCAACGGCGCGATGCCGGGTGTGCAGGCCTTTGCCGGAATGATTGCCGGTTTGCCCGGGAATACCGCAGGCAAACACAGCCTGTCGACGGGTCAGGGAGCGGGGGCAAGTGCCTCTCAGGGGCTGGCATTGACTGAGGCTTTGCTGTCGGGCGTGGGGGCCGAGGGATCCCGTCCTCAGGAAACACCGTCGCTGCAAGGGGCTATACGCTTCCAGTCTGCCGTGGAACTGGCTAATCAACAGATGGCCAACCCCAACGCCGCAAAGCTGCCCGCCGAGGCCACTGCCTTACGGGGATACGCCACCTCCATTGATGTGCCGGTCAATCATGCGGAATGGGGCGACAAGCTCGTTGGCAAACTGACCTGGCTGACGGCCAGGAATATGTCGGTCGCCGAAATACATCTCACTCCGCCTGATATGGGGCCGATGGAAGTCAGGGTTCAGGTTCAGCAGGAACAGGCTCATATTACCGTCCATTCCGCCAACCCGGCCGTGCGAGACCAGCTTGAACAGCATAGCCACCGCCTCAGGGACATGCTGAGTGAGCAGGGGCTATCACTGGACCAGTTTGACGTCAGTGACTCGTCGCAGCAGCAAGCCGGTGAGGATAATGCCGAGGAGGGCAACAGGGGTGACGGACCGGCACTCGCCGATGTCGGTTTGGACGAGCAGGATCTGACGCCTGAATCCCTTGATCTGACCTGGAAAGGCGAAGTTGATATCTTTGCCTGACCTTGGAAGCCCGTCACCCGATGGTCGTCCATGACTCTCCCTTTGCCCATCCTCCCCAGCAACGCTAAACTGCTGTTCCGATAGGGAGGATTGGGCTATCTGGCCCGTCCTTTGCTTAAACCTCTTTATAACCGTTCCGGTTGACGGATTTCTGGCAGATCTACGTTATGGCTGAAAACAATGCGCCCCCTGAGGCGCCGGCAAAAAAAGGCAAGCTCAAGCTGATACTGATGCTGACAGTGGTGCTTGTTCTGGCGGTCGGATTGTCGGTATTAGGTACGATGTGGTTCTTGGGCGGCGGCATCCCAGGCATGGGCGACGCAGAACAGGAAGACAGTGCGGAGCAGGATGAAGTGTTTGTGCCCAGCACCTACACGGTGCTGGAAAAGGCCCTGGTCACGACGGTGCAGGCGGAAGGTCGGCAGCGCTACGCTCAGGTGTACCTGGCTTTCGAGTCTCAGGACCCGGCAGCGCTGGCTGCGGCCGACCGGCACATGCCATTGCTTCGCAGCCAACTGATCGGTGTGCTCGGCGGCCGGGACTTTAATGAGCTACAGACACCGGAGGGCCGGAAGTCGCTGGCCAATGATATGCTGACAACCGTCAACAGCGCGCTTGAACAGGAAGGGGAGCCGCCCTTGCTGGCCGTGCTGTTCAGGAACTTTGTCGTTCAGTAGAGAATGCGTTAGAAATGCATTAGCGATGTACTAGAGACAATCTAGGGCAAGCTAAAGAATGCAACAGCGCCCGGTAGGGCGGACATCACAGGCAGAGAAACGTATGCAGGACTTACTGTCACAGGACGAAATTGACGCGCTCCTCCATGGTGTGGATGACGGCGACATTGATACCTATGATGAAACCGACGAAGCCGGTATCAAGTCCTACGACCTTGCCAGCCAGGACCGCATTGTCCGTGGCAGGATGCCCACGCTGGAAATGATCAACGAGCGTTTCGCCCGCTACACCCGGATCAGCCTGTTCAATCTGTTGCGCCGCAACGCCGATGTGTCCACCGGTGGTGTTCAGATCATGAAGTTCGGCGAGTACATCCATACCCTTTACGTGCCCACCAGCCTCAACCTCTGCAAGGTCCGCCCGCTTCGGGGGACCTCGCTGTTTGTGTTGGACGCCAAACTGGTCTTTAAGCTGGTGGACAACTTCTTCGGTGGGGAAGGCCGACACGCCAAAATCGAGGGCCGCGAATTTACCCCGACGGAAACCCGTATCGTACAGATGGTGCTTGATCAGGTGTTTCATGACATGCGGGAAGCCTGGCATGCGGTGTTGAAGGTGGATTTCGAGTACCTCAGTTCCGAAGTCAACCCGGCCATGGCCAACATCGTCAGCCCCAGTGAGGTGGTGGTTGTGAGCACCTTCCACATTGAGCTTGATGGTGGTGGTGGCGAGCTGCACATGGCGCTGCCGTACTCCATGATTGAACCTATAAGGGATGTGCTGGACGCTGGCGTCCAGAGCGACATTGACGACGTGGATGAACGCTGGGTCAGTGCGCTTCAGGAAGACATCAAGGACGTGAATGTTCCCATTAATACCACGGTTTGCCGCCGACGCATTTCTCTTCGCGATATTGCCAAACTGAAGGAAGGCGACATCATCCCCGTGGAAATTCCCGAGTTACTGACCCTGACTGCCAATGGCATTCCGGTCTACAAAGCCACAATGGGAACCCGTGATGGCAAGCTGGCGCTAAGGATTCATGATCGGGCGACGGCGCCCAAAGTGAAAAAACAACTGAAGGTGGGACGCAATGGCTGACGACGATAAGAAAGACGAGCAGGAACTCAGCGAAGACGAGAAGCTTGCCGCAGAGTGGGAATCCGCCATGGAAGAGTCGGGGGATGCCGACGAAGATGGCCGCGAGGACGAGTGGGCTGCGGCCATGGCAGAGGCTGGAGAAACCGACGACGATGACGGCAGCGAGGACGCCAAAGACAATGTCCGTGCGGCACCCATGGAAGAGTTTCCGGAGGGATCGAACTTTAGCCAGGGTACAGGCCCCGCACCGGACCTGGATGTCATCCTCGATATTCCCGTGACCATTTCCATGGAAGTGGGTAACACCCAGATTCCGATTCGCAACTTGTTGCAGTTGAATCAGGGCTCGGTCATTGAACTGGACCGGCTGGCGGGTGAACCGCTGGACGTGCTGGTCAATGGCACCCTGATTGCCCACGGCGAAGTGGTCATGGTGAACGAAAAGTTCGGTATCCGCCTGACGGACGTCATTAGCCCCGGCGAACGCATCAAGCGGTTGCAGAAATAGTATGGCGCGGATGCATCGGTCAGCTGTCCGTTATGGCCTTACCGGCGTTTTATTGACGCCGGTTATGCCCGTTCTGACGTTCGCCCAGGAACAAGAGGGGCCGTCTGGGGAAGCCGCCACCGCACCGGATACTCTGGTCACCATGCTGACGTTGGGGGTGGGCCTGCTGGCGGTGATCGCCATTATCTTTGGTTGCGCCTGGATTGTAAGGCGCATGAGCGGCATGACGGGTGGCAATACCCGGGCCATCAAGGTGGTCTCGGTGATGCCCATGGGAACGCGTGAGCGGATTTCCCTGATCGAGGTCGGCGGCAAACAGATTCTGATTGGCGTTACGCCATCGGCCATTCGAACGTTGCATGTGTTTGATGAACCGGTGGTCAGTGCCGGTGACCCTGTGCCCAGCGATTTCGCCCGTAAACTCCAGGGCATGATCGGAAAATCCTGGGGCTCCGGTTCTTCATCGAAGGAAGGTTCCTGACATGGGAGTGCATGTGTCCGGGCGCATTCTGGCTTTGCTGACCCTTTTCACGCTTACAGCCTGGGCTCCCGCTGCACTGGCGGATATCCCCGGTATCCCAGCCTTCACCGTAACCCCGGGCGAGGAAGAGGGCGTTCAGGAATACTCCGTTTCCCTGCAGATCCTGGCGCTGATGACGGCGCTGACGTTCCTGCCTGCCATGCTGATGATGATGACATCGTTTACTCGCATCATCGTGGTGTTTGCGATCCTGCGTCAGGCTCTTGGTTTGCAGTCCACACCTTCCAACCAGATTCTGCTAGGTCTAACCCTGTTCCTGACCATCTTCATCATGAAGCCGGTACTGGAAGAGGTGAATGAAGTGGCGCTGCAGCCCTACATGCAGGAAGAGCTTAGCTCTTTGGAGGCGGTGGAGCAGGCCAGTCAGCCCTTCCGGAATTTTATGCTGGCACAGACACGGGAGAGTGACCTGGGATTGTTTATGCGCATCGCGGACGAACAATACGAGACTGCTGAGGATGTCTCCTTCTGGGTACTCTTACCAGCGTTTGTGACCAGTGAGCTCAAAACCGCGTTCCAGATCGGTTTCATTCTGTTTATTCCGTTTCTCATCATCGACATGGTGGTCGCCAGCGTTCTCATGGCCATGGGTATGATGATGCTGTCGCCAATCATTATTTCGCTACCGTTTAAAATCATGCTCTTTGTGCTGGTGGACGGCTGGGCCCTGATCATGGGTACCCTGGCTGCAAGTTACGGGATATAGGGGAAGCAACGCCATGACACCCGAAACCGTTATCGATATTCTGCGTGAAGCTCTGTGGATGATCGTGCTGTTAGCGAGTCTGATTATTGGGCCCGGCCTGGTGATCGGTCTTGTGGTCAGTACCTTCCAGGCGGCCACGCAAATCAACGAACAGACATTGAGTTTTCTGCCTCGCTTGCTGGTTACCCTGATCACCATCATCGTGGCGGGCCCATGGATGTTGACCCAGCTTCTTGATCATGCGAATCGACTGATCACCAATATCCCTTATTTGATTGGCTGACCGCGCATGCCCACGGAAATATCAGCCGACCTGATCAACCAGTGGGTAGGTCAGCACCTGTGGCCGCTGTTCCGGCTGGCCAGTTTCATGATGGTCATTCCCTTTATTGGCACCCAGCTTGTCCCGGCACGGGTTCGCTTGGGGCTCGCTCTTATTATCACCATCCTGGTGGTGCCCATGATCCCGCCAGTGCCTCAGGTGGACGCCTTCAGTGCTGACGGGGTGGTGATCACCTTGCAGCAAATCCTCATTGGTGTGGGGATGGGATTTGCCCTGACGGCCCTGTTCCAGCTGTTTGTTGTTGCCGGACAGATGATTGCCATGCAAATGGGGCTTGGTTTTGCCTCCATGGTTGATCCGGCCAACGGCGTGAGTGTGCCGGTATTGGCGCAGATCTACACCATCACCATTACTCTGCTGTATCTGGCGATGAACGGGCACTTGGTCGCATTCGAAGTCTTTATTGAGAGCTTCCGCACCATCCCCATTGGCCTGGAAGGTCTGGGGCAGGCTGGTGTGTGGCAGCTCGCCCATCGCATCAGTTGGATATTCGTGTCCGCTGTCTTGCTGGCCCTACCTGCTGTCACCGCCGTGTTTATCGTCAATATTTCCTTTGGGGTTATGACACGTGCTGCTCCCCAGATGAACATTTTTGCCCTGGGTTTTCCGATTGGCCTGATTTTTGGATTATTTGCCATATGGGTGCTGCACGCCAATTTTCTGCCACATTTCGAGCAGTACACCCGGGAGACGTTTGAGTTCATGCGAAACCTGCAAGGGCAGCCTTAGTAGCGACGGAAAACCATGGCCGAAGAAAACGACAACAGCCAGGAAAAAACCGAAGAGGCCACCCCCCGAAGGCTTGAGAAAGCCAGGGAGGACGGCCAGACTGCGCGTTCCAAGGAACTGGCGACCATGGCTGTTCTGTTGGCTGGTGCCGGCGGCCTGCTGATGTTTGGCGCGTCAATGGGCGCTTCCCTGGAAAGTATCATGCGCGACAGCTTCGTGTTGGAGCGCTCCGCCATCTTCGACACCCGGCATATGAGCGTCCAGCTGATTGCCTCCACCAAGGAAGCCGCCCTGTCCCTGGCGCCCTTGCTGATCCTCTTGCTCGTCGCTGCAGTCGCAGGCTCGATTGGTATTGGTGGTCTGCTGGTCAGCGGAAAAGCCATCGCCCCCAAGCTTAATAGAATGGACCCTCTCAAAGGTCTCAAGCGCATGTTCTCCATGCGTTCGCTGATTGAACTGGTCAAAGCCATCCTGAAAGTCGGCCTGGTGATGGCGGTAGCGATCCTGATATTGAACCTGCGTACGGATGACCTGCTTAGCATCGCTGAAGAGCCTGCGAGATCGGCCATGGAGCATGTTGTGTGGACCATGGCCTGGAGCTTTTTCATCCTTGCCTGTGCCACCATCGTCATTGCCGCGATCGACGTGCCGTTCCAGATCTTTGATCACCAGAAAAAGCTGCGCATGACCAAGCAGGAAGTGAAAGACGAATACAAGGATACGGAAGGCAAGCCGGAAGTGAAGGGTAAGATCCGTCAGTTGCAGCGTGAGATGGCTCAGCGTCGGATGATGCAGGATGTCCCGGGCGCGGATGTGGTGATCACTAACCCGACGCATTATGCGGTGGCGTTGAAGTACGATCAAAAGAAGATGGCGGCGCCGATTGTGGTGGCGAAAGGGTCGGACGAAACGGCTTTCAAGATCATGGAGATTGCCCGCGAGAACAAGGTGGAGATTCTCCGCACGCCACCTTTGGCGCGGGCGGTTTACCACAACACTGACATCGGGGGTGAAATCCCGGATGGTCTGTACATGGCGATCGCCCAGGTGCTCGCCTATGTGTTCCAGCTTCGTCAATTCCGTAAGGGACGGGGCGAGAAGCCCCAGATGCCGAAGTTTCCGATTCCTTCGGATTTGCGGCGCGACGTTTGAGTTGGGTGCTGGCCTGTTGGTACCTAGCCTGTTGGTTTGGGGGAGGTGGTTCTGCGGGCGGGCTGCCCAAAACACGCTCCTTCGGCACATCCATGTGACGCTTGGACTCCGCCATCCATGGCTCCGTACAGTTTTGGGCAGCCCACCCGCAGAGCCACTTCTTTCATCATAGATATCGCCAAAATCGTCAAAACCTTTCTCGGGTTTCCTATTATTCGACCTTGCCTGCTTGCGATAACGCCGTTGATCGAGGGGGTGTGGGGAAGGGACTCCCAAAAACGTGGAGCGCCATGGATGGCGCGACCGAGCCCTACAGGGATGTATTCACGGGCGTTTTTTGGGAGTCCCTTTCGCACACCCGTTAACGCCAAACCGGAAGGCTAAAAGCAGGTTACACCGAGGCCTCAATAACCCGAACCATAGGATCACGGCGGCTCTCCGGAATTGGGAGTTGGCCGTAGAGGTCAGCAGGGTTGTGGACGGTAACGGAGGGAAAGCCGCAAGCACCGAAGTGCTCAGCCGCTTGTTGGTCGTCCAGGAAATGGAAGCTGACATCACTGCGGGTAACCGTGCTTAGCAGTCCGCCGAGGGATTTCAGGGCACCGCGTAACAGTGGCTGGTTTGGCATCAGGTAGCTTTCGGACAGGTAGACCGATCCCGGGCGCTGTTGCAGCAGTGCAGCCAGGCGTTTCCAGAATTCTGAAATAACCGGCAAGGAGAAATAGCTGGTCAGTCCCTCGGTGACGACAACCACCGGTTCTTTGCTGTCGAACGCTCTCGCGACAATCGCCTCCAGCGTCTGTTCACCGGATTCCGCCAGGATGTCGATGGGCATTACCTGATGGTGGTCGCCCAGGCGACCGGAGGCCAGGAGTCTTGCGGCCTTTTTGGTGGCCATGTCGGGGAGGTCGGCTTCCACCATATGGAGGTGTGGGTGCTTTTCCCGCAAGCGGATGCCTCTTGGAGACATTCCGCAGGCAATTTCCAGAACCTGGGTGACGCCACGCTCAAGGGCCTGTTCGATAAGGTGATCGATGATCAGGTGGCGCTGCATCAGGAAGGTGCGGATGTTGCCACCGATGAGCGTTTTGCTTCCTACCTCGAACGGAGTCATCAGGTGATACAGCCAGCGCCCCTCATCCGTCGCAAGCACGTCGTCGGAGAGACCGTACCGGTGCCATACGGCACCGGTATAGAGAGCGGTAAAGCTGATGCCGGAGCTGCCAGCTGCTTTCATTGGTCGGTTGTCAGTGGGTGTCTTGCTCATGAATCCGTGCGCCCCATGCCTCGCCCTTGCCTGGCAGGATCAGGTTGAGGGCTATGGCAACCACCGCGCAAAGGGCGATGCCCTCCAGGTTACCAATCGCCATGCCACCAATCCCGAAGACCAGAGTGACGGCAACGATGACCAGGTTGCGTGCCTGCGACAGGTCGACCTGGTGCCGGATCAGGGTATTCAGGCCGACAACGGCAATAGAGCCGAACAACAGGCACAGGATACCGCCCATGACCGGCGCCGGGATGGTTTGGAGCGCTGCGCCGAATTTGCCGATGAACGCCAGCACGATGGCAATGCACGCCGCCCAGATCATGACTTTGGGATTGAAGTTCTTGGTCAGCACCACCGCGCCCGTAACCTCTGAATAGGTGGTGTTGGGCGGGCCACCAAGGGCTGAGGCAGCACTGGTGGCAAGGCCGTCGCCTAGCAGGGTGCGGTGCAGGCCGGGTTTCTCAAGGTAGTTTTTGCGGGTGACGGTACCGATGGCGAGGATGTCGCCAATGTGCTCAATGGCTGGTGCGATGGCCACAGGAATCATGAACAGGATGGCTGCCCAGCTGAACTCCGGCGCCACAAAGTTGGGGATGGCGAACCAGGGCGCGTTGGTAATGGGTGACAGGTCCACGATGCCAGCAAAGGCGGAGAGTATGTACCCGACGATAATGCCGAACATGATCGGGATCAGGCGGAAGATTCCGCTGGACCAGACCGCCATAATCACGGTCACGGCCAGGGAGATCATCGCAATCCAGATGGCGGTGTCGTAGGGCACCAGTTGTTGCGCGCCATCACCGGTGCGGCCGGAAGCCATGTGGACAGCCACCGGCGCCAGGCCAAGGCCAATCACCATAATAACCGGGCCGATAACCACGGGAGGCAACAAGCGGGTGATGAAACCGGTACCGCGCAGGCGTACAGCGCCACTCAGGATGATATAAAGGATGCCCGCGGCCATCAGGCCACCGAGTGTTTCCTCAAGGCCGAAGCGACCCTTGGCGGCAATGATCGGGGCGATAAAGGCGAAGGATGAGGCCAGGAAAATGGGAATCTGGCCGCCGGTGACGATGTGGAAAATCAGCGTGCCAATGCCGGCGGTGAACAGCGCAACGTTGGGATCGAGGCCGGTAATCAGGGGCATCAATACCAATGCGCCAAAAGCCACCAGCAGCATTTGTGAGCCGGCGATGGCCTGTTTCCAGACCGGGTCGGTGCTATGGTCCTGCATGGTTAGACGTCCTTCTGCTTGGTGCCGAAGATTTTGTCGCCGGCGTCGCCAAGCCCCGGAAGGATGTAACCTTTCTCATTTAGCCTGTCATCGATTGATGCGGTGTAGATCGACACATCTGGATGTTTCTCCAACACTTTTTTTACGCCTTCTGGTGCTGCAACCAGGACGAGTGCACGAATTTCGGTACTGCCGGCTTTCTTTAGCACGTCGATGGTGGAGATCATGGAGCCACCGGTGGCCAGCATGGGGTCGACGATCATGGCCATGCGCTCATCCAGTTCGCCTACCAGCTTTTCAAGATAGGTGCTGGCTTCCAGGGTTTCTTCGTTGCGCACTTGGCCGACAACGCTGACCCGGGCACCGGGAATCAGGGTGAGTACGCCGTCCAGCATACCCAGGCCGGCCCGAAGGATTGGCACGATGGTGGTTTTCTTGCCCTGGATCTGTTCAATCTCCACCGGCCCGGCCCAGCCTTCAATGGTTTTCTTCTGCAGTGAAAAATCCTTGGTGGCCTCGTACGTCAACAGAGCACCGACTTCCTGAGCGAGCTCCCGGAAATTTTTGGTGCTGATGTCTGAGCGGCGCATCAGGCCGAGTTTATGGCGGATAAGAGGGTGCTTGACCTCGTGAATTGGCATGGGCTCACCTTTGCGTCTGGGTCGATGATGTGATTGGGCGCAGTAAAGACGCCAGCAAATGGCGCAAGGATACCGTATCTTGCCGAGTCCGTCAGGCGTGGTAAAAAGAAAAGCCGTGAGGGCTGGTACGGATCTTGCGAATACCTCGTCAAACGATGCGTCTGCGTCAAAAAAACGACCCGCACACCCCTGCGGTTTACCGCCAATCGGAGAGTTTCCCGGCATGGATCGAGCGCTAGTCTTCAACAATGTCAAATCCCTGACGCGGGGTAATATTGGCATTCCCGTGATGTTGATGGGGTTGCTGGGCATGATGATTCTGCCCATGCCGGCGTTCATGCTGGACGTGTTCTTCACCTTCAACATTACCTTGTCGATCGTGATCCTGCTGGTGTGTGTCTACGCCTTGCGGCCGATGGAGTTTGCATCCTTTCCGACTGTTCTGTTGGTGGCAACACTGTTGAGGTTGGCGCTCAACGTTGCATCCACACGGATTGTTCTGCTCAACGGCCATGAAGGCGGTGATGCGGCCGGTAAGGTGATCGAGTCGTTCGGCGCGGTTCTTATCGGCGGTAACTACGCGGTTGGCCTGGTGGTCTTCGCCATCCTCATGATCATCAACTTCCTGGTGGTCACCAAAGGTGCTGGCCGGGTGTCGGAAGTAAGCGCACGTTTCACCCTGGATGCCATGCCGGGTAAGCAGATGGCCATCGATGCCGATCTCAATGCCGGTCTTATCAACCAGGAAGAAGCCAAGCACCGTCGCTCTGAAATTGCCCAGGAAGCAGACTTCTACGGCTCGATGGACGGCGCCAGTAAATTCGTCAAGGGCGACGCCATCGCCGGCCTGTTGATCCTGGCCATCAACCTGATCGGTGGCATTGCCATCGGTATGCTCCAGCACGGCCTCGATTTTGGTACGGCTACGCAGAACTATGCACTGCTGACCATTGGTGACGGTCTGGTGGCTCAAATTCCGTCACTGCTGCTGTCGACGTCTGCAGCGATCATGGTTACCCGGGTAACGTCCAGCCAGGACATGGGCGGGCAGATACTGCAACAAATGTTCAACGCCCCCAAGGCGCTGGGTATCGCGGCCGTTATTCTCATCATTCTGGGCCTGATTCCTGGCATGCCGCACGTAGCATTCCTCGGTCTGGGGGCGATTGCGGGTGGTATTGCCTGGTACATATGGCAACAGGAACGCCAGACCGTTGAGGAGGATGGTGTGTTCCCGATCCGGGGCGGTGGTGCTCGTCCGGCAGGCCCGGGGCGCGACTTGCCACCTGGCGGTGAGGGCGGTGAACAGAGTGCCCAGCTGCCGCCGCCGGGAGAAACCCGGGAACTCGGATGGGACGATGTGGCCACCGTGGATATCGTCGGCCTGGAGGTGGGCTATCGCCTGATTCCCCTGGTGGATAAATCCCAGGGCGGTCAGCTTCTCAGCCGTATCAAGGGCGTTCGCAAAAAGCTCTCACAGGATCTGGGCTTCCTGATGCCTTCGGTCCATATCCGCGACAACCTCGACCTGATGCCCAATGTCTACCGAATCACCCTGATGGGCGTCACCATTGCCGAGGCAGAAATCCATCCAGACCGTGAACTGGCGATTGACCCAGGTCAGGTGTTCGGCAAGATCGAGGGGATAGAGGGCAAAGACCCCGCCTTTGGTCTGGACGCCAGTTGGATCGAGCCGGATAAAAAAGACCAGGCACAGACCCTCGGTTATACCGTCGTGGACGCCAGTACCGTGGTGGCGACACACCTCAACCAGATCCTTCAGAGACACGCCCACGAACTGCTTGGCCATGAGGAAGCTCAGAAATGGCTGGACCAGCTCGAAAAAGTGTCACCAAAGCTGGCGGAAGAACTGGTACCCACCACCATTTCCATCAGCCTGCTGCTGAAGGTGCTACAGAATCTGCTGAAAGAGGAAGTGCCGATCCGTGACATGCGCTCTATTGCGGAGGCCATTGTGAACGTCCACCCGAAGAGCCAGGACCCGAAACTGCTGACCACGGTTGCTCGCCAGTCACTTCGCCGGATGATTGTCCAGAGTATCTGTGGCAACGACGCGGAGATCCCGGTGATTACTCTGGATCCGGACTTGGAACAGTTATTGCTAAAGTCCATGCAGCAGAGTCAACAATCCGGCGGTCAAGAAGACATCGGGCTGGTGCTGGAGCCAAATATGGTTGAGAAGCTTCAACGGTCGCTCCAGGACAGCGTCCAGCGCCAGGAAATGCTGGGCAAGCCGGCGATTCTCCTGGTTTCCGGGCCCTTGCGCCCGGTACTGGCGAAGTTTGCCAGCTACGGAGTCGAGCGCCTGCATGTACTGTCGTATCAGGAAATTCCGGATAACAAACAGATCACTATTGTCGCATCCGTCGGCCAGTAAAGGCCGCGGCTGGAAAGGCGGAAGACGCTGGGAAGCGTTGACCGAAAGGAGGCATCATTATGAAAGTAAAGCGGTTTTTCGCCAAAAGCATGGCAGAGGCACTGCGTCAGGTGCGGGATCAGATGGGGCCCGATGCCGTGATCCTTTCCAATCGTCGTGTTGATGGCGGCGTCGAAATTGTGACAGCGCTCGATTACGACGAAAACATGGCGCGTCAGCGTCTCGGAGACGCCGCACGGGAAGCCACCAATGGCTCACGGCTAGCCGAGTTGCAGGCGGAACAGCATCGCCGCCTGGAGGACGAACTCGGCCGCTCCCGCGATCGCATTCGTGAAGTGCGTGAAAAGCGTGCGGCGTTTGGTAGGACGAGTGTGGGTGGTGAGTTTGGTGACGCTGGTCTTTCTGAGGAAGCACTCGCCAACGACGATACTGTGGTTGTTGAAGAGCCGTCGACCGCACGTGCTGCCTATTCCGGCGAGCTTGCGCAAATGCGCGCGGAAATCAGTTCCCTCCGTGACTTGGTCAGTGCCCGCAACGGCGGTGAACCCGAACAAACAGCGGTAAACGCAGTACAGCAGAGGCTGTCTGAAAAGTTGCAGGAATTCGGTCTCGGACTGGAGCTTGCCAATTCTCTGTCCCGGCGTCACCGGGCAGGCCGGCTTGAAGATGGTTGGAAACAGTCTCTGAAAATGCTGGCCGCCGGTGTAAAGACTACGCGCACCGAGTGGGCGGAAGAGGGTGGTGTCTATGCTCTGGTGGGACCAACCGGGTCCGGCAAGACGACGACCATCGGCAAGCTGGCCGCACACTACGTTCTGCGCCACGGCCCTGACTCTCTGGCACTGGTCACAACCGATCGCTATCGGGTTGCGGCACACGAGCAATTATTCGTGTTCGGGCGCATACTGAACGTTCCGGTTCGGGTTGTGGATGAAACCCATTCCCTGGACGACATACTGGACGAACTGTCGGACCGGCACCTGGTGTTGATTGATACCGCAGGCCTGACCAGCACCGACAAGGGCTACGAGGAGCAGCTTATGGAGCTGGCTCGCAGTCACCATCGGATTCGAACCCATCTGGTGGTTTCGGCAACCAGTCAGCCGCGCATCATGAAATCCGTCTGGCATTGCTATAAGATGGCAAATCTTACGGGTTGTGTGATGACCAAAATCGATGAAGCACTGACCCTGGGTGAATCGCTGGGATTCGTCATGGAAACGGGATTGCCGGTGGCCTATTACACCGACGGGCAGAAAATCCCGGAAGACTTGCACCACGCTGAGTCCATCCCGCTGGTGCGTTTAGCCGTGGAGAGGCTGAAGAAACTCCAGCAGCAACAGGCAGTCGCTGTTTAAAAACAACACAGCCTGCGGTTAAACGCGGCAAGAGATCAGAGTCAGTATGAGCAGACCACATCCGGTACAGGTTATTGCCGTTTCCGGCGGGAAAGGGGGCGTTGGCAAGAGCAACGTATCAGTAAACCTTGGCATCGCCCTCGCGCAAATGGGGCGTCGGGTGGTACTGCTAGACGCCGATCTTGGTCTTGCCAACATTGACGTGCTTCTGGGTATTACCGCCAACCGCAACATACAGGATGTCATTGCCGGGGATTGCGACTTGCGGGATGTGCTGGTCAATGGACCCGGTGGCATTAAAATCGTGCCTGCCTCCTCGGGGACTCAGCGTATGACTCAGCTTTCCACGCTGGAGCATGCTGGCCTGATCAACGCTTTCAGTGAACTGGGTGACCAGATCGATGTGCTGATTGTTGATACCGCTGCGGGTATTTCCGAATCGGTGGTGAGTTTCCTCCGAGCCTCACAGGAACTATTGCTGGTTGTCTGTGATGAACCTACGTCTATTACCGACGCCTACGCCCTTATAAAGCTCATGAACCGGGATTACGGCACCAACCGCTTCCGTATACTGGCCAACCAGGTCAGGAATGAGCAGGAAGGTCGCCACCTGTTTGAAAAACTGACCCGGGTTACCGAGCGCTTTCTTGATGTGGCACTACAATATGTGGGTATCGTGCCGTATGACGAGGCCGTAAAAAAGGCGGTACAGCGGCAGCGTGCCGTGCTGGATGCCTACCCTCGGGCAAAAGCATCGTTGGCAATCAAGAGCCTTGCGGAGAAAGTGGATAGCTGGCCGCTGCCATCGTCGCCCCGGGGGCATCTGGAATTCTTTGTGGAGCGGCTCGTCGAAGTCTGATTTTGATCCTGTCACTGAATAGCCGGATACATGACATTGGCGAAAGAACTTGGAATCTACAACCGGACGG